>NZ_WNXZ01000010.1 GCF_009733845.1 Pseudactinotalea terrae
GGGACACCTCTACCAGGCCCACCCCGAACGATTCCGAGCCCGACCCGTCATCCACACCCCGATGGCACAAGTCGCCATCAACCACCCCACCACCGACGACCGACTCCAGACAGGTTGACAGGTTCCGTACGGAACGAACTCGGCGCTTTCGGGGCCAAGGCCGAGCGACGGGGCGAGACGTCGCTGGTGCTGCCGCACCGGGGTCAGGCGCGCTGCTGCTGCTTGATCCGGTTCGTGAGCTCGGTGACCTGGTTGAAGGTGGTGCGCCGCTCGGCCATCTGCTGGCGGATCTTGCGGTTCGCGTGCATCACGGTGGTGTGGTCGCGGCCGCCGAAGAGCTGGCCGATCTTGGGCAGCGACAGCTCGGTGAGCTCGCGACACAGATACATGGCGATCTGGCGGGCGTTCACGAGCACCCGGGACCGGTCGGCGCTGCACAGCGCCTCGATCGTGACGCCGAAGTAGTTCGCCGTCTGTCCCATGATGACCGATGGCGTGATCTCGGCGCCCTCGTTGTCGGTGATGAGGTCCTTGAGCACCATCTCCGCGAGCGCCAGGTCCACCAGCTGCTGGTTGAGGTTGGCGAACGCCGTCACGCGGATCAGCGCGCCCTCGAGCTCGCGGATGTTGCTGGAGATCTTCGAGGCGATGTACTCGAGCACCTCGGGCGGCGTCTGCAGCTCCTCGGCACCCTCCTTCTTGCGGAGGATCGCGATGCGGGTCTCGAGGTCCGGCGGCTTGACGTCGGTGAGCAGACCCCACTCGAAGCGTGAACGCATCCGGTCGTGGAACCCGTCGAGGGCCTTCGGGGGCTGGTCGGAGGTGATCACGACCTGCTTGCGGTCGTTGTGCAGGGTGTTGAACGTGTGGAAGAACTCCTCCATCGTCTGTTCCTTGCCCTGCAGGAACTGGATGTCATCGATGAGGAGGACATCGACCTCGCGGTAGCGCCGCTGGAACGCCTCGGCCTTGTCGTCGCGGATCGAGTTGATGAAGTCGTTGGTGAACTCCTCCGAGTTCACGTACCGCACCCGCACGCCCGGGTAGAGGTTCATGGCGTAGTGCCCGATCGCGTGCAGCAGATGCGTCTTGCCCAACCCGGACTGCCCGTAGATGAACAGCGGGTTGTACGCCTTCGCGGGTGCCTCGGCCACCGCGGTCGCGGCCGCGTGCGCGAAGCGGTTCGAGGAGCCGATCACGAACGTGTCGAACGTGTAGTTCGAGTTCAGGCGGGCGTTGGGGTCGACGCCCACGCCATCGATCCGGTTCGCGCCGGGCTCGAACCGGTTCTCGATCCGCGGAGGCTCCGGTCGCTTCTCGCGCAGCGGCGGCTCGGGCGGCGTCACCGGGATCTCCAGCGGCGCGTTGTCCTCGAGCGAGGGATCCACCGTGACGGCGACCTTGACGTTGCGGATCAGTGCGTCCGAGAGCGCCGAGGTGATCGACTCGCGCGCTCGGGTCTCGATGAACTCCTTGGCGAACTCGCTCGGCACGGCCAGCAGGATGGTGTCGTCGATGACACCGAGCGGCTTGGTCAGGCGGATGAAGCCGAGCTGCGCACCGGTGACCTCGCCGCGGTCCTGGAGAATGTCGACCGCGCGGCCCCAGCCCTGCGCAAGCGCTTCGGAATCCACTGGTTCCTGAGACAACCGGCCCACCCTCGATCGCGGTTGTGAACACGGGTTCCACAACACTATCCACAGACTGTGGGAAGTGCTCCACAGCAGGTTCAGCGCTGGTGAGTGCCTCTCACGAGTGCTGAGCCGCCATGCTAACGCCGGTCGGTTGTCCACATGTCCCGGTCCGGTCACGGGATCTGCCCCGAGCGCGATCCCCCGGCGCCGAGTTCGTCGCAGACCGTCCACTTCGGTGGGTGCTCCCCACGAACTCGACGGGGAGCACCGAACTCGGTGGCCGGTGGTGCGCCGGCAAGGGTCCTGGGCGACAGGTGACGCGTCTCTCAGCGCACGCACCGCGTCGCGTTTGACCGTGTTCCCCGACGTCACCTATCCTTGTGCGGTTGTGTGCCGGGCGGCCGGTGCCCGCCGTGTCCTGGAGAGAGTCTTCCAGTCACAGCGCTCGGCCCGCCGCACGACGCCGATCCAGACCTTTCGCCGGTCAGTCCATTCCAGGCTGCCGGCGGCCACCCGAGCAACACGGAGATCCTCGTGACCAAGCGGACTTTCCAGCCGAACAACCGCAAGCGCGCCAAGGTGCACGGCTTCCGTCTCCGCATGCGCACCCGCGCGGGCCGCGCCATCCTCGCTGCGCGCCGCCGCAAGGGCCGCGCCGAGATCTCCGCCTGAGCGGTACCGGTGCTGCCGGCGCGGCACCGGATGCGGCACAGCGGCGACTTCGCCCGGACCATCCGATCGGGTAGTCGGGCCGGAGGGCACCACCTGGTGGTGCACCTGCTGCTGGCCGACCCCGAGCAGACCGATCCCACCCCCGCCGAACCGGCGCGGGTGGGTTTCGTCGTCTCCAAGGCGGTCGGGAACGCCGTCCAGCGGAACCTGGTCAAGCGTCGCCTGCGCGAGATCGTCAGCCACAGGCTGAGCGAGATTCCCGACGGCGCACTCGCCGTGGTCCGTGCCCTTCCTGCTGCCCAGCGCGCCAGTCATGCGGAACTCCGCGACGCCGTCGACCGTTCGATGGACGTGGCCACGAGGCGAGCGCAGCGGAGCCGGGCATGAGCGACGAGCCCAGGCCCGGGATCGCTGCTCGGCTGCTGGCCGGTGCGGTGCGCGGCTACCAGCTGATCGTCTCGCCGTGGTTCGCACCACGATGCCGGTACTACCCGAGCTGCTCGGCCTACGCGATCGGCGCGCTCCGCACGCATGGCGCGATCCGCGGAACCGGGCTCGCGGTGTGGCGGGTACTGCGCTGCAACCCGTGGTCGCTCGGCGGCGTGGACCACGTGCCGCCCCGTCATGACAAGGCGGAGATGCACCACCACACGACCGAGGGCACGGCGAAAGGCCGTACCCTCGGTGGTCGGACCTCGCGCGGGGCCCAGGCCTGAGCGCGCTCACCACCACGACGAAAAGACCTCATGGACTGGTTTGACGGGATCCTCTACCCCCTGATGTGGGTGGTGGCCTGGATCATGTACGGCGCCCACAACGTGCTCACGTTCCTGGGCCTGCCCGGCGACAGCGGAGCGAGCTGGCTGCTCTCGATCGTCCTGCTGGTGGTCGTCATCCGCGTCCTGCTGATCCCGCTATTCGTGCGGCAGATCAAGGCCTCGCGCGGCATGCAGCTCGTGCAGCCCGAGATCCAGAAGCTGCAGAAGAAGTACAAGGGCAAGACCGACCCCGCCTCGCGCCAGGCCATGCAGCAAGAGATGATGGCGATCTACAAGGACCACGGCACCTCGCCGTTCGCGTCCTGTCTGCCGCTGCTGGCACAGATGCCGATCTTCTTCGCGCTGTTCCGGGTGCTCTACTCGCTCGGTCCGCTCTCCCGGGGCGAGTACGGCGATCGTGACTCGATCGGCCCGCTGACCCAGGAGATCGCGGTCCAGATCGAGCAGTCCACGATCTTCGGCGCCCGCCTGTCCGACACCTTCCTGACGCCCGACACCACGACCAGCGTCAAGATCATCTGTGCGGTCCTCGTGGTGCTGATGTCGGCGTCGACGCTGTTCACGCAGCGTCAGCTGACGATGAAGAACATGCCGCAGTCGGCGCTCGACAACCCGATGGCGCGGCAGCAGCGGATCCTCATGTACATCCTGCCGCTGGTGTTCGCGTTCTCCGGCGTGAACTTCCCCATCGGTGTGCTGATCTACTGGACCACCTCCAACATCTGGTCGATGGGCCAGCAGTGGTGGGTCATCCACAACAACCCGACGCCGGGTTCCGAGGCCGCGCGCATGTACGAGGAGCGCAAGGCCCGCAAGGCCGCCCGCAAGCGCGGCGGCGCGCCCGCCCTCGAGGATGCGGGAACCGCCGGCTCGGACGTGCTCGAGGACGAGAAGCCGACCCCCGGTCAGCGCGTGCAGCCGAAGAAGGCGCCGCGCAGCAAGCGCCGCCCCGGCGGGCAGCTCGCCAGCAACCCGGAGCCCGCATCCGGTACCGCACCTGAGCCTGAGGACGAGCCCGTCGAGAAGGACGCCGTCGAGGACGCGCCGCTCGAGGACAAGCCCTCGACCCCCAAGCCACCCACGGGCAAGAAGAAGCCCAAGAAGCCGAAGAAGTGAGCACGCAGATGACCGAGACCGACCCCGGCGCAGCGACCGCCGAAGCCACCGCCGTCGAGCCCCGGAAGCAGGACGGCGAGGACACCAGCCACCTCGACGCCGAGGGCGACATCGCCGCCGACTACCTCGAGGAGCTGCTCGACATCGCCGACATCGACGGCGACATCGACATCGACGTGGACCACGGCCGTGCGGCGGTCGAGATCGTCAGCGAGGAGGACGGCGGGCGTGGCCTTCGCCGACTCGTGGGCGACGAGGGCGAGGTCCTCGACGCGCTGCAGGAGCTGACCCGGCTCGCGGTGCAGGCCCGTACCGGCGACCGGTCCCGTCTCATGCTCGACATCGCCGGCCACCGCCAGGCCCGCCGCAACGCGCTGACCGAGCTCGCCAAGGAGGCGATCGCGCAGGTGCAGACCAGCAAGCAGGACGTCAGTCTCGAGGCCATGAACCCGTTCGAGCGCAAGGTCGTCCACGACGCCGTCGCGGCCGCCGGACTCGTGAGCGACTCCGAGGGTGTCGAGCCGAACCGTCGCGTGGTCATCCGCGCCGGTTCCTGACCTCGTTGTCGTCAGGCGAGGTGCCCGAGCCGACTGACGTCGTCGAGCACGACGACCGCAGCCGCGAGATCCTCGGGCGAGGGTTCGACGGCGCAGCGTCCTTCGCGAGGATGCTCGCCGCCGAGGGCGAGCTCCGTGGCCTGATCGGGCCGCGCGAGCTGCCGCGGCTGTGGCGCCGCCACGTGGTGAACAGCGCCGCGGTGGCGCCGTACCTGCCCGCGTCCGGGTCGCTCGTGGACGTGGGGTCCGGTGCGGGACTGCCCGGGCTCGTGCTCGCGCTGATGCGGCCCGATCTGCAGGTTCACCTGCTGGAGCCGATGCAGCGGCGGGTGGCCTGGCTCACCGAGGTGAGCGAGCGGCTGGAGCTCGAGAACGTCGTCGTGCACGCGGTCCGCGCCGAGGACATGCAGGGCGAGATCCTCGCCGATGCCGCGACCGCACGCGCCGTGGCTGCGCTCGACAAGCTCGCGCGGTGGACGCTCCCGCTCGTGCGCCTCGGCGGTGTGCTGCTGGCGATGAAGGGGCAGCGCGCCACCGAGGAGGTCACCAAGGCCGGCAAGACCCTGCGGAACTTCGGCGTGACCTCCGTCGAGGTCCACGACATCGATCTGTACGACGATGGCGATGTCACCCGCGTGGTCGAGGTTCGTCGGTAGCAGCCCGCCGCGCAGCTGCTACGGCAGCACGGACGAGGCTGATGCCTCTCAGGAACTGGCCCGACGCCGTCGGGTCGCCTCTCGGCGGCTCGGGAGGTCGAGCTGGGACAGGCGGGTGTAGGCGCCGCTGAGGTGCTCGGCGGCGGCTGAGCGCGCGTGGGCGGGGTCGCCCGAGCAGAGAGCGTCGCGCAGCTCCTTGTGCTCGGGGAACCCGACCGTGGGGAAGTCCGGGAAGTTGACGTTGCGGGTGTAGAGGAAGAACGACACCTGGCTGCGTATCGACCGCCACACGCGTCGCAGCCGCACGTGGTCGGCCGCGTCGTACATGACGTCGTGGAACGACAGGTCGAGGCGCACCGCCTCCTGTGGCTCCACCGAGCCGGAGGTGACCTTCATCGCGGCGAGGATGCGATCGAGCTCGGCGATGTGCTCCTCGCTCATGCGGGTGGCGGCGCGCTCGGCGGCGAGGACCTCGATGGCCTCCCGCAGGGTGTGCACCTCGTCGACGTCCTCGCTGGTGAGCACGGAGACGAACGCGCCGCGGTGGCGGCGGATCTCGATCGCGCCCTCGGCCTCGAGCATCGCCAGCGCCTCGCGGACGGGGCCACGACTGACGTCGAGCTCGTCGGCCAGCTCGGTCTCGCGCAGGTGCTCTCCCGGAGCCAGCTGCCCGGTCGCCAGTCGCTCGCGCAGGACCTGCACCACGTACTCCGACAGCGATGTGCGCGGCGGACCGGCCACGTTGCTGCTCACAGGCTCCATCGTCGAGCCCTCCCCCTCCGTGTCTCGAGTGGTTCGTCGTTGCTCGGTGCGCCCACCCGTGCGGCGGGGCGTGGGGTCAGCCTAGACCCAATGTGCAGATCGATAACACCAGACTGTTGACAATCTGCAACGGGAGTGGAATGTTAACGCTCGCATGCTGCATCCCGCTGGAGCTCAACCCTCGAAGGAGAGGACCACCGTGACCCTGATGGCCCACAACCCCGGCATCGCGAACGACCGCAAGCACCCCTTCCCGCACGCGGCGCCGAGCGACCCTGACGCTCCGCACGTCCGCAGCGCGCGGGTGACGGTCGACGCGAGCCTCGACCGTGGCCCTCTGACCCGGATGTGGGAGAGCGTCGGCTTCGACGAGATCAACTGGACCTACACCCCGACCGGTCGGAACCTGCTCCACACCTTCGGCGAGATGACCGAGACCGGCTATCACATCCGGCCGCACTACGTCTTCTGCTCGGGCAACGGCTTCGGCATCCCCCACTGGGGCAACGGCAACGTCTACCACGAGGACGCCGAGGGCAACCCCTACTACGACTTCACGATCGTCGACCAGACCTACGACGCGATCGTCGAGGCGGGCCACCACGTGCTGGTCGAGCTGGCCTTCACCCCCCGTGAGCTGCTCCCGGACGAGGCTGCCGACTTCACGGTGCCCGCGAGCCCGACGACGTACTCGGCCTACGAGCACGGGGCCTGGTCCTACCCGCCCAAGGACTACGAGCGCTGGGGCGGTCTCGTGGCCGCGCACGCGCAGCACTGCGTGGAGCGCTACGGGATCGACGAGGTCCGTACCTGGCTCTGGGAGCTGTGGAACGAGCCGGACATCTTCTACTGGCGCGGCACCCCCGAGCAGTTCTACGAGCTGTACTCGGTCACGGCGCGAGCGGTGCGCTCAGTGATCGCCGACGCCAAGGTGGGCGGGCCCGCCGTGACCGGCGGCGGCGTCGAGTTCATGCGCGGCTTCCTCGCGCACACGCTCGCCGAGGCAGACCCGATCGACTTCGTGTCCTTCCACACCAAGGGATCGGCCTTCCGACCCTGGCGCGAGTACGGGCCCACCGGTGGCGAGGCGTCGGCCAAGCAGAACCCCTCGGCGCACAAGATGCTGTTCGAGGTCCGCCGGCTGCTGCGCGTGGTCGCCGAGTTCGAGGCGTACCACGGGCTCCCCGCGATCGTCGACGAGTGCGACGCGGGCGTCCCCGCCCACTACGGCTTCTACGACAACGCGAACTTCGCGTTCCAGAACACCGAGTACTACCCGGTGTTCCAGGTGAAGCTGATGAAGAAGCTGCTCGACCTCAACGAGGCCGAGACGGTACAGGTTGAGCAGGCCACCTCCTGGAGCTGGTACTTCGAGGGCGAGCGCTTCTTCGAGGGCACGCGCGCGTTCCTGACGGCGGGCGGCATCGAGAAGCCACTGCTCAACGCCTACCGGGCACTGGCCGAGCTGGGCTCGAACCGGATCGAGGCGACCTCGGACGCGGCGCACCCGGTCAGCGCGCTCGACGACGCGATCGCCACCGGTGCGAGCATGCCCGAGGAGGTCGACGTGCTGGCCTCCCGCAACGGCACGGGCGAGGACGCCGCCGTCTCCGTGCTCGTGTGGCGTCACACCGACGACCAGTACCAGACCGACGACGAGCCCACCACGGTGAGCATCTCGATCGCCGGGCTCGCCGACGGCGAGCACGTGCTGCGGCACCGCCGGATCGACGCGGACCACAGCAACTCGCACACGATCTGGCGCTCGCTCGGCTCGCCGCAGGTCCCCTCCGACGAGCAGCTCACGCAGATCAGGTCCCGGCAGGGGCTCGAGGAGCTCGAGCCCGAGCAGCGGGTCACCGCCTCCGGCGGCACGGTCGAGCTCACCGTCAGCCTGCCGCTCCCCTCGGTCTCGCTGCTCACGCTGGAGCGAGCCTGATGGCTCACCTCCACACCACGGTGACGCTGCCGGGTGGCGTCGAGATCCCGCAGGTCGGGCTCGGCGTGTTCCAGGTGCCGCCGGACGAGGCGCAGCGGGTGGTGGAGGAGGCGCTCGCCGTCGGCTATCGGCACGTGGACACCGCTGCGGCGTACGTCAACGAGTCCGGTGTCGGCGCGGCGCTCCGGGCCGCAGCCCTGCCCCGGCAGGAGGTGTTCGTCACCAGCAAGCTCCGCAACGGCGACCAGGGCTACGACGCGACGCTGCGCGCCTACGACGACACGCTCGAACGGCTCGGCATCGACGCGCTCGACCTGTACCTCATCCACTGGCCGAACCCGGCTGCGGGGCTCTGGCAGGACAGCTGGCGGGCGCTGGAGAAGCTGCTCGAGGAGGGCCGGGTGCGGGCGATCGGCGTCTCGAACTTCCTGGCGGAGCACCTGCGTGAGCTCGAGATGTTCGCCTCCCACCTGCCTGCGGTGAACCAGATCGAGGTCCACCCGGCGTTCCAGCAGCGCGAGGTGATCGCCGAGTGCGCAAGGCTCGCGATCGCCGTCGAGGCGTACTCACCACTCGGTCAGGGTGCAGCGCTGGACAGCGAGGTCGTCCAGCAGATCGGGACGGCGCACGGACTGAGTCCGGCGCAGGTGGTGCTGGCCTGGCACGTGCACCAGGGCCGCGTGGTGATCCCGAAGACCGTCTCTCGCGAACGCATGGTCGAGAACGCTGCCCTCGCGGGGGTGGAGCTGTCGGCGGAGGAGATCACCGCCGTCGACGGTCTCGAGGCCGGGACGCGCATCGGCAACGACCCCCGCACCTTCGCGTTGTCCCAGATCCGCTGACCAGACCCAAGGAGGAAGCTCGATGGCGAGTCCGTCCTTGATCGCCGATGCGGCGACCGGGAAGTCCGCAGCCCCTGTCCGCGGGCGCTCGCGCCGCGCCGATCAACGCCCCGGGCAACGGGCCCGGGAGCGCCGCAGGAACCTGTGGATCTACGCGTTCCTGCTGCCCACGTTCGTGCTGTACGGGATGTACACGCTCTACCCGATGGTGGCCAGCTACTGGTACTCGCTGGTGGAGTGGAACGGCTTCACCGCGGACCAGGAGTTCGTGGGCGTGGCCAACTACGAGAAGGTCTTCGCCGACCCGCAGTTCTGGAACTCGGTGAAGGTCACGCTCATCTTCATGCTGATCGTGGCACCGCTGCGGGTGTTCGGTGCGTTCGCACTGGCCATCCTGCTCAACTCGCCGAAGCTTCCCTTCACCGGTTTCTTCCGCACCGTGTACTTCATCCCGGTGGTGACGACGACGGCGATCGTGGGCGTGGTGATGCGCTTCATCTTCGACCCGGCGAGCGGGCCGATAGCGGGAGTGCTCGACCTGTTCGGTGCTGGCCCGGTCGACCTGCTCGGGTCCTCGGACACCGCGCTGATGACGGCGGGCGTGGTCTACGTGTGGAAGTTCTTCGGCATCACGCTGATCTACTGGCTCGCAGCGCTGCAGACGATCCCGAGGGACCTGTACGAGGCGGCCCGGATCGACGGCGCGGGCCCGCTCGGGGTGTTCCGCTACATCACGCTCCCGATGCTGATCCCGTTCCTGCTGATCATCTCGGTGCTCACGATCGAGGACTGCTTCCACGCCTTCGACCTCATGCAGACGATGACTGCGGGTGGTCCGTTCTACAGCACCGAGATCGTGGAGATCTACATCTACCGGTTCGCGTTCGCGGCCTCGATCCCGCAGCTCGGGCACGCCTCGGCAGCCGCCGTGCTGTTCGGACTGCTGGTCCTGGTGGTCGTGCTGATGCAGGCCTGGGCCACGGTGGCCTCTCGACGTTGGGGGAACCGCTCATGAGCACGACGACGGCGACCCGGTCCCACCTGAGGTCACCACGGCGGGTGGGCTGGTGGCTGGGTGCAGCCGTGCTCGCGTTCGTGGCCTTCGTGTGGATCTATCCGTTCCTGTGGATGGCCTCCGCGTCGTTGAAGACCTCGGGCGAGGTCTTCTCCGGGGGCCTCGACCTCATCCCCGAGATGGTCCAGTGGGAGAACTACTCACGCGCCTGGGGCGACGGGAACTTCAAGGTCTACCTGCTCAACACCGTGATCGTCACGGTGGCGACGGTCGTCATCGTGGTGATCCGCTGCGCCCTCGCGGGCTACGTGCTCGGCCGGTACAAGTTCCCGGGGTCGCGGGTGATCATCGGCATCCTGGTCGCCACGCTCTTCGTGCCCACCGGGTACACGATCATCCCGATCGTCAAGCTCTCCCTCGAGCTCGGCATCCTCGACGACCACAGCGGCATGATCCTCGCGCTCGCCGGTGGCGCCAACGTGGCGTCGATCCTCATCTACGCGGGCTACTTCCGCGGGTTGCCGGCCGAGCTCGAGGAGGCGGCGATCGTCGACGGCGCGGGGTTCTTCCGCACGTTCATGCGGATCATGCTGCCGTTGTCGATGCCGGTGACCGCCACGGTAGCCATCCTCACGTTCCTGTTCACCTGGAACGCGTTCTTCCTGCCGTTGGTGTTCTCCTTCAGCAACCCGGCACTGCGCACCGTGAGCGTGGGCATGCAGGCGTTCGTGGGCGAGAACTCCACCGACTGGCCGGGCATGGCCGCCGCCGGCGTGATCTCCATGCTGCCGATCGTCGTGCTCTACGCCTTCATGCAGCGCTATTTCGTCGAAGGCATCGCCGGCGCCGTCAAGTCCTGACGCCGCCACATCCATCAACTATCGACACTCAACGAGGAGAACGACATGACCCGCATCAATCGCCGCCACTTCATGGGCGGCGTCGGACTGGCAGGACTCACCGGCATGCTCGCTGCATGCGGGGGTGAGAGCGCACCGCCGAACCCCGGCGGCACCGGTGGTGGCGGCGGTGGCGGTGAAGGTGGCACGTTCACCTGGTGGGACCACTTCGGTGGCCTGCAGGACCTGCACGCGCAGTGGGCGGCCGATGAGGCCGAGCGGCTCGGCATCACGATCGAGTACTCCTACAACGAACCGGGCAAGGCCACCGAGGCCCTGCAGCTCGCGAACCAGGCGAACTCGCTCCCGGACATCTACTCGAACGTGGTGGGACTGCCCCTGCCAGCCCTGGTCGAGGCCGGCTGGCTGAGCCCGATCACGCTCTCGGACGAGGCGCTCGCACGGCTCCCCGAGGATGCGTTCACCGACGGCATCACCAGGCTCGACGGCGAGATCTACGGGCTGCCCGCCCTTTCGGACCGGCAGTACTGGGGCTGCACCTGGTTCAACTCGGTGATCGCCGAGGAGATCGGGTTCGAGGGGCCCAAGAGCTACGACGAGCTCCTCGCGGCGCTCAAGATGATCGCCGACGACGGAACCTACGCCCCGATGACGCTCGCCCTGGGCGCCGCCGGCCGCACGCGCGACCAGGTGGACGATCTCGCGCAGGCCGGTGGCTTCCCGGGCTGGCAGGGCCTGCGGTACGACACCGGGGAGTACGAGTACCACCACGACTCCTACCTCAACGCGATCGAGCTGCTCAAGGAGATCTCGGACAACGGGTGGTTGCTGCCCGGGACGAACTCGTTCCAGGTGCCCGACGCCCGCGGCCGCTGGGCCGCCGGCGAGATCGGCTTCTTCATCGACGGCCCCTGGTCGCCCGGCGGCGTGCGTGCCCTGAACGCCGAGCACGTGGAGCGGATGGCCACGTCCGGTGAGCTGACGCCCGAGGGCGAGGAGCTCGTGATCACGCGGGGGGCGCCCGCGCCCACCTGGTTCGTCGCGGGCTCGACCTCGGACGCCGAGATGGCCAGCCAGATCATCGAGACCTTCACCCAGGACGACTACCAGGCGGCGCTCGCCACGGCGATGGACCAGCCGCCCCTGAACCTCGACATCGTGGCTGAGGCCGACGTGATCGACGCCTATGCCTGGCTCGTGGAGGACTTCAAGAAGCGCGTCTTCCGCGCCCCCCAGCCCCAGGTTCGCAAGATCGAGGTGACGGAGGTGCAGGCACGCCAGACCCCGCCGTCGACCGACCTCGGTGCGATCGTCCAGGGCTACCTGGGCGGCGACATCACCGATGTCCGGGCCGAGCTCGTCAAGCTCAGTGACGCCTTCTCGGCCGCGCTCGATGCCGCGATCGACGACGCGTCCGGTGACGGCATCGACGTCAGCCGCGCGGACTGGGAGTTCGCGGACTGGCAGCGCGGCACCGACTACACGTACTGACGGATCGAGAAGGCGGAGGACGGCGGATGGACACCTTTCCAGGAGAGCGCACCGTGATCATCACCGGTGCCGCATCGTTGCGCGGCATCGGACGTGCTGCGGCAGCGAGGCTGGCCCGCGAGGGTTGGTCGATCGGGCTGCTCGACATCGACGGTGACGCCGTCTCGGACCTGGCCTCGGCGCTGAGGGTCGAGCACGGTGTCGAGGCGGCGGGCGTCGGCGTGGACGTGGGAGACGAGCCGGCTGTGAGATCTGCCATCGACGAGCTCGAGCGGGGGCTGCCGCCGATCGTCGGGCTCGCGAACGTGGCGGGCGTCAGCTCACCGGACCCGTACCTCGAGCTGCCCGAGGGTGAGTGGCGGCGCGTGATGCGGATCAACCTTGACGGCGTCCATCACGTCACCCACCGGGCGGCCGAGTCGATGGTGCGCACCGGCATCGGGCGCATCGTCTCGATCAGCTCGGTCTCGGCACAGCGTGGCGGTGGGACGTACTCCAAGACGCCGTACTCGGTGGCGAAGGCCGGCGTGATCGGGCTGACGCGCTCGTTGGCGCGTGAGCTCGGGCCGCACGGGATCACCGTCAACGCGATCGCCCCCGGCCCGATCGACACCGACATCATGGGCGGCACCCTCACCGAGGAGCGCAAGGCGATCATGGCGGCGGATCTGCTGGTCGGCCGCGTCGGCACGGTCGAGGACATCGCCGGCGCCATCGCTTTCCTGCTCGGTGCCGATTCCGGCTACATCACCGGTCACACCCTGAACGTCGACGGCGGGATGTACATGCACTAGCCGCCCTGGTGGCTGCGCGACGGTGCGCACCGGTGGCAGGCGCCCAGGTCCGCTGAGTTCGTTGCCCACCGTCGAGGTCGTCGGGCGTACCCGACGAGCTCGACGATGTGGACCGAACTCGGCGACCAGGGGCGACCGGAGGGCTCAGCCCGAGAAGGCGCGGAGGAGGTCGCGGCGGGTGGTGGCGAGGTGCTTGCGCATGGCACGGGCAGCACCGGGGGCATCGCGGGCCGCGATCTTCGCCAAGATCAAGCGATGCTCCTCGAGGAGATCGCCGAGGTCCGGACTTCCCTGGAGGTATCCGTGCAGGCTCTTCAGCCGGCCGACCTTGAGCGGGTCGGCCATGCCCTCGACGAGCAGGCTGATCATCCGGTTGCCGCTCGCTTCGGTGATGCCGTGATGGAAGCGCATGTCGGCGGCGGTGAAGGAGTCGTCGTCGGCAGCGTCGGTCATGGCCTGCAGCGCCGCCTCGAGGCTCTCGATCTGCGGCTGGGTGGCGTTGCGAGCGGCGAGCTCAGCGGCATGGACCTCGATGGCGAGGCGCACCTCGAGGAGCTCGAGCAGCCCACCGGCGTCGCGGCGGACCGACGACGAGAAGAAGTCCCGCAGCTGGCTCGCGTTCGTCGCGACGACGACCGGGCGCCGGCCGTGACTGACCTCGACGAGGCCGCGGGCCGCCAGCGAGCGCACCCCCTCGCGCACGGTCAGCCGGCTCACCTGGAGCTGCGCGGAGAGCTCGGCCTCCGACGGCAGCGAGTCGCCCGCCTCGTAGGTGCGGTCGAAGATCAGGTCTTCCAGATGTGCCACGACCGCGTCGGAGGCCGTGCGCGGTGGCGTGCGCTCGGGGTGCGTGGGGGTGGCCGGCATCCCCACATGGTG
The DNA here is from genome assembly GCF_009733845.1 of Pseudactinotalea terrae. GTDB lineage: Bacteria > Actinomycetota > Actinomycetes > Actinomycetales > Beutenbergiaceae > Pseudactinotalea > Pseudactinotalea terrae. The sequence goes on from NZ_WNXZ01000010.1 coordinate 13,997, forward strand.
CCAGAGAATCGATGGCGATGGACCTCACTGTGCTGATGAGTGTCCCGTGGCGATCCCTCCGGTGCCGCAAGATTGGGCTGGCGGGTGTCGCCGCAGAGCGATACGGTGGACGAACTTGTCAGATGAGTGTGGCTCACCCACCGAAGAGAGAGCACAACGGATGATCAACAGGATCGAGCGGGTCGCCGTCATCGGCGCCGGCTACATGGGCACGGGCATCGCGCAGCGGCTCGCCGCGGCGGGTGTCACGGTGACCGTGACCGACGCGTCGCCGGAGCTGGCCGAGGCCGGCCGCCAGCGGGCCCTGCGTGACGTCGCTCGCGATGTCGAGGCCGGGCTGCTGCCGGCCGGCACCACCGAGGCGGTCGAGGCGAACCTCACCGCTGCGGCCACGCTCGAGGAGGCGGTGCGGGATGCCGACTTCGTCGAAGAGGTGGTCCCTGAGGTCCTGGAGATCAAGCGGGACGTGCTGGCGCGGATCTCGGCGGCCGCGCGCCCCGATGCCATCATCGGTTCCAACACCTCGACGATCCCGGTCCGGCTGATGGCCTCGGCGGTCGAGCGGCCGGAGCGGTTCCTCGTGGTCCACTGGAGCAACCCTGCGCACCTCGTGCCCGGCGTCGAGCTTGTGGTCGGCGAGGCCACCGAGGAGGCCGTGCTGCCGGCGATCAAGGAGCTGCTGCAGCGCGCCGACTGGGTGGGCGCGGTCGTCGGCGACGCACCCGGCTTCGTGCTGAACCGGCTTCAGTTCGCCCTGGTGCGAGAGGCGCTGCTGCTGGTCGACGAGGGTCACGCCACCGCCGAGGACGTGGACATCGTGCTGCGCACCACGCTCGGGTTCCGGATGCCCTTCATCCCGCCGATCGCGATGCTCGACATGGCTGGTCTCGACATCTACGAGAAGGGGTACGGCCTGCTCCAGGCCGAGCTCGGCGATCGCTACTCGGCGCCACGCGTGCTCACCGAGGCCGTCGCCGATGGCCGGCACGGCATGAAGAACGGCCGCGGCCTGTTCCGCGACTACGCGCCGGAGACCCTCGACGAGATCGCTGCCTGGCGCGCCAAGGCCTACACCGGCATGAGCCGGCTGCTCGCCGAGCTGGGCCCGATGCCCGGCAGCACCACCGAGTCCGAGACCGAGGAGACCTCCGCATGACCGAGCACACCGCCGACACCTGGCCGATCGGCGTCGGGCTGCCCCAGCTGGCCGGCACCACGCGGGATGGTCGCGACGTCACCACCGTGGGACCGGCAGCGTGGCGCCCGGCCTTCCACGAGGTGGCCGCCGCAGGCTTCACCGAGATCGACCTGTTCACCTCCCACATCCGGATCTCCGATCTCGACGCCGAGGGCCGCGCTGCGCTGCTGCGCACCCTCGACGAGTACGGGCTGAGGATCAGCGCCGTGCCGCTCGCGCGGCGCAGCATCATCGACGCCGACCCCGAGCGGGCCGCTGCGAACCTGCAGTTCGCGATCGAGGTGGTGCGCGCAGCCGGTGAGCTCGGCGTCGGGCTCGTCTGTCTCGGGCTGCACCAGCCGCTGACCCAGGCACAGCAGGAGGCCCACTGGTTCTGGCTCGCCCAGGGCGAGGAAGACCCGGACGACCCGGCGGTCTGGGCGGCCGCCGTCGAGGGGTTTCAGAAGATCGGTGCGGAGGCCGAGAGAGCGGGCGTCGAGATCTCGCTGGAGATGTACGAGGGCACCTACCTGGGCACCTCCGAGAGCTCGGTGCGGCTCAAGACCGACATCGGGCTCGCCAACGTGGGGCTGTGCCCCGATATCGGCAACATCGTGCGGCTGCACCGCCCCGTGGAGGACTGGCGGTCGATGCTCGAGGTGATGCTCCCGCACACGAACTACTGGCAGTTGAAGAACTACCTGCGCGACTACGACCCCGCGACCGGGGCGTACTTCTCGGCGCCCGCACCGCTCGAGAGCGGCTTCATCAACTACCGCGAGGCGATCTCCATGGCGCTCGAGGCCGGTTTCGACGGGCCGATGTGCGTCGAGCACTACGGTGGAGATGGGCTCAGCGTCTCGGCGACCAACCGTGACTACATCCGACGCATCCTGCACGCGAAGCTGGAGGCTCCCGCATCATGACGCACCTCGTCAACGACCCGAAGAAGTTCGCCGCCGATGTGCTGGCAGGATTCGTGCGGGCACACCAGGACCGCGTGATGGCGGTGCACGGTGGTGCCGTGCGGGCCACGGAGACCCCGCAGGGCGAGGTCGCTCTCGTGCTCGGCGGTGGGTCCGGCCACTACCCGGCCTTCGCCGGCTGGATCGGCGAGGGCATGGCCCACGGCGCGGTGTGCGGGAACATCTTCGCCTCGCCGTCGGCATCGCAGGCGGCGTCGGTCGCGCGCGCGGCTCACGCGGGCGGCGGCGTGCTGTTCGGGTTCGGCAACTATGCAGGCGACGTCCTGCAGTTCAGCCGCGCGGTCGAGATGCTCGCCAAGGAAGGCATCGAGGCGCGGATCCTCACCGTGACCGACGACATCGCCTCCTCGGACGTGCACGCCGAGCGGCGTGGCATCGCGGGTGACCTGCCGGTGTTCAAGATCGCCGGAGCCGCGGCGGCGCAGGGATGGTCGCTCGACGACGTCGAGCGGGTCACCAAGCACGCCAACGACCGGACCTTCACGATCGGCGTCGCGATGTCGGGGTGCACGCTGCCGGGCGCCGAAGCGCCGCTGTTCACGGTCGCCGAGGGGAGCTTGGCGATCGGGCTCGGCATCCACGGCGAACCGGGTCTGAGCGAGGTCCCGCTGGGGTCGGCGCAGGAGGTCGCGGACGACCTGGTGGACCGCCTGCTGGCCGCCCTCCCCGAGGATCGCGGTTCCCGGGTGGCTGTGCTGGTCAACGGGCTCGGTGCGACGACGTATGAGGAGCAGTTCGTCGTCTTCGGGCGGGTGGCGGAGCGACTCGAGGCCGAGGGCTTCACGTTGGTCGCGCCGGAGGTGGGCGAGCATGTCACCAGCTTGGACATGGCCGGGCTCTCGGTGACCGCGATGCTTCTCGACGACGAGCTCGAGCAGCTCTGGCTCGCACCGATCGACACTCCCGCGTTCCGGCGCGGATCCTTCGGCGCGACGGCGGCGGCACCCCCTCGACGTCGTGCCCTGCCGCAGGAGGCTGTGGCCGAGCGGGCAGCCGGCTCCGAGGCATCGCAGAGCGCGGCCGCTCTCGCGCTGGGGCTGCTCGACGACGTCGTCCTCGTGCTCAAGGAGCACGAGGCGGAGCTCGGCGCGCTCGACGCGGTCGCCGGTGATGGTGACCACGGCCAGGGCATGGTGCTCGGTGCGGTCGGCGCCGCGGATCGCGGGCACGAGGCGGCCCGGGCGGGCGTGGGTCTGGGGACGCTGCTGCGTGAGGTCGGCGAGGCGTGGGCCGAGAGTGCGGGCGGTACCTCCGGTGCGCTCTGGGGCGCCGCGCTGGTCGCCGCGGGCGAGCGGTTGGGCGACACCGAGTCACCTGCTGCTGGTGACGTCGCCGAGGCGGTGAGCTCCGCCGTCGCGGCCATGAAGGAGATGGGCAAGGCCGAGCTCGGTGACAAGACGATGATGGATGCGGCCATCCCGTTCGCCGAGGTCCTCGCCGAGCGCGTGGCCGCAGGTGACGGGCTCGCTCAGGCGTGGCAGGCGGCGGTCGACGCCGCCTCGGAGGCTGCCGACGCGACCGCGGCGCTGCAGGCGAAGAAGGGTCGGGCCAAGACACACGGTGACCACTCGGTCGGGCACGCCGACCCCGGCGCGGTCTCGTTCGTGCACGTGGCCCGCACAGTCGTTTCCAAGGAGGCATGAGATGGGACTCAGGATCGTCGTCGGTGCGGACAGTGCCGGGTACGACTACAAGGAGGCGCTCAAGACGGATCTCGAGGCGTCGGAGCTCGTGGACGAGGTCGTCGACATGGGCGTGGACGCGGGTGGCTCGACCGACTACCCGCACATCGCCGTGGCCGCGGCCAAGAAGGTCGCCGACGGCAAGGCCGATCGCGCGCTGCTGGTGTGCGGCACCGGTCTGGGCGTGGCGATCTCGGCGAACAAGGTGCACGGGGTCCGCGCGGTGACGGCGCACGACTCGTACTCGGTGGAGCGGTCGGTGCTGTCGAACAACGCGCAGGTGCTGTGCTTCGGACAGCGAGTCGTGGGCCTCGAGCTGGCGCGCAGACTGGCCGCCGAGTGGCTCACGTACGAGTTCGACCCGGGCTCGAGCTCGGGGCCGAAGGTTGCGGCTATCGAGGCGTACGACAACGGCGACCTGCTGGCGGAGGCGGCGGAGCAGCGCTGTGAGTGATCCGGCCGTGCCGTCCGCGTGGATCGGCACGAGCTGGAAGATGACCAAGACGCTGGCGCAGGCGCGCGAGTATGCGCAGGCGTTGGCACGGGTGTCCTGGGCCGAGGGGCTCCAGCCGTTCGTCATCCCGCCGGCGACCGCGATCTCGGCCGTCGCGGACATCCTGCCGCCCGGCGGGCCTGTGCTCGTGGGAGCTCAGGATGCGCACTGGGAGGATGCCGGTGCCTGGACCGGCGAGGTGTCGGTGCCGCAGGTGAAGGATGCGGGCGCCCGGCTGCTCGAGATCGGGCACTCGGAGCGGCGGGCGCACTTCGGCGAGACCGATGAACGCGTGAACCTCAAGGTGCACGCAGCCCTGCGGCATGGTGTGCTGCCCTTGGTGTGCGTCGGTGAGGATGCCGAGCAGCGCGCGGCTGGTTCGGCGGTCGAGCTGGTGTCCTCGCAGGTCAGAGCTGCGCTGGACGGCGTGGCGAGCTCGACGCAGGTGCTTCTCGCCTATGAACCCGTGTGGGCTATCGGCGCCGGGGGCACGCCGGCGGCGCCCGAGGACATCGTGGACGTCGTCGCAGCGATCGCCGAGGTGGGCGGGCCGGCGCGGCCGGTGCTGTACGGCGGATCGGTGTCCCTGGACAACGCCGCGGGGTTGATCTCGGTGCCTGGCGTGACCGGGCTGTTCGTCGGTCGTTCGGCGTGGGAGGTCGAGGGTTTCACGGCGCTGGCCGAGATCGTGGCGCAGCGTTCCACGTGAAACGTTCGGGTTGCGGGCGGTGACGACGCCCCAGGTGTCACTTGCTGTTGGCTGGTGATCCTGGCTCGCTGCGCGAGGTCAGCGGTCGCTGAAGCCGTGCGATCGCACCAGCTTGCGCATGGCGGGTGGCGGTGACGCCGCTGTGGTGGCGGCCAGGCCTTCGATGGCGATGGCCAGCACGGCCTCGAAGGTGCCGTCGGTCGAGACGCGCCGCGCGAGATCCTGCTGCACCGCGCCGACGACGACCGTGTACACCACATGCCAGGCCATGTGAGCGACCGTGCGGTCCACGCCCGAGGCGCTGAGGCGTTCGGTCACCCGCCTCAGGAGGTCGGGCCCCGCTGTCGTGGAGCCCGCGCGCTCCAGGATCAGGCTGGCGAGCTGGGGGCGCTCGAGGAGCCAGGTGCGCATCTCGATACCGATGGTCAGGAGCCACTCGTCCCAGGTGCCCGGCGCGTCGCTGAGCTCGAACTCCGCGACCGCAGCAGTGACGACAGCGGTGAGCAGCTCGTCCACGTTGCCGATGTGGTTGTACAGCGCGCTGGGTCGGACATCGAGGTCCGCTGCGAGGGCGCGCAGGCTGAAGTCAGCTCGGCCGCGCTCTTCGATCAGTGCTGCGGCGCGCGTCACCACGGCCGCCTGGTCGAGGCGTTCCCCTGCAGGGGGCGCACCGCGACGGCGGCCGCTTGCTGTATGAACGGTGCTCATTTAGCCTGACTCTGGCCACTATGTGTACAGCAATCATATAGGAGTGGATGAGAGTGAAGCGGGACGTGATCGCCGGTGCTCTGCTGGTGAACGCCATTCCTCATGCGGTCATCGGGCTGGCTGGGCACCGATGTCTGACGCCGCTGGGCGGTGCGGAATCGGGACCCAGGTTGAATCTCGTGTGGTCTGCGATGAACCTCGTTGGCGGCGCCGCACTGCTGGCGAGCGCACCCTGGCGCGACCTCGACGAGGAGGGTGCCACCAGCAGGCGCCGGTCGGTCCACCTCGGGACGGCGATCATGGTGGCGTTCGGCCAGGTGTACGAGGTGCTGGCAGAGAAGTAGGTCCGGGTCGTAGCCTGCCTCGGCGGAAGGGCGTGATGGCCCTTGCTCGGTCCGAGCGGTGAGCGTTTCACGTGAAACATCGGCTACGCCTGACTGGGCCATCGCCATCGCTGGTCCCGTCCCGGCGGCGAGCTGCTACGTGAGCCAAGCGCCCAACGCGGGGCCTGTTTCGCAAGCGACGCGGAGCGACACCGGGATCCCGCTGTACCACGAGTGCGGCACCACGAGCGCGGCGCTCACCGAGGCGCCCACCGAGGCGCCCACCGCGGCGCCCATTGCGGCAGCTCTCGAGCTCGGCTTCCGGCGAGCATGGCGTCGGCGCGAAGCCGCCGTGGGTCCATGGCTTCGTGGGGGACCTTGAGCGAGGTTGGACGTCCACCGTTCCTGGTGTCGCTGACTCCGCGGCTCTGTGTGCCCCCCGCACCCCATGTGCGCTGGCGGGCGCGCGCCCCGATGCCCCGGAGGGCCGGGCAGAGGACTACCCCTACCCCCATTTCCATAGCGGCCTCGAGCGCTTGTGCGGGGCAACGCCGGGGTGGCACGTGCGAGGCTCGCGGCCCGTCGCCCAGCCGACAGGCCCATGGCTGGTCGTGAGGGATGGACATGTCTGCGCAGCAGCAGGATCGAACCTCACCCGGGCCCTGTTGCACGAGCCGCCGACCGCCACGTGTGTCTTGACGTGGCTGGATGGAGGTGACGGACCCTCCGATCCATGTCTGTGCCGTTGTTGCCTGAGCGATCGGGCGGCCCGAGCGAGTGGCCGTTCAGGGGCCGCGCGGGCGATCGCGCGACCTTGGTCCCTGTGCTCAACCGCCGACGTCGAGCGACATGGAGCCGGCATGTCTGCCGTTTCACGTGAAACGCCGGGCCCCGTTCGAGGTACGACGAGGATGGCCACCGGACGTCACAACGGGAGGGGCCTGCCGGAGGCGGGCGAAGCACGGAGCTTCCGCGACGGCGACTCCGCCGGCGACGGCCCCTGCGATCACGGGTGGTGGCGCGGGCGAACGCCATCGACGCCACCCCGAGGAGGTCCGGCGGGCGTCCGCGGCGTCCCGGGGTCGCACGTTCTAGACGCTGACATGGCCACCGTGGAGCCTGGTGAGGGAAATCAAGCCGTCCCTCCGAGCGACCCGGCCGCGGTGTGAGAATGGTGGATGGGTGCGTAAGCGGCGGCTGCGGCGCGCGGGAGTCGGCGAGCCCCAGGCGTCTCCTCCCCGCCAGCCGGTGGACGAGCCCCGACAGCCCGAGCTCCGGCGTTCCACGTGAAACGGGCCATGCCAGACTCCAGAGCAGGCTGAGAGACCGACTAGTTGTGACACGTGGCTTGTCATCCTTGGTATAGACGAGGCCGGGACCCGCTGGGGGTCTCTAGCTCGGCGTGCCACGGACTGGAGTCGGCGGCTGGTGCCTGCACGCCGGGTCTTCGGCGACAGGAGTCTGGTCGCCCTCCAGCCGGGGACCAGCTCGGCGTTCATCGCGCCCCAAGGACTCAAGCACACCGCGCGCGATGGCCGCAAACGGTGAACGTGCGACGACCACCGCGAAGAAGACATGACACCGATCATGGGAGCTAACCCCATCGATGTCCGTGCCGAGGCATGAGGGATGAGCGCGACCGCACTGCAGCGGCTGCGCCGCGACGACGAACGGAGTCCGTGTCTCGGCGCGCCTACGACGCCGACCACCGTCGTCACGCGCCCTGTCAGGGCACAACACGCCACGTTGCGCGCCCGACGTTTCACGTGAAACATCGAGGCCCCACGACTCGCTGCCGGCTCACCCGACATCCCGCTCTCATCGCGTGGCCGTGAGCCTTCGTCGTCACCGGTAGGTCCACCCCGCTGCCGGTCACGATCCGCTACCAGCCGTCAGGCCCCGGAACTGTTGCCACGACGTCCCAGTACCGGCTCCGGGGCTACCGCTCCTCGACGGCGCCATCCGCCCACAGCAGGCGCGAGCTGGTGCGGAACCCGTTGCGCTCGTACAACTCACTCGCCTCCGGCGACGTATGCACGGTGAGGTGCTCCACCCCGCGGTCCCGCGCGGAGGCGAGTACCGCCTGGACGAGCTTGCTCCCGATGCCTGCGCCACGCCGGGAAGGAAGCACGTAGCAGGACTGGAGATCGCCGGACCACCTGTCCAGGTCGTGTGTCGTCGCTACCCGCGGGGTGAGAGCAAGCCACGCCATACCCACCACAGTGCCGCGCGCGGTCACGGCGATGTGCGTCTCACGGTGCGCACGCGCCCATGCTGCGGCCGCCGTCACGAACGACTCTCGGTCGCCGGGCTCGTTGTCTGTCTCCGCCTCCCAGACCCATCGGAGCTGCACGACCCGTTCAAGCTCACAGTCCTCTGCCCGCCGGACAACGACATCGGGTGAGTCGGGCATGGGATGACCGTATCGAGCGCGAGCTAGGGGTGCACCGGCAAACCGAGACGACCTGGCTATCGCGTTCCTCGCCTCCGACTCGGGCGAGGTCGAACGTGGCACGCGATCGGCACGATGAACCAACGGCAGTGCGGGTAGTGGGTCAGCCGAACACCGTGACACTCGGGAACGGTGATGGGGCGTTTCACGTGAAACAGCGCCTGCGCTACGAGCTCGGGCGCAACCTCGGTCGATACCGCCCCGAGAGCCCGGCCGACGCCTGGGCACCATACCGAGTCGATCACACGTGGGCTCGGAGCATCGGCGGTGAGCACCCGATCCCACACGGGTCTCACTGATCAACGCAGGCCTCTGACCAGCAGGTTTGCTGCGGCCCTTGACGCCGGGCGGCCGAACCGAACGTTTGTACGATGCTATCGAGCTACGCGAGCTGCCGAGCAGGGCTCGGGTCGAGCGGCCGCACGTCGCATGCCGGCCGTAGGCTGTGGTGACCCTCCGCTCGACCCCAGGAACCGATGCAATCCGACATCCCGATCGACGCCAACCGTCAGGCCCGGCTCGATGTGATCCCGCAGGTCGACAGCGACACGCCGCTGCTCGCCGAGCTCGCCGAGGAAGCGCGCCGTCGCGTCGCCCTCCATGGCCAGGTCTACGACCGTCCGGCCCAGACGCGGGTGTTCACGGTGGCCAACCAGAAGGGCGGCGTGGGCAAGACGACGACGACCGTCAACCTGGCCGCAGCGCTCGCCGCCGCGGGCCTGCACGTCCTGGTCATCGACAACGACCCGCAGGGCAACGCCTCCACCGCACTGGGGACCGAGCACCGGGCCGGTACGCCGTCGACCTACGACGTGCTGATCAACGAGTCCCCGATCCATGAGGTCGTGGTGCAGTCGAGCGCGTTCCCCAACCTCTGGGTGGTGCCCGCCACCATCGACCTGTCGGGTGCCGAGATCGAGCTCGTCTCGCTCGTGGCGCGGGAGAACCGGCTCCGGAACGCCCTCGCCGAGTATCTGCGGCACCGCACGCGTGAAGGTCAGCCGCGTATCGACTACGTGTTCATCGACTGCCCGCCCAGTCTCGGTCTGCTCACCGTCAACGCGTTCGTGGCCGCACGCGAGGTGCTGATCCCGATCCAGACCGAGTACTACGCGCTCGAGGGCCTGGGTCAGCTGCTCAACAGCATCGAGCTGATCCGCGCGCACCTCAACCCGGCGCTCCACGTCTCGACGATCCTGCTGACGATGTACGACGCTCGCACCAACCTCGCCCGCGAGGTCGCGGCCGAGGTGCGCGAGCACTTCCCCGACCAGACGCTCAACACCACCGTCCCGCGTTCGGTGCGCATCTCCGAGGCTCCGGGTCACGGACAGACCGTGCTGACGTACGACCCCGGCTCCTCCGGGTCGCTCACGTATCGCGAGGCCGCACGCGAGCTCACCCAGCGGTCACCCCTCGACGAAGGAGCACCACGATGAACGAGCGGCGCAGCGCTCTGGGGCGAGGACTGGGTGCGCTCATCCCCAGCGGCCCCACCGCAGGCGAGCGCGGCAACGGCCGCCCCGTCGACGTCTTCTTCCCCGACACCCGCAACCCCTACGCCGAGGAGGTCTCGCCCGAGGAGGCGAGCCCCGCCGTCGAGCAGGAGCCCGACGGCGACCACGTACCGAGCGAGGAGAGCGCAGAAACGGGGGTGGCGCCGGAGCTGGTGCCCGTGCCCGGGGCAACCTTCGCCGAGCTGCCGATCGGCTCGATCGTGCCCAACGCGGTCCAGCCGCGCACCGTCTTCGACGAGGACAAGCTCGCCGAGCTCGCCGACTCGATCCGCACGGTCGGCGTGCTGCAGCCGATCGTGGTGCGGCCGCAGGGCACCGACGACGCAGGTCAACCCACCTACGAGCTGATCATGGGGGAGCGGCGCTGGCGCGCGTCGCAGGTCGCGGGTCGCGACACCATCCCGGCGATCGTGCGGGCCACCGAGCAGGACGACATGCTCCGGGACGCGCTCCTGGAGAACCTCCACCGCAGCGAGCTGAACCCCTTGGAGGAGGCCGCCGCGTACACCCAGCTGCTGGAGGACTTCGGCTGCACGCAGGAGGAGCTAGCCACCCGCATCGCCCGCTCCCGCCCGCAGATCTCCAACACGCTGCGACTGCTGAAGCTGCCGCCGCTGGTGCAGCGCCGCGTGGCCGCCGGCGTGCTCTCCGCCGGGCACGCGCGGGCGCTGCTCGGGCTTCCCGACGGCGCGGCCATGGAACGGCTCGCGCAACGGATCGTCGCCGAGGGACTCAGCGTCCGCAACACCGAGGAGATCGTGGCGCTCGGCGAGACCGGTGAGGACGAGCAGCCCACGCGCCGGAGCCCGGCACGCCCCGGCGGCAACCGCGGCGCCCTCGAGGACCTGGCCGCCCGGCTCTCGGACCGGCTCGACACCAAGGTCAAGGTCAACCTCGGCCAGCGCAAGGGCAGCGTGAGCATCGAGTTCGCGAACGTCGCCGACCTCAACCGCATCCTTGACGCGCTGGTCCCCGACGACCCGGGCGTGCTGCGTTCCGCGAGCGGGGACTGACCGACTCGCCGCTGCCCCGCCGCAGCCGGTCCCGTCGCCGTCGGTGCACGTTCCCACAGGCTGTCCACAGGCTGTGGATCCCGACGACGGGGCCGGCAGTCGGTTCATTAGCGTCGTCGACATGGACAACGACCCGATCGCTCAAGGCACCTACGTCATCCTGGGGCTGGTCTCGTTCCTGGCCCCGGCGATCGCCGGCTTCGCCATGATCTCGAGCGGGAACGGCATGCGGCGCAGGGCGCAGGCCTCCTATCTGCGGTGGCTGGCCGACCATGGGTACGGCCCGCCGCCGCCTGGCCCGACGGCGCTGGCCAACTACCCGGCCGAGGTCGCGTTGGCGGGTCGCGGGTTGCGGACATGGGGCGGGGTCCTGCTCGGGATCGCAGGACTGATGTTCCTGGCCAGGGCGGCCGCTGTGGCAGGCGGGGTCTGATCCCGGTCGGCGCCCGCGCGCCCGAGCGTCCGCCCACCCGGTACCACCCGTCGCCGTCGTCATCCTGATAGCATGATGAATGCACACCCAGTAGTGCATAGGCATTCATCGATCCTTCGCCCTGCTCAACGAGGAGACCTCATGACCTGGACGCGCCGACAGACCCTCCTCGGACTGATGGGCAGCGCCGGCATCGCCGTGGCCGCCGGCTGCTCTCGCGGCGGCGGGTCCACCAGCAGCAGCACCACCGGCACCACCGGTACCGGTGGTGGTGGGCAGCACAACCTGCGCTTCTCCTGGTGGGGCAACGAGCTGCGTGACCGGCTGACGAACGAGGTCGTGGACCTGTACGTCGAGCAGAACCCTGGGGTGTCGATCGAGGCGACGCCGTCGGAGTTCGGCGCGTACTGGGACCGGCTCGCGACGCAGACGGCCGGCGGTGACATGCCGGATGTGATCCAGATGGCCGACGGCTTCATGGCGGAGTACGGCAGCCGCGGGTCCCTGCTCGACCTCGAGCCCTACGTCGACACCTCGAAGTTCGCTCCCGGCACCGTGGACGTGGGCCGCCTGGACGGCACGCTGGTCGGCATCAACCTGGGCATCAACACGCCGACGATCATGTGCAACACCGGCGTGCTCGAGGCCGCCGGCATCGAGTTGCCCGATGACACGACCTGGACCTGGGACGACTACCTCGCCATCTCGGCGGAGATCAGCGCTGCCACCCCCGAAGGTACCTACGGTTCGGCCAGTCCCGGCACCGAGGGTCCGTTGCGCGCGTGGGTGCGGCAGAACGGCGGGGAGCTGTTCCTGGAGTCGGGCGAGCTCGGTACGACCGTCGACGTCCTGCGTGGCTACTTCGAGCTGCTCGCGGAGTTCAAGGACAGCGGTGCGATCCCGCCCGGCTCGGTCATCGTGGAGGAGTCGGCCAAGCCCCTGGAGCAGACCGCCGTCGTCCTCGGTGCCTCGGCCTTCCAGGTGGTCTGGACCAACCAGTTCAACGTCGTGAGCAGCTCCTCCGAGGACGACATCGTCATGCTGCGGATGCCGAGCGTCACTGGGAACGAGGCCGATCTGCACGCCTGGTACCACCCGTCCCAGCTGTGGAGCGCGTCGGCCCGGACGGCCGATCCCGAGGCGGCGGGCGCCTTCATCGACTGGCTCGTCAACAGCGTCGAGGTGGGTGCGATCCTGCTCGACGAACGCGGTCGCCCCTGCAACACCGAGGTGCTCGCCCAGATCGAGGAATCCCTCTCACCCGAGGGCAAGGAGATCTCGCAGTTCCTCAGCGACCTCGAGCCGGGTCTGGGGGAGCCGCAGCCTGTGCCGCCGCCGGGCGCCGGGCAGGTCCTCGGCGAGATCATGTCCCGTGCGCAGGATGACCTGTACTTCGGTGACATCGACGCCGCCGCTGCAGCGCAGCGCTTCTACGACGAGTCGATCGCGGTGCTGGGCGGCTGATCCCGGACCAGGACGCCGCAGCGGGGCAACGACGGTCAGCGGGCGGCGGCCTGCCTCACCAGGGCCGCGTAGAGCTCACCGTCCGCGTACCCCGCGGCCTGAGCAGCCTGCGGGAACAGCGAGGTCTCCGTCATGCCCGGGGCGACGTTGATGTCGAGGACCCAGGGGACGCCGTCGGCGTCGATGATCATGTCGGTGCGGGAGAGGTGACGCAGCCCGAGAACCTGGTGGGCGAGCACGGCGAGGTCGGCGGCCGCACGCTCCTGCGGTTCGCTGAGGCGGCCGGGCACGAAGTACTCGGAGCGGCCGGGGTTGTAGCGGGCGTCGAAGTCGTATGCCCCGTCGGTGACGATCTCGACGCTGGGCAGCGCCCGGGGACCGTCGCCGAGATCGACGACGGAGATCGCCACCTCGGTCCCGTCGATCCGCTGCTCGATGAGTGCTTCCTCGCCGTAGGCGAAGCAGCCCACCATCGCCTGCGGCAGCTCGGCGGCCTCCCGCACCACGGTTACCCCGAGTGCCGAGCCACCCGATGCCGGCTTGACCACCAGCGGGAGGCCGAGCACCTCGAGCACGCGGTCGAGCACGCCGCGGGTGCCGAGCTCGCGGAACAGGGTCTGCGGCAGCGTGGTGAACCGGGGGGTGTGGGCACCGGCCTGGTGCAGCAGCGTCTTCGCGACCGGCTTGCTCCACGACAGCCGCGACCCGGCCGCGTCAGTGCCGACATAGGGCACGCCGACCAGGTCGAGCACGTCGCGCACCGAGCCGTCCTCACCCGTGGACCCGTGCAGGATCGGCCAGACCACGTCGGGCCGGGCCTGCTGCAGGTATGCGAGGAGATCGCCGTCGACGTCGTGCACGTGCGCCGAGATGCCTGCCGAACGGAGCGACTCGGCCACGCGGCGGCCCGAACGGATCGAGACATCCCGCTCGTGGGAGAGGCCGCCGGCGAGGATCAGGACATCGAGATCGCTGTCAGCGCTCATGCCGATGCTCTCCGTTCGCGGGACGTCGAGTGCAACAAGCTCGTGGTCAGATGCCCAAGGTGCCGCGAATCGGCACGGATCGGGCCATCTGGCCACGAGTCCGTTGCACCGATGAGGTGGTCGCGATGGAGGCGGTCAGCGCTCATGCTTGGTTCGGCCCCGGGTTGATCGTTCCGGACACGTGCGTCTCGCCCGAGGTGCCGAACATCCGCACGAGATCGAGCTCGTCGTTGATGACGTGCGCGAGGCGGCGGACACCCTCCTCGATGCGCTCCGGCGTCGGATAGCAGTAGGACAGGCGGATGTGGCGATGGCCGGAGCCATCGGCGTAGAACGCGGTCCCTGGCACGTAGGCGACCAGCTCGGTGACCGCGCGCGGGAGCATCGCCTGCGCGTCCAGCCCCTCGGGCAGCGTGAGCCAGGTGTAGAAACCACCGGCCGGCACTGTCCAGCGAGCGTCCGGGAGGAACTCGGCGAGCGCGCCCAGCGTGGCGTCGCGGCGCTCGCGGTAGACCTCGCGGTACTGCTTGACCTGCCCGCGCCAGTCGCACGTCGCGAGGTAGCTCGCGATCGACATCTGGCTCATGTTCGACGGGCACAGGATCGCCGACTCGCTCGCGAGCACCAGCCGCTCACGCACGGCGTGCGGAGCCAGTGCCCACCCCACCCGGTACCCGGGTGCGAAGGTCTTGGAGAAGGAGCCCAGGTAGACGACGCCGTCGGGGTCGTAGGTCTGCAAGGCGGGTAGCACATCGCCGTCGAAGCCCAGCAGCCCGTACGGGTTGTCCTCGAGGATGAGCACGCCGTGACGGCGGGCGATCTCCACGATCTGGGGCCGACGCTCGAGAGAGAGGGTCGTGCCGCCCGGGTTGTGGAAGTTCGGGACCGTGTAGAGGAGCTTGACCCGGCGACCCTCGGACGCGAGCCGCGCCAAGGTGGCCTCGAGCTCGGAGGGCACGAGGCCGTCGTCGTCCATGGGGACGTGCACCACGTCCGCCTGGTAGGCGCGGAAGACGCCCAAGGCGCCCACGTAGCTCGGGGCCTCGGCGACGATCACGTCGCCCGGGTCGATGAAGATCCGGGTGACGAGATCGAGGGCCTGCTGGGAGCCCGTGGTCACCACGACGTCGTCGGGGTGGGCGGCGATCGCCTCCTCGGCCATGACCGTGGTGATCTGCTCGCGCAGCGTCACATCACCCTGGCCGGAGCCGTACTGGAGCGCGACGGCGCCCTGCTCGCGCAGGAGCCTGTCCGTCACCTCGGCGACCACGTCCATCGGCAATCCGGCCAGGAACGGCATGCCGCCGGCGAGCGAGACCACCTCGGGCCGATTGGCCACCGAGAACAGGGCTCGGATCTCCGAGGCCTTCATGCCGTGGGTGCGCTCGGCATAGCTGTGGAACCAGGGGTCGAGGCGCGTGCCGCGGCCAGGCGTGGGCGGCTGCGCGGGCGCTGGGCTCGGCGAGTTCACGGGACCAGTGTGCCCCGGTCAGCCGAGAAACTCGGCGATGTCCTCCAGGAAACGCTTCTTCGGCCGGGCGCCGACGAGGGACTTGGCGACCTCACCGTTGACGTACACGTTGATCGTGGGGATCGAGATGATGCCGTACTTCTGCATGGTCTCGGGGTTCTCGTCGGTGTTGAGCTTGAGGACCGTGATCTTGCCGGCGTTGGCGTTCGCGACCTCTTCGAGGATCGGCGCGAACTGCAGGCACGGCCCGCACCACGGCGCCCAGAAGTCGACGACGACAGGCCCCTCGGCCTGCAGCACGTCGGTCTCGAAGGTGTCGTCGGTGGTCGCGTTGAGAGTGCTCATGGGTCCTTCTCGAGTGTCAGACGGAGGCGGGGACGGCGGGTTGGGCGGCGTCGAGGGCGGCGAGGTAGCGTTCGGCGTCCAGGGCTGCGGCGCAGCCGGTGCCGGCGGCGGTGATGGCTTGCCGGTAGTGGTGGTCGACGACGTCGCCGCAGGCGAACACGCCGGCCAGGTTGGTCTGGGTGGTGGGGTGGGCCACGGTGACGTAGCCCTCGGGGCCGAGGTCCACCTGCCCGTGGAGGAGCTCGGTGCGGGGCAGGTGCCCGATCGCGACGAACAGGCCTTCGGCGGGCTGCTCCCGGGTCTGCCCGGTGACGGTGTCGCGCAGCGTGACCGACTCGACCTTGTTCTCACCGGTGATGCCGACGACCTCGGAGTTCCACGCAAAGCTGATCTTGGGGTCGGCCAGCGCCCGGTCGGCCATGATCTTGGAGGCACGCAGCTCCTCGCGGCGGTGCACGATCGTCACGGTCTTACCGAAGCGGGTCAAGAACAGGGCCTCCTCCATGGCGGAGTCACCACCACCGACCACCAGGATGTCCTTGTCCTTGAGGACACCCCCCGCCCCGAGAGCCGCTTCTCATCCGGCAGCCCGATCTCCTTGTACGCCGACCCGGTGGCCAGGATCACGGTACGGGCGCGGTAGGTCTCGTCGTCGGCCACGACGGTCTTGACCTGGCCGGTGAGCTCGACGCTCTCGACATCCTCGTACCGCACGTCCGCGCCGAACCGCTCGGCCTGCTCCTGCAGCTTGGCCATCAGGTCCGGGCCCATGATCCCCTCGGGGAACCCCGGGAAGTTCTCCACATCGGTCGTATTCATCAGCGCGCCGCCCGCGGTCACCGATCCCGCGAACACGATCGGGTTCAGACCCGCCCGCGCCGCATAGACCGCAGCGGTGTACCCCGCGGGCCCGGAGCCGATGATGATGACGTCGTGGACGGTGGTCGCCGGTACTGCCTCAGTCACTCCGCTGCCTTTCAGAAGTCTGCGCTGGTGCAACGCTACGCGCTGCTGCGATGTTCCCCGTGCGCGGCGACGTGCGCGGCGTAACGGTGGACCGTCCCGTCGTCGTCCAGCACCGAGGGCGAGCCACCCGAGCGGGTGAGTGCGCACTTCGGCGGTGAGAGCGCACTGCGCGAGGTACGCACTCGCCGCCAAGGTGCGCACTCAGCGGCGGCGGGCACGTCGACGGCGGAGGTCGCCTTCGATCTTTACAGTGGCAACTTACCGATGTATGGTTCCCGACATGAGCAGCTACCACCATGGCGACCTGCGGCGTGCCGTGCTCGACCGGGCGCTGGAGGTCGTGGCCGAGCAGGGACCGGCGGCGCTGAGCCTGCGCGCCATCGCCGCTGACCTCGGTGTCAGCCACACGGCGCCGCGCCACCACTTCGGCTCGAACACCGGCCTGCTCACCGCGATCGCGATCGAGGGGTTCGAGATCTTGCGGGAACGCCTCGCCCAGCTGCGCGACCAGCGGGCACCGTTCCTCGAGCTCGGGGTGGCGTACGTCGAGTTCGCTTCGGCCCACCCGGCGCACTTCGCGGTGATGTTCCAGCCCACGCTGCTGGACCCCACCGACGCCACCCTCGAGCAGGCTGCGGACGCCACCTTCGCCGAGCTTCGAGCCGGTGTCGAGGCCATCGCTCCCGGCAGCTCGACGCAGGACGCCGCCGCTGTGGTCACCGCGGCGTGGTCGCTGATGCACGGCCTCGCCACGCTCGAGCTCACCGGCAACCTCGAGCGTTCGCAGATCCGCCGACTGCTGGGTCTGACCGACATCGCAGACATCGCGCGCCGTGCGGGATCGCTGCTCGGCGCCTCCTCGCGCAGCGCACCGTCGTCATGAGCCCGACGGCGACCGTGGCCATGGCGGCGCTCCACACCACCCGCACGAACGGAAGGACGTCAGCGTGAACAGCGCCCAGACAATCTCCGCAGGCGTCGTCCTGCTCACCGTGATCGGGATCGCCTACGGCGGCAGCTTCATGCTCCGGGTGATCAACCGCACCGCGCCTGCCAACGACCTGCAGCGCACCTACTTCCGCGCCG
The DNA here is from genome assembly GCF_009733845.1 of Pseudactinotalea terrae. GTDB lineage: Bacteria > Actinomycetota > Actinomycetes > Actinomycetales > Beutenbergiaceae > Pseudactinotalea > Pseudactinotalea terrae. Next base: position 31,808 of record NZ_WNXZ01000010.1, read on the forward strand.
GCCACGCCCACGCCGGGGTGCTGGTGATCCTCGGGCTGGTCGTCATGCTGCTGATAGCCGAGGCCGGCGTCACCGGGATCCTTGCCGGGCTCTCAACGGGCGTCCTGTGGGCGGCGATCCTCATGCCGGCGGGCTTCTTCCTCAGCGCGGTCGGCCGCGACCCCGAGCGGCCGAACCGGCTCCGCTACCTCATCTACACCGGTGGTCTGGTGCTGGTGGTGGGCCTCGGCTCCGCGGGCGTCGGGCTGATCGTGACAGGGCTCGCGTAGCACGCCGGTCCGCACGCTCGCCCTCTCGCCGGCCGGCCATCTGGGGTGATCTCGTTCCAGCCCGTGGCCCTGGCGCTCCCCACAGCGCTTTCCCGAGAGGGTGAGCCGGGCGCTGATCAGCCGAGGGTGATCTCGGCGAGCTCGATGCGGTTGCGGCCGTCGCTCGAGGCGACCGGGAGCTCGGGGAACCACAGGGAGATCGCCTCGGCCTCGACCGGCTCGGCGAACGTGTAGGTGACGTTCGACCCCATCGCCCCGGACGCGAGCACAGCACCCTGGTTGGGCGCGGCGGGGTCGCCCAGCCGGATCTCGACCATGCCACCCTCGCCGTTGACGTCGAGCGTCACGCTGGAGACGAGGGCAGCCTCGGCGAGGACGACGGTGTAACCCAGGCCGGGCTTCATCCCGTACGTCGGGCTGTTGTACCGGAGCGAGTTCCAGGTGGTGTCGGCGTTGCCGTCGTAGGCAAGGTAGGCGGACTCCTGGTTCTCCCCGCCCGTCACGGTCGGGTCGAACGTGACACCCTCGGCGATCGCGACCTGCGAGGCGACGGGCGGGCCCTCCGGGTCCTCCGTCACCGGCGCCTCGGTCGTCGGCGTCACGGAGGGCTCCGTGGCCGGCTCGGTGGGGCTGGGGTCGACGGCGCCCGGGCTCGGCCCAGGCGTGAAGGCCGTCGAGGCATCCTTGAGCGTCAGCACCGCCATCACCAGCGCGAAGATGACCAGCGCGATCATCACGCACAGCGCGATCGGCGCGGGGTTGAAGCGCGGGCGACCATCCTCGGACGTCTCGTCGGGAACTGGCCGGAACTCGTCGCGCACGTCGTCCACGAACGCGCCGGCACGCTCCGTCAGCGAACCCAGCCGCTCGCCCGCACCACCGATCAAACCGCGCGCGCCGTCGCCGACCCTGACCGAGACCTCGTTGATCCTGCGGTTGGTCCCACGCAGGGGCTTCGCGGTCCGCGCTGCGGCACCGAGCCCCACCACGGCACCCAGCCCCGACGTCTCGTCCGGGCGCTCCTCGGAGGCCGGCTCGGACTCTGGGCCGGCTCCGATCGGGGTGTCGTCCGCACCGGTGCGCAACGGCTCGTCCGGCAGGCGCTCGGGAGCGTCACCGCCCGGCGCATCCCAGCCGCGCGGCTGCCTGGTGAGCGTGGGCAGCCCGGCGATCGACACGATCGGCGCGCTCGGCTCGACCGGAGCAGGCTCGACGGCGGGAGGCGCGGTGGACACCGAGGTGTCCTCGGCCTCCTCCTCGTCAGGTGTCTCGGCCCAGGGGCCCTCGACGGCCCCGCCGGCCTCGGCCGCCACCGTGGTCTCGTCAGGGACCGGGATGGGCTCGGGCCCGCGGATGAGAGTGGCCTCGGGGTCGCCGGTCACGGTCGCCTCGGGCTCGCGGATCGCGGTCGCCTCGGGCTCGCGGACCACCGTGGCCTCGGGGTCGCGGATCGCGGTCGCCTCGGCGTCCAGCGGAAGCGCAGCCGAGGTCTCGGCCCGGGCGTATCCCGCTGCCGCGTGGTGCGGCCGCGTGTACGCCGGGATCGAGCCGGTGTCGGTGACGAGGTCGGAGAACGGTGTGGGCTCGGCGATCATCGGCAGCGGGTGCGGCGCCCAGCCCGAGGTGTCGATGGCCGAGATCCGCACGGGAGGTGCGGGAGCGGCGGCCGCGGGCTCGGCGCCGGCAGCCTCGACGGACGCAACCTCCGGCAACGCGACCCCGGGCCGCAAGACCGGCGGCAGCGCAGCAGGCGTGCTCTGGTCGATCTCACCCCAGGGCGCGAGATCGGCCACCAGCTCACCGGGGGTGAAGGGACCGTCCTCGTGCTCGCCCAGCGTCACCGCGCACAGGGTGTCGAGGTCGTTGGGGACCGCCTCGACGACGTCCCCTGCCGGGGCGGCACTCTCGCCGTGCATGGTGGCGGCGGGCAGGCCGTCGGCGTTCTCGGGCGCTCCCGCCCACGTGCCGGTGAGCGCGGCGTAGAGCAGGTGCACCAGGCCCACGGCGTCGCGGCGAGCAGCGTCGGCGCCGTCGCGGACCTCGATGCCCTGCCACGCGGCATCGGTACCGAGCCCCAGGAGCCGGACCTCGCCGTCGTACGTGCGCACCACGGAGGAGGGGCGCAGGGTGAGGTGGTGGACACCGCGGCGGCGCGCGGTCTCGAGCGCGGCGGCCGCCTCGCCCACGATCGCGCGCGCCTGTGACGGCGCGAGGGGGCCGGCGCGGAGCAGGTCGGCGAGCGTGATGCCCTCGACCGGGTCGGTCACGACGAAGCCCTGGCCACCCTCGATGCCGGCGCGCAGGATGCGGACCAGCCGGGGGTCGTCGATCAGCGCGGCGCGGCGGGCGGCGTCGACCGTGTGGTCTCGCTGCGGGCCCTCGAGCATGAGCAGGCGGACCGGTGCGTCGAGCGCGAGGTCGGTGCCGGACCACACCGCACCGGTGCCGGCGGGGCCGTCCACAGGGTGCTCGAGCTGGAACCGCTCGGCGAGCACCTCGCCCGGGCGCAGGGTCACCGAGTAGTCCGTGTTCACGTCCTGCTCATCCCTCCCCGTCGGGCCCCCGTACTGGGACATCGTAGACGGCGGCCCAGCGGAGCGGCCGCCCGGCAGGAGGCGGCGCACACGGTTGATCGGGCCGCGCACGCGTGCGAGCAGCGGCCCCAGCTCGCTGACGTGCAGCGCGCGGATGAGCAACAGGTACCCACCCAAGATCAGCGTGCCGAGCACCACCAACCGCAGCACCGCACCCCCGAGCGAGGTCTCGACCCCCCACAGGTGCAGCAGGCCCCAGGCGGCCAGCGTCGGCGGGATCACGGCCAGCAGGACCCGCAGGTGGGTACGGAACACCCGGCCGCCGTCGAGGCTCGGCAGGTACTTGCGGGTCGCGAGGTAGCCCACCAGGGCCCCGACCGAGTTCGAGATCGTGGTCGCCACGCCGGTGCCGACCACCCACCACCGCGGCTCGAGCAGCCACCAGCCGAGCACCGCCACCACGGCGAGGATGATCGCCATCGGCAGCTGGATCCTGAACAGGGTGCGGGTGTCCTCGTAGGCGTAGAACACGCGCTGGACCATCGTCCAGACGCCCATCGAGACCAGCCCGAACGCCATCGCCACGAGCACGGCGGCCACGGCGCGGTAGGCGCCGAAGTCCGCACGGTCGAGCAGCACCACCTGCACGAGCGGGATCGCGAGCACGGCGATCGCGGCCGTCGCCACCACCGTGAAGATGCCGAGGGTCCGGAGCCCGAAGGAGAGGTCGTCACGCACCTTCGCGCCGTCGCGCGCAGCGGCGTTCTGCGAGACCCGGGTGAACAGCGCGGTCACGAGCGACACCGTCACCAGCGACTGCGGCAGCATGAAGATGAGGAAGGCGTTGTCGTAGGCGAAGTTGCCGGCGATCGACTCGCCGCCCTCGACGGCGGCGGCGCTCGCAGCAGCCGCCACGTTGGAGACCGCCAGGTAACCGACCTGACCCACGGCGAGCGCCGCGAACGCCCAGGTCGCGACCTTGCTCGCCCTGCCCAGCCCGTGCCCACGCACGCCCCACACCGGCTTGAACCGGAACCCGCTGCGGTACAGCGGGATGATCAGCACCAGGGCCTGCGCGATCACGCCCAGCGTGGCCGTCCCGGCCAGCAGCGTGATCCGGTCAGCGGTCCACGCCGAGGCGGGGACACCGCCGTCGGGCAGGGATCCGAACATGACGAGGAACGCGACCAGCCCCGCGATCGCGACCACGTTGTTGATCACCGGCGCCCACATGTAGGGCCCGAAGATGCTGCGCGCGTTGAGGACCTGACCGAGCAGCGTGTACAGGCCGTAGAAGAACAGCTGCGGGATGCACCAGTACGCCAGCGCGACCGCGACCGCCTTCCACTCCGGCGGGAACGCACCCGCGTAGAGCGTGATCAGCAGCGTCGCTGCCGCGGTGAGCACGAGCGTGATGCCCGCGAGCACCGCGATCGCGAACGTGAGCAGCCGGTTGACGTGCTCCTGGCCGCCGTCCCTGCGGCGCATGGCCCGCACGACCTGCGGCACGAGGACCGCGTTGAGGATCCCGCCGGCGAGCAGCATCGAGATGATGTTGGGGAGCTTGTTGGCGACCGACCAGGCGTCGGCCATGCTGCCCGTGCCGCCGACGGCGAGCACGCCGACCACCGCCACGAGCAACGCGTTCCGCAGCAGCCCCAGCACGCGCGAGACCAGGGTCCCGCTGGCCATCACGGCCGCCGAGGACGCCAGACCGCGCGGCCCGCGCCTCGGCTGCGGCGGCGTGGGCTGCGAGGGCGTGCTCTCCAGCCGTGCGGTCATCGGTCGTCTCTCATCTGCGACCTCATTGTGCGTCGGCGCGGCGGCCACCGCGTCTGATCGTGCGGATCATTCCGATGACGAACGCCACAGCGAGCAGCCCGCCGACCACGGCCGTGCCGATGTTCTCCCACTCGGCCCGGACCCGGACCGTGAAGGAGGCGGGCTCGGCGAGGTCACGCTCGGCTCCCGCGGCTGCGGGGTGCACGTGGATATCGACCATGACGTTCCCGTTCGCGACGGCGGTGGTGGGGATCCGTACGACCGTGGACTCCTGCGGGGCCAGGGCGACCGTCACGGGCTCGCGCGCCTGCAGCATGCTCTCCCCGGGCACGAGCGAGACCGTCACCACGGCCTCGACCGACAGCCGGTTCGTCAACGTCACCGGGAGGTTGCCGCCCTCGGAGATCAGCGTGAGGTCGCTGCCCGCCTCGACGTGGATCTGGGAGCCGAGGTCGTCGATCGCGGTGGTCGCCACCCCGAGCAGCTGCTCGCGCAGCTGCGGGTCACCGGCGAACGCGGACCCGAGCGGGTTCAGCAGCGTGGGCACGTACGCCTCGCGGATCGTGGGGCCGGCGGCCGCCGTGTAGGCGTCCACCACCTCGCGCCCGTCGAGGAGGCTGTCGACGGCGGTCGGTGAGATCCCTCCCGACGTCGCCCGGTCCCGGGGCAGCTCGAACACGACGCCCGGGCCGGTGCGGCCGAGCAGGCTCCGCAGGGTGGCGGGCTCGAACCAGGGCGCCTGCTGCAGCGACTCGATCTGCTCGGAGAGGTTGCCGAGGTCCTCGGAGCCGATATCGCGGGGCAGCACCAGCAGGAAACCGTCCCCCTCGTCCGGCACGGCCCTGCTGAGCACGGCCGAGAGCGCGAGCGTGGCCTGTCGCCCCGTCACCCCGGTGACGGCGCTGGACCCGAGAGCCGCACCGAGCTTCTGATCGGCCAGCACGGCCTGGACATCACCCGAGCCGAAGGAGGCGGTGGCGTGCGTGGTGGGAGGGATCGTGTAGTCCGCCGCGTCGAGCACCACCGCCTCGGCGCCGCGGTCCACGAGAGTGGCGGCGGCCGGCGCCGAGAGCCCGCTCGCGGGCCAGGCCACGCTCTCCACGGCGAGCCCGGCCTCGGCGAGCAGGGCCTCGGAGCGGGTCACGCCGTCGGCCCAGAGATCGGCGCCACCGGCGCCCACGAGCGCGGTGACGTCGGCATCCGCGTAGCCGAGTGCGATCAGGTCGCCGCGGCGCTGCGGATCGGTGAGGCGGTCGATCAGCACCTCGCGGGCGGGTCCGTCGACCTGGGTGCCCGGGTCCTCGCCGTCATCGGTGGCGCCCTCGGTCGCCTCGGTGCTCGGTGTCTCGTCGGCCGGCTCCGTGGTGCCCGGGGCAGCGCCACCGGCGAGAGTCGGGACCGAGCCCGGCGGCACCTGCTCGAGCAGTGCCGGGTCGATCGCGAGGCTCGCGTCCAGCCCGACCGCGTCCAGCACCTCCAGCAGCCGTGGCGCCGCGATCTCGAGCACCGGCACCTGCTGCTCGACGGCGTCTGCCCACTCCTGCGCGGTCGGTGTCAGCGGAACCAGCAGCGCGAGCTCGGAGGGGGTGCGGACCGCCGGATCGGTGGGGAACCAGAGCATCGTGGTGCGGGCGGCCCCCTCGAGGCCGCCCGAGCGGGCCTGGATCTCGACGCCGCGCGGACCCCACGCCGAGAGCTGCGAGAACGTCCCATCGGTCGGCAGGTTGATCGTGAACGGCACCGACCCGCCGGCAGGGATCTCCGGGGCGTCCTCGGCGGTGTTCCACCCGGTCAGGGCCCTGACGTTGAGGTCGGAGGTGCCGTCGAGCCAGGCGTCCAGCGCCTCGACCGAGCTCGGGACGTGGAGCTGCAGCATCAGCCGGACCGCCGGCGCCTCGAGCGTGGCGTCCGTGTTGTTCTGCACCCGGCCGGTGATCACGAGCTCATCTCCCGTGGTGACCACAGCGGGCGTGACGCCCGTGAGCTCGACGACCAGGTCGCCGTCGTCGGCCCGCGCCGGTGACAGCGGGATCAGCGCGACGCCCAGCCCCAGGGTGAGCGCGAGCATCGCGAGGAGGGTTCGGAGCCCGGACGGCGTTCTCGAACCCAGGGACCTGACGACGGTCCCCGCACCCCGCGTCACCTCAGGCTCTCCCGATGAGCACGTCTCGAGCCGTCGCGACCACGCGGCGCTCGTTCGGGTACGCGAGCCGCGAGGCGACCTCGTCGAGCGGCACCCAGGCGACATCCTCGGCCTCGTGGTCGGGATCGTTCTCGATCGTGAGGTGCCCGCCGGTGCGCTGCAGCAGGTAGTGGTGGACGACCTTGTGCACGCGCCGGTCGGTGCCGGCGAACCAGTAGTCGATGGTGGCGAGATGCCGGATGACGAACCCCTCGATGCCGGTCTCCTCGGCGATCTCGCGGACCGCGGCCTCCTCGGCGGTCTCGTCGCCCTCGAGGTGACCCTTGGGCAGGCACCACTCGAGCCGGCCGGCACGGTTGCGGCGCGCGATCACCGCGGTGAGCGCCTGACCCTCGACGACGTCGACCACCAGCCCTCCCGCCGACGTCTCGTCCACGACCGGCAGCGGCGGCGCGTAGAACCGGCGCTGCGGCGGGGTCGGGACGGGCCGCTGGGGCGGCGTCGGGACGGCGGCGGACATGATGACACTGTAGGAGGTTCCGCGCGCGAGGTTCCGACCAACCCACGACCCCCCACGCTTTCGCCACGATTTCGGACCGCGGACCGCGGACCGCGGACCGCGGACCGCGGACCGCGGACCGCGGACCGCCGGGCGTCAGCGCTGCTCGACCTCCGCGTTGTCCTCCAGGTAGACCAGGCCGTTGCCGTCGGGGTCGGTGAAGGAGAACATCGGCGGCATGCCCGCCATCCGCAGCACGTCATCGTTGTGCAGGGTGACGCCCGCCTCCCGGATCGTGTCGTGGGCCAGCTGGGCGTCGGAGGTGCCCAGCCGGATCGCCACGGGGATCTCGCTGTCCGGTGGCAGCAGGAACAGGGACACGCCCGAGCCCGGTGGCACGACCTCGACCAGCCGCGCGCCGGGCCATACCTCGACGTCGGTGCGCAGCTCGCAGCCCAGCACCTCGGTGTAGAACCTCAGCGCTGCGTCCTGGTCGGCCACCGGCACGGACACGCTCAATACTCTCGTCGTCATCGCCATGTCCCATTGCAGCAGGCGCGGAGCAGGTTGTCCTCGGCTTCGCGGGGGCGCGTGCGACCACCCCGATGATCACGACGGCGGAGCGCGCCCCGTGCGGGCATGGCACCCTATGGGGCTGTGCCTGCTGTCCCCGGAAACCCCGACCCCGCGCTGCTCCGGCGCGCCCTCGGCGTGCTCGCGCAGTACGCCCCCGAAGCCGTCGAGCTCGGGCGGCGGTTCGCCGACGCCGGGTTCGAGCTGGCGCTGGTGGGCGGACCGGTGCGGGACGCGTTCCTGGGCAAGGCCGGCGTCGACCTCGACTTCGCAACCTCCGCCCGGCCAGAGGACACCGAGCAGATCCTTGCCCGATGGGGCACAGCGACCTGGGACATGGGCCGCGAGTTCGGCACGATCGGCGCGCGCAAGGGCGAGGTGATCGTCGAGGTCACCACCTATCGCACCGACACCTACGACCCGAGCTCCCGCAAGCCCGAGGTGGCCTATGGAGACACCCTCGAGGGCGACCTGTCGCGCCGGGACTTCACCGTGAACGCGATGGCGGTGCGCCTGCCCGACCTGCAGTTCGTGGACCCCTTCGGCGGGCTCGCGGACCTCGCCGACAAGGTGCTGCGCACGCCGGTCGCGCCCGAGCAGTCGTTCGCCGACGACCCGCTGCGCATGATGCGTGCGGCACGCTTCACCGCGCAGCTCGGGTTCGAGGTCGAGGAGAAGACCTTCGCGGCGATGACGGCGATGTCTGGGCGCCTCGAGATCGTCTCGGCGGAGCGGGTCCAGGCCGAGCTCGTCAAGCTGCTGCTCGCCGACCGGCCCCGCGCCGGCCTCGAGCTGATGACCTTCACCGGGCTGGCCGACATCGTGCTGCCCGAGCTGCCCGGCCTGCAGCTCACGATCGACGAGCACCACCGCCACAAGGACGTCTACGAGCACACGCTGACCGTGCTCGACCAGGCGATCGCGCTCGAGACCGGCCCCGACGGCCCCGTGCCCGGACCCGACCTCGTGCTCCGGCTGGCAGCGCTGCTCCACGACATCGGCAAGCCCGCCACCCGCGCGCTCGAGCCCGGCGGCGGTGTCAGCTTCCACCACCACGAGGTCGTCGGCGCCAAGATGACCCGCAAGCGGATGCGCGCGCTCCGGTTCGACAAGGCCACCACCGAGGCCGTGTCGCACCTCGTGTTCCTGCATCTGCGCTTCCACGGGTACGGCGAGGTCGCCTGGACCGACTCGGCCGTGCGCCGCTACGTCACCGACGCCGGCGACCAGCTCGAGCGGCTGCACCGGCTCACCCGCGCCGACTGCACCACCCGCAACCAGCGCAAGGCTGCTCGCCTCTCGCACGCCTACGACGACCTCGAGCGCCGCATCGTCGAGCTTGCTGAGCAGGAGGAGCTCAAGGCGATCCGGCCCGATCTCGACGGCACCCAGATCATGGAGATCCTCGGCATCGGCCCGGGCCGCGAGGTCGGTGCCGCCTACAAGCACCTGCTCGCCCTCCGCATGGAGCACGGTCCTCTCGGCGAGGACCGCGCCCGCTCCGAGCTCCTCAGCTGGTGGGCCGCCCACCAGTCCTGAGGGTCCTCTCGGCTGGTGGCTGAGCGTCCACCTCCGCTCCCGGCTGGTGGCTGAGCGTCCACCGGGCGCCCGTGGATGGCCGCTGAGTGACCTGCCCGCCTGGGTGGTGGCCGCTGAGTGACCTGGGCACGCCCGGTGGTGACCACGTCGTCGGCCCGCCGCCCCACCGAGCGGCGGCGTCAGCTCCGCGCGCCGACCTCCAGCGCCGCGATCACCTCGGCGGGGGCATCGGTGCAGATCGCGTCCGCACCCATCGCGGCGACCTCGAGCGCCCGGGCCGGGTCGTTGACGGTCCACACCCACGCGCGCATCCCGGCGGCGTGGATGGTGGCCACGATCTCGGCGGTCAGCCCGGCCTCGTAGATCGAGAGGCCGGAGGCCCCGATCGCGAGCGCCCGCTCGAGCGCGACGGTCCAGTCGCTCGCGTAGGTGCGGATGTTCGCGGCCATCTCGTCGGTGATCTGGTCGCGGTACCGCTCGATCAGCCGCGCCCCGTTCTCGGCGACGCCGAGCGAGAGCGGGTACACCTCGGCCCCGATGCGCTCGCGCAGCACGGTCAGCGCGTCCCAGTGCGCACCCGAGGCGAACCAGTTGAGATCGTCGAACATCGCGACCGTCTCGATCACCGCATCGACGGCCTCGGGGTCCTTCAGCTCGATGTTCACGCGCACCCTGCCGGCCGCGAGCGCGAGCACCTCCGCGAGCGTGGGCACCTTCTCGCCCTCCCCGGCATCGAGGGCACCGAGCTCGACGGCGGTGCGCTCCTTGACGGGTCCGCTCCCGTTGGTCGTGCGCTCGAGGGTGTCGTCGTGGATCACGACGGCGGTGCCGTCCTTGGCCACGTAGGTGTCCAGCTCGATCCCTTCCGCACCGAGCTCGATAGCCCGCGCGAAGGCGGCGAGGGTGTTCTCGGGCAGCTCGATCGAGGCGCCGCGGTGGGCGTAGACCTTCATCGGGAATCCCATCGTGAGAGTTGCCCTTCGTCACAGGGCGGTCGCGACACTAGGGAGGCGAGTTGAACTCCCAGCAGCGACCCCATGAACGCCGAGTTCGTTCCCGACCGTTCAGTTCGTTGCGTGCTCCCCACGACCTCGACGGGCAGCGACGAACTCGGCGACGGAGTCCCGTCGACGGTCCTCGCATCTCCCACCGTGGTCGGTGGTGTCCGGCAGCCGTGTCGGTCACGATCGGGGCATGACCACCTATCAGAGCTCCGTCGCCGAACGCCCGGAGCGAGGGCGAGGTGCAGCGTTCCCGAGCCTCGACTGGCTCGCGGTCGGCCTCGCCGCGATCGTGGCAGCGTTCCTGGTGGCGACACCGCTCGCCACGGTGGACGTCGATCGCTCGATCGGGGTACCGCCGCAGCTCGGGTACACGATCGCGGCAGGACTCGTGGTGGTGGCCGGAGTCGTGCTCTCGGCACGATGGCCGTTGTCCGCGACCCTGGCGATGCTCGCGCCCTTCCTCGGGCTGCTGTGGTTCCGGTGGTTCATCTGGGGCTGGTTGCTGGCGCTGCTGGCGGCGACCGTGGTGGTGACCTATCGGCGGGGGTGGCGGCGGGGGCTCGTCCCAGCCGCCGGCGCCGCGGCGATCTCGCTCTGGTACTGCACGACCGACGTGGTTGCGATCCTGCCGATCGGGCCGGTGACCTCGGGTGCAGAGGAGGGCGACGGATGGATCACCCTCGCGCTGTACCTCGTCGCGATTACCGCGACATTCGTGACGGCCGCGGCCGCGCGTGTCGCGCAGATCGCGAACGATCGACAGCGAGAGGCGACCCAGGAGAGCAAGGAGGCCTCCGCCGTCGCGACCCTCGCCACGGAACGGGCACGGATGGCGCACGACCTCCACGACGTCGTCGCTCACCACATCTCCCTCATCGCCGTCCGGGCAGAGAGCGCGCCGTTCCAGCACGAGCTGGATGCGCCCACGCAGCGGCTGCTCAGCGACATCGGCGACGACGCGCGCGGCGCGCTGACCGAGCTGCGGCACGCGCTCGCCGTGCTGCGCCGCACCGACGACGAGCCCGCCTTGACCCGGCCGCAACCCCAGGCAGCAGATGTCCGTGCGCTCGTCGAGCAAGCCCGGGCCGCGGGCCAGCAGGTCGAGATCGACGGCGACTGGGGTGAGGTTGCCGCGGCGCCCGGGTATGTGCTGTACCGCGCCGTCCAGGAAGGCCTCACCAATGCGCGCCGCCATGCACCGGGTGAGAAGGTGACGATCATGAAGACACGCGAGGTCGCCGCCGTCGGCCTCGAGATGACCAACCGGACCGGTGCACCCGACGGGGCGTTCCCACCCGGTCGAGGCTTGCTCGGGATGGGTGAGCGGGTCGCGGCGCTCGGTGGCTCGGTCGAGGCCGGGGCGCACGACGGCGTCGCGAGGTTGGCCGTGGAGCTCCCGGATGCCGGAGGTCGACTGTGACGAGCGTGGTTGTGGCCGACGACCAGGCGCTGGTGTGTGCCGGGTTCGCGGCGATCCTTGGCGCAGCGCCGGACCTGGAGGTGGTGGGGACCGCTGCCGACGGGCGCGAGCTGCTTCGGCTCGTGGCGAGGACTGCGCCCGATATCGCGGTGGTCGACGTGCGCATGCCCGTGATGGACGGGATCGCCGCAACCGCGAGGATCGCGGCCGACCACCCCAGCACGAAGGTGCTCATCCTGACGACGTTCGATCTCGACGACTACGTCTTCGATGCTCTTCGCGCCGGGGCCTCCGGGTTCCTGCTCAAGGACACCACCGCGGTGCGCCTGGTGGAGGCGGTCAGGCTGGTCGCCGAGGGTTCGATGCTGCTCGGACCCACGGTGACGCGGCGACTGGTCGCGGACTTCACGCGCAGCGGCGCCGAGGAGGTCCCCGGCCTGAGCGAGCTGACGCCGCGCGAGCACGAGGTACTGATCGCGGTGGCGCGGGGCTTGTCGAACAACGAGATCGCCGCGGAGCTGTGGATCACGGAGGCGACGGTCAAGTCACACGTGGGCGAGATCCTGCGCAAGACGTCGAGCCGTGACCGCGTGCAGCTGGTGCTCGTGGCGTTCCGGGCGGGGCTGGTCGCGGCGTCGGACACTCGCTGAGCTGCGCGGGCACAGCAGGGCTCGCAGTCGATGCCACGCGAGTATCTCGGCTGCTTCAGAGCGTGAGCAGCACCTTGGTGGCGCGACGCTGGTCCATCGCCTCGTAGCCGGCTGCGGCCTCCTCCAGCGGGAGGGTGAGGTCGAAGACCAGGCCGGGGTCGATCGTGCGGTCCCAGATCAGCTCGACCAGCTCGGGCAGGAATCGGCGGACCGGCGCCGGCCCGCCGTGCAGGTGGACCGAGGAGAAGAACAGGTCCAAACCGTTCAGCTCGACGTCGTGCGTGACGCCGACGAATCCGACGTGCCCGCCCGGGCGGGCTGCGCCGATGGCCTGCTCCATCGACTCCTGGGTGCCGACGGCCTCGATGACGCCGTGAGCGCCGAGGCCGTCGGTGAGCGCCCTGATGCGATCGACGCCGGCCTGGCCGCGCTCGGTGACGATGTCCGTGGCGCCGAACCGGCGCGCCAATGCCTGCCGGTCGGCATGACGGGACATCGCGATCACTCGCTCGGCGCCCAGCCGACGGGCTGCCAGCACGCCCATCAGCCCGACTGCGCCGTCCCCCACGACGGCGATGGTCCTGCCCGGGCCGGCCTCGGCTGCGACGGCGGCGAACCACCCGGTCCCCAGCACGTCGGAGGCGGCGAGCAACGAGGGGACGAGGTCCTCGTCGGGGACGCCGGGTAGGCGCACGAGGGTGCCGTCGGCCAGCGGGATCCGGGCGCGCTCGGCCTGGGTGCCGATGCCGCCCATCATCACCTGGTGGACACAGCGGGACTGGTACCCGGCCCGGCAGATCTCGCAGGTGTTGTCCGAGGCCACGAACGAGCCCACGACATGGTCGCCGACGGCGATCGTGCTGACAGCCTCGCCGACCTCCTCCACGATGCCCAGGTACTCATGGCCCATGGGGGTGGGGCCGTCGAGCATCTCCACACCTCGGTAGGGCCACAGGTCCGAGCCGCAGATGCAGACGGCGGTGGTGCGGATGACCGCGTCGGTGGGTTCGAGGATGACCGGGTCGGCACGGTCCTCGACGCGGACGTCGCCGGGGGCGTGCATCACGACTGCGCGCATATGTTCTCTCCTTCGTGGTCGCCACGCCCGCCTGGTGCGGTCGCGGTGGGTGGGGGCGTCATCGGGGCCAGGGGGTTGATCGGGGTTCGACGTCGGGGCGGGCCAGCCGCACGAGCGCCAGCGCGGAGATGGTCACCAGGACCAGGATGACGACGGCCATCGGTACCGCGGTCGTGTCGCCGCCGAGACCGGTCAGCGGGGCGATCAGACCGGCCATGGACCACTGCACGACGCCCAGCACCGCCGAGCCGGTGCCGGGGTGCCGGGGAACCTGGTCCGAGGCCAGCGCGCCGGCGTTGGGACCGACCAGACCCTGGGCGCTCATCAGGAGGAAGAACCCGGCGACCGCGACCCAGACCGGCATGGCGAACCAGACGGCACCGACCAGCAGCACCAGCCCGGCGACAGCCGTGAGGACGAGCCCGATGCCGATGACGCGTTCGGTCGGGACCTGCCCGGCGAGGCGTGCCGCGAGCAGGGTGGTGACCGTCAGTCCGGCCGCGTTCCCGGCGAAGACTGCGGCGTACTGGATCGGCGACAACCCGTTCATGACCTGCAGGATGAACGTCGAGCTCGCAACATAGGAGAAGGTCACGCCCATCGAGAGCGCCATCACCACGAGGTACCCGACGAAGCGGCGCCTGGCGAGCACCTCACGAGCAGCGCTCGCGAGCGTGCTCATCCCGCGTGGATGCCGTCGGGCAGGGGGCAGTGACTCCGGCACCGCGATCAGCACCGCGGCGACCATGGCAGCTGCGAGGCCTGCCACGACCCAGAAGGAGACCCTCCAGTCGGTGAGCTCCACCAGCACCCCGCCGAGCAGCGGTCCGCCCACGAGCGCGATCCCGCCCACGCCTGCGACGGCGTTGAGGGCACGTACGAGGGCCGGGCCCGAGGCGAGATCGATGACGATCGCGCGCGCGACCACCATCGCCCAGCCGCCGCTGAGCCCTTGGAGGAACCTCGCGACCAGGAGCGGCCCGAGGGAGGAGCTCGTGCCGCACACGAGGGACGCCACCGCGAGCACCGCCAGCGCGACCAGCAGCGGCCGACGTCGGCCGTGCCCGTCCGACGAGGGGCCGCCGACGAGCTGGCCGAGCGCCATGCCGACGAAGAACGTCGTCAGGGTCAGCTGCACCTGCGTGGCGCTCGCACCCAGATCGAGACCCACCGCCGGGAACGCGGGGACATACATGTCGGTGGCCAGCGGCGCGATCGCGTTCACCAGCACCACGGCGGCGAGCACACCGAGGCTCAGCCGCGCAGCGGGCGCCGAGCGCGCTGCTGATCCCGACGCGAGGGGTGCTGGAGGTGAGCTCACTGGGGTCGGTGCTCCGTCGTGGGGTGATCAGGACGACCTCATCAGACACGCGCCGGCGCCGCCCTGGTAGTCCCTGTCGAGGGGTGTACCCACAGGGCATCCCACCCCGTCCGTGGCGCGCATAGCCTGAGGAGCATGGACAACAGGGCCGAGGTGCGCGAGTTCCTCATGTCGCGGCGGGCCAAGCTCACGCCGGCGGCGGCCGGCCTGCCGGCCACGGGCACCCGTCGTGTCCAGGGCCTGCGCCGCAGCGAGGTCGCCACCCTTGCCGGCGTCAGCGTTGAGTACTACGCCAAGCTCGAGCGCGGCGCCATCGCGGGCGCCTCCTCCTCCGTGCTGAACGCCGTCTCCGACGCCCTGCAGCTGAACGACGTCGAGCGCGCGCACCTGCTCGACCTCGCCCGCGCCGCCGACGGGATCCCCACCTCCGGACGGCAGCGCCGTCGGGCTCCGGCGCCGGCGTCCCCCCGACCCAGCCTGATGTGGGCGCTGGACTCGATCACGGGTGGCGTCGCGTTCGTCCGCGACCAGCGCCAGAACCTGCTGGCGACCAACGAGCTCGGGCGTGCGTTCTACTCGCCGGTCATCGGTACCGGTGGGCGCACCCCCAACCTCGCACGGTTCCAGTTCCTCGACCCGGCGTCACGCGACTTCTACCCCGATTGGGATCTGTTCGCGCAGATGTGCGTCGGCATCATGCGTGCCGAGGCCGGTCGCGACCCCCACGACCGGGTGCTGCAGGACCTGGTGGGTGAGCTGTCGACCCAGAGCGAGGTGTTCCGAAGTCTGTGGGCTGCGCACGACGTCCGCACCCATGGCTCGGGCACCAAGCGCTTCACCCATCCCGTCGTCGGCGAGCTGACGCTCATCTACGAGGAACTCGCTATCACCGCCGAGCCGGGTCAGGTCGTCATCGTCTACACAGCCGAACCGGGCTCGCCGAGTCACGAGCGGCTGCGGCTGCTCGCCAGCTGGTCGGCGGACCCACCTACGTCCGCCCATCCCGACAGCCGAGGGGCCGACCGGTCCTGAGGGCGGGGCCGGAGGATGCTGCCCTCGGTCGCGCGCAGGTGTCAGGCCGGGTCGGGCACCGCGACGTCGCGCGGGGTGTCCGAGATGCTGCGGATCCCGGCGCGGTAGCCCAGCGCGAGCGCCACGTAGACCAGCGCGAGGGCGGCGAACACGAGCGTGGACCAGCCCTCATCGGGGAGAACGGCGGCGGCGAGCGCCGCGGCGCCCGCGAACGCAGCGTTGTAGAGCATGTCGTAGAGGGAGAAGGCGCGGCCGCGGAAGGCGTCATGGGTGTCGCGCTGCACGATGGTGTCGACGGCGATCTTCGCGCCCTGGACGCTCAGCCCGAGCAGCAGCGCCGACACGACGATCATCGCGAAGGCCGGGGTGATCGCCAGCAGGCCCTGGCTGACGGCGCCGATGAGCAGGCACACCACGATCCACTGCGAGGGCCGCAGGCGCTCGTGCGCGAGCGGCGTCAGCACGATCGCGAGCCCGTTGCCCGCGAACGAGATCCCCGCGAGCAGCCCGAACGTGGCCAGCCCGGCTGCGGCGTCGGTCGGATCGTTGAGCAGGTTCCGCGAGATCAGGATGAGGGCGATGAAGTTGACGCCGTACAGGAACCGGTGGATCGCCATCACCCCCAGGCCCATGCCCGGGGTGCGGCGACGGATCAGGTAGCGGGCGCCGTCGATCATGTCGACGGCGGTGGCCCGAAGATCCTGGGAGACCTCGCCCCAGGTCCGCCCCCGGCCGGTCGCGGCGCGGTCCGGGCCGAGCTGGTCCTTGCCGAGCCGCAGCGCGAGGGCCGAGGCGCACCCGAAGAGCAGTGCGGCGACCGTGAGCGTGAGGCCGTCCTTGAGCAACCCGGCGGGGGAGATCGCGCCGATGAGGAAGCCGAGGCCGGCTCCTGCGACGGCGCTGACCGCGCCGAGCGTCGGCGTCAGCGTGTTCGCGATCAGCAGCTGCTCGCGCGGGACCACGCGCGGCAATCCGGCTGAGAGCGCGGCGAGGAGGAATCGGTTGACGCCGAGCGTGACCAGGGCGAGCACGTAGATCCCGACGCTCACGCCCTGCGTCACCATGATCAGCGCCAGACCGAGCGTGAGGACGACCCGGATCGCGTTGCCGACCAGCAGCACCTGACGTCGCCGCCACCGGTCCAGCAACGGCCCGGCGAACGGTGCCACGACCGTGAACGGCAGCAGCAGGATCGCGAACGCAGCCGCGACGGCTCCTGCGGTTGCGAGGTTCTGCGGGTTGAAGAAGAACAGCGTCGCGAGCCCGGCCTGGAACATGCCGTCGCCGCACTGGCTGACGAGCCGGACCGCGAACAGCTTCCGGAAGCCGCGGTGGACCGCGACGATCCGGAGGTCGGACAGCACCGACATCAGCTAGGTCCCCCGGCCACGATCACGCGAGGCAGACTATCGGCCGACGCCGACGCCGACGCCGACGCCGACGCCGACGCCGACGCCGACGCCGACGCCGACGCCGACGCCCGCAGCGCGACCGGTCCCTAGCACCACTGGTCCGCAGCCCCACCACCGGGAAAGCGCTTTGGGGTGGTGACGGTCCAGCCCGTGGCCCGAGTTGACCCCAAAGTGCCGTCGGCCGAGCCGAGCGGGCGCCTGTCGTGTCGTGCGCACGCGCACCATGCGTGCTGACGACATCCGAACGCGAGCTGAGATAGCGGAGACGGCGCTCCCCGCTGTCGGCGGGCGGCTCGTGGTCGGGTGCGTCGTGGCCGGTGTGGGGTCATCTCGGTCCATCACGTGGCCCGCGTGCACCCCAAAGCGCTTTCCGGCAGCGCTGTAGCGGGCGAGGGGACCGGCGGCGTAGTGGGCGAGGGGACCGGCGGCGTAGCGGGCGAGGGGACCGGCGGCGTAGCGGGCGAGGGGACCGGCGTGTGGACCAGCTGCGCCGGCCGGTGGGCGCCGGCAGGGTGAGGGCCAATGGTTCCCCGGCCGGCGGCAGGGGCGGTCCGCTCACCGCTGCGGTGTCACGCTCACGGGGTGGGAGGGGTCACGGCGAGGATGATGACCGCGTCGACATCGCCGTCGTTGCGGAACATGTGGGGCAGGCGGGAGTCGAAGGTGATCGCCTCGCCCGCGGCGACCACGTAGTCGGTGCCGCCGATGGCCGCGAGGATCTCGCCGTCGGTCACGTACACGCACTCGGCGGAGGCGTGGCCACGAGGCTCGGCGGCGCTGCTGTCGCCGGGGCGCAGCACCCCGCGGAGCATCTCGAAGTTGCCGCGCCCGGAGGTGAGCCGCTCATAGGTGAGCAGCCCGGTCGGGGCCTGCATCCGCAGCCGCTCACCGGGGCGGGACAGGTGCACCTCGGGGGCGTCGGGCTCGCGGAACAGGTCGGCGAGGTCGGAGTCGAAGACCTTCGCGAGGCGGCGGAGCGTCTCGATGCTCGGCTCGGTGCGGCCGTTCTCCAGCTGTGACAGCATGCCTGCGGAGAGGCCGGTCGCATCCGCCAGCTGCCGCAACGTGAGCCCGCGCGCCGACCGAAGGTCACGCAGTCGATCTCCCAGCATCCGGCACCCCCATGACGTTCTGCTCTCGTTAACTTGTTCACTGAGGCTATACATTGCTCTCAGTCAGATACTCCCACGTCGGTCAGTCAGCGGTGGATCTGCCGAGCGAACGCTCGCGCCGTGGCTGGTGAAAGGAAGAACCATGCGCGCCTCGGCCTCTCGACGCGTCCGCGCAGCTGCGGTGCTGGCCGCGACAGCAGCACTGGCGCTCGCCGGCTGCACCGCCGGCGGCAACGGGGGTGGCGGCGCCAACACCGGCACCGACGACGGCGAGGGCGGTGGCTCCGGCCAGGGCGGCACGCTCACGGTCAACACCTCGTTCGTCATCAACAGCATCGACCCCGCGCAGGTCTACGAGGCCACCGGCAACATGAGCGTGCACGCGATGTACGACACGCTCGTGACCTTCGAGGGCGACGATGTCAGCAACCCGGTCGGGCTCCTCGCCGAGTCGTGGACCTCGAACGAGGACGCCACCGAGTTCACCTTCCTGCTCCGCGACGACGCCACCTTCGCCGACGGCGACCCGGTCACCGCCGAGGACGTCGTCTTCAGCCTCAACCGCCTGGTCAACCTCAAGGGCAGCCCCTCGGTGATCGTGCAGGGCTTCACGGCCAGCACACCCGAGGAGAACGTCGTCGTCGTCACGACCGAGGCGCCCAACCCGAGCGTGCCGACGATCCTCGCGATGCCCTCGACCGGGATCCTCGACGCCGAGGCCGCCCAGGCCGAGGGCGCCACCGACGGCGCCGACGCCGCGACCGCCGACAGCGCCACGACGTTCCTCAACGGCACCTCGCTCGGCTCCGGCCCGTACGTGCTGGAGTCCTTCGACCCGGCCTCCGAGATCGTGCTGACGGCGAACGACGACTACTGGGGCGGCGAGCCCGGGTACGCGCGCATCGTGATCACCAACGTCGAGACCGAGACCCAGAAGCTCACGATGTCGCGCGCCGAGAGCTCCCAGGTCGCGCTCGACCTCTCCGGGCGCCTTCTCGAGGGGCTGCCCGAGACGCTCGAGATCACCGGCAACCAGGACACCTTCTACTTCGTGTCCTTCCACCAGGACCCCGCCGTCTCCGAGATCACCTCGAACCTCGACTTCGTCCGCGCCGTCCGCGCCTCGATGGACTACGCGGGCATCGCGGCGCTGTTCGGCCAGGAGGCCGTGCCGGCCGGCGGCCTGGTGCCGACCGCGTTCGCCGGTGCGCTCCCGGCCGACGAGGCCCAGACGCAGGATCTTGACGCCGCAGCCGAGCACCTCGCAGCCTCGGGCGTCACCGACCCGACCGTGAGCCTCATGTACCCGGCGATCACCTACCAGGGTGTGGACCTGGGGACGATCGCGACCAAGATCCAGAACGACGCCGCCCAGGCCGGCATCACGATCGAGCTCGACCCGCAGCCGATCGCGGCCTTCCTCGAGGCGCAGGCCGCGGGCAAGGTGCCGTTCCGGTTCAGCCCGCAGTCGCTGAACTACCCGGTCGCCGCCTCCCTGGTGAACAACTTCGCCCCGGGCCAGCCCTCGGCGATGCGTGTCGCGTGGAGCGAGGAGATCGCCAGCCCCGAGATGATCGCGGCCGGCGAGGCCGTCAACACGGCGACCGACCCCGCTGAGCAGGTGCAGGCGTTGCAGGAGTGGCAGCGACTGCTCAACGACCAGAGCCCGTACATCTCGCTCGCCTTCAACTCGGGCACCGTGGTCGCCACCGGGGATGTCGGCGGCGCCGTCTACTCGCCGGCCGGCTGGCTCATCGACCTGCGGGCCGTCGCGCCGCAGTGAGCGCACCGTGACGGGCCCGAACGTCGCTGAGGCGCCCACGACACCCCCGAGCAGCAGCCCGGGGCGTCGCGGGCAGCGGGGACCGCGAGCCGCCCGCGCAGTCCTGGGCTCGGTGCTCCTCGGTTTCCTGCTGCGCCGAGGCGTCATCACGGTCGTGCTCCTCGTGGGCGTCACGCTCGTCTCGTTCCTGCTGATCCAGGCGGTGCCCGGCGACACGATGTCGGCGACCCTGTCCGAGCAGGCGCTGCAGGATCCCGAGATCGTCGCGGCCTATCGCGCCCGCTGGGGTCTGGACGAACCGCTGTACGTGCAGTACCTCGTGTACATGCGCAACGTGCTCCAGGGGGACCTGGGCGTCTCGCAGCAGACCGGCCGCCCGGTGCTGGACGACCTGCTCACCTACGTGCCGGCGACCCTCGAGATCGCGCTGCCGGCGATGCTGCTCTCGCTCGTCCTCGGGGTCGCCATCGGCCTGTACGCCGCGGTCAAGCATGACCGGGCCGGTGACCACGCGGTCCGCGCGGGCACCCTCATCGGGCTCTCGACGCCCCCGTTCTGGCTCGCCCTCGTGGTGCTCTACGTGTTCTTCTACCTGCTGGGCGTCTCACCCTCGGGCGGCCGGCTGTCCACCTGGATCGTGCCGCCGGAGCGGGTCACCGGCTCGGTGGTGATCGACTCCGCGCTCGCAGGCCGCTGGGATGCGGCGTGGGACGCGATCCAGCACACCGCTCTGCCGGTGCTCGTGCTCACCGTGCTCACTGTCGCGATGCTCGTGCGGTTCGTGCGGTCGGCCATGCTCGAGGTCCTCGACGCCGACTACGTGCGCGCGGCACGCGCCAAGGGACTGCCCACCTCAAGGGTGCTGACGGCGCATGTCCTTCGTGCGGGTCTGGTCCCCGTGATCACGGTGTCGGGCCTGGCCTTCGCCTCGATGCTGTCCGGGACGGTGCTGGTCGAGCAGATCTTCAGCTGGCCGGGTGTGGGTCAGTACGCCTTCCGTTCGGCCTCCGCGCTCGACGTGCCCGCGGTGCTCGGGGTCAGCCTCTTCGTCGCGGTCGTCTACACCGTCGTCAACCTCCTGGTCGACCTCGCGTACGGCCTCATCGATCCCCGGATCCGGCTGTCATGACCGAGCCCCGCATGAGCGAGCCCCGCACTCCCGACCTCGACGCCGACCGCCCGGAGCAGGCCGAGGCCGAGCAGCACACCGACGCCCGTGCCGACCGGATCCTCGCGCGCCGCCGCTGGCCGCAGCGCCTGCGCGTGGCCGAGATCCACTCGATCTGGCGCCAGCCCGCGGTGATCGCCGCGGCCGCGATCCTCGCCGTCTGGGTGCTGCTCGCGCTCCTCGCGCCCGTGCTCACCGACGACCCGATCGCGCAGTCGCCGGACCTGTACCAACCGCCGTCGGCCGCGCACTGGTTCGGCACGGACGAGCTCGGCCGCGACGTGTTCGCCCGCGTCGTGCACGGCGCCCGACTCTCGTTGCCGCTGGCGGTGGTGATCGTCGCGTTCTCGTTGGCGATCGGCGGGCTGGTCGGGTTGCTCGCGGGTTACCTCGGCCGCGCCGCCGACGAGATCCTCATGCGGCTCACCGACCTCGTGTTCGCCTTCCCGCAGATCATCCTGGCGATGGCGGTCGCGGCCGCCTTCGGCCCCAGCACCCGGAACGCCGTGATCGCGCTGATCATCGTGTCCTGGCCGATCTACGCGCGCGTGATCCGCAGCGCCGTGCTGAGCATCCGCACCTCCGACTTCCTCGCCTCCTCCCGTCTCCTCGGGGTCGGCCCGTGGCAAGCACTCCGCAAGGACGTCATCCCCAACAGCGTGGGTCCCGCCGTCGTGCTCGCGACCCTCGAGCTCGGCAACGCCGTGCTCATGCTCGCGGCGCTGTCCTTCCTCGGGCTCGGGCCGCGCCCGCCCGCGGCCGAGTGGGGTGCGATGATCGCGGCCGGCTCGCGCGACCTGTCGATCTGGTGGGTCAGCGTGTTCCCCGGCCTGGCCATCCTCACGGTGGTGCTCGCCTTCAACATCGTGGGCGACGCGCTGCGCGACCGCCTCGACCCCCGCACCGCACGGGGTGTCCGATGAGTCAGATCCTGAGCATCGAGAACCTCGCTGTCACGCTGCAGGGCGACCAGCGGGTCATCGAGGACATCTCGCTCGAGGTGCCCGAGGGCGAGATCGTCGGCATCGCGGGCGAGAGCGGCTCCGGCAAGTCGCTCACGGCGGCCGCCCTGCTCGGCCTGCTGCCCGACCGCTCGCAGACGAGCGGGCACGCCTGGTGGCGCGGCGGCGCAGAGCCGCGCGACCTGCTGACCCTCGACCAGCGCTCCTGGAACCGGGTGCGCGGCCGCGAGATCGCCATGGTGTTCCAGGACGCGACCGCGGCGCTGCACCCGATGCTCACGGTCGGCACCCAGATCACCGAGCACATGCGCGTGCACCTGCAGCTCTCGCGCCGAGATGCCCGACGGCGAGCCGTCGAGCTGCTCGACCGGGTGCGGATCCCGGATCCCGAGGCTTCCCTGCGCAGCTACCCGCACCAGTTCTCGGGAGGCATGCGGCAGCGCGTCGCGATCGCCGCGGCGCTCGCGTGCCAGCCCCGGCTGCTGATCGCCGACGAGCCCACCACGGCTCTCGACGTCACCGTGCAGGCCGGCATCCTGCGGCTGCTGGAGGAGCTCCGCGCGGAGACCGGGCTCTCGGTGCTGTTCATCACGCACGACCTGGCGGTACTCGCCGCGCTCACCACGCAGGCGTACGTGTTCCGCGAGGGCCGCGTCATCGAGAGCGGCGCCACCGAGGAGCTCCTGTTCCACCCCCGGCACGAGTACACGAAGACCCTCGTCGCGGCGCGCCCGCAGGCCGACGACTGGGACGAGCCCGAACAGGTCGCACGATGAGCGCGCTGCAGGTGCTCGACGCGCATGTCACCTACCGCTCGCGTGGCCGCGGCATCGTGCACGCCGTGGCAGGGGTGGACCTCGAGGTGGGCCGTGGCGAGATCGTCGGGCTCGTGGGTGAGTCCGGGAGCGGCAAGTCCTCGCTCGCCCGCGCCGTCGTCGGCCTCGAGCGCCTCGCCGGCGGGCAGATCCTTCTCGACGGCGAACCGGTCCAGCCGGTCGGCTGGCGCACCCGGACGGACGTTCGCACCCAGATGGTGTTCCAGAGCCCGTACGCCTCGCTCAACCCACGCCGCACCGTGGGCGCCCAGCTTCGCGACGGCGTCCCCTCCCACGTCCAGGACCCCGCGGCCGAGGTCGCCGACCTGCTCGAGCGCGTCGGCATGCCCGCGAGCGCGGCCGGCCGCTACCCGCACCAGTTCTCCGGCGGGCAGCGGCAGCGCATCGCGATCGCGCGCGCGCTCGCGCCGCGCCCCGAGATCCTCGTCGCCGACGAGCCGGTCACCGCGCTCGACGCCTCTGCCCAGGCCCAGGTGGTGGCGCTGCTGGGCTCGCTGGTGCGCGATCTGGACGTCGGGATGCTGTTCATCTCCCACGACCTGGCCCTGGTGCGGCACATCGCGCACCGGGTCGGCGTCATGTACCAGGGCGAGCTCGTGGAGCAGGGCGAGACCGAACGGGTCTGGCGCGAGCCGGAGCACCCCTACACCCGCGAGCTGATCGACGCCGTGCCCCGGCTCGGCGCAGCCCGCCGTGGTGAGGGCTCATGAGCTGCCCCGCAACAGCCCGGAGGGCGGGCGGAGCAGGCCCACAGACCGCACGCAGGAGGAACCCTGATCGATGGAGCGAGACATGAGTAGCGCTGGATACGTGCTGGCCGGCTGCCGGCTCTGGGACGGCACCGCGGCGGCGACGGCGGACGACCAGGCGCTGTGGGTCGGCCCCGACGGCCGGGTCAGAGCGGTCGGCGACGCCCAGCAGGTGCTCGACGACGCACGCGCTGACGAGGCGCGCGTGATCGACCTGGGCGGCGCCGTCGTCGTGCCCGGACTGATCAACATGCACGTGCACCTCAGCCTCGCGCTTCCCGGCCCGATGGAGGCGGCGGTGCAGGGGCAGAACCTCGCCGAGCTCGCGCTGCACATGGCCGGCAACGGACGCGGCACGCTGCGCAGCGGCATCACCACCGCGCGGCTCGTGGGTGAGGCGCGCGGCGCCGACATGGCGCTGCGCAAGGCGATCCGCAACGGCTTCGTGGACGGCCCGCGCATCTACACGGCCGGCCAGGCGCTGTGCTGCACGGGCGGCCACGGCCACGGCGCCGACGCCCAGGAGGCCGACGGCGCCGACGGCTTCCGCCGTGCCACCCGCGAGCAGCTGCGTGCTGGCGCCGACCTCATCAAGGTCTGCATCTCCGGCGGCATCGCGGGCGAGCACGAGGCGATCGACACCCCGCAGCTGACCGACGACGAGATGACCGCCGTCCTGGAGACCGCGCACGACTGGGGCCGCAAGGTCACCGCACACGCCGGCCCGACGCCGGTGATCCAACGCGCGATCGATCTCGGCCTGGACTGCGTGGAGCACGGGTACGAGCTCACCCGCGAGCTGACCGACACGATGGCCGCGCGCGGCGTCAGCTACGTGCCGACCATCACGGTGAGCCGCTGCGAGGACTTCTTCCGCGCCAACGGCATCCCCGAGTGGATGATCGAGCGCGCGCTGGGAGCCGGCCCCCGCCACTGGGAGTCGCTGCAGAACGCGATCGCCTCCGGCGTCGAGATCCTCATGGGCTCCGACATGCCGCCGCACGCGGACTACGACGAGACCACCGCCACGGTCCGCGAGATGGAGTTCATGGCCGAGGCGGGGATGTCGCCGCGCGAGGTCATGGTCTCGGCCACCTCGGCCGCGGCCGGGTGGCTGAAGGCCGGTGACCAGGTCGGCGCGCTCGCGCCCGGCGCGTTCGCGGACCTGCTGGTGCTCGACGGCGACCCGCTCGCCGACATCTCGGCGCTCCGTGGTCTTCATGCGGTCGTGCAGGGCGGCCGCGCCGTCCGTGACGACCGTGGTCTCGTGGCCGGGGCACGAGCATGAGCAGGGAGACCCGGCTGCACGACCTGAGGGTCGTCGTCGACCGCATCGAGGGTCGGTCGGTGTGCGGCATGGCGGTCGGCGACTCGTTCGACGTCACCTGCTCCAGCCGGATCAGCATCCCCGAGGGCAAGCACGTGTGCCTGTACGCGCTGTCGGCGGTGCTGCCGCTGCTGCCTGCGATGCAGCGCAGCCTCGACGACGGCGACTGGCTCGCCCACGAGAACGAGGTCGCCTGCCCCGACCCGCACGAGCGGCTGATCATGCGGATCGAGCGCACCGGGATGTCGACGATGCCGATGGAGGACCTCACATGAGCACCCGCGCGAGCCACCCGCACGTCAGCGTCGCGCTGCAATCGGTGTGGAGCCCCAGCGAGTACGGCGCGCTCGGCGCGCTCGTCGAGGGGCTCGGCTTCGACGGCCTCTCGGTCTATGGCGACCTCGGCTTCCAGCCGCCGATCCCGGCGCTGCTGGCCGCAGCCCGCACCACCGCCCGGATCACGCTCGGGCCGGCGTGCCTCAACCCCTACCTCACGCACCCGGTCGAGATCGCCGGGCAGGTCGCGGCGCTCGACGAGGCCTCCGGCGGCCGCGCCTACCTCGGGCTGGCCCGGGGGTCGTGGCTGCAGCAGGTCGGCGTGGAGCAGCCCCGGCCGCTCGCCCACCTGGAGGACACCATCGAGGTGGTGCGCCGGCTGCTGGCCGGTGACGTCAGCGGCTACCACGGGCGCGCGTTCACGCTCGAGCCGGGCATGAAGCTCCAGTACGAGCCGCTGCGCCCCGAGGTGGACGTGCTGCTCGGGGTGTGGGGGCCGCGCGGCGCCGAGCTGGCGGGCCGGCTCGCCCAGGAGGTCAAGCTGGGCGGCAGCGCGAACCCGGACATGGTGCGCCTGATGCGCCAGCGTCTCGACGACTCCTCGATCGCCGCCGGGCGCGGCGCCGGCACGGTGCGGGTGGCGGCCGGTGCGGTGACCGTGGTCGATCGCGACGGCGACCGCGCACGCCGGCTCGCGCGCCGCGAGGTCGCGATGTACGTGGACGTGGTGGGCCAGCTCGACGAGACCGTCACGGTCGACCCCGAGCTGCAGGCCCGGCTGGGTGAGCTGATCCGCGAGGGCCGGCTCGACGACGCGGGCGCGTTGCTGCCCGCCGACCTGCTGCGCCGGTTCTGCCTCGCCGGCACCCCGGCGGAGGTGGCCGAGCAGACGATCGAGCTGTTCCGCTCGGGCGCCGACCGAGTGGAGTACGGGACCCCGCACGGCGTGGCGTCGGGTGCCGAGGGCATCCGGCTGCTCGGGGAGCAGGTGCTGCCCGAGGTCCGCAGGGCGATGGAACGGGAGCGTGCGTCATGAGGCGGCTCGGCTCCGCCGGCATGCCGGCCACCGAGGTCGCGGACATCTACCTCCAGGCCCGCTCCGGGGTGGATCCCGAGGCCGCGGCCGCGATCGGCCTGGAGGTCGAGAGCCGGCTCCCCACCTTCTCGCCCGAGGCGTACGACCGCCGGCACTCGGCCGACAAGGCAGCGCTGTACGCGCTGCAGGGCTCGCCGGGGTTGCTTGCCGCGGTGATGCGCGAACGCCTCGAGTCCGAGGTCGAGCTCGACCGGGTCGGGTTCACGCGCCGGCTGCTCGCGCCGCTGGCCACTCCCGTGCACCAGATCCGGCAGATCTTCGACGACCTGCCCACCGGCACCGTCGCCGAGCGGATGCAGGTGCGAGCGCATCTGGCCGCCGTGCCGAACGCGCTCGCCGAGCTCCAGCGCACGCTCGCGGCCGAGACCGAGCGCGGCAACGTGGTCGCGCAGCGCCAGGTGCGCGTGGTGGCCGAGCAGGTCGAGCGCTGGCTCGCGGATGGCCTCTTCACCGGGTTGCTCGACGGCGAGGCGAGCCGCGAGACCGATGCCGCCCGCTCCGCCTTCGGGCGGTTCGCGACGTTCCTGCGCGCATGGGTGCTGCCGACCGCGCCGATCGTCGACGGCGTGGGCCGGGAGGTCTACCAGGTCACCGCGGGCGCGTTCCTGGGTGAGCAGGTGGACCTCGACGCGCTGTACTCCTACGGCTGGGACCTCATCGCCGAGCTGCAGCAGCAGGCGCGCGAGGTCGCGACCGAGATCGTCGGCAACCCCGACGTGGCCGCCGCGGTCGCGCACCTCGACGCCGAACCCGCCGGTCGGGTGGCCGTGGGCGAGCCGCTCCTGCGGTGGCTGCAGCAGCGCATCGACGCCGCTACCGAGATCGCGCACGAGCGCGTGGCGGCGATCCCCGACCGGACCCGCGCCGTCGAGGCCAAGCTCGTAACCGCGCTGTCCGGTGTCATGTACTACAACCCGCCCGACCCCGGGCTCACCCGACCCGGGCGGGTGTGGTGGACCGTGCCCGAGGGGACCACCGCCGTGGCCACCTGGCGGGAGGTCAGCACCGTTCACCACGAGGGCGTGCCGGGCCACCACCTGCAGCACGCGATCTCGCACGAGCTCGCGGGCCTGCACCCGTGGCAGCGGTACCTGTGCCACGTGCACGGCTACGCCGAGGGCTGGGCGCACTACTCGGAGGCACTCGCTGACGAGGTGGGGTTGATCCGCACGCCCGGGGAGCGGCTCGGCCTGGTGTTCGCGCGGTTGTGGCGGGCGTGCCGGATCGTCATCGATCTCGGCCTGCACCTCGACCTGCCGATCCCTGCGGGGGCGCCAGGCCCGTGCGGCGACGCCTCCCGCTGGAGCCCCGAGCTCGGGGCCCAGGTGCTGCACGAGATCGCTCAGGTCGACCCGCAGACGGCGCGGTTCGAGGTGGACCGCTACCTCGGCTGGCCCGGGCAGGCGCTCGCGTTCGCGGTCGGCGCCAAGCTGTGGCGCGACGCCCGCCTCGAGGCCGAGCAGCGGGAGGACTCCGCGTTCGACCTGCGCACCTTCCACACCCGCGCGCTCAGCCTCGGCCCCATGGGGCTCGGTCCGCTCCGGGATGCCCTGCGAACCACCCGCGAAGGAGTGCCCGCATGACCGACGACCCCACCGCCGTCCTGCCCGACCCCGCCCTCGACGAGGTGGCGGGCACGCTCCGCGCGCTCTACCGCGAGCTCGGCAACCGCCCGGCGTTCGATGCGTTCCTCCACCCCGACATCACGATCTGGGAGAGCGACGCCCCCGACCTGTTCACCCTCGCGGGGCTCGACGCGCTCCGCGACGAACGTGCCGCTGCGGGCTCGAGCGGGCCCACACCCGCGTGGGTGCGCCCCGAGCAGATCCGCGTGGACCGGTGGGAGGACTCGGCGGTCGCGCGGTTCGTGCTCCGCGCCCACCACGAGGGCGGCACCGACGAGACGTACCGGGTCACCGACGTGCTGCGACGCGACCAGAGCGGCTGGCGCATCGTCCACCACCACGCGGAGCGCTGGCCGAGCTAGGCGGGCGGTCGGGACCGGCTGTCAGGAGATGCCGCCCTGGAAGGTGCGGCCCTGCTGCTCCTGCCGGGGGTGCACCTTGCCCTGCTGGGTGTAGCGGTCGCTCTCGGCCTGGTCGGGCATCGCGAGCAGGTTGACGAGTTCGCGGATCTTGAGCCAGATCCGCTTGGCGAGCTTCGGCCTGTCGCTCATGGTGCCTCCCCTTCAGGTGGTGACGTCGCGGTGCATCCACAACGTCGGGTCCTTGCTCGTGACCCGGTCACGCGTGCCGCCACGCCAAGCGAGGAGGCGCGAGAGCCAGCGGCTCTCGGGTCCGGCCGGCGCGCTCGCCGCAACGGTGCTGCTGGGCTCGTCCTTGACCTTCTCCATACGTCAGTATGACCCGCCAGAGGGGATCTGTCAGCGGATCGATCAGGTCAGCCGGCACCCGAGGCGTCCGCACGCCGCTCCCGACGGCCTCGTGCGAGCTCGGTCCCCAGGGCGTCCAGACGCTGCGACCAGCCGGCGCGGAGCTGATCGAGATAGGTCTGCACCTCGGTGAGCCCGCCGGGGTCGAGGCTGTAGAGCCGCCGGGTGCCCTCGGGGCGCACGGTGGCGAACCCGTTCTCGCGCAGCACCCGCAGGTGCTGGCTCGCAGCCGGCTGGCTGATGCCGAACTCGGCGCCGACGACGTCGGCGACCTCCCCGGACGCCACCTCGCCCGAGGCGAGCAGCTCCAGGATCCGACGGCGAACCGGGTCGCCGAGGACGTCGAACGCGTGCATCAGCCTGACTGCTCGCCGGAACCGGCCTGAGCCGCCTCCTCGGGCACGACCGTGTAGAAGGTGACGCACGCATCCGCACGCAGCCGAGCCTCGCCGTCGTCAGCTCCTCCGGCCGTGTCGGCGACATACCAGGCCTGCCCGCACGAGCTCACGTACTCGATGCCCTCGGGGGACAGGCTCCACGCCTGTGCGGCCTCCGGGTCCACGCTCGCACCGCTGGCGAGGTGCAGGCCGAGGCCGTGGAGGCCGAGGTCCCAGCCGATCCCCACCGCGCCTGGTCCGAACTGGCGCCAGTGGTCGTTGTCGGTGGCGACGGTGTGGGCGAGGCGCACGGCGGTGGCATCGTCGCCGTCGGCATCCAGCGACACGGTGATCCAGCTCGTGAAGCCGCCGAACTCCCACGTGGAGGAGAACGAGCGCGGCGCGTCGCAGTCCGTGATCGTGCCGCCGGCGTTGCCCTCGAGCTGGTAGCGGCCGCCGAGCCTGAGGTCGCCGGAGACCGGCAGGAACCAGCGGGGCAGGCGTTCGGGGTTGGTGAGGGCGTCCCACACGTCGGCGATCTCGCCGGGGTAGGTGCGCAGGAGCTCGACGACGGCGATGTCCTCGCCCTCGCGGGCCCCGTAGGTGACAGCGTGCTCGGGGATCTCAGGTGTGCTCATGACCGCGATCATTGCGCTCCCGCTTATATAAGTCAAGAACGATTCTTGGCGACGGAGGTGCCGGGCGTGCGGGACGGTGACGCACCAGCCCGCGCGCCGAGGTCATCGTTCGAGCGTGCGCCTACGGCGGGCCAGCAGCAGTGCGCCGGCGGCGAGCAGCAGCGCAGCCAGCGCTGCGGCGGTCTGCGCACCGGCCATACCGGTCGCGGGCATCTCGTCCGCTCCACCGCCTGAGGGCGGAGCAGTACCGCTGCCGCCCGTACCCGGCCCGGTGGTCGGGGCCGGATCACCGCTCGGTGGGTCGGTCGGCTCGACCGGCGTCTCGGTCGTGGGCTCGGTCGGCGCAGGCGACACCGCGACTGCGATCACCAGGTCACCACCGCGGCTCCCGTCGCGGTCGACAACCCAGAAGGTGGCCTCGTACGAGCCGGCCGTCGCGTAGGTGTGGCTCACCGGCGGGTCGGCCGGGCCGACCACCTCGAGCACCGGCGAGCCGTCGCCCCAGTCCACCCGGTAGGTGAACAGCTCGGCCATATCGGCGCTCGACGGGTCGTCCGCGCTCACCTTGAGCGTCAGCTCCTCGCCGACGACGGCGGTGCGCGGCCCGTCGACGATCGCCTCGGGTCCGGTGTTGCTCACCTCGATCGCCGCCTCCGCGGTGGCGGTGAGGCCGTCGACCTCCGCGCGGGCGGCGACCGGGTAGGCGACCGGGCCGTCGTCGATGCCGAACGCCTCGAGCTCAGCCCAGGTCAGCATCGGCTCGAGACCCGTCGCGTCGGAGAAGTCGCCGTCGCCGTCGAGATCCCACGAGAGATTAGCGGCAGCGCTCGAGCCCGCCGCCGAGAGCGTGAGGCCATCGCCCTCGCTGATCGCGTAAGGGCCGCCGGCGGTGACCACCGGCAGCACGTCGATGCCGGTCGCGTCGTCGCTGCTGAGGAAGCCGGGGTCCGGGTTGTACGTCGCGGTGATCGTCCGAGCACCCGCGGGCAGCGGCGTGGTGAGCGTGGCCGTGCCGTCGACCAGGGCGACTGTGCCGAGCGAGTCGTCACCGTCGGAGAAGGTCACGGACCCGGTCGGGGTGGCGCCGGTGGCCGTGACCTCGGAGGTGAGCACCACGTCCTCGCCGTCGGTCGCGGTGGCGGGCGCGCTCAGCGTCGACGTCGTGAGGCGATTGACCAGGACGTCGACGGGCTCGGCCGAGCTGTCCGCCCACGGGTCGACGCCGGTGTAGGTGGCCTCGATCGTGTGGTTGCCGCCGGCGAGCCCGGTGACCGTGAACGTCACGGTGCCGTCCACCCCAGGCGTGCCTGCAGGCAATGCGGGACCGCCGTCGACCGAGTAGCTGACCGAGCCGTCGTCGACAGGATCGCCGCCGGCCGTGACCGTCGCGGTCACCTCGAGGTCGTCGCTCTCGGTGATCTCGGTGGGTGCGTCGAGCACGATCCCGGTCGTGGCGAGCACCACGACGGAGAAGGAGGTCCCCGACGGCATCCAGCCATCGCCGCTCCCGCCGTAGGCGATGGCCACCTCGTGCACGCCCGGTGCGAGCCCGGCGATCGAGAACGCCACCTCGCCGTCGGCGTCCACGTCGCCGGCGGAGATCGGGTCGCCGCCGTCGACGGTGTAGCCGACGGAGCCGGCGGCCACCGTCTCGGTGCCGGCGAGCGGGGAGACCGTGACGACCACGTCCACGTCCTCGCGCTCGGCGACCCTGTCCGGTGCCACGGCCTGCGTCTCGGTCTCCTGCTGGACCAGCACGGTCAGCGGTGCGGCCACGGAGTCGGTCCACCCGTCGGCACCGGTGTAGAACACCAGGATCGAGTGGCTGCCGCGCGGCAGGTCGGCGATGCGGATCTCGACCTCGCCATCGCTGTCCGGCGTGCCGGCCGGAACGGTCGATCCGCCGTCGACGGAGTAGCTCAGGGATCCGGCGTCCACAGGGCCGTCGGGGGCTGAGACCGTCGCCGAGACGACCGCGTCCTGGCCGAGCATGATCGTGGGGTCGGCGCTCGCGGTGAGCGAGGTCTCCGACTGCGCGAGCACCGTGACGGGCTCGGCGGTGCTGTCGGCGAAGCTGTCTGCGCCCGTGTAGGTGGCCTCGACGACGTGGCTGCCGCGCGGCAGGTCGGCGAGCGTGAAGGTGACCTCACCGTCGGAGTCCGGGGTGCCGGCGTCGACCGGGGTGGCGCCATCGAGGGAGTAGCTCACGGTGCCAACCCCGACAGGTTCGCTGTCGGAGGTGACGGTGGCCGTGACCGCGACGTCGTCACCGGCTGCGACAGTTGCCGGGGCATCCAGGACGATGTCGCTGGGGCTCGTGGTGGTCAGCTCCAGGCACCAGTCGCCGTTCTGCAGCGCACCGCCATCACCTGTGGCGTTGTCGACCACGAACAACGACCAGGCGCCGTTGGGCTCGGTGCCGCCGAACGCCTCGGCGAAGGTCGTGGCGTCGGACGGCTCCGGCGCGGGTGCGGGGAAGGTGTCGTGGACGTTGTCCAGGTCCGTGGGGAGGTAGGTCCCCGGCCCGGTCAGCTCGACCAGCTCGGCGCCGCTGTCGGCGAACGCCACCGCGGTCGCGGTCGCGAGGTTCCCGGGCACGTCGCTCATCAGCATCAGCGTGTCGCCGCTGGGTGAGCGCAGCATCACGTCCAGGTCGGCGGTGCTCGAGTGACTCAGCCCGGGCAGCCGGACCGCGACCTCAGCGACCGTCCCGGGCGCGCCGTCCACGAACACCTGGAGCGGGTAGGCCGGGGGCGTGCCCACATCCGGCAGCACGGTGGCGCCGGGGTTGCAGTAGAGGTTCCCGGACACCTCGGTCGGGTCGTCGGCCACCAGCTGGAACGACGTCGAGCTCGGTGCGTAACCCGCCGCGGGCTCGTAGGTGGCGACCCACTCGTTCCGGCCCTCGGAGGGCCACGGGTCCAGGACGAGGGTCGCCCGCCCGTCCTCGTCGAGGGGCTGCCCGGGGTAGCCGACGAGCCCGACGTTGTCGAAGCTCACCGTGCCCTCGGTGACGGGGATCCCGTCGGCGGTCACGAGGGCCGTCAGGGTGATCGGGCTCCCGGTGAGCGCGGGGTTCGGGCTGACGGACGCCGTGATCTGGGTGGCGACGGTGTCCTCAGCCGTGGTGACCGTGAGGGACCAGCCACCGGCGATCAGACCGTCGTCGCCGGTGGTGTCGTCGACGACGTACAGGGACCAGGTGCCGTTGGGGTCGATGCCGCCGAAGGCGTCCCCGAGGCTGGTCGAGGAGCTGGGGGTGCCGCCCGCGCCGGGGAAGGTGTCGGCCCCGGGGTCCGTGTCACGCGGTGCGTAGGTGCCGGTCGGCAGCACGCCCTCCGTGGGGAACGCCGCGCCGCCGTCGGCGATCGTGATGTCGCTCCCGCTGGCGCTGAGCGCGAAGGTCTCTTCACCGACGTCGGACATCACGACCATGCTCGTGCCGTTCGGGGCGAGCAGGAGCACGTCCACGTCGTTGACGAAGAGGTGGCTGACGCCGACGAGCTCCACGGAGACGTCGGACACCAAGCCGGACATCCCGGCCACCTCGACCTGCGAGGGGTACGGCGTCGCCGGAGCCACCGTGCCGGGATCGGTGGGGGAGACGATCGTGATCGGCGTCGAGCTGCCGAACGTCGTCGGGCCGTCGGCCTGCGCCGGTGGTGCCAGGGTGGCCGCGCCCACCCCGGTGAGAGCGAGCGCCGCCGCTGCTACCGCAGCAACACGCGCCCGCAACGACAAGCCAGTCTGCTCCCGCATCTACGGCCTTCCCCGACCCGCCCAGGACCGCCATCGACCCCAGGTGCACCACCCTGCGCGCACGCGCAGGCAGCGCACATCCTCGCGGTTCGCGAGCGCGGCGCGCCACGGTTGAGCGCCGGCAGCCAGGTATTGAGACCGCTTTGTGACATTTCAGCACTCGGACTCGCATCTCGACCCACGGACGTGGCGCGAAGGGCGTCGACGGCACTAGTGTGCGCCACGTCGGGGTCGTACGTGGCGATCCCTCGGGATGTCGCGCCGCCGCGACAGGAGCGAGAGTCATGGTCGGGGTCGGACGGCGTGTGGTGCTGCGAGGAGGGCTCGCTGCTGTGCTGCTGCCCCTGACCGCAGGTGCCTTGGTCACCGCGAGCGCGGCCTCGCCCGCTGCGATCGGCATCGGTGCCGTCCGCCGCGGCGTGCTCGAGGCGGCGGTCGGCGCTGCGATCCGCGTCCTCGGTGTCGAGGGGGTGGTCACCGGCACGCTCGACCGAGTCGACGACCTCCTGCAGGCTCCCGCCGGCCATCCGCACGCCTTCGCCGCGCGGTTCCTGCTGGACAGCGACGCCCGGGCGCTGCTCGAGAGCGGCTTGGTCGACGTGCTGCTGCCGGGAGCGCGGGTGACAGGCGTCGGGCTTCACCTCGTCGACGGCGACGACGGCGCCGTGGCCGTGATGCACGTCGACCGCCGTCCCGTCTCCGAGCACCGGGTTGCTCTGACCCCCTGACGCCCTACCCCCATCACACACGACTCAACGACAGGAGCTCAGGCCGTGGAGGTCTACCTCGGAACCATCCAGCTGTTCGGTTTCAGCTTCGCCCCGCGCGGCTGGGCGATCTGCAACGGTCAGCTGCTCTCGATTGCTCAGAACTCGGCGCTGTTCTCGCTGCTCGGCACCTACTACGGCGGTGACGGGCAGACCACGTTCGGCCTCCCGGACCTGCGCGGACGGGCGCCGCTCGGCCAGGGCCAGGGCCCGGGTCTGTCCCCCTACTCGATCGGACAGGTGGGAGGGCAGGAGCAGGTGACCCTGCTGTCCTCGCAGATGCCCCCGCACGGGCACGGCGTCGCAGCCGCCACCGCCGCCACCTCCAAGTCTCCGTCCGGAAACCTGCCGGCGGTCGCGACCGGTGGTGCTGCCTACGGCACGAGCGCGAGCCAGTCGATGTCGCCCGCCATGGTGCAGCCGAACGGCGGCGGCCAGCCGCACGAGAACCGACCGCCGTACCTGGTCGCGAACTGGTGCATCGCCCTTCAGGGGATCTTCCCCTCGCGCGACTGAGCCTGAGCCGGTCCTGGCGCTACTCCTCGCCGCGGATGAAGGCCTCGACCTTGGCGCGGGCGGTCTCGTCGTCGTACTGCTCGGGGGGCGACTTCATGAAGTAGCTCGACGCGCTCAGGATCGGGCCGCCGATGCCGCGGTCCTTCGCGATCTTGGCTGCGCGCAGCGCGTCGATGATGATGCCGGCGGAGTTGGGGGAGTCCCACACCTCGAGCTTGTACTCGAGGTTGAGCGGCACCTCTCCGAACGCACGGCCCTCGAGGCGCACGTACGCCCACTTGCGGTCGTCGAGCCACGCCACGTAGTCGCTCGGCCCGATGTGGACGTTGCGGTCCTCCTTCTTCCCCGCCAGCGGGCCGTCGTGGAGGTTCGAGGTGACGGCCTGGGTCTTGGAGAGCTTCTTGGACTCCAGCCGGTCGCGCTCGAGCATGTTCTTGAAGTCCATGTTGCCGCCGACGTTCAGCTGGTACGTGCGGTCCAGCACCACGCCGCGGTCCTCGAACAGCTTCGCCAGCACGCGGTGCGTGATCGTCGCGCCGACCTGGGACTTGATGTCGTCGCCGACGATCGGCACCCCGGCCGCGCGGAACTTCTCCGCCCACTCGGGCGTGCCCGCGATGAACACCGGGAGCGCGTTGACGAACGCGACGCCCGCGTCGATCGCTGCCTGCGCGTAGTGCTTCGCCGCGTCCTCGGACCCGACCGGCAGGTAGCAGATCAGCACGTCGGCCTTCGCGTCGCGCAGCGCCTGCGCCACGTCGACCGGCTCGGCGTCGGACTCGGTGATGGTCTCGCGGTAGTACTTGCCCAGACCGTCGAGCGTGTGGCCGCGCTGCACCGGCACGTTCAGCGGCGGCACGTCCGCGATCTTGATCGTGTTGTTCTCGCTCGAGGCGATCGCCTCCGACAGGTCGAACCCGACCTTCTTGGCGTCGACGTCGAACGCCGCCACGAACTCGATGTCACGCACGTGGTACTGGCCGAACTCCACGTGCATGAGGCCGGGGACCTTGGCACGCGGGTCGGCGTCGGCGTAGAAGTGCACGCCCTGGACGAGCGAGGCGGCGCAGTTGCCCACGCCCGCGATGGCGACTCGGATGGAACCCATTCTGCGTCTACTCCTTGGTGGTGTCCGACGGCGTAGCCGCCGGGTGGGTGGGTGAGGTCGGGTTGGCAGGTGATGTCGTTTGCTGTGAGTCGGTGGTGTTCCGGCGCTCGTGGGTGATGAGGTCCTCGAGCCAGTGCACCTCGCGATCGATCTGCTCGAGGCCGTGGCGCTGCAGCTCGAGTGTCCACGCGTCGCGGCGCTCGCGGCCCGCCTGCATGTGCTGCCGCATGCCCTCGCGGCGCTCGAGCATCCGCATCCGCCGGCCCTCGAGGATCCGTAGCCGGACCTCGGGCCCGACGGCGTCGAACAGCGAGAACCGCACGTCGAAGTGCTCGTCCTCCCAGGAGTCCGGGCCGGCGCTGCCGAGGGTGCTCGCCAGGCGTTCCTTGCCCTCGGCCGTGAGCTGGTAGACGATCCGCGTCCGCTTCCCGGCGAGCGCGTGCGGGAGATCGGCCGTGTCGATCGCCTCGATGTGGCCGGCCGCGGTCAGGTTCTTCAGAGCCGGGTACAGCGAGCCGTACGACAGTGCACGCACGAGCCCCAGCGTGGCGTTGAGCCGCTTGCGCAGCTCGTACCCGTGCAGGGGTGAGTCCTGCAGTTGGCCGAGGATGGCCAGCTCGAGGACGTCGGATCGTGCGCGCATCGTCACCAGATCGTTGGGCACGCTCGACCAGATGTCGAGCGGATATATCGAATTGATACATCCTCAAGCTGACAAAGTCAACATATGTCACGTCAGACGGGTTGCGCCAGGGCGAGGCGTGAGATCGCACCGGCACGGTGAGATCGACCTTTGCGACGTGCGATCTCACCGTGGATGTGCGATCTCACGGCGGAGGGTGCCGTGCGACCGGCTGATCAGGCGCGGGTGGGCGTGCGGACCCTGAGCTCAGGGGAGAGCTCGAGGCTCGACCAGGCGCGGGTGGCGCCGCCGCGCATCCGGGACAGCACGCGCTGCAGGCACAGCTGCGCGCCTGCCTCGCCGACCTCGTAGCGCGGTGGTGCGACCGCGGTCAGCGGTGTCGCGCACAGCGCGGCGACCTCGTCGTCGTAGGCCACGATCGCCAGGTCCTCCGGGATGCGCACACCGGCGTCCTCGGCGATGTCCACCAGGCCGATGGCCACCTCGTCCGGGAGCACCACGACGCCGTCGACCTCACGTGCGGTGCACCGCCGCACGAGCTCCTGCAGCACCCGCTGCTGCGCGGCCGGCGGGGCGTCGGCGTCGGGAAGTCCCAGCTCCTCGGCCCCGAGTCCCGCTCCGGTGAGCGCCCGGGCGACACCGGCGCGGACCAGCGGTGCGGTCGGGCCCGTGCGGGTGGCCACCACCACGCGCGAGCACCCGCTCGCCAGCAGATGCTCGGCGGCCAGCACGCCGCCGACCTCGTGATCGCACCGCACCGAGTCCAGCGCCCCGTGCCAGGGCGAGCCGTCGAGGCTGCGCTCGAGCACCACGACCGGCGGCGCGGCCGAGGCCAGCAGCTCGTACGTGGCTGCGTCGTCAGCCGCATGGGCCGACGGCGTGACCAGCAGGCCGTCGACGCCCCGCGCGAGCAGCCGCCCGATCTGCTCGCGCTCGCGGTCGGGCGCGTAGTCGGAGACCGCGAGGACCAGTCGCGCCCCGGCCTCGCCGAGAGCGGCGCGCGCGCCCCGGATCACGTCGGGGAAGTAGTACGTCGCCGACGGCACCACCATCCCGATCGTCGCGACCGGTGCGCTCGTGCGCGACAGGGCCACGCGCTCGCCGGCGGCCACGGCGCCGCCGTGCACGCGCCGCAGAAGCCCGGCTGCCTCGAGATCGGCGAGGTCGCGCCGGATGGTCATGCCCGATGCCGCGACACGGACCGCGAACTCCTCGGTGCGGACAGCGCCGTGCACCCGGAGCTCGCGCAGGAGCTGGGCACGCCGCTCGGCAGAGAGCATGCGCACATTGTGCGCAACCCGATCACCCATGCACGCAAGGGACGCGCGCCCCGACCCTTCTCAGCGCACCCGCACGGTGATCGGCGCCGACTCCGTGGTCCCCGCCTCGTTGATCCACTCGACGCGGTACACGTAGCTGCCCGCCGGTAGCGCATCGGCGCGGT
This sequence comes from Pseudactinotalea terrae, assembly GCF_009733845.1. Taxonomy (GTDB): domain Bacteria; phylum Actinomycetota; class Actinomycetes; order Actinomycetales; family Beutenbergiaceae; genus Pseudactinotalea; species Pseudactinotalea terrae. The sequence goes on from NZ_WNXZ01000010.1 coordinate 70,017, forward strand.
AGGTCATGCGCTGGTGCGACGGGGTCGCGGCGACCAGATCGCCCTCGGCCACGAGGTCCTCGCCCTGGAACAGCCGGTAGCTGTCCGCGTTCGTGCCCCACCACAGGTCGGCTGTGACGGTGAACGTGCCGTCGCCGTCCCTGTTGTCGTGGCTGAGCACGGGTACCCCCGGGGCGGCGTCGGTGACCTTGACGGTGAGCGGCGCCGTCGTCGTCCGGCCTGCGCTGTTGATCAGCTCGGCCGCGTACACGTAGCTGCCGTCGATCCGTCCCGTGATCGGGAACCCGACCTGCTGCGCGTCCGGCGTGCCGGCCTGCACGTGCTCGGACGCGATCAGCGTGCCGTCCTCGTACAGGTGGACCCGGCTGGCGTTGCTGCCCCACCACAGGTTCATCGTGATCGTGTAGTCACCGTCGCGGAGCCCGGTGTCCCAGCCGTTGTCACTGCTCAGCACGCCGACGGCGGGGGGCTGCGTCGCGCCGTCGTCGTCGGCCGGGAAACCATCCTCGACCGCGCCGAGGTCCGCCAGGTCGATGACGCGGCCGTCGAGGTAGATGACCCCGTCGACGACCTCGGCGGTGAGCGGTCCGGCCTCGGACGTGGCGAGCACGATCCGGAACTCAGCAGACTGCCCGGTGCGGGTGAGCCGCAGGGTGTGGTCGATGACCTGCACCTGCAGCCCCTCGCGATCGGGGACGAACCCGGAGAGCGTGGCGCCGTCGGGATTCGTGAACGTGAACAGCGGCTCACCGGGCGCGCTGTCCGGGAACGTGGCGATCGCCACCGAGTCCTCAGGGCGCAGCTGCCAGTCCCAGTCGTGGGACTCGTCGTCGGCGAAGGTGTCGTGGATCGCGACGATCGCCTCAGCCGCCCCACCCGGGGCGAGGTCGACGACCTGCTCGCGCTCCGCCGCCCGGACCTCGAAGTTGGCCGAGCCGTCCAGGTGGACGTAGCCACCGCCCTGGTCCTCGAAGGATCGGGACGCGAGCGTGACCCCCTCGCCGCGCACGGTCTCGTACTGGTTCACGTACTGCTCGAGCTCGCCGTCGACGAGCGGCTTGCTCCACAGCAGCGGGTCGTGGACCTTGCCGCCCTGCAGCGCCCAGGACGTGTCGTGGCTCATCCACGACAGCGCGAACGTCTCGGCTGCCGACCAGCCCTTGTGCTGCACGTTGCGGTTCGACGTCGAGATCAGGGTGTCGTCGACGTCGGCGAGCTCAGAACGGAACGCGTAGAAGCCCGCCTCGTCATCGAGCAGCGCGGTGCGAGCAGCCGCCGCGCTGAGATCGGCCGGGTCGCCGCTGACGCCCTCCGGGTAGTAGAGGACCGCGAACATGCTGTGCACGTCGTCGAACGGTGCGGCGGCGGAGTCGACGCCCTGCAGCTGGTCGTACAGGTGCACGAGCCCAGGCAGGGCGTCCGCCGGCGCGGTGGGGAACAGCAGCGGGAAGGTGCCGCTGACCTGCTTGCTCGGCCCGGAGACGCCGAACTGGAGCACGTCGGCATCCGCTCGCGAGCTGACCACGTGCAGGGTCAGGTTCCAGAAGTCGACGGCGGCGAGCGGGGCGTCGAGCGCGAGCACGCCCGCGTCGTGGGCCATGAGCAGGGACGGGAACAGGTACAGCTGCGCGTAGTGGAAGTAGTCCCAGCCCTCCTGGGTCCAGCCGGTCTCCGTGTACCCCTCCTGCAGATGGCGCGTCACCTGGTTGATCAGGTAGGTGATCCGCTCGTCGTGGGTGCCGAAGTCGCCGTCACCGCGTGCGGCCAGCAGCAGCGCGAGCTCGGTGCCGTGCGTGACGGCCACCCAGTTGGAGGCGCGGTCGGCGCCGTCGAGCGTGTCATGGTGATAGGTCGAGAGCAGGTCGGTGGTCCGCGTCATGAGGTCACGCACGTCGGCGCGCTGCTGCTCGGTCCAGCCCGCGTGGGCCAGGTCGTAGGCGGGCGCGAGGTTGAGCGCCCCGCGGCCCAGCTCCAGACCCATGTTGGTCTCGCGGGCGACGATCCAGTCCGCGCCGGCCATGACGGCGTCATAGGCCGTCTGCGCGTACGCGGGATCGTGCGTGACCGCGTACGCGAACGCCGCGTCGCGGGCGCGGTAGAGCTCGGTCGCCGAACCCGGGTAGGCGGCGCCGGTGCCGTCGAGGCGTGCGATCAGCGCGTCCCACGCGCCGCCGACCGTCGGGGCGCCGCTGGCGAGGTCGGCCTGGATGCGGGCGACGACGTCGGCGTCGACGAGCGTGCGCGGGTGCTGCTCCGCGCCGACGACGGCTCGCGCCAGCTCGGTGCCGCCCGAGCGGAGCACGACCACGGAACCCGGCGCGGCCCCGGGTGTCTCGACACTGCCCTGGTAGCCGGTCACCGGCACCGGGGCGAGCTCGCCCACCTGGACGCTCAGCTCGCTGGTGGGGTCGCCGTCGGCCACTGCCCAGCTCACGTGCGTGGCGTCGCCCTGCTGCAGGGCGGTGACGAGGCTGAGGACGGTGCGGTCCGCGAACGTGGCCGCGGTCGTGGTCGTGGCCGGTGGGGTCGTCTCGAGCACCGAGCCGTCGGCATCGAGCGCCTGCACGAGATAGGTGTAGGTGGTGCCCGGCGCGGCGGTGGCATCCGCCGTGGTGGGTGCCAGTGCGTGCTTGAGCAGGTTGCCGGTGCTCGCCGGCGGCGCAGCGGAGCCCTCGGCGCGGTAGATGGCGTACCGGTCGGCGGCGTCGTCCTCGAAGCTCCAGGTGAGCTCGACCGGGCCGCGCGCGCTCGGTGACGCCGTGAGCGTGGCCGACGCCCCGACCGTCTCGGTGATGGTCAGGTCGGCGAACCACACGGTGCCGCCCGCACGGTCGAGCATCGGCTCGATGGAGATCCGTGCGGCGGTCTCGGGCAGCACGAGGCCGGTCGAGTACGTCCGCCAGTCGAAGGTGCCGGTTACATACGGCCCGGCGCGCACCGGGAGCACGACCTTGCCGGCGCTGTCGTAGGCCTGCACGCGCAGCATGCTGAAGCCACCGGTGAGGCCGTCACCGCGCACCCAGCCGGTGAGCGTGAGCTCGCGGGCGATCGAGGCGTCGATGTCGATCCGCTGCGTGAGCGCGAGCCGTGCATCGGGACCGGAGACCGAGGTGATCGCGACCGCAGGCCCGCCGGTCGGGCCGGCGTCCTGGTCGACCGTCACGGTGGCGGTGCCCGCAGGTCTCCAGGTGCCCCACCCCGCGGGGATGCCGTTCGTGCCCACGTCGCCGAAGGAGGGGTTGGTGATGACCGGCACATCGGCGGCCTCGGCGGGAGCGGCGACCGCGGTGGCGGCGCCGCCGATCAGCGCGGCCGCGACCAGGCTCGCCAGCGCGGAGCGCACACGGGTGCGCATCGACCTCGACCTCATCACGAACCTCCTTGGCGGCGACAGGTTCGATCGATGGTGGCACCGCCTCAACGAGACCGCACCTATCTGAACAGAACTGAACATGCCGCCGTCGGCGATCAGGCCCGGCGGGAGTGAGTGCGCACATCGACGGCGAGAGCGCACCGCGCGGAGTGCGCACTCACCCGGGATGTGCGCACTCAGCGGCTGTGGCTCACGCCCGGAGCGGCGCGAGCGCCAGCGTGGTCTCCTCCAGCAGGTCGAGCAGGTTCCTCAGCTCCTCGGGGCGGCGCTCCAGGGGCGCGAACGTGCCGTCGTCGTCCCAGTCGAGGAACTCGTACAGCGCGACCTGGTGTCGCACCACGGTTCCCATCACGTTGGCGATGATGCCGCGCCAGTGCTCGGTGGCGCGGGTGCCGCCGTCGGAGCCGTAGGAGACGATGCCGAAGCCCTTGAAGCCCCACTCCGGGTACAGCACGTCGAGGGCGTTCTTCATCGCCGCCGGCACCCCGTGGTTGTACTCGGGGGTGACCCACACGAAGCCGTCGAACCGGTCGATGGTGGCGCTCCACTCGCGCGTCTGCGGCACCTCGTACTGCCGGTTCGCCGAGCCGGGCACCGTCGGCTCGCACAGCAGCGGCAGGTCGAAGGCCTTGAGGTCGACCAGCTCGTAGTCGGCGCCCTCGCGGCCCTGGGCGAGCTCATGGACCCATCGGCCCACCGCCTCTCCCTTGCGGCCCGGCCGGGTGCTCCCGATGACGACGGCGATGCGCAGCTTGGTCATGTGTCCATAGAACTACACGATCCGGCACGCGTTCGGGCACGGTGGACGCTCCCCGGTCACGGTGTGGCGTGCGCCGCAGCGCGGGCGCGGATCGTGTGAAGGTTGCTGGGATGCTCGGTGCGGCGGCCGCTCGAGGTGCGCATACTGGGATCGGCCGCACCCTGGCCAACCACCATCCTTCGTCGAGAGCGAGACCGCGTGCCGTCTGAGCGCAAGCCGACCGGCCCCACCCGCCGCAGCGTCACGTCGACCCGCCGGGGCACCGGCGCGGCATCGTCGACCCGGTCGACGACGGCATCGAAGCCAGCCACGCGGAAGGCCGCCTCGAAGAAGGGCGGCAGCACGGGTCCGGCTGGGAAGAAGCGCTTCTGGAACTACCCGCGCCGTGGCAAGGGCCCGATCCACCGCTGGCTGCCGAGCTGGCGGTTCATGCTCGTCTCGGCGCTGAGCGTCTTCGTGCTCGGCGCCGGCGTGTTCTTCTACTTCTACGCCACCACCGACGTGCCGGAGGCGCAGGACATCGCTCTCGCAGAGTCGAGCGCGGTCTACTTCGCCGACGGCGAGACCCAGATGGGCTCGTTCGCCGAGGTCAACAGGGACATCATCGACCCGACCACGCTGCCCGAGCACGTGGGCCAGGCGGTGGTGGCGTCCGAGGACCGGCGGTTCTACTCCAACTCCGGCATCGACCCGATCGGCCTGCTGCGCGCGATCTGGAACAACGTGCGCGGCAACCCCACGCAGGGTGGCTCCACGCTGACCCAGCAGTACGTCGAGCGGTACTACACCGGGCAGACCTCCGGCTACGGCGACAAGGTGCGCGAGGTCATCCTCGCGCTCAAGATCGACCGGTCGCAGAGCAAGGAAGAGATCCTCGGCAACTACCTGAACACGATCTACTTCGGCCGCGGCGCCTACGGCATCGAGGCTGCCTCGCAGGCGTACTTCGGCAAGCCTGCCGCCGAGCTGACCGTCAGCGAGTCGGCGATGCTGGCCGGCGTCATCCCCTCGCCCTCTCGATGGGACCCGGCGGTCGATCCCGAGCAGGCCGAGGCGCGCTGGAACCGCACGCTCGACTTCATGGTCAGCGGTGGCTTCCTCACCGAGGAAGAGCGCCAGCAGCAGGAGCTCCCGACGACGGTGGAGACCGACTCGAGCAACACCCTGGGTGGACCCAACGGGTACCTGCTCGACATGGTCCGCACCGAGCTGATCGAGCGGGGGGAGATCAGCGAGGCCGACGTCTACGGCGGCGGGCTCGACATCGTCACGACGATCGACCCGCGCCTGCAGGAGCTCGCCGTCGAGGCGGCCCAGAGCCTGCCCGACGACGCCCCCGAGAACCTCAAGGTCGCGCTCGTCTCGATGGACCCGACCACCGGGGCGATCGTCTCCCTGTACGGCGGGCCGGACTTCGTCAGCGAATCGCGCAACAGGGTGACCCAGGACGTCGCCCAGGGCGGCTCGACCTTCAAACCCTTCACGCTGATCGCCGCGCTCGAGAGCGGGATGCCGCTCGAGGAGCGGTTCGCCAGCTACTCGCCCATGGAGCTGGAGTGCTACGGCGACAAGGAGGTCCGCAACTTCGACCGGATCAACCGGGGCAACATCGACCTCGTCGAGGCGACCGAGAACTCGGTCAACACGGTCTACGTGCAGATGAACTGCGAGGTGGGCCCGGAGAACACGGTCGACGTCGCCACCCGCCTCGGGCTCCCGGAGGACACCTCCGGCCTGGAGGCCGTCGCCTCGAACGTGCTCGGCTCGGCCTCGCCGCACCCCCTCGACATGGTGACCGCCTACTCGACGATCGCTGCGGGCGGCGAGCGGCACCAGAGCTACATCGTGGCGGAGGCGACCGACGCCACGGGCGCGGTCGTCTACAGCGGCGCCCGCCCGGGCGAGCAGGTGGTCGACGAGCAGGTCATCGCCGATGCGACCTATGCGATGACCCAGGTCGTCGAGCACGGCACCGGTGAGACCGCGAGCCAGATCGGCCGTCCCGCGGCCGGCAAGACCGGCTCGTCGCAGGACTACCGCTCCGCATGGTTCGTGGGCTTCGTCCCGCAGCTCACGACGGCGGTCGCGCTCTACCAGCCGGGTGAGGACGGCACCGAGGAGGTGCTGACGCCCTTCGGTGGCGTGGACCCGATCGCCGGTGGCACCTGGCCGACGACGATCTGGACCGACTACATGACCGGAGCCGTCGAAGGCCTGCCCGTGCTCGAGTTCCCGCAGCGGAGCGAGCCCGAGACCCCGAGCCGCCAGCCCACCCAAGAGCCGACGACGGAGGAGCCCACCACCGAGGAGCCGACCACCGAGGAGCCGACGACGGAGGAGCCCACGACGGAGGAACCGACGACGACCCCGCCGCCGGAGCCCACCGACGACCCGACGACGACGGAACCCCCGACCGAGCCGACCGATGAACCTACGGACGAGCCCACGGAGGAGCCGACGACCACGGAACCCACGGACGAGCCGACCGATGGGCAGACCGACGGCCTCGGTCTGCCCATCCCCGACCCGTAGGCTCCAGCTCGCCGAGTTCGTTGCTCCCCGCCCAGTTCGTCGGGTACTCCCAACGAACCCGCCGATGAGCGACGAACTCGTCGCGGTGCGGTCGGGCCAAGGGCGAGGTGACGCCGGCAACGGCGTGGTCAGTGACGCCGTCGGGCATCGGCTAAGATCTGGTGGTTTGTGTCTGCCGAACGCACCTGCGGGAGGCGACCGAACACTCTTCAAGCATGCACAACCCTCCTGTCACGGAAAGACCGTGACCGCCTAGACCGAAGGAGGTGGGTACACACATGCGTCAGTACGAACTGATGATCATCCTCGACCCCGAGGTGGACGAGCGCACCGTCGCACCCTCCCTGGAGAAGTTCCTCTCCGTCATCACCACCGGTGGTGGCACCGTCGACAAGGTCGACATCTGGGGCAAGCGCCGCCTGGCTTTCGAGATCGACAAGCGCACCGAAGGCATCTATGCCGTCGTCGACCTGACGGCCACGCCCGAGCTTGCCCAGGAGCTCGACCGCCAGCTGGGGCTGAACGAGTCGGTGCTGCGCACCAAGCTCATCCGCCCCGACGCCCACCGCCAGCCCAAGCTGCGCGCAGCCAAGGCCAAGGCCAGCTGACGGCCTGAGCCCGACCACACAGCAGGAGGCACCGATATGGCAGGCGACACCGTCATCACCGTCGTCGGAAACCTGACCGCCGACCCGGAGCTGCGTTTCACGCCCTCCGGCGCCGCGGTCGCGAACTTCACCGTCGCGTCCACGCCGCGGCAGTTCGACCGCCAGTCCAACGAGTGGAAGGACGGCGACACGCTGTTCATGCGCTGCTCGGTCTGGCGCGAGGCGGCCGAGAACGTGGCCGAGTCCCTCACCAAGGGCACCCGTGTGATCGTGCAGGGCCGGCTGGTCCAGCGTTCGTACGAGACCCGCGAGGGCGAGAAGCGCACCGTCGTCGAGCTTCAGGTCGACGAGGTGGCTCCTTCGCTGCGGTACGCCACGGCCAAGGTCACGCGCAGTCAGCGTGGTGGCGGCCAGGGTGGCGGCGGTAGCTACGGCGGTGGCGGTGGCTACTCCGGTGGCGGCAACAGCGGTGGCGGCGGCTACGGCGGCGGCCAGGGCGGCGGCCAAGGTGGCGGCAGCAATGCCTCACAGGCCGAAGACCCGTGGGCCAGCAGCGGTTCGTCGTTCTCCGACGAGCCCCCCTTCTAAGAACATTCCGCGCCCACCTGGGCGCGCAGCACGAGGAGATCAACCATGGCGAGGAACACTCGCAAGCCGGTCATCAAGAAGGTGAAGCCGGTCAAGCGCCCCGTTCTCGAGAACGGCATCAACTACAAGGACACCGCCACCCTGCGGAAGTTCATCTCCGACCGCGGCAAGATCCGCGCGCGTCGGGTCACGGGCGTCAACGTGCAGGAGCAGCGACTGATCGCGAAGGCCGTGAAGAACGCCCGCGAGATGGCGCTGCTGCCGTACTCCGGCTCGGGCCGCTGAGGAAGGGGCAGACATCATGACGACGAAGCTCATCCTCACCCACGAGGTGACGGGGCTCGGTGCGCCGGGCGATGTCATCGAGGTCAAGGACGGCTACGCCCGCAACTACCTCCTCCCGCGCGGCCTCGCCACCGGTTGGACCAAGGGCGCGCAGAAGCAGATCGACGCGATCCAGGCGGCTCGCCGCAAGCGCGAGATCGCCACGATCGAGGGCGCGCGCGCCGCGCGTGACTCGCTGCAGAGCAAGCCGGTCATCGTTCAGGTCCGCTCCGGCGAGTCCGGCCGCCTGTTCGGCGCTGTCACCACGAGTGACATCGCCGAGGCTGTCGCCGCTGCCGGTGGCGTGCAGGTCGACCGCCGCAAGATCGAGGTCAAGAACCCGATCAAGTCGCTCGGCTCGCACCAGGTGTCGGTCCGTCTCCACGACGACGTCTCCGCGACCCTCGAGGTCCAGGTAGTCCCGGCCAAGTAGGTCGAGGCGCGACGGCGCAAAGGCCCGGTTCCGCAGGGGACCGGGCCTTTCGCGTGCCGCGGCTGTGCCAGCCCTGCGCGGTGCAGGGGCTGCGGGCCCCTAGCCGTCCCCGCCGTCGAAGATGCCGCCGTCGAGCAGCCAGTGGTATCGCAGCCGGAGCGCCCGTTCGGTGCTGGCGACCAGGGTCGCCACCACCAGCGAGATGTTGAACCATCCCGGAAGCTGGAACGGGGAAGCGAAGGTGCCCAGGTTCTCGGCGACCGGCGGGATCGTGGAGACCTGCTCGACGAGCTGCGGCAAACCGAGAACGAGCGCGACCACGAGCACGGTCACGGACACGAAGCCGATCACCCGGCTCAGCGCGGGCCTCTCCCGTTCCAGGCGCGCACGTCGGCCTTCGGCCGATGCCGCATCCGGAATGAGCTGTCGTTCCTGACCGCTCTCGGGCAGGTAGTGGCAGCGCTTGAGTCCGTAGCCACTGGCAACCACCTGCACGGTGCCGCCCGTCACGGGGAACTCGGCCGGAAGCTTGGAGCTGGCCTGGTGCACGCCGTTGCGATAGAGCTGCGCGATGACCTCGCCGTTCGAGTCGCCCCAGAGTCTCACGTCGACCGACCACGTCTCCGGCACGCCGTCGGCGCCGGTGAGCGAGAGGTGGAACAGCGCGCGGGACAGCGGCTGCCACCAGCGGAAGCGCTGAAGAGGGTGACCGTCTCCCGGCTTGAGGCGCCGAGCTGCGCGGCGGCGCTTCCAGTTCGACAGCATCGTTCTTCACGATAGCGGCCGCCCGCGGGGGTTCCCGCCCGCCGTCGCGGTGGCTCCTAGAACGCGGCTCCGGGGTTGAGGATCCGCTGCGGGTCGAGCGCCGCCTTGACGGCCTCGTTGAGGCGCACGACGTCGTCGCCCACGTTCGCGGCCAGCCACGGCTGCTTGAGGCGGCCGACGCCGTGCTCGCCGGTGATGGTGCCGTCGAGCGCGATCGCGAGGTCCATGACTCGTCCGTAGGCGGCGTCGGCGCGGGCGATGGCCTCGGCGCTGGTGGTGTCTCGCATGACCAGCGGGTGGGTGTTGCCATCGCCCGCGTGCGCGATGAGCGCGATCGGGACGCCGGACTCCCGCGAGATGCTCTCGATCCCGGCCATGAGCGCTCCGAGGCTCGGCAGCGGGACACCCACATCGCCCAGCAGCAGCGAACCCGCCGCCGCCTCGACGGAGGGGATCGCCACCCGCCGCAGCGTCGTCCAGCGCTCGCCCTCCTCGACAGACGCGGCTTGCCTCACGCTCACGCAGCCGCCCGCGGAGCAGATCTCTGCGGCCGCGGCCAGGGCGGCCTGGCCGGCCTCGCCCGGCTCGTCCGACTGCACGATGAGGGTCGCGGCGGCCGTGGTGTCAAGCCCGCCGGCGTGCAGGCGCTCCACGCACTCGACCGTGGTGCGGTCCATGAGCTCCAGCATCGACAGCCGGCCCGTGCGCGCGAGCGCCAGCACGGCCGCACCGGCGGCGTCGATGTCATCGAACGTCACCAGCACGGTGCTCGACGGCGGTGGTGCGGCTCGGAGCCGCAGGGTCACCGACACGATCACGCCGAGCGTGCCCTCGCTGCCGATGAACAGCTGCATGAGCGGCAGTCCCGCGACATCCTTGATCAGGCGGCCGCCCAGCTCCACGACCGAGCCGTCGGCGAGCACCACGGTCATGCCGAGCACGTAGTCGCGGGTGACGCCGTACTTGACGCAGCACAGCCCGCCGGCGTTGGTGGCCACGTTGCCGCCGATGCTGCAGAACTCGAACGAGGCCGGGTCGGGCGGGTACCACAGCCCGTGCTCGGCGGCGGCGGCCTTCAGCTCGGCGTTCATGACGCCCGGACCGGCAGTGACGGTCATGGTGATCGGGTCGACGGCGATGCCGCGCATGTCCTCGGTGCTGAGGATGATCGCACCGTCGACGGCGGACGACCCGCCGGACAGCCCGCTGCCGGCGCCGCGGGGGATGACAGCGATCGTGTGCTCCGACGCGAACCTGAGGACGGTCTGGACGTCGGCCACCGATTGCGCGCGGACCACCGCCAGCGGGGTGCCGGCGTTCGGGTCCGCGGCGCGGTCACGACGATAGGGCTCAAGAGCACTCGGTGCGGTGAGCATCGGGCCGACGATCTCGGCACGAAGCTGCGCGAGCAGAGCATCGATGGGAGCTGGCGTTCTGGCGATGGTCACGTGATCCTCCCGGTCGGCCAAGCTGTCAGCCCCGCAGTCGATGATACCGAGGTTCGGACTCTCTTCCGTGATACGGAGTTAGCAGTTCGGTACGTGGAAGACTGTACCGGTCGGTCAGGGGTGAGGGCGGTCCCGCCAGACGGTCTCTTCCCTGAAGTCGAACGCTCGTATACGGTTTAAGCGACGTCGACCAGGAGGAGCACACCATGCAAACCCTGACCGTGGACTTCATCATGTCGCTCGACGGCTACGGCGCCGCCGAGGGTTGGCCCGGCTTCTGGGGGATGGAGGGCCCCGAGTACCTGGGATGGCTCGAGGACTCTCCCGAGAGGGACTATCCGGTGCTGATGGGAGCCACCACGTACCGGGTGATGCACGACCTGGTGAAGGGTGGCGAGCCCGGCACCGAGGCGATGGACGCGATGCCGAAGGTCGTGTTCTCGTCAACGATCGAGAGCGCGGACTGGGCCAACACCACGCTCGTGAGGACCGACGCGGTTGACGCGGTGCGCGAGCTCAAGCAGTCCTCCGAGCTGCCGCTGCGGACGCTCGGGAGCGTCTCGCTGTGCCGGTCGTTGGTGGCAGCCGGGCTGGTCGACCGCATCCGTACCGTGATCTTCCCGGTGATCACGGGGGCCACCGGCGCGGATGCCGTGTTCGGGGGCTACCCGGACGTCCGGCTCGACCTCGTGGAGCACCGGCTCTTCGACGGTCGGCTCCAGCTGCTCGAGTACGCGCCGACGGTGCTGGACCGCGCCCCACTGGCCGAGTGACGGGGCATCCGATGGCCACCACGACCCTCGACATGTCCATCTCGCTCGACGGCTTCGTCGCCGGGCCCCACGTAAGCAACGACAACGGCCTCGGCGACGGCGGCACGCGTCTGCACGAGTGGCTGCTCGGTCCCGACGGCTCGTTCGACGACCGCCGCCTCGGAGATCTCGAGCCCGCCGACCGCGAGGTCTACGCCGAGATGATGTCCACCGGTGCGGTGATCGCCGGTCGCGGCACGTTCGAGCCCGCGCAGGGCTGGGGCGGCGATCACCACGACGGCGTGCCCATCTTCATCATCAGCCGGCACCCTGCCCCGCCCGAGTACGCCGACATGACCAGGGTGACGTACACGCCCGATGTGCGTGCCGCCGTCGGGCAGGCGCGAGCGGCGGCCGGCGAGCGGGGCGTGCTCGTGCATGGCGCCGGGGTCGCGCCGCGGCTCCTGGCCGTAGGCGAGCTCGACGAGATCCAGCTGCACGTCGTCCCGGTGCTGCTCGGGCAGGGGCGGCGGCTGTTCGACGACCTCCCGGCCGCGCAGGTGGAGCTCGAGCTCGTGCGGGCGCAGCCCGGGCGGGAGGCGCTCCACGTGCGGTACCGGGTGCGGAAGGGCTGAGGCTGCTGGGCCGCGCGCGTTACGCCCCGACAGCCGCCAGGGCGGTGTCGCGAACGAGCAGCGGCGCGTCGTCGGCGGCGATCTCGCCACGGTGCACGGCCGCCGACGCCGCGTGCACGATCGCCTGGATGGTGCTGATCTGCCACTCGAGTGGCTGATCGCTGCGGAACTCGCCGGCGTCGCGGCCCCGGCGCAGGAGGTCGGCGATGCGGGCGGCGGGCTGGGTGTGCGCACGCCGCATCGCCTCGGGCGAGAGCGATTGCCCGGCGGCCACCACCAGCGCACCGAACCGGTGGGTCAGGTGCCAGGTGGCCTCGAGCACCCGGCCGAGCGCGTCCCGCGGGTCGCCAGCGAGGTCGATCTCGCCGAGCGCCGCCTCGGTCTCGCCGATGGCGCGCTCGGTCACCACGTTCAGGAGTGCGGCGCGGTTCTCGAAGTGCCCGTAGAGCGTCACCCGCCCTACTCCGGCTGCGGCGGCGATGTCGTTGATCGAGGCGTCGGGGTCCGTGGCGAGGAGGTTCGTGGCGGCCTCGATGATCGCCTCGATGTTGCGGCGTGCGTCGGCGCGCATCGGCCGGGTCGTCTGCATCTCGCGCCCCCTCTTCCCGAACAGTGACGTCCAGATTAGCGCCCGTGGCCAGAGGGAGGATGATGCTGTCATGACAGCGAGGTTCTCTGGTGCGATCGCGGCGGTCACGGGCGCGGCGCACGGCATCGGTGCAGCAGTGGCGACCCGGCTGGCCTCCGAGGGTGCGTCGGTGGCGGTCCTGGATCTCGACGGCGAGGCGGCCGAGGAGGTGGTCGCCGCCCTCCCGCGCGAGCACGGCAACGAGCACGCAGCCTTCCAGGTCGACCTGACAGAGGCGACCTCGGTGGCCGAGGCGGCTGCCGCCGTCGAGCACAGGTTCGGCCGCCTCGATGTGCTGTGCAACGTGGCGGGGGCAGGCGAGGCGGAGCCGGCGTTCGAGGACGGCGACGATGCCGTGTTCGAGCGCATGTGGAACCTCAACTTCCTCGGCACCGTGCGGATGTGCCGGGCGGCGATCCCGCTGCTGAAGAAGTCGGAGCGGGCAGCGATCGTGATCACGTCCTCGGTCAACGGTCTGATGGCGCTGCGGAGCGAGGCGTACTCCTCGGCCAAGGCCGGGCTGGGGTCGCTCACGATCAACCTCGCGATGCGGTACGCGCCGCAGATCCGGGTCAACGCCGTCGCACCGGGGACCGTGCGCACGCGGGTGTGGGACCACCAGGGCGGGGCCGATCGGCACGCGCACAACTACCCGCTCGGCCGGGTGGGTGAGCCCGAGGAGATCGCCGCCGCCATCGCCTTCCTCGCCTCGCCCGAGGCGGCGTGGATCACCGGCCAGCTGCTCGCCGTCGACGGTGGGTTCACCGTGAGCGCCGGAGCCGACTTCGGCAGGTGAGATCCGCGGTCAGGTCCCGACGACCATCCACCGGGTGCCGCGGGCGCGAAGGCCGGTGGTGACGGCGCGGGCGAGCATGAAGCCGCCCGCGAAGGCGACCCAGAGCCACGCGAGGCCCGCTGCACCTTCGGGCGCCCAGGCTCGCACCGCGAGCGCCAGCGGGACGTACGCGACCAGCGTGATGAGCCCGGCCCAGGCCAGGTAGCGGCCGTCGCCGGCGCCGATGAGGACGCCGTCGAGCACGAACACCCAGCCGGCGATCGGTGTGAGCAGCCCGGTGATGAGCAGCGCGAGGGCGGCGGCTCGGCGCACGGCGGGGTCGGTGCTGAACAGCGGCGTGATCAGCCATCCGGAGGCGGCCACCAGGACACCGATGACCGCCCCGGCGATCGTGCCCCACCAGAGTGTGCGCCGGGTGATGGCGCGGACGCCGTCGGGGTCCTGCGCGCCCAGCCCGTGCCCGATCAGCGCTTGCGCGGCGATGGCGAGCGCATCGAGCACGAAGGCCACCAGGTTCCAGATCGAGATGACGATCTGGTGCGCGGCCAGCGCGGCGTCACCCTTCGAGGTCGCCACGAGCACCGTGACGAGGATGGCGCCGCGCAGCGTCAGGGTGCGCACCAGCAGCGGGATCCCGGCGCGGAAGTTGGCGAGGATGCCGGTGGGGTGCGGCCGTAGCGAGACGCCGCGCGCCCGTGCACCCTTGACGAGGACCACGAGCAGGGCGAGCGCCATGCCGATCTGGGCGATCGCCGTCGACAGGCCCGAGCCGGCGATGCCCATGTCGAACCCGTAGACGAAGGTGACGCACAGCACCGCGTTGGTGATCGCGCCGGTGACGGCCACGACGAACGGGGTGCGGGTGTCCTGCAGGCCGCGCAACGCGCCGGTGGCCGCGAGCACGACGAGCATGCCGGGGATGCCGGGTGCCGACCAGCGCAGGTAGGCGATCGCGTGGGGTGCGACGTCATCGGAGCCGCCGAGGAGGGTGATCACCTCCGGTGCGAGTGTGAGGCCGAGGATCGTGAGCACGACGCCGAGGATCAGGGCGAGCCAGACGCCGTCGACCCCGACGGCGAGCGCTCCCTGGGCGTCGTTCGCGCCCAGGCGGCGGGCGACGGCCGCGGTGGTCGCGTAGGCGAGGAACACGAAGACGGCGACCAGGGTCACCAGGACCGTGCTCGCGAGCGTGAGGCCCGCGAGCTGCGGGGTGCCGAGGCGCCCGACCACGGCGGAGTCCACGAGGACGAACAGCGGTTCCGCGACCAGCGCTCCGAGCGCCGGCCACGCGAGCCCGAAGATCCGCCGGTCGAGTAACCGGCGCGCCTGCTGGGGCTCGCTCACGCTCCCGCCGCTCGTCATGTCGTCATCGTGGCGCACCCGGCAGGGTCCCGGCGACCGGCGACCGGCGGCCGGTGACCGGCGACCGGCGGCTGGCGGTAGGTGACCGGTGTCCGGTCACCGGTGGCTGCGGCCGCCGCGTGCGAGCGCGGGCCTTCACGTGCCGCGCCTGGTCCACGAGGGAGCGGCAGCGACGGCCGGGTGGTCGGCGAGTTCCGGCTCGTGTCCCGAGAGTCCTAGGCGGTGCCCGTGAGACGGCCGCGCAGCCGCACGGACGGAACGACGAGCCAGCGACCCTTGCCGTCGCGGACGCACCGCAGCCGGCCGGCGTGCAGCTCGATGTGGCAGTGCTGGCAGAGCGGGATGCCGTTCTCGACATCGGTCTCCCCGCCCTGCGACCACCAGACCGGATGGTGGATCTCCGTAAAACCGGGCGGCGCATGACAGCCCGGGTTCTGGCACCCACCGGGGTAGGCGGTGAGGATCGCGCGGCGCTGGTGGGGCGTGTGGGAGCGGCGGGCTCGGCCCAGCTTGAGCGGGAGGCCGTCATCGTTGAGGAGACACGCCTGGATGTGCCCGTCGCAGAGGATGCGGCCGGCCACGTGGGCCGGGATCTGCTCTCCGCTCTGGTCGAGCCGGGCGACTCCTGCGCCTGTGCGGGCGTGCTCGGCGAGCTCGGACTCGCTGATGGTGACCACCAGCGTGGCGGCCTCGCCGCCGATGCGCGGGGCATCGGCGAGCTCCATCGCTCGGGTGATCAGCCCGACGAGCGTGTCAGCCTGTCGCTGGGCCGTGCTGCGATCGTCAAGGCGACCGTGGCGGTGGAGGCCGGCGCCTGGTTCGTCAACGGCCGTGGTCGGACTTCCGCCGGCGGGAGTGCTCGGGTCCCCGTCCCCGTCCCCGTCGCCGTACCGGATCGGTGTGCGGGGCGCGTTGTGGGCGTCGAGCGCAAGCCGGAGCGCTTCTCCTTGGTCCGGCGGCAGCAGGAGCTTCCCGACCCACATGCCATCGGTGCGGCGACCGAGGGTGAAGGAGCGTTCGCGACGCTGCTCCTCGTAGGTGGGTTCGGGGCCATCGGGATCGATCGCATCGCGCCAGGCGCGCGCCTGCACACCGAGCAGCTCGGGTGACAGCGGAAGCTGGGGCTCGCGCTCGGGTGCCGTCGCCTCGTCGTCGTGCAGATCCTCATCCATGGGGGATCCGACAGCCGCGGCGACCAGTGCACGTTCGGCTGCATCGAGAGCGTCCGGGTGTGCTCGCGGCGAGGCCTGGAGCAGATGCTGGCGGATCACCAGCGACTGGTCGAGGCTGACCGTTCCTGCGGCGAATGCCGATGCCATGCGCGGGAACAGCGGCGGGAGAAGCCCGGTCGAACCGACGCCTCGTGGGGTGGTTGCTGCCGCGACATGCCGCCATCGAATGAGTGTGCGACGGCTCGCTCCGGTCAGGGACATCAGCAGGGCTGCGGCATCGCGGAAGCCGTACGTGCAGGCGACCGACCGGTCGGGCTCGGCGCGTCTGCACTGCTCCTCCACCGCGTGCACGGTCCGCACGATCACCGCGTCGGCGAGGCGCACGACCGCAGCGGCGTGCTCCGCCGCAGCCATGAGCTGCGTGGCGTCAAGAGCGGACAACGAGCCGGAGCCGTGTGCCGCGGCTGCCAGTGCGTCGTGGGCACGAGCGAGCAGAGCCACAGCATCTGCCGCGTGCTCGCCGACCTCGGCCACCTGGTCCATACGATGACACTACACCATGCACGAACAGATGTGCTAGTCCTTCGTCTACATCGCTTGCAGGGTGTCTCGTCCGGGCGCACCGCCCGGTAACGTGCCGACGATGACGGACACCTCGGACACTCCCGGCAGCAGCCCGCGGCTGGTGCTCATGTGCGGGCCGGCGGGGGCGGGGAAGTCGACTCATGCGCAGGCGCTCGAGGCGGAGGGCTGCACGCGGGTGGCGATCGACGACCTGCTCTGGGAACAGGGCTGCACCGAGCACCCTGTGCCCGAGCGCGCCGCCGCCCGCGCGGCGGTCGAGCTGGCAGCACGGGTGGGTGCGCTGCTCGACCGGGGGCACGACGTCGTGGTGGACAGAGCCTTCCCGACGCGCGCCTCGCGGGAGGAGTATCGGCGGCTCGGTGCCGAGCGCGGCGCCGTCGTCGAGGTGGTGTTCGTGTCGACGCCGCGGGAGGTGGCGCTGGCGCGCGTCGCGTCACGTGCCGGCTCGCACGCGCACGACATCGTGCTGACCCCGGAGCTGGCCGCTGCCTACTACGACGGGTTCGAGATCCCCGGTCCCGAGGAGGGGCCCCTGTCAGTGGTCTCGGGCGACGGTGGCGGCGCGACGAGGTGAGCCGGCCGCCCGGACCGCCTCCGCCGTCGGCCCGGCGTGTCGCAAGGTGTGTCGCGGGAGTTGTCCACGGGCCTTGTTCCAGGCGGCGTCCACAGCCTGTGAAGGGGCGTGATCCGGGCGCTGACGGCGTTGTTCACACCTGTTGAGAGACCCTGTGGACAACTGTCCACACGGACTCCACAGGTTGGGGATGCTTCTCCCCAGGTGCGTGTGGATCGGCTGGGTCGACGGCGGCTGGCGGAGGGCGCTAGCGTCGCGCGGGTGCCGTCGACGGTGAGGGCTCCGAAGGGGTCTTGCCGATGCTGCGGCGCGGGATGTCAGTGGTGGCTGAGAGCCTGAGGGCGATGGGGGAGAGGACGACGATGAGGGCGCGGAGGCAGCTGACGTGAGCGTGGCAGAACTGGCTCCGCAGGGGAACTTCGAGCGCACCCCGCCGCAGGATGTCGCGGCCGAGCAGAGTGTTCTCGGCGGCATGATGCTGAGCAAGGATGCGATCGCGGATGTGGTCGAGACGGTGCGCGGCACCGACTTCTACCGACCGGCGCACGAGTCGATCTACGACGCGATCGTGGACCTGTACGGGCGCGGCGAGCCTGCTGACGCCGTCACGGTCTCGGCTGAGCTGACCAAGCGCGGCGAGCTGGCCCGCATCGGTGGGGCGCCCTACCTGCACACCTTGATCAGCTCGGTCCCCACGGCGGCGAACGCGGGCTTCTACGCGCGGATCGTGCGGGAGCGTGCGGTGCTGCGCAAGCTGGTCGATGCCGGCACGCGCATCGCACAGCTCGGGTACGCCACCGATGGTGGTGACGTCGACGAGCTCGTGAACACCGCGCAGGCCGAGGTCTACGCCGTGACGGAGCGGCGCACGAGCGAGGACTACATCCCGCTCAAGGACATCCTCAACGGCACGATGGAGGAGATCGACGCCGCCTCCCACCGTGGCGAGGGGATGATCGGCGTCCCCACCGGGTTCAAGGATCTCGACACCTTGACCAACGGCCTGCACCCCGGCCAGATGATCGTGGTGGCGGCCAGGCCGGCCGTGGGCAAGTCGACCCTGGGACTCGACATCGCCCGTTCGGCGTCGATCAAGAACGGTCAGACGTCGGTGATCTTCTCGCTGGAGATGAGCCGCAACGAGATCGCGATGCGCATGCTCAGCGCGGAGTCGCAGGTGCCGCTGCAGAACCTGCGCAAGGGCAACATGCGCGACGAGGACTGGACCCGCCTCGCACGCACGATGGGCAAGCTGAGTGACGCACCGCTGTTCGTCGACGACAGCCCCAACATGTCGTTGATGGAGATCCGCGCCAAGTGCCGGCGGCTGAAGCAGCGTCACGACCTCAAGCTCGTGATCATCGACTACCTCCAGCTGATGAGCTCGGGCAAGCGCGTCGAGTCGCGCCAGCAGGAGGTCTCGGAGTTCTCGCGTGCGCTCAAGCTGCTCGCCAAGGAGCTCGAGGTCCCGGTCATCGCGATCTCGCAGCTGAACCGTGGCTCCGAGCAGCGCACCGACAAGAAGCCGCAGATGAGCGACCTTCGCGAATCGGGCTGCTTGACGGCTGATACCCGGATCCTGCGTGCCGACACCGGCGCCGAGACGACGATGGGGGAGCTGTTCGCTTCCGGCGCCAAGGACGTCCCGGTGTGGGCCCTGGATGAGCGCCTCAAGTACGTGCGACGCCACCTGACCCACGTGTTCTCGACCGGTGTGAAGGAGACCTTCCGCCTCCGGCTTGCCTCGGGCAAGGAAGTCACCGCGACGGCGAATCACCCGTTCCTCACATACCCGGGCTGGACGCCACTCGAGGATCTCGAGCCTGGCTCACGTATCGGTGTGCCCCGACACGTCCCTGCACCCGAGGTGTACGAACAGGGGTGGAGTGACGAAAAGGTCGTGGCGTGCGCGCGCGCACTCGTTCTCGACCGGGAGCATGACGCCGCGATTCCCGCGGCCATCCACCACGTCCCGAAGAGTCAACTTGCTCGGTTCTTGCGGGCATGGTGGTCGCGCGCGGGTCGGGTCGGCCAGCACGGTGTGTCGACGGTGGCTGCGAGCGCGGCGGTTCGCGACGGATTGTCGCGGCTGCTGCTGCGGTTCGGGATCTCGACTGTCGTGACCGATGGCGGAGTGCTGAGCGTCGTTGGCAGCGACGACCTGCGACGGTTCCTGCAGGAGATCGGTATCGATGGCCCCGAGGGCGCTCCCGCGGAAGCGCTCCTGGATCGTGTTCGCGCACGCCAGTCGGCTCGGTCGACGGACGCCGCCCGTCTGCCGGTGTGGTCGAGCGTGGAAACCGCGATCGGTGGGCCTGCCACTTCCGCGGAAGCACCGGCGATGGGTGCCGTGGCGACCCTGCTCGCTGATGAAGGCCTCGAGATCGAGGCCGTCAATGACGTGCTCTGGGACGAGGTCGTGGAGATCACGCCGCTCGGTGAGCAGGAGGTCTTCGATGCCACCGTCGTCGGTACCCACAACTTCATCGCCAACGGCATCGCTGTCCACAACTCCATCGAGCAGGATGCCGACGTCGTGATCCTGCTCCACCGCGAGGACATGTACGAGAAGGAGTCGCCGCGCGCCGGCGAGGCAGACATGATCGTCGCGAAGCACAGGAACGGGCCGACCGACACGATCGTCGTCGCGTTCCAGGGACACTACGCACGGTTCTTCGACATGGCGCAGTAGGGCGCCGAGGCTTGTCGTCCACATGGCTCCTCTGCATCACCACGCATGAGTGCCGGTTTCCGCCTTCAGATCGGATTGACAGGAGCAGCGGGCATCGATACCCGCAGGAGCGCGCCACCGATGCTCCAACCGTAGGATCTGAGCATGTCGCTAAAGTCGGGGGATGATCGCCTGGCCGCAGAGCAGCGGGCCAGGGTCCTCATCGATGCACAGCTGACGGCCGCGGGTTGGAGCGTCCAGGACGGCGGGGATCTCAACCTTTTCGCCGGCTCAGGCGTCGCCGTGCGTGAGGCCGTCATGGCTTCTGGCCACGGTCGTACCGATTACTTGCTGTACGTCGACCGGCAGGTCGTGGGTGTGATCGAGGCCAAGCCTGAGGGCACGACGCTCTCGGGTGTGGAGTGGCAGTCCGCGATGTACGCGACCGGCCTGCCCGAGGCGCACCGCAAGCGCGCCGTCCTCGTCGAGGACCGTCTGCCGTTCGTATTCGAGGCGTCTGGCTCTGAGACCCACTTCACGAACGGCTACGACCCTGATCCTCGATCCAGGGAGGTTTTCAGTTTTCCCATGCCGGAGACGCTGGCGCGTGTGATGCGGGACGCCGATGCGGATCCTGAACGCCCGACGTGGCGCGCCAAGGTGGCGACCCTTCCCGAGCTGGATCAGGTGCCGCTGCGACCAGCGCAGGTCCTAGCGATCAAGGGCACCGAGCGGTCACTTGCGGAGCAGCGATTCGACCGCTCGCTCATCCAGATGGCAACCGGTGCTGGAAAGACCTATACCGCGGTGACGCTGGCGTACCGCCTGCTGAAGTACGGCGGGTTCTCGAAGGTCCTGTTCCTGGTCGACCGCAACAATCTCGCCGACCAGACCTTGGCGGAGTTCCAGAACTACACGACCCCGGATGATGGGCGCCGGTTCTCCGAGATCTACAACGTCGACAAGCTCACCGGCGCCGGGATGCTCGCATCGTCGAATGTCGTGATCTCCACGATCCAGCGCGTGTTCAAGGTCCTCAATGGCAACGAGGTTCCTGGAACAGACGACCCGCAGCTCGACGACTGGACACCGGACTCGGCGGTCACGGTCTCGTACAGCCCGAGCATGCCCCCGGAGACATTCGATCTGGTGATCGTCGATGAGGCGCACCGCTCGATCTACGGCGTCTGGCGTGGAGTGCTGGAGTACTTCGACGCGCACATGGTCGGGCTGACCGCGACGCCGGGCAAGCAGACGTTCGCGTTCTTCCGCCAGAACCTGGTCTCCTCCTACACTTACCAGGAGTCGGTCGCGGACCAGGTGAACGTCGACTTCGACATCTACCGCATCAAGACCAAGGTCACCCACGAGGGCGGCACCCTCCCGGCCGGGGTGTTCGTCCCGAAGGTGGACAAACGCACCCGGGTGCAGCGCATCGAGCAGATCGACGAGGACGTCGACTACACCGCCGGCCAGCTCGACCGCGCGGTGACGAACCCGAACCAGATCCGCCTGGTCCTCGAGACGTTCCGCGACCGGCTGTTCACCGAGATCTTCCCCGGCCGGACGGCGGTGCCCAAGACTCTGATCTTCGCCAAGGACGACGCGCACGCCGAGCAGATCGTCACCCTGGTGCGGCAGGTGTTCGGCAAGGGCAACGAGTTCGCCGCGAAGATCACCTACGCCGCCAACGACCCCAAGGGTCAGCTCCAGGCGTTCCGTACCTCCCCGAAGCTGCGGATCGCGGTCACGGTCGACATGATCGCGACCGGTACTGACGTGAAACCGCTGGAGTGCGTGTTCTTCCTGCGGGACGTGAAGACGGCGCAGTACTTCGAGCAGATGAAGGGCCGCGGCGCCCGTACCATCGCCCCGGCCGACTTTCGGGCCGTCACCCCGGACCCGGCCGCCAAGCAAAAGACCCGGTTCGTGATCGTCGACGCCGTTGGGGTCACTGAGCACGACTTCGTCGAGCCTCCGCTGAACCGGGATAAGTCGATCTCGCTGGAGCAACTGCTGAAGAAGACGGCGAACCTGACCATCACCGAGGACGAGGTCGCCACCCTCGCCTCCCGCCTGTCCGCGCTCGAGCTCCAGTTGACCCCGGACGAACGCACCGAGCTCGACAAGGTCGCCGGAGGGTCGCTGAAGCAGATCGTGCGCGGCTTGGTCGACGCCGTCGACCCCGACAAGCAGGCCGCCGCCCTCCACGAGGCCGGCGACGGCGCGAACCCGGCCGACGTGATCGACGCCCTGATCGAGACGGCGATCGAACCGCTGGCCGGGAACCCGGACCTGCGGACCCGGATCATGGAGCTGCGCCGCACCCACGACCAGATCATCGACGAGTACAACGCCGACGAGCTCCTTGACGCGTACGGCGTCGTCGACCCCGAGCGGGCCAGGTCGCTAGTGGAGGACTGGGGTCAGTACCTAGTCACCCACAGGTCGGAGATCACTGCGATCCAGATCATGGACGAGGCGAAGTCCCGCCGTGTCCCGTTCGAGGCGATCAAGGAGCTCGCCGACCGCATCGCCCGCCCGCCGCGCAACTGGACCATGGATCTGATCTGGTCCGCATACGAGCAGGTCGACGGCGGGCGGGTGCGTCACCGCGACAAGTCCCGCCTCACCGATGTCGTCTCCCTGGTCCGTTATACCCTCGGCGCAGACCCGGAGCTGGTCCCGTTCGCCGACACCGTCCAGGAGCGCTACGCGGGCTGGCTCCTCCTCCAGCAGCAGGCCGGAACCCAGTTCACCGACACGCAAAGGTGGTGGCTCGACCGCATGGTCGATGTGATCTCGAACTCCGCCGGTATCACTGCCGACGACCTCGACGAAGCACCCTTCGACGAACGCGGGGGCATCGACGGAGCGCTGCGAGACCTCGGCGACGAGACGGGCGACCTGCTCGAAGAGCTCAACGAGGAGCTCACCGCGTGACGATGCTTCCAGATGGCTGGATGGGCACGACCTTGGGTGACTGCACCACGACGATCCGAAACGGCATCTTCGCGCGGCGGCCGAACGACGAGGGTCTTGGGACCCAGATCTTGCGAATCTCAGCGGTGCGTAATGGGCGCGTCGACGTCTCGGAACCCAGGTTCGTGGAGGACGTGACGGAGGAGCAGGTTCGAGCCTTCGGTGTTGCTTCGGGCGACATCCTCGTCACGCGGTACAACGGCAGTCGCCATCTCGTGGGGATCCCCGGCCTGGTCCCGGAGCACACATCGCCTCTCCTGCATCCGGACAAGCTCATCCGCGTGGTGATCGACACATCGTTCGTCGACGAGCGGTTCGTGAACTACCAGCTCCAGGCTCCTCAGACCCGTAAGTTCCTTGAACCCCGCATTCGAACCACGGCGGGCCAGTCGGGCATCGCTGGCCGCGACGTACGTGACATCCCGCTTGTCCTGCCGAGGCTCGACGAGCAGCGACGGATCGTCGAGATCCTAGAAGACCACCTCTCCCGCCTCGACGCTGCAAGCGGTGCCATCGTGCGCCAAATCGACAGCGTCGGCCTCCTACGGCTGTCTCGCGTTCAGGAAGTTCGATCGCACGCCATCGAGTTGGGTGCCGACCTACGTCGGGTCGGCGACATCGCGACGACAGCCCTCGGCAAGATGCTCGATGCGAAGCGCGTCGCGGGGGTTCCAACCCCATACCTGCGCAACATCAACGTCCGATGGGGCAGCGTGGACACATCGGACGTGTTCGATGTCCCGCTGACGGACCAGGAGCGGTCTCGCTTCGAACTGCGGAGAGGAGACGTGTTGGTGTGCGAGGGCGGTGAACCTGGAAGATGCGCGGTCTGGGAGGGATCCAGCTCACTGATGACCTACCAGAAGGCACTCCATCGCGTCCGTGCCAACCCAGATCTGATCGACCCCCACTTCCTCGCGCTGATGCTCGAACACTTCATCCGAAGTGGGCGAGGAGATCCTCTGTTCACTGGCACGACGATCAAGCACTTGCCTCAGGAGAAGCTTCGGATCATCGAGCTTCCTGTACCGCCGCTCGAGGACCAGCGACGCGTCGTCGCCGAGTCGGCGTCCTTCGACGTGTCAGTCCAGCGCCTCAAAGACGGGCTGATGGCCGCCAACCGTCGCGCAGACGCGTTGCGCTGCTCACTGCTTACGGCGGCGTTCTCAGGGAAGCTATCTGGAACCGTGGCCGACACCGAGCGAGTTGAGGAGATGGCCAGTGTCTGACGCACGACGGCTTGTGGACAAGATCTGGTCTTACGCCCACGTGCTGCGGGATGACGGAGTCGGGGTCATCGAGTACACCGAGCAGCTCACGTACCTGCTGTTCCTGAAGATGGCACACGAGCGGGCGACGCGGAAGCTGCGCCCGGAGCAGATCGTTCCAGCGCAGTACTCCTGGCAGCGGCTCCTGGATGCCGAGGGCGCTGCTCTCGAGACCGAGTACACGCTCATCCTCCAAGGCCTGGGGCGTCAGACTGGGACGCTGGGCACGATCTTCCGGAAGGCCCAGAACCGGATCCAGGACCCGGCGAAGCTCAAGCGGCTCATCCACGACCTGATCGACAAGGAGCAGTGGTCCTCCGCCGGGACGGACGTCAACGGTGATGCGTACGAGTCGCTGTTAGCGAAGGGTGCCTCGGACAAGGGCTCCGGCGCTGGGCAGTACTTCACGCCGCGTCCCGTGATCGCGGCGATGGTCGACTGCGTGCAGCCCACCGTGGCCGACTATGTGGTCGACCCCGCGTGTGGCACGGGCGGCTTCCTGCTTGGTGCGCATGAGTACGCCTCTCGGGGGGCGGAGTCGATGACACCGCCAGAGCGGGACCACCTGCGCAACACGTTCGTCCGCGGCACCGAGCTTGTGGACGGGACCGCCCGCCTGGCGGCGATGAACTTGCTGCTGCATGGGATCGGGGAGGCGAACGGGGAGTCGCTGATCGAGGTCAAGGACTCCCTGGCCGTCGACCCGGGCAAGCGCTGGTCGGTCGTGCTGGCGAACCCGCCATTCGGGACGAAGTCGTCGCTGACGATGGTGGGCGCCGACGGCCGCGAGGCCACCGACGACCGGGCGGTGGAGCGGCAGGACTTCGTTGTGACCACCTCGAACAAGCAGCTCAACTTCCTCCAGCACATCATGACGATCCTGGACATCAACGGCCGCGCCGCCGTCGTCCTGCCGGACAACGTGCTGTTCGAGGGCGGGGCAGGGGAGACGCTGCGGCGCCGGCTGCTGAACGACTTCGACCTGCACACGCTGCTACGGCTGCCCACGGGACTGTTCTACGCGCAGGGCGTCAAGGCGAACGCGCTGTTCTTCGACAAGAAGCCAGCATCCGAGACGCCGTGGACGTCGAGGTTGTGGGTGTATGACCTGCGGACCAACCAGCACTTCACGCTCAAGCAGAATCCGTTGACCCGGGCGCACCTGGAGGACTTCGTCGCGTGCTACCGACCGGGCCGCCCGCGCGACGAGCGGGTTGAGACCGACCTGTTCGCGTCGTTCGGATACGAGGAGCTCGTGGCGCGCGACAAGGTCAATCTCGACATCACATGGCTGCGCGACGAGTCCCTCGAGGACCTCGACAACCTGCCAGCGCCAGAGGTCATCGCCCGCGAGATCGTCGAGGACCTGACCGCCGCACTCGAGGAGTTCGCGGCCGTTGCATCCGCCCTCGAGGGTCGTTTAAATGACGGCCCGCGCGTCCCGTGACCGAACCGACGAGCGAGAGGGCCGAGCTGACCGACTGGGCAACGCTGTCGGAGCGTTCCTGGCCTGTGCTTCTGATCGGCAACGGGATGAGCGTGAACCTATGGAATGGCTTCAGCTACCCGAGCCTTCATGAGCTGGCGATGCTCTCCCCGGCGGCCACCGCTGTCTTTGACGAGATCCAGACGACCAACTTTGAGGCAGCGCTGGAGGTCATCCACCACGCGCACGTTGTCGCCGTGGCGTTGGGTAGGGCTACGCGAGAGATCGATGAGACCTACGAGGCGGTGAAGACGGCGCTCTTCGACGCAGTGGTCGGGGCGCACGTGCCGCGTGATCGGATACCGCAGGCTACGAAGGACTCCTACGCGGCTGAGTTGGGGAGTCACAGTGAGATCTACACGACCAACTACGATCTCGTCACCTACTGGACACGCCTCGGGTCCAGCCAAGGCGCCGGGATCAAGGACTTCTTCTGGCAGCCTGACCAGACGTTCAACCGAGCTGATGTCGATACGAGCGATCCGGCCTTCTTCTACCTCCATGGAGCTGTACACCTGTGGCAGGACGATCACGGGCTCAACGGCAAGTGGACATATGAGGCAGCTGGCAACCTGCTCAGCGCCGCCGACAACTACACGCCGAACTCGTCGAGGCCCCTGACTGCCAGACTGCTTGTGAGTCAGTTGTCCTCGATTTGAGGAGCTGATTGTTGTGTCTGTTCGAAGGTTCCGTACTGCGGAGCAGAAGCGAGAGCTGGTCTATGAGTATGTCGGGCTTGGGT
>NZ_WNXZ01000011.1 GCF_009733845.1 Pseudactinotalea terrae
CGGTGCCCGGTGGGTGAGCTCGACATCGTGGCGCTCGATGGCGACGAGCTCGCTTTCGTCGAGGTCAAGACGAGGACGTCGACGGCGTTCGGTCATCCGGCCGAGTCGATCACCCGGGCGAAGCTCGCCCGGTTGCGGCGGTTGGCCGGCTCGTGGCTGGAGGCGCACGAGGTGCATGCCTCGGGGATGCGGATCGATGTGGTGGCGATCCTGCAGCGCCGTGGGGAGCCGCCGTTGATCGAGCACGTGCCGGGGGTGGGGTGATGGGTCTGGGTCGCACCTTCGGGGTGTCGCTGGTCGGGCTCGAGGGCAACGTGGTGGAGGTGGAGGCACAGCTGGCGTCGGGGCTGCCGTCGTTCCGGATCGTGGGGCTGCCGGACACCTCGCTCGGCGAGGCACGTGAGCGGGTGCGGGCGGCGGTCTCCTCCTGCGGTCTGGCGTGGCCGATGCGCCGGGTCACCGTGGGTCTGACACCGGCCGAGCTGCCCAAGGCGGGATCGGGTTTCGACCTGGCGATCGCCGTCGCGGTGCTGGCGGCCGATAAGCGGTTCGCACCCGGTCGGGGAGCGGGGCGCGTGCACCTGGGAGAGCTGGGCCTCGATGGTCGGGTGCACCCGGTGCGTGGCGTGCTGCCGGCGGTCGCGGCCGCGGTGGCCGGCGGGCGGCCGGAGGTGGTGGTGCCGATCGGCAACGAGGCGGAGGCCCGCCTGGTGCCGGGCGCGAAGGTGACAGCGGTGCGGCACCTCGCCGAGGTGGCGCTCGCCTACGGCGCCACGATCGGGCCGACGGTCCTCGACGACGCCGACGACGCGCCGGTTCCTGTGATGCCGAAGCCGGCGCCGCGCGGTCCCGATCCGGACCTCGCCGACGTGCTCGGTCAGGAGCAGGCGCGGCTGGCGCTGGAGATCGCGGCGGCGGGTGGGCACCACCTGTTGCTGCACGGCCCACCAGGGACCGGCAAGACGATGTTGGCGGCACGGTTGCCGGGTCTGCTGCCGGACCTCACCGAGTCCGAGGCGGTCGAGGTGACCAGCCTGCACTCGATCGCGGGCACGTTCGACGCGCACGGCGGGCTCGTGCGGCGGCCGCCGTTCGAGAACCCGCACCACACGGCCACACCGGCCTCGATCATCGGGGGCGGCTCCGGGCTGCCACGGCCGGGCGCCGCGTCTCGCGCTCACCGAGGGGTGCTGTTCATGGACGAGGCTCCGGAGTTCGGCAGCCGCGTGCTCGAGACGCTTCGGCAACCGTTGGAGCACGGTGAGCTGGTGCTGCACCGCGCTCGCGGCAGCGCGCGTTACCCGGCGCGGTTCCAGCTGGTGCTGGCCGCCAACCCCTGCCCGTGCGGCAAGGCGACCGGCAAGGGCATGGACTGCGTCTGCACGGCGGTGGCGCGGCGCCGGTACCTCTCCCGGCTGAGCGGGCCGCTGCTGGACCGGGTCGACATCCGCGTGGAGGTGCCCGATTTGGGCTCCGGGGTGCTGCGGGCGGCGACGGCAGGGGAGCCCACAGCTGTGGTCGCTGCGCGGGTGCGGGCGGCCCGGGAGCGATCGGCGGTACGCCTCGGTGGGACGCCGTGGCGGGTGAACGGCGAGGTGCCCGGTCCGTGGTTGCGCGATCTCACGCGGACACGGGTGCCGGGGCTGGTGGGCAAGCTCGACCAGCTGCGGGACTCCGGTCGGCTGAGCCTGCGTGGGCTGGATCGCGTGCTCAAGCTGGCCTGGACGCTCGCGGATCTGGGGGAGCGAGACCTGCCGGAGGCCGGCGACCTGGCGACCGCGGTCTCGCTGCGGGCGGGAGGGACCCATGGCTGAGGCAGTCGCCTACGACACCACCGACGTGCTGCTGGCCACGGTGGCCTGGAGCCGGATCTCCGAGCCAGGCGAGCACGTCGCGGGTGCGCTCGTGCGCGAGCTCGGGCCGGTCGCGGCCCTGGACTGGGTCCGCTCTGAGTCCCTGCAGCCGCCGGG
This sequence comes from Pseudactinotalea terrae, assembly GCF_009733845.1. Taxonomy (GTDB): domain Bacteria; phylum Actinomycetota; class Actinomycetes; order Actinomycetales; family Beutenbergiaceae; genus Pseudactinotalea; species Pseudactinotalea terrae. The sequence continues at coordinate 1,971 of NZ_WNXZ01000011.1, forward strand.
CATGGCCCCGCACGTGGGATGGCAGGCCGCGGCGGCGAGATGGCGGCCACGGCTGCAGGCGCTCGATCCTCGCCGCGAGCTCGACATGATCCGGCGCCGGAGCGGCGCCGTGCTGCTGCCCGACGACCCGCGATGGCCACGTCGGCTCGACGACCTGGGCGACCGGCGCCCGATGTGCCTGTACGTGCGGGGGACCGCCGGTGTGGCTGAGATGACCGAGTCCGCGGTGGCGGTCGTAGGTGCCCGCGCGAGCACGGCGTACGGCAGGCAGATCGCGCGCGAGCTGGGGGTCGGGCTCACCGACCGAGGGGTGACCGTGGTCTCCGGGGGTGCGTTCGGGATCGATGCGACCGCGCACCAGGCGACCGTGAGCCAGGGCGGCCGCGCGATCGCGGTGATGGCCGGTGGGCTCGACCGGCTCTACCCGGCGGACAACCGCGAGCTGCTCGAGCAGGTGATCGAGTGCGGCGCCGTGGTCTCCGAGGCGCCACCCGGCACGTCGCCGATGCGGCAGCGCTTCCTCGCGCGGAACCGGTTGATCGCTGCTCTGTCCGAGGCGACTGTCGTGGTCGAGGCAGCGTGGCGCTCCGGTGCGCTGAGCACGGCGCGGCACGCGGCCGAGCTGTTGCGCCCTGTCGGGGTGGTGCCCGGACCCGTGACCTCGGCGGCCTCGGCAGGGTGCCACCGGCTGCTGCGCGAGGGGGTGGCGATCTGCGTCACCGACGTCGGTGAGGTCATGGAGCTGACAGCCGGTGCAGCAGCGGAGCAGCCGGAGCCGTACACGCAACCTGGTCTGCTCGACGGGCTCGGTGGCAACGAGGCCCGCGTGCTCGATGCGCTCCCGGTGCGCGCGGTCGCCGAGGTCGACAACCTCGTGCGCGCGTGCGGGCTGTCGGTCACCGAGACGCTCGCGGCGCTCGGGCTGCTGGAGATGGGCGGCAGGGTCGAGCGGACGGGATCGGGCTGGCGTCGCGCCCGCACCTGATCCACACCGCTTGACCTTGACACCGTGACAAGGTGTCTCATGGGGTGCTGGAGGTGGTCCCGATGACCCAACGACAGATGACCCGCGCCGACGAGAGGCTGGTGGCTGCGCTCACGGCGCCGTCGGCGTCGGTGCGCCTGCGGGCGGCGCTCGCAGCAGGCAGCGCTCCGCACGCGAGCTATGTCGAGGTGCTGGTGGAGCGGTGCCGGGTCGAGCCCGACTTCTACGTCCGCGACATGCTGACCTGGGCACTCACGCGACACGAGCGCGAGACCGTCATCGATCGGATGATCGGCGAGCTCGGGTCCGAGCTGCCGCAGGCGCGGAGCCAGGCGCTCCACACCCTGTCGAAGCTGGGGGCGCCGCGGACCTGGACCTCGATCACGACCGAGCTGCTGCGGGACGCCGATGAGGAGGTGGCCCGAACGGCGTGGCGCACCGCCGTCGGGCTCGTTCCCGACGGCGAGGCGGAGTCGCTCGCGGAGGTGCTGGCGACCCAGCTCGACCGAGGCGGGCGGGATCTGCAGCTCAGCCTCAGCCGCGCGTTCGTGGCGCTGGGGCACGCTGCGGCGCCCGTGCTCGAACGAGCCAAGGGTCATCCGCACGAGGGCGTGGCGGCCCACGCCATCGCTACCGAGCGGTTGATGGCGAACCCGGACGAGGGTTTCGACGACGCGATCGCTGAGGCGCAGCGGACCGCAGCGCTGCTCGCGGCGCCGAAGGTCGACGTGAGCCGATGCTGATCGGTGAGGTGGCGCAGCAGTCCGGGATCAGCGCCCGGATGCTGCGCCACTACGACCGGATCGGGCTCGTGCGACCCAGCGGGCGTACGGCCGGGGGCTATCGCGAGTACTCCGAGGCCGACCTGCGCCGGCTCTTCCACGTCGAGGGGCTGCGCTTGCTCGGGCTGGCGCTCCAGGAGATCGCTGCCGTGCTCGACGACGTCTCGTTCAGCCCCGCAACGATGGTGGAGGAGCTCATCACCGCCACCCGTGAGCGGCTGGAGCGCGAGCAGGAGCTGCTGCGCCGACTGGGTTGGGTGCGCGCGAGCGAGCCCACGGCATGGTCCGACGTGCTCCGCACGATCGGGATGCTGCGCGGTCTGGACTCCGGCGACCCGCGCATGCGGCAACGGCTCGCGCTCTCGTTGACCGTCGACGGGCACGACGCCGCAGCCCTCGCCGAGGTGCTGCTCGAGGAGCCCGAGACCAACGTGGCCGGGACGTTCGACTGGGTGCTGGCCAGGACGGGCGATCGTGGCATCGAGGTGCTCGTGGAGGCGCTCGACTCCGAGGAGTCGCATCGGCGTCGGCGTGCGGTGGCCGCGCTGACCAAGATCGGGACACCAGCTGCAGCAGGCGCGCTGGCCGAGGCCTTCCAGCACTCTGATCTCGACGTGCGCGCCCCCGCGCTGCTCGCCAGGGGCGGGCTCGGGCGGACCGATGCCATCCTCGGGCTGGTGGGCCTGGTCGTCGAAGGGCGCAGCGACGTCGAGGCCGCCGAGATGCTCGGGTCGCTCGCATCCCGGCACGGGCACGCCGAGGTCATCGTCGCCGCGCTCGAGGCCGCCCTTGGGCACGGGGATGCCACCGCACGACGCCGCCTGGTCGGGGCGCTGGCCGAGGTGCCCGGCGAGGGCGCCGTCGCGACGCTGAGCAGGCTGGCGGCGGACGTCGATCCCGGTGTCGCGCACACGGCGAGGTACCTGCTGCAGCAGCGCTGACCGCGTGTCCGTGACGGCGGTCGACGGGTGCATCTGCCACCGTGGGGCGATGGTGAGCACCGAGACACATCCTCGTCCCGGTGACGAGGAGATCCTGCACGCCTACGCGGGCTACCTCGAGGCGCAGCGCGGGATGTCGCCGCACAGCGTCCGTGCCTACCTCGGTGACGCCGCGCAGCTGCTGGCCACGTTGCCGTTGCGCTCGGGCGCGCCGGTCGAGACCAGTGATGTCGCCGCGCTCGACCTGACGGCGCTCCGTGGCTGGCTCGCCGAGCAAGCCCGACGGCGCATGTCTCGCGCCACCCTCGCACGCCGCTCGGCAGCCGCCCGGGCGTTCACCGCCTGGGCGCACCGCACCGGCCGGCTACCGAGCGACCCGGGGCTGCGGCTGCTCGCACCACGTCCCGACACCGTGGTGCCGACCGTGCTCGCGGTCGACGAGGCCGCCGCGCTGCTCGACGTCGCCCGCACCCGCGCCGACGACGGCGAACCGGTCCATGTGCGGGACTGGGCCGCGCTCGAGCTGCTGTACGCCACCGGCGTTCGGGTCTCGGAGCTAGTCGGCATCGACATCGCCGACGCCGATCTGGACCAGCGGCTCGTCCGGGTGCTCGGCAAGGGCGCCAAGGAGCGCATGGTCCCGTTCGGTCGCCCCGCCTCGGCGGCCGTGCGGGAGTGGCTCGCCGCCCGGCCGTCCCTGGCCACCCCCACCAGTCCCGACGCGCTGTTCCTGGGCCAGCGCGGCGGCCGGCTCGACGCCCGCCAGATGCGCGACGTCGTGCACCGACTCACCGCGCTCGCCGGCGTGCGCGACCTCGCACCCCACGGGCTCCGGCACTCCGCCGCCACGCACCTGCTCGAGGGCGGGTCCGACCTGCGCTCGGTCCAGGAGGTGCTCGGGCACTCGTCGCTCGCGACCACGCAGCGCTACACCCACATCAGCTCCGAGCGGCTGCGCGCCGCGTTCACCCAGGCCCACCCCCGCGCGTAGCCCGCCATCCCGGCCACCCGGCCGCCATCCCACAGTGCCACCGGCCAGGGCGCCGGCCGTACCGCCGCCTAGGTCTCCTGGCCCAGGGCTGGCCGCGAACTGTGCCGATCCTGAGCCGCTGCACGCGCGGTTGGTGATGTTCTGAGGCTGGGATCTTCACGTTTCCCGCGTTCGGCGGAGGGGCCGGAACCTACCGGGGTCACCGGAGGTGGCCGGGTACAGGCGGATCACTGGATCGGACAGCAGTGACAGGGGGTCGAGGTAGTCCTCACCGATTCGGGCACCCCAGTGCAGGCAGACGCCTGGCGCGCAGTGCGACCCGTCGGCGACGAGCGTCCCGATCGGCTGCCCCTGCTCGACGGCGTCGCCCACCTCGACCGTGGCTCTGACGGGTTCGTACGTGGTGCGAATGCCGTCGGGGTGGTCGATCGAGATCACCGGTCGATCGACGACCACGCCCACGAACGCGACCACACCATCGGCTGCGGCGTGGACGGTCGCCCCGGCCGTGGCGGCGATATCCACCCCGCGGTGGCCCGCGCCCCACGGCACCTCGGGATCATCGAAGGATGCGACGACCTCACCCTCGAGCGGCATCGCGTAGCGAGCCTGCGCCTGCCCGAGCCCCGATCCCACGGTCGGCGCGGGGCCGGCCTGGGTTGCGCCGTCGGGTGCCATCGGGGCGACCAAGGTGAGCGTCAACGCGCCCGCCAGGGCGAACGCCCCCAGCACCGAACCGATCCGGGATCCAGACATGCGCCCACTCCAGCGCAGCTGTCCGGCTCCGCGCGCGGTCCGCCCAGGGGTGCTGTGGACGCCGGTGCATCGGCAGCCTTCTGTGGACAACCCGGCGCGCCGGTATCGTCGCGCACATGGCCGAGCCCGTGGATGCCACCGTTGCCGGCAGCGACGACCTGCGAGCGGCGGCACAGGTCGCGGGTCTGGGGAGCGCGATCAAGTCGGCGCGACGGCGGCTGGACCTGTCGATCGCCGAGCTCGCTCACAGCGCCGGCGTCAGCCTCGGGCTGGTGAGCCAGCTCGAACGCGGCATGGGCAACCCCTCGCTGCAGACCATCGCCAAGCTGGCCGACGCTCTCGGGCTCACCGTCAGCCAGCTGCTCGAGGAGTCCGGCTCGGACTTCGAGGTCGTCCGGGCGGGTGCTCATCACGCGCTCCCGATCGATCCGCAGGTCCCCGCCGACCAGCAGGTCGCCCGGGAGCTGCTGACACCACGCGGCGAGTCGATGCTGCAGCTCATCCGCTCGACGCTCCCGGTCGGTTTCACCAACGAGGGCAAGCCGTTCCGGCACATCGGGACCGAGTCCGTGACTGTGCTGAGCGGTCGGCTGGAGATCACGCACGGCGAGCACACAGCGGTGCTCGAGCCCGGCGACACCGCCACCTACGGCTGCTCGTTGCCACACTGGTGGGCCAACGTGGCGAACGGGCCGACCGTCGTGCTGGGCGCCGTCAGCCCGTTCGAGCGCTGACCCGCGCTCAGCCCTCCCCGCGCGCCCGCAGCTGGGCGTCCACCAGTGCTGCGAGCCGGTGCAGGGGTGCCTCGTCGTCGTCCACGCGCAGATCGATGTCCAGCTCCGGCGGGAAGACGCGCCCCTCGCGGGCTCGTGCCACGAGCACGGCCGCGCTCTGCCGCCCGCGCCTGTCACCGCCCGCGGCCTCACCGGCAAGCATGGCCGCGACCATCCGACGGGCCAGGTGACCGATGGTCCCGGCGTCGTCGGACACATCGGCAGCCCCGGCCTCGAACGTGTCGGCGACCGCCTGCAGCACGTCGCTCCCGGTGAGCAGGTTCCCGAGGACGACCACCCCCGGACGCACGATCGCACCGGCCCAGTCCGTGGTCTCGGTGCCGGTGCGCGTATCGGCCTCGCCGGTGGGCAGCATGGCCGCGACCTGACGGCGCTCGGCCTCCTGGTCCCACTCGGTGACCCGCTCGACCACGCGGCTCGGACGCTCACCCGTGGCGAGCGCGTCGAGCATCCGCGCGCGCAGCGCCCGGTTCGTCCACGCCTGGCTGGCCACGACGCCGACCCCGGGGTCGATCGAGATGACCGCGTTCCCGACGGCGAGCGAGCGACTCGCTGCTGCCGCGCCGAGCAGGCCGGTGCGCGGGTCGGCTGCCAGCAGCGTGAAGGTCATCTGGGGTCCCCCGGGGAGTGAGTCGGTCGCGGGTGCGGATGTGACGTTCGGGTTACGACTTCTCGAAAGTGTTGTGACTTGCCGATGATTCTCCCATAATGAACGCACCATCACCAGAATGAAACTTTGGGAGCGCACCATGAAGCGACGCACATTTGTCAGCGGTGTCCTGCTGATGGCCACCGGAGCGGTCGCAGCCGGCTGCTCGACCGGTGAGGGCGTCGACCTCGACGGCGAGAGCACCAGCGGTGGGACCGACGGCGCCACCACCGGCGCGGTCCTGCGGGTCGCCATCGGAGGCGAACCGGACCAGCTGGACCCGAACAAGACCTCGGCCTACTTCAGCTTCCAGGTGCTCGAGAACGTGTTCGACACGCTCGTCGCGCCCGACGAGAAGCTCGAGATGCAGCCGGCGCTCGCCGAGACGTGGGAGACCAGCGAGGACCAGCTCACCTGGACCTTCCACCTGCGCGAGGGCGTCACCTGGCACGACGGCAGCGCGCTCACCTCGGCCGACGTCGTCTACACCTACAACCGGATCATCGACGAGGAGCTCTCCAACGCCTGGAAGTTCGGCAGCGTGACCGGCATCGAGGCACCGGACGAGCTCACGGTCGTGATCACGGTCGGGGCGCCGACGCCGAGCCTGCTCTCCAGCCTCGGTGGCTTCAAGGGTCTCGCGATCGTCCAGGAGGCGAACGTGACCTCGGGCGAGATCGGGACCAAGCCGATCGGCACCGGACCGTACTCGGTCACCGAGTACGCCAGCGGCGACCAGATCACGCTCGCCGCCAATCCCGACTACTGGGGTGGGGCGCCCGCGCTCGGCGGGATCGAGTACCGCTTCATCTCAGAGCCGTCGACGGCGCTCGCCGCGCTGCGGTCGGGTGAGATCGACTGGACCGACGTCGTGCCGCCCCAGCAGGTGGCCGAGCTCCAGGATGACGACAGCCTCGTCGTCGGCATCACGCCGTCGAGCGACTACTGGTACCTCGCGCTCAACCAGAAGCGGGAGGCCTGGAGCGATGTCCGGGTCCGCCAGGCGATCGCGTACGCGATCGACCGCGATGCGATCGTGCAGGCCGTGAGCTACGGGACGGCGGCGGCGAACCAGCTCGCGATACCGCAGGACAGCTTCTGGTACACCGAGTACTCGAGGTACTCCACCGACCTGACCACCGCGCAGGAGCTGCTCGACGAGGCCGGCTTCACGGGCGGCACGCTCGACATGCTCGCGACCAGCGACTACCCCGAGACCGTGACGGCGGCGCAGATCATCGCCTCCAACCTGGAGCCGCTGGGCATCACCGTGGAGATCCGGCAGCCGGACTTCTCGACCTGGCTCGACGAGCAGAACTCCGGCAACTTCGACATGCTGATGATGGGGTGGCTGGGCAACATCGACCCCGATGACTTCTACTACGCCCAGCACCACTCCGCGGGTGGCAGCAACGCCCAGGGCTACGCGAACGCCGAGGTCGACGAGCTGCTGGACGCCGCCCGCACCGAGCTCGACAAGGACGCCCGCAAGGAGCTGTACGCCAGCGCCGCGACCACGATCGCCGACGAGTGCAGCTACATCTACCTGTACAACCCGTCGGTGATCCAGACGTGGAGCCCCGACCTCGAGGGGTACGAGGCGCGTGCCGACCGGGCGATCCGGTTCGCCACCGCCACGCTGGCAGGATGACCTGACCCTTCATGCGTGTCGCCCCTCGCCAGCTCGTGGTGTTCCTCGGGCGGCGGCTGCTGTACTCGGCCGTCGTCCTCCTCGGCGTGCTCGTGCTCGTGTTCGCGCTCGTCCAGGTGGTGCCCGGTGACCCGATCCGGCTGGCGCTCGGCACCAGGTACACCGAGGAGGCGTATCAGGCGCTGCTCGCGGCCTCGGGCCTCGACCGACCGCTCGTCGAGCAGTTCTTCAGCTATCTGGGGCACGCGCTGACGGGTGATCTCGGGGTCAGCTTCCGCAGCGGCGAACCGGTCACGGCGCTGCTGCTGCAGCGGCTGCCGGCCACCCTGTCGCTCGCGGTCGTGGGCCTGGTGATCGCTCTGGTGATCTCGATCCCCGCGGGTATCTGGTCCGCGCTGCACGAGGGGCGGCTCAGCGACGCGATCATCCGCGTCACCAGCCAGTTCGGCGTCTCCGTGCCCGACTTCTGGATGGGCATGCTGCTGATCCTGCTGTTCTCGACGACGTGGGTGCTGCTGCCCTCCAGCGGGTACGTCGCACTCTCGGACGACGGCGCCCAGTGGGCCCGACGGGTCCTCCTGCCCGGGCTGACCGTGGGTCTGGTCGCCGGCGCGATCATGACGAGGTACATCCGCAGCGCGGTGCTCGAGGTGGCCTCGATGTCGTACGTGCGGACGGCCCGGTCGAAGGGGCTCTCGTCGGGGATCGTCGTCCGACGGCACATCCTGCGGAACGCCCTGGTGCCGGTGCTGACGATCGCCGGCATCCAGTTCGCCACCATCCTGGGTGGCGTCATCGTCGTGGAGGTCGTGTTCGCCTGGCCCGGCCTCGGGCGTCTGGTCTACGAGTCGGTCGCCGCGCGCGACTACTCGATGATCCAGGGATCGGTGCTGCTGATCGCGGCGATGTTCTTGCTGGTCAACCTCATCGTGGACGTGCTCTACGCCGTCGTCGACCCCCGGATCCGGCTGTCATGACCGAACCCCGCGACGAGATCGTCGCCGACGAGCACGGAGCCGGCGTGGCGCCGACGGACGAGGCCGCCCGCATGACCCCGTTCCGGCTGCTGGCGAGCAACCCGCTCACGGTCGTGAGCGCGCTCGTGCTCGCCGTCGTCGTGCTGCTGGCGATCGCGGCCCCGTGGGTGGCGCCCTACGGCATCAACGCCGTGGACGTCGCCAACGCGCTGCAACCACCGAGCGCCAGCCACTGGTTCGGCACCGACGACCTCGGGCGGGACGTCTTCTCACGCGTGATCGTTGCCGCCCGGGTGTCGCTGCAGGTGGCGGTCGTGTCGGTGACCTTCGCGTTGCTGGTCGGTGTCCTGATCGGCGTCGTCTCGGGCTACGTTGGCGGCCTGCTCGACGTCGTGCTGATGCGCGTGGTCGACGTGATGTTCGCGTTCCCCGTGCTGCTGCTGGCGCTCGCGATCGTCGCGATCCTGCAGCCCGGGATGGCGACGACGATGCTCGCGATCGGGATCGTCTACACCCCGATCTTCGCCCGGGTGGCACGCGCGAGCACGCTCTCGGTGCGGCACGAGCCGTACGTCCAGGTCTCCCGCACCATGGGCACCCCGACCACCACGATCCTGCGTACCCACGTGCTGCCCAACATCAGCGGCCCGCTGATCGTGCAGACCTCGCTGTCGCTGGCGTTCGCGATCCTCTCGGAGGCGGCGCTGTCCTTCCTCGGCCTCGGCATCCAGCCCCCGGCTCCCTCGTGGGGCGGCATGCTGTTCAGCGCCCAGGGCTTCCTCGGGCAGGCCTGGTGGATGAGCGTCTTCCCCGGGGTCGCGATCTTCGTGACGGTCCTCGCGTTCAACCTGCTCGGCGACGGCCTCCGTGACGTGCTCGACCCGAAGCAGCGCACGCTGATCGAGTCCAGGAGCCGGCGATGAGCCCGGTCCTGTCGGTCGAGAACCTCCGGGTCGCGATCGGCAGCCGCGAGATCGTGCAGGGGCTCAGCTTCGCCGTCGAGCCGGAGGCGACGCTCGGGATCGTGGGGGAGTCCGGCTCGGGCAAGTCGATGACCGTGCTCGCCGCGACCGGGTTGTTGGACGCCCCGGGCGCTCGCGTCACCGGTTCCAGCGTGCTGACGCCCGAGGGTGCTGGTCCGCTCGAGCTGGTGGGCGCCCGGCGGTCCGCGCTGCGCCGCGTGCACGGTGACAAGATCGGGTTCGTCTTCCAGGACCCCACGACCTCGCTGAACCCGCTGCTGACGCTCGAGCGCCAGATCACCGAGTCGCTGGAGGCGCACCGGAGCCTGACCCGCCGGGCGGCGGCCTCTCGCGCGCTCGAGCTGCTCGAGGCGGTCGGCCTCCCGGAGCCCGAGCAGCGACTGCAGTCCTACCCGCACCAGCTCTCCGGTGGTCAGCGGCAACGCGTGATGATCGCGATCGCGCTCGCGTGCGATCCCGCCCTTCTCGTGGCCGACGAGCCGACGACCGCCCTCGACGTCACCACCCAGGCCCAGATCATCGAGCTCGTGCGCACCCTGCAGCGCGAACGGGGCACCGCCGTCGTCTGGATCAGTCACGACCTCGGCGTGATCGGACAGGTGGCCGACGACGTGCTGGTGCTGCAGGAGGGCCGCCCCCTCGAGCATCGCGGCGTCGTGGAGCTGATGGACGAGCCCCGCCACCCGTACACCCGTGAGCTGCTGGCGGCGCGCCCGCGGCTGGGGGCGAGCACGCCGCCGGCGGCCACCGACGACGGCGAGGTGCTGCTGAGCGTGCGAGACCTCGACGTGCGGTTCTCGGTGACATCAGCCGCGGGCCGGAGCATCGTGCACGCCGTCGACGGGGTCTCCTTCGACGTGCGGCGAGGCCAGACGCTCGGCATCGTGGGGGAGTCGGGCTCGGGCAAGTCGACGATCGCCAACGTGCTCACCGGGCTCGTCCGCCCGCACGGAGGGTCCGCCGAGCTCGCAGGCGAGGACGTCCTGCACCGGGCGTCCCACGACCTGCGGCGCCGGATCGCGATGGTCTTCCAGGACCCGTTCTCCTCCCTCGACCCCCGGATGCGGGCCGGCGAGAGCATCGCCGAGCCGTTGCGTGTGCACCGGCTTCCCAGCGACGGGCGCCCCCGTGACGAGCGGGTGGCTGAGCTGCTGGAGCTGGTCGATCTCCCCGCGGCGTTCGCGCAGCGGTACCCGCACGAGCTCTCCGGAGGTCAACGCCAGCGCGTCTCGATCGCGCGGGCGCTCGCGCTGGAGCCCGAGCTGGTGATCCTGGACGAGTCGACGGCGTCTCTCGACGTCTCGATCCAGGCGAGGGTCCTCGACCTGCTGCGTCGGCTGCAGTCCGAGCTGTCGTTGACGTTCGTCTTCATCGCGCACGACCTGGCGATCGTGCAGCAGATGAGCCACGACGTGCTGGTGATGCAGCGCGGCCAGACCGCCGAGCACGCTGCTGCCGCGGATCTCTTCGCCGACCCGCAGCAGGACTACACCCGCCGTCTGCTCGCGGCGATCCCGCCGGACAGACCTCGCCGCGCCGTCGGGTAGTATTGAGCCCGCAGTCGGTGAGCCTTGCGGTGAACCGGCTGACATCGCGCGCTCACATGCCGCCCTCGGGCGGGACCGCACGGCGAGGTCCGGGAGTGATCCCGGGGCCGCACGGTCGTGAGCACCAGGAGGTCCGCCGCCCGGTGGACCGGACAACCGAGTTCGTGCCCACGCCCTGCGGATTGCCTGCAGGCGCCTGAGCACCAGATGAGCGTGAGGGCGGAGCGCCCCGCGCCGGAAGGACGAGCCATGGCCGTCGTCACCATGCGTCAGCTCCTCGAGAGCGGCGTCCACTTCGGGCACCAGACCCGTCGCTGGAACCCCAAGATGAAGCGCTTCATCTTCACCGAGCGCAATGGCATCTACATCATCGACCTGCAGAAGTCGCTCGCGGACATCGACCGCGCCTTCTCCTTCGTCAAGGACACGGTCGCCCACGGCGGCACCATCCTGTTCGTCGGCACCAAGAAGCAGGCGCAGGAAGCGGTCGCGGAGCAGGCGACCCGCGTCGGCATGCCCTACGTCAACCAGCGCTGGCTGGGCGGCATGCTCACCAACTTCGGCACCGTCAACAAGCGTCTGCAGCGACTCAAGGAGCTCGAGGAGGTCGACTTCGACGACGTCGCGTCCTCCGCGTTCACCAAGAAGGAGCTGCTGATGCAGCGCCGTGAGCGTGACAAGCTCGCCCGCACCCTGGGCGGCGTCCGCGACATGGCCAAGGTGCCCTCCGCCGTCTGGGTCGTCGACACCAAGAAGGAGCACCTCGCCGTCGCCGAGGCGCGCAAGCTCAACATCCCGGTCGTCGCGATCCTCGACACCAACTGCGACCCGGACGAGGTCGACTACCCGATCCCGGGCAACGACGACGCCATCCGCGCCGTCTCGCTGCTGACCCGCGTGATCGCCGACGCCGCGGCCGAGGGCCTGGTCGCCCGCGCCGGTGGCAACAAGGGTGGCGAGTCCGCCGCCGAGCCGCTGGCCGAGTGGGAGCGCGAGCTCCTGCAGGCGCACGAGGCCGAGGCGGCCGCTGCTGCCGAGGCTCCGGCTGAGGCCGCTGCAGCGCCCGCCGAGAACGCTGCGGCACCCGCCGAGGCTGCTGAGGCTCCGGCCGAGGTCACCGAGGCTCCGGCTGAGGCCGCTGCCGAGGCTCCGGCGCAGGAGGCAGCGCCGGCTGCCGAGGAGGCGCCCGCGCAGGAGGCTCCGGCCGCCGAGGCCGAGGTCGCCGCCGAGGACGCTGCTGAGGCTCCGGCTGAGGCCGCTGCCGACGACAGCGCCGACAAGGCCTGACCAACTCCTCCACGACACAGACAGGGGCTCACCCATATGACGAACTACACCGCCGCTGACATCAAGGCGCTCCGGGAGAAGACCGGTGCCGGCATGCTCGACGTCAAGAAGGCGCTCGACGAGGCTGAGGGCGACGCCGAGAAGGCGCTCGAGATCATCCGCGTCAAGGGTCTGAAGGGCGTCGCCAAGCGTGAGGGCCGTGCGGCCTCCGACGGCCTGGTCGCCTCCGACATCTCGGCCTCGGCCGAGGGCGAGACCGGCGTGCTGGTCGAGATCAACTCGGAGACCGACTTCGTCGCGAAGAACCAGACCTTCATCTCGCTCGCCGACCGCGTGCTCGCGGCCGCTGTCGCCTCGGGCGCCGGCGACGCCGAGGCGCTGCTGGCCGCCGACACCGACGGCGTGACCGTCGCGGCTGCCGTCGACGAGACGGCTGCCACGCTCGGCGAGAAGATCGTCGTCCGTCGCGTCGCCCGCATCTCGGGCGCGAAGGTCAGCTCGTACCTGCACCGCACCGCCAAGGACCTGCCCCCGCAGGTCGGGGTCCTCGTCGCGAGCGACGAGGCCGGCGCGGCGGTCGCCAAGGACGTGGCGATGCACGTGGCCGCCTACTCGCCGACGTACCTGTCGCGTGAGGACGTCCCGGCCGACCTGGTCGCCGACGAGCGCCGCATCGCCGAGGAGACCGCTCGTAACGAGGGCAAGCCCGAGGGTGCACTGCCCAAGATCATCGAGGGTCGCCTCAACGGGTTCTTCAAGGAGAACGTGCTGCTCGACCAGGCGTTCGCCAAGGACCCCAAGAAGACGGTCGGCCAGGTCGTGACCGAGGCCGGTGGCACCATCACCGGGTACGCCCGCTTCCGCGTCGGCTCCTGACCGTACACAGCACCATCGCGACGCCCCGTCCCGCATCGTCGGGGCGGGGCGTCGTACCATCACCGGGCCGGGCTATCCAGGAAGGACACCATGTCGCGTCGAGTGCTTCTCAAGCTTTCCGGCGAGGTCTTCGGCGGCGGTGAGGTCGGGCTCGACCCCGACGTCGTCGCCTCGATCGCGAACGAGATCGCGGCCGCCATGGCCGAGCACTACGTGCAGGTCTCGATCGTCGTGGGCGGCGGCAACTTCTTCCGCGGCGCCGAGCTCTCCCAGCGCGGCATGGACCGTTCCCGCGCCGACTACATGGGCATGCTCGGCACCGTGATGAACTGCCTGGCGCTGCAGGACTTCCTCGAGAAGGCCGGCGTCAGCACCCGCGTACAGACGGCGATCACGATGGGCCAGGTGGCCGAGCCCTACATCCCGCTGCGCGCGATCCGGCACATGGAGAAGGGCCGTGCGGTCGTCTTCGGCGCCGGGGCGGGGATGCCGTACTTCTCCACCGACACCGTGGCCGTGCAGCGTGCGCTGGAGACCGGTTGCGACGAGGTGCTGGTGGCCAAGAACGGCGTGGACGGCGTGTACACGGCCGATCCGCGCACCGATCCGAGCGCCACGAGGATCGACACGATCACCTACGACGACGCGCTGCGCCGCGACCTTCGCGTCGTGGACTCGACAGCATTCGGGCTCGCCCGCGACAACTCGATGCCCATGCGTGTGTTCGGCATGAGCCCCGCGGGGAACGTCACCCGGGCCCTCGAGGGTGACAAGATCGGAACACTGGTCGTGCCGGAGTCCCTGGCCAAAGAGCACGGGGTCGGCGCGTGAGTGCAGCTGAGCAGACCATGACGAGCAAGGAGCAGCCGTGATCGACGAGACCCTCTTCGAGGCCGAGGAGAAGATGGACAAGGCGGTCGAGGTCGCCCGCGAGGACCTCAGCAACATCCGCAGCGGCCGCGCGAACGCGGGCATGTTCGCGAAGATCTCCGTCGACTACTACGGCGCGGCCACGCCCCTGCAGCAGCTCGCCTCGTTCCAGATCACCGACGCGCGCACCGTGCTGGTGAGCCCGTTCGACAAGAGCTCGATGCCCAACATCGAGAAGGCGCTGCGTGACTCCGACCTCGGCGTCAACCCCTCGAACGACGGGAACGTCATCCGGCTCGTGCTGCCCGCCCTCACCGAGGAGCGGCGCCGGGAGTACGTCAAGCTCGCGAAGAACAAGGGCGAGGACGCTCGCGTGTCCGTGCGCAACGTGCGCCGCCGTGCCAAGGAGGAGCTCGACCGGATCGCGAAGGATGGCGAGGCCGGCGAGGATGAGGTGAACAGGGCGCAGAACGAGCTCGACGCGCTCACCAAGAAGCACACCGACCTCATCGACACCCTCCTCGCCGGCAAGGAGAAGGAGCTGCTCGAGGTCTGAGCATGGCGGATCCTCAGGCGGCCGACGTCTCCGGCCAGGCACGCGCGCCGATGACACGGCGCGAGCTGCGCGAGGCCGAGCGACGTGCGGCACGCGAGGCCGCACGGGTGGCCGAGGCGACCGCTGACGAGGCACCGGGCTCTCCCGCAGCCGCCCAGGCGGTCGAGACCGGCGAGAGCGCCGCCGTCGCGAGATCCGACGAGGGGCGCACGCCCGACGCCGTCAGCGGCGACAGGGGCATCGCGATCTCTCAAGGTATGGAGAGCACCGAGACCGAGCAGGCGCCCGAGGCTCCCGGCCCGGTCGCCGATGGTCGCATCGGCGATCTGTCCGCTCCGATGCCGACCCCTCCAGGCGGCCGCAACGTACCCGTGGCGGTCGGTGTGGGCCTCGGGCTCGGCCTCGTCGTGGTGGCCAGCCTGTTCTTCTGGCGCAAGGAAGCCTTCCTCGGACTCGCGGTAATCGGCTGCGGCGTGGGCCTGTGGGAGCTCAGCCGTGCGGTCGCGGTCCGCGACATCAAGCTGCCGTTGCTGCCGCTGCTGGTGGGTACGGTCGGCATGCTGATCTCGGCATACACCGCGGGCGTCGAGGCACTGCTGGTCGCGTGCGTGCTCACCTCGGGCGGTGCGTTCATCTGGCGGGTGCTCGACGGCGGCGGGGTCGCCGCCATGAGAGACGCCACGGCGGCGGTCTTCGCCACCGCGTACATCCCGTTCCTCGCCGGCTTCATCGCGCTGATGCTCTCGGCCGACGACGGGCCCTGGCGGGTGCTGACCTACATCGCCATCTGCGTCGCGAGCGACACCGGCGGCTACCTCGCCGGGGTCCTGTTCGGGAAGACCAGGATGGCCCCGATCGTGAGTCCGAAGAAGTCCTGGGAGGGTCTCGCGGGCTCGTACGTCGCGGCATCGGCGGTCGGCGTCGGCATGATGGTCGGCGTGCTCGACGGCCCCTGGTGGGCCGGCCTCGCGCTCGGCGTCGCCGGTGTCAGTGCCGCGGTCCTGGGTGATCTCGCCGAGTCGCTGATCAAGCGCGACCTCGGCGTCAAGGACATGGGCAATGTGCTGCCGGGTCACGGTGGCGTGCTCGACCGGGTCGACTCGGTGCTCTTCGCGGCTCCGGTCGCCTTCTTCATCTTCTATGCGGTGCTCGGGAGCAGGTAATGACACGAACGACACAGGGCGACCGGCAGGTTCGGCCCGCCGACGATGCGGCCAAGCCCGCCAGCCTGCCGACCCTCAGCTTCGCCGTGCCTCGACGCGGCAAGCCGCCGCAGCATCTCGCGGACCTCGACCTCGAGGCTCGTGGCGCCGTGCTGGAGGAGATGGGTCACCCCGGCTACCGCGCGAAGCAGGTCTCCACGCACTACTTCACGCACCTGACCCGCGAGCCGGGGGCGATGACCGACATCCCGGCCGCCGTCCGCGACGACCTCACGTCAACCCTGCTGCCGGACCTGCTCACCGAGGTGCGCCGGATGGAGGCCGATGGCGGGGCGACCGTGAAGATGCTCTGGTCCCTCTTCGACGACGTCAAGGTCGAGTCGGTCCTCATGGGCTACAAGGACCGGGCCACGCTGTGCGTCTCGAGCCAGGCCGGCTGCGGCATGGCCTGCCCGTTCTGCGCGACCGGGCAGATGGGACTGACCCGGAACCTCTCGACGGCGGAGATCATCGAGCAGGTGCGGCGCGCCGCGGTGGCGTGCCGGGACGGTGAGCTGAACCGTGGGCCGCGCCGGCTGTCCAACATCGTCTTCATGGGGATGGGGGAGCCGCTCGCCAACTACAAGGCCGTGATCGGTGCGGTCCGGCGCCTGGTGGCGCCTGCCCCCTCAGGCTTCGGGATGAGTGCGCGCAACATCACGGTCTCGACCGTGGGGCTGGTGCCCGCCATCGACAAGCTCACCAAGGAAGCGATCCCGGTGACCCTCGCACTGTCCTTGCACGCGCCCGACGACGAGCTCCGCAGCGAGCTGGTGCCGATCAACACCCGCTGGACAGTGGGGGAGGCGCTCGACGCCGCACGCCGCTACTTCGAGGCCACCGGACGCCGCGTGAGCATCGAGTACGCGCTGATCAAGGACATGAACGACCACGCCTGGCGGGCCGACCTGCTCGGCGAGGAGCTCAACAAGCGTGGCCGCGGCTGGGTGCACGTCAACCCGATCCCGCTCAACCCGACCCCGGGCTCGATCTGGACCGCGAGCGAGAAGGATGTCGAGGACGAGTTCGTGACACGGCTCCGTGCTGCCGGGATCCCGACGACCGTGCGCGATACTCGGGGCAGCGACATCGACGGTGCCTGCGGTCAGCTCGCGATCCAAGAGCCAGTACCAGGCCCAGCGTCCTGAGGGAGTAGAGCAGATGGCGGAGACGTTCCCGCGCAGCAAGAGGTGGTCCAGCGGGTACGACGTCGAGCAGGTCGACGAGTTCTTCGCGGAAGCCCGCGCGGCGTACGAGTCCGACTCCGAGGCGGGCATGTCCGCCGAGGACGTGCGTGCGGCTGCCTTCGACCTGGTGCGCCACGGCTACGACCCCGCGCACGTGGACGCGGCTCTCGACCGCCTGGAGGGCGCGTTCGTCAAGCGCGCCCGCGCCCGCAGCATCCGCACCGAGGGGCAGGGTGCCTGGATGGACGACGTCGCCAAGCGCGCGACCTCGCTCTACGGGCGGCTCGTGAGACCGGCCGGTGAGCGGTTCGCGCCGCCCGAGCGTGGCCGCGGATACTCGGCCGAGGCCGTGGACGCCTTGCTCGACAGGCTCGTGGACTACTTCGACTCCGGCGCCGAGCTGAGTGCCGGCGAGGTGAGGTCGGCGACCTTCCCATCGGCTTCCGGCGACAACGCCTACGCCGAGGGCCCGGTCGACGCGTTCCTCGACCGCGCTGTCGACGTGCTGCTCGCAGTCGAGTGATGACCGGCCGGCGCAAGCGCCTCGAACGCGCACGTCGTGGTGCTCTCAGCGTGAGAGCGACACCTTCCGCGCGTGCGGCCGTCAGATCCAGGATGCCCCGCGGCCTGGAGGGCGCGTG
Organism: Pseudactinotalea terrae; assembly: GCF_009733845.1. Classification (GTDB taxonomy): domain Bacteria; phylum Actinomycetota; class Actinomycetes; order Actinomycetales; family Beutenbergiaceae; genus Pseudactinotalea; species Pseudactinotalea terrae. The sequence continues at coordinate 19,646 of NZ_WNXZ01000011.1, forward strand.
ACTCGCAGCGTCGCGCTGCTCGGCAGCACCGGCTCGATCGGGACCCAGGCGCTCGACGTCATCGGTGCCAACCCGGGATCCTTCGAGGTCACCTCGATCGCCGCCGGCGGCGGTCAGCTCGACCTGCTCGCCGACCAGGTGGTGCGGTTCGGCGTGCCGCTCGTCGCGGTGGCCACCGGTTCGGAGCAGCAGGTGCGGGAGGCGATCGCTGCCGCAGCTGCGAGCGCGGGCGTGCGGACGCCGGACGTCGAGGTCGTCGTGGGCTCCGACGCCGCCACCCGAGCGGCGAGGACGGGTGCCGACGTGGTCCTCAACGGCATCACCGGCTCGATCGGCCTCGCGCCGACGCTCGCCGCCCTGGAGGCGGGCTCGACCCTGGCTCTGGCCAACAAGGAGTCACTGATCGCCGGCGGACCCCTGGTCCGTGCTGCGCAGCGCCGGCCCGATCAGCTCGTCCCGGTCGACTCCGAGCACTCCGCGATCGCGCAGTCGCTGCGCGGCGGACGCCGGGAGGAGGTTGCCCGGATCATCCTGACGGCCTCGGGCGGCCCGTTCCGTGGGCGCACCCGCGCCGACCTCGCCGGCGTCACGCCGGACCAGGCGCTCGCGCACCCGACCTGGGCGATGGGACCAGTGGTGACCACCAACTCCGCCACGCTCGTCAACAAGGGCCTCGAGCTGATCGAGGCACACCTGCTGTTCGACGTGGACGTCGCCGACATCACCGTGGTGGTCCACCCGCAGTCGGTGGTGCACTCGATGGTCGAGTTCGTGGACGGCTCGACGATCGCTCAGGCCTCGCCACCCGACATGCGGCTGCCGATCGCACTCGGCCTGGCCTGGCCGAACAGGGTGCCCGGGGCGGCACAGCCGTGCCGGTGGGACGAGGCGACCGCCTGGACATTCGAGGCTGTCGATGACGAGACCTTCCCCGCTCTCGATCTCGCACGTCTGGCCGTCACCTCCTCAGCCACCCATCCCGCCGTCTACAACGCCGCGAACGAGGAGTGCGTGCAGGCATTCCTGGCCGGCAGGATCGCCTTCCTCGACATCGTGGACACGGTGGCGCGCGTGCTCGACGAGCACCACGGCACCGACGCCGCCGCGCTCGACCTCGACGCCGTGGCGGCGGCCGAGGCATGGGCCCGTGGGCGCGCGCACGAGCTAATTGGCTGAGCGACCTCACCAGCCGAGCCGATCGCGCCGCGCCCAGTTGCTGCACGCCTGGGTGGAGCCGCGACCGACGCCGGCGCATCGGGGCAACGGCACAGGCGGCGGGGTGGCGCCCGTGTCGGCTGCTGCTCGCGCTGGCGGAGAGGTGGCCGACCAGAACCTCTGGTCGAGCCACCAGCCGTTGAGGAAGATCTCGCAGTCGCAGCAGGCGCCCGCGCGGTGCAGCCGCCCCTCGAGCGCGACGGCCGCCGGGGCGGTCAGGTCGCGGAAGCGGCTGGCGAACCTCAGGTGGGTGTCGCACCCGAAGGAGTCGAGCATCCGCGCCACGTAGCAGATGAGGCACTCGCCGCTCCGGGGGTCCATCAGCTCCGCGGTGAACGCGCGCAGCATCCGGTCCCAGGTGTCGGGGGTGCCGGGATCAAGATCGAGGTTCGTCATACGGATGTTCTATCGCTAGGCACCGACATCGATCCGTCGTGATGGGCACATGCAAGACCCAGAAGTGGCGGAAGCCGCTCGAGCCGGCGCCCAGGCAGGTCCTGTACCGCCGAGAACGCGTTCTGGTTCGGCTGACCGGTCGATGTCACGTCGCCGAAACCAATGCCGCCCCCGCGCCCCCACTAGCGTGCGGACCATGGCTGCGTCACGGCTCCAGACCCACACGATCCGCCCTGCCACGCACGCCGACCTCGACGGGGTCGCGGCGATCTACGCGGACGAGGTCCGGCTCGGTACCGCGACCTTCGACACCGAGCCGCCCCCGCGCTCGCGGTGGGAGTCGATGCTGGCCTCCGGCTGGCCGAGCGACCACTTCCTGGTGGCGGTCGACAGCTCCGAGGTGGTGGTGGGGTACGCGTACTCGGGCGTCTACCGACCCCGCGGCGCGTACCTCGGCACCCGCGAGGTCAGCATCTACCTCGCGCCGACGGCGACGGGTCGCGGCCTCGGTCGCCGGCTCTACGAGGACCTGCTGCGACGTGTCGAGGCCGGGGGCGCGCACACGGTTCTGGCCGGTGTCGCGCTGCCGAACCCTGCGAGCCTCGCCCTGCACCGCGCCTGCGGGTTCGAGCACGTCGGCATCATGCGCGAGGTGGGGTTCAAGCAGGACCGCTGGATCGACGTGTCGTGGTGGCAGAAGCGGTTCGGCATCCGCTGAGCGTCAGCCTGCCACGCACCGGTCAGCTGATCCGCCCCCGCATCTCGCGGTAGTGGGGGTTGGTCATCACGCCGAGCACGTTCCCGAACGGGTCTGCGACCGTCGCGGTCACGAAGCCCTCGCCGCGCGCCGTCGGAGGTTCGATCGAGACCGCGCCCAGGTCGAGCAGCCGCCTGTAGGCGTCATCGACGTCGTCGACCGCCCAGTTGACGACGAGCCCGGCGGGCGTGCCGGTCGGGTAGGGCGCGTATGCCGCGTCGATGATCCCGACCTCGGTCTCGAGGTCCCCGATGCGCCACTCGGCGTAGGCGGTGGGCCCTCCCTCGGGGCGCAGGAAGTAGGGCGGGCCCCCGAGCAGCTCGGTGTACCAGGCGATCGCGGCGTTCATGTCGGATGCGTAGAGGTTGAGGGTGGCGGGTCCGTGGAACATGGTGCTCTCCTTGGTCGTGATGTCACCCCAGCCTCTCGGCCAAAGTGCTCACCTAGTGATCACTTTTCCCGATAGCGTCTCCGGATGCGCGCCGACCGACTCGTCGCAGCGACGCTCTACCTCCAGCGCCGCGGCACCGTCACGGCCGCCGGGCTCGCCGAGCACCTCGAGGTCTCCGTGGCCACGGCTCGCCGCGATCTCGCCGCCCTCAGCAGCGCCGGCATCCCGGTCTACCCGCAGCGGGGCCGGGGCGGTGGCTGGCAGCTCGTCGGTGGGGCGCGTACCGACCTCACGGGCCTGACCGAGCCCGAGGTTCGCGCGCTGTTCCTCGCGGTCGGGGACGCCGAGGGCGACGCCACCGCCCGCGCCGCGCTGGCCAAGCTGGTACGCGCGCTGCCGGAGCAGTTCCGCGAGAGTGCCGAGATCGCCGGGGCCGCGCGGCGTATCGAGCCGCAGCGCTGGCAGGAACGACCGCGCGCCGGGCACCGCTTCGAGGGCGCGCTCAGGGATGCGATCGTGCGGCGGCTCCGCGCGGCGATCCGCTATCGGTCCCGCGACGCCGAGACCGACAGCGAGATCGATGTCGCGCCGTGGCGGCTGGTTGACAAGGCGGGCGTCGGGTACCTGCTCGCGGGGACCGCACGCGGGCCGCGGACCTATCGGCTGGACCGGATCGCCGCGTTCACGGTGACGAGGGAGACGTTTCGGCGGCCGGCGGAGCACCTGATCGACGAGCAGTGGCGGCAGACCTCCGACGTGGTGGACACCGCTCGCACCAGCACCCGGGCGACGGTCCGCGTGGATGAGGTCGCCAGATCGATCCTCGCCGACCACTTCGGGACCGGGTTCGAGGCTCTCGACGGCGATCGCGCGGCCGTCGCCGCGCAGTCGCCCCGTGGCCTGGCCGAGCAGCTGGCAGGATGGGGTGGCCGGGTGGTGGTGCTCGACGCGCCCGAGGTCGTCGCCGAGCTCCGGGCGATCGCTGCCGAGCTGGCCGCCACCTATCCTGCCGACACGCCATAGCGGGTCCGTGCCTGACCTGGGCTCGTGAGCATCTGGCCCGCCGCGGGCGCAGCCGACTGCCTCGAGCTGGATGAGGTCGCGAAGGCGGCCCGGATCATGGGCACCGGGAGCCGCTGGCCTTCGTGACCTTCGTCCTGGGATGATGGGCCAGCGAGATGGAGGTCCGGTCATGGTTGCTGAGCCCGAGCCAGAGCTCCCCTGGACCGACCCGCGCGAGGAGATCGAGCACTCGGTGCTGCTGCCCACCGGCCGGCTGGCACCCCGACGCTTCGCCAACCGGGCGGAGGCCGAGGCCTGGGCGCGGCCCGAGGAGGGCGAGCAGGTGGTGAGCTACAACACCGTCTGCGAGTGCGAGATGTGAGGTCCGGGCACACCTGCCCCGGCCGTCACGGGCAGTTGTCAGGAATGGTGCCTACCATGACCCGGTGACGTTCTGGATCGGTGTGCTCGCCGTGGCCCTCGGGCTCGTGATCTCGATTGCGCTGCACGAGATCGGACACCTCGTGCCCGCGAAGAAGTTCGGCGTGCGCGTGCCGCAGTACTTCGTCGGCTTCGGCCCCACCATCTGGTCCCGCACACGCGGTGAGACCGAGTACGGCGTCAAGGCCATCCCGCTCGGCGGATTCGTGCGCATGGTCGGCATGTTCCCGCCGGCGAAGCGAGAGCTCAGCGAGGACGCAGCCGCCGAGGCACGGCTGCGCCGCCGCGGCATCGTCGGATGGGCGAAGGAGGTCACCGAGGAGGCTCGTGCGGCGTCCCTGGAGGAGCTCGAGCCCGGTGACAAGGGCCGCGCCTTCTACCAGCTGAGCATGCCCAAGAAGCTCACGGTGATGTTCGGTGGGCCGTTCGTCAACCTCGTGCTCAGCTTCATCCTGTTCGCGATCGTCGTCTCCGGCATCGGCTTCAACGTCGCCACCAGCACGGTGGACTCCGTGGTGGAGTGCGTCGAGCCCACGAGCGACGGCGCCTGCGCGGCCGGGTCGGCGCCGGCGCCCTCGGCCGAGGCGGGCTTCCAGCCGGGCGATGTCATCGTCTCGTGGGGCGGCGTTGCGACCGAGAGCTGGAGCGACGTCACGGCCGGCATCCTCGCCGGCGGCGACCAGCCCACCGAGGTCGTCGTCGAGCGCGACGGCGCCGAGGTCACCCTGACCGTCACTCCCACCCTGATCGAGCGCGAGGTCAGGGCAGAGGATGGCACCACCACCGTGCAGGAGGTGCCCTACGTGGGCATCATCTCCGCCGTCGTGCGCCAGCCTGAGCCGCTGACGGCGGTGCCCGGGATCGTGGGGGAGCAGCTGTCCGCCACGGTCGGCGTGGTGCTCACGCTGCCGCAGCGGCTGGTGTCGATCGGACAGGCCGTGTTCGGCTCCGGTGAGCGCGACCCCAACGTCATCGGCATCATCGGTATCGGACGCGTGGCTGGTGACCTGACGGAGGCCAGCGCCGACAACGGCTTCGTGGCTCAGCTCGCCAACATCCTCGTGATCCTCGCGAGCCTCAACATGGCGTTGTTCGTGTTCAACATGATCCCGTTGCCACCGCTGGACGGCGGGCACATCGCCGGAGCCCTCTTCGAGGGCAGCCGCCGGCAGGTCGCGCGGTGGCGGGACCGTCCGAACCCCGGCTACGCGGACACCGCGAAGCTGATGCCACTGACCTACGCGATGGTGTTCCTGTTCCTCGGCATGGGGCTGTTGCTCGCCGTCGCCGACATCGTCAGACCCGTGGTGCTCACGTAGCTGTGAGCCGTGACACGGTGGCCCCGATCGATGCGCGGTCGCCACAGGTTCTTCACCTCACGGTGAGATACTCGCTTGCGTGACTGCTCCGATCGCGCTGGGTATCCCCGCTGTCAACCAGACCCCTGAGGTCTTGAGTCCGCGACGCAAGACTCGCAAGATCCGGGTCGGCAAGGTCGAGGTCGGCGGCGATGCGCCGATCTCGGTGCAGTCGATGACCACGACCCAGACGACCGACATCAACGCCACGCTCCAGCAGATCGCCGAGCTCACGGCGTCCGGCTGCGACATCGTCCGCGTCGCCGTGCCCACCTCCGACGACGCCGAGGTGCTGCCGATCATCGCGAAGAAGTCGCAGATCCCGGTGATCGCCGACATCCACTTCCAGCCGAAGTACGTGTTCGCGGCGATCGACGCCGGGTGCGCCGCGGTCCGTGTCAACCCGGGCAACATCCGCAAGTTCGACGACCAGGTCGGCGCGATCGCCAAGGCCGCCGCCGATGCCGGGGTCTCGCTGCGGATCGGCGTCAACGCCGGCTCGCTCGACAAGCGGCTGCTGGAGAAGTACGGCAAGGCGACCCCCGAGGCGCTGGTGGAGTCCGCCGTCTGGGAGGCCTCGCTGTTCGAGGAGCACGACTTCCACGACTTCAAGATCTCGGTCAAGCACAACGACCCGGTCGTGATGGTGCGTGCCTACGAGCTGCTGTCCGAGGCGGGTGACTGGCCGCTGCACCTCGGTGTCACCGAGGCCGGCCCCGCCTTCCAGGGCACGATCAAGTCCGCCACCGCGTTCGGCGCGCTGCTGAGCAAGGGCATCGGCGACACGATCCGGGTGTCTCTGTCCGCCCCGCCGGCCGAGGAGGTCAAGGTCGGGCTGCAGATCCTGCAGTCGCTCAACCTGCGTGAGCGCAAGCTCGAGATCGTCTCCTGCCCTTCCTGCGGCCGTGCCCAGGTGGACGTCTACTCGCTGGCCGACGAGGTGACCGCGGGCCTGGAGGGCCTCGAGGTCCCGCTGCGCGTCGCCGTCATGGGTTGCGTCGTCAATGGCCCCGGTGAGGCACGCGAGGCCGACCTCGGCGTCGCCTCCGGCAACGGCAAGGGCCAGATCTTCGTCAAGGGCGAGGTCATCGCGACCGTCCCCGAGGACCAGATCGTCGCGACCCTCCTCGAGGAGGCGCACCGCATCGCGGCGACCATGGAGGCGGCCGGGTCCCCGTCCGTCTCCGTCTCCTGACGGCACCGCCATGGCGCGGTGGCCCTGGCAGAGCACGACGGCCCCCTCCCCGATCCTCGTGCGTGACGCGCGTAACGTCGACATGGGCGGCGTGCTGGAGTTCTGCCAGCAGCGCGCAGTGGACGCCGCCCTTCTCGGGGAGCACGTCGAAGCGATGGTGGCCGGGCCGCAGCTGCGCGAGCAGCTCCTGTGCGTGAGCACACCGGCCGGGCTCGCCGGGCTGTGCTGGACCGGCGGCAACATGGTGCCGCTGGGCATCGAGCCCTCCGCGATGCCGGACGTCGCCGCCGAGCTGCGCCGCCGCTCGCGCCGCTACTCCTCGATCGTGGGCCCTGCCGAGGGCGTGATGGCGCTGTGGGAGCTGCTCGAGCCCACCTCGCCGCGGCCGCGTGACATCCGGCCCGAGCAGCCGTCGATGGCGATCGCGAGCGACCCGCTGGTCGAGCCGGACCCCGAGGTCCGGGTCACCACCGAGGATGACTTCGACATCCTCATGCCCGCGTGCGTCTCGATGTTCACCGAGGAGGTCGGGCACTCGCCGCTGAGCATCGGCGGTGGGTACGAGCGCCGTGTGCGGTCGCTGGTGGCCGCGAAGCGGTCGCTCGCGAGGATCGAGGACGGCCGGGTGGTGTTCAAGGCCGAGCTCGGGACGGTCGCGCTGGGGGTCACGCAGATCCAGGGCGTATGGGTCGACCCCGAGCTACGCGGCCAGGGCATCGCGAAGGCCGGCATGGCGGCGGTCGTCGCGTACGCCCGCGCGCACATCGCCCCGACGGTCTCGCTCTACGTGAACTCCTACAACGAGACGGCGATCCGCACCTACGACGCTGTGGGTTTCCGCCAGGTCGGGACCTTCGCCACGATCCTGTTCTGAGCGGGGCGTGCCCGACGGCGCTACTTGAGCAGCTTGGACATCCGCCGGTCGGCCAGGATCTTGCCGCCGGTCTGGCAGGTGGCGCAGTACTGCAGCGAGGAGTCGGCGAAGCTGACCTCGCGGACGACGTCCCCGCAGATCGGGCACGCCTCACCTGTGCGCCCGTGCACGCGCATGCCCGAGCGCTTGGCGTCCTTGAGCTCCTTGGCAGGCTTGCCCGACGACGCCGCGATCGCCGCGCGCAGCGTCTCACCGATGGCGGTGTGCAGGCGGGTGAGGACCTCGTCGTCGGCCGCGATGGACCGCGTCTTCGCGAACGGGCTGATACGCGCGACGTGCAGGATCTCGTCCGAGTAGGCGTTGCCGATCCCGGCGATCGTGGCCTGGTCCCGCAGCAACCCCTTGACCTGCTGGTTCCTGGTGTTCAGCAGCTCGCGCAGCCGCTCGAGCGTGAAGTCCTCGCCGAGCGGATCCGGACCGAGCGTGGCGATCATCGGCACCTCGGCCGGGTCCGCCACCAGGTAGACCGCCAGCTTGCGCTTGGTGCCCGCCTCGGTGAGGTCGAAGCCTCCGGCATCGGTGGCGACCCGGAACGCGAGCGGAGACTTGGGGGAGGGGCGAGGGATCGTCGTCGGCATCTCGTCGTACCAGCGCAACCAGCCCGCCCGGGCGAGGTGGAAGACCAGGTGCCTCTCGCCGTCGGGCGTGCTCACGACGACATCGAGCCACTTGCCGTGCCGCGCGACCCCGGTGATCTCGCCACCGACGAGCTGCTCCGGTCCGATGGCGAACGTCTTGAGCGCGGTGAACGCGACCGGTCGCACATCGGTGAGCGTGCGGCCACGGAGCCGCTCGTCGAGGAAGTCGACCAGCCCCTGCACCTCGGGCATCTCGGGCATGTGCCAAATCTACGGGCTGACTGGGCCGAGAGAGAGGCCCGGACGGGTGGGGTCTGCTGCCCGCATAGACTCGCCCGCGTGCTGAGGATGTCGAGTCTGTTCGTGCGGACGTTGCGTGAGGACCCTGCTGATGCCGAGGTGGCGAGCCACAAGTGGCTCGTGCGTGCCGGGTACATCCGGCGGGCCGCCCCGGGGATCTACACGTGGCTGCCGCTCGGGCTGCGGGTGCTCGCGAAGGTCGAGGCAGTCGTTCGCGAGGAGATGAACGCGGCCGGCGCCCAGGAGGTCCACTTCCCGGCGCTGCTGCCGCGGGAGCCCTATGAGGCGACCGACCGCTGGACCGAGTACGGCCCGAACCTGTTCCGACTGCAGGACCGCAAGGGCAACGACATGCTGCTGGCGCCCACGCACGAGGAGATGTTCACGCTGCTGGTCGGCGACCTGTACTCCTCGTACAAGGAGCTGCCGCTGACGCTCTACCAGATCCAGACCAAGTACCGCGACGAGGCCCGCCCCCGCGCGGGGCTGCTGCGCGGCCGTGAGTTCATCATGAAGGACGCCTACTCCTTCGACATCGACGACGCCGGCCTCGAGGCCTCCTACGAGGCGCAGCGCGAGGCGTACCAGCGCATCTTCACGCGGCTGGGCCTGGAGTTCGTCATCGTCACCGCCACCTCGGGCGCCATGGGGGGCTCGCGCAGCGAGGAGTTCCTGTTCCCGTGCGACATCGGTGAGGACACCTTCGTCCGCTCGCCCGGCGGTTACGCCGCCAACGTCGAGGCCGTGGCCACGCTCGCGCCCGCCCCGCTGCCGGCGAGCGAGATCACGAAGCTGCCCGCCGCCGTCGTGCACGACACCCCGGACACCCCCACGATCGAGTCGCTCGTGGCGCTCTCCAACGCCGAGTACCCGCGTGCGGACGGCGTCGCCTGGACCGCGGCGGACACGCTCAAGAACGTCGTGGTCACCTACGAGCACCCGGGCGGCGAGCGTGAGGTCGTGGTCATCGGCATGCCCGGCGACCGCCAGCTGGACATGAAGCGCCTCGAGGCGGTCGCGTTCCCGGCCGAGGTCTCGCAGGCGACCGCGGACGATCTCACGCAGCACCCCGAGCTGGTGGCCGGCTACATCGGCCCCGCCGTGCTCGGCCCCAACGGCGCCCCGCGCGAGGAGAGCGGCAGGGGAGCGGTGCGGTACTTCCTCGACCCCCGGGTGGCTGAGGGCACCTCCTGGATCACTGGTGCGAACGAGCCCGGCAGGCACGTCTACGGACTGGTGGCGGGGCGTGACTTCACCGCCGACGGCGTGCTCGACGTCGCCGAGGTCAAGGAGGGCGACCCCGCCCCCGACGGCTCCGGGCCGCTCGAGCTGGCGCGCGGCATCGAGATCGGCCACATCTTCGCGCTCGGCCAGAAGTACGCCAAGGCGCTCGATCTCAAGGTCCTTGACGCAGGAGGCAAGGCCGTCACGGTCACGATGGGCTCCTACGGCATCGGCGTCACGCGGGCGCTCGCGTGCATCGCCGAGAACACCGCCGACGACGCCGGGCTCGCCTGGCCGATCCAGGTGGCGCCCGCCCACGTGCACGTGGTCGCCACCGGCAAGGACGAGGCGGTCTTCGCGGAGGCCGAGCGGCTCGCCGAGGCTCTCGAGAGCTCCGGCCTCGAGGTCCTCTACGACGACCGCCCGAAGACCTCGCCCGGCGTCAAGTTCGCCGACTCCGAGGTGCTCGGCGTGCCCTACACGCTGGTGGTGGGGCGCGGCCTGGCCACCGGTGTGGTCGAGGTCCGCACCCGTGCCACGGGCGAGCGGGTCGAGCTCGCGCCCGACGACGCCGTGACCCACCTGGTCGCGACGGTCATCGCAGCGCTGGGCTGAGCGGGGCGAGGGCCCTCCCGTAGGCGGCCACGTCGGCGGGGCGGTCGCTCAGCAGCCGGAAGAGGGCCGCGCGGATCATGGCCTGGCGAGGCACGCCGTCGGCCCATGCGGTCATCGCCTCGACGTCCGCGCCCCACCACATCACCGAGTCGAGCACGCAGGTGGCCTCCGCCCACAGCGGCGGCCGCCAGTAGGGTGCGATGTCGATGACTACGGGCGCGCCGTCGGGATCGAGCAGGACGTTGCCGGCGAGATCGCCGTCGACGAGCTGGGGCTCACCGAGGTCGGCGCCCGGGTCCCGCTGCTCCAGCAACCAACGCAGCAGCGGCTCGGCCTCCGCACCGGCGGCCCCCGGCTCAGGTGACGCCTCGCCGAACGCGATCCGCTCCGCCTGCGACCAGCGCTCGCGGGGCGGCTGCTGCGCCGGCGGCCAGTCGCTGACGCGCGGTGCCAGCTCGGCGTGCAGCACCGCGGCGACCGCGAGCGTGGCCTCGAGGTCGACCAGCAGCTGCGCGCCCGGCTCGTAGCGGGAAGCGCTCCAGCCGTCGACCACCCAGGAGCCGTCGCGAGCCGGGATCGGCATCGCGATCCGCAGGTCCTGCCGCTCGCGAGCCGGGCGGGTATCGAGGTCGACGGCGAGCCGTGCGATCACGGGGTTGAGGAGGTCCTGCACGACGGCGTCCCGCCCGGGGGACAGCACGAGGTCACCCGCGCGGACCGAGCCGCCCTGGCCGCCGGTCAGCGGTTCGACGTCGCCAGGGACGGCGAAGAGGTCGAGGACGTGCTCGGACGGGGGCATCCCGATCAGGCTACCGAGGTCCCGAGGATCGCCGGGATCTCGGCACCGGGCTCACCGAGACCGGCGTCCCTCGCGGCCGCGAGCGCGAGGTCGATCACCGCACGGCGGTCCTCGCCGGTGGTCGTGGCGACCTGCGCCAGCCAGCACGGCACCAGATCGGCGCGGAGATCGGCGATGGTCTCGTCGAGGTCGCCCGCGAGGTCGTAGGAGACGGCCCGCGGATCCTCGGGTGTGTCGGCGACACCGGCGAGGACCGCGAGCTGCTGCGCCTGGTCCCGCCAGCTCGCCGCCTCCGCGCTCGCGGACGCGGGGTCCTCGCTGCGGGCCGCGACGACCTCCCAGGCCTGCCCGAGCGCATCGAGCGTGCGGACGAGATCTGCCGACGTGGCCGGGTCGACCGCATCGGGCAGGGCAGGCTCGACGGCGTCCGGCTCGGTCCCGAGCGCGGACGCCAGCTGGTCGGTGCGCAAGGACCGCGAGACCGCGATGCCGGCGAACATCCCGGCGAGGTCGCCGTCGCCGTCGATCGCGCTCTGAGCCGCAGCCGCCGTCGAGGCCGCGAGGAGATCGACCACGGCGCTCGCGTCCCCGCGGGGCGTTGCAGGCTCCAGGTGTCGGCCTGCCGGCTGCCAGACGCCCCCGAGGGCATCGAGCTGGACGAGCGCGTCCTGCGTCACCGACTCCAGCACAGCGGCGTGATCGGGGTCGGTGGCCGCTGCGGACCGGGCCAGCTCGGCCAGTCGCCAGGTCTGCGTGGCGTGCTCCTGGCGCAGCTGCTCCTCAGGACCAGCGCTCTGCGCGGGCGGGTCCTCGGACTCCAGCCGCAGCGCGCCGCACCCGGCGAGTGTGAGAGCCGTCACCACGGCCGCGAGCGCGGCGAGGAGACGACGAGGCATAGGCCGATCTTGTCACGCGTGCGCGGACCGGCCGCGCGTGCGCGGGCGACGGCGGCAACGTAGTCTGGGAGGCTGCACCGACAACTTCACACAGGGAGGCACGATGGGATCCGATATCGCAGCTCGGCTGCACGAGGTCCTCGCTCCGGTCGTCACCGGATCGGGTCTGTACCTGGAGCACGTGGATGTCTCCGGGCCGGCGCGCAAGCGCCTCGTCCGGGTGACGGTCGATCTGCCGGACGGCCCCGGCGGGGTCGACTCCGACCAGATCGGCGAGGTCTCGAAGGTCGTCTCGGACGCCCTCGACGAGGTCGATGACGCGCTCGAGGGTGCCTACCTGCTGGAGGTCTCGACGCCCGGCGTGGCCCGGCCGTTGACCGAGGCGCGCCACTTCCGGCGCGCGCAGGGACGCCTGGTGACCGTGGCCACGGCCGAGGGCAACCTCACGGGGCGAGTGGTCGCCGTCGAGGGGGATGTCGTCCAGCTGGACGACGAGTCCGGCAAGGGTGGCCCGAAGCGGCACGAGGTACCGCTGGCGAGCATCACCAAGGGTCGTATCGAGGTCGAGCTGCGCAGGGCAGCCGAGGGGGAGGGCTGACATGGACATCGACATGGCCACGCTGCGGATGGTCGAGCGCGAGCGGGAGATCCCGCTCGAGGTGCTGGTCACCGCGATCGAGCAGGCGCTCCTCTCGGCCTACCTGCGGACCCCGGGTGCGCAGCACCACGCCCGCGTCGTGCTCGACCGCAGCTCCGGGCACGTGAGCGTGCTGGCCCGCGAGGTCGAGGAGCCGGCTTCCGAGGACGCCGAGGAGAAGCTCGGCCCCGAGTTCGATGACACCCCCGAGGGCTTCGGTCGCATCGCGACCTCCACCGCGCGGCAGGTGATCGTGCAGCGGCTGCGCGACGCCGAGGACGAGCAGGTGCTCGGCGCGTTCCGCGGCAAGGAGGGCGACATCGTCGCCGGCGTGGTGCAGCAGGGCGGCAGCCCGAGCACCGTGCTGATCGAGATCGGCGGCATCGAGGCCAACCTGCCGCAGCACGAGCAGGTGCCCACCGAGACCTACGTGCACGGGGAGCGCATCCGCGCCTACGTCCTCGAGGTCACGCGTGGCATGCGCGGGCCGCAGATCACCGTCTCGCGCACCCACCCCAACCTCGTCAAGCGGCTGTTCGCCCACGAGGTGCCGGAGATCGCCGACGGGTCGGTGGAGATCTCGGCCATCGCCCGTGAGGCCGGGCACCGCAGCAAGATCGCGGTGCGCTCGCGTGTGCAGGGACTCGGCGCCAAGGGGGCGTGCATCGGTCCGATGGGGCAGCGGGTACGGGCGGTGATGGCTGAGCTTCGCGGCGAGAAGATCGACATCGTGGACTTCTCCGAGGACCCGGCCACGTTCGTGGCCTCGGCCCTGTCGCCCGCGCGGGTCAGCAGCGTCGAGATCGTCGACGCCGAAGCCCGCTCCGCACGCGTCATCGTGCCCGACTACCAGCTCTCGCTGGCGATCGGCAAGGAGGGCCAGAACGCACGCCTCGCTGCCCGCCTGACCGGCTGGAAGATCGACATCCGACCCGACACCGAGCCCGAGCCGGAGGAGGCAGCGCCACCCGCTGAGTAGTACACTGGTCTGCGGGCTTCGCGCCCGATGGCTTGTTGCCCGAGCGCAGCTCGGATGATCTGGAGGTCCGTGAGGTGGTCAGCACGACTGCCCCGGCCCGCACGATCACCGGGATGCGCACGTGCGCCGGCTGTCGGGGCAAGGCCCACCGGTCCGACCTGGTACGCCTGGTCGTGGACCGACGCACCGCGACTCCGGTCGTGGTGGTCGATCCCCGAGCGGCACTACCCGGACGAGGCGTCTGGCTGCATCAGCAGACGCACTGCCTGGACCGTGCCGAGACTCGCCGGGCGATCCAGCGGGGACTGCGCATCGCGCCGTCGCTGCCGATCGAGGCGGTCAGGGCATGGTTCGACATCCACGCAACACGTCGTTGAGCATCGATATCAGAAAGCGGGTCAAGGCCGATGGGCACCCGATGAGCACCCAGCGATGAGCAAGCACCACTAACGACGGTCTGACCCTGTCCGGGGCGGGCCGAGACAGGAGAAGTGTGGCCAAGGTCCGCGTCCACGAGCTCGCGAAAGAGCTCGGCGTCGACAGCAAGACGGTGATGGGCAAGCTCCAAGAACTTGGAGAGTTCGTCAAGTCAGCGTCGTCCACGATCGAACCGCCCGTTCAGCGGCGGCTCCGCGAAGCGTTCCCCGACGCCCCCGCGGAGACTGAGAAGAAGCCGGCTCCCAAGCCTGCGGCGAAGTCCGGCGTCAAGCCGGGCCCCGTGCCCGGGCCGAAGCCTGCACCCGAGCCCGAGCCGGCTCCCGAGCCTGCACCTGCGCCCGAGCCGGCTCCCGAGCCCGAGCCGGAGCAGCCTCGCACCGAGGCGCCCGCGGCCTCTGCCGAGCCTGAGCAGGGCACCGACAAGCCGACCCCTGGTCCGGCTGCACCCCGCCCGGCAGCGCCGCGCCCCGCTGCGCGTCCTGGCAACAACCCGTTCGCGTCCTCGCAGGGCATGCCGCGCCCCGGCCAGCGCCCGCGTCCCGATCGCGAGAGCCGTGGAGACCGCGGCGAGCGTGGCGAGGGCGGCGGAGCTCCGCGTCCCGGTAACAACCCGTTCGCTTCCTCGCAGGGCATGCCGCGCCCCGGTGGCAGCGGCGGACCCCGCCCTGGCACTCCGCGCGGCGGCTCACGCCCGAGCCCGGGCATGATGCCCGACCGTTCCTCGATCGGACGTCCCGGCCAGCCCGCCCGCGGTGGCGGCGGCGCCGGTGGTGGCGGTCGCGGTGGCGGTCGTGGTGGCTCCGGTGGTCCCGGCGGCGGTGGTGGCGGCTTCGGCGGTCAGCGTCCCGGCGGCGGTCCCGGTGCCGGCGGTGGTTTCGGTGGCGGTCGTGGCGGTGGCCGCGGCGGTCGCGGTGGCACGCAGGGCGCGTTCGGTCGCGCTGGTGGTCGCCCCGCGCGAGGCCGTAAGAGCAAGCGCGCGAAGCGTCTCGAGTTCGAGCAGCAGGGCGCGCCGTCGCTCGGTGGTGTCAGCGTCCCCCGTGGCGATGGCAGCACCGTCATCCGCATCCGTGCGGGTGCCTCGCTGAGCGACTTCGCAGACCGTATCGACGCGAACCCTGCGAGCCTGGTCACCGTGCTGTTCCACCTCGGTGAGATGGCCACAGCGACCCAGTCCCTCGACGAGGACACGTTCCAGACACTCGGTGCCGAGCTCGGCTACGTGATCGAGATCGTGTCCCCCGAGGAGGAGGACCGCGAGCTGCTCGAGAGCTTCGACATCGACCTGCAGGCCGAGGAGGACGCCGAGGGCGACGACGAGCTCGAGGCGCGCCCGCCGGTGGTGACCGTCATGGGTCACGTCGACCACGGCAAGACGGCGCTGCTGGACGCGATCCGGCGCACCGACGTGGCAGGCGATGAGGCCGGTGGCATCACCCAGCACATCGGTGCCTACCAGGTGCACACCGAGCACGAGGGCCAGGATCGTCCGATCACCTTCATCGACACCCCGGGTCACGAGGCGTTCACCGCCATGCGTGCGCGTGGTGCGAAGGTCACGGACATCGCGATCCTCGTGGTCGCTGCCGATGACGGCGTGATGCCGCAGACAGTCGAGGCGATCAACCACGTGCAGGCGGCAGGAGTGCCGATCGTGGTGGCCGTCAACAAGGTCGACAAGGAGGGCGCGAGCCCGGACAAGATCCGTGCCCAGCTCACCGAGTACAACCTGGTGGCCGAGGAGTACGGCGGCGAGACCATGTTCGTGGACGTCTCCGCCAAGCAGCGGACCGGCATCGACGAGCTGCTCGAGGCCGTGCTGCTGACCGCGGACGCAGCCCTCGATCTGCGTGCCAACCCGGACAAGGCTGCGCGAGGCGTGGCTGTCGAGGCCAACCTCGACCGCGGCCGCGGTGCCGTGGCCACGGTGCTGGTCGAGTCCGGCACGCTGGCCGTCGGTGACGCGATCGTGGCGGGTACCGCCCACGGTCGTGTGCGAGCGATGTTCGACGAGCACGGCGAGAACCTCGACGTCGCGCTGCCTGCGCGGCCGGTCCAGGTCCTCGGCCTGACGTCGGTCCCGCGCGCCGGTGACTCGTTCCTGGTGGCCCGCGATGACCGCACGGCACGACAGATCGCCGACAAGCGGGAGGCCGCCGAGCGTGCCGCCACGCTGGCGAAGCGCCGCAAGCGCGTGTCGCTCGAGGACTTCACCCAGGCTCTCGAGGCCGGCAAGGTCGAGACCCTCAACCTCGTCCTCAAGGGCGATGTCTCGGGTGCCGTGGAGGCGCTCGAGGACGCGCTGCTCAAGATCGACGTCGGCGACGAGGTCGAGCTGCGGATCATCCACCGTGGTGTCGGTGCGATCACGCAGAACGATGTCAACCTCGCCACCGTGGACAACGCGATCATCATCGGCTTCAACGTGCGTACCGCACCGCGCGTTGCCGAGATGGCCGACCGTGAGGGCGTCGACATCAAGTACTACTCGGTCATCTACCAGGCGATCGAGGAAGTCGAAGCAGCACTCAAGGGCATGCTCAAGCCGGAGTTCGAAGAGGTCCAGCTGGGCTCGGCCGAGATCCGACAGGTGTTCCGATCCTCGAAGTTCGGCAACATCGCCGGTTCGATCGTCCGGTCGGGTGTCATCCGCCGCAACAGCAAGGCTCGCCTGCTGCGCGATGGTGTGGTGCTCGCCGACAACCTCACGATCGAGTCCCTCCGCCGCGAGAAGGATGACGTCACCGAGGTCCGCGAGGGCTTCGAGTGCGGTATCGGTCTCGGTCAGCGGGATGTCGCCGAGGGCGATGTGATCGAGACCTTCGAGATGCGCGAGAAGCCGCGCGACTAGCGCACGCACGCTGACCTCGGCCAGAGGGTCTCGACGCTGATTCGGCGCGTTCGGGAGACGAGGAGATCTCGTCCCAGAACCGCTGGATCGGCGTCGGGACCCGACGGCGAGGTCGGGGGGACCAAGGAGAAGATCAAGTGGCAGACCACCCACGCGCCAGGAAGCTGGCGGAGCGCATCCACGAGATCGTGGCCCGGATGCTCGACACCCGTGTCAAGGACCCTCGACTCGGGTTCGTGACCGTCACCGAGGTGCGCGTCACCGGGGACCTGCAGCACGCGACCGTCTTCTACACCGTCTTCGGTGACGAGCAGGCGCGCGTCGACTCAGCCACGGCTCTCGCGTCGGCGACCGGGCTGATCCGCTCGGAGGTGGGCCGCCAGACCGGTGTGCGACTCACGCCCACGCTCGAGTTCACGCTCGACGCCGTGCCCGAGACCGCCGCCCATCTCGAGGCTGCGCTCTCCGAGGCTGCGGCGCGCGACGCCGAGCTGGCGAAGGCGCGCGAGAGCGCCACCTACGCCGGCGACGCCGACCCCTACCGCAAGCCGGCCGAACCGGTGGGCGACGACGCCGTGGACGAGGGCGAGGACGGGTCCGACGACGACGCGTCCGACGACAAGAGCTGAGCCGCCGTCATGACCGCCGTGGGTGATGGCCTCGTCCTGGTCGACAAGCCCGCGGGGATCACCTCGCACGACGTCGTGGCGCGGGTTCGCCGGTTCGCCGGCACCAAGAAGGTCGGCCACGCCGGCACGCTCGATCCGATGGCGACCGGGCTGCTCCTGCTCGGCGTCAACCGCGCCACGCGGCTGCTGACCTACCTCGTCGGCGCCGACAAGACCTACCGCGCCACGATCCGGCTCGGCCAGAGCACCGTGACCGACGACGCCGAGGGTGAGGTCACGGCGAGCCCCGGCGTCGGTGACGTCGACGAGGCCGGCCTGAGCTCCGCCGTCGGAGATCTGACGGGGCGGATCGAGCAGGTCCCGAGCTCGGTCAGCGCGATCAAGGTCGACGGCAGGCGCTCCTACGCCCGTGTGCGCGCGGGGGAGGAGGTCGCGCTCGCGGCCCGACCGGTGACCATCCACTCCTTCGCCGTGCTGGCGTCGCGCCGTGAGGAGGTCGAGGGCACGCCTGTGCTCGACCTCGACGTCGAGGTGCGCTGCTCCAGCGGCACCTACATCCGCGCCCTCGCGCGCGACCTCGGGACCGCGCTCGGCAGCGCCGGTCACCTCACCGCGCTGCGCCGCACCCACGTGGGGAGCTTCGCCGTCGAGGAGGCGGCGGGCTTGGAGGAGCTGGCCGACGGCGTCAGCCTCCTCGGGATGAGCGACGTCGCCAGACGCGTGCTCCCGGCCCGCGAGCTCACCGACGCCGAGACGATCGAGCTCCGCTTCGGCCGCGGTGTCGCTGCCTCGCGCTCCGAGGGCGTCGTCGCCGCCTTCGCGCCGGACGGGCACGTCGTGGCGCTGCTCACCGACAAGGGCGCTCAGGCCCGCCCCACGCTGGTCCTGGACCCCGCCTGAGGTCGCGGTCAGTCGCGGGGGCCGGTGACGGTGCCCTGGAACACGCGGGTCTCGACGGCGGAGCCGGGGTCGATGCCCACGCTGCGCCACCAGGCGTCGAGCTCGGGGCTGCTGGCGCGCGCCACGAGAGCGGCGTACTGGTCAGATGAGTGCGGGTGGTCGCCGCTCCAGGCGCCGATCACCTCGATCGCGCGCTCGGGGGCCCCGCCGATGCGTGCGACCGGGTCGAAGGGGTTCCGTACCGAGACGATCGTGGTGCCCTCGGGGATGTCGAAGTTGCCGCCACCGGCGCCGGTGGTGACGACCGAGGCGATGTCGTGGCGGGCGCGCACGTAGGGATCGGCGGCGAGGTCGAGCGCGGCGAAGCTGCTCTGGCTGTGCGTGGCCAGGTGGATCGGGACCCCCTCGGGGATCTCCTGCATCGACTCGAGCATGAGCTGCCGCAGGGGAGTGTCCTTGCCCGAGGCCGCACCGACAGCGCCATAGGCACCCATCGGGTTGCTGCCCTCGGTATCCATCGACCAGTCCTGCGTGCCAGGCACGTACATGAGCGCGACCTGGCTGCCGTCCGGTCGGGTGACGAGGTCGACCCGGACCGCGCCGTCGTGGTCGTACATCGCTGACATGTCGTGGAGCATGTCGGCCGGGCTAGTGGGCAGTGCGTCGCGGATGCCGGCACCGGCGGTGATCTCGGTGACCACCGTGCGATCGGCCCGGACATCGGCGACCCCGACGAGGTGGTCCACCAGCCGTGGTCCCGCCAGTGCCCCGAGGATCGTGCCCACGGGGCCGCCGATCGCACCCCCGAGCAGCCCGAGGATGGCGCGGCCCGCGCCGCGTGCCCAGCCGGCCTCCCGCGCCTCACGGGCGTCGTTGCTCGCGTTCTCCTGCTCGTTCGCCTCCCGCGCGACCTGGTCCGACGCGGCAGCGAGCCCGGCGCTGACATCGCGGAGCGCTGGAGTGAGGTGGCGCTGCCAGGCCTCGGAGAACCGCAGGTGGTCCGGCCCGGTCCACGCGAACACCGTCAGGCAGCGGTCGAGGCCGGTCGCGATCTCCTGCAGCTGCTCGGCGCCCGCGCCGGCCGCGGCCGACCAGTCGCGCAGCGCCGCCAGATCGGCGCCGTGGCTGACGGCGGTCATCGCAGCAGCCCGTCCACACGATCGGCCAGCTGCGGACCGGGCTCGACGGCGGTGATCTCGGCGTCGGCGAGCGCGACCATCACACGCGCCCGCTGACCGACGCTGCTCGCGAGCGCCGCCACCGCGGCACCGGGCGTGGTGGCCGCGTCGAGGGCCGCCACCTCGACCGCCGCCCCGGCGGGCGCGAGGAGCAGCACCCGGTCGGCACCGACCGCGAGCAGTGCGGCCAGCCCCTGCTCGTCGCCGACCGAGATCAGTGCCGTTGCCGAGGTCAGCGCATCGCCGACGACGGCGGACTCGCCGCGGGGGAGCACCTCGCCTCTGCGTTCCTGGGCTCGCCCGTCGGCGAGCAGGTCCTCGAGGACGCTCGCCTCCGGCGACCGGTCGGGCAGCGGCAGCGGCAGGTCTAGCGCCGCGGCGACCAAGGTCGCCGGCCTGCCGGGTCGCAGCGACAGCAGCCAGGAGAGCTCCGCCGTCGAGATCCTCGTCGCGGCGACCGGGGTGGAGGACATGCGACCGACGGTACGGACGCGGCCGTCGTCCCCACCAGAGGTGACCAGGCGGAAACTTCCGCGGCCGTGGCATCTGACAGCGCGACGCGTGTTGACATCCGATACAGTGTCGATATATCGTGAGTGCATCGCGAAAGGAGACACACATGCGATTCACAGACCACAACAGCGCCGGGGACAGCGCGCCGCGTCGCGGTCGCCGCCGCCCCAGCTTCGGCGACGCGGTGGGCCCCGGCTTCGTGCACAGGGCGTTCGACGACCAGGATGCCGAGGAGGGCGACAGGCCGCGTCGCGGCCGGGGCCGCGGCCGAGGCGGGCCGGGCTTCGGGCCGGGGTTCGGCCCCGGCTTCGGACCGGGAGGACATCGCGGCCGTCGTGGCCGAGGGCGACCGCGCGGTGACGTGCGTGCGGCGATCCTGCTCCTGCTGGAGGAGGGGCCGCGGCACGGCTACCAGCTGATCCAGGACATCGCCGAGCGTTCCGACGGGGCATGGACCCCGAGTGCGGGGTCGATCTACCCCACGCTGCAGGTTCTCGAGGACGAGGGGCTCGTGACCATCGAGCCCGTCGATGGCCGCAAGACCGCCTCGCTGACCGAGGCCGGCGGGACCTATGTCAACGAGAACCGTGAGCGCCTCGGCAGTCCCTGGGAGCAGCCGGAGGGGGAGGGCGGCGAGACCGTCTTCGCCCTGCGCGAGGCGATGATGGGGCTGGCCGAGGCCAGCAAGCAGGTGTTCCGGGTCGGCACGCCCGACCAGCAGAAGCGGGCGGCCCAGGCGCTGACCGACGCGCGCACCGCCGTCTACCGCATCCTCGCCGAGGACGGCTCGGCCGACTGACACCGCACGTCGTACGGCGTGAGACCCAGGCCGCTCGGATTGACCGGGCGGCCTTCGTCGCCTACGGTGAGAAAACGATTACTGGCGAAGGCGGGGCGAACGTATGACCACTCGATCCCGCGCGCGCACTGCGGCTGCACCGCTCGCGGCCGCCGCGCTCGCCCTCGGAGCGTGCACCTCGGAGTCGCCGACAGGGGAGCCGCCGCCGGCCGACCCGCACGCGCCGACGTCGACCACCTTCGCCACGATCGACATCCCGTACCACTCGAGCGTCGCGACCGACAGCGACGGTGACCTGTGGCCGGCCGCCTGGGCCGACGACGGCTACCTCTACACCGCCAACGGCGACGGCCGCGGGTTCTCGACCGCGGCGTTCGCCGACATCGTCGTCAACCGCGTGGACGGCACGCCCGAGGAGGGGCTGACCGGCATGCGGCTCGCATCAGGCGCCGCCGTCGCGCCGCTGTGGTCCGACCCGGCCGAGTACAACCGCAAGCCCACCGGGATGGTCGCCGTCGACGGTGACGGCGACGGCCGCGACGAGCTCTACTTGGCCGTCCAGGACCTGCGCATGAAGCCGGCCGCGCTCGCGTTCAACGACGCACCGGCGGCGACGATCGTCCGCTCGGACGACTACGGCCGCACCTGGACCTGGGCGGACGAGCCGATGTTCTCGGACTACGTCTTCACCACCGTGATGTTCCTCGATCTTGGCCAGAGCAACGGCCTGGCGGCCGCGGTGGAGCCCGGTGGTGAGGAGTATGTCTACGCCTACGGCCTGGACAACAACTGGCGCGACTCCTTCAGCGACACGGTGCCCGATCCCGTGGACCTCTACCTCGCGCGGGTGCCGGCGAGCTCCATCCAGGACCGCTCCGCCTGGGAGTTCTTCGCGGGCGCCGAGGGTGAGGCGCCGCGGTGGTCCGCCGAGATCGAGGAGCGCGTCGCGGTGCTGCACGACGAGCGCCGTGTCTACCAGGACCTCTCCGTCGACGGGCCGCGGAGCTCGACCGTGATCTCGCAGGGCGGGATCGTCTACGACGCCCCGATCGACCGGTACCTGTACACCTCCTGGACCGAGTTCACGTGGGAGCTCTACGAGTCCTCGGCGCCCTGGGGTCCCTGGGAGCTGTTCGCCCGGCGCGACTTCGGGCCGTACCCCTGGTACGGCGCCGAGAACCCGGCCGGCTGGGTCAACGGCGGCTACGCCGTCACCACGCCGTCGAAGTTCATCTCCGCGGACGGCCTGCACCTGTGGGCGCAGGCCAACTGGTTCGTGGGCGCCGCCGGCCCGGGCGAGCTCACCACCTATCACTACGCCCTGCGCCCGATCGCGCTGACCCTGCGCGATCCCGAGGCCGCGCCGTTCGAGCCCGAGCCGGGCACCGACCTCACCGACCCGGCGACCGGCAGCGGCGCGGTGGTCGTCGACACGCACGCGCGCTACGGCAACATCGGTGCGCTGACCGATGACAACCCGACCACGGCCGTCTCCTCGTGGAACGGGACCTCGAAGCTGCGCGACCAGTGGGGCATCGAGCTCCCGCACCCCGTCGTGATCGATGAGGTGGTCATGGTTCCCGGCCCCACGCCCGACGACGGCGGCTGGTTCGAGGGCGTCCCCGCCGTCGAGGTGCGCATCGACGGTGTCTGGAGCGCCCTCGGGGGCGTCACCGTCTCGCCCGCGTACCCTGGCGACGCCAGCGCGGCCGACGAGGCCGAGTACCGGTTCACGTTCGAGCCGGTGGCGGTCGACGGCGTCAGGATCGCGGGGACGCCCGGCGGGTCCGGCTGCTACACGACGATCGCCGAGCTCGAGGTCCTCTCCGCGGGATGATCGGGCCTGATTCGTCACCCGGTGGCCCGCGGTGGCAGGCTGGCCCGCGGCAGCGATGACAACGAGCGAGGGTAACGGGTGCAGGTCTGGCACGAAATCGATGAGGTCCCTGCTGAGCTGCGCGCCAGCGTCGCCACGATCGGGAACTTCGACGGCGTCCACCTCGGGCACCGCGCCGTGCTCGGTGTCACGATCGCCGCGGCCCGCGCCGTGGAGGCCAGCGCGGTCGCCGTCACGTTCGAGCCGCACCCTGCCGCCGTGCACCGACCGGACGCCTCGCCGGTGCTGCTCACCGGGCCCGAGGACCGCCTCGAGCTCCTCGCCGAGACCGGCCTCGACGGCGTGCTCGTGATCGCCTACGACCTCGACTTCGCGCGGCTGACCCCGCGCGAGTTCGTCTCCCGCTACCTGGTCGACGCGCTCAAGGTGCGCCGTGTCGTCGTCGGCGAGGACATCCGGTTCGGACTGGAGAACTCGGGCGACCGCGAGACCATGCGCGAGCTGGGGGAGGAGCTGGGCTTCGCCGTCGACGTGGTCCACGACATCGAGGCCGCCGGCACGCGGCGGCGTTGGTCCTCCACGTGGGTGCGCGAGCTCCTCGCCGCCGGTGACGTGGCGCAGGCGGCCGCCGTGCTCGGCCGCCCGCACCGGATGCGCGGCGTCGTGGTGCACGGGGAGGCGCGCGGTCGGGAGCTGGGGTTCCCGACGGCGAACCTGGCCCCGACCTCGTCGGGCACCGTTCCCGCCGACGGCGTGTACGCCGGATGGCTCTGGCGTGGTTGGGGCACGCCCGACGCCGTGCGGCTGCCGGCCGCGATCTCGGTCGGCACCAACCCGACCTTCGACGGCGAGGTGCGCCAGGTCGAGGCCCACGTGCTCGGGCGCACCGACCTCGACCTGTACGACGAGGAGGTCGTGGTCGAGTTCACGCACCACCTGCGGCCGACCCTGAAGTTCGAGGGCATCGAGCCGCTGGTGGGGCAGATGCACGCCGACGTCGCCCAGGCTGCCGACCTGCTGGGCGTGAGGCGCCCGATCGGGTGAGCCCCGCCGTCGAGATCCGCCGGTACGACGGCGAGGCGATCCGCGCGGACACGGCGCTCCGCGCACGGCTGGGCGAGATCTTCGTCGAGGCGTTCACCGAGCCGCCCCACCACGAGGACCCGGTGCGGGCAGGGCAGTGGGCGGAGGGCAAGTTGGTGCAGCACGCCGGCTACCCCGGTTTCCGGCTGGTCGCCGCGCTGCAGGCGGGGAGGGTGGTCGGCTTCGCGTACGGGCTGCTCGGCGCGGACGACCAGTGGTTCACCCAGACGCTTCGGCAGCGGCTCCCGGCGGCGGTGGCCCAGGGCTGGCTGGGCGGGCACGGAGAGCTGGTGGAGCTCGCCGTGACGAGCGGTGCGCGCGGACGTGGGCTGGGCCGGCTGCTGCACGACGCCACGGTCGAGGACCTGCGTGCGGTCGGGGCCCGCACGGCGTTGCTCGTGGTCGATGCCGAGGCGCACGCGGCCCGTGCCCTGTACAGCGCCTCCGGATGGGTGCACGTCGCGGAGATCGCGCCCGGATCGCACCTCCTGGGGCGCAGATTCACCGATCCCGAGCCCGGCTGATAGTCTGAGCGCTGCCGTTCGATCGGCCGCGGTCTCGTCATGCCCGGGTGAACCAGCCCCGGTGCTCCGCGCAACGATTCTCTGAAGGAGAACCAGTGGCCCTGGATTCAGCCGTCAAGCAGCAGATCATCGCCGAGTACGCCACGACCCCGGGCGACACGGGCTCTCCCGAGGTGCAGATCGCGCTGCTCAGCAAGCGCATCACCGACCTCACCGAGCACTTCAAGGACCACAAGCACGACCACCACAGCCGTCGTGGTCTGCTCCTCCTCGTCGGTCAGCGTCGCCGTCTTCTCGGCTACCTGCGCGACGTCGACATCGAGCGCTACCGCTCGCTCATCGAGCGGCTCGGCCTGCGCCGATAGCGCTCACACCGGCTCGGACCCTCCTCGGGTCCGGGCCGGTTCTTGTGTCGCACCACGCGGCACCGCATCACCCACAACACGAATACCACCACTGCCCGCCGGACCCGCGGTCCTCGGTAGTGGCTCCCGGAGCGGGCTTGTCCCGGATCCGTGGGCCTCGATCGATGACCACGTGAAGCCCGGGGGCCGAACACGAAGGAGGGCACCCATGGAGGGTCCCGAGATCCAGTTCGCCGAGGCCGTCATCGACAACGGCACCTTCGGCACGCGCACCATCCGCTTCGAGACCGGTCGGCTGGCCAAGCAGGCCGGCGGCGCGGTCGTCGTCTACCTCGACGAGGAGACGACCGTCCTGTCGACCACCACGGCGGGCAGGCACCCCCGTGAAGGCTTCGACTTCTTCCCGCTGACGGTCGACGTGGAAGAGCGTCAGTACGCCGCGGGCAAGATCCCCGGCTCGTTCTTCCGCCGCGAGGGCCGCCCCTCGACCGAGGCGATCCTGGCCTGCCGCCTGATCGACCGCCCGCTGCGCCCGCTGTTCGTCAAGGGCCTGCGCAACGAGGTCCAGGTCGTCGAGACGGTGCTCTCGATCCACCCCGACGACGCCTACGACGTGGTCGCCATCAACGGCGCCTCGATCTCCACGCAGATCTCCGGTCTGCCGTTCTCCGGCCCGGTCGGCGCCGTCCGCATCGCGCTGATCGACGGTCAGTGGGTCGCGTTCCCGCGTTACTCCGAGCTGGAGCGGGCCGTCTTCTCGATGGTCGTCGCGGGCCGGATCGTCGGCGACGATGTCGCGATCGCCATGATCGAGGCCGAGGCCACCGACAACGCCTGGACGCTCATGAAGGAGCAGGGCGTCGGAGCCCCGACCGAGGAGATCGTGGCCGAGGGCCTCGAGGCCGCCAAGGCGCCGATCCGGGTGCTGGCCGAGGCGCAGCTCGACCTCGCGGGTCGCGTCGCCAAGGAGGTCCAGGAGTTCCCGCTGTTCCCGGACTACGCCGACGACGCCTACGCCGCCGTCGAGTCCGAGGTCACCAGCGCGCTCGAGGAGGCGCTGAGCATCGCGGGCAAGCAGGAGCGGGAGAACCGCCTCGACGAGATCAAGGACGCCATGATCGGCGCCCTGCAGGCAGGCTTCGACGGTCGCGAGAAGGAGCTGCACGCCGCGTACCGCAGCGTGCAGAAGAAGCTGATCCGCCGCCGGATCATCTCCGACGGCTTCCGCATCGACGGCCGCGGCCTGCGGGACATCCGCACCCTGTCCGCCGAGGTGGAGGTGCTTCCTCGCGTGCACGGCTCGGCGCTGTTCGAGCGCGGCGAGACCCAGATCATGGGTGTCACCACGCTGAACATGCTCAAGATGGAGCAGCAGCTCGACACGCTGTCGCCCCAGACGCGCAAGCGCTACATGCACAACTACAACTTCCCGCCCTACTCGACCGGTGAGACCGGCCGCGTCGGGTCGCCGAAGCGTCGCGAGATCGGCCACGGTGCGCTCGCCGAGCGCGCGATCATGCCGGTGCTGCCTTCGCGTGACGAGTTCCCCTACGCGATCCGTCAGGTCAGCGAGGCGCTGGGCTCCAACGGCTCGACCTCGATGGGATCGGTGTGCGCGTCCACGCTGTCGCTGCTGAACGCCGGTGTGCCGCTGCGCGCCCCGGTCGCCGGCATCGCGATGGGTCTGGTCAGCGAGGAGATCGACGGCGAGACCAAGTTCGCGGCTCTCACCGACATCCTCGGTGCCGAGGACGCGTTCGGCGACATGGACTTCAAGGTCGCCGGTACCCGTGAGTTCGTGACCGCGATCCAGCTCGACACCAAGCTGGAAGGCATCCCCGCCTCGGTGCTCGCCTCGGCGCTCACCCAGGCCAAGGAGGCCCGCCTCCACATCCTGGACGTCATGGCCGAGGCCATCGACTCCCCGGACGAGATGGCTCCGACCGCGCCGCGCGTCATCACCGTCAAGGTCCCCGTCGACAAGATCGGTGAGGTCATCGGCCCCAAGGGCAAGATGATCAACCAGATCCAGGACGACACGGGCGCCGACATCTCGATCGAGGACGACGGCACCGTGTTCATCGGCGCGACCGACGGACCGTCGGCCGAGGCCGCGCGGCAGGCGATCAACGCCATCGCGAACCCGCACATGCCGGAGATCGGCGAGCGCTTCGTCGGCACGGTCGTCAAGACCACGTCGTTCGGCGCGTTCATCTCGCTCAGCCCGGGCAAGGACGGCCTGCTGCACATCAGCCAGGTCCGTCGTCTGGTCGGCGGCAAGCGGATCGAGGCGGTCGAGGACGTGCTCAGCGTGGGTCAGAAGGTCCAGGTCGAGCTCGCCGAGATCGATCCGCGCGGGAAGCTCTCGCTTCACGCCGTGGTCGAGGAGGACGACGCTGCCGAGCGCACAGCCGACGAGGCCGACGAGTCGGTCGAGGCCTGATCGGCCTCCATGCCTGAGCTGATCCTCGGCCCGGCCGGTCAGCCGGACACCGAGCTGACCATCGAGGCCGGCGACGGTTCGGGGACGGTGCGCCGCTCCGTCCTACCTGGTGGGGTCCGAGTGCTGACCGAGGCGATGCCCGGTCAGCGCTCGGCCGCCATCGGGGCGTGGGTGGGCGTCGGCTCTCGTGACGAGAGCGACGGTCACCACGGCTCGACCCACTTCCTCGAGCACCTGCTGTTCAAGGGCACCCCGAGCCGATCGGCGATGGAGATCGCCTCGGCTTTCGACGCCGTGGGCGGTGAGGTCAACGCCGCCACCGGCAAGGAGCACACCTGCTACTACGCCCGGGTGCTCGATGCCGACCTGCCCATGTCGACCGACGTCATCATCGACATGGTCACCTCCTCGCTGCTCGATGCCGATGAGTTCGAGAGCGAGCGCGGCGTCATCCTCGAAGAGATCGCGATGAACGAGGACGACCCGACCGACGTCGTGCACGAGCGGTTCGCGGGCGCCGTCTTCGGCGAGCACCCGCTGGGCCGCCCGATCGGCGGAACGCCTACGACGATCCAGTCCGTGCCCCGCGCGGCCGTGCTCGATCACTACCGGCGCACGTACAACCCCGCCGAGCTGGTCGTCACCGCTGCCGGCGGTGTGGACCACGACACGCTCTGCGACCAGGTCCTGGAGGCCGTCGAGGCCGGCGGGTGGTCGCTCGAGCAGGGTGCCCACCCCGCCGGCCGGCGGCATCCCGGTGATGTCACGGCGGTCCCGACCGAGGGCACCGCGCTGACGGTGTCCCGCCCCACCGAGCAGGCGAACGTGGTGCTCGGGGGGCTCGGCCTGGTCGCCGGTGACGAGCGCCGGTTCGCGATGAGTGTGCTCAACGCGATCCTCGGCGGCTCGATGAGCTCGCGCCTGTTCCAGGAGGTCCGTGAGAAGCGTGGCCTCGCCTACTCGGTGTACTCGTTCGCCTCGGGCTACGCCGACGCGGGCCTGTTCGGCCTGTACGCCGGCTGCGCGCCCGGCAAGGTGGACGCCGTCGTCGAGATCCTCGCCGACCAGCTCGAGCGGCTCGCGGCCGAGCTTGTCGACGGCGCTGAGCTGCAGCGGGGTATCGGCCAGGTGTGCGGCGGACTGGTGCTGGGCCTGGAGGACTCCGGCTCGCGCATGTCCCGGCTGGGGCGCGCCGAGCTGACGCTCGGGGAGTTCACCACCGTCGAGGAGAACCTCGCCAAGATCCAGGCTGTGACCGCCGACGACGTTCGTGCGTTGGCCGCCGAGCTCACCTCGCTGCCTCGTCACCTCGTGATCGTCGGGCCGTACCAGGACGACGTCGCCACCCGACTGCTCCCCGTCCTCGCCTGAGCCGAGGGCCCGGGGCTCAGCTCGCTGGGCGGTGTCGCAGGATCGCCGTCGTGAGCGCCTCGATCGGTGCGCGCTCGGTCAGCGGGTTGGCGAGCAGCGTGAGATCGACGTCCCCGAGTGCGGGTAGGTCTGGGCCGGGGGACAGCACCTGGAGGTCCGCTGGTACCAGCGATGCCGGGAACGGGGCGATGCCCAGCCCGGCACGGACCGCGGCGAGCACGCCGTTGACCTCGAGGACCTTGCACGTGATGCGCCAGGTGCGGCCGGCCTCGGCGAGCACCCGGGTCGCCGTGAGGCGGCTGAGCGAGGGCGCCGAGTAGGCGACGAGCGGGATCGGCTCGTCCGGCACGAGTCGGGTGCCCGGGATCGCGACCCACACGAGCGGGTCGCGGCGCACGAGGGTGCCCGTGGTGGTGCCTGGCGCCTCCTTGACGAAGACCAGGTCGAGCTGGTTGGCGTCCAGCCGGCGCCGGAGCATCGACGTCTGGCCGACGGTCAGGTCGAGCTGGATCGAGGGGTGCAGCTGTCGGAAGGCGCGCAGCACGCCGGGGAGCTGGGCGAGCGCGAGGTCGTCCGCGGCGCCGAAGCGCAGCCGACCGGTCATCGTGGGGGAGGCGAAGTAGGCCTCGGCCTCTTCGTGCGCAGCGAGGATCGTGCGCGCGAACCCCGCCATCGCCTCACCGTGCTCGGTCAGTCGGACCGAGTGGGTGTCGCGGTTGAGCAACGGCCGCTCGGCGGCCTGCTCCAGCCGCTTGATCTGCTGGCTGACGCTCGGCTGACTCACGCCGAGCAGGTGCGCGGCTCGCGTGAAGCTCAGGGTCGAGGTGACCGCGAGGAAGGTGCGGAGGTGCTGTGGCTCGAACACGAGTCCACCTCTCTGAGACGCTCATCACAGGGGATTATCACGACTATAGGGCGGATAAGTCTGGTCGCTAGCGTCGACGACGGTACCCTCAAAACTCGAAACGTTACGACTCGAGACTTCCAGGAACCCGTGACCGTCGCTGCGCCCCGCCCACACCTCTCCTTCGATGCACTCCGGTCCGCGCCACGGCGCGGCATCGTCCGCACCTTTCCAGCGCTGCGGGAGTCGAACTACCGGCTCTACGTGGCCTCGCAGCTCCTCACGAACCCCGGCGGCTGGATGCAGCGGATCGCCCAGGACTGGCTGATCCTGCAGCTGTCGGGGAACGTGGCTCTCGTCGGCCTGACGGTGACGTTGCAGCTGGGTCCCATGCTGCTGTTCGGGCTGTGGGGCGGCGTCCTCGCCGACCGGTACAGCAAGCGCGCGATCCTGGCGATCACCCAGTCGATCTTCGCTGCCTCCGCGCTCACCCTCGGTGTGCTCGTGGTCACGGGTGCGGTGCAGCCCTGGCACATCCTGCTCAGCGCCTTCATCCTGGGTCTCGCCACCGTGCCGGACAACCCGGCACGGCAGGCTTTCGTCGTCGAGGTCGCCGGAGGTGACAACCTCCGCAACGCGATCAGCCTGAACTCCACGGTGTTCCAGCTGGGCGGTCTGGTCGGGCCCGCGATCGCGGGTGTCGCGATCGCTGCCTGGGGCGAGGGTCCCGCGTTCCTCATCAACGCGGCTGCGGGCGTGGTGGCGGTGATGCTGCTGGCGAAGATGGACGCCTCGAAGCTGTCCCCGGCGCCGCGTGTCGCACGCGAGAAGGGACAGCTCAAGGCCGGTCTCGTGCACGTTCGTCAGAGCCCGGAGATCATGTGGACCGTGGTGCTGATCGGCTTCGTGGCGCTCACCGGCATCAACCTGGCCACCGTGCTGTCCGCCTACGCCGACAACGTGTTCCGCTCCGGAGCCGGTGGGTACGGGCTGCTGAGCGCCTCCGTGGCCGCCGGAGCCGTGATCGGCTCGATCGCCTCGGCGCGGCGCGCGCGGGTGGGGCTGCGTCAGCTCGTGTACCTGGCCATGGCGCTGGGTGCGCTGCAGGTGGTCGCTGCCCTCGTGGGCGTGCAGGTGCTGTTCGTCGTGGTGCTGGTGGCCGTCGGAGCGGTGGCGCTGTACTACCTGACCGGTGGCAACACGCTCATCCAGACGACGGTCTCGCCGTCGATGCGCGGCCGCGTGATGGCGGTCTACATCATGGTCTTCTTCGGTGCGCAGGCGATCTCGGGAACCCTCATCGGGTTCGTCGCCGACCACTCAGGTGCCCAGCTGGCCATGGTGGTCACCGGCCTCGGTCCGCTGCTGGGTGCGGCGCTGGTCGGAGCGATCCTGGCCCACCGCCGTGGGCTGCGACCGCGGCTCATCCTGCACGACAGGCCGGGCCGAGGATTCGTGTACGTGCGACCCCGTGAGATGCAACGCGCCGCCTGATCGAGACGCAGCGTGTGGCGTTCGCCACACAGGGCAGATCGACCGGGTCCGTGGCAGCAGAGGCATCAGCGCCGGTTGTTACTCTTCCCGCCGTGACATCGTCCCCCTCGCAGCCGCAGCGTCCGATCGCTCCGCTCGGCCACCTCATTTTCCTGTCGCGCTGGCTGCAGGCTCCGCTCTATCTCGGCCTGATCGTCGCGCAGCTCGTCTACGTGTGGCAGTTCATGGTCGAGCTCTGGCACCTGATCCACGACGTCATCCTCGACCCGACCCACATGAACGAGGCCACCACGATGCTGGCGGTCCTCGGGCTGGTGGACGTCGTGATGATCTCGAACCTGTTGATCATGGTGATCGTGGGTGGTTACGAGACCTTCGTCTCCCGACTGCGGATCGACGGGCACCCCGATCAGCCCGAGTGGCTCAGCCACGTCAACGCGAACGTGCTCAAGACCAAGCTCGCGATGAGCATCATCGGCATCAGCTCGATCCATCTCCTTCGGACATTCATCGCCTCAGGCCAGACGATCGAAGGTGTCGACCCGCCGACGCCCGACGACATGATGTGGCAGACGATCATCCACCTCGCCTTCATCGTGTCTGCGATGGCGTTGGCGTGGATCGACCGGATGTCGCTCACCGCGCACCAGCGCGCGGCGAACGCCAAGACTGACGCCGAGGTCGCGGCCGAGCACTGAGTCGCGGATGGCGCGAGCCTCACGGTGTCGGTGCCCGCCGATAGCGTCGGTGCATGACGATCAACGAAGAGTCACGTGAGCTCGAGGACCTGATCGAGGCGTTGGCCCGGCACCGGGGATTCCTGCGTCAGACGCTGGCGGGTGTCACGGACCAGCAGGCGGGGGAGCGGTCCACGGTCAGCGCGCTCTGCCTCGGAGGGCTGGTCAAGCACGTCGCCGCCACCGAGAAGAGCTGGATGGAGTTCGCGGTCCACGGTGAGCAGCATCCCGAGGACCCGGTCGACTGGGGCGCCATCGACTGGTCCGACCCTTCACCCGACGTGCTCGCGTTCGTCGCGGCCCGCGAGGCCGAGTTCGCGATGGGTCCGGGCGAGACCGTTGCAGGCGTGCTCGCGATGTACGAGCAGGTCGCGGCCGAGACCGAGCAGACCCTGCGCAGCCTCGACCTCAACACCTCTCACCCGCTTCCCGCGGCGCCATGGTTCGAGCCCGGAGCGGAGTGGACCGTGCGCCGCACGATGATCCACATCGTGGCTGAGACGGCCCAGCACGCCGGCCACGCCGACATCATCCGTGAGGCGATCGACGGCGCCAAGACGATGGGCTGAGCGCCGCTCGCTCAGTCGATCAGGGCGTCGAGGCCGACGGTGAGCCCCCGGCGCTCGGCGACCCGACGGGTGGCCAGCAGCACGCCGGGCATGAACGAGGAGCGATCGAAGGAGTCGGTGCGGATCGTGAGCAGCTCGCCGGGGTTGCCGAGCAGGATCTCCTCGTGGGCGACGAGGCCGCGCAGGCGGACCGCGTGCACGGGGATCCCGTCGACATCGGCACCACGAGCGCCGTCGAGAGCCGAGGACGTCGCATCCGGTGCAGGGGCGAGTCCGGCCGCCCGGCGTGCCTCCGCGATCGCGTGCGCGGTGTGGACGGCGGTGCCCGAGGGCGCGTCGACCTTGTCGGGGTGGTGCAGCTCGACGACCTCGACGCTCTCGAACCACCGGGCGGCCTGCGCCGCGAAGCGCATCGCCAGCACGGCGGAGAGCGCGAAGTTCGGGGCGATCACGACACCCAGGTCGGTGTCGCCGAGCCGGTCGCGGACCCGCTGCAACGCCGCCTCGCCCCACCCGGTGGTGCCGACCACGGCGTGGACGCCGGCGTCGATCAGCGCGTTGACGTTCGCCTCGGCCACAGCGGGGACGGTGAAGTCGATCCCGACGTCCGCGACCCCCGCGAGGGTGTCGATGTCGTCGCCCACGTCCAGCCGAGCCACCAGCTCGAGGTCCGGTGCGCCGTCGACCGCCTCGCAGACGGTCCGACCCATGCGACCCGCGGCACCGATCACGGCGACCCTCAGCCCAGCCACGCCCTCAGTCCTCGGTCCGGCGCGCGGCGCGCAGCCGCTCTTCCTCGGCGACGACCTTGGCGTGCGTCTCACGCTCGGCGACCAGCCATGCGGGCGGATCGTCCCGCAGCTGGTTGATCTGCTCGGTCGTGAGCGCATCCTCGACGCCGCCGCGCGCCAGGCCCGAGATCGAGACTCCCAGACGGCCGGCCACGACCGGCCGCGGGTGCGGCCCGCTGCGCCGTAGCTCGGTGAGCCACTCCGGCGGGTTCTGCTGCAGGTCGGCCAGCTGGTCGCGCGTGATCCCACCGGCGCGGAACTCCTCGGGGGTGGCCGGCAGGTGCACGCCGAGCTTCTTGGCAGCCGTTGCCGGCTTCATGGCGTGCGGGGAGGGCTCTGTGGTCATGGGACCAGCGTAGGACCGCGGCAGCGACGTTCCCACGCCTACGCTGGAGTGGTGGACAACCCAGGGCCTGCTGACGATCACGCCGTGGATCCCGGTTTTCGCCTCGGCTTCGTGCCGGGCGTGACCCCCGCGAAGTGGGCAGGAATCTGGCAGCAGCGCCACCGGGGTGTCCGGCTCGAGCTGGTCCCGATCTCCGCGGACCAGGCGGCGCAAGCCGTGATCGACGGTGATCTCGATGCAGCGATCCTCCGGCCGCCGGTCGACCGGGATGTGCTGCACGCGATCGTCCTGTACACCGAGGAGCCCGTGGTCGTGGTCTCTCGCGAGCACGCGATCGCTGCCCTCGGGGACGACGAGGCCGTCCAGCCGGATGATCTCGCGGACGACGTGCTGCTGCAGCCTGCCGACGACGTGCTGCTGTGGGCGGGGCGCCCGGGAGCAGTCGAGGGCGCGCTCGCACCCCCGGGCGAGGCGCCGCGCGAGGTGCCGACGATGACCGTCGAGGCGATCGAGCTCGCGGCGGCCGGGGTCGGGGTCGTCGTGGTGCCCAGGTCGCTGGCGCGGCTGCACCACCGCAAGGACGTCACCGCGCGAGCGCTGGCACACGCACCCGAGGCGCCGGTCGCGCTCGCGTGGGCGATCGACCGTGAGGACGAACGTACCGAGGACCTCATCGGGATCGTGCGCGGCCGGACCGTCAACAGCTCGCGCGGGCGGCAACAGCCGGCGGGTGAGGAGCCTGGGTCGTCGTCGTCGCCGCCGTCGCCGTCACCGCCGCAGCGCGGACAGGCGGCGACACGCGGCGGGCAAGGAGGGCCACGACCGCGGAGCAAGAGTCGTCAGAAGCCCTCTCGTCGCGGACGGCGACGTTAGGGCGCACAGGGCCGCCCCGGTCGTGTGAGTGGCTCGGCAAGCGGCAAGCGGCAAGCGGCAAGCGGCAAGCGGCAAGCGGCAAGCGGCAAGCGGCAAGCGGCAAGCGGCAAGCGGCAAGCGGCGGGTGGGTGGCTGGACAGCCGTGATCCAGTGCGCCGTGCCTGGCTCTGCAGCCGCGACCCGGCCGCGTCGGTAGGGCGGCGACGACGCTCGACGCTGCGATGGCCAGCGGGCACCGCCCTTGGGCGGTGCTCGGGAGGGAGCCTCAAGGTCATGGGAGTGCGCGGCCCAGGAGCCGTTCTGGGAGGGCCGTGGGGTCATGGGAGTGCGTGGCCCGGGAGCCGTTCTGGGAGGGCCGTGGGGTCATGGGAGTGCGTGGCCCGGGAGCCGTTCTGGGAGGGCCGTGGGGTCATGGGAGTGCGTGGCCCGGGAGCCGTTCTGGGAGGGCCGTGGGGTCATGGGAGTGCGTGGCCTGGGAATCGTCCCGGGGAGGGCCTCGGAGCATCGGAGTGCGCGCCCTGGAGCCGTCGTGGGGATCTTGGGGTCATGGGTCCGTGCACCCCGGGAGCTGTCCTAGCCGTCACATCTGTGCTGGTCAGGGCCGTTGTCAGTGGTCGGTGATCTACTTCTCGTATGGATGTTCTACCTCTGGGTCTGGTCGGTGATGGCGCGTTGCGTGCTGCTGCTGTGGCCGATCGTGAGGTGACTCGGATGGAGGGGGTGCGGCTGGATCATCTGGTGCAGT
>NZ_WNXZ01000012.1 GCF_009733845.1 Pseudactinotalea terrae
CCTCCAGCACGGTGCGGTCCAGGGGGTCGGTGACCATCCGCGCCCACGGCCCTCCCGCGGCGAGGGCGCGGGCCACGGAGGCGGGGATGGGTCCGTAGCCTTCGAGGTGGGCGGGTTCCTCGGATCCGGGTAGGTCGGCGCCGGGACCGTGCTGGCCACCCATGAGGGTGGTCAGCGGGATCACGACCCGCACGTGCGCGGACTTACCTCCGATCACTCCGACCCGCATGCTTTGACCGGGTGTGGGGCATGCCCCGGTGGCCGCACCCGCTGCCGTGCGTGCTGCGGCATCCTGTGTCGTTCCTGCCGCACGGTCGGTGCCAGCTCGCGAGACATCCTCGCGGGTGACCCTGGGGACAGGCGGGCCTGCGGCGCCCTGGCCTGGCGCATCGGATCGACGCTGCTCTGCTAGGCCATCGAGTGGCTCAGCGCCGCCGAGGAAGAACGGCGGCGAGCCGCTCTGGTCGATATCGCCATGCTCGGATCCGGGATCACGATGCCGCGATGCACCGCCAGCCGGCCCACCGCTACCGCCGCCACCAACGGGCTCCGCACCCGAGATCGGATCCGGGGTGGCGTCGTGGGCGTGTGGGGTGGCGTCGTGGGTGGGGTGGGGGCAGGGGCCGATGATGCCGGTCACGATGGCGGTCCCACCCATCAGGGCGAGGGCGTCGGCGCGGAGCTGGTCCAGGGTGCGGGGGTCGCCGCTGGTCTTGGCTGAGCGGGCGGCGGCGTCCAGGGCGCGGTAGAGCTGGTTGGCCTCCACCGCGGGCATGAACGCGTAGATGCTCGCCATGCCATCGGGCAGCACCCGGGGCCGGTCCACCCGCCGCTGGGTTGCTGCTCGTTGGCAGCGGTCCTCGAATCGTTCGGGTTGCACGCTGGCCCTCGCGGCAGCCACATCACGGCGTACCGCGGTCGCGGTGGCGTGCGGTGCTTTGGCCAGCACGATGTCCTGCACCTGTAAGGCTTCCAGCATGCCCAGGTCCTCGATGCCCAGGGCGATGATGTCGGCCTTGGCCGGGTCGATCTGCCCGCTCTCCAACGCTTCCGCGGTCGGACCGGCCGGGCCCGCGAGCAGCCGGGCCGAGCGCACCAGCCGGCTCGCGGCCCGTTTACCCATACCCAGGCGCAGCGCAATGTCGTCGGAAGCGATGCTGGGCTGGTTGACCCGGATCCCCAGGTGGTCCAGGTTCGCCAGGCCTTGGTCCAGGCCCTCGCTGTTGGCCAGCTCAGCGACCGCTTCCCGCATCTTGGCACCGGCGTAGGAGACCAGCCGGGACCAGTGCGCCACCAGCTCCAGCGCGTCGTAGTCGTTCTGCACCAACCCCGCGGGCAGGTGCTCCAGCTCGTTCATCAGATACCCCGACGCAGGCACCTCCTCCAACCACCCGACCGGCCCCAGCTCGGGATGACTGGGCTGGGCAGCCCACTCAGCCTCGAGCTGCTCCACCCAGCCCGCTGGCGGCTCATCACTCCAGGGCCGCACCGGCACCCCCGACCAGTCACGCTCGTCCCAGACCGCGTTACCCGCCTCCACCATGATCCCGTCGACCTCGACCCACTCACGCCCAGCGATCGCAGCCGGCACCTCGGAATCGGCCAGGGCGTGCTCAGGCAGCGCGTGCTCAGGCAGCGCGTGCTCAGGCTCCTCTGCCTGATCGCTCTGCTGGGGCTGCTCACCCGTCGGCTCGAACATGCATACAGTCTATAGGTAGTGTCCGACAATGGCCAGACTTTCGGCGAGATTCCAAAGAGAATCCGGGACACCGCCGTCGGCCCACAGCTGTCTGACCCGACGCTAGAGACGGGGACCGACACGGAGAGCACTGAGTCAGCGATGACGCAGTCGCTCGCTGGCGCCGAAAGACTGGTCCGGCGCAGTGCGAGGCCGGCCGCTGACGCGTGCAGCGCGGTCAGCAGCGCAGCTCGTCGGGGCGGGCCGGGTGTTGCTCAGCCGCCGGGCCGCACCAGCCCGGACTCGTACGCGAGCACCACGAGCTGGGCACGGTCGCGCGAGTGCGTCTTGGTGAGCAGCCGGGACACGTAGGTGCGGGCCGTGGCCGGGCTGATGACGAGCTGGTCGGCGATCCCGGCGTTGTCGAGCCCCTGCCCGATCAACGTGAGGACCTCGCGCTCACGCTCGGTCAATGACGCGGAGCCCGGGTGATCGTCAGGATCCTTGAGCGGGCCACCGGAGACAGCCGCCGCGACGACCCGCCGCGTCACCGCGGGCGCCAGCAGCGCGCCACCGTCGGCCACCGTCCGCACCGCGCTGCGCAGCTCCTCGGGACGTGCGTCCTTGAGCAGAAAGCCGGCGGCGCCCGCGCGGAGGGCGTCGAACACGTGGTCGTCGGTGTCGAACGTGGTCAGCACGAGCACTCGCACGGCCGCGAGCGCAGGGTCGGCGACGATCCGCCGGGTCGCCTCGATCCCGTCGATCCCGGGCATCCGGATGTCCATGAGTACGACGTCGGGCACGATCGCCCGAACCTGCTCGACGGCGGCCAGCCCGTCGGCTGCGTCACCCACCACCTCGATGTCCTCTGTCCGCGACAGCAGGGCCCGCAGCCCGGCGCGGATCAGCTCCTGGTCGTCGGCGATGAGGAGGCGGATCATGTGGGAATCCTCGCCGAGACGCTGAAGCCGGTGCCGTCGGCACGCGGGCCGGTGCGCAGCGAACCACCCACGAGCTGGACCCGCTCGGCCATCCCGCGCAGCCCCGCGCCATCGGCGGCAGGTCCGCCAGCGGGCCCACGGCCGTCATCCTCCACGCGCACCACGACGACCCCCGGCTCCGAGGTCACCGTGACCCACGCACGCTCCGCGCCCGCGTGCCGGAGCACGTTGGTGAGCCCCTCCTGGACGATCCGGTACGTCGTCATGCCGGCCGTGGCCGGCACGGCCTGAGGTTCGATCTCGATGACCTGGACGACGTCGAGACCAGCGCTCCGGGCGCCGTCGACCAGACCCTCGATCGCAGCGATCCCACCCACGGGGTCGAGCGAGTCGGGGCTGTCGCCGCGCAGCACCTGGACCGTGCCGCGCAGGTCCCTCATCGCGGTGCCGCTGGCCTCCTGGATCGCGCGCGTGGCCTCGAGCGCCGCATCCTGCTCACCCGCGACGACCGCCTCCTCCGCGACCGCGGCATGCAGGGACACCACCGACACGGTGTGGCCGAGCACGTCGTGGAGGTCACGTGCGAGCCGCACTCGCTCGTCGGCGAGCCGCTGCGCCGTGCTGCGCTCCGCCTCCCGCCGGACGGCCGCGAGCGTGCGCTCCTGCTCGGCGCGCAGCTCGTGCCGGCTGCGCACCGCGTCACCGAGTGCGATGGCGCCGCAGAACACGGCCAAGGTCGTCGGTACCTGCAGGCCGAGGAGCAGCAGCAGGTCCTGGCCCAGCAGCACCCGCGAGGCATAGGCGAACACCGCCACTGCCAGCGCCCACACCGCGGCGAACCGCCAACGCCCGGCCCACGCCACCGTGTAGATCGGCACCGCCAGCGGGATCTCGAGACCGACGGCGGGGAAGCCCGACGCGTAGTAGCCGAAGATGCCGACGGTGCACACCAGCAGCACCGGGATCGGCCACTGCCGACGGAAGAACACCACCACCGCGATGCCGACCAGGAACGCGTAGCCGAGCACGTCGAGCGGCCGATCCTGCGCGCCGGGATCACGCGCGACCGTCGCCAGCAGCAGCACCGCGAGCACCACGACAGCGAGCACGCCGTCGCTGAGCGGGCGGACGCGGTTCATGCCTCGAGCCTAGGGACAACCCTCCCCCCGCACAGTCGCCCGGAGGCGACACCGCGTGCTCCGCAGGTCGCTCTGAGGCGACACCCAGGTATCGACCCCGGGCCGATGTGTGGCGATGACGCCGTTCGTAGCGTCATGGAGATGACGACGTACCCACTCGCCGTGCCTCCGGCGCCGCCGCCTGCACGTTCCGCAGGAGCGACCGCCGGGACCCTGTGGATCCTGCGCCTCCTCTCGGGAGTCCAGGCGGTGCTGCTGCTGGCGCAGCCGATCCTCGCAGGCCGGTTCCTCGACGGCGACTTCCCCTCGCTCTCGCAGCACGGCGCCGTCGGTCTGCTGCTCATGGGCCTCGCATGGCTGGTCGTGATCGCTGCGGTGCTCGCCTGGCGGCCCGGGCGGCTGCCGGCGTGGCCGATCGCAGTGGCCGCGGCCTGCGCCTTCCTGCTCCCCATCCAGCTCGGCATGGGGCACGCCCGCATGCTCGCGGTGCACCTCATCCTGGGCGTCGGGCTGGTCGCGGCCGGGGTCGCCGTCGCGATCTGGGCCTGGCGGCCGGGGCGGGCGCGGCACTCGTACCGAGCGCCGAGCAACCGCGCGGTGCCCGACGGCGGGGTGCAGTACCGATGATCGCGTCACGTCGGACCTTCCTCGGGCTGGCAGGGACGGCCGCGGCGACGGCGGTGCTCGCGGGATGTGGCGGCGGCAGCTGGTTCACTGGCAACGGGACCGGGTCCCAGGGCGCGCTGCTCGCCAGCGCGGTACCGCTCCCCGAGCCGTTCCAGGTGCCGCTGCCGATCCCGCCCACGATCGAGCCCACCAACGGGACGATCGAGCTGACGGCGCGGCGCTCCGCCGTCGAGATCCTGCCCGGCCGCACCACGGAGATCCTCGGCTACGAGGGCATCTTCCCCGGGCCTACCATCCGCGCCAGCTCGGGTGAGGAGCTTCAGGTACGGCTGCGCAACGACACCGAGATCGACACGGTCCTTCATCTTCACGGCGGCCGCACCCCCGCCGAGCACGACGGCTACCCGACCGACCTGATCGTGCCCGGTGCAGAGCGGTCGTACGTGTACCCCCTTCAGCAACGTGCCGCGCCGCTCTGGTACCACGACCACGCGATGGACTTCACGGGCCCGAACGTGTACGCCGGGCTGGCCGGCATGGCGCTGCTCGGCTCGCAGGAGGAGGGCGCGCTCGGCCTGCCGAGCGGCGAGCGCGACGTCCCGCTCGTGATCGCCGATCGATCCTTCGACGGCGATGCCGCCTTCGCCTACCCGCTCGCCGATCCTTCACGCGGGCGACCGGGTGTGACGATGCGCTACCACGGTGGCGTGCTGGGCGACTGCGTGCTGGTCAACGGTGCCCCGTGGCCGGTGATGGAGGTCGATGCGGCCCGGTACCGGTTCCGCATCCTCAACGCCGCCAACGCGCGGCGCTTCGACCTCACCCTGGACCAGGGTGTGACGTTCACCCAGGTGGGGACCGACGGCGGGCTGCTGGAGCGCCCGGCGGTGCGCCGCGTGATCGCGGTGGCCGGTGCCGAACGAGCCGACGTCGTCATCGACTTCTCCTCGGTGCCGGTGGGCACGCGGGTGACGATGACGAACTCGCTGGACGCGGGCGGCCCCGGCCAGGTGATGCAGTTCCATGTGGTCCGCAAGGCGGCATCAGACGACACCCGGGTGCCGGAGCAGCTGTCCGTGATCGACGCGCTCGACCCCGGTGCGGTGAGCGTCACCCGCGACCTGCACTTCGCGCTCGGCGCCACCGGGTCCGGTCATCACGGGATGGCTGACTGGAACGTCAACGGCGTGACCTTCCACGACGGTGACGTCTTCACCGCCCAGCGCGGCACCCTGGAACGGTGGCGGCTGAGCAGCGACGTGCACCACCCTGTCCACGCGCACCTGCTCCACTACCAGGTGGGCGCCCCGGGTGGCGACGGCCTCGCATGGAAGGACACGATCGACCTCCGGCCCGGCGGCTCCGCCGAGGT
Source organism: Pseudactinotalea terrae (assembly GCF_009733845.1). Classification (GTDB taxonomy): domain Bacteria; phylum Actinomycetota; class Actinomycetes; order Actinomycetales; family Beutenbergiaceae; genus Pseudactinotalea; species Pseudactinotalea terrae. The sequence continues at coordinate 5,758 of NZ_WNXZ01000012.1, forward strand.
CCTGGTGCCGATCGAGGGCTACGCCGGCCGATACGTGCTGCACTGCCACAACCTGGAGCACGAGGACATGATGATGATGGTGAACTTCAGCGTCGTGTGAGCAGGTCGCCGGCCGGGTCTAGACGACCCGGCGGACCTCTTGCGGCCACCCGCACCCGACGGCGACCTTCGCCGCCCAGAGCCGCGCGGTCTCCTCGTCGGGGACGTCGACGACGGCGAACCCACCCAGCACCTCGGTGCTCTCGGTGTAGGGGCCGTCGGTCAGGGTGGCGTTCACGTCGTCACCGGTCGGGACCGCGTGGGCGACCGTGAACCTGGGGTCGCCCTCCTCGACGAGGCCGCCGGCGAACACGTACACACCGGCCTGCTTCATCTCCTCGACGACCGCCTTCGACGGCTCGACGCGACCGCGGAACCACTCCTCGGTGTGCTCCCCCACCCACTGCTGGTTGAAGTAGATGACGTACTCGGCCATGACGTGCTCCCTCCGGGCGGGCTCTGGCTGCCCGCCCAACTCGTTGTCCCTATGACGCGCGGGGGCGACCGATATCGACAGGTCAGCGACGCCGACGCAGCGCGATCAGCCAGGACCCGTAGTGCTCGGTCACGGTGCCGCCCAGTTCACGTACGGCAGCGGCGGCCTCCTCGACCTCCACCTCGCTCCAGTCGGAGAAGGTGCCGAACAGCAGCCGGATCTGTCGCTCGCTGAGCTCGATGGACCAGGCGAAGTGATCGAGGCTGACCTGCTCGAACAGGCCGTCGGAGGTGAGCTTGGCCGCCGTGAGTTCGGCGATGGACAGACCGTGCCGGGACGGCTGGTCCCGCTCTGCCACGATCTCGCGGACCCGCTCACGGAACGGCGTGTCCGCGACGCCCTCGCCGGGGCCGTAGACGTTGCGCCAGACGAGCAGCAGGCCGTTCTCGGTGAGCGCGCGATGGACCTTCGGCAGGAGCCTGTCGAGATCCATCCAGTGGATCGCCGTCGCAGCGACCGCCAGGTCGAAGGCGCCCGCGCCGAGGTCGGCATCCTCGGCCGCGGTCTCGATCACGTGCGCGGCGGGATACCGCTCGCGCAGCCGGGTCGCGAGCTGATGACCGGGCTCGACGGCGGTGACCTCCAGCCCAGCCTCCAGCAGCACCCCGGTGGCCTGACCGGTGCCCGCACCGAGGTCCACGGCCCGCTGCCCGGGCCGCAGCGCACCCAGCTCGTCGATCCGTTGCCAGAGCTCCGGCGGGTACGGCGGCCGCGCCTCCTCGTAGGTCGCCGCATGCTTCTCGAAGTGCCGGGGGTCAGTCACGATCGTCGATCCTAGGATCGCTCGCGCCGTCGAGGGCATCCAGGTCCCGCAGCGCGAAGCGCAGGTGCTCCCACTCCTCCTCCAGGATGGTGTGCAGGCAGGAGCGCACGGTCTCGGCGTGCTCGGGCGAGTGCGGGTTGGCACGCGGCTCGTCGAGCTGCTCGGGGGTGAGCGCCGCGATGAGGTCCCGCACCATCGCGACACGCTCGGCCCGTACCTCCAGCACCTCGGCGAAGGGCGGCGTCCCGGGCCTGAAGGCTGCTGCGTCACCGCCGTCGCTGCCGTACGAGGAGTCGGGCTGGCCGATCGGGTGGTGCGGGCTCTCCACCTGTTGGATCGCCTGGCGGAGCCAGGTGTCGGTGGCCATGACCAGGTGGCGCAACGTCTGCGAGAAGGACCACTCGCCGTCGACAGAGATGTCCACCGATCCGGCAGGCATCGCCGCCGCTCGCTCCTGGGCGGCGCCCCACGCCTGCTCGACCTTCGCCCACGCCGAGCCCAGCCCGGCCGGATCGGCGGCTCGCCGCTCGTCGCGCCCAGGGAAGCGCCGGTTGAGCTCCGCCTCCACGTACGGCGCCACGTCGACGCCGTTGACGAGCATCCCGCTCGGGTCACCGGGCAACCAGGGTGCGTCGATGTCAGCGCCCGCGATGTCGACGCCGCGCATCACCACGCCGCTCAGGTCGGATTCGACGAAACGCGCCCCCTGCAGGTTCGCAGCGACGAACGTGGCGCCGCGCAGGTCACCGTTGAACGCATTCTCCGACATGCCCGCAAGCCTGGCACCAGCCGCCGACAAGGGCTACCCGTGCCGGGCCGCCCTACGACGAGGTGCTCGCGGTGCGGGAGCGGCACTCGACTCAGCCTGACCCCAGCCCGACCACGTAGGAGTCGACCTGCGCGATCAGGTCCTCGCGGAAGGTGAACACGTCGTTGTAGGCGAACCGGAACCGCCCTGCCTCCCGGTGGTGCCCGGTCCCGGTACCCGTCACCACGATGACGTCACCGGCGTCAATCGTTCGTTCGACGGCGAGCTCAGGGCTCCCCTCGAACGCCGGGTTCTCGATCTCGTCGTCGAACTCGACCTTCCCGTTCGTGGTGCGCAGGCCGTGGATGCACCAGCGCACGTCATCGGTGAGGCAGTCGAGGATCGCCCCGTGGTCGCTGCGCCTGAAGCCGTCCATGTAGCGGTGGACGACTGCTTCTCTGCTGCTCATCTCGTTCCTTCGATGGGGTTCTGGGTTTCGACGACGGCGGCCAGCCGGTCGAGCACGCCCGCCAGTCCGGCCCTGGCTTGCTCGGACCGCAGCTCCGGTGGGAGCCGTCGCTGGTGGACGAGCACCTCGGTCCCGGTGCCGCTGGGGCGCAGGGTGATCTCGGTGACCAGGCCCGTGCGCGACTCGAGCAGCACCAAGCGTGCCGGCGGTTCGACAGCGGTGTACTCGAAGCGCAGCAGCCGGCTCGCGCCATCAGGGCTGCGGGTCTCGAGCTCGACGGTGCCGCCCACATGAAGATCGACCGTCACCGAGTCCGGTGGCACGGTCGCATGGTCGCCGCCCCAGAAGGCGGCGAGGTGCTCGGCGGTGGTGAACATCTCCCACACCAGCTCAGGATCGGCATCGAGGAGACGCGTGCCGATCAGCTGGTCGCCGTCGAGCCTGACGCTCGCCGTCATCGGCCGCGCTCCTCGCGCACCGAGGCCAGGTGGCTCTCGAGGCTGTTGAACCGTGACTCCCACTCCCGCTGCTGCTCGCTGATCCAGCCGACCAGCTCCTGCATGCGGTCGACATCCAGCCGACATGGTCGCCGCTGACCGTCGACCCGTTGCTGGATCAAGCCGCAGCGCCGCAGGATGCCCACGTGCCGCGAGATGGCCTGATGGGTCAGGTCGAAGGGCTCGGCGAGCTCGCCGACGGTCGCCTCCCCCCGCGCGAGCCGACTGATCATCGCCCGGCGGGTCCGATCCCCGAGCGCCGCGAAGGCCTCGTCGAGGTCGAGCTCGGGTTCAACGACTGCCGTCATGGCAGCAACGGTATCTGCAACATTTAGCTTGTGCAAGCGTTCGTTTGTATATGGTGCCGACGCGCAGCGCCCAGCGTCGACCTTGCGGAACCCTGACAGCGCTGTTATAACAGCACTGTGAATTCTTCGGCCGCCGACCCGACACGCGCACCGGGCCGCTGGGACAGCCTCTTCGCGCTGCTCAAGCGGATGGACGACGACATCGAGCAGCTCTACGTGCGCCGCGGCGTGGAGGGCGTGCGTTCCCGGTTCGTCAGGCCGATGATCCGGCTGCGCCACGACGGCCCGATGACGATCTCCGCCCTGGCGTCCTCGCTGGGAGCGACACACTCCGCCACGAGCCAGACCGTGGCAGCGATGAAGCGCGCCGACTTCCTCACGAGTGCGCCCGGCGAGGACGGGCGCACGCAGGTCCTCAGCCTCACCCCGAGGGCGGTCGAGCTGGTGCCGCTGCTGGAGTCCGAGTGGCGAGCCACCGAGGCGGTCGTCGCCGCGCTCGACGACGAGCTCGGGGGTGCCGTCACCGATCTCAGCACAGCCCTCGGCCGCGCGCTGGCGGCGCGGCCGATGTCGCAGCGCCTCGAGGAGGAGCTCGGCAGGTGAGCGTGCGCCGGCATCTCACCGACATCCGGCCGCTGCGCTCCTCGCGGAGCTTCCGCGAGATCTGGGGAGCATCGGTGCTCAACGGGTTCGCGGGCCAGATCGCCGCCGTCGCGGCGCTGGCGCAGGTGTGGGAGCTCACGCACAGCGCCATCTGGACGGGCGCGATCGGGCTGGCCCAGGGCATCCCGCTGCTGCTCCTCGGCGCCGTCGGCGGCTCGCTCGCGGACCGCCTGGATCGCCGCACGATCGTCGTCGTCAGCACGCTCGCGCAGGCGCTGACCGCACTCGGCCTGACCGTGCAGGCGAGCATCGGCAACACCTCTCCGCTGGTGGTGCTGGTCATCCTCGCCATCGGCTCGGCGGCAGGAGCGCTCGGCTCGCCCGCGCGTCGCACGCTCCCCGTGCGGCTGCTCCCCCGCAACCAGGTGACGGCCGGGCTGGCGCTGCAGAACCTCGCGTTCCAGGCGTCGATGCTGGTCGGCCCGGCCATCGGCGGACTGCTCGTGGCGATCGCGCTGCCCGCCGGTTACGCGGCGCAGATGCTGATGATGCCGTTCGCGCTGATCGCGGCGCTCCGGCTGCCGGCACTGCTCCCGGACCGAGCACCCGGCACCAAGGTCGAGCCCGGTGGCTGGACCTTCCCGCTCCGCAGGCCGGTGCTGCGCGGCGCCCTTCTCACCGACCTCGCCACCATGACGCTGTCGATGCCGATCGCGATCTTCCCGATGGTCGACGAGCTCCGGTTCGACGGCGATCCGCGGACCCTGGGCCTGTTCCTGACCGCGATCGGTGCGGGTGGCATCGTCGCCGGGCTGGTGTCCGGGCTCGTCGCTCAGCTGCCCCGACCCGGCCTCGTCCAGCTGGTCTGCTCGGCGTGCTGGGGTATCGCCCTCGTCGGGTTCGCGTTCGCCTCTCACGCCGCGATCGCACTCCTGGCCCTCGCGGTGGCCGGCGCCGCCGACACCGTCGGGGTGGTCACCCGCGGCAGCCTGGTCCAGCTCGTGACCCCGGATGCCTTCCGGGGTCGGGTCAGCGCCCTCGACCATGTCATCGGCGTCGCGGGGCCCGAGGTCGGGAACCTGCGCGGCGGCATCCTGGCGGCTGCGCTCGGCGCGCCCGCCGCGCTCGCGGTCGGGGGGCTGAGCGCGGTCGCGGCTGTCGCGCTCATCGGCCTCAGTCACCGCGAGCTGCGCCGCTACGAACCCGGCGCCGGTCTTCCCCTGTGTCGTACCGAGCCAGCACACTGAGATCGTGAGCTTCTGGATCTGCGCGACCTGCGCCGTCGAACATGCCGAGAAGGTCGCCGTGTGCGCGATCTGCGACGACGAGCGGCAGTGGGTGCCGGCCGAGGGCCAGGGCTGGACCTCGCTTCCCGAGCTGGCCGAGGCCGGGACCACGATCACCGTCACCGAGATCGAGCCGGACCTGTACGGGCTGAGCACACGGGGCTCGGTGGGGATCGGGCAGCAGAGCAAGCTCGCCCGCACCTCGGGCGGGAACGTGCTGTGGGACCCGCTGGGCTACATCGACGACAAGGCGGTCGCACGCGTGCGCGAGCTCGGTGGCGCCGCGTACATCGTGGCCTCGCACCCGCACATGTTCGGGGTGCAGGTCGAGTGGAGCCGCGCCCTGGGCGGCGTGCCGATCCTCGTCGCCGAGGCCGACATGGGCTGGGTCGCCCGCCCGGACGAGGCGATCCAGACATGGTCCGACGACGTCGCGCTCCTCCCCGGGATCACCCTCACCCAGCCGGGTGGTCACTTCCCGGGCAGTGCGGTCGCGCACTGGGAGGGTGCCGACGGGCGGGGTGTGCTGCTCTCGGGCGACACGATCTTCGCCAACCCCGACCGCACCTCGGTGTCCTTCATGCGTAGCTACCCGAACCGGATCCCGCTCTCGGCCGCGGTGGTCGAGCGCGTCGCGGCGCACGTGGGCAGGTTCGCTTTCGACCGGCTCTACAACAACTTCGAGGGCATCATCCCTGCCGATGCCGCGGCGGTCGTGCAGCGCTCAGCCGCTCGCCACGCCGCGTGGGTGCGAGGTGACTTCGACCACCTGACCTGAGCGCCGCCGCTGGGCCCGCCCTCGCGTCAGAGGGCCAGCTTGAAGCCCACGTGGCTGGGCGTGAAGCCGAGGCGTTCGTAGAAGCGGTGCGCGTCGGTGCGGGTGGCATCGGTGGTGAGCTGCACGAGGCCGCAGCCGTGGCGGCGCGACTCCTCGATCGCCCACTCGATGAGCTGGGCACCGAGCCCGGTGCCGCGCGCGGCGGCGTGGACGCGCACGGCCTCGATGATCGACCGCAGCGCACCGCGTCGCGACAAGCCCGGGACGAAGGTCAGCTGCAGCGTGCCGACGACGGCGCCGTCGCGGCTCAGCACGACCAGCCGCTGGTTGGGGTCGGTCGCCAGCTGTTCGAACGCCGTCCGGTACGGCGTGAGGTCCTCGGGCGACTCGCGCGCAGCACCCAAGGGGTCGTCGGCGAGCATCGCGACGATCGCCGGCAGGTCATCGATGGTGGCGGGGCGGATGTCGAGGACGGTCACGCTCCTCACCTTAGGCACCGCAGGGCGCGTACCTCAGGACACGATGGCGTGCGGGTATGCCTCCGCACGGTGCTGGAAGCTCGTGATGCGGGGGTTCTGGATGACGCCGTCGCGGATCTCGATCGCGCGGCGGATCGTCTCGTCCGCGTCCCAGCCCTCCGGTCCGGCCATGACCGCCGGGAGGTACTCCAGCAACGCGTCGCTGTTCTCCCAGGTGGCCGAGCTCCAGAGGAAGGACGGGCTGTGATCCACGGCGTAGTTGTGGAGGCCGTTGCCGACCTCGAAGATCGGGTCCGCGAAGGAGGTGGGGCGCGCCCACTCGAACCCCATCCCCTCGTCGCAGGAGACGTCGATGAAGAGCGTGCCTGGCGCGAAGTGGTGCAGGTCCTCGTTCATCACGAACATCAACGGGGCGTCGGTGTCCTGGAGGATGCAGTTGACGACGATGTCGTAGCCGGCCAGCACCTCCGCCAGCGGGCCGGGCTCGGGGTCCTTGAGCGCGAGCGTACGGCTCGGGTTCTTGGGGTCGCGGGCGAAGTGCTGCAGCACGACCGACGCGAACGGGGAGGCCACCGCCGTGGTGTGCCGCTGTGTGAGCACGGTGACGTCGCTGACACCGAGGGCGGACAACGCGCGCACCGCGCCGCGCGCCGTGGCTCCGAAGCTGATGACGGCGGCGCGGAGGCGCCTGCCGTAGTCCCCGGTCATGCCGCGCAGCCCGAGCGCGTGGAGGACCGAGGAGTACCCCGCGAGCTCGTTGTTCTTGTGGAACACGTGCAGGTTGAACGCGCCGTCCCGGGTCCAGTGGTTCATCGCCTCCCACGCGATCAGCGTGAGGCGGCGATCGATGGCCAGCTGCGTCATGCGCTCGTCCTGGACGCAGTGCGGCCAGCCCCACAGGATCTGGCCCTCGTGCATCTCCTCGAGGTCCTCCGGCACGGGCTTGGGGAGCACGACGACGTCGGACTCCGCGACGAGCTCCGCGCGTGAACGCACGCCGCCCACCAACCGCCTGAGCTCGTCGTCGGGGACGCCGAAGCGCTCGCCGTACCCGTGCTCGAAGAAGAGCCGCGAGCGCAGCCGCTCCTCGATGCGGTCCAGGTGCGCCGGGTGGATCGCCACGCGGTGCTCGTCAGGTTTGCGGGTCGAGCCGAGGACACCAGCGGTCAGGTTTCTCACTTCGTGACTGTACGCGCCGGTCCGGCAGCGTAGGGCCGAGGCCGCGGCTGATGCCGACCGGCCCGCACCAGCGCCGCTGCCGCCAGCAGCACCGTGAGACCCTCAGCGACAGCGCTGGCCGTCTTGGCCGGGTACCACATCGGGTCGTACATCGACGGGACGGGACCCATCGCCGGGATCTCGAACCAGGTCGATGCGAGCACCGCGACCAGCGATGCGCCGGCGACCAGGAGCGCAGCGGCGTGGGCCCACCACCGGCCGGTGACCAGCACGGCGAGCGCGACCAGCGCGGCGGCGAGCGCCTGCAGCCGGAACAGCGTCTCGCCACCGATGCCTCCGGGTGCCGCGAGCCCGATGGGCTCGGCGAGCTGCCAGTGCACGACGGCGGAGACCGCGAGACCCGCGGTGACGCCGAGCCGCAGCAGCCCGGCTACGGGCGCGGCCATCTCAACCGACCACCAGGGTGGCGGTCATCTGGGGGTGCGGGATGCAGTGGAACGGATACTCCCCCGGCTCGTCCGGGGCGGTGAACGTGACCTCCTCGCCGGGTCCGACGGCCACGTCGAACCCGCCGGCCTCGTCCGCGGTCACGGTGTGCCCGACGTTGTCCTCGTTCCGCACGGTCACGGTCGCCCCGGCCGGCACCTCCTCCGGGACGTGGAACGTGAAGTCGGAGATCACGATGGTGAGCGGTGCCGCGCCGGGGTCGGTCGACGCCTCGTCAGCGCCGTTCGAGGTGCAGGCCGCGAGCAGGAGCAGCAGCGCGGCGAGCAGCGAGGCCGGCGCGAGCGTCGAACGATGGCGATCCATGCCCGGTGGTACGTGCCGAGGCGGGCGCGGAGATTGCCCCGGCCGCAAGGTCGCACCCGGTCAGAGCCGGGCGGCCGACCAGACGCGCTCGTCGGGCGTGATCAGCTGGACCTCGACGACCTCGCCGTCGACGGCGTCGATCACCCAGCTGTTCGGCCTGTCGTCGGCCAGCGACCACTCGGCGACATCCTGGGTGCTGCCGTCGGCAAGCACCAGCCGGCAGGTGTACCGCTGCCCGGCCGGGCCGTCGGTCACCTCGAGCACCAGCACCGGACCGTCAGCGCCGTAGCTGGTCGAGACACGGCCGACCTCCTGACCGTCGGCCGTGACCAGCGCCGTCTGCCACTGCTCGGTGACGCTCGGCGGTGGCACCTCCGCGTCGCCACCGGGCCACCAGCTGATCGCTCCCGCGCCGATGGCCATCCCGGCCAGGGCCGCAGCGGCAGGCAGCAGCCAACGGCGTGGCCGCCTCGGCTCGGCGACGGAGACGGCGGCGTGGCGCTCGGTCGCGGGACCCGCGGCGGCCCGCTGGAGCCGGTCCAGCACCCGCACCTGGAAGTCGGCGGGCGGCGCGGTCCGCGGGGCAGCGGGAAGCACCAGCGCCACCGAGGCCGCGTACTCGTCGTAGTCGCGTCGGCACGCGGTGCAGGCGGCCAGGTGCTCGGTCAGCCGCTCCTGGTCGCCGTCGACAAGCCCGAGCGCGAGCGCCACGAGGTCGTCGGTGTCGGGGTGCGCGGCGTCAGTCATGGCTCACCTCCGCCTCCGTGCGCAGGCGTCGCAGCCCGTCCCGGATACGCGTCTTCGCCGTGCCGAGCGGGATGCCTTCCCGATCAGCGACCTCGGCCGCGGTGCAGCCGCCCAGCACGGCGAGCACCACCGCGCGCGCCTGGACCGGGGACAGCCTGTGCAGGTGCGCGATCGCGCGGTCGGTCTCGACGCGGTGCAGCGCCGTCTCCTCGGGGTCCTCGGTCGGCGCCCCGGCGTCGCGGAGCAGCTGGTCGAGAGCCTCGGTGTCGGCAGGCGCGGGGCGGCGCGCCCGGATCGCGTCGATGGCGGCGTTCCGGGTGATCGTAAGCAACCAGGTCAGCACCGACGCACGGCGGATGTCGTAGCTGGCCGCAGCACCCCAGGCACGCACGAACACCTCCTGACTCACATCCTCGGCCAAGCCGGCGTCGCGCGTGATGCTGACCGCCATCCCGTACACCGCCCGCTGGAACCGACGCACGAACGCGACCGAGACCTCGGCGTCGTCGAGCGCCAGACCCGCGAGCAGGGCAGCATCGCCTGCGCGATCGGCGCGCGAGAACACTGCCATACCTCACGGTACGAGCGTGCTGCCCCCAAGGGATTGCTTCGGCACCGCTTTCGCGTGCACCCAATCTCGCCACCGTGGTCGCGGCGTATCACCAGGAGCACGACGCGCGGCGGGAGGCCCGCCGTCGGCGATGAGATGGAGACGCAGATGCGACGCATGAAGACAGCGGCACTCGTCCTGGTCCTGGGCTTCGGCCTGGCTGCCTGCGGAAGCGGCGGCGCGGGCGACGAGCCCCCCGACTCGGCCCCTGCCGGGGAGGAGAGCAGCGACATGGCGGAGGAGACCACGGACTCCGCACCGGGCGAGGCGACCATGCTCGGGGTGGCGAGCTCCGACGTCGGCGACATCGTGGTCGACGGCACCGGCATGACGCTGTACATGTTCACCCAGGACAGCGAGGGCATGAGTGCCTGCAGCGGCGACTGCCTCGCGGCGTGGCCGCCGTTGGAGGGCGAGCCGAGCGCGGGTGAGGGCGTCGACGAGTCGTTGCTCGGCAGCATCGAGCGCGACGACGGGTCCACCCAGGCCACGTACGGCGGCTGGCCGTTGTACTACTTCGCGCAGGACGCTCAGCCCGGCGACCTGACGGGACAGGGCGTCAACGAGGTCTGGTACGCGCTCTCCCCGGCGGGTGAGCCGATCATGGAGGCGGCGCCAGCGGACGCGTCCGGCTACTGATGGGCGCTGCTCGGTGCGGGCGACCCGTACCGAGCCGGTCGAGGACGGCGAGGTCGTGGAGGTCGACCTCCCGGTGCGCGTAGCCGCTGCGCAGGGAACGGAGCCTGGCGGCCGACGCGACGACGACCTCGCGACCGCCGATCGTCCCCACCACGCGATCGGCCGCTGCATGGACGAAGACCTGCTCGCCCGGTCCCTGCTGCACGCCGTCGCCGTTGCGCTGGATGACCATGGGGTGGACGTCCACGCGTCCGGTGGCCGATGTCAGCTCCACCCGGATCGGTCGCCAGTCCTCGACGATCGCGTACCCGCGCTCACCCAGCCAGGCCAGCAGCCGTGGTGCGGCCGCAGCGTCGACGAAGACATCGAGATCGCGGTGAGCGCGCGTCTGCGCACCCGCGAGCGCGTCGACCGCCCAGCCGCCGTTGACCTGATAGGTGAGCCCGGCCTGCTCGAGCCAGTCCACGATCAGGGCGACCTCCTGGGCCGAGGTGTAGCACGCTGCCTCCATCGCGCCATGCTGTCCCTACAGTGGTGCTGATGCCGCACCACACCGACATCGCGATCCGCGACGAGTCCATCCGCCTCGGCCAGCTCCTCAAGCTGGCCGGCCTCGTCGACGACGGCGGGCTCGCTCGCCTGGTCATCGCGAACGGCGAGGTGAGGGTCGACGGCGAGGTCGAGACCCGCCGCGGCGCGCAGATCCGTGTGGGTCAGGTCGTGCAGTACGCGGATCAGACGGTGCGCATCACCGCGCAGTAGACCGAGCGCGACGAGCAACGACTGCCGACCCGTACCCTCGAGCGCGTGAGCGGGTGGCGGTCCGGAGGGTGCACGATGTGCAGATGAAGTTTCTCTCCATCCAGTCGTCGGTCGCGTACGGGCACGTCGGCAACTCGGCCGCCATGTTCCCGCTGCAGCGGCTCGGTCACGAGGTGTGGCCGGTGTTCACGGTGGTCTTCTCCAACCACACGGGGTACGGCGCATGGCGCGGCCCGATGCTGGACCCCGATGACGTGCGCGGCATCGTCACCGGGATCGAGGAGCGGGGCGCGCTCGGTGAGGTCGGCGCGGTGCTCTCGGGCTACCTCGGCGGCGAGGGCATCGTGGACGTGGTGGTCGACGCCGTGCAGCGGGTCAAGGCCGCCAACCCTGCCGCGACCTACACCTGCGACCCGGTGATGGGGAACGCGAAGTCCGGCTGCTTCGTGGCCGACTCGATCCCGCCGCTGATCCGGGAGCGCGTGATCCCGGTGGCCGACATCATCACGCCCAACCAGTTCGAGCTCGGGTTCCTCACCCGCACCGAGCCCGGCTCGCTGGAGTCCACGCTCGCGTCGGTGGACATCGCCCGCGACATGGGGCCGCGGACCGTGCTGGTGACCAGCGTCGAACGGCCCGACCGACCCGAGGGCACGATCGAGATGCTCGCCGTCGACGACGAGGGCGCCTGGATCGTGCAGACGCCCTACCTGCCGTTCAAGGCGAACGGCTCGGGTGACGTGACGAGCGCGTTGTTCACCGCGCACTACCGCACGAGCGGCTCCGCCGCGCAGGCACTGGCCGCTACGGCGTCGAGCGTGTTCGATCTGCTGACCAACACGCTCGACTCCGGTGAGCGCGAGCTGCAGCTGGTGGAGTCGCAGGAGGCGTACGCGCACCCGCGGATGCAGTTCGAGGTGCACCAGGTCCGCTGACGCGGCTCAGCTCGCCGTGGCGTCGGGTCGTGTCGTAGCGTCGGTGGGATGTCACCGACCTTCGTGCTGGTCCATGGGGCCTTCGCCAACTCGTTCTCCTTCGCTCCGCTGCAGGCTGAGCTGGCGATGCTGGGGCATCGCTCGCTCGCCGTCGATCTGCCCGGCCACGGCTTCGAGGCGACGTTCTCGACGGCGTACCAGTCGCCTCAGGACCTGACGCGCCTCGCGGGTGAGCCCGGCGCGATCGCCGGCGTCACCCTCGCCGACAACGCCGCCCGGGTGATCGAGGTGCTCGAGCGCGTACGTGAGCACGGCCCGACGATCCTGGTGGCGCACAGTCGTGGCGGTGCTGCGATCACCGCCGTGGGCAACACCCGACCTGACCTGGTGGACCGGCTCGTGTACGTCTCGGCGTGGGCGCCGGTCGATCTCGAGGTGGGCGCGTACTACGCCGAACCGGAGATGGCCTCGGTCGAGGTCGCGGGAATCGCTGGTGCGATGATCGGCAACCCGGCGGAGCTCGGGCTGCTGCGCAGCAACTTCCGCACCGCTGACCCGGTCACCCTCGCCGCGTACCAGGCGGCGTTCCTCGCCGATGGCACGGAGTCGGAGTTCCTCACCTTCCTCAACTCCTTCCAGCCGGACGAGAGCCTCGACGGCGGCGGCCCGGACGACCGGGCCCGCGCCGACACCTGGGGCACGATCCCGCGAACCTACGTGCGGCTCAGCGAGGACGCGAGCATCCCGGTGGCCATGCAGGACCGGATGATCCGCGAGGGTGATGCCCTCACACCGGACAACCGCTACGACGTGCGCACCCTGACCTCGAGCCACCTCAGCTGGCTGGTCCGGCCCAGGCCGGCCGCGGAGCTGCTCGGCAGCCTGGCGTCGGGGGCGTCATGGGCATGATCGTGGTGACCGGCATCCAGGCCGCGGGCAAGTCGACGATCGCGCAGGCGCTGGCCGAGCGGCTGGAGCGGTCTGTGCACGTGCGTGGCGACGCCTTCCGACGCATGATCGTCAGCGGCAGAGAGGAGATGGGCCCGGCCGAGCCCTCCGCCGAGGCGGTGCGCCAGCTCGAGCTGCGGTACCGGCTGGCGGCCGGCGTGGCCGACGGCTACGCCGACGCAGGCTTCGACGTCGTGCTCCAGGACATCATCCTCGGGCCCTACTTGCGCCAGCTGGTGGCGACCATCAGGACCAGGCCGCTGGCCGTCGTCGTGCTCGCGCCCGATCCCGAAGCGGTACGCCGACGCGACGCCGACCGCCAGGCCGCGCGGGGCAAGGTCGCCTACCGGCCGGGCGAGGACTCGATCGACGACCTCGACCGCTACCTGCGCGAGCAGACGCCCCGGATCGGGCTGTGGCTCGACACATCCGGGCAGACCGTCGAGCAGGCCGTCACCGAGATCCTCGACCGGGTCTGGGACGAGGGACTCGTCTAGCGCTGCGTCGTTCAGCTCGCGGACGCCCCCACGACGCCGAGGAGCTGCAGCTTCTCGTAGCTCTCGCTGCCCGGCACAGCGGTGTAGACCAGCAACGAGTGCCCCTGCTCGGGATCGAGGAGGATCTGACAGCTCACCTCGATCTGCCCGACGGCGGGATGGAGGAATCTCTTGACCTCGCGCGGGCGGATGCCCACCTCGTGCCGTGCCCACACCGCACGGAACTCCTCGCTCTGCTGGGTGAGCAGATCGGCCAGCTGCGCCGCCCAGGAGGAGGGGCCGCGCAGCGCGAGCACGCCACGCAGGCCGGAGGCATACAGGCGCGAGTAGAAGTCATGGTCCTCGGGCGGGTGGCGGTCACGCACCGCTGGGTCCGTGAACCACCGGTAACCGATGCTGCGCGAGGGGCCGGTATGAGCGGTCAGGTCGCCGACGAGCGCGATGCCGAGCGGGGTCTGCCGCAGCGTCTCGCCCAGCTCGGTGACGATCTCCGCCGGGGTGTCGATGAGCCGGTCGAAGATCCTCAGCATCCCTGGGCTGACGTGGTCGCTGGCGGGACCCATCACCGGCGGCTGGTGGCCGGCCAGGCGGAACAGGTGGTCACGCTCGGCCCGCGACAGGTGCAGACCCTGGGCGATCGCGGCGATCATCTGCTCGGACGGTTGCGGGCCGCGCTCACGCTCCAGCCGCGCGTAGTAGTCGGCCGACATGTGGCACAGCGCTGCGACCTCCTCGCGTCGCAGGCCGCTCGTGCGGCGGCGACGACCCCGCGGAAGGCCCACGTCCTCCGGCTGCAGCACCTCGCGGCGGGTGCGGAGGAACTCGGCGAGCCCACCTCGATCGATCATGCTGGCATCTTGCCTGGCGCCGGGGTGGCTCAGCCACGGATCGTCAGGCCGTGGATACCGCGGCCGGTGTCGGAGAGGCTCAAGGGCGAGCACCGGTCCCGGTGCACCGAGCGTTCTAGCCAGGAGAACAGATGCCACGTCGCCACGACATCGAGATACCCGACCTGTCCGGCCGCCGGGCGGTGGTCACCGGCGCCAGCGACGGCATCGGGCTGGAGATCGCCACACGACTGGCGGCAGCGGGCGCCGAGGTCGTCATGCCGGTCCGCAACCGGACCAAGGGGGAGGCAGCGCTCGCCCGGATCCGGGACGAGCATCCAACGGCGAGGCTCGCGCTCGAACAGCTCGACCTGTCCTCGCTCGCCTCGGTGACCGCGCTGGGCGAGACCCTGCGGCGGCAGGGCCGGCCGATCCACCTCCTGATCAACAACGCGGGGGTGATGACGCCGCCCGACCGGCAGCGGACCGCCGACGGTTTCGAGCTGCAGCTGGGCACCAACCACCTCGGCCACGTGGCGCTCACGGCGCGCCTGCTCCCGCTACTGATCGAGGGCCGCGCCCGCGTCGTCTCCCAGACGAGCATTGCGGCGCGCAGCGGTGCCATCAACTGGGAGGACCTGGGCTGGGAGCGCGACTACGACGGGATGCGCGCCTACCGGCAGTCGAAGATCGCCTGCGGGCTGTTCGGCCTCGAGCTCAGTCGGCGCAGCAACGCGGCCGGCTGGGGGATCAGCAGCGCGATCTCCCATCCCGGCGTGGCGCCGACCAGCCTGCTCGCTGCCCGCTCCGAGATGGGTCGGACCGACGACACCGGGAGCGTGCGGCTGATCCGTTGGCTCTCGACGAGGGGGGTCATCGCCGGGACGGTGCAGAGCGCGGCGCTGCCTGCCCTGATGGCGGCGACGTCTCCTGAGGCGAAGGACGGCGGCTTCTACGGTCCGCAAGGGCTCGGGAACATGGGCGGACGCCCCGGCGAGCAGAGCCTCTGGCGCCCGTTGCGCAGCACCGAGGATGCGGCGCGGCTCTGGGCGTTGTCCGAGGAGCTCACGGGTGTGAGCTTCGCTCGCTAGCTGCGCCCCGACCTCACATCGGCGCCCAGGCCAGCGTCTGCTCCTGTGGTGGCGCATCCGCGTCGCCGACCCCAGACGCAGGAGAAGTTGTGAGCACAGCACTGATCACCGGTGGGAACCGCGGGCTCGGCCGCGCCGTCGCGGAGGCTCTGGCCTCCCGTGGCACCAGGGTCGTCATCGCCGCCCGCGACGCCCAGGCGGGCGCGGCCGCCGCCGCACAGATCGGGGGTGCCACGATGTCCGTGCAGCTCGACGTCACCGACCCGGCATCGGTGCGTTCGGCCGCCGCCTGGCTCGAGGAGGCAGTGGGCGGCATCGACGTGCTGATCAACAACGCCGGTGTGCTGCCCGAGGGAAGCGCCGAGGTCGGAGAGGTGGTCGACCTCGAGCTCTTCGAGCAGACCTACGCGACGAACCTCCTGGGTGTCGTCTCGGTGACGCAGGCGTTCCTGCCGCAGCTGCGCAGATCTGCGGGTGGGCGCATCGTCAACGTCTCCTCGACGATGGGCTCGATCGCGGACCAGACCAACCCCGCGTCCCCGTACTACGGCACCGTCGTTCCGGCCTACCAGAGCTCGAAGGCGGCCCTCAACAGCGTGACGATCTCGCTGGCCAAGGCGCTCGCCAGCACGCCGATCAAGGTCACGTCGGTCTGCCCCGGATTCGTGCAGACCGACCTCACACCGATCAGTCGCGAGCAAGCGCCGCTCACCGCGTCGCAGGGGGCCGCGGTCGTCGTGGAAGCCGGCATGCTGCCCGACGACGCGGCGAGCGGCACGTTCATCGACAGCAGCGGCGTCGTCGCCTGGTAGCCGCTCGCACCCCGCCCGGCGGGCTCGGCGCGGCCGGCTCGAGGGCGACACCCGGGGAGGTGTGTTAGGACGGAAGGCATGGATCTCTGGCCAGTTCTCAGATGGATCATCGCGGTCGCGGCCTCGGCCGGCGCGATGGTGCTCGTGCTGCTCGTCATCAACATCGTCGCCAGCCGGATCGGTCGCCGGCTGCCCTGGGTCCTGGCAGCGTGGCGTCAGGTGCGGCGCCCGCTCGGGGCGCTGGCGCTGTCGGTGGCGCTGCGGATCGCGTTCGCGGCGACAGCGGAGCCGGGGTCGTTCCGCGACCTCGGGCTGCACGTGCTGCTGATCGCCATCATCGTCTCGGCGGTGTGGCTCGCGGCCACCGTGGTGCTGGCGTGGCTCGAGCACGCGCGGACGCGCGTGACGAGCCGGATGAAGGACGATCGCGCACAGCGACGTGCGCAGACGCAGATGCGGCTGATCGGGCGGGTCGTCGGAGCGGTCTTCGTGGTCGTCGGAGCAGCCCTGGTGCTGCTCACCTTCCCCGGCGTCGAGCGGATCGGCGCCACGATCCTCGCCTCGGCCGGTTTGCTCTCGGTGGTGATCGGCGTCGCGGCGCAGTCGACCCTGGGCAACCTGTTCGCGGGTATCCAGCTCGCGTTCACCGATGCCATCCGGATCGGCGACATCGTGGAGGTGGACGGCACCTGGAGCACGATCGAGGACATCACCCTGTCCTATGTGGTGGTGAGCATCTGGGACGAGCGGCACAAGGTGCTGCCCTCCACCTACTTCACCACCACGCCGTTCATCAACTGGAGCCGCACCGGCAACACGGTGACCGGCACCATCCTCTTCTCGCTCGACTGGCGGGTGGACCTGGCACGGATGCGGGAAGCGTTCGAGAGGATCGTCGACGACAGCGGGCTGTGGGACGGCCGCTCCCGCTCGATCCTGGTCACCGACTCCGCCGGCGAGCGGCTCACGGTACGCGCCCTGGTGACCTCAC
Source organism: Pseudactinotalea terrae (assembly GCF_009733845.1). Taxonomy (GTDB): domain Bacteria; phylum Actinomycetota; class Actinomycetes; order Actinomycetales; family Beutenbergiaceae; genus Pseudactinotalea; species Pseudactinotalea terrae. The sequence continues at coordinate 23,072 of NZ_WNXZ01000012.1, forward strand.
GGAACACTGACGACGACTGGACGCTGCGCTGCCTGGTGCGCGAGCAGCTCGCCACCTGGTTGCGCGAGCACAACCCCGAGGCGCTGCCGCTGCAGCGGGTCGCCGTCAGCGATCTGGCCGGTGCAGCGGGGCTGTCGGCTCAGTAGTGGTAGCGCGCCTGCAGGATGACGAGGTCTTCGTTGATCACGAGGTAGACCAGCCGGTGCTCGTCGGTGATGCGCCGCGACCACGAGCCCTGCGCCCCGTACTTCAGCTGCTCGGGCTTGCCGATCCCGGAGAACGGCTCACGGAGGCAGGCGTCGATGAGCGTGTTGATGCGCTTGAGGATCTTCCGGTCGGCCGTCTGCCAGTGCTTGTAGTCTTCCCACGCCGACTCGTCCCAGACCAGGCGCACTCAGGTGTCCGCGTCAGCACGATCGAGGTTGTGGAGCTCCGCCTTCCCTGCGCGGGCGCGATCGTAGGCATCGAGCAGTCGGCGGGCGTTGGCTGGCGAGCGAAACAGGTACGCGGTTTCCTGCCACGCGGCGTACTCGTCGGCGGGCATGAGGACGGCGTTGCCCTTGCGGGAGACGATCTCGACAGCCTCGCGGTCCTCGTTCACGCGCTCGATGAGCGGGAACAGGGTTTTGCGCGCCTCGCTTGCACTGATGGACATGCCGCGGACCTCTCCGATCGGCCGAGTGGTACCACATCACTGTACCACTCACCCACGCCAGCATCGGACGGGTCCCGGCCCGGCGAGAAAGTTCGTCAGCCTGGCGCGGCTCCGCGCAGCTCCTTGAGGATCGGTGCGGCGACCCGACGCGCCGCCCCGCCGCGCTCGTGCAGCGTCTGCACCAGGTCGGCGACGGCGTCGCGGAGAGCTGGGCGCTGCTTGACCACCGCACGCAGCGCCATGGTCTGCGCCTGCGCGACCAGCTTCCGCTCGTCGATCTGCTCGCCGAGAACCGGCAGCAGCCGGGCGAAGCTCGCATCGGGAGCGGTGCGGTCGTGCAGGGCGAGCGCCCACAGCAGCGCGTAACCCGCACGCTTGACGAACAACGGCTCCGCCACGCACCAGTCGCCGACGACGTCCCACCGCGGGCCAACCCGGTCGAAGAGGCGGAAGCAGACCGTGTCGACGATGGCCCAGCTGTCGAAGTCCGCGGCCCAGGCCTGCATCTGCTCGACCGCGACCTTCTCGGGTTCGTCGACGAGGGCAGCCACGGTGCGCGCCTCGTAGACGCCGCTCCCCCACAGCGCCTGCGCGAGGTCGTGGGAGGGCGCGAGCTGCTTGCCGATCTCCAGCATCCGCCGCATGGGCAGCCCCAGCACGCCGTCGGCAGGGATGCCGAACCTGTGCTGCTGGGCCCGCGCCGCCTCCGGGTCCGCCTCGGCGCGCAGCGTCTGCATGACTCGCTCGAGCTCCATCACGCTGGCAGTATCGCCGGTGGCTGGGACACCCTGCGGTGCTCCCTCCCGCCGCTCATCAGCGAGCGCGTGATCCCGGTGGAGGACATCATCACGCCGAACCAGTTCGAGCTCGGGTACCTCCCCCGCACCGAGCCCGGCTCGTTGGAGTCGACGCTCGCCTCGGTGGACATCGCGCGCTGCCCTGGCGCCCCGGACCGTGCTGGTGACCAGCGTGGAACGGCCCGACCCCCCGAGGGCGCGATCGAGATGCTCGCCGTCGACGACGACGGCACTCGGATCCTGCAGACGCCCTACCTGCCGTTTAGGGCAAACGGCTCCGGTGACGTGACGAGCGCCCAGTTCACCGCGCACTACCGCACGAGCAAGTGGAAACGCCGCTACGACGACCTCGGCGAGCTGGGCCTGGTCGACCGGGCCAGCGTCCCGGGCCGCTCACCCACCCAGCTGGCTCCGGCGCTGATGGCACAGATCCAGAGCATGGGCCGGAAGCAGAAGATGACCGCCCGCCAGATCCGGCGCGAGCTGCGCTGGGGGCAGGAGGGCGTCTGCCTCCCATTGCGGGAAAGCCCATGATGTTGGAGAAGTCCCCGGCAAGCCAGGTCGGCAGACCGTCGACGCGAAGACCCTCAGGAGAAGCGGGCCTCAACCAAGTCGAATCCGACGCTAGCGCGATCGACCTCGGCAAGCGCTGAGCGCCTTGTGGCGGCGTGACGACGACGCCCGCCGCCGATCCCGCCGCGACGTCGTCTGGGCTCTTAAGCCGGCCAGTCAAGAACGAGCGTGGTCTCACCTTCGATCTCGGCCTCGAAGGGTTCGAGCGGGTCGGCACCCTCCGGCGCGACGTGGCGGTCGCCGACCGCGGTCACCTGAACGACGGCGCCGATCTCCACCGGTTCGGTGCCGCCGTCGAACGGGACCTCGATGACATCGACGACGGTCAGCCAGTCATCGGCGGCGGGCACGGCGGCGTAAGTCTCACCGGCGACGCTCACTCGGACCTCGTCGAGCTCGAGCCTGGCCGAGCCTGCGCCGTCCGGCCATCCGTCGACGTCGAGCCCGGTCGTGTCCTCGCCGACGCAGTCCAGTGTCAGCCACGCGGACCCGGGCGGCGCCCATCCAACCTCGGGTGCCCACGTGGACATCGTCAACCGGAGGTTGAACGGCAGGGGCACCACATCGTTGAGGCCGACGTCGGCAGGGAATCCGGTCGTGGTGACGGCCCAGTCCTCGAACCTGACCAGGTTCGTGGTCTCCAGGTACGGCTCCGAGCCGTCGGCGACGCCGCCCGTGCTGAGGTCGTACGCGAGGTCGCGACCATCGAAGGTGGCGACGAATGTGCTGCTCGCTCCGCCGTCGGGCACGATGACGGCGGAGTGCACCTCCGGGTCGATCACGGCCCGCTCGTCGCCGGTGACGACCGCGAACGTGGTCTCGCTCGGCCCGCCCGAGTAGCCCGCGACACCACCGACGACGACGATCGCCGCGCCCCTGGGAACCACCAGCTGTCCGTCGGGGACGCGGACGCCGTCGACCACAGCGAGGCCCGAGACGATCCAGGTGCTCTCCGGCACCGGGATCAGCAGCTGGGTCGGGACGGCGTCGTCGAGCGCCTCGGCGTAGTCGTCCTCGCTCAGCACGATGACATCGCCGATATCGGCGCTCGGACCCGACGGAGCACACCCACTGAGCGCGGCGATACCGACCGCGACTGTCAACAGGGCCGTGACGACGGGGCGGCGGTGCATGGATCTCCTCGGTCGGGTCCACCCATCCCATCGGCACGATGCGCACTCCGCGATGGGCAGATGTTCCGCGCGACCTCGCCAAGGACGTCGTCGGACACTCGTTCCGCACCCGAGGGCGGTCGATTGAAGAGTCGGATCGATGGCCACTCCCGGCTCGCTTACACCGAGCACCTACCCGACGAGAAGGCCACCACCACGATCGGGTTCTATCACCGCGCTCGGGCGTTCTTCGCCGCTCACGGCATCACCCGGCTGGTTCGCGTCGTCACCGACGACGGGTCCAACTACCGAGCCGGGACATTCACCCGCTGGGTGCTGGCCACAGCGTCCCGCCATCAGCGGATCCGACCCTTCACACCCCGCCACAACGGCAAGGTCGAGCAGTGCCACCGGATCTTTGCCGAAGAGCTTCTCTACGCCCTTATCTGGACCAGCGAGACCGACCGCGCCAACGCAATCCAGATCTGGAACCTGCACGACAACCACTATCGCGACCACACCGCCATCGGCGGCCGACCCCCAGCCTCACGACTACGCACCGGCGTCACCAACGTCATGAGCCACAACACCTAGGGGGCCGCAGGCTCACTCGTGATGCAGTTCGAGGTGCAGCAGGTCCGCTCAACATTCTCATGGACGGCTTGCCGCGCTCGGACCCGACCATGGCTTGGCGAGCCAAGAGTGCGGAGCACCTCGCACACCTGAGCCGCTCAGCCGCTGGTACTCGCAGCCTCCTGCAGGAGAGCCAGAGAGGGGCGTGGTCCTACCTGGCCGGCCTCATCGACCAACAACAATCTCGACGGCGACTTGACGATGTGCGTGTAGTAGAGCCGGGTGTAGCGCGGCTCCGACTCGGCAAGGCCCAGGAGGTACTCCAGAGCGTCGAGCTGGCGCGCGTCCGTCATCTCCTCATGCGTGTAGAAGCCCGGCTGGCCCACGCCATCCTCGGTGTTCCAGATCTCCGCGCCGCCCCAGGTGCCGCGGAACGCGAACATCACGCGCTCGAGCAGGCAGTCGTCGTATCCGGTGCAGGTGCGGGATCCGTTCAGATAGGCGTTGGTGTCTGCCCACCCGTGGTAGGCCACGATGTCAGGGCGGAAGTCGGGGCGTAGCCCGAAGTCGGTGGCGGCGTTCGCGATCTCGTTCCGGTAGAGGTCGAGATAGCTCGGCCCCAGGTTGGTGGTGTTGTGGATGCTCGGCTTGCTGCAATGCTCCTCGCGCGGCACCGCGGCTTCCTTGCAGTTGGTCATGTAGTCGACCCAGCTGCCTCCGTTGGAGCCGAAGTTCACCGCAGCCACGACGCAGTCGTGCGACTGGCAGATTCGCTCGGCCGCCAGGTAGTACTGAGCTGCCAGCCGCGCACCCACGACCGGGTCGGCGCCCGGACCCGGCGACGGATAGCCACTTCCAGCGCCAGAGTTCAGGTTCGGCTCGTTCCATGCAGCGAACGCGAAAGACCCGGCGTAGCCGGTGAGACCTTCCCAGTCGAACGTCACGTAGTCGCTGAACGCCGCCATGAACTCGAAGGGGGTCGGCGGCACGGGGTCGAACTCCTCGTCCGGGTCAGCAGAGGATGCAGCCTTGAACGAGATCAGCACCTCCTCGCACCCACTCTCATGCGCGACCTCGAGCCATGCGATGTTCGCGGCCAGACCACTCGGGTGATCGGGCTCGCCATCGACGTGGACGGCGGTATCCCATCCGGTGTAGTACTGACACAACCGGGGCCCGCGATCGTCCTGACCGTAGAAGTGGTCGATCATCTCGATCTGCTCGGTGCGGCCGTTGAAACCGACCTGCAGCGGCGCCGCCTGGGCGGCTTCGGGTGCCGGAGATGCCGAGGCTGGGAGCACCTCGGTTTCCGCGGCCATGGTCCCTAACAGCGCAGCGGCTGCAGCGGCGGCAACCCAGCGCCGCCTCGAGCCTGTCGCGAGCTTCTTGGTGAGCGTCATCGTCTCTCCTCGTGGATGCAGGTGTGCTTCGTTCAGGTGTGCTGCGGGGCCCCGGCGCCGAGCGGCGCCAGGGAGAGCGCACCCACGCGCTCGCCCCACGTGGGCTGATCCTGGGCGTGCGGGTCGAACTCCAACCGCCACGTCCCGCCGGGGACTGTGACGTCCACACGGTGCGTGCCGGCATCGTCGACCTCGTGGACGAGGCGGGGCCGCGCGTCCTCGGGCCGACGCACACGAACCACCCAGGCAGCCTCGACGATGGACCCGCCCGCGGGGACCCAGTACCGACCGTGCCTGGCCCCCGCGGCGATCCGCTCCACGCCGATGCTCCGAAGCCCGGAGGTGCTGCTCACCGGGTGCGACGAGACGCTCAGCGGCTGGTCGGACACCACGTCAAGCTGACCGTCCACGCACAGCGCCTCGTCGTCGACCCCCACGATCGAGTGCTCGGAGGTGGTGTGCACGTCGTTCGGTATCAGCAGGTTCAGTCCCAGCGCACTCAGCAGCGGTGGGCGCAGACCGCGAGCACGGGCGAGGTGCAGCCCCACCACAGTCGCATCGTCCGGAAGCGCTGCCACCACGATCCAGCTGTCAGCGACAGGCTCGGCACCGTGCCACCCTTCGGCGATCCGCAGGGCGCAGCCTTCCTCGACACGGGCAGCCGTCAGGAAGCCGCCGTCGAAGGTCTCCAGCTGGTATCCAGCTAGACGGCGCTGCGCCTTCGGCGACTCGGTGGGCGAGGCGGGCGCGCCATCGCCCTCGAACCTCAGCACGGGGCAGAGGTTGAGCGCCCACTCGGCCATGTCGGGGCGGGCGGTCGGGAACGCGAGCACCTGGGTACCGCTGGCCGCGCGCCACGAAGCTGAGGCGATGCGGTTCTCGCCTCGCGTCATGGCGAAGCCGTGCTCGTCGTCGCTCCACGCCGACGTCGTGGGCTCAGGATCCGCCGGGCGACCGGCCACGCGCCGCGCGGCGTGGTGCAACCAGCGGCCGAGCACGCATGCCCGGTCGGTCTCGAGGCGCGCGCGGTAGTAGGGCTGCGCGATACCCAGCGGGTCCAGCCGCCGCCCGTAGAGCGATCCGTCCGAGGTCTCGGCGCGTTCACGTTCGACCAGTCGTAGGTAAGCCGAGGCCAGCTCGCTCGCACCCGTATCGCCCAGCTCGTGCTCCGCGTACTGCAGGGCCGGCAGCAGGTACTCCTGGCAGTACGCGTACCGCACCCGGGTGTCGCCGCCGACGCGCACCAGACGACCATCGGGCGCGACCAGTGCGCGGATCCGTTGCCACAGGTCGCCCTGGTGCCACGACAGGGATTCCGGAACCGCCCGACCCTGGGAGAGCAGGTCCAGGTGTGCGAACGCGGCGTTGCTGGTGCAGATCACCATGTAGCCGACGTTGAGATAGTCGTGGTGGTCCAGCGCATAGGACTCGAAGAAGTTCGGTCCTCCGTGGACATCTGCCACGCGAACACCATCGCGTACCTCGTCGCTGGTGGCGTCGCTGGGGACAGAGACGGCGTTGAGCAGGAACGGCACGGCGACGTCACGCCACCGCTGCGCGCGCGGATGATCGGGGTAGCGCTCGGCCGTGCGCCACAGGTGCGCGCCGCACCAGAGGTTCGACTCCGGACGGTTCAGGCCCTCATGGCTCCACCGGCTGCCGCGGATGCCGCCCTCACCGGCACGTTCGTGGTGCTCGGCCTGCCAGTCTGCTTCATCGACGAGCAGCTGATCCAGCCCCGCACGGTACCGGGGCTCCAGCTCCGGACCGAGCTCGTCGATCACCCAGCCGGCCCGCTCCAGGCCGAGCACGCTGATCCATGTCCGCCCCCACCGTCGACCATCCTCGGCATCAGCGAAACCGGTCACATGCGTGGCGATGCTGTATCGCAGCGCCGCGAGTGCCCGCCGCCGCGCCCAGCGACGGGTATCGGGGGTGGCGGCATGCACGGCCACTGCGCCGGCGGCGGCGAGGTACTGCAACGTCGTCTGGGCACCCCAACCGGTGTAGCCGCTCCCGTACCAGCCCTGTTCCAAGGCAGCGTCGTCCTGCCGGGTGTGCCAGTCCTGCTCGGCGTAGCGCAGCCATTCGACCAGCCACGAACCGACGCGATCAGCCTCGGGATCGCTCACTGCATCGCCTGGATCGCGTCGTAGGACGCCTGGTACTCCTCAACGATCGTCGTGCCGCCGCCGTCCAGGAACGCCTGCGCGGCAGCATCCCAGTCGCTGACCGGCCTGCGTCCGTAAATGATGTCCTGCTCCACGCTGCTGAGCTCGCCCGTCAGCGAGTTGAGGACGCGGGAGGCGGTCGCGGACTCCAGTCCATAGGTAGGGTCGGGGACCGTCTTCGCCGTGACGGCGCTCTGGTGGTCCCAGGCGGACTGGACGGCCTCGGGGCGGCCGGGTGAGTAGATGACCCGGGCGGCATCGCTCATATACAGCGAGCCGATGTTCACCTCGGTGGCCAGCGCACTGGGCACCGGGTCGGAACCCACGACGTCATAGTTGCGGCCGGCGATCCCATACTTGTTGAACAGGTACTCCTCGGTGCCGAACGGGGCGGCCAGCCAGTCTGCGATGCGCAGCAGCGTGGGCAGGCGGTCGCCGACCTCGGCTGAGAACGCCGTGAATCCGGCATTCGGGCGGGGCAGGTTCTGGGTCCCGGTGCCACCGGTCATCCCCGGGATGCCCATGGCCTGGATCTCCAGGCCCTCGACCGCCTCGTTGGCGACATACAGGCTGAACCAGGCGATGAACGAGTCGCTGATGAAGGCGGCCTGGCCACCACCGAACCACTGCTTCTTGGTCGACGCCGGAATTCCAGCGGCATCGGGATTGACGCTGCCGTCCGCCACGAGGGCCCTCGTCGCCTCAAGCGCTTCGTGCTGTCGCTCGTCCAGGAGGTTGGTGTCGAGCACCCCGTCCTCGATGGTCCATCGGATCGGGATATCAGCCATGCGGCGCAGGTGGCCGAGCGGGGCGTCTCCCCACGCCCACCGGTTGCCACCCGTCATCTCGCTGGAGATCTCGCGGAGCGCCTCGAAGGACGTGATGTCTGCACGGTCGATGCCGGCGCTGGTGAGCAGGTCGTTGCGCATGAGGACGCTCGGCAGTGACACGAGCCCCCGGTTGAGAGGGATCGCCCGGATGGAGCCCTCGAAGATGCACTCTTGCCAGGAGTCGGTCGGGATCGAGGCGAGCCCTGGGTAGTCCTGCACCGCATCCCCCGAGAGGTACTCGGTCAGGTCGGCGGCCTTGGCGACCATGAACTTGGCACGGGCGGGCATCGAGCCGACGTAGAACGCATCCGGCAGGCTGTTGCCGGCCACCGTGGTCGAGAACTTCGCGTCGTACTCACCGGCGGGTGTGAGCGAGATGTCCAGATCGCTGCCGATCCGCTTGTTCATCTCCTGCCAGAACGGGTTGTCCGGCAGTGCCGGGGGCAGGCCGAAGCTCGTCGGCCCCATGAACCGCACCGGCTGGCCATCGCCTGGCGCCTCGGTGCTGAACGTTGCCGGGTCCGGGTAGGCGAAGAAGGCAGCGCTGGTACGGCCGAGCTCGGCCGGGAGGTCGGGCTCCACGCCGGCATAGGGCACGTAGGTCGGCAGCGCCGCCGTGTTCGCGGACTGCTCAGCGACGGGGTCGGTGCCGCCGCCGGAATCGCAGCTCGCCAGGGCCATGGCGGCTCCGGCGCCCAACGCTCCGGTGAGCAGGGTTCGGCGGGACATCGTGATCATCGTTGATTCCTTTCGATGGCAGTACAGGGCCGGTCAGCCCTTGATGGCACCTGTCAGGGCGCCCTTGGCGAAGTGCTTCTGGAGCCACGGGTAGACGAGCAGGATCGGCAGTACAGAGATCACGAGGATCGCCATCTGCAGTGCTGGTTGCGCGGGGATGACATCGGAGGCGAGGTCGTAGCCGGTGATCGTGTTGTCATCGACCACATAGGTCCGCAGCACGAGCTGGAGCGGCCACATGGCCGAGTCGTTCAGGTAGATCAGCGCGGAGAAGAACGCGTTCCAGTACCCGACCGCGTAGAACAGTCCGATCACGGCCAGCGCAGCCTTCGAGAGCGGGATCACGATGCTGGTGAGCAACCGCATCTCAGAAGCGCCGTCGATCTCTGCCGCATCGAGGATGTCCGGGGGAAGACCGCCGAAGAAGGCGCGCAGCACGATCACGTTGAAGGCGCTCAGTGCCGTTGGCAGGATCAGCGCCGCCAGCGAGTTCAACAAGCCGTAGCTCTGCACCGCCAGATAGGTGGGAAGCAGGCCCGGGCTGAAGAACAGGCTGACGACCACCAGCAGGGTGAGGCCGCGCCGAAACGGCAGCGCACGACGAGTGAGGGTGTAGGCAAGAAGTGAGCTGACCGTCAGGCTGACGGCTGTCCCGCCGACGGTGACTAGCACGCTCACTCCCAGTGCGCGGGTGACGATACCGCCGGACAGGATCGCGTCGTAGGCGGAGAAGTCGAGTCGTTCGGGAAAGAGCACGAGGCCACCGGCGGCAGAGATCTGCTCCGCGGGCGCCATCGAGGTCGCGACGATGCCGATGAACGGGAGGATCACCAGCGCGCACGCGATGCTGAAGACAGTGCCTTTGGCGATGGTGGCGGGGACGGAGGGTCGGGCTTGGCCGCCGCTCATCGTCCTCCGCGCCCTGGTCCGGGACTCGGATGTCATGGTGGTCATGAGCGGTACAGCCCATCCTCTCCGAAGAGGTGAGCCACTTTGTTGGCTCCCCAGACGAGCACCACGGCGACGAGACCCTTGACCAGCCCCACGGCCGCTGCCTGACTCCAGTTCTGATCGACTATGCCGTTGTTGTAGACGTAGGTATCCAGCACCTCGGAGGCCTGCAGTCCGACGGCGGGTTGCTGAAGGATGATCTGCTCGAACCCGACGGAGAGTGCGTCACCGAGCTTCAGGATGAGCAGCAGCACGATGATCGGCCGTAGCGCCGGCAGGGTCACATGCCACATCTGGCGCCACCGGCCCGCGCCGTCGACGCTCGAGGCCTCGTAGAGCTCGGTACTGACCCGGGAGAGCACCGCGAGGAACAGGATCGTGGCCCAGCCGGAGTCTTTCCACACGACCTGTGCCGTGATCAGCGGGATGAAGGCGTCGGGGTTGCCGATGATCGAGAAAGTGTCCCCGCCTTGGCTGCGCAGGAAGTTGTTGATCATCCCGGCGCCGCCGAGAAACTGTTGGAAGACCGCCACGACGATCACCCAGGACAGGAAGTGCGGCAGGTAGAGAACCGACTGCACCAACCGCTTGATGCGCTCAGAGACGAAGCTGTTCAGCGCAAGTGCCAGTGCGATGGGGATCGGGAACACCAGGACCACCTGCACCAACGTGATCAGCAGCGTGTTGGTGAGGGCATTCAGAAAGCGCGGGTCGCCGTCCAGGATGATGCGGAAGTTGTCAAAGCCCACCCACGGGCTGTCGCCTATGCCGACGAAGGGCAGGTAGTCCTTGAAGGCGATGACATTTCCCAGCAGCGGCACGTACTGGAACGCCAGCAGCAGCACGACCCCAGGCAGCGCCATCAAGATCAGCGGAGTGGCGCCTGGCAGGCGTCGGGATCTCCGCGGGCCAGGAGCCTTCGACGTGCCGCTCGATCGGGTGCGGAGCTCAGCCACGATTGAGGGCTGATCTGTCTGGGCCACAGTCGGCACGGTCGTCCCCACCTGATGTCGTCGTTGTCACGAGTGACACAACTGTGGGGCGGGCGCGCAGTCGCGGCCAAGCGATCCGATCACGAACGATCACCTTTCGGTCGCAATCAGTCGTAGTGGTGAGCGAATCTGGTCACAGACTTGAGCAGGATCGTCACGCGAGACCCCTTGGAGCTGACATGACCGACCGCCTTCCCAGCGAGCGCCGCGAGCGCGTGCTCTCGCTCCTCCGCAGCCGGGGATCCGTGCGGGTTGGCGACATCGCCACCGAGCTCGGCGTCTCTCAGCCCACGGTCCGACGAGACCTGAGGCTGCTGCAGAGCCGCGGCCTGATCAGGCGCGAGCATGGTGGTGCGGTGGCGGCGAGCCGCCCCACCCCTGACCGAACGGCCTCAGACGGCTGGAAGGGCGCCGTCGGGGTGGTGGTGCCGAACCTGAGGTACTACTTCCCCGACGTGCTGCGCGGCGCCAAGGCCGCCGCCGACGCCGCCGGGGTTCGGCTGATCCTGCACGGTTCGGAATACGATCCGGTGGCGGACCGCAAGCAGGTGGGGTTGCTTGTGGCACGGTCGGAGATCCAGGGTCTGATCGTCTCGCCGGAGCTGCGGCAGACCGCCTCCCGCGATCTCGTGCGTTGGCTGGACGGGCTGCCGATCCCCGTGGTGCTGGCCGAGCGGCAGCCACCTGCGGATCTGTTCGTCGAGCACCTGCAATGGGTCGCGTCGGACCACCGGCGCGGCGGTGAGGAGGCCGTAGAGCATCTGCATGCGCAGGGCCACCGGTGGATCGGCCTCTTCGGGACGGACAACGTCACCGGAACTCAGGTGGCGATGGGATGGCGTGACAGTCTGCGACGCCACGGACTCGACCCCGACCGCCAGCTGGTCGGCCGCATGGGTATGTTCCATCGCGACTCGGGCGTCTCCGCATTCGCCGAGGTGATCGACCGTGTACGAAACGGCACCCTGACGGCGCTGATCGTGCAACCGGACCCCGATGCTCTCGCCCTGGCACAGCGATGCAGGGAGATGGGCATCCGCATCCCCGAGGATCTCGCGCTCGTGGCGTACGACGACGAGATCGCCTCCATGGCCGAACCTCCGCTGCCGGCGATGCGACCTGCCAAGGCACACATCGGCCGGCTGGCGATGGAGATGCTGCTGACCCGGCTTCGGCTGGGACCGGACGGACCTCGCCAGCAGCTGCTGATCCGACCGCAGCTGGTCGTTCGGAAGTCGAGCATCGGCATCGCGCCTGAGGTAGCGAGCATCCCCGCGCTGCCGTGACGTCGGGTGTGACGTGCCGGACCGAGCCCGGTGCATGACGGGCGGCACTACGGTCAGTGGGACGCCGCTGACGACGAATCGCAGGCACCGAGGACCACCGCATCGGGACCGACAGCACCAGCAGGCTCGCGGGCTGGAGCACACTCGACTCCGGCGCAGCCGCGCGAACTTCACCATGGCGGCGTTATTGGCGCCGGCCGCTGCTGGCGTTCGCTCTCCTGCCGCACTGCAGGCGTCACACCCCGAATCGGTCGTCTACGGCGCCGGGCCGGTCGTCCCGCGCAGCGCGATCTGCGTCAGTCTGGTCGCCAACGGTGGCGGCTCCTCCTCGCCGCGGATCGCAGCGATGAGCCGCTGCATGGCATGGCGTCCAGCGCTCTCCCGATCGACGACCACGGTCGTCAGCGGCGGCACCGCGTACCGCATCAGCAGCATGTCGTCCCAGCCGGTCACGCTGAGCCGCTGCGGCACGGACCAGCCGCGTTGCGCCGCTCCGAACAGGACGCCTGCAGCGATGAGATCGCTGGCTGCCAGGATGGCGGTCACAGGCGAGTCGGCATCGAGCGCAGCGACGACACGCATACCGTGCGCGGGTTCCCAGAACCCGTCGGGCTCCCCGTGGGAGGTCAGGCCCAGCTCTTCGATCGCGCTCAGGTATCCCTGTTGCCGCAGCTTCGCCGAGCGCCAGCCCTGCGGGCCAGCGGCGTGCAGGAAGTGCCGGTGACCCAGCTCCGCCAGCGCACGCACGAGCGCAGCCATGGTGTCGGCGTCGCCAGACACGGCTTCCACCGCCCGCATCCGGTGGTCGTACTCACCGGTGTCGACGACGGCGCCGGTGCGATCCGTGGACGCGTTGATCGGCGCCACCGAGAGCACGCCCTCGACCCTGCCGCTGTCGAGCAGGTCGCGCGCGCGGAGGCTGAGCTCTTCCGCGCCCTCGTCCACGCCGATGATCACCTCGACCCGGAAGCCACGAGCGCGAGCCTCCTCGACCGCAGCCTCGATCGTCCGCTCGGGCCCCCTCATCGTCGGCACCACGATCGCCACCACTCCCGAGCGCGTGGTGCGCATCGATCGTGCCGCGAGATTGGGCCGGTAGCCGAGCGCGTCGACGGCGTCCTGCACCACCTGACGGGTCTGCGGCCGCAGCGTGGGGTCGTCACGCAGGAACCTCGAGACCGTCTGGTGGGACACGCCAGCGCGCCGCGCGACCTCGCGGATCGTCGGTCGTCGTCGCACCTCGGCCATGGCGGTCATGGTAGTTGACGCCGAGTGATCGATCACTTATCGTCCAAGTGAACGATCACTCACGGCCCGAAGGAGCGCCTGTGTCGGCACCCATGCACGACTCACGCACCCGCGTCCCACGGAGGTGCGGCGCATGACCACGACGTCGGAGCGGCGAGCCTCCTCGCCGTCACGACCTCTCGCCCCTGGGAGCTCGCCTGGAACGGGAGGCTCAGCGCGCCGCCCGGGGCAGGGTTGGTGGGCTCGGTTGCGGCGTGATCATCCGGTGTTGTTGTTGGCGTTGCCGGGTATTGCTGTGGTGATCGTGTTCCAGTATGTGGCGCTGGGTGGGAATGTGATCGCGTTCCAGGATTATCAGCCGTATCTGGGGATTGATCGCAGCCTGTGGGTGGGGTTGGAGAATTTCTCGATTCTTTTTGATGGTGATCCGCGGTTCTTGCAGGCGTTGCGGAACACGTTGTTCATCACGTTGTTGCAGACGGTGTTCGTGTTCCCGGCGCCGATCGTGGTGGCGTTGTTGTTGAACAGTCTGGTCTCGAACAAGGTCAAGCAGGCGGTGCAGTCGGTGCTGTATCTGCCGCACTTTCTGTCCTGGGTGATCGTGGTGGCGGTGTTCCAGCAGGTGCTGGGGGGTGCGGGGATGATCAACAACTTCCTGCGCGCGAACGGGTTCGAGGCCGTGAACATCATCGGTAACCCGGAGGCGTTCTATGTGTTGATCACCTCGCAGGTGATCTGGAAGGACACCGGCTGGGCCACGATCTTGTTCCTGGCGGTGCTGTCCCAGATCGACCGGTCCTTGTATGAGGCCTCCGCGATGGATGGTGCGTCCCGGTGGCGTCAGACCTGGCACGTGACCCTGCCCGGGATGCGGGCGATCATCGTGCTGCTGCTGATCCTCAAGCTCGGCGACTCCCTCTCGGTCGGGTTCGAGCAGCTGCTGCTGCAGCAGCAGGCCGTAGGCCGGGACGTCTCAGAGGTGCTGGACACCTACGTCTACAACAACGGCGTCATCGGCGGCGCCTGGGGCGTCAGCGCCGCGGTCGGCCTGGTCAAGGGCCTGGTCGGGCTGGTGCTGGTGCTGGTCGCCAACAAGATCGCCCACGCCCTGGGCGAGGAAGGCGTCTACCGCGCATGACCACCACCCACACCACCCACAGCCACAGCCACACCAGCACCGGCACCGGCACCGGCGCCGGCGCGCCACCCCCGCGGCGACGACGTAGGCCGGGGTCGGGGACGCTGATCGATGGGGTGCCCCGCCCGGGCCGGGTCGAGACCATCATCAAGACCATCGTGCTGGGCGCCGCGTGCGCGATGGTGATCGGCCCGTTCATCGGGATCATCTCCACCAGCCTGGCACCCGCCGAACAGGTCAACCAGGCCGGCGGGTTCGTGCTCCTCCCCCAAGGCATCGACCTGACCGCCTACCGCTCCATCCTGACCGGCGGAGTCGTCACCCGGGCCCTGCTGATCAGCGCCGGCGTCACCGCCGTCGGCACCACCCTGAGCCTGACCCTGACCGCGATGCTGGGCTGGGCCCTCTCACGCCGCCACACCATCGGCAACCGACCCCTGCTGCTGCTCGTACTCATCAGCCTGCTGTTCAACCCCGGCATCATCCCCAGCTACCTCGT
>NZ_WNXZ01000013.1 GCF_009733845.1 Pseudactinotalea terrae
CTGTTCTTGACCCGGTTCGGTAAGACCGTGACGATCGTGCACCGCCGCGAGGAGCTGCGTGCCTCCAAGATCATGGCCGACCGGGCGCTGGCCGACCCCAAGATCAGCTTTGCGTGGAACTCCGAGGTCGTCGGCATCACCGGTGAGAACAAGGTCGAGTCGGTCACGCTGCGCGACACCGTCACCGGGCAGACCCGGGAGCAGCCCGCCGAAGGCCTGTTCGTCGCGATCGGGCACCTGCCCCGCACCGAGCTGCTCCACGGGCAGGTGGACCTCGGCCCCGAGGGCTACGTCACCGTGGCCCACCCCACCACCCAGACCAACCTGGCCGGCGTGTTCGCCTGCGGCGACGTCGTCGACCACCACTACCGGCAAGCCATCACCGCCGCCGGCACCGGCTGCGCCGCAGCCCTGGACGCCGAACGCTACCTCGCCGCCCTCGACGCCGCCCAACCCGCCGAGGCCGACCGGGCAGGGGCGCTCGCGTGAGCGCTGCTGTCGCTGACCGGGCGCAACCCCGGCTGTCCTCGCTGGACCGGCTGCTGCCGCTGTGGATCGGCCTGGCCATGGTCGTGGGTGTGCTGATGGGGCGCTTCGTGCCGGGGCTCTCGGAGGTGCTGGCACGGCTCGAGATCGGTGGGGTCTCGGCGCCGATCGCGCTGGGGCTGCTCGTCATGATGTACCCGGTGCTGGCCAAGGTCCGGTACGACCGAGTCGCTGCCGTCACCGGTGATCGCAAGCTGCTGCTCTCGTCGCTGGTGCTCAACTGGCTCGTCGGGCCGGCGCTGATGTTCGCGCTGGCGTGGATCTTCCTTCCGGACCTGCCGGAGTACCGCACCGGTCTGATCATCGTGGGCCTCGCGCGGTGCATCGCGATGGTGGTCATCTGGAACGACCTGGCGTGCGGAGATCGGGAAGCGGCCGCGGTGCTCGTCGCCATCAACTCGGTCTTCCAGGTCATCGCGTTCTCACTGCTGGGCTGGTTCTACCTGACCGTGCTGCCGGCGTGGCTCGGGCTCGACACCGCTGGTCTGAATGTCTCGGTCGGGCAGATCGCTCTCAACGTGCTGGTGTTCCTGGGCATCCCGCTGCTCGCCGGCTTCACCTCCCGCTGGATCGGGGAACGACGACGCGGCCGGACCTGGTACGAGACGCGATTCCTGCCCCGAGTCGGCCCATGGGCGCTGTACGGATTGCTGTTCACGATCGTGCTGCTGTTCGCCCTGCAAGGCGAGGCGGTCACCACCAGGCCGCTGGACGTCGCCCGGATCGCGGTGCCGCTGCTGGTGTACTTCGCGCTGATGTGGGGTGTGGGGATGATCGCCGGCCGCGTGCTTCGCCTCGGCTACGCGCGGTCGACCACGCTCGCCTTCACGGCTGCCGGGAACAACTTCGAGCTGGCGATCGCCGTCGCGATCGCCACGTTCGGGGCGACCTCCGGGCAAGCCCTCGCCGGCGTCGTCGGCCCCCTGATCGAGGTTCCCGTGCTGGTCGGCCTCGTCTACGTCTCCTTGTGGGCGGGGCGGCGCTGGTTCGGCGTCGACCCCCGCGCAAGCGCACAGCCCGAGCACCGATCAGCTCCGATGAGTGAGGTGAGGTCATGACAACCACTCCGTTGACCGACACGACAGGCCGCGAGGAGGACTGCGTCAGTGCCGAGGCGCACGCGATCGGACCAGCCGTCGCCGACACGGTCACCGCAGCCCTGAAAGCTCTGGCGGACCCGCTGCGCCTGCGGATGCTCTCCTACGTCGCGACCTCGGCCACCGGCGAGGCGTGCGTGTGCGACCTCGCCGGCCTCACCGAGGTCTCGCAGCCGACGGTCTCCCACCACCTCAAGCTGCTGCGCGAAGCAGGCATCCTCACCTCCGAACGTCGAGGCACGTGGGTCTGGTACCGGGTGGCCCCCGAGTATCGCCGCGCGGTCTCGACCTTGCTGGACACGTTCGCACCCGCGACCCTGGCCGCCCCCGCGCCGGGTCCGTTGACAGGCCCGTCCGACGCCGACGGCGCCCTGGACCGGATCGCCGACGAACTCGCCTCCCGTCACCCAGGCCTCGACCGCGCCATCGTGGTGCGGACCGTGCGGGAGTCCTACACCGCGCTGGCGCGCTCCGCCCACCTGTCCGGGCACCTGCTCACCCTCGCCGAACGGTTCGCGAAGCAACGCCTGGAGGACCTGACCCGCGATCCCGCCCCTGAGATCCCGCAGATCCTCTTTCTCTGCGTGGCCAACGCAGGCCGCTCCCAGCTGGCCGCCGCCCTGGTCCAGCACTACGCCGGCGACCGCGTGATCGTCCGATCCGCCGGCTCCACCCCGGCCGACCAGGTCCATCCGGTCGTGCGCCCCGAGCTCGCCGCCCTCGGTGTCCCCGGCGATGCCGCCTTCCCCAAGCCGCTGACCGACGACGCGGTCCGCGCAGCCGATGTCATCGTCACCATGGGATGCGGCGACGTCTGCCCCGTGCTGCCGGGCAAGCGCTACGAGGACTGGGTCATCGGAGACCCCGCGCTGGCCTCACCCGCCGGGGTGGCAGCGATCCGCGCGGAGCTCGACGCACGCGTTCGGGTGCTGCTCGCCGACCTGCTGCCCGACCTCGACCTATCCACCCGCTGACTCAGGAGACCACCATGACCCTTCCCGCCGACCACACCCCCTCCGCGCTGTTCGTGTGCGTGCACAACGCCGGCCGCTCCCAGATGGCCGCGGGGTTCCTGCGCGACCTCTCCGGCGGCCGCGTCGAGGTGCGCTCGGCCGGCTCGGAACCGGCCGACCAGATCAACCCCGTCGCCGTCGCCGCGATGGCCGAGGTCGGGATCGACATCACCGCCGAACAACCCAAGATCCTCACCGTCGATGCCGTCAGGGAGTCGGACGTCGTGATCACCATGGGCTGCGGTGACGTCTGCCCGGTGTTCCCCGGCAAGCGCTACGAGGACTGGAAGCTCGACGACCCGGCAGGCCAGGACATCGACGCCGTGCGACCCATCCGCGACGAGATCCGCACCCGAGTCCTCGCCCTGCTCGACCAGCTCGGCGTGCAGCCGGTCTGATGCCGCGTCACTGCGGCATCTGACGGCATCGCGCCTCAGAGACTCAACGCCAGGATCCGCCGCTGCCCATCGACCACGTGGAACGGGCTGCGCCCCCACGACGCCGGGACGCTCACCCGCTCGCCGTCCAGCACCCGCCGGCGGCCGTCAGCGTCGGAGAGCACCGCACCGTCGGCACCGACCACGAGCAGCTCGCCGTCGGCTCCCGCGGACGCGTCCGGTCGCAGCAGCAGCGGCGTGGTCAACGGGTCGACCACGGGCCCCGACGGTGTCTCACGCGCCCCGACCGAGATCGCGGTCCGCCCGGCCGCCACACCGGCGAGGATCGCCTCGGGCGAGCTGTCCTCGGCGCACACCCACGTCGTCGGCATCCCCAGCGTGTAGGCACCCGGCCGATGGAAGTCGCTGCCGCCGATCGGCGTCACGGGCGTCGGTGAGATCCCGCCCCAGCGCGCCCATAGCGCCCACGGGAAGGTCGCCGTCAGGTCGCGGTACCAGCTGATGTGCCAGAGCTCGAGCGCCGCCGGCAGCCGCTCCAGCGGGAACTGCCACGAGCAGTCGCCGTCCACCGCGTGATTGACCGAGAGCACCCCGCCACGGGCGGCGACATCGTCCACCCAGTCCTGACCGGGCCGCCGGAAGTCGATCCACCCGATGTCGCCGAACGCGTTCGCGTGCCCGTGCGCCGTCGTGACCTCCTGGCCGGGCAGCAGGGACACCCCGTGCCGCGACCCCACTCCGGGCAAGTGCGCATGGTGGCTGACCGTGTTGTGGTCGGTCACCGCGACGAAGTCCAGCCCGCTCGACACCGCCCGGGCGGCGAGCTGGTCGATGCTCTCCGACCCGTCCGAGTGCAACGTGTGCGCGTGGAAGTCCCCAGCGAACCAGGTCAACCCGCGAGGTGCCGGCAGTGCCCGCGCCGACCCCCGCGGCACCTCGAGCACGGGCGCCACCGGATCGATCTCGACCGGACCTGCCGCCGGCACGTCGATCTCCACGACCACCTCGACACCCTCGGCCGGCAGCTGGTGCAGCCCGAGCACCACGTGCCACGTGCCCGCCTCGGGCGCGCCGGGCACGTACCCCGGCGTGGCGGCCTCCGCGAAGATCGCGAACCGCGATCGCGCGCCTCCCGACCACCCTCGCCACCCCTCGGGCCCCTCACAACCGAGGTCGACGACGGCGGTGCTCGTGTCGTAGGACAGCCGCACCTCGAGCGAGGGTGCACCAGGCGGGACGTCGAACGGCACCGGCAGGTAACGGGTCTCCGCCTGGTCGCCCAGGGTCAGCCGCCTCCGCACCACCTGCGTCACGGCGCCACCGCCGGAACGCCGGCCCCAGCATCCAGTCGCTGCCCGGATTCGGCGTCGAACAGCAGCGTGCGGTGCGCCCGAGCTGTCACCCAGCCGCGCGCGCCGGGCTCCGGCTCGTGGTCCTCGTCGAGCACGAGCTGCAGCCGGTCCGTGCCCACGGCAGCCGTGACGAGCACCGAGGCGCCGAGGTTCTCCACGACCGTGACCTCGGCCTCGACGCCGTCCTCGACCGCCGTCGTGCTCCAGCCGAGGTACTCCGGGCGCGCACCCCACACGACCTCCGCGCCGTCGTCGACCATGCCCACGGCATCCGGCGGCACAGGGACGTCAGCCGACCCGAACCGCACGCGGCTGCCCTCGACCCGCCCGGGGAGCAGGTTCATCGGCGTCGATCCGATGAACCCGGCCACGAACGTCGTCGCGGGCTTCGCGAACACCTCGCGTGGGGTGCCGACCTGCAACAGCTTCCCGGCGCTCATCACGGCGATGCGGTCGGCGAGCGCCAGGGCTTCCGCCTGGTCGTGCGTGACGAACACGGTCGTGATCGCGAGGTCGCGCTGCAGCTCCTTGAGGAAGGTGCGCGCCTCGAGCCGCAACCGGGCGTCGAGGTTGGAGAGCGGCTCGTCCAGCAGCAGCACGTCCGGCCGGGTGGCGACCGCGCGAGCCAGCGCCACCCGCTGCTGCTGACCGCCCGAGAGCTGCCCTGGCCGGCGTTCCATCAGACCGGTCAGCGACAGGCCGTCACCCACCTCGGCCGCCACCCCGCGCCGTGCCGATCGGCCTTGGCGGCGGATCTTGAGCGGGTAGGCGATGTTGTCGGCCACGTCCATGTGCGGGAACAGCGCATAGTCCTGGAACACCATGGCCACGTTGCGCTGACCGGGCTCCAGCCGGGTCACGTCACGGTCGCCGATGTGCAGCTGCCCCTCGGTGATCGCCTCGAGCCCGGCGATCGAGCGCAGCAGCGTGGTCTTGCCGCACCCGGAGGGGCCGAGGAGGGCGAAGAACTCGCCGTCGGCGATCGTGATGTCGACGCCGTCGACCCCCCGCACCCCACCGGGGTACTCCTTGACGAGTGCCTGCGTGGTGATGGCGGCCATCAGCTCTTGATCCCTCCGTGGAACCGGAATCCGTACCGTCGGTTGACGAGGAAGTACATGACGATGATCGGGATGGAGAAGATCAGCGCGAACGCCGACAGCAGCCGCAGGTCCGCCTGCCCCGACTCCGTGTAGAACGTGTACATCAGCACCGCCGCGGGCTGCTGCTCGGTGCGGCGGATCAGCAGGTACGGCACGAGGAAGTTGCCCCACACCTGCACGAGCGTCCACACCGCCACGAACGCCAGCCCCGGGCGGGAGATCGGCACCACGACGTCGCGCAGGATCTGCCAGGGCCGCGCCCCGTAGAGCCGTGCCGACTCCTCGTACGACTTCGGGATCGAGTCCATGAAGTCCTTGAGGATGAAGATGACCGTGGGCAACGTGCCGCCCGAGATCACCAGCACCACCGCGAGGTGCGTGTCGATCAGTCCCAGCAGGTTGACCAGCTGGAACGTGGGCACCATGGCCGCCGTGCCGGTCACGATGGAGGACAGCAGCAGCAGCGCGTAGAGCAGCCCGTCGCGACCGGGGATCCGCACGCGAGACAACGCGTAGGAGGCGAACGCTCCCAGGACGAGCACGACGGCGCAGGTCCCGACCCCGATGATCGCCGAGTTCACGAACGACCCCACGGCGTACCGGTTCTCGCCGATCGCTGCGAAGCTCGACAGCGTCCACTCGGGCCACGAGACCGCGAGCGTGGGCACCGAGTCGAACGGGGCGGTCACCAACCAGAGCAGCGGCAGCCCGAAGAACACGACCACCAGCGCCAGCCCGATCACCATCAGCACGCGCGAGACGAAGTGCCGCACCCGGGGGGTCGCGGCCAGCCGCGCAGGCATCTCACTCATGAGGGCTTCACCACCCCACCGGCGGTCTCCGCCGCGGTGGCGTCGGCAGGCTTGGCCTGCCGCGCACGGCCCACCCGCAGGTAGCCGAGCGCGATCACCAGGTTGATGAGCAGCATGATCAGCGAGATCGCGGCGCCGACGCCGAGCTGCCCACCGGGGATCGCGGTGTTGTAGATGTAGACCGCCAGGATCTCCGAGGCGCCGTTCGGTCCACCCGCGGTCACGAGGTAGGGCGTGAAGGTGTTGAACGTCCACAACGTGATCAGCAGCGTGTTCGTGAGGATGTGCCCGCGGATGTTCGGGATGACCACGTCGCGCAGCTGCTGCCAGCCGCCCGCGCCCGCCATCCGCGCGCTCTCCAGCTGTGACGGCGGCACGGCCGCGAGCGCCGACGAGAACAGCAGCATCGAGAACGCGGTGCCGACCCAGACGTTGAAGATGATGATCGCGGCCATCGGGTGCTCGATCAGCCACGCGGTGCCCTCGGTCCCGAGGATCTCGTTGAGCGTCCCGCCGCGGCGGTCGAGCAGTGCGATCCACAGGAACGACGACACCGACGCCGGGATCACCCACGCCGCGAGCACGAGCGTCTCGATGAGCGACTTGAGCCAGCCGGTCAGCCGCCGCAGCGCCCACGCGATCGCGAACCCGAGCAGCGACTGCCCGATGATGCCCGAGACCAGCACGAACACCAGCGTCAGGCGCAGCGAGCGCCAGAACGCGGGGTCGCCGAGGATCCGCCCGTAGTTGTCGAGACCGACGAAGCTGGGGTCGACCGCCTGCAGCCCGGTGAGCCGGTAGTCGGTCATCCCGAGATAGATCGTCCACAGCGCCGGGAACACCAGGAACAGCCCGATCAGCGCGAGCGCAGGTGCCACGAACGCGCCCGCACCGAGCAGACCGAGCCCGGCGACGTCGTCGACCGCGCTTCGCCGATTGCGGCGGCGGGGGGCCGATCCGCCCCCCGCCGATGCCGGTGTGGACGTCAAGTCAGCTGCCCGCTGCCACGTTCTCCTCGCCGACGATGCCTATCAGCGCCTCCTCGTAGGCGGCTGCGGCATCCTCGGGCGAGGTGCCGTCGACGACGGCGGCCGTGGCCTCCTGCAGCGCCACCGACACCTGGGGGTACTCCGCCAGGCCCGGCCGATAGCTGTTGATCGGGAGCACGTTCTCGCTCACGAAGGTGAGCATCGGGTCGCTGGCGAGCACCTCGGCGTTGACGTCGTCGCGAGGAGTGATCGACACGGTGCCGGCCACCCGCTCGGTGTAGGCCTCGGCGGAGTTCATGAACGCCAGCAGCTCCCACGCCAGCTCGGGGTGCTCCGAGTTCGGGTTGAGGACGCGGCCGGTGCCGCCACCCATCGAGACGAAGTCGCGGCCCTCGACGCCGCTGCCGGGGCTCTGGGCCGGGATCAGGGTGTAGCCGACAACCTCGTCGCGGTTCGCCATCGGGGCGGTGCCGATGCTCTCGTCGGGGTTGATGACCGAGCGCCAGAAGTAGTCGCCCTCCAGGAGGATGCCGATCTCGCCTGCTGCGAACTGCGCGAAGGAGTTGTCGCGGCCTGCGGCCTCCTGCTGGAGGATCGGGTCGCCGAGCTCCTCGCCGTAGATCGTGGCGTACAGGCCGAGCGCGTCCCGCAGGCCCTGCGTGTCACCGTTCCACATGCCCTCGGAGTAGACCTCCTGGCCGGTGCCGGCCAGCACGGGCAGCAGGCCCTGCATCGTCGTGGCCTCACCCATCGCGGTGCCGGCGTTCAGCTGGATCGGGACCACGCCGTCCAGGCTGGACAGCGAGCGGGCAGCCTCGAGGACCTCGTCCCAGCTGGTCGGTTGCCAATCCTCCGGCAGACCCGCCTGCGCGAACAGCTCCTTGTTGTAGTAGAGCACCCGGCCGTCGGCCCCCTGCGGGACGCCGTAGCGCTGGTCCTCGAAGGACATCGCGGACTGCACGGCCTCCGACATCTGGTCCCAGCCCTCCCAGCTCTCGACGGCGTCGCCACCGACCTCGCTCAGCGGGGCGATGTAGCCGGCCTCGGCGAACTCGCCGACCCAGATGCCGTCGATGCCGATGATGTCGGCACCCTCGCCGGACTGCAGGTCGAGCGCGATCTTGGTCTTGTAGTCCTCGTCGTCGACACCCTCCTCGAGGAACTCGACGGTGACGTCGTTCCCGGCCTCGGCCTGCGCCGCCTCGAACTCAGGGATCACCCAGTCGCGGATCCAGTCGGCCTCGGCGGCGTTCTTGCCGCCCGAGATCGCGTTGGCCGTGATCGTCAGGGTGACGGCACCGCCGTCGCCCTCCCCCTCGCCCTCGCCCGAGCCGCACGCGGCTACGAGGCTGAGGGTGGTGACGGATGCGAGCGTGGCGGTCAGGATTCGCCTGCGGGTGACCATGATTCTCCTCGGACGTCGTCGTCGGTGCGCGGTGCCAGGTTCGGGCCGGCCCACCGTGCACGGTCGTTTGTCACGACATCCTCACACTAGGCCAGTCTGGCCACGCACGAGTAGCCCCCCGGTGAACAGCATGTCGGATCTCTTCCGACGGCCGCGAGGCGTCGCACGTGACAGGCGTTCGCCCTGCGTGCCGTCACCGGCCGGTGCCGTCCACGGCATGCGGCTCGATGGCGGCCAGCTCCTCGGCGGTGAGCGGCGGCGCGGCGAGGGCGGCCACGTTGTCCTCGAGCTGAGCCACCGATGAGGCACCGATGAGCGCCGACGTCACACGCTGGTCGCGCAGCACCCACGACAGCGCGAGCTGCGCGAGGCTCTGCCCGCGGCCCTCCGCGATCGCGTTCAGCGCCCGCGCGCGCTCCAGGTAGGTCTCGCTGAGGTTCGAGGACGACAGGAACGGCGAGTCGCTGCGCGCGGCACGTGAGCCCTCCGGGGCCGACCCACCCAGGTATCGGCCGGTCAGCAGACCCTGAGCCAGTGGCGAGAACACGATCATCCCGATGCCCAGCTCCCCGACGACGTCGAGCAACGACGCGCTCTGGGCGCCGTCGTAGGCGTCGTCGCGCTCAGCAATCTCGACATGGCGGTTGAACATCGAGTAGCTCGGCTGGTGGATGAGCAGCGGCACACCGAGGTCGGCGAGCACCCGGGCCGCCTGACGAGTGCGCGACGGCGAGTAGTTGGAGACCCCCACGTACGTGGCCTTGCCCTGCTGCACCGCGGAGGCGAGCGCACCCATCGTCTCCTCCAGCGGCGTGGAGGGGTCGGGCCGGTGGTGGTAGAAGACGTCCACGTGGTCGAGACCCATGCGGCCCAGCGACTGCTCGAGCGAGGACAGCAGGTACTTGCGCGAGCCGTGGTCGCCGTACGGGCCGGGCCACATCTCGTACCCGGCTTTGGTGGAGATGACGAGCTCGTCGCGGTACGGCGCCAGGTCCTTGGCCAGGTGGCGCCCGAAGTTCTCCTCCGCGGAGCCGTGGGGCGGGCCGTAGTTGTTCGCGAGGTCGACGTGCGTGATCCCCAGGTCGAACGCCCGGCGCAGGATCCCGCGCTGGGTCTCGAACGAGGACACGTCGCCGAAGTTGTGCCACAGACCGAGCGACAGCGCGGGCAGGTCGAGCCCGGAGCGGCCGGTGCGGCGGTAGGTCATCGATCCGTAGCGGGCGTCGTCGGCCAGGTACCGGGGTGCGAGAGGCATGAACCCCATTCTCGGCCCCGCGGGCGCCGCCCGGTTACAGGTCGCGGTGAATGTCCGGCCCCGGACCGTTGCCGCGCCTCAGGTTGACGATCGCGGCCGCGAGCCCACCCCACACGATGAGGATCGACACGACCATCATGACCACCGCTGCGCCGCTCATGCTGCATCCTCCCGGTCGTGCTCGGCTTCGAAGTTCTCGACGGCGGTGCCCGCCTTCCATCGACTGCGCCCCGCCAGCAGGCCGAAGAGGATCGCGGCGACCGCCACCCCCCAGCCGAACACGGCGAGCATCCACATCGGGTAGCCCTCGTACGGCGTGCGCAGGTCGGTGATCAGCTGCTGCACCAGCACGAAGGTCAACGCCACGGGGATCACCCCGCCCACGAGCACATACCACCACCGCCCGAGCCGGACCGAGCCGGACCGGTTGAGGTGGGCGGCGAGGCCCGGGAGCGCGCGCACGCCCCAGGCCACCGCGAGCGTGCTGATCACCGCGACCAGCAGGATCCCGTACTGGTTGACGAAGTGGTCCACGATGTCGAGCACGCTCAGACCGCTGGCGGTCGAGAAGAACGCGACGCTGACCAGCGCAGCAGGCACGGTGACGAGCAGGGTCGCCCGAATCCGGGTGAGCTCGAACTTGTCCCGGACGGCGGAGATCACCACCTCCAGGATGCTCACCAGCGAGGTGATGCCCGCCAGCACCAGGGAACCGAAGAACAGCACGCCGATCAGTGCACCGGCCGGCGCTTCACTGATGATCGCCGGGAACACCACGAACGCCAGTCCGATGCCGCTGGCCACGACCTCGGTGACCTGCACGCCGTTCGCCTGCGCCAAGAAGCCGAGCGCCGCGAAGACGCCGATGCCGGCGAGGAGCTCGAAGCCCGAGTTCGACAACCCCACGACCAGGCCGGACCCTGTCATGTCGGTCTTGCGGCCCACGTAGGAGCTGTAGGTGATCATGATCCCGAAGCCCACCGACAGCGAGAAGAAGATCTGACCGAAGGCTGCACCCCACACCCCGGGCTCGAGCAGCGCCGCCCACTGCGGTGTGAACAGGGCGTCCAGACCCTCGACCGCGCCCGGCAGCAGCAGCGCCTGCACCACGAGTGCGGTGAACGCCACCAGCAGCACCGGGATGAACACCACGGCGGTGGCGCCGACGCCCTTCTGCACACCGAACGCCATGATGGCGATCGTCACGACCCAGACCAGCGCCAGCGGCACCAGCACGCCGGGCACCACGGTGAAGGACACGCCCTCCGCGCGCTGCAGGAAGTCGTTCATGAGGAACGACTCCGGGTCGTCGCCCCACGCCTGTGTCAGCGAGAAACCCGTGTAGCGGATCGACCACGCCACCACGGCGGCGTAGTAGACGGCGATCGCGACACAGATCGCGACCTGCCACCAGCCGATGCCCTCCGTCCAGCGGCGCAGACGCGCGAACGCCAGCGGTGCCGAGCCGCGGTAGCGGTGCCCGAGGGCGTAGTCCATCAGCAGGAACGGCAGCCCGGCCACGAGCAGGGCGACGATGTACGGGACGATGAACGCCCCGCCGCCGCCCTCGTAGGCGACATACGGGAAGCGCCAGATGTTCCCCAGGCCCACGGCGGAGCCGATCGCGGCGAGGATGAACACGGTCCGGGAGGAGAACGCGCCCCTCCGCTTCTCGGCTTCGGTCGTCGTGGTCATCGGCACTCCGTCCTGATCGGGTGTCGCCACGCTAGCGCTGCGGGCGCTGCCCGGACCACCGTTCGGGTTGCTCGGACCGTCGGGGCAGATAGAACAGCCCCGTGAGCAGAGCAGCGCCATGAGCGCAGATGTCGCGTATCTCGTCTTCGGCGCGGCGCTGCTGATCGCGATCGTGCTTCCGCTGGTGCTGCGGCGTGCCGCGCTATCCGCACCGGTGGTGCTGCTCGCGGTCGGTTGCCTGATCGGGCTCCTCCCGCTCGCGGACGACGAGCAGTTCTCGCCGCTGGTGCACGACTCCGTCACCGAGCACCTGACCGAGCTCGCGGTCATCGTCGCGCTGATGGGGTCGGGCTCGCGCTGGACCGCCCGATCAGCCTGCGGCGCCCATCCACCTGGCGGCGGTGGTCCGCGACCTGGCGCCTGCTCGCCATCACGATGCCGTTGTGCATCGCGGCTGTCGCGCTGCTCGGCTGGTGGTGGCTGGGGTTGGCGCTACCGGCAGCGATCCTGCTCGGGGCTGTCCTCGCACCAACCGATCCGGTACTCGCCGGAGACGTGCAGGTCGAGGGTCCGGGGCAGCCGAGCGCCAGCACCGGCGACATCGACGAGTCCGACGAGGTCCGCTTCGCGCTGACATCTGAAGCCGGTCTCAACGACTCGATGGCGTTTCCCTTCGTCTACCTCGCCATCCTGCTGGCTGCCCCCACCGCGCTGGCAGATGTCGTCGGGCCCTGGATCGGCTTCTACCTGCTGGGGAAGATCGCCATCGGGGCTGTGGCCGGACTGCTCCTGGGGTGGCTGCTGGGTCGGGCCGCCTTCCGTTCGAACGTGGCAGAGCTGCGGGTCGCAGAGCGCGGCAAGCCGCTGCTGGCGGTCGCGGCGCTGCTGCTCGCCTACGGCGTCGGTCAGGTTGCGCAAGGGTATGGATTCCTCTCCGTCTTCGTGGCGGCGTTGACGCTGCGTGCCACCGAGCGCGGGCACGAGTACCACCAGCAGATGCACGCGGTCATCGAACGTCTGGAGCAGCTGCTCACGCTGATGGTGCTGCTGCTCCTGGGGGTCTCGTTCACCAACGGACTGCTGGCCGAGCTGACGCCCGCGGGCGTCGCGATCGGGGTGGCCCTGGTGTTCCTGATACGCCCCGCTCTCGCGTCGCTCGCGCTGTTCGTGCAGCGGGGCCGCGTGCAGGAGGGCGATCGGGCGCTGACCGGGCGCGAGCGCCTGGCGATCGGGTTCTTCGGGGTCCGTGGGATCGGGTCGATCTACTACCTGGCCTACGCCGCCGGCGAGGCGAGCTTCGCGCAGCTGCCTCAGCTGTGGGCCACGGTCGGCTTCACGATCGCCTTGTCGGTGATGGTGCACGGCGTCAGCGCGACACCCATCATGCGTCGCCTCGACGCCTCGTGAGGGGCTGCTCCTGACCCCGGCCGGCGCTCACGCCCGACAGACCCGCACCTCGCCCGCGCGGACACCGGTGAGCTCGATCAGCTCGGCCGTCTCGGTGATCACGGAGCCGTGCGGGGCGTGGACGGCGGCATCCTCGGGGAGGCCGAGCTCCCCTCGGGACAGCGCCAGCCGTGCGAGGACGTTCGGCGGGACCGTCACCTGCAGGAACCCGGCTGCCCGGTCGTAGGCGACGACCACCGGCCCGCGGATCGTCGGCACGGTGCCGCGCATGCGTGCCAGCGGCCCCGGCCGAGGTTCGACCACGATCTGTGCGGCCCCGGGTGACTCGACCCGGACGCCCAGGATCCACCGCGCGACGATGTTGACCGGCGCGGACCCCCAGGCGTGCGAGAACGTCATGTTGGGCTTGCGTGCCGGGTCCCACGCCTCCGGGACGATCGTGGCGCCGAGGCGGTCGATCAGGTTCACCCAGCTGTTCGGCCCGGTTGCGGTCATCAGCGCAACCGCATGGTCGGTGCGGCCCGCGCGGCACAGCGCCTCCAGCAGGAACTGCGCGCCGTACACGCTCATGCGCATGCCGTCGCGTGCGAGCAGGTCGCCCAGCTCGCCGAGCCGGTCCGCCGGCGCCACCCCGAGCGCGACGGGCACCGCGGTCGCGTGCTGGGCGCGATGGCTCGAGTGGAGTCCGTCGCGGTAGCCGGCCCGGTCGAGCAGCAACGTGTTGACGGCTGCCCGGATCCGGTCGGCGCGCTCGCGGTGGCGCGTTGCGTCACGTGGCCGGCCGAGCGTCTCGGCGATCTGGGCGAGCGTCGCGGACGCAGCGGCCTGGAACGCGTTGAGCACCGTGTTCACCTCGGTGAGCTCGTACCCGTCGCGGTAGGCCGCCGGCCAGTCCACCAGGTCGGTGCCGAAGCCGCCGTCGTCCGGCGTCGGGTCCTTGTGGACCAGGTCGTCCTCACCGAGGTACCGGTCGTAGCCGAGCCGCTCCCAGTGCTCGACGTCGGTGCGCAGCTGCCGGTCGTCACCGGTCTCGAGGTAGTCCTGCCACGCGATCAGCACCGGCATCAGGTGGTACTCCGAGGGCCAGGTCGACCGGCGGGTGAGGTACTCGCCCGAGTACCGCGCGAGCGCATAGCTGGGCTCGACGGCGTACTGGGACAGCTGGTTGACGTAGGCGTCACCCTCGTAGGGGCCACGCTCCCTGGCGGGGGTGTCGACGTAGAGATCGAGCGAGGTGGCCTCGATCGTGTACCGGCACAGCTCCCACACACGGTCGAGATCCGGGTCGGAGGAGCGGAACGCACCACCGCCGACGTGCGCCGACCGCAGCACCAGCGGCCGCACCGCACGCGCCAGGTCGAGCACCGGGTCGGTCTCGAGCTCGACGTAGCGGAACGCCCGATACCCCCAGTGCTCGACCATCTGCGGCCCCTCCCGCAGGGTCCACGTGTCCTCGTAGGTGTTGGAGGTGCGCATCCGGTACCGCACCCGGCCGCCCTCCAGCTCCTCGCCGAGCCGCACGTGCACACGCGCGCCCGCGAGACCGTCGACCTCCAGGCGCAGACCGCCGACGATCTCCCGCCCGAGATCGATGAACCACCGGCCGGGCGACTGCCGGCGTGCCGACGCGACCTCACCGACGTGCTGCTCGATGTTGACGACCGCGGGCGCGGGACCCGCCGGCGTCTCGCGGGCCTGCGCGGGCGGCCAGTCGCTGTCATCGAACCCGGGCTCGGTCCATCCCACCGGCTCGTGCCGCAGGTCCCAGTCCTCGCGGGGCGCGCGGTACCAGCCACCGCCGATGTCGGCCGTGCCGGGCAGGAGCCCGCCACCGGGCAGGCACCTCCACCGCGTGGAGGTGGGCACCTCGATCCGGGTGCCGTCGACGAGGACCGCCACCAGGCGCCCGATCAGCTGACGGCCGTGCTCGGCCCAGCACAGCGCCGCCAGCGCGTTCCGGCCCGGCCGGAGCAGCGCGGTCACGTCATGGGTGTGAGACCGCACGCGCTCATCGGAGCCGCGCACGCTTCCCCGCCCCGCGACCTCGCCGTTGAGCCACAGCTTGTAGACGTACTGCCGACCGCCCAGCGGGCCGCCCTCCGCACGTGGGCCCCCTTCGGGTGAGGTCCCGGCGGCCTCGACGAACGCCGCCAGCACCGGTGCGGACGGGAGCTCGAGCTCGGTCCGCAGCAGCACCCACGGGCTCGCCTTGCCTGCAGGCTCGACGGCGACAGGCCCCCAGATCGCCGCCCCGCCCCAGCGCGCGGCCGCCGTGATGAAGCGCGCCGGCTCCGCCCAGTCCCCGGGCAGCGACGTCTCGACCCGCACCCGCCACCAGTACGGCGTCGATGCCGCCAGTCGCGGACCGGTGTAGCGGACGGCCGTCGACGACGGCGAGGCGACCTCGCCGCTGTCCCACACCGGCGTGCGGAAGGAGCCGGGGGAACCGGCCACCTGGATGCGGAAGCGCACCTGCATCCCGTCGCCCAGGCGTGGCACGACCCAGGAGAACCGTGGCTGCGTGACGTCGACGCCGACCGGCACCGACTGCAGGTCGGCCATCAGTGCTGTCGGCCGCGTCGCGGCGGTGCTGCTCATGTGTCAGCCGAGTGGGTCCGCCGGGCGGTGGCGCAGCGCCAGCTCGGCTCCGCCGGGGCCACCCGTCGACCGGTACCGCAACCACCAGGTGCCGTCGGGGGCGGCCTCGACACGGACCAGCTCGCCCACACCGTCGACGGCGACGCTCAGCCCGGGGAGCTCCCACCGCTGCGCCGTCAGGGCAGCCGGGTCGAGCCCGTCGGCGCGCACCTGGAAGGCGAGGTCGCCTCCGTTGGCCCGCTGCAGAGCCACATCGACGGCGTCGGTCCCCGCTCGCTTCGCCGTGACGTCGATGGTGAGCGCGCTGACCAGCCGCAGCCAACCCACGCCGTCGGCCAGGCGCCAGTGCGCCGTCAGCGGATGGAACTGGTCGTGCAGGCTCCCGCGGTCACCGCCCACGTGCTCGGCACCGACCATGAGGTTCTCCTCGAGCACGCTCCGGGCGACCCTGCGCCCGTCGATCGGCTGCTCGACCGTGCGCGGACCGCTGAACGAGTCGAGCTCGGCGCGCACCTCCGCCGGCAGCTCGGGCAGGCCGAGCAGGGCCACCGACGGTCCGAGCCCGAGGTCCCACTGATGCTGGTGGGGTCGGTCGAGAGCGGGATACACCCCGCCCTGGCGCCCCTGCGCGAGCCACAGCCAGAGCCCGAGGGCGCCCGAGTAGTCGCCGAGGTCCATGCCGTAGGAACGGTCGTAGGGCCCGGCGAGGTTCTGCAGACCGGCATGGTGGTGGGCGGCGATGTCGCGCCAGAGGGCCAGCTCCACGGTGCGAGCCCGCGCCACCGTGCCCGGGTTCGACCCGTGGCGGCGCCAGAGGGCGAGCGCGTAGAGGTCCACCCCGTAGTAGGTCGGCGAGTTGTACTCCTCGAAGGCGCCGTGGGACTCGAACAGGTCGAGCACCGCCTGCATCAGCTCGACGCCGGCGGTGTCGGTCGCGGCATCGCCCTGCCGCTTCCCGACGGCGTGCTGGAGGAACGCCGCCATCAGGGCGATGTTGGAGTAGTGCGGGGAGACACCGCGTGCGAGGCTGCCGGCCACCGCGAGGTCGAGGGCGCGGTCGAGCCGTCCGACGAGCTCGCCCGGCAGCTGGTCCTCCCACCCCATGACCACGAGCAGCAGCGTGCAGCCGATGAACTCGCGCCAGTTGGGGTCGTAGTCGCGCCACGCGAGGGAGGTGTGGTTCAGGGCGGGCTCGTGGGGGAACCGCAGCCAGGTGCCGTGCCAGGGCGCGCCCGGCTGGTCGAGCTGGTGCGCCAGCACCGCCTCGAGCGCCTGCCGCGCGCGGTCGAGGTCGCCCGGACCGCCGCGGGCGAGCAGCCCGAGGGCGTACAAGCCGGTCTCGCGCACGCGGGCACGCCGCGGGCTCTGCCCCCAGAGCGGGTCGGTGACCAGGTGCGTGCTCGGGTCCCACCACCGGTCGAGCACCGCCATCGACGCGCTCGCGAGCATCGCGGTCGGCCGGTGCACGGCGTTCATGCCGTCACCCCGCGTGAGAACGTCGCCCGGATGGTGGTCGTCGTGCCTGCGGGGCCACGTGCCGCGACCAGCCCGAGCGGCAGACCGGACGGGTTCGCGGGAGCGTCCGCGCGGTACGCGGCCCATCCTGGCGGCAGCTCGATGCGCAGGCGCGGGGCGTCCGGATGGTCCCACGTCACGGTCACCTCCCCTTCGTGCGCGGACAGCGACCGCACCTGGGTGAGCCAGCCGTGCCCGAGGTCGTCGTCGGGCAGGTCGAGCTCGGCCCCGGTCGCGGCGACAATCGCGCCGTCGCCGTGGAACAGCCACTCCAGCGGGGTCCCCGGCTCGCACACGACCTCCATCTCGTCGGTCCAGCCCGAGTCCGTGAGCTGCAGGCTGCGGCTGACCTCGGCCCCGTTCCACGCACTGCGGGCCACCAGCGAGCGGTCGTCGGCGTGGACCAGCTCACCTGCGTGCCGGGGTTGCGGCGCATCCTCGACCACCAGCACGTTGTGAGCGACCTGCGAGCGCATCCAGACCGTGATGTCCGCGCCGTAGCCGCTGGTCCCGAGGTCCAGGCTGCGCCACTGGCCGCACTCGACGTCGACGGCCAGCTTGTCGTGGTGGTCGTGCCAGCCGGCGTCGGGGCCGAAGCGCATCGCGACCCGGGTGGGCGGTCTGCGCAGCATCCCGATCCCCGGACCCTCCCACACGAAGGAGGTGAGCGGGGTGCCGTCGTCCACGTTCGGCAGGTCGTCGGCGCCGAAGACCAGCGCACCGACGCTGTAGCGGCCCGTCCGCGTCGGCGAGGTCCCATCGACGTGGTTGGCACCGAACCAGACCTGTACGTGCGCGGGCCGCTCATCCGCATAACGAGCCGCGAGCGCCGGGCCTGCACCCGGCAGCAGGGCGGAGGCGACCTCCGCCGTCTGGGCGAACGTCCCGAGGAAGCTGTCCGGCCAGCCGTCGCCGTAGGCAGGGATCCTGCCGTCGGAGTAGGCCAGCTCGGCGGGCGCCTCCACCGCGCGCAGCAGCCGGGCAGCCGGCTCGCCGGCCAACGCGATCGGGCCGGCGGCCTCGACGAACGACAGCAGGGCGTTCACGGTGTAGAAGTGGTAGTGGGGGTTGACCTCGAACCAGAGGCCTTCGGGGTGCATCCCCTCGAGCAGCTGTTGCCGAGCACCGAAGGGCCCGTGGGTCACCGTGGCGAGCAGGTCGACCTCGTCGGTGGCGACGGCGCACTCGGCGAGCGCGGCCACGATCCAGCAGTGGATGTTGTGGATCATCCCGAGCTGCGGCTCCAGCACGGCAGCCACCTGGGTGGCGAGCGCGCGCGCGGCCTCCCGCACCGGCTCGGGCAGCAGCGGTCCCGCCCAGCGCACGGAGCGCAGCAGCCCGATCGTGAAGACCGACTCGTCGAGGTTCTGCGGTGTCACACGACCCTTGCCGACGTTGACACCGTGCAGCTCGTACGCCTCGTAGCTCGTTGCGTAGTGGGTGATGATCTCGGTGAGGACGGCGATCGCGGCCGTCCGGGTCTCCTGGTCGTCGGCGAGTCGTGCCAGCACCGCCGCACGTACCGACTGGCTGGCCGCCACGTTGTGCATCCGGGTACGCCAGGCGCCGTCCCACGGTTCGCCGGTGTAGGGCCGATCGCACGAGGAGCAGCGATGCACGAGCGGACTGTCAGGGTCGAACGTCAGCGGGGCGCCGTCGTCGTCGCAGAAGTAGTGGTGGGTCCAGGCGCTCGCACCCTCGGGCCCAGGCAGGTGCAGATGACGGCGCCAGTGCTCGAAGTCCTGGCGCACGGCGTCGAGGGTGTCGGCGGCCCAGCCGAGCTGCGTGACGCGCGTGCGTGCCCTGTCCCAGTCCGGGACGACGCTCGGCGCGATGGCCTCGGAGGCGGGCGTGGGTCGGGAAGACATGGTGATCCGTGGTCCTTGATCGTTCGGCGTTCGTGGCCGCGGCCGAGCAGGTCGTCCGTCCGCGGGTGGGTCTCGTGGTCGTGGGTTCTCGCAACGGGTCGCGCCCGGGTGTGGCTCAGTCGGGGAGCACCCCGGTCCCGACCGCGGACAGCCCGCGCTCCGTGGCAGCCTGCAGCACCTGGCGGAGCTGTGCAGGCGTGATGAAGTTGGTGCCCCGGGCGAGCCCCTGGTCCCACTCGAGGATGTCGTGGGCATACAGGCACACGCTGAGCCCGCTGCGCGCCGCCTCGTCGAGCAGGCTCAGCAGAGTCTGGCGGTCGTCGGGGTGGGCGACGCCGCGTCGCCCGACGTCGACGCCCCGTGACGGCAGCACCCGCAGGCCCGCGTCGAGGTCGATCAGCACCCGGGAGGCGCGTGCGTCCGCGTGCCGCGGCGACGTCGCACGCAGCCACGAGAAGTGCTCGAGCAGCTCGTCGTCGACGGCGTCATCGTGCCGTCCGAGGGGGTAGGCGAAGTCGCGATGCCCCAGACCGCGCTCCTGCAGGGCCTGGACCGACGGCACGATCTCCCTCTCGAGATAGGCCCGCAGGCCGTGGTCGGCCACGTCAGCGAGAGCGTCACGGTGGCGCAGGCCGTGGCTCGCCACCGTGTGACCGTGCTGCTGGAGCACGAGCAGCTGGTCGGTCTCCTCGTCGGTGAGCTCGTCGGCCCACGAGACGAAGAACGTGACGTGGGCGCCGGCGTCCTCGAGCACACCGCGGTGCGCGAACCAGGTGTCGACGGCTCGGTCGTCGAAGGTCATCAGGAGCAGGGGTGCCGTCATGGTGGTGGACGGCGGCCGGTCCGGTGCGGACGCGAGATCCGCACCGGCCGGTCGCGCCGGTTCAGCCCTCGTTCTCGGCGTAGGCCTGCTCGAACTCGTCGCGCATGGCGTCGCCGCCGTCCTTCTTCCAGGTGGCGACCGCGTCGGTCCATGCCGAGACCGGCTTGCGGCCCTGCAGGATGTCGACGCCGATGTCGGAGAGCGCCTCGTTGATCTGCGAGCCCTTGCGCGACTCGGTCTCGCTGAAGAGCGTGGCGGCCGGGTTCGCGATCGCCGTCGGGATCGCCTCGACCTGGACGTCGTACATCGACTGGGCGACGTCGGCGTGCCCGGGCAGGTAGGAGACGAACGGGCCCTGGGCGAGGTAGTCGATCCCGAGCTTGGTCTCGCTCCTGCCCTTGTCGTTGAGCACGGGCTCGCCGTCGACGAGATCGTGGTGCACGCCCTCGATGCCGTAGATCTTGAAGAGGTGCTCGGCGCTCCCGAACGGTGCGGCCAGCCAGTTGAGCACGTCGAGCAGGGCCTCGGCACGGTCCGCAGACTTCAGGCTGATCCCGGTGACGTTGTGCGTGGGAGCGGCGAGCCAGATCGGCGCCATGCCGCCGCCCTCGGCGAGCGGCGGCAGCACGACGTCGAGGTCGACCGCCTCGCTGGTCATGTTGGTGAATGCCGGCCGTGCGCTGAAGGTGTCCTCCAGGAACCAGGTGGTGCCGGCGACGGCCCATGACTGTCGCTGCTGGTTGTCCGCGGAGGTCGTGTCAGGGTGCACCAGGCCGTCCTCGACGAGCTTGCGACCCGCCTCGAGCGCGTCCAGCTGAGCCTCGTGCTCGTTCGCGCTGGTCCAGCTGCCGCCGTCGTCCACCGACCAGCCGTTCGGGATGCCGAAGGACTGCCGGATGACCTGCATCGGCACGTTCGCCAGGGCCCAGGTGTTCGTCGAGCTCACCTCGGCGAACATGCTCCGCATCTCGTCCCAGGAGCCGGGGTCGGGGTCGATGCCCAGATCGCCCAGCAGGTCGAAACGGCCGTAGAGCACCACACTGCTCTGCGCGGCCCGCGCGATCGGCACGCCGTAGATGCGCCCGCCGTAGACGGTCGAGCGCCAGCTGTCCGTGGGGATCGCGGCCAGGAACGGGTAGTTCTCGATCGCGTCGCCGCTGAGCAGGTCGGTGAGGTCGGCGGCACGCTCCCGCAGCAGCGAGGGCAGCCCCGGGATGCCCTTGGGCCAGTACGTGAACAGATCCGGCAGCCGGTCGCCTGCGACCGTGGTCTGGAACCGGTCGGTGTAGTCCCCGCTGGGAACCAGTGAGACCGACATCGTGGCACCGAGGCGCTTGTTGAGCTCCTGCCAGAACGCGTTCTGGTCCATCGAGGGCGGGACCGGGGTGTTGGTGAGCGCGAACGCGCCGAAGTCCTTCCCGTCTCCAGGAGGACCGTCCGTGACGGGCTCCGGGTTCGCCGGATAGGTCAGCATCGTGTCGGTGACGCCGTTCTCGCCGGGCAGATCGGGAGTGAAGCCGGGATAAGGGATGAAGGTGGGCAGCGCGACGGCGTCGTTCTCGGCCTGCGAGCCTCCGTCACCACGGCCCTCGTTGCTGCATGCCGAGAGCGTGCCGCCGAGGGCGGCCAGGCCACCGAGGGCGAGCGTGCTCTGCAGCAGGCGGCGGCGAGCGATCCGAATTCCTGACACGTGATTCCTCCTTGGTGATGGTTCCGGGCGCGGCTGTGCGACCCGGGTGGGGGTGGGGTCAGCCTTTGACGGCGCCGGTGAGCATGCCTTTGGCGAAGTGGCGTTGTAGGAAGGGGTAGATGATGAGGATGGGGATGATGGAGATGACGAGGATGGCCATCTGGATGGTGGTTTGGGGTGGGAGGGTGGTTTCGGCGCCGAGTTCTTGGGCTCCGAGTTGGGTGCCGTCCACGACGTAGGTGCGCAGGACGAGTTGCAGTGGCCATAGGGCGGAGTCGGAGAGGTAGAGCATGGCGTTGAAGAAGGCGTTCCAGTAGCCGACGCCGTAGAAGAGGCCGACGACGGCCAGCACGGGGCGGGCTAGGGGTAGGCCCATGTGCCAGAAGAGTTGCCATTCGCCGGCGCCGTCGATGCGGGCGGAGTCCATGACTTCTTGGGGGAGGCCGACGAAGAAGGCGCGGACCACGATGACGTTGAATGCTGAGACCGAGGTGGGGATGATGATGGCCCAGAGGGTGTCGAGCAGGCCGAGTTGTTGGACGACGAGGTAGCTGGGGATGATGCCGGGGTTGAACAGCAGGCTGATGAGTACGAGCAGCAGCAGGGGTCGGTTGCCGATGGTGTGGCGGCGTGAGAGGGCCCAGCCCAGCATCGCGGTCAGGGTCAGGC
>NZ_WNXZ01000014.1 GCF_009733845.1 Pseudactinotalea terrae
GGGACACCTCTACCAGGCCCACCCCGAACGATTCCGAGCCCGACCCGTCATCCACACCCCGATGGCACAAGTCGCCATCAACCACCCCACCACCGACGACCGACTCCAGACAGGTTGACAGGTTCCGGGCGGCCGCTCTTCGTCAGCGAAGGGACCTCACGTGCGAAGCTTTCGACCATCCGTGGCTCGCAGTACCTCAGTTGGTGCCTCGACCGGCTCCGCACCAGCACCGGCGACACCGTGGTGTTCGGCCATTCGCTCGCGCCGCAAGATCAGCACGTCATGGAGGCCCTCGTCGCGGGTGGAAAGCGCGAGATTGCGATCTCGGTCTGGCCAGATGACGATCCGCGGGCGATCATCGAACAGAAGGCCCACCTGCGACGTGCGCTCGAGCCGCACACAGTCCACTTCTTCGACAGCACGACCCATCCCCTGGGCCTGAGTTCATTGACACTGCAGTCCGATCTCGGAGCTAGCCTGCAGACCTGAACGGGGCGTTATCGGAGGGCCGTTGCCAAGTCGTCCCTCTGTCGCAACTTCCCGAACTTCCTCCAGTTGTCGGTGGCGTGTGCGTACTGGCCAGCGATCACACCCTCGGAGACACCGGCACGCCGCGCGAGCGCGCTGAGTTCGGCGTCAGAGCTGAGCTCGGTGAGTTCTTCCCGCAGAGTGTCGGTGAGGATCAGCTCGCTGGCGAAGGAGTCGGCGGACGCCTCCCGCTGGTCTGCGTCGTCGTGTACGCCCTCAATGTCTAGGTACGTTGCTCGCTTTGGGTGCAGGAGAACGTGGCCGATCTCGTGCAGAAGCGTGAACCAGAAGATGTCGAGGAACTTGTGACGCCCCGAAAGTGCGATCACTGGGTGGCCGGATGTGAGCCACCTGGATGCACCGGTGATTCGCGTGTCTGCAATCTCAGGGACGAACACCAGCAGGACACCGGCCTTGCTCAGAAGGGCCTGAGCGCTCGTGAACCCACTCCGGATCGGCTCGCGTGTGAGCGGCGGGATCATGCGCGCGATGGCCCGAAGCCTGCTCGCGTCGTAGGAGGGGCAGGTGTCGCTGGAAGCTTCCGCGGCCACCTCGGCGAGTCGGAGCCACAGAGCTGTCCCGTAGGGGTCGATCGCGAACTTCTGGCTCCTCTTGTAGCTTGCCTGGGGAGCGAGCCATACCTTGTCGAATGCGGTGGTGTCGGCGACGTGGAAGAAGCGGAGGAGCGCATCGGCGCGGGATGCGACGGTGGCCTTCGTGTCAATGATATTCCGCTCCTGCAGCACGGCAGCCGGGAAGCTGTCGAGCCACGAGGCGAGGCCCGCGAAGGAGCGCTGCGTGGTTTCGCGGGCCTTGTGTGCCTGCCAGGTCGCCTCAAGCGCGAGCCAGTGCTCTGCAGGTACCCCGAGGACTCGCTCGAGTGCGACTGCAACATCGGGGGAGAGCGGTGCGTGCGCCTTGATGACTTGGTTGAGGTGCTTGGCGCTGATGCTCGCCCGGGCGGCGACATCGGCCTGCGTGAACCGGAGGTCTTCGAGCGACTGCAGGATCATCGTGCCCGGAGTGAAGGCCCAGTCTGGCTCGAACTCGCTCGGGTTGTAACGCGTCGTGCTGGTGTGGGGGGTCGTCATCAGATTGCCTCTCGAATGTCGGCGGATCCCTCAGCCATGAGGTCCGCGACGAGCAATGCGGTCGTGGTGCTCGCGTGCTGTACGAGCTGTCCTGGGCTTGCGATGCTGAGCACCTCCCCCGTATGGGTCAGTGCCAACGCGCTCATCCCGGCGCTGGGCATCTGCACAGTGAACGCCTCGAAGCCGGGGCCGCTCGTGGTGATAGTGACGGATGGGTGCCGCAGGAGCGCTCGAAGGTCCTGGCAGTGCTTCACGGTCCAGAGGAGGCGCTTGATGGCGTCCACGGACCCTGGCCAACGGAGCTCCATGCCGACGCCGGAGGAGCATGTCTGCCCGAGCGCGGGGTCGCGCCACGCCAGGAGCACCTTTACCTCCTAGGTAAAGCCGAAGTGGTGTAGAGTCGTTTACCAGACAGGTAAAGCCTACCGCGCTGCGGCTGGGATCCCTGCCCGACACCCAGGAGGTGCCCGTGATTCCTACCCATGCAGCCCCAGACAGCCCTGAAGCTCACGGACCCAGGACGATCGAGATCTACGTCAACGCCCGTCCGTACGATGTTCCAGATCGGGACGTAACGTTCGAGCAGGTCGTCGCCCTCGCCTTCCCAGGCCAGGCTCCGGGCGCGGGCGCCGAGTATGTCGTCACGTACACCCGTGCGCAGCACGGGAACGACTCCGGCTCACTCGCCCCCGGCCAGAGCGTTCGTGTCAAGAAGGGCACGAGCTTCGCCGTCCAGATCACGACCAGGTCCTGACCCATGGACGACCTCACACGCCTCCGGGACGAGGGCTACGACGTGGAGCTGCATGGGGCCTACCTGCTCGTCAACGATGTCCCGTATGTGACCACCGAGAAGGCCGTCGCGCGAGGGTGCCTCGTCATGGCGGCCACGATGGCGGGTGATGCCCTGGCGACGCCCGGAGACCACACGGCCCACTTCCGTGGCTCCGAACCCTGCAATGCCGAGGGGCGTCCCCTCACGAACGTGATCAACAGCCGTCGGTCAAGTGAGTTCGTGCCTGGCATCCGCACAGACTTCTACCTGTCGGCCAAGCCGAAGTCGGGCATCTACGCGAGCCACTACGACAAGGTCACCACGTACGTCAGTCTGATCTCCCGCTGGGCGGGCGCAATCGACGAGGGGGCGACTGCACGCACGTTCCCGGTCCGGGGGGCCGGCGGTGGCGACGACGAGGATCCGTTCGTCTATCGCGACTCGGCATCCAGCCGCGCGGGTACCACCGCGTTGAACTCGGTGTTCAGGGGCATGCGGATCGCGATCGTTGGCCTCGGCGGGACCGGCTCGCACATCCTCGACCTCGTCGCCAAGACACCGGTCGGCGAGATCCACCTCTACGACGGCGACGAGTTCGTCAACCACAACGCCTTCCGTGCGCCCGGCGCAGCCGATGTCAGCGACCTCCGCTCAAGACCGAACAAGGCCGAGTATTGGGCGAAGCAGTACTCGCGGATTAAGCGAGGCGTCACCTCTCACCAGACGTACTTCGACGCGGAGACCTGCCAGGAGGTGGAGGGGTTCGACTTCGTGTTCCTGTCCCTCGACGACGGAGCGGACCGTGACGGAATCGCCTCTGCGCTCGAGGCCGTGGGCATGGCATTCATCGACGTCGGCATGGGCGTCACC
Source organism: Pseudactinotalea terrae (assembly GCF_009733845.1). Classification (GTDB taxonomy): domain Bacteria; phylum Actinomycetota; class Actinomycetes; order Actinomycetales; family Beutenbergiaceae; genus Pseudactinotalea; species Pseudactinotalea terrae. Next base: position 3,265 of record NZ_WNXZ01000014.1, read on the forward strand.
GACACCGGCTCTGGATTGACCGGCGTGCTCAGGGTCTCGACGAGCATCCCGGAGCGGCGGGTGCAGATGCCGACCGGAGGCGCTGCGCCCGACGTGTACGAGCGCAACATCCAGATCGGCGACCTCAACGCCCTCAATGCGGCACTCGCCGTCATCCAGTGGAAGCGTCACATCGGCTTCTACGCCGATATGGCGACCGACGTCTCCGCGTTCGCGTACCCCGTCAGCGATAACACGATCACCCCGCTGACCACATGAGCCGACAGCGCGAAGTCCAGCACCAGTTCCTCGACGTGCTGCCCACAAGCCTCGATTTCGGCGTGATCTACATCAGCGGCACCCACAACATCGTGGCCCACCTCTGCTGCTGCGGCTGTGGTCAGGAGGTCGTCACCCCACTGGGCCCAGCCGGGTGGGTACTCCGCTACGACGGCAGGGTGAGCCTAGCGCCGTCCATCGGCAACGGCGCACTCGCCTGCCGATCGCACTACATCATCGAGGCGTCGCAGGTGCGCTGGCTCTCGAACATGACCCCGGAACAGCACCGCAGTGCGGTCGCTCGCGATCAGACCGCAGCGCGCGCACTCAAAGAGTCTCGATTCGGTCGTTTCAGGAGGGCGTTACGGGAGCTCTTCCACCGGGCGCGCTCCTAGGCGCGCCCAAGTCACCCAAACCACCCGAGAGGAAACCAGCATGTCGATCCGAGGAGCGCGGTGTAGGACCAAGCGACCACCCATCGCGTCCTGGGCGGAAGCCGCTGCCATCGCCTCAGGGGTCCGGAAGGGCGCCGAGGCACTCCGGTGCCCGTACTGCGGCTGGTGGCACGTCGTCGGGTACGGGTCGCCGATCGAGCGGCCGAGCAAGCCCCGGCGCCGCCGCTAGACCGACGCCGTGCGATCCGCGCTCGGCCGAAGATGAGCCTGTCTGCGCAGCCCTACGGCATGCACGCGTTCATGCATCGTACGGAGCCTGTTCCGCGCAGCCTCTGCTGCATCTCGACAGCCAGCGGCCGGATGCAGGATCAGGATGAGGGCCGCAGCCTCGGGGACGGGCTCGCCGCGAGCTGACATACCGGCGCCACTGAACGCCACGGGCACTCGCCGGAGACAGCGATGGCCCTCACGCTCGGGCGGGCGCTCACGGCCGAGTGGTGACCGTATCCCGGGCACGAGAACAGGTCGCGGCACTTCCACTTGCGACCTACATCGACACCTGTCAATATAGAGACATGTCGATACAGGTTCACGACGTCATCATCATCGGCTCCGGGCCCGCGGGGTACACCGCTGCGGTCTATGCGGCGCGGGCGGGTCTGAACCCGATCGTGTTCGCGGGATCGGTGACCGCGGGCGGGGCGCTGATGAATACGACCGATGTGGAGAACTTCCCGGGGTTCCCCGAGGGGATCATGGGCCCGGACCTGATGGCCAAGCTGCAGGAGCAGGCCGAGCGGTTCGGCGCTGACGTGCGGTATGAGGATGTCGAGAGCGTCGAGCTCACCGGGCAGGTCAAGACCGTCGTGGCCGACGACGAGACCTACCGCGCCCGTACCGTGATCCTGGCCACCGGGTCGGCGTACAAGGAGATCGGGCTGCCGGATGAGAAGCGGCTCTCGGGGCGGGGGGTGTCCT
>NZ_WNXZ01000015.1 GCF_009733845.1 Pseudactinotalea terrae
CGGAACCTGTCAACCTGTCTGGAGTCGGTCGTCGGTGGTGGGGTGGTTGATGGCGACTTGTGCCATCGGGGTGTGGATGACGGGTCGGGCTCGGAATCGTTCGGGGTGGGCCTGGTAGAGGTGTCCCATGGTGGTGACGCGGCGGTGGTGGGTCTGGATCCAGGTGCCGTCGTGGAGGCTGGCCGGGGTGTGCCCTTCCAGGGCGCTGTGGTGGTGCTGGTGGTTGTACCAGTCCACGAAGTGCGTTGCCCAGGCGCGTGCGGCGGCCACGTCGTTGAAGTAGTCGGGGTAGGTCGGGGCGTATTTCGCGGTCTTGAACAGGGCCTCGCTGAACGGGTTGTCGTTGCTGACCCGGGGCCGGTTGCGCGAGATCTCGATACCCAGGCGTTGGAACAGCCCGGTCACGGTGCGCGATGTCATCGAGGGGCCGCCGTCGGAGTGGATTCTGAGGGGGCAGCTGCCATGGACGGCGAAGGCGTTGCGGAACATCTCCTGGGCCAGGTCATCGTCCTCGACCTCCTCGATCCGCCAGCCCACGATCCTGCGGGAGAAGACATCCATGATCAGATAGAGCTGATACGTCACCCCGAAGTAGGGGCCCTTGAGATGAGTGATGTCCCAGGACCACAGCTGCATCGGTGCGGTGGCCAGCGCCTGCGGTGTGGCGGTGCTGCGGTGTCGGCGGGTGCGCCGGGCCGGGCGAGCGGGACTGTTCAGGACACGCGCGACCCGATACCAGGACGACAGCGACGCGACCGGATCGCCGGCGTCCAGAGCCTGGTAGAAGCAGTGGTAGACCGACCAGCCGTGTCGATACCCGGCCTGCAGCTTGGCCTCGATCGCTGCCCGCTCGTTCGCGTGCAGCCACGAGGCCGCCCGCCGCTGCGCCTGCGGCACCGGTGCCACGGCCCGGGGCCGCGGCTGGTGGTGGTAATGCCAGGTCGAACGCGACATCCCTACCAACGCCAACGCCGCCCGCTGGGAGTTGCCCGCAGCCTTCAGCTCGGCCACCAACGCCAGGCCAACCTGCATCGAGACATCCTCAGGGTCGGTCTCGGCGCTCCTCACACCTGCGACGGCGCGTCGGTGCCGGGTGAGCTCTTGCCGGCGCCGCCGCGATGCAAGAGCTCGATAGCTTTTCCCAGCGCCTCGATCGTGGCCTGCGCACTGGCCAGCTCAGCATCCTTATCCGCTAGCTGCCGCTCATGATCGGCCTCCAGATCAGCCAGCCGCTGCTGCAGCTGAGCCTGCTGCTCCAGCAACCGCGCCAACCCCGCGGACTCCTCCGCGCTCACCAGGCCACCCCGCCGAGGCACCAACCCCAGCTCCAAGCTGCCCGCGAAGACCTGCGCCCGCCAGCGCCGCATCGTGGCCTCACCCAGCCCGTGCTCACGCAGGAACGGCCCCTTACGGCCATACCCAAGCCCGACATACTCATAGACCAGCTCTCGCTTCTGCTCCGCAGTACGGAACCTTCGAACAGACACAACAATCAGCTCCTCAAATCGAGGACAACTGACTCACAAGCAGTCTGGCAGTCAGGG
>NZ_WNXZ01000001.1 GCF_009733845.1 Pseudactinotalea terrae
CCGACGTCCTGGGCTACTTCGACCGCCCCGGCACCAGCAACGGACCCACCGAGGCGATCAACGGCCGCCTCGAACACCTCCGCGGCTCGGCTCTGGGATTCCGGAACCTGACGAACTACATCGCCCGCTCGCTACTCGAAGCAAGCGGCTTCAGGCCGCGGCTACACCCTCATCTGCGATGAGCCGGATTTGTCTGATCCGAACCTGACCGCCGTCCGTCCGTCGCCGCCTTGACGAGCTCGGCGCTCCGCTCGAGGAAAGAGCCGTCGAGCGTGCCCGGGTAGCCCAGGGCTGCGAGGGTGTATTGCTGCGTCATGACCGTGCCTCCTGGTGGGAAGGTCCGGCAGTACTGGCACATACCAGGCATATGCTGGATATGGCAAAGCCCGAACTTGCATCGATGCAGGTGAAAGGGCCCCATCTGTGAAGTGCCCCCGACTGGATTCGAACCAGCGACCTTCTGCTCCGGAGGCAGACGCTCTATCCACTGAGCTACAGGGGCGTGGTCCGCGGGTATGAAGCCCTGGACCGATCGGCGAGCCTACCAGTGTTGGCGGCCTCGATCGATCGCGCGGCTGCGGCGACACCCGCTCTGGTGACCCCTGCGCCACTAGGATGGCGGGTGCACGCTCACGGCGGCAGATGGAGGCGACGATGAGCCAGAACCCGAACGAGGGCGACGCGCTGAACCAGTGGGAAGACCCGCACGGGCACGAGCCGAAGCCGATCACGGCCGAGCAGCCTGTGATCGACCCGGGCGAGGCTGTCGAGGAAGCAGCCGTCGAGGCACCCGGACAGACCTCCGAGCCCGCCGCCGAGCCTGTTGAGCACGCAGGAGCCGAGAGCGTCGCGGGCCAGCCGCCCGGGGAACCTGCTCCTGAGCAGGCCGGCGGCTTCGGTGCGCCGGCGCAGCCCAGTCCCTGGGGGCCGCCCACGCCCGCTGCCGAGCCGCCGACCGAGGTGATGCCGGCGGGGTCGCCCGAGCAGCCGGTCACGCCCGAGCAGCTGCCCGTACCCGGGGCGCCGGTCAGCGGCAACGAGCAGGTGAACGACGGTGGCCAGCAGCCTGCTCATGACCAGTCGTGGCCCGCGCAGCCTCAACAGCCACCCGTCGGACAGCAGGGACGTGACCAGTCCTCGCAGCAGCCCGAGCAGGGCAGCTGGGGTGAGCCGACGCAGCCGCCCGCTGCGCAGCAGCAGCCTGGCTACCCCCCACAGGGCGCATGGGGTCAACCGACGCAGCAGTCGCCCGGCGAGCAGCCGAGCTACGGCCAGCAGCCCCAAACGCCCCAGCAGCCGAGCTACGGCCAGCAGCCCGGGCCGGCCCAACAACCGGCCTTCGGCTCCGCCTCGGGCGGGTTCGGGAACGCGACCGGAGGATTCGAGCAGGCGCCACCGGCCCACGGGCAGCAGTCGTTCGAGGAGCAGCGGCCCCAGCAGCCTTCGCACGGCCAGCAGCCGCCTGGGCAGCCGAGCTACGGTCAGCAGCCCCATCAGCAGCCGAGCTTCGGTGCCGCGTCGGGTGGGTTCGGGCAGGCCGGCGGCGGGTACCAGCAGCAGGGCCAGCAGCCCTCGCAGGCCGAGACCCCGACCCACCAGTTCGGTCAGCCGCAGGCTTGGCAGCAGCCGTCGTTCGGTCAGTCCTCGCAGCAGCAGCCGATCGGTCAGCCGCAGCCGGGTCAACAGAACCCCTTCGGGCCGCCGCCCTCGTTCGGTCAGCAGCAGGGGCAGGCGGGTGGGCCGGGGCAGTCGTACGGGTCCCAGTCACAGCCTCAGGGCTGGGGCCAGGCGCAGCGCCAGGGAGCCGGCTTCGGTGAGCAACAGCCTTTCGGCGCACCTGGCCAGCAGTTCCCGGGTCAGCAGCGGCAGGGTCAGCAGCGTGGCAACGACACCGGCAAGGTGATCCTCGCCGTCGTGGGTGGTGTGGCGCTGCTCGCCCTCATCATCTTCGTCGTGTGGCAGGTGTTCGGCGGTGACGACGGTGCCGCTGGCGCCGCCGCGACGCAGGTCGCAACGCTGGCGTTCCACGACGCGGCGGGCAGTCTCGGCTCCGTCGGCTCGACGGCGTGAGCGGCGCGCAGCTGTCGATGACGTCACCCTGGTCGCGGTCCACCACCTGGACCGACGGTGAGCTCAGCATCGCCGGCGTCCCGGTGAGCACGCTCGCCGCGAGGTTCGGCACGCCGTCGTACGTCCTCGATGTCGACGACCTCCGCTCCCGGTGTCGCGACGTGGTCACCGCTGCCCACCGGGCGGGGGAGCAGCACGGCATCGAGACCGCGGTGTACTACGCCAGCAAGGCGTTCAGCTCGACGGCGGTGCTCCGCTGGGCTCACGCCGAAGGGCTTCGCGTCGATGTCGCGAGCCTCGGTGAGCTCGCCACCGCGCTGCGCGCCGAGGTGCCGGGCGCGGCGATCGGGCTGCACGGCAACAACAAGTCCGAGGAGGAGATCGATCTCGCGCTCCAGCACGGCGTCGGGCGCATCGTCATCGACTCGATCCCCGAGATCGAGCTGGTCGCCGAGCGGGCTGCCGCCGCCGGCGTGGTCGCACCGGTCATGGTGCGGGTGACGACCGGGGTGCATGCCGGCGGGCACGAGTACATCGCCACGGCCCACGAGGACCAGAAGTTCGGGCTCTCGCTCGCCACCGGTGCGGCTGCCGAGGCCGTCGAGGCCATCCTGCAGACGCCACAGCTGACCCTCCTTGGCCTGCACTCCCACATCGGCAGCCAGATCTTCGCCGCCGACGGCTTCGTCGAGTCCGCGCGGGCGCTGTTCCGCCTCCGCTCGGAGATCGCGGCCGCCAGCGGCGTGCTGCTGCCGGAGCTCGATCTCGGCGGTGGCTTCGGTGTGGCCTACACGCCCGACGACGACGCCCCCGACGTCCCGGCGCTGGTCGCCGAGCTCGTCGCGACCGTGGCACGGGTGGCCGCCGAGACCGGCGAGCCGGCACCGGCGCTCTCGTTCGAACCCGGTCGCTCGCTGGTCGGGCCCGCGATGACGACGCTGTACCGGGTAGGAACGGTCAAGCCCGTGCGGCTGGAGGGGGGCGGCGAACGGCTCTACGTCTCGGTCGACGGCGGCATGAGCGACAACATCCGCACGGTGCTCTACGACGCCACCTACACAGCGGTGCTCGCCTCCCGCACCGCCGACGCCGAGGCGGTGCTCTCGCGCGTGGTCGGCAAGCACTGCGAGAGCGGCGACATCGTGGTCCGCGACGTGATGCTCCCGGCGGACATCCGGCGCGGCGACCTCCTCGCGGTGCCGGTCACCGGTGCGTACGGACGCAGCCTCGCCAGCAACTACAACCAGCTGCCGAGGCCGGGTGTCGTCGCCGTGGGTGACGGCGAGCCACGGGAGATCGTCCGGCGCGAGACGATCGACGACCTGCTCGCGCTCGACGTCGGCTGAGCCCACCCTACGAGCACCGGCTCGTGCCTCCGCGAGGTGGCCCTATCCTGGGTGCCGATGAACCACTCTGAGCCGCCCGCGCGGCTGCGCGTAGGGCTGCTCGGCTGCGGCACGGTCGGCACCGAGGTAGTCCGGTTGCTGCTGACCCACCGGGCCGAGCTCACGCAGCGAGCCGGTGTCGAGCTGGAGCTCAGCGGTATCGCTGTGCGTTCGTTGGACGTCGAGCGAGACCCGGTGATCCCGACCGAGCTGCTGACCACCGACGCCGCTGGCGTGGTCGACGGTTCCGATGTCGTGGTCGAGCTGCTCGCGGGGATCGACCCCGCGCGCGAGCTCTTGGCCCGCGCGCTCGCGGCCGGGACCACGGTCGTGAGTGCGAACAAGGCCGTGCTGGCGACCGACGGTCCTGAGCTCTACGAGAGCGCCGAGGCGAACGGGGCGGGCGTCTTCTTCGAGGCTGCGGTCGCCGGGGCGGTTCCTGTCGTCCGCGGGATCCGGGAGTCGCTGGCCGGTGACCGCGTCACGCGCGTGCTCGGCATCCTCAACGGCACGACCAACTTCATCCTCGACGAGATGACCCGCGAGGGCAGCGACTTCTCCGCCGTGCTCGCCCGAGCACAGGCGCTCGGGTACGCGGAGGCTGACCCGAGCGCCGACGTCGAGGGTCACGACGCCGCCGCCAAGGCGGCGATCCTCGCCTCGCTCGCGTTCCACAGCCGGGTGACGCTGCGCGACGTCCCGACGGCGGGGATCAGCGACATCACCGCCGCTGACATCGCGGCCGCCACCGAGATGGGCTTTGTCATCAAGCTGCTCGCGATCGCCGAGACAGGCCCGGACGGCCTGGCGGTGCGGGTGCATCCTGCGCTCGTGCCGCTGGACCACCCGCTGGCCGGTGTGCACGGCGCGTACAACGCCGTGGTCGTGGACGCCGAGGCGGCCGGCACCTTGATGTTCTACGGCGCCGGTGCCGGTGGGCAGCCGACCGCCAGCGCCGTCCTCGGCGATCTCGTGAGCGCAGCGCGGCTGCACGTCTCGGGGGCCCGGCCGCCTGTCGAGTCCCGGTACGCAGCCCTGCCCGTGGTGGACCCGGCGTCGGTGCACACGCGCTACCTGATCCGGCTCGAGGTCGCCGACCGCGCCGGCGTGCTCGCCGAGATCGCCCGGGTCTTCGCAGCGCACGACGTCTCCCTCGAGACCCTGCGGCAGGTCGCCACCGACGAGGGGGCCGCCAGTCTCGTGCTGGTCTCGCACGGTCAGACCGAGGCCGCGCTCTCTGCTGTGGTCGCCGAGCTCGGCGAGCTGGAACCGGTGCACAGGGTCCTCTCGATCCTGCGTGTGGAAGGACACTGATGGCTACCCCCTGGCGCGGCGTGATCGCCGAGTACTCGGACCGACTCCCGATCGAGCCCGGTGACCCCGTGGTCACGCTCGGTGAGGGCGGAACGCCCCTGCTGGAGTCCCCGGCGCTCTCGGCGCGGACCGGCGCCCGAGTGCACGTCAAGGTCGAGGGTGCGAACCCCACCGGTTCGTTCAAGGATCGCGGCATGACGATGGCGATCAGCAAGGTCGCCGCCACCGACACCGAGATGGTCGTGTGCGCCTCGACCGGCAACACCTCCGCCTCGGCCGCTGCGTACGCGGCGCGCGCCGGCCTCGGCTGCGCCGTGGTGCTCCCGGCCGGCAAGATCGCCGCCGGCAAGCTGGCGCAGGCCGTGGTGCACGGCGCGAAGCTCATCGCCGTCGACGGCAACTTCGACGACTGCCTCCGCATCGTGCGTGAGCTCGCCGAGACCCAGCCCGTGGCGCTGGTCAACTCGGTCAACCCGTTCCGTCTGCAGGGCCAGAAGACCGCGGCCTTCGAGGTGGTCGACGCCCTTGGCGACGCCCCCGACATCCACGTGCTGCCGGTCGGCAACGCGGGGAACATCTCCGCGTACTGGATGGGCTACCGCGAGTACGCCTCGCAGGGACCGGCCACCACGCTGCCCCGTATGTGGGGTGTGCAGGCCGACGGCGCAGCCCCGTTCGTCAAGGGCGAGCCGGTCGAGTTCCCCGAGACGATCGCGACCGCGATCCGGATCGGCAACCCCGCCTCGTGGGATCTCGCGGTCGCGGCGCGGGACGACTCCGGGGGCCGCATCGACGCCGTCAGCGACGCCGAGATCCTCGACGCCCAGGCCCTGCTCGCTCGCGAGCAGGGCGTGTTCGTGGAGCCTGCCTCGGCGGCCAGCATCGCCGGCCTGCTCGCCCGTGCCGAGGCCGGCGAGGTGCCGGCGGATGCCGTCATCGTCTGCACGGTCACCGGCAACGGTCTGAAGGACACCGCGACGGCGCTCGGCAGCCGCGAGGTCGAGCCCGAGGTGGTCGGCCGCGAGCTGGCCGACACCGTGCGGGCACTGGGTCTGTAGGCCACGAGATGGTCCGTCTGATCGCCGACCGCGCGACCGTGCGGGTCCCCGCGACCAGTGCGAACCTCGGCCCGGGCTTCGACGCGTTCGGATTGGCCCTCGGGCTCTACGACGACGTCGAGGTGCGTGCGATCGCCGGTGCCACATCGGTGCACGTCGAGGGGGAGGGGGCCGGCGAGGTCCCCGGTGGCGAGGACCACCTGGTGGTGCGTGCGATCCGTGCGGGCCTGGAGTACGTCGGCGCTCCGCAGGTAGGTCTCGAGCTCCGCTGCACCAACGCGGTCCCACACGGGCGCGGCCTGGGCTCGAGCGCCGCAGCTGTGGTGGCCGGGCTCGTCGCGGCCCGTGCCCTGGTGAGCGAGCCGGGGGGCCTCGACGACGACTCGATCCTCGGCCTGGCCACCGATTTCGAAGGCCATCCCGACAACGCCGCTCCCGCGCTTCTCGGTGCCGCGACGATCGCCTGGATCGATGAGGAAGGCCCTCGAGCCGCGTCGCTGCCCGTGGCGTCGACGCTCTCGGCGACCGTGCTGGTACCGCAGACCAGGCTGTCGACCTCGCGCGCACGAGCCACGCTCCCCGGCCACGTGCCGCACCGTGACGCGGCCCGCAACGCAGGCCGGGCCGGTCTGCTGACGCTCGCGCTCACGCAGCGTCCCGACCTGCTGCTGCCCGCCACCGAGGACAGGCTGCATCAGGAGTACCGCGCGAGCGTGATGCCCGAGACCATCCGCCTGGTCGACCGCCTGCGCGACCACGGCCACGCCGCGGTCGTCTCCGGTGCCGGCCCCAGCGTCCTCGTGCTCCACGAGGGCAAGGGATCACCACAGCTCTACGAGCTCGCCGGGTCGGGATGGCGGCGTCGAGCGCTGGCGATCGGTCGAGGAGTTCAGCTCCTCACCCCCTGATCGCTGCTAGCTCGCCGGCGTGAGCGACGGGGGACTGGCCTCGCTCTCGAGGTGAGCGGCCATCTCGCGCAGGAACGCCACGAGCGGACCCCGGGCCTGGGGCGGTACCCGCTCGGCGATCTCGCGCATTCGCTCGTGCATGCCCGTCAGCCGCTCGCGGACCTGCTCGTGCGCGTGCTCGGTGGGCACGATGACGACCGAACGACGGTCGTGCGGATGAGGCTGCCTCGCGAGGTGCCCGGAGGCGACCAGCCGGTCGAGCAGCTTGGTCGTCGACGCGGTGGAGATCCGCAGGTGGGCGGTGAGATCTCGCGGCGTCAGAGCCAGGCCGTCGCGCTCTGCCGCGATCAGGTGCTGGAGTGCCTGGAGATCGGTGACGTTCATGCCCATCTCGGTGCTCAACCGCCGGCGTAGCGCCTGCTCCGCCCGGCGAAACTCCCGCAGTGCCGTGAGCACGCCCGTGATCGAGTCGGCGTGGTCGTACCAGTAGCCCTCGCCACTCGTCCCGATGTCCCGCTCCGCGTCCACGTCTGAGATGTTACCCTAAGCAAGTTACTAGCCAGGCTAGGTTTTAGTGTTCGCCTGAACCGGGTACCGAGGAGAGAGCGCGGAGATCCTGCGCGGAGGGGAGCAGCTGTGGATCAGCTGGTCGACGACGTCGTCCTGCTCGACGAGATGGCACGACCGGTGGGCACGAGGAGCCGGGCGACCGTCCACGGCGCCCACACCCCGCTGCACCTGGCCTTCTCCTGCTACCTGTTCGATGCTCAGGACAACGTCCTCCTCACCCGCCGCGCGCTCGGCAAGCGCACCTGGCCAGGGGTGTGGACCAACTCCTTCTGCGGGCACCCTCGACCCGGCGAGTCGCTTCCCGACGCGGTCCGCAGGCACGCCGAGCACGAGCTCGGCGCGACCGTCGTCGATCTGGACGTGGTGCTGCCCGAGTTCCGGTACCGCGCGGTCGATGCCTCGGGGGTCGTCGAGAACGAGGTGTGCCCGGTACTCGTGGCGCGCCTGCAGGGACCGGTGACAGCGAACCCCGACGAGGTCATGGAGCTGCGCTGGGTGGAGCCCCGCGAGCTCGGGGCGCTGGTGGCGCTGGCGCCGTGGACGCTGAGCCCGTGGGCGGTCGCGCAGGTCCACGAGATCGCCCAGCTCGACGACGGCTTCCCAGACTCTCTTGACACGGAGAGGAGGCTGGTGGGGTGAGCGCCGCCGATGACGCACTGACGAGCGTGCTCGAGACCGGGCGTGCTCGCGCCGCCGCGCTGGGTCCCAGCTACCAGCTGCTGTGGGACTCGCTGGCCGACGCGTGCACGGGGGGGCGCCGCTTCCGCCCCGCGCTGCTCGCGCGCACGCACGAGGCGCTCGGGGGCCGGCTGGCCGGTCCGGTCGCCGAGGTCGCCGCCGCTGTCGAGCTCCTGCACGCCGCCTTCGTGATTCACGACGACGTGATCGACCGCGACGACATCCGTCGGGGACGCCCCAACGTCTCCGGGACCTTCGCGGCCACCGCGGCCGCGGCCGGGGCCGGGCCCGAGCGCATCCGAGCCTACGCGGACACCGCCGGCATCCTCGCGGGTGACCTGGCGCTCGTGGCGGCGGCCCGCACGGTCGCCTCGTGCGGTGCGCCGGCGTCGATCGTCGAGAGCCTGCTCGACCTGCTCGAGACGACCGTCCACGCCACGGCCGCCGGCGAGCTCGCCGACGTCGAGCTCGGGCTCGGGCTCACGGAGCAGCCGCTGCCGCTCGGCGAGATCATCACCGTCGGCGAGCACAAGACCGCCGTGTACTCCTTCCAGCTCCCGCTGCAGGCCGGTGCGCTGCTCGCCGGCGCCGACGACGACGTCGTCGACGCGCTTCGGGAGGTGGGCAGGCTGCTCGGGATCGGCTTCCAGCTGGTCGATGACCTCAAGGGTGTCTTCGGCGAGCCGGATCGGACCGGCAAGGACCGGCTCGGCGACCTGCGGGAGGGCAAGTACACCGCGCTGATCGCACACGCTCGCTCCACGTCCGCCTGGTCCGCGCTCGCGCCGCTCGTCGGCGACCGGAACCTCGACGAGGCCGGCGCCGCACAGGCGCGCGCGCTGCTGACCAGCTGCGGTTCCCGCCGGTTCGTGCACGAGCTCGCGACCGACTACCTCGCCGCGGCGACCCGACGCGCCGCGGAGGCCGACCTCCCGCTGCGGCTGGTCGAGCGGTTCGCCGAGCTCGGTGAGGAGATCCTCGACGACCTTGATCCGGCACCTCGATCGTCCGCCTCTCGGTCCCGCAGCCATCCTGCCGCGATGAGCATGGACGCATGAGCGCCGTGCGTGGGACCGACACGGAGGTAGACCGCGTGACGACCGACCGCACCAGCGGGGTGCGCAAGCTGGGGGTCACCCTCGCCTACCTGATCTGCCTGGCCGGCACCACCATCGGGGTCGGAGCCTTCGGCGGCACCCCGATCGCCGAGGCCTCCGGCGGAGTGCTGGCCGCCGACGCCACCCATCTCGCACCTGCCTCGCCCGCGTTCTCGATCTGGTCGGTGATCTACCTCGGACTCGGCGCGTACACCCTCTGGCAGTGGTGGGACGGCGACGACCGCCGCCGCATCTCCTGGCTCGCGGTCGCCTCGATGCTCCTCAACGCCGCCTGGATCCTGCTCGTGCAAGCCGCCCAGATCTGGCTCACCGTGGTCGTCATCCTGGCGCTTGTCGCCACCCTCGGCGTGCTGCTGCGACGCGTGGTGGCGATCCCTGCGAGGAGCCGGGTCGAGATGCTGGTGGTCGACGGCACGTTCGGGCTCTACCTCGGCTGGGTCTGCGTGGCCACGTGCGCGAACATCGCCGCAGCCCTGTCAGCCTCCGGTTTCGAGGGCTTCGGTGCTCCCGAGGTGCTGGCGGCCGTGGTGCTGGCGGTCGCGACCGCCGTCGGGATCGCGCTCGCCAGGTTCGGTGGTGGTCGCCTCGCGATCGCGGCCTCGCTCACCTGGGGGCTGGCCTGGATCGGCGTGGCCCGCACGATCGGCCCCGAATCGACACTGACGCTCTGGGCGGCCGTGCTCGCGGCTGGCAGCGTGGCCGTGACCACGCTCGTCGTCAGGCTTCGCCGTCCTCAACCTGCCGCCGACATGTCCGAGGTGGCTGCGTGAACGACGCGCGCCGTCGCGCAGCGTCCTATGACGAGGTCGCGCAGCAGAGTGCGGCGACCGTGATCGCTGGCTACTCCACCTCGTTCGGCTGGGCGACCCGGTTGCTCGGTCAGCCCGTGCGCACCCACGTCCGCAACATCTACGCACTCGTGAGGGTTGCCGACGAGATCGTCGACGACCCGGCGCCCGGTCTCTCGGTGCAGCAGCGCTCCGACATGCTCGCGCACCTCGAGGCGGAGACCATGCGGGTGATCCGAGCCGGGCGCAGCGCGAACCTCGTCGTCCACGCGTTCGGACTCACCGCCCGCAGGTACGGCATCGGCGCGGACCTCCTCGCACCGTTCTTCGGCTCGATGCGAGCCGACCTGACCGAGAACGAGCACGACGACGAGAGCTTCGCGAGCTACGTCCACGGCTCCGCCGAGGTCGTGGGGCTGATGTGCCTGCGGGTGTTCGTCGGGGGGGACGACGCCAGCTACGCGCGGCTCGCACCGGGTGCCGCCCGGCTGGGGGCGGCGTTCCAGAAGGTCAACTTCCTGCGTGACCTCGCGGCCGACCACGACCAGCTGGGTCGCAGCTACTTTCCCGGCATCGACCTGGAGCACCTCACCGATGCCCAGCGTGACGCCCTGCTCGACGACCTCGACGAGGACCTCGCCGCCGCGGCCGGCGTCATCGGGCAGCTGCCGCGCAGCAGCCGCCGCGCCGTCCGCGCCGCCCACGACCTGTTCGCGGCGCTCTCGCGACGGATCCGGCGCACACCTGCTGCCCAGCTCCGCCGTCGACGCATCCGGGTCGGATCGTTCGAGAAGGCCGCGATCCTGGCACGGGCGGCACTGGGAGGTGGCTCGTGACCGCGCCGCGCGGCCGTGCGGTCGTCATCGGCGCCGGCGTGGCCGGCCTGGCGTCGGCGGCCCTGCTGGCGCGCGAGGGCTATCAGGTGGACCTGCTCGAACAGCGAGACGAGGTCGGCGGCCGCGCCGGTTCGTGGTCCCGTGACGGGTTTCGCTTCGACACCGGGCCGTCGTGGTACCTCATGCCGGAGGTCTTCGACCACTTCTTCTCGCTGCTGGGCACCTCGAGCGCCGAGCAGCTGCAGCTCGAGCTGCTGGACCCCGGCTACCGCGTGTTCTTCGAGGGCCGATCGGAGCCGGTGGACCTGCGGGCCGAACGCGCCGACAACGTCGCGCTCTTCGAGTCGCTCCAGGCCGGGGCCGGGGCGGCGCTCGAGACCTACCTCGACTCGGCGCGTCGGACCTACGAGGTCGCGCTGCGGCGCTTCCTCTACACGACGTTCGCCCATCCCGGGTATGCGCTGTCTGCCGACGTGCTCACCCAGCTGCACCGGCTCGTCCCGCAGCTGGCGACGTCGTTGCAGTCCTTCGTCGCAGGCAGGTTCACCGATCCGCGCATCCGGCAGATCCTCGGCTACCCGGCCGTGTTCCTGGGAGCCTCGCCCGATCGGGCGCCCGCGCTGTACCACCTGATGAGCGCCCTCGACCTCGACGACGGCGTGCTGTACCCGCAGGGCGGATTCGCCGGCCTCGTGGACGTGCTGGTCGAGCTTGCGCACCGCGAGGGTGTGCGCGTGCACACCTCGAGCACCGTGACCGAGATCCTCACCGAGGATGCCGGCAAGCGCGGCCGCCGCGCCCGAGCGCGCGGTGTGCGCTACCTCGACGCCGACGGCAGCGATCGAGAGATCGATGCCGACGTCGTCGTGGCCGCCGCGGATCTGCACCACACCGAGACCCGGTTGCTGCCGCGCCGGCTGCAGACCTACCCGCAGTCCTGGTGGGACCGGCGAACGAGCGGGCCGGGAGCGGTTCTCGTCATGCTCGGGGTGCGGGGCGAGCTGCCCGAGCTCGAGCACCACACGCTCTTCTTCACGAGGGACTGGCGGGCGAACTTCGACGCGATCTTCGGCGGCCGCGTCCCGGAGCCGGCGTCGATCTACGTGTGCCGCCCCTCCGCCACCGATGCCGCGGTCGCCCCTGCCGACCACGAGAATCTCTTCATGCTCGTTCCCATCCCCGCCGATCCCGAGATCGGTCACGGCGGTCACGACGGCGCCGGCTCACCGGCCGTCGAGGCGATCGCCGATGCCGCGATCGAGCAGGTCGCCCAGTGGGCCGGCATCGGGGACCTCGCCGACCGGGTGGTGGTGCGGCGCACCATGGGACCAGGGGACTTCGTCGCGGACCTCAACGCCTGGCACGGCGGCATGCTCGGTCCGGCTCACACGCTGCGCCAGAGCGCGATGTTCCGCGCCGGCAACGTCTCGCGACGGGTGGCGGGCCTGTACTACGCCGGTTCGAGCACCATCCCCGGGATCGGGCTGCCGATGTGCTTGATCAGTGCCGAGCTCCTCGTCAAGCGCCTCCGCCGGGACACCTCGGCCGGACCGTTGCGGGCACCGTTGTGAGCGCGGTCCTCTACCTCGCGGCGCTGCTGGTGTCGCTGGCGTGCATGGTCGCGCTGGACGCGCGGTTCCGCCTCGTGCTCTGGAGGCACCCTCGCCGAGCCCTGGGCGTGCTCGCGATCGGCATCGCGTTCTTCCTCCTCTGGGACCTCGCCGCCATCGCGTCCGGTCACTACCGGGCAGGCGAGAGCGATGCCATGACCGGCATCATGCTCGCACCGGAGCTCCCGCTGGAGGAGCTCGTGTTCATCACCTTCCTGTGCTACTTCACCCTCGTCCTGCACCAGCTGGTCCTGGCGGGCCTGCGACGCCGGAGAGCGCGATGACCTACCTGAGCCTGGGCGCGATCTTCCTGCTGCCGGCGCTCGTCGTCGCGATCGTCGTGTGGCGTCGGCGCCGGCCCAGCCGGACCTGGTGGTCGGCGACCGCCGTCTCGGCGCTCGTGCTCGTGGTGCTGACAGCCATCTTCGACAGCGTGATGATCGCGGTGGACCTGTTCCGGTTCGACGAGGCCGCCCTCGTCGGCGTCCGCCTGGGGCTCGCCCCGCTCGAGGACCTCGCCTGGCCGCTCGCCGCGGCGCTGCTGCTGCCGTCGCTGTGGCACCTGCTCGGCGGGGAGGAGGAACGATGACTGCTGTCCGTGCCACGCCGTCGGCCCTCCGCCAGCTGCTGGGGTCCTCGCGGCCGCTGAGCTGGATCAACACGGCCTACCCGTTCGCCGCCGCCTACCTGCTCGCCGGTGGCAGCAGCACGATCGCGCTCGTCATCGGCTCGCTCTACTTCCTCATCCCCTACAACCTCCTGATGTACGGGATCAACGACGTCTTCGACTACGAGTCGGACCTGCGCAACCCCCGCAAGGGCGGCGTCGAGGGGATCGTGCTCAACCGGCGTTGGCACCGGCTCACGCTCGTCACGGCTGTCGCGTCGAACCTGCCCTTCCTCGTGGTGCTGGTGGTGATGGGCTCCCTCGCCTCCGCCGCCGTGCTCGTCGTCGTCGTGCTGGCGGTGGTCGGCTACTCCGCACCGGGCGTGCGTCTCAAGGAGCGCCCGGTCGTGGACTCGATGACCTCGAGCACCCACTTCGTGGGCCCCGCCGTCTTCGGGCTCGTGCTCGCCAGTGGGGATTTCTCCCAGACGGCGATCGCGGCGCTCGTCGCGTTCTTCCTGTGGGGGATGGCCTCGCAGGCGTTCGGTGCCGTGCAGGACATCGTCGCCGATCGGGAGGCGGGCATCGCCTCGGTCGCCACCTGGTTGGGGGCGGCGCGCACGGTGCGTGGCGCGATGCTCGGCTACGCCGCCGCAGGTCTGGTGATGCTGCTCGCGTCCTGGCCGGCACCGCTGGCGGGTCTGCTCGTGGTGCCCTACCTGCTCAGCGTGGCCCCGTTCCGGTCGCTTCCGGACGACCGCTGCGAGGAGGCGAATGCGGGCTGGCGCCGGTTCCTGCGGCTGAACATGCTGACCGGGTTCCTCATCACGATGCTGCTGATCTGGATCGCGGCGGGGCGGTGAACGATGCCTGAGACCTCGACCGGACATGCCGCCGGCGTACGCGTCCACGCGCAGCTGGCACTGCGAGTGGATGGTCCGCCGTGGGCGCGGCGCACCGCGGACGTGGGCAGCGCGCTCGCGGTCCTCAGCCTGCTCGCGGGCCTCTGGTACGGCCCGGTGGCGGTCGCCCTCGTCGCGCTCGTGCTGCTGGGCGTGGTCGTGGTGCGGCTGGTGCCGCTTCCCGGAGCCCTGCAGGCCGTAGGGGTGCTCGCTCTCGTGGCTTCGACCTGGACGGCGCTCCTCGACGGCTACCAGCGGGTGCCCTGGCTCGACGTCGTCGCGCACGCGCTGCTCACCGGTCTGCTCGCGGCGGTCGCGGCCGCGCTGCTCACCGGACCACCGCTGCGACGGCCAGGATCGGCGCCGACGTTGGCCCGGCGGTGGGACGCGGTGCTGGTCACGACCGGGCTCGGCGCACTGCTCGCCGTGATCTGGGAGATCGCCGAGTGGGTGGGCCACACCTACATCGACTCCCGTGTCTTCGTCAGCTACGGCGACACGATCGGAGACCTGGCTGCCGGCCTCGTCGGGTCAGCGGTCGCCGGCCTCCTGCTGGGCCGGATGCTGCGCTCCGGAACGGGAGGCGGTCGGTGAGGGTGAGCGTGGTGATCCCTGTGCGCGACGACGCCGATCAGCTCGCCGGCGCGCTGGCGGCGCTGGCCGAGCAGACCGTCGCGCCGGTCGAGGTGGTCGTCGTGGACAACGCCTCCACCGATCGCTCCGCCGAGGTGGCCACGGCCCACGGTGCGCGGGTCATCCAGGAGCCGGTCCTGGGTATCGCACCGGCCGCGGCGGCCGGTTACGACGCCGCTGTCGGCGAGATCATCGCGCGCCTGGATGCCGACTCCCGGCCACCAGCCCACTGGGTCGAAGGCATCATCGCCGAGCTGGCTCGGCGGCCGGACGCCGTCGCCGTCACCGGCGGCGGCACCTTCTACGACCTCACGCCCCCGCTCGGTGCCGCCGTGTCCCGTCTCTATCTCGGCGCGTACCACCTGCTGGGGTACGCCGCCGTGGCCAACCCCGTGCTGTGGGGCTCGAACATGGCGATGCGCCGCGACGTGTGGTGGCAGGTGCGCGACCGGGTCCACCGCCACGACCCCGAGATCCATGACGACATGGATCTCGCCTTCGCGCTGGGGACCACCACCGTGGTGCGGATCCCCTCCCTGGTCGTGGGTGCCTCGGGGCGCTCGGTCCGCGGCGCCGCCCAGATGCGGCGGCGGTTCCGCCGCGCCTTCCGCACGCTCCGGCTCGGGTGGGCCGGGTCACCGCCCTGGAGTCGCTGGGCGGCGCGGCTACGGAGCGGCGTCGACGGCGGCACTGCCCGGGAACAGGTCTGATCAGACCCGCTCCCACGCGGCCACCGGGCCGGGGACGACATGGAACAACGGGTGGACCTCCGGGGTGAGGCGGTGGGCAGCGGCATGACGCTCCGGGGAGCGGAGCGCGAGCTTCGCCAGCAGGTGCTGCCACTCGCAGGCGATCTGCCCGTCGGTCACCGGGATCGAGGGGACGTCGTCGAGCCTGCGCTCGTCCCGATCCCGCAGTCCGTCCGCGTGCTCGCCATCTGTCGCCGACAGGGCGGGGCGGTCGATCCGCGACCGGTCGAAGCGATAGCCGCGTGAGCTTGCCTCCTCGGCGACCCCCGCGAGATAGGCACCGACGGACAGCAGCGGGTCGGCCTGCTCCCGGAAGCGCACCAGCTGGCTGTGCGAGCGGTAGCCGCGTGTCCGCCCGGCCAGCACCGCTTGCGCCAGCAGCGCCTCCCGCCAGCAGGCGACCAGGCCCTGGCGGTCGAGGTGTCGCGGATGCAGGGACCACAGTCGCACGCCGCGATTCTCGCAGCCGAGGCGGTGCCCGCCGCGCGATGCGAGGCCGCCAGTGGTCCGGCTGGTAGGCTCCCAGCGACGACAAGTCGTGCAGGTGTGTTCGCGCCGAGGCCGCTGTCGATTCTGAAGCACACTCGATCCTCAGCACATCGTGACGCGTAGCAGCGTCCGCCCCAACCCCTCGAAGGACCGTCGTGACCGACACCACCGCCGAGTCCGCAGCGCCTGGCAAGTCCGGCTCGCTCTCCGACCTGCGCATGCCCGAGCTGCAGGCGCTCGCCGGCCGGCTGGGGATCACGGGCATCTCGAAGATGCGCAAGCCCCAGCTCGTGGAAGCGATCCGCGAGAAGCGGCGCACCAACGGTCAGCGCCCACGCACCGAGCAGCCGGCCCTGGCGGAGACCGCCAGGGACGAGGCCCCCAGCGAGGAGCAGCCACGCCGTCGTCGTGAGCAGCCCCCGCGGGAGCAGCAGCCCCGTCGTGAGCCGGCTCAGGAGGAGCAGCAGCCTCGTCGTGACCCGGCCCAGGAGGAGCAGCAGGACCAGGGCAAGCCGGGCAAGCCGGAGGGTGAGCAGCAGCCACGCAACCAGCGAGGTCAGCGGAGTCAGCGGAATCAGGGCGGCCAGCGGAACCAGGGCAGCCAGCGGAACCAGGGCAACCAGGGCACCCAGCAGGGCCGCGGGAACGACCAGGGTGAGACAGGTGAGCGCTCCGAGCAGAAGATGGCCTCGCTCGACGAGATCATCCAGTTCCCGGAACCGACGGAGCGGTCAGTCCGCGAGGAGACCCCCCGCAACAACCGCCGCGGAACCCGTCAGCAGGGCGCGCCCGAGCAGAACAGCGACAGCTTCGAGGGCGGCGACGACAACGACGACGACCGCCCCGGTCGCCGTCGCCGTGGTCGCGACCGCTACCGCGACCGCAAGCGCCGTCAGCCCGAGACCGGCCGGGCGGGCGGCAGCACCGAGGAGGAGCCGGAGATCCTCGAGGACGACGTCCTGATCCCGGTCGCCGGCATCCTCGACGTGCTCGAGAACTACGCGTTCGTCCGCACCAGCGGGTACCTGCCCGGGCCGAACGACGTGTACGTCTCGCTCGGCCAGGTCAAGAAGGCCGGCCTCCGCCGCGGTGACGCGGTCACCGGAGCGGTGCGGCAGCCGCGAGAGGGCGAGAGCCAGCGTCAGAAGTTCAACGCCCTGGTCCGCCTCGACTCGATCAACGGCAGCCCCGTGGAGGATGCCCTGTCTCGGGCAGACTTCGCCGACCTGACCCCGCTGCACCCCGAGGAGCGGCTCCGGCTGGAGACCACCGCGCGCGAGGCCACCGGTCGAGTCGTCGACCTCGTGGCGCCGTGGGGCAAGGGACAGCGCGCGTTGGTCCTGACGCCCCCGAAGGCGGGCGCGACCACCACGCTGCAGGTGCTCGCCAACGCGATCACCACCAACCACCCCGAGGCACACCTCATGGTCGTGCTCGTGGACGGCCGCCCCGAGGAGGTCACGGACTGGCAGCGCACCGTCGCCGGCGAGGTCATCGCCTCACCGTTCGACCGCCCGGCCGCCGATCACACCACGGTCGCCGAGCTCGCCGTCGAGCGCGCCAAGCGCCTGGTGGAGCTGGGCCAGGACGTCGTCATCCTGCTCGACTCGCTGACCCGGCTCGCCCGCGCCTACAACGTGACCGCGCCGCCGTCGGGTCGTGCGCTCTCCGGTGGCGTCGACGCCGCTGCGCTGTACCCGCCGAAGAAGCTCGTCGGCGCGGCCCGGAACATCGAGAACGGTGGCTCGCTCACGATCGTGGCAACCGCCGCCGTCGAGACCGGATCGGCCACCGACGAGGTGATCCTCGAGGAGCTCGGCGGGACCGCGAGCTCGGAGCTCCGGCTCGTGCGTGCTCTCGCCGACCGGCGGATCTTCCCCGCTGTCGACCCGCTGACCTCCAGCACCGCGCACGCCGAAGAGCTGCTGACGGCCGACGAGCTCACCGCCGTCCGCAAGGTCCGGAGCGTGCTCAGCGAGCTGGAGCCCGAGGCGGCGCTCGAGACGCTGCTGGCACGGATCCGGCAGAGCGCCTCGAACGCCGAGCTGCTGATGTCGGTCAGCCGGGCCGAGCCCGGCAAGCTCTCCTGAACGCCCTGCGATGACCGAGGAGTTCGCCGTCGTCGAGCCGATGCTCGCCGAGCACGCCGAGATCGAGCGCGAGCTCGCGGACCCGGCGGTGCACGGCGACCAGGCGAAGGCGCGGGCCCTCGGCCGGCGGTACGCCGAGCTCGGGGCGGTCGTTGCCGCCTACCGCGCATGGCGGTCCGCTGCCGACGACGCCGAAGCGGCACGCGAGCTCGCCGAGGTGGATGAGTCCTTCGCGGCCGAGCTGCCCGCGCTGGAGGCCGCAGCAGCCCAGGCCAGCGACGCGTTGCGCGCACGCCTGATCCCACGTGACCCCGACGACGCCCGCGACGTCATCCTCCAGGTCAAGGCCGGCGAGGGCGGTGAGGAGTCGGCGCTCTTCGCCGGCGATCTGCTGCGCATGTACCTGAGGTACGCCGAGCGGCAGGGATGGAGCACCCAGGTGCTCGACAGCACCGAGTCCGACCTGGGCGGCTACAAGGACGTCTCGGTCGCGATCAAGAGTCGCGGCACCCCTGAGCCGGCCGACGGCGTCTGGGCGCACCTGAAGTACGAGGGTGGCGTGCACCGCGTCCAGCGCGTGCCGGTGACCGAGTCGCAGGGGCGGATCCACACCTCCGCTGCCGGTGTCCTCGTGCTCCCCGAGGCCGAGGAGACCGGCGAGATCGAGATCGACGCGAACGATCTGCGCATCGACGTGTTCCGCTCGTCCGGCCCCGGCGGCCAGAGCGTCAACACCACCGACTCCGCCGTGCGGATCACCCACGAGCCCACCGGGATCGTCGTCTCGATGCAGAACGAGAAGAGCCAGCTCCAGAATCGCGAGGCCGCGATGCGCGTGCTGCGTGCCCGGCTGCTCGCCGCGCAGAAGGAGGAGGCCCAGGCCGCGGCAGCGGAGCAGCGCCGGTCGCAGGTCCGGACCGTCGACCGCTCCGAGCGCATCCGCACCTACAACTTCCCCGAGAACCGGATCGCGGACCACCGCACCGGGTACAAGTCGCACAATCTCGATCAGGTTCTCGACGGCGACCTGGGCCCGGTGATCGCCTCCGCCGTGACGATGGACGAGGCTGAGCGGCTCAGCATCAGCGACGACTGATGAGCGAGCTGCCCGGCGGTGCCACCGCCCTGCCGACCATGCGGCAGCTGATCGATGGCGCGACGGCGGTGCTCGCCGAGGCGGGGGTGCCCTCGCCTCGACACGACGCCCTCGAGCTCGCCGCGTACGCGCTGGGAGTGCCACACCTCGAGCTCGCGCTCGCACCGCCCGTGACGTCCGCACTGGTCGAGCAGATGACCGAGCTGGTCGAGCGGCGGCGGGCGCGAGAGCCGCTGCAGCAGATCCTGGGCCGCACGGTGTTCCGGTACGTGACCCTGCGGATGGAGCCGGGCGTCTTCGTGCCCCGACCGGAGACCGAGGTCGTCGCAGGTGCGGCGATCGAGGAGGTGCAGCGGCTGGTGCGCGCGGGGGAGCCGAACCCCCTCGTGGTCGACCTCTGCTGCGGATCCGGGCCGATCGCTGCCGCGGTCGACTCCGAGACACCGGCCCGCGTGGTGGCCGTGGACGCCTCGCCCGATGCCGCGCGCCTGACCCGCACCAACCTCGGTGCGGTGGGCAAGCTGCCGTTCCGCGTCGAGGTGGGCGACGTGCAGGACGCCGGGCTGCTCGCCGATCTCGACGGCGAGGTGGCCGTGCTGGTGGCCAACCCTCCTTACATCCCACCCGACGCCGTCCCGATCGACCCCGAGGTCCGTGACCACGATCCCGACCTCGCCCTCTACGGAGGGGGAGTGGACGGGCTGCGGATCCCGGCCGCCGTCGTGCAGGCAGCCCTGCGGCTGCTGCGACCCGGTGGGTTGCTGGTGATGGAGCACGCCGAGGGTCAGGGGGCCGGCACGCGGCTGCTGGCCGAGCAGGCGGGGCGATTCACCGAGATCACGACGGAGCGCGACCTCACCGGGCGGGACCGGTATCTGCGTGCTCGGTTGCTGCCGGAGGGCTCAGGCGGACCGGCCTGAGCGGTGCGCCCGGCAGGCAGCGGTCATCGCGCGCCCCGGCTGCGGCACCAGGTGATCGCACGCCAGGCGAGCCACCCCAGGGCCACGCCGGCCATGTCGGCGACCAGATCGGTGACATCCCCGGAGCGCGCCGGCAGCAGCGTGTGCTGCACCACCTCGGAGAGCGCTGCGTGCGCGGCCAGCACCAGGGCGAGCGGTCGCGGCCGGAAGCCCGCGAGGAGACCAGTCAGCATCAGGAACGCGAAGCTGCCGAGGTGCGCCACCTTGTCGAAGCCCGGGAACATCGCAGGGCCGGGCTGTCCTTGCGCGTACAGGCCCCACAGGTTGGAGGCGACGGCGAGGCCGAGGGCGCCCCAGACCACCGCGTCCCGCAGGATTCGCCTGGGTGAGCGCGTGACGGCTTCGGTGGTGGACATCGCGCTCGAGCCTACGACCACCGACACCACCCAGCCGTGGGAGGATCGCCGTCGTGACTGCGTTGCGTGACTGCACCGATTCGGCCACCTGGTGGCCTCACGTCGACGAGGCGACGAAGGCGCTCGCCGTCGGTGGCCTGGTGGTCCTTCCGACCGACACCGTCTACGGCATCGCCGCGGACGCGTTCAAACCCGATGCCGTGCAGGCGTTGCTCGACGCCAAGGGCCGCGGCCGGCAGATGCCGCCGCCGGTCCTGATCGGCGACATCCGCACCATGGACGGGCTCGCCGACGCGATCCCCGCCGAGGTCCGGACGATGGTGGAGGCCCACTGGCCCGGTCCGCTCACCGTGATCCTGCAGGCGCAGCCCTCGCTGCAGTGGGACCTGGGGGAGACCAACGGCACGGTGGCGTTGCGCATGCCGGACCACGAGCTCACGCTCGCGCTGCTGCGGCGCACCGGACCGCTCGCGGTCTCGAGCGCCAACACCACCGGTTCGCCTGCGGCGACCACGGCGGCCGAGGCCGCCGCGATGCTCGGCGAGTCCGTGCGTGTCTATCTCGACGGCGGGACCTCGCCCGGGGGAGTGGCCTCCACCATCGTGGACGCCACCGGGCCCGAGCTCAGGATCGTCCGAGAGGGCACGCTGAGCGCCGAGGACCTCGGCATCGCTGTTCCCGAGCCCGAGCCCGAGCCCGAGCCCGAGCCCGAGCCGGAGCCGGAGCCCGAGCCCGAGCCGGCGCCGGAGGGCGAGCCCGCGCCTGACGCGGAGCCCGAGGCAACGGCCGAGATCGATGCCGAGCCGGAGGTGGCCGAGGGCGCCGACGTCGTCGAGCCTGAGGCAGCGTCCGAGGCCGAGCCGGAGGTAGCCGACGTCGTCGAGCATGAAGCAGCGCCAGAGGTCGAGCCGCACGTCGCCGACGTCGCCGAGTCCGTGCCGGAGCCGGAGGTGACCGAACCCGCCCCCGAGCCAGAGACCACGCCCCGACCCGTCACGCCGGGCGCGGACGACGTGACGATCGCACCTCGCCGCGTTCGCCGGGCACCACGGGTGGAGCCCGAGAAGGCTGCCGCCGAGCAGGAGGAACCTGGCGAGGATCCCGCTGACACCTCGGAGACGCCCGCCCCGTGAGGATCTATCTGCTGCTGATGGCGATCGCGGCAGTCGTCACCTTCCTGGCGACACCGCTGGCGCGGGTGCTCGCGCAGCGCACGCACGCCATCACGGCGGTGCGTGACCGCGACGTGCACACCGTGCCGATCCCGCGCCTCGGGGGCTTGGCGATGCTGATCGGCTTCGGCGTGACGCTCACGATCGCGTCGCAGATGCCGTTCCTCGACCCGATCTTCTCCGACGCCCCGGGCGACCTGCCGTGGGCGATCCTGATCTCGGCGACCGTGGTGTGCCTGCTCGGCGTCGCCGACGACATCTGGGACCTCGACTGGCTGACGAAGCTGGTCGGGCAGGTGCTCGCGGCCGGGTTTCTCGCCTGGCGAGGCGTGCAGCTCATCCAGTTCCCCATCGACGGCCTCGTGATCGGCTCCTCGCGTCTCTCGCTCGTGGTGACGGTCCTCGTGGTCGTCGTGGCGATCAACGCGGTCAACTTCGTGGACGGCCTCGACGGACTAGCCGCCGGCGTCATCGCGATCGGCGGTGTCGCGTTCTTCGTCTTCACCTACAACCTCACCCGCAGCGACACCCCCACCGACTTCTCGGACCTTCCGACGGCGATCCTCGCGTGCGTCGTCGGGGTGTGCCTGGGGTTCCTGCCGCACAACTTCTACCCCGCGCGGATCTTCATGGGCGACTCCGGCGCCATGTTCCTCGGGCTGACGATGGCGGCGGCCGCGATCCTCGTCACCGGGCAGATCGACCCCGCGCGCGACCCCGTCGGCACGACGCTGCCGGCGCTCGTGCCGATCCTGCTGCCGGTCGCCGTCGTGCTGCTGCCGCTGCTCGACATGGGGCTCGCCGTCGTGCGCCGGGTGCTGGCCGGGAAGTCGCCCGTGCACCCGGACCGGATGCACCTGCACCACCGGCTCCTCGACTTCGGCCACTCCCACCGCCGGGCTGTGCTCATCATGTACATCTGGACCGCTGTGGTGGCCTTCAGTGCGGCTGCCTTCGTGATCCCGGGGATCCCGGTGTCGCTGCTGATGGGCGCGATCCTGGCCGGCGTGGCGCTCGCGGTGTGGGCCACGTTGCGCCTGCCGCGGCAGCCCTTCCCCAAGCTGGGGCGCTGAGCGGCGCCCCTCGAGGTCGTGGGACGCTAGTGCTCATGTCAGGGCCCATGATGTTCAACGATCCGCCTGTGCGGACCGAGGCGATGCTGAACCTGTTCCGCACCGTGCAGCGCAGGCTGCTCCTGTTCACGGCGGCCGTCGCGGTGCTGGGCGTCCTCGTGGGCCTGCTCGTGGGCGGGACCGCCGGGCTGTGGGGTGCGCTCCTCGCAGCAGCGCTGGGTCTGGTGTTCACGTTCACCACCGTCGCGATCCTGCGCTGGCTCGCCGGCCGCGGGCCAGAGCTGCTGCAACTGGTCATGATCGGCGGCTGGATCGTCAAGATGGCGCTCGTGGTGGTCGTCATGCTGTGGCTGAGCCAGCAGACCTTCTACCACCGCGGTGTCTTCTTCGGCACCCTGGTCGTGGTGGTCCTCGGCGCGGTCGCCATCGAGATCGCCACCGTCGCCAATGCCAGGATTCCCGCGGTCGAGCCCGGGATGCCGGACGTGAGTAGCGTCACACCGGGTGCCACCCGGGACGGCGGCCCCCCGACGCCGGGCACAGAACCGCGAGATCTCGCGGGGAGAGGGGCCCAGCAGCCCGCGCCCGACCCCGAGAAGGACGCTGACGAACGGCACTGAGGCGTACCTGACCAACCCCGCGCGTCCGGTAGGGTTTAGCCAGATCCCGCCCGCCGGAGCACGGTTCAACGCCGCTACGATCGACGTAGCCAAGCCGCAGATCACCTCGGTGGCGCTGGCTGTGCAAACCGCACGGCTGGCGCGCGTGCCCACGACCCGCAGGAGTGAACGCTGTCCACGACCCTGAGCTCGGCCCCCGTCCTCGCTGAGGCGTCGCACGAGGGCGCTCCTTCGCTGCCGTCAGTCGACGACTTCTTCCCCTACCCCTACATCTGGGGTACGCAGGGCGACTGGTGGGCGCTCGACCGGGTGATGCTCGTGCGCCTGGTCGTCACCGTGCTGTTCGTGCTGCTGCTGTGGCTCGCGGTTCGCAAGGCCAGGCTGATCCCGACCCGCGGTCAGAGCCTCGTGGAGATGGGGCTGGACTTCGTCCGCGTCCAGATCGTCGAGCAGACGCTCGGCAAAGAGCGTGCCAAGCCCTACGTCGGCATGTTCACGGTCATCTTCTTCACGATCCTGGCGATGAACCTCGCCGGCGTGGTGCCGTTCCTCAACATCGCAGGAACCTCACGCATGGGCCTGCCGGCGCTGCTGGCCCTCTGGGTGTTCGTCACCTACCTCGTGGTCGGCGTGCGCATGCACGGAGCCGGCAAGTACTTCAAGGCTCAGCTGATCCCGCCGGGCGTGCCCTGGCCGATGTTGATCCTGCTGATCCCGATCGAGGCGCTGCAGCTCTTCGTGATCCGGCCCGTCACGCTCGCGCTGCGGCTCGTGGCCAACATGATGGCCGGCCACATCATGCTCGTACTGTGCTTCGTCGGCACGCACACCCTGTTCCTCTACTCCGACGCGATCATGAAGCCGCTCGGCGCCGTCACCTTCGCCGCCGGTATCGCGATCACCGGGTTCGAGATCTTCGTGGCCGTGCTGCAGGCGTTCATCTTCACGCTGCTCTCGGTCGTGTACCTGAACTTCTCGCTCGAAGAGTCTCACTGACACACGTTCATACGTCTCCATCTGTACGACCCCCGATGACGCTCACCCCGAGCGCCACCTAGGAAGGAAATCCCCGTGGAAGGCATCACTGGCAACATCGCCACCATCGGCTACGGCCTCGCGACGATCGGCCCCGGCATCGGCCTGGGCGTCATGATCGGTCAGACCCAGCAGGCCATCGCGCGCCAGCCCGAGGTCGCCGGCCGTCTGTTCACCAACATGCTCATCGGTGCGGGCCTCATCGAGGTGCTCGCGCTGCTCGGCCTGGTGGCCGGCTTCCTGTTCTGATCCAGACAGGCACCCCCCGGACGGAGTCCTTCATGATTTCAGCGGATCACACGCCTAGCGGCATCGAGATCTTCATCCCTCACGTCTACGACTGGTTCTGGTCGCTGCTCGTGACGGTGATCATCGCCGTGTTCTTCTTCAAGTACCTCCTCCCGAAGCTGAACGCGATCCTCGATGAGCGCGCAGCGAAGATCGAGGGCGGCATCGCGCTCGCCGAGAAGGTTCAGGCCGAGGCCGCCGAGGCCAAGGCTCAGACCGACGCCGAGCTCGACGAGGCTCGCAAGGTCGCCGCGGACATCAAGGAGGGCGCCAGCAACGACGGCGCCGCGATCGTGGCGGAGGCGCGGGCGAAGGCCCAGGCCGACGCTGCTCGCATCGTCGAGGCTGCGCATCGTCAGATCGAGGCCGAGCGTGCCTCCGCCGTCGTCTCGCTGCGCGAGGAGGTCGGCGGCCTGGCCACCGAGCTCGCGTCGCGCATCGTGGGCGAGTCGCTCGCCGACGACGCACGGCAGTCGCGCGTGATCGACCGCTTCCTCGACGATCTCGACGCCGGTCTGGCGGGCGAGAACGAGAGGGTCGTGGCCTCGAGCACCGACGCGGAACCGGGTCAGGTCTGATGCGCGCGACCAGCCAGGCGAGCCTGCGCGCCGCTTCCACCGCGTGGGAGTCGGTGCTGCAGCAGGCAGGGGCCGAAGCGGCGACCTACGGCGAGCAGCTGTTCGCCGTCGTCGACGCGCTCGATGGCTCCGCCGGGCTGCGCCGCGCACTGACCGAACCCACCCGCGAGGGTGACGACAAGGCCGCCGTGGTGTCCCAGCTGCTCGCGGGCAAGGTCGACGACCGTGTCGTCGAGCTCGTCTCGGGCATGGTGCGGACCCGCTGGTCGGACGACGCGGACCTCGCCGACTCGATCGAGGAGCTCGGCCTGGTCTCCTACCTGGCGGCCGCCGAGTCCAAGGGCCAGCTCACGCAGCTGGAGGAGGACACGTTCCGCCTCACGCGCGTGCTGGCCGACAACCGCGACCTCCGGTTCGCTCTCGGCGACCGTGACGCCACCGCCGAGCGCCGCGAGCAGCTGCTCACCTCGGTGTTCAGCGGCAAGGTCAGCGACGAGACGCTCGCCCTGGTCACCCGGGCCGTGCGGTCGCTGCGGTCGCGGACCCTCACGGCAGCGCTGACGCGCATCAGCGAGCTCGCTGCCCGCCGGCGTCGTCAGCTCGTCGCGGTCGTGACCGCTGCATCCCCGCTCACCACCGCGCAGCAGGAGCGCCTGGGCGCCTCGCTCGCCAAGGCCTACGGGCGCGAGGTGCAGCTGAACATCGCGGTCGACCCGGCCGTGACCGGTGGCTTCCGCATCCAGGTGGGTGACGAGGTCGTCGACGCGACCATCGCAGCCCGACTCGACCAAGCCCGCCGGCGCCTCGCAGGCTGAGCGCGTACAACCACACTTCTTGAAGCAGACGACAGAAAGAGTTCGACGATGACCGAGCTGACGATCAAGCCGGACGAGATCCGCGCGGCCCTGGACAGCTTCGTGAGCTCCTACGAGCCGGCCGCCAGCGCACGCGAGGAGGTCGGCACCGTCACCCTCGCTGCCGATGGCATCGCCTACGTCGAGGGCCTGCCGGGCACCATGGCCAACGAGCTCCTCACCTTCGAGGACGGCACGCTCGGCCTCGCGCAGAACCTCGACGTGCGCCAGATCGGTGTCGTGGTGCTCGGCGAGTTCGCCGGTATCGAGGAGGGCCAGCAGGTCCGCCGCACCGGCGAGGTGCTCTCTGTCGCGGTCGGCGAGGGCTACCTCGGCCGTGTCGTCGACCCGCTGGGCAACCCGATCGACGGCCTCGGCGAGATCGAGACCGACGGCCGCCGCGCCCTCGAGCTCCAGGCCGCCGGCGTGATGCAGCGCAAGAGCGTGCACGAGCCCCTGCAGACCGGCCTCAAGTCGATCGACGCCATGATCCCGATCGGGCGTGGCCAGCGTCAGCTGATCATCGGTGACCGCCAGACCGGCAAGACCGCGATCGCGCTCGACACGATCATCAACCAGAAGGCCAACTGGGAGACCGGCGACCCGAGCAAGCAGGTTCGCTGCATCTACGTGGCGATCGGCCAGAAGGGCTCGACGATCGCCGCGGTGCGCGGTGCGCTCGAGGATGCCGGTGCGCTGGAGTACACGACGATCGTCGCTGCTCCCGCCTCCGACCCGGCCGGGTTCAAGTACATCGCCCCCTACACCGGTTCGGCCATCGGCCAGCACTGGATGTACCAGGGCAAGCACGTCCTCATCGTGTTCGACGACCTGAGCAAGCAGGCCGAGGCGTACCGCGCCGTGTCGCTGCTGCTGCGCCGCCCGCCGGGCCGCGAGGCCTACCCCGGTGACGTGTTCTACCTGCACTCCCGCCTGCTCGAGCGCTGCGCCAAGCTGAGCGACGACCTCGGTGCGGGTTCGATGACCGGGCTGCCGATCATCGAGACCAAGGCGAACGACGTGTCGGCCTACATCCCGACCAACGTCATCTCGATCACCGACGGCCAGATCTTCCTGCAGTCCGACCTGTTCAACGCGGGTCAGCGCCCCGCCGTCGACGTCGGTGTCTCGGTCTCCCGAGTCGGTGGTGACGCGCAGATCAAGGCGATGAAGTCGGTCTCCGGAACGCTGAAGATCGACCTGGCGCAGTACCGCTCGCTCGAGGCCTTCGCCATGTTCGCCTCGGACCTCGACCCGGCCTCGCGGCAGCAGCTGACCCGAGGTGCGCGACTGATGGAGCTGCTCAAGCAGCCCCAGTACTCGCCGTACCCCGCCGAGGAGCAGGTCGTCGCGATCTGGGCGGGCACCCACGGCCACTTCGACGAGGTCGAGCTCGCCGACGTGCACCGTTTCGAGCAGGGTCTGCTCGACCACCTGCGCCGCAACAGCGACGTGCTCGGTGCGATCCGTGAGTCCGGCAAGCTCGAGGACTCCACGGTCGAGGCGCTCGAGAAGGGTGTGGCCGACTTCCGGCAGACGTTCCGCGGCAGCGACGGCCAGAGCCTGATCTCGGACGACGTCCCGGAGAACCCCGAGGATGTCGACATCGACCAGGAGCAGATCGTCAAGCAGAAGCGAGCCTGACCATGGGTGGCCAGCAACGCGTCTACAACCAGAAGATCCGGTCCACGGAGACTCTGAAGAAGATGTTCCGCGCCATGGAGCTGATCGCAGCCTCGCGCATCACCAAGGCACGCGAACGCGCCGGGCAGGCCGCGCCGTACACGCGAGCGATCACGCGTGCGGTCTCGGCCGTGGCCACGCACAGCAACGTCGAGCACCGGCTCACGAGCGAGCGCACCGACACCAACCGGGTCGCGATGCTGGTCGTCACGGCGGACCGTGGCCAGGCCGGTGCGTACTCCGCGACGGTGCTGCGCGAGGCGGAGCGGCTGCGCGACGTGCTGCGTTCCGAGGGCAAGGAGGTCGCCCTCTACGTGACCGGTCGCCGCGGCGTCAGCTTCTACACCTTCCGGGGCGTCGAGATGGTCCAGACCTGGACCGGTGACTCCGACAACCCCAAGGTCGACGTCGCCGACGACATCGCGGACACGCTGCTCCAGGCCTTCGCAGCCCCTGCCGACCAGGGCGGGGTGGCCGAGATGCACGTCGTCTACACCCGCTTCCGCAGCATGGTCGCGCAGGAGCCCCGGGTCATCCGGATGCTGCCCCTCGAGGTCGTGGAGGGTGTCGCCGAGCCCGGCGAGGGCCTGCTGCCGCTGTACGAGTTCGAGCCCGGCGAGGTCGAGGTGCTCAACGCACTCCTGCCCCGCTACATCCGCAGCCGCATCTTCAACGCGCTGCTGCAGGCCGCTGCCTCTGAGCTCGCGGCCCGACAGCGTGCGATGCGCGCCGCCGTCGACAACGCCGAAGACCTCATCAGCATGTACACCCGACTCAAGAACACCGCGCGCCAGGCGGAGATCACGCAGGAGATCAGTGAGATCGTCTCCGGCGCGGACGCCCTGGCCGCCAGCTGAGCGCCACCGAACGAGGACAGGACATCATGACCGCCACCGTCACCCCCGACGTTTCCGAGCAGGAGCAGAAGCCTGCGGTCGGCCGTATCGCACGCGTGATCGGCCCCGTCGTCGACATCGAGTTCCCGCCCGATGAGCTCCCCGAGATCTACAACGCGCTCAAGACCACCGTCGACCTGCCGGGTCAGGGTGCGAGCGAGATGACCCTCGAGGTCGAGCAGCACCTCGGCGACAACATCGTGCGCGCCATCGCCCTCAAGCCCACGGACGGCCTCGTCCGTGGCGCCGAGGTCCGCGACACCGGCGAGCCGATCAGCGTCCCCGTCGGCGACATCACCAAGGGCAAGGTCTTCAACGTCATCGGTGAGGTGCTCAACCTCGAGGAGGGCGAGACCTTCGAGGTGACCGAGCGCTGGCCGATCCACCGCAAGGCGCCCGCGTTCGATCAGCTCGAGTCGAAGACCGAGATGTTCGAGACCGGCATCAAGGTCATCGACCTGCTCACCCCGTACGTGCAGGGCGGCAAGATCGGCCTGTTCGGCGGCGCCGGCGTCGGCAAGACCGTGCTGATCCAGGAGATGATCCAGCGCGTGGCGCAGGACCACGGTGGTGTGTCGGTGTTCGCCGGTGTCGGTGAGCGCACCCGTGAGGGCAACGACCTCATCGGCGAGATGGAGGAGGCCGGCGTCTTCGACAAGACCGCGCTGGTCTTCGGCCAGATGGACGAGCCGCCGGGCACGCGTCTGCGCGTGGCGCTGTCGGCGCTGACGATGGCGGAGTACTTCCGCGACGTGCAGCAGCAGGACGTGCTGCTGTTCATCGACAACATCTTCCGCTTCACGCAGGCGGGCTCCGAGGTGTCCACGCTGCTGGGCCGCATGCCCTCCGCGGTGGGCTACCAGCCCAACCTGGCCGACGAGATGGGCCAGCTCCAGGAGCGCATCACCTCGACCCGTGGTCACTCGATCACCTCGCTGCAGGCGATCTACGTGCCCGCGGACGACTACACCGACCCG
Organism: Pseudactinotalea terrae; assembly: GCF_009733845.1. GTDB lineage: Bacteria > Actinomycetota > Actinomycetes > Actinomycetales > Beutenbergiaceae > Pseudactinotalea > Pseudactinotalea terrae. The sequence continues at coordinate 29,414 of NZ_WNXZ01000001.1, forward strand.
GCCCCGGCCACCACGTTCGCGCACCTCGACGCGACCACGAACCTGTCGCGAGACATCGCCTCGCGTGGTCTGTACCCCGCGGTGGACCCGCTGGCCTCGACCTCCCGGATCCTCGACCCGCGCTACGTGGGCGAGGACCACTACCGGGTGGCGAACCAGGTGAAGTCGATCCTGCAGAAGAACAAGGAGCTGCAGGACATCATCGCGATCCTCGGTGTCGACGAGCTGTCCGAAGAGGACAAGATCACGGTCAACCGTGCCCGTCGCATCGAGCAGTTCCTCTCGCAGAACACCTACATGGCCGAGAAGTTCACCAGCGTGCCGGGTTCGACGGTTCCGCTGAGCGAGACGATCGAGGCGTTCGACAAGATCGCGAACGGCGAGTACGACCACGTGACCGAGCGCGCCTTCTTCAACATCGGTGGCCTCGAGGACCTCGAGCGCAACTGGGACAAGATCCAGAAGGAGCTGGGCTGAGGTGCCGCTGAACGTCGAGGTCGTCGCGCCTGACCGCGTCCTCTGGGAGGGCGAGGCCACGTCGGTCAGCGCCCCTGCTGCCGAGGGTTCGATGGGTGTGCTGGCCGGGCACCAGCCGGTGCTCTCGGTGCTCCGCCCGGGTCGCGTGATCGTCACGCCCACGCAGGGCTCCTCGGTCGAGCTCGAGGTCGACGGCGGGTTCTTCTCTGTCGACCACGACCGGGTCACGATCGTCCTCGACGCCTCGGCCGCGGCCGGGCTGGACTCCGTCGGCTGACCCGATGCGAGCAGCGCTCATCATCCTCGCGGTGGTCACGCTGCTCGCACTCGCCCTGGCGCTGGTCTTCCTCTGGCGGCTGAGGTCGATCGCAGCGCGCGTCGGCTCGTTCCAGTGCTCGCTGCACTCGGGATCGCACTGGGTACCCGGGATCGCGATGTACACGCACGAGGCGCTGGTCTGGTACGACGTCGTGTCGTTGTCGCGCAGCCCGCGGTACCGCTGGGACCGCAGCGAGCTCGTGATCCTCGAGCGCACCGTGCGGCAGGACCCTGTCCACGACCGGGTGATCGTCGAGGCGCGCTGCCTCGACCACACCGAGCCGCTCCAGATCGCTGCCGCGCCGGCCGCATTCGAGGGCCTGGTCTCGTGGCTCGAGGCCTCTCCGCCCAGCGCCCGGCGCAGGGACGTCATCTGATGTCCGCGATGGCCTAGCATCGAATCCCGATGCGTATCGTCGTTGCGGACTGCTCGGTCGACTACTCCGGCCGGCTCAGCGCCCACCTCCCGCTCGCCCGCCGAGTCCTGCTGGTCAAGGCCGACGGCTCCGTCCTGGTGCACTCCGACGGCGGCTCGTACAAGCCGCTGAACTGGATGTCGCCGCCGTGCAGGCTTACCGAGTCGGAGCCTGAGAAGAGTCAGGCCGAGGCGGGGGTGACGTCCGTGTGGACGGTGCAGAACACCAAGAGCGACGACAAGCTCGTCGTCTCGTTGCACCAGGTGCACGCCGACACCAGTCACGAGCTGGGTGTGGACCCCGGCCTGGTCAAGGACGGCGTGGAGGCGCATCTGCAGAAGCTGCTGGCCGAGCAGGTCGACCTGCTCGGAGCCGGCCACTCGCTCGTGCGGCGGGAGTACCCGACGGCCATCGGTCCGGTCGACATCCTGGCTCGCGGTCCCGTCGCCACCGCCGGGCACATCGCGGTCGAGATCAAGCGCCGCGGTGACATCGACGGTGTCGAGCAGCTCACCCGCTACCTCGAGCTCCTCAACCGCGACCCGCTGCTCGCGCCGGTCACCGGTGTGTTCGCGGCGCAGGAGATCAAGCCGCAGGCGCGCGTGCTCGCGACCGACAGGGGCATCCGCTGCCTGGTGCTGGACTACGACGCGATGCGTGGCGTCGACGACGTGGACTCGAGGTTGTTCTGATGCCGCAGGTCATCCGGGGTGCTGTGGTCACCCCCGAAGCCGTTCTTCCCGATGGTGCCGTCGTGGTCGACGACGGCGTGGTCGCCTGGGTGGGGGAGGCCTCGGCCGCCCCCGGGGCGGGCTGGGGCGAGGCTGTGGCCGCGATCCCGGCTGCACCGGAGCACGTCGTGCTGCCCGGTCTGGTGGATCTGCACAATCACGGTGGCGGCGGGGCATCCTTCCCCGACGCGACCGACCTCCAGCAGGTGCGCACCGCCGTCGAGGAGCACCGGGCGCACGGCACGCGCCACATGCTCGCCTCGCTGGTGACCGCGGCGCCCGCGGTGCTGCGGGAGCGCGTCGCGCTGCTGGCGGATGCCGCCGACCAGGGCCTGATCGCCGGGATACACCTCGAGGGCCCGTTCCTGTCGGTCGCGCGCTGTGGCGCGCAGGACCCCGAGCTGATCATCGACGCCGACGCGGCGCTCACCCGCGAGCTGCTCGAGCTCGGGCGTGGTCACATCGTCACGATGACCGTGGCACCGGAGTCACCCGGGATGCTCGGCCCGGGCGGCGTGCTCGAGGCTCTGGTCGCAGGCGGTGCGCTGCCTTCCTGGGGGCACACGGACGCCGACACCACCACCACCCGCACGGCGGTCGAGGCCGGCGTGGCCGCGCTCGCCGCCCACGGCGAGACCGCGCGCTCGCCGCGGGCGACCGTCACCCACCTCTGCAACGGCATGCCGCCGATGCACCATCGGAAGCCGGGCCCGGTGCCGACCGCGCTCGCATCGGCTGCCCGGCGTCAGCTGGTCGTCGAGCTCATCGGGGACGGCACCCACCTGGCGCCCGAGTTCGTGCGCGAGGTGTTCGAGATGGTCGGCGCCGACAACATCGCGCTGGTCACCGATGCGATGGCTGCGGCAGGCATGCCCGACGGGACCTACCAGCTCGGCACCCAGGGCGTCAGCGTCGCCGACGGCGTGGCCCGCCTGACCGACGGCGGCTCGATCGCCGGCGGCACCGCCCACCTCCTCGACGTCGTGCGCACCACCGTCGCGGCCGGTGTGGCGTTGCCTGATGCCGTCCGCTCCGCCTCCTTGGTGCCGGCCGAGGTGATCGGCCACAGCGAGGTCGGCCGCGCGTTCGGTGCGATCCGTGCGGGCTACCAGGCCGACCTGGTCGTCACCGACCGCGAGCTGCGCCCGGTTCAGGGCTGAGCGTTCGGATCGGCGAAGAGCGGCTCGGCCGCCTCTCGCATCACCGCGCTCGGGTCGGGTGAGCCGGTCCACCGCTGAAAGGTGATCGCCGCCTGCGTGATCAGCATCGTCTCCCCGTTGAGGCACCGCAGGCCGGCTGCCCGAGCCTGCTCGAGCAGCGCGGTGCTCCGCGGCACGTAGACGACGTCGTAGACAGCGGTGCCGGGTCCGAGCAGACCGACGGGAACGACCGGTCCGGGGCTCAGCATGCCGACGCTCGTCGCGTTCACCAGCAGGTCCGCCCGGCAGAGTTCGCGCGCGAGGCGGGGATCCTCGAGTGCGAGCGCCGAGGTCGCGACCCCCGGGGCGAGCTCGGACGCGAGGTCGGCGGCCGCGCCGGCTGACCGGCCGGCAACCGTCAGGTGCGCGGGGGACTGACGGGCGAGCCCGTAGACGGCCGATCGCGCAGCACCACCGGTGCCGACCACCACGACCTTCAGACCCGTGACCGGACCGCCCACGAGCTGCTCCGCACCGGCCATGAACCCGATCACGTCGGTGTTGAACCCGATCAACCGGCCGTCATCGCTCACCTCGACGCAGTTGAGGGCGCCGATCGCGAGCGCGTCCGGCTCGATCTCGTCCAGGAGCGGCATGATCGCCCGCTTGTGCGGCGCGGTGATCTGGAAGCCGAACCAGCGTTCGTCGCGCGCGCGCTGCACCTCGGCCGCCAGCTCGCCCGCGCCGATGTCACGGAGGACGTACTCGCCGTCGATCCCGAAGGCCCTGAAGGCGGCGTTGTGCATCGCGGGGGAGTGGCGCCGCCGCAGCGGGGTTCCGAGCAGTGCTGCCTGTCGCATCGGCTCTCCGTCACCGCCCCGTGAAGCGCGGGGTGCGCTTGTCCTTGAACGCGCGTGCGCCCTCGAGCATGTCCGCGCTGGCGAACACGTCCTCGGAGGCGTCGAGCTCCAGTGCCATGCCCTCGTCGAGCGGGCGGTCCACCGAGGCGTCGATCAGGCGTTTCGCGTGACGCACCGCGAGAGGACCGCGCGCGGCGATCTCATCGGCCAGCTGCCGGGCCACCGTGAGCGCCTCGCCACTGGGGACGACGCGGTTCACGAGCCCGATCTCCTCGGCCCGTCTCGCGGTGATCAGCTCCCCGAGCAGGATCATCTCCTTGGCCCGGCCGAGACCGATCACGCGCGCCAGCCGTTGCGTCCCGCCGCTGCCGGGCACGACACCGAGCCGGAGCTCGGGCAGACCGAGCGTGGAGTGCTCGCTGGCGACCCGGAGGTCGCAGCAGAGCGCGAGCTCCAGCCCGCCACCGAGCGCGTGACCCTCGATGGCCGCGATCACCGGCACCGGCAGCATCGCGAGCTGCCGGTACACGAGCTTCTCCAGCAGCAGCTTTCCCTCGGCACCCCGGCCGTGCAGACCTGCGAACTCGGCGATGTCCGAGCCGGCGCAGAACGTGCGCTCACCGGCGCTGGAGAGGACGACGACCCTGGCCTCCTCGTACTGGGCGACCTGCTGCAGCGCCTCCCTGAGCTGGGCGGTGAGCTCGCGGCTGACCAGGTTCATCGGTGGTGCCTCGAGCCGGATCTCGCAGCGGGCTCCGAGCTCGAGGGAGACGAGGTCGCTCATCGGTTCGCCTCCTGCGCGAAATTGGTCGCCAGCCCCATCCGGCCCGCTCGGAACACCCGGGGGTCGATCGAGCGAAGCTCCGGTGAGATCTGGGGGCGGAAACCCATCTGGGCGACGACCTCGCGCTCGAGGTCCACGCCGTCGGCGATCTCGGTGAGCACGAGGCCGTGCTTACCGAGCACGAAGACGGCACGCTCGGTGATGTAGGTGACGTGCTGCCCCTTGTCGCGGGCGCGCGCCGCGCTGAAGCTGATCTGCCGCACCTGCGGCACCAGCTTGCGCTGGCTGCCCTCCCGGTCGATCCGCAGCCCGCCATCGACGACGCTCGTGCGCAGGCCGCGCGCGGTCAGGCTGCCCACGAAGTTGATCCGCCCGGTCCGGTTGGCGATGTTGATGAAGCCGCCGGGGCCGCGTGGCCTGTCGTCGAACTCGTGCACGTTGACGTTACCCTCGGCGTCGATCTCGGCGAACGACAGGCTCGCGATGTCCAGACCGCCGCCGTCGTAGAAGTCGAACATCGAGGGCTGCTCGAGCATGGCCTGGAAGTTGACGCCCGCACCACCGTCGGCACCTCCCGCCGGAGCGCCTCCGAAGATGCCTTGCTCCACGGTGAGTGTCAGGTCGCCGGTGATGCCCTCGACCGCCGCGATCTCCCCGATCAGCTGGCTGACGCCGTAGCCGAGGTTGCAGATGTCACCCGGGCGGAACTCGAGCAGCGAGCGCCGGGCGATGATCTCCCGGATGCCGACATCGCCGGTGGCCATCGGCTCCGGGTCGGGGCGTCGCAGCTGACCGGCGTAGTAGGGGGAGTAGGGGGTCGCGTAGGTCTGCGACTGGTCCGGCACCACCATCACGTGGTCGACCAGCGCTCCCGGGATGCGCACGTCGCGAGGCTTGAGGCTGTGCCGCTGGGCGAGCTGGGCCACCTGCGCGATCACGATCCCGCCGTTGTTGTGGGCGGCCATCGCCAGCGCCAGCGAGTCGCCGTGGACGGCCTCGGCCTCCATGGTGAGGTTGCCGTCCTCGTCGGCCGTGCTCGCCCTGATCACCGCCACGTCGATCGGCAGCGCCGGGAAGAACAGCCACTCCTTTCCCGCGAGCTGCACCACCTCGACCAGGTCGGTCGTCGTCACGTCGTTCTGCCTGCCACCGGTCTGCCGAGGGTCCACGTAGGTGCCGAGCCCGACGTCGGTCACCAGACCGGGCCGCCCGGCCGCCATCTCGCGGCACAGGGCCGAGAGCACCCCCTGCGGGAAGGAGTACGCCTCGAGCTCGCCGGCGCGGACCATCGCACCGAGACGGGGCTCGTTGCCGATGTTGCTGGTGATCGTGCGAGCGTGCAGACCGGCGAGGGCGAGCTGTGACATCCCGACGTCGGCGAAGTCGCCGATGCCGACGACGCGGACGGTCGTGAGCCCTCGGGGACTGCCCAGCTCGCTGTAGGTCGCCGCGAGAGCCTCGATGAACGCCTGCGGCACGGCGTGCCCGGCACCGGAGCCGCCGATCCAGACCGCGTCGCCGTCCTCGAGCAGCCCGACCGCCTCGCGTGGTGCGACGACCTTCATGGCATCAGCCCGCCGGCGTTGGGGCACAGTGTCTGCCCCAGGAACAGCGCGGAGTCCTCCGAGAGCAGGAACACCACGGCGTCGGCCACCTCCTCGGGCTCTGCGAAGCGACCCAGCGGTAGCTCGGCCATGCGCTTGCGCCCGATCTCGCCCTCCATCACGGTCCGCCCCATGTCGGTGTTCATCACGCCCGGCGAGACGGCGTTCGCCCGGATCCCCTGCTGGCCGAACTCGCGGGAGATCGACTTCACGAGCGCGATCGTGCCCGCCTTGGCCGAGGCGTAGTGGGCGACCTTCGGCCAGCCGACCTGGCCCAGCCGCGAGGCGATGTTGACGATCGAGCCGCCGCCACCGGCGAGCATCGCCGGGATCGCGGCCTGGCTGGCGTAGAACGCCCCGGTGAGGTCGGTGCGGAGCACGTCGTCCCACTGGTCCGCGGTGATCTCGAGGAACGGGTGCTCCGGCATCACGCCCGCGTTGTTGACGAGCCCGTCCAGCCGGCCGAAGCTCTCCACCGCCCACGCGACCGCGCCCACGACGTCCTGCTGGTCGCGGACGTCGAGCGATCGCGTCAGGCAACGGACCCCGAGCTCGCGAGCCGCTGCTGCGGTCTTCTCGGCGCCGTGCTCGCTCGTGTGGAAGGTGAGGGCGATGTCGCCGCCGGCGCGGGCGACCGCGAGCGCGACGGCGCTGCCGAGCCCGGTCCCTCCGCCCGTGACGAGGACGACCTTGCCGTCGAGCCGGTTCGAGGTGCGGGCGGCACCTGGGAGAGTCGTCGTCATTGATCCAATTTCCAGGAAGCGCTTTCAGTTCGGGTAGAGTCCCACGGCGTGAGCGAAGACGCAAGTGGATCCGCTGTTCGGGGCATCGTGATCGACGTGCATGCGCACGTGCTGCCGGCGCCGCTGCTCGCGCATGGTGGTCTTGCGGAGCTCGACGGGCGCACGCTCCCGGACTTCCCGCCGGTGCTCGCCGACGTCACCGAGCGGCTGCGTCAGATGGATGCGTGCGGCATCGACCGCCAGGTCGTCTCGCCGTGGATCGAGCTGGCCCCGGACGGTCTGGACGCCGGTCGGGCCGATCGGCACCTGCGGCGGGTCAACGATGCGCTTGCCGAGGTCGTGTCGCGGTATCCCGACCGGCTGGTGGGCATGGCGATGGTGCCCCAGCACGCCGGCGGCCCGGCCGCGCAGGAGCTGCAGCGCGCCGTGACCGAGCTCGGCATGTGCGGATCGCTGCTGACGACGTCGGGCGTCGGCCTCTCGCTCGCCGACCGCGAGATGGAGCCGTTCTGGTCGACGGCGGAGGCGCTGAGCGCCGTGCTGATGCCGCATCCGCGGAACCCGGTCGATGTCGCACGAACCCGGCACGAGCACATCGGCGACCTCGTGGGCACGCCCGTGGAGGGGACGCTCGCCATCGCCGGGCTGCTGCGCGCGGGTGTCCTGCACCGCCACCCGGAGCTGCGCGTCTGCGTAGTGCACGGCGGTGGCGCGCTCCCGGTCCTCGCGGGTCGGATCGAGGCGCTGTGGGGGCTCTCGGGCGCCGAGGGCGGTGCGCGCCCCGCCGAGATGATCGGGCGGCTGTACTTCGACACCCTGACTCACGACGACCGCGCACTCGCCTTCCTCGCGGAGCTCGTGGGCACGGAGCGACTGCTGCTCGGCAGCGACTTCCCGTTCGCCACGGGCGACCCGGCCGCGCGCCAGCGGGTCGAGCGGCTCTGGGCCGATCGGCGCGAGCCCCGGGAAGCGGTGCTCGGTGGCACGCTCGAGCGGCTCCTGCGGCAGGTGCGGCACCGCGGCTGAGGCGGCTGCGCCGTCGTCCGTTCTTGACAGCGATCGGCGCCCCTGATAGAAAGCGCTTTCAAATCGGCACGGCAGTACGACCAGCACCGCACACAGAGGAGTGAGCGATGAATGATGTCCGGCTCGGCGTGATCATGAACGGCGTCACGGGGCGCATGGGAACGAGGCAGCACCTGGAGCGCTCGATCGTGGCGATCCGGGAGGCAGGGGGGATCACGCTCCCTGACGGGCGCCGCGTCGTCGTCGATCCGATCCTGGTGGGCCGCAACGAGGCCAAGGTCGCCGAGCTCGCCCACAGGTTCGGGATCGAGCGTTGGACCACGGACCTCGCGCAGGCGCTCGCCAACGACGACGACACCATCTACTTCGACTCGCAGACCACCGACCGGCGGTTCCACGACGTCGCTCGCGCCATCGAGGCCGGCAAGCACATCTTCTGCGAGAAGCCCACGGCGACCTCGCTCGCTGACGCGCTCGAGCTGGCACGGCTCGCCAAGAACGCCGGTGTCAAGGCCGGCGTCGTCCAGGACAAGCTGTTCCTTCCCGGCGTCATCAAGCTCAAGAGGCTGCTCGACGGCGGCTTCTTCGGCGATCTCGTGAGCTTGCGCCTCAACTTCGGGTACTGGGTCTTCGAAGGCGACTGGCAGCCGATCAACCGCCCCTCGTGGAACTCGCGCAAGGAGGACGGGGGCGGGTTGATCCTCGACATGTACCCGCACTGGCAGTACGTGCTCGGTCACCTGCTGGGGCCGGTCCGCTCGGTCCTGTGCCATGCCCAGGTGCACATCCCCACGAGGTGGGACGAGAGTGGTGAGCAGTACGCGGCAACCGCCGAAGACGCGGCCTACGGCATGTTCAGGTTCGACGACCCGGTGTTCGCGCAGTTCACTACCTCCTGGGTGACCCGCCCGTACCGGGACGAGATCGCCGAGTGGCAGCTCGACGGCACGAGGGGCAGCGCGATCGCCGGGCTGCGCGAGTGCCGGGTGCAGTCGCGCGGGACCACGCCGATGCCGGTCTGGAACCCGGACATCCCGAACCCGATCGACTTCCGCGCCGGCTGGGCGCAGGTCCCGGACAACGCGACCTTCGACAACGCGTTCCGGATCCAGTGGGAGATGTTCCTGGCGCACGTCGTCGACGACGCCAACCCGCACCCGTGGGATCTCCTCGAGGGAGCGCGGGGTGTGCAGCTCGCCGATGCGGCGCAGCAGTCGGTCGACGAGCGGCGCTGGGTCGACATCCCCGAGCTGACGCTGTGAGCACCCCCGCTGTGAGTGGCCGTGCGATGCAGCGGCTGAGCATCAACCAGATCACGGTGCGGGAGTGGGGCCTGGCCGAGGCGGTCGAGGGGCTCGCACGGCACGGCGTCCGCGGCATCGGCGTCTGGCCCGAGAAGGTCGAGGAGCTCGGGCTGGAACGGAGTGCCGCGCTGCTGCGTGCTCACGACCTCCGTGTCTCGAGCGTGTGCCGGGCGGGGTTCTTCACGGTGCAGCAGGATCCGAGCAGGGTCTCTGACGCGAACCGGCGGGCCATCGAGATCACGCAGGCGGTCGGTGGCGACTGCCTGTACATCGTCTGCGGCCCGTTGGACGAGGACAACGATCTCGCGGGTGCTCGAGACCGGGCGCTCGACGGGCTCGCGGCGATGGCGGCCGAGGCCGAGGCTGCGGGCGTCGCGCTCGCACTCGAGCCGCTGCACCCCATGATGACGGCGGACCGGTGCGTGATCGTCACGCTCGCGCAGGCGCTGGACATGGTCGACGCCGTCTCCTCACCCGCGGTCGGCATCGCCGTCGACTCCTACAACGTGTGGTGGGACCCGCAGCTGCCCAGCTCGCTCGAGCGCGCGGGCGCGCGGATCATCAGCTACCAGATCTGCGACTGGCTGGTGCCGCAGCCGCACCCGGTGTTCGGCCGGGGCATCCCGGGCGACGGCGTCATCGATCTCGCGGGCCTGACCCGTCAGGTCGACGCGGTGGGCTACCAGGGGCCGATCGAGGTCGAGATCTTCAACGAGGACGTGTGGTCGCGGGATCCGGACGAGGTGATCTCCCTGATCCGCGACCGGTTCCCGAGCGTCAGCTGATCATGGTGGCGTCAGGAAGGCGGAGCCGCGGTGCTGTCCCGCAGCATCACGACGCCCTCGAATGCGACCGAGCGCCGCACCGGCGGGTCGGGCGAGAGGGCGAGGTCGACGGCCTGCTGCCCCACCTGCTCGAGCGGCAGCCGCACGGTGGTCAGCCTGGGCGTGATGTCGGAGGCCACCGGGACATCGCCGAAGCCGGCGACCGAGATCTCCTCCGGCACCGCGATCCCCAACCGTTGGAACCCCGCGACCAGACCGACGGCGACGACGTCGAAGGAGCCGAACACGCAGGTGGGTCGGTGCGTGGCCTCGGCGAGCTGCGCGGCCACCGTTCCGCCGCTCTCGCGCGTGGCGGCGCCGTGGATCACGGCCTCCGGGGCGAGCTCGATACCGCGCTCCTGGAGGCCACGCCGGAACCCCGTCAGCCGGTCCCGCACCGTCATGAGCTTGGCCGGCCCGGTCACCACGGCGAAGTCGCGATGGCCGAGGTCGACCATGGCGTGGGCGAGGCTGCGAGCACCCTCCTGGTTGCCCACGATGATGCTGTGGCCGGCGTCCTGCCGGCCCAGCGTGACGACCACGCCGCCGGTCTCCTCATAGCGCAGCAGCTCGGTACGGATCGGGTCTGCCGCGGACTTGTTCGTGAACCCGCTGCCCGCGAGGATGATCGCGCGCGGGCGCTGCGCCCTCAGCAGTGCGAGGTAGCGGGCCTCCTGCTGCGGGTCGCGGTAGGTCGAGACGATCGTCACCAGCATGCCGTGCTGCTCGGCCGCCGCGACCACGGCACCGGCGATCAGGGCGAAGTAGGCGTCACGGATGTCGTGGACCACGAGCGCGATCGTCGAGGACTGCGAGCCCGCGAGCGCGCGTGCGTGCAGGTTGGGTTCGTAGCCGAGCTCGGCGGCGCTGGCCAGCACCCGCTCACGGGCCTCGCCCCGGCCCCGATAGGCCCCGGCCGAGCTGAGGATGCGGGAGGCCGTCGCCAGCGAGACGCCGGCGTGCTCGGCGACGTCGATCAGCCGGACCGCTGCTCGTCGAGACATCGGGACCTCCCATCGGTGACAGCTGCACATCGTAATGGGCAGGAAGCGCTTCCAGCGTCGTTCGAGAACGACACCGCGGGCACCACGGCTGTTGCGTCGGGCTTCTCCGCTGGTCCAGGGCCAGATCGTTATCAGATCGACTCGAGGGCTCGCCGTTCAGCCCTTGCGCCGTGGTCGAAGCGTCATCTACTGTATTGAAAGCGCTTTCGAGCGCTTCCGTCACCAATGGAGGAGAACGGATGTCGACAAAGAGGTGGACACAAGCGGGTGCGGTGGCAGCCACCGCAGCGTTGCTGCTGGCCGCGTGCGGCAGCGGTGATGGCGGCGGCGGGGGCGCCGGCGGTGGTGGCGGCGGAGATGGTGATGCCGAAGACCCGATCGTCATCGGGGTCTCGCTCCCGCTGACCGGTGACTTCGCCGAGCCCGGCAAGGGCGTGCAGCGCGGCTACGAGACCTGGGTGGAGATGGTCAACTCCAACGGCGGGCTCCTCGGGCGGCAGGTCGAGCTGATCGTGCTCGACGACGCCTCGGACCCGGCGCGGGTCGTCTCCGACTACGAGTCGCTGATCGCGCAGGAGGAGGTCGACCTGCTCTTCGGGCCGTTCTCGACCCGGCTGGTGGTGCCGGCCTCGCGGGTGGCCTCGGAGTACGGCATGTTGTTCGTCGAGCCCGCCGCTGCTGCGGCGGAGGTGTTCGAGAACGGCTTCGAGAACATCTTCTACGCAGCGCCGGCCATCGCGTCCGATCACTACAACTACCTGGCTGAGCACATCCTGGCCATGCCGGAGGATCAGCGGCCGCAGACGATGGCGGTCACCTCGATGGACGACCCGTTCGCCCAGGGCACCGCCTACGGCCTCCGCGACAAGCTCGCCGAGGCCGGCATCGAGGTCGTCGTCGACGAGGTCTACCCACCGAACGCGACCGACATGAGCGCGATCGCGGCTCAGATCGCCGACGCTGACCCGGACCTGCTGGTCGGCGGCACCCTGTACCAGGACGCGGTGAACCTGATCCTGGCGCTGCAGCAGCTCGACTACCAGCCGCGGATGGTGGCGTTCTCGACCGCTCCGACCAACCCGGAGTTCCCCGAGGCGATCGGTGGCGCGGTCGACGGCATCCTGTCGCCGACCGGCTACTCGCTCACGGCCGACTGGCCCTCCAACGCCGGCTTCGTCGAGCTCCACAACGAGATCCACGGCATGGACCCGCAGGAGGACGAGGCGAACGGCTTCACCACCGGTCAGGTGGTGCAGGCGGCCGTCGAGGCGGTCGGGTGCGCGGAGCAGGGCGAGTGCCAGCAGCAGCTGATCGACTGGCTGCACGCGAACTCGGTGGAGGACACCGTGGTCGGCCCGCTCGGCTGGGACGAGGCCGGACGCCCGGACGGCGCCCACATGCTCCTGCAGTACCAGGGAGGCGAGATCACGATCGTGCTTCCGGAGAGCGCGGCGCAGGCCGAGCTGCTCTACCCGAAGCCGGAGTGGTGACCCCTTCGTGGTCTCAGGTGCACTGCTCTTCCAGAGCCTGATCCTGGGTCTGCTGCTAGGAGGGCTGTACGCCCTCCTAGCAGCAGGCCTGACCCTCTACTTCGGCATCATGCGGGTGGTGATGCTCGCCCACGCGGCGTTCATCCTGCTCTCGGCCTATGTGGCGTGGTGGTTCAGCTCGACGACCGGGCTCGACCCGATGATCTCCTTAGTCGCAACCATCCCGTTGTTCTTCGGGATCGGGTACGTGATGCACCGGTTCCTGCTGGCGCGGCTGCGGCCGACCACCATGACGATGATGTCGGTGCTGCTGACCTTCGGCATCGCCCTGGTCATCGAGGGTCTGCTGGGTCTGGCGTGGACCGGCACGCAGCGGCGGATCCACCTGCCGTACGGGACCTCGAGCGTGGAGTTCCTGGGCGCCCAGATCCCGGTCGTGCAGATCGTCTCGTTCGCGCTGGCCGCCCTCAGTCTCGCGAGCCTGTACCTCATCATGAAGCGCACCCAGTTCGGCAGGTCGCTGCGCGCCACGATCCAGCACGGCCAGGCGGCCCAGCTCGTCGGCATCGACACGACCAAGGTGGCAGGCATGGGCTTCGGCCTCGGCCTGGCCACCGCCGCTGTGGGCGGCGCGGCGCTGTCGCTGCAGGCCACGATCTACCCGTCGTTGCACTGGCACTGGATCGGCCCGCTGATGGCGATCATCGTGGTCGGTGGCCTGGGGAGCATCCCTGGTGCCGCGATCGCTGCGCTGGCACTCGGCACGATCCGGGTCCTGCTGGAGATCCCGATGGGTTCGACGTGGGCGCAGACGGTGTTCTACGTCGCACTGTTCCTCACCCTGATGCTGCGGCCTCAGGGGTTCTTCGGAGGTCGCCTTGCGCAACGCTTCTGACACCTCGACGCCCCTTCGGCGCGGCTCGAGCGCCGTCCAGGCCCTGCGGGGGGCTGGCTCCGGTCGTCTCGGCCCGTTCGCGGCGATCCTCGTGGTGGTCGCCGTGCTCGCCACCTGGCCGCTGCTGGCAGGCAACCCGTACATGCTCAGCGCCGGCGTGATCGTGCTGAACTTCGCGGTCTTCGCCACGGCCTGGAACCTGATGGGCGGGCTGACAGGCTACGTCTCGCTCGGTCACATCGCGTTCTTCGGGCTCGGCTCCTACGGCACCGGCCTGCTCGTCATCCACTCCGAGATCAACGCCTTCGTCGCGGTCATGGCCGCCGCGGTGGTCGTGGGCCTGCTCTCGCTGCTGGTCGGGTGGGCCGCGCTGCGCGTGCGCGGCGCCTCGTTCGTGATCGTGACGATCGCGATCGTGCTGGTGATGCTGCTGGTGTTCCAGAGCTGGCGGTCGGTGACCGGTGGCTCGACCGGCCTGGTCGTGCCGCGCCCGTTCCCCGACCTGCTCCGGCCCGAGCACCACCGGGTCTTCTTCTACATCTTCCTGGGCCTCCTGCTCCTCGTCCTGGTCAGCTACCTGGTCGTGGACCGATCGCGATTCGGACAGGCTCTCAAGGCCATCCGAGAGGACGAGGACAAGGCACAGTCCCTGGGGATCCCGACGGCGATGCTCAAGCTGGCGGCGTTCGGCATCTCGTGCTTCCTGACCGCCATCGCCGGTGGTGTGTATGCCCTCTGGTTCGGCGATCTCGACCCGATCTTCCAGTTCGACGTGGTGCTGAGCGCCCAGATCGCGCTGATGGCGCTGCTGGGCGGTGTCCGCTACCTGTTCGGGCCGCTCGTCGGGGCCATCGTCGTGGGCTCGGCGCTCGAGTACTTCCTCCTCAACTTCGGGGAGACGCAGTTCCACCTGGTGGCCACGGGCCTGCTGCTCGTGGCGGTGGTGCTGTTCGCCCCGGACGGCGTGCTGGCGCTCGCCGCCCAGCTGATCAGACGGCTCGGGCCGAGCGCGACCTCGATCCGTGAGGAGTCGGCGGCCGAGGTGCGCGCGCAGCAGGATGCGCGGGCGCTCGCCGAGCGTGTCGAGGAGCCCGGCGCCGACGCGACGACCGATCGAGAGGACCGACGATGACCGAGGAGCTGGGCGCGGTCGCGCTGCGAACCGAGGGCCTGTCGAAGTCCTTCGGCGGCGTGCACGCGGTCGACAACGCGACGACCGAGTTCTACGCCGGCAGGATCAACGGACTGATCGGTCCGAACGGCTCCGGCAAGACGACGTTCTTCAACTGCGTCACCGGCATGATCCGGCCGGACGCCGGGCACGTGTTCTACCGCGACCGGGACATCACCAGGTGGCAGCCCCACCGCATCGCCCGCGCCGGTCTGGGTCGTACCTTCCAGCTCTGCCGGGTGTTTCCACGGCTGACGGTGCTGGACAACCTGCTGGTGGCGGTGCACCCACCGCACCCGCTGGCGTACCTCGGCCGCCCCCGGGTGGCCTCGCTGGTCGAGCGAGCGCGAGGCATCCTCGCGAGGGT
This sequence comes from Pseudactinotalea terrae, assembly GCF_009733845.1. Classification (GTDB taxonomy): domain Bacteria; phylum Actinomycetota; class Actinomycetes; order Actinomycetales; family Beutenbergiaceae; genus Pseudactinotalea; species Pseudactinotalea terrae. The sequence goes on from NZ_WNXZ01000001.1 coordinate 44,567, forward strand.
CGGCCTCGACCATCTCGAGACGGCGGAGGCGCGGGACGTCTCCTACGGTCAGCAGAAGCTGTTGGAGCTGGCGGCCGCGCTGATGGCCGGGCCGGACATGGTGATGCTCGACGAGCCCGCCGGTGGCGTGAACCCTGCGCTGATCGAGCGCATCGCGGTGCTGGTGACGGAGCTCAACGCGGAAGGAACGACCTTCCTCGTCGTCGAGCACAACATGGAGTTCATGATGAACCTGTGCGACCACGTGGTCGTGTTCGATCGTGGCGCTCCGATCGCGGCCGGCAGTGCTGCCGAGGTGCAGCAGAACCCCCTCGTGCTGGAGGCCTATCTTGGTGTCTGACGAAACCGGACCCGTCGCGGAGCCACCGGTCGACGGCGACGACGTGGTGCTCAGGCTGGTGGACGTGCAGGCCGGCTACGGCAAGGCCGCGCTCGTGCTGCGCGGCTTCTCCGTGGAGGTGCGCCGGGGCGAGATCGTCTGTCTCGTCGGTCCGAACGGCGCCGGCAAGTCGACCGTGCTCAAGGTGGCCAGCGGGCTGCTTGCGGTGCGCAGCGGCTCGGTCTGGCTCAACGGCGAGGATGCCACCGGGGCCAAGCCGCAGGACCTGCTGCGGCGCGGGCTCTCGCACGTGCTGCAGGGGCACTCGGTGTTCAGGGAGATGACGGTCGAGGAGAACGTCATGCTCGGCGGCTACACGGTGGCCGACCGCACGGCGTTGCTCGATCGCGTCGAGTTCGTCAAGGGCGTCTTCCCCGTGGTCGCCGAACGCTGGAGCACGACGGCGGGGCTCCTCTCGGGCGGCCAGCAGAAGCAGGTGGAGTTCGCCCGGGCGCTGATGGTGCGCCCGGATGTGGTGCTCCTCGACGAGCCCTCGATGGGCCTCGATCCGAAACGCACCGCCGGCATGTTCGAGCAGGTCGCTCGGCTGCGTGAGGCGGGCGTCGCGGTGCTGCTGGTCGAGCAGAACGCCCGCCGGGCGCTCGAGATGTCCGACATCGGCTGCGTGCTCGACCTCGGTCGGGTGTTCGTGCGTGGACCGGCGCAGGAGCTGCTCGCGGACCCGCAGCTGAGCGACCTCTATCTCGGCGGCCGGCCCGCCGCGAGCTAGGTGCTCAGCCGAGGTCAGCGAGCCGGACCGGTCCCGTCAGCGTGATGCGGAGGTTGGCGCGGGCCGGGGGAGGCGCACCGGTCGGCACCGCGGTCACCTCGGTCCAGTCGTCGCGTCCGATCCCCTCGGGGACCGTCGCGGTAGCAAAGGTGCACCAGCCCTCACCCTCAGGGGTGGACAGGTGCACGGTCGCCGGACCCGGACGGTCGCGGGCGACACGGGCCGTGAGCGACCCGTGCAGACCCTCGACATCCTCGAGCACCACCCAGCCCGGGCCTGCCACCGCGGTCCCGCGCTCGGGCGTCTCGGCGACGAGTCGAACGCCCGAGAGGTCGTCGAAGCAGGCGGCGCGAACGGGGAGCCGGTGCGGCTCGGGTGCGGTGCCGTCGAGGTGGACGGTGGCGCTCACGCGAGCCTCCGATGCGTTCGGTCCGGCGCTGAGGCGATACCGACCCGCATCGACGGTCATCGCGCCACGGGCCGTGTCCCAGAACGAGAACCGCTCGGTGGGCAGCCGGATCGACACCTGGCGCTGCTCGCCCGCCGAGAGGGCCACGCGCGCGTAGCCGCCCAGCCGGTGCGGGAAGGGCACCCGGTGGTCGAGGGCGTCGGTGTACACCTGCACGACCTCGGTGGCCGCCACAGGTCCGTGGTTGCGGATCGTCACCGCCACGGTGACCGCCTCCGCGTCGCGGTCCACGACATCGAGCGCGAGGTACTCCAGGCGCGACCCGGTAAGGCCGTGACCGAAGGAGAACAGCGGCTGGGCGTCGGAGTACCAGTACGTGGAGCGCCCGGCGACGATGTCGTAGTCGGTGAGGTCACCGGCGTCGCTGCTGCTGCGCCACCAGGTCTGCGGCAGCCGGCCCGTGGGAGCCACGTCCCCGGAGAGGATGTCGACCACGCCGTGTCCGACCGCCTGCGAATGAGCCGTCCAGAGCACGGTGCGGGCGTCGAGGTCGAACGCGTAGGGGTAGCTCGAGACGAGTGCGAGCACCGCCTCGGGAGCACGGTCGCGGACCGACTCCCAGAGAGTGACCTGGCTCGGCGGCAGCTCAAGCGCGGGGCGGTCCTCGGTCTCCCTGCCGAGCAGGTGCGGGTCGTTGCCCAGCGCGCACAGCACGAGGTCCGCTCCGTCAGCTGCCTCGGCGACCGCAGCGCTGCCGGAGACCAACGTGTGCCGCACGAAGCGGGTCGCCTCGCGCTGCGTGCGCGCGCCGGCGACCAGGCGTTCGGAGGCATCGAGCCGCAGCCAGCGCCCGCTCCCGAGATGCTGGAGGGTGATCATGCCGTCGTCGGCCGTGCAGATCCGGAAGCTCTCCTGCACCACCCAGCCCTCGGGGCGCTCGGCGGTCGCCCGGACGAAGCCGCGGCCGTCCGTGCTCCAGAGCCGCTCGGTCGCGAGGTCGGCGATGGTCAGCAGACCCCAGCCCCAGTCGGTGGCTGCCAGCTGGACGGCCGAGCCGAGCCCGTCGCCGGGCACGAGCAGACCGTCGTCGTCGGTGGCGAGGTAGCGCCCGTCGGGCAGTCGCAGCGCGATGTGATCGGCGCCGTCGACGACGCGGATCTCGGCGTCGGGCCAGCGCTCGGCGGCAGCCGCGGCGATCGAGGTCGGGAAGCGGGGGACACCCGCGTACCAGTCGGGCAGCACCCGGTCGGCGAGGGGGCCGACCGCGGCCACCCGGACCGGTTCGACCGCGATCGACGCGGTCTCGCCGCGGAGCAGGACGACGCCGCGTGCGGCAGCCTCGCGGGCGAGCATCGCGTGGTCGCGCAGCAGGACGTCGAGCGGCTGCGACGGCTCCTGGGCGGCGTCGTGCGCGCGGAGACGGACCAGGAGCACCCGGCGCGCCGCCCGGTCGACGTCGGTCTCGGTGATCAGGCCCTGTTGCAGCGCCCCGAGCAGCGCCTCGATCGTCGGCCCGGGCGAGGTGTCGTTGTCGGTGAAGGAGTCGATGCCGGCGAGCAACGCTGCGGCGTGCGCGTGCACGGCATCGGGGAAGCGGTGCTGGCTCGCGACCAGGTTCGAGGGTGCGCCGGCGTCGGAGACGACGAGGATCTCCTCCGGGGCGCATGCGCGGACCGCCTCGATCAGCTCGCCGCTGGTGTGCGCGGGCCGGCCGTTGACGAGGTTGTACGCGGGCATCACGGCGCCCGCGACGCCCGCGCTCAGCGGTCCGGCGAACGCGGGCAGCTCGTACTCGTGCAGGACCCGGTCGCGGACCTGGATCGAGCGGACGTCGCGATCGTGCTCCACGTTGTAGGCGAGGAGATGCTTGAGGGTGGGGATCGTGCGCCATCGGTGCGCGTCGCTGCCGCGCAGGCCGCGGGCGAAACCGGTGGCGAGATCGGCCACGAGGTGCGGGTCCTCCGAGAAGCCCTCCTCGTTGCGACCCCAGAGCGGATGCCGCAACGGATCGACCACGGGTGCCCAGACGTTGAGGGAGATGCTCGGATCTGCCGCGCGCTTGGCGTGCAGCTCGGCTGCTACGGCCTCGCCGATCCGCTCGGCGAGCTCCGGATCCCAGCTCGCGGCGACGCCCACGGGCTGCGGGAACACGGTCGCCTCGCCGAGCCAGGCCACCCCGTGCAGCACCTCCGCCCCGGTGCGGAACCGAGGAAGGCCGAGCCGTTCGACGGCGGGGCTCCACTGGTGCAGCATCGCCACCTTCTCCTCGAGGGTGAGCTCGGAGAGAAGACGCTCGGCGCGGTCGGCAGGGGTCATGTCATCGGCTCCTGGGTCGCCAGTGATCGAAGCGAGTTCGCAGCTTTGTCGAATCGGTTCGAATCGATCGCTGTTGTCTGGCTCACAGCCTAGGGCCACGACCGGGGCGGCGTCGAGTACTCGGATCGCTGGAAACCAGGACTTCTCGTGCGCTCCGCGGCACCATCGCCACGGACCCCTTGTCGAATAGTGGTGTGCTCGTTATGCTCCCGTGTCGAACCGCTTCGACGGCGGTCCCTGTCACGAAGGAGTTTCAGAGATGACCCCTGTTACCCATGCCTCTCGCACCAGCGGCCAGAGCCGGCGCACGTTCCTGACGATCCTCGGTGCCGGTGCGTTGGGCTCAGCGGCTCTCGCCGGCTGTCGCACCGAGGGCGGTGGTGGCGGGGAAGCGACGTCGCCCGCCGGTGCCGTGACCGACGAGGTGCTGCCGGCGTACAGCGCCCTCGACTACGTCGAGCCCGACTTCCCGAGCGTCAACGGCTCCACCGCGGGGTTCGCGAGCATCCCCGCTGAGCTGGTCCAGGCGTACGACGCGCCACCGGGATCCGGATCGACCTTCACGGCGATGACGCCGCTGTGGGGAGCCATCCCTCCCACCGACGGCAACCAGTACTTCGACGCCGTCAACGCGGCGATCGGCAGCACGGTTCAGTTCCAGATCAGCGACGGCAACACCTACGGCGACAAGCTGGCCGCGGTGCTGGCCAGCGCGGACGACGTCCCGGACTGGGTCTGCATCCCCACCTGGAACATCCCGCCGCGCTTCGACCAGGCGGTGGAGTCGCTGTTCGAGGACCTGACGCCGTTCCTGGCGGGTGACGCAGTGCTGGACTACCCGCACCTGGCGAACATCCCGACCGACGTCTGGAAGTTCTGCGTCTTCAACGGCAAGCTCAAGGCGCTGCCCTTCCCGGGCGAGATCATCACCGATGCGATCTTCTACCGCGACGACGTCTTCGCCGCCGAGGGCATCACCGAGCTCCCCACCAACGCTGAGGAGCTGCTCGAGCTGTGCGCGGAGCTGACCAATGGTCAGCGCTGGGCCGCCAACGACCTGTGGAACACCGCGACGATGATCCACGGGGTGGTGCCCAAGTGGCGCATCGAGGATGACGGCACGCTCACGCACCGGATCGAGACCGAGGAGTACCGCGCCGCGCTGGAGTGGAACGCGCAGCTGTTCGCACAGGGGTCGGTGCACCCGGACGCCGTCGCCGACAACTCCGGCGACGCGAAGGCGCGCTTCGAGTCCGGGCAGGTGCTGATCTCCAACGACGGCGTCGGCGGCTGGCACGAGGCGCTCGCGCGTCAGCTCGGCAGCAACCCCGGGTACTCGCAGCGACCCTTCACCCCGTTCGCGGCCGACGGCGGCACGCCCGTGCTGTGGAAGGGCAACCCTGCGAACATCCTGTCCTTCATCAAGGCGACGGACGACAAGGACAAGGTCGCCGAGATGCTCGCGGTCGCCGACTTCCTCGCCGCCCCGTTCGGCACCGCGGAGTACGCGCTGATCAACTACGGGGTCGAGGGCGTCCACTACTCGACCGATGACGACGGGCTCCCGGTGCCGACCGAGCTCGCCGCGACCGAGCTCCAGCCGAGCTACATCTTCCTCGCCGACCCACCCGTGGTGAACACCAAGGTGCAGTTCCCGGGCTTCGTCGAGGCGTTCTGCACCTGGATGGCCGATGCGTCCGCCTATGTGCAGGACCCGGCGTTCTTCGGTATGCAGATCACCGAGCCGAACCAGTTCGGATCCCTCAGCCAGCCGATCGAGGACCTCGAGAAGGACATCTCGCGGGGTCGCAAGCCGCTGTCCGATCTCGATGCTGCGATCGAGACCTGGCGCAGCACGGGCGGTGAGGAGCTGCGGCAGTTCTACGCGCAGATCCTGGACGCTCAGTGACCGCTCCCACGGTGCTGGCCGCGCCCCGGCCGGTCGCGACCCGTTCGCGGCCGAGCCCACCGGAGCAGCGGAAGGTCTCGCTGCGGACCCGGTGGCGACGGGACCGCTCGCTCATCATCATGACCGTGCCGGCGGTGCTGCTGCTGGCGGTGTTCGCCTACGTGCCGATGGCGGGCAACATCGTCGCCTGGCAGGACTACTCGCCGTACATCGGGATCCTGGACTCGCCGTTCATCGCGTGGGACAACTTCGCCCGGGTCCTCACGAGCCCGGCGTTCCTGCACGCTGTGCAGAACACCCTCGTGATCACCGGGTTCCAGCTGGTGTTCTACTTCCCGCTGCCGATCATCCTGGCGCTGCTGCTCAACAGCGTGCTGACGCCCGCGATCCGCACCACGATCCAGTCGATCGTGTACCTGCCGCACTTCTTCTCCTGGGTGCTGGTGGTGACCGTCTTCCAGCAGATGTTCGGCGGTGCAGGACTGGTGAACCAGATCATGACGCAGAACGGCTGGGGCTCGTTCGACCTGATGACGAACCCCGACACCTTCCTCGTGCTCATCACCAGCCAGGCGGTGTGGAAGGACGCCGGCTGGGGGATCATCATCTTCCTCGCCGCCCTGGCCACGGTGGACCCGGCGCTGTACGAGGCCTCCGTCGTCGACGGCGCGAGCCGCTGGCGTCGCATGTGGCACATCTCGTTGCCGGCGTTGCGCCCAGTCGTGATCCTGCTGCTGATCCTTCGGCTCGGCGATGCCCTGACCGTGGGTTTCGAGCAGCTGATCCTGCAGCGAGGAGCTGTCGGCGCCCAGGTCTCGGAGGTCATCGACACGTTCGTCTACTACCAGGGCGTCATCAACGGCGACTGGGGCTTCGCGACGGCCGCCGGCCTGATGAAGGGCGTCATCAGCCTGCTGCTCGTTCTCGGAGCCAACAAGCTCGCTCATCTGTTCGGGGAAGCCGGGGTGTATCAGAAGTCATGATCATGCGACCGACCGCTGGCACACGGACTCCGCGCCGCAGCAAGCACAGGCCCGTCTGGCAGGAGAAGCCCACCGTCGTCGGCTCGATCGTGAAGGCGATCACCCTGACGATCATCTGCCTCGCCGTGCTGTTCCCGCTCTACACCGTGGTGCTCACCAGCCTGTCCACCCAGCCGACGATCACCGAGGCCGGCGGGCTCGTGATCGTGCCCGGCGAGGTGACCTTCGCCGCCTACCGGCAGATCCTCGCCGGCGGCATCGTGACGCGCGCGACGATGGTCTCGGTCGGCGTCACCGCGGTCGGCACGCTGCTGTCGACCACCGTGTCGGTGATGTGCGCCTACGGGTTGTCGCGGCCGTCGTCGCTGCTGCACCGCCCGATCCTGTTCGTCCTCATCATCACGATGTTCTTCAGTGCGGGCATGATCCCCACCTACCTGCTGGTCTCGGGGCTCGGGTTGATCGACAACTACCTGTCGCTGATCCTGCCCGGCGCGGTCTCGGCCTTCAACGTGCTGATCCTGCGCAACTTCTTCATGGGGATCGATCCCGCCATCACCGAGGCTGCACGCATCGACGGTGCGGGGGACTGGCGCATCCTGGCGACGATCGCGATGCCGATGTCGAAGGCGGTCGTCGCGGTTGTCGCACTCTTCTACGGCGTCGGCTACTGGAACGCGTTCTTCAACGCGATGCTCTACATCAACGACAACGCCAAGTGGCCGCTCCAGCTCGTGCTGCGCTCCTACGTGCTGCAGGGTGTGACGCTGCCAGGCTCGGGGATCGGTCAGGTCGATGTGGCGACCGGCGCCGTGACAGGGCTGCCGGTCAAGATGGCCGTGATGGTGCTGGCCGTGATGCCGATCCTGCTGATCTATCCCTTCGTGCAGCGCCACTTCACGAAGGGCGTGATCTTCGGTGCCGTCAAGGGTTGAGGGGCGCAGCGGTCGAGGCCGCATCGATGAGCGTCGGTCGCAGCAGCCGGGTCTCGGCGGGTGCGTCCGGGTGCTCGAGCCGCGCCATCGCCATCTCGACGGCGACAGCCCCGATGCTCTCGGCGGGGATGTCGATGTATGTCAGCGGCCGCGACTGCGACTGCGCGACGTCGGCGGGGCAGATCGCCAGGAGCGAGAGGTCCTGCGGGATCTGCACGCCGTGCATCTGGATCGAGTCGACGACGGACGGCAGCGCCGCCTCGTTGTGGACGATGAGCGCGGTCGGCCGCTCGTCCAGCGCCCGGAACGACTCGACGGCTCCGAGCGCACCGGCGTGCGTCGGCGGTGTGAGCTCGACCGCAGCACTCACGCCGAGGCGTTCGGCCTCCTGGTGGAAACCCGCCAGCAGCCGGCCCGCGAAGCTCGTGTTCCGCTCCACGACCGAGGGCGGCGGGCCGACCAGCCCGATCGAGGTGTGTCCGAGCCCGGCCAGGTGCCTGACCGCCAGCCGGGCGGCAGCGGCGAAGTCGAAGTCGACGCACTGCAGCCCCTGCGGGTCGTCCGGGAGTCCGATGAGGATCGTCGGGTTGCCCAGAGCCGCCGCTCGAGCGACGCGAGGATCGGCGGCCTCGACGTCCATGAGGATGAGGGCGTCGACCATCCGGCCGCTCGCCAGCCGCTCGATCGCGGCGTCCTCGGCCTGGGTCACCAGGAGCACGTCGTGATCGAACGCTCGCGCCCGCGTCACGATGCCGGTGACGAACTCCATGACCACGCGAACATCGACGTCGGGGCGCAGCGGGAGCATCAGCCCGAGGGTGTTGGTCCTCGCCGAGGCCAGGGCCCGCGCACCGGCGTGCGGTCGGTAGCCGAGCTCCGCCACGGCTCGCTCGACACGCTGCCGTGTCTTCTCCGAGATCGACCGCTTCCCGCTGAGTGCGTAGGAGACGGTCGACGTCGCCACACCGGCGTGGCGGGCCACGTCCTCGATCGTCGCCATGGCGTCTCCTGCTCCTGGAGGGACACCGCGGACGGCGTCATTTCGACTGGGTTCGATTGCGTTATATCGACTTTGATCGCTTGGTGCAAGAGAATACTGCGAAGCGCTTCGACTCTGGCTCTCGCGGCCACCGGAGAGGTCGGCTGATGCCCACCCTCGCCGACCTCACCTCGCGCGGACTCGTCTACGGCGGCGACTACAACCCCGAGCAGTGGGAGCGCGCCACCTGGCGCGAGGACGTCGCAGCCATGCAGGCAGCGCGCGTCACGATGGTCACCGTCGGGGTGTTCTCATGGGCCCTGCTGGAGCCGGAGCGCGATCGCTTCGAGCCGGGTTGGATGGACGAGGTGCTCGACCTGCTCCACGAGGGCGGCATCGCCGTCGACCTCGCGACACCCACGGCGAGCCCGCCGCCCTGGTTGGCGACCGAGGACCCCCAGACCCTGCCGGTGGACGCCTCGGGTCGTCGGCTGCACCACGGCTCGCGCACGCACTACTGCCCGACGTCGCCGACCTACCGCGAGCGCGCACGGGCGATCACGAGTCGGATCGCCGAGCGCTGGGCCGACCACCCCGCCGTCGTCATGTGGCACGTCAACAACGAGCTCGGCACCACGTGCTGGTGCCCCCGCTGCGCCGCGTCGTTCAGGGCGTGGTTGCAGCGTCGGTACGGCACGCTCGAGCGCCTTGCCGCGTCGTGGGGGACCGCCGTCTGGTCGCAGCGCTACAGCAGCTGGGAGCAGATCGCACCGCCGTTGCACGCTCCGTACCTGCTCCACCCGGCGCACACGCTCGACTACCGACGGTTCGTCTCCGACGCCCTGCTCGAGCTGTATCGCGCCGAGCGCGACGAGATCCGCGCGGTCGACACCTCGCGGCCGGTGACCACCAACTTCATGGGCTTCTTCCCGGGCGTCGACTACCGGAGCTGGGCCGGCGACATCGACGTGATCAGCGACGACAGCTACCCAGATCCCGCCGATCCGCAGGCGCCGGTCGCCGCAGCGCTCACGCACGACCTGATGCGCAGCCTCGCAGGCGGCCCGTGGCTGCTGATGGAGCAGGCGACGAGCGCCGTCAGCTGGCGCGGTCACAACGTGCCGAAGACGACCGCCCGGATGCGTCAGGACGCCCTGCGGGCGGTCGCGCACGGGTCCGACGGCGTGCTGTCCTTCCAGTGGCGTGCCTCGCCGACCGGGCCCGAGCGGTTCCATTCGGCGATGGTTCCGCACGCGGGTACCGAGACCCGCCTGCACCGGGCCGTGCAGCAGCTCGGCCGGGACCTGGCCTCGCTCGCGGAGGTCGCCGGCACCGAGGTGCAGGCCGACGTCGCGATCGTCTTCGACTGGTCCAGCTGGTGGGCTGCCGAGGAGCCCGCGACCCCGACCGACCGGCTTCGCGTGCTGCCCCAGCTGCGGGCCTGGTACCGGCCGCTGTGGGAGGCGGGGATCGGCGTCGACGTGGTGGCTCCCACCTCGGACCTTCAGCGTTACCGCCTGGTGCTGGCGCCCCAGCTCTACCTGCTCGACGACGACGGCGCCGCGAACCTGCGGGGCTACCTCGACGCGGGCGGCTGCCTCGCCCTGGGTCCGTTCTCGGCGGTCGCCGACGGTCACGCCCGGGTGCGGACCGGCGGCTTCCCCGTGCCCTTCGCCGACCTTCTCGGTGCCGAGGGGGAGGAGTGGTGGCCGCTCCCGGACGGCACGGTCGGCCTCGTCGGTGGCGACCACGCGCCCGCGCCGGTCGGCCACGGGCAGGCGAGCGTGTGGGCGGAACGGCTGCGGATGACCACGGCGATGTGCGACCTGCGCTTCGCGGGCGGTGACCTCGACGGCGAGCCGGCCCTGGTCCACTCCCGCGACGGCCGGCTGCACTACCTCGCGACCATCCCGGACGCGGGGCTGCTCCGGCGGTGGCTGCTGCAGCTGGTGGACCGCCGCGGTATCGGACCCACGCACCCGCTGGCGCGCGTCCCGTCGGACCTCGAGGTCGCCCAGCGCGGCCCGTTCACCTTCCTGCTCAACCACAGCGATGCCGCCCTCGAGGTGCCGCTGCGGTCCGTGTGCGTGGACGTGCTCACCGGCAGCACGCACCACCCCCATGTCACCGTGCCGCGCAGCGGCACCCTCGTGCTGCGAAAGGCACCCTCATGAAGTTCACCGACGGCTACTGGCTCGACCTCCCGGGCGTCGAGGCGCTACGGCCAGAGCACGTGGAGACCGTCGAGGTCGGCGATGACGCCCTGATCGCCTATGCGGCGACCGCAGCGCTGACCGAGCGCAGGCACAGCCTCAACCTGCCGCAGCTGACGATCCGGGTGGACTCACCGATGGACGGCGTGATCGGGGTCAAGATCGATCACTTCCAGGGCGCGCGCGAGGTCGGCCCCGCCTTCGAGCTGTATCCGGCTCCCGACCCCGTGGTGGTCAAGGCAGCGGACGGCCCCGGGGGGTTCGCGAGCCTGACCGCCGGGCCGCTGACGGCGAGGCTGCAGGTCGACGCGCCGTGGCGGCTCGACTTCGTCGCCGAGGATCGGGTGCTCACCAGCTCGGTCACGCGCGGGCTCGCTGCGCTGCGGACGCCGGAGGGCCCGTATGTGCGCGAACAGCTCACGCTCGGGGTCGGCGAGCACGTCTACGGGTTGGGGGAACGGTTCGGCGCGTTCGTCAAGAACGGGCAGTCGGTCGACATCTGGAACGCGGACGGCGGCACGGCCTCGGACCAGGCGTACAAGAACGTGCCGTTCTACCTCACGGACAAGGGCTACGGCGTGTTCGTCGACCACCCCGAGCGGGTGTCCTTCGAGGTCGGCTCCGAGGTGGTCTCACGCAGCCAGTTCTCGGTGGCCGGCCAGAGCCTGCGCTACTACGTCATCTACGGGCCGACGCCCAGGGAGATCCTGCGCAGGTACACCGCACTGACCGGACGGCCCGCCGTCGTGCCGACGTGGTCCTACGGGTTGTGGCTGTCGACGTCGTTCACCACCGACTACGACGAGACGACCGTGCTGGGGTTCGTGGACGGGATGGCGGAGCGGGAGATCCCGCTGTCGGTGTTCCACTTCGACTGCTTCTGGATGCGGCAGTTCCACTGGTGCGACTTCGTGTGGGACCCCGAGACCTTCCCGCACCCGGAGGGCACGCTGGCGCGCCTGCACGACCGAGGGCTGCGGGTCTCCGCCTGGATCAACCCCTACATCGCGCAGCGGTCGCACCTCTTCGAGGAGGGCAGGCGGCTCGGCTATCTGGTGCGCCGCCCGGACGGCGACGTGTGGCAGTGGGACATGTGGCAGGCGGGCATGGCGCTGGTGGACTTCACCAACCCGCGGGCGTGGGCCTGGTTCCAGGGCAAGCTCGAGGCGCTGCTCGACCAGGGCGTCGACGCGCTCAAGACCGACTTCGGCGAGCGGATCCCCACCGACGTCGTCTGGCACGACGGCTCCGACCCGCAGCGCATGCACAACTACTACGCGCAGCTGTTCAACCGGTGCGTGTTCGAGCTGCTCGAACGGCGTCGCGGTCACGGAGACGCAGTCGTGTTCGCTCGCTCGGCCACGACCGGGGGCCAGCAGTTCCCGGTGCACTGGGGTGGCGACTGCGAGTCGTCGTTCACGGCGATGGCAGAGTCGCTCCGCGGCGGCCTGTCGCTTGCGCTGTCCGGGTTCGGCTTCTGGTCGCACGACATCGGTGGCTTCGAGGGCACGCCCGACCCGGAGGTGTTCAAGCGGTGGGTCGCGTTCGGTCTGCTGTCCTCGCACAGCCGGTTGCACGGCTCGAACTCCTACCGGGTGCCCTGGGCGTTCGACGAGGAGGCGGTGTCGGTCACGCGCACCTTCGCCCGGCTGAAGAACTCGCTGATGCCGTACCTGGCCGCTGCGGGGCTGCAGGCGCACCGCGAGGGCCTGCCGGTGATGCGACCCATGGTGCTGGAGTTCCCCGAGGACCGCGCCGCCGCCACCCTCGACACCCAGTACATGCTCGGCGACGCGCTGCTCGTGGCGCCGGTGCTCGACCCCGACGGCTGGGTCGACTACTACCTGCCGCGCGGCCGCTGGACGAGGCTGCTCACCGGCGAGGTCGTCGAGGGTGGCGGCTGGCGGCGCGAGCAGCACGACGTGCACTCGCTGCCGCTGCTCGTGCGCCCAGGGAGCGTGCTCGCCCGCGGCGCGCGCTCGGACCGACCCGACTACGACTACGCCGACGGCGTGCTGCTGCAGGTGTTCGAGCCGGCGGACGACCTGCGCGCCCAGGTGCAGATCCCGACGGCGGACGGCGCGGCTGTGGCCGGGACCATCGAGATCGAGGTCGTCGGCGGCAGCCTTCGTGCGCGTGCCGCCGGGATGGTCCAGGATTGGTCGGTGAGCCTGGGCGGCGTGGTGACCCGGAGCGTGGACAACTCGGTCTCGATCGAGATCGGCGGCAACGATGACTGATGATCGGAACATGATGACGAGCTTCCCGAGCGACTTCCTGTGGGGTTCGGCCACGGCGGCCTACCAGATCGAGGGGGCCGCGACCGAGGGCGGCCGCACGCCGTCGATCTGGGACACCTACTCCCACACACCGGGGCGCACGCTCAACGGCGACACCGGCGACGTCGCGGCCGACCACTACCACCGCTGGCCCACCGACCTCGAGATCATGAAGGAGCTCGGCCTGCAGGCCTACCGGTTCTCGATCTCCTGGTCGCGTGTGCAGCCTGGCGGTCGCGGGCCGCTCAACCCCGAGGGCGTCGCGTTCTACCGCGGCCTGGTCGAGGCGCTGGTGGCGGCCGGCATCCGCCCTGTGGTGACCCTCTACCACTGGGACCTGCCGCAGGAGCTGGAGGACGAGGGCGGGTGGGCCAACCGCGAGACCGCCTACGCCTTCGCCGAGTACGCACGCCTCATGGCTCGCGAGCTCGGTGACGCGATCACCGTGTGGACGACACTGAACGAGCCGTGGTGCTCGGCGTACCTGGGCTACGCCTCGGGCGTGCACGCACCGGGCCGCACCGAGCCGGCCGCCGCGCTCGCGGCCGTGCACCACCTCAACCTGGCGCACGGTCTCGCGGCGATCGCGATCCGCGAGGAGCTCGGTGAGGGCACGCAGCTCTCGATCACGCTCAACCTGCACGTGATCCGCCCCGACGACCCCAGCAGCGCCGCCGACCAGGACGCGGTGCGTCGCATCGACGGGCTGGCCAACCGGGTGTTCCTCGGCCCGCTGCTCGGCCACGGCTACCCGCAGGACGTGATCGACGACGCCGCGCACGTGAGCGACTTCGCCTTCGTGCAGGACGGCGACACCGAGCTGATCGCGCAGCGGCTCGACGTGCTGGGCGTCAACTACTACTCGACCACCCGGGTGCGCGCCTTCGACGGTGAGGGCGAGCCCGATCAGGCCGACGGTCACGGGAACAGCGCCGCGACCCCGTGGGTCGGCACCGAGGGCCAGGTCGAGTTCGTGCAGCAGCCCGGCCCCTACACCGCGATGGGCTGGAACATCGACCCCAGCGGCATGCACGACCTGCTGATGCGGCTGCACCGCGAGCACCCCGGTGTGCCCATGATGATCACCGAGAACGGCGCTGCGTTCCACGACGTCGTCAGCGAGGACGGTGCGGTCCACGACCGCGACCGCACGCAGTACCTGCACGACCACATCGACGCCGTCGGACGCGCCCGCGAGGACGGTGCGGACGTGCGCGGGTACTTCGTGTGGTCGCTCCTCGACAACTTCGAGTGGGGCTACGGGTACGACCGGCGGTTCGGTGTCGTGCGAGTCGACTACGACACCCAGGAGCGCACGATCAAGGACTCCGGCCGCTGGTACGCCCGTCTGATCGCCTCCGGCCAGCTGCCGGACGTCGGCGCGGTCACCCCGGTGCCCGCGGTGCCGTGAGGCGCGGCCGCAAGCGCCCCTACAACGCCGAGCACGTGCCGCTCGACGTCGAGGCGTTCACGCGCGGTCGCGCCCGAACCGAGACCGATCGACAGGGCCGGCGCTGGACCGTGCGAACGGTGAGCGGCAGCGACAAGAGCTATCGCTGCCCCGGGTGCGGAGGTGACATCGCACCCCGAGCCCAGCACCTGGTCGCCTGGAACGAGGATCATCTGTTCGGCTCCGAGGCCGGTCTCGCCGAGCGCCGCCACTGGCACACGCAGTGCTGGCGCCGCTGAGAGCTGAGCTGAGCCGGCTCGCCGAGCTCACCGGTCAGGGAAGAGGCCAGGTGTGCACGGGCTCGTTGCTGTGCATTCCCTGGGTGTAGAGCCTCGTCATCTCGGTCAGGGCATCGGCGCGCGAGGATCCGCGTGCCTCGAGGCGAGCGACGGCCTCGGTCTGCCACCAGGCGCCGTTGCGGCGGAGCTGGCAGCGGGCCTTGACGATCTCCAGGTACTTGGAGGCGGCGTCGTCGGCCACCCCGAGGCTCGCCAGCCCCTCCTGGGCCAGCGGCAGCAGCTCGCGCAGGATCAGCTCGTCCCAGCCGACCTCGCCGTAGCCGGGCCAGTAGAAGGAGGCCTCGACGCCGTGGCGTGCTCCGGCGTCGAAGTTGGCCTTCGCGGTCGCGAACGACATCCGGCTCCACACCGGGCGGTCGTCGCCGGCCATCGCGACGAGGCAGCCGTAATAGAAGGCGGCGTTCGCCACCGTGTCCACGACGGTCGGGCCCGCCGGCAGCACCCGGTTCTCGACCCGGCAGTGCGGGACCCCGCCGACCGTGTCGTACACGGGCCGGTTCCAGCGCCAGACCGTGCCGTTGTGCAGCCGTAGCTCCTGCAGCTTCGGCGCCCCGCCGGCAGCGAGCACCTCCTCGGGCTCCTCGTCGGTGATCTGCGGCAGCAGCGCCGGGAAGTAGCGGACGTTCTCCTCGAACAGGTCGAAGATCGAGGTGATCCAGCGGTCCCCGAACCACACGGTGGGCCGGACCCCCTGGTTGCGCAGCTCGGGTGAACGGGTGTCGGTGGCCTGCATGAACAGCTCGGTGCGGGTCTCCGCCCACAGCCGGCGCCCGAACAGGAACGGCGAGTTCGCGCCGAGCGCGAGCTGCGGACCTGCGAGCAGCTGGGCGGCGTTCCAGTGCGCGGCGAAGTCCTGGGGCGCGACCTGCAGGTGCAGCTGCACCGAGGTGCACGCGGACTCCGGCGCGATCGAGTCGACCGTCATCCGCAGCGACTCGAGCCCGCTGATGTCGAGGTCGATGTCCTCGCGCCTGGCGCCCAGCACAGCGTCCTCGAGCGCCTCGTACCGGGGGTTCTCGCTCATCCAGTCGCCGGTCAGGTGCTCGCGCGCCAGCGTCGGCAGGATCCCCACCATGACGATCTGCGACCCGGCGCCCGCGGCCAGCGACTCGGCGCGGTTGAGCGACTCCCGCAGCGACTGCTCCAGGCTCGCCAGCGAGTCACCCGCGAGGGTGGTCGGAGGAGCGTTGAGCTCGATGTTGTAGCGACCGAGCTCGGTCTGGAACGCTGGGTCCGCGATCCGCTCCAGCACGGCCGCGTTCGCCATCGCCGGCTGGTACGTCGAGGAGATCAGGTTCAGCTCGATCTCCATGCCGGTCACGCCGGCCGTGGTCTCGAAATGGTCCTCCGCCAGCATCCGCTCGAACACGTCGAGGCAGCGCCGCACCTTCTCGCGGTACCTCGTGCGCTCGGCGCGCGTGAAGGTCGTCCCAGCGATCTCATCGCCCATCGGCACAGCAAAGCATGTCGCCGCACTTGCCGGGCAGGGTTGCGTTGTGCCTAGTCTTGAGGGGTCGCACCCGACCGGAGGACCGATGGGCATCGCCGTTCACGCACCCGAACCGCTGACCTCCACCCCGCTCGTGCTGCTGCACGCCTTCCCGCTCGACTCACGGATGTGGTCCCCGGTCATCGACCTGCTCCCCGACGACGTCCCCATCGTTCTCGTCGATGCGCCCGGATTCGGGGAGGGCACCGCGCAGGAGCCCGGGCTCGAGCGCCTCGCGCTCGACGTCGTCGCCGCGATCCGCGAGCTCGGTGTGGACGAGGCCGTGGTGGCCGGGCTGTCAATGGGTGGCTACGTCGCGATGGCGATCGCCGAGGCGGCGCCCGGTCTGCTCGCAGGGATCGGGCTGCTCAGCACCAAGGCCGGGATCGATCCGGAGCCGGCACGCGAGAAGCGTCTCGAGATGGTCGACGCGGTCGAGCGCGGCGAGACCGGGGTTGCGCTCGCCATGCTGGAGGGCCTCCTCGGCGAGAGCACCCGCGCGAGCAGTCCCGCCGTCGTCGAGGCGGTCAGGGACCGGCTCCAGGAGGCGCCGCCGGAGGGACTGGTGTGGGCGCAGCGTTCGATGGCTGCCCGGCCCGACCGGCACGCGGCCCTGCAGGCGCTGCCCGAGGAGCTTCCCGCGCTCGTGCTGCGCGGCGCGGAGGACTCGCTGATGGGCGCCGCCGACGCCGAGTCGATGGCGGCGGCGCTCGGCGTCGAGGTGCTCGAGGTGCCGCAGTCAGGGCACCTCGCAGCGCTCGAGCAGCCGGGAGCGGTCGCGAACGCGCTCGACGATCTCTACCGCCGCGCGGTGGCCTGACCGCTCAGCTGCGCCAGCCGGGCAGCAGCCGATCGAGCGCTGCCACGAGCTCGATCGAGTCGCCGTCCTTGCCGCCGGCGCCGATCACCAGCGGTGGCGGGGTGGGCGTGAGCGTGACGCCGCGCAGCCGATCCAGCACGCCGAGCGGCGCGGTGAGCACGTAGAACGAGCCGTCGATGCCGATCCCGATCGTCCTGTCCAGCCGCAGGTACCAGCCCTCGACATCGCTGCGTGCGCTGCCGCGACCGCCGTACCCCTTGACCATCAGCTGCTGCGTGGGCAGCGTCTCCCGCGCGACCTCGACGAACTCCTCGAGGATCTTGCGCGCCTTGGCGTGCTCGGTCTCCTTGCGCGCGTGCAGACGTCGCTCCTGCTCGCGCGCCGCCTCGGTGCGCTGGTTCGCCCAGTCGGTGCCGTCGGTCACGACGACCTGCTCACTCCTTGCGGACCGGCGGGAGAACCGCCGTGTCCGTCTCGGTGTCCGCCTCCGCAGCGCTCTCGACGGCGGGAGCCGCCGCTTCCGCGCCGGCGTCGCCGTCCTCGGTGTCCTCGGTGTCCTCGGGGGTGGGCGGCGACTCGGGCGACGCGGGTGAGGTCGCCGCCGAGGCCTCGGCGGGAGCCTCAGGCGTCGCCGCGGATCCCGGCGTGCTGAGCCCGAGCGCGGCGCTGGCCGCGCCCGACATCGATCCGAGCATCGTGCGCAGCTCGTCGAGGTAGGCGGTGATGCCCTCGCGCTGACGATGCAGGTCGTCGAGCTGATTCTGCGCGGTCGCGCGGTCGGACTCGATCTGCGCCGTGGTCTCGGCGCGCTCCTTCTCGGCGCGGGTACGACCTTCGTCGATGAGCGCGGTGGCCTTCGTGCGAGCTTCCTCGAGGAGGCCGTCGGCCTCCCGCTCGGCCTCGGCGCGCACCCGCTCGGCCGCCGACAGCGCGGTCGCGAGCCGGCCCTCGGCGTCCTGGGAGTGCTTGGCCGCCTCGCTGAGCACGGTCTCGATCTCGACCTTCGCCTGCTCGTGACGCTCGGCCGCCTCGCGCTCGGCGTCCTCCCGAGCCCTGGCGAGCTCGATCTCGGTGTCCTCCTTGAGGCGCGCGGCGGCGGCCTTGACCCGGTCGGCCTCGACGGTGGCGTTGCGCACCAGCTCGGTCGCGGTCGTGCGGGCCGAGCCGAGGATCTCCTCCGCCTGGGCCCGGGCCTCGCTGAGGAGCGTGCCGGCCTCGCGCTCGGCGCTCACGCGCCGCTCGGTGATCTCGCGCTCGGTCGTGGCACGAAGCCCGCCGAGGAGACGCTCGAGGCCCGCGATCTTCTCGGCCCGTGCAGCCGACTCGGCGCTGTGGATGCGCGCTGCTTCCCGCTCGGCCGAGCCGACGAACTCCACGGCGCGTGTGCGCGCGTCGCTCAGGTGCCCCTCGGCGTCGCGCTTGGCGGCGGCGGCGATGTCCTCGGCCTGCGCGCGTGCCCGCCGCAGGATCTCCGCGGCCTCCCGCTCGGCCGACTCGGTGAGCGCTGCCGCCTCCTCGCGGGCTGCCTTCGTGGCGTCGGAGGCCTGGCTGTTCGCGACCGCGACGACATCGGCCGACTGCTCCTCGGCCGAGCGCAGCAGCTGCTCGACCCGTACGCCCAGCCCGGAGTAGCTCGGGGACTCCATCTCGGCGAGCTTGCCCTTGACCTCGGCGAGCTCGGCGGCGAGCCGCTTCTGCGCGGCCTCGGAGTCCTGGGCTGTGGCGCGCGCCTCATCCAGCTGGCGGCCCAGCTCATGCAGCTTGTGGTCGACCTGCGCACGGTCGTAACCGCGCATCACGACCGGAAACTGTGCGGTCTCGTCAGCCACGTCCTGCTCCTACACCTGTCGGCAACTCCACGGGAAAGCGGACCCAGAGTAGCCGGGGTCACACGCTCGGGCGGTCCGGGTTCGTCCGAGGTGCTCATGATCACAGGACGGTCACGTACCCTAGTCGGCGGCCAGCGATGCGCTGGAACGACCCCAGAGGGACGACG
The DNA here is from genome assembly GCF_009733845.1 of Pseudactinotalea terrae. GTDB lineage: Bacteria > Actinomycetota > Actinomycetes > Actinomycetales > Beutenbergiaceae > Pseudactinotalea > Pseudactinotalea terrae. The sequence goes on from NZ_WNXZ01000001.1 coordinate 63,753, forward strand.
CAAGGGAACTGACAGCTCGTGGTGAGACGGATCTTCGCGATCGTGCTCATCGTGCTCGGACTCGGCACGATCGGCGCTGCGGTCGCATCCGGCACGATCTGGCGACCCGACGACCGGGTGACGCTGACGCTCCCGGCTGCCCCCGACGTCCCCGTGGTGATCAGCGCCCCCGGCGTGCTGAACGCCGTCGACAACCAGGTGGACGTACGGCTGGTCGGCAGCACCGCTGAGACCCCGATCGTGCTCGCGATGGCGCGCGAGAACGATGCCCGCGCCTGGATCGGCGAGTCGGCCCACTGGGAGATCACCGGTCTGGCGGACTGGGAGACGCTCAGCTACGCCGACTCACGTGACGACGGCGCCACCACGGATCCCAGCGCGACCGACGAGGCGTCCGCGATCGGCGAGGCGACCGAGGAGCCCTCGGCGTCCGAGAGCTCCGCGGCCACGGACGACCCCTCCGCGAGCGCCAGCCCCACCGAGGCGCCGAGCGACGAGGCCGACCCGAACGCCACCGTCCCGAACCCGAGCGGCTCCGACCTGTGGGTCGAGGAGCTGACCGGCACCGGCGAGCTCGAGTACTCCTGGACGGCGGTGCCGGGCCGCTGGGTGATGCTCGTAGCGAGCGACGGCACGCTGCCCGCGCCGCAGGTCGAGCTGACCTGGGACCGCCCCGTCGAGACCCCGTTCGTCAGGCCCGGGATCATTCTGGGCAGCGTTGTGCTGCTGCTGGGCCTCGGCCTCCTGATCCTCCAGATCCTGGCCGACCTCGAGAAGCGCCGCGGTCGCCGCGAGGCTGCCGCGATCGCCGCGTCCGGCGAGATCGCTGCCGTTCCCACCCCCGAGAACGGCGACCGACCGCTCACGCGCCGCGAGATCCGCCACGCCGAGGAGGCGCGGCGGCGAGGCGGCCGCCCGGCGAAGGAGGTCGGGACCACGGCCGCTGCCGCGCCCGCGGCGGACGGCGCGAGCGACGCGACCGAGACGATCCCGGCGGTCACGGCCGCCGGTGCCTCCGCTCCGACGCCGACCACGCCGGAGGAGGGCGACGACGCCGGGGAGCTCGACGCGTGGGTCCGCACCGGCGCGGCGAGCCCGCTGCTCCATGAGGGCGAGCGCACCGCGCCGGCCGATCTCGACGTCCAGCAGGACGCGACCGAGGCCGACACGCACGAGGAGCCCCCGGTCGAGGCCACCGAGCAGCAGCCCGACCGAGGGCCGTGGTGGCGTCGCCGATCGACCCGCGACGAGTCCGAGGCGAGCGCTGCGGTGACGGCCCCCGACGGCGAACCTGCCGCGGCGGCTCCGACCGAGCCCGCACCCGCACCCGAGGCGGAACCCGCACCCGAGCCGCAGGCGAGCGGCGACACCGACGAGATCCCCGCCGTCGAGCACGAGGAGCCCGACGCCCAGGAGTGGGGTGCCTCGTGGCGCCAGACCTGGGGGCTGGGCGCAGGCGAGAACGCGGACGAGCCGAAGGAGGGTGACCGATGAGGCGCCGGGACCGGGTGCTGCGTGCGGGTGCCCTGGCTGCGGCAGCCGCCGCTGTCCTCGCCGGGTGCGCGATCCCGCTGCCCGAGGTCGAGGCCGACCCACCCGTGGAAGGGCCGCAGCCCGCTCTCGACGAGCCGCGGATCGAGCGCGTCCTCGACTCGGTCGCCGCCGTGCTCGCCGAGGGTGACGCGGCCGCGGACGCCGCGCTGCTCGAGCCCCGGCTCAACGGCCCCGCGCTGGAGACCCGGCTCGCCGAGTACGCGCTCGCCCAGGCGACCGCCGGCAGCGAGGACGAGGCCACCACGCCGCAGCAGCTCACCACCGAGCCGCAGGTCGTGGCCGTGAGCCAGAGCGAGACCTGGCCGAAGACGATCTTCGTGTTCACCGAGATCGCCGAGGGCATGAACACCCCGCTGCTGATCGGTCTGCAGCAGGACGAGCCGCGCGCGGACTACCGACTGTTCTCGTGGGTGCGGCTGCTGCCAGAGGTGACGACACCGGCGACGGCGGTGATCGCCGAGGGAAGCCCCCAGGTCGCGCCGGACGCCGAGGGCCTGCGGCTCAGCCCGGTCGACACCGTCGCTGCCTACGCGAGCGCGCTCGCCGACACCGAGAGCGAGCAGGTGGCCACCTTCACGGAGGACGTCTTCCGGACGCTGGTCAGCGACGACAGGATCGCGATCGCGGAGTCGGTCGAGGATGCCGGCGAGTACAGCGAGGCGTACGCCGCCGACCCGGACTTCGTCCCGGTGAGCCTTCAGACCGCTGACGGCGGTGCCATCGTGTTCGGCGCGATCGGCTCCACGCACACCTACGAGCGCACCATCGACGACTCCGAGATGACCGTCGGCGGGCAGATCGCCCTGCTGGCGGGCGAGGCCGAGGGCATCGAGGTCGAGGAGTCCGTCACAGCCTCCTACCATCTGATGGTGGCGTTCTACGTCCCCGCCGATCCCGAGACCCAGATCCAGGTCCTCGGGGCCGAACGGGTGCTCCAGAGCGTCACGACCGAATAGCCCCACACGAGGACAGCGATGACCCAGCCTCCTTCCGGACTCAACCTGCGCGGCGCCGTCGATCTCTCGGCGTTGTCGCAACCCGCGCCCAAGGCGGGGGCAGGTGGCGGCGCCACCGCTCCGAACGGGGTGGTGATCGAGGTCACCGCCGAGACCTTCCAGGAGACGGTCACCACCTCGATGACCGTGCCGGTGGTCGTGGACCTGTACTCGGCGCGGTCGGCTGCCAGCACGCAGCTCTCAGCGACGCTGCAGCAGCTCGCGGCGACCTACGCGGGCAAGTTCCAGCTCGCGCGTGTCGACGCCGACAGCAACCCGCAGATCGCCCAGGCGATCGGGGCACAGTCGCTGCCCACCACGTTCGCGATCATCAAGGGTCAGCCGCTGCCGCTGTTCCAGGGTGCGCACCCCGCGGAGCAGATCCAGGCGGTGCTCGACGAGCTGCTGCGCGCGGCAGCCGAGAACGGCGTGACCGGCACGATCAGCGTCGCCGACGCGCCCGAGGCGGCCGAGGAGCCAGAGGAGCCGCCGCTCCCGCCCCACCTGCAGGCGGCCTACGACGCGATCGAGAACGGTTCGTTCGAGGACGCGATCGCCGGGCTCGAGCTCGCGATCAAGCAGAACCCTGGCGACGACGAGGCCAAGGCGCTGCTCGCGCAGGTCCAGCTGATGGGCCGCCTGGAGTCGGTCGACCCGGTGGCCGCGCTCACCGCTGCCCGTGACGCCGCACCGGGCGACGTGGCGGTGCAGCTCGTCGCTGCCGATGTCGAGGTGAGCACGGGCCAGGCTCCGGCTGCGTACGAGCGCCTGCTGGCCGCCGTCCGCGCGAGCTCCGGCGACGACAAGAACGCCGCTCGTGCCCGGCTGGTCGACCTGTTCCTCATCGCCGACCCTGCCGACCCGGCCGTGCTCAAGGCACGCCGCGACCTCGCGATCGCCCTGTACTGATTTCACCGCACTTTCGACACGGATCCGACTTCAACGCACCTGTGACCCGTGTCGAAAGTGCGTTGAAATCACTCAGGGGGAGGGCGTGAGGATCACGGCGCCGAGCGGCGGCACCCGAAGCTCGATCGAGTGCGCGCGACCGGCCCACGGGACCGGCTGAGCCGTCAGCTTTCCGGCGTTCGTGACGCCGGAGCCGCCGTACTCCGAGGCATCGGTGCTGAGCACCTCCACCCAGTCGCCGCCGTGGGGGAGCGCCACCCGGTAGCCCTCGTGCGCCGTCCCGGCGAAGTTGATGACCACGGCCACGACCTGACCCTCGCCGAGGCGGAGGAACGAGATCGTGTTGTGGTCGCCGTCGCCTGCCTCGAGCCACTGGAACCCGGCGTGGCTGAAGTCGTCGGCCCAGAGCGCCGGCTGCTCGGTGTAGATCTTGTTGAGGTCACGGACCAGCAGCCGCACCCCCGCATGCTCCGGGGTGTCGCCCTGGCCCCACTCGAGCGAGCGGGACTCGGCCCACTCGGCATCCTGCGCGAACTCGTCGCCCATGAAGATCAGGTTCTTGCCCGGGTGCGTCCACTGGTAGGCGAACAGCGCTCGGACACCAGCGAGCTGCTTCCAGCGGTCACCGGGCATCTTGCGCAGCAGCGAGCCCTTGCCGTGCACCACCTCGTCGTGCGACAGGGGTAGCACGTACTGCTCGGAGAACGCGTAGACCAGCGAGAACGTCAGCTCACCGTGGTGGTAACGCCGGTTGATCGGCTCCTCGGCCAGATAGCGGAGGGTGTCGTTCATCCAGCCCATGTTCCACTTCAGGCCGAACCCGAGGCCGCCACCCGAGGTCGGGGCGGTCACGCCCGGGAACGCGGTGGACTCCTCGGCGATCATGACGATCCCCGGGGCGCTGCGGTACGCCGTCGCGTTGGTCTCCTGCAGGAACTGGATCGCCTCGAGGTTCTCCCGGCCGCCGCGCACGTTCGGGCGCCACTCGCCGGGATCGCGCGAGTAGTCGAGGTAGAGCATCGAGGCGACCGCGTCCACGCGCAGGCCGTCGATGTGGAACTCGCTCAACCAGTACACGGCGTTGGCGACGAGGAAGTTGCGCACCTCGTTGCGGCCGAAGTTGAAGATGAGGGTGCCCCAGTCGCGGTGCTCGCCGCGCAACGGGTCGGGGTCCTCGTACAGCGGCGTGCCGTCGAAGCGCGCGAGAGCCCAGGCGTCCTTCGGGAAGTGCGCCGGCACCCAGTCGAGGATGACGCCGATCCCGGCCTCGTGCAGGGTGTTGACGAGGTGGCGGAAGTCGTCGGGGGAGCCGAACCTCGCCGTCGGGGCGTAGTACGAGCTCACCTGGTAGCCCCAGGAGCCGCCGAACGGGTGCTCGGCCACCGGCATCAGCTCCACGTGCGTGAAGCCCATCCAGCTCACGTACTCGGTGAGCTCGGTGGCCAGCTCGCGGTAGGAGAGTCCCTGCCGCCACGAGCCGAGGTGCACCTCGTAGATGCTCATCGGTCCGCTGTGGGAGTCCGCACCGGTGCGCCGCTGCATCCAGTCCTCGTCGGTCCAGACGTGCTCGCTCTCGGTGACGATCGAGGCCGTCGCCGGAGGTACCTCCGCGGCACGGGCCATCGGGTCGGCCTTGGCGCGGGCGGCGCCGTCCGGCGTGACGATCTCGAACTTGTACCGCGTCCCCTTGCCGACGTGCGGGACGAACACCTCCCAGATGCCGCTGTCACCGAGCGAGCGCATCGAGGTGCCGCGGCCGTCCCAGCCGTTGAAGTCGCCGATCACCCGCACGGCGCGCGCGTTCGGCGCCCACACCGCGAACGACGTGCCGGTCACCTCGCCGAGGCCGGTCGGGTAGCGGCGCACGTGCGCACCCAGCACGGTCCAGAGCTGCTCGTGGCGGCCCTCGCGGATCAGGTGCTGGTCGACCTCGCCGAGCGTGGGCAGGTACCGGTAGCCGTCGTCGACCTCGTCGACGCGGTCGCCGTAGCTGACCTCGAGCCGGTACTCCGGGACCTCGTCTGCCTCGACGACGGCGACCCAGACGCCGTCCTGCTCGTGCCGCGCCGGGATTCTCGCGCCGCCGGTGAGGACAGCGACCGAGTCGGCTCCGTGCCGGACCGCGCGGATCGTGACGACGCCGTCGTGCAGATGCGGCCCCAGCACGTCGTGGGGGGCGAAGTGGTGCCCGTGCCCGACAGCCGCGAGCACGTGCGCCGGCAGGGGCAGGGGCGCAGCGACTGGTGCCGACGTCGCGGCTGCAGGCCGTTCGCCTTCGGGACTGGTGGGCGTGTTCGTCACGACGTCCTCCTTCTTCGAGTCCCGACCAGCCTACGGGGGTCGGGAGCCGGCTGTCCCGCAGCCGGGATGGCATCCCGGCCGGGGCCGAGAGCAAGAAGGGGCTCAGCCGGCGATGCTCAGCTCGGCGATGCGGTCGCCGTCGATCGTGAAACGGTAGGTCAGGTCGACGACACCGCCCGGGAAGTCGCCCTCGAGGTGGTTGACGAGCACCCAGTGCGTCTCGTCGACGCGCTGGGCCCCGACCAGCTCGGAGGTGTAGCGGAACTCGGCTGCGCCGTTTCGCAGGAAGCCACGGACCTCGTCGAGCCCGCGGTAGGTACGGCCGTCGTCGACCACCACGGCGTCCGGGGCGAAGGAGGACAGGGCAAGCTCGACGTCCCGGTCGGTGTGAGCGGTGAGGTAGCTCAGGATGGTTCGAGGGAGGCCGGTCGCGCCGACCGGTGCTGATGTGCTCATGGAGCAAGCGTGCGGCTTCCCCCACTGAGAGGGTCAAGCGCTGGACTCTCCCCAGGGGGAGGGTCCAGGGTGGTCACGTGCTGTCCATCGGTGAGTTCTCCCGGCTCACGCATCTGAGCGTGCGCACCCTCCGGCGCTTCCACGACTCCGGCCTGCTCGAACCTGCCGAGGTCGACCGTTCGAGCGGCTACCGGTACTACTCGGTGGAGCAGATCCCTGCGGCACAGGTGATCCAGCGGCTGCGCGAGCTCGAGATCCCCGCCGCCGATGTCCTGCAGATCGTGCGCTCAGCCGACCCCGCCGCGCGCGCCACCCTGGTCTCGGAGCACCTGCGCCGGCTGGAGTCGCAGCTCGACCGCACACGTCACGCGGTCGCTGCCCTCCACCGGCTCCTCGAGCCCGCGCAGGCAGAGCTCCAGGTCGACGTGCGCTCGGTGCCGGCGCTCACCGTGGCTGCGATCGAGGCCACGGTGGCGCTGGCGGACGTTCTTCCCTGGTACGCCGGCGCCATGGCGGAGCTCGAGGCCGCTGTGCCCGCCCGCGCCGGCAGTGCGGGAGGTCTGTACGACAACGCCCTCTTCGAGGACGGCCGCGGGCACGTGCTGGTGTTCCTGCCGGTGCCCGAGCCGCCCGAGGTCGGTCGCGTCCATCCTGCGACCCTGCCGCCCGTGGAGCTGGCCGTCACCACACATGTCGGCGAGCACGACGACATCGATGTCACCTACGGCAGGCTCGGTGCCTGGGTCGTGTCGAACCTGCTCGCGGTCGCCGGTCCCGTGCGCGAGACCTATCTCGTGGGCCCCCGTGACGCGAGCGACCCGGCGTCCTGGCGCACCGAGATCGGCTGGCCCGTCTTCCAGGTGGCTGCGCGCTGAGCCGACCGCTGCCAGGGAGCGGAGATCAGTGCCGCCCGACCACGACGATGTGAGCGGCGCTGCCGTGAGGGTCCAGTCGCACGTAGGGGCTGGCACCCCAGGCGAACGTCTGCCCGGAGAGCACGTCGTGCGCCACGAACTCCTCGCCCGCCGACAGCCCGAGGGCGGACATGTCCAGCTGAAGGTGTCCCTGCCGCGTGGCGTACGGGTCGGTGGTGACGCACACGATCAGCGTCTCGCCCACGCCGTCGGGAGCGTGCTCGGGCGCGAGGCGCTTCGAGAAGCACAGGATCGCGTCGTCGGTCGTGCCGTGCACGGTGACGTTGCGGAGCTGCTGCAGCGCCGGGTGCTCCCGCCGGATCTCGTTCAGCCGCGTCAGCAGGCCGGTGAGGCCGTTGCGCTGGGCTGCTTCGTCCCAGTCCCGGGGCTTGAACTCGTACTTCTCGTTGTCGATCTGCTCCTCGGCTCCCGGGCGTGCGACCGACTCGGCCAGCTCGTACCCGGCGTAGATCCCCCAGGTGGGCACCGCCGTCGCGGCGATGATCGCGCGGATCGCGAAGGCGGGGACACCGCCCTGCTGCATGTACGGCGTGAGGATGTCGTGGGTGGTGGGCCAGAAGCTGGGCCGCATCACCGATCCGAGATCGCCCGAGATCTCGGTGAGGTACTCGCCCAGCTCGGTCGCCGTGTTGCGCCAGGCGTAGTAGGTGTACGACTGGTGGAACCCGATCGTCGCCAGCGTGCGCATCATGGCCGGCTTCGTGAACGCCTCCGAGAGGAAGATGACCTCGGGGTGCGCCTCGTCGAACTCGCGCAGCAGCCGCTCCCAGAACGGCAGCGGCTTGGTGTGCGGGTTGTCGACACGGAACGCGGTGATGCCGTGCTCGACCCAGTGCTCGAGCATGTCACGGATGGCGACGTAGATGCCCTCGGGATCGTTGTCGAAGTTCAGCGGGTAGATGTCCTGGTACTTCTTCGGCGGGTTCTCGGCGTAGGCGATCGTGCCGTCGGCGCGGGTGGTGAACCACTCGGGGTGCTCGGTCACCCACGGGTGATCGGGGGAGGCCTGCAGCGCGATGTCGAGCGCGACCTCGAGACCCTGCCGCCTGGCCTCGGCCACGAACGCGTCGAGGTCCGCCACGGTGCCCAGATCGGGATGGATCGCGTCGTGGCCGCCCTCCGCCGCACCGATCCCGTACGGGGAACCGGGATCGCCGGGCAGGGCGGTGAGCGTGTTGTTGCGGCCCTTGCGGTTGGTGGTGCCGATGGGGTGGATCGGTGTCAGGTACGCGATGTCGAACCCCATCGCGGCGATGCCTGGCAGGCGCTTCGCGGCCGTGCGCAGGTTCCCCGAGGTCCAGGCACCGGTGGTCGGGTCCTTGACGGCACCCTCGGAGCGCGGGAAGAACTCGTACCAGGAGCCGAACAGCGCGAGCCGGCGGTGCACGCGCAGCGGATAGGTCGCGCTCGCGGACACCGCGTCGCGCAGCGGGGTGGCCTCGAGCACCGCCTTGACCTCGGGCGAGGTGCCGGCGGCCAGCCGGGCGCCCGGCGGGCGGGAGGAGTCACGCAGCGCGGTGACGGCATCGAGCAGAACGGTGCGCTGCGCACCCGAGAGGCTGTCCTGCGCCGCTGCCCGCTCGAGGACCAGGGCGCCCTCGGCGAGCATGAGCTCGACGTCGACGTCCGCGTGGATCTTGATGCTCGCGTCGTGCTCCCAGGTGCCGTACGGGTCTGACCAGCCCTCGACCCGGAACCCCCACAGTCCCTCCGCGTCCGGGACGACCTGCGCGAAGAAGGTGTCCAGGCCGGGTCTGATGTCCCGCATCCGGACACGTGTGTGGTCGGTGCCGTCAGGGGCGACGAGCACGGCGGTGGCGGCGACGGCGTCGTGCCCCTCTCGGAAAACGGTGGCGCGGACCGGCACCACCTCGCCGACGACCGCCTTCGTGGGCCAGCGGCCGCCCTCGGCGACCGGGCCGACCTCGACCACGGGGATCCGCCCGATCGGCGCGTACGGGGTGGGCTGTGGGGTGTCGTTGCTCACGCCACGAACCTACCGAGAACGGCTGGCCTGCGAGGCCGCTCCGGGCCAGGACCGGCGAGCGGAGGCCGCGGTCACGTTGCCGACCTTTGCCGTGGCTACACTCGCCGCCGTGAGAGCCATCCGCCGATTCACTGTTCGCACCGTGCTGCCCGAGGTGCTGAGCGCCCTCGACGACCTCGCCGTCAACCTGCGCTGGTCCTGGCACACGCCCACCTCCGAGCTGTTCGCGCAGATCGACCCCGAGCTGTGGGAGCACGTCCACGGCGACCCGGTCACGCTCCTCGGCGCGCTGACGCCCGAGCGGCTCGCCGAGCTCGCTGCCGACGGCGACTTCGTGGCTCGCGTGCAGGGCCTCGCCGCCGACCTGGCGACCTATCTGAGCGAACCTCGCTGGTACCAGCAGGAGGCGCAGCGACGCGCCGAGGCCGGCGAGCCCGAGCTGCCGCGCGCGATCGCGTACTTCTCGGCCGAGTTCGGCATCACGGCCGCGCTGCCGCAGTACTCCGGCGGTCTCGGCATCCTCGCGGGCGACCACCTCAAGAGCGCCTCGGACCTCGGTGCGCCGATCATCGGCGTCGGGCTCCTCTACGGGGCGGGCTACTTCCGGCAGTCCCTGACCCGGGATGGCTGGCAGGCCGAGACCTACCCGTTGCTCGACCCCGACAACTTGCCGCTGACGCTGCTGCGGGAAGCCGATGGCACGCCCGCTCGGGTCACGCTCGCGCTGGCCGGGGGAGCGCAGCTGCACGCGCAGGTGTGGCGCGCTGACGTCGGGCGGGTGGCGCTGCTGCTGCTCGACTCGAACGTCCCGGAGAACGAGGACGGGATGCGGCGGGTGACCGACCGCCTCTATGGCGGCACGAGCGAGCACCGGCTGCAGCAGGAGCTGCTGCTCGGCATGGGCGGCGTGCGGGCGCTGCGCCTGCACGCCCGGCTCACCGGCGGCCCGGCGCCCGAGGTCTACCACTGCAACGAGGGCCATGCGGGCTTCCTCGGTGTCGAGCGGATGCGCGAGCTGGTCGAGGCCGAGGGTCTGGAGCTCGACGCCGCCCTCGAGGCCGTGCGCTCGGCCACCGTGTTCACGACCCACACGCCCGTCCCCGCGGGGATCGACCGTTTCGACGCCGGCCTGGTGGCCCAGTACTTCGGCGGTGCGTCCGAGCTGCCGGGCATCCCGGTGGAGCGGGTGCTCGCGCTCGGTGCCGAGGACTACCCGGGCGGTGGCGAGGGCATCTTCAACATGGCGGTCATGGGCTTGCGGATGGCGAAGCACGCCAACGGCGTGGCCAAGCTGCACGGCAAGGTCTCGCGCGGCATGTTCGCTCAGCTCTGGCCGGGCTTCGATGTCAGCGAGGTGCCGATCAGCTCGGTGACGAACGGTGTGCACTCGCCCACGTGGGTCGACCCGATGTTCGCGGAGGCACAGGCCGAGCACTTCAGGGCCGAGGAGATCGCCGACGGCCGCGGCTGGCTCAAGACCGAGGGCGGCATCGACAACGAGACGCTGTGGCAGCTACGCGGCATGATGCGCGCACGGCTTGTGGAGGATGCGCGCAAGCGGGTCCGGGCCTCGTGGCTGCGACGCGGCGCTTCCCCGGCCGAGCTGGGTTGGGTGGAGGACGTGCTCGACCCCGAGGTCCTGACGATCGGGTTCGCGCGCCGCGTCCCCACCTACAAGCGGCTCACCCTGATGCTGCGCGACCAGGACCGGCTCAAGAAGCTGCTGACTGACCCCGAGCGCCCGATCCAGATCGTGGTGGCGGGCAAGTCGCACCCGGCGGACGAGCAGGGGATCCGGTTGATCCAGAAGCTGGTCCAGTTCGCCGACGACCCGGAGGTGCGCACCCGGATCGTGTTTCTGCCGAACTACGACATCGAGATGGCGCAGACGCTCTACCCCGGCACCGACGTCTGGCTGAACAACCCGCTGCGTCCGCTCGAGGCGTGCGGCACGTCCGGCATGAAGGCCGCGCTGAACGGCTCGCTCAACCTGTCGATCCTCGACGGTTGGTGGGACGAGATGTACGACGGCCAGAACGGCTGGGCCATCCCCACCGCCGACGGCGTCGAGGATCCGGACCGCCGCGACGACCTCGAGGCCGCGGCGCTGTACGACCTCATCGAGACCACGGTGGTCCCGCGGTTCTACGACCGGGACGAGGACGGGTTGCCCACTCACTGGCTCGAGCAGGTGCGCCACACCCTGGCAACCCTCGGCCCGAAGGTGCAGGCCACCCGGATGGTCCGCGACTACGTGCAGCAGCTCTACACGCCCACGGCGATCGCCGCTCGCGCGGTCGACGGCGACGGGCACCTGGGCGCGGTCGAGCTCGCCTCGTGGAAGCAGCGGGTGCGGGCCGCCTGGCCCTCAGTGCGTGTGGACCACGTCGAGTCCGAGGGCCTTCACGATGCGGTCAAGGTGGGCGACCACGTGACGGTCAGGGCCTTCGTCTCCCTCGGGGACCTGACGCCGTCCGACGTCGAGGTGCAGATGAACTACGGGCTGGTCGCCGACAACGACGAGATCACCGACTTCGCCACCGCGTCGCTCGACCTCGCCGAGGGCTACGAGAGCGGGCGCTACCAGTTCAGCCGGTCGTTCACGCTGGCGCAGGCCGGGCCCTTCGGCTACTCGGTCCGCATCGTGCCCCAGCATGCCGGCCTCGCGGCCGCCACCGAGCTCGGCCTGGTCGCCAGCGCGTAGCCATGGGCTCGCCCCACGCCGCCGAACAGGTGGTTCTGGTCGCCTCGATCGGTCGAGCAGGGGGTTCTGCCCGGTATGACGGCACTTTCCGGGCAGAACCACCTGCTCGGCGCAGACGTGAGGGCTGAAGGCCTGCTCGGCGCAGACGTGAGGGCAGAAGGGGTCCCGGTGCGACTGTCCCCAGGTGCTCGCTGATGCACCGATATCCACAGCACCCCTCCGACTGCCGGGCACGCCGGAGGCCGGCTGCGCTCTGCTGGGGTGATGCGCTCGATCGTCGTTCCGCCGGCCCTGCTCGACCTCGCACGTGTGCAGGCCGGGTTGGTCTCGACCACGCAGTGCGACGCTGCCGGTATCGGGAGCAGCACCAGGACTCGGCTGCTGCGTCGGGGCGGTTGGCACAGACCGGCGCGCGGCGTGTACGCAGTCCCCGGCGTCGTGGCCCGGCCACGCACCACGAGCGAGCGGTGGGCGCTGTCGCACCGGAGGCAGGTCTGGGGGAGCTTGCTGTCAGGCCCCGATGATGCGATGCCGGCGGGCTTGACGGCACTCGCGGTCCACGACATCTGGGGCCTTCCGGCGAACCTCGGGTGCGAGCTGGTCTACGGCAACGGGCGCCACGCAGGCGGCAACAGTGCCGTACGGGTGAGGCAGTTCGGTGGCCCGTTCGAGACCACGCTCGTCGGTGAGCGGCTGGTACCCACGGTCGCGAGCGCTCTCGTGCAGGCGCTTCCCGAGGTGGGGAGGGACCTTGCCGTGGTGCTCGTCGACAACGCTCTCAACCGGGACAAGCTCACAGAGGAGGAGCTCGAGACCGTCCGGCAGCAGGTCAGGGGCCGCCGAGGTGCGGCGCGCCTGCATGCGGTCTGGCCCCTGATCGACGGGCGAGCGGAATCACCGATCGAGACCCGGGCGCGGCTCGAGTGCCGCGACGACGGACTCCCGCCGGACGATCTGCAGGTCGAGCAGTTCGACGATGAGGACTTTCTGGGCCGCGGCGACCTCGGCTGGCGCCGATGCAACGGCGGCTGGGTCCTCGTGGAGATGGATGGGCTCGACGTGCACGGCACAGCCGCCGCGGTGTCGAAGGACCGTCGCCGTCAGAACGGAATCGCCTCGCGATCGACGGCCACCACGCTGCTCCGCTACATCGGCGAGGACCTCGGCACGGGCGTCATCCTGCGTGATGTCCGCCGGGCCCTGGCCGCCTGACACCCACGGCTCGGCGGCTCACGGCTCGGCACCGGCAGCGAGCAGGTGGTTCTGCCCGCTCCGGTACGCCGAACAGGAAGTTCTGCCCGGAAAGAGGTGCGCAAGCGGGCAGAAGCCCCTGTTCGGCTGATGGGAATGCGTGCTTGTCGAGCTGGAGGGACCAACCAGGAGCCCCGCACGTATCTCCCCGCCGATCACGATCACCGGTATCGCCAACTACCTCGACCGGCAGCTGGCTGCGATCCGGTCATCGGCGATCGGGCTCACCGAGGAGCACGCGACGTCTACACCATGCCGAAGCACCCTGTCCGTGGCGCGCACGGTCAGGCACGTCCTCCACGAGGATGCGCGGTGCGATCCGCCGGTGCCGATCGACTGCTCGGTGATGGCGGCCGCCCATCTGGACGCGTTCGTGCTCAGCGGTGACGAGACGGTGGCCGGGGACCATCGGCCCGGACTGATCAGGCGGTGTAGACCATCCCCATCGCCTCGCGGACCTCGGCGAGGGTGGCGTCGGCGATCTCGTTCGCGCGGGTGTTGCCCTCGGCGAGGATCCTCGCGACACAGCCGGGGTCGGCCTCGAGCTCACGACGACGCTCACGGATCGGGCGAAGGTGCTCGTTGACCACCTCGGTGACGAGCTTCTTCAGGCCGCCGCCGCCGCCGTCGCCGATCTCGGCGGCGATCTCGACCGGGTCGCGGCCGGACAGCGTGCTCGCGATCAGCAGCAGGCTCGCGACCTCGGGCCGGTTCTCGGGGTCGTAGGTGATGTTGCGGTCCGAGTCCGTGACGGCGCGCTTGAGCTGCTTGGCGGTCTCGTCCTCGGTCATCGCGAGGTCGATCGTGTTCCGCTTGGACTTGCTCATCTTGGTGCCGTCGACGCCGAGCACGTTGACCGACTCCGAGAGCAGCGCGTCGGGGGAGGGGAAGATCTGCGCCCCACCTGCGTACCGCTCGTTGAACCGCCGCGCGACCACGCGGGTCTGCTCGAGGTGCGGCAGCTGGTCCTTGCCGACCGGCACCAGGTTCGCCTTGCAGAACAGGATGTCGGCGGCCTGGTGCACCGGGTAGGTGAGCAGCAGCCCGCTCATCGGACGCCCGCCGGTGGCCTCGTGCTCGGCCTTGACCGTGGGGTTGCGCCGCAGCTCCGAGTCGGTGACCAGGCTGAGGAACGGCAGCATCAGCTGGTTCAGCGCGGGCACGGCGGAATGGGCGAAGATCGTGGAACGGGTGGGGTCGATGCCGATCGCGAGGTAGTCGGTGACGACGTCGCGCACGCGGTCGGCGATCGAGCCGATCTCGTCGCGGTCGGTGATCACCTGGTAGTCGGCGACCAGGATCATCGTCTCGACGCCCAGCCCCTGCAGCCGCACCCGGTTCCGCAAGGTCGCGAGGTAGTGACCGAGGTGGAGCCGGCCGGTGGGCCGGTCGCCGGTCAGGACCCTGAAGGTCGAGGGGTCGACGGCGATCCGTGCCTCGATCTCGGCGCTTCTGTTCTGCGCTGAGATCAGCGAGCGATCAGAGATCTCGCTGGGCTCGAAGTCGGGGGCGTCGTCGTCGAGGAAGTCGGTGCTCACCCCCCGAGATTACTGATCCCTGCCGCTGGTGCCGTGCACGCGCACGCAGAAGGCGCCGCCGCCTCGGAATAGCGCTCGCGGTCTGCTGGTTGCGCACAGACATGGCGAACATCGACCCGGCCGCGCTGGAGCGGGTCCTCTCGTGGATCGATGTCCGTGTCGGTGCTGGCCGGAAGCTCGTGCTGGCTGCGGGGGAGCTGCTGCCGCTCGCCCCGGGTGCGGTGTGGCTGGTGTACGTCGTCGGCGGCAGCGTTCATGGGCAGCCACCCCTGTCGCAGGCGTGCTCCCTGAATGTGGACCGCGCCTCGCGCTCGCTCGCTCTCTCCACGAGGCCCGACGGCGAGCGGCTGGTCGAGGGCGACGCCTTCCTCACGCTCGGGCTCCATCCCGTGGCGCTCAGCTCCGAGGCCGGTGCCTCGCTGATGGTCGCCGAGCTCCACCTGTCCGAGACCGCGACCATGGTCCGGGACCTCCTGCCCGAGTTCGTGACCGTGACCGACTTCGCGGGCCTCGAGCCGGCGGCGGCGGCCCTCGCCCGCACGATCGGCAGCGAGCCGTCCGACGCGTGCGACCTCCGCTCCGGCAACCCGCTGATCTGCCGGATGATGGCGACGACGGTGCTGCTCTCCCTGATCCGCGCCTGGGCGGAGAACGGCTGCGCGCCGACCGGCTGGCCGGCGCGCTCGAGCGATCCCTTCCTCGAACGCGTCCTCGAGGCGATCCACGAGACGCCCGGGCGGGAGTGGACGGTCTCCTCGCTCGCCAGCCTCGGGGCGATGTCGCGCTCGGTCTTCGCCGAGCGGTTCCGGTCGACGCTGGGTCGCTCGCCCGCCAGCTATGTCACCGAGGTGCGGATCGACGCCGCCAAGCGCATGCTCGAGGCGGGCCGCCCGGTCTCCGAGGTGTCCAGGGAGCTCGGCTACGGCTCGGACGAGGGCTTCAGCCGAGCGTTCCGGCGCCACACGGGCATGACCCCCTCAGCGTGGCGGGCGGAGTACCGCACGCTCGCCCCCGCCTAGTCGCGCACCCGGTACGACCGACCGAACAGCGCTGCCCCGACGAGCAACGAGGCGGCGCCGATCGCGTAGACGACACCGACGCCGACCAGGTCGAGCACGAGCCCGCCGATGGCTGCCGCGAGCGTGATCGCGCCCTGGAACCCGATGACGACCAGGCCGCCGCCGGCCTCCAGCCGATCGGGCATCCGGTGCCCCACCCACGTGTTGACCACGATCAGCCAGGAAGCGAAGAAGAAGCCCCAGACGAGCACGGCGCCCGCGACGGCGAGGAACACCCCGGGCAGCAGGATCGTGATCGCCACGGTCGCGGCGATGGCCACGGGTGTGAGAACCGAGAAGAACACGAACGAGCGGTCGATGACCATGCCGATGACGATGTTGCCCGCGAGCCCGCCGACGCCGAACAGCGCGAGCAGCAGCACCACCGAGCCGCCGTCGATCTCCGGCATGCGCTCCAGCGCGAGCCGGATGTAGGTGTAGGCGACGATGTGACCGAACACCACGAAGACGTGCCCCATCATGCCGAGCGCGGCGCCGGGGCGGCGAACCACCTCGAGCAGCAGCCGAAGGCTCGAGGTCGTGGCCGCGGGCACGGTCGGCAGCAGCGCCCGCAGCGCCAGGGCGAGCAGCGCGGTCGCCACCCCGATGCCGGCGAAGACAGCCCGCCAGCTCGCGAGCTCGCTCAGCAGCACCCCGAGCGGCACGCCTGCCACCGTGGCCAGCGAAGCGCCTGCCGAGGTGAACATCACCGCTCGACCGAGGCGCTCCGCACCCGCGATCCGCACCGCGACGGTGATGGACATCGTCCAGAACGCGCTGATCGCGGCACCGAGGAAGAACCGGGCTAGCAGGACCAGGATCAGGTTCGGCGCGATCGCGACGAGCAGGTTCGAGACCGCCGCGGCGAGCGCCATCCGCACGAGCAGCGACCGACGGTCCAGGCGGGGGAAGACGATCCCGACCGTCGGGGCGACGACGAAGCCCACCAGGGCGGTCACCGTCACGGTCTGCCCCGCCTGACCCGCCGTGACCCCCAGGTCGGTGGCCAGCTCGGTCAGCACCCCGTTCGGCAGGAACTCGGCGGTGACGAGCAGGAAGCTCATCAGCATCATCACGATGAGGCCGCCGTACCGGATGCGGTCGGATCGAACCTCGGGCTCGGTCCCCGCGGGCAGAGTCTGTGTCATTCCTCCAGCGTGCTCGCGCGGGGTGGTCGACGCCCGACGAAGAGTCCGTAGAGTCCGACCATTCGTCCGGGTTCGCGCGCGGGAATCTTCCGTCTCTCTCGTTCGTTATGTCATCAAGACCGCACCAGGTAGAGGAAGAGGGGTACCTGTGAGGAAGAAGAAGTACGAGGAGCTCGAGCTCGACAACGGCACGGTCGTCAGGTACCGCCGTCATGAGAACGGCGGCGGCATGGTCGCCATGCACGCCGATGCCGACCCGAGCGCCCGCATCGAGGAGACCGCCTGGGTCGACCCGGGAGCCACGATCGCCGCCGGCGCACGCCTGGGTGCCGGCTGCTGGATCGAGGCAGGAGTACGGATCGAGACCGGCGCCTACCTGGCGACCGCCAGCCATGTCGAGCGCGAGGCCGTCATCGGCGCGCATGCACGCATCGGCAGCCGAACGTCCATCGGTGCAGGCGCGCGCATTCGCCCCCGCGTCACCCTGAGGCCGGACTCCGAGATCCCGGCTATGGTCGTCGTCGGCAGGAACGGGCTCGAGCAGGAGGTCCGCGCCGCCTGAGGCCGCTCAGATCGCGCGCCCGACCACCCGGCCGTTGAGCAGGCAGGCGCCGAGGAACGTGCCTTCGAGCGAGCGGTGCCCGTGGATCCCGCCACCGCCGAACCCGGCGGCCTCGCCGACCGCCCACAGACCGGGCAGCACCTCGCCGCCTGGTCGCAGCACCCGCCCCTGGGTGTCGGTGTGCAGGCCGCCGAGCGTCTTGCGGGTCAGCGCTCGCAGCCGCACGGCGAGCAGCGGCCCGTCCTCCGGTCTGGTCAGCGGCGCCGGCTCGGCGACCCGCATCCGCTTGTCGACGACGTAGCTGCGCGCCTTGCGGATCTCCTCGAGCTGGGCATCCCCGCCGTGCTCGACGGCGGCGTCCCGCGTCTGGATGACGCTCGCGAGCGTAGTCGCCGAGATCTGCGAGCCCCCCACCAGGGCGTTCATGCCCGCCGCGAGCGACGCGACGTCATCGGCCCACACGAAGTCGGGGGACCTCGTCGAGAACTCGAGCACGGGCGTGGCGCCCCCGGTGACCCGCTTGAGGAGCCGGCGCACGCTCTTGCCGGTGAGGTCGGGGTTCATGTCCGAGCCGGAGAACGCGAACTCCTTCGCCATGATGGCCTTGTTCAGCACGAACCAGGAGTGCTCGTCACCGCGCCCGGTGAGGTACCGGAGTGCACCGAGCGCGTCGAAGCCGGGGAACAGCGGCGCGGGCAGCCGGTGGCCGTCGGCGTCGAGCCACAGCGAGCTCGGGCCAGGCAGGATACGCACCCCGTGGCGGGTCCACACGGCCGGGTCCATCGGCAAGCCCTCGGGGTAGTGCCACATCCGGTCGGTATGGACCACGTCGGCGCCGACCGCCGCAGCCCGGTCGATGCCGGTGCCGTCGGTGCCGTCGGGCACCCCGGCGAGCAGGTCCTGCGGCAGGCTGCCGGCGGCGGCCGGCCACAGCGACCGCACCATGTCGTGATTCGCGCCGATGCCGCCGGAGGCGACCACGACCGCGTCGGCCGAGATCTCCTCGCTACCCACCACCTCGCGACCGCTCACCTGACCCCGGCGTGCGGCCGAGTGGGCGAGCACATCCGCCCTGACCCCGGTCACGGCGCCATCGGTGACCAGGATCTCGCTGACCCGACGGCGGAACCGCACGTCGAGCCTGCCCGCCGCGCGGGCGTCGCGTGCGGCACGGACGAACGGTTCGAGCACGCCGGGCCCGGTTCCCCAGGTCACATGGAAGCGGGGCACGGTGTTGCCGCGCCCGTAACCCTCGTGTCCGCCGCGCTCGGCCCACTGCACGAGAGGGAACAGGCGTACGCCCAGGCCACGCAGCCAGGACCGCAGCTCGCCCGAGGCCAGCTCGACGTAGGCGCGGGCCCATGCGTACCCGTTCCGGTCGGGTCCCTCGCCCCGATCGGCGCCGTCGGCGAAGTCGGCGGCAGCCAGCCAGTCGGCGAGCGCGAGATCCGGGCTGTCCCTGACCCCGAGGCGTCGCTGCTCGGGCGAGTCGATGAGCAGCAGGCCGCCGAACGACCACCACGCCTGCCCTCCCAGGGAGGCCGCTGGTTCGGCGTCGAGCAGCGTGACGTGCCGCCCCCGGGCGACCAGCTCGGTCGCGGTGACGAGCCCCGAGAGGCCGGCTCCGATGACGACGACGTCGGTGTCTGCCATGGTCGGCACCCTATCGGCGCGGGCGGGCTGACGCCCGGGTCGTGGGCCGTGCGACCACGCCGTGGCGCGCCCGCACGGCCCCGCGCGCTACTCCTCCTCGGACCCGTCGAGCTCGCCCTCGGTGGCGGCGCGCTCGTCGGCCTCCGCGCTGTTCACGAGGTCGTCGTTGAGGTCGGGGTCGAGGGGCTGGTCGTCGTCGTCGCCCAGCGGGCTGACGACGCCCTCGTCACCGAGGCGCTCGTCGTCATCGCCGTCGTCGCCCGGAACTGGAACGACGGGAGGTGTGGGGGTGCTCGACATGATGCTCTCCTTCGAACTCGTCGGTCACGGACCTCGCTTCCGCGGAGGCCGCAGCGGTCCCATCACTGTATGCCTGGGCGCGGGCGGGCGCAGCGGCTTGCGGTCCCACGCCGGATGACTCAGAGCGACAGGTAGATCCGCATCGTGAGCGGGGCGAGCGTGGTGATGTGGCCGCTGTCGACGACGAGGCGCTCACCGGCGTCGGGGCGCTCCCAGGCGGAGTCCCACATCAGCTCGAAGCGCTGGTCCACACTCGGCACCATGACGTCGACCTCGTTGGCGGCACCGTTGAGCACCACCAGCACGTGGCGGTCCTCGACGTCGCGGCTCACGCGGTACTTCTGCAGCACCCGGCGGTGCGGGTCGTGCCACACGTCGATGGTCATCGGCTCGCCGGCCTCGTCGAACCACATCAGGGTGGGGCGCCCGCCGCGGGTCTCGTCGGGGCGGCGGAACCGCCAGGGACGCAGCACCACGTGGTCGCGTCGCAGCGCCGCGAGGTGCTGCACCGTGGCGAGCTGATCACGCTGGGGCTCGGACAGGTTCCAGTCCACCGACAGGGCGACGTCGTCGAAGCCGTCGACGGTGGTGCAGTAGGCGTTGTTGTTGCCGTGCTGGGTGCGGCCGAGCTCGTCACCGGCGGTGAGCATCGGGGTTCCGGTCGAGGCGAACAGCATCCCGAGGATGTTGCGCATCGAGCGCCGGCGGGCTGCGAGGATCTCGGGGTCGTCGGTCTCGCCCTCCACCCCGTGGTTCCAGGAGCGGTTGTTGTCGCTGCCGTCGCGGTTGTCCTCGCCGTTGGCGTGGTTGTGCTTGACGTCGTAGCTGACCAGGTCGGCGAGCGTGAAGCCGTCGTGCGCCGTCACGAAGTTCACCGAGGCGATCGGTCCGCGGCCCCCGGGCACGTCGGTGTGCGCGAACATGTCCGCCGACCCGGCGAGCCGGGTGGCCAGCTCACGCAGGTCGTGCCCCTCGCCACCGTTGCTGATCGCCGCCGCATCGGTCAGCCAGAAGGACCGGGCGCAGTCGCGGTACCTGTCGTTCCACTCGCTGAGCGGCGGCGGGAAGTTGCCGGTCTGCCAGCCGTGCGGTCCGAGGTCCCACGGCTCCGCGATCAGCTTGACGCCGCTGATCACCGGGTCGCTCGCGAGCGCCACCAGCAGCGGGTGCTCCATGTCGACCTGCTCCGCCTTGCGGGCGAGCGCCGTCATCAGGTCGAAGCGGAACCCGTCGACGCCGACCTGCTCGACCCAGTACCGCAGCGAGTCGAGGGTCAGCTGGATCGCGCGGTGGTTGCGGAAGTCGAGGGTGTTCCCGCAGCCTGTGACGTCCAGGTAGCGGTCCGCGGCGGAGCCGTCGTGCAGGTAGTACCCGAAGTCGTCGAGCCCACGCCAGGACAGCGTCGGCCCGTCGGGGCCGCCCTCGCAGGTGTGGTTGTAGACGACGTCGAGAATCACCTCGAGCCCCGCCTCGTGCAGCAGCTGCACCATGCCCTTGACCTCGTCGAGGACGGCGTCCGGTCCCGCCTCTTGGGCGGCGCGCGTGGCGTAGCTCGGCTCGGGCGCGAAGAACGAGAGCGTGTTGTAGCCCCAGTAGTTGACGACCCCGCGCTGCTGCAGCGCCGGCTCGGTCACCTTCGCGTGGATAGGGAGCAGCTCGATGCTGGTCACCCCGATGCTCTGCAGGTGCTCGATCGTGGCCGGGTGCGCCAGCCCGGCGTAGGTGCCGCGCAGGTGCTCAGGGACGCCGGGCAGCTGCTTCGTCAGGCCGCGCACGTGCGCCTCGTACAGGACGGTCCGGCTCCAGGTGACACGTGGCCGGTTCGCCACGCCGCCGCCCGGGTGGTCCGCGAGCACGACACCGTGCGCCACGAACGGTGCGCTGTCGCGCTCGTCGGGGCCGTCGACCGGCAACGGCGCGAGCTCGTCGTCGACCGGGTGCCCGTAGATCTCGGGCCGGAGCTCGACCTCGCCTGCGATGCCCCGCGCGTACGGGTCGAGCAGCAGCTTCGCGGCGTTGTGCCGCATGCCGTGGCCGGGGTGCCATTCGCCGTCGACCCGGAAGCCGTAACGCTGGCCGGGGCCCACGCCCGGCACGTGCGCGTGCCAGCGACCGTGCAGCCTCGGCAGCAGGGACACCCGCCGCTCGAGCAGCTCGCCCTCCTCGCCGTCCTCGAGCAGGCACAGCCAGACGTGGTCCGCGAACGGGGCGCTGACCACCACGTCCACGCCGTCGCCGACCAGGTGCACACCGAACCGCTCCGACCGGGTGGCCGGCGCCGTCGCGTCACTGGTCGAGAGCAACGTCACGGACGGTGCGGTCAGCGCAGTCATAGATCCTCGATGTCGGAAGCGGCCGCAACAATCTAGCGCCCGCGAGCCGGACGGCGGAGTACGCAGGGGCGGCGGGGCCGCCGGACGTGGCAGGCTGGCACCATGCGTGTGGTCGTCCTCGTCAAGCATGTCCCCGAGCTCCTGAGCGATCGCGCCCTCGGCGAGCGCGGGCTCACGGTCCGCACCTCGGACGACTCGACCCTCAACGAGGTCGACGAGAACGCCGTCGAGGCCGCGCTCCAGCTCGCGGCTGCCAGCGACGGCGAGGTGATCGCGGTCAGCCTCGGCCCGGCCATCGCCGTCGATGCGCTGCGTCGCGCGCTCGCGATGGGCGCCGGCCGAGCAGTCCACGTCACCGACGACGCCTTCGCAGGCTCCGACGTGGTCGCCACCGCCCGTGCGCTCACCGCCGCCGTGCGGGTGCTCGACGGCGAGGCTCCCGTCGACGTGGTCCTCACCGGTCTCGCAGCCCTGGACGGGCTGGGATCGGTGGTGCCCTCGCTGATCGCGGCCGAGCTGGGCTGGCCGCAGCTCACCGTGGTCGAAGAGGTCACGCTCGAGGGTGAGGCACTGGTCGCTCGCCGCGAGCTCGACGGCGCGACCGAGCGCTGGCGTGCCAGCACCCCCGCCGTGGTGTCGGTCATCGACACCGCCAACGACCCGCGGCTGCCCAAGATGAAGGATCTGCTCGCCGCCCGCGGCGCCGAGGTCACGGTGCTCACGCCGGCGGACCTGGGGTTGAGCGCTGCACAGGTCGGCGCCGCCGGGACGCGGACCCGGGTGGTCGAGGCCGCCCGCCGACCCGAGCATCCCGGTCCCGAGATCGTGACCGACGACGACGGCGAGGGCGGCGCGCTGCTCGCCAGGTACCTGATCGACAACGACCTCGTGGGAGGCGCCAGGTGAGCACCAGAGGGGTTCTCGTGGTCGCGCTCGGCGGCGTCCGCGCGCCGGTGCTGGAGGCTGTCACGCTCGCGCGCGCGCTCGGCACGCCGGCCGTGCTGTCGCTCCAGCCGCTCACCGACGACGACGTCACCGCGCTCGGCGCCGCCGGCGTGGCCCGGGCGCTCGTCGCCGATCTGGGCGAGGCGCGGCACGCCGCAGCCGTGAGCGGCCGGGCGGTCGCGGCCGCCGTCGAGGCCATCGGTGCGAGCCTCGTGCTGCTGCCGACGTCGTTCGTGGCCAAGGAGGTCGCCGCGCACGCCTCGTTCCTCCTCGACGCAGGCCTGCTCATCGACGTCGCCGCGCTCGCGCTCGACGACGAGACCGGCGAGGTCGTCGGCGACAAGCGTGTCTTCGCCGGCACCTGGGAGACGCGCTGCGCCGTGACCAGCCCGGTCGCCGTCGCGACCGTGCGGGCGAACGCGGTGGTGGCGGCTCCTGCCGGCGAGGCGACCACCACCGCCGTCGAGCCGCTCGAGGTCGATGCCACGCTGCCGCGTGGTCTCGCGCTGATCGGGCGCGAGGAACGACCGAGCGAGGGCCGCCCGGCGCTCGCCGAGGCCGCGACCGTGGTGCTCGGTGGCCGTGGCACGGAGGGCGACTTCTCCGCCGTCGAAGAGCTCGCCGATGCGCTCGGTGCCGCGATCGGCACCACCCGCGACTGCGTGGACGAGGGCTGGCAGCCGCACGACGCGCAGGTGGGCCAGACCGGCGTGACCATCGCGCCGCGCCTGTACATCGGCGCCGGCATCTCCGGTGCCCCGCACCATCACGGCGGCATGCAGGCCTCGGGCACGGTCGTGGCGGTGAACCTCGACCAGGACGCCCCACTGGTGCAGATCGCCGACTTCGCCGTGATCGGTGACCTGCAGGAGATCCTGCCCGCCGCCGCGCAGGCGATCCGCGAGCACCTCGACCGATGACCGCACCACTGGCCCTGCTGGACCTCGACGGCACGCTCAGCAACTCCGCACCGGGCATCCTGCGCTCGGCGAGCGTCACGCTCGCCTCCCTCGGGCTGCCCGTGCCGGAGCCGGAGGTGCTGCTGGCGTTCGTCGGACCGCCGCTGCCCGTCTCGCTGCGGGCGCACGGCGTGCCGGAGCATCGGATCCTGGAGGCCATCGAGGCGTATCGCGCCGAGTTCGAGGCCGGCGGCATGTGGGAGTCGGCGCCGTTCCCCGGGATCGGTGAGCAGCTCGAGCGCCTCCGCGCCGCGGGGCTCACGCTCGCCGTCGCCACGTCGAAGCCCGAGGGGTACGCGCGCCAGATCTGCGAGCGGTGGGGGCTCGACCGGCTGGTCGACGGCGTGTTCGGAGCACCGCCCGACCACATCCCCTCGACCAAGGCGACCGTCATCGCGCACGCCCTGGAGGAGCTCGGCCCCGCACGGGTGCCGGAGGCCTCTCGCATCATCATGGTGGGCGACCGCCACCACGACGTCGAGGGCGCGGCCGAGAACGGCATCGCCTGCCTCGGCGCGGGCTGGGGCTACGGCGACCCGGGTGAGCTCGAGGGCGCCGTCGCCGTGGTCGCCGAGGTCGCCGGTCTCGCCGACGCCGTGCTGCACCACGTGGCGACCGACCAGGGCGCCCTCGTCGGTCGGCGCGCCGAGCCCACGATCCACGCCGGCGAGCAGCGATGAGCCGGGTCCGGCTGGCCTGGTCCGCGCTGCCGGACCACGTGCGAGGCGAGATCGAGGACCGACTGGGCTCCGCCGTCGTCGATGTGCTCAGCCACGAGGGCGGCTACTCGCCCGGGATGGCGGCCACGCTGAGCACGGCCGACGGCGGCAGGACCTTCGTCAAGGCGGTCTCGGCGTCCTTCCATCGGCGCAGCTGGGAGCTGTACCGGGACGAGGCGCGCGTGAACGCGATGCTCCCGGACGCGGCGCCGGCGCCGCGGATGCTGTGGAGCCTCGACGACGGCGAGTGGGTCGCGAACGGGTTCGAGGCAGCCGACGAGCCGGTCGATCTCCCCTGGGACGAGCGGACCCTCGAGGAGGTGCTCGCGGTCTACGACGTGCTGGCCGGCATCGAGGGGCCTGCGGGGCTGCCCACCGTCCCGCACGAGCTCGGGCTGATGACCGGCTGGCACACCGCGCTCGCGGACGGCTCCGACCTCAGCTCGTGGGACCCGTGGGTGGCGGCGAACCTGCGCGACCTGGAACGGTTGAGCAGGAACTACGGGAGCCGCGCAGCGGGCACCGCGCTGGTCCACCTCGATGCGCGTCGCGACAACATGGTCCGTCGCGGTGGCCGGGTGCTGCTCGTGGACTGGCCGTACGCGGCTGTCGGGGCGCCGTGGGTGGACCTGCTCGCGCAGCTGCCGAGCATCACTCTCGAAGGCGGCGGCGACCCCGCTGACCTCTGGGCGCGCGCCGGGATCAGCAAGGACGTCGCGGAGGACGACGTGACCACCGTGCTCGCGGGGCTCACGGGCTACTTCGTGCACGGCAGCGTGCAACCACCGCCGCCGGGGGTGCCGCACGTGCGCCAGTTCCAGCGCGCCCAGGGCGAGATCGGGCTCGCGTGGCTGAGGCAGCGGCTGGGGGAGTAGCCGCAGCTCAGGGCGCGGCAGACAGGACCGCCGTCACCGCCGCACCGGGCCAGACGATGAACCACGCGAGCGATCTGGCCATCAGGCAGCCGCCGCGGTGCCCGACCCGGACGAGGACCAGCAGAGCCACGAGGTAGCTCAGCGGGATCAGGCCGAGCACCACGGCCCGGGCGACCGGTTGGTCGGCGAGCGGCTCCGACAGCGCGACCGCCACCACGAACGCGTAGATCACCAGGGTGATCAGCGGCGAGACCACGCCGATCCAGATCCCGTGCCCGATGCCGCGCCCCTGGAACCACGGCCGCACCCGCTGGCCGCAGGGGCACAGGCGCCATCCCGGGGGCAGCGGCTCGGCGGTGGGTGCCGGCGCGGTCGCCCCGTAGGGCAGGTGCGCGTCGCCGCCCATCAGGGGACCTCCATGACACCGATCTCGTACCCGGTCGAGACGAGGAGCCCGTCGATGCCCGCGAGCTGGTCCCCGGTGTTGCGCTGCGTCCACAGGAGCTCGCCGCTCGCGAGGTCGAGCCCGGCGGCGTGGGTGCCGGCGTCGATGACGGCGACCTCCCCGACCTGGACGACGGAGAAGACGTAGCCGTCGCCCTCGAGCGGCCTGGTCCACAGCTGTGCGCCGGTGACCGGGTCGAGCGCCACGAGCACGGCGTCGCCCGCCACGATCGTGGCATCCGCCAGCGTGTATGCCGAGGGCGGCAGCACGATCCCGCTCCAGGTGCCCGGCTGCTGGGTGAACCGGTACGTCGCCGGGCCGGCGATCTGGCCGGTCTCCCAGTCCACCGGGACGATCTCGAACTGGTTCGTGACCGGCTCGGTGATCGCCACGGGTCGCGCGTCGGAGCGATCCTCGGGGACGGTGAGCCGAGCGCCGGGCAGCGACCAGGTGATCGTGCCGTCGAGGGCGTGCCGATGCAGGCCGTCGTCGTCCTGGCAGAGATAGTGGTCACCCTGCGCCGTGCCTGCCCTGCAGTGGTGGACAAGGACCGGACCGGTGACGGGATCGATGATCGCCGCGCCGGGAGTGGCCCAGAGCATCACCAGGCCATCGTCGAGATCACGCCAGCGTGGACGCTCCAGCACCGGGTCGCCGTCGGAGTCGTAGACGTGCGAGAACAGCAGCTCGGCGGAGTCGAGGTCGGCGACGTCGATGCTCCACAGCTCGGTGCCGTCGGGCGCGAAGCCGGCCATCTCGGCATGGGGTGCCGGATCGGCGGGGCCCACCGCGACCAGCCCCTCGGCGGTCGCGTGCACCGTCTGGACCTCCCGCAGCGAGGTCTCGACCGTGACGGTGTCCTCACCGGTGGCGATCTCGATCTGGTGGTACACCCAGGTCCCGCCGTCCTCGTGCAGACACCGGAGCGCCCCGTCGAAGGCGTGGTCCGCGCACAGGACCCCGGGCAGCGGCCGCTCCCACAGGACCCCGCCGTCGGCGGGGTCGAGCGCGGCGATGCCGGCGGTGCGCCACCCGGAGCCGCTCTCGGTCTGCCAGGCGACCACCCACGCGTCGTCGGCCACGATGATCTGAGGTCCGGTGAAGGCACCGTCGGGGTTGCGGGCGAACTCGTCGCCGTCCTCGGGCTCGGTGAGGTCCTCCGGCCCGAGCAGCCACACCGCGGCCATGTCCGGCACGTCCCCGGTGGTGCTTCCCACGGGGGGCGGATCCTCATCGCCCCCGAGCCTGCTGACCGCGGCTCCGACGAGCTGGACGACGATCAGCAGCGCGAAGGCGCCCACGAGGATCCACGAGGACCGGGAGCGGCGTGCGGGCCGTGCCGGAGTCGGTCGAGCTGTCGAGAACGGTGCCGATGGCGCGGGCGGGTGGTGACCGCCGGCCGGCCCGGCTGGTGCGGACGGACCATGCCTGCTCGGCGTCGATGCCGGTTGCTGCGGGCGCTCGCCGTCATCCATCTCGACCGAGTACGGCTGCGGGGCGGTGAAGCCCGGAACGGGAGCCGGGTCATACCCGTCGCCGATACCGTCGTCGGGAGCAGGGTCGCCAGGCCGGAACCGGGCGTCGTCGGGCTCGCTCATCACCGGGCAGGGTAGCCAGCGCGCGGGGCCCCGGACCGCGAGCACCGCGGGTACCTCTGCCCGACCTACACTCGGATGTCGTGACGGCGACCTATCTCGATCACGCGGCGACCACGGTCGTGCGCGACGAGGTCGCGCACGCCTACGCCGAGGACCTCCGCCGGCTCGGCAACCCCTCCTCGGTGCACAGCTTCGGCCGCGAGGCACGCCGCGTGCTCGAGGAGTCGCGCGAGCAGCTCGCCGCCGATCTCGGCGCCCACCCGACCGAGGTGATCTTCACCGCAGGCGGCACCGAGGCGGACAACCTCGCGGTGGTGGGCGGGTTCCATGCCGCCAGGGGGACGCGACCTGCGGTCGCGATCTCCGCCGTCGAGCATCATGCGGTGCTCGATGCCGCGCACTGGCTCGGCTCGGCGCAGGGGGCCGAGGTGACCGAGCTCGCGGTCGACCGCGAGGGTGTCCTCGACCTCGATGCCCTGACGGCGTACCTCGCCTCGGCGGCAGAGCGCACCGCGGTGCTCGCGGTGATGTGGGCGAACAACGAGACCGGCGCGCTGCAGCCCGTGCGGGAGGTCGTCGCTGCCGCCGGTGGCGTCGCCGTGCACACCGACGCGGTGCAGGCGCTCGGGCACGTGCCGCTCGACTTCGCCGAGATCGGCGTGACCACGCTCGCGCTCTCGGGCCACAAGGTCGGCGCACCGGTGGGCGTGGGCGCGCTGCTCGCACGGCGCGACGCCGCGCTGGCGCCGGTTCTGCACGGCGGCGGTCAGGAGCGCGGCATCCGCTCCGGGACCCTCGACGCCGCCGGGGCCAGGGCGCTCGCGCTCGCGGTGCGGCTCGCGGTCGCCGAGCAGGCGAGCGAGCAGGCGCGGCTCGGTGAGCTGCGGGACCGGCTGCAGGCGGGCGTGCTCGCCGCGATCCCGGAGGTGAGCGCACGATCGGCCGGCGCCGATCGGCTCCCGGGGCACCTGCTGCTCACGATTCCGGGCACCGATGCCGACGCCGTGCTGTTCGGCCTGGACGCCGCGGGTGTGGCCGCCTCCTCGGGCTCGGCCTGCACCGCCGGTGTCACGCAGCCCTCGCACGTGCTGCTGGCGATGGGCGACGACGTGCGGACGGCGCGCTCCGCGGTCCGGTTCACGCTGGGCCGGACCACGACCGAGGCCGACATCGACCGGGTGCTCGCGGTGCTGCCCGGTGTGGTCGAGCGCGCCCGCGCCGCGAACCTGCCCCGACAGGGCGCAAGCGTGACCCGGAGCGGCCAGCCACGCCCTGCCGGCGAGCCTGCGCCCTCCGGGCGTGGACGTGTGGCGGGCGTGCGATGAAGGTGCTCGCAGCGCTCTCCGGCGGCGTGGACTCGGCGGTCGCGGCCGCACGTGCGGTCGACGCGGGGCACGAGGTGGTCGGCGTGCACATGGCGCTCTCGCGCAGCCGCGCTCAGCACCGCAACGGCTCCCGGGGCTGCTGCTCGATCGAGGACGCCTCCGATGCCCGCCGCGCGGCCGATGTCCTCGGTATCCCGTACTACGTGTGGGACCTGTCGGAGGAGTTCGAGGACACCGTCGTGGCGGACTTCCTGTCGGAGTACGAGGCCGGCCGCACGCCCAACCCGTGCGTGCGCTGCAACGAGCACATCAAGTTCGCCGCGCTGCTCGACCGCGGTCTCGCGCTCGGGTTCGACGCGGTGGCCACCGGGCACTACGCACGCATCGTGGACGGCGAGCACGGGCGCGAGCTGCACCGCGCCGTCGACAGCGCGAAGGACCAGAGCTACGTGCTCGCGGTGATGGGCCGGGAGCGGCTCGAGCGATCGCTGTTCCCGCTGGGCGACGTGGAGTCCAAGGACGTCGTGCGCGCGGAGGCCGCCGCGCGCGGGCTGTCGGTCTCGGCCAAGCCCGACTCCTACGACATCTGCTTCGTGGCCGACGGCGACACCCGGGGTTTCCTGGCCGCTCGCCTCGGCGAGCGCCCGGGTGAGATCGTCGACTCCTCGGGCGCCGTCGTCGGGACCCACCAGGGCGCCTACGGCTTCACGGTCGGCCAGCGCAGGGGCCTCGGGATCACAACACCTGCGAGCGACGGCGCGCCCCGGTACGTGGTCGCGACCGATCCCGCGGCGAACCGCGTGGTGGTCGGTCCGGCCGCGCTGCTGAGCGTGGACGAGATCACCGGTGGGGACGTCGTCTGGCTCGCGGAGCCCGGACCGTTCCAGGACGTGACCGTGCAGGTCCGGGCGCACGGCGAACCGGTCGCTGCGACGGTCGAGGTGGACGGCGGCACCCTGGTCGCGCGGCTGGCGACGCCGTTGCGCGGCATCGCCGCCGGGCAGTCGATCGTGGTCTACCGGGGCACGCGCGTGCTCGGGCAGGCGAGCATCACCTCAGCGGCCCGCGCCGGTGCGGTCGGCGCCGTTCGCTGATGTCAGGGGAACGGCAGCCCGAGGAGCTCGTTGCCGAACCACTGGGTCGCGAGCGCGAGGAGGGCGTACCCGAGCAGGAGCACGACGAGCGAGCCTGCCGCGCGGCGGTTCTTCGCGAGGCTGCCGCCGATGCCGGCGAGCACGAGACCGAAGAACAGCACGGCGAGCGGGACCAGGACCAGCTGGCTGGGCTCGACCTCGCAGACGTTCGCGTCGAGCCTGCCCTCCAGGCACAGCATGCGGCCCGCCGCGGCCGCCAGGCCCATCGCGACCGAGAGCAGCAGGCTCAGGTAGCCGAGGAACGGGGCGAGGGCGCCGAGGGCGCCGGAGCGGTACTGGTTGGTGCGGATGCCGTCGGTTTCCACCGGGGCGAGCGTGGAGACCTGGGTCTGGCTGCCGGTGTTGAGCCCGTGGACCTCGGGCTGCTTCTGGTTGTAGGGGTCGAAGATGCTCATGCCGCCGCTCCCATCGCCCAGGCGAGCCCGACGAGCCCGAAGCCCAGCAGCGCGTAGAGCCAGCCGATGCCGCGGCCCTGCTGGCGCTCGATGCCGGCACCGCGCGCCAGCGAGAAGGCGCCGAGCACCGCGACGATCGGCAGTAGCACCTGGATGCGGCCCGCCTCGTTGCTGAGGCACTCCCACGCGCCACCGCCGTCGATGCAGGTCGCCACCGAGGTGCCCCAGTCCACGACCCACTCGCGCGCGACGAGGGCCGCGAAGACGATCGTGCCGACCACGAGCAGGAAGGTCGCGAACCCGAGACCGGGAACGGCGCGCTGCTGCTGGGGCTGTGGCGCGCCGGGCGCGGTGACGCCGCCCGACGTCGCTGACATGGTGTTGACGACCGTGATCGGCTGACCCTGCTGGGCCTGCGCGGTCGGCGGCGTGGGCGGGGGAGCCCATGGCGTGGCCTGCTGCGGGTGGTTCTGGCCGCGGTACGGCTGCTGCCCCGCCTGCTGCGGCATCCACGGGGCCGCCTGGGGCGCGCTCGGGGGCGCGGGCGGCTCACCGGATCCGGGCCACCACGGCTGCGTCATGTGCTCATCCCACCACAGCAGGCTCCGATGTCGGTGCTCCGCGACACAATGAGGGCGTGAACGAGCGCAGCGAGGCAGTGCCCGACTCCGTGGAACACGTCGCGGCCGGAGCCGCGGCCCAGTGGCAGGCCCTGGCCGAGGAGGTCCGCGACCACCAGTTCGCGTACTACGTCAAGGACAGCCCCACGGTCTCCGACGCCCAGTTCGACGCGCTCCTGAAGGAGCTGGAGGCGCTCGAGGAGGCACACCCCGAGCTGCGCACCCCGGACTCGCCGACCCAGCGTGTCGGCGGCACGTTCTCCACCGAGTTCCGCACGGTCGACCACCTTGAGCGGATGCTCTCGCTCGACAACGCCTTCAGCCTCGAAGAGATCGACGCGTGGGCGGGGCGTGTGGAGCGCGAGGTCGGTGCCGACACCCACTTCCTGTGCGAGCTGAAGATCGACGGTCTCGCGATCTCGCTGGTCTACGAGAAGGGCCGGCTGGTTCGCGGCGTCACGCGCGGCGATGGTCGCACCGGGGAGGATGTCACGCTCAACGTCCGCACGATCTCCACGATCCCGCAGCGGCTCACGGGCGAGCACGTCCCCGACCTGCTGGAGGTGCGCGGTGAGGTGTTCTTCCCGGTCGTCGACTTCGAGGCCCTGAACGCCTCGTTGGTGGAGGCCGGCAAGCCCCCGTTCGCGAACCCGCGCAACACCGCCGCCGGATCGCTACGGCAGAAGGATCCGCGCGTGACGGCGTCGCGAAACCTCAAGATGTTCGCGCATGGCATCGGTGCGATGCGATGGCCGGGTGGCATGGTCCCGAGCAGCGCACGCCTGTCCCGGCAGTCCGAGGTCTACGACCTGCTGAGTGGATGGGGGATCCCCACCTCGCCGTACAACCGCGTCGTCGACGACCTCGAGGGCGTGCGCACGATGATCGCGCACTACGGCGAGCACCGGCACGATCCAGAGCACGAGATCGACGGCATCGTCGTCAAGGTCGACGAGGTCGCCGCGCAACGGCAGCTCGGCACCACCTCGCGCGCCCCGCGCTGGGCCCTCGCATACAAGTACCCGCCCGAGGAGGTCAACACCAAGCTGCTCGACATCCGCGTCAACGTCGGGAGGACCGGCCGGGTGACGCCGTACGGGGTGATGACGCCGGTCGTCGTGGCCGGGTCCACGGTCGAGAACGCCACCCTGCACAACGCGAGCGAGGTCAGGCGCAAGGGCGTGCTGATCGGCGACACGGTGGTGCTGCGCAAGGCCGGTGACGTGATCCCGGAGATCGTCGGGCCGGTCGTCGAGCTGCGTGACGGCACCGAGACCGAGTTCGTGATGCCGACCGAGTGCCCCTCGTGCGGCACACCGCTCGCCCCCGCCAAGGAGGGCGACGTCGACATCCGGTGCCCCAACTCCCAGCGTTGCCCCTCACAGCTGCGCGAGCGGGTGGATGCCCTGGCCGCTCGGGGTGCCTTCGACATCGAGGCTCTCGGCTGGGAGGCCGCGGTCGCGCTGACCGACCCCGAGAACGGTCGGCCCGAGGATCCAGCCCGCTACCGACCGAACGGCGTCCTCGACGCAGAGCCACCCAGCGAGCTGCCGCCGCGGCAGCAGCCGGTGCTCGAGACCGAGGCAGGTCTGTTCGATCTCACCGTCGACGACCTGGCATCGGTGCGCGTCTGGCGCGAGATCAAGCGCAAGGGCCAGGCCACCGGTCTGTGGGAGGACCGGCTGTTCTTCTTCACCAAGGGGGATGCGAAGAAGCCGTCGCAGCCCACCCAGAACACGCGGATGTTGTTCGAGCAGCTCGAAACGGTGAAGTCGCAGCCACTGTGGCGGGTGCTGGTGGCCCTCTCGATCCGGCACGTCGGTCCCACCGCGGCCCGCGCGCTCGCCCAGCACTTTGGCTCGCTGGCCGCCATCGAGGCGGCCACCGAGGGCGAGCTCGCCGCGGTCGAGGGGGTCGGTCCCACGATCGCCGCCGCGCTGAAGGAGTGGTTCGGCGACCCTGACGACCCCGACAACTGGCACCGCGAGATCGTCCGGCGCTGGGCCGCCGCCGGCGTCCGGATGGAGGATGAGCGCGACGAGTCGATCGAGCGGACCCTCGAGGGGCTCACCGTCGTGGTCACGGGCTCTCTCGAGAACTTCTCACGAGACGGCGCCAAGGAGGCGATCCTTGCCCGCGGTGGCAAGGCCTCGGGGTCGGTGTCGAAGAAGACCGACTTCGTCGTCGTCGGCCCCGGCGCCGGCTCCAAGGAGACCAAGGCCCGCGAGCTCGGGCTGACCATCCTCGACGAGGCAGGATTCCAGGCGCTGCTCGACGGCGGGACCGAAGCGGTGGCGGATCTCTGAGCTTTCAGGCCGTCTCCGCGGTCGCCAGCATGCCCGCGAGCCCTGGCGTGTCGTTCACACGTGCCACATGCGTGCGCATGACACGGTAGAGGTCGGACATCCACGGCGGAATCGCCCCCCCAGCGGCGCCC
This sequence comes from Pseudactinotalea terrae, assembly GCF_009733845.1. Classification (GTDB taxonomy): domain Bacteria; phylum Actinomycetota; class Actinomycetes; order Actinomycetales; family Beutenbergiaceae; genus Pseudactinotalea; species Pseudactinotalea terrae. The sequence goes on from NZ_WNXZ01000001.1 coordinate 96,909, forward strand.
ACAGAGGTTTCCGGCGCGAGCGACGGATAATGGGCAGATGATCTCCGACGACCTTGCCCGAGCCCTCCGCGATGCCGGGGTGCGGTGGGAGCCCGCGTCCGGCGACCGGTTCCGCATCGACAAGCAGGCGCTGACCGAGGAGGTCTTCACGGTCTCCGACATGGTGATCGAGGAGCACCGCCACGATCAGGGCAACTTCTTCGGCTTCAACGGCACCACCGAGTGGGCGCTCGACTCCGTGCCGACCGCCGACACCCTGTGGTTGCCGCGCGAGGATCAGCTGCGCGAGCTCCTCGGTGCAGCTTTCGTCTCGCTGGCCCGTGACGGCGAGGAGTACCTCGCCACCGCGCAGGTCTACGGCCACGAGCCGATCACCGGGCGCGGCAGCGACGCCGCCGACGCCTACGCCCTCGCGCTGCTGGAGCTCGTCGGCCTCGCGGTGTCCTGAGGGCGCCGGACCAGCGGCAGGATGCTGGACATGAGGATCGACCTCAACGCAGACCTCGGCGAAGGCATGGACGACGGAACGGCTGACGCGGCGATGCTCGGCGTCGTCAGCAGTGCCAACGTCGCGTGCGGCGGCCACGCCGGCGACGGTGCGTCGATGCGGGCGGTGTGCGAGATCGCCGTATCGCGCGGCGTGAGCATCGGGGCGCACGTCTCATATCCGGACGTCTCCGGCTTCGGTCGCGTCGCCATGGATCTCGCGCCGGACGACCTCCTCGACTCGCTGACCGGCCAGCTCGACAGGCTCACGACGGCGGCCCTCGGCGCGGGTGGTCGGGTCACCTTCGTGAAACCGCACGGGGCGCTGTACCACCGCGTCGCGGTCGATCCCGAGGTCGCCGAGGTCGTGGTGCGGCTCTGCCGCGGGGCCGGGCTCGCCGTCGTCGGGCTGCCCGCCTCCGTGGTGCTGCTGCAGGCCGAGGCCGCCGGGCTCGCCACCGTGCCGGAGGCCTTCGCCGACCGCGGCTACCTGCCCGGGGGCGGCCTGGTGCCCCGCACCGAGACCGGCGCGGTGCTGCACGACCCGCACGAGGTCACGCAGCGCATGGTGGGCCTGGTGCGCGACGGCACGCTCACCGCGGCCGACGGCACCTCGGTCCAGGTGACCGCCCGCAGCATCTGCGTGCACTCCGATACCCCGGGCGCGGTCCAGATCGCGCGCTCGGTCCGTGCCGGCCTCGTCGCCGCCGGCGTTCACATCGTGGCGGCCACGTGAGCCGGGTGCTGCCCTCGGGGGAGCGGTCTGTGCTCGTGGAGGTCGACGATGCGGCTGCCGCGCACACGCTCGCCGGCCACCTGCGCGAGCGCGCCGAGGATCAGGTCGAGGAGATCGTCCCCGGTGCCCGCACCGTGCTGGTCGTGGCCCGCGAGCCCCGCCTGCTACCGGGGCTGCTGGAGGTGGTGGCGGCGGCCGGGGCATGCGGCCCCGCGGCGAGGGAGCCCACCGAGGTGAGCATCGCCGTCGAGTACGACGGCGATGACCTTGCCACGGTGGCCCGCCTTACCGGGCTCTCGGTCGAGGAGGTGGTGCGGCGACACAGCCAGGCGCGCTACGTGGTCGAGTTCCTCGGGTTCGCGCCCGGGTTCGCCTACCTCGCCGGGCTGGACCCGGTGCTGCACCTGCCGCGGCTCGACAGCCCGCGCCCGAGCGTGCCCGCCGGGTCGGTCGCGATAGCCGGTCCCCACGCAGCGGTCTACCCACGCTCCTCGCCCGGCGGCTGGCGGTTGCTCGGCCGCACCGACGCGGTGCTGTTCGATGTCGACGCCGACCCGCCCACCCCGCTCGCCGCGGGCACCGTCGTGCGGTTCGAGCCGCGATGATCGAGGTGCTCGAGGTGGGTTCGGCGTTCGTGCAGGACCTGGGGCGGCCGGGCCTGTCGCATCTCGGCATCTCGCCCTCGGGCGCCGCGGACCGAGCATCGCTGGTGGCCGCGAACCGGGCGCTGGGCAACGACCCCGGGGCTGCCGCGCTCGAGATCGTCGGTCCTCTCGCGGTGCGCGCCGATGCCGATCTCCTGGTGGCGGTCACCGGTGCGCACGCACCCGTGCTGGTCGACGGCGTGGCCACCGACGCCCGTGTCCTCGCCGTGGCCTCGGGCTCGGTGGTCACGCTCGGGATGCCGCGCTGGGGGTGGCGCAGCTACCTCGCGGTCCGTGGTGGCATCGACGCGCCGCTGGTGCTCGGATCCCGATCCACCGACGTGCTCTCCGGGCTCGGCCCGGCGCCGCTGCAGGTCGGGGACCGGCTCGCGGTCGGACAGGCGACAGGCGCGGTGCCCACGAGCGAGCCACACCCCGAGGTGATCACTCCGGGACCGCTCGTCATGCTCGATGCCTCGCCCGGCCCACGAGCCGACTGGCTCGCCGACCCCGACGAGCTCTACCGCAAGCCCTGGCGGGTCTCCGCCCTCGCTGACCGCGTGGGCCTGCGACTCGAGGGAGGACCGCTGACGCGCGCGATCACCGACGAGCTGCCCTCGGAGGGCGTCGTGACCGGGTCGGTGCAGGTGCCTCCGAACGGTGAGCCCGTGATCCTCGGGCCGGACCACCCGGTCACGGGCGGCTACCCCGTGGTGGCGGTGCTGACCGCGGCCGCGTGCGACGCCGTCGCCCAGCTCCGGGCGGGGATCACGGTGCGGTTCCGCCGCAGCGGGCCGCGGTGACGATCCCGTCGACCCAGCCGGGAGCTACAGGCCGGACACCCAGAAGACGCCGTAGCAGACGATGCCGCCGAGGGCGCAGAGGTTGGTGACCTTGCGCGAGGTGTCGAGCGCCCAGGTCACCCCGACGGCCGCGACGCACAGCCACAACGCCACGCCCGCGCCCTGAGTGATCAGACCGCGGGACCCGGTGTCGCTGTCGAGCGGTCGGATGGCGAACACGACCGCGAGTGCAGCACCGATGAGAGCCACCACGATCCCGAGCGGGATCCGGAACCGCTGGGCGAACCGCGACATCGGCCGTTCCTCGGGTGTCGGGTCGGTCGCCGTGCCCTCCTCGGGCTCGTTCTCGGGGCTGGCAGTCATGACGTTCATCGTAGGTCGAGCCCCGTGCGAACCGGTGCGCACGGGCCGCACCGGTGCGACGATGGTCACACCCGAGGAAGGGAACGACGATGGCTCACGGAGACATCACGCACATCGAGATCCCGGTGTCCGACAACGCCCGTGCGAGTGCGTTCTACAGCTCGCTCTTCGGCTGGGACATCGCGGAGTACCCCGGTGACGAGGGCTACCCGATGTGGCAGGCACCCAACAAGATCAGCGGCGGCGGTCTGACCGCACGCGAGAACGCCAGCAGCCCGGTCTCCTACGTCGAGGTCGACTCGATCGACGAGACGCTGGCCAAGGTGACAGCAGCCGGCGGCGAGGTCGTCAACGCCAAGACGGCGATCAGCGAGACCAGCTGGTCGGCGAGCTTCCGCGACCTCGACGGCAACGAGATCGGCATCTACGAGGGCACCACCAGCGGCGCCGGCGCCGACTGACGGCAGCTGAGATCGCACATCCACGGTGAGTGCACACATCGCACGGTGCGCACTCGCCGTGGATGTGCGCACTCAGCGGGGATGCGCTCGAGCGGATGAGCGTGGACGCGCGGCCGGAGGTGCCCGCGGTTCCTCATAGACTCGCCACCATGTCCACGATCGACTCTGCCGAGGTGGTCCGGCTGGCCGGGCTCGCCCGGATCGACCTCTCCGAGGACGAGGTGACGCGACTGGCCGGCGAGCTGGACGTCATCGTCCAAGCCGTTGCGACCGTCAGCGAGGTGGCCGGGGCCGACGTGCCCGCCACCAGCCACCCCATCCCGCTGACCAACGTGTTCCGCGACGACGTGCCGGGCGAGACCCTCGACACCGCCGCCGTGCTGTCTCAGGCGCCCGAGGCGCAGGACGACAAGTTCGCCGTCCCGCAGATCCTGGGTGAGGAAGTATGAGCGAGCTGATCAGGCTCACCGCCGCCGAGCTCGCCGCCACGCTCGCCGCGGGCGAGGTCAGCAGCGTCGAAGCCACGCAGGCCCACCTGGACCGGATCGGCGCCGTCGACGGCGATGTGCACGCTTTCCTCAACGTGTCCGACGCCGAGGCGCTCGCCAGCGCCGCCGCCGTCGACGCGGCTCGCGCCGCGGGGGAGACCCTCCACCCCCTCGCGGGCGTGCCGATCGCCGTCAAGGACGTCGTGGTCACCAAGGGGCAGGTCACCACGGCCGGCTCCAAGATGCTCGAGGGCTGGGTGCCGCCCTACGACGCGACGCTGGTCACCCGGCTGCGCGAGGCGGGGCTGCCGATCCTCGGCAAGACCAACATGGACGAGTTCGCCATGGGGTCCAGCACCGAGCACTCGGCGTACGGGCCCACCCGCAACCCCTGGGACCTGGGCCGCATCCCCGGCGGCTCCGGCGGTGGCTCGGCCGCCGCGGTGGCCGCCTACGAAGCACCGCTCGCGATCGGCACCGACACCGGTGGCTCGATCCGCCAGCCCGCGGCCGTCACCGGCACGGTCGGCGTCAAGCCGACCTACGGCAGCGTGTCCCGCTACGGTCTGATCGCGCTCGCCTCCAGCCTGGACCAGGCCGGCCCCTGCACGCGCACCGTGCTCGACTCGGCGCTGCTGCACGATGTCATCGGTGGGCACGACCCTCGTGACTCGACCTCCCTGCCCGAGGCTGCGCCGTCGTACGCCGACGCCGCCCGAGCGGGCGCGCACGGCGACCTCAAGGGCCTCCGGGTGGGCGTCGTGACCGAGCTCGGCGGCGAGGGCTACGAGCCGGGTGTCCGGGCCTCGTTCCAGGCCGCGCTCGACGCGCTCACGGCCGCGGGCGCCGACATCGTCGAGGTGACCTGCCCGAGCTTCTCGGCCGCACTCGCGGCGTACTACCTGATCCTGCCGTCGGAGGCCTCGAGCAACCTCGCGAAGTTCGACGGCATGCGCTACGGCCTGCGCGTCGAGCCCGGCGAGGGTGCGGCCACCGCCGAGCGCGTGATGTCCGCGACCCGCGGCGCCGGGTTCGGAGACGAGGTCAAGCGCCGCATCATCCTCGGCACCTACGCGCTGTCCGCCGGCTACTACGACGCCTACTACGGCAGCGCCCAGAAGGTCCGCACGCTCATCCAGCGCGACTTCGCCGCCGCGTTCGAGCAGGTCGACGTGCTGGTCTCGCCCACGGCTCCCACCACCGCGTTCCCGTTCGGCGCCAAGCTGGACGACCCGCTGGCGATGTACCTCAACGACGTCGCCACCATCCCGGCCAACCTGGCCGGCATCCCGGGGATCTCGCTGCCGAGCGGGCTCTCCGACGACGGCCTGCCTGTCGGGTTCCAGATCCTCGCCCCGGCGCGCCAGGACGCCCGCCTGTACGGCGTCGGTGCTGCGCTGGAGACGCTGCTGCTCGATGACTGGGGTGCGCCGCTGCTGAGCAGGGCGCCGAAGCTGGAGGTCTCCCGATGAGCGTCACCTACGAGGACGCGGTCACGCGCTACGACCCGGTGCTCGGCATCGAGGTCCACGTCGAGCTCGGCACCCGCACCAAGATGTTCGACGACGCCCCGTCGCCGGCCGGCGGCACCGAGCCCGAACACGCGAACCAGCTCGTGACACCGGTCTCGCTGGGGCTGCCGGGTGCGCTGCCGGTCGTCAACGGCACCGCGGTCGAACACGCGATCAAGATCGGCCTCGCGCTCAACTGCCAGATCGCCGAGGTCTGCCGGTTCGCGCGGAAGAACTACTTCTACCCCGACGTCCCGAAGAACTTCCAGACCTCGCAGTACGACGAGCCGATCGCCTACGAGGGCTACCTCGACGTCGAGCTCGCGGACGGCACCGTGGTGCGCGTCGAGATCGAGCGTGCCCACATGGAGGAGGACGCCGGCAAGAACACGCACGTCGGCGGCGCCGCAGGGAGGATCCACGGCGCGTCCCACTCGCTGGTCGACTACAACCGCGCCGGGGTGCCGCTGGTCGAGATCGTCACCAAGCCGATCACCGGCGTGGGCGACCGTGCGCCGGAGGTGGCGCGCGCCTATGTGCAGACGCTCCGTGACATCTTCCGAGCGCTCGAGGTCTCGGAGGCGCGGATGGAGCGCGGCAACGTCCGCGCCGACGTCAACGTCTCGCTGCGACCCACGCCCACCTCACCGCTGGGCACCCGGACCGAGACCAAGAACGTCAACTCCTTCCGCTCGATCGAACGGACCGTGCGCTTCGAGATCGCGCGGCAGGCAGAGGTTCTCGACGGCGGTGGCTCGGTGCTGCAGGAGACGCGGCACTTCCACGAGGACGACGGCTCCACCTCGCCGGGGCGCGTCAAGTCCGACGCCGAGGACTACCGCTACTTCCCCGAGCCCGACCTGGTCCCGGTCGCGCCCTCGCGCGAGTGGGTCGAGCAGATCCGGGCGACCCTGCCCGAGCTGCCCGCGGCCCGCCGTCGGCGGCTGCAGGGCGACTGGGGCTACGCCGACGCCGAGATGCGAGACGTGGTCAACGCGGGGGCGCTCGAGCTGATCGAGGCCACGGTGGCTGCGGGCGCGAGCCCGGCCGCAGCCCGCAAGTGGTGGATGGGCGAGCTCGCCCGCACCGCCAAGAGCCAGGACGTCGCGCTCGAGGAGCTGCCGGTCACGCCGGCCGCGATCGGTGAGCTGCAGACGCTCGTGGACGCGGGCCGGATCAACGACAAGCTCGCGCGCCAGGTGCTCGAGGGCGTGCTGGCGGGTGAGGGATCCCCCGAGCAGGTGCTGACCGCCCGCGGCCTGGAGATCGTCTCCGACGACGGACCGTTGCTCGAGGTGATCGACGCGACCCTCGCCGAGCAGCCGGACATCGTGGAGAAGATCAGGTCCGGCAACCTCGGTCCGATGGGCGCGATCATCGGCGCGGTCATGAAGGCGACCCGCGGTCAGGCCGATGCGGGCCGTGTGCGTGAGCTCGTGATGGAGCGCGTCAACGGCTGAATCCGGTCCCGCGTGTAATCTTCGGCCGGTTCAGGACATGTCACAGGTATGACCGTGCACAACGAGGGCACCGGCGGCCGATGGTCGTCCCTGATCGTCGTGCGCGCGCTGGCACTGGTCATCGTGGTCCTCATTGCCGCGGCTGGACTGGCTGTGGCTGCGCTCACGTCGGAGGGCGGGCGGGAGCTGCCCGTGGAGCACGGGGTGGAGCAGCCGAGCATCCAGTGACGGGTCGCCTCAGGGCAGCTCGTACCGGACCAGCTCGTTGATCCCGAGCCCGTAGAGCGCGTCGTCGATGACCTGCACGTCACTGGTGAGGAAGTCGCGCTCCCACGAGCGGCTGCCGTCGGCGATGTCGAAGCCCCACGAGTGCTCGCCGTCGACCACGAGGGTGTCCTCGACCACCCCGCCGCCGGCGATGTTGAGGTAGCCGTCGACGACCGGCGCGGTCCACACCACGCTGGTCAGGTCGGAGGAGAGCAGCGAGACGGACTCCTCGGCCAGCACGAACGGGTGCTCGGGATCGCCGAGAAAGTTGAAGGAGCTGTCCTCGCCCAGGTCGACGGCCGGGCCGTGGTCGCCGGTCAGCGGGTCGACCGAGGAGACCGTGCCGTCCCAGTTGTCGACGAGCATCACCGGAGCGATGTACTGGTACCGGTCGATCAGGTAGTAGTCGTGCCAGTCGGCGCGCCACAGCTCGGCGCCGTCGGGGGCGAACCCGATCGCCTCGTCCTCGCCCCGACACATCCACGCCGCCGGTGTGGCGGCCACGCTGTCGCACTCGTGCTTGGTCGATCCCTCGGGTGTCACGAAGAAGGTGCCTCGCAGCCATCCGAAGGACAGGATCAGCGAGCTCTCGTAACGAGCGACGTCGGCCTGGATGTAGCTCGTGTCGAGGTCGGGTGAGTCCAGAGGCTCCTCCCACCGGGTGCTGCCCGCCAGGTCGAGCGCCGTGAGCTCCTTGTCGACCGACAGCGTCACGAGGCCGTCGGGACCCAGGGGCAGGAGGAGCACCGGGACGTGCGAGATCTCCGTGGGTACCGGTTCGCCGACGAGGTCACCGGTGCCGACGTCGACGGTGACGAGGTCGAATGTCGAGCCGCCTTGCCGTGTGAGGCACAGCAGGGTGTCGGGATCCGGTGCCGCGCACCGGGCCTCGGGCATCGGCACGGACCACCGCACGCTGCCGGATCCCGGGTCGATCGAGAGCAGCGACGCGTCGAGGGTCGAGGGTTCGATCATCGCCACCAGCCCGGCCGACGTCGTCAAGATCGAGCCGGGGAGGGTGCCGTCCGCGCTGTCGTAGGTGCCGTAGTCGCTGTGGTCGTAGGAGCTGACCGCCCACGCCTCTTCCAGCACCGGCGCCGCGCCCAGGCCGCCCCCGCCGCCCCCTCCGGAGCCGGTGAGGGCTGAGTAGCCCACACCGACCACCACGACCAGCACCCCGACGGCGGCGCCCACCAGGAAGAGGATCCCCGCCTTCCGCGGTGCACGGCCGGGTGTGGCGCCGGGACGTGAGGCGGCCGGGAACGGTGGAGCGGGGGCCGTGGTTACGGGCGCCGTCGTCGACGTACCCGTGCTCGAGGCCTTCTTCTTGGTGTTCTTGCCAGACGGCGTGCCCCACGGCGGCGTCTCGGTGGAGGCGGGATCGAATCGGGTGGCGCGCGGTGCCCGAGGATCGAATCCGGCATAGGGGTTAGGTGCCGACCAGGTCGGCCCAGTCGTGCTCTCCACGGCCTTGTAGCTGGTACCGATCTGGCTGAACCTCGCTTCTGGGGGCGGCTGGAAGGCCGCCGGCCGAGGGGACGTGCCTGCGAGCTTCTTCCACCAGTCGATCAGGCGCCCCACCGGGTCGAGGGTAGTGGAGGCGGCGCGGCCGCTACGCCCGCGGGTCGAACACCAGCAGGCTGCTCGAGGCGGTCGCGATCAACGTGCCGTCCTCGGTGGCGAGCGTGGCGTCGGCGAACGCCACCCGGGAGCCAGGCTTGGTGACCGTGCCGGTGGCGACCACCCGCGTGCCCCGCTGCAGCGGCCGCAGGTAGCTCAGCTTGATCTCGATCGAGGTGTAGGCCTTGCCTGCCGGCAGCGTGGTGTGCACCGCGCAGCCGCACACCGTGTCGAGCATCGTGGCCGCGAACCCGCCGTGCACCACGCCGATCGGGTTGTAGTGCGAGGCGTCCGGCGTGCCCCCGAACGTCACCCGACCCTGATCGACGGTCTCGATGTCCATGTTCATCAGCGCGGCGATCGGCGGCGGCGGCACCGTGCCGTCGGCCATCCCGCGGAGAAACTCGAGCCCGCTCATGGTCATCCCCATCGCGGCGGTCGCCGTCGGGTCCGCGAACTCGATCGTCCGGCTCAGGGGAGAGGGTGTCTGGGTCATGGCCTCATCATGCCGAGCCGTAGACCGGATGGCGGGATCCGAGCGCCATCGAGCGGAAGTGACTAAGATGTGGAATCGTACTCTCGCATCGTGAAAGTTTCTGAGGAGCGACATGGACATCCCCGTCGGCATCGCCATCACAGCCCCCTTGCCCGAGCGCGCCGAGGACGTCCTCACGCCGCGTGCACTCGAGCTGATCGGCAAGCTCCACCGCGCTCTCGACGCGCGCCGCCACGAGTGCCTCGCCGCGCGCGAGCAGGTCGTTGCCGACATCGCCGCCGGGGGCACGCTCGACTTCCTTCCCGAGACCGCCGATGTGCGCGCCGACGACTCCTGGCGGGTCGCCGAGCCGGCGCCCGGGCTGATCGACCGTCGCGTCGAGATCACCGGCCCGACCGACCGCAAGATGACGATCAACGCCCTCAACTCCGGCGCCAAGGTCTGGCTCGCCGACCATGAGGACGCGAACACACCGCGGTGGGAGTCGGTGATCGGCGGGCAGCTCAACCTGCTCGACGCCGTCAACCGCACGATCGACTTCACCGCCGAGAACGGCAAGAGCTACACGCTGGCGCCCGACGCGGACCTGGCGACCATCGTGGTGCGTCCGCGCGGCTGGCACATGGACGAGAAGCACATCGAGGTCGACGGCGAACCCACCTCGGGCGGACTCGTGGACTTCGCACTGTACGTCTCGACGGCGGGGCTCGCCCAGATCGCGAAGGGCCTCGGCCCGTACTTCTACCTCCCCAAGATGGAGCACCACCTCGAGGCGCGGCTGTGGAACGAGGCCTTCGCGATCGCCTCGGAGCACCTCGGCTTCCCGGTCGGCACCATCCGTGCGACATGCCTGATCGAGACGATCCCCGCGGCCTTCCAGATGGAGGAGATCCTCTACGAGCTCCGCGAGCACTCGGCCGGGCTCAACGCGGGTCGATGGGACTACCTGTTCTCGATCGTCAAGACCTTCCGCAGCCGCGGCGCCGAGTTCCTGCTGCCCGATCGCAACTCGATCACCATGACGGCGCCCTTCATGCGCGCCTACACCGAGCTGCTGGTGCGCACCTGCCACAAGCGGGGCGCGCACGCGATCGGCGGCATGGCTGCCTTCATCCCGAGCAAGGACGCCGGCGTCAACGCCGCGGCCTTCGAGAAGGTCACGGCCGACAAGACGCGCGAGGCCGGCGACGGGTTCGACGGCTCCTGGGTGGCGCACCCCGGCATGGTGATCACCTGCCGCGAGGTGTTCGACGCCGTTCTCGGTGATCGTCCGAACCAGCTCGACAACCTCCGCGAGGACGTGCACGTCGAGGCGGCACAGCTGCTCGACATCGCCTCGGCCGGTGGCGAGGTCACCGAGGCGGGTCTGCGCAGCAACGTCGACGTGGCGCTGCAGTACCTGCGGGCGTGGCTCGGCGGGCTCGGTGCCGTGGCGATCCACAACCTGATGGAGGATGCCGCCACCGCCGAGATCTCGCGCTCGCAGATCTGGCAGTGGCTCCGGGGCGGGATCGTGCTCAGCGACACCGGTCGCATCGTCACCAAGGATCTGGTGCAGCGATGCGTCGAGGAGGTGGTGCAGACGCTGCCGGGCGAGCCGAGCGACTACGACGAGGCCAAGGAGCTGTTCCTCGAGGTGGCCGTCTCCGACGACTACGCCGACTTCCTGACCACACCTGCGTACGCGCGGATGGACTGACGGGCTCTCAGGGCCCAAGATCGACCCTGAGGGTCCGACGGCGGAAGGTTCGGCAGTGCGGCTGGATGAGTTCAACGCGGCGACGCCCGCGCAGGCAGCGGAGGTCGTCCGTGCCTGCGCCGACGTCGAGCGCTGGGTGCAGCAGGTCGTGGCCGGCCGTCCCTATGGCGACGTCGACGGGCTCGTGGCAGCCGCCGAGACGCTCGCGGACCCCTGGACCGAGCAGGAGATCGACGCCGCGCTCGCGCGCCACCCCCGCATCGGGGAACGGCCGAGCGGGGGTGGCGCCGCCGCTCAGCTGTCGCGACTGGAGCAGGCGCGAGTCGGCGACGTCGATGCCCAGGTGCAGGACCGGATCGCCGCCGGCAACCGCGCGTACGAGGAACGGTTCGGCCACGTCTTCCTGGTCCGGGCCGCCGGGCGATCTCCTGAAGAGATCCTTCACCTGCTCCAGGAGCGGCTCGGCAACACCGCCGAGCAGGAACGCCGCCACGCTGCGGCCAACCTCCGCGAGATCGCAGCCCTTCGACTGAGAGGCCTGGTGGGCGCATGACGAGCACGACGGCTCCATCCTTCATCACGACCCATGTCCTCGACTCGGCCGTCGGGGCACCGGCCGCTGGGGTCGCCGTCCTGCTCGAGGCCCGCGACCGCGAGGGCTGGACCGAGGTCGCGGCCGGCACCACCGGCGCCGACGGGCGCATCGGTGCGCTCGGGCCTGCCGCCCTGCCGAGCGGGATCTACCGGCTGACCTTCGCGGTGGGGGACTACTACGCCGCCCGGGGAACCACCACCTTCTACCCCGAGGTGAGCATCGTCGTCCGGATCGACTCCGAGCAGTCGCACTATCACGTGCCGCTGCTGCTGAGCCCGTTCGCCTACTCGACCTACCGAGGGAGCTGACCCGTGTCGAACGTCCCAGCAGCGCCGACGCCGCCGTACGAGATCCGGAGCGAGGTGGCCGAGCTCGGCTTCAACCAGTACGGCAAGTCCGAGATCCGTCTCGTGCACGTCGAACGCGACGGCGCGCGCCACGAGATCACCGACGTCAACGTCTCCTCCCAGCTGCGCGGCGACTTCGCACGCGTGCACACCCACGGCGACAACGCCGCCTGCGTGGCGACCGACAGCCAGAAGAACACGGTGTTCTCGCTCGCACGGGAGGGGGTCGGCGCTCCCGAGGCGTTCGCGATCAGGCTCGCCGACCACTTCACCAGCACCTACGACTGGGTGAGCGGTGGCCGGTGGGAGGTCGAGCAGGTCGCGTGGAACCGGATCGTCACCGAGAACGGGCCTCATGACCACTCGTTCGTGCGTGCGGGCAAGGAGGTGCGCCGCACGGTCGTGCAGCGTGACGGCGACGAGCTGTTCGTGGTCTCCGGCGTCACGGACCTGACCGTGCTGAAGTCCTCCGGCTCGGAGTTCGTGGGCTTCGTGGACGACAGCTACCGCACCCTCGCCGACGCCACCGACCGGATCATGGCCACCGACATCACGGCTTGGTGGAGCTACGACGCCGCGCGGGCGCGTGAGGTCGACTTCGACGCGGTGTACGACTCGGTGCGCCAGATCATCCTCGGCCAGTTCGCCGAGCTCCACTCGCTCGCGCTGCAGCAGACCCTGTGGGCGATGGCGGTCACGGTGATCGAGACCCACGCGGAGATCGACGAGATCCGGTTCTCCTGCCCGAACAACCACCACTTCGTGGTCGACCTGAGCCCGTTCGGCCAGGACAACCCGAACGTGGTCTTCTTCGCCGCCGACCGGCCCTACGGGAAGATCGAGGCCGCGGTCACCCGCAAGGGCGTGCCGAGCGAGCCGCGCGCCTGGAGCACGGTCCCGGCGTTCGCGTGAGCAGCACCTCAGGCCTGCAGCAGTGCGGCCCCGATGTCCTTCGCACGGCGCTGGAGCACGGGCACGGCCCTCTCGCCGAAGGCGACGGTCACCCGCGAGTCGGGCCCGGACACCGAGAGCGCTGTGGGCGTCGGGGCGCCCGGCACCGGGACCGCGTAGCACCGCACCCCGATCTCCTGCTCGCCGTCGTCGATCGCGTACCCGCGCTCGCGGATCACCGCCAGCTCGGCCAGCAGGGCGTCGAGGTCGGTGATGCTGTGCTCGGTGGTGGCGGGCATCCCCACGCGGCGTACGATCTCGCGGACCGCTGCGTCGTCGAGCTGGGCGAGCACCGCCTTCCCGACCCCCGTGCAGTGCGTGTAGACGCGGCGGCCCACCTCGGTGAACATCCGCATCGAGTGCGCCGAGGAGGCCTGCGCGATGTACACCACCATGTCCCGGTCGATCATCGCCAGGTTGGCGCTCTCGCCGAGCTCGCCGGCGATCTCGGTCAGGAACGGTCGGGCATCCGCGCCGAGCTGGCGGCCCGCGCCCTCGCCGAGGCGGATCAGCCGTGGCCCGAGCGCGTATCGTCTGCTGGGAAGCTGCCGCACATATCCGAGCTGCAGCAACGTGCGCATGAGGCGATGGATCGTGGGTAGCGGAAGACCGGTCGTGGCGGCGAGCTCGCTGAGCGCGCTCTCACCTCCGGCGTCAGCCAGCAGCTCGAGCAGCTCGGCGGCGCGTTCGACGGACTGGACCGACCCGCTGCGGGGGGCGTCGCTCATCGCCGTTCCTCCCTGTTCCGTCACTCGGAAAGATTACTCCATTGCGCGGAATAGCAGCCAGGAGCGGCGGACGTGTGCGCGTGCATCTCCCGATCTCCCGATCTTGATCACGACGACGTGATACCACCATGAGCAGCAGCCCCGTACGCGAGTACCCGACGTCCTAGGCGGAACCGATGGCGATCCCCAGCCCCAGCTACTCGATCACGATCCGAGTCGAGTCCCCCACCGGTCCGCGCAGCACCACCGCGCTCGTCTCGGCGGTCGGTGACACCGGCGCCGCGGTGACCGGTATCGACGTCGTGGAGTCGACCGACACCGGCATGGTGGTCGACGTCTCGGCGAACGCGCGCGACGAGGCGCACGTGGAGGAGATGCGGCTGCGGATCTCCTCGATGGAGGGTTTCAGCGTCCGCTATGTCTCGGATGCGACGTTCCTCATGCACCTGGGCGGCAAGCTCGAGGTCAAGCCCAAGGTCAACCTGCGCCATCGTGACGACCTGTCGCGCGCGTACACGCCGGGCGTCGCGCGCGTCTGCCTGGCGATCGCAGCCCGCCCGGAGGACGCACGGCGGCTGACCATCAAGCGCAACACGGTCGCCGTCGTGACCGACGGCACCGCTGTGCTCGGGCTCGGCGACATCGGGCCGGCGGCGGCGATGCCGGTCATGGAGGGCAAGGCCGCCCTCTTCAAGCAGTTCGGTGGCGTGGACGCCTGGCCGGTCGCGCTCGACACCAAGGACACCGAGGAGATCATCCGGATCGTCAAGGCGATCGCTCCGGCCTATGGCGGCGTCAACCTCGAGGACATCTCCGCCCCCCGCTGCTTCGAGATCGAGCGCCGGCTGCGGGCCGAGCTCGACATCCCGGTGTTCCATGACGACCAGCACGGCACCGCGATCGTCGTGCTCGCCGCGCTGATCAACGCCCTCAAGGTCGTGGGGAAGCGTCTCGAGGACGTGCGCGTGGTGATCTCGGGCGTCGGCGCCGCCGGGTCCGCCATCATCCGGCTGCTGCTCAAGCAGGGCGCCCGCAACATCGTGGGCTACGACATCAACGGTGCGGTCTGCAGCAGCAAGCCTGCGCCCGACGAGAACTGGGCCTGGATCGCCGAGCACACCAACCAGGGCGGCGTGAACGGCACGGTGCGCGAGGGCCTCGCCGGTGCCGACGTCTTCATCGGCGTCTCGGCGGCCAACATCCTCACCGGTGCCGACATCGCGACCATGGCCGAGGGTGCGATCGTGTTCGCGCTCGCCAACCCCAACCCCGAGGTCGACCCGCTGGAGGCGTCCGAGCACGCCGCGGTCGTCGCGACCGGTCGCAGCGACTACCCCAACCAGATCAACAACGTGCTCGCGTTCCCCGGCATCTTCCGCGGGCTGCTGGACGCACGGGCGGTCAGCATCTCCGACGACGTGCTCCGCGCCGCCGCGCTCGCGATCGCCGAGGTGGTCAGCGACGCCGAGCGCAACGCCAACTACATCGTGCCGAGCGTGTTCGACACCGAGGTCGCAGAGGCGGTCGCGCGGGCGGTCGTCGAGGTGGTGCGGACCGAGCGCGAGGAGTCCGGTGAGGAGCTGCCTCCGACCGGAGCGCTGCCGCTGGGCCTCGGGACGGCTCGGTGAGCTCGATCCCGCTCGCGCGGATCGAGGACCTCCTCGCCGGGCCGGACGCGGCGCTGGCCCGCCGGTATCCTGGCGCGCCCACCGCGCGGCAGCCGGTCCACTCGGTCTACGTCCCGGCCGACAAGGTCGACGGCGGCACGATCCGCGCCTGGGGGAGTGCGGCTCTCGAGTCGCTCGCCGCGGCCGGTGGGCCCGGGCGGCTTCTCGAGGTGCATGGTCAGCTGCCCGCAGGAGTGCAGCGGGACAGGGTCGCCGACCTGGTCGTGGCCAAGCTCGCGAGCGAGCCGATCGAGGACCTGCGCATCGATCTGGAGGACGGCTTCGGCGATGTCGGAGACGCAGCGGAGGATGCCGCCGTCGATGCGGCGGTCGCGACGATCGGCGAGCTGATCGAGGACGGCGCGCTGCCGCCCTTCGTGGGAATCCGGTTCAAGTCCTTCGAGCGCCCCAGCCGTGCGCGCGGGCTCCGCACGCTGGAGCGCTTCCTCACGGGGCTCCATCGCGGTCCAGGGCTCCCGCCCGGCCTGGTGCTGACGCTCCCCAAGGTGACGTCGGTCGAGCAGGTGCAGGCGATGGTCATCGCGCTCGAGGCGCTCGAGCTGGCGCTCGGTCTGCGAAGCGGTGCGCTGACCTTCGAGATCCAGGTGGAGACGCCGCAGGCTGTTCTTGGTCCGGACGGCACCTCGCTGCTGCCGCCGATGATCGCCGCCGGGCAGGGGCGCGTGACGGGGATGCCGTACGGCACCTATGACTACTCGGCCTCGCTCGGGATCGCTGCCGGTGACCAGGCGATGGATCATCCGGCCGCCGACCACGCGAAGGCGGTCATGCAGGTCGCTGCCGCGGGCACGGCCGTGCGGCTCTCGGACGGCTCCACGAACGTGGTCCCGACCGGCGACGGCGCGGCGATCGACGCCGCGTGGGCGTTGCACGGCCGGCTCGTGACACGGTCGCTGCATCGTGGCTTCTTCCAGGGCTGGGACCTCCACCCCGCCCAGCTGCCGAGCCGCTACGCCGCGACCTACGCGTTCTTCCGCACCGGGCTCGCCGGCATCGTGGAGCGCCTCGACGCCTATCTGGGACGCCGGGCGGGTGCGGTCATGGACGAGCCCGCGACCGCGCGTGCGATGGCATCGTTCCTCGTGCGCGGGCTCGACTGCGGCGCCGTCGACGAGGCCGAGATCCCGTTCGCCGCGGACGATCTTCGCGCTCTCCTCGCCCCTCGGCCCAGCGGTTGACGCCCCTGACGGCAGTCTCCTAGGCTTCCATGACAAGGAACAGAGATATCGCATCTTGGAATCAGTCCGCTGGTGCGGCTGACGCGGCGCCGCCGACGTGGGGGAAGAGAACGCCATGCGACTCACGGTGAACGGCTCGATCCTGCTGACGGACCTGCCGTTGCTGGAGCGGCCGGCAGCGATCAGGGCGGCCGGGTTCGAGGCGATCGAGCTGTGGTGGCCCTACGCCACCTCGACTCCCGACGCCGACGAGGTCGACGCCCTCGTGCAGGCGCTCGCGGACGCCGGCACCCAGCTGACCGGCCTGAACGTCAACGCCGGCGACATGCCGGGCGGGGACCGCGGCCTGGTGTCCTGGCCCGAGCGGGAAGCGGACTTCCACGCGAACCTCGACGTCGTCACCAGGATCGGGGAGCGCACGGGCTGCCGCTCGTTCAACGCGCTCTACGGCAACCGGCAGCCCGGCGTCGACCCTGTCGAGCAGGACGACCTCGCGGTCCGGAACCTCGCCGCTGCCGCGCAGGCCGTCAGCCGCATCGGTGGCACCGTGCTCGTGGAGCCGATCTCCGGCGTGGACGCCTACCCGCTGAAGACCGCAGCCGACGCGATCGGCGTCATCGACAGGGTCGCCGCCGAGCACGGCGCCACCAACCTGGGGCTGCTGCTCGACGTCTACCACCTGTCCGTCAACGGCGACGACGTCGATGCTGCGATCGCCGCCCACCGCGACCGGATCGCCCACGTGCAGATCGCCGACGCGCCCGGGCGAGATCAGCCCGGCACCGGGGCGCTGCCGATCGGCACCTGGCTCGGCGCGCTCGAGGCAGGCGGCTACGAGGGCTGGATCGGCCTGGAGTACAAGCCGGCCACACCGCAGTCCCAGGCGGACCCGTTCGCCTGGATCCCGCCCGAGCAGCGCGCCTCCTCCTGAACCGCGCCCTCCCCACGAAGGACCAACCAGACATGACCACGATCGCGTTCATCGGCCTCGGCATCATGGGCTCGCCCATGGCGGTGCACCTGCAGAAGGCGGGCTTCGACGTCATCGGCATCAACCGCACACCGGAGAAGACCGCCGCGCTGGTCGAGGCGGGCGGCCGGGCAGCCGGGTCGATCGCGGAGGCGGTGCCCGACGCCGACATCGTCGCGCTCATGGTGCCCGACTCGCCCGACGTCGTGCAGGTGCTGCGCGAGGACGGCGTGCTCGACCACGCCAGGCCCGGCACGCTCGTCATCGACTTCTCCTCGATCCGCCCGGACATCGCCGCCGAGCTCGCGGCCGAGGCCGAGGAGAAGGGGCTGCGTATGCTCGACGCGCCCGTCTCCGGCGGTGAGCCCGGCGCGATCAACGCCACGCTCTCGATCATGGTCGGAGGGGCCGCCGCCGACTTCGAGGCGGCTGCGGACGTGTTCGCAGCCGTCGGCAAGACGATCGTCCACGTCGGTCCCAGCGGCGCGGGTCAGACGGTCAAGGCCGCCAACCAGCTGATCGTCGCCGTCAACATGGAGGCGCTCGCCGAGGCGATCGTGTTCCTCGAGGCGTACGGCGTGGACCTGCCCGCGGCGGTCGAGGTCCTCGGCGGGGGCCTGGCCGGGTCCGCCGTGCTCAACCAGAAGGCGGGAAAGATGCTCGACCGCAACTTCGACCCCGGCTTCCGCATCGACCTGCACCACAAGGACCTCGGCATCGTCACGGCAGCCGCCCGCGAGGCGGGGGTCGCTGTCCCCGCCGGTGCGTTGGCCGCGCAGCTGATGGGCTCGGCGCGCGCCAACGGCGACGGCGGCCTGGACCACAGCGGCCTGTACCGCGGCGTGGCTCGCCTCAGCGGTATCCACCACGAACGCTGAGCAGGTGCCGCACATCGTCGTGGCCCCTGACAAGTTCAAGGGCTCGCTCACCGCCGCCGAGGTCGCCGCGCACGTCGCCGCTGGCCTGCGCCGTCACCACCCTGATCTCGACGTCCGCGAGCTGCCGCTGGCAGACGGCGGCGAGGGCACGGTGGCCGCCGCCGTCACCGCGGGCGGGCGGGGGCGCGAGGTCCGGGTCACGGGGCCGCTGGGCTCGCCGGTGGATGTCCGGTACGCCCTGCTCGACGGACCGGGCGGCCCGACGGCGGTGCTCGAGATGGCGCTCGCCTCCGGCCTGGCACTCACCGATGCCGACGACCACGCGGCCCGCCTGGCCACCTCCTACGGCACGGGTGAGCTCGTGGCCGACGCCCTCGCGGCGGGCGCTCGCCGGATCGTCCTCGGGGTGGGCGGCAGCGCCTCCACCGACGGTGGCGCCGGGCTGCTCGCCGCGCTCGGTGCCCGGCTGCTCGACGACGCCGGAGCGCCCCTGGGCGGCGGCGGTGACGCGCTGCGTCGGCTCGCTCGGGCGGACCTCTCGGGCCTGGACCCCAGGCTCGGCGACGTCGAGATCGTGCTGGCTGCCGACGTCGAGAACCCGCTTCTCGGGCCCGACGGGGCTGCTGCGGTGTACGGACCCCAGAAGGGTGCGGACCTCCAGGCGGTCGCCGACCTCGAGACCGGTCTCGCCCGATGGGTCGATGCGCTCGCCACGGCCGGCCTCGCTCACGCCCAGGAGACGGCGCAGCAGCCCGGGGCCGGGGCCGCCGGCGGAGTCGGCTACGCCATGCTCCTGCTCGGTGCGCAACGCCGCCGGGGGATCGACGTGGTGCTCGAGCTGACGCGGTTCGGTGACGCACTCGCGGGCGCGGCGCTCGTGGTGACCGATGAGGGATCGCTCGACGAGCAGAGCCTGTTCGGCAAGACCCCGGTCGGCGTGGCAGCAGCGGCGAATGCGGTCGGCGTGCCCACGGTCGCGGTCGCGGGGCGCAGCACCCTCGATCGTGAGATGCTCGCGAGGCACGGGATATCGGACCGCTACGTGCTGACCGAGATCGAGCCCGATGTCCGCGTCTGCATCGCCGAAGCCGGCCGGCTGCTGGAAGATGTGGGAGCACGGATCGCCGCCGACCACCTGTAGGAGCACCATGACCCAGCCCCTGGACCTCGTGGTCCGTGGCGAGCGAGTGCTCACCAGCGCGGGCTTCGGGCCGCGAGAGATCGGGGTGCGCGACGGCAAGATCGCCTCGTTGGCGCCCCTCGGTGCGGGGTTGGCGGGAGAGCGGTCGATCGACCTGGCACCGGACGAGGTGCTGCTGCCCGGCCTCGTGGACTCCCACGTGCACGTGAACGAGCCGGGCCGCACCGAGTGGGAGGGCTTCGACTCGGCCACCCGTGCTGCTGCCCGTGGCGGTGTCACCACGATCATCGACATGCCGCTCAACTCGATCCCGCCGACCACCTCGGTGGCCGCGCTGCGGGAGAAGGTGGCGGCGACCGAGGGCAAGCGGCACGTGGACGTCGGCTTCTGGGGCGGCGCGGTGCCCGGCAACCTCGGAGAGCTACGCACCCTCCACGATGCCGGCGTGATGGGCTTCAAGTCGTTCCTGCTGCACTCGGGCGTCGAGGAGTTCGGCCATCTCGAGGTCGAGGATCTCGAGGAAGACCTGCGCGAGCTCGTGGGGTACGACGCGTTGATGGTGGTGCACGCCGAGGACTCGCGTGCGATCGACCACGCGCCCCACCCGGCAGGCGACCGCTACGAGACCTTCCTGCGCTCGCGCCCGCGCGGTGCCGAGAACGTGGCGATCGCCGCCGTGATCGAGCGCGCCCGCTGGACCGGTGCGCGCGTGCACGTGCTGCACCTGTCCTCCTCGGACGCGCTGCCGATGATCGCCTCCGCCAAGCGCGACGGCGTGCGCATCACCGTCGAGACCTGCCCGCACTACCTGACCCTGACGGCCGAGGAGGTGCCTGACGGCGCCACGGCCTTCAAGTGCTGCCCGCCGATCCGCGAGGCCGGCAACCGTGAGCTGCTGTGGCAAGGGCTGATCGAGGGCACGATCGACTGCGTGGTCAGCGACCACTCGCCCTCGACCGCCGAGCTGAAGAACCTCGAGACCGGTGACTTCGGGACCGCCTGGGGCGGGGTGGCGTCGTTGCAGCTGGGGCTCTCGATCGTGTGGACCGAGGCACGCACCCGGGGCATCGGGCTCGCGCAGGTGGTGGAGTGGATGTCGAGCCGACCAGCCGCGCTGGTGGGGTTGCGGAACAAGGGCGCGATCGCCGTCGGGCACGACGCCGACCTGGTCGTGTTCGCACCCGACGACGCGTTCGTGGTCAGGCCGGAGGCGCTCGCGCATCGCAACCCGGTCACGCCCTATGCCGGTGCCACGCTCTCGGGCGTGGTGCGGCGCACGCTGCTGGCGGGGGCCGACATCGACGAGGGCGTGCCCGCAGGCCGGCTGATCTGGAGAGGCGAGTCATGAGCTACTACACCCCGCGCGGCGGGCTGCCGGCGCAGACCGAGCTGACCACCGACCGCGCGATCTTCACCGAGGCGTACGCGGTGCTGCCGCGACGCACGATGAGCGACATCACGACGAGCCTGCTGCCCCACTGGGACGCGACCCGGCTGTGGGTGCTCGCCCGCCCGCTCACCGGCTTCGCCGAGACGTTCTCGCAGTACGTCGTCGAGGTCTCACCGGGTGGCGGGAGCAACCGCCCCGAGGCGGACCGCCGCGCCGAGGGCGTGCTGTTCGTGGTCGACGGCGAGATCGGGCTCGAGCTGTTCGGCACCCGCCATGCGCTGGTCGCCGGGAGCTACGTCTACCTCGCCCCGGGCGCGTCGTGGACGATCCGCAACACCTCGGCTGCCACCGCCACGTTCCACTGGGTCCGCAAGGGCTACCAGGTGGTGGACGGGATCGAGGCGCCGAGCTCGTTCGTCACGCACGAGCGCGAGGTCGACGCCGTGGAGATGCCCGACACCGACGGTGCCTGGGCCACCCAGCGGTTCGTGGACCCGGCCGACGTCCGCCACGACATGCACGTGAACATCGTGACGTTCCAGCCCGGGGGAGCGATCCCGTTCCCCGAGACCCACGTGATGGAGCACGGTCTGTATGTGCTCGAGGGCAAGGCGATGTACCTGCTCAACACGGACTGGATCGAGGTGCAGGAGGGTGACTTCATGTGGCTGCGGGCGTTCTGCCCGCAGGCCTGCTACGCGGGTGGCCCGGGCCTGTTCCGCTACCTGCTCTACAAGGACGTGAACCGCCACGCGCCCCTCTGGCCAGTGATGCCCACGCGTCCGTGACGCCGTCGACGGCGTCAGAGTGACGTCGCGATGGTGTTGACGTGACGCCACAATGGTGTCAAGATGGCGTCATGGATCTCACACCGTATGTCACGAGCCTCAACTCAGCTCTTGTCAACAGCGCTCAGACCTCGAGCCACGAGGTCCGCGAGGCGGCTGAACGGCTCGCCCAGGGAATGGAGCCGGCGATCAGGCTCACCTTCATGGAGATGGCCTCCGACGTCGCGGCCGAGGTGACCGCCAGGCTCGATGGCGATGTCATCGACGTCCG
This sequence comes from Pseudactinotalea terrae, assembly GCF_009733845.1. GTDB lineage: Bacteria > Actinomycetota > Actinomycetes > Actinomycetales > Beutenbergiaceae > Pseudactinotalea > Pseudactinotalea terrae. The sequence continues at coordinate 118,868 of NZ_WNXZ01000001.1, forward strand.
GCTTCGCGGCGGCAACCCGGAGATCGTGGTCGACCGGGCCGTCTCCCACGAGGAGCCCACGGTTCCTTTCGGCACCCCGCCGGAGCCGCCAGCCCCGCCGGCGCCGCCGCAGCCCCCGATCGATGACGACGGCGGCTTGTCCCGCGTCTCGCTCCGGCTGCCGGACTACCTGAAGTCCCAGGTCGACGAGGCCGCTGCGAAGGAAGGCGTCTCGGTCAACACCTGGCTCGTCCGCGCCGTCCAGCAGGCGCTCACACCCCAGTCAGGGATCGACATCACCACTCCCGGCGGTCGCGTGCGCATCGGGCGCTCGATGACCGGCTGGGTCCGCTGAACTCACACCTTGGAGCACGTCATGTACAGCACCGCACACGAAGCGATCATGGCTCAGCACATGAGCTCCCCGCTCGACGAGCAGATCGCCCGCACGTCCAAGCCTCGCCGTCGGAACTCTCTCAGCACGACCTTCCGCCCGGCCAACAACCGTGGAGGGCAGCTGTGAGGTACGAGTACGAGAGCACCGGCCCGGTGACGCTCACCGCCAAGATGCGGGCCAGTGACCTCGTCGTGATCGCGAGCGAGTCGGCACCGCTGGTGACGGTCGACGTCGAGCCCCGCCGCGGCGGCGACGACCTCGCCGCCGCCACGCGGGTGGAGATGTCCGGCGGGCGGCTCGACGTCTCGGTCCCCAAGTCGATCGGCGGCCTCTTCGGGAGCCGCGGCTCGGTGCACGTCACGGTGACGCTGCCTCCGGGAAGCTCGATGGACGCCGAGACCGGCTCCGGTGACATCCGCACCGAGGGCTCGCTCTCGCGGGCCGAGATCAAGAGCGGTTCCGGTGACGTCAGCCTCGAGAGCGTCGAGGACGTCCGCCTGACCGTGGGATCAGGTGACGTCACCATCGGCGGCACCGGCGCTGCGGTCGTGACCGCAGGCTCCGGCGACGTCCGGCTCGGTCGGTCCACCGGCCGAGCCGAGCTGCGGACGGGCTCGGGTGACATCGTCGTGCAGGATGTCGCCGACATCTCGCTCGCCACCGGTTCCGGTGATGTCATGGTGACGTCCGCCGGCGGCCACGTCCAGATGGCCAGCGGCTCGGGCGACCTGGTGATCCGCACCATCACTCACGGCGAGGTCAGCGCCAAGGCCGCCTCGGGCGATGTGACCGTCGGCGTGGCCGCGGGCACGGCAGCCTTGCTGGACTGCAGCTCGATCAGCGGAAGCGTCCACTCCGACCTCCGGGCCGGCGACGAGCCCAGCGAGGGTGAGCGCGGCGTCGTGCTGCGGATGCGTACCGTCAGCGGCGACATCATGGTCCAGCGCGCCTGACCCTCAGCGCAGGCCGAGCCAGCTCTCGACGGCGGTGCGCAGGCCCGGCATGTCGGAACGGAGCGAGTGGTTGCCTCGCAGGGTCACGATCTCCCGGTCGGCCGCTGCGGGCGGCATGCCGAACGGGTCCGACTCGCCCTGCACGATCAGCACGGGAAGCGTGACGCCGTCCAGCTCAGGGAGTCGGGACTTGCTCGGGTCGCCGGCCTTGCCAGGCGGATGGAGCGGGAAGGCGAGGCACAGCACGCCGGCGGCTCCGCCGTCGTGAGCGGTGCGGCACGCGACCCGGGCGCCGGAGGAGCGGCCGCCGACCACGAGGGGCCCGGGTCCGATCACATCAGTCTCGCGCAACGCGGCGAGCACCGTGAGCCACGCGACATCCAGCTGCGCGGCTGGTGCTGGCGCGCGCCGCCCCGCGACCCGGTACGGCTGCTCGACGAAGACGACCGTCCACCCAAGGCTCTCGGCCACGGCGCCCGCCGCCCGCAGGTCGGGGGCCTTCGTGCCACCGCCGGCGCCATGCCCCAGCACGAGGGTGCCGATGCTGCCGAGCACGATCTCGGCGCGAGCGGGTCCGTGCGGGGTCTCGATCTCCACTCGCCCAGGTTAGGGGCACGAGAACGGCCGGCCACCTCCGCTGGTGGCCGGCCGTGCGATCTCGACGAGATGGGGATCAGTCGAGATCGGTCTCCTTCTCGGCGCGCGGCGCTGTGGTGGCGACCGCAGCGGCGACCTGCCGCAGCCCCAGCCCGCCCAGGACGAGCAGGACACCGAGGACGATTGCCATGGCGGCGACGCCGTAGGAGACGACTGAGGTGAACAGTGACGCCCGCAGGAAGGAGGCGTTCATGACGGTGGTCCGCTGCTCCTGCAGCTCGGCGGCGCGGTCGGCGTCGCCGGCTTCCTCGGCCTCCCGGACCATCGAGCCGAGCTCGGCGTAGGTGTAGCCCTCGGCGGAGGCGGAGGCGTGCAGGTCGATGATCTCGGCCTGGGCGTACGCGGTGAAGGGGTCGCCGACCGTGCGGCCGGTCGTCCACGACAGCGCGGGGACCGCCTCGCCGGCGTCCTCGCCGACAGTGATCTTCTGCGCCTGGAGCTGCGTGCTCACCAGGACCCAGACCGCGATGCCGGCGATCGCGAAGATGAGGCCGGCGACCAGCGCTGCGACGCCGGCGACCTTGGCCGTGGAGGTGTTGACGGTGGAGCTGGACATCTGGGGTGCCTCCTGTTGGGGCTGATCTGTAGGGCGGGCTTGCATGAAGAAGTCTTCCGGTGCACTCGGGTCGGTGCATGGGTCCGAGGTCCCGGATGCTGCGATCGGGCCGTTCGGCACGGTGTCGCCTGCGTCACACGTCCGTGTCGTTGTGCCCATTGAAGCGCAGTGCTCTCCCACGGGCCCGCACCTACACTCGCCAGCATGGCGATCACCGAGGACTCAGGGCCGGACATCAAGCCTCGCAGCAGGGTGGTGACAGATGGCCTGGAGGCCACGGCCTCGCGCGGGATGCTCCGGGCGGTGGGCATGGGTGACGACGACTTCGCCAAGCCGCAGATCGGCGTCGCGAGCTCGTGGAACGAGATCACACCGTGCAACCTGTCGCTCGATCGGCTCGCCCAGGCGGTGAAGCAGGGTGTGCACGCTGCCGGCGGCTACCCCCTGGAGTTCGGCACCATCTCCGTCTCCGACGGCATCTCCATGGGTCACGAGGGCATGCACTTCTCGTTGGTCTCGCGCGATGTCATCGCGGACTCGGTGGAGACCGTGATGCAGGCCGAGCGGCTCGATGGCTCGGTTCTCCTCGCAGGCTGCGACAAGTCGTTGCCCGGCATGCTGATGGCTGCCGCCAGGCTCGACCTCGCGTCGGTGTTCCTCTACGCGGGCTCGATCATGCCGGGCTGGGTGAAGCTCAGTGACGGCACCGAGAAGGACGTCACGATCATCGACGCGTTCGAAGCGGTCGGGGCGTGCGCACGTGGGCTGATGAGTGCTGAGGACGTGGATGCCATCGAGCGGGCGATCTGCCCGGGTGAAGGCGCGTGCGGCGGCATGTACACGGCGAACACGATGGCCTCGGTCGCTGAGGCCATCGGGATGTCGATCCCGGGCTCTGCGGCGCCGCCCTCGGCGGACCGGCGGCGGGACACGTTCGCGCACCGTTCGGGACAGGCGGTGGTGGAGATGCTCCGACGCGGCATCACGGCACGCGACATCATGACGAAGGAAGCCTTCGAGAACGCGATCGCCGTGGTGATGGCGTTCGGCGGGTCGACCAACGCCGTCCTTCATCTGCTGGCGATCGCGCACGAGGCCGAGGTCGACCTCACGCTGGACGACTTCTCACGCGTGGCTGACAGGGTGCCGCACCTCGGCGACCTGAAGCCGTTCGGTGCGTACGTGATGAACGACGTCGACAGGATCGGCGGCGTGCCGGTCGTCATGAAGGCACTGCTCGATGCTGGGCTGATGCACGGCGACTGCCTCACCGTGACGGGCAGGACGCTCGCCGAGAACCTCTCGGACATCGCCCCGCCCGACCCCGACGGGAAGATCCTGCGTGCGATGGGCGACCCGATCCATCCGACGGGTGGCATCACGATCCTTCGCGGTTCGCTCGCGCCCGACGGGGCGGTCGTGAAGTCGGCCGGCTTCGACTCGACGACCTTCGAGGGCACCGCGCGGGTCTTCGATCGCGAGCGTGCGGCCATGGATGCTCTGGAGGACGGCACGATCACCGACGGCGACGTGGTGGTGATCCGGTACGAGGGCCCCAAGGGTGGGCCGGGCATGCGGGAGATGCTGGCGATCACCGGTGCCATCAAGGGTGCCGGCCTGGGCAAGACCGTGCTGCTGATGACCGACGGGCGGTTCTCGGGCGGCACCACCGGGCTGTGCGTGGGTCACGTCGCGCCCGAGGCCGTGGACGGCGGCCCGATCGCCTTCATCAACGACGGCGACCGAATCGTTCTCGACGTGGCCAACAAGACGCTCGACCTGCTGGTGGACCCTGCGGAGCTGGAGCTGCGCAAGGCCGGGTGGCAGCCGCTGCCGCCCGTCTTCACGCGCGGCGTGCTGGCGAAGTACACCAAGCTCGTGCAGTCCGCCTCGACAGGAGCGGTGCTGGTCTGAGCCGGTCGGCCTCGTCCCTGCTCAGAGCACCTCGAGGTCATCGAGGGTCGGCGTGGCCGGGCGATCCGTGCTCGGCGCGTCGAGGTAGAAGAACGCGGTCGAGGCGATGTCGTCGTGCAGGGGCAGGTAGCGGCCGCCACTGCGCCAACCCAGCGCCTGGATGTCGACCGTGAGGTCGGTGTGGAACCGGATCGGGTCGGGCACGTGCCAGCGGTACATGCCGAAGCGCTGCTGCGAGGCATACAGACCGTCGGGGCGGATGATCTGGTGGAGGCCGAGGTAGGGCGTGGTGTAGGCCGTGTAGCCCTGGCCGGGGACCTCGAAGTTCCAGGCGCCGCCGAAGTAGTCCTCGGTGCCGGTACCGGCGATGGTGGGGTAGGGCTCGGGCAGGCCCGCGTCGCCGTCCAGGTAGAACTTGACCTCGCCCTCGCCCCACCAACCGGTGGAGTTCACGCCCCACGCGATGTAGGTCCCGGCGTAGTGGCCGCGGCCCCGGACGCCGTCCAGGATGGTGTGCGTGCTCCCGGCCCGCAGGGGGTTGCTGCGCCGCCACTGCGCGTGCAACCGCCCGCCGGTGCCAGCCGACTCGCCGACCTCGTAGGTCACCTGGTAGTAGACGACGACGGGTGCGTCGGAGAGATTCTGGGCGGTGAGCAGGGCGCCGTCGGAGAACGGCATCGGCCAGTAGGAGTTGAAGCCGCCGTGCGGGTTGACGGCGACCATCTGCGAGGACAGCTGGGCGAACCGGCCCCAGCCCTGACCGAAGAAGTCGCCCAGCGGTGTCTCGATCGCCGGCTCCTGGCTGCCGTCCCAGTACGCGCGCAGCAGCATGCGTCGCCAGTTGTCGGTGTGGGTGGTCAGCCACAGGTGCGTGATGCGGCCGGCGCCCCCCATGCGGGCGAGGTCGAACGTCTCGCCCGGCCCGATCTCGACGCTGGGGGAGACCTTCCACCCGACTCCCAGGTCGCGAGCGGCGTTCGCGCCGGTGCCATCGGTGGCACGACCGCCACCCGCCTTGGCGCCCGTGACGTTCTCTGGGCTGATCGAGCGGGTCGCGCGCTCATGCAGTGCGGCGATGTCGTGGTGCGTCATGTCGGGATCGCATCCTGGGGATCGGTGGGCCGTCGGCGACGGCATGAGCAAACGATTACCGATGGTAGTCGCCACCGCGGCCCCGCGCGTACCCCGCACTGGGCAGGAATGAACGCGATGCGCTCGTTGGTTGCGTCAACGATGAGCGATGCGCGCGAGCACACCGTGTCCGTTCCCGTGGTCGACGCCGTGGTCTTCGACGTGCTCGGGACGATGGTCGATGAGCCGGGTGGCATCTCTCGCGCGCTCCGCGAGGTGCTGCCGACGTCCGGCGCCGTGCGCGACGTCGAGCCGCTGGTGCGCCACTGGCAGCACTACGTCGATGGCCAGCAGCGCCGGATGCGCGACGGCGACAGGCCGTACGCCAGGACCGACGTCGTCGACCGCGAGGCCGCGGTCGCGCTCGCGCTCGCCTCGGGGATCGAGGCGGCGGATGTGGATGCGGACGCGCTGGTGCGCGCGGCGCAGCGGCTGGACCCATGGCCCGACTCCGTGTCCGCGCTGGGCAGGATCGCGTCCCGGTTCCAGGTGATCGCGCTCTCGAACGCGAGCCGTGCCGCGCTCACCCGGATCAACGCCCACGCCGGGCTGCGCTGGCACCAGGCGCTCTCGGCGCAGGACGCTCAGGCCTACAAGCCGGCGGCTGCCGTGTACCAGCTGGCGGTTGACGCGGCGGGGTGCCCGCCGGAGCGTCTGCTGATGGTGGCTGCGCACGCCTGGGACCTCCGGGGCGCTCAGGCTGTCGGGATGCGCACCGCCCACGTCGAGCGCCCGGTCGGAGATCCGCCGGCAGCCGGCGACGTCTTCGATCTGGAGGTCACGAGCCTCGAGGAGCTGGCCGATCGCTTAGGTGCGGACTGACCGGAGGTGCGGCGGGACGTGCTCGAGCAGGTCGCCCGGCTGGCACTCGAGCACCTCGCAGATCGCCTCGAGCGTGGTGAAGCGGATCGCCCGCGCCTTGCCGGTCTTGAGATTGCTGAGGTTGGCGACGGTGATCCCGACCCGATCGGCGAGCTCGGTCAGCCGCATCTTGCGCTGTGCGAGCATGACATCGAGGTTGACGACGATGGCCATCAGACCGTGAGCTCGCTGTCAGTTCGATAGCGCGCGCCGCTGGCGAACAACCGCTCGAGCAGTGCGACCAGGGTGAACAAGAACAGTCCGACCGCCTCGGCGGCGAACCAGACGATCAGCACGCTTGGATGCCCCAACCCGAGCGCGAGCATCCCGATCAGACCGATCGTGAACCAGACGGCGCTGGCAGCGATCAGCAGCCGGAGCGTCCGCAGACGGCGAATCGCGTCATCGGAGAACGCCTCTCCACGATCAATGACTGTCAGCAGGCCCCAGGTCACCGTCATGCCCGCGAAGACCGGAACGGTCCCGAGCGCTATCCCGAGAAACACCGGCGTCGTCCAGCGGGCTACCTCAGGGAACTGGCGAGCAGTCTCGTCACCGAGCTGGAAGAGCACGACGAGCCCCAGCAGGACGACGAAGACGAGCGCGATCAGCAGCACGCGCAGCGTTCTGGTCGGCAACATCGCTCAATCATATCGATAAACGGCAATTACATGCTGTGTTGCGATACGCCCCGTGTGCTGTGTAGCAGCCGCAACCTCCGATGTTCCTGCGCGCAGCGTCGAGGCAGGCATACCGTGATGGCATGGACACGTTGACGGCCTCGCAGGTGCTCGCGATGGACGGGTTGGACGACTGGCGCGTGATGCTCGGCACGCTGCAAGCACGATTCCGGACGCCTGACATGAGTGCCGGCGCCGAGTTCGTCGCGCGGGTGGTCGCTGCGGCGAACGCCGCGAACCATCACCCCGACCTGCAGGTCAGCTATGCGCATGTGGACGTCGACCTCGCGACGCACGACGCGGGCGGGCTGACGCAGCGTGACGTCGAGATGGCGGCGACGATCTCGGCGCTCGCCCTCGACGCGGAGCTGCGGGCGGCACCGACCGAGCGCCAGGTGATGGAGTACGCCGTCGACGCCCTCGACATCGCGGCGGTGCGGCCGTTCTGGGAGGCCGTCACCGGGCTCGCACCCGACGGGGCGGGCAACCTGCCCGCGAGCGGCCTCGGAGAGATCGCGGTGTGGTTCCAGCAGATGGCGGAGCCCAGGCCGCAGCGCAACCGGATCCACCTCGACATCACGGTCCCGGTCGACGTCGCCGACGGCCGCGTCGCGGCCGCCCTGGCCGCGGGCGGGCGGGTGGTCGGCGATGCGCGGGCGCCGGCGTTCGTGGTCCTCGCGGACCCCGAGGGCAACGAGGTCTGCATCTGCACGGCCGCCGGGCGGGACTGACGAAGCCGTCCGATATGCGGACCTGTGATCCACGATGTGAGATCGGCGGTGTGGGAAGTTGGGTGAACCGCCGACGCAGGTCTACAGTGACGAACGTGTCCAGCACCATCATCGTCGTCGTACTTACCGAGCGCGCCAGCGCAGCGGTCTGAACGTCGACCTCTCGCTGAGCGCGCGCCCCTCGATCGCCCACCTCGGGCCGAGGGGTTTTTGTATGTCTAGAACCGATCGACCGCAGTCTCGAACCGCCCAGGAGGAGCGATGACGACCCAGGTCCCGCACCCGGCGCCGCCTCGGCCGACGCCGGCCCAGGTGCGACCCGCCCCAGCGCAGCACGATTCGGCGACAGCCGGCGAGCCCATGTCGGGCGCGGCCGCCGTCGTACGCGCGCTCGAGGAGGTCGGTACCGAGGTCATCTTCGGCATCCCCGGTGGAGCGGTCCTTCCGGTCTACGATCCGCTGTTCGACTCCTCGATGCGGCACATCCTCGTGCGTCACGAGCAGGGTGCCGGGCACGCGGCGACCGGCTACGCCGCGGCGACCGGCAAGGTCGGCGTGTGCATGGCGACCTCCGGTCCCGGTGCCACCAACCTGGTCACACCGCTCGCTGACGCCCACATGGACTCGGTGCCGCTCGTGGCGATCACGGGCCAGGTCGCGAAGTCGATGATCGGCACCGACGCCTTCCAGGAGGCCGACATCGTGGGCATCACGATGCCGGTCACCAAGCACAGCTTCCTCGTGACCGATCCGGCGGAGATCCCGGCCCGGATCGCCGAGGCGTTCCACATCGCCTCGACCGGGCGACCGGGTCCGGTGCTCGTGGACATCGCCAAGAGCGCCATGCAGACCGAGACCCGGTTCGTGTGGCCCACCGAGCCCGACATCCCGGGCTACCGGCCGATCACCAAGCCGCACATCAAGCAGGTGCGGGAGGCGGCCCGACTGCTGGCGACCTCGCGCAAGCCGGTGCTGTACGTGGGGGGTGGCGTGATCCGCGCCGACGCCGCTGCTCAGCTCCGTGCGTTGACGGATCTGTCCGGAGCGCCCGTCGTCACCACCCTGATGGCGCGGGGTGCGCTGCCTGACAGCCACCCGCAGCACGTGGGCATGCCCGGCATGCACGGTGCGGTCTCGGCCGTCGCCGCTCTGCAGAAGGCTGATCTGATCGTCGCCCTCGGGGCACGCTTCGACGACCGCGTGACCGGCAGGCTCGACTCGTTCGCGCCGAACGCGACCGTGGTGCACGCCGACATCGACCCGGCGGAGATCGGCAAGAACCGCGTGGCGGACGTCCCGATCGTGGGCGACCTCCGTGAGGTGCTCGCCGACCTGGCCACCGAGCTGAAGCGGGAGCACGCTCAGCACGGACTCCCGGACCTGCAGGGCTGGTGGGCCCTCCTCGACGATCTGCGGGAGCGCTACCCGCTGGGCTGGACGCCGACCGCCGACGGCCTGCTCGCACCTCAGCACGTGATCTCGCGGTTGGGTGAGCTGGCCGGTCCCGACGCGATCTACGCCGCAGGCGTGGGCCAGCACCAGATGTGGGCGGCACAGTTCATCCGCTACGAGAAGCCGCGCACCTGGCTGAACTCCGGTGGCCTCGGCACGATGGGCTACTCGATCCCCGCGGCCATGGGTGCGAAGGTCGGCATGCCCGACACCGAGGTGTGGGCGGTGGACGGCGACGGCTGCTTCCAGATGACCAACCAGGAGCTCGCCACCTGCGCGCTCGAGGACATCCCGATCAAGGTCGCTCTGATCAACAACTCCTCGCTGGGGATGGTGCGGCAGTGGCAGACCCTGTTCTACGGGGAGCGCTATTCCAACACCGACCTCAACACCGGCCATGAGACGCGCCGCATCCCCGACTTCGTCAAGCTGGCGGAGGCTTATGGGTGCGTCGGCCTGCGTTGCGAGTCGAGCAAGGACGTCGACGAGACGATCAAGAAGGCCCGCGAGATCGACGACCGCCCCGTCGTCGTCGACTTCACGGTCAGCCGGGACGCCATGGTGTGGCCGATGGTCGCAGCCGGCGTCTCCAACGACGAGATCCAGTACGCCCGGGACATCACCCCGGACTTCGACCGGGACGAGTAAACACGATGACACGACACACCCTCTCCGTGCTGGTGGAGAACAAGCCGGGTGTCCTCACCCGGGTCGCGGCGCTGTTCGCGCGCCGTGCCTTCAACATCCACTCGCTCGCCGTCGGACCGACCGAGCACCCGGACATCTCCCGCATCACCGTGGTGGTCGATGTGGACGAGAACCCGCTCGAACAGGTGACCAAGCAGCTCAACAAGCTGGTCAACGTGCTCAAGATCGTGGAGCTGACCCCGCAGGCCTCGGTGCAGCGCGAGCTGCTCCTCGTCAAGGTCAGGGCCGACGACGCCTCCCGCACCGCGGTGCTGCAGGTCGTCGAGCTGTTCCGGGCGCACGTCGTCGACGTCGTCCCGGACGCCGTGACCATCGAGGCGACCGGTGGCGAGGACAAGCTGACCGCGCTGCTGACCGCGCTGGAGCCGTACGGTATCCGCGAGATCGTGCAGTCCGGGGCCGTGGCGATCGGCCGAGGCCCCCGCTCGATGACCGACCGGGCGCTCGAGCGCATCGCCCGCAGCGCCTGACCACCGACAACACAGTCCGCAACAACCCCAATATCAAGGAGATTGATCCGTGGCCGAGCTGTTCTACGACGACGACGCCGACCTGTCCCTCATCGCTGCCAAGAAGGTAGCTGTCATCGGGTACGGCAGCCAGGGGCACGCGCACGCCCTGAACCTGCGCGACTCCGGTGTCGACGTCCGAATCGGTCTGCGTGAGGGCAGCGCGTCCCGTGAGAAGGCCGAGAACGAGGGCCTCCGGGTGCTGAGCGTGGCCGACGCGGTCAAGGAGGCCGACGTCGTCGTCATCCTCGCCCCGGACCAGGTGCAGCGCATCGTGTACTCGGAGGAGATCGAGCCGAACCTTGCCGAGGACGCCACGCTGGTGTTCGGGCACGGCTTCAACATCCGCTTCGGGTACATCAAGCCCAAGGCGGGCAACGACGTGATCATGGTCGCCCCCAAGGGCCCGGGTCACCTCGTGCGCCGCGAGTACGTCGACGGTCGTGGCGTGCCGGTGATCGTTGCCGTCGAGCAGGATGTCTCGGGCAACGCCTGGCCGCTCGCGCTGTCCTACGCCAAGGGCATCGGCGGCCTGCGCGCCGCCGGCATCAAGACGACCTTCACCGAGGAGACCGAGACCGACCTGTTCGGTGAGCAGGCCGTTCTCTGCGGTGGTGCCTCGCAGCTCGTGCAGTACGGCTTCGAGGTGCTGACCGAGGCCGGCTACCAGCCCGAGGTCGCCTACTTCGAGGTGCTGCACGAGCTCAAGCTGATCGTCGACCTCATGTACGAGGGCGGCATCGCCAAGCAGCGCTGGAGCGTCTCCGACACCGCTGAGTACGGCGACTACGTCTCCGGCCCGCGCGTGATCGACGCCCGCGTGAAGGAGAACATGAAGGCCGTGCTGGCCGATGTGCAGAACGGCGCCTTCGCGCAGCGGTTCATCGACGACCAGGATGCCGGTGCTCCCGAGTTCAAGGAGCTCCGCGCCAAGGGCGAGGCACACCCGATCGAGGGCACCGGGCGCGAGCTGCGGAAGCTGTTCGCGTGGGTGAAGCCGACCGACGCCGACTACCAGGAGGGCTCAGCCGCCCGCTGACCCCTGACCGACGAACGCCCCTCCGGCAGCTCTGGCTGCCGGAGGGGCGTTTCTCGTGGTGTGGAGACCGGGGGAGCTCAGCCCTTGAGGATCGGGAGCTGGAACGGGTAGCGGTAGACCTCACCGTTCCAGGCCCGCAGCGCGCCGACGATCGAGAGCACGATCTGTGCGATCGCCGGGACCACCCACAGCACGATCGCGACCGGGATGCCGATGATCGTGATGAAGAAGATCCACGCGGCGATCCAGGCCACCCAGATCGTGATGTGGAAGTTGAACGAGGAGGCGGCCGCGTTGCGCACGAGCGGGCTGCGGTCCTTGTAGACGAAGTACAGGATCAGCGGGCCGAGGAAGCTCAGCCAGCCGGCGCTGACGATCGCGGCGATGATGGGGGACAGATGGGCGAGGACCGCGAGGACGCGGTCATCGGCTCCGGCGGTCGCGTCGACGGGTCGCTGGTACTGCGAACCCTGCTGCGGCGTGCCCCACGTGGGTTGCTCGTTCTGCTGGTCGGGCGATGGGTACGTCACGTTGTGCTCCAAGTCTTCGGTCCGAGGTCGTCCGGACGCTGCCATTCTCCCCGGTCTCGCAAGCCGGGTCGAGCCTGCCACCCCCCAGGGGATAACCACCACAACGCGCGGACCCGGCATGATGGGCCCGTGACCGATGTCAGCGAGCCTGCCGAGTCCGACGAGGTGGACGAGGCCGGTGGCCTCCTCGATCAGGCGCTGCTGGTCGCGAGGGCGCTGCGGGCCGCGACCCTCGTGCTCTCGGTGCCGGCATTCGGCGTGGCCTCGGCGGCCGGACTCGCGTTCGGCGTGATTGCCATCCTTGCTGGGACCGGGCTCGCGAGCCAGTCGTCCGTGCCGGGCTGGATCCTGCTCGGCCTCGCGATCGTCGGCCTTGGGGTGGTGACGGTCTTCCTGCTGCGCGTGCGCGCCACGCGGCGCGCCGGGAGCGATCACCCAGCCCTGGCCGCTGAGCTTCTCGGTCTCGTCGACATCAGCGAGCTGACGACGGCGACCCTCGCCGATCTCGCTGACCTCACCTCCCGAGAGGGCGGGATCCGCGCGGTCTCGCGTGCACGTGCCCTGTGGCGGCTGCTGCGCCGCCTGGACGTCGGCGAGCACACCTCACGCTTCGAGCGGGCGAAGTGGTTCATCCCGCCGGAGGTCGGGGCCACGTGGCTGCTCGCTCAGATCGTCACGTGGTCCGGGCTGGTGGCGTGGCTGGCAGTCCCGCTGGTGGTGGCCGCCCGAGCGGCCGGCGGCCTGTAGGAGCCGATCCGGGCCGGTCAGACGCGGCGATGCCGAACGACGTCGCGTGTGCGTGCGCGTCACGCCAAGGCTGACCAGGTCAGGGCTGTGCGGTTGCGGAGGGGGATCATGGGCAGGATGTGCCAGCGGCCGTCTGCTCCGAGCTCGCAGCGGAGTCTGCCGGCGTGGAGCTCGTTGTGGCAGTGCTGACATAGCGGGACGCCGTTGTGGACGTCGGTGTGCCCGCCGTTGGACCACCAGAGGGGGTGGTGGATCTCGGTGAAGCCTGGTGGTGCGTTGCATCGGGGGTTCTGGCAGCCGGTGGGATAGGCGGTGAGGATGGCTCGGCGTTGATGCCGGGTGTGGGTGCGGCGGGCTCGCCCGAGCTTGAGGGGGTGGCCGTCGTCTCCCAGGACGCAGGCTTGCAGGTAGCCGTCGCAGATGATTCGTGCGGCCACGTTCGCGGGGACGGGTTCGCCGCTGTGTTGCAGGTGGGCGGTTCCGGCGCCGGTGGTGGCGTGCTTGGTGAGCTCCTCGTTGGTGATGGTGACCACGAGGGTGGGGGCGTCGCCGCCGATGCGGGGTGCGTTGCCGTGCTTGATGGCGTCGGTGATGAGCCCGACCAGGGTGTCGGCCTGTCGTTGTGCTGTGGTGCGCTCATCGAGCATGCCCCGGCGGTTCAGCGCGGCGACGCCAAGATCCGCGCTGCCGCTGCCGCTACTGACAGGCTCACCGCCACCGCCACCGCCACCGCCACCGCCACCGCCACCGCCACCGATGCCGCTGCCGTCGGTGGCGCTGCCACTCTCGGGCAGGGCGGGGCTGGCGCCAGCGGTGGTCGTGGTGTCGGTGGTGTCACCTCCGTTGGTCCCGGCGGTGTCGTGCCTGCTGGCGGTGCGGGGTGCGTTGTGGGCATCGAGGGCGAGCCGAAGGGCTTCGCCTTGGTCGGGTGGGAGTAGGAGCTTGCCGACCCACATGCCGTCGAGGCGTTTGCCGAGGGTGAAGGAACGGGCCTGGCGTTGCTGCTCATACGTGGGTTCGGGTCCATCGGGGTCGATGGCGTCGCGCCAAGCCCGGGCCTGCACGGCCAGCAAGTCGGGTGGCAGCGGCATGGCTGTGGCCTGCTGGGCGCAGTCCTGCTCGTCACCGGCATCATCGTGCTCGTGCTCGCACACCACGGCACCCATGGCTGCGGCGACGAGTGCCTTCTCCGCAGCGTCGAGCGCTTCGGGGTGGGCGCGGGCACGGGCCTCTGTGAGGTGCTGCCGGATCACCAGTGCCTGGTCGACGCTGACCGCTCCCGTTGCGATGCCTTCCGCGAGCCGGGGCAGCCAGGGTGGCAGCAGCCCGCTGGAGCCGATGCCCCGTGGGGTGGTCTCGGCGGCGATCTGGCGCCACCGGGTCAGGGTGCGGCGACTTGCACCGGTGATCGTGACCAGCAGGGCGGCCGCGTCCCGGAACCCGTACCGGCAGGCCAACGACTCCTCCGGCCCGGCGCGCCGGCACTGCTCCTGGACCGCGTCCACGGTGGTGACCATCGCCGCATCCGACAGCCGAGCGATCCCAGCCGCCAGCTCGGCAGCCTCCATCAGCTCATCCGCGGATAGCGAAGCCATCGAGCCCAGCTCGCCGGCGGCAGCCGCCAAGGCCTGGTGCGCCTGCGCCAGCAGACCCACCAACCCCTCACGCGCCGTCGTCGCCTTCATGAACCCACACTAGCACACATTGGAACGGATGTACTAGTACCGATCGGAGCCAATCTCTTCCGGTTCTGTCGACGCGGTACTCCTACGGGGCGGATGAGGCGTCCGGCCGGTTGGCAGGCTGGCGACACGACAAGGAGACCCGGTCCGACTCTCACGACCGATCGGCTGATCCGGCTGCGCGCCGAGCGGATCGACCTCAGGGCCAGCATGGTGAGCGCCTCTCGCCCTCGGTGGCTTGTGGCAGCAACGTGTCGCCGTCACCGACAACGCGGGCCAGGCGGCGGAAGGTCGGACGCCGCAACCGACTGCTGGTCAACACGTTTGCCGGCGGTCCTCGCCGGCATCGGCATCTCCGGAGTTCTCGCGATGGTTCAGGAGGGCTTTGCCGTGACAGGCTGGGCTCGGCCACGCTCGTGGCCATCGTGCTGACCATTGCCGCGCGCGTCGGGGCGAGCCGCTGAGGAGAGACGATGAGGCTGGCCGATGTCACCGCCGAGCGCGCGCTCGGTCAGATCTACGACGACGTGCTCGCCCCGTCCTTCCCGTCCACCGAGCTGGTGAGCAGGCCATGGCTTCTCGAGAGCGCAGCCTCCGGTGCCGTCGTGGTCACGGGTGCGTACGAGGGCGAGGGCCCGACGGCGGTGGCCGTCAGCGAGACGATCTCGCCCGGCGTGGTGCTGCTGAGCTATCTGGCCGCGCTGCCGACCAGTCGCGGGACGGGGGTCGGCTCGCGGCTGCTCACCTCCGTGCGCGAGCGGGTGATCGACGACGGCGGCGTGCTGCTGCTCGCCGAGGTCGAGCGACCCGACCGCCACACCGGCTCGGCCGAGCACGGCGACCCGGCGGCGAGACTGCGCTTCTACGCGCGGCACGGCGCGCAGGTGCTCGACCTGCCGTACGTGCAGCCGCCGATCCGACCGGGGGAGGACCCGGTGCCCGGCATGCTGCTGCTCGCGCTCTACGCCGCTCCAGCGGTGCTTCGCAACGGCGGCACCGGCGTCGACGGCCAACTCGTGGCCACAGCAGTCGAGGCGCTGCTCGAGGAGCAGGGCGCCGATGGCGCGTGGGTCGCGGCGCTCCGATCCGCTGCGCGCGCGCCCGTGGTGACGATCCGACCCGCAACCCAGTGGCAGTCCGTGGCGCCCTCGGCCGCGATCCCACCGCGGCGTGACTAGATAATGAGACAGCCATCCCAGCACCTGGGACGGCCGTACTACAGTGCGACCATGGCACGCACGATCAAGCTCGCGGTGATCCCCGGTGACGGTATCGGCATCGAGGTGGTGTCCGAGGGTCTCAAGGTCCTCGACGCCGCGCTGGCGGGCTCCGACGTCGTCATCGAGCAGACACAGTTCGACCTCGGCGCCGCACGCTGGCACCGCACCGGTGATGCGCTGACCGACGAGGATCTCGAGGCGATCAAGGGTCACGACGCGATCCTGCTGGGCGCCGTGGGTGACCCGACCGTGCCGTCCGGTGTGCTGGAGCGCGGCCTGCTGCTCAAGCTCCGCTTTGCGCTCGACCACTACGTCAACCTCCGGCCCTCGAAGCTGTACCCGGGGGTGCCCAGCCCGCTGGCGAACCCCGGTGAGATCGACTTCGTCGTCGTCCGCGAGGGCACCGAGGGACCGTACGTGGGCAACGGCGGCGCCCTCCGCGTCGGCACCCCCCACGAGATCGCGACCGAGGTCAGCGTCAACACCGCGCACGGCGTCGAGCGCGTGGTGCGCGATGCGTTCGCCCGCGCACAGGCCCGCCCGCGCAAGAAGCTCACGCTGGTGCACAAGCACAACGTGCTCGTGCACGCCGGCCACCTGTGGCGCCGCACGGTCGAGGCGGTGGCCGCCGAGTTCCCGGACGTGACGATCAACTACCAGCACGTCGACGCGGCCACCATCTACCTGGCCACGAACCCGAGCCAGTACGACGTGATCGTCACCGACAACCTGTTCGGCGACATCCTCACCGACCTGGCTGCCGCCATCACCGGTGGCATCGGCCTTGCGGCCTCCGGCAACGTCAACCCCTCCGGCGAGCACCCCTCGATGTTCGAGCCCGTGCACGGCTCGGCCCCCGACATCGCCGGCCAGGGCAAGGCTGACCCGACGGCCGCCATCCTCTCGGTCTCGCTCCTGCTGGAGCACCTCGGTCTGAACGAGGCAGCGGCCAAGGTGAGCGACGCCGTCGACATGGACCTGCAGGAGCGAGCAGCGGGGCGCGCCGCCGCCTCCCGCAGCACCACCGAGATCGGCGACGCGATCGCCGCTCGAGTAGCCGGCTGAGCGCGCCGCCCGGGCCGATCCTCCGACCGCCTGCCCCGGCTCGCTCTCCCGTTCCCGCCGAACACGGCGGAATGGGCGCCATGTCACCCCTCACGACATTACGGTGGAGCCACCATGACTGCTGCAGCAACCTTTGAGGTGCGACCCAGCTCGCACCCACGCACCCTCGCTGAGCGCACCGCCGCGCTCGCTGACCTCAAGTTCGGGATCGTCTTCACCGACCACATGGCGCGGGCCAGGTGGACCGAGGACGCCGGCTGGCACGACCGCCGCATCGAGGCGTACGGGCCGCTGAGCCTGGACCCTGCCGCCGCCGTGCTGCACTACGCCCAGGAGATCTTCGAAGGTCTCAAGGCGTACCGGCACGCCGACGGCTCGGTCTGGGTGTTCCGCCCCGACCGCAACGCAGCCCGGCTGGCCCGCAGCGCCACCCGGCTCGCGCTGCCGGTGCTGAGCGAGGAGGACTTCCTCGGCTCCATCCGGACGCTGGTCGCGACCGACGCCGAGTGGGTGCCCTCGGTTCCGGGCTCCTCGCTCTACCTGCGGCCGTACATGTTCGCCTCCGAGGCGTTCCTCGGCGTGCGGGCCGCCAAGCAGGTCGACTACCTGGTGATCGCCTCCCCGGTGGGCCCGTACTTCACGAACGGCTTCCAGCCGCTCTCGATCTGGGTCGATGCCGAGTACAACCGCGCCGGGCCCGGTGGCACCGGTGCTGCCAAGTGCGGCGGCAACTACGCCGCCAGCCTGCTGCCGCAGGCGCTCGCGTACCAGGAGGGGTGCGACCAGGTCTGCTTCCTCGACGCCGCCACCGGCACCTACCTCGAAGAGCTCGGCGGCATGAACGTCTTCGTCGTCATGAAGGACGGCTCGGTGACCACCCCCGGTCTCGGAACCATCCTCGAGGGCGTCACCCGCGACTCGATCCTGCAGCTGTGCCGTGAGAACGGCCGCCCGGTGACCGAGCGGCAGATCGCGCTGACCGAGCTGCTCGACCAGATCCGGTCCGGTGAGGTGGCCGAGGTGTTCGCGTGCGGCACCGCTGCCGTGATCACCCCGATCGGTCGCCTCAAGGGTGCGGACTTCGACCTGACGATCGGCGATGGCGGCGCGGGCCCCGTGACCAGCGAGCTCTACGAGACGATCACCGACATCCAGTACGGACGTCGCGAGGACGTCCACGGCTGGATGCAGCGCCTGGTCTGAGCGGGTTCAGGAGTCCTCGGCCTGGTCGTAGCGATCGACGACGGCGACATCGAGCGGGAAGGTGATCGGAAAGCTGCCGAACAGCAGCCGCCCGGCCGTCTCCGCGGATTCCCGGACCGCCGCGGCCACCTCGTCGGCCAGCTCGGTGGGCGTGTGCACCACGATCTCGTCGTGCAGGAAGAACACCAGGTGCGGGCGACCCTGCCCGGGGAGGTGAGCGGCGCCGTCGTGCTCTGCCTGGCCCATCGAGCGGAGCCGACGGCGTAGCTCACCCATCCAGCACAGCGCCCACTCCGCAGCCGTGCCCTGGACCACGAAGTTCCTGGTGAAGCGCCCCCAGTTGCGGGCCTGGGTGCGGGCGCGACGCTCGTCGCCTGCGCTCGCCTCGACGACGGCGGCCGCGTGCTGCACGCTGTGCCACGCCTCACCGGGCGGGGGAGAGGTGCGACCCAGCCACGTGCGCACGGTGCCGCCCCGCTCACCGACGCGGGCGGCGGCGTCGACCATCCCGAGCGCGCGCGGGTAGGCCTGCCGCAGCCGGGGCAGCACCAGCCCGGACTCGCCCGTGGTGCCGCCGTAGAGCGCCCCGAGCATGCCCACCTTGGCGCGGGAGCGGTCCTCGACCACGCCGGCGTCGACGAGCCCGGCGTACAGGTCCCGGTCAGCGCCTGCCTCCGCGAGGTCGGTGTCGTGGGCCATCGCGGCGAGCACCCGCGGCTCGATCTGCGCGGCGTCGGCGACCACGAGCCGCCAGCCGGGATCGGCCACCACGGCCGCCCGGAGCGACTTCGGGATCTGCAGCGCACCGCCGCCGTTCGTGGCCCAGCGGCCCGTCACCACGCCGCCGGGGACGTAATCGGTGCGGAACCGGTCGGCGCGGCCCTCGACGCCCGGCTCCACCCAGGAGTCGAGCCAGGTCCAGCCGTTCGCGGTCAGCAGCCGGGACAGCTTCTTGTACCGCAGCAGCGGTGCCACCACGGGGTGGTCCGAGCGGGAGATCTCCCACTTGGAGGTCGAGCTCACGTCGAGCCCGTTGGCGCGCAGGGCCCGCAGCAGCTCGACGGGGGAGTCCGGGTTGAGCTGCCTGCTGCCCAGGTGCTCCGCGATCTCGACGGCGAGGCGCTCCAGCACCGGTGGCCGGTAGCCGATGGCCGGTCGCGGCCCCAGCGCGGCGGTGAGGATCTCGTCGTGACGCCTGCGGGACCACGGCAGGCCATCGGCGCGCATCTCGACGGCGATCAGCGCACCCGCCGACTCCGCAGCGAGCAGAAGCCGCAGCCGGCCGGCCTCGGCCGCCGCTGCGACCAGGCCCTGCTGGCGCGCGAGCTCGGCAGCGACCTGCTCGAGACCCAGCTCACCGACCGGGTCGAGGTCGTCGAGAAGCGTGCGCTCGGCGACGGCAGCCGGGCCGGCGTCCAGCCAAGCGGGGCCCGGCTCCGCATCCGGAGTCGCCTGCGCCAGGATCCGGCCGCACAGCCGCAGGTCGTAGCAGCGGGCGGGGCGGCCGCCGGCGGCGAGCAGCCTCGGATACGCGGCGATGGTGTCCGGCCACACCCACCGGGCATCGGGGTGGGTCCGCACGAGGTCGGCGGCCTGCTCCCACGTGAGCCGTTCCTCGCTGCCGTCGACCGCGACCAGCAGGCGCGCCCCGCTCGGCGCCGCGATCACGTCCACAGGGGCACCGTACGTGGCAGCGCCGTCATCCCCGCAGTCGCACCACCGATCTGGCCCAGAGTGTTGACCTGGTGAAGAAAGGTGAGCAGAATGGCCACTGTGCAAGGTCGCACCGCTCACACGAAGATCGCCGCGCTCGCCGATCACGGCTCGTCGGCGAGAGCTGTCATACGCGAGCTGCTGGTGCACGGACCGATGGCTCGTGCCGAGCTGGCCAGGCGCCTGCAGCTGTCGCCGGCCGCGCTCACTCGGGTGACGCGCGACCTGCTGGAAACCGCGACGATCCGGGAGGCTGCAGCAGCCCCCGGTGCTACCGGCGGGCGCCCAGGAACCCCGCTCGAGGTCAACGTCGAGCAGCATCAGATGGTCGGCGCCAAGATCACGGCCGAGGGTGTCTACGCGGTGCGGACCGATGCCCTCGGGCGCGTTCTGCAGGGGGGCCAGCGTCAGCTCAGCTCCACCGATGTCCCCGAGGTCGCCGACGCGATCGTTGATCTGGTGAATGAAGTCGCCGAGAGCCAGCCCGTGGAGGCGCTCGGAGTCGGACTGGCCGGGGCCATGTCGCGCTTCGACGACCGCGCCCGGCACAACCTGTTCCTCGGGTGGGACGACGTGCCCCTGGGCACCATGCTCGAGAGCGCGTGCGGCCTCCCCACGGTCATCAGCAACGACGTCCGGGCTCTCACCGCGGGCGTGCACTGGTCCGGACCGGCGCGCGGCCGGGACGACTTCGCCGTGGTCACGACCGGCGTCGGCATCGGCCTCGGCCTCGTGATCGAGGGGCGGATGGTGGTCGGCCCTCGGGGCAGGGCGGGCATGATCGGCCACCAGCGCGTCAGCGGCACGGGACCGCTGTGCGTCGATGGCCACCGCGGCTGTGCCAGCAGCTTTCTGACCACGGCCGCGATCACGAGGGCTGTCGCTGTCGCGCACGGCGACCCGAGCATGACCCTTGCACGCGTCTGCACCTTGGCCGACGGCGGCGACCCGGCCGCTCGCAGGACCCTCGCCGAGGCCGGCCACGCCCTCGGAGCGATCGTGGCCGATCTCGTCAACGTGATGGATCTGCCCAGCGTGATCCTGGCGGGTGACGGGCTCCCCGCGGTCATCCGTGCCCAGACCGAGCTCGAGCAGTCGCTCGCGGAGCGCCTCGACCGGCACGCCGCGATGCCCGAGCTGCGGTTCCTGGTCTCCGACTTCGACGAATGGGCGCGCGGAGCAGCCGTCGTCGCATGTCAGTGGGTGCTCCTCGAGCCGCCGTGGCGGCGCTCGCCCGATGCTGCGGCCCGCCCCCGCACGGGGCGCGAACGCTCGTGGCAGCGCCCCCGCAGCCCGGTCGCCGTCCATTCCTAGCCAGTCCTGATCAGCAGTCCGCAACGAGAGAGGGAGGTCAGATGACGACCGCTCCAGCATCGACCGGAGCACGCCGACGCCGGCGCGACGACACGCGGCTCGCGCTGCTCTTCATCGCCCCGGCCACCATCGGTCTGCTCGTCTTCTACTTCTGGCCGCTGCTGCGTGGCGTGTGGCTGAGCTTCACGTCGTGGGACGTGCTCACCCCGGCCACGTTCATCGGCGTGGACAACTACACCGCGATGGTCGCCGACCCCGTGTTCTGGAACGCCGTGCGGGTGACCGCGCTGTACGTGGTCATCAACATCGGCGTGCAGACCGTGGTGGCGCTCCTGATCGCCGTGCTCATGCAGCGGCTCAGCCAGTCGATCCTGCTGCGGTCCCTCGTCCTGACGCCGTACCTGGTCTCGAACGTGGTCGCCGCACTCGTGTTCCTGTGGATCCTCGACTTCCAGCTCGGCATCGGCAACAACATCCTCGAGGGGCTCGGTCTCGACCGGGTCGGGTTCTTCACCTCCGAGGAGTGGGTGATCCCGACGATCGCCCTTGTCAACGTCTGGCGCCACATGGGCTACACGGCCCTGCTGATCTTCGCCGGGCTGCTCACCATCCCACCGACCATGTACGAGGCCGCCCGGGTCGACGGCGCGTCCGAGGTCCGGTCGTTCTTCTCGATCACGTTGCCGCTGCTCCGGCCGATCCTCGGGCTCGTCCTCATCGTCTCGGTGATCGGGTCGTTCCAGGTGTTCGACACGGTCGCCGTCACCACCAGCGGCGGTCCGGTCGACGCCAGTCGCGTGCTCCAGCTCTACATCTACGAGAAGGCGTTCGCGCAGTTCGACTTCGGGTACGCCTCGGCGCTCAGCGTGGCGCTGCTGCTGCTCCTGATGATCGTGACCTTCCTGCAGTACCGCGTCACGCGCGCGGGACAGTCGGACCTGAGCTGAGGGGGATCGAGATGACACAGGCAGCAACCACAGATCCAGCCGGCGCCCGCCGGCGCCGCGGCCCTCGCATGACCGCCGGGCGCTTCTTCGCGTGGGTCGTGATGATCATCATCCTGATCGTGACCCTGTTCCCCTTCTACTGGGTGCTGCGCACAGCGCTGTCCAGCAACGCGGCGCTCTACGTCGACCCGTCGGCGATCGGGCCGGTGGGCACGGGGTTCGGGGCCTTTGCCCGCGTGTTCGGGCAGCAGTCGGTCGAGGAGGCGATCGCCCAGGGCGGCTCCGGCGCCTCGATCGACTTCTGGCGCTACCTGCGGAACTCGATCGTCGTGGCCACCACGGTCACCGTCTTCCAGGTCTTCTTCTCGGCGATGGCCGCCTATGCGTTCTCGCGGCTGCGGTGGCGCGCTCGCAACCAGGTCTTCAGCCTGTTCCTGCTGTCGCTGATGGTGCCGACGATCTTCACGCTGCTGCCGAACTTCCTCCTGATCCGGCAGCTCGGTCTCATCGACACGCTGGTCGGCATCATGCTGCCCGGGCTCTTCATGACGCCGTTCGCGATCTTCTTCCTGCGCCAGTTCTTGATGAACATCTCCACCGAGGTGGAAGAGGCGGCTCAGATCGACGGTGCCAGCAAGACACGCGTGTTCTTCGTCCTGGCGATCCCCATGACCGTGGGCCCGATCGCGACCATCGCGATCCTCACGTACATCAACTCCTGGAACGACTACTTCTGGCCGCTGATGGTCTCCTACACCGACTCCTCGCGCGTGCTGACCGTGGCGCTCGGCAACTTCAACGCCCAGACCCCCCAGACCGGGCCGGACTGGGCGGGTCTGATGGCGGCCACGCTGGTGGCGGCACTGCCGATGCTGCTGCTGTTCATGGCCTTCGCGCGCCGGATCGTCAGCTCCATCGGCTTCAGCGGAATCAAGTGAGGTGACTGAGATGACGAACAGGACCCTGAGCACCCAGCGCACTCCTCGCCGTCGACGGCTCGCTGCTGCGGCCGTGGCGGCCGGCGCCGCGGCGGTGACCGTGGCGTGCGGTGCGGGCAACGCCGCAGGCGGTGCGGAGACAGCGCTCGACTACTGGTTGTGGGACGCCAACCAGCTGCCCGCCTACCAGGCGTGCGTGGAAGCGTTCGAGGAGGAGAACCCCGACATCGACGTGCGCGTCAGCCAGTATGGCTGGGACGACTACTGGCAGAAGCTCACTGCCGGCTTCGTCGCAGGCGCCGGCCCCGACGTGTTCACCGACCACCTGACCCGGTATCCCGAGTACGCCGGCCGCGACCTGTTGCTCGATCTGAACACGCTCGACGCCACGGCAGATGTCGACCCGGACACCTTTCAGCCCGGCCTCGCCGAGCTGTGGGTGACGCCCGACGGCGGCCGCTACGGCCTGCCCAAGGACTTCGACACGATCGCCCTGTTCTACGACGTCAACGCGCTGACCGAGGCCGGCATGAGCCCCGAGGACCTGCAGGGGCTCACCTGGAACCCGGACGACGGCGGCACGTTCGAGGACGTCATCGCGCACCTGAGCGTCGACGCCAACGGGGTCCGCGGGGACGAGGAGGGTTTCGACCCCGACAACGTGGAGACCTACGGCATGGCCTCCAACGGCTCCGGCGGGGCCGAGGGCCAGACCCAGTGGTCCTGGCTCGCGGCGTCGACGGGCTGGACCTTCACCGACCAACCGGTCTGGGGCACCGAGTATCACTTCGACGACCCCCGGCTCCACGAGACGCTGGCCTGGTACTTCGGCCTCGTCGAGAAGGGCTTCATGCCACCGTACGAGGAG
Organism: Pseudactinotalea terrae; assembly: GCF_009733845.1. Classification (GTDB taxonomy): domain Bacteria; phylum Actinomycetota; class Actinomycetes; order Actinomycetales; family Beutenbergiaceae; genus Pseudactinotalea; species Pseudactinotalea terrae. The sequence goes on from NZ_WNXZ01000001.1 coordinate 142,662, forward strand.
GTCGGCACCAGCCCGAACCCCACCCAGGCGCTCGGGTCGGGGCGTGCGGTGCTCTCCTCGAACGGTTCCTGGATGATCCGCAGCTACACCGCGCTCGAGGGTGTCGAGCTCGGCGTCGCGCCGTTGCCCGCCGGGCCGGTGGGGCACCCGATGTCGATGTACAACGGGCTCGCCGACTCGATCAGCGCGCAGACGGAGAACCCCGAGGAAGCGGCACGGCTCGTGGCGTTCCTGGGGTCGGAGGCCTGTCAGGTGATCGTCGGAGAGGCCGGCGTGGTGTTCCCCGCCATCCCGGCCGGCACCGAGGCAGCGGTCGAGGCGTTCGCGGATCAGGGGGTGGACGTGCAGCCGTTCACCGATCTTGTGGACAATGGCTACACGTTCTTCTTCCCTGTCACGGACGGCTATGGATCGATCTCGGCGCTGATGACGCCGATCATGGACGAGATCTACATCGGCAGCCGCGACCCGGAGACGCTCACCCAGCTGAACGATCAGGTCAACGACCTGATCGGGTGAGGCCTCACGTCAGGCAGAATGATTGCCTTGTGAGGCCAGCACAGGGAGCGACGTGGCGCGGATCGGATCGGTAGGGGCTGCGGTCGTCGGCTCCGAACCCGAGTCCTGGTACGCGCTGCAGGTCTTCGACGACGGCTGGGTCGAGGTGCTCGGCTCGGGTCGCAGCGCGGCCGGTGCCCGTGAGCAGCTCCGTGGCGCGCTCGTGGCGCTGGGCACGGTCGCGGCGCTGTTCGCGATCGCCGCCATCACGCCGTACCTGGGCCTCGACGAGCAGTGGTCCGGCATCGTCGGCCTCGTGCTCGGGATCGTGGTGGTGACCGTGCTGGTCCTGCAGGTGGTGCGCCAGCGCGGTCGGCTGCGCCGTCGCCTCGCGGATGCCCGCGCCGACTGGGGGCAGCTCCAGCGCGCACGAGCGGCAGGGCAGGGGACTCGGCGGGTCCCGGGCGCACCCACGTTCAAGCGAGCGACCTCCGCCGAGCAGCTGGCCGGCTGGCTCACTCCGGTCCGCCTGGTCCGCGCCGCCGAGGTCGCCCAGCTCACGCTGACGACCCACGGCGAGGACGCGGTCGCCGTGGCCACCTTCACCGATGGGACGGCGCGCTCGTGGCGCAGCCCGGACCACAAGCTGCACGAGTTCCTCGGCCGCGTCGACCTGGTCCCCGGCGTCGTGCAGCGCGTGTCGTGAACGCCGCCCCGGTCGAGCTCGCCCTGCCGCTGGCGGGTCGCGTGCTCGTGCAGAACAGTCCTGCTGACAGGGTGCCCAGCCACGGCGCCGACCTGTTCGGTCAGACGTACGCGATCGATCTCGTCCCGGTGGACGAGCACGGCCGGTCCGCACCTCGAGGTGTCCGGTCCTGGCTGGCCGCTGAACCGCCTGCCGGGTTCGTCGGGTTCGGCCGTCCGGTGCTCGCACCCGCATCCGGCGTGGTGGTCGGCACGCACGACGGCGAGCCCGACGGCCCCGCGCGCCGCGCTCCGCTCGTGGTGGCTGCCTACGCGCTCACCCAGCTCCGACGTGTCCGCGCCGGCCTGGCCGCGATCACCGGCAACCACGTGGTGATCGAGGTCGACGGCGGTGCGGGCTTTCTCTGGATCGTGCACCTGCGAGCAGGCTCGGTGAGTGCTGCGCCCGGCGACCGTGTGCAGGTCGGTGACCCGATCGGCGAGTGCGGCAGCTCGGGCAACAGCACCGAGCCGCACGTCCACATGCACGTGGCCGACACGGCGGACCCCTCGTCGGCGCGCGGGGTGCCGATCACGTTCGACCGGTTCCGGGATGTGGCGACCGGAGTCGTCGTCACGGCGGGGCTCCCGCGCAACGGCAGCCTCATCGAGCCGGTGTGACCCACCCTGAGACGAGCTGTCCGCGCTGCGGGACGCCGGGGGTTCCCGCTGTGGCATGATGGCCGCGTGGCACACCAGGCACAGACGCAGCTCATTATCTGCTAGCGCGCACGGGACGACCCGAGCGCGCAGACCTCCCCAACCCGGGAGGTCTTTTTGTTGCCGGGGCCACCCCTTCCCGGCAGCAGGCGGATGATGGACGCGGGACCCACCCCTTCCCGCGGGAACAACAGAACGACACCACGGGCGAGCTACGCCGTCGTCCGGAAGAAGGCAACGATGAGTACCAGCCCGGTCCCAGCGGACTCCGGTGACCTCGATGTGCACGTGTACGACACCACGCTGCGCGACGGCGCCCAGCAGGAGGGGATGAACCTCTCCGTGGGTGACAAGCTCGCGATCGCGGCGCTGCTCGACGAGCTCGGGGTGGGCTTCATCGAGGGCGGTTGGCCCGGTGCGGTCCCGAAGGACACCGAGTTCTTCGCCCGCATGGACAAGGAGGTCGAGCTCAGCAACGCCGCGCTCGCCGCCTTCGGCGCGACCCGCAAGGTCGGGGTGCGCCCGCACGACGACCCGCAGGTGCGCGCTCTGCTCGACTCAGGGGCCTCGGTCATCACGCTGGTCGCCAAGAGCGACATCCGGCACGTCGAACGGGCACTGCGCACCACGGGCGAGGAGAACCTCGCGATGATCGCGGAGACCGTCGCCTATCTGCGCGAGGCCGACCGGCGCGTGTTCGTGGACGTGGAGCACTTCTTCGACGGGTTCCGCTTCGACCCCTCCTACGCGCTGCGTGCGGTCACGACGGCGTTCGAGGCCGGGGCCGAGGTCGTCGCCCTGTGCGACACCAACGGCGGGATGCTGCCCATCTGGGTGCACGAGATCGTCGGCAAGGTGCGGGCAGAGACCGATGGCCGGCTCGGCATCCACGCCCACAACGACTCGGGCTGCGCGATCGCCAACTCGATCGCCGCCGTCGAGGCCGGGGCGCGGCACGTCCAGGGCTGCGTCAACGGGTACGGCGAGCGGACCGGCAACGCTGACCTGCTCTCGGTGGTGGCGAACCTCGAGATCAAGACCGGGCGCACCCTGCTGCCTGCTGGCGGGCTGAGCGAGATCACCCGGATCGCGCACGCGATCAGCGAGCTCACCAACATCGCGCCGTTCGCCCGCCAGCCCTACATCGGCGCGAGCGCATTCGCGCACAAGGCGGGGCTGCACGCCTCGGCGATCCGCGTCGACCCGGACCTGTACCAGCACGTCGACCCACGCGCCGTGGGCAACGACATGCGGATGCTCGTCTCCGACATGGCCGGCCGCGCCTCGATCGAGCTCAAGGGGCGCGAGCTGGGGTTCGACCTGGCCGGCCAGGGGGATCTGCTCGGGCGGGTGACCAACCGGGTCAAGGACTCCGAGGCCAACGGGTACACCTACGACGCCGCCGACGCGAGCTTCGAGCTGCTGCTCCGTGAGGAGATGGACGGCAAGCGGCTGGCGTACTTCGAGGTCGAGTCGTGGCGCGCCATCGTCGAGCACACCGCCAGCCGGGGTGACGTGGTGGACGCCGAGGCCACCGTCAAGCTCCGCACGGGCGACCGCCGCGTCGTGAGCACCGGGGAGGGCAACGGTCCGGTGAACGCCCTCGACCACGCCCTGCGGCAGGCGCTGGTGACGGCGTACCCCGACGTGGAGGCGTTCGATCTCATCGACTACAAGGTCCGGCTGCTCGACAGCTCGCACGGCACCGACGCGATCACGCGGGTGCTCATCGAGATGACCGACGGCGAGCACACCTGGAACACCGTGGGCGTCGGTCCGAACATCCTGGAGGCGTCCTGGGAGGCACTGGTCGACTCGATCACCTTCGGGCTGCTCCGCAGCGGGGTCAGGCCAGCCTGAGCTGAGATCGCACATCCCCGGTGACATCGCACCGTGCGCAGTGCGTACTCACCGGCGGTGTGCGATCTCGACGGCGGGTGCCGGCGAGGACCGGGTGGTCCGACGGCCGTAGGGTGGGCTCGTGCGTGGTGAGTACAAGGTGCCTGGTGGCAAGCTAGTGGCTGCGGACGTCGAGATCGCCGACGGCGTCATGCGCGAGGTCCGGATCAGCGGAGACTTCTTCCTGGAGCCGGACGACGCGCTCGCCAGCATCGACGGTGTCCTGACCGGGCTGGCCGAGGATGCGGACGTGGCGACCATGGCCGCGGCGGTGAGCTCCGCCGTCGGGGATGCCGAGCTGATCGGGTTCACGCCCGAGGCGGTCGCGATCGCGGTGCGGCGCGCGCAGGGGCGCGCGTCGGGGTGGACCGACCACACGTTCGAGATCGTGCACCCGGGGCCGCTGCCGCCGCTGACCCACCTGGCGCTGGACCAGGTGCTGCTCGAGGAGGTCGGCGCCGGGCGCCGGGCGCCGACGCTGCGGATCTGGGAGTGGGCCGGGCCGGCGATCATCATCGGCAGCTTCCAGTCGCTGCGGAACGAGGTGGATCAGGTGGCTGCCGAGGCGCATCGCATCGAGGTGGTGCGCCGGATCTCGGGAGGCGGGGCCATGTTCGTCGAGCCCGGCAACTCGATCACGTACTCGCTGTACGTGCCTGGATCGCTCGTGGACGGGCTCTCGTTCGAGCGCTCGTACGCGTTCCTCGACGACTGGGTGCTGGGCGCGCTGCGCGAGCTCGGCATCGACGCCAGCTACGTGCCGCTCAACGACATCGCCTCACCCGAGGGCAAGATCGGCGGCGCCGCGCAGAAGCGGCTCGCGGGCGGCGCGGTCCTGCACCACGCGACCATGTCCTACGACATCGATGCCGACAAGATGCTGCAGGTGCTACGGATCGGGCGCGAGAAGCTCTCCGACAAGGGCACGAAGTCGGCGCGCAAGCGCGTCGACCCGATGCGCCGGCAGACCGGCATGGCACGCGCGGACGTGATCGACCGTATGGTCGATCACTTCCGCGGGCGCTATGACACGGTCGACGGCGAGATCACCGCCGCCGAGTACGCGCGTGCCGATCAGCTGGTCGCCGAGAAGTTCAGCACCCCGGCCTGGCTCGCGCGCGTACCCTGACTAGCTGGCGGACTGCTCGGCGACCTTGGCGCGGACCTCGTCCATGTCGAGGCCACGAACGGCCTCGATGAGCTGGTTCAGCTGCGCCTTGGGCAGGGCGCCGGCCTGGTTGAAGACCAGGATGCCGTCGCGGAACGCCATCAGCGTGGGGATCGCGGTGATGCCGGCCTGACCGGCGAGCGTCTGCTCGGCCTCGGTGTCGACCTTGGCGAACGTGATGTCGGTGTTCTGCTCGGACGCCGCGTCGTAGACGGGGGCGAAGCTCTTGCACGGGCCGCACCAGTCGGCCCAGAAGTCGACGAGGACGATGCCCTCGGACTCGATGGTGTCGTTGAAGGTCTCGGTCGTGATGTCGACGGTTGCCACAGCTCTCCTCGTTCGGGTTCGTCTGTCAGGCACAACCGGATCGGAACCTCTGGTATTCCGCTCAGCCGGGCACGGGGCGCGCCCCGAACACGGCCGATCCCACGCGCACCATGGTGGCGCCGGCGGCGATCGCGATCTCGAGGTCGCCGCTCATGCCCATCGAGAGCTCTCGCGCCTGCGCGGTCCCGACGGCGGTGCTCGCCTGCACCTGCTCCCGCACCTCGGCGAGGGCGTCGTAGGACGCGCGGACCTGCCCGCGGTCGGTCGAGTTGGCGCCGATCGTCATGAACCCGGTGAGGGTCAGCCCCGGAAGCGCGGCGACCGCGGCGGCGAGGTCGGGTGCGTGCTCCGGCCCGGCGCCGAACTTCGACTCCTCACCCGAGGTGTTGACCTGGACCATCACCTGGAGCGGGTGCTGCGGCCCGCCGTCCTCGGCCATCGCGACTCGTCTGCGCGAGAGGCGCTCGGCGAGACCCAGGGAGTCGACGCTCTGCACGCAGTCCACCCATCGCAGCACGGCGTTGACCTTGTTCGACTGCAGGTGCCCGATGAAGTGGGTGCTGTGCTGGAGGTCCACCAGGTCGGGTTCGGTCGCGGTCAGCTCCTGCGCACGGTTCTGCCCGAGCAGGGGGTAGCCGGCAGCGATCGCCTCGCGGATCTGGGGCGCATCGACTGTCTTGACCGCCAGCAGCACGGCCACCTCGGCGGGTTCTCGCCCTGCTGCGCGTGCCGCCGCGTCCACCCGCTCGCGGACCCGCGCCAGGGCGTCGGTGACGTGCTCGCTCACGTGACGAGAGTACCGGCGTCGACCTCGCCGGCCTCGTGCGGATCCGGGCGGTGCGGGCGCAGCGCGAGGGCGGTGGCGATCGCCGCGGTCGCGGCCTCGTACCCCTTGTCCTCGGTCGATCCGTCGAGGCCGGCGCGGTCGCGAGCCTGATCGACGTCGTCGCAGGTCAGCACCCCGAACCCGACCGGGGTGCCCGTGTCGAGCGCGGCCCGCGTCAGGCCGTCGGTCGCGGCCTGGCACACGTACTCGAAGTGGGGCGTGCCACCCCGGACGACGACGCCGAGCGCGACCACGGCGTCGTGCGTGCGCGCGAGCACCGATGCGGCGACGGGGAGCTCGAACGACCCGGGGACGCGCACGAGGGTCACCTCGGCGACGCCCGTGTGATCGAGCGCGCGGGCAGCGCCGTCGAGCAGCCCGGTCATGACCTCCTCGTGCCACTGCGCGGCGACGACGGCGACGCGCAGGGATCGGCCGTCGGGGGAGGTGAGGTGCGGGGCGCCGGAGAAGTTCATGGGATGTCCGATCTGGGGTGGGGTGGTGGGGTGGTCAGCTGAGGTGACCGAGCCGCTCGCGCTTGGTGGCGAGGTAGTCGGAGCTGTCGGGGGTGGCCGGCACGACCAGAGGCAGCCGGGTGCGCACGTCGATGCCGGCGGCGGTCAGGCCGGTCACCTTGTCGGGGTTGTTCGTGAGCAGCCGCACGGAGCGGACGCCGAGGTCGCGCAGGATCTGACCCGCGGCCTCGTAGGTGCGGCCGTCGACCGGGTGGCCGAGCCGCAGGTTCGCGTCGACGGTGTCCAGACCGGCGTCCTGCAGCGCGTAGGCGCGCAGCTTCTCCACCAGGCCGATCCCGCGCCCCTCGTGCCCGCGTAGGTACACCACGACGCCCGCGCCGGCGGCGGCAACCTCGGTGAGCGCCTGCGCGAGCTGCGGTCCGCAGTCGCACCGGCCGCTTCCCAGCGCCTCGCCGGTCAGGCACTCGGAGTGGACGCGGACGAGGATGTCCGCAGCCTCGTGGACGTCGCCGTGCACGAGGGCCAGATGCTCGTCGCCACCGGGGGAGCGGTAGCCGTACGTCTCGAAGGTGCCGGCGGGCAGGGGGAGCCACGTGCGGGCGACGCGCTCGAGGGCTGCCGCCTGCTGCCGTCGGTAGGTGGCCAGGTCGGCGATCGAGATCATCGCCAGCCCGTGCTCGTCGGCGAACGCCCGCAGCGCGGGGGCTCGCATCATCGTGCCGTCGTCGTTGACCAGCTCGACGAGAGCACCTACCGGCAGCAGGCCGGCGAGGGTCACCAGGTCGGTCGCCGCCTCGGTGTGACCAGGACGCTCCAGCACGCCGCCCGGGCGAGCCGCGAGCGGGAACACGTGCCCGGGTCGCACGAGATCGCCGGGGGTCGCCGCCGGGTCGGCCAGCAGCCTGATCGTGTGCGCGCGGTCGGCGGCGCTGATCCCGGTCGTCACACCCGTGCGGGCGTCCGCGCTCACCGCGAACGCGGTGCGGTGCGGGTCGGCGTTGACGGCCGTCATGGGTGGCAGGTCGAGCGCGGCGAGCCGCTGCGGGGTAATCGGCACGCAGATGATGCCGCTGGAGTGCCGCACCGCGAAAGCGAGCAGACGCTCGGTGGCCATCGAGGCCGCGAAGATGAGATCGCCCTCGTTCTCCCGGTCGGCGTCGTCCACCACGACGACGGGCGCGCCCGTCGCGATCGCGGCGACGGCGTCCTCGACCTGGTCGAGCCGGTCCGCGCTCATCGTCGGCCCGCCAGCGCGGTGGCCACGTACCTGGCCACGACGTCCACCTCGACGTTGACCCTGGCGCCGACGTCCAGAGCGCCGAGAGTCGTGCTGGCCAGCGTGTGCGGGATCAGGCTGACGGTGACCGCGGTGCTCTCGACCGCGACGACCGTCAGGCTCACGCCCGCCAGCGTGATCGAGCCCTGCGGGGCGATGAAGACCATCAGATCCTGCGGCACCGAGAGCTTGACGACATCCCAGTGGGGCGTGTGCTCCCGCTCGCGCACGAGCGCGACGCCGTCCACGTGGCCCTGCACGATGTGCCCACCGAGGCGGGAGTCGGCGCGCACGGCGCGTTCCAGGTTGACGGGGTCTCCTGGCTGGAGGTCGCCCAGCGTCGTCGCCTCGAGCGTGGTGAGCATCAGGTCGGAGGTCCACTCCGTGCCGTGATGCTCGACGAGCGTGAGGCAGCATCCGTCGACGGCGATCGAGTCGCCCGTCCGGGCGTCCTCCAGCACCTGGGGTGCATGGATGCGTAGCCGCGCACTGGTCGCGGTCCTCTCGATGGACGTCACGGTTCCGATGGACTCGACAAGTCCGGTGAACATCAGGCTCCTGGGGGGTCGAGGCGGAGGGTGAGGCGGATGTCGGCAGCAGGGCCGGTCCCGGCTGTCGACGGGTCGGGTGGCGGATCGGTGATCACCGCGACGTCGACGAGTCGCGGCCGGAGCGCGTCGTCGATCGAGACGACGCCGAGGTCGGCCAGCGCCGCCGGACCGGCGCCCAGGAGGGCCGGCGCGACGTACGCGACGATCTCGTCGACCACTCCGGCACCAAGGAACGCTGCGGCGAGCTGCGGCCCGCCCTCGAGCAGGACCCGTCGCAGGCCGAGCGCGAAGAGGTCGCCGAGGGCGGCGTCGACATCGCGGGTGCGCAACCGGATCAAGCGGCCCGGGCCGGCCACGGCGCGCGCGTGTGCCGGCAGGTCGCGCAGGCCCATGACGGCGCGCGCAGGCTGGTGGGGGAGCGCCCGCCCGCACCCGTCCCGAACGGTGAGCTCCGGGTCGTCCACGAGCGCGGTGCCGGTGCCGACGAGCACGACGTCGTGAGCCGCTCGCACGGCGTGGACGTCCCGGCGGGCGGCGGGGCCGGTGATCCAGCGGCTGGAGCCGTCGCGGGCGGCGGCTCGGCCGTCGAGCGTGGTCGCCACCTTCCAGGTGACCCACGGGCGCTGGTGAGCCAGCCCGAAGAGCCAGGGCGCGACGAGCGCGGCGGCACGGTCCGCGATGTCGGTGGGCATCGCCTCGACGACCTGGATGCCCGCGGCCCGCAGCAGCTGTGCCCCGCCGCCGGCGCTCGGGGTGGGATCGGGGTGCCCGATGACGACCCGCCGCACGCCGGCGGCGCGCAGTGCGTCGGTGCACGCCGCCGTTCGCCCCACGTGCCGGCACGGCTCGAGCGTGACGACCGCGACCGCTGGCTCGGCACCCGGGCGGCACCGAGAGAGTGCGACGACCTCGGCGTGCGGGGTGCCCGCGCCTCGGTGGAATCCTTCGCCGAGCTGCTCGCCGGAGCTCGACAGCACGACGCACCCGACCCGCGGGTTGGGTCCGAGCGGCAGCCCCGGCGTCGCAGCGAGATCCAGGGCTCGCCTCATCGCGCGCCGTTCGGCGGTCCTCAGTTCGTCCATCGGGGTCCCTGGTCCGGTCACGGCTCAGGGGGTGACGACGACGGACGCTGCCTGCTCGTGGGCGGACAGCGACGCCACCGCGTGCGCTTCCCATCCGGACTTTCACCGTCGGTCCAGGAATTTCACCTGATCAACCGGTCACTGGCTGTGACCGGGTCGCGGACTTTCACCGCCGGCTCGGAATTACACCGACCCCAGAGCACGCGAGTGCTTGCACTCAACGCCCCGATCATGGCACACCCGGCTCAGCGGGTAGCCCGCCGGCGCATCCCGTCCAGATCGCGGCCAGCGGGCAAGGGCCTCAGTCGTCGATCACCCGGATACCGAGCTCGGCAGCGAGCGCGGGAAGTGCGCTCGCGGCGTCGGTGCGGGCGAGGTGCGCGCCCCGCAGGCCGGTGACCCCGGTGATGGCGTCGAGCGTGCAGCCGCTCAGCGTGACGTCCGAGCAGCGCACACCGGCGAACCGCGCCCGGGTGAGGTCGCAGTCGACGAACCGGACCCGCACGAGCTTGGCCTCGGAGAGGTCGAGCTCGCGCAGCCGGGCGCCGGTGAGCGTGACGTCGGTCCACGTGCTGCCGTGCGCCGAGAGCGTGTCGGCCACCAGCTCGGTGGCGTCGAGCTGCCGCCAGCGCGACCGGAGCCACTGGCTACCGGTGAGCCGGGCGCCGTCGAGCGTGCAGCGCACGAGCGAGGAGTCGGTGGTGACCACCCCGGCCAGATCGGCGCCGTCGAGCGCACAGTCGATGAAGGAGGTGCGGGTCCAGGTGCCGCCGCTGCCACGCAGGCGCCGCAGGCTCGAGGACTCGACGGCGACCTCGTCGAGCTCGGCTCCGATCCAGATCCCGCCGTCGAAGCTCTCCGACGAGGTGGTCGTGCCGTGGACGGGGAGATCGGTCACGAGACCGTGACGTCGGCCTCGAGGGCACGACCCCGGTAGTCGAAGACCAGCACCACCCAGGTGCCGGCGGGCAGGTCCTGCTCGAGCTGGGGGTCGCGGTCGTCGGCGTTGCGGTCGTCGTTCACGTACTGACGATCACCCTCGCCCACGACCACCACGACCGCGTCGGGGTTGCTGTTCTCGGTCGTGCTGACGCCTTCGACGGTGATCGTCACCGCGCCGTCGGCTGCCATCGTGAGCACGCCGGCCCAGAAGCCGTTCTGAGCTGTGGATGCGTCGACGCTCGAGCCCGGCGCCAGCTCGGCGGTCACCGAGGTGGCGCTGATGTCGAAGTCGACCTCGGCGCCGTTGCGCTCGTCGACGTGGACCTCGTACGTGCCCGCGGCCAACGTGACGGCGAGGAGAGGGTTGAGCGCGTTGCCGCCGATGCTCGCGAGGAAGTTGCCGCGGTCGTCGTTGGCGCCCACCGGGTCGTCGCTGCCCTCGGGTACGACGGAGATGCGCAGGTCGCTGCTGCTGCTGGAGCCGTACGCCTCCAGCAGCAGGGTGGTGTCCGAGCCGAGCTCCAGGGTGCCGATCCACAGGCCGGCCGCAGGGACGGTCGCACTGCTGGGGGAGTCGACCGTCAGCTCAGCAGTCACGGTCTCGCCGTCGGTCGGTCGCGTCGTGTCGCCGTCGGTGGGTCCGCCGGCAGGGGAGTCGGGTCGGAACGCCCACCAGGCCACGCCGACGACCAGCAGCACCACCAGCGCGCTGGCGGCCACCATGGCCCAGGCGCTCGCGCGAGAGTGCTTGCCGCCACCGTTGAACTCCTGGGTGTCGCCGTCCCCGCCCGCTGCCGGTGCGGTGGGCCAGCCGCCGCTGCCCGACCTGCCGACGTGGATCGGCGGTGCCATCAGGTCGTGGTGCGACCCGGTCTTGCTCGCCGTGAGGTAGGGGTAGTCGGTGACGGCGGTGCTCGCCCCGTGGAGATCGGTGCGTTCGGGCGCGAGCGGCGTGTAGTACTCCGTCCAGGAGTCGCCGTCCCAGTACCGCTGACGGTTGTCCCCGTCAGGGTCGGGGTACCAGCCGGCTGCCTTGTCGCTCACGCGCCCATGGTAGGTGGGCGCGCCGGTGTGCTCGCCTCACCGGATCGGGCAGAGGTCCCCGATAACCTGCGGTGCACACGACCTCGAAGGGGGCAACATGGCCGAGGGCGAGTGGGCTGTCGTCACGCGCGACCTGCGCAAGACCTACCGGGGGCGGGCCGCCGTGGACGGGCTCGACCTGCGCGTGCCTGCGCGGGGCGTGCACGGGTTCCTGGGCCCGAACGGTTCGGGCAAGACGACCACGATCAGGATGTTGCTGGGCCTCGTGCGCGCCGACTCGGGGCGGATGCGGATCTTCGGGACGTCGGTGCCGCGAGCGCTGCCGGAGGTCATCAACCGGGTAGGCGCGATCGTGGAGTCGCCGAAGTTCTTCCCGAACTTCACGGCGAGGCGCAACCTCGACCTGCTGGCGCGCGCGATCGGTGCGCCCGGCACCGCGGTGGACGACGTGCTCGAGCGCACGGCCCTGCGCGACCGCGCGGGCGAGGCCTACCGCGGCTACTCGCTCGGCATGAAGCAACGCCTAGCCATCGCTGCGACGCTGCTCAAGTCGCCCGACCTGCTGATCTTCGACGAGCCGACCAACGGGCTGGACCCGGCGGGTATCCACGAGATCCGCGGCACGATGCGGCGGCTCGCCGACGAGGGCCGTGCCGTGCTCGTGAGCAGCCACATCCTCGCGGAGGTCGAGCAGGTGGCCGACACCGTCTCGATCATCGGCCAGGGGCGGCTGCTCGCGTCCGGCTCGGTGGCCGAGGTCGTGGGCGACCGGGCGGGCGCGGTGAAGGTGGGGATCGCCGATCCCGCCGGCGCAGCGCAGGTGCTCGCCGCCGCCGGGCTGAGCGTGCGGGCCGAGGGCGAGATGCTGGTGGTCGAGGGTGAGAACGACCCGGCGCGGGTCACCTACCTGCTGGCCCAGCACGGCCGCTACGTCCACAGCCTCAACCGCACCCGCGCCGGTCTCGAGTCGGTGTTCCTCGAGCTGACGGCAGGACATGGACTGGGCGCCCCACCGCCGGCCGCACCCGGCGAGCCCACGGGGGGTACCGGCTCATGAGGCTGCTGGGCGTCGAGCTGCTGCGGCTGCGCTCGCGCGCGGCCATCGTGCTGCTGCTGATCGCGGGGCTGGCGAGCACGGCGCTGTTCGCCTGGGCCGCGTACAGCTCGGCGCAACCGATGACCGAGGCCCAGCTGGAGGAGGCCGAGAGGCAGTGGGAGCTCGCGCAGGAGGACTGGGAGGAGCACGGACCGGAGCAGGTCGAGCAGTGCGAGGAGGCCGAGGCGACGGAGTCGGAGCTCGCTGGTGAGCAGCTCGACTTCGGGTGCGACGAGATGGCACCGGAGCGCGAGTGGTACCTCTGGGAGCCGCCACCGTTCGACGAGTTCGTCGCGAGCGCGCTGCAGTCGGGGCAGATGATCATGCTCCTGGTGGCGCTGATGGTGGGCGTGACGTTCGTCGCCGCGGAGTTCAGCTCCGGCTCGATCGGCACGTGGCTGACCTTCGAGCCACGCAGGCTCCCCGTCTTCGGGTCCAAGGTCGCGGCGACGGCGCTGACCGGGCTCGGTTTCGGGCTGCTGTGGGGCGCATTGTTCCTGGGCGCGAACGCCGGGGGGTATGCGCTGGCGGGCAGCGAGGTGATGCTCGAAGCCACGCAGCTGCACATGGTGCTGCGGGTGGGCGCGACGGCGATGGCAGTGGCAGTGGCCGGTGCGGCGCTGGCTTTCCTCGTGCGGCACACGGCTGCAGCGCTCGGAGTGGCTATCGGGTACCTCATCGCGGTCGATCTGATCGCGCTCACGATGATGGTTCCCGGCGGCCAGCGTTGGACGGTGACCAATAACGTCACGGCCTGGACGACAGGCCGGCCCGCGTCGTACTACGAGGAGATCTGCACGGTCGAGGCCGGCGGGACGATGTGTGACTACGTCGAGCGCACGGTCTCGATGACCCAGGGCGGCATCGTCACGCTGGCGGTGGTGCTGGTGGTGACGGTCCTCGCGCTGGTGACCTTCCGCCGGCGGGATATCTAGCTCAGGCGACCCGCCAGCTGAGGTCGGCGAGCACACGCTCGCCGGGGGAGGGATCCGCCACGCGCCACAGCTCGGCGGGTGGGTGCGCATGCTCCTGCGCGCCCGGCAGCGGGGGAGCGGTACCGCTGTAGGTGTGGCCGGTCGGTGTGGTGGTCACCACTCGGTGCCGGCTGCCCGGTTCCACCTCGGCGGGCTCCGCATGCCACCCGAGCGCCGCCTTGCCGTAGTTGTGCGCCTCGCAGGTGCCTTGGAGGTACCGCTTCCTGGTGGGGCCGCCTCGCGCGGCCGGGACCACGTGATCGATGTGTCGGATGGGGGCGTCGCACCAGGGGACGCGACAGCGGCCGCCATCACGCAGGCCGATGAGCTGGGACAGCCCCTTCGGGGCGCGGCGCCGGCGACTGTCCATCGCGACGAGGTCACCGGTGCTCGGTGCGACGTACAGCCTGCGCACCCACGCCCCTGCCTCACCGTTCGATCGTGCGACGAGCTCACGTGCGGTCGCTGCCGGCACCGGTCCGAAGCCAGGCAGCACCGCCGGCTCGCTGTCGCCCGTGAAGAGCGCACGATCGGTCATCACGAGGTTGACGAGGACCGGTGGGCACGAGCCCTCAGGACGGCCGGTCACGGCGGCCACCAACGCATCGGCCATCACCTGGCCACGGGAACGGGCACCGCCGCTCTCGTCGAGGGCGCGAGCGCGCGCGGCATCGGCGTGCTGGCTGAGCGCCGCGAAGGCGGCGACCCCCTCGGCCACCGGCAGCAGCGCCGTGAGGTAGACCATGGCGTCGGGTGCGGGACGGATGCTGACGCGTCGCTCGGACTCGGCTCTGGCCCTGCGCTCGACCACTGCGGCTGCGTTCTCGCGCGCGCACCAGGTGCGGGCGGCGTCCCCGATCTGACGGTCGCCCAAGCCCGCCAGCACCCCGGGGTCGCGGCACAGGTCCCGGTCCATGCGCGCCCGATCCTCCGTCGGTAGGCAGGCAGACTCCTTGACCAGCAGCGTCGCTCGCCACGGCGACAGGCGCCCGGCTGCCAGTGCCGCCATCGTGTGTGGCATCTCCAGGCACAGGGCCTTGCCCAAGCCCAGCATCCTGCTGCCGCGCGATCCCGAGGTCCGGGCCGCCAGCCCCACCTCCGCCGCGACGCCGCGACCGCGCCGGGCCGCGGCGATACCACGCTCGGCCTCCTGCGCCCGCCGCACGCGGTCCAGGTCGACCGCGGCCCGCGCTTGCACCGCCGCTGCCGCAGCGATCAGATCTTCCACGTCCGAGATCAGGTCGACGAGTGCTGCGCCCGCGTCCGGGCGCTCGCCCATGTCGACGGCCGTACCGCGGTCGATGCCGGCGACGGCAGCCGCGCCGAGTGCCTCGAACGCGGTCTGTGCGGCAGCCCTGAGCGCAGCGACATCCCGGGCGCCAGCCAGTGGTGCCCCGCCCCGCTCGGATCCGCTCGTCCTGGCCATGGATTCACGATAGAACAGAGGTACGACATCGACGTCGTGGCGACGGGTCCCCGACACGCTTCGCGGGACCCCGGGTCGGCGCGGCGGGGCCTGGTGGCGATCAGAGCGGGCCGAGCCGCTCGATCCGGAGCACTGGCTCGCCCTCGGCGACGCTCGCGGCGATGTCGACGACGGCGGTCAGGCGCCAGTCCTTGTCGCCGGCGGGGTCGTCGAGGATCTGGGTGAGCACCCAGGCGTCGCCCCGCTCCTCGATGCCGAGCATCGAGGGGGCGCGGGCCTCCGGGCCGATGCCGAGGTCGTCGTACTCGTCCCAGTAGGGGTCCGCGGCGGCTCGCCAGGCGGCGGCGTCCCAGCCGGCCGCGCCGTCGAGATCGCCCAGCTCGTCGTACGCCTCCCGTGCCAGCAGCTCCACGCGGCGGAACATCGCGTTGCGGACCATCACGCGGAACGCGCGCACGTTGTCGGTGATCGGCCGGACCGGGGGCGCGAGTGCCATGTCGCCGTCGTCGTCCTCGGGCCTCTCGAGGCGTGCGAGCGCACCGCCCGAGGCGAGCGACTCCCACTCGTCCAGCAGCGAGGAGTCCACCCCGCGCACCGTGGCGCCCAGCCACTCGACGACGTCCTCGAGCTCCTCGGTGCGCAGGTGCGGCGGCACCATCCGGCGCAGCGCGCGGTAGGCATCGGTGAGATACCGCAGCAGCACACCCTCGCTGCGGGCGATGCCGTAGGAGGAGATCAGCTCACCGAACGTCATCGCGCGCTCGAGCATCTCGCGCACCACCGACTTCGGCTTCAGCTCGTGGTCGTCCACCCACGGGTGCGCCTGCGCGTACTCGGCGAGGGCCGCGCTCAGCAGCTCCTCGAGCGGGCGGGGGTAGGTGATGTCGTCGAGGGCGTTCATCCTGTCGATGTAGTCGACGCCGTCGGCCTTCATCGCCGCGATCGCCTCGCCGCGCGCAGCCTTATCCTGTGCGATCAGCAGCGGTCGCGGGTCCTCGAGCGTCGCCTCGACCACCGAGACGGCGTCGAGCACGAAGCTCGGGTCCTCGGGGTCGAGCAGCTCCAGCGCCGCGAGCGCGAACGGCGAGAGCGGTGCGTCGAGCGCGACGTCGATCGGTACCTCGGTCGCGAGCCGGACCTGCCGGCCCTGGGCGTCCGGCTCGGCCAGCTTCTCCACGATCCCGGCCGCGCGCAGCGATCGGTAGATCCTCAACGCGTCGCGTACCAGCGTGTTGCGGGGGCTGGGGGCCTCGTGGTTGTCGGTGAGGAGCTTGGCCATCGCCGTGACCGGGTCGCCCCAGCGGGACAGCATCGAGAGCACCATGGCGTGCGTCACGCGCATCTGCGAGGTCAGCGGCTCGGGTGCCGCGTCGCGCAGCCGCTCAAAGGTCTTGTCGGTCCAGTTCACCTGGCCGGCAGGAGCCTGCTTGCGCACGATCTTGCGGCGCTTGCGCTCGTCGTCGCCCGCCTTGGCGAGCGCCTTCGCGTTCTCGATGACGTGCTCGGGCGCCTGCACGATGACCTCGCCGAGGGTGTCGTACCCGGCGCGGCCGGCGCGGCCCGCGACCTGATGGAACTCGCGAGCGCTCAGGTGGCGCTGCCGAACGCCGTCGAACTTCACCAGCGAGGTGAGCACCACGGTGCGGATCGGGACGTTGATGCCCACCCCGAGCGTGTCGGTGCCGCAGATCACCGGCAGCAGACCCGCCTGCGTGAGGCGCTCCACCACCCGCCGGTAGCGGGGGAGCATGCCCGCGTGGTGCACGCCGATGCCGTGCCGCAGCAGCCGAGACAACGTGCTGCCGAAGCCTCGCGAGAAGGTGACCCTGTACTCGTCGAGGAACGCGGCGATCGCGTCCCGCTGCGCGCGTGTGGCGACCTGGGTGGACGTCAGCGCCTGCGCGGTCGTGACCGCGGCAGCCTGGCTCGTGTGCACCACGTAGACCGGCGCGCGGTGCGTGGTGACCAGCTCCTGCAGCAGCTCGGCCAACGGCTCGAGCGAGTAGGCGTAGGTCAGCGGCACGGGCCGGGCAGCGTCGTCGATCACAGCGGTCGGTCGGCCGGTGCGTGTGGTGAGGTCCTCGGCGATCGCGCTGACGTCGCCCAAGGTCGCCGAGAGCAGCACGAACTGCGCCTGCGTCAGCTCCAGCAGCGGCACCTGCCACGCCCAGCCGCGCTGCGGGTCGGCGTAGTAGTGGAACTCGTCGGCCACCACCTGCCCGACGTCGGCCAGCTCGCCCTCGCGCAGCGCGAGGTTGGCGAGGATCTCGGCGGTGCAGCAGATGATCGGGGCGTCGGCGTTGATCGCGACGTCACCGGTGACCATGCCCACCAGATCGGCCCCGAAGAGATCGACCAGATCGAAGAACTTCTCGCTGACCAGCGCTTTCAGCGGAGCGGTGTAGTAGGTCCGGCGGCCCTCGGCCAGCGCGACCGTGTGAGCCGACATCGCGATCAACGACTTGCCCGATCCCGTCGGGGTCGAGCAGATCACGTTCGCGCCCGAGGCAACCTCGAGCAGCGCGCTCTCCTGGTGCGGGTACAGCTCCAGACCGCGACCCGCAGCCCACGCGGTGACCGCCTCGACCGCCGCATCGGCGCCTTGATCCTGTGCCCCGGCGAGGCTCATGACGCTCCTCCCGGTTGCGCATCGACTCCGACGAGCCTATGCGCAGGAGCAACCTGGTGTGTGCCGCCGCTATCTGACCGAGGCGGGATCGAGGCTCTCCGTTGATCCTGCGTTGGACATGTCTTGACCGACCCGATAACGTGCTGACCGCCGTTTCCCAGGAGGGGTGGACGGCGAGACTACGTGACGCGAAACATACATACGAAACTGATGGGGTCGAGCGCATGGGGGAATTCCTGGCCGGGCGGTTCAACGAGATCGCCTTCGCCTCGGTACAGCACCTGAGCCTCGTGGCGCAGTCCCTGGTGATCGCCACGGTCATCGGGGTCGGGGTCGCGGCCCTCGTGTACCGCAACCAGGCCGCGAGCTCGCTCGCCAACGGCGTCACCGCGATCGGGCTGACGATCCCGTCGTTCGCGCTGATCGGCCTGATGGTCGCGCCGCTCGGGTTCGGCGTCACCCCCGCCGTCGTCGTCGTGGTCTTCTACGCCGTGCTGCCGATCCTGCGCAACGCGGTCGTCGGGCTCGCCGGCGTCGACCCCGGCGTCGTCGAGTCGGCGCGCGGGATCGGCATGAGCCGGTTCCGCACCTTCTGGCGGGTCGAGCTGCCGATCGCGTGGCCGGTGATCCTGTCCGGGGTGCGGATCTCGGGGCAGATGGTGATGGGTGTCGCCGCCGTCGCCGCGTTCGTGCTCGGCCCCGGGCTCGGCGGCCTCATCTTCCAAGGGCTCTCCCGGATGGGGGGAGCCGGTTCGATCGAGTCGATCGTGACCGCCGTCGTCGGCGTGATCCTGCTCGCGCTCGTGCTCGACCTCGTCCTCGTCGCCATCGGGCGACTGACCACACCGAGAGGTATCCGTGTCTGACACCGCCACCGCCCTGCCCCAGGGCGACGAGAGCCAGATCACCGGCAAGTCGATCCGCCTCGAGGGCGTGACCAAGCGCTATCCCGGGCAGACCACGCCCGCCGTCGACGGCGTGACCCTCGAGATCCCCGCCGGGCAGGTCGTGATGCTCGTCGGGCCGTCCGGCTGCGGCAAGACCACCACGCTCAAGATGATCAACCGGCTGATCGAGCCGACCGACGGCCGGATCGTCCTCGGCGACGAGGACGTCACCGACATCGACGGCGACCAGCTGCGTCGTCGCATCGGCTACGTGATCCAGGCCGGCGGCCTGTTCCCTCACATGACGGTCGCGCAGAACATCGCGATCGTGCCGAAGATGCTCGGCTGGGACGCCCAGCGCATCGAGGAGCGCACCACCGAGCTGCTCGACCTCGTCTCGCTCGATCCGGACACCTACCGCGACCGGTACCCCAAGGAGCTCTCGGGCGGCCAGCAGCAACGCGTGGGCGTGGCGCGGGCACTGGCGGCCGACCCGCCCGTGCTGCTGATGGACGAGCCGTTCGGCGCGGTGGACCCGATCACGCGGCAGCGGTTGCAGGACGAGCTGATCCGCATCCAGCACGAGCTGCGCAAGACGATCGTCATCGTCACCCACGACTTCGACGAGGCGGTCAAGCTCGGCGACTGGATCGTGATCTTCCGCGAGGGCGCGCAGATCGTGCAGTACGACACCCCCGAACGCATCCTGGCCGAACCGGCCGACGAGTTCGTCGAGTCCTTCATCGGCAGCGGTGCCGGGCTCAAGCAGCTCAACCTGCGGCGGGTACGGGACGTCGAGCTCAGGGAGGCGGTCACGGCGCGACCCGGCGAGGCCGCAGCCGACGTGCTGGCGCGGGTCGAGCAGGCCAAGCACGGGCACGCGGTCATCCTCGACGAGCGTGACCGCCCCATCGGCTGGCCCTCGAGGCGTCAGCTCTCACGCCTGACGACGCTCGCCGACGCGGTGGACGAGACGACCCCGATCGTGGGTCAGGACGCGACGCTCAACGATGCGCTCGACGAGATGCTGGTCTCCAGCGCGGGCGCGGCGATCGTCACCGGTCGCCGGGGCGTGTTCGTGGGTGTGATCACGGTCGAGGTGGTCATGGAGGCGATCCGCGCGGTCCGCGACGCTGCCGGCGACGACATCGGCGGCGCACCGGTGGGCACCAACGCCGAGGTGACACAGGATGGCTGAGGCGATCGCCGGACCAGCAGCCGGCACCGGTTCAGCGGCACGCCCGTGGCGACCGCTGATCTTCCAGCTCGTGGCGATCGTGGCTGCCGCGCTCGCACTCGTGGTCTGGCTGCGGACGGCCGAGCTGACCGCGACGGAGGCGGAGACCCTCAACGCCGGCGCGCTCGTGAAGCTGATCGGTGAGCACCTGCTGCTGACGCTGGTCGGCACTGCCATCGTGCTCGTGATCGCGATCCCGCTCGGGGTGCTGCTCACGCGCGGCCGGTTCAAGAAGGTCGCAGGCCCGGTGCTGGCAGTGGCGAACTTCGGGCAGGCGGCGCCGGCCGTCGGCCTGATCGTGCTGATCGCGGCTGCTCCGTTCCTTCCGAACGGTTTCTGGGCGGCGATCATCGCGCTGGTGGTCTACGCGGCGCTACCGGTGCTGGGCAACACGATGATCGGGATCCGCGGTGTCGACCAGCGGCTCGTCGAGGCGGGCCGGGGGATGGGCATGACCGCGCCTGCGGTGCTGTTCCGTGTCGAGCTTCCGCTGGCCGTGCCCGTGATGCTCGCCGGTGTCCGTACCGCGCTTGTGCTCCTCGTGGGCACCGCGGCGCTCGCCAGCTTCATCAACGGCGGTGGCCTCGGGCTGCTCATCACCACGGGCGTCAACCTGTACGAGCTCCGGGTGCTGGTGACCGGCGCCCTGCTGACGGCGCTGCTGGCGCTGCTGATCGACTGGGCCGGCCGCGTGGTCGAGCACGTCGCCCGGCCGAAGGGAATGTGATGGCGAGGACCATGAATG
Source organism: Pseudactinotalea terrae (assembly GCF_009733845.1). Classification (GTDB taxonomy): domain Bacteria; phylum Actinomycetota; class Actinomycetes; order Actinomycetales; family Beutenbergiaceae; genus Pseudactinotalea; species Pseudactinotalea terrae. The sequence continues at coordinate 163,149 of NZ_WNXZ01000001.1, forward strand.
CAGCGCGAGGTACCCGACGTCGCGTCGGCGCCCTGCTGGCCGGGCTGTCGGTCGGCGTGGTCGCCGCCTGCGGTCTGCACCCGGCGACTGCCTACACGCCCGAGAGCGCCCCTGGCTCGATCGAGGGGATCGAGGGCCTGCCCGAGGACGCCTCGATCACCGTGACCGGCAAGAACTTCACCGAACAGCTGATCCTCGGCAAGATGGCCGTGATCGTGGCGCAGGCCGCCGGGTTCACGGTCACCGACCTCACGAACGTGCCGGGCAGTGTGCCCGTGCGCGAGCTGATGCTCTCGGGCGAGGCCGACATCACGTTCGAGTACACCGGCACCGCCTGGCTGACCTACCTCGGCCAGGCCGAGGGCATCCCGGACCAGCAGGAGCAGTGGCAGGCGGTCCGCGACGCCGACGCCGCCAACGGTCTGACCTGGTTGCCGCCGGCGCCCCTGAACAACACCTATGCGTTCGCGGTGCGGTCCGAGGCGGTCGAGGAGCTCGACGGCGTCTCGACGCTCAGTGAGCTCGCCGCGCTGCCCGTCGAGGACCGGACCTTCTGCGTCGAGGCCGAGTTCAACTCGCGTGCCGACGGCCTCGGGCCGATGCTCGAGACGTACGACATCCCACGCGGCGACCCGCAGGGCGTGCCGAACGAGAACATCATGATCTTCGACACCGGCGCGGTCTATACCGCGACCGATGCCGGGACCTGCAACTTCGGCGAGGTGTTCACCACCGACGGCCGCATCGAGAGCCTCGACCTCGTGGTCCTCGAGGACGACCTCGGCTACTTCCCGGCCTACAACGTGGCGCCGGTCATCAACACCGAGACGCTCGAGGAGTACCCCGCGCTCGAGGAGATCTACAGCACGCTCGCGGCCGAGCTGACCGACGAGCGACTGCAACAGCTCAACCTGCGGGTCGACGAGGGTGGCGAGCTCCCGGCCGACGTCGCGTTCGACTTCCTGCTCGAGCTGGGGATGGTCACCGAGCCCTGAGCCGGTGCCGTGCTCAGCCCGGTCAGCCGACCTGCTCGGACACCTCGAGCCAGCGTTCCTCCAGCTCGGCCGTCTCGGTCTCGAGCGCGCGGAGCCGGTCGCCCAGCTCGGTGAGCCCGGTGTAGTCCGAGGAGTCGTGCACGGCCATCTGCTGGTGAAGCTCGGTCACCTGGGTGGCGAGCTTGTCCATCCGGCGCTCGATCGCGGCCAGCTCCTTGCGCGCGGCCCTCGTCTCGGCGCCGCCGAGCGCGGGTTCCGCCCGTTGGTCCGACGACGGCGGTGAGCTCACCGCAGAGGTGAGCTGCGCCGTCGTGGTCCCGCGGTCCTTGCGCAGCCGCAGGTACTCCTCGACGCCGCCGGGCAGGTGCCGGAGCCGGCCGTCGAGGATGGCGTACTGGTTGTCGGTGACGCGCTCGAGCAGGTACCGGTCGTGGCTGATGACGATCAGCGTGCCGGGCCAGGTGTCGAGCAGGTCCTCCATGGCGGCGAGGGTGTCGGTGTCGACGTCGTTGGTGGGCTCGTCGAGCAGCAGCACGTTGGGCTCCTCCAGCAGCACGAGCAGCAGCTGGAGGCGACGGCGCTGCCCGCCGGACAGGTCGCCGACCCGCGCCGAGAGCAGTGCCCGGTCGAAGCCGAGCCGCTCCAGCAGCTGCGCCGGGGTGAGGTCGGAGCCGTCGATCGTGTACGTGGTCTTGAAGCGGGCGAGCACGTCGCGGACGCGGTCGTCGCTGATCGTGGCAAGCTCGCCGAACTGCTGATCGAGGCTGCCGATCCGCACGGTCTTGCCGTGCTTGACGCGGCCCTCGGTGGGTGCCAGGGTGCCGGCGATCAACGACAGCAGCGTGGACTTGCCGGAGCCGTTGCCGCCCACGATCCCGGTGCGCTCACCGGGCGCCAGGCGCCACTCGATGTCACGCAGCACCTCCTTGTCGCCGAAGCTGACGCCTGCGCCGTGCAGGTCGACGACGTCCTTGCCGAGGCGTGCGGTCGCCATCCGGGACAGCTCCACGCGGTCGCGCAGCGGCGGTACGTCCTCGATCAGCTGGTTGGCGGCGTCGATGCGGAACTTGGGCTTCGACGTGCGTGCCGGCGCCCCGCGCCGCAGCCACGCGAGCTCCTTGCGCATCATGTTCTGCCGCTTCACCTCGGCGACCGCAGCCTGCCGGTCCCGCTCGACGCGCTGCAGCACGTAGGCGGCGTAGCCGCCCTCGAAGGGGTCCACGATGCCGTCGTGGACCTCCCACGTGGTGGTGGCGACCTCGTCGAGGAACCAGCGGTCGTGGGTGACGAGCAGCAGCGCTCCCTGGTCCTTCGACCAGCGCTCCCGCAGGTGGGCGGCGAGCCACGTGATCGCGTCGACGTCGAGGTGGTTGGTGGGCTCGTCGAGGACCAGCACGTCCCAGTCGCCGAGCAGGAGCGCGGCGAGTGCGGCGCGCCGTCGCTGCCCACCCGAGAGGGTGCCGATCGTCGCCTCCATGTCGAGGTCGCCCACGAGCGCGTCGACCGCCTCGCGGGATCGGCGGTCGGCCGCCCACTCGTGGTCGGCGAGATCGCCGAGCACGGACTGGCTGATCGTGGCGCCGTCGTGGAGGTCATCGGTCTGACCGAGCATCCCGACCCGGAGCCCGCCCCGGTGGGTGACCCGACCGTCGTCGGGTTCCTGCAGACGTGCCAGCACGCGAAGCAAGGTGGACTTGCCATCCCCGTTGCGGCCCACGATCCCGATCCGCATCCCCTCGTCGACACCGACGGTGACGCTGCGCAGGGGTTGGGCGGTGGGGTAGGAGACGCTCACCGATTCTGCGCCGAGGAGGTGAGCCACGAGGGTCCAGCCTAAGGTGCGGACGCGGTCGTCGCTGCCACGGCGCCGTCGGCGTGCTGCGGTGCGGCCGAGGGGCCGTAGAGCGTCTCGACCGCGGCGATGACCTCGTCGAGGCGACCCTCGACAGCGAGGGTGTGGGCCCGGGTGGTGGGGCCGTGCACCAGGACCCCGGCGAAGTGGCGCAGCGCACGCTCGGTGGCCTCGGCCGTCTCGACCGACGTGCCCGGGCGCGCCTGCATCCGCTTGAGCTCCTGCTCGAGCAGGCGCATCACGTGCTCGCGGAACGCGGTGACCACCGGACCGGCGGCTGCGCTGGCGTCGAACGCATCAGCTGCGGACTCGACCAGGTCATGGGCCTGCGCGCTCGCCTGCAGCTCCGGCACCGGGGCGTGCAGACCGATCGTCGGCAGGTCGAGCAGGTCGACGCCCGGGAGCTCGGCCACGGCCGGATCCACGTTCGCCGGCATGCCCAGATCGACGACGAGGGTCGCTTCGGTCGAGGCGCCGCGGGCGGCGAGCAGCCGCTCGCGCGTCAGCGCCTGGAGCGTGGTCGAGGTGACGACGAGGTCGGCGGCTCCCAGCGCGGAGGTGAGATCGTCGCCGTCGACCATCCGCACGGCCGGGTGGGGGAGCATCCGCCCCGAGGGTGACCACGCGTCCATGGCGCGGACGCCGCGCTCGACGAGCGCGGCGCACAGGGCGCGCGCATGGCTGCCGGAGCCGATCACGAGCACGCGGGCGGCGCGCCACCCGCCCAGGCGGCTGCCCGCGAGGTCGAGCGCGAGCTGCACGATCGACTGCCCGCCCTCGCTGATGCCGCTGATGGCCCGGACCTCGCGGGAGGTGGCGGTCGCGCCCTGGAAGAGGCGCTCGAGCTGAGGCGTGGTGACGCCGTCGCGCTGGGCCTCCGCGAGCGCGCGGCGCACCTGGCCGGTGATCTCGCGCTCGCCGAAGACCATCGAGTCGAGCCCGGAGGCGACCGCGAACAGGTGCGCACTGACGCGGTTGCCCGCGATCACCCGCATGCCGTCAGCGAGCTCCTCGGGCTCGAGCTGCGCGGCGCGTGCGACGTCGGCGACGAGGTCCGCCGGGTCGTCCGCGTCCTCGATGTCGAGGTAGAGCTCGTAACGGTTGCAGGTCGCCAGCGTGACCCGACCGCGAGCAGCGGCCGGTGCGGCGACATCCGCGAGCCCCGAGGCGAGACGCTCGAGCAGGTCGAACGTGGCCGTGCGGTGACTCGCTCCCAGGCAGACGAGCACCGCTCCAGGGTAGGCGCGATCATGTTTCCGGGTGATGACGCCCCGTCACGTCCAGCACGTGGGCACGGACCGCCGGCCGGTGGGCGTGAGTGCGCACATCCACGGTGACGGCGCACGGTGCGGTGTGCGCACTCACCGGCGGTGTGCGATCTCACGGTGGCCGCGAGGCGAGGCTGAGGCGACACGGTGTCGCGACTGGGCGGGCGGAGACAGTGGCACGATCGAGGGGTGCCGACCGTCGAGCTGAACCCCCACCCCGCGCTGGCCTCCGCGCCGCTGCTGCGCGCCTACCGCGGCGAGCGCCCCGACCGGCTGCCCGTCTGGTTCATGCGGCAGGCCGGCCGGTCGCTGCCGGAGTACCGGGAGCTACGGGTCGGCACCCGGATGCTCGATGCCTGCCTCGATCCCGCGCTGGCGGCCGAGATCACGCTCCAGCCCGTGCGGCGTCACGGTGTGGATGCCGCGATCCTGTTCAGCGACATCGTGGTGCCGTTGAAGATGGTGGGCGTCGACGTCGAGATCGTCCCCGGCAAGGGGCCGGTGCTCGCGCACCCGGTCCGCACGGCAGCCGACGTCCGCGACCTGGTCGCGCACGCACCCGACGGCGCCACGCCCGAGGCGTTCGACGCCGTCGCCCAGGCGGTGCGGATCGTGGTGGCCGAGCTGGGCGGGACACCGCTGATCGGCTTCGCGGGCGCTCCGTTCACGCTCGCCGCCTACCTCGTGGAGGGCGGCCCGAGCAAGGACCAGCTCGCCGCCCGCACCCTCATGCACGCCGACCCGGAGGCGTGGCAGCAGCTGATGTCGTGGACGGCGCAGCTGTCCTCGGCGTTCCTGCTCGCCCAGGTCGCTGCCGGTGCGAGCGCCGTCCAGCTCTTCGACTCGTGGGCGGGCTCGCTCTCGCTCGCCGACTACGAGCGGGCCGTGCTCCCGGCCTCGACGGCGGCGCTGACAGGTGCGCGTGCGCAGGGTGTCCCGACCGTGCACTTCGGCACCGGGACCGGCCACCTGCTGCCGGCGATGTCCACCGCTGCGGACGTCGTCGGCGTCGACCACCGCACACCGCTCGACGAGGCGGCGGCGCTCGTGCCCGGCGTGCCGCTGCAGGGCAACATCGACCCGGCGCTGCTCGGCGCTCCGTGGGAGGTGCTCGAGGGCCACGTGCGCGCGGTCGTCGAGGCCGGCCGTGCCGCGCCCGGGCATGTGGTCAACCTCGGCCACGGCGTACCGCCCGGCGCCGACCCCGCGGTCCTCACCCGGCTCGTCGAGCTGATCCACGCCCTGTAGCGACGGGCGTGGCAGACTGGCGCGGCGCGGCACGGATGCCCGCCGTTTCACGTTGAAGGAGCATCGATGAGACCCTCGACCGTGACCGCTGCGACCGCTGCCGGGCTCGGGTTGGCGTTGATGATCGCGGCGTGCGCGCCGGGATCGGGCACCCAGGAGCCCACGTCGGAGCAGCCGCAGGAGATCAGCACCGACGTCGCCGCTCTCGGCGACATCACGCTGACGGTGTGGGACCAGGAGGTCCGCGGCGGCCAGGACGAGCAGATGACCCAGCTCAACGCGGCGTTCTCCGAGCTGTACCCCAACGTCACGATCGACCGCGTCTCGCAGTCCTTCGACGACCTGGAGACCACGCTGCGCGGCGCGCTCACGGGCGACGACGCGCCCGACGTGGTGCAGGCGAACAACACCCGCGGGACCATGGGCGCGTTCGTCGAGGCCGGGCTGCTGCTCGACCTCGACGACTACGCCGACGCCTACGGCTGGCGTGAGCGCTACAGCGAGTCCGTGCTCGCGGTGTCCTCCTACGGGGATGGCGGCGCCACGTTCGGCGAGGGCGCGCTGTACGGGTTGCCGCAGACCGGCGAGATCGTCGGCATCTTCTACTCCCGCAGCGCGCTCGCGGCCGCCGGTGTCGAGGAGGAGTCGCTGCGCAGCGGCACCTGGTCGGACTTCACCGCCGCGCTGGCGACCGTGCAGAGCAGCGGCGCGACGGCGATCCAGCTCGGCAACCTCGACGGCTGGCCCGCCGGGCACGTGTTCGGCCCGATCCAGGGCCAGCACGTCCCCGCCGACGAGATCACCGCCCTCGGCATGGGCAACGCGGGCGCCTCCTGGATGACGCCGGAGAACGAGGCGGCCGCCGCCGAGCTGCAGCAGTGGGTCGAGGCCGGTTACTTCAACGACGGACCCAACGGGACCGACTACGACGCCGCCTGGCAGTCCTTCTCCGAGGGCTCCGCCGTCTTCCTCATCGGCGGTTCGTGGCTTGCCGCGGACCTCGAGGCCGCGATGGGCGACGACGTGGGCTTCATGGCGCCGCCGCCCGTGGAGGCCGGCGGCCCGATCGCGACCACCGGTGGCACCGGGCTCCCGTTCGCGATCACGGCGCAGAGCCCGAACGCGACGGCGGCCGCTGCCTACATCGACTTCATCACCAGCGACGACGCGATGCAGGTGCTGGCGGAGACCGGCAACATGCCGGTGAACCGCACCGCCGAGCTCGCCCCGAGCTCCGGCGTCAACGCCGAGATCTTCGAGGCGTTCGGCACGGTCAGCGAGAGCGGGCACCTGCTGCCCTACCTCGACTGGGCGACGCCCTCCATGGGGGACACCCTCGGTGCCGGGCTGCAGGACCTCATCGGCGGGCAGGCCGATCCCACGCAGTTCCTGGAAGGGCTCGAGGCCGACTACAGCGCCTTCACGCAAGGCGGCTGAGCGGTGCGGTCAGGCCGCCGCTGGGTGCCCTACGCCTACCTGGCGCCGGCGCTGATCCTGTTCGGCGGGTTCCTCCTCTACCCGCTGGCGCGCTCGGTGCAGTACTCGCTGTACTCCTGGGACGGGCTGGGCGCCTCGGCCTTCGTCGGCCTGGACAACTACCTCGCGCTGGTGCAGGAGGAGCAATTGCGGGCCGCCTTCGCGCACGCCCTGGTGCTGATCGGCTTCTTCTCGCTGCTGCCGCTGGCGATCGGGCTGGTACTGGCGGCCGTACTCAACCGCGACAGAGCTGTCCGCGGGCTCGGGCTGTTCCGCACCGTGGTGTTCCTGCCGCAGGTGATCGCCATGGTGGTGGTGGCGGTGGCCTGGCGGCAGATCTACGCACCCGACGGCACCCTCAACACGGCGCTGCGTGCGATCGGGCTCGATCAGCTCACCCGCACGTGGCTCGGCGACTACACCTGGACCCTGCCCGCCGTCGGGATGGTCGGCACCTGGGTGCAGATGGGTCTGGTCACGGTGCTGCTGCTCGCCGGCATGGCGCGACTGCCGCGTGAGCAGTACGAGGCCGCGCGGCTCGACGGCGCGGGCGCGGTGCGGGAGTTCTTCTCGCTCACGCTGCCCTCGATCCGCCCCGAGATCGCGGTCGCGCTGACGCTGACGATCGTCGCGGCGCTCAAGACCTTCGACCTCGTCTACGTCACCACCGGTGGCGGGCCGGGCACCTCGACGACGGTGCCCGCCTACGAGGTGTTCCAGCGGGCCTTCCGCGAGGGTGCGGTGGGCTCGGCCGCGGCGATCGCCGTCACGCTGACCGTGCTGATCTTCGCGATCAACATGGTCGTGAACCGGGTCGTCGACCGGAGCGAGCCGTGATCGTCTCGCGCGCCGAGCGCGCAGCCAACTACGTGGTGCTGGCGTTGTTCGCGGCGTTCGCGATCGCCCCGATCGGCATCGCGCTGGCGACCGCGCTGGCACCCAGCACCACCTCGCCCGGTGGCCTCGAGGTGTTCCGCCAGGCCTGGACCGAGGGTGAGTTCAGCCGGTACATGCTCACCTCCGCCACCGTGGCGGTGGTTGTCGTGGTCGTCGCGGTGCTCGCCTCGCTGCTGGCCGGCTACGCGTTCGGCACGATGGCGGTGCGCGGGTCCGGCTGGCTGTTCCCGTTGTTCCTGCTCGGGCTGATGGTGCCTACCGAGGCCATCGTGGTGCCGCTGTTCTACGACCTGCGGGCCCTCGGTCTCACGAACACGTTGTGGGCTGTCGCACTGCCGCAGATCGCTCAGTCGATCGCGTTCGGCACGTATTGGATGCGTGCCTATTTCCGTTCCGCGCCGCGGCCTGTGATGGAGGCGGCGCGGATCGACGGCGCAGGATCGTGGCGCACGCTCTGGTCGATCCTGGTCCCGATCGGGCGGCCCGCCGTGGTGACGCTGGTGCTGCTCGTGTTCATGTGGACCTGGAACGAGTTCCTGATCCCGCTGGTGATGAGCCCCAACGGCACGTTCCGCACCGCGCCGCTGGCGCTGGCGCTGTTCAAGGGCCAGCACGTGCAGGCCACCGGGCTGCTCGCCGCCGCTGCGGTGCTCGTGGCGCTGCCGGTCGTGGTCGTCTACCTGTTCCTGCAGCGTCACTTCATCCGCGGCATGGTCGAAGGGGCTGTGCGGGAATGAGTGGTGAGCCACGCCGTAGGCTCGCACGATGCTGAGCTCGACAGTCGTGATCGGTGGCGGCATCTCCGGTCTGGTCGCCGCGCGCATGCTCGCCCGTGCCGGTCACGGCGTGACGCTGCTCGAGCCGAACGAGCTGGGCGGCGCCGTGGCCCGGCGGCAGCTGGACGGTCTCCAGGTCGACGTCGGTGCCGAGGGTTTCGCGACCCGTGGCGGCGCGGTCCCCGATCTCCTGGCCGAGCTCGGGCTCGCCGAGCGCGCGTGCTCGCCCGAACCCGTGGGCACCTGGGTGTACCGCCCCGACGGCTCCACGCGGATCCCCGACGGCGCCGTGCTGGGCATCCCCACCGACCTCGCCGACCCTGCGCTCAGCGCCTTGGGGGAGGAGGGACTCGAGCGGGCTCGGCTGGACGCCTCGCTGCCCGCTGCCGTGGGCGCGGACGCGGCGAGCCTCGGCGCCCTCGTGCGTGCCCGCATGGGCGATGCCGTCCTCGACGCCTGGCCCCGACCCCTCGTGGCCGGCGTGCACCGGCTCGACATCGAGACCGTAGCCCCGCACGTGCTGCTGCCCGGGGTGCTCGACCGGCTCGCCGAGCGCGGGTCGCTCGCGGCCGCACTCGGTGGCGGCTCCGGCCAGCTCGGCGGGCTCTCCGGTGGCATCCACCAGATCGCCGACGCGATCGTCGGTGAGCTCGTCACGCACGGTGCGACGACGGTGCCCGCAGCGGCGACCGCCGTCGAGCCCGATCTGTTCGGCTGGCGCGTGCGGACGTCGCACGACACCGTGATCCACGCCGACCGGTTGCTCCTCGCGTGCCCGCCGTGGTGGTGGCCGAGCGGCCTCCCCGAGCCTCTCGCCGCGGCCGGCAGGTCCTGGCCCGGACCGCGTCCGGTCGACCTGGTCACGCTCGTGCTGGCGCACGACGGCGGAGCCCGGGCCTCGGGCGTGATCGTCGCCGACGGCGGTGACCGGGTCCGCGCCCGCGCGCTCACCTTCTCCAGCGCCAAGTGGGCATGGCTCGCCGAGCAGGCCGGCGACCGCGTGGTGCTGCGCCTGACCTACGACGCGTTCGACGGCACGGACGAGGCGCTCGTGATGCGTGCCCTCGAGGACGCGCGAACCCTCACGGGTGGCGACTGGTCGGCCGCCGATCTGCGCGCGAGCGACCGCACCCGGTGGGCCATGGCATGTTCCGCCGTCGAGCCATCGATGACGGCGCACCGCGAGCAGGTGCGGGAGCGGCTGGCGGAGGTCGAGGCGCTCGAGGCGACCGGCGGGTGGCTCGCCGGGACCGGACTGGCGTGGTCGGTCACGGACGCGGTCGGCGCCGCTGCGCGGCTCGGTGCCTAGGCCCAGACCTGAGCGGCGAGGTGCTCGGCCTCCTCGGCGGTCGCCGCGCCGTCGAGCATGACGGCGCCGAGGCTGACGGTCAGGGTGGCGCCGTTGCCGACCTGCAGCGGGGAGCTCCAGGCGAGCGCGGGGCCCGCGCCGACGTAGTCGCTGGCGCGAAGGAACCACGGCAGCACATGATCGGGATCCTGGGCGAGCACGAGCGTGGCGACCCGCGGGCCACGATGCTGCACGAACGCCACCCAGGGTGAGATCGAGCCGTGGATCGCGTCCGGGCCCTCGCCGTGCGAGCCCATCACGGTCGTGGTGGTGGCAGGGCCGAGGCGCCAGAACAGGCCGCCGTAACCCGCGCCACGGCGACCGGCGGTCGCGGGTGACTCGATCACGAGGTCACGCTGATCGGCGAGCAGCTCGGAGCGCCACCGCAGCGACCACGCGTGCTCGCTCATCACAGCAGCCCGCAGCTCACGCTGCTCGCTCAGCAGGTCGCCGCCCTGCGCGTCCGACCACAGGATCTCCTGCTGCAGCGTGCCGTCCTCGGCATGCTCGGAGAGCACCTGCTGGCGACCGTGGTTCGCGAGCAGCGTCGGGCCCTCGTCGCGCACGTAGGTGCGGCCGCCCCAGAACGACGTGCCGTTGACGAGCGCGACCGCCATCGAGACACCGTAGTGATGGCGGTGGTCGGCCGGGGTGACCTCGGTGAGGTCGAGCCCCGCCGCGGTGCGCACCGGGTGCAGGTAGGGCCGCGGGGAGTGCACGGGCGGCATCTCGGCGCCGTCGAGCGAGCGCACGAGGTCGATCTCGCTGCCGTCGGCAAGGGTGCCGATCAGGCAGTGGCCCGCGTCGTCGCGCACGGGGTCGTCACGCCACTGCACGCCGGTGAGCACCGGGGGCGGCGCGGTCGCGGCGCGCTGCGCCTCCCGCCGCAGGCCGTGCACGGTGGCCGGGACCACCCCGCTGCTGGCGCGCGGCTCGAGCTCGGGGACCCACAGCGGCGGGTCGGTCCTGCCGACGCCGTCGAGCAGCGCCGTCAGCTGTTGCCACGCCAGCTCACCCAGCTGCCCGTGGTGCACCGAGACGGTGGTGAGCGGCGGCAGCGAGAACCGCGACAGCGCGATGTTGTCGAACCCGGTCACGGAGATGTCGGTGGGCACGGCGACGCCGAGCTCGTTGAGCCGGGCCAGCAGGCCGAAGGCGACCAGGTCGTTGTAGGCGACGACGGCGGTGGCCCGGCACTCGAGGACGGCCTCGCCGGCTCGGTAGCCCGAGGCGATCGAGGCGCCGCCGGGCAGCTCGGTCAGCCGCACCTCGGTGCGACTCGCGGCGAAGCGCCGCATCGCGTCGATCCGCTGCCGGTTGGGCTCGCTGCGCGAGGGGCCGGCGAGGTAGACGAGGTGCTGGTGGCCGAGCGCGGTCAGGTGCTCCATCACCAGGACCGCACCCGCGGCGTAGTCAGCGCCGATCGTGGGGGTGATGCCATCGGGCAGCCGGTTGACGACGACGACCGGGTGCAGCGTGGGCAGCAGCGCCCGCAGCTCGGCCTCGCCCAGCCGGGGGGAGACCAGCACGATCGCGTCACAACGCCGCCGGGCGTCCGAGATGCTGCGGACCTCCTCGCCCGGGTCACCCGAGGTGTCCGCGACCAGCACGCGGTAGTCGCGCTCGCCCGCAGCCGTGCTGACACCTGCCAGCACCTCCTGGAACATCGGGTTCCCGAGGTCGGGCACCACCACGGCCACGGTGTTGGTCCGGCCCAGCGACAGGCTCCGGGCCGTGGTGGAGGGGTGGTACCTGAGCTCGTCAGCGGCGGCCTGCACGCGGCGCGCCAGCTCGGCGTCGACGGTCGCCTTGCCGTTCATCACACGCGAGACGGTGGCGCGGGAGACCTGGGCCGCACGCGCGACGTCGTCGATCGTCGCGGGCTTGCTCGCGTTGCGTGACTGCGGCACGGCTGTCGACTCCTTCGAGGCCTGTGACGGAGCCCGCCGACCAGCGGGGACCCCACGGACTGGACGCTACCGGACCCATCCTCGTTGTCTCGGCAGGCGCGCCACAGGCAGATGGTAACCGGTTGCTGAGTTCTGCGCGGACTCCCAACCTTGGTGTTGCTGACGTTGGCGGGCTATGTCTATAGTGACTCGAACCTGTCAGAAACCGGTTACTCAGCCTGGGTCGGATTGCCGAACCCTGGCGCTCGACGTGGAGCGGAAGGCAACGAAGCATGGCCAACTCGGCAACGGCTGGGCTGCGATGAGCGCGCCCACGCTCACGAGGCCCGTCGAGCACGCGCGCCTCGACCGGTCACCGAAGCCCGCACGCGCACGCGGCTTCCGGAAGACGATCTGGCGCCATCGCACGCTCTACCTGATGGCGATCCCGGGCATCGCGTACTTCCTGCTCTTCAAGTACCTGCCCATGGGCGGGCTCGCCATCGCATTCCAGGACTACCAGCCGTTCCTCGGCATCAGTGGGAGCCCGTGGGTGGGATTCGAGCACTTCGTGCGCTTCTTCACCGAAGACACGTTCTTCATGCTGCTGCGCAACACCCTGGTGGTCTCGGCGCTGCTGCTGGTCTTCGCGTTCCCGGTGCCGATCGTCCTCGCGCTGATGCTGAACGAGCTCCGCGGCCGCGTCTTCAAGCGCAGCGTGCAGTCGGTGATCTACCTGCCGCACTTCATGTCCTGGGTGATCGTCGTCTCGCTCTTCTACGTGCTGCTCACCACGGACCGGGGCGCCATCAACAACCTGATCACCGCGCTCGGTGGCGACTCGATCTCGTTCCTCACGGATCCGGACTGGTTGCGTCCGCTGTACGTGCTGCAGAACATCTGGAAGTCGGCCGGCTGGGGCACGATCGTCTACCTCGCCGCGATGACGGCGGTGGACACCAGCCTCTACGAGGCCGCCGAGCTCGACGGCGCAGGCCGCATGCGCCAGTCCTGGCACATCACGCTGCCGGCCATCCGGCCCGTGATCGTCGTGATGTTCATCCTGTCGATCGGCGACATCCTCGAGCTCGGCTTCGAGCACATGTACCTGCTGCTCAACTCGCTGAACCGCGAGGTCGCCGAGATCTTCGACACCTACGTGTTCACCGCCGGGCTCCAGAACGGCCAGCTCTCCTACGGCACCGCCGTCGGCCTCTTCAAGGGTCTCGTCGGCCTGATCCTCGTGGTGCTCGCCAACCGGATGTCCAAGAAGTTCGGTGAAGAGGGCGTCTACTAGCCATGTTCTCCTTCGAGGGCTTCGCGCGGCTGAACGGCTTCCTCAGCGGCGTCTACCGGATGGCGTGGCTCAACATCCTGTGGGTCGCGGTGACCCTGCTCGGCCTGGTCGTCGTCGGCTTCGGACCGGCCTCCTACGCGATCGCCACCTATGTGGACCGGTGGTTCCGGCTGGGGCAGACGCCGCCTGTGACGCGCACCTTCCTCGGCTACTGCCGAGAGCAGGGCTGGCGCCCGGTGCTCATGGGCTGGATCCTGCTCGCAGCCGCCGGCGTGATCACCGTCAACCTGCTGCGTGTGGAGAGCGGAACCGTGCGCGCCCTCAACGTCGTCATGCTCGCCGTCCTCGGCATCATCGCGGCCTACGTGTTCTTCGTGATGGCGGCGCTCGACGTCGACACGATCCCGCGACAGCTCGCCAGCGCGGTGCTGCTGGGCGTCGGCTCGCTGCACCTGACGATCATCGGCGCGGCCGCCGTGGCGGGACTGGGTTGGCTGCTCGCGCACCACGCCGCGCCGCTGCTGCTGCTCTTCGGGGTCGGGCTGCCCGCCACCGCTGCCGGCCTGATCACCCGCCGTGTGCTCAGCGGCCTCGACCACCAGACCGATCACACGGCGCGGGTCCCCGCGCACTCCCCAGGATGAGAGGACCACAACGATGATGAGACGACGACTGCTGGCCGCGGTTGCGGCCGTCGGCGCGCTCGCGCTGACCGCTACCGCGTGCGGCGGCGGGGGCACGAGCGGCGGAGACGGCGGTGGCGAAGGGCTGCAGCCGGGCGACACCATCCGCTGGATGTCGACCGTGCACACGCCCACGACACCCGAGGCCGACGGCCCGATCGAGACGGCGCTCGAGGAGCACTCCGGCGCCACCTTCGACATCGAGTGGGTGCCCGCGCCCTCCTACAGCGAGAAGATCAACGCGGTGCTCGCCGCCAACCAGCTCGCCGACGTGACGGGGCTCTCGCCGCTGGACAACAGCGCGATCCGCAACGCCCTCGGCTCAGGGATGTTCTGGGACGTCGAGCCGTACCTGAGCGAGTTCGACAACCTCTCGCAGATCAACGAGCTCACGATCGACGGCGCCCGGATCGACGGCGTCCTGTACGGCGTCCCGATCCAGAAGGTGATCGCCCGCTACGGCGTGCTCGTGCGCCAGGACTGGCTCGACAACCTCGGCCTCGAGGAGCCGCACACGCTGGAGGAGCTCGCCGAGGTGGCGCGAGCCTTCACCGAGGACGACCCCGACGGCAACGGTGTCGACGACACGACGGGAATCCTCGACCGTGCGGAGAGCTTCCAGCTCACGTTCCGCACGATCGCCGGCTACTTCGGCGCCGGCGACAAGATCGAGCTCGACGAGAACGGCCAGCTCGTGGCCTCGTTCGACACGCCCGCCTTCAAGGAGGCGATGGAGTGGTACCGCGAGCTGTACCAGGCCGGCTACGTCAACCAGGAGTTCATCACCCTCCAGAAGACGAACCAGCAGGACGCGATCGCGCAGGGCCGCGGTGGCATCGTCATCACCGGGCTGTTCGAGGCCAAGAACTACATGGCACTGGCGGAGAACGCCGACCCGAACACCCCGATGGCCTGGGCGTTGATCAACGACATGACCTACGCAGACGTGCCGCGCCGGATCGTCTCGGACACCGGCGGTGGCGTGGGTGGCGTGCTCGCGATCTCCAAGGAGAACGTGCCGACCGAGGAGGGTCTGCGCTACGTCCTCGGCTTCATCGACTCGCTGCTGGACGAGGAGGCGTTCGACCTCATGACGAACGGCATCGAGGGCACGCACTACGAGCTCGACGGCGACGGTGTCGTCACGATCACCGACCAGACCGCGTGGGAGCAGCAGGTGCAGCCCTACTCGAGCTCGCGCCCCTCGGACACCGTGGTGACCTACCCGAGCGCTACGCCTTACGTCGACGAGGGCAACGCACTGATGGCGGAGCAGGCCGAGTTCGCGGTCATCAACCCCGCCTCCGGGCTCAGCTCCGACGCGTACGACCGCAGCTGGTCGACGATCTGGACCACCGTGCAGGATGCGTACTTCCAGTACATGGACGGCCAGATCGAGATGGCGGACTACGAGGCCGTCGTCGAGGCCACGTACTCGCAAGGTCTGGAGGAGATCCTGACCGAGCTCAACGAGGCGTACGCCGCAGCCAACGGCTGATCCGCGGTGCCGGCCACGGCAGCGTGCCGTGGCCGGCATCCCAGCACCCCAGCTCAGAGAGGTTCCTGACGTGCACGAGACGATCCAGACCACCCCGACGGCATCCCGCGGGCTGGCCACGTCACGGCTGCAGGCCGAGATCGACGCCGCAGCCGCCCGCGGCGGCGGCAGGGTGGTCGTGCCCGCGGGGGTGCATCGCACCGGTGCGCTGCGGCTGCGCTCGCACGTCGAGCTGCACCTGGAGGTGGGGTCGGTGCTGCAGTTCGACCCCGACCCGCAGCTCTACCCGGTGGTGACCGCCCGCTGGGAGGGTGTGCCCCGTGAGGTGCACATGCCGTGCCTCTTCGCCGACGGTGAGGTCGGGGTTGCGATCACCGGTCTCGGAACCATCGAGGGCGGCGGCGAGGCCTGGTGGCGGCGTCAGCACGATCGCGAGCTGGAGCATCCGCGACCCACCCTGATCGGACTGCACTCGTGCGAGCGCGTGACGATCCGCGACGTCTTCCTGCGGGACTCGCCGGCGTGGACCGTGCACCCGGCACTGTGCCATGACGTGAGCGTCTCGGGCGTGCGCATCCTCAACCCCGCCAGCTCGCCGAACACCGACGGCATCAACCCCGAGTCCTGCCGCAACGTGCGGATCAGCGACTGCCACATCGACGTGGGCGACGACTGCATCGCGATCAAGGCCGGGACCGAGGCGGCCGCAGCGCGGGTCGTGTGCGAGAACATCACGATCACCGGCTGCACGATGGTCCACGGTCACGGCGGTGTCGTGATCGGCAGCGAGATGAGCGGCGGCGTCCGCAACGTCGTGATCACCGGCTGCGTGTTCCAGGGCACCGACCGCGGCATCAGGATCAAGACGCGGCGCGGCCGCGGCGGCTTCGTCGAGGACGTGCGCGTGACCAACGTGATCATGGACGGCGTCATGTGCCCGTTCGTGGTCAACCCCTTCTACCACTGCGGCGACGATGGCAAGAGCGAGCTCGTCCGCGACCGGTCCGCCAGGCCGGTGGACGAGCGCACCCCGGTGCTGCGCAGGCTGCACATCGCGCACGTGACAGCGCGCGGCGCCCACGCAGCGGCCGGCCATCTCTTCGGGTTGCCCGAGCAACCGCTCGAGGACATCACGCTCGACGACGTCTCGATCTCCTTCGCCGACGACGCCCAGCCCGGTGTGCCCGCGATGGCCGACGGCGTCGAGCCGGTCGTCCGGGCCGGGTTCCGGCTCGGGCACGTCGTCGACTCGGAGCTCTCCCGCGTGCGCGTGCTCGGCGCGGAGGGCAGCCCGGTGACCGCGACCGACTGCCACGGTCTGATTCTCGACGTGAGGAGCGGTGATGACGGCGACGGCTGAGCGGGTGGCCGACGCCGGCGCGAACCAGGAGGCGGTCCCCGTGCGCCGAACCGCTGAGCAGGTGGTGAGCGTGCTCGCCATGGTCGCCGCCACCAGCTTCCTCGGTGGCTTCACCGCCGTCATGAACGGTCTCGAGGAAGCGACCTTTGCCGAGTCCGGGCTGCCTGCGATGCTCGGCCTGCAGGAGCTGAGCAGCGCCGACTCATACCACCTGGCCAGCACGCTGGCCGCCTGGTTCGGATTCACACTGATCGCGGTGCTGCTGCTGTCGGCCGCTGGGCTATTGACGCTGCGTCGTCGGCCCCGGCGCCGGGATACGGGCTGGTGGTTCCTCGCTGCCGGACTGGTATGCCTCTTCGGCAGCCAGCTGATCCTCTATCCGGTCGCCTTCATCTTCTTCGTCAGCGCGGGCCTGCTCGCCCTGCGCCCGGTCGCACCCAGGAGCGTCTCATGAGCACTGCCCCCACACAGCGGCGCACCACCAACCGCAGCGTCCGCCGCGAGGGTCCCGGCGTCAAGGTGTTCCGGGTCGTCAACGTGCTGCTGCTCACGGGTTTCGCGCTGATCTGCCTCGTGCCGTTCCTGCACGTGATCGGCAGCTCCTTCGCGAATCCGGGCGAGCTGGCCACGCGCACCTTCGTGATCATCCCGCGCGAGCTCACCCTCAACGCCTACGACTACGTGCTCTCCAGCCCGGCGATCTTCCGGGCCATGGGCGTGTCCGTGTTCGTCACGGTCGTGGGGACGTTCCTCAGCCTGGTGGTGACCTCGCTGATGGCGTACGCGCTCTCGAAGCGCTACCTGCGAGGGCGGCGCGTCATCAACTTCCTGGTCGTGTTCACGATGCTGTTCAGCGGCGGCATGATCCCGACCTTCATCGTGGTGAGCTCGCTCGGGCTGCTCGACACCCTGTGGTCGCTGATCCTCCCCGTCACCGTCAACGCCTTCAACTTCGTCATCATGCGCAGCTTCTTCCAGGGGATCCCGGACAGCCTCGAGGAGGCGGCGCGGATCGACGGCTGCTCGGAGCTCGGGGTGTTCTGGCGGATCGTGCTGCCGCTGTCGTTGGCGTCGATCGCGACCATCGGTCTGTTCTACGCCGTGGCGTACTGGAACAACTACATGCACGCGGTGCTGTACATCAACAACTCCGAGCTCTGGCCGATCCAGCTGCTGCTGCGCCAGATCGTGATCATCGCCAGCGGGCTCAACGCCGACACCAGCGCGGTGGACGTCGTTCCGCCTGCGCAGTCGGTCAAGATGGCTGTGATCGTGATCGCCACCCTGCCGATGCTGATCGTCTACCCGTTCATCCAGCGGTTCTTCGTCAAGGGCGCGCTGATCGGCTCGGTCAAGGGCTGAGCCGCCGGCGGTGCGGTGCTGACGCGACGTCGCGACGTGTCACCTCGGTTCCGACCTAGGGTGGAGAGGTGACCGAAGCATCCGAGACCGTGCCCGATCAGGGAAGCGACCAGCAGACCGAGTACACCCTCTGGGCCACGTTCGCCCGCACCGATGAGCCGTCGGCAGGCGACTCCGCCGAGCTCGAGGAGGCGATCACGAGCGTCGAGGCCACCGGTGTGCGCATCCGCGGCCTGTACGACGTCTCCGGGCTCCGCGCCGACGCCGACGTGATGATCTGGCTGCACGGCCCGGACCTCGCCGCCGTGCAGGCCGGTCTGCGGACGCTGCGCCGGACGGCGCTGCTGGCCCCGCTGACACCGGTGTGGCACGCGGGTGGCGTCCACCGGGATGCCGAGTTCAACCGCTCGCACGTGCCCGCTTTCATGCGCGACGTCGAGCCGAAGGGGTGGCTGTGCGTGTACCCGTTCGTGCGCTCGCACGAGTGGTACCTGCTGGCTGAGACGGACCGCAGGACCATGCTCGCCGACCACGGCCGCAAGGGTGCCGCGCACCGCGGCGTGCTCACGAACACGGTGGCCGCGTTCGCGCTCGGCGACTACGAGTGGATCCTGCCGCTCGAGGCCGACGACCCGGTCGAGCTCGTCGACCTCATGCGCGACCTGCGCTACACCGAGGCCCGGCGCCACGTCCGCGAGGAGACCCCGTTCTTCACCGGGCGGCGTGTGACGCCGGCCGAGGTCGCCGAGGTGCTCCGATGACGCCGTCCGTCACCGAGCGCCCGGGCGCAGGTGGCAAGCCGCCCAGGGCGACCGATGCTCCCTGCGCACGCGGCGCCGCCGTGCCCGCCGCGACACCCGCGGCTCGGTGCGGCGATCCGTTCGTCACCGAGCCGACCGAGTACGACGCCGTGCTCCTGCTCGGGTTCGGCGGGCCCGAGGGCCCCGACGACGTGATGCCGTTCCTCAGGAACGTCACCGCGGGGCGTGGCATCCCTGACGAGCGGCTCGCCGCCGTCGCCGAGCACTACCATCACTTCGGCGGCGTCAGCCCGATCAACGACCAGAACCGCGAGCTGCGGGAGGCTCTGGAGGCCGAGCTCGCCCGCACGGGTCCGGCGCTGCCGGTGCTGTGGGGCAACCGCAACTTCGCGCCCTACCTGACCGACGCGCTGCACGAGGCGCACGAGGCCGGCCACAGGCGCCTGCTCGCGCTCGCGACCAGCGCCTACTCCAGCTACTCCTCCTGCCGCCAGTACCGCGAGGACCTCGCCGACGCGCTGGCAGCGACCGGGCTGGGGTCGGAGCTCGAGATCGACAAGATCCGCAGCTTCTTCGACCACCCGGGCTTCGTGGAGCCGTTCGTCGAGGCCGTGCAGGGCGCCGTGACCGAGCTCGCGGGACGCGGGCGTCGGAACATCCGGGTGCTCTTCGCCACCCACTCGATCCCGAGCGGGGACGCGGAGCGCTCCGGTGCACCCGGGCGCGACCTCGGCCCAGGAGGTGCCTACGAGGCCCAGCATCTCGCCGTCGGGAAGGTCATCATGGGTCGCGTGAGCGCACCCGAGGGGGTCGCGGTCGATGCGACGTTGGTGTACCAGTCCCGTTCGGGGCCGCCGAGCCAGCCGTGGCTGGAGCCCGACATCAACGACGAGATCGCCGAGATCGCGCAGGGTGCTGCCGATCGACCGGACGCGGTCGTGATCGCTCCGATCGGGTTCGTCTCCGACCACCTCGAGGTGCTGTGGGACCTCGACAACGAGGCGATGGAGACCGCGGCCCAGCACGGGCTCGACGCCATCCGGGTGGCCACGCCGGGCACGCACCCGGCGTTCGTGGCCGGGCTCGCGGACCTGGTGCGCGAACGCGTGGAGGCGCGCCCGGCCCAGCGCCGTGCCGCGCTGACCGGGCTGGGACCCGACATCGACGTGTGCCGGCCCGGGTGCTGCGCGAACGCGCGACGACCGTTCTCTCCGGCGCTGGCAGGTATCGCGCCGTGACCACCATCCGTCTCGGCACCCGCGCGAGCGTGCTCGCGCAGACCCAGGCAGGCACGGTGGCGGACGCGTTGCGATCCCGGGGCGTGGCCGTCGAGATGGTACCCATGCGCAGCGAGGGGGACACCAACCGGGCGTCGCTGTCGACGCTGGGTGGCACCGGGGTGTTCGCCGCCGGGCTGCGCGAGGCGTTGCTCGCGGGCGAGTTCGACATCGTGGTGCACTCCTACAAGGATCTGCCCACGGCCCCGCACCCGGGGCTGGAGGTCATCGCGACACCCGCGCGGGCCGATCACCGCGACGTGCTCTGCGCCCAGGCCCCGCTCGCCGAGCTGCGCGCGGGTGCACGCGTGGGGACCGGGTCGCCGCGGCGCCGGGCGCAGCTGCTCGCGGCACGCGAGGACCTCGAGGTCGTGGACATCCGCGGCAACGTGGACACGCGGCTCGCGATGGTGACCGACGGTGCTCTCGACGGCGTGGTGCTGGCTGCTGCCGGTCTCGAACGGATCGGACGCCAGGAGCACATCGCCGAGGTGTTCGAGTGGCCCACCGCACCCGCGCAGGGTGCGCTGGCGGTGGAGGCACGCACCGGCGACGAGGAGATCGCTGCCCTGGTCAAGCAGGTCGACGACGAGCGCACCGGGCAGGCCGTGGCAGTCGAGCGGGCCTTCCTCGCCGAGCTCGAGGCCGGATGCTCGGCGCCGCTGGCGGCGAGCGCGACGGTCCGGTTCGGACGCGTGAGTCTGCGGGCGGTGGCGTACTCGCTCGACGGGCAGCGCCGTCACGGCGCCCGGCTGGACGACCGGCTCACCGACCCCGAGGCGATCGGGGTGCGTGCCGCGCGCTCGTTGATACAGGCGGGTGTCCAGGAGTGGCTGCAGGCGGGCTCCGGATGAGCGTGCTGCTGATCCCGCGCGGAGGTAGCTGGGGTGCCACGGTCGCTGCCGCTGCGGCGGAGGCGGGGCTCACTCCCTGGGTGCTGCCGCTGATCGAGGTGCTACCCGCGCCGTCGATCGAGCTGAACCAGGCACTCACCCGGCTGAGCGAGGGTGACTATGCCTGGCTCGCGCTGACCAGCGCCGCCGCCGTGCCGGCCCTCGAGGGCGTGACGTTGCCGAGGACCACCAAGGTGGCTGCGGTCGGGCATGCCACGGCGACCGCGCTGGAGGAGGCGGGTTTCGCCGTCGACCTGGTCGGTGACGGGGGCGCGCAGGCGCTGCTGGACCGGTGGCTCGAGCCCGCTGATGGTCGAGTGCTCGCCGTGAAGTCCGACATCGCGCGCCCGCTGCTGGCCGACGGCCTGCGCGCGGCCGGCTGGGACGTGGACGACGTGGTCGCGTACCGGACGGCAGCGGCACGGCTGAGCTCCAGCGAGGAGCACGCGGTCCGGACCGGCAAGGCTGACGTGGCGCTGGTGATCAGCGGCAGCGTGGCGCGCAGGCTCGCGGAGGTAGGCGTGAGCGAGGGCACCCAGCTGGTGGCGATCGGTGCCCAGACCGCCGAGGATGCGCGGTCCGTCGGCCTCACCGTGAGCGCGGTGGCGCCCACGCCGTCGGTGGCCGGGCTGATCAGCGCCGCACAACGACTCGTTCCCGCGCACGACGACGAAGGAGGTGCTGCATGAGTGCGATCCCGTTCCGCCCACGACGGCTGCGCCAGTCCGCGGCCATGCGGGCTCTGGTGAGCCAGACCCGCCTGCACGCGGCGCAGCTGGTGTTGCCGGTGTTCGTGATCGAGGGGGAGGAGTCGCGACCGATCTCCTCGATGCCGGGCGTCCTGCAGCACTCGCTCGACTCGCTCCGGCGGGCCGCCACCCAGGCCGCCGAGGCCGGCATCAGCGGTCTCATGATCTTCGGGGTCCCCGAGCACCGGGACGCCACGGGCACCGGCGCGACCGATCCGAACGGGATCCTCAACAGGGCGACGGCGGCCGTCGTGCAGGAGGTGGGGGACGCCGTCGTCATCTCGACGGATCTGTGCCTGGACGAGTTCACGGACCACGGGCACTGCGGTGTGCTCGACGGCGAGGGCCGGGTCGACAACGACGCCACCCTCGTGCGTTACGCCGAGATGGCGCTGGCGCAGGCGGAGGCCGGGTCGGTGCTGCTGGGGCTGTCGGGGATGATGGACGGGCAGGTCGCCCACGTGCGCGAGGCGCTCGACGAGGCGGGGCGGACCGACGTCGCGCTTCTCGCCTACTCGGCGAAGTACGCCTCGGCGTTCTACGGCCCGTTCCGCGAGGCGGTGGACTCCCAGCTGCAGGGGGACCGGAGGGCGTACCAGCTCGACCCGGCCAATGCGCGCGAAGGGTTGCTGGAGGCTGCGCTGGACGTCGAGGAGGGCGCGGACATCGTCATGGTCAAGCCCGCGCTGCCGTACCTGGACGTGCTGCGACAGGTGGCCGAGTCGAGCCCGGTACCGGTGTGGGCCTACCAGGTGTCGGGGGAGTACGCCATGCTCGAGGCCGCTGCAGCGAACGGGTGGATCGCGCGCGAGGCCGCGATCATGGAGTCGGTGACCTCGATCGTGCGCGCGGGAGCCGACGCGGTGCTGACCTACTGGGCGATGGAGCTGGCGGAGTGGACGAGGCGATGAGCACGGAGGCGTTCGAGCGGGCACGGGGGCTGATGCCGGGTGGTGTGAGCTCGCCGGTGCGGGCGCACGGCGCGGTCGGGGGAGACCCGCTGATGCTGGAGTCCGCTGCGGGTGCGCGGGTGCGCGACGTGAGCGGGCGCGAGTACGTCGACCTCGTGGGGTCGTGGGGTCCGGCGATCCTGGGGCACGCGCACCCCGAGGTGGTCGCGGCGGTGCAGGAGGCCGCCGGCCGCGGGTTGTCCTTCGGGGCGTCCACGCCGGCGGAGGCGGAGCTGGCCGAGCTGGTGCGCGAGCGGGTGCCGGTGGCGGAGAAGATCCGGTTCGTCTCCACCGGCACCGAGGCCACGATGACGGCGATCCGGCTGGCGCGGGCCGCCACCTCGCGGGACCTCGTCATCAAGTTCGCCGGGCACTACCACGGGCACTCGGACGGGCTGCTGGCCGCTGCGGGATCCGGTGTGGCGACGCTCGGCCTGCCGGGCTCGGCCGGTGTGCCGGAGCCGTTCGCGGCGCTGACGATCGTGCTGCCGTACAACGACATCGAGGCGGTGCGGGCGGCGTTCGACATGCACCCGGGGCGGATCGCCGCCGTGATCACCGAGGCGGCTGCGGCGAACATGGGCGTGGTGCCGCCCGAGCCGGAGTTCAACGCGGAGCTGTGCGCGCTGGCGCACACGTACGGTGCGCTGGTGATCGCCGACGAGGTGCTCACGGGGTTCCGGGTGCACCGCTGCGGCTGGTGGGGGATCGAGCGCGGCCTCGAGACCCGCTGGGAGCCCGACCTGCTGACCTTCGGGAAGGTGATCGGCGGCGGCCTGCCCGTGGCGGCGCTGGCCGGTCGCGCAGAGCTGATGGACCAGCTCGCGCCGCTCGGGCCGGTGTACCAAGCAGGCACGCTGAGCGGGAACCCCGTGGCGCTGGCCGCCGGTGCGGCCACGCTGCGGCTGGCGGACGAGGCCGTCTACGCCCGGCTGGACGCGGTCGCGCACGAGGTGAGCACCGCCGTCGAGCGGGCGCTGGGAGGCGCCGGGGTGGCGGCGCACGTGCAGCGCGCGGGAAACCTGTTCTCGGTCGCCTTCGGGCAGCCCGCGCTGTGGGGCGGGACGCCCGGGCCGCGCGACTACGCGGGTATGCAGGCCAGCGAGCACTGGCGCTTCCCGGCGTTCTTCCACGCGATGCGCGAGGCGGGCGTGAGCCTGCCGCCCTCGGCGTTCGAGGCGTGGTTCGTGTCCGCCGCTCACGACGAGGAGGCGGTCGGGCAGATCATCGAGGCACTCCCGGCCGCGGCGCGGGCCGTGGCCGGAGCGTCAGCGCCCGCCTGAGACGCTGGGCGCGTACTCGATCGCCACGACGTGATCGGCGCGGATGTCGCGCAGCAGTGGCTCGTCGACGGCGGAGATGCTCACGCTCAGTGCGCGCGCGGGCGTGACGACATCGGCAGGGTTCCATGCCGGCAGCACCGCGAGCCGGGTGACGTGCGGTGCGAGGCTGGGGAGGTCGTGGAGCCAGCCGAGCAGTGCGGGTGCGGGGATCTCACCAGGCTCGGCGGGTCGATCGCGGAGGCCGACGAGCGCGTCGCAGTCACACATCCGCCGCGTCAGCGTGAAGTGCACGGCGCTCGGGCGCACGCACGAGGCTGCGATGCGTGTCGTGGTGGGCTGCGGCGCCACGCCGAGTCTGCGCTCGGTCGCGTGGAGCAGCGACTCACCGTAGGCGGCAGCGTTGATCGCCCAGATGACGGTCGTGCACATCGGGTCATTCTGTCAGTCGCGAGGGGTGCAACGCCTGGTCGGTCGGTGACCGACGCGCGTGACATCTTCATCCGGCACGCTCTCGTGGAGGGCGACTGGCGCACGCACCACTGATTCGTGCGGGCCGAGGCGGAGGTCGAGGGTCCGGTCCCGTGGCCGCGACCCCATGGTCGACGGCTGACCAGCGCTCGCCCACCCGCGATCGGGATGTCGGTGGTCGAACATAGGTTTGATTCATGACCACCACACCTCCTGCGACTGAGCGCCCCGGCTCGACGGCGCTGTCGGGGGCGCTTGGGTGCGGTTGTGCCCAGATGTCGGTGGTCGAACATAGGTTTGATTCATGACCACGACCGCCCTTCCTCGCACCACCGTGGCTCCTGCTGCGGTGGCGCGCGATGCTGATGAGGTGCTGGGGTCGGCGCGGGCGGCGCGGGTGCGTGCGGTGGCTGCGGAGGTGCAGGTGCTGGTGGATGCGGTGGACTGGGCGGTGTTGAATCCGCCGTTGTTCGGGCGTGAGGCAGCGACCTGGTACGCGGCCACGTCGCAGGGATCGGCGCCGGAGGCGCTGGAGGTCACCGCGGAGGGGGTGCCGGATGTGGACCGGGCCGCGGTGGCAGAGTTGGGGATCGCGTTGGGCATGAGCACCCAGGCCGCGCAGCGGCTGCTGGCGGATGCGTTGGAGCTGGCGTTCCGGCTCCCCACGGTCTGGACCCGGGTGGTCGCTGGTGAGGTCAGGCCGTGGCAGGCGCGGCGGGTCGCGCAGTCCACCCGCCAGCTGTCCAAGCTGGGGGCGGCGTTCGTGGACCGCGAGATCGCCCCGGCCGCTGACCGGGTCAACGGCCACCAGCTGGAAGGACTGATCGCGACCGCGATGGCCCGCCACGACGCGCAGCTGGCTGAGCAGCTCGCGGCCGAGCGCGCCGAGCAGCGCGATGTCCAGATCCACCTGGACGAGACCACCCTGGCCGGGTTGACCCCGGTCAACGGGTGGGTGGACCTGCCCGATGCGCTGGACCTGGAAGCAGCCCTGTCGCACTGCGCCGAGCAGCTGGCCGCGTGGGGGTCGCAGGACCCCCTGAACGTGCGCCGCGCCCGCGCCCTGGGCGAGCTCGCCCGCGAACACCTGACCTTCACCGGCCAACCCGCCACCGACCACCCGGCCGACTTCGAGGGCGGCGAACGCGGTGGCAGCAGTGCTGGCGAGGCCGGCGATGGCGGCGGTAGCACCGCGGGTGTGCGGGCGGGCAAGCGGGTGCGGCCCAAGCGGCAGGTGGTGCTGTACGCGCACCTGACCGATGCAGCGATCTATGACGCGATCGGCCGCGGCACCACCCCGATCATCCAGTACCCCGACACCACCAGCACCGCCGGGGGCACCGAGAGCAGCGCCCATCACGACAGCTGCGTCGGCAACGACGGCGACTGCAGCTACCGCGACGGTCACGGCGGTCACGGCGGAGGCGACGCCGGTAGCGGCGGTGGCAGTGGCGCCGGCGGCGCAGGTGGCGGGAGTTCGGGTTGCGGTACGAGTGGTGATGGGTGGCGGGTGCCGGTCTGGGTGGGGCGGGTGGAGAACACCGCGACCCCGGTCACCGCTGAGACGATCCGGGCCTGGTGTGCCGATCCGGGCACCCGGGTGACCGTCAAGCCGGTGCTGGACCTGAACGGTTACCAGCAGGCCGACTCCTACGAGGTCCCGGGCCGGATCAAGGAACAGATCCGGCTCCGCGATGGCACCTGCATCTTCCCCAACTGTCGTGCCAAAGCCCTCTACTGCCAGGACGACCACGTCGAGCCCTACGACCACGCTGACCCGGGCGCGGGTGGTCGGACCGAGACCAGTAACCTGCGGCTGCTGTGTCAACGGCATCACAACCTCAAGACCCACCACGGCTTCAGCTACATCATCCTGACGAACGGGGCGGTGTTGTGGCGCACCCCGCACGGGCTACGCATCCGCCGCAACCGCGACGGCACCGTCGACTACCTCACCCGACACCGAAACCGCTACGGACCCCACGGCGACGACGGGACTGGCGACCGGGTCGAGGCCACCACAGCAGCACGCGGCGGTCGTCGCCAGCGTGGCATGCACGGCTGGGACGCCATCGACGGACTCGAGACCCTGAACCCTGCCGACCAGAGCGAGCGCCGCAACGGTCTCGACGACCTCGGCCCACCACCCTTCTGAACGACCCGCCCCGAACCCCGCCACCCCACGAGGAGGCGGGGACACGGGCATGTCCGCAGAGGTGACAGCGTCTTCGTGCGGGCGTCGAGCGGCCGCAGCGAGCGCTCCGTTGCCGAGAGCGGGTGGGTCGCCCCGGGGAACCGCAGCAGCTCCCCAGAGGCCAGCTGCACTCGCAGCCGGGCCATCTTCTGGCTCGCGCTCGCGGCCGCGTGCAGCATCAGCGCACCGCCCCCGACGCCGCCCACCCCGAGCCCGCCCGCCCCGACGCCGCCCGCCCCGACGCCGTCCACTCCGCCGAGATCGTGGATCGACGCCGAGATCGTAGATCGCGATCTACGAAGTGGCCGCGGATCTACGATCTCGCGGAGCGAGGTCGGGGATGCCGTGAGCCTGGCCCCCACGAGGCGGGGCTCCCGAATCGGGGCCGGAGCCATCAGAACAGCCCCGCCGGGGTACGGACCGTGACACGGCGTACGTCCGTGGACGTGCCCCCGCGCTGGCGAAGCCAGAGCACGACCACCGCACCGGCGGCAGGATGGGGTCATGAACCGCATCGTGGTGATCGGAGCCGGGCTGACCGCAGCCAACGCCGTCGAGACCCTCAGAGATGAGGGGTACAGAGGGGAACTGACCGTCGTCGGTGACGAGCCGGTGCTGCCGTACGAGCGTCCACCGCTGAGCAAGGACGTCTTGCAGGGCAACAGCGAGTTCGACGTCCTTCACGACGCGCAGTGGTACGGCGAGCGGGACACCCGGGTGGTCACGGGCACCGAGGCGACCGGCATCGACCTGGAGGGCCGGAAAGTCACGTTGAGCACCGGGGAGGAGCTGCCCTACGACGGCCTGCTCATCGCGACCGGGGCGGATCCGCGCGTGCCGTCGATCCCCGGTGGCGAGCGCGCCCTCACGCTGCGGACGCACGCCGACGAGCAGAAGCTCAGGTCCACGTTCACCGAGGGCGGGAAGCTCGTGACGATCGGCGGCGGTTGGATCGGGCTGGAGGTGGCGGCGTCGGCGCGGCAGGCAGGCATGGAGGTGACCGTTCTCGAGCGTGGTCGGCTGCCGCTGGCCACAGTGCTTGGCCCGGAGATCGCGGAGCACCTCCGCGCGCTGCACACCGGCCACGGGGTCGAGATCCTCACCGAGGTCGACGCTCTCGAGGTCACCGACGACGGCGTGACCACCTCCGCAGGGCCTGTCGCCGCGGACGCGGTGCTGGCTGCGATCGGGGTGGAGCCGACCACCGAGCTGGCGGCCGCCGCAGGGCTGGTGGTCACCGACGGCATCGTCGCGGACACGCGCTTCCAGACCTCCGACCCGCACGTCTGGGCGGCCGGGGACGTCGCGTTGGTCACGCACGCCACCCTCGGGCCGCTGCGGTCGGAGCACTGGGACAA
Organism: Pseudactinotalea terrae; assembly: GCF_009733845.1. Lineage (GTDB taxonomy): Bacteria > Actinomycetota > Actinomycetes > Actinomycetales > Beutenbergiaceae > Pseudactinotalea > Pseudactinotalea terrae. The sequence continues at coordinate 191,031 of NZ_WNXZ01000001.1, forward strand.
CGCGATCCGGCAGGGCAAGGCGGTGGCGGGGGCGATGCTCGGCCAGGACGTCGCCTACGACTGGCAGCCGTACTTCTTCACCGACCAGTTCGAGTTCTCGATGGAGTACGTGGGGCACTCGTCACCGTCGGACACCGTGGTGATCCGCGGCGATCTCGCGAACAACGAGTTCATCGCCTACTGGCTCGACGACGCCAGGGTCGTCACCGCCGGCATGAACGTCGGCATCTGGGATGTCAACGACACCCTGCGGGACATGATCGGCACGACGCCGAGGCCCGAGGACCTCACCGACCTGCGCTGATCGCGATCAGTCGACGGTCGTGAGGGCGTGGATCGGCACGTCGGCCGGGATACGGGCCCGCCCGCCGAGCGCGGCGAGCTCCATCGCGACCACCACGGCGGTCACCACACCACCGGCGCGCCGCACGAGCTCCACGGCCGCGGCGGCGGTGCCACCGGTCGCGAGCACGTCGTCGACCACCACGACCCGTGCTCCCTTCCCGACGTCGGCCGGCTGCAGCTCCAGGGACGCCGAGCCGTACTCGAGTTGGTAGCCCTGCACCAGCAACGCGTCGGTCCCGGTGCCGGGCAGCTTCCCGGGCTTGCGCAGCGGCAGCACCCCACCGCCACCAGCCACGGCAGCGGCCGCCCCCAGCAGGAACCCGCGCGCCTCCAGCGCCGCGTAGAGGTCCGCCTCGCCACCCAGAGAAGCGATCGCCTCCGCCACCACGCCGAGCGAGTCGGAGTGGCACAGCACTGGCGTCAGGTCCCGGAACAGCACCCCGGGCTCGGGGAAGTCCGGGGTCAACCGGGTGCGCTCGATGATCGCCGCCGCAGCCCGCTCGACCACCGCGGCCCTCGCGTCGCTCACACCGTGCTCACGGGCTCGGCTGCCAGCAGGGGGCCCAGCACGGCGCTGAGACGCTCGCCCATGAGGCGGTAGCCGACGGCGTCGGGGTGGAGCTCGTCTGGCAGCAGGTCCACGTCGTCGAAGCCGATGATGCTCGGCCCATCCACGAGGTGAAGCCGGTCGTCGGCGGTACCGGCGACGACCTCGGCGATCGCCTCACGCATCCACTCCAGCGTCACACCTGTGACGTTCGGGGTGCTCTCGCGGGGCGGCGAGACGATCGGAGTCATGACGGCGATCGGCGCCTCCGGGTGCGCCTCCCGCACCTGGTCGATCAACCCGGCCACCTGCGGGCCGAACGTGCGGGTCGACATCGTGGCGCCACCCTGCACGTTGATGCCCAGGCACAGGCTCACGATGTCCGCCGGGATCGCCGCGATCGTACGCGCGGCCACCGGGTCGAGGTGGCACTGGCCGCCGAACCCGAGGCAGGTGAGGTCCCAGTCGAGCGCCCGCGCCACCACGGCCGGCCACGTCTCGCTCGGGCCCGCCGCTGTGCTGCACTGCGTGATCGAGGACCCGTAGGTGGTCCACCGAGCCGCGGCAACGGGAGCAGCCGAGACCGCGCCCGCCACCTGCACCGACCGGATCCACAGGTCGCCCACCTGCGGCAGCCACACCTGCACCCGGTGCTCCCCGCCAGGCAGCGCCACGGTCAGGCCGAGCGGGCCGTGCGCCAGGTCCACGCGCTCGTGCAACTCGCCGTCGACCAGCACGTCGATCCGGTGGTCGCGGTCCAGCTCGATCGTCAGGTCACCCTCGATCCGGACCGAGTCCGCATCCGTGACGACGTCGAGCCGTACCCCGGCAGCCTCGCGCGCCTTGGCGAGCAGCTCGGGCGAGAACGCCCTGCCCACCAGCTCGGGGAGGATCCGCCAGGCGCGTTGAGCGCCGCCACGGTGCTCCCAGCCGGCGGCACCCCGCCAGGCATCGGGTCGGACATCCGGTCGCAGCTCGGTGGTCACGATCGCCCAACCTACCCTCACGCGGCGGTGTGCCGCCCACGTGGCCGCGCCCGCCCGTCGTGCAGCTCGAGCACCCGATCGGCGCGCCCCATCAGCAGCGGGTCGTGCGTCGAGACCACCGCCGCGAGCCCACGCTCGTGCACCAGCTCCGCGAGCAGGTCCATGATCGTGGCCGCCGTCGCGGAGTCGAGCTGCCCGGTCGGCTCGTCGGCGATGAGGATCTCCGGTGCGGACGCCAACGCCCTTGCGATCCCGACCCGCTGCTGCTGGCCACCGGAGAGCTCGTACGGCCGCTGGTTCGCGTGCGCTGCGAGCCCCACGAGCTCCAACGCCTCGGCCACCCGTCTCTCGCGCTCGTCGCCCGGGGTCTCCACGAGCCGCAGCGGCACCTCCACGTTCTCGGCCGCGGACAGCACCGGGATCAGCCCGAACGACTGGAAGATGTAGGAGAGCCGCCGCCGTCGTACATCCAGCTGCTCGGCCTCGCTCATCGCGGTCAGCTCCGACTCGCCGAGCCAGACCGTGCCCGAGGTCGGCCGGTCCAGTCCGCCCAGCAGGTTCAGCAGCGTGGTCTTGCCCGACCCCGACGGCCCTCGCACCACGAGCAGCTCGCCCGCGTGCGCCTCGAGGCTCACCTCCGTGAGGGCGTGCACATCGCCCGACGGCGTGCTGAACACCCTGCTCAGGCCCCGCCCGGTCAGTGCCGGCGACCCGCTCATCGTTCCTCCTCCTGCTGATCCGTGGGCTCGTCGCCGCCAGGACCGGGCTTGCCGTGACGCCCGTCGCGCCACACGCCCGCGTGGTCTTCCTCGAGCGTGAGCCGTACGCGGTCCTTCAGCTCCAGCGCACTCACGAAGTCCTGCGGCAGCTGCATCCGCCCCACCTTGTCCAGCACCGCGAACTCCTCAGCCACGTGCAGCTCCGCGCCGTGCTCGTCGGTCTCACGGCGGCGCAGCACCTCGGTCGAGGTGCGCCCGTCGCGGATCTGCACGGTGCGCCGCACGTGCTCGGAGACCGTCGGGTCGTGCGTCACGATCAGCACCGTGACCCCGGTCTCCGCGTTGACGGTGCGCATCATCTCGAGCACCTCGGCGCTCGTGGCCTCGTCGAGCTCACCCGTGGGCTCGTCGGCCAGCAGCACCTGAGGCGAGTTCGCGACGGCGACCGCGATCGCCGTGCGCTGCTGCTCACCGCCCGACATGGCGCCGGGGCGCCGGTCGCGGCAGTGGCTCACGCCCAGCATCTCGAGCAGCGCGTCAGCCCGCTCGTCGATCGCCTTCGCCGATTGCCCGGCGAGCGCCATCGGCAGTGCGACGTTCTCGAGCGCGTTCAGGTACGGGAGCAGGTTGCGGGAGGTCTGCTGCCAGACGAACCCCACCGTGTGCCGCTGGTAGGCGACGCGCCGCTTGCCGCCGAGCGTCAGCAGGTCCACACCGGCCACCGACGCCCGTCCTGCCGTCGGGGTGTCGAGTCCCGACAGGATCGTCAGCAGCGTCGACTTGCCGGACCCGGACGCCCCGACGATCGCGACCAGGTCGCCGGCCTCGACGTGCAGGTTGAGTCCCTGGAGGGCCTGCACCTCGATGCCGTCGGCCGCGTAGATGCGCACGAGGTCCTCGCACACGATCTCGCCTCCGCTGACTCGCGTCGTGGCGCCGTCGATGGGTTCCTGGGCGGTGGATGTGCTCATGTCGCGTCTCCGATGCGCAGCACGGACAGGGACAGTCTGCGGGCCACCGCGCTGGCGACGAGCAGTGTGAGACCGAGGATGGCGAGCACCCCGGCGAGGACGAGCGCGAGCCGCCCCCCGTCGTAGACGACCGGGGGAGAGGACTGCCCGGTGAACGGCGACAGGTCCACGGTCGCCACCACGAGATGCGGCAGCGCCAGCCCGAGCACGGTGCCGACCACCAGCGCCACGATCCCCAGCGGTACGAGCTCCCACGAGACCAGGCGCCGTGAGTCGCGCGCACCGATGCCCAGGGTGCGCAGCACGGCCACGAGCCGGCCCCGCTCGGGAGCGGCCAGCACCAGCGTCAGCACCAGTGCCAGCACCGACTGCAGCACGCTGACCACGAGCGCCACCACGAAGCCCACCTGCATCGAGATCGCACTCGGCGAGGACAGGAACGCCGACTGCTGGCCCGACGACGTCGCGATCGTGCCGATGCCGCCGACGATCCGGCTCACCTCCGTGGTCACGGCGTCGACGTCGGCGTCGGGCTCGAGGTCGACCAGCAGGAGGCGGGGCACGAGGTTCTGCCCGGTCACCTCCCGCAGCAGCTCGAGGTCGACCACCGCCCACAGCGGCCCCTCGGCGAACCCCGCGGCGGCGGCCGCCGTGCCGACCTGCGTCACCGGTACCAGGGAGCCGATCCGGACGCTGAGGTCCAGGCCGTCCTCCTCGGGCAGGAGCGCGCTCGACAGGACGATCGGGATGGCCTCGCCCTCGAGGGCAGCCATCCCCGCAGGCAGCGCAAGCGCTCCGGTCACGCCTGTCTGCACGATGCCGAGCGTCGCGGTGTCGACGGCGTAGAGGGTCGCCTGCCGGGTCGACTCGCCGGCGGTGAGCGCGGTCTGCGGCTCCGCGAAGACACGTGCGGTCGCGGCGACGCCCTCGACGCCCTCGATCTCGGCGACGACCTCGTCCGAGTACGGCGGACCGGCGAGCCGCATCTCGGCCCCGTTGGCGGCGAGGGTGGCCTCGCCGACCCCCGTGCTCAGGGTCGAGAGCATCGCCGTCGAGAAGATCGCGATCGAGGTGCCCACGAGCAGAGCGAGCATCGGGACGAGCCCGCCGCCGCTCTCGCGGATCGCACGGGCCGACCCCAGGAACGCCGCCAGGCCACGCCCGCGCCGTGCCGCTGCGTGCACGAGCCGCATCGGGAACGGGAACAGCCGGGTCGCGAGCACCGCGGCGGCGAGGGAGATCAGCAGCGGCGTCGCCGTGGTGAGCGGGTCGACCGTGGTGGTGGTTGTGGCCTGCAGGCCACGGCTGAGCAGCAGGTAGACCGCCCCACCGGCGATCGCGACGAGGAGGACCTCGGCCACCCAGCGCCATCTGCTGCTCGACCGGGTGGAGATGTCCGCACGCTGCGTGCGTAGGCTCGGGAGCTTCTCGGAGGCGAGCAGCACGGCGGGCGCCAGCGCGGCCAGGGCGGGCAGGCCGTAGTCGCCCAGCTGGAACGACTCCGGCACCAGCACGGTCGCCGCCGCAGCCCCGAGCAGCGCAGCGGGCACCCCGAGCACGAGACCCTCCGCCGCCAGCGCACCCCGGATCTGCCACGGTGATCCGCCACGGGCGTTCGCGAGCGCGAGCGTGGCGCGCCGTCGAGAGACCGAGAGCCGGGTCCCGAGCGCGAGCAGCGCGAACGTCACACCGACGGGCCCGGCGGCCACGAGGGTCAGCACCGCGGAGGTGCCGCGCTGGGAGGTGATCGCACGGTCGAGCACGTCGATGAGCTGAGAGCCCAGCCTCATCTGGAGACCGCCGCCGAAGCCGGACTCGCCGAGCGGGATGTTGCGCGCGGTGACGTCCCGGAGGTCGTCGAGAAGGCCTGCGACATCTCCGGTTCCGACGGCGACCGGGATCCAGACGCTCGTGGTCGGTCGCAGGGCGCTCGAGCTGAGTGCCTGTGCGGTGTCGGGGTGAACGTACGCAGCGCCGATGGCGAAGTCGCCCGCGTTCGGGTCGGAGGCGATGCGTGGTGTCAGACCGCTGACCTGGAACTGCCAGTACTCCTCGTCCTGGTCCGTGGCCTCGAAGAGTCCCGTGACGACGGCCACCACGGGCTCCGCGGCCTCGGGCGAGGCCGGCGCCTCGGGGCTCGGCCAGCCGCTGAGCTCGTCGCCCACGCTCACCCCGAGACGCTGTGCCGTGTGAACCGAGAACATCACCTCGATCTGCGTCGCCGGTGCTGTCGAGCCATCACCGCTGGCGTCGAGCTGGAGCCCCGGCCACGCCGCAGGCTCGGTCCCGGCGACGATCGTGGCGTGCTCGAGCAGGCTGTCGATGGCGCGCAGCTCGAAGAACCGGCCGGCGAGGTCGGCGGGGCGGGGTGTCGGCGCGTCGAACGGCATCCCGGTCCCGGTCGGGTTGACCGGCGGCATGCCCACCGAGATCAGCAGCTCCGGGTCGCCGAGGTTCGGGCGCAGCATCGGTCCAGCCTCGTCGACGACGCCCTCGACCGCGTCGAGCGCCGCCGCATACGTGGTCGAGGTGTCGAAGGCACCGACGGGCCAACCGAGCGCGGTGCCGGTCAACGCGCGCGCATTCGCGTTGGTCTGCGCCATCTGGAACGTCACCTCGTCGGCGAACGTCGCCCGGGACAGCCGCGGCCATGCGGTGAACAGGCCGGCCGCGACGGCGACGATGACCATGATGGCGATCGAGGCACCGATCGAGCTGGTCGCCTGGCGCAGCAGCAGCCGGAGCCTCATACGGGGTCCTCGCGACGTTGTGCGGCGGAGCGGAGCGGGGGAGCAGAACGTCGTGGGGTGTTCATCGGATCTCCTCCCGCCAGGTGGTGTCACGGGCCTGGCTGCGGACGCGGGCGCCGTACCAGAGCGCGACAGCCGCGACCACGAGCGCGATCACCGCGACCATCGCGATGCCCGGCGGCCAGTCGAAGGTCAGTCCCAGCGGCACCGCCGGGGAGACCTGCGGAGCGGTCGAGCGGATCAGCGGGACCATGATCAGCAGGCTCAGCAGCCACCCGGCGAGCAGACCCGCGAGCAGCGCCCCGATCTCGAGCCCGAGCAGCTCACGGCTGCGCGAACGGCCCTGCTGGGCGGCACCCACACCGACCGCTCGCAGCACCACGACCTCACCGCGGCGCGAGGCGGCCTGCGTCATCGCGACGGCCACCATCGCCGGGAGCGCGAGCAGCAGCGCACACACCGCCGCCACCCAGTAGACGATCCGAGCCGGCGCCGCCACGGTGTCGGTGATGCCCTCGCCCGCAGCCACGATCGTCGTCTGCGGGGGCAGATCGACGCGCAGGGCTCCGGCGAGCGCCGACGGTGCTCGATCGCCGCCGTCGACCCAGACCTGGCTGATCGCGGGGACGTCGGTCGAGGTCCGCAGCAGGATGTTCTGGAGCGTTCCGAGATCGGCGAGGACGGCGGCGGCCTCCGGGTTGCCCGGAACCACGGGCATCGCGGCGACCTGCTCGACCCGCACCGGGATCGTGCCGACCACCAGGTCGGAGCCGTCGGGTCGGATCTGGTCGGACCAGCCAGGGGTGGTCGCGACCGGCAGCACCAGGCCCGACTCGGAGACCGGCATGAAGCGTTGCGTGGTGGTCGGCACCAGCTGGTCGTACGGGCCGGTCACATCGCCGGTGAACGTGCCGGTGAAAGCCATGGTGGCCTCGGACTCGAACGGCGCGGCATCGCGCGGAGCCGGGAGCACGGCCGGGTCCCAGGTCAGCTCGTTGCCGGTGAGCACCTCGGTCCCGCCGGCCGAGACCGCGTCGACGGCCACGTGCCAGGTCGTGGGTGAGTAGCTCGCCTCCATGCGCGTGTCGACGGCGATCAGGCGCCACTGCCCGGGCGGCAGGGACACCTCGAGCACCTCCGAGACCGGCCGGCCGCGGTCGGGGTTCTCGATGGTGACCCACTCGTCCGTGTCCGGGTTCCACCCCTGCCGGTCGCCGGCAGCCACGCGGAACGATCCGAGGGTCAGGTTGATCAGCTCCGATCCTTGGGCCAGCCAGGCCTGGAGCTCGACCCCCCGGGAGGGGTGGCCGAGCTCGGGATGATCGGCGGAGACGGTGACGTCGAACGTGAGGGACTCGGCGCCGTCGGGCAGCTCGATGCCTGGGAGCGGATCCGATCCCGGGGTGAGCAACGGCACCACCGGGTCGAGCAACGTGCCAGGAGCGGACGAGACGCCGATGTCGGACATGGGCAGCGCGGTGATCTGCCCGACGGTCTCGTCCATCCGCACCGCGCCCTGGAGCACACCGGTCGCGCTCGCACCCGGGCCGGCGGCGGCGGCCACCTCGGCGACGCCGGCGGGATGGCTCAGGACGATGCCACCGACGGTCTCGACCCGCACGTCGGCACCGACCGAGACCTGCGCCGAGGCGGTACGCAGCGCGTTCCAGGTCCCGGCGTAGCCGCTCGCGATCGTCGCGATCGCCGCGGCCAGCACCACGAGCACCACGGGGACGGCGTTGACCGTGATCCTGCGGGATGACTGGCGCAGCTCGGTCACCGGGGAGAAGCCGTTGCGCCTGGCCGCCACCGCGGTGAGCGCGCGGCTCGCAGGACCGGCGAGGGCGACGGTCGCGAGCGCGACGGCGATCAGGGCCAGTGCAGGCGCACCGACGGCGACCACGTCGATCGCTCGGGTGCCAGGCACCAGCGGCGAGCCGTTGCGGATGAACCGCCACAGCGAGAACCCGGCGAACGCGGCCACCAGCACCAGCGCGCTGCCCGCGAGGGCGGTGGTGGCACGACCGCTCTCGCCCTCGGGATGCAGCCCGGTCAGAGCGGCGCGCGTGACGGCCGCGACCATCACGCCGAGCACACCGACCACGACCGCGCCGGTCACCGCGACCGTGGAGCCGAGCGAGAAGCCGGAGCGATCCCAGAAGCCGATGACGGTGGCCGCGCCGCCGAGCAGTGCCCCGCACGCGACCGCCACGCCCTCCAGGGCTCCGATGCCGATCAGCTGCCGGGGCGAGGCGCCACGGGAGAGGAGCACGAGGGTCTCGCGCTCGCGGATCGCGGCGAGCAACCTCGTGATCTGCCAGAGCGCCACCAGCGAGACCAGCGCCACCACGAGCAGCGGGATCGCGCTGGATGCCCGCACCGAGGCGAGGCCGTCGCGGGCATCGAGGAGAGTGGTGGCGAGCGACCCTGTGCTGGTGACACCGCGGATGGTCAGATCCGCGTCGTCGAGCGCCCCGGTGATCCGGGGAAGGCCGCGGAGCCAGCCGTCGAGCGCCTGCGGGCTCAGCTCGCTGCCGGGCGTGATCGTCCAGCGGACGAACGGTGCGAGCGCCAGCGGCTCGACGGTGTCCATGCCGACCACCCACGGGCCGTAGGTGTCGATCTCCAGCGGGTCCGCGCCGGTCCGCAGCATCAGGTCGCCGGCCCAGTGCGTGTCCTCGGCGTCGTGAGGTTCCCAGATGCCGACGACGGTCAGGTCCGTCCGTGCGTCCTCGGCGGTGACCCCGACGACGTCGCCCACCTCGATCCCCAGGGTCTGGGCGGCGCCGGCGTGCAACGCGGTCTCGTCAGCCCCGGTCGGCCACGTGCCCGCCAGGATGGTGGCGTGGTCGGCGATCCGATCGTCCACCAGGAGCGTCGCCCGTTCGGTGCGGTCGACGATCGGCATCGGAGGCGTCCGGATCGAGGACCAGGTCGTCGCCCCCTCGGGCAGCAGGTCGTCGATGACCTGGTCGGCTCCCGAGCGTTGAGCCTCCGGGTCGTCGGCGAGGCGCGTCTGCACCTGGAGCACCCGCGCCGCAGGTGGCGACGCGGAGATCGCGTCCCGGACCCCCGCCGTCGAGGACACCTCGAGGAACGCCAGCGTGCCCGCCAGCGCGAGCACCACGAGCGCCGCCATGGCGGTGAGCAGCGCGACCAGCCCGGTGCGGGCGCGCGAACGGCGCCACGCGTACCCGCCTGTGCGCACTCCGTTGCCTCCGAATCCCCCTGCTGCAGGCGCAACGGTAACCGAGATCACACCCGGCGTCGCGGAGCCGTGGCCGTGCCGCGCCCGAGATCAGCGAGGCGGCGTCTGCTGCGGCTGGCCCCACTGCTGCGGCGCCTGACCCTGGGGCGGCGGCCACTGCTGGTGCTGCGGAGGCCAGGGCTGCTGAGCCTGCGGCTGGCTGCCCTGCTGCGGGTGCTGCTGCCACGGCCCGTGCCCCGGGGAGGGCGGCGGCTGCTGCTGACGCGGACGGATCATGCGATGCAGCAACCGCTCCAGCGGTCCCTGGCCGAGCGTGAGCTGCCAGATGGTCGCGAACACCAGCGACGCGAGGGTGAGCCAGATCAGCGGCCAGTTGGACTCAGGGTTGTAGACCGCCTCGCGTCCGAGGACGGCGATGTAGACGATGTGCGCGGAGTAGACGGTCAAGGACATCGCGCCCATCGCCGAGACCGGCGTGAGGATGACGCGCATCGGCGGGACCGACGTCGTCAGCAGCAGGCACAGACCGAGCACCGCGACGGCGAACCCGACGTTGCCCAGCATCTCGAACGTGGTGTTGGAGTGCGGCTCGATCGTCACGAGATCCTGGACCAGCCCGCCGGTGCTCCGCTCGAGCGCGAGGCCCGGCAGGTAGCCGGCCGCGGCCACCAACGCACCGCCGACCAGCAGGCCCAGCGCCGTGGTCCACCGGCGCAGCGGCATCCGGCCCACGGCGAGGCCGACCAGGATGTAGAGGACCCAGGACAGCGCGGGGTAGTAGCCGGACCACAGGTCCGCGACCACCGGGATGATCAGCGCGACGCCACCGGTGTCGGTATAGGCATAGACGTCGGGCGAGGTCCCTCCGAGCACGGCGTGACGGGACAGCAGCACGAGGCTGGGCATCACGACGGCGACGGCGGCGGACCAGGCGAGCAACGCCGTCGGACCCATCCTCAGGAAGGGGATCGCGAGCACGAACAGCAGTGCGTACGCGCCCAGGATCACCGCGACCGGCGTCCCCATCGCCGTGAGCGCCCAGCCGAGCACCATGAGGATCGCCGAACGCTTGAGCAGGCGGCTGCGCTGGACCGCGTACTCGGCCTCGTCGCCGTTCGCGTAGGCGCGCTTGGTCATGAACGCCAGCCCTGTGCCCGCGAGGGTGGCGAAGAGTGCGGAGGGGCGCCCGTCGGCGAGCCAGAACCAGCCGGTCGTCGAGAAGAACTCGGTGCTGCGCTCCAGGCCGAGGTGCGCGATGAACATCCCGATGATGGCGAGGCCACGCGCGACGTCGACGCCGACGATCCGCGCCTTCTTCTGCTTCGGCGCGCTCACGGCGGGCGCGGTCATGGTGGCCATGGCGCACAGGCTAACGATCGCGGCGCCCCCGGCGCCCGCGCGCACGAGGGGAGAAGTGCCTAGGGTGAGGCATGGCCGACTGGGACGACGTCGTGCGGGTGGCGAAGGCGCTCGCGGGTGCGGAGCCGAGCACCACGTGGGGCAACCCCTGCTGGAAGGTGCGCGGAAAGAGCTTCGCCTGGCAGCGACCGCTCACGAAGAAGGACCGGGCGGATCTGGGCGACGCCGCACCTGATGGCCAGGTCCTCGCCGTCCGCGTCGAGGACCTGGGGGAGAAGGAGGCGATCCTGGCCACTCCCGGGCCGTGGTTCACCACGCCTCACTTCGACGGCTACCCAGCGGTGCTCGTAGACCTGGACGAGGCGACGCCCGAGCAGGTGCACGAGCTCGTGCTCGACGCCTGGCGTGCGATGGCACCCGCCGACCAGCCGGCGGGCGGCCGGTTCGAGGACTAGCGTGAGGTCATGAGCGGCAACTATGTGCACGGGCACCACCCGAGCGTGCTTCGCTCGCACACCTGGCGGACCGCTGAGAACTCGGCCGGGTACCTGCTGCCGCACCTGCGCCCCGGCATGGACGTGCTGGACGTCGGCTGCGGTCCGGGCACCATCACGGCCGACCTCGCGACCCGCGTTCCCGGCGGCCGTGTGGTGGGGATCGACACCTCCGACGAGGTGCTGGACAAGGCCGCTGACCTGGCGGTCGCGCAAGGTGTCGAGAACGTGGAGCTCGAGAAGGCCGACGTGATGGCGCTGCCGTACTCGGCCGGCGCCTTCGACGTGGTCCACGCCCACCAGGTGCTCCAGCACCTCCAGGACCCGGTCGGTGCGGTGCGTGAGATGCGGCGCGTGCTGCGCCCGGGCGGGATCCTCGCCGTCCGCGACGCCGACTACGGCGGCATGCGCTGGTTCCCCGACAGCGACGGCCTCGAGCGCTGGCGCGACCTGTACCTGACGCTCACCAGCCACCACTACCCGGACGCCGGGCGTCGGCTCAGCTCGTGGGTGCAGGAGGCCGGCTTCACCGATACCACCGCCACCGCCGGGACCTGGTGCTTCAGCGAGCCCGAGGACCGTGACTGGTGGTCGCACACCTGGGCGGAGCGCGTGCAGCACTCCTCCTACGCACGGCACGCCCTCGACGGCGGCCACGCCACCCAGGAGCAGCTCGCCGAGCTGGCCCAGGCCTGGAACGACTGGGCCGCGCACGACGACGCGTGGTTCGTGGTCGTCCACGGCGAGGTCCTCGCCCGCCGCTGAGCCCGCGCGCCGATACGCTCGGGCCCATGCGCATCGCACGGTTCACGACCGGGGAAGACCCTCGCTACGCCGTCGTCGAGGAGGGCAGCGACGATCTTGTCGTGCTGTCCGGCGACCCGCTCTACGGTCAGCTGGAGCCCACCGGGCAGCGGGTACCGCTGGAGGGAGCCAGGCTGCTGGCGCCGATCATCCCGCGGAGCAAGGTGGTGGGGATCGGTCGCAACTACGCCGAGCACGCCGCCGAGCTCGGCAACGAGGTCCCGCCGGAACCGATCGTCTTCCTCAAGCCGAACACCTCCGTGGTCGGCCCCGACGACCCGGTGGTGCCGCCCGCCTACACGAGCCACGTGGAGCACGAGGCCGAGCTCGCCGTCGTGATCTCGCGGATCTGCAAGGACGTGCCGGTCGAGCGCGCCAAGGACGTGATCCTGGGCTACACGGCCGCGAACGACATGACGGCGCGGGACGTGCAGCGCTCCGACACCACCTGGACCCGCGGCAAGGCGTGGGACTCCTCCTGCCCGCTCGGCCCCTACCTCGTGCTGGACCTCGACGTGAGCGACCTGCGGATCCGGTGCTGGGTCGATGGCGAGCTGCGCCAGGACGGCTCGACGGCGCAGATGATCACCTCCGTGCCGGAGCTGATCTCGTACGTGTCGGGCATCTTCACGCTGCTCCCCGGTGACGTGATCCTCACCGGTACCCCCGCGGGCGTCGGGCGGGTCGAGCCCGGACAACGGGTCAAGGTCGAGATCGAGGGCATCGGCGAGCTCTCGAACCCGGTGATGAAGCGCTGAGGTCCGCGAACTACGCTGGGGGACCGTGACCCATGCCTCGACCTCCGCTGCCTCTGCTGTTCGTGTCCGGTTCTGCCCCTCACCCACGGGCACCCCGCACGTCGGACTGATCCGCACCGCGCTGTTCAACTGGGCGTACGCCCGCCATGTGGGCGGCACGTTCGTGTTCCGGATCGAGGACACCGACGCCGCGCGTGACAGCGAGGAGTCCTACGCCCAGCTCCTCGACGCACTGCGCTGGCTCGGGCTGGACTGGGACGAGGGCGTCGAGGTCGGCGGCCCGCACGAGCCGTACCGGCAGAGCCAGCGGATGGACCTGTACGCCGAGGTGGCGCACAAGCTCCTCGAGGCGGGGCACGCGTACGAGTCCTTCTCCACGCCCGAGGAGATCGAGGCGCGCCATCGCGCCGCGGGTCGCGACCCCAAGCTCGGGTACGACGGCTTCGACCGCGACCTCACCGACGAGCAGAAGGCCGCCTTCCGCGCCGAGGGCCGCGAGCCGGTGCTACGGGTCCGGATGCCCTCGGAGGACATCACGTTCACCGACCTGGTGCGCGGGGAGATCACGTTCAAGGCGGGCTCGGTCCCGGACTTCGTGATCGTTCGTGCGAACGGGGCGCCGCTGTACACCCTGGTCAACCCGGTCGACGATGCGCTGATGGGCATCACGCACGTGCTGCGTGGCGAGGACCTGCTGTCCTCGACCCCGCGCCAGATCGCGCTCTACCGGGCGCTGCTCGAGATCGGTGTGGCCGAGGTGATGCCGCAGTTCGGGCACCTGCCGACCGTCACGGGGGAGGGCAACAAGAAGCTGTCGAAGCGGGCCCCGGAGTCCAACCTCTTCCTGCATCGCGAACGCGGCTTCATCCCCGAGGGGCTGCTCAACTACCTGGCGCTGCTCGGGTGGTCGATCTCGCCCGACAACGACATCTTCGGCCGCGAGGAGATGGTGCAGGCGTTCGACATCTCCGACGTCAACCCGAACCCGGCGCGCTTCGACCTGAAGAAGGCCGAGGCGATCAACGCTGCGCACCTGCGGTTGCTGACGGCCGCGGACTTCGCCGGCCGGTTGGTGCCCTACCTGAAGGATGCCGGGCTCGTGGCGGCGGACACCTTGGACGGTCTCGCGCCCGAGCACCAGGAGTTGCTGAGCGCTGCTGCGCCGCTCGTGCAGGAGCGGATGACGTTGCTGGGCGAGGCGCCCGGGATGCTCGGCTTCTTGTTCGTCGCCGACGACGCCGTGGTGGTCGAGGACGAGGCCCGCAGCGCGCTCCGCGACGAGGCGCCCCAGGTTCTCGACGCGGCGATCGAGGTCCTCGACGGGCTGCAGGACTTCTCACCCGAGGCGCAGCAGGAGGCGCTCAAGGCCGCGCTTGTCGAGGGACTGGGCATCAAGGCGCGGTTCGCGTTCGCGCCGCTCCGCACGGCCGTGACCGGGCGCCGGGTGTCGCCGCCGCTGTTCGAGTCGATGGAGATCCTCGGCAAGGACTCCTCGCTCGCGCGCCTGCGCGCGCTGCGCGCGTCGCTCTGATGTCCGACGACGCAGCTCGGGTGGTGGCGGTCAGCCGCCTCTTCGAGGTGCGCGAGACCGATCGGCCGGGGTATCTGACGGCGATCGACAAGCGCCCGGTGCCGGGACCGGTGGTGGTGGGTGAGCTCGGCGTCGAGGGCGACCAACAGGTCGATCACATCAACCACGGCGGTCCGGACAAGGCCGTGTACGCCTACGCGGCCGAGGATCTTGCACGGTGGGCGGAGCAGCTGGGCCGCGAGCTCGGGCCGGGGATGTTCGGCGAGAACCTGACCACGGCCGGCGTCGACGTCACTGGAGCGGTCATCGGCGAGCGGTGGGCGGTCGGCGACGGCGGCCTGCTGCTCGAGGTCACGATGCCGCGCACGCCCTGCTACAAGTTCGCGCACAAGATGGGCGAGCCACGGTGGATCAAGAGGTTCAACGCCGAGGGCAGGCCCGGTGCGTACCTGCGGGTGCTGCAGCCGGGCCCGGTTGCGGCGGGAGACCGGATCGAGGTCGGCGACCGGCCGGCGCACGGTGTCACGATCGGGCAGACGTTCCTCGATCCGCAACCCGAGATGATGGCGGCGCTGCGGCAGGCCGAGGCCGCCGGCGACGTGCGGCTGGCGCCGCCGCTGCGCGAACGGATCCAGTACCTGCTGGAGAAGGCTGAGAGCGAGTGAGTGCTCCGACGATCCGCGGCGTCCTGTTCGACGTCGACGACACGCTCGTCGACACCGCCTCGGCGTTCTCGGCGGCACTGACCGCTGCGATGGCGGGGCTGGCGCCGCTGTCCGACGAGGATGCCGAACGCGTGCTCGCGACCTGGCGCGCCGACGCCGGCGGCCACTACCGCGCGTTCGTGGCCGGCGAGCTCACGATCGTGCAGCAGCGGCGCAACCGGGTGGACGAGCTGACCCAGCTGCTGGGCCTCGCCACCCTGGATGACGACGCCTTCCGGGTGTGGGACACCGACTACCAGGAGCGCTTCGCAGCTGCCTGGGCGCTCTTCGACGACGCCCGGGCCTGCGTGGAGCAGGCCGTCGACGCCGGGCTCGCGATCGGTGTCGTGACCAACGCGCCCGGCGAGATGCAACGGGCGAAGATCGCCGCCGTCGGGCTCTCCGACCTGCTGACGCACCTCGTCGCCGTCGACACGTTCGGTGTGGGCAAGCCGGACAGGACGATCTTCCACGAGGGCTGCCGGCTGCTGGGCACCGTACCCGAGGAGACCATCTACGTGGGGGACGAGCTCGACGTGGATGCGGGGGGCGCCGTCGAGGCGGGGCTGGCGGGTGTCTGGCTCGACCGCCCGGGTCGCCGCCGAGGCGGCCCGCACGCGGTCACCGAGGAGCGGCTGGCCACGGCCCGAGCGGCCGGGGTCGAGGTCGTGACGTCCCTCACGGAGCTGCCGGAGCTGTGGCAGGAGCGGGTCGACACGGGGGAGTGACGTTGCTCACGTCGCACGATTTCAGTGCGGGGCGATGCTCGGGTATCGTTGCCTGCCGGTACGACCTACAGGGTTGGCGCGTTCGCACGCATCATCTCCGGGGTCATACCCCCATGGGGTATGGTGTAATTGGCAGCACGGCTGATTCTGGTTCAGTTAGTCTAGGTTCGAGTCCTGGTACCCCAGCGGTCAGCAGCGCCCTGCACGTCAGGTATGCTTGTCCACCGTTGCCCGGCCCCGTCGTCTAGTGGCCTAGGACGCCGCCCTCTCAAGGCGGTAGCGCCGGTTCGAATCCGGTCGGGGCTACACAAGAAGGCCCCCGCTCAGCGAGCGGGGGCCTTCGTCGTCGTCGGACTCACGCGAGCACGGCGCCGACGGCGATCTCGAGCGCCCGTCTCTCGGCCGCCAGCGATGGCTCTCCGCGGGGCATGGCGCGGTCCAGCGCGAGGCCGTTGACGACGGTGAGCAGGAACGCTGCATCGTCGGTGTGCTCGGACCTGGCGAGCGAACCCTCGTGCGCAAGGACGTTCAGCCAGTGCTCGATGCGCCCTCGTACGGCTCGCTCGGACGCCGCGAACGCCGCACGTACGTCCTCGGTGGGCTCAGGTGCGAGGAACGTCTCGTAGGCGACGGCCCAGCTCGCCCGGGCGTCGGTGCCCACCCCTATCGGCGCCAGCAGCTGCTGCAGGCAGCGTACGAGCCGCTCCTGCGCCGGCAGCGACGTGTCGTGGATCGGGTCGCCCGGCGTCAGATCCGCGTAGAACTTCTCGAGCACGGCCTCCTGGAGATCGCGCTGAGTGGGGAAGTGGAACCGGAGCGAGCCGGTGCTCACGCCCGCGCGTGCGGCGACCGCTCGGACGCTCAACCGCGCCGTGATGTCGTCCGCCAACATCTCGGCCGCCGCCTGCAGCACCTTCTCCCGCGACCCCATCGAGCCCTCCGTCTCGTCTCTGGAATAACTAGCACAGTGTGCTAGTTGGCGCCACTATCACAGTGTGTTAGTAGCTCAGAGCGCGGCGCTTCGCGCTCACGACATCAGGAGAGGAACATGACGACGACGACTCGGGCCACCAGGGGTGTGCCCGTACCGCACGGTGTGGAGTATCACCGAGTACTGGTGGGGGAGAAGCGGCGAGTCGGCCGCGGCATCCTCGCGATCGCGCTGCTGCTCGCCGGCCTGTTCGGCTCCGGCGCCGTGCTCTACGAGGTGGGTGTGTGGATCGACGGTCTCATCCGCCCGGACGGCGACGTGGGCCCGGGACTCACTCCCGTGACCCAGACGCTGAGCTTGCTGTCGGTGGCGCTCATGATCCCGTGGAGCATGCTCATCCAGCGCTGGCTCTATGGCGTGCGAGGCGCCAGCTTGCACTCGGTGATCTCCTCGTTCCGGTTCGACCTGTTCGGGCGGGTGCTGCTCATCCTCGTTCCGCTGTTCTTCATCGCCACTGCGATCCACGAGTACTCCAGGCCGTTCGGCACCGTGCACTGGTCGCCCACCGACGTGATCGGCGTCCTCCTCGCCAGCGTTCTGCTGGTACCCCTGCAGGCCACCGGCGAGGAGTACGGCTTCCGTGGACTGGTGTTCCGGGTCGCCGCGAGCTGGGGTCGCGGTCGCGTCACCTCTCTCCTGCTGGGCATCGGCGTCTCGACGGCGGTGTTCTCCGTCATCCACTTCGCGAGCGACCCGTGGTGGAACGTCTTCTACGTCGCGGTCTCGACCGTGACGGCCTATGTCACCTGGCGCACGGGCGGGATCGAGATCGCCGCGATCATTCACTCGGCCATCAACCTCTCCACGTTCATGTTCTGGATTGCCCTCAACGCCGACCTGGCCGAGCGCTTCGACCGGTCGCCCGGTGGGGTCACACCCGGCCTGATGATCCCGGTGCTGGTGATCCTGCTCGGCGTCACCGTCGTGGTCTGGTTCCGGACCCGACGCACCGGCCCGGTCCTGACGCCGTCGGGACCGTCCGCTACCGGGAGCGACGGTCGCACTCCCGTCGAGGTGTCCGGGGCGTCGGCAGTGTGACGTTGCCCGCGCCGGCCACGGGTGCCTGCAGCGTCACCGTGCTCGGGGTGACCAGCACGCGATAGCGGCTGCCGGTCACGAGCCCGTGCGGCTCGAGCGCGGCGTCGAGAGCGCGCCAGGCGTCCGCCTCGTCGGTGAGGGCGCCGTCGTAGGTGATCGAGGCACCCTCCGGCTCCGCGGCGAGCACGGTGGGGACCAGACCGGCGGGCGGTTCGCCGTCGGGTATCTCGATCCCGACGGCGACCGTGATCGGGCCGTTGCCGGGCGCCGCCTCGTAGGTGCGGACGACCGAGCCGTCCCACGGGCGGCCGGCAGCCGCCATCCGGGTGCGGACCTGGGCGCTGAGATCGACGACGGCGTGGCCGATCTCGCTCTCGTCCCGCACGCTCGTGCTGAGCTGGGCGAGACGCGTGGGCGGGAGCGGGTGGAGCTGGAGCGTGCGGATGGTCATCTGGAGTCCCTCTTCGATGGATCGCAGACGTCGCTGCACCTCACCGAGCGCCACCCGGTCGGCTTCGATCCGCCTCGCCAGCTCGTCTTCCCGAGTCCGCAGGGACTCAAGAAGACGCGGCGTGGTCAAGGTCGGGTCGAGCAGGTCGCGGATCTCCTCCAGCCCGAAACCGAGCGAGCGCAGCGCCGCGATGGCGTGCACCCGGCCGGCCTGGGCGTCCGTGTACCGGCGGTAGCCCGAGACCGGGTCGATCGCCGCGGGGCTCAGCAGCCCCTCGGCCTCCCAGTGCCGCAGCATCCGCCGGGAGGTCCCGGTGCGGTGAGCGATGTCTCCGATGGTCAACATGGCAAGACCCACTCCAGCCCCTCCCATGGTGTCAAGGTCAACCCTCGCCCCGACCCTCGCCAGCCGGGCCTGGTCGTCGATCACCTCGAATCGCGACACCGGAGCGCCGGGGGCGGGGAGAGGGTCAGCCCTCTTCGGCCTTCTTGAGGACGTCGGAGAGGCGGTTGGCGGCGGCGACGACGGAGGCCGCGTGGAGGCGGCCGGGCTGCCGGCTCATCCGCTCGACCGGGCCGGAGACCGAGACCGCAGCGATCACCCGACCGCTCGGGCCGCGCACCGGCGCGCTGACCGAGGCGACGCCGAGCTCGCGCTCGCTCACGCTCTGCGCCCATCCCCGGCGGCGGACGCCGGAGAGGATGGTCGCGGTGAACTTCGCGCCCTGCAGGCCCCGGTGGAGCCGGTCGGGCTCCTCCCAGGCCAGCAGGATCTGAGCGGCGGAGCCGGCGAGCATCGTGAGGGTCGCGCCCACCGGGATCGAGTCCCGCAGGCCCATCTGCTTCTCCGCGGCGGCCACGCAGATGCGCTGGTCGCCCTGGCGGCGGTAGAGCTGGGCGCTCTCGCCGGTGTGGTCACGCAGCGCGCCGAGCACGGGGCCCGCTGCAGCGAGGAGGCGGTCCTCGCCCGCAGCGGCAGCGAGCTCGCCGAGGCGTGGTCCGAGCACGAATCGACCCTGCATGTCGCGCGAGACGAGACGGTGATGCTCCAGCGCGACGGCGAGACGGTGCGCCGTCGGGCGTGCAAGGTGGGTCGATGCGACGAGCTGGGCGAGCGTCGCCGGACCGGCCTCGAGGGCGCTGAGTACGGTCGCAGCCTTGTCCAGGACGCCGACTCCGCTAGAGTTGTCCATACCCCGATATTGCCGTCTCGGAGGATGAGACGCAAGTCCAGACCGGGAAGAACCCTCGGACACTGGACGAGACGAAAGGTGTGTGGCGATCATGGCCGGGACGCTGGCAGAGAAGGTATGGGCTGAGCATGTCGTGCGTCGAGGCGACGCCGGAGCTCCGGATCTCCTCTTCATCGACCTTCATCTCGTGCACGAGGTGACCAGTCCGCAGGCCTTCGAGGGCCTCCGACTCGCTGGCAGGAAGGTCCGCCGTCCCGACCTCACGATCGCGACGGAGGACCACAACACCCCCACGCTCGACATCGACCTGCCGATCGCCGATCTCACCTCGCGCACGCAGATCGACACGCTGCGGAACAACGCCGCGGAGTTCGGGGTGCGGATCCACTCGCTCGGTGACGCCGACCAGGGGATCGTGCACCAGGTCGGTCCGCAGCTCGGGCTGACGCAGCCAGGCATGACCGTGGTGTGCGGCGACTCGCACACCTCGACGCACGGCGCCTTCGGCGCGCTCGCGTTCGGCATCGGCACCTCCGAGGTCGAGCACGTGCTCGCGACCCAGACATTGCCGCTGGCGCCGTTCAAGACGATGGCGATCAACGTCGAGGGCGAGCTGCCGCCCGGCACCACCAGCAAGGACATCATCCTGGCGATCATCGCCAAGATCGGCACCGGTGGCGGCCAGGGCTACGTGCTCGAGTACCGCGGCGAGGCGATCCGCGCGCTGTCGATGGAAGCGCGCATGACGATCTGCAACATGTCGATCGAGGCCGGCGCACGGGCCGGCATGATCGCGCCGGACGAGACCACGTTCGAGTACCTCCAGGGCCGTCCGCACGCTCCCGAGGGTGCCGACTGGGAAGCGGCGGTGGCGCACTGGCGCACGCTGCGCACCGATGACGACGCCGCGTTCGACGTCGAGATCGAGCTGCGCGCGAGCGACCTGGAGCCGTTCGTGACCTGGGGCACCAACCCTGGTCAGGGGCTGCCGATCTCGGCGAGCGTGCCGGTGCCCGAGGAGATCGCGGAGGAGAACGACCGCATCGCCGCCGAGCGTGCGATCGAGTACATGGGCCTGATTCCCGGCCAGCCGCTGCGGGAGATCACCGTCGACACCGTGTTCATCGGGTCCTGCACCAACGGGCGCATCGAGGACCTGCGCTCGGTGGCCAAGGTCTTCAAGGACCGGCGCAAGAACGAGAACGTCCGCGTGCTCGTGGTGCCGGCCTCGGCCCGTGTGCGCCTGCAGGCCGAGGCGGAGGGGCTCGATCAGATCTTCCTCGACTTCGGTGCCGAGTGGCGCAACGCCGGGTGCTCGATGTGCCTGGGCATGAACCCCGACCAGCTGCAGCCCGGCGAGCGGGCGGCCTCGACGTCGAACCGCAACTTCGAGGGTCGGCAGGGCAAGGGTGGGCGCACCCACCTGGTCTCGCCGCTGGTGGCCGCGGCCACCGCGATCCGTGGAACCCTGTCGTCCGTCGCCGACCTGGCCGCCGATGACCCGACGTTCGCCGCGCTCGACGTGGCCGAGCTCGACGGGTCGCCGCTGGTTCCGCTGGACCCTCGGGTCCCCATGCAGGTCTGACGCGCAGGGCTAGGAGGAGTCGTCATGGAGAAGTTCACCACCCACACCGGTATCGGCGTCCCGCTGCGTCGCAGCAACGTCGACACCGACCAGATCATCCCAGCCGTGTACCTCAAGCGGGTCACGCGCACCGGCTTCGAGGACGCGCTGTTCGCGGCGTGGCGAGGCAACCCGGACTTCGTGCTCAACCAGGATGCCTACCGCGCCGGCTCCGTGCTGGTCGCCGGCCCCGACTTCGGCACGGGCTCCTCACGAGAGCACGCTGTCTGGGCGCTCAAGGACTACGGCTTCCGGGTGGTGCTGTCCACCAGGTTCGCCGACATCTTCCGCGGCAACTCCGGCAAGCAGGGGCTGCTCGCGGCCCAGCTCAGCCAGGAGGACATCGAGCTGATCTGGAAGGTGCTCGAGCAGGAGCCCGGCACCGAGATCACGGTCGACCTCGAGGCACGTACCGTCACCTGCAGCGACGTCGTGGCCCAGTTCCAGGTCGACGACTACACCCGCTGGCGTCTGATGGAGGGCTTCGACGACATCGGGCTCACGCTCGCGCACGAGGAGGACATCTCGGCGTTCGAGAAGAGTCGTCCGAGCTACAAGCCGACCACGCTGCCCGCCAAGCACCTGCCGACCGCGCCGATCAAGGCCGCGCGGCCGATCGCGCTCCCGATCCAGCCCGTCTGATCGGCCGGCCGGCCAGCCGGTCCGGTGGCGCTCCCGGGCGCGGTGTGGCGCGCCGGGGAGGCGCGGGGAGCGCGACGTACGCTGTCCGGGCCCGTGCACACGGCGGGTGCGACGACGAACGGATGATGCGATGAGCGCGCTGCAGGTGCACGGCGGGACGCCGCTGATCGGTGAGATCACGGTGCGCGGCGCCAAGAACTTCGTCTCGAAGGCGATGGTCGCGGCGGTGCTCGGCGAGAGTCCCAGCGAGCTGCGCAACGTGCCGCAGATCAAGGACGTGCAGGTCGTCGCGGACATCCTGAGGCTGCACGGGGTCGACGTCGGGTGGGACCCCGAGGCCGGCGTCGTCACCATGGACCCGCACCGCGTCGAGACCGCGCTCATGACCGAGGTCAACGCGCACGCGGGCTCCTCGCGCATCCCGATCCTGCTGTGCGGTCCGCTCGTGCACCGGCTCGGCGAGGCGTTCATCCCCGACCTGGGCGGCTGCCACATCGGCGACCGCCCGATCGACTACCACCTGAGCATCCTGCGTGAGTTCGGCGCCAAGGTGGACAAGCTCGACTCGGGTATCAGCATCACCGCACCGCGCGGGCTCACCGGCACGCAGGTCGAGCTGCCGTACCCCAGCGTCGGCGCGACCGAGCAGCTGCTGCTCACCGCCGTCCGCGCCCACGGCAAGACCGAGCTGCGCAACGCGGCCATCGAGCCCGAGATCATGAGCCTGATCGCGGTGCTGCAGCGCATGGGCGCGATCATCTCGGTGGATCCCGGCCGCGTCATCCGCGTCGAGGGTGTCGAGCGACTGACGGGCTACACCTTCACCGCGCTCCCGGATCGGATCGAAGCGGCGTCATGGGCGTCGGCTGCGCTCGCCACCCGCGGTGACATCTACGTCCGCGGTGCGAGCCAGGCCGACATGGTCACGTTCCTCAACGTCTACCGCAAGGTCGGCGGCGCCTTCGAGATCGACGACGACGGGATCCGGTTCCGGCACCCCGGCACCGAGCTGAAGGCGATCGCGCTCGAGACCGACGTGCACCCCGGCTTCATGACCGACTGGCAGCAGCCGCTGGTCGTCGCGCTCACCCAGGCGGCCGGCCTGTCGATCGTGCACGAGACGGTGTACGAGAACCGGTTCGGCTTCACCGAGGCGCTCCGTGAGATGGGCGCGACGATCCAGGTGTACCGCGAGTGCCTGGGTGGTGCCTCGTGCCGCTTCGGGCAGAAGAACTTCTTCCACTCGGCGATCATCTCCGGGCCGACGCCGTTGCGCGCCGCCGACATCGTGGTCCCTGACCTGCGCGGCGGTTTCAGCCACCTCATCGCGGCGCTCGCCGCGGAAGGCATCTCGAACGTCCAGGGGATCGAGCTGATCAACCGTGGCTACGAGAACTTCGAGGGCAAGCTCGAGGCGCTCGGCGCGAAGGTCGAGCCGGGCTAGCGGGGCCAAGCCGCCAGCCCTCGCGTTGCGGATGCGACCTCAACGGCACGAGAGTCAACGCGGGGTGTGTGGCCGCGTTGCGGACGTGACCACGACTCCACGAGAAGCAACGCGGCCGCGACCGTCGGGCCGCCCGCGTTGCGGACGTGAGCACGACGGCACTTGAGTCAACGCGGGGGTGCGTGGCCGCGTTGCGGATGTGACCACGACTGCATGGGAATCAACGCGGGGTTCCCGCAACCTGCTGCCACGGGCACCTGTGCCCCTGCCGGGGCGCCCGCCGAGGGAGGGTCCTGTGACAGGATCGAAGGGCCGGGGGCGCGTCGCTGCCGGTAGGCAGGGAGAGTGATCGATGAGCCAGCTGGCTGACGCCGCGCGCAGGATCGCGCAGAATCCCGACGTGAGGTCCGCCGTCGGCAGCGCCGTGGACTCGGTGGCCGGTGGCGGCTCTGGTCTGGGCCGAGCTGCCCAGGCGGCGCAGTCGTTCGGGCTGAACCCGAACGACTTCCCGGGCGCCCGTGCCGAGGGCAGCTCCGCGGGCACCAGGA
Organism: Pseudactinotalea terrae; assembly: GCF_009733845.1. GTDB lineage: Bacteria > Actinomycetota > Actinomycetes > Actinomycetales > Beutenbergiaceae > Pseudactinotalea > Pseudactinotalea terrae. The sequence continues at coordinate 214,865 of NZ_WNXZ01000001.1, forward strand.
TCGCCGCCGAGACCTGTGCGATCGACGAGGCGAACGAGATCCTCTCCCGCAGCCACTACGAGATGGGGCCCTCCGGCCCGGTGCATGTGATCACGCCGATGGTGATGCCGAAGACGCGGCGCATCCGGGGCCTGCTGCCGGTGATCCTGGCGCTTGTCATCGGCGTCGTCGGCTATGTCGTGCTGCTGCCGTTCGACCTGTCGAGCGCGGTGTTCGGCCCGCACTACTGGGCGCTGGTCGTGCTGACCGCGGCCTACCGCTACTGGCGGCAGGGCATGGTGATGGTCCCCGAGGGGTGCACGGCGCTGATCTCCCGGTTCGGGAAGGTCGAGGCCGAGGTTGGCCCGGGGCTCGTGACGCTGCTGAACCCCTGGAAGCGCGTCTCCTACATCGTCAACACCACCCGTGAGTACCCGTTCAACGCGCCGATCCGGCAGGCGCCCACGAAGTCGGGCGTGCAGGCGAGCGTCGACCTGTTCCTCCAGTTCAAGATCACCAACGCGCGCGAGTTCGTGTTCGTGCTCGGAGCGGTGCAGGGCTTCCAGGACAAGCTGAACAACGCGATCTCGGAGACCACCCGCTCGCTGATCTACGAGCAGGAGGCGTCGGGCATCTACGACCTGGTCGGCGAGAGCACCTCGCGGCTGCTGGAGCAGCTCAACGCGCAGTTCCAGCCGGCGGTGCAGCTGACCACGGCGAACATCACGCACGCCGAGCCCGCCAGCCAGGAGTACCGGATGGACCTGGCCGCACCCGAGATGGTGCGGGTGGCCAAGGAGGCCTACACGTACGAGTACGAGCTGCAGCTGCGCAAGGAGCAGAACGAGGGCGACCTGAACAAGGATCTCGCCTCGCTCAACGAGACGCTCTCGGCGATCCAGGCCGACATCGCGCGCTACCAGGCGCAGATGGACACCGCGCTCGAGCGGGAGACCAACCGTGCCGACGCGCTCGCACGGCAGCGGTTCGTGGAGTCGGAGTCGACCGCCAAGGCCAACGCGGCGCTGCTCGAGGCGCAGGCGCTCGACATCCGCGCGATGAGCGCCGCGCTCGCCCCCGAGATCCTCGACTACACCTACCAGCAGGACGTGCTCACCAAGCTGGAGTCGCTCTCGGGCTCGCTCCCGCAGATCGTGCGGGTCGGTGGCGACGGCGACGGCGTCGACTACCTGGCGATCGCCCGCGGCCTGGTCGGTGGTGCCGAGCAGAAGCTGTTCTCGGCCGACGACATGGAAGCCATCACCTCCCGGCACGAGGAGATCGCGGCTCGTGTCGCGGACCGCGAGGACCGGATCGAGGAGCTGTTGAAGCCACCGGAGGAGACACAGGTGGAGATCGTCACCTCACACGAGCAGGACGAGGTCCCCGGGGCGGACCGGGTCGAGGAGATCCGACGATCGGTGGCGATGGACACGGCTGCGGTGGCCGACGAGACAGGGGAGGCCAGCGATGTCTGAGCAGATCTCGGTGCGCGAGGTCCGGGGAGCCCGGATGAGCTCGATCAAGGAGTCGCTGGCGAGCTGGAACGATGTCGCGGCGCTGCTGCGCGGCGGCGACGACGGCGCGCTGGTGCCCGTCGTCATCCCGCGCGACAGCCGCGGCACCAGGTGGCTCGTGCCGATCTGGCTCGGCGTATGGGCGCTCGCGAGCGCGGTGCTGTTGATGCTGGACGAGCGCGGGGCGCTCGGCACCCTGGCCCTGGTGGCGGGGATCGTGCTGGTGCTGCTCGCTGCGCTGTGGTGGTGGCGCTCCTCGATCGTGGAGATCGAGGAGGGCACGATCGGTGTGCTCACGAAGTTCGGTGCGATCTCCGGCCCTGGGCTCTCGCCCGGCCGGCACTACCTGTGGCACCCCTGGAAGCGGGTCGCGTACGTGGTCGACGTGACCACGGAGATCCCGTACTCGGCGCCCGTGCTGTCCTCCCCGACCCACGAGAACGTGCCGCTGAAGTCGATCGAGTTCTTCCTGCGGTTCCGCATCCTCGACGCGATCAGGTTCGTGCAGACGATCGGTGCCGGCAACTTCGACCTCGTGCTGTCGAACTCGGTGCAGGATGCGATCCGGCAGCGGTCGCGCCAGGTCCGCACCGAGCGCGCCTACGACCTGCGCGGCTCCGACGTGAAGGACATGCAGGACCTGCTCAACCGGCAGCTGACGCCCTACGGCGTGCAGATCATCGGTTGCAACATCCCCGACGTGCAGCTGCCGGAGGAGTACCGCGAGCACCTGGCCACGCGGGAGCGGGTCGCCAAGGAGCTGTCCGCGTACGAGAAGGAGTGGGAGCTCGCGCGCAAGCGCCGGGTCGACACGCTGCTGATGGAGATCGAGCGGAGCAAGAAGGTTCGCGACGCCAAGATCGTCGAGGTCAACGCCGCGCTGAACAAGGCACGCCAGGACGTCGCACAGATGCTCGAGGAGCGCGAGACCGAGGCGCAGAAGATCCGCTACGAGATCGAGACCGGCGCGCGCACCAACCTGGTGGCCGCGCAGGGTGAGGCGAAGGCTCGCGAGCAGCTCGCCACCGCGTACAAGGACAACCGCGCGGTGCTCGGTTACGAGCTTGCCCGACGGCGACTCGACGTGGGTGCGCTGCTCGCCGAGGCTGCCCCGCGCCCTGTCATCGTCAAGACCGATCCGGCCGGGAGCGGCGGCGCCGACTCCTCGGCGCTCTCGACCCTGCTGCTGGCGCAGCTGCTGCCGCAGCTCGGGCGTGGCGAGGGCTCAGCGCCCGTAGTGGACCTGTCGTAGCGCCTTGACGTAGCCGAGGGCGAACAGCCTGCCCAGGGTCGCGTACCCGGGGCGGGCGTTGTCCTCGCCCTCGAGGGTGGGTACATGATCGGGCCGTAGCGGTCCGTCGAACCCGATCTCGGCGTATGCCTCGACGCACGCCGACAGGTCGGTCTGGCCGTCGTCGTGGAAGGTCTCCACGAAGTCGTCCGGGGTGCCCACGACGTCACGGAGGTGCACGAACGCGATGGCGTCCCGGGCGCCGAGCTCACGGATCACCGCTGGCAGGTCGTCGGTCATCAGCGCGAAGTTCCCCTGGCACAGGGTGGCCGCGTTGGCTGGGGAGGGATGCAGGTCGAGGACCCGGCGATAGGCCTCGACCGACCGGATGATGCGCGGCACGCCGCGGCTGGAGGAGCGCGGCGGGTCGTCCGGGTGCAGCGCGAGCCGCACCCCGGCCTGCTCCGCCTCGGGGACCACGGCGTCGAGGAAGTAGGCGAGCCCGTCCCACAGCTGCTCCTCGGTGATGCTGCCCGGCTCGACGACGGGCGGCAGCGCCAGATCACCCTCGCGCGTGTAGCCGGTCGAGAGGGCGCCCCCGCGGATCCGCACCGCCACGTCCGTGCGTGCCCAGCTGGTGACCGCCATCCAGTTGTAGCAGAGGACGGGGACACCGAGCCGGCCCATGGCGCGGATCTGCTCGATCACGTGCTCGATCTGCTCGTCACGCCCGGGCAGGCCCAGTCGGACCGCGTCCATCGGCGCGGTGTCCTCGATCGCCGCCATCGTCAGCCCGTGGTCGGCGAGCCGCTGCTGCTGCGCGCTGATCGCGGCCTCGCCCCACGGGTGCTCCTCCGACCGCGGCGTGGGCACGGCCCCCGCTGCCCGGAGCCATCGCAGCTCCTGCTCGGCACCGTCGAGCAGCACGACCGCCTCGTCGACGCCGCACTGCTTGACCAGCTTCCACAGCGGGTCGGGGCGGCTCTGGAGCAGCTCGGTGAGCCTCACCCTGCGTACCGTCCCGCGGGCAGGCCGGCCACGCCGGGCCGGCACCGGAACAGGCTGCCCAGGTGCGAGTCAGGCCCGAGCTCCCCGGGGTCGTCGAGCTGGTGGCCGGTGGTGACGTAGAGGTCGCGGAGATCGGGACCGCCGAAGGCGCAGGACGTCGGATTGGCGACCGGCACCGGCAGGCGCACGTCGAGCTCGCCGTCGGGCCGGTAGCGGCGGACCTCACCACCTGCGTACATGGCGACCCAGAGGCAGCCCTCGGCGTCGACGGTCATGCCGTCCGGCATCTCCGACTCGGCGAAGTCGACCAGCACGCGCGCGCTGCTGAGCTCGCCCGTCGCACCGTCGAAGTCGTAGGCCGACAGGATGCCCGGGATCGTGTCGATGACGTACATCGTCGAGCTGTCGGGACTCCAGCCGAGACCGTTCGACAAGGTCATCCCGGTGACGGCGGCGGTGGCGGTGCCGTCGGTGTCGAGCCGCCACAGCGTCGACCGGCCCGGCGTGAAGTCGTAGGCGTTGGTGCCGGCCCAGAACCTCCCGAAGGCGTCGCACTTGCCATCGTTGGCGCGATGGGTGGGTCCCAGCCCGAGATCGACCAGCTGCTCCAGCTCGCCCGACGCCGACAGCGTGGCGAAGCCGCTCTCGATCGCCAGCACGTAGCCGCCGGACTCGCGCACGGCGGCGGCACCGACCGGGGCCCCGACGTCCAGCTGGGTGTCCGAGCCATCGGCTGGGTCGAAGCGGTGCACCTCACCCCGGATCAGGTTGACCCAGACCAGCTGCTGAGCCACCTCGTCCCAGACCGGGCCCTCACCCAGGTGCGATCTGGAGTCGAGCACCAGCTCGAACTCGACGTCTGCCTCGACCACGATCCCTCGCATCCACTTGGAGCCACGTGGCCCGGAGCCTATCCAGAGCTGAGCGACCAGCGATGACCGAAGGGGTCGACGAGCCAGCCGAGCCGCTCGCCCCAGGGCTGGTCGGTGGGTTCGCGGTCGATCGTGGCACCGGCGGCGACGGCGCGCTCGTAGGAGGCGTCGACGTCGGCCACGGTGAGCATCAGCGCCGTCGTGCTGTGCCCGAGCGTGGCGGGCGCGTACGCGCCGTACTCGGTGAACTCGTCGGAGAGGTAGAACACGTCCTCGCCGATGCGCAGGGCCGTGTGGCCGATCTTGCCGCCTTCCTCGGTGTAACGCTCGCCGAGCTCCTCGGCTCCGAAGGCAGCGGTGTAGAACGCGACGGCTGCGACGCCGTCGTGGACCGTGAGGTAAGGGATGAGCGACATGGGACTCCTTCGTCCGGGCGATCGTCGTGTCGTCGCGTGAGATCACGGTAGACCCATGAGATTTGTCATGCAGCGCCCATGAGAGGTGCGGATGAACCCATGACGCCAGGCACTGGGGGAGGCGGCGCGAGCGCGGCACAGTGGAGAGCATGAACGCACCAGTCATCACCGCTACCGGCGTCCGCCGCACCTACCGCGGTTCGGGCGCACCGTTCGAAGCCGTCCGGGGGGTCGACCTGCACGTCGATCGGGGCGAGCTGTTCGCGTTGCTCGGCACCAACGGCGCCGGCAAGACCTCGCTGATGGAGGTCCTCGAGGGCATCGCACCGGCCACCGACGGCGAGGTGCGCGTGTTCGGCGCCGACCCCTACCGCGAGCGAGCCACCGTGCGGACCCGCACCGGGATCATGCTGCAGGAGGCCGGCTTCCCCGCCGACGTCCGAGCGGGCGAGATGGTCAAGACCTGGGCCGCGACGCAGACCCGCCGCAGCGACGACGACGTGCTCGCCGCCGTCGGGCTGTCCCACCGCGCCGGGGTGACCGTCTCGAGCTTGTCCGGTGGTGAGCGCCGGCGGCTGGACCTCGCGCTCGCGCTGCTCGGACGGCCCGAGCTGCTGTTCCTCGACGAGCCCACCACAGGCCTCGACCCCGAGTCGCGGCGCGACGCCTGGAGCATCGTGCGCGCGCGGATGGCCGAGGGCGTCACGGTCATGATGACCACGCACTACCTGGAGGAGGCAGAGGAGCTCTCCGACCGGCTGGCCATCATGCACGGGGGTCAGATCGTGCGCGCGGGCACGGTGGCCGACATCGTGGCCGACGAGCCGGCCCGGATCACCATGCTGATCCCGCCCGGCGCCCCGGCGCCGCCACCGCTGCTCGGCAGCACCCAGCTTGAGCGCAGCGCCGCCGGGACCCGGCACGTGATCACCACGCCGCAGCTCCAGGAGGACCTGTTCTCGCTGCTGCGCTGGGCACGCGAGAACGACGTGACCATCGGTGACCTCGACGCCCGCGCAGCCTCGCTCGAGCAGGCCTTCCTCACGATCGCCGAGGGCAGCAAGCGAGCGCCCGCCGCTGCGCCCGCCGCTGCCTGACCGACCACTCGACGAAGGAGCCATCCCATGACCACCACAGCCACCAGCCCTGCCCCTGCTCAGGAGCGCGGCTCCGCCCTCAGGCGGATCACGGCCCTCGCCAGGCTCGAGCTGACCATGCTGATCCGGAACAAGACGGCGCTCTTCAACGCGCTGACGCTCGGCCCGCTGATGGTCGTGGTGATCAACTCGTTCCAGATGCCCGGCATGGACAGCGACCGCACCGGGGTGGTCACCACCCTGGTGGCGTCCCTCGTCGTGTTCGCGCTCGTGTTCGCCGGCTACTACAACCTGTGCACCACAGCGGTGGCACGCCGCGAGGAGCTGATGCTCAAGCGGCTGACCATCGGCGAGGTGCAGCGGTGGGAGGTGCTCGTCGCGATGGCCGCGCCGGCGCTGTTCGTGATCCTCGCGCAGGTGCTGCTGGGCGGTGTCGCGATCTCGGTGCTGGTGGGCGCGCCCGCCATGGTGAACCCGCTGCTCGTGGTGCTCGGGCTGCTGCTCGGTTTCACCGCGCTCGCTGCGCTCGGCTACGCCACTGCGACCATCACCCGCACGGTCGAGGCCGCCCAGATCACCACGCTGCTGCCGCTCGCGGTGCTGATCTTCTTCTCGGGATCGACCTTCCCGTTCGCCCTGATGCCCGACGGGTTGCGTACCGCCGCGGAGCTGACGCCGCTGGCCGCCGCGAACCAGCTGATGACGCTGGGGCTGTCGGGAACCGCGGCCGATGGCAGCACCTATGACTTCGTCCAGGCGTTCGTCGCGGGCCTGCAGCCCACGATCGTGCTGCTGGCCTGGATCGCGATCGGCGGCTACCTGGTGCAGCGGATGATGCCGTGGGAGCCCCGCAGGTAGGTTGACCCGATGACCGTGCCATCCTCGGCCGCCCGTTGGATCGGCCGCACCCAGCCCGAGCGGTTCGAGCTGATGACGCGCTGGTCGATCTACTTCATCTTCGCGCTGCCCCCGTTCCTCGCGCTGTCGATGATCAGCGGCGACACGCCGTACGCCAATGACTGGGTGCTCCTGTATCCGGGTGTGACGGCCGTGCAGGCGATCCTCGCGGCACGGGTGTTCGTCCCCGCGATGCGGGTGTACAGCAGCCGGGGGGCATGGCCCGTCCGCCGGATGTGGTGGTTGGGCGCGGCCACACTGGTATCCACGGTCGTCGCGCTGCAGGTCTACCCGGGTCGGACCGACGTTCTGGGCATCGGCCTGCTGATCCCGCTGGCCGCCGCGGTCATGGCGATCTCGCCGATCCCGGCCCGGATCCGAACGCTCTTGGCGCTGGCGATCGGCACCGGCGTCGCCGCCGCGCTGGTCCAGCTCGCGATCGGGACCGCGCCGCTGAAGGTCGTGCCGACGCTCGTCATCGCGACGTTCAGCATCACGGCCGCCGCCGCCTCGTGCCGGATGTCGGGATGGATGATGGCGGTCGTCTGGCAGCTCGACGAGGCTCGCGTGGTCGCCGGCCGGCTCGCGGTGGCGGAGGAGCGGCTGCGGTTCTCCCGCGACCTGCACGACGTGTTCGGACGGACGCTGTCCACCGTGGCGGTCAAGAGCGAGCTCGCGGCGGCCCTCGCCGAGCGCGGCGACCCGCGCGGCCCGGCCGAGATGCTCGAGGTCCGTCAGCTCGCGCACGACGCGCTTCGCGAGGTGCGCGGAGTCATCCAGGGCTACCGGTCGGCGGACCTGGACACCGAGATCGCCGGTGCGCGCGCGCTCCTGCGCTCGGCCGGTGTCGAGTGCCGCGTCGCGGGCGAGGGACTGACCCTTCCCGAGGCGACCGCCGAAGCGGTCGCGTGGGTGGTACGGGAAGCCGTGACCAACGTGGTGCGTCACGCGGCCGCGACCCGTTGCGAGATCGACATCCGCTTGGCGGGGGAGCGGTGCCTGGTGCGGATCACCAACGACGGCGCCACCGCGATCGCTGATCCCATCGGCAGCGGCAACGGGCTGCGCGGCCTGCGTGAGCGGCTGACGGCGCGCGGTGGCACGTTCGGGGTGGAGTCCGTCGACGGCCAGTTCACGGTCTCGGCCGAGGTACCGCTGGAGCTGCGGCAGGATGACGTCTCGTGACGATCTCCGTGCTGCTGGCCGACGACGAGACCCTGATCCGGGACGCCGTGGCGGCCCTGCTCGGGCTGCAGGACGACCTCGAGGTCGTCGCGGTGGCGGGTTCGGGCGACGAGGCGCTCGCGGCCGCGCTCAAGCACCGGCCCGACGTTGCGCTCCTGGACCTGCAGATGCCTGGCCTCGACGGCATCGAGGTCGCGGAGAAGCTGGCCGAGCAGCTGCCCGGCTGCCGGTGCGTGATCGTCACCAGCCACGGCCGCCCGGGCTATCTGCGCCGTGCGCTCGAGACCGGCGTCCGCGGCTTTCTCCCGAAGACGTCCTCGGCGGCTGTTCTCGCCGAGGCGGTGCGCACCGTGCACGGCGGCGGCCGGTACGTGGACCCCGAGCTGGCTGCCGACGCGATCGCTGCCGGCGCGAGCCCGCTCACCACGCGCGAGAGCGACGTGCTCGAGCTGGCCGCCGACGGCGCGCCGGTCGAGGAGATCGCCTCCCGCGCCCACCTGTCGCCAGGCACCGTCCGGAACTACCTGTCCGCGGCCTCGGCCAAGCTGGGCGTCGCCAACCGGCACGAGGCTGTGCGGGTGGCGCGCGAGCGGGGGTGGCTGTGACGGGAGGCCGGCCGAAACCGCCGCCGGTGTTCCGTGCCGTGGTGGCGGTCCTGCGGCCGCTGATGCTGCTGATCACCCGACCGCGGCGCTGGCGCGGCAGCGAGCACCTTCCGGACGGCCCGTTCATCGTCGTGGCCAACCACCTCTCGAGCTTCGACCCGTTCACGCTCCTGCATTACCTCGTGGACAACGGTGTCTGGCCGCGGGTGCTGGCCAAGGAGTCGTTGTGGCGATACCCGGTGGTGGGCTGGGTGGTGCGCAAGGTGAAGGCGGTCCCGGTGCACCGCGAGAGCGCGCACGCGAAGGGCGCCTTGGTCGACGCCGAGGAGGCGCTCGCGGAGGGCTATGCCGTGGTCGTGTTCCCCGAGGGGACCACGACGCAGGATCCCGGGACCTGGCCGATGAAGGCCAAGACGGGGGCAGCGCGGCTGGCGCTGCGGACCGGCGCCACGGTCGTGCCGATCGCCCAGTGGGGTGCGCAAAAGGTGATCCCCGCGGCGGGAAGAGCGTTCAAGCCCTTCCCGCCCACGCCGTCGGACGTGCTGGCCGGCCCACCGGTCGACCTGAGCGACCTGCTCGACCGGGCCGACGACCCGGCCGCGTGGGAGGAGGCGACCACGCGGATGATGGCGCGCATCACCTCCCAGCTCGCCGAGATCCGAGGCGAGGCCCCGCCGGAGGTTCCGTTCGTGCGGCGGCCCCACCTGCCGCGGTGAGCGCGCTCAGTCGAACCGATACCGCACCAGCCCGGACAGCCCGTGCGGCACCCGGAGGACGTGGCAGCGGCGTGAGGCGTCCTCGAAGAACGTCCGGTCCGTCGGCTCCAGCGAGACCGCGACGGCGTCCCCCCAGTCGATCGTGAGCCTCACCTCGCCGCGTCGGATCGTGATGCCGCCGACGAGCGCGGTCGAGGTCGAGTCACGACTCACCGCCGTGCCGTCCGCCCACGCGACCACGTCGTCGGCCGCCAGCACGAGCGGGACCTGCTCGACGCCGTCCATCGTGGTCGTGATCCGGCGCTCGATGCCGTGGTCGTGCAGCAGCACGGCCGCGGTGACGTTGCCCCCGGTCGTCGTCCAGTGCAGCCCCAGATCGCCTCGGAGCTGGTGCACGTCGCCAGGCTCGACCAGCTGCCCGTCGGCCACCGGCCCGTCGTAGTAGGTCGCGGTGAGGTTCGACGCGCCATCGGTGCCGCCGTTGGGAAGCACCGTGGCCCAGCACAGGGTGTTCGAGCTCTGCGCGCCGTGCACGAACGTTCCGGCACGGGGGTGCCACAGGAACCCGAGGCCGGCGCGCACCACCTGGTTCGGCCGGGTCCCGAAGAAGGCCGGCAGGTAGTAGCCGGGCCGCCGGACGAACAGGTAGTGCTGGTGCTGCGGGTCGGTGCGGAGCTCGGTGAACCTCTCGTGGCGCACCGCCGGCAGCGTCCGCAGCGCGACGTCTCGACGCCGGCGCGTCGGGTATCGCTCGCCGTAGGGGATGTTGGCCGGGATCCGCGGGTTGGTGTCGCCGGGTGCGAGCGGCTCCACCGGCTCGGGTGCAGCAGCCCAGGCGGCTCGTTGTGCCTCGCGGTCCTCCTGGGCGGGGTAGAAGACCGACAGCCCCGGCACCTGGCGTGTGAACACCGAGCCGAGGTCGCGCTGCTGGCGATCGCGCGTGACGGCGTCGAGGTAGTCCATCGGCGTCCGCGCGGCACCCGAGGCGAAGCAGATGAGGCCGGCCCCGTCGGGTTCGGGAGCCACCGTGTACCGCAGCCAGTCCGCGAGCCGCCGGACCGTCGCCAGCATCACCGGGCGCCCGAGCTCGACGTGCAGCTCGTGGAGCTCGGTCAGCGTGACGTTGAGGTTGTACGCGATGTCCATGCCGCGCGGCTCGTAGAGGAAGCCCGCCGGGCTCTGCGCGTGCTCGACGAAGTACTCGACCCGGTCCAGCAGCAGCTCCTCGAGCTCCGGGTCGGGGTCCAGGGCGAGGGCCTTCGCGGCGCCCGCGAGCCCGGCGGCCGGCTGGTTGGCGAACTCGAGAACCTCACCGGTCCAGACACCGGCGTTGTCAGGATCGAGGAACCACCGGGTCGCCAGGCGCAACGACGCGGAGATCGCCTCGCACCGTTCGGGCAGCAGCTGCGCGCCCCGCAGCCGGTCCAGCGTCTTGGAGAGGTAGCCCAGGGCGAAGGCCGTCGCCGCGCGCGAGTGCTCGTCGGGGGAGTACTCCGGCCACGAGCCGTCGTCGTGCTGCAGCCGCAGGTAGTAGTCGATGGCTGCGTCGAGCCGCGCCGCCAGCGCGGGGTCTCCGGTGTAGGGGTTCCAGCTGCGCTCGGCGGTGAGGAACCACGCGAACGTGGCCACGTGCTCGCTGATCCGGGCGTTGAACGGTTCGCTCGGGGTCCGCCACCATCCGCCCGCCTGGTAGCCGCGCAGCTCGGTGTCGGAGTCGTCGATCGCTCCTGCCATCGCCGCGAGCGTCACCAGGTAAGGGGCGAAGCGTTGCTCGTGCGGCTCGAACGAGCTCCGGTCCACCTCGCTCGCCAGCTCTGGCACGAGTGGCAGCGCACCGGTGCCGGCGGGCGCCTCGGTGGGTCGTAGCGGTGGCGCGGCGAGCGCCGGCGGAACACCGACGAGCAGGCCTGTCGCGGCGGTCAGCCCGGTGGTCAGCAGCGTGCGTCGGGTGGTGATGATGGTCATGTGATCCTCCTCGATCTCATTTGCTCGCTCAGCCCTTGATGCCGCTGGCGAAGCCCTTGATGATGTATTTCTGGAGCAGGAAGTAGACGACGAGGATCGGCAGGATTGCGATCCCCATGCCGGCGAAGATGATCTGCCACTGGCTCGCGAACTCGCCCCGGAACGCGAAGATCGCCACCGGGAGCGTCTGCTGGGCGCTGCCGCCCACGTAGAGCAGCGGCGTCAGGAAGTCGTTCCAGATGTTGATCGAGCTGAGGATCACCACGGTGCCGGTGATCGGTCGCAGCAGCGGCAGCACGATGCGCCAGAAGCTCGTGAACGGTCCGGCGCCGTCGACCCGCGCCGCCTCCTCGTACTCCCGGGGCAGCGCGCGCAGGAAGCCCGTGTACAGGAAGATCACGAGCGGGAGCTGGTGACCCACCTCGAAGATGATCAGCGAGGTGTAGGTCTGGAGCAGATTCGCATCGCGCATCAGCTGGTACAGCGGCACCATGCCGAGCTGCAGCGGGATCATCAGGCCGAGCAGGAACACCAGGTAGAGCCCGAGCGAGAGGCGCTGCGCACGTCTCGCCAGCAGGTACGCCGCCGTCGACCCGCAGGCCACCAGGCCCGCGACGCTCAGGGCGGTCACGATCGCCGAGTTGGTGAGCGCCTGCCCGAGACCGCCCCGCTGCCAGGCATCCGCGACGTTCGCCCACGCCGGGTCGGTCGGCAGGGAGAGCGGGGACGCCGCGAGATCGGCGGGCGTCTTGAGCGCGACCGAGAGGAACACGTAGAAGGGGAACATGAACAGCAGCGCCACCACGATCATGCCCAGCTCGGCCGCGATGCCCGTGGTCAGTCGGCGCGCGCGGGCGCCCCGAACCCCGGTGGTCGCGCTCATGAGTCGACCTCGAACCGTCGCAGGCCGCGCAGCTGCACCAGCGCGAACGCGAACACGATCATCGTCAGCACCAGCGCGATCGCGGCGGCGTACCCGTAGCGACCCGAGACGAACGCTTCCTTGTACATGACCACCGACAGCGTCTCGGTGGCATAGCCAGGCCCGCCGCCGGTCATCACGTAGACCTGGTCGAAGAGCTTCAGGCTGCCGATCAGCGTCAGCGACATCGCGATCGTGGTCGCCGGTATCAGCAGCGGGATCGTCACGCGCCGCAGCCGCTGCCATCGGCTCGCGCCGTCGATCTCGGCGGCCTCCAACAGCTCGGGCGGGACCCCCTGCAGCCCGGCGAGGTAGATCACCATCGTCAGGCCGGCGTTCTGCCAGATGATCACGCCGATGACGCTGGCGAGCGCGATCGAGGCGTCGCCCAGCCAGTTCTGCTGCAGCGCGGACAGGCCCACGGCGCCGAGCGCCTCGTTCAGCGGACCCTGCGGGGTCAGGATGTACTGCCAGAGGAAGCCGACGATGACCGGCGGCAGCAGCGCCGGTGCGAAGAACAGGGTGCGGAGCAGGTGGCGGCTGCGCAGGCTCGAGTGCAGCGCGAGTGCGAGCGCGAGCCCCAGCACGGTCTGCAGGACCGTCGTCGAGAGAGCGATGAGCAGCGTGTTCCTCAGCGCCGAGCGTGCCGCGGGCGCCGCCAGCAGCTCGGCGAAGTTGGCGAGACCGGTGAAGCTCGGTGCGACGCGCCGACCCGTCCAGTCCGTGAACGCGTACACGCCGCCCGCGACGGTCGGGTACAGCACCACGAGCCCGTACAGGAGCAGCGCGGGCACCACGAACGCATACGGGATCCGCGCCACCCGGGCGGCTCCCGAGCGCCCCCGGCGAGGTCGAGGTGGTTCCTCGACCTCCGCCGGTGCCGACGCCGGAGCGAGGGTCACGGAGTGCCCTTCGCGTACTCCTCGTCCATCTGGCCGAGCAGGTCAGCGGTCTCGATCGTGCCGTCGAGCCACTCCTGCCCCGACTGCAGCATGGTCTGCTGGACGTCGCCGTTGGGCCACAGGTAGTTGGCGTACCCCGTGCTGCGACCCTCGTCCAGCAGCGGCATGATCGGCTCGAGCGCGGTCGACTCCAGACTGACCTCGACGCCGAGCCCTGGCAGCACGCCCATCTCGTTGGCGTACGCCTCGACGTTCTCCGGCTGCGCGAGGAAGTCGAGCAGCGCCCTTGCGCCCTCGGGGTTGGTCGCGTTGGCGTTCACCGCGAGGAAGTCGGGAGCGAGCGGCACGTGCGTGTCGCCGGCGTTCTCGGTCGCGGGCAGGGCGAAGACGCCGAAGCCCTCCTCGCCTGCCTCGGAGTAGCCGTACAGCTGCGGCAGCCCGGCCGAGACCAGCAGCACCATCGCGGACTCACCGGTGGCCACCGACTGCATGCCCTGGTCCGGCGGCACGCCCAGCATGCCATCGGAGAAGTATCCGGCGTCGTTGAGCTCGGCGATGCGCGCGAACGCCTCGTTCCACTCGGGGCTGTCGGTGAATGTCGTCTCGCCGGAGGCCATCTGCGCGTCGACGTCGGGGTTGACCGGGTACACGAGCGTCGAGGCCATGGCGTAGACCCAGAACTGGAAGAAGATGCCGCCTTGGAACGGCGTCGAGATGGGTGTGACGCCAGCAGCGGCGAGCGCCTCGCACGCCGCGAGCAGCTCCGGCCAGGTGGTCGGCACCTCCACGCCTGCCTGCTCGAAGACGTCCCGGTTGTAGGCCATGACGATGGCGTTGCGGCTGACCGGGAACGCCATCACCTGCCCGTCCACCTCGGCCAGGGACTGGGTGTCGGGGGTGAGGTCGCCCGCCCAGGAGGCGTCGGACAGGTCGGCGAGCTCACCCTCCTGGCCGAGCACCCCGGCGGCGACCGGGCTCGAGAAGCCGGGGGACACCCGGATCAGGTCGGACGCGGTGCCGGAGGTCAGCTGCACGCGCAGCTGCTGGTTGAGCTCGTCGGTGCTCGCCGACGACATGTCCACCGTGAGACCGGACTCGGCCTCGAACGCCTCGATCAGTGCGCCCAGACCGGCGCTCTGCTCGGTGTTGACGTACGCGGTGACGGTGTCGCCACCGCTGCCGCCGTCGCCGCTGCCCTCGTCTCCGGAGTTGACGAATCCGCTGCACGCGGCCAGGGCGCCGGTCGCGCCCGCCGCCGTCGCGGCGAGCAGGATGTGCCGCCGGGAGGGTCGAGAGGTGCTGTTCATGCCGTTCTCCTTCGCTTCGATGCGGGGTCTGCTGGGGGCTGGTTCTGCTCGAGCGGCGGCACGGTGACGTCGCCGGGCGCGATGGCGCCATGGCCGCGCAGCACGTCGCGGGCCAGGGGGATCGGGACCTCGTGCACGTCGCACGAGCGCGACACCGCGAGCGCGGCCACCGCACCGGCCGCCTGCCCCATCGCCATCGAGGAGGCCTGCACCCGATAGGCCGAGGCTGCCTCCTGGTCGCCGCTGATCGATCGGCCGGCCACCAGCATCCGCTGGCTGCCCACCGGGATCATCGCCCCGCGGGGGATCGTGGGAACCGTGCCGTAGGTGAGCGGCCGGATGTCGATGCCGTCGCCGTCGGGGCGGTGCACATCGATGGGGTAGAAGGAGTAGGAGAGGGCGTCGGGCCAGGCGCGCCCCGAGCTGTAGTCGTCGAGGGTGACGCACTCGTGGCCCTCGATCGACCAGCTCTCCCGGACGCCGGTCTCCATCGCGGTCCAGGCCAGCCGGATGTCCTCGAGCCCGGGCTGAGCGCGGAGGAAGCGCAGCACACGCCGGAGCACCCGGCGCCCGGCGAGCTCGGCGTCCGTGCGGTCTGCGCTGGTCCCGCCCTGGATGCCGACCACGTGGGTGGCGTTCTCACCGTGCGACCGCAGGAACGACCGGACCTGCTTGTGCGCGAGGTCGGCCGGCTCGAGCTCGCCGCGGCGGACGGCCTCGTCGTGGGCTGTCTGCAGCGCGTCGGCGTCGAGCCGCTCGAGGTCGTAGCCCTCCAGCCGCATCATGATCGTGCCGGGCTGGCGGCGCGGGCTGGTACGCCGAGGGAAGCCGGCGAGGGCGACGGCGTCGGCGTCGCCGGTGCAGTCGATCAGGGCCGCGGCGGTGGCCCTGTACAGGCCTTCCTTGGTGGCGATCGTGAGCTGCCACTGCTCGCCGTCCCAGCGGGCCTGGCCGAGCATGCTGTGCAGCAGCAGCTCCGCGCCGGAGTCGACGACGGTCTCGTCGATGATCCCGGCGAGGATGCCCGGCACCACCGGTACCTGCAGGAGCCAGTGCGGCTGGTCCCAGTGGGTGAAGTCCGGCATCGCGCCGCCCGCCTCGGCCACCGACCGCGCCACCGCGTCCCAGCCGATACCGCCGATGACCTGCTGCCCCCAGGCGTGGAAGAGGCCAGGCAGGGCCACCGCGGCCACCGTCGTGGTGCCGCCGAGCGCGCCGTTCTTCTCGATCAGCAGCGTGCGAGCGCCGAGGCGCGCTGCCTGCGCCGCCGCGGGCCAGCCTGCAGGGCCGCCGCCCGCGACCACGACGTCGTAGTGCTCGGTCATCGCGCGCTCCCGCTCGGGTCGCCGCCCAGCAGCGCGGAGAGCTCTGCCGCTGCGCCGAGGACCTCGTTGCGCAGCAGGACGGCGTGGTCGGGGGTGTGTCGCGTGGAGGGGTAGCCGAGGCACACCGCTGCGACGGTGCCGCCGGACTGGTCGCGCACGGGAGCCGCCACACCGCAGACCCCGACGGCCTCCTCCTCGAGGTTGGTGGCGTAGCCCTGGGCGAGGACCGCGTCCATGTCGGCCATCAGCGTCTCGGGCGCCGGTGGGTGGTCGTCGTGCCATGCCGCCGTGCGCAGCATGGCGAGCCGGTCCGAGCGCGAGAGGCCGGCGAAGAGCACCTTGCCGGCGGCCGTCTTGTACAGCGGTGATGCCGAGGCATCGAGGTAGCCGGCCGAGGTCGGGTCGACGCGAAGCAGCTGGAGGCTGACGAGCACGGCGAGGTCGAGACGACGGGTGCCCTGCAGCACCGTGAGGTGCACGGTCTCGTTGGTGCGCTCCCACAGCGCGCGCAGCACCGGCGCAGCGACCGCGGACAGGTCCGCCTGCATCGCGAACCGACGGTTGAGCTCGAAGAACCGGGATCCGAGGGTGTAGCTCCTGCCGCTGCCGCGCTGGGCGATCAGTCCGTGCGTGACGAGCGAGGACAGGATGGTGCGAGCGGTCGAGGGTGCCAGCTGTGTCGTGTCGGCCAGGGCGCCGAGCGTCATGCCGTGTGGCCCGCCCTCGGCCACCGCGTCCAGCAGTGCGATCGCACGGTCGATCGCCTGGATCGGTGTCCGGGGTGTGCGGGTTGCTGCCTCAGGTGCTGAACCTGTGTGGTCTGCCATCGATGCTCTCTGCTCGCCGTTGACCCAGTTCGTTCGACAATATCGAACGCGCTTCGAGAAAGTCGAGGCTAGCGCGGGTCGGCGGCAGCGTCAACGGCGCCGGGCAGGCTCACGCCCCCGGCTACGCGCGTGCCGGGTCGGTGGACAGGGAGCTACGGCGGGTCAGCTGTCCTGCACGTCGACGACCAGGCGAGACGGCTCGGTGAGCACGAAGACCCGGAACACCTCGACCTCGTCGAGCCCGAGGAACACCGTGGTGTACCCCTCGAAGGCGCCGTCCACGAAGACGTCGTCGATGACCTCGGTGTCGGGGTCGAACTGCTGGGGGCCGTCGTAGTAACCGGTCATGTCGCTGGGCATCCCGTGCGTGGCCGAGACCTGCAGGATCGCGTCACCCTCCAGGTCGATCGGCTCACCGCTACCCTCACGAGCGGCGCTCTCGACGTAGCCCACCCGCCAGCCGGGCTCACCCTCACCGTCGAACTCCAGCACCAACCGGTCGAACCCGGGGTGCTCGGCGACCCGGATCTCCACCAGCTTGAGCTCGCTCTCGAACGACTCGTTGTTCTGGTCGGCGGCCTCCGCCGGGAACGGCGGGCCGGTGGTGCCGTCGGTCGGACCATCGCTGGTGGGCTCTTGTGTGGTGGGGTCGTCGGAGGATGGCTCGTCGGTGGGCTCGGCCGTGGTGGTGGCGTCGTCCGTGGGCGCGGTGGTGGGGTCGTCGCCGCCACCGTTCCCGCAGGCCGCGAGCAAGCTCGCAGCGGCAGCCATCGTGAGCATGGTCCTGATGGTTCCGCGTCGCACGGCGTCCTCCTCGGCTCGGTTCCGATCAGCCTAGGCGGCGGCTGTGGTCAGGGCTTGGAGAACACGACGAGGCGGTTGGACACGAGATCGTGCGGCAGCTCGTCCCAGACGACCGGGATCGACCCCACGAGATCCAGCACCGGCGCCAGCGCCGCGCTCGCATCGGCGACGAGCGGCGTGAGCTGACCGTCGTGTGCGATGTCGGCGACGTCGAGCACGAGATGACCCCCGGGGCGAAGCAGCTCACCGACCTGCTCGGCCACGTCGGCGAGGCCGGCGAGATAGCTGCGGTAGTCGCCGTCGTCGGTCTCGTAGGCGGTGAGGGGGTTCGCGGGGTGGTCGTTCGACGTCATCCAGGGCGGCGAGGTGAGGGCGAGCGCGACCGACGAGCGCGCCAGACCGAGCGCGCCCGCGTCGGCGAGGGCGAGCAGGCCGCGGGCGTCACCTTCGAGCACGACGGCGGCCGGTACCCGGTCCTTGATGCTCGCCACGCGTTCGGGCAGCAGCTCGACGCCGACGGCGGTGCGGCCGAGCTCGTGCGCGACCACGAGCGTGGTGCCGAACCCCGCGAAGGGATCGAGGACGATGTCGCCCGGTCTGCTGAGGTGCTCGATCACCGTGCGGGCGAGTGCTCGCGTGAAGTGGACGTCTTCCTCAGCATCGGCGTGACGCTCGGAGCGGTGCTCGGCGAGCGTGACGCGGATCTCGCTGGGCAGTCTCATCCCTGGCTGGCCCCGAGCGCCGCGAGGAGGTCCTCGGCGAGGTCCTCGACGTCCTCGATGCCGACCGAGAGCCGGAGCAGGTCCTCGGGCACGGTGGTCGGTTCGGAGGGGAGCCGACGCCGGCGCTCGATCAACGACTCGACGCCGCCCAGGCTGGTTCCCGGGACCCAGAGCTGGACCGTGCGGGCGATCGCCGTGGCTGCGAGCGCACCGCCGTGCGGGCGGAGGGTGATGATCGAGCCGAAGCCGCTCATCTGGGCGGCCGCCCGCTCGTGCTGGGGGTGGCTGGGCAGGCCCGGGTGGCGGACCTCGAGCGCCGCCGGGTGAGCCTCGAGACGCTGCGCGAGATCGAGCGCGCTGCGCTGCGACCGCTGCACCCGCAGAGCGAGCGTGCGCAGCCCTCGCAGGGCCAGCCAGGCCTCCCACGGCCCGGGGATGGCGCCGTGGACGTCGCGGTGGCTCTTGAGCCTCGCCCAGAGCTCGGGGTCGTCCGTGACGGCGGCACCCATGACGACGTCGGAGTGCCCGGCAAGGTACTTGGTGACCGAGTGGACGACGACGTCCGCGCCCAGCGCGAGGGGCTGCTGCGCGAGCGGCGTCGCGAACGTGTTGTCGGCGAGCACGAGCCCGCCTCGGGAGCGGGTCGCCGCGACGAGCGCGGGGATGTCGGCGATCTCGAGCATCGGGTTGGTCGGGGTCTCGAGCCACAGGGTGGGGGAGTCCGCCTGCTCCAGCGCCGTGGTGGTCTGGGTGGTGTCCGCGATGTCGACCTCGACGAGCGTGAGCCCGCGCTGCTCGGCGTGCGCTCGCGCCGCGATCAGCGCCACGTTGTAGGAGTGCCGCGGGATGACCAGCGTGCCGCCGTTCGGCACCAGCGCCATGGCGGCGGTGACCGCCCCCATCCCGGAGGCGTAGACCAACGCCCGCCGGCTCGAGCCCTCAAGCGCCCCGAGCGCCTCTTCCAGCGGCCGCCACGACTCGGTGTCGTAGCGCGCGTAGAGCAGGTCGTCAGGCTGTGGCTCGCCCGTTCCGATGTACGTCGAGGAGAGCACGACCGGCGGGTTGACCGGGGCGCCCGTCTCCCGGGGCGGGCGCCCAGCGGCGACCACGAGCGAGTCGGTGCGAAGTGTCTTGCGGCCCGTCACGGACAGAGCCTACGGCGAGGTGACGGTGACTCCTCGCCCTGCACCGAACTCGACGCGCCGGGGTGGGCGAGGCGGAGGTGCGCGCGAACGGGCGCGCGCCGGGTGCACGGTGCGGGCAGGCCCGGCAGGTAGCCTGAGCGCGATGACCAGAACGAGGGTCGCCGTGGTGTTCGGCGGCAAGAGCTCCGAGCACACGATCAGCTGCGCGACCGCCGCAGGAGTCCTCGCGGCGATCGATCGCGACCGCTACGACGTCGTGCCGATCGGGGTCACGCGGGAGGGCCGCTGGGTCGTCGCAGCCGACGAGGCGGACCGCTGGGCCATCGCGCCCGGGCGGATCCCTGAGGTCACCGACGGCGAGGGCGCCGAGATCACCGTGCCCATGGGCGCCTCCGGTGCGCTCACCGTGACGGCGCCCGGCGCGCTGCCGGAGCAGCTCGCGGGGGTCGATGTGGTGCTCCCGCTGCTGCACGGTCCGTTCGGCGAGGACGGCACGATCCAGGGCATGCTCGAGCTGGCGGGCATCCCGTACGTGGGCTCCGGCGTGCTCGCCTCGGCCGCGGGCATGGACAAGCACTACATGAAGGTCGTGCTCGCGGGCGCCGGCATCCCGATCGGCCCGAGCGTCACCATCACGAACCGGCAGTGGCGCACCCAGCGCGAGGCAAGCGTGGAGGCGGTTGCGCAGCTCGGCCTGCCGGTCTTCGTCAAGCCGGCGCGAGCGGGTTCGTCCATGGGTATCACGAGGGTGGACGACCTCGCGGACCTGGCCGCCGCCGTCGAGGCCGCTCAGCAGCACGACCCGAAGGTGCTGGTCGAGGCGGGCATCAACGGCCGGGAGATCGAGTGCGCGGTCCTGCAGGGGCGTGGCGACGAGCCGCCCCGCACCACCGGGGTGGGCGAGATCGTGGTCGGCACCGAGCACGCGTTCTACGACTACGAGGCGAAGTACTTCGACTCCGAGCACCTCGACATCCGCATCCCCGCCGACGTGCCGCCCGAGGTCGAGCGCCGCATGCAGTCGCTCGCGGCAGCCACGTTCGAGGCGCTCGACTGCGAGGGCCTGGGGCGGGTCGACTTCTTCTACACGCCCGAGGGCGATGTGCTGGTGAACGAGATCAACACGATGCCCGGATTCACCCCGTTCTCGATGTACCCGATGCTCTGGCAGGCCGCAGGCATGAGCTACGCCGACCTGATCGCCGAGCTCATCGAGCTCGCGCTCGAGCGCCCGGTGGGCCTGCGCTAGAGGCACTCCCGATCGCCGTCGCGCGGGAGCTCGGCGACGGCGGTGCTGAGCTCGGTCATGATCGTCTGGTCGCCCGCGTAGTCCCGAGGGATCGTGACCTCGACGGCGGGGAGCTGCCCGTAGGTCACGAACGCCGTGCGGTCCTGCTCCTCGGTGACGACCCAGTCGACCTCGGTGCCGTCACCGGCGGCGATCGTGACGCAGCCCTCGACCGTCGGCCCGAGCGGCGTGACACCGCAGCGCAGCACGATAGCTGGATCGCCCCAGGCACGGGACGCCTGGCTCGTGGTCGAGCGCCGCTCCTCGCCTCCGACCACGTCGGGGAGGGCGAGCAGCAGCACCGCGCACACCGGCTCGCTCGCGCTGGGGGCAGGGTCCACGGGAGCCGGAGCGGCGCACGAGGCCGCACCGAGAAGCGCGCCGAGCACGATCCCGGCGACCCCGATCTGCCGCCATCGCGATGCTCGTGCCACGCCCTCAGGGTAGGGCGTCCGGGTGCTGCTGCCGATCACGCGGAGCGGTCGTGGTCGCGCATCGTCAACGGGAGCACCCACAGCGCGAGCACGGCGATCAGCGTCACCACGCCGGCGATCACGCCCGCGGCGCGCCCCGCCACGAAGTCGAAGATCAGGTGGCAGACGCCCACGGCGAGCACGGCCACGAGGATCGCCGCACTCATCAGGTATCCCGAGCCGAGCTGGACCACCTGGTGCTTGCGCAGCTTGCGGAACAGCACCCGGTGCACCACCACGGGCGCGATGCTCACCGCGGTCGCGAGCGCCGCCACGCCGACCAGCACCAGGTACACCACGAGCTGGTAGGAGTCGAGCTCCTCGAACCGCTCCGTGAAGGCGAGCGCCAGCAGGAAGCCGCTGACGATCTGCGTGCCGGTCATCGTGACCCGGAGCTCCTGCAGGATCTCGGCCCAGTTGCGGTCGAGGCGCTCGTTGGTGCTCTCGTGCCGGCCGTCGTCCCGAGTCGTCTCGCTGCCGTCCACGTCGCCCCGGTGGCCGGTCACCGTTCCTCACCTCGCAGCAGGGCGCTGATCGTGGCGTCCAGGTCCGTCATCGCGAACTCGTACCCGGAGCCGAGCAGCGCACCGGGCGCGATGTGCTGGCTGAGCAGCAGCACCTCGTCGGCGGCGGGGCCCAGCGGGAGCCGCAGCAGCCAGGACGGCAGCGCGAGCAGGTGCGGACGGTCCATGGCCTCGGCGAGCGCACGAGTGACGTCTTCGCTGGTGCTCCGCGCGGGCGCCACCAGGTTGACGGGCCCGCTGACCTCCTCGTGGGTGATCGCGTGCAGGATCCCTCCCACCTCGTCGGCCAGCCCGATCCACGGCCACACCTGCGTGCCCGGGCCCATCCGCGCACCCAGCCCGAAGCGGGTGGCGAGCATCAGCGGGGCCAGGGCTCCGCCGTCGGCCAGCACGAGACCCGTGCGGATGGTGACCACCCTCGTGGTCTCGGCCGCCTCGCGCGCCTCTGCCTCCCAGCGCCGACAGAGATGGGCGAGGAAGCCGTGGCCCGCGCCGGAGGTCTCGTCGAGCAGCTCGCCCGGGCGGTCACCGTAGAAGCCGACCGCGGATCCGCTGATCATCACCGACGGCGGCTCCTGCGCGTTCTCGATCGCGCTCACGAGGGCGCGGGTCGCCTCCATCCTGGACCGCACCAGCTCGTGCCGGTAGCCCCGGGTCCAGGGCACCCGACCGATCGAAGCGCCGGAGAGGTTGACGACGGCGTCGGCCCACTCGATCGCCTCAGCCGGCGCGCGGCCGGTGCTGGCGTCCCAGCGCCACTCGCGCGGTGCGCGCGGCTCGCGGCGGACGAGCAGTCCGGTCTCGTGGCCCTCGCGCTCAGCGACCCGCTGCAGCGCCGAACCGATCATGCCGGTGCCGCCGCTGAGGAGGATACGCACGTGGGTGATCTCGCTTTCGCCGAGCAGGAGTCTGGTCGCCTACAGTGTGGCAGTTCGTGCAGACGCAGGCGGGAAGGTCGTGCTGGTGAGCGGTTCGAGCGAGCGGGTCCGCGACCTCGACGAGACCGAGCTCATCGCCCGGTTCGCGCCGCTGCTGCCGTTCGGTGATCTGACGCTGATCGGCCCCGGTGACGACGCCGCGGTGCTCGCGGCCCCCGACGCTCGTGTGGTGGTCACCACCGACCTGCTCGTGGAGGGGCACCACTTCCGCCGGGACTGGGGCACCGCCGAGGACATCGGGCACCGGGCCGCCGCGCAGAACCTCGCGGACGTCGCGGCGATGGGAGCCGGCCCCACCGGGCTGCTGGTCGGTCTGGTGCTGCCGCCGCACACCGAGGTCGACTGGGTGCTCGGGCTCGCCCGCGGGCTCGCAGCGGGGTGCGGCCCGCACGTCGGGGTCGTCGGGGGTGACCTGTCCGCAGGGGAGCACCTGATGGTCGCCGTGACGGCGTTCGGTGACCTCGGTGGCCGAGCCCCGGTGCTGCGCGGTGGTGCTCGCGACGGCGACGTCGTGGCTCACTCCGGTCGCATCGGGTGGGCGGCGGCCGGCCTGGCCGGGCTCGAGGCCGGCCGGGCGGACGAGGTGGGTGCCGTCGTCGAGGCGTTCCTCCGTCCGCAGCCGCCGCTCGATGACGGCCCGCTGGCGGCCGACGCCGGTGCCACCGCGCTCCTCGACGTCTCCGACGGGCTGCTCCGCGACGCCGGCCGGGTCGCGACCGCGTCGGGGGTGGTGATCGATCTGGAGCGAGCAGGCCTCGTGGACGAGGTCGTGCACGCAGCGGCCGAGACGCTCGGCGTCGACCCGCTCGCGCTCGCGCTGACCGGTGGCGAGGACCACGGCCTGCTCGCGACCTTTCCTCCCCGCACCCCCCTGCCCGGTGGCTTCCGGGCCATCGGTCGGGTGGTCGGGCACGGAAGCGTGGGCGTGACCCTGGATGGTGCGGCGCCGGCTGTCGAGGGGATCGGCTGGGACCACTTCCGGGCCTGAGCCGGGCCAGGGTCCACGCTCGAACGGCTGCTCGCGCCGGCGCAACCGGTTGCCACCGCATCGAGCGTGCGATTCGTGCCACCCGCGTGGTCACGCTGTCCTACCGTGGGGTATGCGTATCGCCGAAGTGATCAGACGCAAGGGCGCGGATGTGGTCACGGTGGCTCCGGACACTGGGGTCGCCGACCTGATCGCGCAGCTCGACGAGCACAAGATCGGTGCTCTCGTGGTGTCCCCGGACGGCGGGCACACCGTGGTGGGCATCGTGTCCGAGCGGGATGTGGTCCGCCGTCTCCACACCGACGGCGCGGGCGTGCTGGAGCGCACGGTCGCGGACATCATGACCGTCGACGTCGAGACCTGTCAGCCGGAGGACGAGCTCGAGTCGCTCGCACGCCGCATGACCGACCTGCGGGTGCGGCACCTGCCGGTGGTCGTGGACGGCCGCCTGCACGCGATCGTCTCGATCGGCGACGTCGTGAAGAACCGCCTCGACGAGCTCCAGGACGAGCGCGACCAGCTGGTCACCTACGTGCAGCAGTAGCGTGTGCTGGCCGCGTCACGCACGGCGGAGCGTGTAGCGGAGCTCGGGGATCAGCAGGCCACCGGCGCGGAAGTCGGCGGCCGTGCCGTCCGGGCGGAAGCCGGCATGCTCGTAAAAACCGCGGGCAGGGGCGTTGCCCTCCAGGACCCACAGCGCGACGGGACGAGGCGCGAGCGCCTCGAGGGTCGCCGTCATGAGGGCGCCTCCGGCTCCGGTACCGATGGCGCTCGGGTCGACGTAGATCGCGTAGATCTCACCCCAGCCCTCGCCGGGAGGGCAGGGGGCGTCGTCGTCGGGGCGGTAGTCGCCGAACCAGCAGTACCCCGCGACCGTGCCGGTGTCGTCGACGGCGACGAACCCCGGCGCGCACGTGCCGGTGCGGAACCGCTCGCGCAATGCGGCCGCGCGCGGGGCGCTCTCCTGCGAGGCGAGGAAGTCGGCGGGCATCAGGCCGGCGTAGGCGTGCTGCCAGGCGCGGACGTTGATCGCCGCGATCGCCTCGATGTCCACGACGCGCGGCTCACGGACCTGGTAGGTCACGGTGCCTCCCTGACAGACGCGAAGAGCCGCTCACCGGATCGGTGAACGGCTCGATGCGAGTGCGACGAGATCAGATCGCGCGCTGGACCTTGCCGGCCTTGAGGCAGCTGGTGCAGACGTTCATCTTCGTCTTCGTGCCACCGACCATCGCGCGGACGGTCTGGATGTTCGGGTTCCAACGACGCTTCGTGCGGCGGTGGGAGTGCGAGATGCTGTGGCCGAAGCTCGGCGACTTGGCGCACACGTCACACGTAGAGGCCACGGGATTCTCCTAGCTCGATGGCCATCACGGTGGACAGCCGGGTACACGTCGGGTCGCCGGGCCGCGAACAGCCCAGGGCAACCACGGAAGTCTACACCGAGACCCGAGGCTGCGACGACACGGTCGGTGTGCGGTGCCGCACTGTCCGGACGCGACGGCCGATGAGGATCGCTGGCGCAGCGTAGCCTCGGAGACATGAGCGAAGCCAGCGGGTCTGAGTCCGCACCGGTCAGAACGATCCCGCGGGGGACCTACCGTGTCAGCGACAGCTCACGCGTCGACTTCGCGGACGCTCTGGAGGTCTGGGTGCCGCTGGCGCGCGAGCGGCTGATCGAGGTCGCCGGCGAGTATCACGGCGTCGTGACGCATGCCGCGCTCGCCGCACGCGTGCAGGGGCTGTCGGGG
Organism: Pseudactinotalea terrae; assembly: GCF_009733845.1. GTDB lineage: Bacteria > Actinomycetota > Actinomycetes > Actinomycetales > Beutenbergiaceae > Pseudactinotalea > Pseudactinotalea terrae. The sequence goes on from NZ_WNXZ01000001.1 coordinate 240,269, forward strand.
ATCCGCACCCGGTGGGCGGTGTCCAAGTGGATCGGGTGGCTGCTCGAGGGTGTCGCCAAGAGCCTCGAGCCGAGCGAGCCCCCGTTGACGTCGCTGTGCGTGCACCACGACGGCACGATGGGCAGGCTGTACCCGCAGACCGGAACGCCGCCGGCGGGCACCGACGTCGAGACGTACGCCGCCGAGCACCGGTTGCTCTGCTACCAGCGCTATGCGACCGACCTGCCCGCCGGTGGTGGCGTCGCGGCGCTCACACCGCAGGTGGTCGCCCGCCGCACGCCGAAGTCCAGCAAGCGCGAGGAGCCGGAGCCCGATCGGTGCCCGGTGCACCACACCTCGCTGCCGGCCAGCGGCCAGTGCGACTACTGCGAGATGGCCTGAGCCACCCGACCGCGTCGTCGGTGGCCGCGGATACCATCACAGCCGTGGCACGGGTGAGCGGGCACAAGGCGAAGGCTGTCGGTGCGCGCTCGCAGCTCGGCCGCAAGTTCGGTGAGAAGACCGGCGTCGAGCTCGCCAAGCTCGGGCTCGAGACCTTCGAGGACCTGCTGCGGCACTACCCGCGGCGATACGTCGAGAGAGGCGCGTACACACCGCTCAACGCGGGCGCGCCAGGGGAGTCGGTCACCTACATCGCCGAGGTGGTCCAGCTCAGCACCCGGTACGCGCGCAACCGGAGCCTGCAGATCATCTCCGTCACGATCTCCGACGGCACCAGCACCCTCCCGCTGACCTTCTTCGCCCGCCAGGCCTACCTCGCCAGCTACCTCGAGCGACAGCTCAAGGTCGGCACCGTCGCGATGTTCGCCGGCACCCTGAAGGAGGGCCTCAACGGCCAGCGCGAGCTCACCCATCCGGAGGTCGAGCCCCTCGACTCCTGGGACGACGAGGAGACCGCCAGGCGCGAGGCCGCCCGCCCCGTCCCGATCTATGGCGCCACCATCAAGTTCCAGAGCTGGAAGGTGCGCGACGCGGTCCGCACGCTGCTCGACCCGATGACCGAGGCCGATGTGCTCGACCCGGTGCCCGCCACGATCGTGGCCGATCGCGCGCTGGTGTCCGAGTTCCAGGCGCTCCGCGGGATCCACATGCCCGAGGACCTCGCCGATGTCCGGCGCGCCCGCGAACGGCTCCGCTACGACGAGGCGTTCCTGCTGCAGACCGCGCTCGCGCGGCGGCGTGCGGATCTCGCCGCGTTCGAGGCGCGACCCCGCCCCGCGGTCGCCGATGGTCTGGTGGACGCGTTCGACGCCCAGCTCCCGTACACGCTCACCGGCGGCCAGGTTGCCGTCGCCGACGAGATCAGCCGCGACCTCGACGCCGGTACCCCGATGCAGCGGCTGCTGCAGGGCGAGGTCGGGTCGGGCAAGACCGTGGTGGCGCTGCGGGCCATGCTCCAGGTGGTCGACGCCGGCGGGCAGGCCGCCCTGCTCGCCCCCACCGAGGTGCTCGCCCAGCAGCACCTCCGCACCATCACCACGCTCCTCGGCCCCCTCGGCGAGGCCGGGATGCTGGGTGGCGCGACGAACGGCACCCGGGTGACGCTGCTGACCGGTTCCCTCGGTGCCGCCGCACGCAAGAAAGCACTGCTGCAGGCGGCCTCGGGAGAGGCGGGCATCGTCGTCGGCACCCATGCCCTGCTCGGAGACCAGGTCCAGTTCGCCGACCTCGGCCTCGTCGTCGTCGACGAGCAGCACCGCTTCGGCGTCGAGCAGCGCGACGCGCTCCGCGCGAAGGGCCAGGTGATGCCGCACCAGCTCTTCATGACCGCCACCCCGATCCCGCGCTCGGTCGCGATGACGTTCTTCGGTGACGTCGAGGTCTCCACGCTGCGCGAGGTGCCCGCCGGCCGCTCGCCGATCGCCACCCACGTCGTCCACGCGGGCAACGCCCGCTGGATGGAGCGGGTGTGGTCGAAGGTCGCGGAGGAGGTCGACGGCGGGGGCCGGGCCTACGTGGTCGCGCCCCGGATCTCCTCCAGCCAGGAGGAGGAGGGGGCGGAAGTCTTCGATCTCTTCGCCCCCGAGGGCGAGCGCAAGCGCCCGCCCGCCGCCCCCGACCTGGTCGACGGCGGCCCCGGGGAGACCGCGAACGTCGAGGATGCTGCGGCGTGGCTCAGGAGGTTCAGCGGCCTGGACGCCGAGTCGATCGGCATCATGCACGGCCGCCTCGGCACCGAGGAGAAGGATGCGGCGATGGCCGCCTTCGCCTCCGGTGAGGTCCCGGTGCTGGTCAGCACCACGGTGATCGAGGTCGGCGTCGACGTGCCCGAGGCCACGATGATGGTCGTCCTCGACGCTGACCGGTTCGGTCTCTCGCAGCTGCACCAGCTGCGGGGGCGCGTCGGCCGTGGCAGCAAGCCGGGCACCTGCCTCGTGGTCAGCTGGGCCGACGAGGGCTCGGCATCCCACGAGCGGCTGACGATCCTCGCCGACACCCTCGACGGGTTCCGCCTGGCGGAGGCGGATCTCGAGCAGCGGCGCGAAGGTGACATCCTGGGTGCCGCGCAGTCCGGCCGTGCCAGCTCGCTGCGGCTGCTGCGAGTGATCGCGGACGCCGCGATCATCGAACGGGCACGGACCGACGCCCGCGCGCTCATCAGCGAGGACCCCAATCTCGTGCACCACCCTGAGCTGCTGACAGCGATCACCCAGCTCGTCGACCCCGACCATGAGGAGTTCCTGGACCGTGTCTGACAAACGCGACCTGCTCGTTCGCGCCACGGCCCTTCTCGTCGGATACGGCAGCACCCCCGAGTCCGCCGTGTGCCCGCCGATCAAGGTCTCGCTCGGTCGCGGCGAGGCGCTCGCCGTCGTCGGCGCGAACGGCACCGGCAAGTCCACGTTCCTCCGTGCCGCGGCCGGGCTGCTGGAGCCGCTCGGCGGCCACGTCGACGTCCTCGGCGAGCCCGTGGACGAGCGGTCGCTGAGGTTCCGTGCCGAGGTCGCCGTCGTCCTCGACGAGGACTCCTACCTCCCTGCCCTCACCGTGCGCGAGCACCTGCTGCTGACCGCGCGCGGGCACGGGATGACCCAGGTCAGCGATCTCGTGACCGAGGTCGTCGAGGAGTTCGGGCTGGCGCCACGGCAGCAGGCGCTGCCCACCGCGCTGTCCTCGGGGCAGCGGCGGCGGCTGCTGCTCGCCTCGGCGTTCGTGCGGCCGCGGACCCTGATGCTGCTCGACGAGCCCGAGCAGCGCCTCGACGCCGGGATGCGGGACCGCCTCGCCGAACGGCTGGTGGCCGAGCGCACCGGCGGCGGCGGTGTCATCCTCGCGACCCACGACCCGGTGCTGGTGCGCACCGTCGCCACCAAGGCGCTGCTGATCGGCGAGGACCAGGTGCGGGTGGTCAAGCCCGAGCAGGCGGCCGCGGCGATCGAGGCGCTGTGACCAGCCTCGCGGACGCGACGCCGATCACCGGGCGGGAGCTGCGCAAGCTGACCCGGCAGGCCACCGAGGCCCACGGCGGCGGTGCCGTCGGTGAGCTCTTCGAGGAGGTCTACACGTTCGTGTTCAGCCTGCTCGTCGCGGCCGCGATGGCGTTCGGTGCCACCCAGCTGCTCAACACGAAGCTGCGGCCGGCGGACGCCGAGGCGGTGCTCGACCCGGCGTGGCTCGGGATCGCGATCGCGGTCGTCGCGGTCGGGTCCGCCGTCAGCCTCGCCGCGCGGCTCGGCCCGATCGGTCTCGGTGGTGGTGAGGCGGCGTGGCTGCTGCCCACGCCTGCCGACAGGCGCGGCCTGCTGCACCCGCGGCTGCGGATCGTCACGATCGTCTCCGCAGCGGTGGGTGCTGGTATCGGCGTCCTCGCCGCCGCGCTCGCCGGCGCAAGCGGTTCGGGACTGGGACTCGGCGCCGGGGTCGGTGCCACCCTCGGGCTCGCCACCGTGCTCGCGGTGGCGCGCACCCAGGTAGGCCGCTCGGGCAGGGCGGCCCACCCGGCGGTCGCGCTGGGTGAGGGCCTCGTGGTCCTCGCACCGCTGCTGGCGCTCGCCGTGGTGCTGCTGCGCCCGCCGGCACCGTCCGCCCCGCCCTCGGTCGTGGCGCTCGCGCTCGTGGCCGTGCTGCTGGTCACCTCGGTGCTGCTGCTGATCTCGACCGAACGTCACCTCGACGGGATCTCGGGCGCGCAGATCCGGGCGCGCGGTGCTGTCACGGCCTACGCCGCCGGTGCCGTCACCTCGCTCGACACCCGCGAGCTGGGCCGCGCGCTCAGCATCACCTCGCAGCCTGACAGCAGGCGCCGCTCCCGGGGCTTCGGGTGGGTACGCGGCCCGCTCACGGCCCTGGTCTCCGGCGACGCGCTGGTCACGCTGCGCTCGCGGCGCCACGTGATCGCGGTGGTGGTCTGGGGGCTCGTCCCGATCGTCGTCACGCTCGCGGGGTGGGCCAGCTGGACCACGCTGGTCGCCCTGCTGGTCGCCGGCTACGCCACCGCGCTCGCGTGCGCCGAGGGTGCGCGCCGCGCCGAGATGGCGCCCGTGCTCGACCGCGCCTTCCCGGTCGCAGCCGAGCACGTTCGTCGCATCCGGCTGATCTGGCCCGGCTTCGTGCTCGTGATCTGGAGCATGGTCACGGTCGGGGTCTGGGCCGCGCTCACCGGCCTCGACGTGGGCGAGTGGCTGCCGCTGGCGGCCGTCGCCGCCCCTACCTTCGCCGCAGGCGCGATCCGCGGCGCGTACCGCAAGGCGGCCGACTGGTCGAAGCCGCTGGTGGCGAACCCGATGGGGCCGCCGATCCCGCCTGGTCTGTTCGGGATGGTCGCCAAGGGACCCGACATCGTGGTCATCTGCCTGGTGCCGCTGATCCTGGGCGTCGTCGCCGTCGCCTCACCGGTGACGCTGCTGCCGTGGCAGCTGGCCGCGACCCTTCTCGCGATCGCGATCGGCACGCACGTGCCGGACCCGAAGGGTCCGTTCGCCCAGGCGATGGGCAACCAGTCGGGCAACCGATCATGACCAGGATCGTCGGCGGTAGCGCGGGTGGGCGGCGCCTCGCGGTGCCCGCCACCGGGACCCGGCCCACGAGCGAGCGGGTGCGGGAGGCGCTGTTCTCGCGGCTCGACCACCGCGGGGCCCTCGACGGCGCCCGGGTCCTCGACCTGTACGCGGGCTCGGGTGCGCTGGGTCTGGAGGCGCTGTCGCGGGGCGCCGCGAGCGCTGTGCTCGTCGACTCCTCACGCACCGCCGTGGCCGTCTGCACCTCCAACGCCCGCTCGATCGGGTTCGCCGACTCCGTGACCGTGATCTCTCGCAAGGTCGAGCAGCTCCTCGCCGGCCGCGCGCCCACGCGGACATCGACCCTGGTGTTCATCGACCCGCCGTACGACCTGGGCATCGAGAGGGTGCTCCGGCTGCTCACCCGGCCCGGTTGGCTGGCGGAGGGCGCCGTCGTCGTCCTCGAGCAGTCGAGCCGTGCGGGCGAGCCCACCTGGCCCGAGGGTCTGCAGGCCGAGGACAGCAAGGTCTACGGCGAGACCACGCTGTGGTTCGCCACCGCTGTCGCTGCAGCGTCATGCGATGTGAGAAGCGATCAGGAATGAAGAAGCACCTCGCCTGGCGGTGTCCTTAGGCTCGTCGAGTCAACGATCACCGAGCAAGGAGACGGCGAGATGGGTGGATTCAGCAAGGCCGAGCGCGATGCCATGAAGCAGCGCGCCGAGGAGCTGCGGGCGACCAAGGGTGTCAAGGGAGCGGCGAAGCGCGCACGCGAGTTCGAGGCGTGCGTGAGCGCCATCGAGGCACTCACCGGCGTCGACAAGGAGGTCGCCTCGCGGTTCCACGTCGTGGTCGCCGAGGAGGCGCCGGAGCTGGACCCCAAGACCATGTACGGCTTCCCGTCCTACGCGCGGGAGGGCAAGGTCATGATGTTCGTGCAGCCGTCCTCGAAGTTCGACACCCGCTACCCGACCGTGAACTTCGACGACGGCGCCAAGCTCGACGACGGCGTGATGTGGCCGACCTCGTTCGCCGTCCTCGAGTGGACCGACGAGGTCGAGAAGACGCTGCGCGACCTGGTGAAGAAGGCTGTCGGCTGAGACGTGCGGACGCTCAGCGCACCGCCCAGGGGGCACCGAGCTCGCTGAACAGCTTGTGCTCGGCCGCTGCCCGGTCGCACCACGCCTCGACGTCGGCCAGCACCGGGTGGGCATCGGAGCCCTCGCCGACCCAGGTGACGTAGGCGTCGTCGACCTGGACCGGGTCCGGTGCGGTGCGGACGGCCTCGAGCACGCGCATGAAGGCGCCGGTGTCGGCGATCGGAGCGATCAGCGCCACGCTCGGGTCGGCGAGGTGCTCCACGAGGTTGCGCACGATCCCGGTGCGGCCGAGCCGCTGCTCGGTCGTGCCCGACTCGGTGCGCACCCTGAGCACATCCGAGGTGTAGCCGAAGACGATCTCGCCGCGGCTGCCCTGCACCGTGATGATCGGCTCGGACTGCACAGCTGCGCAGAGCGTGAGCCCGAAGGTCGCCGTCGTGCCCGTGGTGGTGCGGACGCGGACGCTGGAGGTGTCGTCGGCCTCGATGTCGTGAGCGTGGAACAGCTCGACCTCGACGCTCTCGACATCCTCGGCACGGACGGCCCCGGCGATCTTGAGCGCGGTCGCGACCGCGTGGGCGAGCGGATTGGTGACGACCCCGTCGACGACCGGGACGCCGTCGAGGGTTCTCATACCGGCCCAGCGGGACCGCTCGTAGTAGGAGACGGCGCGCTGCCAGTGGCCTGCACCACCCACCCCGGTGATCTCACCGATCGCGCCGCTCGCCACCAGCCGGTCGATCTCGGCGAGGGCGTGCGACCCGAAGCTCTGGAAGCCGACCTGGACGACGCGCCCGGTCTCCTCGGAGACCCTGACCATCTCCTCGAGCTCGGCCAGCGTGGCCGCGGTGGGCTTCTCGACCAGCACGTGAGCGCCGGCGCGCATCGCCTGGACAGCGAGCGGCGCGTGCGTGTTGATCGGGGTAGCGAGCACGACGACATCGGGGACACCGGCCGCCAGCAGCTCGTCGAGAACGGCGTAGCACGGTGTGCCCGCGGGGACCTGGTCGGCGCCCTCGGCGCCGCGCGGATCGGCGACGGCGGTGAGCTCGGCCAGCCCCTCGCCCACGAGCTGGGAGATCGCGGCAAGGTGCAGGCGGCCATAGCCGTGGATGCCGATGACGGCGAAGGTCGTGGCCTTTGCGGGGTCCTCGCGACGTTGTGCGGCGGAGCGAAGCGGGGGAGCGGAACGTCGTGGGGTGCTATTCATGACGCGAGGTTCTCCAGGTCGCGGTAGAGAGCATCGGCGGCCGCCGGCTCGAGCTCGGCGTCGACGAGAGCCGCCCACAGGTGCAGGCTGCGGGAGTCGCCCCGAGCGAGCGTGGTCGGCGCGTCCCACGCCACCGCCGGCCCGGCTCCGACGTAACCGCTCACCCGGACGAACCAGGGGAGCATGACGGCCGGGTCGTCGGGCTGACCGAGCAGCAGTGTCACCGGGCCGCTGTCGCGGACCTGCGTGAGCGTGAGCCAGCGGCCGAGCGCGCCCAGGCAGCTCTCCTCGCCGCTCACCACGCCGCCCGGGGTGCTCACGCGCACGGTCCAGGTCGACTCGGGCCCGACGCGCCAGAACAGCCCGCCGTACCCAGCGCCGGTGCGCCCACGCGTGGCGGGCGAGCCGATCACCAGGTCGGTGTGCGGTGCGTGCAGGTCGCTGCGCCACGTGAGCAGGTGGGCGGGCACCTCGTGCTCGACCCGGGCCAGGCGAAGGTGACGGTCCTCGACGACCTGCTCCTCGCCGTCGGGCCCGGTCCACGAGAGCTGTTGCTGCAGCACGGTGCGGCCGGCCTCGCGGGTGACGGTCGGGGCGGGGCCGCGCTGGCGGCCCTGGTTCTCGAGCATCGTGTAGCCCTGGCCGTGCACGTAGGACTTCCCGCCCCAGTACATCACCCCGTTGACATCGACAACGGCGGCGCTCACGCCGTAGTGGTGGCGGTGGTCCTCGGGGTAGATCTCGGTGAGGTCCGCGCCCGCGGGCGTGCGGACCGGATGGAGGTAGGGCCGTGGGGAGAGCTCGGGCGGGAGGTCCTCGCCGTCGTGATAGGTAGCGACGGCGACCTCGGCGTCACGGTCAGCCACGGTCAGGGTCACCGGGTCGTAGTGCACGGCGGCCAGCCTACCGGTAATCGCTTACCGCCTAAGGTGGGGACATGACTGATCTCGACGTCGCCGTCCTCAGCGGCCAGGGGCGGTATGCGGACCCGTGGCACGACTTCATCGGCACCTCCACGAGGATCTCGGAGATCCTTCGTGCGACCGGGCTGACCGTGCAGGTGTGCGGCAGCGACGCCGACGAGCCGGTCCCGGCCCGGCTGCTGATCGTCAACTGCGGCGGTGGTGCGGACGCGATCCCCGGCGAGGCCGAGTCGGTCTCGGTGCGCTGGCGGGACGCGGTGCTCGGGCATGCGCTGGCCGGTGGACCTGTGCTCGCGGTGCACGCCGCCACCAACACCTTCTACGACGACCCCCGCTGGGCCGAGGTGCTCGGCGGGCGCTGGGTCCCGGGCACCTCGATGCACCCGCCGGGCGGCCCGGCCACGGTGCAGGTCACCGGCGGCGATCACCCGATCACCGCGGGGATGCCGGCGGAGATCGACATCGTCGACGAGCGCTACTCCTACCTCGAGACCAGTCCCGCGATCGTGCCGCTGGTGACCCAGGTCCACGACGGCCTCGTCCACCCGATCGTGTGGACGCACACAGGTGAGGCGGACGCGCCGGTGCGCGCCGTCGTCGACACCCTCGGTCACGACGTGCCCGCCTACGGCGACGTGCGCGCCGACCTCCTGCGTCGCGAGGTCAGCTGGCTCTTGGCCGCAGCCTGACCGGCGCGGCCCGTGACGCGGTTGCCACCTGGGCGCTGGAGTTACGCGCCGCCTGGTCAGGTGACGGCGCCCAGCTGCCAGGGGATGAACTCCTCCTGGCCGATGTCCATCTCCTCGCTGACGGTCTGCTCGCCGGAGGCGACGGCGACGATCCGCTCGTAGATCTCGCGCGCGACCTGCTCGAGGGTGGCGGTGCCATCCACGATGCGGCCGGCGTTGATGTCCATGTCCTCGGCCATCCGGTCGTACATCGGGGTGTTGGTCGCGACCTTGATCGACGGCGTGGGCTTGCACCCGAACACCGAGCCACGGCCCGTGGTGAACACGACCACCGTGGAGCCACCCGCGACCAGCCCGGTCACCGAGACAGGGTCGTACCCGGGGGTGTCCATGAACCCGAAGCCCTTGGTGGTGATCGGTTCGGCGTACTCGTAGACGGCTGCCATCTCGGCCGAACCACCCTTGGCGACGGCGCCCAGCGACTTCTCGAGGATCGTCGTCAGGCCGCCGGCCTTGTTCCCCGGTGACGGGTTGTTGTCCATCGTGCCGCCACCGGCCGCGGTGTAGTCCTTCCACCACTCGAGCCGGTCCAGCAGCTTCTGACCCACCTCGGGGGAGACCGCTCGCCGGGTGAGGAGGTGCTCGGCGCCGTAGACCTCGGGCGTCTCGGCGAGCACCGACGTGCCGCCGGCCGCGACAAGCCAGTCACCCGCCAGCCCGAGCGCTGGGTTGGCGGTGATGCCGGAGTAGCCGTCCGAGCCGCCGCAGTTGGTGGCGAGCACCAGCTCGCTCACGTCCTGCGGGGTGCGCCTGGCCTCGTTGACGACCGGCAGCATCTCCCTGATCTTCTCGACGCCGGCTCGCACCGTGGCGCGGACGCCGCCGGTGTCCTGGATCGTCATCGACTCGATGTGCATGCCCTCGGGCAGCCCCAGCCCCTCGACCAGCGAGGTGACCGGCAGCATCTCGCAGCCCAGGCCGAGCACGAGCAGGCCGCCGAAGTTGGGGTGGCGCGCGTAGCCGCGAAGCGTGCGCAGCAGCAGGTCGGCGCCGTCGGATCCCGAGACCAGGCCGCACCCGGAGGTGTGCGCGAGCGCCATCACGCCGTCGACCGATGGGTACTCGTCGAGCGTGCCCATGCCGCGGAACTGGTCCGCGATCAGCTTGGCGGTGCTCGCCGAGCAGTTCACCGAGGTGATCACGCCGATGTAGTTGCGGGTGCCGATGCGGCCATCGCCGCGGTCGTAGCCGAGGAACGTGCGGGGGAGTCCCTCGGGGAAGGTCGGGACCACGCGGGCGGTTCCGAACTCGTGCGCGCGGTCGCTCGTGTCCATGCCGAGGTTGTGACTGTGCACGTGGTCGCCGGCCGCTACCGGCGCGGTGGCGAGCCCGATCGACTGGCCGTACTTGTGGACCTGCTCACCCTCGCGAATCGCGCGGACAGCGAGCTTGTGACCCCGTGGCACGTCGACGGCGACGACGAGCGTGCCGTCGTCGGTGATCAGCTCGGTCCCGGCGACCAGGTCGCTCGTGGTGATCGCGACATCGTCGTCGGGGCGGAGCAGGAGGGCGACGTCGGTGAGTCGCGTGGTGGCCATGGCCTCTTCTTCGGTGGGGTTCGGTAACTGGTTTCCATCGTAGGTGCAAGCGGTTGCGGTTGCGCCGCCTTGCCGTCGCTTGTCATGGCGGCTCGGCTCTCTCGCGATAGGTTGGCGCCATGGCAGGAGTGGCGGTTTGTCCGGGGTCGTTCGACCCGGTGACCCTCGGTCATGTGGACATCGTGCGGCGCGCTCGCACCATGTTCGACGAGGTGGTGGTCGCGGTGGGCGTCAACGCCGCCAAGACCCCCTTGCTCGACGACGAGACCCGGGTCGCGCTGTTCGCCGCCGCCGTCGAGGACATGCCCGGGGTCCGCGTGGTCGCGATGCCCGGCCTGCTCGCCGATCTGTGCCGTGAGGTGGGGGCGACCTCGATCGTCAAGGGCCTGCGCGGCGGTGCGGACTTCGACGCCGAGCACCCGATGGCCTTGATGAACCGCCACCTGAGCGGCGTCGACACGGTCTTTCTGGTCGGCGCGGCGTCGCTGTCGCACATCGCGTCGTCGATGGTCCGTGACGTCGCCAAGCACGGCGGCACGATCGACGACCTCGTGCCTGACGGTGTCGCCGATGCCGTGCACGCCGCCCTCGAGGTGCGCCGCAACAAGGGAGAGAGCCGATGACCGAACCCAGCAGCGGTGAGTCGCTCGTCGCGATCCTCGACGAGCTCAGCGACCTCGTGGCCGGTGCACGTGCCATGCCGATGTCGGCGTCCGCGCTGATCAACCGGGCCGAGGTGCTCGAGCTCGTCGAATCCGCGAAGGCCGTGCTGCCGAGCCAGATCTCGCAGGCCGACACCCTCGTGGCCGACGCCGACGCGGTGCTCGAGCGTGCGCGCCGCGAGGCCGCCAAGATCCTCGAGAAGGCGCATGCGCGCGCTGAGCGGCTCGTCTCCGAAGAGGCCGTCGTGGCCATCGCCAACCAGCGTGCGGAGGAGATCATCGCCGCGGCCCGGGATCGTGGTGAAGAGCTCGCGCGCGAGGCCGACGACTACTGCGACAAGCAGCTGGCCCAGTTCGAGATCGACCTCGGGGCCATCACCAACCAGGTCGCCGCAGGCCGGCAACGGCTCATCGAGCGCGCGCGCAGCCGGGTCGAGAAGGCCAAGCTCGACAACGAGCGCCCCGAGAAGCCGCAGCGTGTCAGCCGCATCGACCGGTTCCGCGACGAGTCCGAGGAGGGCGGAGCAAGCTCATGACCACCAGTCCGTTCGTCATCAACATCCACGACCTCTCCCGCCGCCCCGGGTCGATGCGTGAGCTCGACGTCAGCGTGACCCTGGCCGAGCCACTCGGCTCGGACGTCATCGCGATCGCCGCCGGCGCCTCCCTCGACCTCCAGCTTCGGCTCGAGTCGGTGAGCGAGGGTGTGCTGGTCACCGGCACCGCCACGGGCACCGCCACCGGCGAGTGCGTACGGTGCCTGCGCGAGCTGTCCGAGGAGGTCGACGTCGACATCACCGAGCTCTTCGCCTACGAGGACACCCGGAGCAGGCGTACCGCCGACGAGGGCGAGGACCCGGAGCCGCTGCCCGTTCTCGACGGCGACCTGCTCGACCTCGAGACCACCGTCACCGATGCCGTGGTGACCTCGCTGCCGTTCCAGCCGGTGTGCACGCCCGACTGCGCGGGCCTGTGCTCGGAGTGCGGGGTCCGGCTCGACGACGCCGAGCCCGGCCACAGCCACGAGATCCTCGACCCACGCTGGGCGGCGCTCTCGGAGCTCGCCCGCGGAGGCGACGGGGACGACGCCGAGGGTGAGGGCGAGGAGCCGAGGTGAGCGCCGCAGCACAGGATCTCGCCGAACGGCTCGGGATCGATCTCGATCCCGAGCTGCTGGTCCTGGCCCTGACGCATCGGAGCTTCGCGCACGAGGCGGGCGGCATCCCCACGAACGAGCGCCTGGAGTTCCTGGGGGACGCCGTCGTCGGCCTGGTAGTGACCGAGTACCTCTATCGCGTCCTGCCGGACAGGCCGGAGGGGGATCTCGCCAAGATGCGCGCGGCGTCGGTGTCGCAACGCGCGCTCGCGGAGATCGCGCGCACGCTCGATCTCGGTGCCTACGTGCTCCTCGGCAAGGGTGAGCTGGCCACGGGTGGTCGCGACAAGGACTCGATCCTGTGCGACACGTTCGAGGCCGTCATCGGCGCCGTGTACCTGAGCCACGGGCTGGAGTCGACCCGGCGCGTCGTCGAGGCGCTGATCGGCCCCACGTTGGAGGCGGCCGCGAGCATGGGTGCCGGTCTCGACTGGAAGACGAGCGTGCAGGAGCTGGCCTCCGAGCGCGGGCTCGGCGTTCCCACGTACCTGGTCGAGGGCAGCGGTCCCGATCACGAGCGCTACTTCGAGGCGCGCCTCGTGCTCGACTCGGTGACCTGGGGCGTCGGCGAGGGGACCAGCAAGAAGGTCGCCGAGCAGCAGGCAGCCTCACGCGCCTACGCGGCGCTGATCGAGCACGCGCACCGGGACAGTGCCGGAGCTTCCTGAGGTCGAGACCGTGCGCGCCGGGCTGGCGCTGCACGTGCTCGATCGTGAGATCGCCGAGGTGGCGGTGCGCGGGCCGCTCGGCGCCCGCGTGGTCCGGCGACAGGTCGGCGGCGCGGACGAGCTCGCTGCCCGGCTCGTGGGCCGGCGGTTCACCTCGGCGGTGCGGCGTGGGAAGTTCCTGTGGCTGCCGCTGCACGAGTCCGGCGGGCCGGCCGAGGAGGCGCTGTTCGCGCACCTCGGCATGAGTGGTCAGTTCCTGCTCCCGGACGATCCGAACCCGGAGCATCCGCACCGGCGGGTCCGGATCACGTTCGCCGACGGCGGCGTGCTCGACTTCCACGACCAGCGCACCTTTGGGCATCTCGCCGCCACCGATCTGGTGCCCACGCTCGACGGCGGGCCAGGTGGTGATGCCGGGGGCATCGGCTCCGACGCGGTGCTGCCGGACGTGGCGCAGCACATCGGCCGGGATCTCCTCGACCCGCTGCTGGCGCCCGGCACCACCCTGCGCGCAGCGCTCGCGCGGCGGATCCGCTCCTCCTCCCGCGGCATCAAGCGGGCGATCCTCGACCAGGAGCTGGTCTCCGGTATCGGGAACATCTACGCCGACGAGGCGCTCTGGCACGCTCGCCTGCACTACGACCGGCCCGGCACGAAGCTGCCGGCTGCCCGGGTGCGGCTGCTCCTCGACGCAGCGACCGAGGTGATGCGGTCCGCGCTCAAGGCGGGCGGCACCAGCTTCGACTCGCTGTACGTCAACGTCAACGGCGCCAGCGGCTACTTCGACCGCTCGCTGCACGTGTACGGCCGCGAGGGCCAGCCCTGCGACCGGTGCGGTGCGCCGATCCGCCGCGAGGAGTTCGCGAACCGGTCCTCCTTCCGCTGCCCACGCTGCCAGCGGCGCCCAGCAGGTCGATGACCGCGCGGAGGCAGCCGATGCCGGTGCGCCGCGTCGACGACGACGAGCGCCGGTCTCGGCTCGCGGTCCGCCAAGGGCTGGCGGTCGAGAGCCGGTTTGGGGACGAGGTCGCGGCCACGCGTGGGATGACCGTGCTGCACGCCACCGAGCCGGCGAGCGTGCACCTGGCCCTGTGGGCTCGCGTCGCTGGACTGTCGTTCGGAGCGGTCGAGGAGGCCTTGTACGGCTCCCGCACGCTCGTCAAGCAGACCGCGATGCGGCAGACCTTGTTCGTGTTCCCGCTCGACCTGCTGCCTGCTGCGTGGGGGAGCGCGAGCGCACGCGTGGCCCGCACGCTGGGGCCGCGCCTCGCCACGGACCTGGTCGCCTCGGGCGTCACGCACGACGGCGCGAGCTGGCTCGAGAGGGTGGGGGACGCCGTCGTCGAGCTGCTCGAGACTCGAGAGGTGAGCGGAGCCGAGCTCCGCGAGCTGGTGCCGGAGGTCGACGTCAAGGTCGATCGGGGTGCGGGGAAGTGGGCGGCCGCCACGCCTGTCGCGCCGCAGCTGCTGTGGCTGCTGAACGCGCAGGGGCGGGTGCTGCGCGCCAGCAACGGTGGGCACTGGCGGCTCTCGAAGCCGCGCTGGCGCGCCACCTCGGCGTGGTTGCCGACCGTGCCCGAGCCGCAGTCGGAGCGCGAGGGGTATGCCGAGCTGGTGCGGCGCTGGTTGCGGACCTTCGGTCCGGGCACCGAGGCCGACCTGCGGTGGTGGCTGGGCGGGACCCTCACGGCGGTGCGCGCAGCGTTGCTCGACGTCGAGGCCGTGCCGGTCAGCATGGACGGCACCGATCGGCCCGGGTGGCTGCTGCCCGAGGATGTCGAGCCGGTGGCGAGACCAGCGGAGTGGGTCGCGCTGCTCCCGACGCTCGACCCCACCGTGATGGGCTGGCACGGGCGCGACTTCTACCTCGGCCCGCACCGGGCGATGACGTTCGACTCGGCGGGCAACGCCGGGACGACCGCCTGGTGGGACGGTCGGATCGTCGGGACCTGGGTGCAGGACCAGACTGGTGCGGTGCGGGTCCACCTGCTCGAGGAGGTGCCCGCGCGGGTGCGGCAGGCCCTCGACTCGCACGCAGAGCAGCTGACCGCGTGGCTCGACGGGGTGATCGTGAACGGCGTCTACGCCTCGGCCGCGATGCAGGAGGCCAGGGCGGCTCACGAGGGCTGACCGATGGGGACCTCTGCCCTGCCGCGGCTGCTCCGCAGGCCCTAGGCTGGCACGAGTTCGTAGCTGGGGATGTAGCGGGGAGATCGATGACTGGCGAGAAGTACGCGGTAGACAACGAGAGTGCTGGCAAGGTCGCCACGGACACCGAGACCGCGATAGGCGACGTCGACGCCGTCGTGACGGCCATCACCGATCCGCTCTCGGATGCCGAGGGTGCGTTGCCGCCGGAGTTCCACAACGCCCTGGCGAGGCTGAAGACGCTGCGCGAGAACCATGAGCGCGACGTCAAGAGGGTCAAGACCTACGCGACCAGCTGCGTCAGCGCCGTGCGGGCGGCACTGGCCGTCTACGAGAACAGCAGCGCCGACATGGTCGCCGAGCAGAAGGCCACCGAGGCGAAGGTGTTCTTCGAGCACGGGACCGCGTTCACCAACAGCGAGACCGCGCTGAACGACTGGGCCAACGGCACGGACACCACCGGCGCCGGCAACAACCGGGGCCTGGCGGGTGTCAACGAGAACATGCCGAGCAGGACCGAGGGCACCACCCGCGACCACACCTACGAGCGCACCAGCACCAACGGTGGTCAGACGGTCGCGACCGAGACGTCGCACTCCAGCACCGGCAAGGGCTTCTCGAGCAGCGAGACCACCCACCGAGCCTCCAGCACGCACAACGGGGTCACCGACACCACCACCTACTACAACAACACGTCGACGCGGGGTAACGAGCAGACGCAGTCGACCAGTCAGACCTACGCGGTCAGCAGCGGCGGCCAGGAGCAGTCCCGGTACACGACGAGCAGCTCGACCCGCACCCCGGTGGCACGATGACGTACGCGATGATCCAGGTCACCGACGTCCCCCAGGTCAAGGGCAACCCCGAGACCGTGCAGACAGCGGGCAGCGATCTGAAGACCTCCGCCTCCGACGCCACGGATGCCGCGACGGCCATCACCGGAGCATGGGCGGGTCTGACCGAGGCCAACTACCACGCGCCCGAGGCGCCGGCGGTGTACCAGTCGATCCCCAAGATCACCTCACCGATGGAGACCGTCGGGTCCAACATGACAGCGATGGGCCAGGCCCTCGTGGATGCGGGCACGACGCTGGGCACCCTCAAGACCACGTCGACCACGCTCGAGACCGACGTCAGGGACTTCGTGCGGCGCGCCAATGACATGGACGCGTTCGCCAAGGCGGGCGGCTCGATCGACGGCGAGGTGTGGAGCACCTGGCGCGACGCCCCCGGGCTCCAGGCCGAGAACGATCGGTTGTGGACGCGGGCCACCACCCTGCAGACCGACATCGACACGGCCGGTGACGATCTCTACACCGCCATCGCCTCGATCATCGCGCCGAACCCGGTGCTGCCGGAGGCCACGTTCGAGGCAGGCGTCCCGTCCGGGAACCGGGCGTCCGCCGAAGGTCCGGGTGCGAGCGCCAGCACCTGGAACGGCACCGGCTACCGGGATGGCAACTGGTACGCGGGCGCAGGCGCTGAGGCCGATGCTCATCTGTTCGACCTCAACGCTCAGGGCTCGGCCAACACGCACTTCGGAACCTTCGGCGGCGAAGCCAGTCTCTACGGCGGCGCGAAGGCCGATGCCTCGGCCAACGCCTCGATCGGTCTCGACGGCGTCCACGCGAGAGCGGAGGCGAACGCCTTCGCCGGCGTGGAGGGGTCGGCCAAGGGCACCTGGAACGCCGGTCCCGTCTCGGCCGAGGTCGGTGTGCGAGGCATGGCGGGCGCTGAGGCCAACGCGAGCGCCGGCGTCGACGTCGGTCTCGATGGTGTCTCGGCCAACGCCGGCGTCACCGCCTTCGCGGGTGCGAAGGCTGAGGCAGACGCCGCCGTGGGGGTCTCCGGCGCCAAGGCCAACGTCGGCGCGGACGTCCGCGCCGGCATCGGTGTGGACGCCAAGGCCGACATCGCGGTCACAGCCGACGAGGTCAAGGTCTCGCTCGACTTCGGGGTTGCGCTCGGTGTCGGCGCCGGTGTCAAGTTGGATCTCGAGATCAAACCGAAGAAGATCGTCGACGACGTCAAGAGCTTCTTCGGGTTCTAGCCCGGCAGCTTTCCTGCACCTCGCCACACTCTGAAGGAGAAGAATGTCCGACTCTGTCACCTACCCGAGCGCCGAGTTCCCGGCACCTGTCGGGGTCTCGCTGCCACGCCCGGAGGGGTGGGAGGTTCTCACGGTTGCCGAGGCGCTCGTCGCCATCGGCAAGTCGCTCGAGGGCGCGCAGGAGTTCCAGCCGAACGTCGTCATCACGAGCCGTCGCGCGATCGGCGCCACGCTCGAGGAGACCGCTCAGGCCACCGTCGAGGCGCTGCAGAGCGCGCCCGACTGGGAGGAGACCGGGCAGGAGTACCGCGACGCGTTCGGCGGCGCCCACCGCTCGTTCCGCATCGAGGGCGCCTTCACCCACCCGCAGGTGGGCACGCTCTACCAGGCAGCGCTCATCACCGTGATCCAGCGCGGTGCCTACACCGATGTCATCCAGGGCGTGGGCAGCTGCACCGCGAGCCAGGCCTTCGATCGGCTCCCCGAGATCCGTGAGTCCCTGCAGGGAGCCACGATCACCGAGTAGGCCCCAGGGGTACCACCGCTGCTCCGACGTCACAACGATCGCACCGCACCTCGTCACCCGATCGGGTGGCGAGGTGCGGTACGTCGCTCGTGGGCTCAGCGGTCGACGCGCGCCGACCCGCCGCCGGCGAGCTTGAGGACCTCGGCCTTGGTCACCATCGTGGTGT
Organism: Pseudactinotalea terrae; assembly: GCF_009733845.1. GTDB lineage: Bacteria > Actinomycetota > Actinomycetes > Actinomycetales > Beutenbergiaceae > Pseudactinotalea > Pseudactinotalea terrae. The sequence goes on from NZ_WNXZ01000001.1 coordinate 258,102, forward strand.
CACCGGGGGTGGTCATCGCCAGCGCGCCGTGGGCGGCGCCGTACTCGACGGCGGTCTGCAGCGACTCACCGGTCATCAGCCCGTAGATGAGGCCGGAGGCGAAGGAGTCGCCGCCGCCGACGCGGTCGAGGATCTCCAGGTGCGGCCGGTGGGTCGCCTCGGCGAAGCCCTCGTCCTTCGACCAGGCGATCGCGCCCCAGTCGTTGTCGGAGGCGCTGTGCACGGTCCGCAGGGTGTTCCCGATGACCTCGAAGTTCGGGTACGCGGCGCTCGCAGTCGCGATCATCGACTGGAACTTCGTGACGTCGAGCGCCGAGAGGTTGTCGTCGACACCCTCGACCTCGAACCCCAGCGAGGCCGTGAAGTCCTCCTCGTTGCCGATCATCACGTCGATGTGCGGTGCGATCGCCTTGTTGACCTCCTGCGCCTTCGCCTCGCCGCCGATCGACTTCCACAGGCTCGGGCGGTAGTTGAGGTCGTAGGAGACCACGGTGCCGTGCTTCTTGGCGGCCGTGACAGCCTCGACCACGACCTCCGCGGTCGACTCCGAGAGTGCCGCGAAGATGCCGCCGGTGTGCAGCCAGCGCGCGCCGAGCTGCCCGAACAGGTGGTCCCAGTCGACGTCTCCCGGCTTGATCTGCGAGATCGCGGTGTTGCCACGGTCGGAGACACCGACCGCGCCACGGACGCCGAAGCCGCGCTCGGTGAAGTTGAGGCCGTTGCGCACGGTGCGGCCGATGCCGTCGTAGGCCACCCAGTTGATGTGATCGGCGCTCACGCCGCCCTGCAGGATGAAGTCCTCGACCAGACGGCCCACCTCGTTGTCCGCGAGCGCGGTCACGACGGCGGCGCGCAGCCCGAACGCACGGCGCAGGCCACGGGCGACGTTGTACTCGCCGCCGCCCTCCCACGCACGGAAGCTGCGGCTGGTGCGGATCCGACCCTCACCGGGGTCGAGTCGGAGCATCACCTCGCCGAGGGAGACGATGTCGTAGCGGCACTCCTGCGCCGGGCGGATGGACAGGCTCATCGGTGAACTCTCTTCCTTCGTTCTCAGGTGTGTGGGCTCAGGCGCTGGCGAGGGCGACGGCGTCGGCGGTCAGCGAGGTGACCGTGGCGAAGTCGCCGGCGGCGATGTCGGCGCGGGGGACCATCCAGGAGCCGCCCACGGCGAGCACGGCCTCGATGCTCAGGTAGTCGTTGAGGTTGGCCGGCCCGATGCCGCCGGTGGGCACGAACCGCAGACCGCCGAACGGAGCGGAGAGCGCCTTGATCGCTGCGGCACCACCCGAGGTGGCAGCGGGGAAGAACTTGACGGCCTGCAGGCCCTCGGCGAGCGCCGCCTGCACCTCGGTCGCCGTCACGGCGCCGGGCAGGGCGAGCACGCCACGCTCGGCGCAACGGCGCACCACCGGCACCGAGAGCCCGGGGGAGACGATGTAGGAGGCCCCGGCGTCGACGGCCGCGTCGACCTGCTCGGGGGTGAGCACGGTGCCGGCGCCCACGAGCATGTCGGGGTTCGCGGACATCGCCCTGATCGACTCGACGGCGGCGGCCGTGCGGAAGGTGACCTCCGCGACCGGGAGCCCGCCGGCGGTGAGGGCCTCGGCGAGCGGTGCGGCCGAGCTGGCGTCGTCGAGCACGACGACGGGGACGAGCCGGGCGGCTCCGATGCGGTCCAAGATCTCGGTCACGCTGGGTCCTTTCAGATCAGCCGCACGCGCCGACGCGTCCGGTCTACAAACGCTTGCAAGTTGAAGACCTGGCAACGCTAGCAGGCCTAGAATCCAGGTACAACAGGGGTTGAAAGCGTTTGCAGCCAGCCCTACGATCACGGCCATGACCAACGAGGCGAGACTCGCCGACGTCGCCGCGGCCGCGCAGGTCTCGGTCGCGACCGCCTCGCGTGCGCTCGCGGGGTCGACGGTCGTCGCGGCGGCCACCAGGGACCGGGTTCGCCGCGCCGCCGCGCGCCTCGGCTACGAGCCGAACCTCGCGGCCCGGCAGCTCGTCACCGGTCAGGGGCAGTCGATCGCTCTGGTGCTCCCGGATCTCGCGAACCCGTTCTATGCCGGTGTCGCCAAGGGGGTGCAGCGTCGTGTCCGTGCGGAGGGCCTGACCGCTGTGGTTGCCGACACCGATGAGGACGCGGAGGTCGAGGCCGCCGTCATCGCCCAGGTCGGGCCGGTCGCCGCCCGCCTCGTGCTCGCCTCACCCCGGATGCCCGATGACGCCGTGCGCGCGGTCGCGCAGCGCGCTCGCGTCGTGCTGGTCAACCGCGAGGTGGAGGGTCTCGCCGCCGTGACCGGTGACAACGCCGACGGCGTGCGGCAGGCGCTCGTGCACCTGCACGCCCTGGGGCACCGTCGAGTCGGATACGCGGGCGGCCCGGCGACCTCGTGGTCGGACGCCGCTCGCCGCCGTGGCCTCGTGGCCGCGCGGGAACGAGTCGAGATCGAGGTCGTCGACCTGGGGGCGTTCAGGCCCGGCTCTGCCGGTGGCCTGGCCGCCGCCGACCTCGCGCTGGCCGCCGAGGTCACCGCGGTGCTGGCGTTCAACGACCAGCTCGCCCTGGGGATCCTGGGCCGGCTCGCCGACCGCGGGGTGGCGGTGCCCGGCCGGCTGAGCGTGGTCGGGTTCGACGACATCCCGGTCGCGCGGCTGCTGGCGCCACCGCTGACATCGGTCACGGTGCCCGCCGACGAGCTGGGGCGCACCGCCGTCGAGCTCCTTCTCGGGCCGGACCGGCCCGAGCCCGGGCTGCGCACCCTTCCGGTCGAGCTCGCGGTGCGGCGCTCCACGGCAGAACCGGCAGGCTGACCCTGCTGGGGCGGGATGGCCGATAGGCTCCGGTTCGTGCCTGCGGATATCACGGTGATGGTGGTGGACGACCACGAGGTCGTGCGTCGTGGCGTCGCCGAGGTCATCGACCGGACCGAGGGGCTGTCGGTCGTCGGCGAGGCCGCCACCGTGGCCGAGGCGCTGCGCCGGCTCCCGCTCGTCGCCCCCCAGGTGCTGCTCGTCGATCTGCAGCTTCCCGACGGCACCGGTCTCGACGTCATCGCCGCCGCCAACAAGCTGACGGACTGCCGGTCGGTGGTGCTGACCTCGTTCGAGGACCCGGACGCGCTGCGCGCGGCCGGCGCCGCCGGTGCGCGCGCGTTCCTGCTCAAGACCGTCCGCGGCGACGACATCGCCGAGGCCGTGCGCGCCGTCGCGGCCGGGCGCAGCCTGATGACCCGCGCGAGCATCGGGCAGAGCGAGCACGACCCCACCGAGAAGCTCACCCCGAGCGAACGGCGTGTGCTCGAGCTGATCGGCGACGGGTTGTCCAACCGCGAGATCGGCGAGACGCTCGGCGTCGCCGAGAAGACGGTGAAGAACCATGTCACCGGGTTGCTCGCGAAGATGAGCTTGCAGCGCCGCACCCAGGCCGCAGCCTGGGTGGCGGGTCACCGTGGTGGCGGGTGGCGGCCCCGCAGCGAGACCGGCAAGGAGCACCTGTGACCGTCGCACCCGACATCGAGCCGCTGCGCGCTGCGGTGGCCGCCCTGATGCCCCGCGCGCGCACCGAGCTCGCCACCCTCGTGGCGTTCCGCTCGGTGGCCGACCCCGAGGTCGAGGATCCCGAGGAGTGCCGCCACGCCGCCGCCTGGGTACGTGATGCGTTCGCGGCCGAGGGCCTGGACGCCCGCCTGGCCACGACCCCGGACGGGACCGACGCCGTCTTCGCGACCTACGAGGGTCCCGAGGGTGCGCCACGCGTCCTCCTGTACGCCCACTACGACGTGCAGCCGGCGCCGGCCGAGCAGTGGAGCACGCCGCCGTTCGAGCTCACGGAGCGTGACGGGCGCTGGTACGGCCGTGGCTCCGCCGACTGCAAGGGCGCGGTCATCGCTCACCTCACCGCGTTGCGGGCGTTGCGCGGCGACGGCGAGGGGTACCCCGTCTCGCTCACGGTCGTCGTCGAGGGGTCCGAGGAGCAGGGGACCGGCGGGCTCGAGCGCTACGTCGAGCAGCACCCCGAGGAGGTCGCTGCCGACGTCGTGATCATCGGTGACGTGGGGAACGTCGCGGTGGGCGTGCCGACCCTCACGGTCGCGCTGCGCGGCATGGTGATGGTGACCGTGCGCGTGGACGCCCTCGACGGCAACCGCCACTCGGGCGCGTTCGGGGGCGCGGCACCGGACGCGCTCGCGGCCCTCGTCGTCATCCTCGCCTCGCTACGGAACGCGGACGGCGACACCACGATCGCCGGTCTCGATGCCTCAGGCACCTGGCCGGGCACGCCCTACCCGGCCGAGCAGTTCGCCCAGGATGCCGGCGTGGTCGAGGGTGCGCAGCTGGTCGGGTCCGGGTCGGTCGCCGACCAGATCTGGGCACGACCGGCCGTCACGGTCGTCGGGATCGACGCCCCTGGCGTGATCGGCGCGCTGCCCGCGATCCAGGGCAGCGCCGCAGCGACGGTCAGCCTGCGTGTGCCGCCGGGCGTCGATGCGGCCGACGCCGAGGCCGCGCTCGTCGCGCACCTCAAGGCTGCGGCCCCCTGGGGCGTGCACGTCGGCGTCGAGCGCCAGGGCATCGGCCAGCCGTTCGCTGCCCGGCAGGACACCCGAGGGTTCGAGGTGCTGAGCGAGGCGATGGCCGACGCCTTCGGTGCCCCGACCCAGACCGCCGGTCAGGGCGGCTCGATCCCGCTGACGGCATCGATCGCCGCCGCGCAGCCCGACGCCTCGATCGTGATGATCGGCCTCGCCGAGCCGCAGAGCCGGATGCACGCCTCCGACGAGAGCGTCGACCCGGGCGAGCTCGAGCGCATGGCCCTGGCCGAGGCCCTCTTCCTCTCCCGCTACCGCCCCTGAGTCGTCGGTTCCTTGCCGCCGAGTTCGTTCCGTACCTTCGAACTCGCTTGGTACGCCCGGCGAACGCGACGATCTGCGACGAGCTCAGCGATCGAGAGGCGCTGGCGGCACCGCGGTCTTGGTGAGAGGGACCTGCCAGGTCATGACCGTGCCGGAGGTGGGGCCGGGGGCGGCCGAGAAGGTGCCACCCCAGCGCTCGGCGCGGCGGCCGAGGTTCGCCAGGCCCGACGATCGGGTGCGGTCGGCAGGGATGCCGACGCCGTCGTCGGCCACCGTCACCACGAGCTGAGGGCCGACCTCGAGCGTCACCTTGACGTGCTCGGCGCGTGCGTGCCGGGAGGTGTTGGACAGGCCCTCGCGGATGACGGCGACCGCGTCGTCGACGAGGTCGGTGTCGGCGCTCTCGGTCCAGGTCTCGACGTCGATCTGTGAGGGCAGCAGGTCCAGCTCGGGCTGGAAGCCGAGACCGGAGCGGGCCAGGTCGAGCTCGCGCTCGACGCGTTCCATCGGGAGCGAGGGCACGGCGTCGCGCTGCAGCGCGTGGACGATCTCGCGGATCTGCGCGACCGCCTCGTCGAGGCCCTTGAGCGCCTCGCTGAGCTGCCCGCCCACCTCGGGGGGCAGATCGTCGCGTGCTCGGGCGATCGAGAGCCCGGTCGCGAAGAGGTGCTGGATGGCGAGGTCGTGCAGGTCACGCGCGATCCGGGCGCGCTCGTCGAGGAGCGCAGCGCGGTCCTGGGCGTCCCTCGCCTCGGCGAGCTCGAGCGCCAGCGCCGCCTGCCGGGCGAACGCCTCCGCGATCTGGAGCTCGTCGTAGCTGAACTCCTCGCCGCCCCTGGCACGCATGAGGATGATGACGCCGGTGCTGCGCGCGCCCGCGACGAGCGGGGCGTACAGCGCGGGCCCGTACCTGCCGAACTCGGGAACGCGCAGCGTGCTCGACCGGTCGAACGACGTCACCACCAGGCCGGCCCGCGACTCGATGACCCGCCGCGCGCGACCGCCCTCGGGCATCACGATCCCGACCAGGTCCTCGGTGCCCTCGCCCGCGGCGAACTCGATGACCCAGTCGTCGCCCACACCGGGCAGGACCAGGCACGCGGCGTCGGCCTCGGCGATCACCTGCAGGCGGTGCGCGATCAGCCCGAGCGCATCCTCGACCTCGGCGCCCTCGAGCATCGCGGTCGTGACCTCCTGGCCGACCGTCAGCCACTGCGAACGAGTCTGCGCGTTGCGTAGCGGGCGCGCGGTGTCCGCGAGGTCGATCGCTGCCGCGAGGTGCCGGATCGCGCCGGCTGCGCGTGAGGACAGCCGTCGCCCCGCCGCGGCCACATCGCCGAACATGTTCATCGCACGAACCCTCCCGACAGATCGATCACGCGGTCGGCCGCCGCGATCGCGGGCGAGGCTCGATGCGTCACCACGAGCACGCCACGGCCAGCCTCCCGTAGCGCGACGATATCGGCCAGCAGCGCTTCGGCGGTGTCGGGGTCGAGGTGCTCGTCGGGCTCGTCGAGCAGCAGCAGCGGTGCCCTGGTCAGCAGCGCCCGGGCGAGCAGCAGACGGCGGCGCTCTCCTCCTGAGATCAGCGCGCCGTCCTCGCCCACCGGGGTGTCGAGCCCGCTCGGCAGTCCCGAGAGGAAGTCGCGCAGCCCCGCCTGCTCGAGCGCCTCACGTGCCTCGTCCAGCGCGACGTCGCCACGCGCCACCCGGAGGTTCTCCAGCAGCGTGGTGTCGAAGACGTGCGCGTCCTCACCGGTCATCGTCGCCACCGTGGCGGCCGCGCCATCCGCGAGCTCGGTGGCCGGGACGCCTCCGATACGTACCTCGCCCAAGACCGGCGGCAGCAGCCCGGCGAGCGTGAGCAGCAGGGTGGTCTTCCCCGATCCGTTGGGCCCGACGAGCACGACGGCGGAGCCCGGCTCGAGCGTGAGGCTCACCTTCTGGAGCAGCGGAGCCCGGCCCGGCCAGCCGACCGTCACGCCCTCCGCCACCAGGGTCGAGTCGTCATCGTGCGGGCGGCGATCGCCCTGGACAGGCCGGTCGGCCCGCGCCACGAGGTCGGTGATGCGCCGGGCAGCATCGGCGGCGCGGACCGCATGCACCGCGGCCGGCGCGAGCGCGGTGACGCCTTCGAAGGCGGCAAGCGGTGTCAGCACGACGACCGCTAGCTCGACCGGCGTGAGCGCGCCCGCCGCGACCTCGGCGGCGCCGACGATCAGGGCGACCAGCACCGCGATCCCCATCGCGCCGACGGTGACCGCCTGGGCGAGCGCGGCCGGGCGCGCCGCCCGGTCTCGCGCTGCTCGGAGGTCGTGCTCGGCCGTGGCCAGCCCGCCGAGCACACCCTCGAGACGACCGTTGACGGCGAGCTCAGCCGCCCCGTCCAGCACCGACAGGCTCGCGGCCGAGACCTCTCCACGCGCGGTCGCGCCGTCGATCTCGGCCCGCCTGACCGCACGGGCCGAGAGCGCCGGGGCGGCGAGCCCGGACACCACCAGGCACAGCGCCAGCGCCAGTCCGATCGTGGGGGAGAGGGCACCGACGATCGCGACCGCTCCCGCCGACACGACCACCGCGACCAGCGCCGGCACGAGCGCCCGCACCACGAGGTCGCCCACGTCGTCGACATCGGCACCCCAGCGGCGGAGCACCTCGCCGCGCCGCAGCGTGGCCACCGCGTCGAGCCTGCCGGCGGCCAGCGTGGCGTACAGCCGCTCCCGCAGGGTCGCGGATCCACGCAGCGCGACGTCGTGCGACGAGAGCCTGTCGAGGTAGCGGAACAACCCACGGCCGATGCCGAGCGCGCGCACGGCCACCACCGCCACCGTCAGGTCGAGCACCGACGGCATCTGGCTGGCGCGCGCGATCAGCCAGGCCGAGACCGCGCCCAGCCCGACCGCGGAGCCGAGGGCGAGGCTGCCCCAGGCCACCGCCACCGCGATCCGGTTGCGGGAGACGCCGAGCAGGGGCCACACGCGTCGCAGCGCCGTGATGTCGTCGCGGAGCGTGCCGCTGGACTCGGCAGCCGGGGCTGTGGTGGTCACGTGGTCACCTCCTCGAGTACACCCGCGGTCACGAGCTCGTCGGCGATCTCGACCAGCTCGTTCGCGTGAGTGAGCACGAGCACACCCGTGCCCTGCTCGGCGGCGTGACGAACGACCTGCGCCACCTGGCCCGCGCTCGCGGAGTCGAGGTGCGCCGTCGGCTCGTCGAGCACGAGGAACGAGACCGGTGCCAGCAGGGCTCGGGTGAGGGCGAGACGCTGCCGCTGCCCGGCGGAGAGACCGCGCGCGCGGCCACCGATCGGCGTGCCCCACGCCTGCGGCATCCCAGCGACCACTTCGGAGAACCCGGCAAGTCTCGCCGCTCGCTCGAGCTGGTGGTCGGGGATGTCGACGGCGCCCACCACCTCTCGCACGGTGCCCGGCTCGAGCACGGGGTGCTGCGGCACCCAGGCGACCTGCCGCCGCCACTGGTCGAGGTCGACGTCGGCGAGGTCGTGCCAACGGTCGTCGGCGCGCAGCCGGACCGATCCCTCGTCGGGAGCCACGAGGCCCAGCAGGGCGAGCGCCGCTGTGGTCTTGCCTCCGCCGCTGGGTCCCTGCAGCACGGTGATGCGGCCTCGGCGCACGGTCGCGCTCAGGTCCCGCGGCGCGGGGCGGGTCCGGCCGGGAGGGGTCACGGTCACGTGGTCCCAGCGGGCCTCGTCGACCGGGCCGATCGGGCCGGTGCCGGCCGTCGGTGTCGGCTCATCGAGGATCTCGAGACACCGCTCCACCGCGGCCACCCCATCGGCCGAGGCGTGGAAGTGGGTGCCGACCGCGCGCAGCGGTGCGAGCACCTCGGGCGCGAGGATCAGCACGGCGAGCCCTGTCACGAGCGCGACCTCGCCCTCGACCAGCCGCAGCCCCACCCCGACGGCCACCATCGCGACCGACAGCGTCGCGAGCAGCTCGAGCGCGGCGCCGGACAGGAACGCGACCCGCAGCGTGCCCATGGTGCCGCGGCGCTCGGCGTCGGCGAGCTCACGGACCCGGCCGACCGTCCCGCGAGCACGCCCGAGCGAGCGCAGCGTGGCCAGCCCGGCGACCAGGTCGAGCACGCGGGCGTTGAGGCGCTGCTGCGCCGCCAGCCGCTTCTCGGTGGTCCGCTGCGTGGCGACCCCGATCAGCCACATGAACACCGGGATCAGCGGGATCGTGATCGCGATCGTGGCGGCGGCCAGGAGGTCCTGGGTGGCCATCACCACGAGGATCGCGGGCGTGAGGATCGCGGTCTGCAGCAGCTGCGGCAGGTAGCGCACGAGATAGGGCTCGAGGTCGTCGAGCCCGCGGGTGACCAGTGTCGTGAGCTCCGCACGGTGCACCCCGAGCCAGCGCGGCCCCAACGCGACCGCGTGCCGCAGCGTGAGCTCGCGCAGCTCGGCGATCACCCGGGTGGCGCCGCGGTGCGCGCGCCACTCGGTCGCCGTCGTCAGCGCCACCCTGGCCAGCACGGACAGGGTGAAACCCGCGACTGCGGGCACCACCTCGGCCCAGGTCGCGCTGCCGAACACCAGCCCACCCAGCACCTGGGCGAGCAGCAGCGCGCCCACGACCACGGCCGCCGTCTGGCCCACGACCAGCAGCGCCGTCACGACCACCGCGGAACGTGCGCTGCTGACCGTGCGCAGCAGCACCGGGTCGAGGGGCTTGCTCATCTGTCGGAGGCGCTCGGCTGCTCGGCTCGCAGCGGCAGCCCGATCGCGGCGGGGATCCGCTCCGCGGTGAGCCGCTTGCGGAACACCCAGTAGGTCCAGCCCTGGTAGGCGAGCACGAGCGGCGTGAGGAACCCGGCGACCCAGGTCATGATCGTCAGCGTCTTCGGCGTCGCGGCGGCGTTGACGATCGTCAGCGAGTTCGCGGGGTCGTTGATGGCCGGCATCACGTTCGGGTAGAGCGAGCCGAAGATCAGCACCACCGCGGCCAGCACCGCCAGCGCCGATGCCAGGAACGCCCAGCCCTCACGCCCCGCCTGGATGGCCCGCCACGCGCCGACCACGCCGAGCGCTGCCAGTCCGACCGCCGCCCACGTCCACGCCTTGTCCGAGTACGCCAGCTGGGTCCAGACGACGAAGGTCGCCCCGACGGCGGCGCTCACGATGGCCAGTCGGGTTGCCAGCGCGCGCGCCCGGTGCCGGAACTCGCCGTCGGTCTTGAGCGAGAGAAAGATCGCGCCGTGCGTGAGGAACAGCAGCGCCGTGGTCGCGCCGCCGAGCAGCGCGTACGGGCTGAGCAGGTCGACGAACGAGGAGGTCATCTGGTGGTCGGCGTCGATCTCCACACCGCGCACGAGGTTCGCGAACGCGACGCCCCACAGCACCGCCGGCACCCACGATCCGAACGTGATGCCCCAGTCCCAGCGGTTGCGCCACGTGTCGTCGTCGATCTTGCCGCGGTACTCGAAAGCGACCGCGCGGATGATCAAGGCGACCAGGATCAGCAGCAGAGGCAGGTAGAACCCGGAGAACATGGTGGCGTACCACTCGGGGAACGCCGCGAACGTGGCGCCGCCGGCCACCAGCAGCCAGACCTCGTTGCCGTCCCACACGGGTCCGATCGTGTTGATCACGAGCCGGCGCTCGGTGTCGTTCTTGGACAACGGGCGCAGCAGCATGCCGACGCCGAAGTCGAAACCCTCCAGCACGAGGTACCCGGTCCACAGGACCGCGATCAGCACGAACCAGACGATGACAAGGATGTGAGGTTCCACGTCTCAGGCCTCTCAGTACGCGAAGGAGAGCGGGCGGTCGGACTCGGCGTTCTCGTCGTCCACCTCCGGCGGCGGTTCCACCTCGGGCGCGCCGTGGCTCGCGTAGCGGGTCATCAGCTTCACCCAGACCACCGCGAGCACCCCGTAGAGCAGCGTGAAGACGGTGAGGGAGGTGATCACCTCGGCGATCCCCACCGAGGAGGAGACGCCGTCGGAGGTCAGCATCCTCACCATGTCCACGCCGGTCGGGTTCGGGACCACGACCCAGGGCTGCCGACCGGTCTCGGTGAAGATCCAGCCGAAGGAGGCGGCGAGGAACGGCATCGGGATCGCGATCAGGCACAGCTTCGCGAACCAGCGGTTGTCGGTGACCGACCCCTTCTTGCGCAGCAGCCACAGCGCGGCGACCGCGAGCAGCGCCGAACCGGCTGCGAACCCGATCATGAGCCGGAACGACCAGTAGGTGAGGGCGAGGTTGGGGGAGTAGTTGACCGGTTCGCCCTGCTCGTCGACCTCGCCGTAGCGCTCCTCCATCTGCTGCTGCAGCTCGGGGACGCCTGCCACCTGGCCGGCGAAGTCGCCGGTCGCCAGATAGCTGGTCAGCCCGGGCACCTCGATGAGGTGGATGACGCCCTCGCACGAGTTCGACAGGTCCCCGACCGTGAGGATGGAGAAGCCGGCGCCGGTCTGGGTCTCGCACAACCCCTCGGCGGCGGCCATCTTCATCGGCTGCTGCTCGAACATCAGCTTCGCCTGCCAGTCGCCTGAGACCGCGACACCCGCGCCGCTGACGGCGATCGTCACGAGCCCGAGCAGCGCGGCCGGGCGGTAGACCGCGCGGGCGAGGTCGATCCTGCCGGCCCTCACCTCGCGGACCATCAGCCAGCCCGCCACGCCCGTGACGAACGTGCCGCCCACGAGCAGCGCCGTCGCCACGGTGTGCGTGAACGCCGCCCAGAGGGTGTTGTTGAGCAGCACGGCGCCGAAGTCGTCGAGCTCGGCGCGGCCGGTCTCGGGGTTGAAGATCGCTCCCACGGGGTGCTGCATCCAGGAGTTGGCGGCGAGGATGAAGAACGCCGAGACGTTGGTCGCGATCGCGACCAGCCAGATGCACGCGAGGTGGATCTTGCGGGGCAGCCGGTCCCAGCCGAAGATCCACAGCCCGAGGAACGTCGACTCGATGAAGAACGCCGCCAGCCCCTCGATCGCCAGCGGCGCACCGAAGATGTCGCCCACGAACCGGGAGTACTCGCTCCAGTTCATCCCGAACTGGAACTCCTGCACGATGCCGGTCGCCACGCCGATCGCGAAGTTGACGAGCAGCAGCTTGCCGAAGAACTTCGTGAGTCGCAGCCAGTGCGCCTTGCCGGTGACCAACCACGCCGTCTGCATGATCGCGACCAAGGGCGAGAGCCCGATCGTGAGCGGGACGAAGATGAAGTGGTAGACGGTGACGATGGCGAACTGCCATCGCGCGGCGTCAACAGCTTCCACGGGCGGGCTCCCTCAGGTCGGTGACTCGCTCGCCAGCGTAGGAACGCTCTGTCACCAAGAGTCGGGACCTTGGACCCATGGACGGTCCCGACGGCGGCCCCTCCTGTCGATGCCGTCTCGCCGTGGACGCGCCGGGGTAGAAGCGGCCCCTGAGACCTGCTTGTGACATACTGCTCATGGCTGACCAGCGAGTTCCGTACCCGTTGATCAGCTCGATGACACCAGCACGGTCGTTGGGGTTCACGAGTTCCGGCGCCGCCACTCCAGGCAGGCGCGGAGCCCGGGGCCACACCTGTGCACGGGCCCACATGGCACGACGGTGACACCGGTGGATCCTCAGCGCGAAACTCGCGAGGGACCCGCACCCTTCAGACTTGCGACAGACCCGGATCCGCCTGTGCGGACCGCCCGAGAGAACCGAGCAACCCCCGGTGGTACGGCAGGGGTCGCCCGGCGGAGCCACGTGAGCGACTACGACGCTACCCAGGACCAGCAGAGCAACGAAGCAGCTGCCGAGCAGGACAAGCCCACCCGCGGTCGCCGTTCGCGGCGCGCCACGCGGCCGGCGATGACCCCGGATCGGCCCACGCTCGACGTGCTCGCCGAGCTCGGGCTGGCGCCCGCCGAGCCCGAGCCCGAGGCCGCGCAGGAGGAGCCCGCGCAGGCCCCCGAGCCGGCCGACGAGGGTGCACCCGAGCAGGTCCCGGCCGAGGAGACCGCCGAGGTCGCCGACGCCGAGGAGGCCGCCGAGCCGGCTGCGGACGACGAGAGTGTCGAGGCACTGGACGAGGCGCCGGAGTCCCAGGACGAGGAGGAGGCCTCGCCGCGCCTGCCTGCCACGGCGCTGCTGTTCCAGGCTCCTGACCTGACCCCGCGCCGCCGCCGCCGTGCGTCGGCACCCGCGGGTGCGCCGCAGCTGCCCGCTGACGAGGAGCCGACGTCGCAGCGTCAGAGCGGTCCGCAGGACGAGCCCGAGCGCACCTCCGAGAAGGCAGCCGGCACCGAGAGCTCCGACGAGCCCGAGAAGAGCACTGAGGACTCCGAGGACAAGCCGGAGGGCGACGACTCCTCGGCACCACGTCGCCGTCGTCGCCGGGGCGGTCGGGGCCGACGCAAGGCGAAGGGCGACGACTCCTCCTCGGACGACGACTCCGCGAACGACGAACCGACGGACGACGGCGAGAGCGCCGACGAGGCGAACCGGTCCGAGAAGTCGGACGAGCCCAAGGGCGAGAGCCGGGGCAGGCGGCGCCGGGGCAAGAAGGCCGACGACGCCGAGACCGCCGCTGACAGCACCGAACCCAAGGCCGACGACGCCGACAGCGAGACCGAGAACGACGAGTCCGGCGAGGGTGACGAGGGTGGCGAGAGCAACCGCTCCCGGCGCCGCCGTCGCCGTCGGTCGCGCTCGACCCGCGACGAGGGCGCCCGCGCCCGCGACGAGGTGACCGCGCTCAAGGGCTCGACCCGGCTCGAGGCGAAGCGCCAGCGCCGCCGCGAGGGGCGCGACTCGAACCGTCGCCGCTCGATCATCACCGAGGCGGAGTTCCTCGCCCGGCGTGAGTCCGTGGACCGTGCGATGGTGGTGCGTTCCAGCAACGGCCGGACCCAGATCGCGGTGCTCGAGGACGATGTCCTGGTCGAGCACTTCGTGGCCCGCAAGACGCAGACCTCGATGGTGGGCAACGTCTACCTCGGTCGCGTGCAGAACGTCCTGCCAGGCATGGAGGCAGCGTTCGTCGACCTCGGTCGTGGTCGCAACGCCGTGCTGTACGCCGGTGAGGTCAACTGGGACGCCGCCGGACTCGAGGGCCAGCCGCGCCGGATCGAGCAGGCGCTCTCCTCGGGCGACTCGGTGCTGGTGCAGGTCACCAAGGACCCGATCGGTCACAAGGGGGCGCGGCTCACCTCGCAGATCACCCTCGCGGGCCGCTACCTGGTGCTCGTGCCCTCGGGCTCGATGACCGGCATCTCGCGCAAGCTGCCCGACACCGAGCGCAACCGCCTCAAGAAGCTTCTCAAGGAGATCGTCCCCGAGGGGCAGGGCGTCATCGTGCGCACCGCGGCCGAAGGAGCCTCCGAGGAGGAGCTGCGTCGCGACGTCGAGCGTCTGACCAAGAACTGGGACGACATCCAGAAGAAGGTCAACCGGACCTCCACGAGCGCCCCGACGCTGCTCAAGGGCGAGCCCGAGCTCGCGACGCGCGTGGTCCGGGACGTCTTCAACGAGGACTTCGCCTCGTTGACCGTGCAGGGCGACGACGCGTGGAAGACCATCTCGGAGTACGTCGAGTCGGTCGCGCCGGACCTGACCGAGCGGTTGCACCACTGGACCGACGAGCAGGACGTGTTCGCCGCCCACCGCATCGACGAGCAGCTCGCCAAGGGGCTCGACCGCAAGGTCTGGCTGCCCTCGGGCGGCTCGCTGGTGATCGACCGTACCGAGGCCATGACGGTCGTCGACGTCAACACCGGCAAGTTCACGGGATCGGGCGGCACCCTCGAGGAGACCGTCACCAAGAACAACCTGGAGGCGGCCGAGGAGATCGTTCGCCAGCTCAGGCTGCGCGACATCGGCGGCATCATCGTCATCGACTTCATCGACATGGTGCTGGAGTCCAACCGTGACCTGGTGCTCCGTCGCCTGGTCGAGTGCCTGGGCCGCGACCGCACCCGTCACCAGGTCGCCGAGGTCACCTCGCTCGGCCTGGTCCAGATGACCCGCAAGCGCGTGGGCCAGGGCCTGTTCGAGGCGTTCAGCACGAGCTGCGAGCACTGCCACGGCCGCGGGGTCGTCTTCCACGACGAGCCGGTCGAGTCCGGTGCTGGCGTCCCCGAGGAGTCCGAGGACACCCCGCGCTCGGGCCGTGGTGGCCGCCGCGGTCGCCGGAGCAACAGCAACGGGCAGTCCCAGCAGGCACAGCCGCAGGCCGTGCCGGAGCCCACGGACGACCCGGTGCAGCGGGCGCAGGTCCGCGCCACGCTGGCCGCGATCGCAGCGGCGGCGGCGCACGCGCACGACGAGCAGCACCTCGACACCGAGCCGCACCCGTCGCCGCTGACAGCCGAGGACTCGCTCGAGTCGGTCGTCGAGCTCGAGGCGCAGGAGACGGTCGTCGCTGTGGCTGTTGCCGAGCCGGAGGTCGCGGTGGCGGAGACTGCCGCAACGCCCGAGGAGACTGCGGTGACGCCCGTGGAGCCCGTCGAGAGCCCCGCGGAGACTCCTGAGCCGGCCGCGGAGACGCCGGAAGAGCCTGCGACAGCCGAGCCTGAGCAGAGCGATACTGCTGACCAGAGCGAGCCTGCTGAGCAGAGCGAGCCCGAGGTGACCCAGCACGCTGAGGCGAGCGACGACGTCGGGCAGGACGCGCCCGCCTCCTGAGGCAGAGGGATCACCTCGGACGCGAGGCCCTACCGGTCACGGTGGGGCCTCGCGTTGTGCTGTGGCCGGTCAGGCGGAGCTGCTCGGCGTGCCCCGGTCCCCCCGCACGCCCCACGGTGAGGGCACCTCGACCACGACCGCGCCGCAGTTCTGAGAACGTGGTCGCGCAATCTGCTACGGTCAGCGGCACTCGATGGTGAGTTGCGCCGATGGGGAGGCTGAGATGGTCCGGAGGTTGCGGGCCGCTTTCGCGATGGCCTTTGCGGTCGTGCTCGTAGCGTCGGCAGGATCGGCTGCGACCGGCGCTGACGATGCAAGCGACCCTTGCTAGTGGAAGTGCTTGATCTGTTCCCTGACGACGTCGTGGACTGTGCATGGACGCCCAGCGGCGGGGAAGTGCTCTCGACCCCTGAAGGTCTCGCGGCGATTACCGAATACGTCGGTAGCCAAAGTGAGTCGGCGCGGGTGAGTGTGTCCCGGCCGGGAGTGCTCCCGTATCGCGACCGTCAGGCGCTGGAGAGAGCGGTACTGGACATCTACGAGGATGCGCCGTTTGAGGCGATGGGAGCCCGCTATGACCCAGTCGCCCATGCGGTGACCGTAACGGTGTGGACCGATGCTCCGGCAGAGGTCGCGGCTTTTCACCACGATCACGCAACGACCGTTGGCGGTGTGTGGGCGGATGTCGAGATTCGTATTGAATACGAGCCTGCTGCTCAGGCGCCTGTGACCGATTCGAACACCCGCGGTGGGTACGGATACAGTACGTGCACTGGCGGATTCATAGCGACACGTGGCACCGCATACGGCATCACCACTTCGGCTCACGGGATCCACGTACGTTGCATCCAGTAGTCGCGATGTTCGCTTCACCGCTCTGAGCGGTGGTACCCCGCAGAACCGATTCAGGTACGACTTCGGGGTGACGAGGCCCATCACGGGAACCGGCGTAGTCAGTGTCGGACAGTCGCTCTGTCTTCGGCCAGACCTCCGGCTACGGATCCACCTCAGTCGAGAGCTACGAAGGGTCCGTGGCCTTTACGAGCGGTGACACCTGGTGCTACCTCTACTACACGCAAACAAAGGTCACTACAGGCGGAGATTCGGGTGGTCCTTGGTTTCTGGGCTATACCGGGTATGGCTTCACCACAGGATCCAACTCGGGCGGATCGTTCATCACTACAGTGGCTTCCGTCTTGGCGATCTCAGGAGGGGTCAGTATCAAGACCAGCTGAGGTGGAGTCGCCAAACTTGAAGGGTTGGGTTGGAGAAGGTGCGAGGCATGAGTCGCCATGTGCGCTACTTCGCAGCGGTGACGACGATGCTCGTGCTCTCGGCCTGCGGGCAGGTGGCCGGCGAGCCGCCTAGCACAACGTCAGAAGAACCGAGTGCATCGCTCACGGACGTCCCTGAGGAGACGACCA
Organism: Pseudactinotalea terrae; assembly: GCF_009733845.1. Classification (GTDB taxonomy): domain Bacteria; phylum Actinomycetota; class Actinomycetes; order Actinomycetales; family Beutenbergiaceae; genus Pseudactinotalea; species Pseudactinotalea terrae. The sequence goes on from NZ_WNXZ01000001.1 coordinate 275,018, forward strand.
CGATCGAGGAGGTGCCGACGCAACCGGAGGAGCAGTGGGGCGAGCAAGAGCTGGCGGTGATCACGGCGATTGACTTCGACCCGGCTCCGAAGGCGGTCCACTTCGAGCCCGCGCGGAACGCCTTCATCATCACCATCTACACGGTGGGTGAGACGTTCAGTGACGAGCGGCTGGGCGCGATTCAGACTGCCGCCGAAGAAGTTGCGGAGGGCAAGGCGGTCATCATCGAGCTGACCGACGAAGACCCGCCAGTACTGAACAACTGACCATTAACCCGAGCGCGTGCCGGGGGTGCCCTGGTACCAGGCGGTCCAGAGCCACCGCAGGAACACCGGCACGAGCGCGATCGCTGCGATACCGAGCGTGTAGATCGATGCGGTCGTCGAGCCCGGCAAGGTGATGACGAACGCGGCCAGGGCGTGGATCGCGGCGATCACCATGCCGCGCGTACGCGGACCGTGCGAGCGCGTCTGGGAGAAGGTCGAGTCCTCGACCATGACGTCCTCGCGGATCGTCGGCGGGGCGGCGTGCTGCTCGCCGAGCTGCAGGTCAGCCGCCTGGGCGAAGCCGGCGAGCCCGGACAGGTCGTCGCCGGGAGCCCAGGAGTCGGCGGGCAGCACGAGTCGCCAGCGACCGAGGCGATCCACGAGCGCGTACCCCCACGCCTGTCCCTGGTGGAGCAGGCGATCGATACCGACCACCCCGAGGTCGGTGTCACTGCTGGCGGCCACCCACGCCTCGTGACGGCTGCCGGTGCGCACGCCGATGTTGGCGCCGTCGTACATGAGCTTGGCGTGCAGCTGGAAGGCGCGGGTGGTGTGCGCGGACGCCCCGGGTCGATAGGTGGCCACCATCCGCCGCATGTCGCGGTCGGCGACCCAGCGCACCACCCAGGTGATCCATGGCTCCAGGACCGTCGCCACCGCGAGGATGACGAGCAGCCGCACCCACCACTCGCGCTCGAGCAGGTACGCCGTGAACAGCGAGCCCACCCACAGGGTCGTGGGGTAGAAGGCGCGCAGCATCTCGGTCACCCTCGAGGAGGGCCCGAGGTCGACCTGGCGCGCCTTGTGCCTGCGCTGGCGCCGGATCAGGGCGCGCGCGGGGTTCGCTGCCGGACCGCGGTAGGGCATCAGGTGCGGCCCGGGGCGGACGACGTCGGCGGACAGCGGCGGCGCCTGGGCGCCCGGCGCGGGCAACGCCTGCTGCGCGCGCCTGCTGGCGTGAGGCACGCTCGAGAGGGCCTCGGGGTTGATGTGCGGTGGGTGCTGCACGCCGCGTCGGATCGGCACCCGCAGGGTGGCTGCGCCCGCGGCGATCCCCGAGGCCTCGAGGGCCCAGACCAGGCGGTCGTAGGCGCGGATCCGCTCGGTGGGCTGCACGAGGGCGGCCTGCGCCACGGTCAGCTCGGGCTGCGCCAGCCAGTCGGCGACCGCGATCGCGCCCAGGCTGTGGCCGTCGGCGCTGCAGAAGTGCACCACGCCGAGCTCGTCGTACAGCGGCACGGGTGCGTAGCGCTCGGCGGGGTCGTAGGGGATCACGGTGGCGGTCGGGGATGGCGGGACCACGTGGAGCAGGTACGCGATCGGGGTGTCGGAGCCGATGACGCGACGGCCGCTGCCGGTCGTGAGCTCGACCCGGTCGGTGAGGAACATCGCTCGGGCGTAGCGCGCCCACGTGGTCATCGGCGCCGGGCGCGGGGACGCACGCAGCTCGATGCGACCCGACTTCGCCGGCAGCGCCGGCATCCCGGGCCGCTCGAAGTCCCACATCGCGGCCGTGAACACGGCGGCGAGATGGTCGACCGCGGCGGCCGCGTGCGCCACGGCACCCGCCTGCACGATCCGCTGCGCACCCCAGGTCTGCGCGCCCATGCGCAGGTGGTCGGTCGTCTCCGTCAGGTATCGACCGGCGCCGTTGAGGGCCGCGGCGAACCCGTACACCGGCTCCGCCTGCGGATCGGGGTCCACCGGCTCGCGTCCGACAGGGGCGCCGCTGACGACGATCGGCTCGCCCCAGCCGAGCGAGCCGAGCGTCTGAGGGTTGAGCGCGCCAGGACCCTGCGCGGCCACGCCGGCCGGCAGCGACGGCCGGGCCGCGGCCAGCGTCTCGTAGATGTGGCGGAACCGCTTCCGCAGGGTCTGCTGGTCCTCGGGAAGGAAGTCGAGCAGCTCGCTCACCGACTGCAGGGCAGAGCCGATGATCTGGTGCGTGTGCTCGAACGGGTCGCCACCGCGTGCGAGGAGCAGCTGGGTGGTCGTCCGCGGTGTGGCGGCGGGGAGCGCGGGCGGTCGTGGCATATCGCGCTCAGGCTAGGGCACCGGGTCGCTCATCCCGGTGAGCCGCCCAGGGCAGAGGTCACCACCCGAGAACCGATCTCAGAGCCGCCGCGCCTCCCAGCGCTCCTCGATCGCGGTACCGCTGGCGCTGCGCGTCACCCGGTACCCAGCCACCCCGTCGCGCTCAGCGACCACATCCACGAGGTTCGTGCGCTCGTAGACCAGGCCCACGCCGTCGTCGGTGCAGTGGGTCTCGCCCAGCGTGCCCTCGGCCACGAGCCGGTGCACGAGCGGCCGCCGGCGCGCCTCGCTGTCGTAGTGCACGCCGTTGGCGAAGGGGAGCAGCCCGAGGCCGTTGGTGACCGCGCGCAGCTCAGGGCCGAACGAGTCGGTGGTGCCGCCGGTGAACCAGCAGATCGAGCCAGCGCTGACGCCTGCGAGCACCACGCCGGCCTCCCAGGCCTGCCGCATCGCCTGGTCGACGCCGTGCAGCCGCCACAGCGCCAGCAGGTTGGCGACCGACCCGCCGTCGACCCAGACCGCGTCGACGCCCAGCAGCGTGGCCGCGACGTCCTCGTGGTTGGGCATCGTGAACAGCGTCACAGGCGTGAGGTCGAACCCGGCCACGCGCGCTGCCTCGTGCATCGCCGCGACCCGACCCTGCTGGTCGCCGTTCGCCGTGCCGAGGTAGGCGAGCCGCGGGCGTCTCCCGCTGACACCCGACCGCTCGACGGCGTGGTGGACCAGGGCGTCGAGCTCGAGCATGGTGCGCGCGCCCCGGCGGTACCCGCCGGAGGTGGCCACGATCGTTGGTGAGTCAGCTGCCATCTGACCATCCCACCACGCGCCTCGGCCCAGCCGCGGGTCCCACGTCGGCGGCACCGACCATGGAATGAGATCATCGGTCCGGAGGTTGGGACGGGGCGTGGTGACGACGAGGGATACCGGCGTGGGGCTGCGCTCTGCGCGCGGCCCGATCCTGCTGGCGACGATGCTGTCGACGTCGTTGGTGGCGATCGACGCGACGATCCTCGCGACCGCGATCCCCTCGATCGTCGCCGATCTGGGCGGGTTCACCCAGGCGCCCTGGCTCTTCAGCGTGTACCTGCTCGCGCAGGCTGCCACGGTCCCGGTCTACGGCAAGCTCGCCGACCTGGTGGGACGCAAACCGATCATGGTGCTCGGGGTCGTGCTGTTCCTGGTGGGCTCGGTGCTGTGCGCGGTCGCCCCCTCGATGCTGGTGCTCATCCTCGCGCGCGGTGTGCAGGGCCTCGGCGCCGGTGCCGTGCAGCCGATGGCGCAGACGATCGTCGCCGATGTCTACGACATCGCCGAGCGCGCCAAGGTGCAGGGGTACATGGCGAGCGTGTGGGCGATCTCCTCGGTCGTGGGGCCGACTCTCGGCGGCGTGTTCACCACGTACCTCGACTGGCGGTGGATCTTCTGGGTGAACCTGCCGCTCGGGGCGATCGCGCTCTGGTTGCTGCGCCGGTTCAAGGAGACCCACGAGCGAACCTCGCGGCGGATCGACGTCGTCGGGTCGGTGCTGCTCACGGTCGGCAGCGCCGCGCTGATCCTGTGCCTGCTCGAAGGTGGTGTCAGCTGGGAGTGGTTGTCCACACCGGGTATCGCGCTCGCGGCGGGCGGGTTGGTGCTGCTGGCGGCGTTCGCCATCGCGCAACGCTACGTCGCCGACCCGGTGCTTCCCAGCTGGCTGTTCAAGCACCGGCTGCTCAACAGCACCAACGCAGCCAGCCTGCTCGTGGGCGCGCTGCTCATCGGGCTGACCGCCTATGTACCGATCTTCGCCCAGACCGTGCTGGGGGAGGACCCGCTGATCGCGGGTTTCGCGCTGGCCGCGCTCACGATGGGCTGGCCGATCGCAGCCTCGCAGTCCGGGCGCCTCTACCTGAGGCTGGGATTCCGCACGACGGGCCTGATCGGCTCGAGCATCGCGCTGGTCGGCACGGTGTTCCTCAACCTGGCGGGGCACGGCACCTCGGTGCTCGCGGTCGCCGGCGCGTGCTTCTCGATCGGCCTGGGCATGGGCCTGGTGGCCACACCGATCCTGATCGCCGCCCAGGCCTGGGCCGCGCCGGGCGTCCGCGGCGTGGTCACCGGAGGCAACATGTTCGCCCGCTCGCTCGGCAGCGCGTTCGGCGTGGCGATCTACGGAGCGGTCGTCAACGCGAACGTCGCGGGGCAGGGCCAGCTCGAGGACCTGCCTGCCTCGCTGCTCGGCCCCACGTTCCAGCAGGTCTTCCTCGGGGTGGCGCTGGCGGCCCTGCTCCTGCTGCTGGCCGTCGTCGTCATGCCGGCCGGGGCCAAGAACCCGCACCTGGCCGCCACGCCACCCTCGCAGGATCAGACGTGACGATCGTCTCGCGGCACACGAGCGGCCCGGGTTTGCCGGACCGCCACCCGCTCGCGTACAGTGGTCCTTCGGTGCGCTTCGCCGTGCCCGCGTGTGCGCCCGGAGGACAGATCCGGGCTGGGGAATCCCCTCACGACTCGCTCCGAGTCACCGTGAGACGCCAAGGGCATGCGCGGCAGGTGCACGCAGATCCAACGTCCGATGCGAGAGATGAGCAAAACCGTGGTGTACGCGATCGTCAAGGCCGGCGGCCGGCAGGAGAAGGTGTCCGTCGGCGACATCGTCGTCATGGACCGGATCGCCGGTGAGACCGGCTCCGAGATCGAGATGACTCCGGTCCTGCTCGTCGACGGCGAGAAGGTGACCTCGGCTGCGTCCGACCTCGCCAAGGTGAAGGTGACGGCGGAGATCGTGCGCGAGGAGCGCGGCCCGAAGATCACCATCCTCAAGTTCAAGAACAAGACCGGGTATCGCAGGCGCCAGGGCCACCGTCAGGACCTGACCCGCGTGAAGATCACCGGCATCAAGTAACCGTCGACCTCACAGGCTTAAGGACTGAAGACATGGCACACAAGAAGGGCGCCAGCTCCTCCCGCAACGGTCGCGACTCGAACGCGCAGCGCCTCGGCGTCAAGCGCTTCGGCGGCCAGGTCGTCAAGGCCGGCGAGATCCTCGTCCGCCAGCGCGGCACGCACTTCCACCCCGGCGAGAACGTCGGCCGTGGCGGCGACGACACCCTGTTCGCTCTCGAGGGCGGCTCCGTGCAGTTCGGCACCCGTCGGGGCCGCAAGGTCATCGACATCGTGCCGGCGCAGCTCGAGACCGTCTGAGCCGAGCGAGAACAGCTTCACGTCATTGCGCGGGGCGGGACGGCATCGGCCGTCCCGCCCTTTCGCATTCCCAGCTCCACCCTGACTGCAACCTGAGAGGCGACCATGGCCAGCTTCGTCGACCGTGTGGTGCTCCATGCGCGCGGGGGCGACGGCGGTCACGGCTGCGCGTCGATCCATCGCGAGAAGTTCAAGCCGCTGGGCGGCCCCGATGGCGCGAACGGTGGCAACGGCGGCGACGTCATCCTCGAGGTCCGCGACGACGTCACCACTCTCCTCGACATCTCGCACGCGCCGCACCGACGCGGCGGCAACGGTGCACAGGGCGCCGGTGACATGCGCGCCGGGAAGAACGCCGAGGACCTTGTGGTCGGGGTCCCCGACGGTACGGTCGTCAAGACCCCCGACGGCGAGGTGCTCGCCGACCTCGTGGGCACCGGGTCGCGGTTCGTGGTGGCTCGCGGCGGTCATGGCGGCCTCGGGAACGCTGCCTTGGCCTCGCCCAAGCGCAAGGCTCCCGGGTTCGCGCTGCTGGGTGAACCCGGCGAGGAGGCCGACGTCGTCCTCGAGCTCAAGAGCGTCGCCGACGTCGCCCTCATCGGGTACCCCTCGGCGGGCAAGTCCTCGCTCGTGGCCGCGATGTCGGCTGCGCGCCCGAAGATCGCCGACTACCCGTTCACCACCCTGGTGCCGAACCTGGGCGTCGTGCAGGCGGGCGACGAGCGATTCACCGTCGCCGATGTGCCGGGCTTGATCCCGGGCGCGAGCGAGGGTCGCGGCCTGGGCCTGGAGTTCTTGCGTCACATCGAGCGGTGCGCGGTGCTCGTGCACGTGCTCGACTGCGCCACCCTCGAGCCTGGCCGCGACCCGGTCAGCGACCTCGATGTCATCGAGGCCGAGCTGGAGGCGTACTCCCAGGATCTCGGCATCGTGGGCGGCCGCGTGCCGCTCGCCGAGCGCCCCCGCTTGATCGCGCTCAACAAGATCGACGTGCCCGAGGCGCGCGAGCTCGCCGAGCTCGTCCGGCCCGATCTCGAGGCCCGGGGCTACCGCCCCGAGCAGATCTTCGAGATCTCGACGGCGTCCCACGAGGGACTCCGTCCGCTCAGCTTCGCGCTGGCGAACCTCGTGCTCGAGGTCCGCGCCGCCGAGCCCGCCGCCGAGCCGGCAGTGCCGGTGCTGCGACCGCGGGCGGTCGACCGTCGCCGGTCCGGCAAGGAGTTCCAGGTCAACCGGCGCGAGAGCGACCACGTGTACTACCTCGTCACGGGTGAGAAGCCCGAGCGCTGGGTGCGTCAGACGGACTTCGCCAACGACGAGGCCGTGGGCTACCTCGCCGACCGGCTCGCAAACCTCGGGGTCGAGGACGCGCTGCTCGCTTCCGGTGCGGTGGCAGGCGATGAGGTCGTCATCGGTGACGGACCCCGGGGCGTGGTGTTCGACTGGGAGCCCACGATGATGACCGGGCCCGAGCTCCTCGGTGCCCGCGGGCAGGACCTGCGCCTCGAGGACCGGCAGCGGCCCACGCGCGCGGAGAAGCGTGAGCAGTTCCACGACCGGATGGACGCCAAGGCGGCTGCGCGCGAGCAGGTGTGGACCGAGACGCCCTCCATCGAGGACGATCTGTGAGCCAGAGCGCTGCCGCGCGTGTGCTGGACCGGGCGGCGCTGGCGGATGTCACGCTCGCCAGGCGGGTGGTCGTCAAGATCGGCTCCTCGTCGCTGACCGACGCCGAGGGGCACCTGGACGTCGCGCGGCTCACCGCCGTCGTCAACACCCTCGCAGCCCGGCGTGCGGCCGGGGGTGAGGTCGTCCTGGTGTCCTCCGGTGCGATCGCCGCGGCGCTGCCGGTGCTCAAGCTGGCGAGGCGCCCGAAGGATCTCGCGACCCAGCAGGCCGCTGCGAGCGTGGGGCAGGGGTTGCTCGTCGCGCACTACACGCGGGCCTTCGCCGCGCACGGGCTCCGGGTCGGGCAGGTGCTGCTGACCGCTGAGGACGTGATCCGGCGCGGGCACTACCGCAACGCCCACCGCTCCCTCACCCGGCTGCTGGAGCTCGGCGTCGTCCCGATCATCAACGAGAACGACGCCGTCGCCACCCGCGAGATCCGCTTCGGTGACAACGACCGGCTCGCTGCGCTCGTCAGCCACCTCGTGCATGCCGACGCCATGGTGCTGCTGACCGACGTCGACGCGCTCTACACCGCACCCCCCACGCGGCCCGGGTCGCAGCGGATCGCCGTGGTCGACGACATCGAGGCGCTGGCCGACCTGGAGATCACCGCGAGCGGCTCCCACGTGGGCACCGGTGGCATGGTCACCAAGGTCGACGCCGCCGCGATCGCCTCCGGTGCCGGCGTCCCGGTCGTGCTCACGCACGCCGACACCCTCGGCACCGCGCTCGCCGGCGAGGATGTGGGCACCTGGTTCTCGCCGGCCGGCAAGCGGGTCACCTCGCGACGCCTGTGGCTGGCGCACGCTGCCGACACGCAGGGGCGGGTCGTCGTCGACGCCGGCGCGGTCCGCGCGATCACCCACGGCAAGAAGTCGCTGCTCGCCGCCGGTGCGATCGCCGTCGAGGGCACGTTCGAGGCCGGGGACCCGATCGAGATCGCCGGTCCCGACGGCACCGTCGTCGCCCGTGGCCTGGTCTCCTACTCCTCCGACGAGCTGCCGGCGCACCTGGGCCGATCCTCGGCCGAGCTGCGCGAGACCCTCGGCGAGGGCCATGACCGCGAGGTCGTCCACCGCGACGACATGGTGATCACCCGCCGCTGACCCGCCCCGCCGCCGACCTGCCCGTCGCCGAGTTCGTCGCAGAACGCCGAGTTCGGTGGGTGCTCCCAGCGAACTCGACGTCCTGGAACGAACTCGGCGCGCTCGGCAGCCGGGCACGGCATGACCACCTCCCCTACGCTGCCGCAGAGACGAGGTCGGGACAGGGAGGGCACGTCGATGATCGTGGGCGTCACCGGGCACCGCTTCTACGATGCGCCCACCGCCGCGTGGCTGCGTTCCCGCGTGCGCGAGATCTTGGCGAGCTGGGCCGATGACGGCGACGTCCGCCTGGTGAGCTCGCTCGCCGAGGGGGCGGACCAGCTCGTGGCGCGGGTCGCCGTCGACCTCGGGCTCCCGCTCGAGGTCGTCATCCCGGCGACGGGCTACCGGGACAGCCTCCAGGAGGCATTCCGGTTCGGGCTAGACGAGCTGCTCGCGGCCGCCGAGAGCGTGAGGACGCTCGATCACGACGCACCGGGCGAGGCGGCCTACCTCGAGGCCGGGCTCGAGGTGGTGAGCAGGAGTGACAGGCTGATCGCCGTCTGGGATGGTGAGCCCGCACGGGGGACCGGAGGGACCGCAGAGATCGTCGAGGCTGCCCGCGACAGGGGAGTGGCCGTCGTCGTGCTCTGGCCCGACGGCTACGAAAGGAGCCATCAAGGATGAGGGGACTGCTGACCCGCGCCGTCACGGTGGCAGCGTTCGCACTCGCGACGCTGACGATCGGTGCCCTGCCGGCGAGCGCCGACGCGGGGGAGCCGCCCGTCGACCCGGGTGACGACTGGACGTTGGCGTCCTCGCGGGAGGACCCCAGCACCTCGGCGGAGGAGTGCTCGACGGCGTCAGAGTGGGTCTGGAGCTCCGCAGAGGCTGAGCTGACCCTGCTGCACGTGCCCTGCACCGACAGCGCCGCGTCCTCGGGCATCTACGAGTGGCTCGCGCCGGCCGGTGACCCTGTGGGCGGCGCCTCCGAGGAGGGCGAGGCGGTGCACTGGGGACAGGACAGCGTGACGCGCGCCTGGATCACCGACGGTGGCGGGGACGATCGGGGGCTGGCGGTGCTCACCGTCGGCTGCGCCGGTCGGACGCACGAGCAGTGCACCGCGGACACGCACGAGCTGATGCTCATGGCGATGGGCGCGCTGCCCGGCGGCATCCCGGGTGTCGACACGCCTGGCTTCAACCCGGAGGCGATCGTGCTGGGGCTGATCGTCCCGGTCGTCCTCATCGCGCTCGTCGTCGCGCCGTTCCGCCTGGTCACGATGCTCGCGCGGGCGCGGTACACGAGCAGCTCGACCTCGCCCCGCTATCACGACGTGGCACGGATCGTCACGAAAGCGCGGTGGCTGCGCCTCATCCGGCGGCTGGCGTGGTCGGCCATCGGCTTCGTTCTCGTCGTCGGTGGATTGGGTGCGGCTGCAGGCGACCTCTCGATCCTGTGGGGGACGCTGCTGATCTGTGCGATCCCGGTGATCGTGCTGATCATCGGTCAGCGAACCTTCCTCAAGCCGAGCCCGGTCGAGCGTGGCCGCGCGAACGTCTCGGGACAGGGTGTCGAGGCCGGGGTGGGTGCGACGCTCTCGGTGCTGTCGTACGCGCTGGTGCTGCTCGTCCTGGTGGTCTACGTGCTGCTCACCCTCTACGGGGGCATGTCGGCGGGCTGGCCCTCGCTGACGTCAGAGGATGTCCGGCGGATGGATCTCCCGCTGCTGGCGAACCTGCGCTCCCTGGTGACGTCCCTGGGCAGCGACGCGATCGTCACCGCGACCCTGCTCGTGATCCCCGCGCTGATCTTGGTGGCGATGGTCGACGGCCTCGGTCAGCGGCTCCGCACGGCATCCCTGGACGAAGCGCTCTCGCAGGACACCCGACCGCACTACCTGTACCTGCGCAGCTTCGACGAGGACAAGCTCGCGGTCGTCGGGCAGCTGCGCAGGCGCAGCCTGATCGCGGCGCTCTCGCTGCGGCGGAAGGTCCGCTTCGAGGAGGTGATGGTGCGCCAGCTCTCGGCCACCGGCCCGGTGATCGCGATCGCGCCGCCCGGCTCGAACATGCCCCCGATCGGCGCGGCGCGCGCGAGCTTCAGCAACGACGAGTGGCAGCAGCACGTGCACCGGTACGCCGAGACCGCGCGAGCGGTGGTGCTCTCGGCGACCCCGGGCGAGATCCGGCAGGGATACGGCTGGGAGCTCGACCTCATCGCCAACCGGATCAGCCACCAGCGGGTGCTGGTGGTCCTCGGTCCGTGGTCGCTGAGCTCGTTGCGACGGCGGTGGACCCAGTTCTGCATGGCGGTCTCGGCTGTGCCGTTCTTCGCACCGATCACCATGCCCTGGGTGCCCGACGGCATCCACGTGCTGGCGCACTCCACGCAGCGTGGCTGGCAGGGCTGGGGGGCCACCCGGCGGTCGGACTGGACCTACTCGGTGGCGATCGACCAGGCCACCCGGGAGTATCTGCCCGACTGGAGCTAGCGGGATTCGTCGACGCTGAGACGGTACGTCTCGACATGTGAACCGGGTAATTGACATCTCACTCAGTTGCGACCTACCTTCTACTCAGGTCTTGAGTGTCAGTGACAAGCCCCGGCTAGCTGACCGGCAACCCTCCAGATGCGGTGGGGTGCCCTGGGTGACGACCTGGTTCCGCGCCACAAGGTGCGGAGCAAGCGCACAGGTCCCGTTCTCGGGAGTAGAGAGAAGGAATCACGGACATGGCACAGGCCAAGGTTCTCCGTTTCGGTCGCACGACGCGTTCGAACATGGGTGCCTGCATGTGCATGTGTCCGTGCACGAAGGCCTGACCTCCACGGTCGGACCAGCACCCAGCAGGCACCTCGGGCCGTTCGCTGCAGGCATCTGAGCCGCAGCACCGCCCCTTCGGCTGCCGCCCTCGGTAGGTAACCCTCCCGTCGTCGTCGAGTGGCACGACAAGGACGCGGTGAGCGGCTACCGAGCGTCCTTCGAACCTGCTCACAAAGGCACCCTCGTGACCATCTCTTCCGCGAACCACCGTTCCTCCTTCCTGGCCCTCGACCTCTCCGGCACCGGCGCCCCGCGCTCGTGGGCCGGCTCCGGCGACAGCGAGTCGGAGGCCTTCATCATGGGCCGGCTCGCCGGCCTGGCGTCGCTCGCCGACAAGGGCGGCGTCGATCTCATCACCCTCGGCTCCACCTTCCGGCTCGGCAGCGGTCGTCGCCGCGACGACTGGCTCGACGGCGCACTCGCCGCTTCCCGGCTCGGGCGCCACACCAGCAACCTCACCGTGGCCGCGTCGGTCCCGCTCGGCGTGACCGACGTCGCGCACGTGGCCAGCGCCGTCGCCAGTGTGCACAAGGCGACCGCGGGCCGCGCGGCCTGGCAGGTGGAGGGCGGTTCCCGCCCGCTCTCGGCGCGCGCCGTGGAAGGCGTCATCGGTGCCCTCGCCGCTCCGCGCGTCAGCCGCCGCACCGGCCGTGACGTCAGCACCAGGGCTGCCCAGGTGGTCGTGACCGTGCGCGAGCCGCTGGATCTCGAGCTGGCGGCCGCGCGCGCCGATGTCGCCCGCATCCGCGTCGCGACTCTCGACGAGGCCGTCGCTGCTCGCGCGGCGATCCGCCAGGCTGCCGCCGACTGGGGCCGCGACGCCGACGAGATCCGGGTGCTGGTCGACGTCCGCACCGTGCTCGGGGCCGACGACGAGGGCGCACGCGCTCGGGCGGATCTCCTCGCCATCCTCGACGACGAGAGCGAGAGCGGCACCGACACCTCGCTGCTCGCCTTCGTGGGCACCTCGGCGGGGCTCGCCGAGCTGTGGCAGGAGTGGGTCGCCGCCGGTGCCGCTGACGGCTTCACGGTGATCCCCGCCTCGGTGCCCACCGATGTCCTCGCCGTCGTCACCGAGCTCGTCGGGGAGCTCACCGCGCGCGGTTTGCGTGGCGCGGTCGAGCGTCAGGCCCCGGTGGCGCCGCGCAAGCGCGTGGCCGCAGCCCACGGGGCTCGCCGCCGGGTCGCCGTGGGCGTCTGAGCGGCGTCGGTAAACTGGTGAGCATGACCGCAGCAGACGTCTCGGACGCCACCGTCGAGGTGGAGTCGGCGGTGCGAGAGGTGGCCCGGCGCGCCAAGGTGGCGGCTCGTTCGCTCGCGACCGCCACCCGTGCGACGAAGGATGCCGCCCTGCACGCGATGGCGGACGCACTGGTGGCTCACCAGGCGGAGATCGTGGCAGCGAACGCGATCGACTGCGAGCGCGAGAGCGCCGCAGGCATGGCGCCGTCGCTCGTCGACCGGCTGCGGCTCGACTCGGGGCGCGTGCACGCGATCGCCGACGCGCTCCGCGAGCTGGCGGCACTTCCCGACCCTGTCGGTGAGGTGATCCGTGGTGAGCGGCTGCCCAACGGCCTCACGGTGCGCCAGATCCGGGTGCCGATGGGCGTCGTCGGGATGATCTACGAGGCCCGGCCGAACGTGACGGTCGATGCAGCTGGCCTTGCGCTGAAGTCCGGCAACGCCGTGGTGCTGCGGGGTGGTTCGGCCGCCGCGGAGTCCAACGTGGCGATCGTGCGGGTGCTGCAGGACGCACTCGCCCGTGTCGGGCTCCCTCGCGACCTGGTCGCGTCGATCGATGCCTGGGGGCGGCCCGGCGCGCAGGCGCTCATGCAGGCGCGGGGTCTCGTCGACGTGCTGGTGCCGCGGGGTGGCGCGGACCTGATCCAGACCGTGGTGCGGACCTCGACCGTGCCGGTCATCGAGACGGGCGTCGGGAACGTCCACATCTACGTGGACGCGAGTGCCGACGTCGAGCAGGCTGTCGCGATCATCCTCAACTCCAAGACGCAGCGCACCGGTGTCTGCAACGCGGCCGAGACGCTGCTGGTGCACGCTGACGCCGCTCCCCGAGTGCTGCCCGCGGTGCTCGCCGCGCTCACCGGAGAAGGCGTGGTCCTGCACGCCGATGAGGCTGCTGCGGCGCTCGCGCCGGCGGGCGCGCAGGTGGTCCCCGCGCAGGAGGCGGACTGGCAGACCGAGTATCTGTCGCTGGACCTGGCGGTCAAGGTGGTCAGCGATCTCGACGAGGCGTTGGAGCACATCCGCGCCTACAGCTCGGGTCACACCGAGGCGATCCTCACCCGCGACACCACGGCTGTGCGGCGTTTCACCACCGAGCTCGACTCGGCCGCGATCATGGTCAACGCCTCCACCCGTTTCACCGACGGTGGGCAGCTCGGCCTGGGCGCGGAGATCGGCATCTCCACGCAGAAGCTGCACGCTCGTGGGCCGATGGGGCTGGCCGAGCTGACCACCTCGACGTGGGTCGTCGAGGGGGACGGGCACGTACGCCCCTGATCGTGCAACACACCCCGACCGGCGTGCACGCTCGCACCGCCGGGTGCACGTGCCAGAATGCTGTGGGTCCCGAGATGAAAGAGGTTGCCGCCGATGAGGAGTTCCCTGGTGAGCTTCGCCGCTGAGGGCGGGCAGAGCTTTGGCGAGATGGTGCCGATCGGCTACGGCATCGTCGCCATCGTCATCCTGCTCTCGCTGCTGATCGTCACGTTCGCCTTTCGCAGTGTGGGCACGCGGCATCGCGATCGCTGACATGTTCCACCCCCGCACCTTCGGGGTGACCGCCCGATGATCGCGGCTTCGTCAGCTCCGGCACGAATCGGGATCATGGGCGGCACCTTCGACCCGATCCACCACGGGCACCTCGTGGCTGCGAGCGAGGTCGCCTCGGTGTTCTCGCTCGACGAGGTCCTGTTCGTGCCCACCGGCGAGCAGCCGTTCAAGGCCGACCGTGAGGTCACGGTCGCCGAGCACCGTTACCTGATGGCGGTGATCGCCACGGCATCCAACCCCCGGTTCTCCGTCTCCCGCGTGGACATCGACCGCCCGGGCGTCACCTACACGATCGACACCCTGCGCGAGCTTCGCGCCCAGCTGCCCCACGCCGAGCTGTTCTTCATCACCGGCGCCGACGCGCTCAGCCAGATCCTGCAGTGGAAAGACGTCGACGAGCTCTGGCAGCTCGCCCACTTCGTGGGTGTGACGCGACCTGGTCACGACATGGACATCGATGAGCTGCCCGCGGGGGAGTACTCGCTGCTGGAGATCCCGGCGATGGCGATCTCCTCGACCGATTGCCGCTCCCGGGTGGTCGCCGACAAGCCGGTCTGGTACCTCGTGCCCGACGGCGTGGTGCAGTACATCGGCAAGCATGGCCTCTACCGTGACCCGGAGACCTACACGGTCGGTGGCCGCGACCGCCAGACAGGTGGTGTCCCGGTATGACCGAGGAGGAGAGCGTGGGTGAGCGCCGCCGTCGGCGCGAGGCCGAACGAGCCGCCCGCCAGGCCCAGCTGACACGCCGCGAGCTCCGTGCCCGTGAAGCCGCGCTGCAGACCGGCGCGATCGAGATCGACGCCACCGGCGAGGTCCGCGTCATCAACGACGAGGTCATCCAGGAGCTCTCGCCCACCCCGGAACCGCCGGTCGACCTCGAGAACACCGACACCTCCGGCTTGACGCGCCGGCAGCTCCGCGAGCTCCGCGAACGTCAGTCGGGTGCGTCCGCGGCGTCGGCAGCCTCGGCGGCGTCCGCTGCTTCGGCCGCGGAGCCGACACCGCCACGAGGCGTCGCGAGGCCCGAGCCGACCGGTGAACCCACGAAGCCGGAGCCCGCCGAGCAGGAACCGGCTCAGCCTGGAGCAGGGAAACCCGGGGCTGCGACGGCTGAACCAGAGCCCGCCGAGCCCGAGCCCACCAAGCCCGAGGCAGCAGCGCGGTCGGCGTCCACGGCGGTGCCGCCGGTGCGACGCCCGGTGGTGCGCCCCCCCGCGACCACGGGAGCGATCCGCAGTCTCGCTGAGGACGGCACCGGTCTGACCCCGGTGGTGCGTGACGAGCCCCAGCGGCGTCGGGACGACCCGGCGTTCACCGGGTCCCTGACCGCCGTCGACGACGCGATCGGCATCGACGTGACCGGCGTCCTGATGGCGAGCCCCTCGCGGCAGGACCCGGCGGAGTCGGTGCCATCGGCTGGACCGCTGCCCACCACACGCCGGTCGCGTCGAGTCGCAGGCGAGGCCGCCACCGCCGCGACGCCCGCGGAGGCTCCGAGCCAGGAGCCCGAGCCTTCGCTGGACCAGGTGATCGCGGGCGCGACCGATGAGCCGGAGCCGTTCGACGCGCGTCCGAGCTGGGTCGAGCTGCCGCCCCCCACCCCGGCGGCACCGATGGCCGCCGTTCCGGAGCCCGTGCAGACGCCGGACCCCCCGACCGAGGTGGTCGCTGCGGTCGCGCCACGGCCTGAGCCGGAGCACGACGACCCGGACGAGGACGAGGACGAGCACCGCACCCCGATGTGGCTGACGGCCCTCATGATCCTGGTGCTGGCGGTCATCGGCATCGTGCTGGGGCTGCTGGTGTGGCAGCTGGTGCAGGGCGACGACGGCGCCGCTGCTGCCGTAGCCGCTGTGATGAGCCCTGTGGGGCCGAGAGGATGGTTGACATGATGGTGGGTACTGCGTGAGCGCCGACGAGCGAGCGATCGAGCTGGCGGTTCTTGCTGCCCGTGCAGCAGCGGACAAGAAGGCACGTGAGGTGATCGCCCTCGACGTCTCCGAGCGCCTGGTGCTCACCGATGTCTTTCTGGTGACCTCGGGCTCGAGCGAGCGGCAGGTCGGCGCGATCGTCGACGGTGTCGAAGAGGCGATGCACGGCGCGGGCGTCAAGGCCCTGCGCAAGGAGGGTGTGGGCGAGGGGCGCTGGGTGCTGCTCGACTACGGCGACATCGTGGTGCACGTGCAGCACGACGAGGACCGTGAGTTCTACGCACTGGAGCGGCTCTGGAAGGACTGCCCGGTGGTGCCGCTGCCCGAGGACGTGACGAGCTCCGTCGGGGCCGACGACGATGCCCAGGCCGGCGAGGCCGAGCGCGCGTGAGCGCAGGCAGCGTCCTGCTCCTTCGGCACGGCCAGACCCCCTGGAACCTGGCGCGCCGACTGCAGGGGCAGGCGGACATCGATCTGGACGACGACGGGGTCGCTCAGGCAGAACGCGCGGCCGCAGCGTTGGCCAAGCTCCGGCCGGCGGCGATCGTCTCCTCCGACCTGACCCGCGCGCGCCGCACCGCCGAGGCCGTCGCGGACCTGGTGGGTCTGGATGTCACGCTCGACGAGCGGCTGCGCGAGCGTGCGTTCGGCACCTGGGAGGGGCTGAACCACGCCGAGATCGAGACCGGGTGGCCCGAGGCCTACGAGATCTGGAGCCGAGGCGGGCAGCCCGACGGGATCGGCTTCGAGGCCCGGGGTGAGGTCGGTGCACGGGTGGCGGCCGCCGTCGTCGAGCATGCGGAACGACTCGGCGAGGATGAGATGTTGCTCACGGTGGCGCACGGTGCTGCTATCGGCGCGGGGATCTCGACGCTGCTGGGCCAGGACGCAGGGGGGTGGAACGGCATATCAGGCCTCAGCAACTGCCACTGGTCGTTGCTGCGCCCCAGCACGAGCGGGCACCCGCCCTGGCGGCTCCACGCGCACAACGTGGGTGCCGCCGGCTGAGTTTCGTGTTCGGGTCGGTCATCGTCTACACTCGTTGAGGCCCAACAAGGGCTGCGGGGCTATGGCGCAGTTGGTAGCGCGCTTCCATGGCATGGAAGAGGTCAGGGGTTCGAATCCCCTTAGCTCCACGAGACGAGAGGAACCCCGCCAATCCTATGGTTTGGCGGGGTTTCGCTCGTCTGGTGACGGAACGGAAGTTCGAACCCGCACCGCAGCCCAGCGAGGACTACGGAGGGGCTCAGGCCGAGGGCTGATCGTTGAGATCCCAGGCCCTCTGGCCAGGCTCTCGCAGGTGCCCGCCCTGGCCCTGCTGGAGTAGGCGCGCTCCGATCAAACCCTGCATGAGAGCAAAACTGGCACATAACTGGCACACGTGCGCCGACCCCAGAGCCGGGCGTGCTGGCGACGTCGACGGTAGCGGTAGGGGACCGTCCCAGTCGCTATTGGGCGCCAACCTCAGTGGAGGCGGCTTCGGTTCCACCCGGTCGGATCCGCACCGAGGCCGCCTTCGCCCAGATCGCGGGCGCCGCGCCGATCCCCGCGTCATCGGCGAACACGATCCGTCACCGCTTCAACCGCGGCGGTGTCCGCTAGCTAGCTAGCTCAACCGGGCGCTGAAATCATCGTGCTAACCCGGCCGCGCACCGACGCGGGCGCCCGCGCCTACTCCGCGCCTGTCCGAGGGCAACACCACCAAGGAAACCCGCCGCTGCCTCAAGCGCTACGTCGCACGGTAGATCTTCCGCCCCTAGCGGCCGCCCACCCCGCGCTCGAGGTGCTCGCCTAAGCGGCTTGACAAGGCATAGAAACATCCCGTGGAGCGAGCGGCCCGTGGCCAGGGGGTACAGGCTATCTGGTGCCGGCACGGAGGTCGGGGTTACGCCACAGCGGGCGGGGACATGCTGAGGAGGTGTGGTGGTCGTCAGGTCGCGGTGGGAGGGTCGGGGTTGGCGCGCGGCGATCGGTTGGGAAGGGTAGTGGCTGCTCGCCAAGCTCACCGCGTCGGGCTTCCTCCCCTTGGCAGGCCAGTGCCGGACTGCTAGGGCTGACTCGGCCGCTCTCGCTCGCGCTTGACAGGACGCGCGGCGGTATCTCTCTGCGACCGCGGTGCACGACCCTGTTCCTATGTCACCGGGCGCGGACTGGGTCGTCACCGCGGCAAGAGCGCCCGGCTGGGCGGAGCCTGTGCCATCCCGTGCCTAGCGCTCAGCCGGGCTGCGCCGTTGAGCCCCGTGGCACGAGGTGCGGCCGCGGTGCGGTGTGGGAGAGCGCGGGCCCGCCGGCGAGCACGTTAAGCACGCAGTCGGCGGCGAGCGCGCCAATGCCATGCACGTCCAGGCTCATGACCGTCAGCGGTGGCGAGGCCAGACGGCACAGGTTCGAGTCGTCCCAGGCGACGATCGAGAGCGAGGTGGGCACGGCCACGTCCATTTCCGCCGCAACGCCGAGCCCGGCCACGGCCATGATGTCGTTGTCGTAGACGATCGCTGACGGCCGCCCCGCGCGTCCGAGCAACGAGCGGGTAGCGCTGGCGCCGCCCTCCTCGGTGTAGTCGGCCTCGAGGACCGCGCCCGTCAGGCCCAGCGAGGCGCACTGCTCGTGGAACGCCTCGACGCGGGCCTGGGTGTGCGCCATTCCTCCTGGGCCGCTCACCTGCGCCAGGTCGGTGTGGCCCAGCCCTGAGAGGTAAGCGACGGCGTCGCGCATCGCCTGCGCGTTGTCGATCCACACGTTGGTGAAAGGCAGGTCGCGCCGCGGGCCGCCGACCACGACGGTGGGCAGACCGATCTCGCCGAGCACGTCCAGTCGGTCGTCGTCGCGAGAGAGGTTGGTGAGGATGACGGCGTCGACCAGCCGGCCCTCCGCCCAGCGACGGTACGTCGCGATCTCGGCCTCGGTGTCGGGCACGACATACAGCAGCAGCGAGTGCCCCTCGCCCGCGAGCCGGCCCTCGATGCCGGCGATGAGCTCCATGGTGAATGGCTCGATCCCGAGGATGCGCGCGGGGCGCGCGAGCACAAAGCCGACGGCCCCGACAGCGCCGCGAGTCACCCGGCCCACACCAGTTGCGATCGAACCCGCCCGGGGCTTGCAGCAGCGACCACCTCGTCTGCGTTGATCAGCACGTCTCTTAGACGTCGCTGACGGACTGGCCGGTGTCCAGCCAGCGCACCGCGACACCGGTCTGCTCGGTGAAGGCGTCGAAGACGCGCTGGAGTGCGTCGCCCTCGGCTGTGCCGCGGGTCCACACGGACTGGATCAAGAGCTCGTTCCCGTTGCTGCCGCCGCCGCTGTCGCACGCGACGAGCGCATGAGCAGCGCGGCCGTCGCCGCGAGCGGGATGATCTTGCGTAGTTTCCTGCTGTGCCTCCTTGCACTTCGGTTGAGGTGCAGATTGGATTCGGACCCGTCACGGCCTCTTGGGTTGGTAGATGCATCTCTCCTCGTTCTCACACGGCGCGGCGTTCCAAGACTTGGACGCCGTATGGCCGGAGCCGCACCCCTCGGACCACGGCTCCGGACGGTTCGACGAGGATCGACGGGCCGCTGTGGACGTCCACCTTGATCTCTTCGTCGGACTGGCTGATAAACCAGGTGAAGCGGCGACCGTCCTCATGGGCCAGCTCACCGACGATCACGCGCGGGTCCTCGACCCGGACAGGGGGGCGCGCTGCGGCCTCCGCGGCCAAGGCGTCATACAGGCGCCAGGTCGGCTCGGGGTTGACGAACGGAGTCTGTGCCGCCATGTACTCGATCGGGAAGGTGCACAGCACCATCGCGCCGGTCCCAGTGCGTCGACGCAGCAGCGCGGGACGGCCAAGGGCGTCCTCGGCGATCACCTCAGCATCCACGGGCACTACGGGTAGATACGCGCGGGCGTGCTCGTTTCCGGCGACGGCGAACACCAGTTCCTCGCCCGCGGCAATGCCGCCGAAGTCGCGCCGGAACACCATCCGCAGCTCGTCGTCGGCAATCGGTGCCGGCACGCCGTAGCGGGACTGCTTGCGCACGCCGAACGTCTCGTCCAGGTTCGGCCACCAGGGTCCCCGCTGGGTCTTGTGCGCGCCCTGGAAGTACGAGCAGTAGACCGTCGCGCCGGCCTCGGCAAGCCCGCGCAGCGCCGTCCATGTCGGTGCGGTCAGCTGCTTCGTCGAGGGCACCAGATAAAGGCGGCAGTCCTCCGGCAGCCCGTCAGCCTCGCGCGCCACCCCCACCCGCAGGTCAGCCTCGCGAGCCGCGACGTATGCCTGCCGGCAGACGTCGAAGACGACGGTGGCGTCCTCTGGCTGGGTGAACGGGTACTGCCGCTCCAGGAAGGACGAGACGACCAGTGCCACGTCGGCGTCCGGGCGCGAGGTGTGGGCGATGTCCAGGCGCTCGACCTCGCGGGCGAAGTCCCGCACCTCCAATGCTTGCGGCTTGGCGCGCCCTGCGGCGTCGAACAGCCCGAAGTGCATCTCGAACGGGTGGTGTGAGTACGGCTCGACGTCCTCCAGCGCGTCGTAGTCGGTGTTGTTCCACGCGAGCCAACCGGTTGCTCCGGCGAGCAGTGTGTGGTGCAGCAGCTGCCGGTAGTAGTGCGCTGCGTGCTCCTCGCTGACGTAGTCGCTGGTGACTCCGAATTCCTCCATGATCACCGGCAGCCCGCCGATATCCAGCAGCTCGCAGACGAACGCGGCGCCCAGGTTCTGGCGCACCTGGTCGGTTTCCATCCGGTACACGTGGGGGCCGAGGAAGTCGACCAGCTCGGCGATCTCCCGCACACGGAACCCGTTGTCGCTGCCGGTGACCTCCACCCCCCACGCGCCATCACCCACCGAGACGGGCTGGCGGCCGCCACCGGCGCGCACGGCGTCGATGAGCAGCTGCGCCCAGCTGCGGACCTGCTCCGGGTCCAGGGTGCCGATTCCACGCGAACGCCAGTCACCGTAGATGGGAACCTCGTTCGTGAGCAGCCACGCAGCAACGGCCGGGTGATCGGCGAATCGCGCGGTGAGCTCGCGCACGTACCAAGCCTGGCGCGCCACGAACCACACGTCGCCGAACAGGTCCCGGCCGCCGCGCCACTCCGGGTCCCAGTTCTGGCCCGACATGTGTCCGACCAGGAACGTCGGGATCGTCGCCATGCCTAGCCGTGCGTGCTGGTCGAGGAAGTCGCGGTAACGATCCACCATCGTCTCGTCGAGAGTCTCGGGCGTGGGCATGAAGTCCGGCCAGTAGAAGAAGCTTCGCGTCAACGTCATCCCGTGAGCTCGGAGCGACTCCAGCTCCTCAGCCACGACTGCAGCGTCGTAATCCCGCCACATACGCGGGCCACCCGCGCGGGACCAGTAGTTCACGCCGATCCACGTCAGTGGCTCGCCGTTCGCGTGGAGCTTGGCAGCGTTTCGGTGCATCCGGGATCTCCGATGAAGTCGGTGGCAACAAGACCAATGTGGAACGTTCTACCGCATGATTCACCACGAGCACAAGAGGTTCTGTGGAACGTTCTCGACACGTGGACGCCGCTGCTAACGTGTCGACATGCCACCGCGTCAGCGAACAACCATCCACGACGTCGCGGCACTCGCCGGCGTGTCCCGCTCGGCCGTCTCGAAGGCCATGAACGGCAAGACAGGGCTGGCACCGGCGACGCGCGAACGGATCCTCAGCGCCGCCGAGGCACTGAGCTGGTCACCTTCACCCGCCGCCAGCACACTGCGCGGCAGCCGCACACGGTCCGTCGGCCTCGTCATCTCGCGCGGACCCGACCTGCTAACCGCCGACGCCTACTTCGCCGTCGTCATCGCCGGCGCCGAATCCGTGCTGGCACCCCAGCGCTACGGCCTGCAACTTCACCTCCTGACCGGTTCACAGACCGCTGAGGCCGACGTCTACCGGCAACTGGTCCGCGACCGCCGGGTCGACGGATTCATCCTGACCGAGTCCCGCATCCGCGACGCGCGATTCGAGCTACTCCGCGATCTCGACATCCCCTTCGTGCTTATCGGTGAGCCATGGGGCAAGGAGCAGGTCACGCACGTCCAGCCCCAAGACGCGATGGCCGGACTCATCCAGTTGGCCCAGCACCTCGTCGCGGCAGGTCACCAACGCATTCTCTACATCGGCGGCCCAGACGACTTCGTACACACGGGTCAGCGCCGGGAGAAATTCGTGCGGGCGATCGAGGCTGCCGGCGGGCCCACGCCATCAGTCGTCTCAGCAGCATTCGACGCAGACGACGCACGGAAGGCGACCCGCGCGGCACTCGCCCGCCCCGACCGACCGACCGCAATCGCCTACGGCAACGACACGATGGCGATCGCCGGGCAGAGCGAGGCCCAACGGCTTGGCTTCTCGGTGCCCCGCGACCTCGCCATCGTCGGCTACGACAGCCTACCCATGGGCGAGTGGGTATTCCCCACTATCACCACCGTCGCCCAAGACCTGCACGGCCTCGGGGCCGCCGCCGCCTCCGCGCTGTTGCGGGAACTCGGAGATGAGACCGTGTCGATCCCACCGGTAGCAGATTCGCAGCTCATCATCCGCGAGTCGACCCAGCAGCAGACCTACTCTGAACCGCCCGGAAGCCCCCAGGTTTGATGCCGTAACAACGACCCTCCGGGAGACTCAGGGCGGGCAGGCCGGCCCACGACCTTCCTCAAGGTCCCACGTCGGTTCGCCTGCGTCGCGCCAAGAAGACGCGACACTTCGTGAGGTCTCCCTGCACCATACGGCTGACCGTCAGTCGAACGTACGGTCGAGAGCGAGCATTGCAATGCCGTGAGATCGCAAGGCCACGCCGACCTGATTCGCGGCTCCTTCACTCGTGTGCAGCCCGCGCGGCAGGGAGAGCTCCACCGTCCGATCGGCGCCGGTGAGTTCCTGGAGCAGGAGGGTGAACTCGTTGTCATCGCGCTGGACGAGCTGGATGTCCACGCCCTCTGGGACGTCTCCGAGTAGTCGCCCCTCGGCATACGTGGGCACTGTGTCGGGGAGGAACCGGTCTAGGGGGAGGATCTCGGCGATCTGGGCGCCCACGCGTGCGCGACGGCCGAGCCTATGCGCACCGAGGTCGTCGACTTGGTTTGTGACAGTGATTCGGTAGCGAAGCCGCACCGTTCCTTCCTGGGCGGGCGGCGTGTTGCAGGGCCAGAAGTTGTTCATTGCGAACGAGTACAGGTGTGCAGCGCCCAGCTTGAACCGGTCGGGCCAGGCACCCCGAACGATGTCACCCACGGTGAACAGCGGCGCATCCAGTGGGGTCCAGACGATGGAACCGGACTCATCGCTCACGACGACGGCGTCGGTCGCCGACGCCCACTCGTTCGAGGCACCGGGTCCGTGGTCGCGTTCGGGATCGACCCATCCGAGTTGCCGGTCGTATCTGACTCGCGGCTCGCGAGCAGCGAACGGGAACGACACGTAGATCCCTTCGGCGTCATGGCAGGGCGCCTTGACGAATGCGATGTCGAGGTCCGCGCTGCCATCGTCACGGAGCAAGAGATCGACTCGCACGTCACGTAAGTTGGCCCCGGCGCCGCGCCAGCGCAGCCGGATCCCGTCGAAGGTCGTCGCGACCCCGGAGAAGGAGAGTTTAGGCGACTCGCGAGCGATCGAACCGTCGGCGTCTTGTGCGTAGCGGTCTTCGACGAGATCCATCACTCGTCGGGAGTGCATGTGCACGTCCGCGACGTCCAGCATCGCGACGCCGTCGTCCGCCGGCGCGTTAGGGTGCGCCGTTCGAAGAAGCTGGCCGAGGGCGACCCCGGCTGTTGGGTCGATCACCTCCCGGCCCGTAGGCAGGTGTCGGAGCCCGATCGGGAGCGTGGACGAGGGGTCCAAACGCACGTCCCACGTTGACGACGAGATCGGCTCAGAGGTCTCCACCGGCGAGAACAACCCGACCGAGACTGCCTGTTCTGGCGGTGCCTCTTCGCTCGCCGCGTCGTGTCCTGTCACGTCGACGGCGACCATACCGCGGGTCTGCGCCCCCTCACCACCGGGCACCGTGGTGCGACCGGCGCTTGCCGGAAAGTAGCGGTAGGAGTGAGCGGGCATCGCCGGCAGGGAGATGCGACACCGTCGCATCCTGTGACAGCTGCTAAGAACCTCCAGCGGCACGGCTCCATCGGGACCGAGCAGGTCGACGCCCTCGATCACGTCCAACTCGGCTTCGAGATCGGCGGGCCACGGGTGCGGGTTGTAGGCCAGATAGCCGGGACCAGTCACACCGACTACCTCAGCGAGCCGCGCGAGTTGTCGGCGCATCTCGTCGCTCGCCACCCGCTCGGCGCCCTGGATGTGACGTGCCTTCCACCCCAGCTGGTCGGCAACAGGGAACGCGTGTGGATGTGAGGTCGAGCGGGCCCACGTGAACGTGTGCTCAGCACCGATCGCCAGGTCGGCCCAGGCACGGTCGAGCTCAGCACGATTCGTTCGGGTACGAGGGTCGAGGACAGCGAGTGCGGCGCCGAGTGTCTCGACCGCGGGCACGTGAGCCTGCGCCCGGCGGTGGAGCGCGAAGAGCGCGGTCACCGAGCCGACGCCGTCCTCCCAGTAGCTGCCCTCATCGGCGGTCCAGACCGGGAGCTGGTCGTCGAGCGACGCGACTCGGGCGAAGTACTCCTCAAACGAGGAGATGCGGAAGCGGGGATAGGCGAACCGTGCGTTCCAACGCACAACGAACGAGGTGTCCCCGTCGGCTAGGTCCTCGTTGTCGGCGTGGGTGCCGATCACGGGTAGATCCGTGGGAAGGTAGTCGGGCCGCTCGAACCGGCGCAGCAGCCGGTCGAGTCCATCGGTGGCGGCCGATACAGCCTGCGGGTCCGCTGCGATGAACCGCAGCTGGGAGTAGTGGTCGGCGAAGTAGGCGAGCACCTCGCTGCCATCGGGTCCGCGCCAGCGCACGGGCGACGCGAGGTGGATCGCATCGCTGGAATCCGTGATTGCGCGGCCGTGATTCGACATATTGACGAACGCATCGATGTCAAGTGCGCGCAGCACGGTCGGCAGCGCGCTGGTGGCGGTTGGCACGTCGGTCAGGTTCGCGACCCGCATCCTGGTCACCTCCGAGTGCGGTAGGCCGGCAGCAGCATCGCCCGAGTGCAGCAGCTCGGCGAGAGACATGACGCCTGTGAGCTGATTGCTGTGCAGCGCATTGACGGAGATCCCGCCGCCGCGGATCGCGGCTAGCATCCGTTCGCCCTGAGCGCGTGATCTGGTGCGGAGATACTCCTGGGCAATCATCGCGCCGTCCAGGTGGAATCGGAACGCCGGATCGGACTCGAACCGATCGATGGCGCGATCGATGTTGCGGCAGTGCAGTTCGAGTACCTTGCCCTGCGCATCTGTGAATCCGAGATCGAGGTGGATGTGCGGGATCAGGTGCAGTGTCCACTGTCGTGCAGGCGTGACGTGGGTGGTGTGCTCGATCCCGCCGCCTTCCACGTCCACCCTGGTTGCCCCGACCATTTCAGGGGCAACGAATCGCCATCGGAACATGCCGAAGTCACGGTCGGCGGGCACGGACGGGACCTTGAGCGTGGCGTCGCCGATATGCATGACCAGACCGTCAGGCGCTTTGGTGCCCGCGCTCCACGTGAGGTTCAGGTCGATCAGCTCTCGGACGCCGTCGGGAGTCTCGACAAAGAAGGGTGTGGCGCGCACATCAGCCCGTGGGGCTCCATGCGGGCGGGTCTCGGCGGCGGTGAGCGCGATGCGGGACCATCGGATGAAGGAGCCGAACCAGGTGCCGTAGTGCTCGCGCGCCGCTGGCAGGTCCTCGCGCGGCGCTCGTAGTGGAATGTGGCTGGCGTCGTCGCGCTCGCCCGTCGAAGACGCCTCGTCCAGCACCGTGGCGATGGACAGCACGTGTCGCCCTGCACGAAGCCACTCTGCGGGTATTTCGACCACGAGGTCGACGGTGCCTGCGACCGGTCCGGGTTCGCCGGATCGGGTGCGGTCATTCCGCTCGACCGTGGGATGAAGTAGTCCACGGTGCTCGTCATCGAGGACCACTTCCAGGTCCGGGCATGGTCCGCGTTCGACGGCGAACTCGAGGTGCAGCACTGTAGGCGCCGGTTCCCAGGTCGTCTCGAAGTGGATCTCGACGCGGTGGGAACGAAAGCCGCCGGTGGCGTCGAAGACGCCGGGGTGTACCTGCGGAAATGCGGTGCCGTCGCTGCGGGCGGCGTCAACGATGGCTGTGCGTCCGTCGCTGTCTTCGCGCCATCCTGTGGTGCCATCCTGCGAGCCCTGCGGGTAGATCTCCCAGCCAACGGCGTGGTTCATGGGTGTCTCCTTGCTCTGTCGTTTGAGAGGTAGGGATCGATGGCTACGGAAGAGCGCTGTCCGCACGGACGGCGCGTCGGAGCAACTCGATCGGCGTGGGGGCCCTCAACTGCTGCTCGGTGCTATGCGATGCCGGACGCGCCGGTCGGCGTACAGGCGACGGACGGCGTCCGCGTCGTTGTCGCGGGTGAGGAAGTTCGTCCACGTCATGAACCACGCCCACATCGGCTGCGCTGTGAGGATCTCGGGTGTCGGCATGATCCCGACCTCCCCGAGCGCGATCGGCCTGCCTTCCCCCAACGCCACAAGCTCGTCGTGGTGGGATTGGCGGTAGTCGTTGCCGTAGACATCCGCTGCGAGGACGTCCACGACATCATGGCCCGGGTAGAAGCCGGCGTATGCGGCTGCGTCCCCCCGCGGTGCGTTGGCGTTCCAGACCCAGAGCAGGTTGTCGAGGCCGTGCTCCCGCACGAGCCGATCGAAGAGCTGGCGGTACAGCGCTTGGTAGCCGTCCTCGCCCTCGCGCCCGCACCACCAGAACCAGTCGCCGTTCATCTCGTGATAGGGCCGCCATAGGACCGGAACGTCCGCCTCCTTCAGGCGCATCAGGAACGCGGCGACGACGTCGACCTGCTCCGTCCAGCGACGATGCACGGCCGTGCCCGGCGTCAGGAGGTCCGTCCAGGCGCGGTCCGGGAGCGGGCCGTGGCAAACGTGGTCGGTGAATGTCCCGGGCTCGTCCATGGTCGGCGGCACAGCGTGCCACATGAGCGTCACGATCGACCCCGCGGCGTGCTGAGCCAACGCCTCCTCGATGACGGCGGGTCGGAAGTTCACACCGTCCATGTCCCCGTCCTCGGCGAAGCCGAAGTCCTGACCCCAGATGGCCGGATAGGACCCGGTGATCTCGTACGCCTGGTCACTGTAGAAGGAGAGCTCGCGCGGCGTGTTGTGCTGGCCAGAGAAGGTGGCGCGGCCGCCGAGGTCCTGGATTCGGAGCAGGAGCTTGCGCGCCGCGGGGGTCGCTGAGCGATTGACAGGGTCAAGATTCGTCATGGCGTGCGGTCCTCTTGGTGAGATGTCGGTGTGGACGGGATCGTCCGAAGCTGAGGCTCAGGCGACGCTGGTGCGCCCACACGGGGCGAGGGCTCCGGTGGCGCGCTGAAGGCGTGGCGAGCCGACCGCCACGGACAGGGCGAACTCACGCTGCAGGACGAGAGGAGCAGCGCCGAGCGATGCCGCCTCGGGCGCAACGTGGGCCAGCTCCACGGTCCTCGAACGTCGTGGGTCGTGTCTCATTCGTTTCAAACCTGGGCGACGGTCAAGCTCCACTACACCGCGCGGGTGGGAGCACTCGGCTGGAGTGCCGGAGGGTCGTGCGGTCATCGGGGCTCCTCGGATCGGTCCCGGTGCAGCGACACATCGGTCAGGGTGCCCACTGACTCGTGCGATACGACGGCGAATCGGGCCGCGGAGTAGCTGGCGGAAGCCTCGGCCGAGACCAGCCGCGCAAGTCCAGTGCCGATCTTCACCCAGGCGGCTCTCCTGTCGTCGGCGTCTCGGGCAGCGAAGCTGTAGTTCGCTCCCTCTGCTGTGATGCGCAGTCCGACGGCACCATCGCCGGTCAGCGTCGTGAGCCGGCGGTCGGTCAGGTCGCCCACCCTCTTGCTCAGCGTGAGACGCCGCTCCCCGTCCTCAACAGAAACGAGTAGGTCGTAGTGGTGGTCCGGCGCGGCGTACACCGCGATGCCGGCCGCGGCCGGCGCGGATGGCGGGGCGGGCACGGTGGCGCTGAACGCGCAGTCAAACTCGGGTTGGGGCAGGAAGACGGCTGGGCCGGCGCCGCCATCGTCCAGCCGTCCCGGGTGCTGGGGGAGCCGCACGGACACCGTCTGCCCAGTGTCGGTGAGTTCGGAACCGTCGACCGGCGGCTGACGGCTTGACCAGCCGGCCGTCCAGACCGACGGCCGGTGCGGCCACGTCGTGTTGCCGCCGGGGGGCAGGACGGCCGCGACGTCGAGCTCGGTGCCGCGGTCGTCTCCCATCACCGGCCACCCTTCGTCGTCCCAGCTCACCGGGGTCAGGAAGGTTTCGCGGCCGAGATGGTGCCATGCGGTCGGACCTAGGTGCCGGGTACCGAGGAAGACCGCCCACCAACGGCCGTCGGCGTCGTCGACTAGGTCGGCGTGACCGGTGCTCTGGATCGGGTGCCCGACCCGGTGACGGTGGGTGAGCACCGGGTTCCGGGGGCAGCTCTCGAACGGCCCCCAGGGGGAGCGGCTGCGAGCCACCGTCGCCATGTGACCCTTCCAGGTCCCGCCCTCGGCGGCCAGCAGATACCACCACTCGCCGATCCGATACAGGTGCGGGCCCTCAATGTCATTGGAGCACCACCCCGCCTCTCCGACGGTGATTGGCCGTGTGGTGCTGAGCAGCCGTCCGGTGTGGATATCGATCTCGGCCTGCACGAGCGGGCCTGATCCCTCCTTCCCGGGGATCACGGTGCGGCGGGTGTAGTAGGCGGTGTCTGCGTCGAATGTCAGGGAGGGATCGAAGCCCTCGCCGTCGACCCACATCGCATCGGACCACGGTCCGGCCGGGTCGTCGGCATACACGATGAAGTTGCCCTGGTCGTCGGCCACATTGGTGCAGGCCAGATAGAACCGGCCTTCGTGATAGCGCAGCGTGGGGGCGTAGAGCCGGAGCGGCCCCGGACGTCCATCGCGCCGATACTGCGCGGGCCGGGTCACCGCGTGCCCGATCACCGTCCAACGCACCAGGTCGGTGGAGTGCCGAATGGGGATGCCCGGCCAGAAGTCGAGGCTGGATGTCGCTAGGAAGAAGTCCTCGCCCACTCGACAGACGCTCGGGTCCGGGCTGACCCCTCGGACAACTGGATTGCGGTAGGTCGTCACACGTGTTCCTCGCTTAGCACTCGAGGCGGGAGTTCGTCGACGCTGAGCTTTCGGCCGTCCAGGTCGATCGCCGGGTCTCGGTCTGGATGGGCCGCCTCGCCGAGCAGACCGCGCACCCGCAGCTCAGCGGTGGCCACCACGGTCAGCGCGGGGCCCATATCCTCGGCGCGGTGCTCCGATGGCGGGAGCCATACCAGTTCGCAGTCGCGCAACGTGACGTCGTCCGCACGCTCGACATGGATGCCGCTGGTCCGGTGGGGCACGAATCCTTGCGAGGGGTGCGGGCGCAGGTCCCAGTCGCCGCCGGGTCGTCCGCTCCACCGGTCGATCTCGACCCGGACGTCCTCGAGTAGGACGCCGGACAGATGTCCGGGTTCCTCCGAGCGGATCAGGACGCCGTTCTCCGAGCGGGCCAGAATGTGGCGGAACCGGATGTTGCGGCCCGTCCCGCTGCCTCCCCGCCACGGATAGCTTGAGATGTAGATCGGCTCGCCGTGGCCCCACCACCGTTCGTCGCAGAATCGGGTCTGCACCACCATGTCGGTGAAGGTGATGTCGCGGACCAGTCCCGGCTCGGCGAGTTGCAGGGCCAGGCCGCGGTTGCTGTCGGAGATGACGCAACTGCTGAACAGGCAGCGCTCGATCGGTGCGGCCACCTCGGAGCCGATGCACAGGCCGCTGGAGCGGCTGGTGATGGTGCACCCGGTGACCACCACGTCGTGGCAGCCGCCGTAGACCGCGGACTCGGCGCAGGTCTTGACACAGATGCCATCGTCGCCGGTGATGATGGCGCAGTCGCTGATCCGTACCCGTTGACAGGTGTCGATGTCGATGCCGTCGGAATTCGGCAGCCTGAGGTCGTTGTCGATGCTGACGCCACGGACGACCACGTCCGCGCAACCCGAGAGCCGCAACGTCCAGTAGGCGGCATCGCGGATGGTTAGGTCGCTCACCCGCACTCCGGTGCAACCCCGGAAGAACACCGTGTACGGACGCACCGGGCGCATCTGGAGAATCTCACCCAGGTCGGCGACCACGAAATGCCGTCCGCCGCCGTCGATCGTGCCGGTCCCGGTGACGGCCACATCGCGGCAGTCCTCGGCAAGGATGAACATGATGCTGAGCTGGCTGTCATTCTCGGGCCGGCCGTCGGTCAGCCCGCTGGTGGCTCGTCGGACGGTGTAGGCCGATTCGTCGGGATGGGCGGCCAGCGTGGCTCCGGTCTCCAGGTGCAGTTCCACCGCGGATCGGAGCTGGATGGTGCCACTACGGAAGATCCGTCCGCCCGGAACGATGACGCGGCCACCTCCGGCCCGATGGCAGGCGTCGATCGCGGCCTGGATAGCTGCAGCGTCGTCGGTTCGTCCGTCGCCGCGCGCACCGTAGGCCGTGATGTCGTGATTGCTCATCTCCGAGGCACCTCAGCGTGCAGCGGAGGTCAGCCGCCGACCGACCCTGGTGTGCGGTGTCACTTCTTGCTGGAGCATCCGGGCCGCGGCCCCCAGCGCGGCGGCCTCGGTGCCGATGTGGGAGATCCGAACTGCAACGCTGTGCACGTCGCGCGTGAACGGCAGCTGGTCCAGCTGCTGTTGGATGACCTGGGCGAAGAGCGCGCCTCCGTCGGCGAAGCCTGGGCCGGACAGGGAGATCTCGTCCAGGTCGAGGACGTTGCCCAGCGTTACGATGCCCTGACCCAGCCGCCTGGCGGCTTCTGTCACCAGCCGCAGACTCGCGTCGTCACCGTGCGTGGCAGAGCGGACGATGCGGGCGAAGTCGCTCCGCGTCCGCACCGGATCCCCTCGAAGATCCAGCGCGGTGGCCAGTTCTCGGTCGGCCAGAGCAGCCGCTACCACGGCTCGGGGTGCGGCGTAGAGCTCAACGCAGCCGCGGGCCCCGCACGCGCACGGAGGGCCGTCGACGTCCAGACTGAGATGACCAAGCTCGCCAGCATTGGACGACGCGCCGTGGAAGACGCGACCGTCAACAATGATGCCGCAGCCGATCCCGTCGGCCATGTAGACCGTCGCGTTGACCGGGGACGTCGCCCCGTTCCTGGTGGTCCAGAACTCTCCCAGCGCGGCACAGCTGGCGTCGCTGTCCAGCATCACCGGCAGACCAGTGGCCTTCGCCAACTCCTCCCGCAGCGGAAAGTCTCGCCAGGCCGGATTGGGCTGACGTCCCAGCAGCACGCCGGCCGGGCTGTTCAGCGGACCCGGACTAGCAACCCCGAGCCCGACCACGGACGACGGATCGATCTCAGTCAGATCGAGTAGAGCGCGCAGTTCGGTGGCCATTCTCGGCACCACCGCCCCCGGCTGCTCCAGGCCCGTACCGGCTGCGCTGATCCGGCCGACCATTTGGCCGGACAGGTCGCAGGCGACATAGATCATGCGCTCTTGGTCCAGGGACACCCCTAGGGCGTGCCGAGCGGAGACGTTGATCTCCAGCAGCGTCCTGCGCTTGCCCCCAGTGGACTCCCCGAACCCGGTTTCGATCACGAGGCCGTCGGTGATTGTCTGCCGGACAATGTTCGAGATGGCAGTTTGGGTCAGACCGGAGGCCTCGGCGAGCTCGACCCTGCTGATCCTCCCGGCGACCCTGATGCGGTCCAGGATCATGCTCCGGGTCAGGGCCCCGCCGCTGGGGACCACCACTCGACTCATCGCCACTCCCTTGTCGCCCGACTCTGCATCGGCTCAAGCTGCACTGTAGCGCGCACTCGTTTACTTCGTGAAGTTTCTTGGGTAAGTTGCCCTTCGAGGAGGTCTCTCCTCGTCGACCACTTCAGCGCGGAGGACAGGACGATGAACGACGATGAGCAGAGCCCGCGGCAGCGGCTGAGCCGGCGTGCTCTGGTGCAGGGAGCAGCGGCAGCCTCGCTCGGCGTGATCGCCACCGGCGGGGCCATGGCGGCGCCTGCGCGTGCGGATTCTGGACCACGGATCTACGAGGCCGAGGACGCCGAGTTGACCGGGGTCAGGGTCAGTTCGGAGGGCGCCGGGTACTCGGGCCGTGGCTTCGTGACCGGCTTTGATGCAACCGGCGACGCGGTGACGTTCACTGTGGACGCCAAGCGGCGGGGTCTGCACGAGCTCAGGATCCGATATCGCGCGGATGCAGAGAAGTACACCAGGCTGGCGCTGAACGGTGAGCCGTGGGAAAGCATCCGACTGCCGGAGTCCCAGTCCTTCACCGAGACAGCGGCAGGAAGGCTGATGCTCGACGCCGGCTCCAACACCGTGGTCGTGCAGAGCAACTGGGGCTACTACGACATCGACGCCATCAGGCTCACCCCGACCCGCGACCGTCCCCGGCACAAGGTGCGCAAGCAACTTGTTGACGCCGACGCTTCAGTCGAGGCCCGTGCCCTGCACAGCTACCTGGTGGACAGCTACGGCCACCGCATCCTCGCCGGCCAGCAAGAGCTGAGCGCTGTCGGCGTGGTTGAGGAGTTGACCGGAAAGAAGCCCGCAGTGCTCGGCCTCGATCTGATGCGGTACTCGCCCACGTTCACCGAACGTGAGACCCCGCCTCCGATCATCGAGGATGCCATCGCGTGGTCGGCGGCGAACGGTGTTGTCACGTTCTGCTGGCACTGGAACTCCCCGATTCCCGTCAAGCCCGGCGCGCTGTGGTACCAAGGGTTCTACACCGAGAACACCGACTTCGACGTGGAGCACGCGCTGAGCCATCCCGACTCGGCAGAGCACGCGCTGCTGCTGCGCGACATCGACGCCATCGCCGTCCAGCTGGCCAGACTCCAGGACAACCGCGTCCCGGTTCTGTTCCGCCCGCTGCACGAGGCCGAGGGCGGCTGGTTTTGGTGGGGCGCCAAGGGCCCGGAGCCGGCCAAGGCGCTGTACCGGCTGTTGCACGAGCGGCTCACCGGCCAGCACGGAATCCACAACCTCATCTGGGTGTGGAACTCGACCTCACCAGACTGGTATCCCGGCAGCGACATCGTCGACATCGTCTCCGCCGACGTCTACGAGCCTGACTTCAACCACAACCCGCTCAGCAGCCACCACGAGGCCCTGGTGTCCCTGGTCGACGATCGGAAGCTCGTGGCGCTGTCGGAGAACGGTCCGATCCCTGATCCGCGTTTGTCGCAGCTGTACGGTTCGATGTGGAGCTGGTTCAACGTCTGGAGCGCCGGGCGGCTGACCGGACAGAACAGCGCCGAGCACGTCCGTGACGTATACAGCAGCCCGTACGTGGTCACCCACGATGACTTGCCCGATCTGGCGAGCTACCCCCACCCACGGTGAACAGTCACCGAGTCCCGGTATCAAGTGCCCGCGTGATAGAGGTCGCGGTCGCGGCTCCGTACATAGCCTCCCGCACGGTGCGCGCCATGCGGGAGGGTGGCCTCAGTTGCAGGAAGGTGGGCGCTTGCAGCGGTCGACGAGGCTTGTGGCCCAGGACCTGGGGTCGGTCCGAGGAGCCGGCCCCGGATGAGTTGAATGCTGCGGACGAGCTCGCCTGAGGTGATCGGGTCCCGCCCGGGACGCAGCTCGCGGGTGTGTTCGATGCCTGGCTCGTGAGCCGCTCCCAGCGCTGATGTGCGGGTTGGAGGTCGCGACGGACGAGGGTCACCGGGTTCAAGACCGAAACCAGCGAGGGGCTCCCGCAAGTGACTGCGGTGATGGATCCCTTCGACGTGGTCCGTACTCGCCGGCAAGGCGCCTGTCAGGAGTGCCGCTGCCGGGTGCAGCGGGGTCTGCACGGCCACCGCGCAGACCCACCGACCTGCTTTGCAGCAGCCGACGCACAGTGCTCACCGGCACAGGGTGCTGACCGAGCGCCTGTGCGACCGCAACCGTGCTGTTCGCCAACCAGGCACACAACCATGCGGGGTGACCTGGCGCGCCCCACCACCGGCCCATGGTCGCCGCCTACCGAGAGCAAGAGTCGCCTCAGCAAGACCGCCATGCAGGCCGCGATCGAAGCAGGCACGACTGGCGTCCCAACCAGAGGTGACCAACTTGGTCGCGCCTGGGCCGGAGGTCGAAGAAGCGAATCACCGACGTCGGAGGCGATGAAGCCTCTTTACTTCCTCAAGTTGATTGAGTAGGCTGGTCCGCTACGTGCCGCCGAGGCCACGTCCACCTGGTCCTAGGACGGATCGCGGTGGCTCCCCAGAGTGAGGAATCGACGATGATCTTCAGCAAGCGCGTTGCCCGATTGCTCGGCGCAGCCAGCCTGACCGCCGTGCTGGCGGTCTCCGCCTGTACTGGCTCCGGACAGGAGACTGGCGACGACGACACCGCCGGCGAGGGCGTCATCCTGCAGGCTTACGGTGGCGCCAGCGGCCAGTTCGTGGAGAACTACAACCCGCTGTCCCCAACAGTGCTCGAAGCCATCCGGGGCATGGTGTACGAGTCGCTGTTCTACTTCAACCCGCTGCAACCCCTCAGCGCGAAGCCGGAGCCGCTGCTGGGTGAGAGCTACGTGGTGAACGAGGACGGCACGGTGGTTGACGTCACCATCAAGACCGGAGTGACCTGGAGCGACGGCGAACCATTCACTGCCGAGGATGTGGCCTTCACCTACAACACCGTTCGTGACAACCCGGAGCTCAACACGACCGGTAACGGCCCGGCCGCCGAGGTGACTGGTGAGAACACTGTCCGGCTGAGTTTCGACAGGCCGGCGTTCCCGGACGTGCCCAACGTGCTGGCCGTGTCGATCGTTCCCGAGCACATCTTCTCGGAGATGGAGAACGTGGTCATTGACCCGAACCTGGAGCCGGTTGGCACTGGACCGATGGTGCTGGGCGAGTTCACTGCGCAGTCCTACCTGCTGGAGAAGAACGACAGCTATCGCAACGCCGAAGACGTGGCCGTCCCCGGCGTGCGCTACTTCTCGCTGTCGGGAAACCAGGCTGCCACCGACAAGCTTCTGGCCGGCGAGCTGGACATGGCGGGGATCGCCATCCCTGACGTGGAGACTGTCCTCGCCCCGTACGAGGACCTGCACATCTTGACCACCACATTCCAGCAGGTGGTACTGACCACATGCTCCGACGAGGAGATGGGTTGTGAGGGTCCCCAGACCGACCCGACGGTCCGCCAGGCCATGGCGCTGGCCATCGACCGGGAGCAGATCAACCAGTTGGCCTACTACGGCCGTGGCCTGGAGATCTCGCCGACGTTCGGTGTGGTGGGTCGTGACGACGAGCAGATCTCCGACGAATTCCCGCCGATGTCGATGGAACCGGACGTGGCCGGGGCCAAGGAGCTGCTGGAGGATGCCGGGTGGGAGCTCGGTTCCGATGGCGTCTACGCCAAGGATGGCGAGCGGCTGAGCTTCGACGTCATTGTGACATCGGGATACACCGACTACATCTCGACGCTTGACATCCTGAAGCAGCAGCTGGCCGAGGCGGGGATCGAGATCAACCCGCAGCAGCAGGCCAACGCCGAGATCCTCAGTGCTCGTTCGCAGGGGAACTTCCAGGTGGCCATCGACGGCATCTTCGGAGGGCCGACTGCCGACCTCTACTACATCTACAACAACAACTTCAGCTCGGCCCAGGCAGCGCCGGTCGGTGAGAACGGTAACCCCTACGGGAACGTGTCGAAGTTCTCCGACCCGACTGTCGACGCGGCCATCCAGGCTGCCGCGGCGACCCAAGACCCGGCGGAGAAGGTGCGGCTCTACGGCGAGATCCAGGACGTCATCGTGCCGGCCATGCCGTACATCCCGCTGATCAACAATCAAGGCTTCGGGACGTACAGCACGGCCAATTACACCGGCTGGCCGACCGAGGAGGACCCCTACGTCCAGGACTTCAGCATCGGATTGCTGCTGGAGCGGCTGGAGCCGGTGAACTGACCGTCGCTGCCGCCTCGGGGTAACGCCACGAGGGCGCAACTCCCTCCCCGGCCCGTATCGGCTGGGGAGGGAGATCGGCCAAGAGAGGAAGCCGCATGTCGATTCTGAGGAAGCTTGCCTTCTATCTGGTGGCGCTGTTCGCCGCGCTGACGTTGAACTTCGCGATCCCGCGCATGCTGCCGAGCAACCCGGTAGACGTGCTGCTGGGAAAGCTCCAGGCCCAGGGGCCGGTCACGCCGGAGACACGCCAGGCACTGATGCTGTTGTTCGGTACCGACACCTCGGTGCCGATCTGGCAGCAGTACCTGGACTATCTGCAGAGCCTGGCCACCGGAAACCTGGGCGTCTCGGTCACCTACTTCCCGACTCCAGTGACCGAGGTGATCGCCTCCGCGCTGCCCTGGACCCTGGTGCTGGTCGGTCTGACCACGCTCATCACCTTCGTCATCGGAATGGTGATCGGCACCATCGCTGGATGGAAACGCGGCACGTGGGTGGACAGCCTCATCCCGTCCACCACGATTCTGGCGTCGGTGCCCTATTTCTGGCTGGCCATGGTGCTGGTCTATCTGCTCTCGGTCACCGCCGGGATCTTCCCGCTCGGCGGCGGCTACGATGTCCGGCGCACCTCACCGGAGCTGTCATTCGAGTTCCTGTCGAGCGCCCTCTACTACGCTGCCCTGCCGGCCCTGACGATCGTGATCAGTTCGATCGGCGGCTGGATCCTAGGCATGCGCAATATGATGGTCTCCACCTTGTCGGAGGACTACGTCATCACTGCGCGGGCCAAGGGCCTCAGCCCGAAACGGGTCATGATCACCTACGCCGCACGTAATGCCGCGCTCCCATCGATAGCAGGGTTCGCGATCTCATTGGGTTTCGTGGTCGGCGGCTCGGTGGTGATGGAGCAGGTGTTCTCCTACCCCGGAATCGGCAATGCCTTCCTGCTGGCCGTGCAGAACAACGACTACGCGCTGATGCAGGGCCTGTTCCTGGTGATCACCATCTCGGTGCTGGGCGCGAACCTGCTGGTCGACCTCCTGTACCAGTTCATCGATCCGCGCACCCGCGCCCGCGGGGTCTGAGGGGAGTGTCATGGCTGAGTTGATCACCGAGAGCATCGCGGTCCGTGCCGACGCTGCCGACGAGGAACCGGATGATTCCCAGCGACGCCGGGGGCGTTCCGCCTTCTGGCGCCGTCTGCTGACCCCCAAGTTCGTCGTCGGTGCGGTGGTGGTGCTGCTGATCGTCCTGTTCGGTCTGATCGGGCCGCTGATCACCCAGGACCCGAACGCAATCGACAATATTGGACTGTCGTCTCCCAGCGGTGCCCACCCGCTGGGCACCACCTCTGTCGGGCAGGACGTGCTGGCCCAGCTCGCGCACTCCACCCGCGGCTCTCTCACCGTTGGAGTGCTCGTGGCCGCTTTCACCTTGGGGTTGTCGGCGTTCTTCGGCATCATCGGTGCGTATATCGGGGGCATCACGGACGAGGGGTTCTCGCTGCTTTCCAATGTGATGCTGGTCATCCCGGGTCTGCCGCTCGTGATTGTCATCGCCAGCTATGTGGAGTCACAATCGGTCTTGCTTGTGATAGTTGTGCTCGCGCTCACGGGCTGGGCTGCCGGAGCGAGGGTGCTGCGTGCGCAGACTCTTTCACTCCGCAACCGTGAGTACGTTCTGGCCTCGCGGGTCGCAGGGGAACGAACCTGGCGGGTGATCTGTGTCGAAATCCTGCCCAACCTGCTCCCGGTGATGTCCTCTGGATTCGTCTTCGGAATCGTCGGCGCCGTGCTGGCCGAGGCGGGTTTGTCGTTCATCGGGATCGGAGCCACAGGTTCCCTCACCTGGGGAACGATGCTCGCCGATGCCCAGAACGGCCAAGCGTTGCTGTTCGGTGCCTGGTGGTGGTTCGCCCCGCCCGGGCTGCTGATCGCCGCGCTGGGGGCGGCTCTGTCATTGATCAACTTCAGCATCGACGAGGTGATCAACCCGAAGCTACGGACGACCAACATCGCCAAGGTTGAGCGGAGGACCAAGCGTGAGCACCAATCCTGAGATGTCGTCGGCAGCCGGCGTGGCCACTCCCGGAAGGTCCGGGTCTGTCGCGCCGGACTCACCGCTGCTGTCGATCTCCGGACTGAGTATCGACTACCTGGGCGAGCGGACCGTGCATGCGGTCGCGAACGTCAGCCTCCAGCTGGGCCGGGGCGAAATCATCGGCCTTGCGGGAGAGAGTGGCTGCGGCAAGAGCACCCTGGCCTATGGCATCAACCAGCTCCTCGTGCCGCCCGCGGTTATCACCGAAGGCGGGGTCACCTTCCACGATCGGTCAGGTGACGACATCGACGTGCTGGCCCTGGAGGACAAGGAACTGCGACGCTACCGCTGGAACAAGGTGTCGATGGTGTTCCAGGGCGCGATGAACTCGCTCAACCCGGTCATCTCGGTCCGTGCCCAGCTCAACGACGTCTTCGCCACCCACCGACCACAGATGAGCAAAGCGGAGCGACGGCTGCGCTCCGGAGAACTGCTGGAACTGGTCGGAGTGGACCCAAAACGGCTAGACAGCTACGCGCACGAGCTGTCAGGCGGGATGCGCCAACGGGTGATGATCGCGATGGCGCTGGCCCTAGACCCCGAGCTGATGATCATGGACGAACCCACCACGGCGCTCGACGTGGTGGTGCAGCGCGACATCCTGCTGGAGATCACGCGGCTGAGGGAGGAGCTCGGCTTCGCCGTCATCTTCATCACCCACGACCTGCCGCTGCTGCTCGAGATCAGCGATCGGATCGCCATCATGCGCCACGGTCGGATCGTGGAGATGGCCTCAGCCGAGGAGATCTTCTTCGCCGCGCAGGACCCATACACCCGCCAGCTGCTCCGGTCCTTCCCCAGCCTGACCGGCGAGCGAGGCGACTTCATCCGGCACGGCGCCCAGCTCGAGAACGAAGAGGTTCGGTGATGGCCACACTCGAGGTCAAGAACTTGTGCAAAGACTTCCACGTCCGCGAGGGCGGCAATAGACGAATCCTGAACGCGGTGCAGGACGTGTCATTCGAGCTGGTCCCGGGCGGCACGGTCGCGCTGGTCGGTCAGAGCGGCAGCGGGAAGTCCACGGTGGCACGGATGATCGCGCACCTCGAACGTCCGACGTCGGGACAGGTGCTGCTAGACGGCGCTCCGGCCCCGACTCGCGGCCGAGGAGTGCACAAGTACCGCTCCCAGGTACAAATGGTGTTCCAAGACCCGTTCGCCTCGCTGAACCCGTTCCATAGCGTCGGCCACCACCTGGAACGCCCGCTGCGTCTGCACGGTGTGGCGACCAGCAAGGCCGATGTCCACGCACACGTGATCGAGCTGTTGGAGCGAGTCCAACTCAGCCCAGGCCGCGACTTCCTCGCCCGACGACCGCACGAGCTGTCGGGCGGGCAGCGGCAGCGCGTGGCCATCGCTCGCGCGCTAGCCCCCCAGCCATCGGTACTGATCGCCGACGAGCCCGTATCGATGCTCGATGTGTCGATCCGGCTCGGGGTGCTGAACCTGCTGGCACGGTTGCAGCGGGAGGAAGACCTGGCAGTGCTCTATATCACCCACGACCTGGCCACCGCACGCCACTTCTCGGACCGGATCATGGTGATGTACCAGGGGGAAGTGGTCGAGGACGGCGCACCCGACGACGTAATCCTGCGTCCGCAGGCAGACTTCACCAAGCGCCTGGCCGCTGCTGCACCCGAACCCGCACGGAACGAGCGCATGATCGCCGCCGCGTCTCGCTACGCGAAGGATACGACCAATGACCGGTGATCACCACGGGCCGGACACCGCTGCCGGATCCCGAATCGGATTCGTCTTCGTGAGCCACGTGGGCGCTCCGCGGTCAGAGGCGTTCTTCAACCAGATCATCGCCGGCCTCGACGACGTGTTGGCGGGCTCGGGAAGCGAATTGGTGGTCCGGGTGGTCGACGAGGCCGAGGAGGAGCTGGCGGTGTACCGCCACTGGTCGCAAGCCGGTTTGGTGGACGCCGTGGTGATCAAGGACCTGCAAGCCAACGATCCTCGGTTCGACCAGCTTGCGGATATGGGTCTGCCCTTCATGGCCCTCACCGACGTCACGCACTCCGGTCCGTTCTCGGCGGTGCGGTTCGACAACGGTCAGGCGATGAGGGACGCCGTGCAGTTCCTGCTCCGGCTCGGGCACCGGCGGCTGGCACGGGTCGCCGGTCCGGAGTCGCTGATCCACACGCAACGGCGCACCGAGGTGTTCTGGCAGGCGGTGACCGAGGCGGGTGTGAGCGCGGCGGTGCAGGTCGGCGACTACTCGCGCGCCAGTGGGGAGGCTGCCACCATGGATCTGCTCCGCTCGGAGCACAGCCCCACCGCCATCATCTACGACAACGACCTCATGGCTCTAGGTGGTCTAGAGGCGGCCGACGCCCTCGGTCTGGAGGTGCCCGGGGAACTTTCACTGTTGGCCTGGGACGACTCGGTCCAATGTCAGCTGGCCGTTCCCGCCCTGTCCGCGCTGAGCCATGACGTGCATCAAATGGGTGTCCAGCTGGGTCACGCTCTGGTCGAGCAACTGAGCGGCGACGGACCGATTTCGGCGATCGCCTCCGGGTTGGTCGTCGTCGAACGTCAGACCACCGCCGCACCCCCAGACAGCGCAGAGTCGCCACTTCACCCCAGGCTGCACCAAGACGGAAGTGGGAACGACCCGACCGTTGTCACCGAGGCGGACCGAGCCGAGACGGTAGCCCGTCAAACGACGCCGAACACGGACGGACGGCCATGACGAGGACGGGGCCCGATCGACCTCACGAGATCGTCCGAGCCGCTACGGTCAACCCGAGCGCAAGCACAGCCGCGCGATCACTGTTGGACCTGCTCTACCAGGTGTCCGGCAAGTTCACCTTGAGTGGGCAGCACAACACTCCCCGGGAGATCTCGGCCTACAGCGAGCAGGCGTTCGAGATCACCGGTCGCCGCCCTGCCGTGTGGGGCCAGGATTTCGGGTTCGCCGCCCCCGGCGACATGGACGGCATCGACTACCGCGATGCCGTGGTGGCAGAGGCGATCCGCCAGCACGGGCAAGGCTCGGTCATCACCTTCATGTGGCATGCCGTACCGCCCACGGAGGACGAGCCGGTCACCTTCGACGGCCACATCTGTGTCGGCCCACTGGAGGACTCGAGCTGGCAAGAACTGCTCACGCCCGGCACGCCGGTGCACCAGCGCTGGCAGGGCCAGGTCGACGTGGTGGCCGAACTGCTCGGGCGGCTGCGCGACGCGGACGTCCCAGTGCTCTGGCGTCCTTATCACGAGATGAACGGCACCTGGTTCTGGTGGGGCGGTCGTCCCGGGCCGGACGGCTCCGCCGCCCTCTACCGGATGCTGTACCAGCGACTCACCGAGGTTCACCGGCTGGACAACCTGCTTTGGGTGTGGAACCCGAACGCCCCCCGCGGCGACGCCGGCCCCTACGCCGAGTTCTACCCCGGCCACGACGTCGTCGACGTACTTGCCTCCGACGTCTACGGCAACGACTACCGCCAGTCACATCACGACGACCTCGCGGCGTTGGCCGAGGGCCGTCCGATCGCCCTGGGTGAGGTGGGTGCGATGCCCACGCCGGAGATCCTCGACTCCCAGCCGGCCTGGACCTGGTTCATGACCTGGACCGGCCGCCTGACCAGCGACAACACTGCCGAGGAGGTGGTGAGGCTGTACGACAACGCGCGAGTACGCCACCGAGGGACCTGACGATCAGCCCAGACCGGTTTCCAACGCGGCCTCTTGACTTCCAGCACACAGGTCGAGGTGACGGGTCGCTGTCTTCGATCGCTCTCGGGGGTTCAGGCAGCAATGTGCCGGATGCGGGCGAGGAGGTGGGTCGGCGTGGTGACCGGGTGTCGGGTTCGAAGGGTTCCCAGATCCGAAGCGCCAACCACTGATCCTGCTCCGATGTGGAGCATCGGGGTCACGCTGCCACCATCGGTTCCGCAAGCGAGCACAGAGTATGGCGTGCTCAGCGCGCGCGCCATCGCGCTCGTCTCCGTCTAAATCTCCTAGTGCTGCCGTCCCGCCGTGTGGAGGGATGCGCTCATCCAAATCGAGAGCTGATCCGCGGGACCCGTCCCTCGGATCCCAATCACCACCCAACAACCACTGGAAGGGGACCACGTGTCTTCCTACGACATCCGTAACTACGGCGCGGTCGGCGACGGCGTCACCAAGGACACCGCGGCGATCCAGGCGACCATCGACGCCTGTCACGCGGCGGGCGGCGGCACCGTCGTGGTGCCGGCGGGCGCCACCTTCCTCACCGGATCGATCGAGCTGCGCTCGTTCGTCGAGCTGCATGTCGAACGCGGCGCCGTGCTCGCAGGCAGCGACGACCCCGCGGACTACACCGCTCGCTTCCACGTCAGCGCGTTGTCCTCCGGCGTGATGCGCCAGGACAGCGACGCGACGCTGATCCTGATCACCGCGAACGACGCACGCGACATCGCGATCACCGGCGCAGGCACCATCGACGGCGCCGGAAGGCACTTCATCGAGGAGGACCTCGGTTATATCTACCGGTGTCCGAACCAGCGCCCCTTCACGGTCTTCCTCATCGGCTGCACCCGTGTCACGATGCGCGACGTGCGGCTGGTGGACGCCGGTCTGTGGTGCGTGCGCATGACCGGCTGCGAGGACGTGCTGATCACCGGCATCACGATCGACGCCGATCTGAAGTATCCGAACGCGGATGGCATCGACATCGACCGGTGCCGGCGTGTGCGGATCAGCGACTGCGAGATCTCCTGCGGCGACGACGCCATCTCGTTGAAGACGTGCGAGGAGTTCCCGGAGCACGG
Organism: Pseudactinotalea terrae; assembly: GCF_009733845.1. Classification (GTDB taxonomy): domain Bacteria; phylum Actinomycetota; class Actinomycetes; order Actinomycetales; family Beutenbergiaceae; genus Pseudactinotalea; species Pseudactinotalea terrae. The sequence continues at coordinate 317,708 of NZ_WNXZ01000001.1, forward strand.
GCCCACTGAGGACGTGGTGATCACCAACTGCACGCTGCAGACCACCTCCAGCGCCGTCGTCGTCGGCGTCGACGCCGTCGCGGACATCCGCAACGTCGTGGTCTCGAACTGTGTCATCCGTTCCTCCCACCGTGGCCTGTCGGTCAACCTCGGCCAGGAGGGCAACTTCGAGAACATCCTGTTCTCCGACTGCGTCGTCGAGACCCGGATCTTCCACGACAGCTGGTGGGGTCGTGGTGAACCCATCTATGTCAGCGCCCAGCCGTGGCACGACAAGGTCGGCAAGATCCGCAACGTCCGCTTCCGCAACATCTTCGCCCGCTCGGAGAACGGCGCCTACATCAACGGACTGACGGCCGAGCACGTGACCGGGGTCCTGCTCGAAGACGTCCGGATCGAGCTCGACCGGTGGTCCAGCTGGCCCGGCGGCCAGTACGACCGGCGCCCCTTCACCACCGGCGAGGCCATCTACGCCCACAACACGTCGGGCATCCACGTCGACAGCGCGACCGACGTCACGCTACGCAACTGCGAGGTCGTCTGGGCGTCCCGGCCAGAGAACTTCAGCCACGCCGTCGAGGCCATCAACGTCGACGGGCTCGTGATCGAGGGTTTGCGCGGCGAAGCCGCACACCCCGGCCTCGACGCCGTCAACGTGCACTGACCGGAGGAGAAACCTGATGATGCACACCATCGACATTCATGACGGCTGGTCGCTCTCCGCCGCTCAGCTGCCCGACGGCGCCCCCGACCTGGGCGAGTCGGTAGTGCCGGCCACCGTTCCCGGCAGCGTGCACACCGACCTCATGGCCGCTGGGCTGCTGGCCGACCCCTACCTGGACCTGAACGAGACCACCCAACACTGGGTGGGCAACTCCACCTGGCGTTACCGCACCACGTTCGACGCCGACCCACAGCCCGGCACCCAGTACGAGCTGGCGTTCGACGGCCTGGACACGGTCGCCGTCGTCACCCTCAATGACACCGAGGTGGCGCGGACGGCGAACATGCACCGTGGCTACCGCTTCGACGTGACCTCGCTGCTGCGTGCTGGCGCTAACGAGCTGACCGTGACGTTTACAGCAGTGCGGGAGTACACCGACGCTGTTCGTGCCGAGCTGGGGGAGCGACCCAACGTCTACCCCGAGCCCTCCCAGTACGTGCGCAAGATGGCATGCAACTTCGGCTGGGACTGGGGACCGACCGTCGTCACCGCCGGCATCTGGAAGGACGTCCGGCTCGAAGCGTGGACGACCGCACGGCTGGCGCGAGTTCGCCCGATCGTGCGCGTGGACGGCACCACCGGCCAGTCCCGCGTCGAGATCGACATCCAGCGCGCCCCCGGCCAGGACGGCCTGCTCACGGTGGAGGTCACCCTGGCCGGGCAGCGACGGAGGGTCGATGTGCCCGCCGGCGCCAGCCACGCCGTCGCCGACCTCTCGGTACCGGACGCCGAGCTGTGGTGGCCACGTGGCCACGGCGACCAGGCGCTGTATGACCTGGCGGTCGACCTGATCGACGGGGCCGGTTCGGTCCTGGACCAGTGGAACCGCCGCATCGGCTTCCGCACCGTGACGCTCACGACAGAGGAGGACGAGGCAGGAACCTCGTTCGTGCTCGCCGTCAACGACACCCCGTTGTTCGTTCGTGGTGCCAACTGGATCCCGGACGACTGCTTCGTCTCCCGCGTGGACGAGGCTCGCTATCGCGAACGCATCACCCAGGCCGTCGACGCGAATATGAACCTGCTCCGTATCTGGGGCGGCGGAATCTACGAGAAGGACGAGTTCTACGACGTGTGCGACGAGCTCGGCGTGCTCGTCTGGCAGGACTTCCTGTTCGCATGCTCGGCCTACCCGGAGGGGGAGCCGATCGGCTCCGAGGTCGAGGCCGAGGCGCGCGAGAACGTGGTGCGGCTGATGCCGCACCCCAGCCTGGTGCTGTGGAACGGCAACAACGAGAACATCTGGGGCTACTGGGACTGGGGCTGGCAGGACAAGTTCGACGGCCGCGACTGGGGTTGGGGTTTCTACTCCGAGCTGCTGCCCGCCGTGGTTGCCGAGCTCGACCCGAGCCGGCCGTACTGGTCCGGCTCGCCGTACTCGGGGACACCGGATCGCCACCCGAATGATCCGGACCACGGCAACCACCACTCGTGGGAGGTCTGGAACCGGCAGGACTACACCACCTACCGCGAATCGAGACCGCGGTTCGTGTCCGAGTTCGGCTACCAAGGCCCACCGAACTGGGCGACGATCGACCGCGCCATCTCCGACCAGCCGCTGACGCCGGACTCGCCGGGGATGCTGCACCACCAGAAGGCGTTCGAGGGCAACGAAAGACTCAAGACAGGCGCAGCGCCCCACTTGCCTGCAGCCACGTCGATGCAGGACTGGCACTACCTCATGCAGCTCAACCAAGCGCAGGCCGTGACCTTCGGGATCGAGTACTTCCGCTCGCTGCGCCCACGCTGCATGGGCGCGATCGTCTGGCAGCTCAACGACTGCTGGCCGGTGACGTCCTGGGCTGCCGTGGACGGCGACGGCCGCCGCAAGCTGCTCTGGTACGCGCTACGCCGTGTTTATGCCGAGCAGCTCGTGACGGTGCAGCCCGATGGCGAGGGCCTGCAGGCGGTCCTCCTGAACGACGGCGTCGCACCGGTGGGTGGGCCGCTGCGGCTCACACGGCGTGATCTGGGAGGCAACGTCCTGGCCGAGGCATCCCTGACCGCCGACGTGCCTGGCGGCAGCCAGCTGGCCCATCCGGTACCGGACGCACTTGCCGTGCCGGACCAGACTGCTGGGGAGGTGCTCGTGGCGGAGTGGGCAGGTATGCGCACGCTGTCGTTCTACGCCGAGGATCTCAACGTCGCATTCCCTGCAGCCGCCTTCGACGTGGACGTGCGCGACATTCCCGAGGGGGTGGCCGTGCGCGTCCGTGCCCGGTCTTACCTGCGCCACCTCACGCTGCTGAGCGACGTGGTGGACCCGAGCTCGGTCGTGGACTCCCAGCTCGTGGACCTGTTCCCGGGCGAGGAGCACACCTTCACGGTGCGCACCGAGGTGCCAGCTGCCGATCCGCGTTGGATCTCCGCACCGACGCTGCGCGCCCTGAACGACCTGGACGTCTACGCACAGGAGGCACTGGCGTCACCGCGCCAGGGCTGATTGACCGGACCAGAGGAGTCAAGGTGCGCGCTGCACGCTGGCACGGCCGCCAAGACGTCCGTGTCGAGGAGGTCCCGGATCCTGAACCGGCCCGGGACGAGCTGATTCTCGACGTGCTCTGGTGCGGCATTTGCGGCACCGATCTGGAGGAGTATCGCGAGGGTCCGATCACGATCCCGATCGACCCTCACCCGCTGCGCGGCACCCGGGCTCCGATCGTGCTGGGGCACGAGATCGTCGGGACCGTTCGGCAGGCGGCGGCCGATGGCTCCGGTCCCGCCGTGGGAACCCTGGTGGTCCCGGACGTCGTGATCGGTTGCGGTGACTGCTGGTGGTGCCTGCGACACGAGGAAGGGCTGTGCCCCAACCTTGCCGTGCGCGGTCAGACGCAGGACGGCGGCCTGGCGCAGAGGATGGTCGCGCGAGCCTCGACGTGCCTGACGGTTCCGGAAGGGACACCCGCAGCCGACGCCGCGCTGGTCGAGCCGGCGTCGGTCGCGGTCCGGGCGCTGCGCAAGGTACCCGACCTGATCGGGGCCCGCATCGGCGTGGTGGGGGGCGGCACCGTCGGCCAGCTGGTGGCCCGCACCGCGCTCGCGCTCGGGGCACAGGTCACGGTCGTCGTCGACCCACGGCAGTCGCGGCGCGACCGGGCCCTGGCCCACGGTGCCGCGACCGCGGTGCCACCGGCGGAGGCCGCCGGGCTGGGAGCGGTCTGCGACGCGGTCATCGAGTGCAGCGGCGCCGGTGGGGCATTGACGCAGGCACTGGCGCTCACCCGCCCGGGCGGTACCGTCGTCGCCCTCGGGATCAAGTCCGAGGCGGACACCATCGGTACCACCGCGCTCGTGCTCTCCGAGAAGCACCTCGTCGGCTCCGCAGCTCATCTGTGGGATGTCGACTCCCGACCGGCGCTTGCGCTGATCGCCTCCGGTGCGGTGCCCGTGGAAGACCTGGTGACCCACCGGGTGCCACTTGCCGACGTCGTCACCGCCGGCTTCGGCGCGCTGGCCGATCCCAGCGACGATGTGCTGAAGGTGCTCGTTGACTGCCGGTAGGTCCACGCGGATCGCCCGCGTGGAGACGTTCACGACGTTTGGTGGCGCCCGCAACTGGGTGTTCGCCCGGGTTGAGACTGAGGGCGGCATCCATGGTTGGGGCGAAGCCTCGACTGAGCTGTGGGAGGCGACGGTTGCCACCGCGATCCGCGAGCTGGGCGCTCGGTTGGTCGGCATGGACGCGATGGCGACCGAGCAGGTATGGCAGCGTGCCACCCGCCACGGATTCTGGCGCGGGGGAGTGGTGCTCGGCTCCGCCGTGGCCGCGATCGATCAAGCGCTGTGGGACATCCGCGGCAAGGTGCTTGGGGTACCGGTCTACACGTTACTGGGCGGGCCGACCCGGGACTGGGTGCCGACCTACCGGCACGTGGGCATCTACACACCCGACTCGCTGGCGCAGCAGGGGCAAGCACTGGTCTCCCAGGGGGTGCGCACGATTAAGACCGGTGCCTGGGTGCTCGACAGCGCGCTGCCCGAGCGTGACCGGCTCCGCAAGGCGCAAGAACGCCTCACGGCTCTGCGGGAGGCTGTCGGCGAGGAGATCGAGATCCTGCTCGACCACCACGGCCGCGCGGAGCTCGACGAGGCGATCCGGATGCTCCACGTGGCCGCACCGTTCCGACCACGCTGGATCGAAGAGCCCACCCCACCTGAGCGCACCGACCTGCTCGGCCCCTGGGCCCGTGAGGCACGCGGCCTGGGGATCTCGGTGGCGCTCGGTGAACGCCTGTTCTCTCGCTCGGAGTTCCGGCCGGTCCTGCAGCAGGGTCTGATCGATGTCGCACAACCCGACCTGTGTCACGCCGGTGGCATCACTGAGGTCATGAAGATCGCCGCGATGGCCGACACCTTTGGTGTCGCCCTGGCGCCGCACAACCCCGGCGGTCCGGTCTCGACCGCCGCGTCCGCACACGTGGCGATGGCGGTACCCAACCGCGTCATTCTCGAGCTGTGTCCCGACGAGCCCCGACGCAGCGAGATCTGCATCGAACCGTGGCAGCTGCAGCCCGACCGGCTGCTGGTCCCGGACCGCCCCGGACTCGGGATAGATCTGGACGTCGATGCGATCAAGGCAGTGCCAGCCAGGCAGATCAAGGTCCCCACCCAGGCGTTCCGTCACGACGGCTCCGTCGCCGACATCTGACGACGGACAGTGCACTGTCAGGAAAGGGCAACCCCCGATGCGAGCTGAACAACTCACCGATGTCGTCACCGTCCACGGGGAGGGTCCCGCCTGGTCACCACGGTGGGCAGGCGTGAGATGGGTCGACATGCTCGACGGTTCGCTGCTCGAGCTCACCGACGACGGTCAGGTGCACCGCAGACGATTCGACAGCGACGTGGCGGCCCTTCACAGGGCACGCGGCGGCAGTGGCTGGCTGCTGGCCACTCGACACCATCTACTGCTCGCGGACTCAGACGAGCTGCATGCACCAGTCCGCCAGGTCGCCCGGTTGTGGGGGGAACGAGCCGGGGTGCGAAGCAACGAAGGTGGGTGCGCCCCCGACGGGACCCTGTACCTGGGGTCGATGGCCGATGACGCCACACCCCGCATGGGCCAGGTCGTTCGAATCCCCCCAGATGCCACGATCACCGAGGCGATCGCGTCCACCACCATCTCCAACGGCATCGTGTGGTCACCCGACGGTGCGCGGGCCTACTTCGCGGACACCGTGCTGGACCGCTTAGATCTGTTCGACTGGTCGCCCAGCGACGGGCTGCACGCGCGACGGCCCTGGGTCCAGGTCGAATCCCCAGACGGCATCGCTGCCGACGCCGAAGGTGGAATCTGGGTCGCGAGGTTCGGCCACGGTCTCGTGGAACGCTACGCCCCCGACGGATCGCTCTCGGAGGTGATCGAAGTCCCAGCCCGCCAAGTCACGGCGGTCGCATTCGCCGGCGACGGCCGCCGCCTGGTCATCACGACCTCGCGCTACGGCATCGAGACCTCCGCAGAACCCGGAGCTGGGGCGCTGTTCGCCGTGGCCGATGCGGGTGTCGAGGGCCTGCCCCTCCATGAGTTCGCTGGCTGACACTCGCATGACCACCCCCGGAGGAAGTCGATGACTAGCACGTGGACCGGGCCCGCCGTGGGGATCCTTACGGTCGATGCCGAGGCTGCCGTTCTGTGGGCGGGTGTGGCTGGCTGGTGTCCGCCCGGCTGTCGTGGTGCTTCGCGACGGTGTCCTGTTCTACCTGTTTTCGAGGTTCCGACCGTGCGGGGTCTGACCGAGGCGATCGACGGCGTCGGTGCGGTTCGCGCGGAGGCGGGCTCCGCCGTCGGGAGCCTGGGGCAGGTGTGGCACAACACCGACCCGACCGTCGGCAGGCGGATCGGTCGCCCGCCGACGTGCTGCCTGAGGAGCTCCGCGACGGGCCGGTGGACATCCCGCGCCGGGTCGACGGCGCTGGAGCTCGGTAGTCGCTGACTCCTTCTAGCGAGCGCGCCCTCGGATTCCGCAAGCTCTGCACCGACATCGCCCGGCGCGCGTGGAGATCCGTGGCTTTGACCCTCCGGCGCCCTCGATTGTGAAGCGCCGCGCGCCTACGTCAAGTCAACCCGCGCGAAGACGTTCGCGGGCGCGTCGGTGAGTGTGGCCCAGATCGTAGGGACGCCGTCGAACGTGGTCTCGTCGATGCTCACCGTGCCAGGAGCCGGCGTGCCATCTGCGTAGGTCACCACTGCCTCTACCTGACCGGCGTGGTCGGCGGGCAGGTCCATCCCGACCCGGAGCGTGGCGGCGTGCTCGCCGGCGGTGCCGAAGCGAATCGTGGCCGTTTCCTCGTCGATGTGGGTCCAGGCCGTGCTGCTGCGGTCGGCGATGTCGTAGCGGGGTCGCAGCACGACGCGTCGGCGGGGCTCGGTGCGGGGTGACGGGGGAGTGCCGCCCTCGACGAGGACGACCGCTCCGCGCTCGAGGCGGAAGGTGCCCAGTTCGGTGAGCGGGTGCCAGGCGTCGTCGTTCCGTGAGTCGATGAGGGTGACGTTGGCGCGCTCGGTGGCGTGCCCGAGGTCGAGGTCGAGCTCGACGTCGGTGATCGACCGGTTCCAGACGAGAAGACTGCGGCGTGTGCCGTCGCTGGAGGCGAGCGCTCCGATGCCCTCGGGACCGGAGATCTCGACACGACGGCGGTCGATGGGCATGGTCTGGATGTGCTCGTAGGCGCGGAACAGCGGTTTGGCGTGGCCGGTGTCGGTGACCATGCCGGAGTAGTTGTCGTTGCCGCTGTCGAGGAACTGTGCCCAGCTGACGCTCGTGAGCCACGGGGTGGCGAGAAATCTCTCGACATCGGCGGCGAAGGCAGAGGCGAGCAGGAACGTGTCCTGCAGGCCGCCTCGGGGGTAGTCGATGGTGAAGGAGTTGTACTCGTTGAGCTGGATCTCGAGCTGGGACAGCTGCGGGAACTCGGACACGATGTCGCGGACGGTGCGCAGCACAGGTCCGATACCGTAGGTGCCGTAGTGGTGGAAGGACAGGAAGTCCAGCGGCAGCGATTCGGTGGTGACGACCTTCAAGAACGCCCGGAGCCAGTGGCTGTTGGCGTTGACGGAGGCCAGTGCTGGTCCGCCGATGCGGGCGTCCGGGTCGGCAGCCCGGATCGCTCGGGACGCGCGGCGGTAGAGGTCGAGGTAGTCCTGCAGGTCGCCGGCGTAGAAGACGGGTTCCTGGGTCCGCTCGTCGCGTAGATCGGGTTCGTTGTAGATCTCGTGGTACCCGATCTCGACGCCCCGCTCGCGGGCTCCGGCGACATAGGAAGCAACGGTGTCCACCCAGATCTGGTCGCCCTCGGCCATCGTGCGCCAGTCGCCGCCAGCCGGCCGGGCGGCCTGGGGGACATAGGAGTAGGACCAGTGCGGCCGCACCCCCACCTCCGTCAGGAACCGGGCGATGGCGTCGGTCTCCTCGAAGGCGAAGGAGGGGGCGCCGTCGTCGTCGATCGTGACGACCTCTTCCTGCCAGGGCATCCACTCGGCACCCCATCCCAGATCGATGCGCAGGTGCTCGGCTCCGGCGCGCACGAAGTAACCCCGGTCGCGTTGGTAAGCCAGCAGCGTGACGAGCCCGGAGTTGAACAGGGCGATCTTGTCGTGGGAGATGGGGTAGTCGGCCAGGGTGGTGAAGTCTGTGGTGACGCGCGCGGTCCTGCGGACGGGCTTCATGAAGTGTTCGAGCCTTTCGGTTGCTGGGCGGGTCAGTTCGCGAGGCCGCTGGTGACGATGCCGCGGATGATCCAGCGTTGGAAGATCAGGTAGATCACGATGATCGGGAAGGACACGAGCGTGACACCAGCCATGATCTCGCCGTACTGGCTGTTGTACCGCCCGACGAGCGACTGCAGCGCCTGGGTCACGACCCAGCTGTCTTGATCGGAGAGGTAGATCGACTGGACGTAGAAGCTGTTCCACAGCTGCACGAACGTGAGCAGCCCCACCGCCAGGAACGCCGGACCCGAGAGCGGGGTGATGACGGCGAAGAACGTGCGGAACGCGCCGGCCCCGTCGACGGCCGCGGCGTCCTCGAGCTCGCGCGGCAGGGTCAGATAGAACTGCCGGAAAAAGAAGGTGGCGATCGCGGAGCCGAAGAGCAGGGGCACGATGATCGGCAGGGGAGTGTTGATCCAGTCGAGCTGGCGAAAGACGACGTACTGCGGGATCAGGGTGACCTGCCCCGGCACCATCAGGGTGAGCAGCAGGACCGAGAGAAGCGCACCTCGTCCGGGGAACCGGAATCGTGCCAGCGCATATCCCGCGAGCGCGCTGGAGAACAGGGTGCCGGCGGTGCCGAACACGACGATCACCGCGGTGTTGGCGAAGTAGCGCAGCAAGTCCGGCAGGATCGCGAACAGGTTCTGGTAGTGCTCGAACGTGATCGGGTGGGGGAGGAGCTGGTCCGCGGCGAACATGTTCTCGTCGGTGCGCAGCGACATCGATGCCGCCCACACGACCGGGAAGATGTAGGCCAGCACGATGACGATCGTGACGGCGTGGTAGCCCACGCTGCGGGTCTGGGCGCGCCGCCGAGCACCGGACATCCTGCGGATCGGGGCGTCGGGATGTGCTCGGGTCGGGGCTTGCGCGGAGGTGAGTGCGCTCATGGTTGGGCCGCCTTCCGGGTGCGCCGCCGCCTACCGGCGCGCGCGGGTTCGGCTCCCTCGTAGTGGACGAACCGCCGGCCGAGCAGGAACTGGACGGCGGTGACGAGGAACGTCAGCAGGGCGAGCATCCACGCGATCGTGGCGGCGTAGCCCAGACCTGAGATCTGTTCGTTGTAGTTGAACATCTGGTTGTACATGTAGAGGACGATCGTGCGTGTGGAGTTGTCGGGGCCGCCGGCCGCGGCGACAGCCGAGCTAGAGGAGGTCATCGCGACCACCGGGTCGAACAGCTGCAGGGCGCCGATGAGGGACGTGACGACCAGGAAGAACGCCGTCGGTGAGATCAGCGGCAGCACGATGCTGAAGAACCTGCGCACGGCGCCGGCGCCGTCGATCTTCGCCGCTTCCAGCAGCGACTCCGGGACGCCGTTGAGGCCAGCGATGTAGAGGGTCATCCCGTAGCCGATGCCTTGCCAGGTGGTGACCATCGCGATCGAGATCATCGCGGTGGCGGGGTCCAGCAGCCAGTCGGGGCTGTCGAGGCCGAAGAGCTCGACAGCGAGGGTGACGGGTCCGGTCTGGGAGTTGAACATCCACCGCCATACGATGCCGACGGCGATCTGCGAGAGCACATAGGGCAAGAACAGCGCAGCCCGGTAGGCGCCGACGAACCGGCGTGGTGTGTGGGTGAGCAGGGCTGCCAGCAGTGAGAAGAGCAGGAAGCTGGTGGTGCCGACCAGGATGAACCGCACCGTGTTCCAGATGACCTTGCCGATGCGCGGGTCCTCGGTCAAGGCGATCCAGTTGTCCCAGCCGACGAACGTCGGTGCCGGGGCCACGAGATCCCAGTGCGTGAACGAGTAGCCGAAGGACACCGCGAGCGGGACCGCGGTGAACAGCAGCAGGCCGAGAACTACGGGCGCGACGAAGAGGTAGGCGACGCGGGCCTCACGCCGCCGTCGGGCGCTGCCGCGGCGCCGGTCCCGGCGACCGCCCTGCCGGGGCTGGTGCCCCGGCAGGGTGGCGCCGCCGCCGGGGCGAGCGGTCGCGCTCACTGGCCCGATGCCTCGATGATCGGGTTGATGGTGCTCTCGCACAGCCCGCCGAAGGCCGCCTCTGCCGTGGCTCGGTCGGAGATCAGGTCCTCCATCGCTGGGCCGAACCCGTCTTGGCCCGAGATTCCCGCCCAGACGTTCGACGGGTCGACGTTGACGTAGGTGAGCGGCCAGGACGCGGGCTCGATCTGCGCGGCCACCACGTTGCTCGGCGCACCCTCAGCCTCGGCGAAGTCCTCGCCCAACGCACGGTCCTGGTAGGCGGGGATCAGGCCCATCTGCTGCCCTGAGCCCTCGGTCGACATGTAGGTCACGAAGTCCGCGGCCAGGTCTTGCTTCTCGGACCCGCTGTACGCCGCCCAGACGTGGATCTGCAGCAGCGTCGCGTTGCCCGCCGGCCCCGCCGGCAGCGCGGCGATGTTGTAGTTCAGGTCGGGGTTCTGCTCCTCGACGATCGAGACCTGCTCGTAGGAGCCCTGCTGCATCGCCACCTGCCCGTTCACCCACCGCAGGTAACCGGGCTCCTCCTGCTCCAGCTGCGGAGTGATGGCGGAGTGGTCCACCCACATGAGGTCCTGCAGGTACTGCAGCGCATCGATGCTCTCAGGTGTGTCGATCGTGCACTCGTTCCGCTGCTCGCCGGAGAGCACCCCGCCACCCCAGGCGGCCATCACCGGACCGTAGCCCGGCTCGTTCGCCAGCGCGATCCGGTTGTAGTAGCCCCACTGCGCGATGTTATCCGGATCGAACTCCGGGTCCTGGGCGTTGTTGCCGTTCTCGTCCAGCGTCAGCTTGGCCGCCCAGTCCCTCAGGTCCTCGTAGGTGTAGGACCCATCGGCAGCGGGCTCCTCCAGCCCGGCAGCCTCGAACATGTCCGTGTTGTAGAACAGCGACTGGCTGTTGTAGCCCATCGGTAGGCCGTGCAACGCGCCGTCCGACGTCTCAAGTGCCTCGATCACGGTGGGCGTGAAGTCTGCAGGGTCGACGCCGTTCTCCTCCAGGTAGGGCGTGAGGTCGGTCAGCACACCGTCCGAGACCATGTCGAAGTAGTTCCAGCTGCCGGTGACCAGCACGTCGGCCATGTTGCCGCCGGCGATGAGCTGGCGGCATGCGGCATAGTCCGGGCCGCAGTCGCCGACCTCGAACTCGATGGTGATGTCGGGGTTCGCCTCCTGGTACCCGGCGGCGGCCTCCTCGATCGAGGCGATGTCGGTGTTCACGCCCCAGATCGCTACCCGCAGCGTGTTCGGGTCCGACTCTTCGCCGCCGCCCGAACTGCAGGCAGCCGCGAGAAGGACGGTGCACACCGTGGCCGTGGCGAGCGTTGCTCGGGTCCTGCTGCTCATGCTGATCTCCTTCGATCCGATCCTGGTAACCCGAATGCTTGGTGGGGTTCTACCACGTGGCAGGCCACGTGGCAAAGGGTTGATTCACTGATCTGCCGCGTGGCAGAACTCGGCGATCTGGCACGATGGGCTCTCCACGTCCCAGGCAAACCATGAGGAGGCCGCGTGTGCCGGTGACACAGCTCGACGTCGCGATCGTCGCTGGCGTCTCGCGCAAGACGGTCTCCAACGTCATCAACGGCTACCCGCACGTCACACCCGAGGTGATCACGCGGGTCAACGCAGCCATCGCTGAGCTCGGGTACACCCCGAGCCGCGCCGCCCGGAGCCTGCGTACGGGACGGACGGGCACGATCCAGCTGATCATCCCCGAGCTCGATGTCGCCTACTTCGCCGAGATGGGACGCTGGGTCGTTGCTGCGGCCGAGGCCCGTGGACTGGCGGTACTGGTCACCCAGACGCTCGGCGATCCCGCTCGCGAGGAGCAGGCGATCCACGGCGAGACAGCCGAGTACGTCGACGGGTCGATCCTCAGCCCGGTGTTCTCCGACGTGGCGACGATCCTTCGTGGACGTGCAAAGGCGCCGATCGTGCTCCTCGGCGAGCTAGCGGGAGGAGGATCACTGACCCACGTCGGCATCGACAACGTGGCAGCGGCCCGAGCTGCGACCGCGCACCTCCTCGAGCGTGGCTACGAACGTGTGGCTTTCATCGGCGCCCAGCACCACACACGTGCGCGGATGGCCCACATGCGACTCCAGGGCTACCGCGAAGCGCTCGAGGCGGCGGGCATGCCTTACGACGAGAGTCTGATCGAGACCACGCCGGGATACCACCGACCGCACGGCGCCGATGCGATGCAGCGACTGCTGGAACACGCACGTCCGGATGCTGTCTTCTGCGCCACCGACTTCCTCGCCCTCGGCGCGATGCGGACAGCCCGCGACCGCGGCCTACGCCTACCCGACGACCTCGCCGTCGTCGGGTTCGACGACATCGAGGAAGGTCAGTACTCCGCCCCGCGTCTGACGACGATCTCCCCGGACAAACGCCGGATCGCCGAGGTCGCCGTCGAGCAACTCATCGCGCAGATCGGCGGCGCCAACAGTGGTCGGCCCAGCGAGCTCGAGATCCCGTTCAGGTTGGTCGTTCGAGAGTCGAGCGGAAACGGGGCCCAAGACCCCCGGGCCGACGCGGCCACCTAGCTAGTACGCCCATGGCCGCGCGATCCGCGCGTCCGCCGCTGCGGGTGGATCGAGACGACGAATCGACGTCGTCCCTGGCGGCGGGAACACTCCGGGTCTGCGCTGTTCACAGGATCTCGGTGCCTTCGAAGGGCGGGGGGTTCCGGGCAGCCAAACGAGCCGCGCCGGATCATCGTGAGCGCCAGCACCGTCACCACGGCCGGCCGGGCCCGCCTGTCCACGACCAGGGGAAGACGTCCGCGTCGCGTCCTGACGTCCGCGCCGAGGGTCGCAACTACGATCGGCCCATGCCGCTCGCGTTCTGGGTCTGCGCCGCCGTCACGGCGATCAGCGCCATCGTCAGCCTCAGCTACTCGATCGTCGGGCTCGTTGCGGCCCCGGAGACCGATCGCACGGCCTCTATGTACGCCTCGGCGCGGAGTGCGGCACTGGCAGTCGTCGCCGTCGCTGCCGTCTTCGTAGGCTCGGTGCCGTTTCTGACGGCCGTCGCCAGCGCGATGGTCGTCGTCCAGGCAGCAGACGCCGTCGTCGGCAGGCGCATCCGCGACCGGCTCAAGACGATCGGTCCCGCCACGACGGCAGCAGCCAACCTGGCCGCCCTAATCTGGATGTGCACGAGCGCCTGAGCGGGGGGCCTTCCTCACCGGACTTCCGGTTCAGGTCCTGAGTCCGCTAGGAGCGGCCGCTGGAGAAGGTGCTCGGAGGCGGCGCGCTGCGGCGCCCGGGCGTTCATCCTCCGCTGGGCGCGTCGCGGAGCTCGTCCCGAGGCAAGGCGAGCAGGTTAAGGGCGACGACGTCGGGCGGGATGGCCATGCCACCGTAGAGACCGGTGGTCGAGTTGTGCGTGTCGGGCAGGCACCCATCGAACTGCCCAGCTCGGTATGCGGCGAGAGTGGCGGGCAGGTTGTGGGGCCGCCAGTCGTCCTGGGCGGAGTCCAGCAGCCACCGCACGGCAGCCCAGGTGATTCCCGCGTGGTAGCGCGGCCAGTCGATCTGCACGTCCACCGCCGCCAGGTCGATGCCGAGCTGGTGAGCCTGCCCGAATGTCTCCAGCACTTCCCACTGCACGTGGTCGCGGACCCAGTTGGCGTAGTACCAGTCGGAGGAGCACAGGCACGGCTTGGTGTTGTAGAGCATCGGACGGTGCTTCGGCTGCCACAGGTGGGTGAAGACCAGCAGGCTGCGCAGCCAGTGACGAGCAGCGAACCGGTCCTCCTCGCGACCCCACAGCTGCCACGCCAGCGTGTGCGCCAGCGCGCCGTAGCCGGCGGCGAGCAGGTTCGGTGCCTGCAGCGGGGTCTCCCAGTAGTCCCCGCCGGCCGGTCGGGTGAAGCGGCGGGCGGCGTCGAGCGCGGCACGCGCAGGGCGGCTGAACTCCTCGGGCGCGAGCGCGGCCGCGCGCACAAGCAGCAGTGCGGGCTTGGCCGTGAGCCCGAGCGCGGTGTCGCCCGGCTGCCCCATCGGCTCCACCAGGTCGCGGGCCACGACGAAGTCGTCTTTGCTGCGGTGCATCCCGTCGGGTTCGAAGGCGAATCCCCCGTCCTCGCGCTGGTGCGCGAGGAGCTCCTGCGCGGCGCCGATCAGCTCCTCGTCGGGTTCGACCCCCTCGCCTGTGCCGAGTCCGAGGTCCTCGAGTCGGGCACGCAGGGCAGTGGCTCCTGTCGAGGACGGCGAAGCCTGCGACAAGTACTCGTGTGCGAACCGCGGTGCGACCGGGCGTATGTCCCCTGGGGTCTGCCCCAGCCCGAACCCTTCGGGGCCGTGGGACAGCGTCGTCGCGTAGGTGTGCGCGATGCGGTCCAGGGCCTCATTCCGCGGCCAACGCGGTGGCGACGGCTCTGGAAGTCCGTGCTCGGTCACCCAGTCGACGACGGCGTCGAGCCCGGATCCGTTGCCGGTTCGCAGGACCGCGGTCAGCTCGATGCGTTGCCCGCGATGCAGCTCGTAAGTTTCGGCGGCCGTCCAGTCCCCACCCGTGCTCGCCTCCGGGATCATGAGGCCGATTAGACTCGAGTCGCTGCGCTCCACGAAGTTCGGCGAGGCCAGCACCGGTTGCGCCCGCTGGCGGGGCATGGTGAACCAGCCGGTGACCACCGCGTCCGGGCGCCACTGCAACGACACCCACCGGCCACCGTGTGAGACCGCCATCACCGGGACGGCGACGGAGTCCACCGGCGGCGTCGCGCGCATCGCCCAGGGGTCGCGGAACCAGTCGTCGCCCGAGGTCCACTCTCGATCGGTGGCCCACTCGACGCCGGGGAGAATAACGTCGTCACGTTGGGCGCCGAACGACCCTGCACCCACCCGCACCCATGGCAGCCGCAGGTAGCTGACGGGCACGTCGAGCTGGGACTCCAGCGACCAGGACAGCCAGAACCCGCCTGTCCGATGAGCCGCCTCGATCCGCACCGTACCGCGCAGCACCGGGCCCCGCAGCGCGGCACCGACCCACGGCTCGAACGACGATCCGGACAGCGCGTCGGCCAGGGTCACCGACTCCACCGTGAGCTCCAGGGCGGGCTGGCCGTCGCGTGTGGAGGTCGGGACGCACGCGCCGGCCTCCAGACGCATCGGGACCGCTTGACCTTGCACCATGAGCTCGCCGAGGTGGTCCAGCACGACTAACGGCTCACCGTCGGCGTCGAGCAGCTCGCCCCACCCCCATCCTGTCCGTCGGTCGAAGATCGCCAGCGTCGTGTTGCCGGAGCGGATCTCGTGACTGCTCCCGCCCCAGCTCGCGCGCCGATAGCTGGGGGTTCTCGTGGGCATGACGGATCTCCGGGTTGGTCGGGGGCGGGGCGAGACGGCGTCAGCCGACCTCGGACGTCCAGTCGTCGGTCCAGCCGTTGTCCTCGACCTGCTCGGCGACCGACTCGTCCCACAGCGCCTGCAGCTCGGCGAGCTGGTCCTCGAGGGTCTGGTCTCCGATGAGGAAACCGTCGATGACGGGCTGCCCGGCGGCGGAGGCGGGCACGGTCCCGAAGTCGCCCATCAGCATTGGCGAGGTCCAGTCCTCGTCCGCCGTCAGGCCCTCGAGCCCGGGAGCGGGTTCCGCGTCGACGATCGCCGGAATGCCGCCGCTGGCGTCCAGGAACGGCTGGATGCCCTCGGGTGAGCTCGCGAACTGCAGGAACGCGATCGCTGCCTCGAGCTCGGGCCCCTCGGTGGTCGCCGAGATCATGTACGAGGTGCCGCCGGCACCGAGCCCGGACTGGGCGCCGAACTCGGTGGACAGCGGCGAGTCCTCCTGGGTGACGGTCCCGAACGGCATCGTCCCGTACTCGAAGTCGAGCACCCCGTCGGCTGCCGCGAGGTTGGATCCCAGCGCCATCGCGGCGTTCCCCGCCGCGAAGTCTGCGGTGTTCACGAACCCACCCGCGGCTGGCGCAATACCCGACCAGTTGGTGGTCGCGCACCGATCCATGAACTCCTTGGCCAGCCGCAGCGTCTCGGCAACCTCCGGCGTCTCGACGGCGGAGTACAAGCCGAGCGCCATGGCGCGCGCCTCCGACTTCGCGGCCAGCTGCGTCGTCGCGGCGCCCTCGGAGCCGTCACCCGCGTAGACGTTCCACTCGTCGAAGTAGCGGCTCATCAGCATGTTGGAGATGAAGTTCGTGATCTGGCCCTGACCCTGTAGCGAGGAGTCCATCGCGAACCCGTCGTAGCCGGCTGCGCGCAGGTCGTCGCACGCGCTCAAGTAGTCCCCATAGGTGGTCAGCGGCGGCTCGATCCCCACCTCGGCGAAGATCTCTGCGTTGTAGAAGATGCCGAGGCCGATGAGGTTGAACGGGACCCACTCCAGGTTCCCTTGCCCGTTCACCGAGCCGGCGTCGTATCCAAAGAACTCGTGGTCGAAGACGTCGTACCAACGCTCGTTGCCCTCGACGAACGGGTTGGGCTGCTCCATGTACTCGTCAAGAGCGACGACCGTCTGAGGGTCGTGCGGCGGCTGGTTGAACACGAGCGCGGGGGCCGTGCCTGCCGCGAGCTGGGTGGAGATCGTCTGCGAGAACTCGCTGATCGGCAGCACCGTGGTCTGCACCTCGACGCCGGTCTCCTCTTGAAAACGCGCCGTCAGGTCCTCCCAGAACGGGCCGAACGACTGCGGGTCGGCGTTCCATTGGTTGGGTCCGGCGAGCTGGATCGTCACTCCGTCCAGGTCGCCGGACCCATCGGCTGCGGGTGGGTCTTCGCCGCTGCATCCAGCGACCAGCAGCAGTCCTGCCGCCGCGAGCGCACCCACTGCGCGCCCCGTTGTTGTCGTCGTTCCTCGCATGGTTGGACCTTCCTCTCGGCATTGAGTGTGGGGGTGAGTGCTCGGTGGTTGAAAGGTTTCAATAGATGGGCAGGGCAAAGTTCGCCCCTGGTTGACCTAGCACGCCGTCACGGCAGCCGCCGTTCGAGCTCGACCACTGTGCCGGACAGGGCACGGTGGATGTCCGCGAGCAGTGCGTCCGTCAGTCGCGGGGTCGGCACGGTGACCGACATCGCCGCGACGACCTGCCCGCTCGGATCCCGTACCGGCATGGCCACGCACTTGCACCCGATGACGAACTCCTCGTTGTCCTCGCCGTAGCCACGAGCCCGGATCAGGTCGACGTCGGTCATCACCTCAAGGAGGCTGGTGCGGGTCTGTTCGGTGAACCGCTCGAGATCGACTCCGTCCAGCCGGTGGGCGATCTCCTCGTCGGGAAGACCCGACAGCAGCACCTTGCCGAGTCCGGTCGCGTGAGCTGGCAACCGGCGGCCGACAGCGCTGGCGAGCCGCATCGGGTGCGGGGAGTTGACGACAGCCAGGTACACGTTGTGACGGCCCTCCAGCACCGAGAGCTGGGTGGTCTCGCCCACCTCGTCGACGAGCGCCCGCATCAACGGCTGCGCCAGCTCTGTGAGGTCGTCGGTGCGGCGGAACGCCTGGGCTACCGCCCACAACCGCGGTCCCAGCCGGTAGGAGCGGGCCTGCTCGTCGTGCTCGAGAAACCCGCCGTCCACCATGGTCGCGAGCAGCTGGTGGCCAGAGGAGTTGGGCAGGTCCAGATCACGCACGATCTGGGCGAAGGGCGCAGGGCCGACCTCCGCTAGGTACTCCAGCACGAGCATCAGCCGGCGCGCGGACTTCACGGACGTCACCTCGCCGTCGAGGGAAGCCGCCTTCACCATCGCGCCACCGCCTCACCACGCCCGGACCGCCCGGCCGACTGCTGGAGTCTTTCATATCCATGAAGACACTTGCAAGATGGCGAACTCTGTACAAGACTTCCGTTCGCCCCGGTGGTCGTCCGGGCGCACTCGACGGCGAGAGGGAGCATGGCGTGCGGGAACGGCACAGAGTTACCGAGGTCCGAGCGTGGGTACGTCCGGACCAGCCGGCCTCCTCCGAACCAGTGACCCAACCCGACACCGCGCCGTCGGAACTGCCTGACGTGATCGCCGACTGGCGCCGCAGCAAGGTCGCGAACCCGATGACCCGTTACCCCGAGTTTCGGGACAGCCGTTCAGCGGCGATCGGCCGCGACTCCGGTCGCACGGTCGTGGTGGAGGTCGAGAGTGCGTCGGGGCACGTCGGTGTCGGGATCACCAACGGCGGCCAGGTCGCGGCCGCGATCGTCGAGCTGCACCTGGCGGACATGGTCGAGGGACAGGACCCGGCGGCGCACGAGCGCATCTGGGACCGCATGTTCCACAGCACCCTGCTCTACGGCCGCAAGGGCGTGGTGTTGCACGCGATCTCGGCGGTCGACCTGGCCGTCTGGGACCTGCATGGGCAGATCACCGGCGAACCGGTCTACAGCCTGCTCGGCGGCCCCGTGCACGAGTCGCTGCCGGCGTACGCGACCGGTCCCGACGTGGGGGCCATGGCCCGGCTGGGGTTCGCAGGCGGGAAGCTTCCGCTGACGTGGGCGCCCGTCGAGGGTGAGGACGGGTTCCGCCGCAACGTCGAGAGGGCCGAGCAGGCACGCGCCGCGGCAGGCCCGGATATGCCGCTCTACTACGACTGCTGGATGTCTCTGGACGTCGACTACGCCACCCGGTTGGCGTGGGCGATCGAGCCGCTCGGGTTCCGCTGGCTGGAGGAGCCGCTGCCGCCGGACGACTATGCGGGCCACGCCGAGCTCCGGCGGCGAATGCCGCCGCGGATGATGCTCACCACGGGCGAGCACGAGTACACCGCTGCCGGGTTCCGGCTGCTGTGCGAGAACGGCGTCGACGTGCTCCAGCCCGACCCCGCCTGGTGCGGCGGACTGACCGAGCTTCGGCGGATCGCGGCCGTCGCCCGCAGCTACGGCAAGCGGGTGCTGCCGCACGTCGGGGGCGCCTACTCCTACCACTTCCTTGCCGCTTACCCCGAGGCGTTCCTCACCGAGTTCCCGCTCGTGACCGGCCGGTGCGACACCCCGGGCCCGTTGCACGGCGACCTCCTGACCGGCGAGCCGCTGCCCGTCGACGGCCGCATCCACGTGTCCGACGCCCCCGGCTTCGGCCTGCGGCTGAACCCCGACGCGGCCCTGGTTCGAGGCCTGCGCCGGGAAGGAGTGCCGACGTGAGGTCAGCACGGGTCGCGATGGTCGGCGCGGGCTGGTGGGCCCACACGGCGCATCTCCCGGCTCTCGCGGCGCACCCCTCGGTCAGCCTCGTCGCCGTCGTCGACCGCGACCGCGCCCGCGCCGAGCAGGGCGCTGCCTCCTTCGGCGTCGAGCGGACCGAGACCGATCTCACCGCACTGCTGCAAGAGTCGGCCGTGGACGCGGTCGTCGTTGCCACGCCACACACGACCCACGCCGCACTCGCCGAACAGACCCTGAGCAGCGGCGTCTCGGCACTGGTGGAGAAGCCGATGACCACAGACGCCGACGATGCCTGGCGCCTGGTCGACCTCGCCCGCAAGAACGGCCTGGTGCTGTCGGTGGGGGTGCCTTACCTGCACGCACCGACGGCACACCGGGTCGTCGCCGCGGTCCGCACGCAGATCGGGGAGCTGGTGAGCGTCGCGGGTGAGTTCTCCTCCGGCGCCGGCAGCCTCTTCGCCGTCACCGACGACGGCGACTCGGCGCACGACCCGACCGTGCCGCACGGCACCACCTACTCCGACCCATCCCTGTCCGGAGGCGGGCAGGGCCACACCCAGCTGAGTCATCTGGTCACCACGATGGTGGCGACCACAGGTCTGCAGGCCGTCGAGGTGAGCGCGTTCATGAGCTACCGGAAGCTTCGGGTCGATCTCGTGGACGCGTTAGCGTTCCGGCTCGAGAACGGGGCGCTCGGAACCCTCGGCTCCACCGGCACCACTCCACCGGGAGTCCCGGCGCGCCAGCTGCTGCGCTACCACGGGACCGCCGGCATGGTCGAGCACGACATCCTGCGCGGCACCGCCGTCGTGCACCGCGAGGGTGGCGACAGCACCATCATCGAGCCAGACCCCACCCGGGCGGTCTACCAGCTCCAGGCACCTGTCGACGCGTTCGTGCGCGTGCTGGTCGAGGGCTGCGCGGACCCGGCACCCGGCGCGGTCGGCGCTGCGTCGGCGTCGTTGCTGGACGCCGCCTATCGCGCCGCGACGAGCGGCAACCGCGAGCAGGTCCATCAGGGGGCGCTGCACATGATGCCGGAGGAGCTGGCCGATGCCCGCTGAGGATCTCGCCGTCGTCGTCGGAGCGGCCCAGGGCATCGGCGAGGCCATCGCCCGGCGCCTGGCCCGTGGCCGCCAGCTGGTCGTGGCCGACCTCAACGGCGACGGCGCCGCGTCGCTAGCGGCGGACCTCACCGCCCACGGGCACGCGTGCCGCTCGCTGCAGGTCGACATCGGCGACCCGGGGTCGGTCGCCGCGCTGGTCGAGGCGACGGCGGGCGCCGGTCAGGTCGCCATCGCCGCCGGCATCTTCGCCGCGTCGCCGTCGATGGATGTGACCCCTGACGAGCTTCACCGGATCCTGGCCGTCAATCTCGTGGGCGTCTACGACGTGGCCCGCTCCTACGCGCGCACGATGGCCGCCCGTGGCGGCGGCGCCATCTGCGCCGTCGGGTCGATCGCCGCCAGGATGCCGCGCATGCGGCAGGCCGCGTACAGCGCATCCAAGGCCGGGATGCGGCAGGCGCTGCGCGTGCTGGGCATGGAGGTGCTCCCGCTCGGGGTCCGGATCACCCTGGTCGCGCCGGGTCCGACTGCCACGCCGATGATGCAGGACTTGGCGGGCGACCACCACGGCATCCCGCTCGCGACCGGAGACCTCGCCGCGATGCGCCCACGGATCCCGGACGGGCGCGTCGGCACGCCCGACGACGTCGCCGCGGCCGTGCAGTTCCTGCTCTCGGCCGACGCCGCGCACGTGGCGCTGCACGACCTGTACGTCGACGGCGGTGAGTCGCTGGGGATGTGAAAGCCATGACCATCGCACGAGACGAGAAAGGAACGCCGCCATGACGAGCACCGGCACCTCCGCGCTCACCCCCGCGGCCCCCAGACGGGCCCGACGCCGGGTGCCGTGGCTGGTATACCTGGCGTTACTGCCACTCGTGGCCGTCCTCGGGGTATTCGCGTACTACCCGGCAGCCAGCGGGATCTGGCTGTCCTTCCAAGACGGCGTCCCAGCGATCGGCATGGAGTTCGTAGGACTGGACAACTACCGGACCATGCTGGACGACGCCCTGTTCTGGCGCTCGTTCCGCAACCTGGGGGTCATCTTCCTCTTCGGGATCACCGTCGGCTGGCTGCTGCCGATGCTCTCTGCCGAGCTGCTCATCAGCCTGCGCAGCGCGCGGCTGCAGTTCCTCTTCCGCACGCTGCTCATTGCCCCCATGGCCTTCCCCGGAGTGGTCCTGGTGCTGCTGTGGGCCGCGATGTACCAACCGAACGACGGTCTCATCAACCGGTTCCTGGAGTCAGTGGGGCTCGGTGCGCTGCAACAGAACTGGCTGGGCGACCCCGACCTGGCGCTGCTGGCGCTGCTCTTCATCGGGTTCCCGTTCGTCGCCGGGCTGCCATTCCTCGTCTTCCTGACCGCGTTGCAGAACATCCCGGTGGAGATCTTCGAGGCATGCGCGCTCGACGGTTGCGGCCGAATCCGCCGGCTGTTCCGCATCGACCTGCCGCTGATGGCGAGCCAGATCAAGCTGCTGATCTTCCTCACCACCATCGGCGTGCTGCAGTACGGGTTCGCCGCCTACCTGACCACCGGCGGCGGCCCGAACGGTGCCACCGAGGTGCCCGTGCTGCGGATGCTGGCCGAGGCCTTCCAAGGCTCGGAGTGGGGGTACGCGGCGGCGTTGTCCACCGTCCTGTTCATCCTCGCGCTGGCGCTGAGCGTCGTGATCTTCCGCGTCCGGAAGGAGGACCCCGGTGTCCGTCCCATCTGACGCTCTCGCATCCGGCCAGGGCGCCGCCGGTGCGCCAGCTGCTGGAGCCGTCGTCTCGAGGTCAGCACCCGTCCACGTGACAGGGCGCGCACGCGGGCCCGGCTCGGGCCGGGCGGGGCGGCTCAGCCAGCTCGGGATCGTCGTCACGCTGTCGGTGATCGCGTTCGTGGGGCTGTTCCCGTTCCTGTTCATGCTGGTGACGTCCTTCAAGACGAACGAGCAGTACTTCACCTCGTTCTGGCGACCCGCCTGGCCGCCGCACCTGGCGAACTACGTGGACGCCTTCACCCAGATCGCCCCCTACTTCGTCACCACCGTGGTGGTCGCGGCGGGCTCGATCGTGGGCGCGCTCGCGCTGTGCACGGTCGCCGCTTTCGTGATGGCGCGCTATCAGTTCCCCGGACGGCGGCTGCTGTTCGGCGCCATCGCGCTGCTGCTGATGGTCCCGGGGATCGCCAGCCTGATCCCCAGCTTCCTACTCATGCAGCAGCTCGACCTGCTCAACACTCGGCTGGTGCTCATGATCCCGCACGTGGTGGGTGGTGCGGTGCTCGGGACGCTGCTGATGAAGACCTTCGTCGAGCAGCTCCCGCAGGAGTTCTTCGACGCCGCGCTGGTCGACGGCGCCTCCGGGACGCGGATGTTCGGCTCCATCGTGCTGCCGCTGTCGCTGCCTGTCGTCGGGACGATCGCCCTGGTCACGGTCATCGGAGTCTGGAACGACTTCTTCTGGCCGCTGCTGACGGTCAGCCAGAACGAGCTGCGGACGATCTCCGTAGGCCTGGAGTTCTTCAACGGCCAGAACGGCACCAACTACGGGCCACTGTTCGCCGGGTACGTCCTCGCGAGCCTGCCCCTGCTGCTGCTGTTCACCTTCCTGTCCAAGCACTTCCTGGCGGGCCTGTCCGGCGGCCTGACCGGGAGCAAATGACGCCACCGACTTTCACCACCCCGCTGCGGCGCTCGCCGCCCGAAACGAGAAGAGACGAGATGACGACGACGACATCGCGCGTGCGCCTCATCGCCCTGGCCACCGCCGGCGCCCTGACGCTGGCCGCCTGCGGCGGCGGCGGCGATACAGACGAAGGCGGCGAGAACGGTGACTCCCTGGCGGGCACCACCATCACCCTCGCCGGCCCCAACCAGTGGAACAGCGACCCAGCCAGTTTCGGACCTGCCTGGGAAGCGCTGGTCGCGGCGTTCGAGGCCGAGACCGGAGTCATCGTGGAGACGACGGTGCTCCCCGTCGACCAGTTCGCGCAGACGCTGTCCACACAGCTGGCGGCGGGTACCGCGCCGGAACTGGTCTTCAACCAGGCCCCGCACGAGCCGGAGCTGGTCACCCCGCTGAACGAGTACCTAGAAGCGCCGAACCCCTTCATCGAAGGCAACACACGCTGGTGGGACGCCTTCGAGGCCGACAAGTACGGGCCCGGCGTCGCCGCCTCGGTCAACGCCGACGGCGACACCGAGTTCGTGCCGTTCAACCTCGTGGCGACCGGCGTCTTCGTCAACGCCGACATCTTCGCCGAGGTCGGTCTGGAGGCGCCGATCGAGACCTGGACCGAGTTCATCGACGGCTGCGGCGCGCTGCGGGAGGCGGGGTACACCCCGTTCGCGATGGACAACGGTGACCTCGGGCTGGGCTGGACTGTCCAGACCATTTCGAACATGCTGTTCGCCAAGTACTACGACGAGCTGAACGTCTACGCACCCGACGGCAGCGAGGGCAGCAGCCAGCAGCTGATCGCCAAGGACTGGGCCAGGGCGATCCTCAGCGGCGAGCTCGACGCCACGACGACCCCGGAGGCACGCGCGAGCGTCGAGCTGCTCGGCGAGTTCTACGACGCCTGCGTGACCGAGAACTGGTCCGGCGTGACCCCCTCCGGCGGTGGCGCCGTCGTCGGGCTGGACGAGTTCGCCTCGGGCGGCGCGGCGATGGCTTGGGGCGTGAACTTCGGCTACTCCGCCCTCGAGAACGTCGAGTTCGAGCTCCTGAGCATGCCATTCCCCACCATCGACGAAGAAGCCCACCCGCTCTCCACCGGGTTCGAGGCCCAGTACGGCTCATCCACCGGCGGAACCAGCTACATGGTCCCGGCCACCACCGAAGGTGTCGAGCTGGACGCAGCGATCGCGTTCCTGCAGTTCGTCTCGGCACCCGAGCACATCGAGCCGTGGCTGCAGGAGACCGGAGGCATCCCCGCCGTCGTCGACGCCGAGGCCGCGCCGTCGGTCGCTGGCTTCGCCGAAGGCGCGTGGGGCGAGCAGATGCTCACCGGTGGGATGCCCGCAGGTCCGCCCGGGACCACGATCCAGAGCGTCTACGACGGCTACCTGCTCGGCCAGCGCGACCTCGACGCGCAGCTCGCGCACCTGCAGGAGCAGTGGCTGGCTTCGCAACGCACCGCCGTGGAGGACAACGACTGGGAGTCCGAGCCGTGGGCGGCAGGCCCGTGACGCTCCACCAGCGGCTGCGCCGGACGCACGACCGCTCCCGCACTCTTCCCCCCGCACGCACTGTAGAAACCCCTCAACCGGAGGTATCCGTGTCGCACCACCCAGGCGGACTACGACGTCCGCGCACATTCCTGGCCGTCCTGCAGGCGGTCGCGCTGATCCTGACGCTCGGGTGGGTCGCCGGAGGCCCGGCGATGGCGGACAGCCATCCGACCGACGTCGTCGACGGCGTCAGCGGCGTCACAGCCCGCGATGACGTCATCGAGGTGTCCGGTCATGCCCCGGCCGGCGCTGAGGTCGAGGTGTACGCGCTCGGTACCGAGGCCGATCCGGCGTCGTGGCCCGAGCTCGAACCGGTCGCCACCGTGACCGCCGACGACGCCGGCACCTTCGGCGCATCGCTCCCATGGGACGCGGAGTCGGGGCTGTACTACGCCAAGTACCTGGCGGTGTCGGACGGGCAGGTGCTGGGCACCTTCCGCTACGTCGACGACAACCAGGTCACCCCGCTGCAGGACTTCGCTTACCCGGAGGCGCTGAGCAAGAAGGGCCTGCAGGTCCAGATGACCGATGACGCCGAGGTGATCGGCAACCAGCACGCGGGAATCAACATGCCGTTGGACCAGCTCATGCAGCTGGAGGACGAGGGCCCCGAGAACACCATCACCTTCGTCTCACAGGGTCGCGAGTTCTACTTCGACCGCCAGGCCGTGGAGGCGTCCGACCGGCAGATCAAGCCGCTGTCGGACAACGACCAGATCGTCAACCTCATCCTGCTGGTGTACGCCAGCGACGACCCGAACTCGGCGGCGCAGGTGCTGATCCACCCTGACGCCGACTTCAGCGGGGGACCGGTGTTCGGCTTCAACACCGAAACTGCCGAGGGCGTGGCGCACTACACCGCGGCTATGGAGTTCATCACCCAGCGTTACACCATGGCCGACGAGCGGTACGGCCGGGCGGTCGGCTTCATCGTCAGCAACGAGGTCGACGCGCAGTGGACCTGGAGCAACATGGGCGACAAGCCGCTCGAGGAGTTCCTGATGTACTACGAGCGAGCGATGCGCATCACCCACATGGCCGCCCAGGCCGCGTATGGGGGCGCGCGCACCTACACCTCGCTCACGCACTGCTGGACGATCGTCTGTGGGGCCAACCCGGACCCCGAGAACCCGACCCGCTACTACCCGGTGCGCGACGTCGTCGACGGCCTCAATGCACTGACCAAGGCGCATGGCGACTACGGCTGGTACCTGGCGCACCACCCCTACCCGGAGAACCTGTTCGACCCGGCGTTCTGGGAAGACACGACCGCGACGGACGACGTCGAGACGACCCCGCGCATCACGTTCAAGAACATCGAGCTGCTGCCGGCCTACCTCGCACGCCCCGAGCTGTTGTTCGAGGGTGAGTCGCGCCGAGTGATCCTGTCCGAGCAGGGCTGCAACACCGCCAACAACAGCGAGGAGGCGCAGCTGCTGCAGGCGGCCTGCTATGCCCTGGCGTATTACAAGGTGCGGTTCTTGGACAGCATCGACAACTTCATCCTGCACAGGCACGTCGACCACAAGATCGAGGGCGGCCTGCGGCTGGGGCTGTGGACCTGGGACGAGGACCGACCCGAACCGTCCTCTCCCGACGAGCGCAAGATCATCCACGAGGTGTTCCAGTACATCGATACCGAGCGGTCCCTGGAGGTAACCGAGTCGCTGCTGGACGTCATCGGCATCGACGACTGGTCCGAGCTGGTGCCCGGGTGGGACCCCACCGCGCTCGCTCAGCGACCGCTGCCTACGGCAGTGGGGGCTTCCACCACGGCGCGGCCGAAGGGTGAGACCACCACGGTCGCCGACTTCGCCGACGGTACCGACGGCTGGCGGATCTCCGACAACGTCACCTCGGTGACGGCGGCCGACGGCGACCTCGTGGTTGGGTTCGACTCACTGGCTTCGCTGTGGCGTGGCACCGATGTCGAGCTCACCACCCCGCTCGACGCAACCGACCAGCCGGTGCTCACCACCCAGTTGCAGGTCCCCGCCGACGCCGCCATCGGGACCCGATACGCCCGCATCAAGGTGTACTCAGGCAGCGGCGGTGTCATCGCCGAAGGCACCGCGCGGCTGGCGGACGGGGGCGGCACACAACGGGTCTCGATCGACTTGACAGGCTGGGACGGGCTGGAGGAGATCACCCGGATCAAGATCTGGGTGAGCGGCTCCACCAACGCCGACTGGGCGGGCGAGCTGCGCGTCGGCGATATCCACCTCGCTGAACGGCTGGCTGGTACCGGGCGCACCACGAACATCCAGGTGAGCGCCGCCGCCCCCCAGGGCTCGGACGTCGGCGCACCGCTGGAGCTCACCGTCACCAACAACGACCTCCGGCCGGCGGAGGCCGACCTGGTAGTCCAGCCGTGCCTGGGCATCGGCGCCGATCCCGACGCCGTTGAGCTGGATGGGCTCGGCACCGGGCAGACCCGGACCTACACCCTCGCCATCGAGACCTGGGAGCCTGCCGACCCGCAGGCCCCTACCGTCTGCCTGCAGATCCAAGGCGAACGGTTCCAGGTCCCGGTGTCGGTGCCACCACCGACGGCGGAGTCGGTCTACGACTTCGACGACGGCACCACCCAGGGCTGGCAGGCCGGGCAGAACGTCATGTCGGTCAGGGCCGCGACGAGCTTCCTCAACGGTCCCGGCGGCCCACAGGACGGCAGCCACGTGCTCGCAGCCGAGGCAGAGGTCGGCCCGGCGACCGACCTCAAGTCGGTCGTCGTGGAACCGGACGTCCCCCTCGACCTCAGCGACGCCGTCGAGGTCGTCGTGTTCCTCGACTCCTACGGCGGTGCTCCGGGCGCAACCGGCTACGAGGCGACGTTCACGCTGACGTCCGGCGAGGACGAGCTCACGGTGACGCAGCCGTACTCACCGGACAGCTGGAACGAGCTCGTGCTCGACGTCTCCGGCTGGGAGGGGCGGGCGTCGATCGACCGGATCGAGGTCGGCATGCGGGCGGTCGGCACCGACTTCGCGACCTGGAATCCGCAGTTCCAGATCGACTCGGTCGGCTACTACGACCGGCCTCGTTCGTGACTCGTGCGGATGCTCGGGCCGGGGCCACGTCCCGGCCCGGGCGCAGCCGATGATCGCCGACAGCCACTGCCACGCCTGGCGGGTCTGGCCGTACGACCGGCGCGTCCCCGACCCCGAGCACCGCGGGACGGTCGATGCCTTGCTGTGGCAGATGGATACGCACGGCGTCGCCCACGCGGCGGTGGTGTGCGCCCGCATCGGCGGCGGCAACGACGGCGCCGGGTTCGCCAACGCCGACAACAACGCCTATGTCGTCGATGCGGCACGCCGGTACCCCCACCGCCTCACCGCCTGGGTCGATGTCGACAGCATGTGGCGGGCTGAGCACCACACGCCCGGGGCGGCGCGCCGGGTGGCCGACGTTCTGGAGGAGACCGGCGCGCCGGGGGTGACCCACTACGTCCGGCCTGAAAACGACGGCTGGTTCCGCAGCGAGGACGGGCACGCGTTCGTGGCGGAGATCGCGGCACGGGGAGCGGTGCTGTCGTTGGCGGCCGGGGCGGCCTGGCTGCCCGACGTGGTCGAGATCGCGCGGCGGCACCCGTCGCTGGTGGTCCTGCTGCACCACCTCGGGCTGCCGCGCCAGGGGCGCCACCGCGAGCAGGACGTGAACGCTGTGCTCACGTGCGCCGAGGTGCCGAACATCGGCGTCAAGGCGTCCGGATTCCACTACAACGACGAGCCTGCGTGGGGCTACCCGTACCCAGCCGCCCAGCAGCTGTTCCAACGGCTACTGGATGGGTTCGGCCCGTGCCGCCTGCTCTGGGGCTCGGACTTCCCCGCCTCCCGCGACCTGCTGACCTACCGGCAGTCGATCGAGGTGGTCCGCGCGCATGCGGGACTGTCGACCGACGAGCTCGACCTCGTCATGGGCGGCAACCTCGACCGGTTGCTCCGCACTGGCTCGCTGACCTGACGCCCGATCCGGTTCGAGAAGGAGAGTCGTCGGCATGGCTGACATCCTGCATGGCGTGGTTGCCGGCGATGAAGTCATCACCTCCACGGCTGATCCGACCTCGAGCCGGCCGCACTGGCTGAGGGTGGACGGTCGGCCGTCCGGAAAGCCGGCGTCGGGCTCGCGCTGGGTCCCGACGGCGGCCGACCGGCGACCGCGACTAAGCTGGACCGTCCCCCTGCGCCGCGAATGCCAAGGCCAGACCGGCTATCAGCTGCAGGTCGAGTCCGCCCCGCGAGCGGGTCGGACCACGACGATCCTCGACACCGGTGTGGTGGAGGGCCGTGATCCCTGGCACCATCTCGTCCGGCCCCTTGACGCCCTCAGCAGCTACCGGTGGCGGGTCAGGGTGCGGGATGAGGAGCAGTGCTGGACGCCGTGGTCGGGGTATGCGCCTCTGGAGTGCGGTCCTTGGTGCTACACGGACTGGCAGGCGGATTGGATCACGGTGCCACCGCTGCGTCAGATGCGGATCCCGATCACGCTCGAACAGCCGGTCGAGCGAGCCCGACTGCATCTGACTGCCCAGGGCCTGGTCCGCGCCAGCTTCGACGGGGTCGCGATCAACGGCCACGCGGTCGACCCGTCCCGCACCGACATCGCCCGGGCTCTCTATCGCACCTACGACGTGACCGACCTGTGCACTCCTGGCGAGCACGTGCTCGACCTCACCCTGGCCCGAGGCGCCTGGGCGATCACCGATCTCCCCCCTCGCGTGCTCGCCACCTGCGTCGTGGAGCTGCCCGACGGCACCATCCGACACTTCGGCACGCGGGCGGCGATGGCCACCGCCCCCAGCGCCGTCGTCGTGGAGCAGCCCTTCTACCTGGAGCGGCACGACCTACGGGTCAGCGACCCATTCGTTCACGCCGGTGAGGCCACCGCGATCACGCCGGTGAGCTGCCCTTCGAGCCCGGCCTCGCCGCCCCTGGACGTCGCTCCGGACCCGGGCCCACCGGTGCACGCCACGTCGACGGTGGTGCCCAATCTGCTCGGTGACGAGGGGGGACGCCGCGTCTACGACGTCGGGCTGAACATCGCCGGACGGGTTCGCCTCAGGATTCTCGACGCCTGCCCGGCCGGCACCGAGATCCGGCTGGTCCACGGTGAGCATCTCGGCGCTGACGGTGCTGTGGACACCGTCAACCTGACGCTCCCGCACGATCGCGGCCGTACCCGCCAGGTGCTCGAGTTCGTTCTGGCCGGCGTTGGGGACGAGGTGTGCGAGGCCTGGTTCAGCTATGCCGGGTTCCGATACGTCGAGATCACCGGTCTGCCGCCGGCCACAAGGATCGAGCTGACCGCCGACACGCTGCACAGCGACCTGGCTCCGACCGGCACGGTGGAGACCGACTCGGCCGTCGTCGAGCGCCTCGTCGACTACGGGCGGCGGACCCTGCTCAACAACGTGCACGGCATCCCCGAGGACTGTCCCACCCGGGAGCAGGCCGGCTGGACCGGAGACACCGCCTCGGCCACCGAGTTCGAGCTGTCCGCCTTCGACGCCGAGGGATTCTTCACCAAGTGGCTCGGCGACCTGCGCACCAGCCAGCTGGACGACGGCGCCATCCCCGCCATCGCCCCCAATCTGTCGCCGAAGGCCACACCGCCGGACCCGGTCTGGGGCGCCGCGCTGCAGCGGGTGCTGTTGGGGCACTGGCTGCAGTACGGCGACCGGCGGGTACTGGACGCCAACCTGCCGGCGTTGCGGCGCTGGACCGACTGGCTCCTCGGCTGCATCGGACCGGATGGCATCGTCGACGGCGCGCCGATCAGCTACGGCCACGACTGGCTCGGGCTCCAGCAGACCCCTCCGGAGCTCCACCAAACCGGTGCCGCGATCGACGCACTGGACGTCCTGGCGAAGCTGGAAGCCGAGGTCGGGTCTCCGGACGCCGCCCGACGCGCCCAGGACCGGGCCGAAGCCCTGCGGACGGCGGCGCGGGCTGCATTCGTCGACCCGGACCGCCGCGTCGTCGGGAACGGGTCGCAGGGCTCGCTGGCCGTCGCCCTAGAAGCCGGTCTGCTCACCGACGACGAGCGGGCGTGGGCCGTCGCGGACTTGGTCGCCGCGATCCGCGGCCGTGGCAATCGGGTCAGCTCCGGTTTCGCCACGACCCGGACCGTCGTCCGGGCTCTCGCCCACGCCCGGCAGGACCAGGTGGTGTTCGACGTCCTCACCCAGCCTGCGGAGCCCGGCGTAGGGGCGATGATCGCCTCCGACATGGGCACCTTCTGGGAGTGCTGGTGGATCGACCCTGCCAACACGGGTACCGGCTCGCTGGACCACGTAGGCCTCGGAGGTCCGTTCGCCGGCTGGGTGTGGCAGTTCCTGGCCGGTGTGCAACCGCTCAGCGCGGGCTTCGGCCGGTTCCTGGTCGACCCGCATCCGGTGAGTGGGGTGAAGCGGCTCAGCGCCCGGATCGCCACCGTGCGTGGCGACATCGACCTGGCGTGGCAGCGCGACGGCGAGGCGCTCGAGGTCGAGCTGACCGTCCCGGTCTCGGCCACCGCGGTGCTGCCAACGCCGGATGGTCCGGTCGAACTGTCTGCGGGCGTGCACCGACTCCGGGTGCCGCGACCAGTGACGACCAGCCGACCGGCCCTGACGCAGCCAGCATGGTCGCCGCCAGCATGGGCGAGCCAGGCTGCCTACGTCGACACCGCCCCGCTTCTGGACACCACCACTGCCCACCAGATGACATCGACGGACGGCGCCAGGATCGAGGTGCTTCCCGACGGCCTGCGGTGCATGCCGGTGCCGCACGAGCAGGAGCCCGGCCCGGTGGTTCGGATCACCGGTGCCGCCGGCACGTCGCGGGCCATGGCGAGCCTGGAGCTTGACGCCGACCTGGAGTCCGCCACCTTCGCCTATGCCCGGGTCGACACCTGTCTGCCCACCACCCGGCGACCGGTGCGGGCGGTGCTGCGGCTGCACGCCGCCGACGGCAGCGTCCGTTGTGGCACCGCACGTCTCTGGCCGGCGGGATGGAGCCGTGTCGCTGTCGACATCCAAGACTGGCCAGGGAGATCCCGAATCGTCCGCATCGAGGTGGGCGTCGAGGTCAACGAGGACACCGACCCGATCGACGACCACCCAGCGGCAGTCCACGTCGGCACATTCGGCGTCAGCACCGCGCGCAGAACCTGGTGACAATGATGCACACGATGACAGGCTGCCCTTTCGGACACGACCAGAGCACGCTCCCGGGCGACTCGACGCCAACGCGGCCCTCGCCACGGTTCGCCACGTGGCGCGAGGAGGCCGCTCTCGTGCCGTTGCACTACCGCGACGGTCACGAGGGTGTGCTCGTCACCCGGTACGACGAGGCCAAGGCGGTGCTGACCGATCCGCGGTTCAGTCAGCAGCCGCAGCGGATGCCGTGCGCGGACGCGCCGATCGAGGCGGGCGTGCCGCCCGGCCCGTTGGACGAGGCGGGTCTGCTCGCCGATCGCAGCGGCAACATCCTCGGCTTCGACGGCGCACCGCACGTGCGCTTGCGCCGCGCGGTGACGCGGCGCTTCTCGGGGCGGTCGGCACGGACGCACCGACCTCGGATCGCCGCGATCGTCGCCGAGCAGCTCGAAGTCCTGATCGACGCCGGTCCCGGTGCCGACCTCCTGGCGCTGTACGCCGAGCCGATCTCGATACGCGTCCACGCGCTGGTCCTGGGGGTGGCCGACCACCTGCTCGACCGTTATGCGCAGGACTACGTGCACGGGGCACCGCTCCAGCAGCAGCACGACCTGTTGCGGGAGGCGGTGGCCCACCGCCGGGAGGACCCGGGCGAGGACGTGATCAGCGATCTGCTCGCCAACGACGACCTGACGGACGCCGAGGTCGAGGGGCTCCTGCACATGCTGAGCATGTCGGGTCGCGACACCGTCGCGTACATGATCTCGAC
The DNA here is from genome assembly GCF_009733845.1 of Pseudactinotalea terrae. GTDB lineage: Bacteria > Actinomycetota > Actinomycetes > Actinomycetales > Beutenbergiaceae > Pseudactinotalea > Pseudactinotalea terrae. The sequence continues at coordinate 350,402 of NZ_WNXZ01000001.1, forward strand.
AGGCACAGTCGCCCTGCTCGAGGACCCCGAGCAGTACCGCCTGCTCACCCAGGACCCCGAAATGGTGCCGGCCGCCGTCGAGGAGATCGTGCGGTTCTGCACGATGTTCCTGACGGTGTTCCCACGCACCGCGACCGAGGCGGTCACGATCGGAGACGTGACTGTCGAGTCCGGGACCACGGTCTCGGTCTCGGCGGTCTCCGCGAACCGTGACGAGCGACGCTTCCCCGACCCGGACAGGCTCGACGTCCTCCGTGACGCGCGCGGCCATCTCGCTTTCGGAGATGGGCCGCACGGCTGCGTCGGTCAGCAGCTCGCCCGCGTCGAGCTCGACGAGGCGTTCCGGGCGCTGGTCACCCGGCTGCCCGGGATGCGACTGGTCTCGACCGAGTACCACCGGCCCACACCGTTGGCGAACCCGGTGGCCACCTACGCAGCTCGGCCGGTCCTCGTCAGCTGGTGAGCGAAGCCGTGGCCGTTGGGGCCCGCCGCCCGTGACCGCTCCGGGCGCGAACATCTCGAGCTGGCGCAACCGGCACCCACGATCCGGCACGAACCGCAACGCGGGGACCTCGCGCACCGGTCCCCGGGTGCGGAACACTCCGGTCTGGCCGACCCGCTCGAACACTTCGTCGTCGCCGTCGTCGAGCACGCGCCACTCCGCGCCGACACGCGCTTCCAGGCCGACATCTCGCCGTTGTTCCCGTCGCCCGGATACCCCTGGCCGAGGTCGGACCCGACGAAGAGCCGGTCCGTCCTAGTTCGGACCAGCGCGCGGGGTGGCGTCATACTGTGAGCGACCGCGTTCGACTGGCCCTCCCGACGCTGGCACATTACTGGCACAGGTCAATCGGTCATGCATCGTGCCTGGTCAGAGCCATGCGGGCGAGCATCCCCTTAGCTCCACAACCAGAAGGACCAGGGCACGTTTTTCGCCCTGGTCCTTTGCGTTGAAAGGGTCAGTGATTCGAGGAGGAGCGAGGCACGAGCGACGGAGTCCCCTTAGCTCCACGGATGTGAGGACCCCGTCGGACCGTTGGTCTGGCGGGGTCTTTGCTCACAGTTGTGGAGGCGTTGCAGCTCGTACCCGTACCGCCGAGCGGGGGGTGCCGTGACCACGGCGCTGGTGACCACTGTCGTTCGCGCTGTCCACGGAGCTGCCTCGGCCCCCACGTTCGAACCACGCTTCCCTCTGCCGAGCCCAGGCCGCCGGGACGAATGACCCTGGTCATGAGTGCGTCGGTGGAGCACGGTTGAGATGCGACACCGGGGGAGTTCCCGGTCACGGCACACGCCGGGTCGCGGGTGGCGGGCCCGACCCGTCACGGCTGATGAGGAGGCGCGCCGATGCCTGCAGTATCGGTCGATGGCCTGCGCAAGACCTACGGGCCGGTCGTGGCCGTCGACGACCTGTCCTTCACGATCGGGGCGGGCGAGATATTCGCCCTGCTGGGACCCAACGGCGCCGGCAAGACGACCACGGTCGAGATCCTGGAAGGGCACCGCCGCCGCTCGAGCGGGAGCGTCGACGTGCTCGGCTTCGACCCCCAGACAGGTGGCAGGGCGTTCCGCGAGCGGATCGGAATCGTGCTGCAGGAGGCGGGCTTCGACGACACCTTCACCGTCGCCGAGCTGGTGCGACTCTACGGAGGCCTCTACCCTCGCCGGCTGGACCCAGACGTGGCCATCGACCGCGTCGGGCTCACCGACAAGGCGCGCGCACGGGTCAAGACCCTCTCCGGTGGGCAGCGGCGTCGACTGGACCTCGCCCTCGGACTGGTGGGTGACCCGGAGCTGCTCTTCCTCGACGAGCCCACCACCGGCTTCGACCCTTCCGCCCGCCGCCGGGCCTGGGAGCTGATCCAGGGGCTACGGGAAACGGGCAAGACCGTGCTCCTGACGACGCACTATCTCGACGAGGCCGAGCACCTGGCCGACCGTGTGGCCGTCATCGTCCATGGGCGCCTGGTCGCGCTCGGCACCACGGCCGAGCTGGCGGCCCAGCACAGCGGCGCAGTGGTCTCCTTCCGGCTGCCGGCCAACGCTGCGGTCACGGACCTCCCAGCGCTCGGCGGCACCCTGGTCCCGGAGGGTGCTGGATGGCAGCTCGCGACCGCCGCCCCCACCGCAGCCCTTCACACGCTCACCGCCTGGGCACTCGAACGAGGCATGGAACTGCCGTCGTTGACCGTGCATCGGCCCACCCTCGAGGACGTCTACCTCTCCCTCGTGGGCGCTGACAGCCACGCGCCGGCGGACAGGTCTGACGACGCGCGAGTCGAAGGGGGGCGGGCGCGATGAGCGACGTGTCGCTGGCCGGTCGGCCGGGGACGGTAGGTCTGGTCGCGCGCCAGGCCCGTTACGCCGCCACGGACTTCTGGAGAGCCCGGGTGGTGGCCTTGCTGAGCCTCCTTGTCCCGGTCGTCTGGCTCGTGATGATCGGTGCGATCGCGGGAAACGAGGTCCTCGACCCGACGACGGACCTGCGCGTCATGCAGTTCGCCACCCCGACGGCGCTGGTCATGGGGGTGCTGTACGCGACGCTTCCCACGATGGCCATCACGCTGACCAACGCCAGGGAGACGGGCGTGCTGAAGCGCCTGCGTGGCACCCCCTTGCCCATGTCCATCTACCTGAGCGGGCGCATGCTCGGCGCCTTGGGATTCGCAGTCCTCGCGGTGGCGGTCGCCCTTGCGCTCGCCGTGGTCGCCTACGACGTCCAGATCCTCTGGCGAACCGCTGTCGCGAGCGTCGCCACTGTTCTGCTGGCCGCCGTGTGCTTCCTGTCGCTTGGCCTCGGCCTGTCGGCACTATGCCGCTCGGCGGTCGTCGCTGAGGGCGTATCGATCGGCGCGGTCGTCGTCACCTCCTTCATCTCAGGCCTGTTCACCATCGGCGGCGCGCTGCCCGATCCCGTCACCCGGCTGGCCGAGGTCCTGCCCGTCAAGCCCCTCACCGACGCGCTGCAGGAGCAGTTCAGCCCGCACCTCGCCGGCGACGGCTGGGACCTGGGGGTGCTGGGCATCCTGCTGGCATGGACGGCCGTGGGTGCCGCCGTCGCGGTCTGGGGCCTACGAACAGAAGAGTCCTCGCGGACGGGTCGCCACGGAGCGCCGGTGGGGCGGCCGGCTAGTCGTCCAGCCGGCGCCCGGCGAGCCTCGGCAGCCAGTGCTCTCATCACCCACGCACAGCCACGCGTCGTCGAGGTGGTCATCGCACAGGCGGCCGCGGCGCTCAAGCAGGTGTGGCGTGACCCAGGGTCGGTGTTCTTCGCCGTCGTCCTGCCGCTCGGGCTGTTCGCCCTGATGGCAACCGTCTACTCCGACGGCGGTCCGGTCATCGGCGGGGTGCCCTTCATCACTCACCTGGCCGCAGGAATGATCACGTGGGGGGTTGCGGTGACAGCGTTCATGAATGTCCCCGAGACCGTTGTGCGGGCCCGCGACCGTGGCGTGCTGAAGCGCCTTCGCGGAACCCCGCTGGCACCTGCCCAGTACGTCGTCGGTCGGGTGGCAGGAGGGGCGGTGCTGGGTGTTGTCGTCACTGCCCTGGTGCTGGGTCTGGGCGTGGTGGCCTACGGCATGCGACCCTCGGCCGTCGAGGTGCTCATGGCGCTCGGCCTGCTGCTGCTCGGCACCGTGACCCTGGCCGCGTGCGGGTTCCTGATCGCAGCCGCGGTCGGCAACGCCCGCTCGTTCGGCGCTGTCTCCCTCACGGTCCTGCTACCCCTGTCATTCCTGTCGGACATCTTCACCATCGGCGCGCCGGAATGGATGAGCACCGTCGGAATGGTGTTCCCCCTCAAGCACCTGCAGAACGCGCTCGCCGACGTCCTGGGAGGGGCCGCGAGCTCGGGCACCTGGCTGCACATAGCCGTCTTGGCCGCATGGGCGATCGTGGCCGGCGCACTGGCGCTGCGCTACTTCCGCTGGCACGTCACGGAATCAGGCTGAGGGCAGTCGGCGAGGCCCAGGTCAATGACGTCTCGGTGTCCGGGCAACTACGTAGCGCGGCATCACCAGTGATTGTCACCGACGCGAAGGGCTCACCCGGTGCAGCACTCTTCAAGCCATGGGCAGGGCGCCCGCCCAGCGCTTCCGAGCCAAGGTTTCGGCGGTATGTCGCCTTTCTCGAGCGCTCTCACGCAGCTAGACGGAAGGCTCAACCATGACGACGCCGAGACAGCGAGTCGCCATCATCACCGGCGCGGGAAGCGCAGCGGGAATCGGCTTCGCGGCAGCCCGACTTCTCGGCGCCGGCGGAAGTCCTGTGGTGATCACGTCGACGACGGATCGCATCTTCGAGCGGGTCGCAGAGCTACGCGCCGCGGGTGTTCGAGCCGAGGGGGTGGTCGCCGACCTCACTCATCCTGCCGATGCGGCCACCGTCGTGGGGTGCGCGTCGGACTCGTTCGGCGGCGTGGACATCCTCGTCAACAACGCCGGGATGACCTCCGTGTCCGGCTCGTACGCGTCGGGTGCGGTCGACACGCTGTCCCTGGACGCCTGGAATGCCTCGCTCGATCGAAACCTGACCACGTCGTTCTTGATGATCCGCGCGGTGGCGGACCTCATGCAGGTGGCCGGGTACGGCCGCATCGTCAACGTCTCATCGGTGTCGGGACCGGTCGCCGCTTATGCGGGTGACGTCGGCTATCACGCGGCGAAGGCCGGCGTCGTCGGACTGACCCGGGCCACGGCGATCGACATGGCTGCGGCGGGCATCACGGTGAACGCCGTCGCACCGGGGTGGATCGACACCGCGTCCGCCTCCGACTACGAGCGGGTCTTGGGCGCGGCCACACCCGTGGGCCGGTCCGGCACTGCCGACGAGGTGGCGCATGCGATCGGGTTCCTCGCTGGTGAGGGCGCGTCCTACATCACCGGTCAGCTCATCACCGTCGACGGAGCGAACTCCATCAGCGAAGCGCGCGGGCGTTGACCCCCGACCGATGAAGCGCGCGTCATCGCGGACGCGCTCGAGAAGAAGGTGACGATCATGCGTGAGGTGACAGACGAAGTTCTGCTCGGCCTCGCAGGCATCGCGGCGACCCTCGTCGGCACGTTCATCGTTGCCGTGTTCTTCTATCTCGATTCCGTGCTGCATCGATCGCGCGGCGCCGCGCGCAGCGCGCCGGACCAGTACATGCGGGCCGGTGCCCGGTGGGTACTCATCGCCTACAGCCTGCCCCTTGTCGTCCCTCTCGCGCTGGTGGGTGCGGAGCCCGTGTGGGCGCGCGTCGCGTTCGTGACATTCGCAGCGGCACTCGTGGTCGCCACCGTCGACACCACCCGTCGTGTCCTGAAGAAGGGTGCGACCAGAAGGTCGCCCGCGCTGGCCGCGAACGAGGCCTTCACCTCGTTCGCGGTGGTGGCCCTGGTCGTGCTGCCGTGGACGCTGGGCGGCTCGACCCCGTCGGCGAGCGACTACCTCCCGTCTCTCCTTCTTGCCCTCGCCATCGGCTTCACCAGCACAGCGACGGTCATCATGTCGGTCTTCGATGCCGAGCGAACGCCGGTGCCTGCTCCGGAGGCCCCGGTGTCGTCGCGACCCTCCTCCACTCGCGGGCCGTGACCAGCAACGGATCGGTCGAGGTGGAAGGGCCGGTGTTCTCGCTGCTCGTGCCCTTGGATGCGGGGGAGCTGGGTCTGGCGCGTGAGGCGCGCATCGGAGAGAATCGGCCCGTTCGCCGGTACCGACCCGGGGGAGGAAGCCAGCCAGTGAACCTCTTGGGCCGACGCACCGAGCGCGAGATGGTCGAGCACCTGCTCGCCGGGGCGCGAACCGGACGCAGCGGGGTGCTCGTGGTGCGCGGGGAAGCGGGCATCGGGAAGACCGCGGTGCTGGAGCATGCCCAGCGAACCGCAACTTCGGCGGGGCACCGGGTCGTGCTCGTGGCCGGGGTGGAGTCCGAGACGCACCTCGCTTTCGCTGGCCTGCACCAGCTCTGCGCACCCCTGCTCGCTGGTGCTGAGTCCTTGCCCGAACCGCAGCAGGCAGCTCTGGGCGTGGCGTTCGGGTTGCACGGCGGTGCGACGCCGGACAGGTTCTTGGTCGGACTGGCGACCCTCAACCTGCTGGCCGAGACCGCCGAGGCCGGGCCGCTGGTGTGTCTCGTCGACGATGCTCAGTGGCTGGACCCGGCGTCCGCGCAGATCCTGGCGTTCGTGGCGCGGCGGTTGGCAGCCGAACGAGTCGCGCTGGTGTTCTCGGTGCGCGACGACGCCGAGAGCGAGTCGGACGCGCTCGCGGGGTTGCCGGAGATTCGCCTGGATCGGCTCGGCGACGCGGACGCGCACGACCTGCTGGCGGCAGCGGTCCGCACTCCGCTCGATGACGGAGTGCGCGACCGGATCGTCGCCGAGGCACGGGGCAACCCGTTGGCGCTGCTGGAGCTGCCACGAAGCGCGCAGCTGGCCGGTGGGTTCGAGCTGCCCGACGCTGTCACCTTGCCGCGTCGCATCGAGACGAGCTTTCAGCGCCGCTCAGGCGGTCTGCCGCCAGAGACGCAGCTGCTGTTGGTGCTGGCCGCGGCCGAGCCGACCGGGGATGTAGAGCTGTTGTGGCGGGCAGGCGAGCAGCTGGGCATCGCCGCCGACGCTGCGGCGGCTGCCGAAGCGGCTGGACTTCTGGAGATCGACCATCAGGTGCGGTTCTCTCATCCGTTGGTGCGCTCGGCGGTCTATCGAGCCGCCACATCACCGGACCGTCGCCGGGCACACCGCGCTCTTGCCGAGGCAACCGACCCGCGACGCGACCCTGATCGGTGTGCGTGGCACAGCGCGCAAGCGGTGCTCGGGGTCGATGAGGAGGCAGCCGCCGAGCTCGAGCGCTCGGCCGGCCGAGCGCAGGCCCGCGGCGGGGCGGCCGCAGGAGCGGCGTTCCTGCAGCGCGCAGCCGAGCTGACTCCGGATCCGGCCCTGCGCGCACGCCGGGCGTTGAACGCCGCGCAAGCCAAGTACGCGGCAGGTGCGTCCGAGGCCGCCTTGGAGCTGTTGACGGTCGCCACGGCCGGACCTCCGGACCCCCTGCACGATGCCCGCGTCGAACTGCTTCGCGCCCAGATCGCCTTCCACCTCACCCGCGGCAACGACGTGGCGGAGATGCTCCTCGATGCGGCGAGAAAGCTCGCCCCGCTGGACGCCGCGCTGGCCCGCGAGACCTACCTGCACGCCCTCGACGCCGCCATCATCACCGGCCGTCGGGACTCCCGCCTTGGCGTGCACGAGGTAGCCGAGGCGGCCCGGGCCGCACCGCCCCCGCCCGGGACGCCGGCGCCGTGGGACCTCTTGCTCGACGGCCTCGTGACGACGTTCACCGAGGGATACGAGGTGGGCGTTCCCGGGCTGCGTCGCGCGCTGGCGGCGTTCCGCGATCGCGGGCTACGCGCCGGGACTGCGAACGACGGCGAAGATCGCCGCTGGCTGTGGCATGCCAGCCGGACCGCGACGGCGCTCTTCGACGACGAGGCCGTCCACACGCTGGCCGCCCTTCATGTGCGGCTCGCCCGTGCAGCAGGCGCGCTGGTCACGCTGCCCGCCGCGCTCCTGTTCCAATCCGTTGCGCTGACGCTCAGCGGTGAGCTCGACAGTGCGGCTGAGCTAGCCGCCGAGCAGGCCGGGATCGAAGGTGCGACCCGGGCCGTCCCGTTGCTCCACTCCCAGCTCATCCTGGCTGCTTGGCGTGGCAGTCCGGACGAGGTCACCAGGATCCATGCGGCCATCGTCCGAGAGGCTGCTGCGCGGGGGCATGGCACCGAGATCTCTCTCGCGCAGTACGCGCTGGCGGTTCTGCACAACGGCATGGGCAGATACGACGCCGCGCAGGAGGCCGCCGCGCGGGCATGCGAGTCCGACGAGCTGAATCACAGCAACCTGGCGCTGCCTGAGCTCGTCGAAGCGGCGTGGCGTGCCGGTGAACCGGAGCGTGCACACGCGGCGTTGGAACAGCTGAGCTCGCGAGCAGACGCCAGCGGTACCCCATGGGCGCTCGGGCTGGCGGCCTGCTCGCGAGCCCTGACCAGCCCTGGTCCCGCCGCCGAGGACAGCTACCGCGAGGCGATCGAGCACCTCCAGGGCTCCCGGATGGCCGTCTACCTCGCCCGCACCCACCTCGTGTACGGCGAGTGGCTACGCCGGGACGGACGTCGCCAGGACGCCCGCGAACAGCTCCGCACCGCCCATCGGATGCTCTCGGACATGGGCGTGCGGGCCTTCGCCGAGCGCGGTGCCCGCGAGCTGCGCGCCACTGGCGAGCACCCACACAGCCGCAGCGCCCGGCCCACTGACGCCCTCACCGCGCAAGAGCTCCACATCGCGCGACTCGTGGCGACCGGTGCAACCTCCCGGGAAGTCGGTGCGCAGCTGTTCCTCAGCCACCGCACGATCGAAGCTCACCTCCGGAACATCTTCCGCAAGCTCGGGATCACCTCCCGCCGACAGCTCAAGGACGTCCGGCTCCCCTGACCGGCGAGACAACTCTGAGACAGGTCGAGGACGTGGACTAGATTCGTGCGATGGCCCGTCATCCGGGCGGTCCGACGGTGGACGGGGTTGTCATGGCGCGGGTAGTGGTCACAGGCGGAGCCGGGAAGCTAGGACGTGCGTGCGTCCGAGACCTGGTCGATCACGGCTGGGACGTCGTCGTGTTCGACCGCGCCCGGCCGGAGTCACCGACAGCCGGGGTGACCTACCTTCCGGTCGATCTCACCGACTACGGCCAGGTGATCGACGCGATGCTCGGCGTGGAGGAGCGGTACCACCAGGTCGACGCGCTGGTGCACCTCGCCGCCGTGCCAGCCCCCGGGCTGGTGCCGGATCACCACACCTTCTCCAACAACATGCTCAGCAGCTGGAACGTGATCAGCGCGGCGCGCCGGGCGGGCGTGCTCAACATCGTCTGGGCGTCGAGCGAGACCGTGCTCGGGCTGCCTTTCGACGTGCCGCCGCCCTACGCACCGGTCGACGAGGAGTATCCGCCGCGACCCAACTCGACCTACTCGCTCGTCAAGACGCTGGAGGAGCGGATGGCGGTGGAGCTCTGCCGGTGGGATCCCGAGCTGAAGATGATCGGGCTCCGCTTCTCCAACGTCATGGAGCCGGCGGACTACCAGCGGTTCCCCGCCTTCGACGACGACCCACGGCTACGCAAGTGGAACCTGTGGGGCTACATCGACGCTCGTGACGGCGCGCAGGCGGTCCGGCTCGCCCTCGCCTCGGACCTGACCGGTACCGAGGTGTTCATCGTGGCCAACGCGGACACGGTGATGAGGCGCTCCAGCGCATCCCTGCTCGCCGAGGTGTTTCCCGACGTCGAGGTGCGCGGCGAGCTCGGTGAGCACGAGACGCTGCTCTCGATCGACAAGGCCCGGCGGATGCTCGGTTTCGACCCCCAGCACAGCTGGCGCGACGAGGTCTGACCGGGCCGGGTACGGGATCAGGGTGTCTGGACGTCTCCGCGCCACGCGCCGGACTCGTGACCACGCTCCTCGATGAGCTCCTTGAAGCGTTCGAGGTCGCGCTCCACCTGACGGTCGTCGACGTTGACCGCTGAGCCGACCTTCTCCACGATGCCGGACGGCTGCCAGTCGATCTGGACCATCACACGGGTGCTGCTCTCGGCCAGCCGGTGGAACGTGACCACACCGGCGTGCTGGGTGTCGCCGCCGATGCTGCGCCATGCGACGCGCTCATCCGGGTGCTGCTCGGTGATCTCGGCATCGAACTCGCGCTCCACGCCGGCGATGTCCGTGACCCAGTGCAGGTGGGTGTCATCGACCTGGGTGATCGACTCGACACCGCCCATGAACTGCGGGAAGGTCTCGAACTGTGTCCACTGGTTGTACGCGGTGGACACAGGGACATCGACGTCGATGGACTTCTGAACTTGACTCATCGTCACTCCTTCGTTCCGTGCGTGCTGTGTGCGCGCCTGAGCGTCGCGGTGCTCCGGCGTCTACCGGTACCCGATCCCTGGCGTGAGCATGCAGCCGTGGTGGGGACAAGCGAGCACACCGGCGTGAATCAGGCGAGGTCGGCGACTCCGGCGTAGTCGCCTCGTGGTGCCGGCCCGGTGGTCTCGTAGTCGAGGAGCAGCAGCCCGGTGCCGGTGGCGCGGTGGGACACGAGGCGCAGGCCGACGTCGTCCGGCTCGGAGAGGAGCCGCCGACCCCGCCCGATGACGCAGGGTGCGACGACGAGCCGGAGGGTGTCGACCAAGGCTGCGGCCAGCAGGGTCGAGGCCAGCCGAGCGCTCCCGTGCACCTGGAGCTCGCGGCCGGGTCGGCGCTTGAGCTGCTCGACCGCCGTCACGGCCTCGCCGCCCAGCAGCGTCGTCGGGCTCCACAGGCCGGTGGTGAGCGTGCTGCTCACGACGTACTTGGGCAGGCCGTTCATCCGGGCCGTGAACGGGTCGGGCTCGGAGATCTGGGGCCAGTCCCGGCCGAACGCCTCATAGGTGCGACGCCCGAGCAGCAGCCCGTCGGCCAGATCCAGCCAGGCCGAGGCCTGTGCGATGAAGGTGTCGTCGATGTAGGGCACCAGCCAACCGCCGCGATCGAAGCCGTCGCTGGTGTCCTCGTCCGCCGAGCCCGGTCCCTGGCTGACGCCGTCGAGCGTGATGAACTGGGTGACGGCGAGCTTCATGCTGCAGCCCCGTTCTCGACGAGCGTGGCCAGCGCCCGGGTCACCGAGCCCCAGCCGTCGAAGAAGCCGAGGGTCTCGTGGTGCTCGCGTGCCGACGGATCGCCATGACGCACCACCACTCGGTAGTCGGTGCCGTCCGGGTGTTCCCCGAGCACGACCTCGGCCGTCATCGCGACTGGAGCGGGCGTCGCGGGTCGCCAGCCGCTCGAGATCGCATTGGTGAACACGATCCGGCGCTCCTCCTCGACGACGAGGAAGATGCCATCGGTGTGCGGGACGAAGTCCCGCCCGTTCTCGCTCATGAACGTGACGAAGCCTCCTCCAGGTCGCACATCGAGCTCCTCGATCCGCGCGGTCGTCGGAGCGGGGACCCACCACCGCTGCAGGAGTGCCGGGTCGGTCCAGGCGCGCCAGATGCTGTGGCGCGGTGCGCGGATGACGCGCTCGACCGTGAGGTCGAGCGCAGGGTCGTAGCTCGGTCGGGTCATGGGTTCTCCTCCTTGGTGACGACGTTCTCGAGACGATCGGTACGGGCCTCCCAGACGCTGCGCTGCTCGGCGAGCCAGTCGTCGAGCAGCGCCAGTCGGTCTCGGTTGAGGGTGCAGGTGCGCACCCGTCCGGACTTCTGCGTGCGGATCAGTCCGCTGGACTCGAGCACCCGGACGTGCTTCATGAAGGACGGCAGCGTCATCGGGAACGGGCGCGCGAGCTCGCCGATGCGCTTCGGACCCCGCCCCAGGGCCTGGACCACGTGCCGGCGGGTGGGATCGGCAAGCGCGACGAGCACGCCGTCGAGGTCCGCCGAATAGTTAGCCACAAGGCAAAGTATTCCCGAACGCTTGGCGATAGCGCAAGCGGGATCCCAACACGCTCATCACTGACGCACCCACCAGTTTCAGCCGAGCTGTTTGAGCAGGTGGCTGCCCGGGTACTGAAGGGCATCGGCGCACCTGCCGGGTTGCCGGCTCCGGTGCTTTCCTTCGTGATCGGAGACGTGCTTGTCCCTGGATGTCCGCCCCGCAGCGCTGGCCGCCCCCTTTCGTCCACGGGGACCCCTGAGCGAGGCCGTCCTCGCGAGGCTGACAGGTCAGCCCGGTCAGCCGGGCGACGCCGGTCTCGCCGCCCTGGCCGACCGCGCCCTGACCGAGACCGTCGACGTCGTGAGGGATGACGACGTCCAGCTCGCGCTGTTCGCGCTGTTCGCATCGTCGTACGGCTCGTTCGACCAGTTCGAGGCGGATCTCGAGTGGGATGGCGAGCTGATCGGTGCCCGGCGTCAGCTGGAGGCCGATTTCGAGCAAGCACTCCGGGCCGCCGTCCAGGTGCCCGCGTTGCCGACGTCGACGACCGACGCCGTCGCGCGGGCCTTGTTCGCGCTCACGGCGCAGGAGGGTGGGCCGAGCCTGTCGCGGTACCTGGCGAAGCGAGCGACACGTGAGCAGGTGCTCGAGCTCCTCGTGCAGCGTTCGGTCTACACGTTGCGCGAGGCCGACCCGCACTCCTGGGCGATCCCGCGGCTGCACGGGCGGGCCAAGGCGGCGCTGGTCGAGATCCAGGCGGACGAGTACGGCGGCGGCCGGCCCGATCGCGTGCACGCGGCGATCTTCGCTGCCTCGATGCGGGGCGCTGGGCTCGACGACAGCTACGGCTCCTACGTCGACGTCGTCCCGGCGCTGACCTTGGCCTCCCACAACATGATGTCGATGTTCGGTCTGAACCGGAGGCTGATCGGAGCGATCGTGGGCCATCTCGCCGCGTTCGAGATGACCTCCTCCATCCCGAACCGCCTCTACGGGGACGGGTTTCGCCGTCTCGGGTTCGGCGAGGACGTCACCGACTACTTCGACGAGCATGTCGAGGCCGACGCCGTTCACGAGCAGATCGCGGCCCACGACCTCGCCGGCGCTCTCGCAGAGGATCGGCCAGACCTGCTGCCCGACATCATGTTCGGCGCCGCGGCATGCGTCACGATCGACGGATGGGTGGCGCAGCAGATGCTCGATGCCTGGCATGACGGCGGCACGTCGCTGCGGGTGCCGGTATGAGCGAGCAACGTCCCACGATCACGCCGTACCCCGACGGCCCGCTCCTGGTACGCGGCGACATCGATCTGCGGACCGCCGACGGCGAGCCGATCGAGCGCAGGCGACGCACGGTCGCGCTGTGCCGCTGCGGGCTCTCCACGATCAAGCCGTTCTGCGACGGCACGCACAAGGCGGCGGGGTTCCGTACCGACGACTGAGGTCGACTCGCACGCCGCAGGCCCTGGGTCCGGGAATGTCGCGTCACGGTGGACGTTGTGCTGGGTAGCCATGTTGCCGAGAACGACGACGGAGATCGATGAGCACCGACCACGAGCGTGATCGGGCCGCCTCCGTGGTGGTGATCGGAGCGGGACAGGCCGGCCTCTCGGCCGGTTACCACCTGCGACGGCTCGGGTTCGAGGCGGCGGCGGGGGAGGGCGCGGGGGCCGGGCGGACGTTCGTGATCCTTGACGCCGAGGCGGCTCCCGGGGGCGCGTGGCAGCATCGGTGGGAGTCCTTGCGCATGGGCACCGTCAACGGGATCTTCGACCTCCCGGGCTTCCCGAAGCCACCGATCGACGCGCGGGAGCCGAGCCGGATCGCCGTCCCGCGCTACTTCGCTGCATTCGAGGAGCACACCGGTCTGCCGATCCGGCGCCCCGTCGCCGTCACCTCGGTGATGCCTGTCGACGAGCGGCCGCAGAGCGCCCTGGTCGTGACGTCCACCGCCGGTACCTGGCGCACGCGCGCGATCATCAACGCCACCGGCACGTGGGACAACCCCGTGCTGCCGCGCTTTCCGGGCCACGAGACCTTTCGGGGCCGTCAGCTGCACACGCGCGACTACCTGAGTGCGAACGAGCTCGCCGGGCAGCGGGTGGCGATCGTGGGTGGCGGGATCTCGGCGATCCAGCAGCTCGAGGAGATCTCGCGCGTCGCCACCACCTTGTGGTACACCCGCCGTGAGCCGATCTTCCGCGAGGACGGCTTCCGGTCCGAGGTCGAGGGTCGCGAGACCATCCGCCGGGTGGTCGCCGACGTCGAGGCGGGCAACCCCACCGGGAGCGTGGTCTCGTACACCCAGCTCGCCTGGTCGCCGTACGCCGTCGCGGCGCGCGATCGAGGTGCGCTCGTGCGCCGTACGATGTTCACCGCGATCGAGCCCGACGGCGTCCGCGAGCCGGACGGCAGCCTCACCTCCCTCGACGCGATCCTCTGGGCGACCGGCTTCAAGCCCGCCCTCACACACCTCGACGGTCTCCACCTCCGCAACGAGCGTGGGGGCATCGCGCTGCGCGGCACCCAGGTAGCGCAGGATCCGCGCGTGCACCTCATCGGCTTCGGCCCGTCGCAGTCGACCGTCGGTGCCAACCGGGCAGGGCGCGCCGCCGTCACGGCGGTCGCCCGCTGGCTCGGATCCGCGAGCGAGGAACGGGTGGTGGCTGTCAGCGCCTGAATCGGCTCGTGCGCGGCGAGCGCGTCGATCTGACGATGGCGTCTGTGGGTACCCGCGCACAGTTCGAGCGCGCCGGTTTCGTCAAGGCCTCCGACACCGCCTCGGTCATCGACGGGTTCCCGAGGTGCTGATGCGCACGCTCCTGCCGGCCGAGGCAGACGCGGCCTGAGAACCGGGCGTGAGACCGACGTCGGTGGCTCGCGGCGATCGCGCGCATTGTTCCAACGGTCACCGATGCGTCACGTCTCGTTCGTCTGCGCTCCCTAGCGTGAGGGGGTTCGTCGCCGACCTGAAGGTTCACCTGTGTCCACGCATCGTCGCTTCGCACCCCTGCTCGCACTGACTGCCGCGGCCTCGTTGGGAGGTGCGCTGGTGGTCCCCTCGGTGCCCGCGCAGGCTGCACCCGGGGAGAGCGTGCTCGTCTCAGAGGTCGTGGTCGACAACGTGGGCGACGACAACTTCGAGTACCTCGAGGTCCACAACGCGACCGCTGCGCAGGTCACGATCGGACCCGAGGGGTTCTCCCTCGCCTACATCTATGCCGACGACACCGACACGGCTCGGGATGTCCCTCTCGTCCCCGAGACACCTGTGCCACTGGCCGCCGGTGCGACTGCGGTGCTGTGGCTGAGCTACACCTCGGGCACCGGTGCGGTCGACTCCTTCGCGTACACCGAGGAGGACTTCCGGGCCCACCACGGCATCGCGGCCGGCACTCAGGTCGTGCGCATCACCGGCCAGGCAGGCATGTCCAACGGCGGTGGCCGCGGGGTCCGGGTGCTCGATGGCACCGACATCGTCGGCTGGTCCTTCTACCCGGCCGGGTCCGTCGGCGCGGACCAGGCCGCTCATTTCCAGGTCCCGGCCGCACCGGGTGCCGCGATCCTGCACGCCGGCCCGGCGGCGCCGTCGCCCGGCACCGTGACGCCGGAGCAGCTGATGCCCGGAGTGACCGAGCCGGATCCCGACCCCGACCCGGAGCCCGAGCCGCAGCTCGTACCCGACCCCGATGTGGTCACCGCGGCCCTTCAGGTCACCGAGGTGCTGCCGGACAGCGGCAACGTGGGTTCTGCCGACGGCTACGAGTTCATCGAGCTCTTCAACGCCACCAGCGAGCCCATCGACCTCGCCGACTACGCGCTGGTCTACCTCTACCCGCAGGACACCGCGGTCAACACGAACGAGGCGCACTGGCCACTGGTGCCCGACGACGTCGTGATCGCGGCGGGGGATACCCTCGTCATCTGGATCAAGAACGGCCAGAACGACGACCTCGACGGCGCAGCCTTCAACTCGTACTTCGGCAGCGACCTGGTCCTGGGCGCCGACCTGGTGGAGACCTTCGTGGGCGGCATGGCCAACGGGAGCCCGCGCGGCATCGCGATCCGCACCAGAACCGGCTTCGACATCAATCGCGCCTACTACAACATGGGCGGCGCAGACGACGTCTCGGCCGACCGCAGCATCCGGTACCAGGTGACCACCGACCTCCGCCTGCAGGAGATCGTCGAGGCGGGTGCGGTCCCGAGCCCGGGGCGTGTGCAGGCCGATCAGGTGCCGACCGGCCTGATGATCCCGGAGGTCGACGGCGCAGCCCCCACCCTGACCGACCTCACCCCCGAGGAGATCGACCCGGCCGCCGACTTCGTGATCGAGGCGCAGATCACCGATGACATCCAGGTCCGCAGGGTCACGCTCGAGCTGCGCAACGACGTCGACGCCGACTCGCTCACCGTCAACCTCACGCACGACCCGGGTGCACCCGACAGCTACCGGCACACCGTGGTGGCCGCCGACCTGATCGGGAAGCACTGGTATTCCTACCGGTTCCACGTGTCCGACGGCGCCCGCACGATCTCGACAGATGACGTCCAGGTCGCGGTCACCGGCACCTCGAGTGATCCGCTCCGGCTCGGTCTCGCCGAGGGCGCGGTGCTCGCCGGGAGCGTCCCGGTCACCGCCGGCGCCGACACCTACCCCTCGACGCTGGAGCTGGCGGTCGACGGGACCGCGGTGCCGAGCGACGCCTCGCTCGAGCAGCCACCGGTGTTCGTGTTCGCTGAGTCGCAGACCGACTTCTACTTCCGCAACGGGGTGCGGGTCGGCGAGGACGTGCTGCTGATCTTCGACGAGGGCAGCTACGCGGACACCGTCACCCGGTCGACTCCGGTGCCGCTCGAGCACCTGGTGCCCGGAGAGCCGCTGGTGGTCTCGGTCTGGGCCGGCACCAAGGCGGGGCCGTGGATCGACGAGGCGGAGAACAACGACGACTTCGTGATCTCGGCCATTCGACTGGTGCTGCCGGACGGACGCACTCTGACACCAACGGGCTACGAGAATCCCGCGCAGCTCATCCAGATGGGCGACAGCGCCGGAAAGAACGACGTCTACGACTCGGCCTTCACGATCCCCGAGGATGCCTGGACGGGGCGCACCTTCACGTGGGACACCACCCTGGTGAGCGACGGCGCACACGTGGTCTCCGCCGTCGACGGCGAGCACGAGGTGAGCGTCTCTGTGCTGGTCGACAACACGCCGCCGGTGGTGACGCCGTCGCTCGCCGAGGGCGCCACCTATCAGGGCCAGATCGTGCTCGACGCCGAGGTACGCGATGCGACCTCCGGCACCGCGTCGGTCAGCGCGACGCTCGACGGCGCGGCGATCGAGCTCGGTCACGTCACGTCCTCGGTCGTTCTCGGGGCGGGCGAGCACGTGCTGGAGGTCGTCGCTGCCGACGATGCGGGCAACACCACCGCGAGCACCACCACGTTCCTCGTGCCCGAGGAGATGCCCGAGACGCTCTCGTTCGATCCGGAGGACGGCGCCGTGGTGGCGCCGGGCGACATCGCGTTGCAGGCGCGCGTCGAGGACCCGACCGCTGACGACCTGGACGTCGCGTTCTACGAGGGCCACCGGTTCGACGCCGACGACGCGGAGGTCACCGCGACATCGGGCACCGTCAGCGATGCGCTCGACCTGGACCGCAGCGGCGGCACGGCCGGGCTGGGTGACATCAGCTCCGGGGACGGCTTCCCCTACCAGCAGCTCGAGATCCAGGTGCCTGCTGACGCCGGGGACTCGGCGCGGGTGCGACTGACCTGGGACGGCACGGCGGAGGTGGGTGCCGACGTGATCCTGTACGCGCTGGCTGCCGACGGCAGCTCCTGGGACGAGGTGGACCGAGCGGCGAGCGCCGGTGACCCGATCGAGCTCAGCGGCACGGTGACTGTCGGGGCGCACGCTCGCGACGGCGTCATCACCGCGCTGGTGCAGCACTCGGAGGGCTTCGCGGCGGCGCCGCAGTCGGATCGCGACACGGTCGTCAGCGGCGGCCATCCCGACGACGTGCCGCGCTCGGAGTACGACTTCACGATCGCGTGGGAGTCGGACACGCAGTACTACAACGAGGAGTTCTACGACCACCAGGTCGCGATCCACGACTACCTGCTCGAGCGGCGCACCGATCTGGACCTGCGGTACGTGATCCACACCGGTGACGTCGTCGACGACTACGACCAGCCCTACCAGTGGGCCAACGCGTCGCCGCAGTACGCGCGGTTCGACGACGTCGGTCTCCCGTACGGCGTGCTCGCAGGCAACCACGACGTCGGCCACCAGCTCGCCGATTACTCAGCCTTCAGCGAGCACTTCGGGGAGGCCCGCTACGCCGGCAACCCGTGGTACGGGGGCAGCTACGCCGACAACCGCGGTCACTACGACCTGATCTCGGCGGGCGGCATCGACTTCCTGATGCTCTACATGGGCTGGGACCCCGGCGACGAGGCGATCGACTGGATGAACGAGGTGCTCGCGCGGTACCCGGATCGGGTCGCCCTGGTGAACCTGCACGAGTACATGCTGACCACAGGCGGCCTCGGGCCGATCCCGCAGCGGATCCTCGACGAGGTGGTGGCGCCCAACCCCAACGTGCGGATGGTGCTGTCCGGTCACTACCACGACGCCTTCACGCGCATCGACACCTTCGACGACGACGGCGACGGTGTCGACGACCGCACGGTGCACGCCATGCTCTTCGACTACCAGGGGCTGCCTGAAGGCGGACTCGGCTATCTGCGTCTCCTTCACTTCGACAACGAGGGCGAACGCATGATGGTGCGGACCTACTCGCCGTCGCTCGAGCGGTACAACTCCGACGACCCCACCCTGCTCGGACCGGAGGGCGACCCGTACGCCTTCCAGGAGTTCGAGATCGGCTACGCCGCCCTCGGGATCGAGCCCAGCGACCGCACCCTCGCAGCTGAAGGCTTCGAGGTCGAGGTGCTCACCGACAACGTGATCGCGTCGGTGGAACAGGTCGAAGAGGCGTCAGGCGGCGGGGTGCAGGCCGGCTCGCGAATCCTGCCGATGCTGATCTCGGGTTCGGTGGCGACGGCGACGTGGACCCTCACCGACCCGGGCGAGTACGGCTGGTACGTGCGCACCGCGGACCCGTACGGCGCGGTCGACGACTCGGTCGTCAACCGGCTGGTCGTCGACGCCGGCGGTGACGGTGACGGCACCGACGGCGGGGGCTCCGCGCCCGGCACAGATCCCGGCCCCGGCGGCCCGGACATGGTGGACGGCCCCGGCTCCGTCGACGACGACCAGCCGCTGCCTGTCACCGGTGCCTCGCCGGCGTGGGCGGCGCTGATCCTGGCCGTTCTCACCATCGGCCTCGGTCTGGTGCTGCGGGCAGCGGCCGGCCGCCGCCGAACGCGACGGTGATCGGCCGGTCCCGCTAGCCCTCGGGCATCGAGTCCAGCCACCGTGCCAGCAAGCGTTCGAGGTCGGCCAGCTCGGAAGGGTCGAGACCGGCCGTCGTCGCCGTGTCCGCCTCGAGCACCTGGAGCGCGCTGCGCTCGACCAGCTCGTGCCCGGCGGCGGTGAGGAGCACGTCGACGCTCCGACCGGCACCGGGTCGCCGCTCCACGAGCCCCTCACGCTCGGCGCGGGCGACGCGCTGCGAGACGGCACCCGCGGTGACCAGGCAGCGCATCGCCAGTTCGCGTGTCGTCAGCGCGTAGGGATCGCCCGCGCGTCGAAGGGTGCTCAGCAGGTCGAGCGTGGCGCCGTCGATCCCGAGCTCGCGAAGGGTGCGCTCACGCGTGCGGCGCAGCCGGCTCGCGACCGACTTCGCCAACCAGATCGCGGGTAGCGAGGAGGTCGCGGCGCCAGGCATCTCCCGCTGCCACGCCGCCGCCACCGCGTGGGCAGCCGCCTGCTCTCTGGCTACGTGCTCGACCATGGTGCTAGCCTAACGTTTAGGTCTAAACGTTGAAGGAGCGGGAACAGTGACACGACGGGTGCTCGTCACCGGAGGTTCGCGGGGGATCGGCCGTGCGATCGCATCTCGGTTCGTCGACGACGGCTGTGAGGTCGTGCTGACAGGGCGGGGCGAGGAGGCCGAGCGCACCGCGCAGGAGATCGGCGCACGCGCGCTGCCTCTCGATCTGTCCGATCGGGCGACGATCTCCCACCTGGCCGAGCGGGTGGGGGAGCTCGACGTCCTCGTCAACAACGCAGGCGGCTTCGTGGGCCGGCCGCCGAGCGGTGCGCCGGACGTCGAGGCGATCGCCGATCACTGGGAGCGCACGCTCCGGGTGAACCTCGTGGGGCCGGCGCTCGTGCTCGCGATGCTCGAGCCCGGGTTGCGCGACGGCGGCGCGGTGGTCTCGATCGGATCGATCGGCGCCGAGTACGCGGGCAATCCGTACTCGGTCGCCAAGGCGGCGGTCCAGGCGTGGTCGGCCGGTGCGGCCGAGCGGCTCGGGGCGCGCGGCATCACGGCGAACGCGATCGCGCCGGGCTACGTCGCGGGCACCAACCTGTGGGGCGGCCCGGTCGCCGAGGAGCGCCACGCCTCGTTGGTGGAGCGCACGCTCGTGGGCCGGGCGGGCAGTCCTGCCGACATCGCCGAGCTGGCGTTCTTCCTGTGCTCGCCCGGCGCCCGCCACATCACCGGGCAGACCATCCACGTCAACGGTGGTGCCTTTCTCACGCGCTGACCTCGGGCGGCACCTGCCGACCCGGGGCCGCCGGCCGCCGTCGCCGCAGGATCACGAGCACGATCAGCGCCGGCACGCCGAGCGCCACGATCCACGGGAGGAGCGCTCCGATCACCACGAGCGCCGAACCGACGAAGGAGACGAGAGCGTTCCAGCCACTCTCCAGGCCACCGACGAACCCCCCTCGGGCCGCCGCGGGGGAGGCCGGCACAGACTCGAGCGAGACCGTGAGCGTCGACATCGCGACGCGGTTCGCCAGCGCGTCGCGCTGCGACTGCAGCGACTCGAGATCGGCCTGCCGCTCGCTGAGCGTCTTCTCCGTCGCCAGCAGGTCGGAGGTGTCATCGGCGCTCGCCATGATCTCGAGCAGTCGTTCGGTCGAGGTCTCGAGGGCGCTGATCCGGGCGTCGAGGTCCACGACGGTGCTGGTCACGTCCTCCTCCGACTGCGAGACCGACTGGACCTCGCCGACGTCGACCAGGTCCTCGATCACCTGGGTGAGGTCACCGGCCGGGATCCGCAGCACGAGCGAGGCCCAGCCGGGATCGTGCTCACCGGTACCGGCGTACTCCTCGCGGGCCTCCACGTGACCGCCGGTGGCTGCCGCTAGCGCCGCGACCTCGGCGGCCGCCGCCCGTGGGTCGTCGGTGAGCACCGCGACGTTCGCGGTGACGATCACCTGTCGCACGGTCACGTCCGTGGGGGTCATCGGGACCTCGGTGTCGGCCCCGCCGTCGTCCGAGCCCGCGCTGTCGGCGTAGTCGCCCGCTGCATCCTCCCCTCCGCCACCCGACCCGGCCGAGTCGCCGGCGCCGCTGGAGCAGCCCACGAGTGCGAGCAGGGTCAAGGTGATCGCGGCGACGGCGAGACGAGCGCGTCGCGACCCGCGCTGCGCTGGTTCCTGCGCGTCCACTCGCGAGCTTCGCTGGTTGCTCAGCGGCCACCGAGCGGCGCGGGTGGCCGCTGAGTGACCAACCGGCGGTGAGGATGGCCGCTGACTGAGGTTCGCGGGCTCGTCCCTGCGCACGTTGTCCATGCGGGAAAGGTAGGGACAGCGCTCACACGGGCGGAAGGTTTGTCACCTACTCGACGCACGATCGATGCTCTTCCGTGACCTACGTCGCCACTTTCCGGCACGAGCGCAACGAAAGATCGGGTCGCGACACAGGCTGTCGCGACCCGATCGGGGGCGTGGTTGGCTCAGCCCTGGCCGTACGGGGGCTGCTGCCCGTAACCGGGCTGCGGAGGCTGCTGGCCGTAGCCCGGCTGCGCCTGGGGCGGGAAGGGCTGCGCCCCGTACCCGGCGGCCGGCGGCTGCTGACCAGGCTGACCCTGCTGCGGGAACGAGGCCTGGCCGCCGTAGCCCGGCTGCGCGGGAACCTGGGTCGGGGCGGGGGTGGGCTGCGGCGCAGGCTGCGGGTGCTTCGCCTGCTCGGCTGACTGCTTGGTGGCGCCCTCCTCGCCCTCCTCGATCGGGGTCACCACGACAGCGGTACCGTAGGCACAGACCTCGGTGAAGGCCTGGGCGATGTCGCCGGTGTCGAATCGCATCGCGATCACCGCGTTGGCGCCCCGCTGCTCGGCCTGCTGCACCATGCGGGCCATGACCTCCTCGCGGGAGGCGTACACGAGCCGGGTGTACTCGTTGACCTCACCGCCACCGATCGCGCGGAAGCTCGCGACGATGTTCTGGCCGATGTTGGCGCTGCGGACGGTCATACCCATCACTTCACCGAGAACGGCGTCGATGCGATACCCGGGGACGGAGTTGGTGGTCACCACGATCATGCGCACATCCTTGCACCACGCGCCGCTCGAGGAGAGCACTAACGATGGCTGCTGCTGCAAGGTCTGGCAACGGGGTCGGCGCAGCCGGTGCTCAGCCCTAGCCTGACCGGCAGGAGGTCACAATGACTGAAGGACCAGTGAGGCTCGGGATCGTCGGGCACGGTGTGCAGGGTGGCAGCTACGCGCGTGCGATCCATGCGGGTGAGGTCGAGGGGATGGTGCTCGGCGCCGTCTGCGACCGGAACGAGTCCAAGCGGGAGGCGGCCCACGGTTACGGGGTCCCATACTTCGCGGACCACGAGGCGATGATCGCCAGCGGTGCCGTGGACGCCGTGGTCGCGACGGTGCCGCACTTCCAGCACCCGGAGGTGGTGATCGCCGCCCTGGAGGCCGGCCTGCACGCGCTTGCCGAGAAGCCTGCGGGTGTCTACGCCGCGCAGGTGCGGCAGATGAACGACGTCGCCGCGGCGCACCCGGACCTGACCTACGCGATCATGTTCAACCAGCGCACCAACCCGCTGTACCGGCGCATCAAGGAGATCGTCGACGGCGGTGAGATCGGTGCGATCCGCCGTTCCTCCTGGATCATCACCACCTGGTACCGGCCGCAGGTCTACTACGAGCAGAGCGCCTGGCGCGCCACCTGGGGCGGCGAGGGCGGCGGCGTGCTGGTCAACCAGTCGCCGCACCAGCTCGACCTGTGGCAGTGGATCTGCGGTATGCCCAAGACGGTTACCGCCAAGCTGGGCTTCGGGTTCCGGCGTGAGATCGCAGTCGAGGACGAGGCCACGATCCTGGCCGACTACGGCGACGGCGTGACCGGTACCTTCATCACCGCGACCCACGACCTGATCGGCACCGATCGTTTCGAGATCCTCGGCGATCGCGGCAAGATCGTGGTCGAGGGCTCGGCGCGAGCGACCGTGACCCGGCTCGACAAGGACGAGCAGGAGATCTCGGCGGCCGTGCCGCTCGAGGATGTCTTCAGGGTGGTCTCCGGTGGCAGCCAGCTGTACGAGAGCACGAGCGAGACGCTCGAGTTCGCCTCCCAGTGGGGCGGGCAGCACATGGAGGTGCTGCGAAACTTCGCGGCGAACATCCGGCACGGCGAGCCGCTGATCGCGCCCGGTTCCGACGGCATCAACGGCGTCAAGCTCGCCAACGCGGCGCACCTGTCGGCGTGGCTGGGCCGCGAGGTCGCCGTCGACGGCGAGGACGAGAGCTACCTGCGTGAGCTCAATTCCCGGATCCGTGCCGAGGGGCAGTTCCCCGAGCGCTCGTAGTCGTCGCTGATCGAGCGCGGCGTGCCCGACGACGAGCGACCGGACTCGACCCGCTCGTCACGACTCCCTGTGGTGGCAGGGTTACTCGGTAACCGCTATGGTTACCGGGTAACCGAGGGAGGCAGGGATGTCGGTCAAGCACGGACTGCTGGCGCTGCTGGCAGAGGAGCCGATGGGCGTGTACCGCCTGCGCAAGGAGTTCGAGGCACGCACGGGCGGGTCGTGGCCGGTGAACATCGGTCAGGTCTACTCGACGATGCAGCGCCTCGAGCGGGACGGCCTCGTCGCCAAGGTGGCAGCGCCGCACGAGGACGTCGATCTCTACGAGCCGACCGAGACCGGGCGAGCCGAGGCAGACGCGTGGTGGCGCACGCCCGTGGCACGCGGCGAGGTGGGGCGTGACGAGCTGGTCATCAAGCTCGCGCTCGCCGTCAGCGCGGTGGGTGTCGACGTGCGCGACATCGTGCAGGCACAGCGGTCGGAGACGATGCGCGCGATGCGCGACTTCACCCGGCTGAAGAGCCAGGTGCCCGCGCCCGGCGAGCCGGTCACCAGCCCTGAGCTCGCCTGGTCGCTCGTGCTGGACCACCACACCTTCACGGCCGAGGCCGAGGTGCGGTGGCTCGACCACATCGAGGCGAGCGTCGCGCGGGCGGTGCTCACGCCGTCGAGCGCGGGCACCACGACCACGGATCGCGACGAGGCCGAGGTGCCTCGGTGAGCGACCCGGTCCTGCTCACGTTGGAGGGCGTGCGCAGGGTTCACGGCTCAGGAGCACGGGAGGTCGTCGCGCTCGACGGCGTCGACCTCACCGTGCGCCTGGGCGAGCTCGTCGCCGTGATGGGGCCCTCGGGCTCGGGCAAGTCGACGCTGCTGAACCTCGCGGGCGGGCTCGACACGCCGACGTCGGGAACGGTGACGATCGCCGGCGACGTGCTCTCCGAGATGGACGCAGGAGGCCGTGCGGCGCTGCGCCGCAAGCGCATCGGGTACGTGTTCCAGGACTTCAACCTCATCCCTGCGCTCACCGCCGCCGAGAACGTCTCGCTCCCGCGAGAGCTCGACGGCGTGCCGGCCCGCAGGGCTCGCACCGAGGCGAGGGCGGCGCTCGCCGAGGTCGGCCTGGAGAAGCAGGCGCGGCGGTTCCCGGACGAGCTCTCGGGCGGCCAGCAGCAGCGGGTCGCGATCGCGCGGGCGCTCGTGGGACCGCGCCGCCTCGTGCTGGCGGACGAGCCGACCGGGGCACTGGACTCGGTGACCGGGGAAGCCGTGATGCGGGTGCTGCGCGCCCGGGTCGACGCCGGCGCCGCGGGTCTGCTCGTCACGCACGAGCCGCGGTTCGCGGCCTGGGCGGACCGCACGGTGTTCCTGCGCGACGGCAAGGTCGTCGACTCCACGGGCACCGACGAGCCCGAGGCACTGCTCGCCGACGCTTCCGCGGAAGCATGAGCATGGGCATCTGGGCGGCGCGGTGGCGGGTGGCGCTCCGGATCGCCTGGCGAGACGCCGCGCTGCACAAGGGGCGGACCGCGCTCGTCGTCGCGATGGTGGCGCTGCCGCTGCTTGCGGGCACGACGTTGATCACGGTGCTGCAGTCCGCCTACCCGACGCTCGCGACGACGGCCCAGATCGAGCTCGGGGACTCCGCCCAGGCACGAGTTCAGGCCACCGGGTGCGGCGCGGGCATGGTGCAGAGCGTCGACGGCCAGCAGTCGAGCTGCCTGGGTGAAGCTGCAGAGCCGCCGGACCCGCAGGCCGTGCTGGACGAGGCGTTCGGGCCGGACCTCGTCGTCGCACGCGAGCTGGTCGGCACCGTGAGCAACGGTGACGCGGCGCGGCCCTGGGACGTACGCGAGCTCGACGTGACCGATCTGCCTGGCATCGTCACACCGATCGAGGGTCGGCTGCCGTCGGCGCCGGGCGAGGGACTCATCGGTGAGTTCTGGGTGGAGGGCTTCGGCGGCATCGGTGACTCGATCGATATCACGGTCGGTGAGCAGACCACATCGGTGGAGATCGTCGGGATCACCGGGGATATCGAAGGCTTCTCGTTGGCGGTGCAGGAACCCGATTCCCAGTACCTCTACGTCGCGCCCGGCACGCTGCCGGGCAACGGCACCGCGTCGAGGCTCTGGTACGTCACGGGTGACCACGCGGTGACCTGGGACGACGTGCTCGAGCTCAACGAGGCCGGGTTGCTGGTCACCAGCCGTGCCGTGCTCCTCGACCCGCCCGCCTCGAGCGCGGTCCCGTTCGACGCAGTGAACGAGGATGACCTCCGCATGACGGCGTATATCGCCGGCATCGCGGCGCTGCTGCTGATCGAGGTGGTGCTGCTGATCGGTCCGGCGTTCGCCGTCGGCGCGAGGCGCCAGGCGCGTCAGCTCGCGCAGGTCGCGGCACACGGCGGCGCCCCCCGTGACCTGCGCAGGATCGTGCTGAGCAGCGGTCTGGTGACGGCGACCACCGGGGGAGTGATCGGCCTCGGTCTCGGCCTGACGGCGGGCGCGGCGATCTTCGGCGTGCTCGCGTGGCGAGGAACGCCACTGCCCAACCTCGTGCTGCCGACCTGGGAGCTGGCTGCCCTGCTGCTGCTGGCCCTCGGGATCGGTCTGGCCGCCGCCTGGATCCCGGCTCGGACCGCGGCGCGCGCCGATGTCGTCGCGACCTTGGGTGGGCGGCGGCACGAGGCGGCTCCGCGGAAGGGCGTCCCGCGCCTCGGCGTCGCCGTGGCTGTGCTCGGCGCGCTGACGGCAGTCCTCGGAGCAGTGATCGTCCGGCCGGTGGTGCTGCTCGGCGGGGTCGTGCTGCTGGAGGTCGGCATCATCCTGTCTGCGGGTGGGGCGATCGCGCTCGTGGCTGGGCTGGCGCCGCGGCTTGGTGTGGCCGGTCGGTTCGCGGTTCGTGAGGCTGCCCGCCATCGCACGAGGACGGGGCCGGCCGTCGCGGCTGTGATCGCCGCCGTCGCGGTGGCGAGCACGCTGATGATGTACGTCGCCGGCTCCGAGCGGGCTCAGCAGGACGCCTGGCAGCCCCTGGTGCCGCAGCCGAGCGTCGTCGTCCAGCTCTCAGAGGGTCTCGATCCCGCTGCGGGCGCAGCGCTGGTGGCCTCCGTCGCTGACGAGCTGGGCGATGACGTCCCCTTCGACGCGATCCACCCGGTCGTCGCGGTCGCGACCGGTGACCCGAGCGCGGCTGATCTCACGAATGTCGAGATGGAGATCGCGCCCGAGAAGACCTGCCCGTGGGACCAGCTCACCGACGCCGAGCGCCGCACCGACCCGAGCTGCAGCATCGTCCTCCACCGCGGTCCGTTCGGGACCATCGTCGACGACGGCACGCTCATGACGGAGCTCGGGATCGCGGACGACCGGGCAGCGCAAGGGCTCGCATCGGGGGGCGTCCTCGTCCCGGACGACATGTTCGTCTGGTCCGACGGGCAGGCGCATCTGCGCGTCGATGTCCACGACTCGACGTCGTCGGCCGAGCCTGAGATCAGGACCGTGACAGCCGAGGCGTCCGTCGAAGACTGGGCCGACCGGCTGGGATCGCTCATGGTCTCGCCCGAGGTCGCCGACGCGATCGGGCTCGGGTCGGTGACAGCAGGTGCGCTCGTCGTGAGCGCCGAGCCGCTCGATGACGCGGCCGTCGACCGGGTCCAGGGCGCCTTCTCCGCCGTCGATGAGAACGTGCAGGTCCTCCGGGACGACCCACCGTCGCCTGCCAACGGCGCCCCGATGCTGATCTCGCTGGCGATCGCGAGCCTGGTGGCCCTGGTCGCCACCGGTCTGGCCACGGGGCTCGCGGGATCGCACATCGCACCTGACCTGGCGACCCTGCTGGCGATCGGAGCGGCACCGCGCACCCGGCGGCGCATCGTCGCCGCCCAGGCCGTGGTGATCGCCGGGACCGGCGGTCTCCTCGGAGGGATTGCCGGGCTCTGCCTGGGTGGCGTCGTCGTGCTGTGGGAACGGGCGCAGGGCGCCTGGCCGGACTTCCCGTTCGTGGTGCCGTGGCAGATGGCGGCGCTCGTGGTCGCGATCCCCCTGGTGGCGGGCGGTGCCGGGTACCTGTTCACCCGGTCTCGGCTGCCCTTGGTTCGTCGCCTCGCAGAGTGACCTGACGCGTCAGCCTTCCGCTGGGAGCTCGGCGGGTGTCGCCTCGTGCCCGGCCTCGCCCACGCTGCGCTCGCGCTGCTTCATCCGTGCCTCGTAGATGTGGCGGCGGCCGCCGACGAGCGACTCGCGCACCTCGCGCTCGAGCTCGCGGAACAGCGACCAGTAGCCGTCGTCGTAGTCCTCGACGATCTGGAAGGTCCATCGGCCGGCGATCACGTTGCGACCGAGCAGCTCACGCTCGATGCGCTCGACGACATCGCTCCGACCGGCGTCCCGCAACGCCTGCACCGCCTCGCCGAGCTGGATGTCCGCGCTGCCGGTCAGCTGGTGGAAGGAGTAGAGGTGACCCCGTGCCCGTTCGCACGTCTCCAGCGCCTCGGTGATCTTCCCGACGGCGTCGACCACCTCGGCAGGCACGCCAGCGGGCGCGGTGTGGTCGGGCGAGGGCAGCTCGGACGCGTCGTCCATGCCTCCACTGTGCCAGAGCAGTCCTCAGGAACGCTCGGCGATCGCCCGCCGGAGAATCGCCACGGCCTTCGGGCCGACGCCGTGCAGCGAGGAGAGCTCGGCGTCCGAGAGGCGTGCCACGCCGTCGAGCGTGGTGATCCCCGCCTCCGCGAGCGCCCGCGTGGCGGGCCGGCCGATCGAGGCCGGCAGCTCGCCGGCACCGGGCTCCGCACGTGCAGCCGCTTCTGCGGAGGCGACCAACCGCTTCGGGGCCCGGTGCTTCCAGGCTCGGCGTACCCAGTGGTTGAGCTGCTGCCCGTTGATGTCGGCGAGCCGAAGGCGTGCACCGATCACGAGCGTGCCACGTGTCAGACGTTCGGCGCTGGGGTGCTCCGCGAGCACGCTGTCGACGTCGTCGCCGCTCAGCCAGAGCTGCACGTGCTCACCGTCGTTGGTGAGAGCCGCGAAGCTCGCGCCCCGCACCGCATAGCTGGTCCGCCCGGCCTGACCGGCGTCCTCGGCTTCCGGCAGCGAGAGCGCGGTCTGGCGCAGCTGGC
The DNA here is from genome assembly GCF_009733845.1 of Pseudactinotalea terrae. Taxonomy (GTDB): domain Bacteria; phylum Actinomycetota; class Actinomycetes; order Actinomycetales; family Beutenbergiaceae; genus Pseudactinotalea; species Pseudactinotalea terrae. The sequence continues at coordinate 378,723 of NZ_WNXZ01000001.1, forward strand.
GCGCCGTCGTCATCGACGCGCTCGCCACCACACCAGCAGGGCCAACCCGGCGGCGATCAGTCCCACGGACTCACTGACCAGTGCTATCACCTGCCAGCTGTCCCAGAACCCCTCGCGCAGGCCGAAGAAGCCGGTCGGCGTGTGCGAGATCAGCAGCGCGCCGAGCGAGAGCGCGTTGAACCCGACGGCGAGGAACCGCCACGCCCAGTGAGCGCTCGCGATCAGGGCCACCGCGATGACCGCGCCCGACACCGCGTTGACCGCGAACAGCGGCCCCACCACCGGCACGATCGACCAGCCGTCGAGAAACAGGTAGCCGTGCACCACTGCGGAGATCGCGGTCCCGACCGCCGCGATCCTGCGCAGGGCCGTCGCCTCGGCGGTGGTGGAGGCGGTCGTGGTGCTCATCGGGTCGTCATCCTCATACGTCCCATTCTGCTGGCATCGGCTCCGAGCGCAGGCGTCGCCGCGGCCGGCGTGGCTCACCGGGTACCCGGACCGTCGGCGAGACTAGGACCGTGACCGCCACGCCCTGCGCCCCCGACCGACCCCACACCTGTCTCAGCCGGCGTGCCCTGCTGGCAGCGGGAGGTGCGGCTGCCGGGGTCACGCTCGCGGCCTGCGGTGACGGGACCGAGGCCCCCACCACGGGAGATCCGGCGGCGGAGCCCACCACGCTCGCGAACGTCTCCGACATCCCGGTCGGCGGAGCGATCGCGGTGAGCAGCGCATCGGCCGGCGACATCCTGCTGACCCAGCCGGTCCAGGGCGAGATCCACGCGTTCTCCTCGATCTGCACCCACGCGGGCTGCGCCGTCGAACCGGCCGAGGGCGAGCTCGACTGCCCCTGCCACGGCTCCCGGTTCGACCTGCAGACCGGCGCGGTGCTCGGCGGACCGGCCCGAGATCCGCTGCCGACCGTGAGTGTCGAGGTCGCCGAGGACGGCTCGGTCATCGGCTGATCGCCCGAGCCGGGACCGTTCCTGCTACTCCAGGTCGTCGTAGTAGCCGATGAGCCCGGGGTAGTAGTCGTCGAACGGCGCGGGCGCCAGCCCGGACCGGATCGCGATCAGCCGGTCGAGGTAGTACTCCCAGCCCGGGCCGACCGTGCGGATGTCGTCGCCCTGCTCGATCAGCTGGTTGAGCTCGAGGCGGGTCCCGTCACCGCGGGGGCGCACGTCGATCTGCAGCTGCCAGCTCCCGGCCTCGCTGAGCATCTCGACCTGATAGCGCTTCGGTGGATCGCAGTCGATGATCGTGACCTGCTCCGGCTCGGCGCTGGCCTCGGCGGTCATGGTGAGCTCGACGACCTTGCCGGTACCGGTCTCGCCACTGACCCGGCCGATCCACTGCTCGAGCTTGTCCGGCTCGCTCACCCACGCCCAGATGTCCTCCGGCGGCGCCGCGATGTCACGCGGTACCACCAGCTCCAAGCCATCTCCGCTGGGGCGCAGAAACCCCGTGCCCTCCGCCATGTGGTCCTCCAGCTCGTTCGATCGGTCTGCCGCTGACGCTACCGAGCGCCGGCACCGCACGACAACGAATGCCGGGCAGTTCTCCCCGCGGTGGCTTCCCGACCCGCGCAGCGACGACCCCTAGGCTGCTGACGGCCCGCACCGCCGGACACGACCGTTCGGCCACGCACGCGAGGAGCAAGATGAGCCAGTATCAGCCGCCGCAGGGCGGACCCGCGCCCCAGCCCAGCCCCTTCCCACAGCAGCAGCCGCCGCCGGGCTTCGGGCAGCAGTCGCAGCCGCCGCAGGGCTTCGGGCAGCAGTCACAGGCTCCCCAAGCCTTCGCCCCGCAGGGCTACCCGCAGCCGACGTTCCAGCAGGGCCCGGCCGAGCCGGGACTGTTCGACACCACCTTCGCGAAGCCGACCACGCTGAAGGTCGCCAGGCCGGCGTACATCGCGGTGATCGCGGTCGCCGCATCCCTCGTCGTCTACGGCTTGATGCAGGCGATCTCGTCGTTCTCCATGGGCGGGATGTACGGCGGCGTCGGCTACGTGCTCGTCGGTATCGGTCAGCTGCTGTTCCTGCCGTCGGCAGGTTTCGCCGTCCTCACCCTCGGGCGCATGACGATCGAGCACTTCGTCCAGACCCACAAGGCGCGCGAGCGCGCAGCGGCCGAGAAGGCCTGAGACCCGCTGGCGCGGGAGCATGCCCGACGGCGATCTTCCCTGGGGTGGGTCCGGGTCGCCCGCGGTGTGCGGCTGGGTCGGGATTCGCCCAGGAGCTCACTCCGAGGAGATGTCCTCGACAGCCTTGTCGGGGCGCCACCCGCGCCAGCGTGGGTGGCGCAGGCGCCCGGCCGGTGACCACTCACCGAAAGCGACCTCCGCGACCTGGACCGGGTCGAGCCAGATCGCCCCGCGCGCGTCGAGCGGCGGCACGTCCTCGGCAGGTGAGTCCTCCCGGCGCAAGGGATCGAACCGGTCGAGCCACGCGCTCGTCTCCTTCTCCGTGAAACCCGACCCGACGCGGCCCACATAGCGCAGCGCTTCGCCGTCGGGCACGGCGAGCAAGAGCGAGCCCACCTTGCCCGCGCGGTTCCCGCCGCCCTCGCGCCAGCCGACCACCACGACCTCCTGGGTACTCGTGTGCTTGAGCTTGAGCCAGGAGGGGGAGCGGCGGCCGGGGGAGTAGCGGGAGTCGCGGCGCTTGGCCATCACGCCCTCGAGCCCGAGCTCGGCACTGGTGGCGAGGGCGGCGTCGCCGTCGTCACCGCTGGGCGGCACGTGCACGATGCCCTGCTCGCTCACGAGCGCCTCGAGCGCGTCGCGGCGGTCGACGTACGGCTCACCCATCAGCGAGGTGTCCTCGATCTCCAGGACGTCGAACAGCATCAGGTGCACCGGCCGGCGCTGCGCGGCACGGGCGATCTCGGGCTCGCGAGTGGCCTGCATCCTCGGCTGCAGCAGCGAGAAGCTGGGGCGGCCCTGGGGGTCGAGGGCGACGATCTCGCCGTCGAGCACGGCGCGGTTCGCCGCGACCAGCTCGGGCAGCACGCTCAGCTCGGGGTACTGCGCCGTCTGGTCGCGACCGCTGCGGGACATCACGCGCACCGTGCCGCCATCGACCTCGATGAGCGCCCGCACGCCGTCCCACTTCATCTCATACGCCCAGCCGGGCTCGTCCGGAAGAGCGTCGGCGAGCGTGGCCATCATCGGGCTGGGGAGCACCTGGCGACCACGGCCCCGGGTGCTCGACGGCGCTGCTCGCCGCTTGGGGCGGCTCGGGTCCATGAGGTGGATGAGCCAGTTCTCGCCGGTGCGGATGAGGGCGATCGTGCTGGTGCGGCCAGGCCCGTGGGCGAGGCCGCCGTCGGGACGACCGGTGAGGGTGGCGATGACCTCCTTGCCGTCGCGCCACTTGCTGGTGGTGTAGGTCCCGGAGTCCCAGATGGTCATCTCGCCGGCGCCGTACTCGCCCGCCGGGATGGTCCCCGAGAACGTGGCGTACTCCATCGGGTGGTCCTCGGTCTGGACGGCGAGATGGTTGACCTCGGGATCGTCGGGCACGCCCTTGGGGAGCGCCCAGCTGACCAGGACGCCGTGGCGCGCCAACCGAAGATCCCAGTGGAGCCGGGAGGCGTGGTGCTCCTGGATAACAAAGACACGGGACGAGCGGTCGTCTGACGCGAGGTCGTCAGCGCTGTGGGAGTCCGGGACGGGCTCGGGGGTGCGGGCCGGGTCGCGCTTGGCGCGGTAGGTGGACAGCCGGTCGGTGCCCGCGCCGATGCCGGGCGGGCGGCCGATCGGCCCCATCGGGTCGCCCCTGTCGGCCACGAGCTCGAGCACCTCGTCGAGCTCGAGGTGCCGCAGGTCGGGGTCCTCCAGCTCCTCCCACGTGCGGGGTGCCGCGACCTGCGGGCGGGAGGTGCCGCGCAACGAGTAGGGGCAGATCGTCGTCTTGTTGGCGTTGTTCTGCGACCAGTCGAGGAACACCTTGCCCGCGCGGGCGGACTTGGTCATCTCCGAGACCACCAGGTCGCGATGGTCGGCCTCGAGGCTGCGGGCGAGCTCCTTGGCGAGGGCGGAGGTCTGCGCCGAGGTGTAGCTGCCGTCCATCGGCGCATACAGGTGGATGCCCTTGCTGCCGCTGGTGACCGGGAACGTCGGCAGCCCCATCTGGTCGAGGATCTCCTTGACCAGCCGTGCGACGTGCGCGACCTGGGGGAGCTCGACACCCGGGCCGGGGTCGAGGTCGAACACGATCCGGTCCGGATTCATCGGATGCTCGTCGCCATCGAAACGCCACTGCGGCACATGCACCTCGAGCGCGGCGATCTGAGCGAGCCACGCCAGCGTGGGCCGGTCGTTCGCGATCGGGTACACGTTGTCGGAGTCCGAGTGGTGCAGGGTCGCGCGATGCACCCAGTGCGGGGTCCCACCGCCGAGGTTCTTCTGGAAGAACACCTCACCCTCGACGCCGTTCGGCCACCGCTTGCGCGTGACCGGTCGGTCCGCGCAGTGGGGCACCATCACCTCGGCGATCTGCGCGTAGTACCGCAGCACGTCCGCCTTGGTGGTGCCGGTCTCGGGGTAGAGCACCTTGTCCAGGTTGGTCACGCGCAGCTGGATGCCGTCGACGGCGACGGTCGCCTCGTTGCTCGCGGTGGGCATCTGCCCATCCTCCCCTGACCCGTCGCGCAGCACCCGCGTACACACCGCCGAGCAGGTGGTTCTGCCCGCCGGCGCGCGCCGAGCAGATGGTTCTGCCCGGTATGGCACGCCATACCGGGCAGAAACCCCTGCTCGGCGATGAGCGGGGCGTGGGAGCGGGGAGGGCGGCAGCGGCGCGCGGCGCCTGGAAACTCGGGCGTGCGTGGGCGGGTGATGTTTGACTAGGTTCACACCGGGGAGGCGACCGGGGGGAGAGGAGCTGGCTATGCGTGCGATCTGGAAGGGTGCGATCACCTTCGGCCTGGTCAACGTGCCCGTGTCGTTGTACAGCGCCACGGAGAGTCATGACGTGAAGCTGCACCAGGTGCACGATGCCGATGGCGGCCGGATCCGTTACCAGCGCAAGTGCGAGGTCTGCGGCGAGGTCGTGCCCTACGAGCACATCGACAAGGCCTACACCGAGGGCGAGACCACCGTGGTGCTCACAGAGGAGGACCTCGACTCGCTGCCTGCCGAGCGCAGCCGTGAGATCGACGTGCTGGAGTTCGTCCCCAGCGACCAGCTCGACCCGCTGATGTTCGAGGGCGCCTACTACCTGTCCCCGAACTCGGCGTCCACCAAGTCCTACGTGCTGCTGCGGCGCACGCTCGAGGAGACCGAGCGCACCGCGATCGTCTCGTTCGCCCTGCGGCAGAAGACACGTCTCGGTGCCCTGCGCGTGAAGGACGACGTGCTGGTGCTCCAGACGATGCTCTGGCCCGACGAGGTCCGCGCAGCCGACTTCCCGGCTCTCGACGAGAAGGTGCGCATCAGCGCCAAGGAGCTCGAGATGAGCTCGGCGCTGGTCTCGAGCTTCGAGGCCGACTTCGACCCCGAGGCTCATCACGACGACTACCAGGAGCAGCTCCGCACCTTGATCGAGGCCAAGATCGAGCAGGGCGAGGCCATCGACACCGAGGCCACGTTCGGCGGGACCGAGGAGGAGCCCGCGGAGGTCCTCGACCTGATGGAGGCGTTGCGTCGCTCGGTCGAGGAGACCCGTGCCAAGCGCGCCTCGTCCGGAGAGAGCACCGACAGCAAGTCCTCCGGGTCGTCGTCCAAGAAGTCCCCTGCCAAGAAGTCGACGGCGAAGAAGACCACCAAGAAGTCGGCCTGACCCCGATCGTCAACGGTCCGACAGGGAGGGCCAGCGCTCGCAGGCCCACTGCCGCCACGTGGCAAATCCGGTGGGTACAGGCGGTACCGGCCCCCCGCGCAGCTCCTCCTGGTCCGGCACGTCGAACTCCCCGTGCCACCGCTGGAGCTCGGTCTCGCTCATCCGGAACTGGCCAGGCTCGAACCGGAAGCGGCCGGCCACCCGTCTGCGCTGCTCGGGGTAGTCGATCGGCAGGTAGACGACCTGCGCGTCGACGCCGAGCGAGTGCGCGATCCAACGGAGCGCCGAGCGTTCGTCCCTGCTCCAGAGGCCGAAGTCGTAGATCACGTCGATGCCGAGAGCAGCCGCCCGCATCCCTACCTCGATCAGCTTGCCCTCGATCCGATCACGATGATCGGCACGCTCCCTGGAGCGCCAGCGGTCAGGGCTGTCAGCGTCGAAGACCGCCATCTGCCAGTCGTCGGGAGTCAAGCGAAGAGCGGGCAGAGCGACCTCCTGCTCCCTGGCCCACGTGGTCTTTCCCGCCCCGGGCATGCCGACGACGAGGGAGATGGTCACGCCGCGACACTAACCGCGTCGGCGCCGGGTGTACGAGCGCGGACAGCCGGAGGGTGCGACGACGGTCATGGTCGGCTCGCCCCGACCGGGCAGCGACGGTCGGGCGCTTCCACGATGTGGGACGTTGGATACCGCTTCCCGAGAGGAGTAGACTGTCGGCACCGGCTTGGTCGAAACGATTCGCAAAAGCGGCGAGCCAGCCGGTGCTCTTGGGAGGGATGCTCGTGTCCGCGACGGCGCCCGCACAGCGGAAGCCAGCAGACACCTCGACCGTTGCTACCTTGCTGCGGCTGTTGCCGTTCGTGAGGCCGGCACTGCCACGCATCAGCATCGGGATGCTGTGCGCGCTCGGCGCAGGCCTGTGCGCGCTCGCGATCCCGCAGGTGCTGGAGTCGCTCGTCGACGGCCCGCTCGCGGGTGCAGCGACCAGCGGTGACACGCGTGGGTTGTGGCTGGCGGTCGGGGCTGTGCTCGGTCTAGGTCTGCTGGAGGTGTTCTTCGTCTTCCTGCGCCGCAGGATGATCCTCACGCCGACGACGTATGTCGAGTGGGGGATGCGGACCACGCTCTTCAAGCATCTGCAGGATCTGCCGCTGGCGTTCCACGACCAGTGGCCTGGCGGGCAGCTGCTGTCCCGCGCGATGACGGACCTCAACATGCTTCGGCGCTGGATGGCGTTCGGCATCGTCATGCTCGTCGTCAACTTCGCCACCGTCGGCGTGGGCATCGCGTTGATGATCCGGACCGCCGGCCCGCTCGGCTGGGTGTACCTGCTCGGCGCGATCCCGATGGCGATCCTCAGCTTCAGGTTCTCGCGCCGGTTCCGGCGGATCGCCCGGATGTCGCAGGACCAGGCCGGTGACCTCGCCACCACGGTCGAGGAGTCGGTGCACGGGATCCGGGTTCTCAAGGCCTACGGCCGCGGCCCGGAGGCCTACAAGAACTTCGCCTCGCAGGCCGGCGAGCTGCGCAACACCGAGATGACCAAGGCTCGGCAGATGTCAGCGTTCACCTTCTCGATCATCTCGATCCCTGAGTGCGTCCTCGGCGCGTGCGTCTTCTGGGGCGTGTGGCTGGTCACCCAGGGCGATCTCACCATCGGAGCGCTCGGTGCTTTCTTCGCGACCGCCGCGGTGATCAACGGGCCGGTCGAGCAGCTCGGCCAGCTGCTCTCGATGAGCCTGACGGCCAAGACGTCGGTCGATCGCTACTTCGAGGTGCTCGACAGCGAGAACACCGTGGCCGACCCGCAGAAGCCGGTCCGGCTCGAGGAGGTCCGCGGCGAGGTCCGGTTCGAGGCCGTCCGCTTCCACTACCCGGACGCGCCCCCGATCGATCTCGTGCCCGCGCACACCCATGTGCCCCACGAGGCGCCGCGCGAGGAGGTGCTCACCGGTGTCGACCTGACCGTCCGGCCGGGGGAGACGATGGCGCTGGTCGGGCTGACCGGCTCGGGCAAGACCACGATGGCTGCGCTCGTGCCGCGGCTCTTCGACGTCACCTCGGGAGCGGTGCTGCTCGACGGGGTCGACATCAGAGCGATGACCCGCGAGCACCTGCGCACCCAGGTGGCGATCGCGTTCGAGGACGCGACGCTGTTCTCTGCCTCGGTCCGCGAGAACGTGCTCCTGGGCGCACCACCGCAGGCGCGCACCGAGGCCGACCTCCAGCGCGCGCTCGACATCGCTCAGGCGGGCTTCGTTCACAAGCTCCCGTTCGGCGTCGACACCACGATCGGTGAAGAGGGCATGAGCCTGTCCGGCGGTCAGCGGCAACGGCTCGCCCTGGCGCGCGCGATCGCCGCACGCCCCCGCGTGCTGGTGCTCGACGACCCGCTGTCGGCACTCGACGTCGAGACGGAGGAACGGGTCACCGTGCGGCTGCGCGAGGAGCTCTCCGACACCACGGTGCTCGTGGTCGCGCACCGTCCCTCCACCGTGGCGCTCGCCGACCGGGTGGCGGTGCTGCAGGAAGGGCGGGTCACCGGCGTCGGGACGCACTCCGAGCTGCTGGTCAGCCACCTGCACTACCGCTTCGTCATCTCCAGCCTGATCGAGGACGAAGAGTTCGACCGCGCACGTGGGGTTCGAGTATGAGCAAGATGATGGGCGGCCCCGGTGCCGCAGTCGCCGCGCGCCCGCTCGGCGTCGGTGACGAGGAGAACATCAACCTCGACCGGGACACGTCGAAGGCGGTCCGCAGGCGGTCGCGTCAGCTGCTGCTCAGCCTGCTCCGCCCGGAACGGACCAAGTTCTGGGCCACCGTGGTGCTCGTGGTAGTGGCACAGGCCTCCCGGGTGGCCGGCCCGGCGATCATCGCGATGGCGATCGACCGCGGCGTTCCCGCCGCCCAGCAGGAGGACTGGACCACGGTCGGCGTCATCGGCGGCGCCTACCTGCTCGCCGCGATCCTGGCCGGCGCGGCGTCCGCGGCGTTCATCCGGCTCGCCGCGCGCGTCAGCCAGGCGGTGCTGCTCGACCTGCGGCAACGTGTGTTCGCACAGACCCAGCGGCTCTCGCTGGAGTTCCACGAGAAGTACACCTCGGGACGCATCATCGCTCGCCAGACCTCGGACCTCGAGGCGCTGCGCGAGCTGCTCGACAACGGCATCACCTCGCTCGCCTCCGGCATGCTCTTCATGCTGTTCACAGGGCTGTCCTTGTTCCTGCTGGACTGGCGGGCCGGGATGGTGCTCGCGGTCGCCGTCGTCCCGGTGTTCCTCGTGGTGCGCTGGTTCGCCACCCGGTCGCGGGTCCTGTACCGCGAGTCGCGGGTGGCGTCGGCGCGCATGATCGTCAACTTCGTGGAGAACATGACCGGCATGCGTGCCGTGCAGGCGTTCCGCCGCGAGGAGTCGAACAACGAGCACTTCAGCGAGCTCGCCGAGGACTACCGGCGCAACAACATGAAGTCGTTCAACCTCAACGGCATCTTCGACCCCGCGCTGCAGCTGATCGGCAACCTCACGGTGGCGATCGCGCTGGCGGTCGGCGGCTACCGGGTGCTGCACGGTGACCTCGAGGTCGGCGTGCTCGTCGCGACGCTGCTCTACACCAAGCGGTTCTTCCAGCCGGTGCAGCAGATGGCCGGCGTCTACAACTCGTTCCAGTCCGCCACCGCCGCTCTCGAGAAGATCTCGGGGCTGCTGGAGGAGCAGCCGACCGTGCGGAACGCGGAGGACCCGACGCCGTTGCCGCACGCCTCGGGTGACCTGCTGTTCGAGAACGTCACCTTCGGGTACGGCTCGGGAGAGGTGGTGCTGCCACAGCTGGACCTGCACGTGCCGGCCGGGCAGACGGTCGCTCTCGTGGGTGCCACCGGCGCGGGCAAGTCCACCCTGGCGAAGCTGATCGCCCGCTTCTACGACGTCACCGAAGGCTCGGTCAGGCTCGACGGCGTGGACCTGCGCGACCTGTCCCGCCAAGACCTGCGCCGCGCGATCGTCATGGTCACGCAGGAGGCCTACCTGTTCAGCGGCACCGTCCGCGACAACATCGCCCTGGGTCGGCCCGACGCGGACGACGAGGAGATCGTCACAGCCGCTCAGGCGGTCGGCGCCCACGAGTTCATCCTCAACCTCCCCGACGGCTACGACACCGACGTGAACAAGCGCGGCGGTCGTGTCTCGGCGGGGCAGCGGCAGCTGATCTCGTTCGCGCGCGCGTTTCTCGCGGACCCGGCGGTGCTGATCCTCGACGAGGCCACCAGCTCGCTGGACATCCCCGGCGAGAGGCTCGTCCAGCGGGGGCTCGAGTCGCTGCTGCACGACCGCACCGCGCTGATCATCGCGCACCGGTTGTCGACCGTCGCGATCGCCGACCGCGTGCTGGTGATGAGCGACGGCCGCGTGGTCGAGGACGGCACCCCCGACGAGCTGATCGCCGGGAACGGGCGGTTCTCGGCCCTGCACGCCGCCTGGCGGGACTCGCTCGTCTGAGCGCGTCCACGCCGTCGGGTCTCGTGGTTGCATAGGCCCTGGAGGAGCCCATGCCATCTGAGAGAGCCGCCGACGGCGCAGCCGCGCCGCGCTCGCGGGGCGGGAGCGCACCTCCGGCTTGGCTACGCGACGTCACGCTCTGGGTCGCGGCGGCGCTGGCGGCCGTCGTCCTGGTCGTGCTCGGGGTGGCAGTCCTGCCGGGGTGGTGGGCCTCGGTCGTGGCCGGCTGGGTGCAGGGCGTGCTCGGCCGTGGCATCCCGATCGGCCTGGGCCTCGGCGCCCTGTTCACGCTGCTGCCGCTGGGCGTGGGGGTGCTGGCGCTGCGCAGCGGGCTCACCTCTCGCTCCCGGATCGCGCTCATCGTGGTGGCACTCCTGCTCCTGCTACCCAACGTGGTGACGATCGCCGTCTCCCTCGGCCGGGGCGACCCTCGGTCTGTTCTCGCGATCGCTGCTCCGGGCTTCGTGGGCGCCAGCGTCGCCGGGATCGGGCTCGTGGTCGCCCTGCTGCTGGCGCTGGTGCTGATCCGGCGCCGGTCGCGGCGGACCCGCAGGATGATGACCGAGGCGGGGGAGCGGGTCGCGGCGGCCAACCGTGAGCGCGCTCGGGAGCGAGAGATCGCCACCGAGCAGTCCGAACGCTCCGAGACCGAGCAGGCGGACCCGGTTCGGCCGGTCGTCGTCGAGCCGGACCCGGACTTCCCGCAGGAGCCCCCGGCCGAACCTCGGACACGCTGACGACCGTCACGGTCGCGCGGTTAGAGTGGATCGATGCCTGCTTCCCCGGTGCGCAAGCGGCCGCACGCCCGCGTAGCCGCCGCGGTCGCCGCGCTCATCCTCGTCCTGACCGCGTGCTCCGGCGACGGCGACAGCGACGAGGAGAGCTCTGAGCCGCCGTCGAGCGGCTCCAGCGCCAGCCCGACCGAGGAGGCGAGTCCGCGCCCGACCTCCGAGGCCCATGCACCTGACTCGGCGTACACGCTGCTGCCCTCGGTGGACCCCACCGAGATCGCCGTCGGGGTCTCCCGCACCTATTTGACCGGAGCGCAGGTGGCGATCGTGGCGCCCGAGGGAGACCGGGCCGCCGTGCTGCGGGCGGCGTCGATCGGCGCCTCGACCGGAGCCCCGGTGCTGCTCTCGGACGGTCCGGTCGGTGAGCTCAACACCGAGCTGCTGCGACTCGGCGTCGTGGGTGTGGTGACGATCGGGTCGGTCGATCTCGGCATGGTCGACACCACCTCGCTGATCGTGGCCCCGGCGCCCGAGGACGTCACGGATCTCGGCGACATCTTCGGGATCCCGCTCACCGCCGTCGAGATCCCCGCGGCGGAGGGCAGCGACGACATCGGCGCGCTGCTGGCGCTCGAGCCGGGTCAGGTGTTCACGCCCGGGGATCGGGCCGACGAGAGCACGCCGGAGGCGACGCCGTCCGACGGCGCGACGAGCGCGGGGCAGGAGCCGACGGCGGTCGGTGAGCTGCCCGAGCTCGCGCCGCCGGTCCAGGTGGAGGCGAGCGCGGTCATCGCCGACGGCGACCCGTCTCAGCTCGCGGGCCTGGGCACGGCGCTGGGTATCGGTGCGGACGTGATCCGGGTCACCGGCGACATCCGCGGCGATCCGACCGCGATCGCCGCGCTCTCCGAGCTGCAGCCGGAGACGCTTCTCGGCATCGGCACCACGCTGGGCAGCGAGGTCGACTTCACCTGGCAGACCGCGACGGCGCAGACCGGGGTGGAGCTTCCCGGTGGCGGTCAGCTCGTGTTCGACTCCAAGCGCTACATCGCCCTCTACGGCAGCCCCGTCACGCCGGCGCTCGGGCTGCTCGGCGAGCAGGACGTCGAGGCGACCATTGCCCGCGCCGCGCAGTTCGCGAGGCTATACCAGCCCCTCACCGAGGACACCACGGTTCCCGCGCTGGAGATCATCGTCACCGTCGCCAGCAACAGCGCAGGTGACGATGGCAACTACTCCAACGAGTGGGACTCGTCCACGTTCGTGCCCCTCATCGAGGCGGCTGCCGCGGCCGGTCAGTACGTGGTGCTCGACTTCCAGCCCGGCCGCTCGACATTCCTGTCGCAGGTGCAGCAGTACGAGGACCTGCTGGCCTACCCGAACGTCGGCATCGCGCTCGATCCGGAGTGGCGGCTGACCGACGACCAGGTCCACCTGGAGCAGATCGGGTCGGTGTCGGCGGCCGAGATCAACGAGGTGGTGACCTACCTGGCCGACTTCGTGCGCGAGCGCACGCTGCCGCAGAAGGTGATCGTGCTGCACCAGTTCCAGCTCCGCATGATCACCGACCGGCAGGATCTCGACATGAGTCGCAGCGAGGTCGCCCTCCTGATCCACGCCGACGGGCTGGGCTCGCAGGGCGCCAAGCAGGCCACCTGGCGAACCCTTCACGAAGGCGCGCCCGAGGGGATTCACTGGGGCTGGAAGAACTTCGTGGACGAGGATCGGCCGATGCTCACCCCCGAGCAGACCTACGCCGACGTCGACCCTGTCCCCGACTTCGTCTCGTACCAGTGAGCGTGACCCGATGACCGAGAACGAGCGCCCCGCAGCATCGCCGGCGGAGGCCGAGGAGACACCGCCGACCGAGGCGAACGACCCGACCGCCGGAAGCGAGGAGCAGCGGCCTCGTCGGCGGTGGGAGTGGTGGCACCAGCGCAGCACCACGTTCCGGCGCGCCGTGCGGTCGAGCGCAGCGATCCTGGTGGCCGGTCTCGTCTCGTTGGCCTTCGGGGTGACGACGGCGCAGTTCACCGGGTCGCTCGGACCTCACGTGGCGCAGTACTCGACCACCCTCAACTCCGAGGTCACGGTCGACATGGGGCCGCTGGGTGCGTTGATCATCGACTCGCCGCTGCCGCTCGGGCTCGGCGCCGACGTGGTGGTCAAGGAGATCCCGATCGAGCTGGCCTCGGCATCGGTCAACCCGGTCGCCGGCCTGACCGCGGACCTGTCCAGCTACAGCCAGTTCCTCGCCAACCCCGAGGCTGCGATCCGGGATGCTGCGATGGGTCTGGTGCGGGACGCCGTCGGTCGCAGCGTGCTCGCGTGGACCGTGCTGCTCGCGCTCGTGGCGCTCGGGCGGCTGGCCTCGCACGGGGTGCTGCGCGAGGCCGCTCGGAGCGCGTGGCGCCAGCAAGGAGTGCCGGCGATGACGATCGGGCTGGCGCTCGCGCTGATCGTCCCGCTCGTGGTGACGGCGACCCGTGGCTCGGGCGGGGTCGGCCGGCCCTCGGAGGTGCTGGCCGGGACACCGCTGGCCGAGGCGCGCATCACCGGTCGGCTCGGGAGCCTGGTCGACTTCTACGGCGGCTACGTGGTCGACGCGATCACGGAGAACCAGGAGTTCTACGAGGAGGTCGAGGCGAACCTCCGCGCCGAGTACGCCGCCGATCCTCAGCCGCTCGCACCGACCGGGGTCCCGGAGATGGTGCCCACGATCGACCCTGTCGCCGATGATCCGACCGCGACCGACGATGCGGCAGCGACGGACGATGCGGCCGCCGATGCGACGTCGGAGCCCACCGAGGATCCCGGCGAGCCGGCCTCGGAGGACGCGACCGCGGCGGACGCGACCGCGGAGTCTGAGGAGCCTGTCGAACCCGATCCGGTGACGATCACGATGGTCACCGACCTCCACTGCAACGTGGGCATGGCGCCGGTGGTGGGGGCCGTCGTCGAGCTCTCGGAGTCCGACGTCGTGCTCAACGCGGGCGACACCGTGATGGGTGGCACGTCGGTGGAGTCGGTGTGCGTGAACGCCTTCGCCGATGGCATCCCGGACGGCGTGCCGGTGGTGGTCGCGGACGGCAACCACGACTCCGAGACGACCGCGGGTCAGGAGGAGGCCCGCGGGTGGACCGTGCTGCGGGGGGAGCCGGTCGAGATCGCCGGGCTGACCATCCTCGGTGACCGCGACCCGATGCTGACCTCGTTGGGCGCACCGACGCACCCGCAGCGCGACGAGACGTTCGAGGAGATGTCCGCGCGGCTCAACGAGGTCGCGTGCGAGGCAGCCGAGGCGGGTGACCCGATCGACATCCTGCTCGTGCACAACATGCGGGCAGCGCAGGCCGGGCTCGACTCGGGCTGCGTGGGCCTCACGCTCAACGGGCACCTGCACCGGCGCATCGGGCCGTGGCAGAGCGGGCTCGGGATCCAGTACCTGAGCGCCAGCACGGCCGGCGCCACCAAGGACACCCCGACGATCGGGCCGCTGCAGAACACGGCCACGATCACGATAATCCGCTGGGACCGTGCCAACGACGTGCCGATGGACTTCCGGGTGGTCACGTTCGGCGTCGACCGCACCGTGACGATCGGTGAGTGGCTCTCGTTCCCGCCGCGTTCCGAGACGCCGGTCGATCTCGAGGCCCCGGCTCCGGGGGATGGGCCCTGGGACACGCAGGCAGGCGACCAGGCCACGTCGGACGACGACAGCTGAGCGGGACCTATCCTGAGGCCCGGACAAGGATGAGGAGACCCGAGTGAGCGCGAGTACCCACGAGGATCCGGACCTCGACGAGCTGGAGACCGATACGCCGTCGGCGCCGGACAGGTGGGCGGGCACCGAGCACGAGCGCGCCGGTGGCGCGGGGCGTGGGTTCGCGCTGCTGCTGGTGGTCACGGGGATCCTCGGCACGCTCGCGGCCGCGATGCTCAACATCGAGTACATCCACGTGCTCAACGACGAGAGCTACCGGCCGATCTGCGACATCAACCCGTTCCTCACCTGCGGGGCCTTCCTCGGGTCGCCGCAGTCGCAGGCGTTCGGGTTCCCCAACGTGGTCATCGGGATGGTCGCGTTCCCGGTCGTGGTGGTCACCGGCGTCCTGCTCCTCGGCCGGATGCGGCTGCCGGTCTGGTACTGGCGCGGGCTGCTGGGCGGAACGGTCTTCGGGATCGGCTTCGTGCTCTGGTTGCAGTACCAGGCGCTGTTCTCGATCCGCGCGATCTGCCCCTGGTGCGCCATCGTCTGGCTCGCGATGATCCCGCTGTTCGTGCACACGCTGGCCCGGTCGACGCAGAACGGTGTGCTACCGGTCGGCGACGGGCTGCGGTCGCTGCTCGTGCAGTACCGCTGGGTGCTGACCGGGCTCTGGTGGCTCGTGCTGGTCGCCATCGCGCTGATCGCGCTCGCCGACCAGTGGGCGATGCTCTGAGCGGTAGCGCCTGAGTCGTCCGCCTCAGCCGCCGTACAGTCCCGACTGCTCGTACACGCCCGCGAGGATCCGCTGCGCGGGCAGCGCATCCGCCAGCGAGATCCAGAACGGCTCGGGGTCCTCGAGGGTGGCGTAGAAGTCGGCGATCAGCGCCTTGTGGGACAGCCCCCAGTACGACGGCGTGGTCGCGCCTGGCGGGTCGTCGGAGACCACCGAGGTGGTGCCGTCGGCACTGACCATCGTCAGGTCACCACGCAGGGAGAGGCTGCCGCGCTCGCAGAGGATGTCGAGCGTCACGGGGGCGTTGGTGGCGTTGGCGTTGGTGGCCCACATCGTGCTGCGGACCGGCTCGCCGTCGGGCTGCGTGTGGACCAGCGTGAACGCTGCGGTGTCCTCGACGTCGACGCCCGGGATCGGGTGGAGCTGGAAGGCCCGGCCGGACACCTCGGTCACGGGGCCGACCAGCCACTGCAGCAGGTCGATCGTGTGGATCGACTGGTTGATGAGCACCCCCCCACCCGAGCGGTGCGACTGCCCGGCCCACGGCTTGGCGGCGTAGTACCCACCGGTGCGCGACCAGGCAACGGTGGCGGAGGCCGCGAGGACCGGGCCGAGGTCGCCGCTCTCGAGAGCCGCCCTCATCGCCCTGACCGTCGGGTTGTACCGGTTCTGGAAGCACACGCCGGCCTTCACGCCCGCCGTGGCGGCGGCCGCAGCGAGGCGGTCCGCCTCGGCGAGCGTGTTCGCGAGCGGCTTCTCGAGCAGCACGTTCACGCCGGCCGCCAGCGCGGCCAGCGCGACCGGGGCGTGCTGGTCGTGCGGCGTGCACACGTGCACGACGTCGATGTTGCCGGCTCCGAGCACGGCGTGGAGGTCGGTGGTACCGACGCTGGCGGCGCTCGCCGCGCGTTCGTTCGCGCGCTGCTCATCGAGATCGACGACGGCGGCCACCTCGATCTCAAGGGCGGTCAGGGCATCGATGTGGACACGTGAGATGTCGCCCGCGCCGACGACGACGGCGCGTCGCTTCGTGGTGCTCATGCGAAGGGGATGTTCTCCTCGGTGAGGATGCTCGTGAAGGCTTGGTGCGCCGTCTTCCACAGCTCGGGTCCGGAGAACCCTCCGAACGGTCCGGCGGCGGCGAGGTGGGGCTCGAGGGAGAAGAACCCGTCGAAGCCGTCCTCGGCCAGCGCGCGCACGGTCTCGCGGACCTCGCCGTCACCAGCGCCTGCCGGCACCACGGTGCCGTCGGCCAGCAGCGCGTCCTTGATCTGCACGTAGGTCAGGTGGGGTCGCAGCATCGTGTACCCCTCGGAGTAGGGCCGCACGCCGCACTGCACGAAGTTCGCCGCGTCCCACGCGATCTGCAGGTGCTCGTTGTCGACGCTCTGCACGATGTCGAGGCAGCGCGACGGGATGTCCCCGTAGATGTGCTTCTCGTTCTCGTGCACCATCGCGATCCCAGCCGCGCCGCCGATCGCGGCGAGGGCGTCCATCCGGCGTAGCACCTCGTCGCGGTGGTCGGCCGGGTTGTCACCGGTGGGGATGAAGAAGCTGAAGAGGCGGATGAACGGCGCCTCGAACTCCTGCGCGACCTCGACGCAGTGGCGCATCCGGTCCAGGTGCGGCTCGACGTCGTCGGTGATGTCGATCTTCCCGATCGGGGAACCGATCGAGGAGACGCGGATGTTGCGCTCCTTGAGCGCGGCAGCCACCTGCGCGCGCTGCGCGTCGGTCAGGTCGAGCACGTTCGTGTCCCACGCGCTACGGAGCTCGATGTACTCCAGGCCCAGCTCGGTGACCACCTCGAGCTGCAGGTCCAGGTCGGGTCCGATCTCGTCGGCGAAGCCACTCAGCGTCCACATGGTCCACGATCCAAGCGAGCCAGGACGCGAATGGCAATCGGTTGCCGCGTGTTGTAGCGTCCCGAGACATGGCAGAGCGGCCCACGACGATCTACGACGTCGCACGTGCTGCCGGCGTCGCCCCTTCCACGGTCTCGCGCGCCTTCTCGCGCCCCGGGCGTGTCAACGCGGAGACGGCGGAGCGCATCCGTGAGGTGGCTGCCGAGCTGGGGTACCGGGCGAACCCGCAGGCGCGGGCGCTCTCGACGAGGTCGACGTCGATGATCGCGGTGCTGCTCGCCGACATCGCGAACCCGGTCTTCGCCGAGCTCGTGCGCGGCGCCGAGGAGGCCGCGGCCGAGGCCGGTTACGCGATGGTGCTCGCGGACACGCGCGAGTCGGCGGGCCGCGAGCGCGAGGTGCTCGACAAGATCCTGCCCACCGTCGACGGGATCGTGCTGGCGAGCCCGCGGATGTCGGACACCGCCGTGCGGCAGGTCGCCAAGGTCAAGCCCACGGTCGTGCTGAACCGGGAGGTGGGCGGGCTCCCCAGCGTCGTCGTCGACAACCCGCGAGGGATGCGCCGGGCCGCCGAGCACCTCGCGGCGCTCGGGCACACGCAGGTCACCTATCTGGCCGGACCCGAGGCCGCATGGCCCGACGGCGTCCGCTGGCGGGCGCTGCGCGACGCGCGCACCGACCTGGGCCTCACGGTGCGCCGGGTCGGACCGGTGCCGCCGACCGTCAACGGCGGTGTCCGCGCAGCTGCCGCGTGGGCGACACACCCGACCTCCGCCGTCGTCGCCTACAACGACATGGTGGCGATCGGGTTCATGCGCGGCGCGCTGGCGATGGGCCGGCGGGTGCCCGGCGACGTCAGCGTGATCGGCTTCGACAACACCCAGTCCGCCGAGATCGTCACCCCGGGGCTCACCACCGTGGCGGCGCCCCAGCGCGAGCTCGGCGCGCGTGCGGTGCGGCACGTGCTCGCGTTCGTCGGCGGTGCCAGGAGCACCTCGACCGACCCGCTGGTGCTGCCCTCGAAGCTGGTCGAGAGGGCGAGCACCGGGCCGTATCCCGCGCCCTCGTGAGGTGCCTCGGCGGCAGCAAGGGTTGGCAATAGTTGGCACCGACGATCGGCGTGGATCAACGATGATGCGCATGCCTGCACTGGAGCTGCACCCCGACCGCTTGCTGCCCGCCGACGCAGCCACGCGCGCCGTCGCGCGCGAGCTGTACGACGCTGTCGCCGACAAGCCGATCCTCAGCCCCCACGGCCACGTGCCGCCGCAGTGGCTTAGCGAGGACATCCCGTTCCGGGACCCGACGTCGCTGCTGATCACGCCGGATCACTACGTGACGCGGATGCTGCACGCGCACGGGGTGTCGCTGAGCGACCTGGGCGTGGGGGAGGGGCCGCTCGACGAGGCCGCCTCGCGCCGCGCCTTCAGGATCCTGTGCGAGCACTGGAGCGCCTACCGCGGGACGCCGGTGCGGTACTGGCTCGTGGACGAGCTCGTGGGCATCTTCGGCGCCACCGAGCGGCCGAGCGGCGAGACCGCCGACGCGATCTACGACACGATCGCCGAGAAGATCGCGCAGCCCGAGTACCGGCCGCGCGCGCTGTTCGACCGCTTCGGCATCGAGGTGCTCGCGACGACCGACGACCCCTGCGACGACCTGGCGCCGCACGAGGCCCTCGCCGCCGACCCGACGTTCACGGGCCGCGTGGTCCCGACGTTCCGCCCCGACCGGTATCTCGACCCGCGGGAGGCGACGTGGAACGAGCGGGTGACCCGCCTGGGCGAGGTGGCGGGTATCGCCGTCGACGACTACGCGGGCTACGTCGCAGCGCTCGAGGACCGCCGTCGGTACTTCATCGAGCACGGTGCCGTCTCGACCGACCACGGCGTGGGCGACGCCGAGACCCTCGTGCTCGAGCACGCCGAGGCGGGCCGGTTGTACACCGCGGCACGCGCCGGCTCGGCGACCGCGACCGAGCTCGATGCGTTCCGCCGCCACATGATCAGCGAGATGGCCCGGATGTCGACCGAGGACGGGCTGGTGATGACGATCCACCCGGGCGTGCGGCGCAACCACCACCGTGCGACGTTCGAGGCGTTCGGAGCCGACGTCGGCTGCGACATCCCCACCACGGTCGAGTACACCAACGCGCTCGCCCCGCTGCTGAACGCCTACGGCACGCACCCGAACCTCAACCTCGTGCTTTTCACGATCGACGAGACCGTCTACTCCCGCGAGATCGCGCCGCTGGCGGGGTTCTACCCGAGCGTCTACGCGGGGGTTCCGTGGTGGTTCATCGACGCTCCCGAGGCGATCCGCCGCTTCCGCGCCGCGGTCACCGAGACCGCCGGCTTCTCGCGCACCTCCGGCTTCATCGACGACACGCGGGCGTTCTGCTCGATCCCCGCGCGGCACGACATGTCCCGCCGCCTCGACGCCGGCTACATCGCCGGGCTGGTCGGCGAGCACGTGCTGGCCATGGACGAGGCGCTCGAGGCGATCAACGACCTCGTCGTCAGCAACCCCCGAAAGGTGTTCAAGCTGTGACCCGACTGTCTCGCTCGCTGCCGAGCATGCCCGCCGCGGCCCCGGTGCGGATCGTGCACCTCGGCGTCGGCAACTTCTACCGGGCGCACGCCGCCTGGTACACCCACCACGCGCCCGACGCGGCCGACTGGGGCATCGCCGCCTTCACCGGCCGGCGGCCCGACGCCGCCCGGGCGCTGGCACCGCAGGACGGCCTGTACACGTTGATCACCAAGGGCGCCGAGGGCGACTCGACCGAGGTCATCGGCTCGATCGTGGCGGTGCACAGCTCCGACGAGCACGAGGCCTACCTGGGATACCTCGAGAACCCGGCGGTCGCCGTCGTGAGCCTCACGGTGACGGAGGCGGGCTACCGCCGGGGCGCCGACGGCACGATCGACCTGGACGACGAGGCGGTGGCTGCCGACGTGGCGGCACTCACCACGGATCCGCGGGCGGCCGTGACCACGGCCCCGATGAAGCTGGTGGCCGGGCTGCTGGCTCGGCGGGCGGCGGGCTCGGGCGCGATCACGATCATGCCGTGCGACAACCTGCCCGACAACGGTGCGGCGGTCGGGGCTGTCGTGCTCAGCGCCGCTCAGGCCGTGGACGCAAGCCTGGCGCCGTGGATCGAGGAGCACGTCGAGTTCGCCTCCTCGATGGTCGACCGCATCACGCCGGCGACGACCGACGCGGACCGGGATCTCGTGCGCGAGGCCATCGGGGCCGACGACGCCTCACCGGTGCCGACCGAGCCCTTCTCGGAATGGGTCATCAGCGGTGACTTCCCGGCAGGGCGACCGCAGTGGGAGGCCGCCGGCGCACAGCTGGTGGACGACGTCGAGCCCCACGAGCGGCGCAAGCTGTGGCTGCTCAACGGGTCGCACACGCTGCTCGCCTACGCGGGCTCGATCCGCAGCCACGAGACGATCGACGCCGCGATCGCCGACCCGGCCTGCCGTGGCTGGGTGGAGCTGTGGTGGCAGGAAGCCGAGCGGCACCTCGGTCTGCCGCACGAGGAGATCCAGGCCTACACCGATGCGCTGCTGGACCGCTACGCCAACGCCCGCGTGCGGCACCTGACGGCGCAGATCGCCTACGACGGCTCGCAGAAGCTCCCGGTCCGCACGGTACCTGTGGTGCAGGCCGAGCGCGCTGCCGGCAACGTGCCGACCGGCGGCGCCACCACCCTGGCCGCCTGGGTGCTCCACCTGCGCGGCGAGGGTGCCCCGGTGAAGGACGCCACGGTCGAGAAGGCCCTCGCTGCGGCGACCAGCGGCGACCTGCCGGTGGCCGTGCCCGCCGTGCTCGACCTGCTCGGCCTCGGCGGCGACGAGGAGCTCACCGCCGCCGTGCTCGCCCAGGTCGACGCCATTCACGCCCCCTGACGTTTCAACGCACTTTCGCCCGCCTCGCGATGTGAACGCAATTTCGACCGGCTCTGGGTGGTGAGCCGGCGTCCATCGGCTGGCTTCGCTGGTGGCTGAGCGTCCACCGGCTGGCTTCGTAGGTGGCTGAGCGTCCATAGATCGCCGGCGCTGGACGCTGAGCCACCGCTACCTGGCCATGGTCCGGCTGCATGCCGCTCGGCGCCGTTGCAGAAGTGACAGCAGGGCGCTTTCCACAACGCCTTCGAGGCTGTGCCGTTGCGGAAGTGACAGCTGGGCAGTTTCCGCAACGTCTACCGGGTCGTGCCGTTGCGGAACGGACATCGAAGCACGTTCCGCAACGCGGCGGGTCGGCTGCGACGCGCTCGCGGCCCGGCCACGAGGCGCACCCGTAGATCGCGGGAAGAGACAGGCGCGAGTACGATGTCGGCATGCGCTTCAGGCTGCTCCTTATCTAGCCGCGGCGAGAACCGACTTCTCAGCCGCGGCCGCCCCTCGCCCGAGGGGCTTTTTTGTGCCCCGAGGACCTAGCCCCGCAGCACCGCACCAGCACGAGGGAACCGACACGACCATGAGCAGCGAGACGAGCGAGACCGAGGCGACCTACGACGTCGTCGCCATCCAGGAGCGGTGGCGTCCGGTGTGGGAGGACCTCGACGCGTTCCGCGCGGGCACCGCGGCACCAGGCGCCGAGAAGCGCTATGCGCTCACGATGTTCCCGTACCCCAGCGGTGACCTGCACATGGGCCACGCCGAGGTGTTCGCGCTCCACGACGTGCTGGCGCGCTACTGGTGGCTGCGCGGCTACGACGTGCTCAACCCGATCGGGTGGGACTCCTTCGGGCTGCCGGCAGAGAACGCAGCGATCCGCAACGGCAGCAACCCCAAGGACTGGACGTACGCCAACATCGAGACGCAGGCCGCCTCCATCCGGCGTTACGGCGTCAGCTTCGACTGGTCGCGCCGGCTGCACACCTCGGACCCGGAGTACTACCGCTGGACGCAGTGGCTGTTCCAGAAGTTCTACGAGCGAGGGCTGGCGTACCGGAAGGCCTCGCCCGTCAACTGGTGCCCGAACGACCAGACCGTGCTGGCCAACGAGCAGGTCGTCGGCGGGATGTGCGAGCGGTGCGGCGCCGTGGTCACCAAGCGCGAGCTGACGCAGTGGTTCTTCAAGGTCACCGATTACGCGCAGCGGCTGCTGGACGACATGGAGGGGCTCAAGGACACCTGGCCCGAGCGTGTGCTGACCATGCAGCGCAACTGGATCGGCCGCTCCGAGGGCGCGCACGTGGAGTTCGCGATCGAGGGTCGTGACGAGCCCGTCACGGTGTTCACCACGCGCCCGGACACCCTGTTCGGTGCGACCTTCTTCGTGGTGGCAGCGGATGCCGCGCTGGCCGCCGAGCTGGTGACCGCCGAGCAGCGCCCCCAGTTCGAGGCCTACCTGGAAGAGGTCCGTCGCGCTTCCGACATCGAGCGCCTGGCCTCCGACCGCCCCAAGACCGGTGTGTTCTTGGGGCGTCACGCCGTCAACCCTGTCAACGGTGAGCGCATCGGAATCTGGGCCGCCGACTACGTGCTCGCCGACTACGGCACCGGCGCGATCATGGCGGTACCCGGCGGCGACGAGCGCGACTTCGCCTTCGCACAGGCGCACGACCTGCCGGTCGTCCACACCGTGCAGCCACCTGCGGACTTCGACGGCGGTGCCTACACGGGCGACGGCGTCACGATCAACTCGGCCAACGACGAGATCGACCTCAACGGGCTGGATGTCGAGACGGCGAAGCAGCGCGTGCTGGGTTACCTCGAGAGCAAGGGCGTCGGCACCGGAACGATCAACTTCCGGCTGCGCGACTGGCTGCTGTCGCGGCAGCGGTTCTGGGGTGCGCCGATCCCGATCATCCACTGCCCGAGCTGCGGCGAGGTGCCGGTGCCGCAGGACCAGCTGCCGGTCGTGCTGCCGGATCTCGAGGGCGATGAGCTCAAGCAGCAGGGCGGCAGGTCGCCGCTGGCGAACGCGACCGACTGGGTCAACGTGCCCTGCCCGCGGTGCGGCGGCGACGCCCAGCGCGACACCGACACGATGGACACCTTCGTCGACTCCTCCTGGTACTTCCTGCGCTACATCTCGCCCCAGGACGACACGCAGGCATTCGACCCCGAGGGCGTGCGCGCGTGGATGCCGGCGAACCAGTACGTCGGTGGCGTCGAGCACGCGATCCTGCACCTGCTGTACTCGCGGTTCTTCACCAAGGTGCTGGCCGACATGGGGATGATCGACTTCCAGGAGCCGTTCACCGCGCTGCTGAACCAGGGCCAGGTCATCAACCAGGGCAAGGCGATGAGCAAGTCGCTGGGCAACGGTGTGGACCTGGGCAAGATGATCGACGAGTTCGGGGTCGACGCCGTGCGGCTTACCCTGGTCTTCGCCGGCCCGCCCGAGGACGACATCGACTGGGCTGACATGTCGCCCGGCGGCTCGTTGCGCTTCCTGCAGCGCGCCTGGCGCCTGGCCGGCGACGTCACCTCGGCGCCCGGCGCCGATGCTGCCGACGGCGATCGTGACCTGCGTCAGGCCACCCACCGCACCGTGCGGCAGGCCGAGGAGCTGCTCGAGTCGCACCGGTTCAACGTGGTGGTCGCCCGCACGATGGAGCTGGTCAACACGACGCGCAAGGCGATCGACTCCGGGGTGGGCGGCGCGGACCCGGCGGTGCGCGAGGCCGTCGAGGCCGTCGCGCTGCTGCTGTCCCTGGTCGCGCCCTACACGGCCGAGGACATGTGGGAGCGACTGGGCCACGAGCCGACGATCGGCCGCGCCACCTGGCCAACGGTCGACGAGAGCCTGCTCGCCCAGGAGAGCGTGACCGCCGTCGTGCAGGTGATGGGCAAGGTGCGGGCGCGGCTCGAGGTCTCACCGGACATCAGCGAGGCAGACCTGCAGGAGCAGGCGTTGGCCGCGATCGCCGCGCACACCGAGGGCAGGGCGGTACGTCGCGTGATCGTGCGCGCGCCGTCGCTGGTCAACGTCGTCGTCGGCTGATCTGCGCCGTGGGCACCACGGGAAGCTCGAGTCGTGGGACCATCTCGGCGTGAGCAAGGCAAGCGCAGACAGGCGCACGCCGGTGAGGATCACCGACGTGGCGCGTGCTGCGGGTGTCTCGAGCGCCACGGTGTCGCGCGTCCTGAACGGCGCCGTGACGGTCGATCCTGCGCTCGCCGAGCGCGTCCGCGCCGCTGCCGCGGAGTCGGGATACGTGCCGAACCCGAACGGGCGCGCGCTGCGGCGTCAGCGCACCGACGTGTGGGCGGCGATCGTCTCGGACCTGCAGAACCCGTTCTTCACCTCGCTGGTGGCGGCGGTCGAGCACGTGGCCGTGCGCAACGGCTTCTCGGTGATGCTCTGCAACACCGACGAGCAGCTCGATCGAGAACGTGGATACCTCGCCACCGCGATCGCGCAGCGGATGGCCGGCGTGGTGGTATCCGTGACCTCGCAGGAGGACTCCGACCTCTCGGAGGTGCTCGCCGCCGGGGTGCCCACCGTGGTCGTCGACCGGCGCGTGCACGATTTCAGCGGTGACACGATCCTGCTCGACAACGTGCGAGCGGGCCGGATGGCCGTGCAGCACCTGCTCGAGCTGGGGCATCGCGACATCGTCTGCCTGGCCGGCCCCTCGGGCGTGAGCACCACCGAGGACCGGCTGCGGGGCGCGCTCGACGCGCTGGACGAGGCCGGCGTCCCTCACGACGACCGCCGCATGCTTCGTTCGGACCTCCGCGCCGGCGACGCCGAGGGCATGGTGCGTCAGCTGCTGGACGGACCGCACCGCCCCGATGCGATCTTCGCGACCAACGGTCCGGTGACGGTCGGCGCGTATCAGGCGATTCAGGCCAGCGGGTTGCGGATGCCGCAGGACATCTCCCTGGTGGGCGTCGACGACGAGCGCTGGGCCCAGCTCGTCCGACCGAGCGTGACCCTCGTGGCACAGCCGGTCGCCGAGATGGGGGAGCGGGCTGCCGAACAGCTCCTGCGCCGTGGCACCGAGCCCGATGCGCCGCCGCTGCACCTGCTGCTGACCCCCCGGCTGCTCATCCGCGAGAGCACCGGCCCCCGCGCCGCCCGCTGACCGGGCAGCGAGAGTAGCCTGCTCGCCGCGCCATGGCGGGCGCGCTGGGCGGGCGCCGGTGGGACACTCGTCCTGCCGCCAGCGGCGGATGAGGGTGTGGGCGTGGGGGCGCGGGTGTGGGGCCCGTGGCGCCCGGGGGCGTGCGGCCTGGGGGATGGGAGACCAGAGACTCGGGCGGGTGGGAAATCCGATCGGGACATCGGACTTCCCTTCGGCGGAGAAATCGATTACTGTCCTCAGTAATCGATTCCTGAGTCATGGAGGACACGGGCGGATGGGTGACAAGATCGACGCGGCGGTCGATGCGGGCGTCGGCGCGATGAGGATCGAGGCGAACGCGATCGCGGTCGCCGCGGACCGTATCGCGCCACAGCTCGCCGCTGCCGTGCGGCTGATCCGCCAGGCTCGTGGGCGCGTGCTGGTGTCCGGGATCGGCAAGTCCGGGCACGTGGGGGCGAAGATCGCCGCGACCCTCGCCTCGACGGGGACCCCGGCGCAGTTCGTGCACTCCTCGGAGGCTCTCCACGGAGATTCCGGCATGGCCACTCCGAACGACGTGGCGATCCTCATCTCCAACTCGGGCGAGACCGCCGAGGTGAACCAGTTCGCCGCGATGCTGCGGCGCTGGGGTGTGCCGATCATCGCGATGACGCGCGACCCCGACTGCACGCTGTCGCGCCTGGCGAACGTGAACCTCGATATCGCCGTCGACCGGGAGGCGGACCCGCTGGGCCTCGCGCCCACCTCCTCGACGACGGTCACGATCGCGATCGGCGACGCGCTCGCTGCGGTCCTGATGACCATGTCGGGCTTCACGCCCGAGCAGTTCCACGAACGGCACCCGGGCGGGTCCCTCGGTGCGCAGCTCGGAGCGGGATCATGAAGGTCTGTGTGCTGGCGTCCTTCATGTACGACCTGGTCGCCACCGCGCCGGTACGACCGGAGCGGGGTCAGACGGTCGTGGGCACCGCGTTCGAGACCTTCGTCGGTGGCAAGGGTTTCAACCAGGCGGTCGCAGCACGCCGCGCCGGTGCCCAGGTGAGCGTGCTGGGACGGATCGGTGACGACCCTTTCGGCGAGGAGTTCCGCGACTTCCTGCACGCCGAGGGGATCGCCGCCGAGCACGTCATCGCCGACGCGGCGGCCGGCACCGGTGTGGGCCTGCCGGTCGTGGAGACCGGGGGTCAGAACTCGATCGTGATCGTGCCGCGGGCGAACCTGCAGGTCACCCGCCACGACGTGGCGCACGCCTCGAGCACGATCGCGCACGCCGACGTGCTGCTCGTGCAGCTCGAGCTGCCGATGCCGGCCATCCTGGCTGCGGTGCGTATCGCGCACGCGTCGGGCGTGACGGTCGTGCTCAACCCGGCTCCGTACGCCGTGCTGCCGCCCGACCTGCTCGCGATGGTCGACGTGCTGGTCCCGAACGAGGGGGAGCTCCGCGAGCTCGCCGGAGCAGGCCCGGAGGAGGCGATCGAGCAGGTCGCGGAGACCTACTGGGCAGGGCGGCCGGGGTCGCTCGTCGTCACCCTCGGTGGCGCCGGCGTGCTGCTGCTCGACGGCGACGCACCCCCCGAGCTGGTGCCCGCGTTCCGGGTCGACGCGATCGACACCATCGGCGCGGGCGACGTCTTCTGCGGCAACCTCGGCGCTCGCCTCGCTGCGGGCGACGGTGTGCGGCAAGCCATCGTGGTCGCCAACGCGGCAGCCGCACTGAGCGTGCAACGCCACGGCGGCGCGCCGGCCGCACCACAGCTCGCCGAGACCGCGAAGCTGCTCGAGCGCGACGACCTGACCACCGACCTGACTGCCCCCGACGGGGCTCACGCACACGCCTGAGAAGGAGAATCGATGACGATCACCAACGGAACCGGCGCGGGCTACGGCAGCTACGGCAGTAGCCTGCGCGACCTGCCGCGGCTGCGGCACCATCGACGGATGCGCGTCTCCAGCTGGGACACGAGCGGGGGCAACGACGACCGCGTGACCGTCCGGCCGGGCGAGACCATCACGCTCGCCGACATCAACGGCGCAGGGGCGATCAACCACATCTGGATCACCGTCGCGCCACTGCAGCCCGGCAACCCGGAGACCGCGGATCAGGACTTCCTCCGCAAGCTGGTGCTCCGCATCTACTGGGACGACTCGCCCGAGCCCAGCGTGCTGGTGCCTGTGGGCGACTTCTTCGGAGTCGGCCACGCCCGCACCGTCAACTTCGCCTCGGCGCCCCTGCAGATGAGCCCGCAGGACGGCAAGGGCTTCAACTCGTTCTTCCACATGCCCTTCGCGACCAGGGCGCGGTTCGAGCTGACGAGCGAGTGCGAGTCCGAGCCGCTGGCCTTCTACTACTACATCGACTACGACGCCTTCAGCTCGCTCGAGGACGGACTCGGGCGCTTCCACGCCAGCTGGAACCGGCAGAACCCGACCGACGGCATCGAGCAGGGCACGATGACGAACTCGGAATACCTGTTCGGCCGCTCCAACATCGGCGGCGAGGGCAACTACACGATCCTCGACACGGTGGGGCGGGGCCACTACGTCGGGTGCGTCCTCAACGTCACCAACCTGCGGCACACCCCGGAATGGAACTGGTACGGCGAGGGCGACGACATGATCTTCGTCGACGGCGAGAGCTGGCCCCCCAGCCTGCACGGCACCGGGACCGAGGACTACTTCAACACCGCCTGGTGCCCGAGCGAGAGCTACGCCGCGCCCTACCACGGGATCACCTTGCCGGGCGGTGAGAACTGGTCCGGGCAGATCTCGATGTACCGGTTCCACATCGAGGACCCGGTGACCTTCACGTCCTCGATCCGGGTGACGATCGAGCACGGGCACAACAACCATCGCAGCGACGACCTCTCCTCGACCGCGTACTGGTACGCCGAGGAGCCGGCGACCGGTCTGACGCTGCTGCCGGTCGAGCAGCGGCTCCCGAGGCTGGGATGAGGCGCGGACGCATGACCGCAGCACTCGTCGCCACCATCGCCGCGGGCGGTCTCGTGGCGTGCGCCGGCGGCGGCGACGGGGTGCCGGTGGACACCGAGACCGACAAGCCGTTCGTCGTCACCGGTGCCAGCGACGTCACCCAGATCGCCCAGCTGACCGGTCCCGGCGCCATCAACGACACCGAGTCGGTCGCTGTCGCCGGCACCGATCTGGGGTCGATGGTCAACGTCGGCGAGCGGACCTACTTCGTGTTCGGCGACACGTTCGGCACCCGCGACGAGGGCATGACCGGTGGCGGGGGCGGCAACTGGCGTTCGAACGCCGTGGCCTTCACGACCGACGAGGACCCGAGCGACGGCATCACCTTCGACGGCTGGGTCCTCGACGACATCGGCCTGGCCCTGGAGGTTGCTGTCGGCCAGAAGGATCCCAACGACGGCGAGGGAGAGGTGACCAAGATCCCGACCTACGGGTTCGCCGTCGGGGAGACGATCTACCTGCACTACATGTCGGTGAGCTTCTGGGGCGAGCCGGGCGCGTGGGACGCCAACCATGCCGGCCTCGTGCGCTCCGCCGACGGCGGCGCGAGCTGGGAGGTGCTCGACGGGCCGCAGTGGCCGGGTGACTCCAACTTCGTGCAGGTGGCCACAGCCGACGTGACCGAGGGTGGGCAGGACTTCATCTACTTCTGGTCGATCCCCTCCGGCAGGTTCGGCGGCGTCCAGCTCATGCGGGTCCCGGCCACCACAGAGGCGGTCGAGGACATCGACGCCTACACCTACTTCGCCGGCACCGACGGTGCCGGGGAGCCGATCTGGTCCGCGGACATGACCGCCGCGACCACCGTGCTGGACGGCACGATCGGTGAGCTCTCGGTGATGTGGTCACCGACGCTCGAACGCTGGCTGATGACCTACTCGACGAACGGCGACGCCGTGCTGAGCGAGGGCATCACCCCGTGGGGTCCGTGGAGCGAGCCGCACGTGCTCACCACACAGGCGCAGACCCCCGGTCTGTACAGCCCCTACATGAACCCCCGGTACGTGAGCGAGGACGGCAAGACGATCTACTTCTCGCTCTCGATCTGGGATCCCTACAACGTGTACTGGTACAGCGCCCGACTGGAGACGGCCGATGCCTGAGGGCACCACACTTCACCCCGAGTCCCACCGAGTCATCGAGGAGGATGGCAGATGAGAAGCACCACGTTCCGTGCCCTGGGCATGGTCGCCGCGGCGAGCGCAGTCGCGCTCACCCTGGCGGCCTGCGGCAGCGGCACACCGGGTCAGCCCGCTGACACCGGAGGCGGCGGCGAGGACGTGCCCGAGGGCGCGACCACCGTCGAGTTCTGGCAGCTCAGCTTCCAGGAGGTGGAGAACGACTGGTACACGGCTGTCGTCGACGCCTTCAACTCCTCGCAGGAGGAGGTCCATGTCAACCTCACCCAGGTGCCCGGCGACGCGTGGGAGCAGCGGATGACCGCAGCCCAGGCCGCCGGCAACGCCCCCGACATGTACACCATCGCCTACAACGGCGTGATCTCGGCGGCCAGCACCGGGCAGATCCTCTCGCTCTCGGAGCACATCGGCGACGACGTCTGGACCGACGTGCAGCCGGAGGTGCTCGGCTCGGTCTCGATGGGGGAGGATCACTACGCCTTCCCGATGCTCGTGGAGCCCTCGGCCGTGCTCTGGTACCGCACCGACCTGTTCGAGGCGGCCGGCATCGACGCACCACCGGCCACCTGGGACGAGCTGGTCGAGCACGCCGCGACGCTGACCAGCGGTGACGTGTTCGGTTTCGGTGGCCCGCAGTCCGCTGGTGATGCCGGCTGGAGCACCTGGGGGCTGCAGTGGAACGTGGCCGGTCATCTGCCGATCAGCGACGACTGGAGCGAGGCCCAGTGCACGGACGAGTACGCGCCGTTCCTGCAGGCGTGGCAGGACATGTACGCGGCCGGCTCGCTGCCGCAGCAGGCGTTGTCCGGTGTCGCTGACGGCAACCCGCTCGGCCAGGGCCAGCTCGCCATGAACATGGGCGGGTCCTGGTTCGCCAGCGTGCTGCTCAACGACTTCCCCGAGATGGTCGAGAACATCGCTGCTGCGCCCATGCCGAGCTTCCACGGCGACCCGACGGCGCCGACCGCGACGCTCGGTGGCTGGACCTGGGTGGTCGACGCCAAGAGCGAGGTACCCGCTGAAGCGGCCAGCTTCATCGAGCACGCCCTCGGCGGTGGCGATGACGAGCAGCTGCTCGAGTACTTCGCGGCGACCCAGTACTCGAAGTACTCACCCCGCACCACCGTCAACGAGAACCTGATCGAGGCGGCGTCCAGCTCGGAGAACCCGTGGGCCGCGACGATCGCCGAGCAGATCGTGCCGAACTCCAAGCCCGAGGCCTCCTACCCGTGGGACATCTCCCTGGCGTTCGGGACCGCGCTCGAGCAGGCGATGCAGGGCACGGACGTCAGCGCCGCGCTGGCCGACTGCAACGCCGAGATCAACCGGCTGATCGAGGCCAACCAGCTCGCCGGGACTGCGCCGCAGTAGCCGGCAACGGGCGATCGAGGCGAGCCTCAGCGTCGAGTACGAGCCGTGCACCGCTCGTACTCGACGCGACGGCTCGTGCTCGCCGCCGCAGCAGCCAGTCCGCGGCACATGCAGGGCTCGACCAGGAGGAGTCGACGATGACCCAGACGGTTCAGGCGCCACCAGGCGCCGCCACCGTGCCACCACGCGTGCGCCGAGGGCGCGTGAAGCAGCCACGCGTGCGCACCGGCGTGAATGCGCGCAGCAACGTGATGGCGTACGCGATGCTCGCGCCGATCGTGCTGCTGCTGACGATCTTCGTGGTGTGGCCGGTGATCTATGCGATCTACCTGAGCTTCTACAACTGGAGCTTCTACACGCCACCGATCCCGGTCGGGTGGCGCAACTACGTCAACGTGCTGGGGGACCGGACCTTCATCCAGTCGGTCGGTCGCGGTTTGCTGTTCGCGGTCATCGTGGTTCCCGTCCAGCTGATCATCGGGTTCCTGTTCGCGAGCCTTGTCAAGAGCGTCAGCGGGAAGCTCGCGACCGTGCTCAAGGTCAGCATCTACATCCCGACGATCATCTCCGGCGTCATCGCCTCGATCGTTTTCGTGCTGATCTACAACTACCAGGGCGGCATCCTCAACGCCTTCGTCGGCCTGTTCGGCATCGAGAAGCAGGCGTGGCTGGGCAACGCGGAGACCGCCCTCGGCGCGCTGACGGTGCCGGCGATCTGGCTCGGCCTGGGCATCGGGACCCTGATCATGCTGGCGGGGATGGTCGACATCCCGCCCTCCTACTACGAAGCGGCGGATCTCGACGGCGCCACGTGGTTCCAGAAGACCTTCTACATCACGATCCCCTTGATGCGGAACATCTTCCTGTACCTGCTCATCGCAGGCTTCACGGCGGCGGTCCAGCAGTTCGAGCTTCCGCTGGTGATGACCGACGGAGGACCGCTCGAACGAACCTTGCTGCCGAACCTCTACATCTTCCAGCACTTCAGGAACGACACCTACGTGGGCTACTCCATCGCGGCGGCGATCCTGCTGATGATCGTGCTCGGGAGCATCTCCGCGGGGATCTTCCGTGTCCTCAACTCCGAGAAGGCGGTGGACGGCTGATGGCTGCCCAGACCCCGGTGACTGCGCCTGCGATCAGTGCGATCGGGCAGGCGCCCCGCTCGAGCGGCCGTTCCGAGGGCGGCTTGAAGGGCGTGCTGATCGGTGCCGGCAAGGCGGTCATGGCGACGGTCATCGTGCTGCTGGCCCTGTTCCCGCTGGCGTGGATGCTCATCGCCGGCTTCAAGAGCCGCTCCGAGGTGGTCGAGACACCCTTCCAGTTCTTTCCCGACGTGTGGCGGGTGGAGAACTACCAGCTGATCCTGCAGGATCCGGAGTTCATCCGCTCGATGAGCGTCACGTTCGCCGGCGCGATCATGTTCACCGTGCTGTCGCTGGCCGTGAACTCGCTCGGCGCATACGCGTTCGCACGGCTCGAGTTCGCCTTCAAGAACGTGCTCTGGGTGTACGTGATCACCACCATGTTCATCCCTGGCATGGCGATCCTGCTGACCTCGTTCGTGGTGGTGACTCGGCTGCGGATGCTCGACACGCTGGCGGTGCTGGTGCTGCCCGGCGCTGCCTCGGCCGCGCATCTGTTCTTCATGCGGCAGTACTACCTGAACGTTCCGTTGGCGATGGAGGAGGCTGCGACTCTCGACGGCGCGAGCAAGTGGGAGATCTACCGCCACATCTTCCTGCCGATGAGCAAGCCGGTGTTCGTGGTGGTGGGGATGACCTCGTTCCTCGCGTTCTGGAACTCCTACGTCTGGCCGATCATGACGATCACGAGCCGAGATCTCTACCAGATCCAGCAGTACCTCGCGACGTTCCGGTCTGAACGGGCGGCCGAGCTCGGGATGTTGATGGCAGGATCGACGTTGGCGGCGCTGCCGGTGCTGATCCTGTTCCTCATCTTCCAGCGTCACATCATCGGCGGCATCAAGATCGCGGGGCTCAAGTAGACGATGGTGACGCAACGCTCGGTGGCCTCCTCGGAGGCACCGCACATCGCGATGCCGCTCGGTGGCATCGGGACCGGGAACGTCAGCATCGGTGCCGACGGCGGGCTGCGGCAGTGGCAGCTCCACAACATCGGGAATCACCGCGGCGACCTCCCGAACTCGTTCTTCGCGCTGCGGGTCTCGCAGTGGGAGCCACCGTTCGACGCGGTGCGGGTGCTGCAGGCGCCGCCGCCGCGGCGGCTCTCCGGCACCCCGCTGGTGAACGACGACCTCGTGCCTCGCTGGCAGCACGAGCTGCTCGCGCGGCACGGCGGGGTGGAGGCCACCCGGTTCCGCGCGACCTACCCGGTGGCGGAGATCGACTACGAGGACGACCTCCCGGTGACGGTGCGGCTCGAAGCCTTCACGCCGATGGTGCCGCTGGACGTCGAGGCCAGCTCGCTGCCGGTGGCGATGTTCACCTTCACGATCACCAACACCACGGACGTCCCGGCACACGGGTGGCTCGGCATCGGGATGCAGAACCCGCTCGGGATCGACGGCACGCTGCAGCCGCAGGGTGTCTGGGCGCCCGGCTACGGCGGCAACGTGAACCGGGTGGACCGCTCCGCCGTCGAGCAGCCCGATGGTCCCGCGAGCTGGACGCACCTGCTGATGGAGAACCCCGGCCTGGCGGAGCGGCACCCTGGCGCCGGCCAGCTCGTGGTGAGCGCAGACGCCCCGCTCACCACGGCGCTACCGCACTGGACCGAGCCGGAGCAGTTCCTCGACTTCCTGCGCCAGCGGCAACCCTTCGGTCCGCGGGACTGGGCCCACATGCCCCCGGATCTCGCGGATCCGCAGCCGTCCGGCTCCTGGGCGGCGGCGGGGCCGAGCCCCGAGGGCAGCACGTGGAACGGCGGGCTGGCGGCGCAGTTCGACGTCGAGCCGGGGGCGTCCACCCAGATCCGGGTGAGCCTGGCCTGGTGGCTGCCGAACCGGTACATGAACTTCACGCAGTTCGGTGGGATCCGGCCCGAGTGGGGGGCTGAGCGGCACTGGCTGGGCAACCACTACGCCACCCGCTTCGCGAGCGCGCGCGCGGTCGCGGACCACGTGCACGAGCGGTGGTCCGGGTTGCGCGACGCCACGCTGCGATGGACCAGCACGCTTCGCCACAGCGGCCTCGATGACGTCGAGGTGGAGCACCTCGCGGCGCAGGCCGCGATCGTGCGGAGCCCGTCGTTCTTCAGGGTCGCCTCGGGTGAGCTCTACGGCTTCGAGGGCGTGCAGGGTGCCTCCACCACGATGTGGTCGGGCGATGTGGGCGGCTCCTGCCCGCTCAACTGCACGCACGTGTTCATGTACGCGCAGGGGCTGGCGCGGCTGTGGCCCGAGCTCGACCGCAGCATGCGCGAGACCGAGCTGGACGTCATGCAGGCGCCCGCGGGCTTCATCCCGCACCGCGTGATCCTGCCGACCGCGCTCGGCCAGCTGTGGGACCGACCGATCGGTGGGCCGAAGGACCCGGCGCTCGACGGCATGCTCGCCGCCGTGCTCAAGGGCTACCAGCAGGTGCGCAACGGTGTCGGTCAGCCGTGGCTGGAGCGGTACTGGCCGAACCTGCAACGGCTGCTGGACTACATCGCGAGGACGTGGGACCCCGCGCAGACCGGGATGCTGCACGGCATCCAGCCCTCCACCCACGACATCGACCTGGCCGGGCTCAACACCTACATGGGTACCTTGTGGCTCGCCGCGCTGCGCGCGGGCGAGGAGCTGGCGCGAGAGGTCGACGACATCGATCAGGCGGGGACCTGGCGTGACCTCTTCGAACGTGGCAGCGCACGCTACGACGCCGAGCTCTTCACGGGGGAGTACTACCGGCAGGTCCTGGAGCAGGGCGATCCTGTCGAGTTCCAGTGGGGTCCCGGATGCCTGTCGGACCAGCTGATCGGGCAGTGGTGGGCACACGTGCTCGACCTCGGCTACCTGCTGCCGGCCGAGAACGTGAGGACTGCGCTGCGATCGGTGGTCCGGTACAACGTGCGGCGCGGCTTCGAGGGCTTCGAGCACCCCTACCGCAGCTTCGCCGACGGCGACGAGACGGGGCTCCTGATGTGCACGTGGCCCACCGGTGGCCGGCCGGAGGTGCCCACGCGCTACTGCGATGAGGTGTGGACCGGGATCGAGTACCAGGTGGCGGCCCACCTGGCGCACGAGGGTCTGGCGGCGGAGTCGCGGGCCGTGGTCGACGGCGTCTGGGGCCGGTACGACGGTCGCCGTCGCAACCCGTACAACGAGATCGAGTGCGGTGACCACTACGTCCGCGCGCTCTCGGGCTGGAGCGTTCTCGAGGCACGCACCGGTCAGCGCTGGGACGCACGCTCGCGGACGTTGACCCTGCGCTCACCCGCTCCTGGCTCGGCGTGGCCGATCGTGCTCGACGGCGGGTGGGGTCAGGTGCTGAGCTCCGCTGACGGTGCCCTTGCGCTGAGGTGCGATCACGGCAGCCTCGCCGTCGATCACGTTCGCCTCGACGGCGCGGACGCCTGCGACGTGTCGCTGCGGCTGCGTGCTGGAGAGTCCGCCCCGCTGCTGGGCCGGTCGCCCTCGTCCTAGGCGGATCAGGGTAGGTGGAGGGTGCCGAGCTCGCGCCGCGAGGTGATCCCGAGCTTGCGGAAGATGTTGCGCAGATGAGCCTCGATGGTGCGCGGGCTGAGGAACAGCTGGGCGCCGACCTCGCGTGAGGTGGCCCCGGTGGCCACCAGGCGCGCGACGTGCAGCTCCTGCGCGGTGAGCTCGTCGGTGGGCTGGGCGGTCCGTGCTCGTGGCTGCTCGCCGGTGGCGCGCAGCTCGCGCGCGGCTCGTTCGGCGAAGGCATCGATGCCCATGTCCACGAGCATCCGGTGGGCTGTGCGGAGCTGGTCACGGGCGTCGTGGCGGCGGCCTTCGCGACGCAGCCACTCACCGTAGACGAGATGCGTGCGGGCGAGGAACACCGCCCACCGGCAGCTGGTGAGACGCACGAGCGCCTCGCGGTAGTGCTCCTCGGCGGCTGGACCGGTCGTGGTCAGCGCTCGTGAGCGCGCGGCCAGCCCGAGCGCGAAGTCCGTCCCGCTCGCGTGGGCCCGAGAGGTGAGGACCTCCAGCGCGGACGCGGCACGTGGGGTATCGCCGGCGCGGGCCGCGGCCTCGACCAGCTCGGGCAGGGCGAGGGCGCTGTACGCCAGGTCGTCGTGCTCGCACGGAGGCGCCGCGGCGGCGACGGCGGCCTCGTAGTTGCCCAGTCCGTTGTGCAACGCCGCCAGCGTGGCCTGGGCCAGGCAGACCGTCGCGCCCTCACCTCGCTCGGTCGCCTCGGTGACCATGCTGCCGTAGAGCTCGAGCGTCTCGGCCTGCCGGCCGCCCCAGGCAGCGAGCATCAGCCGAGCATTCGGTAGCGGTGGGGCGCCGGTGGCCTGCGTGATCGCCGCCTCCTCGGCCGCCAGCTCCGTGGCCTGGTTCAGCTCACCGGTGAGCACGCGTATCGAGGCCACCGCGTTGAGCGCGGCGGGGAGCATGGACAGCGAACCGGCGTCACGGGCGAGCCGGACCGCGGTCGTGGCCAGCGTGTAGAGGGTGTCGTCATCCCACAGCATCGACGCGACGTGGCAGGCCAGCCACAGCCAGCGGCGGTTGTCATCCGTGACCCGGGACTCCGGGCCGAGCAGCATCTCGAGCGACCGTTGCAGGGTCGGGACGCTCGCCTCGAACCCCTGCTCTGACCTCGTGGTGAGTCCTTCGAGCAGCAGATCGACCGGTCGAGGCGGCGCCGGCGACGGGGGCGCGTCGGCAGCTGCTCTGGCGGCCTCGGGCAACCCGCGGCCCTGGGCCAGGTGACCGGTGTGGATCGCGGCATCGATCGCCTGCAGGTACGTCTCGCGTGCCAGCGCCGGGTCCAGTGGGGAGAGCGACTTCGCGGCGTCGAGCAGCAGGCCCGGGATGTCGCTCCCTCGGGTCCGGTGGAAGGCGATCTGGGCGTGGAGCAGCTGGAGACGGGCACCTGCCAGGGTGTCCAGCGGCCCCGCGGCTGCGACGGCCAGGAGCTCGCCCGCGGCGTCGGACGCGCCGGCGTCGTGCTTGGCGTGGGCGGCGTCGAGCGCTCGCCTCGCACGGGTCGCCGGGTCGGGCGTCAGCTCGGTGGCGTGCTGCAGGAACGCGGCCGCGGCCGCCAGACCGCCGCGAGCGCGTGCCCGCTCGGCCGAGTGCTCCAGCTCCGCGGCTACGTGTTCATCGGTGCCCAGCACGGCCTGCGCGCGGTGCCAGGCACGGCGGTCCGGATCGGTCTGCGGGTCGGTCGCGGCTGCCAGTGCGCCGTGGGCACGCCGGCGGTCGGGCGGCGTGGCTGCCCGGTACACCGCTGATCGCACCAGGGGGTGGCGGAAGCGCACCCGGGCGTCGATGTCCAGCAGGCCCGCGGCCTCCGCGGGTATCGCGGCCTCGGGAGCGAGGTCCACGTGCGCGGCTGCGCGCCACAGCAGCCCGACGTCGCCCGTCGGCTCCGACGCGGCGACCAGCAACAGCTGCTGTGTCTCGGCCGGGAGACTGGCCGACCGGCGTCGGAAGCTCTCCTCGATGCGGCGCGGGACGCTCAGCGCGCCCGGGAGCTCGAAACCGCCTGCGAGATGGGTCGACGGCGCGTTGCGGGGCAGCTCGAGCAGGGCCAGCGGGTTGCCGCCGGCCTCGGCGACGATGCGGTCGCGCACGCGCACGTCCATCGGCGTGCGCACCGCGGCGCTCAACAGCTCCCGGGCATCGAGCTCGCCGAGCCCCTCCAGCCGGAGATCAGGCAGGCCGGAGAACGGTAGGCGGTCGCCTTCCTCGGAATCTCTCACCCCGAGGACCAGGGCCAACCGTTCGGCGCCCAGCCGCCTGGCCACGAAGGCCAGGACCTGTGCCGACGCCTCGTCCAGCCACTGCGCATCGTCGACGAGACACAGCAGCGGCTCCTGCTCGGCGACCTCGGCCATCAGGTGGAGCGTCGCCAAGCCGACCAGGAATCGGTCCGGAACGGCACCGCTGCGGAGGCCGAACGCCACTCCGAGTGCGACCTGCTGCGGCTCGGGCAGCGTACCGGTGTGGTCGAGCAGGGGCGCGCAGAGCTGGTGCAGCCCGGCGAACGCGAACTGGGTCTCGGACTCGACGCCGACCGAGGACTCCACGCGGAAGGCGGAGCCGTCAGCGCTGTCGCGCGCGTACTCGAGCACCGCCGTCTTGCCGATACCGGCCTCACCGCGCAGCACCAGAGCCGCGCTGCGCCCGGACCGTGCCTGGGACAGCAGCGCGTCGACCGCTTCGCGCGCGGCGCGCCGGCCAATGAGGTTCGCCAGGCTGTGCTCCCGTCAGAGCCCCGACATCAGTGCTCACCATCGTAGTTGTCATTGCAACCAAGCAGGGCGGGTTTCGGGTGCGAGGGCGCAGCACGTGGCGGGGCTGGCGCGGGTCGTACCGCTGTCACGTTCGTCGGACTCCGCCGACCCGCGCGACCGCCGCCGCGGATGGGCGACTCAGGGGAGGTTGGCCAGCACTGCGGCAGCGATCGGCGTCGAACCCTGCGTGAGCTCGAGGATCTGCCTGCGGATCCGAGGCTCGTGGAGCAGCTCCGCCAGGGTTGCTGCCACATCTTCACGGGGGATCTCGTCATGCGGCTGTGCCGGCCCGAGGGATACCGTGCCGGCCCCGGGGCGGTCGACCAGCAGGGAAGGTCGAAGGATCAGCCAGTCGAGCCCGCTCATGCTGACCGTGACGTCGACCAGCTTCTTGACCGCGAAGTAGAACTCCACGTCGTCGCCGAGATCGTGCCCACGTTCGGCCTCGGGGAGCACCGACACCAGGACGAAGCGATCGACACCTGAGAGGCGAACCGCCTCCATCGCCGTCACCACGCCTTCGCCGTCGATGGCGGACGTGACCTCCCGCGCGCCCCCGTTCGAGCCGGCCGTATACACGACGGCGTCCGCGCCGGTGACCATCGGTACCAGGGACTCGGGCGTGAGGTCCGTGAGCTGGGCGACATGCGCGTCGACTCCCCGGGCAGCGAGGTCTCGTCGTTGCTCCTCGCGGCGGACCAGACCGGCCACGCCGTCGCCCCGAGCGATCAGGTTCCTGGCGAGCAGCCCACCGACCGCCCCGCTGACACCGATGATGAAAACCCTCATCGGTGCGTGCTCTGCCCGGCGTCGGGCGTTCCGCGCCCGGTACCGGCGGAGCGATGACTATCGACGTACCGATGCATGATGCCAGCCTGAACCTCCGAGCCTGCCCTTCGCGTCGGTAGAACCCACCGATCTTCGACCGGCTGGACGGGCGAGGTCGCTGCCCCGAGGCCCGCACCCCGGGTGTTTGTCCCATGCGGTGGTGACCACCTACGTGGCTCTCACCGACGCGAGGGCTCCGGTACCGCTGCGAGCCTGATCAAGCAGCAACGACCGACCGTCCGCACCTCCCGCGGCAGGACGGATGCCACCACCCATGGCCGGTGCCACCAGGTCAGGGCCTCGACGAGAGGAGTCACCATGTCCGCCAGTCCGGTCGCGCCGGCCGCCCGGCCGAACGCCGACGAGGTGCGCGGACTCCGCGTCTGGCGCATCGTCTCCCTCCGGGGCGGCCCGCGATGACGATCGTCGTCCTCAGCTACCGCGATGTCCTTGCCGGGGGCGCCCTGGGATGCGTCCCGGCCGGCCTCGTGCTCACCATTGTCGTGCTCGCCCTGTACAGCACGGCTGTGAGCGTCGTGGAGGGTCGCCGCCGCTGCGCCGGGACCCGTGCGGATCTGACGCCGGACCCGCGCTCGCCGTTCATCGACCGACCTCGGCGACAGGGACGCTCATGACCGGCGAACGCCTGCTCGGCGGGCGGTATCAGCTTCGTGAGGTCGTCGGCTACGGCGGCATGGCTGATGTGCACCTCGCTCGCGACGTCCATCTGGACCGCTGGGTCGCCGTCAAGATCCTCCGCGACGACCTCGCCCGGGACCCGATGTTCCGAGCGCGGTTCCGGCGCGAGGCGCAGGCAGTCGCGGGCCTCAACCACCCGACGATCGTCGCCGTCTACGACATCGGGCACGGCGACGAGGGCCGACCTGAGGGTGCGCCGTTCATGGTCATGGAGTACGTCGCGGGCCGTTCGCTGCGGGATCTGCTCGACGACGGCGAGCTCGCTCTGGCGGACGCCGTCCAGCACGAGCTGGGGGTCCTGTCCGCACTCGCTGTCAGCCACCAAGCCGGGGTGGTCCACCGCGACATCAAGCCGGCCAACGTGATGCTCACCCTCATCGGTGCCGTCAAGGTCGTGGACTTCGGGATCGCGCGCTCCAGCGGCGACCGCGACGCAGGTGTGACCGAGACGCGAGCGGTTCTCGGGACCGCCCAGTACCTCTCGCCAGAACAGGTGCGGGGTGAGCTGGCCGACGCACGCAGCGACCTGTACTCCGCAGGCTGCCTCCTCTACGAGCTGCTGACCGGGCGGCCACCGTTTCTCGGCGACAGCCCGGTGGCCGTCGCCTACCAGCACGTGCACGAGGAGCCGGCCCCCGCCAGCACCCACCGCGACCAGATCACCCCGGCCCTCGACGACGTGCTCCGCAAGGCGCTCGAGAAGGACCGGGAGAACCGGTTCCAGAGCGCCCGAGAGTTCACGGACGCACTGCAGTCCGCCGCGAAGGGGCTCGTCGACGAGAACGGCTGCCTCGCGCCTGACCACCTCACCTCCCCGGCCGGCCAAGGCCACGAGGACCTCTGCCACACCAGCTGCCGATGAGCGCACAGGTCTCATCGGCCTCACGAAAGGAACGAGCATGGGATCGATCACCGTCGGGAACGAGAACAGCACCCCGATCGAGCTCTACTACGAGGATCAGGGCGCGGGTCAGCCCGTCGTCCTGATCCACGGCTACCCGTTGAACGGACATAGCTGGGAACGCCAGACGCAGGAGCTGCTGGCTGCCGGCCACCGCGTCATCACCTATGACCGGCGCGGCTTCGGCCGGTCCAGCAAGGTCGGGGAGGGCTATGACTACGACACCTTCGCGGCCGACCTCCACACCCTGCTGGAGACCCTCGATCTGAGCGACGTCGTCCTCGTCGGGTTCTCGATGGGCACCGGCGAGCTCGCCCGGTACGTGTCCCGCTACGGCCACGAGCGCATCGCCAAGCTGGCCTTCCTCGCCTCCCTCGAGCCGTTTCTCGTCGCTCGTGAGGACAACCCCGAGGGCGTGGCGCAGGAGGTGTTCGACCAGATCAGAGAACAGGCCAAGAACGACAGGTACGCCTGGTACACCCAGTTCTTCTCGAACTTCTACAACCTCGATGAGAACCTCGGCTCGCGCATCAGCCAGGAGGTGGTCACCGGAAGCTGGGCGGTCGCCGTGACGAGCGCCCCGGTGGCGGCCCATGCGGTCGTCTCCTCCTGGATCGAGGACTTCCGTCGCGACGTCGACGCAGTCCGCGCCTCCGGGAAGCCGGTGCTGATCCTGCACGGGAGCGCCGACAGGATCCTGCCGATCGACGCGACGGCACGCCGATTCCGGCAGGCGCTTCCCGAGGCCCGATACCTGGAGATCGACGGCGCTCCTCACGGTCTGCTCTGGACCCATGCGTCGGACGTCAACGACGCGTTGCGCAGCTTCATCACCTCGGACCACCGCCAGCCGGCCGCGGCTCGCGGCTGAACCCGCCAGCACCCACGGAAGGCACGACCATGAGCGACGAGCACCAGACCCCGAGGACCGACGACCGCGGCGGGAGCGCCGCCGCCAACGAGGTCGCGATCAGCCTCGCCGCAGCTCTCGGCGGCACGCTGCTCGGGGTCACACCCGATCGTCGGGGGCGTGACCTCGCCAGCACGGCATCCAGCTGAGCCCCGACACCCGTAGCGACCGACAGCGAGGACCGATCTCATGGCCTGGAGCACACGTGAGCTCGCGGAGCTCGCCAGCACCACGGTGAACACGATCCGGCACTACCACCGACTCGGGCTCCTCGACGAGCCCGAGCGGCGGTACAACGGCTACAAGCGGTACGGCGTGCCGGACCTGGTCCGGCTGCTGCGGATCCGACGACTGGCGACCCTCGGCGTCCCGCTCTCCAGGATCGGTGAGGTCGAGGCGGGC
Organism: Pseudactinotalea terrae; assembly: GCF_009733845.1. Taxonomy (GTDB): domain Bacteria; phylum Actinomycetota; class Actinomycetes; order Actinomycetales; family Beutenbergiaceae; genus Pseudactinotalea; species Pseudactinotalea terrae. Next base: position 420,731 of record NZ_WNXZ01000001.1, read on the forward strand.
GGCGACAGCGTGCGTGATGTCCTGCTCGACCTCGACACCGAGCTCGCCGCGGGCATCGAGCGGCTTCGGAGGGCGCGGGCCGACATCGCGACGATCCTGCGCGAGAACGCGCCACCTGACGCGCCGCCCGGCTTCGAGTCCGTGGCCTCCAGACTGTCGGAGTCGGACAGCGCGATCATCCACATCTACACCCAGCTCTACGACGCGGACGCCCTGGCGGATCTGCGCCGGATGGTCGAGGTGGATGCTGACGCCGGCGCGCTCGGGGACGAGATCAACGCGCTCCGGGCAGATGCCGACGAATCGGCCCGGCAGCGGCTGGCCGAGATGCTCGCGCCGTCACTCGCTCAGAACCTGATCGACTTCCCATGGCTGCGGGATCCGATCGAGCACCTCTCGAAGAGCGAGCATCTCACCCAGCGCACGTTCCTCGATGCCGTGGTCGAGCTGTACAACCCCGCCCAGCTCGATGTCTTCCAACGAGCGGGCGTCCTCGCACAGGCGCAGGTCCAGGCAGCCGATGCCCGGTGACGGGCACGCCATCTCGATGTCCGCACCGAAACCACCCCCACCACCACTGAAAGACAGGAGTCAGACATGAGCGGTATAGAGCAGCTCATCATCAACTTCCAGGAGCTCGTCGCCCAGGTTCCAGAGCTCGTCCGGCCGTTCATCATCATGCTGGCCGGTGCCATCCCGTTCGTGGAGGGTGAGGGAGCATCGCTGATCGGCGTCGCTGGCGGCCTTCATCCCGTCGTGGCGTGGCTCGCGGCCGCCTCGGGCAACTTCCTGTGCGTGCTGGTCGTCGTGGCCGTCACGTCGAGGGCGAGGAGTGCCGTCGTGGATCGACGCGCCAGCCTCGTCGCCGCGACTGCCGGAGGGGGAGCGCCTCCGAACGATCCGTCGTCCCTGCACGAGGCTCCTGCCGCCGTCCCCGAGTCGAAGGGGCGTCAGCGCTTCAAGAGGTGGCTCGTCCGCTTCGGGGTCCCCGGCGCGAGCATCCTCGGGCCGCTCGCCATCCCCACGCAGATCACCTCGGCGATCCTCGTGGCCGGCGGCACGCCTCGCCGCTGGGTGCTGCTCTGGCAGGCCGTCGCCATCGTCATCTGGACGACGGTCGCCACGGTCTCGATCTGGGCCGCCCTCACGTACGTCGTGGGGGTGTGACCGACATGGCGGAGGCACCGACGTTGGCCGAGGATCTGATGCTGCTGTTGTTCCAGCCCCGCTCGGGTACGTTCGCCGGCGAGACCACGCTCTACTACGTGCTCGCCGCGGCCGTGCTCGCCGATCTCGCGCTCGAGGAGCGCGTGCGCGTCGAGACGACGCCGACCGGGACCGTCAGGGTGGGAGCAGTCGCCGAGCGTGCGCCGTCGGACGAGATCCTGCGTGCCACCTGGGACCACGTCGCCGACCGACCGCGGTTCGTCCAGTCCGTCCTGCCCACGGTCGGGCCACAGCTGCGCCAGCCGACGGTCGAGCGCCTCATCGCGCGTGGCGACATCGGGCAGGAGTCCCGCCGAGTCCTCGGACTGTTCGGGCGGAAGGTGCTGGTACCGGGGAAGAACGGCCGCCGCGCCGAGCTGGTCGCTGGGGTACGCGCCGTGCTGGTCGAGGGCGCGCAGCCGGGGCCGCGGGTGTCAGCGCTCGCAGCGTTGGCCTGGGCAAGCGGCTCGCTCTCCCAGCTGGATCCGGAGATCCCGTGGACGTCCGCGGTCACCACCCGCGCGCAGGAGCTCGAGCGCGGGAGCTGGGGGGCGGCAGCCGGTGGCGAAGCGGTGGTGCGCACCATGAACGCGATCATCATCAACAGCGTCATCGTGGCAAACGCTGCGCTCAGGCGCTCCTAGGCGTGTGCGGCCACCATGGTGGGACGCCACGCGAGATGGTGAGACGTCACGCGAGTCCCTGGGCCCCGGTCCCACGGCACGGCCGCACCGACGCACGGCTGCGAGAACGCACGTCGTCGGTCGCCCGACGACGCCCGGCGAAACGAGGACAACGAAGGGAACTGCGATGATGACGACGACCATCCAACGAATCGAGAACGGTGCGTTGGCGGTGGCGATCCTGCTGGTGATGATCGCTGCGCACCAACCCTGGTGGCTGCTGCTGGCCGCCTTCCTCCTGTTCGACCTCTCCGCCCTGGGCTATCTGCGAGGTGCACGCGCAGGCGCCCTCACCTACAACGTGGTCCACAACTACACGGGTCCGGCCATCGCCCTGTCGCTCTACGTCGCGCTCGTCCTGACCGACCGGACGGTGACCTGGCTCGCCCTTCTCGCCGCCTGCTGGGCGTTCCACGTGGCACTTGACCGCGCACTCGGGTACGGGCTCAAGCTGGACGACTTCGCGCACACGCATCTGGGGCGGATCGGTCGAGGGTCGCGCGGTTAGCCGGCCAGGCCCCCGACTCGTAGCGCGATGTCGGTACCTGGGTCCATGCTGAGCGCATGGCTGAAGCGAAGACCCGACCGACCGATGAGTCGGTGTCGCAGTTCCTCGACGCCGTCTCGCCTGCGGCCCGCCGGGACGATGGTGCAGCGCTGGCTCGGCTGATGACCGAGGTCACCGGCGTCGACCCGGTGATGTGGGGGCCGTCGATGATCGGGTACGGCAGCTACCACTACCGGTCGCCGTCGAACCCGCGTACGCACGGTGACTGGCCCCGGGTCGCGTTCTCCCCACGCAAGAGCTCGCTGGTCCTCTATGGCATCAAGGACCGCCCCGAGGCACAGCCACTGATGGCCTCGCTCGGCAGCTACACCGAGGGTGCCGGGTGCGTCTACGTGAAACGCCTGACCGATGTCGACGAGGGCGTGCTGCGCAGCCTGGTCGAGATCGCGTTCAACCGACCCGACGACGACTGATCGAGCCCGGTGCTTGTCGCCTACGGTGACGCAGGTGGGCAGGGGCGAGGTGGACAGGCGGCGAGGCGCGGTGGTCCCGCTGATCGGCCTCAGCCTGGTCGCGTGCATCGTGCAGGTGGTCGCTACCGCCGCCGGCTGGGACTGGGCGGGTCGCGCACAGTGGTTCGCGATGCCGTTGCTGGCACTCGCGCTCGTGCTCGCGGGCGGGCTCCGGGATCCGCGCGGTCGTTGGTGGCTCGCCGGCCTCGTGTTCTCGTGGGCGGGCGACACCCTCGGCGGCAACGGCTTCCTGGTGCTCCTCGGCTGCTTCCTCGTCGCGCACCTGTGCTACCTCGTCACGCTCTGGCCCAGCCGCGCCCGCAGCGTGCTCGGCACGGCGCCGATGATCGGCTACCTCGCCGTGGGCGGCACGGGTGCGGCCCTGATCGCCCCGGTTGCCGGAGGCGTGCTGGCCGCACCCGTGGTGGTCTACGCGGCAGCGTTGACGATGGTCGCCGTGCTGGCCACCGCGGCCGGCCGGGCGGGGGTGATCGGCGGCATCCTGTTCATGTTCTCCGACCTCACCCTCGCGCTCGGGATCTTCGTGATCGACATCCCCGCCGCGCTGCAGACCTTCCTGGTGATGGGCACCTACGTGCCGGCTCAGGCGCTGCTGCTGGTCGGGGTGCTCGGTCAGCTCGGGTCGGCGAAGGACTCCGGAAGCCCGAACGCGGCGAACCGGTCCCGCTGATCGAGGTAGGTGACCATCGTGCTCACCGCCGCGCCCTCGACCTCGAGCAGCACGATCGCGAACGGCCGGTAGACGGTCTCACCGCCGGGTCCCTGCTCCGGTGCGTACTGGCCGAACGCCGGCGAGCCGTTCGCGCTGGTTCGCAGCAGCCGATGCCCCACGCATCCGGCCCTCGACGCGAACGCCCGAGACACCTCGTCGATGCCGGAGAGCCAGAAGGCGACCGGTGGCATCGAGGTGATCACATCGGTGGTGAGCAGCCTCGCGAGCGCGTGGACGTCGTGGCGCTCGAACGCCATGACGAAGTCGTCCAGGAGCCGGTCGTCGACCGACCGGGCAGCCGCGCCGGGGCTGGGGGCGGCGATCGTGCGTCGGGCGCGGCGCAGGGTCGAGTGGACAGCGGTCTCACTGGTGCCGAGGACCGCAGCGGTCTCCGCCGCCGAGAGCGCGTAGACGTCCCGCAGCACGAGAACGACCCGCTGTCGCGGTGGCAGCCGCTGCAGCGCCGCCACGAACGCCATCCGGATGGTCTCACGCTGCTCCCACGCCGTCGCGGGATCGAGCGCGTCCGGGAGCGGTGTGATCCATGACCCGGCGGGCAGCACTCGATCGGTGGAGCTGGCGGGGTCCGCATGCTCGACCATGTCGGTGGGCAGCTCGCGGCGGACCGCGGCCTTGAGCCGGTCGAGACAGTGCCGTGTCGCGATCGTGTACAGCCAGGTGCGGAGGGAGCCGCGCGCAGGGTCGTAGCGCTCGCGTGCCCGCCAGCCCGCGAGCAGCACCTCCTGGGCGGCGTCCTCGGCGAGGCCACCGTCGCCGAGCACGCGGTAGCAGTACCGGACCAGCTCGGGCCGCAGCCCGGCCAGGGCCTGGTCGTCGACGGCGAAACTCACACAGCCTCCGACGGGTGCCCCGGCACCGGCGCTCGCCCGGTCACCGCGAGCACGAGGTCGACAGCAGGCATCCGCACCTCGGTGACACCCCGGTCGCCAGGGTCGGAGCGAACCGTGAGGTCGGCGTCGTCCGCGACGAGTGCGATCCCGCCGAGGTCGACGCCGAAGAACGCGATCGACTCGGGGCTGCCACCGGCGAGCGCAGCGGCAGCCACGTGCGGCTCCGGCCCCGGGAGGCCGAGCGGCACGGTGATGTCGAGCCCGTGGATCACCTCGTGGGCGAGCGCGCCCTGGTGTGCGTCAGGGCCGGGCGTCCAGCGGCTCGGCACCCGTCGCTGGTACCGATCGAGCAGCTCCGCGTCGCTGAACCGTGCGGTGTGGGCCCGGGCGGTGCGGTCGCACGCCACGTTGATGTCGCCGTCGGCGGCGGCGACCGTGGCCTGGAACTCCGGCCAGCTCTGGGTCTCCGAGGTAGTGAGGTGGGCCACGACCTCGCGGATGCGCCAGCCCTGGCACAGCGAGTCGGCGGCCCACTGCTCAGGGCTCAGCTCGGCGAGCAGTGCGGCCAGGCGGCGGCGCTCGGAGACGGTCAGCTCGTACAGCTCGGTGGCGTTCATCAGCATCCTCTGATCGATATGATCCCGCGGGCTGCGGCATCCTCGTCAGGGGATACGAGGCAGCGACGTGGAAGTCGTCGCTCACCGCCACACGAGTGGATCGCTCAGCGCCTCCGGGTGCCGAAGATGGACCGGGTGATCTCCCGGCCGATCGCTCGCCCGGCGGAGGTGAGCATCGAGTCCAGCGTCGACCGCCGGGACTTGGCGTTCCGCTCGGCCTCCTTGGCCGCACGCGCAGCACGCGCCGCCTCTTCCTTGGCACGCGCCTTGGCCGCGGCCTCGGCCTCCTTCTCGGCGCGCTTCTCCGCGGCGACGCGGTCCTTCTCGGCCTGCTCGGCCGCGGCCTCGGCCTGCTCTGCCTCGATCCGGGCCTGCTTCTCCTGGTCGATGCGACGCACCAGCATCTCGTAGGCGCTGACGCTATCGACCGCGGTGCCGTACCTCGACAGCGCAGGGGAGGCCTGCACCACCGCGGTGACAGCGGCCTCCGGTGCCGGGTCCATCAACGCCTCGGGCGCGCGCAGGCGTGTCCAGGCGACCGGGGTGGGTGCGCCCTTCTCGGTGAGCACGGTGACGATCGCCTCGCCGGTCCCCAGAGCGGTCAGCAGCTCTTCCAGGTCGTACTCCGACGTCGGGAAGGTCCTGACGGTGGCGCGCAGCGCCGTGGCATCGTCCGGGGTGAACGCACGCAGCGCGTGCTGCACACGGTTGCCGAGCTGGGCGAGCACGTCCCCGGGCACGTCCTTGGGGGTCTGGGTGACGAAGAAGATCCCCACGCCCTTCGACCTGATCAGCCGCACCGTCTGCGTCACCTGGTTGAGGAACTCCTTCGACGCGCCGTTGAACAGCAGGTGCGCCTCGTCGAAGAAGAAGACCAGCTTCGGCTTCTCGGCGTCACCGACCTCGGGCAGCTCGCCGAACAGGTCGGCGAGCAGCCACATGAGGAAGGTGGAGAACAGCGCGGGCCGGTCCTGCAGGTCGGGGAGCTCGAGGGCGGAGATGATGCCGCGGCCGTCGGCGGCCGTGCGGATGAGGTCGGCGGTGCTGAAGGCAGGCTCACCGAAGAAGACGTCGGCGCCCTGCGCCTGCAACGCGACGATCTCACGCAGGATCACCCCGGCGGTCGCCGAGGACACGCCACCGATGCCCTTCAGCTCGTCCTTGCCGTCCTCGCTGGTGAGATACGCGATCGTGGACTGCAGGTCCTTCAGGTCCAGCAGCGCGAGGCCTTGCGTGTCCGCCCAGTGGAAGATCAGCCCGAGCGAGGACTCCTGGGTGTTGTTCAGCCCGAGCACCTTGGCGAGCAGCAGCGGTCCGAAGTCGGTCACGGTGGTGCGGATCGGGACGCCGTTTCCCTGGCCGCCGAGCGAGTAGAACTCGACGGGGAACGCGGTGGGCATCCAGTCCTGCCCGAGGCTGGTGGTGCGGGCGAGCAGCTTCTCGTTGCCCTGGCCGGCGACGATCAGCCCGGACAGGTCGCCCTTGATGTCCGCGAGGAACACCGGGACGCCTGCGGTGCTCAGGCCTTCGGCCATGCCCTGGAGGGTGCGGGTCTTGCCGGTGCCCGTGGCTCCGGCCACGAGCCCGTGCCGGTTCATCATCGCGAGGGGGAGACCGATCTGCACGGCTGGCACCGCGTCGTCGTCCTCGACCAGCGCGCCGAGCGGCAACGTGCCGCCCTCGAACGTGTACCCGGCCTTGATGGCGGCCGCCTGCTCCGAGAGCGGGGCGTCCTCGCCCGGCTTGTCCGGCCCAGCCTCGGCGACCTCGTCCGGCTCGCTGGGTTCCGCGGGCGCATCGGCCGGCGCACCCGCGGCTGCTGCGGCCTCGGCTGCCCGCAGGGCTGCGACCGCTGCCGCGGCCTTGGCCTCGGCTGCCTCGGCAGCGGCCTGTGCTGCGGCGGCACGAAGGGCCGCAAGCTCTGCCTCAGTCGTCATGACGCCTCACATTAGGGGCTCCGGTGCATGTGCACGGGCTGACCGAGGCCCGACTGTCCACAGCTGCAGCCAGATGCACCGCTGTCCACAGCACCCCTGCGTTGCCGCGCGGGTCGGGCACCGGTCGACCTACGTTCGCCTCATGCGTGACGATCCCGGCGCACGGTTGCGGAGCTACCTGCGCGTCGCGTACGACAGCGGCACCGAGCCCGAGGTGTCCACGCGCGAGCCCCGCAGGTGGGCGGCGCCCACAGGGGCGGCAGCCAGGGTCGCGGCCGTGCTGATCGTGCTGCTCGTCGCGGGTGTCACCTGCCTCGTGCTCATGCGGATCCCCGTGGCACCCGCTGCGCCTGCCGCCCCCACGGCGGAGCCGGCGCCTCCTGCGAGTGCACCCACGGCGGCGGCCACCCCGAGCGATGGCGAGCAGGCCGGCGGTGAGGTGCTCGTCGTGCACGTCGCCGGTGCTGTCACCGAGCCCGGGGTCGTCGAGGTGCCGCACGGAACCCGCGTCGCCGATGCCATCGAGAGGGCGGGCGGCGCGACGGCGGAGGCCGATCTCGATGCGCTCAACCTCGCTGCGCCGGTCGCTGACGGCCAGCAGGTGTACGTGCCGCGGGAGGGCGAGGAGGTCCCCCCGGTGAGCAGCGGGGCCGGCTCGGCCACCGCCGATACCGTGCTGAACCTCAACACGGCCGACGCCGCCGCGCTCGAGACCCTGCCCGGTATCGGCCCGGCCATCGCAGGACGCATCATCGCCTGGCGCGAGGAGCACGGTGCGTTCGTCTCGGTGGATGCGCTGACCAACGTGTCCGGCATCGGCCCGGCCACACTGGAACGCCTGCGCGACCTGGTCACGGTGTGAGGCAGTGCCTGCACCCAGGAGCCAGGATCTGCGCCTGCTGCCCGCGGCGGCGCTCGGCTGGGTGGCAGCCATCCTCGGTCTGCACGCAGGAGCGCTGCTCACCGGAGGCGCGCTGCTCGGCTGCCTGGCCGTCACCGCTGCGGCTGCAGCCCGGCTGCGACGAGCCCCCGCTGGTCGGCACCGGCGTCGCACCCATGGCCGTTCGGCTGCCACCGCCGTGCTCGCCGGCGCGACGGCGGCAGCACTGCTCGGCTGGTCCTGGGCGCGCGCCGAGGCCCGTGGCGCGGTGGTCGAGCCCTACCTGGGCTCCGACGTCGTCGCAGTGCTTCGGATCGACTCCGAGCCCCGGGTCCTCAGTGTCGGCCGGGTGCTGCTGCGGGCGACGTGGATAGCCGTGGGCTCGAACCCGCACGACGCACCGACACACCCGCTCGGGGTCGCGGTGTCCGTGCTCGCCGATGCGAGCTGGATGAGCGCGGTGGTGGGGGAGCGGGTGCACGCTGCCGTTCGCGTGGTCGAGACCGAGCGTGCTGATGCCGCTGCCGCGCTCCTCGTCGCGGAGGGCGGGCACGAGGTCGTGGCCCGGGCGCCGCCGGTCGCTGCGCTCGTCGCGAGCCTGCGAGCAGGGCTGGTGTCGGCCAGCTCGGATCTGGACGCGCAGGCCCGCGGCCTCGTGCCGGGCATCGCCCTGGGGGACGACAGGTTGCTCCCGGCCACGCTCGAGGACGACCTGCGCACGGTCAGCCTCACCCACGTCACGGCGGTCTCCGGTGCACACGTGGCGATGGTGCTCGGGCTCGTGCTGCTGACCTTGCGCCGGCTGCCGCGCGCGGCGCAGGCGGTGCTCGGGGCGGTGGTGCTCGTCGCCCTCGTCGCTCTGGTGCACCCTGCGGCGAGCGTGCTGAGGTCGGCGACGATGGGTGGGGTGCTGCTCGTCGGGCTGCTGCTGGGCCGGCCCCGCGCGGCGCTGCCGGCCTTGTGGGCGAGCATCGTGGTGCTGCTCGCCGTCGACCCGTGGCTGGCAGGCTCGTTCGGGTTCGTCCTCTCGGTTCTCGCGACGTCCGGACTGCTGATCGGCGCCGGTCCGATCGCGGACCGGCTCACGCGCCTCCTTCCGCGCCCGGCGGCGTTGGCGCTCGCGGTGCCGATGGCTGCCCAGCTGGCGTGCGCTCCTGCGCTGGCCCTGTTGCAGCCGGCGATGCCGGTGCACGGTGTGCTCGCCAACGTCATGGCGGCGCCCGCCGTGCCTCCGGCGACCATCCTCGGCCTCGTCGCCACGCTCGTGGCACCGTTCTCCGCGGCGGTGGCGCACGTGCTCGCGGCCTGGGCCGGGGTGGCGACGGCCTGGGTGGCCACGGTCGCGATCTGGTGCGCGGCGCTCCCGCTCGCGACCCTCCCGTGGTGGCTGGCGGTGCTCGGGGCGCTCCTCGGGCTGCTGGCGCGTGCGGTCCTGCTGCGCTCGCGGGCCGGGCGGGGGCGTTGACCGGCCTCTCGGGGCGGCCGGCGGGCTTGCGCCCGTGAGGGCCGATGCCCTGCTGTCGGCCGGAGGTGGCAGGCTGGTCCCGTGCCACCCTCACGCCGTCGACCAGCCGGGCTCAGCCCTCTCGATCTCGATGCCATCCCGCTCGCGCCGGTCGTGCTGGTCAAGGGTGCGGAGGGCTACTTCGTCGACGCCGTGACCGACCACCTGCTGGCGCTGGCGAAGGAGCGCGATCCCCAGGTCGAGGTGACACGGATCGACGCGGCGGCCTACCAGCCGCATCAGCTCGACGTCATCACCAGCCCGTCCTTGTTCGAAGAGCGCCGCCACCTGGTGATCGATGCCGTGGATGCTGCGTCCGACGCGTTCATCACCGACGCCGTCGCCTACGTCGAGAACCTCGACGGCGATGTCGGTGAGGTCACGATGGTGATGCGCCACACCAAGGGCGTGCGCGGCAAGAAGCTCCTCGACACGATCGCGGCCGCCAAGCTCCCGGTCGTGCAGTGCGATCCCCTCAAGCGCGACACCGAGAAGGCCGACTTTGTCAGCGGCCGGTTCCGTGCCGCCGGGCGCCGCGCGAGCGCCGACGCCGTCCGCGGTCTCGTCGAGGCGCTCGGCTCCGACCTGCGTGAGCTCGCGGCAGGTGTGCAGCAGCTGATCGACGACACGACCGGGGCGATCACACCCGATGTCGTGCAGCGGTACCACGGTGGCCGTGTCGAGGCCACCGGCTTCCGTGTCGCCGACACCGCGATCGCGGGCGATGGTGCGGCCGCGGTCACGTTGCTGCGCCACGCCCTGGCCACCGGTTCCGACCCCGTGCCGCTCGTCGCCGCGCTGGCGATGAAGCTGCGCACGCTCGCCAAGGTCGCCGCCACCCGCGGTCGCGGTGGTGCCAGCGCGGGCGAGCTGGGCCTGGCGCCCTGGCAGATCGACAGGGCTCGCCGCGAGCTCTCGGGCTGGACGCCCGAGGGTCTCGCCGCGGCGATCTCGGCAGTCGCCGACGCTGATGCCGAGGTCAAGGGCGAGAGCCGCGCACCGCAGTTCGCCGTCGAGCGCGCGGTGCTGCGTGTCGCGGGCGCTCGCGCCGGCCGCTGATCCTCCCGGGCTGCCGATCCCTCCGCCGCCCGGGGGAGCAGGTCGGCAGGCTCACCCGCTCGACGGAGGAGGCCGCACGCGTGCTCCCGGCATGCTGGGGGCATGGACGAGGACCAGCAGCCCGAGGAGCAGCAGCCCACGAAGCCGGCTGCGCAACCGATGTTCGCTGCCGGTATCGCGATCGGGCTCTCGATCGGTGCGGCCATCGGAGTCGCGATGGACAACATCGCCATCGGCATGTCGATCGGAATCGCCATCGGGGTCGCCTTCGGCATCGCGTTCCAGTCCGAGCGGTCCGCCGCTGACGAGCGGGCTGACGACGACGCCGACGGCCCCACCGAGCACGAGCCGTGATGCCCGGGCCGGCGCCCAGCGGGCAGACGACGACGGCGCCACCCCGAGGGGGTGACGCCGTCGCGACGTTGTGCTGGGTCGCTCAGAGAGCGGCGACCTGCTTGGCGAGCGCCGACTTGCGGTTCGCTGCCTGGTTGAGGTGGATGACGCCCTTGGAGGCGGCCTTGTCCAGGTGACGGGAGGCGGTCGCCAGAGCGGCGGTCGCGGTCTCCTTGTCGCCGGAGGCGATCGCCTCACGGACGTGTCGAACCTGGGTCTTCAGCTCCGACTTGACGGCCTTGTTGCGCAGGCGCGCCTTCTCGTTGGTGCGGATCCGCTTGATCTGGGACTTGATGTTTGCCACGTGTAACTCGGACTCTTTCGGTGGTTCGCTCGCGCGATCGGACTACGACGAAGAGGGTGTCGGCGCTGCGACGCGGAGACGGACACGAGGGCTGGGATCCTCTGGGGCTTCCGCGATGGCGCTGTGCGGGTCACCGAATCAACAGCAACCCAACGGAGCACTTTACCAGGTTCGCGATCCTCCCCGGGAGCACCGTTCACGTGGCCTGGGCCTCAGCTGCCGTGCTCGGCTCGGTGAGCCTGGAGCGCGTCGGCAACGGCGTCGTAGCGCTGCTGCTCGAGCACGGCACCCACGCGCCGGATCGCGGCCGTCGGGAGGTAGAGCACGCGATCGAGCCGGACCTCGGACTCGCGGCTCCGGCTGTCCCACGAGCCGCCGCCGATGTCGAACCAGTACCGGCCCCAGCGCGCCTCGTCGGCGGCGTCGCGGTCGTGATCCTTGGAGGTGGTCTGCAGGCCGAGGTACCCACCCCGGTGCCGCGCGATCACGAGCACGGGACGGTCCTTGCCACGACCGTCGTTCTCGTCGTACGGCACCCACGCCCAGACGACCTCACCGGGGTCCGCCGCGTCGTCGTCCTGCGGCGCGTACCGCAGCGGAGGCAGGTCGCCCTCGTACGGCGCTGTGGTCTGCGCGAGCTCGGCCGTGCTGGTCCTGCTCGGTCGCCTGCTTGCCGCCCGCCCCCGCCGGCGGGAGGTGTGTGCGGCATCGCGCACCAGCGACGCCGCCACGTTGACGATCCGGTTGAGCAAGCGCATGACGCCCGAGGTTAGGGCATGTCACCCAGCTCAGCGACGCAGCAGCAGCGCATCCCCCTGGCCGCCGCCGCCGCACAGCGCCACGGCAGCGCGGCCCGAGCCACGCCGCGCCAGCTCGTACGCGGCGTGCAGCGCCAGCCGGGCGCCCGAGGAACCGATCGGGTGCCCGAGCGCGATCGCACCGCCGTGGATGTTGACGCGCTCGGGGTCGATGCCGAGCTCGCGCGTCGAGGCCACCGAGACCGCCGCGAACGCCTCGTTGATCTCCACGAGATCGAGGTCGCTCACCCCCCACCCGGCACGGCTGAGCGCGGCCTCGATCGCGCGCGAGGGCTGGCTGTGCAGGTGGTTGTCCGGCCCGGCGACCTGACCGGCCGCGTCGAGCGTCGCCATCACGGTGAGCCCGGTGGCCTCGGCGTGCGCCCGCGTGGTCAGCACCAGCGCCGCCGCGCCGTCGCTGAGCTGGCTGGCGTTGCCGGCCGTGATCGTGCCGTCGTTCGCGAACGCGGGGCGCAGCTTCGCCAGCCCCTCCGCACTGGTGTCCTCCCGGACTCCCTCGTCATGCTCGACGACGACGTCCCCCCGCCTGCCGGAGATCGTCACCGGAGCGATCTCCTCGGCGATCACCGCGCGCGCGGCCGCCGCCCGCTGGTGCGAGGCGAGCGCGACCGCGTCCTGCTCTTCGCGCGTGAGGCCGCGGGTGGTGTTGCCGCGCTCGGTGAGCGCACCCATCGGCCCGCCGTCGGCGGCGTCGGTGAGACCGTCGTGGGCGAGGTGGTCGACCGCCGTGCGGTCGCCGTACAGCCACCCGGCGCGCGTGCCGGGCAGCAGGTGCGGCGCGTGGGTCATCGACTCCATCCCGCCTGCGACCACGACCGCCGCATCGCCGGCACGGATCATGCGTGCGGCGTCGATGATCGCCGTCAGGCCCGAGAGGCACACCTTGTTGACCGCGGTGGCGTGCACCCGCGGGTCCAGGCCGGCACCGAGCGCTGCCTGGCGCGCCGGGTTCTGCCCGGCGCCCGCCTGCAGCACCTGCCCCAGCAGCACGGCGTCGACCGATCCGGGGGAGATGCCCGCGCGCTGCACGGCGGCGCGGATCGCGTGCGACCCCAGCTCGACGGCGGTCATGCTCGCGAGTGCTCCCGCAAGCTTGGCGTACGGGGTGCGGGCGGCACCGACGATCACGACGTCGGTGGGGGCGTCCTGCTGTGGCACGGAGGTCATCCGTCGCCTCCTCTTCATCGGGGATGGGATCAGTCTCGCACCGCTCGGGTGCGCGGTCCGAGTCCGCAACGAGGGCGGGCACCGTACCCCGGGCGCGGCTCGGCCGGCTGCGGCAGGATGGCAGCGGAAGCAGCGCAGCATCCGTGGCAGCGAGGAGCACGATGAACATCGACAAGGTCGTCGAGAGCGCGGCCACAGCCGTGGCTGACATCCCCGAGGGGGCGAGCATCGCCGTCGGCGGCTTCGGGTTGTGCGGCAACCCGATGGAGCTGATCACAGCGCTGCTGGCTCAGGGAACGGGCGGGCTGTCGGTGGTGAGCAACAACTGCGGTGTCGACGACTGGGGGCTCGGGCTGCTGCTCGCGCAGGGGCGGCTCGCGAAGATGACCTCCTCGTACGTGGGCGAGAACAAGGAGTTCGAGCGGCAGTTCCTCTCCGGCGAGCTCGAGGTCGAGCTGACCCCGCAGGGCACGCTCGCCGAGAAGCTCCGGGCTGGCGGCTCCGGGCTGGCGGCGTTCTTCACGCAGACGGGGGTCGGCACGCAGGTCGCCGAAGGCGGCCTGCCACGCCGGTACGACGGCGCCGGGGGAGTCGCGGTCGCGTCCCCGCCCAAGGAGGTCCGCAGCTTCGGCGGCAAGGAGTACGTGCTGGAGGAGGCGATCACGTGCGACTTCGCGCTCGTGCACGCGTGGCGGGGTGACCGGGCGGGCAACCTGCAGTTCCACGCCTCGGCGCGCAACTTCAACCCGCTCGCGGCCATGGCCGGGCGCGTCTGCGTCGCCGAGGTCGAGGAGCTCGTGGAGGTCGGTGACATCCCTCCGGACGCCGTCCATCTGCCCGGCGTGTTCGTGACCCGGGTGCTCGAGGTGGGCACCGACATCGAGAAGCGGATCGAGCGCCGCACCGTGACGGAGGTCTGAGCCGTGGTGCTGACCAGGCAGCAGATGGCGGCCCGCGCGGCCGCCGAGCTCACCGACGGCTCCTACGTCAACCTCGGGATCGGGCTGCCCACGCTCATCCCGAACTACGTGCCCGATCACGTCACCGTGGTGCTGCAGTCGGAGAACGGGATCCTGGGCGTGGGTCCGTACCCGGTGCCGGACGCCGTCGACCCGGACCTGATCAACGCGGGCAAGGAGACCGTGACGACGCTGCCGGGTGCGGCGTTCTTCGACAGCGCGCTGAGCTTCGCGATGATCCGCGGCGGCAAGATCGACGCAGCGATCCTGGGCGGCATGCAGGTCTCGGCATCCGGAGACCTGGCGAACTGGATGATCCCGGGGAAGATGGTCAAGGGGCCCGGCGGTGCGATGGATCTGGTGCACGGCGCGAAGCGGGTGATCGTGCTGATGGAGCACGTGGCCAAGGACGACAGCCCCAAGATCGTGGCTCGGTGCTCGTTGCCGCTCACGGGTCGCGGCGTGGTCAGCCGGGTCATCACCGACCTGGCCGTGATCGACGTCGAGCCCGACGGGCTGGTGCTGCGCGAGTGCGCCCCCGGGGTCTCGGTCGAGCAGGTCGTGGCGGCCACCGAGCCGCCGCTGCGGATCGACCTGGCGACGTAACGCGCCCGACACCGGACGGGCGGTAGGTTCGGGCCATGGCCGATCTGTTCGAGGGGTACCCGAGCGGAGCCGCCTGGGACGAGATGCTGGGCGGCGAGAGCCGTGCGGTGCGCACGCCGTACGAGCACGTGCACCGCACGATGGGCGCGCTCGACGCCGACGAGCTGCGGCTGCGCGCCGATGCGCTCGCGCGCAGCTATCTCGATCAGGGGATCACGTTCGACATCGGTGGCGAGGAACGCCCGTTCCCGCTGGACTCGGTGCCGCGGGTGCTCGACGGCGCCGAGTGGGAGCACCTCGCCCCCGGCATCGCGCAACGGGTGCGGGCGCTGGAGGCGCTGCTCGCCGATGTGTACGGCGAGCAGAAGATGATCGCCGACGGCGTGCTACCGCGCAGCCTGATCCTCTCCTCGGCGCACTTCCACCGAGCAGCGATGGGCGTGCAGCCCGCGAACGGCGTCCGGGTGCACGTGGCAGGCATCGACGTGATCCGCGACGCCGCCGACTCCTGGCGCGTGCTCGAGGACAACGTGCGGGTGCCGAGCGGGGTCTCCTACGTGCTCTCCAACCGCCGCGCGATGGCGCAGTCGTTCCCCGAGCTGTTTTCCACGATGCGGATCCGGCCGGTGGCGGACTACCCGCGCCGGCTCCTCGCAGCACTGACCGCGGCCGCACCGCCCGGGGTCGACGACCCGGTCGTCGTGGTCCTCACCCCCGGTGCCTACAACAGCGCGTACTTCGAGCACTCGCTGCTCGCCCGTCTCATGGGGGTCGAGCTCGTGGAGGGCCGGGACCTGGTGTGTGCCGGGGACCGCGTCTACATGCGCACCACCGAGGGGCGCCGCCGTGTCGACGTCATCTACCGGCGGGTCGACGACGAGTTCCTCGATCCGGTCGCGTTCCGGCCCGACTCGCTGCTGGGCTGCCCCGGGCTGCTCAACGCGGCCCGCGCGGGCACCGTGACGATCGCGAACATGGTGGGCAACGGCGTCGCCGACGACAAGCTGGTCTACACCTACGTGCCCGACCTGATCCGGTACTACCTGAGCGAAGAGCCGATCATCTCCAACGTCGACACCTGGCGGCTCGAGGAGCCCGAGGCGCTCGCCGAGGTGCTGGACCGGCTCGACGAGCTCGTGGTCAAGCCGGTCGACGGTTCCGGCGGCAAGGGCATCATCATCGGTCCCGCGGCCGACAAGGCCGAGCTCGACGCCGCCCGCGCGCGGCTGCGACGAGACCCGCGCGGCTGGATCGCCCAGCCGGTCGTGCAGCTGTCCACGGTCCCGACGCTCGCGGGGGAGTCCTTGCGCCCGCGGCACGTGGACCTGCGCCCGTTCGCCGTCAACGACGGCGAGAACGTCTGGGTGCTGCCCGGCGGCCTCACCCGCGTGGCGCTGGCCGAGGGGCAGCTGGTGGTCAACTCCTCCCAGGGCGGTGGGTCGAAGGACACCTGGGTGCTCGGGAGCGGCCGGCAGCGCGTGCCGGTGCGACCAGAGGCCGTGCCCGAGGTGGCGATCCAGGGGGTGCCGCTCGACACCAACCCGTTGGACAGCGGCCAGCAGCAGCAGGCGCAGCAGCAACAGCAGTCACGCGCGGAAGGGGCGACCTGATGCTCTCCCGGATCGCCGAGTCGCTGTTCTGGATCGGCCGCTACGTGGAGCGCGCCGACGACACCGCCCGCATCCTCGACGCCCATCTGCAGCTGCTGCTGGAGGACCCGTGGGTGGAGGAGGACCTCGCCTGCCGGTCGCTGCTGGCCGTCATGGGTGCGCCTGCGCCGCCCGACGGCGATGAGGTCGGCCGGCAGCACGTGCTCACCGAGCTGGCGTTCAACCGTGCCTCACCCGGTGCGATCGCCGGAGCGCTGACGGCGGCCCGCGAGAACGCGCGCCGGGCGCGCGAGGTGCTCTCCTCCGAGCTCTGGGAGGCGCTCAACACCACCTGGAACGCGTTGCCGGGCCGGATCGCGACCTCGACACCACCCGACTTCTTCGCGTGGGTCCGTGCGCGTGCCGCGCTGGTGGGCGGTCTGGTGGACGCCACCACCCCCCGGGACTCGACGCACCAGTTCATCGTCCTCGGGCGCTCGATCGAGCGGGCCGACATGACCGCGCGGCTGCTCGCCACCCGTGCGCTCGCGGGCGGTGCGGCACCCGGGTGGACCACGCTGCTGCGCTCGTGCGGCGCCCACGAGGCCTACCTGCGGACGTATCGCGGTCGCGAGGCCGACCGCCTGGCCGCGGAGTTCCTGCTGCTCGATCCCTCGTTCCCCCGGTCGGTGCTGTACTCGCTGGTCCGGGCCGAGGGCTGCCTGGGCGAGCTCGAACCGGGGGTTCGCCGCAAGGACGACGACGACCCGCGCACCGTGATCGGACGCATCCGCTCCGCGCTGGAGTACCGCCCGATGCTCAAGCTCCTCGGCAACCTCCCGCAGGAGATGGAGGACGTGCAGCGCGCCTGCTCGGAGGCCTCCGACGCGATCAAGCTCCGGTACTTCCCCTCCGGGGTGTCCGACGACTGGATCGGAGATCCCTGGTGAGCCGGCTCCACATCGTGCACCGCACGACCTTCTCCTACGCCCGCACCGTCACCGCCTCCTACAACGAGGCACGGATGCGGCCCGCCGAGCTGCCGCACCAGCACCTGATCTCCTCGCGGTTCACGGCGACGCCCTCGACCCACCACTCGACGTACCTCGACTACTGGGGCACCTCGGTGACCCCGTTCGAGGTGCTGACGGCGCACGAGGCGCTGGTGGTCCTGTCCGAGTCCCGCGTCGAGGTGAGCGCGCCGCGCCCGTTCCAGCCGGTCGGGTGGGACGTGCTGCGTTCGCCGGCGCTCGTCGACCGGATGTGCGAGTACCTGGTCCCCACCTCGGTGACCGAGCCCGCGCCCGACCTCGCCGTGCTGGCCAGGGACAGCGTCGGCGACCGGTCGCCGTCGGAGGCTGCCGGCCAGATCCTGCGCGCGATGCGCGACGAGCTCGAGTACCTCCCCGGCGTGACAGGGGTGCACACCAAGGCGATGGAGGCGTGGGAGTCGCGGGCGGGCGTGTGCCAGGACATCGCGCACCTCGGCGTCGGGGCGCTCCGCGCCGTCGGGATCCCCACCCGGTACGTCTCGGGCTACCTGCACCCGCTGACCTCGCTCGCCGAGCCGGGTGTGCCGGTCACGGGGGAGTCGCACGCCTGGGTCGAGTACTGGGTGGGCGACTGGGTCGGCTTCGACCCCACGAACCGGATCACGGTCGACGACCACCACGTGATCGTGGCGCGCGGGCGTGAGTACGGCGACGTCACGCCGCTGCGGGGCGTGTACGCGGGAGGCGGCCGGTCCGAGCAGAAGGTCGAGGTCCGGATCACCCGCGAGGCCTGATGAAACGAACCGGGCGTCGGCGACATGAGCCGGGCATGAGGACACAGCAGGGGATCACAGCCGGCGCCGGGGCGCTCGCCGTCGCCATGATGATGACGGCGTGCGCGGGTGCGCCCAGCGACCAGACGGCGGGCTCGGGCTCAGGCTCAGGCTCAGGCTCAGGCTCGGGTGACGGGGGCACCTACGCCGCCTTCAGCACGATGCTGCAGCCGGCGCAGGACGCACCGCCGGAGCTGTGCCTGGGTGGTGTGGCGGAGTCCTATCCGCCGCAGTGCGGCGGTCTCGAGCTGATCGGGCTGGACTGGGACGATGTCGCCGACGCAGAGACCGCGAGCGGCGTCACCTGGGGCACCGGCTGGGTCGTCGGGAGGTACGACGGCGAGGCGGGCACGTTCACGCTGACGGAACCGGTGAGCGCCGAAGCGCCGGCAGGCGTCACTGTCCCCGAGGAGGAGCCGCTCGAGTTCGCGCCGCTGTGCGATGACCCGTACCGCGGCGGTGACGAGTCCTTCGACGGCTCGCCCGAGGCGGCTGCGGCCCAGGAGGAGCTGCTGGCCGCGGCCGCCGCGCTCGACGGCTACATCACCCTGTACGTCTCGGACGGCGCCTCGGAGTTCAACGTGCTGGTGCAGGGAGACGCCGAGGCGGCGCACGCCCAGCTCCGCGAGGTGTGGGCCGGCTGGCTGTGCGTCGCGACCGGCAACGGTGCCAGCGAGGCGGACCTCAGCGCCGCGCAGCAAGCGGTCCACGAGAAGCTCGGTGACCTCGTGCTCGGATCAGGGGGCGACGGGGTCGACGGCGTCTTCCACGTGTCGGTGATCGTCGCCGACGAGGCCACCACGCAGGCCGTGCTGGACGCCGTCGAGGAGTGGCTGACGCCGGAGCAGGTCGTGGTGACCGGGACGCTGATCCCGGTCAGCTGAGCGGTCGGTGCCCCTCGACCAGGTCCGCATGCTCCGGATGCCGCTCGAGGTACGCCCCGACGAACTCGCAGACCGGGACGATCGATCGCCCAGCAGCACGTTCGGCATCGAGCGCAGCCCGCACGAGGGTGGACCCGACGCCCTGGCCCTCGTGCGCCTCGTCGACGACGGTGTGCGTGAAGGTCGTCACGCCGCCGGCGCGATCGTACTCGGCGAACCCCAGCACCTCACCGTCTCGCTCCGCCAGGTACCGGCTGCTGCTCTCGTCCTCACGAACGGTGATGTCGCTCATGGCGTCAACTCTAGGTCGCCTCGACCGGCGCCCGGCTGAGAACCGCTCGAACGCGAGCGCGAGGGCCGGTCACACTGGCGGCATGAACGAGGTCGCGCTCCGCCCCGGCACACCGGCGGACCTGGCCGCCGTCGCGGCGGTGTACCTGCGGGCACGCGCCGCGGCCTACCCCGCGATGCCGCGGGGCGTCCATCCACCCGGCGAGGTTCGGGAGTGGGTCACGAGCTGGGATCTCTCGGCTGTCGAGGTGTGGGTCGCCCACCGCGGTGACCGCCTGCTGGGGTACGCCCGGATCTCGGGGGAGTGGCTCGAGGACCTGTACGTCGACCCTGCCGCCCAGGGTGAGGGCGTCGGATCGGCACTGCTCGGGGTGGTCAAGTCCCGCCGTCCTGCCGGGTTCCTGCTCTGGGTCTTCGAGTCCAACGAGCCCGCTCGCGGTTTCTACCGCTCGCACGGTCTGGTCGAGATCGACCGCACGGACGGGTCCGGCAACGAGGAACGAGCGCCCGACGTCAAGATGGCTTGGCGCGGAGGGCCCGCAGCTCGCCTCAGCGCATCACAGCCAGCCGCGCTCCTGCGCGACGCGGGCGGCCTCGTACCGGGTGTGGGTGCCGGTCTTGCCGATCGCTGAGGACAGGTAGTTCCGGACCGTGCCCTGCGACAGGTGCAGTCGCACCGAGATGTCGGCCACCGTGGTGCCGGTCAGAGCCAGCCGCAGCACGTCCCGCTCGCGCTCGGTCAGGTGACTCTCGCCCTCGATCAGCGAGCTGGTGGCGAGCGCGGGGTCGAGCACGCGCAGCCCCTGGTGCACCCGACGCACCGCGTCGGCGAGCTGCCTGGCCGGGGTGTCCTTGACGACGAAGCCGGTGGCACCGGCCGCCAGCGCCCGCTTGAGGTACCCGGGCCGGCCGAAGGTGGTCACGATCAGCACGTGGCACCCCGGCAGCCGGGCACGCACCGCCGCGGTCGCCTCGATCCCGTCGATCCCCGGCATCTCGATGTCGAGCACGCACACGTGAGCACCGCTCTGGACGGCGGCGCTCACCACCTCGTCGCCGCGCCCCACCTCGGCGACCACCTCGATGTCGGGCTCCAGCCCGAGCAGGGTCGCGAGCGCACCGCGGACCAGTGCCTGGTCGTCCGCCAGCAGCACCCGGATCGGCGGCGTCTCGCTCACCACGGCCGCACCTGCCTCACAGCTCCACCCTCAGCTCGTGCCCGCGCCCGCCCGGGCCGGTGCCGAGCGTGACCGTGCCGCCGGAGGCGCTCACCCGCTCCCGCAGGCCGCGCAGACCGTTCCCCTCGACGCCGGTGTCCCCGACGCCGTCGTCGGTCACCACCAGGGTGCCCGGTCCGAGCGTGACCACGCATCGGCGCGCGCCGCTGTGCCGGACCACGTTCGTGACCGCCTCGCGCAACGCCCAGGCGAGCACGATGCGGTTGCTGACATCCACCTCGTCGGAGTCGGCCGGCAGGTCCGCCTCGATCCCTGCGGCGACGAGCGAGTCGCGCGCCACCTCGAGCTCGTCGTCGATCCGGGTCGCCCGCAAGCCGGAGACGGTGAGCCGGATCTCGGCGAGGGCCTCCCGTGCGAGCGTCTGCACCTCGGTGAGCTCGGCGGCCGCACGTGCGCCGTCGACCTCGATGAGCCGGCTCGCCAGCTCGGCCTTCACCGAGATCGCGGTGAGGGAGTGGCCGAGCACGTCGTGCACGTCGCGCGCGACACGCTCCCGCTCGCTCACCACGGCCATCTCGCGGGCGAACCTGTCGTGCCGGTCGCCGTAGTGGCCGAGCCCGCGCACCAGCATCGTGAAGCCGTAGATCAGCGGCAGCAGGACGAAGAAGAACCACAGGCCCTCGTGGCCCGAGATGCCGAGGATCGTGAGCGCGACCACGAGCGCGATCCCCGCGACGAGTCCGCACACCGGCCAGCGGAACGAGAACACCGCGAACGAGACGATGAAGGGCGCGACCGCGAGCGCCTCGATACCGATGATCAGCGCCAGCACGCCCGTGATCGCGATCAGGACTGCCAGCGACAGCCAGCCACCGTACGGCCGCTCATCACGCATGATCCGCGTGAAGCCGAGGACGTACAGCGCCCCGAAGGCCGCGATCGCCGCGAGCCCGAGCAGGCGCCACCCGTCGGCGACCTCGACCTCCAGGACCGAGCGGATCGGGAAGTACAGGAACACGATCCAGCCGGCGCCCATGAGCCAGCCGAACCGCGACCAGGGGTTGGGGGGCACGACCGGGACGCTCTCGGTCACTGGCGTCCGCGTCCCCGCTGCACCAGCAGGATCGCGAGCGTCGCGAAGATCACCAGCCACACCGTGACACTAGCCACCGGGACCCAGAGCGGCTCGTGCACGGGCGGGCCGTCGGTCGAGATCAGCCACCCGTCCGTGACCGGATAACGGGCGAGCGCCACGATCCCGTACAGCGGCGTGAACTTGGCCACCATCAGCATCGCCCCCGAGAGCGGGAAGAACAGGTTGCCCAGGAACGCGAGGATCACGAGCGAACCGCTGGCCGCGCTCACAGCGCCCTCGGTCTTGAAGGCCAGCCCGAACACCAGCCCGTACAGCGAGAACATCGCCGCCCCGACCAGCGCGAGGAGCGCCGTGAGGACCCAGAGGTGACCGGTGCCCTGGGCGCTCGTGAAGAAGCCGAGCGCGTAGATGAGCGTGACCGGGATCGCCGCCACCGTGAGCCCGAGCACGGTCTTGACAAGCACGTACTGCGGGTCCCTCATCGGTGTCAGCCCGAGCTGGCGGCCCCAGCCCTGCATGCGTTCGACGGCGGCCATGCCGCCGATGCTCGTGGTCGCCGTCACCGCGCCGTACACGGCCATCGACACCATCATGTAGAAGGCGACGTTCCCCTCGCCGGTGGGGAGCATCTCCTGCGAGTAGCCCTGCGAGGCTCCGAAGATCACGTAGAGGAACGCCGGCAGCACGGCCGTGAAGAACAGGCTCATGTAGTCCCGGACGACCCGGCGCAGCTCCATCCGGTAGTAGGTCGTGTTCATCGCTGTGCTCCGTCCGAGGTCAGGGCGAGGAAGGCGTCGTCGAGGGATCCGGTGGTGATCTCCAGCCCGGTGCCGCCGAGCTCGCTCAGCAGCAGCAGGGCCACGGCATCGCTGTCGCCCGCGCGGACGACCACCCGGTCACCCGCGGTGTCGACGTCGGTGACGGAGTCGGTGGCGCGGAGCTGCCGGACGGCGCCGTCGAGCCGGTCGGGAGGCAGCGTGGCGGTGACCGTGCGCCCGGTGGCGCGTGCCCGGATCTCCTGGGTGGCGCCGTCGGCCACCACCGCCCCGCGCGCGATCATGACGATCCGCTCCGCGAAGGTGTCGGCCTCCTCGAGGTAGTGGGTCGCGAAGATGACCGTGCGGCCGGCGGAGACCTCGGCGCGCATCGTGGCCCAGAACTCGTGCCGGGCACCGACGTCCATGCCGGCAGTCGGCTCGTCGAGGATCAGCAGGTCCGGGTTCGGGAGCAGCGCCAGCGCGAACCGGAGCCGCTGCTGCTCACCGCCCGAGCACTTGCTGACCCGCCGCCTGGCGAGGGCGCTGAGCCCGGCGCGCTCGAGCACCTCGTCGACCGGCTGCGGGTCGCGGTAGGTGGAGGCGATCACCGCCACCGTCTCGCGCACGCTCAGGTCATGGAGGAGACCACCGGTCTGCAGGACGGCGGAGACCAGGCCGCCGAGCACGGCGGCTCGCGGCGCCCGCCCGTAGACGCTGACCGTCCCCGACGTCGGGTCGGTGAGCCCGAGCACCATGTCGAGGGTCGTGGTCTTGCCGGCCCCGTTGGGACCGAGGAACGCGACGATCTCGCCGCGTCCGATGCTCAGGTCGATGTCGCGGACCGCTTCGACCGGGTCGGCGCCCGGCGGCCGGAAGGTCTTGGTGACCCCCACGAGATCGACCGCGCTCTGCGCTGTCGTTGTCATGGCACCGAGTCTGGCGCCGGCGGTGGGGACCGGCCAGGATCGCGCGTCACGGAACCGGCCGTGACAGATGTCATCCGTGTCAGCGCGCGAGCAGCACCGCAGCCATCACGAGGATCGTCAGCCCGCCGACGGCGATCGTGAGCATCGTGCCCGCGAACGCGGCCACGGTGACCCGCAGGTCGTCCACGAGATACGGAGCCTTGGTCGGTCCGCCGGCCGCCCGCAGCAGCGCACGCTGGGCTCGCTCCATCCGCCCGAAAACACGCCCGATCACCGCGAACCGGCCGACGCCGAGCGCCCGGGTCAGCCGTGCCCCGGTGCTGCGGCGGCTCGCCTCCGGAAGCTGCACCTCGGTGAAGGCGTCCATGACGGCCCGCACGTCCTCCTCGCCCTCGAGGCCGCTCATGTCGTCCTCGACCTTGTCCGAGAGCGAGTCGATCCGGATGAGGTCGACCGACGTGTCGGTCACGACCGGCCTGGCCGTGGTCTCGGACTCGGCGGTCAGCCGAAGCCAGCGTCGCCGGCGCAGCGCCAGCACCACGACCGGCAGCGCGAGCAGCGCGAGGAACAGGATCAGCAGCACGGCCCCGACGGTCCCCGGACCGCCGTCGCCCGCCAGCAGCGCCCAGACCTCCAGGGTGAGGATCAGCAGCACGATGCACGCCCACCCGAGCAGGAACGCCGTCGGGAACCGCAACAGCTGGGCACCACCGCGCGCGAAGGCGCCAAGGGACTCCGACAGCGAGCTCATGGCGACCATTCTCACAAATGGCGCAGTCAGGTGGGACGGCGCGGGCATGGGACGATGGCAGCAGCCACGTCCCTGCCACCGCGAGGTCCCTCGTTGCCCCCGATCCCGAGTGCCGCCGACCAGGCGAACCGCATCGCTCCGGCCGCCACCGCGCCGGAGCTGCTGCGCAACTTCTGCATCATCGCCCACATCGACCACGGCAAGTCGACCCTGGCGGACCGGATGCTGCAGCTGACCGGTGTCGTGGACCCGCGGCAGATGCGCGCGCAGTATCTCGACCGCATGGACATCGAGCGTGAGCGCGGCATCACGATCAAGAGCCAGGCGGTGCGGATGCCGTGGGGCGTGCACGAGGACGAGTCCGGCTCGGTCGTGCCGTACGCGCTCAACATGATCGACACCCCCGGGCACGTGGACTTCACCTACGAGGTTTCCCGCTCGCTCGCGGCGTGCGAGGGCGCGGTGCTGCTCGTGGACGCCGCCCAGGGCATCGAGGCGCAGACCCTCGCCAACCTGTACCTGGCGATGGAGAACGACCTCGCGATCATCCCGGTCCTCAACAAGATCGACCTCCCGGCCGCGCAGCCGGAGAAGTACGCCGAGGAGCTCGCCAACCTCATCGGCGGCGACCCCCAGGACTGCCTCCGGGTCTCGGGCAAGACCGGTGAGGGTGTCGAGGCGCTGCTGGACCGGATTGTGCAGGAGGTGCCGGCTCCTGTCGGCGACCCGGACGCCCCGGCCCGCGCGATGATCTTCGACTCGGTCTACGACGTCTACCGCGGCGTGGTCACCTACGTCCGCGTCATCGACGGGCACCTGAGCCCGCGCGAGCGCATCCTCATGCACTCCACGCGCGCCACCCACGAGCTGCTCGAGATCGGCGTCTCCTCGCCGGAACCCAAGCCGAGCAAGGGGCTCGGCGTGGGCGAGGTGGGCTACCTCATCACCGGCGTGAAGGACGTGCGCCAGTCGCGTGTCGGTGACACGGTCACCAACGCGGCCAAGCCTGCCAAGGACGCGCTGGCCGGATACGCGGACCCCAAGCCCATGGTCTTCTCGGGCCTGTACCCGATCGACGGCTCCGACTACCCGGACCTGCGGGAGGCGCTCGACAAGCTCCAGCTGAACGACGCCGCGCTCACCTATGAGCCCGAGACCTCGGTCGCGCTCGGGTTCGGGTTCCGCTGCGGGTTCCTCGGGCTGCTGCACCTGGAGATCGTCCGGGAACGGCTCGAGCGGGAGTTCAACCTCGATCTGATCTCGACGGCGCCCAACGTGATCTACGACGTCACGATGGAGGACGGCAAGGAGATCGTCGTCACCAACCCCAGCGAGTTCCCGGCCGGCAAGATCGGCTCGGTCAGCGAGCCGCTCGTCAAGGCCACGTTGCTCACGCCCAGCGACTACGTGGGCACGATCATGGAGCTGTGCCAGAGCCGGCGCGGATCGTTGCAGGGCATGGACTACCTGTCGGAGGACCGGGTCGAGCTGCGCTACACGCTGCCGCTCGCGGAGATCATCTTCGACTTCTTCGATCAGCTGAAGTCGCGCACCCGTGGCTACGCGACGCTCGACTACGAGCTGACCGGGGACGCCGTGGCCGACCTGGTCAAGGTCGACATCCTGCTGCAGGGCGAGCCCGTGGACGCGTTCTCGGCGATCGTGCACCGCGACAAGGCGTACTCCTACGGCGTGATGATGACCGAGAAGCTCAAGGAGCTGATCCCGAGGCAGCAGTTCGAGGTGCCGATCCAGGCCGCCGTCGGGAGCCGCATCATCGCTCGCGAGACCATCCGCGCGATGCGCAAGGACGTGCTCGCCAAGTGCTACGGCGGCGACATCAGCCGGAAGCGCAAGCTGCTGGAGAAGCAGAAGGAGGGCAAGAAGCGGATGAAGAACATCGGCCGCGTCGAGGTCCCCCAGGAGGCGTTCGTCGCCGCGCTCTCCTCTGACGCCGGGGGCGGCAAGGAGAAGAAGTAGTGCCGCCGTCGTCACCGTTCGGGGTGTACCTGCACGTGCCGTTCTGCTCGGTGCGCTGCGGCTACTGCGACTTCAACACCTACACCGCCACCGAGCTCGGCGGCGGCGCCAGCCAGGCGGCCTACGCGCGCACCGCGGCGCAGGAGATCGCTCTCGCCGACGTCGAGCTGCGGCGCCGGGGGCTGGCCGGACGCGAGGTCTCGACGGTGTTCTTCGGAGGTGGCACCCCGACGCTGCTCCCGACGGCGGACCTCGCCTCGATGCTCGCGAGCGTCCGGGACACCTGGGGCCTGGCATCCGACGCCGAGGTCACCACGGAGGCGAACCCGGACTCGGTGGGTCTGGAGGACCTCGTGGCGCTGCGCGAGGCAGGTTTCACACGGGTCTCCTTCGGGATGCAGTCCGCGGTCCCGCACGTGCTCGCGACGCTCGACCGGACGCACGACCCGGAGCGGGTCCCGCAGGTCGTCGCGTGGGCCAAGCGAGCGGGCCTCGCGGTCTCGCTCGATCTGATCTACGGCACGCCGGGGGAGTCGGTCCAGGACTGGCGCGCGAGCGTGGCGGCGGTGCTGGCGCTCGAGCCGGACCACGTCTCGGCGTACGCGCTCACGATCGAGCCCGGGACGAAGATGCACGCCCGGGTGCGCCGCGGCGAGCTTCCTGGCGTCGACGGCGACGACCAGGCCACCAAGTACGAGGTCGTCGACGACCTGCTGGAGCAGGCGGGCTACGGCTGGTACGAGATCTCCAACTGGGCGCGCTCGCCCGAGCAGCGCTGCCGACACAACGTCGCCTACTGGCGCTCGCACGACTGGTGGGGGATCGGACCGGGCGCCCACAGCCACCTGGCCGGCACCCGGTTCTGGAACGTCAAGCACCCCCGTGCGTACGCGCAGCGGCTCGAGGACGGTGAGCTTCCGATCCAGGAGACCGAGGCGCTCACGGCGGAGCAGGTCGCTGACGAGCAGGTGCTGCTCGGCATCCGGCTGGTCGAGGGACTCCCGGTCGAGGGGCGCGCCGCCCGGGCGCAGCTGCCCGCGATGGTGCAGGAAGGTCTGCTGGAACCGGGCGCCGCAGCCGCCGGGATCGCGCGGCTCACCCGGTCCGGGCGGCTGCTCGCCGACACCGTCGTGGGCAGATTGGTGGCCTGAAGCCCGGCATCCCCACGAACCGGGCATCAATCGGTACGGTAGGCGCGCACCAGATCTCCACCATTCGCTTACAGGAGTGACATGACGCAGAACCCGCCGGACCCCCAGAACCCGGGCGGTGAGCAGCCCAACCCGCAGCAGCCCGGTGGGTTCCCGCCGCCGCCTCCGCCGAGCTACGGCAGCGGAAGCCAGCCGCCGGCCGACCAGCCCCCGAGCTACGGCAGCCCGAACCAGCCGCCGGCTGACCAGCCCCCGAGCTACGGCAGCCCGAACCAGCCGCCCAGCTACGGCGCACCGCAGCAGCCCGGTGGCTTCCCGCCGCCCCCGCCCGGTGGGGGCGCGCCGCCGCCGCCTCCCGGCGGTGGCTTCCCGGGTGCTGCCCCGCCGCCGCCTCCCGGCGGTCAGTACGGCCAGTACGGCGCGCCGCAGTATGGCGGCCCGGCCGGTGGCCAGTGGGGCTCGGACCAGCCGCCGTTCTCGGTCGGTTCGGCCATCAGCTACGGCTGGAACGCGTTCAAGTCGAACGCCGGCGTGTGGATCGGCGCGTTCCTCGCGGTCGCCGTCATCAGCGTCGTGCTGCAGAGCCTGCTCAACCCGTCCGTGAACGTGGACCTGGGCGACGCCGGCTCCATCCCGATGGTCGAGTACACCTTCGCCGGCCAGCTGCTGGCGGGTCTCGCCTCGATCGTGACCTACCTGCTGTCCGCCGTCCTGATCCAGGGCGCCGTGCACAAGGTCAACGGCCGCTTCGAGGGCTTCGGCTCGTTCACGAACTTCACCCACGCCGGCCCGCTGTTCGTCGCTGCCGCGGCGCTCGGCGTCGTCAGCCTGGTGCTCGGCCTGCTGTCGGTCGTGTCGCCGTTCCTGACGAGCATCCTCAACCTCGTGTGGGCCATCCTCAGCGTGTTCACCCTGTACGTCGCGGCTGACCGCGGCCTGCAGGTCGTGGACGCGGTGAAGGAGAGCTTCCGCCTGGTCACGTCGAACCTGGGCTCGGTCATCGTGCTCTGGCTCGCCACCATCGGTCTGGTGATCGCGGGCGTCATCGTGGTCTGCTTCACCGGTCTGATCATCGTGGTCCCGCTGCTGGTGCTCGCCTGGGCGTTCGCGTACAAGACGCTCTCCGGCCAGCCCGTCGCCGCACCCTGATCGATGACGCAGCCCCCGGAGGAGCCCGAGCCGAGAGCGATCTCGGACCCGGGGGCTGCGTCCGATCCGCACGAGCCGTACGGCCGAGCACCGGATCCCAGCGGCGCGTATCCCAGCCCCGATCAGGGCGGGTTCGCGCCGCTGCCTGATCTGCGGGCAGGGGACTATCTCCCACCCGGACCCGGGTACAGCGGCGCAGACACCGGGCCGGATGCCGCGCCCCAGGCCACCGACTCGCTGCGCCGCGCCTGGCGGATCTTCGCCGACAACCCGGTGCCGTTCGTCATCTCCCAACTGATCTGGGCCCTGATCTTCGTCATCCCCGTGGCGCTGCTGCTGATCGCGTTCGGCGCGCTGCGGCTCGCCGATGGCGGCACCCCAGCCGGGCTGCCGGCGCTGCTCGGTGTGGGCGGGCTGGTGACCGTGCTGGTCATCGTGCTGCTCGCCGTCGTGCAGCAGGGTGCCTTCGCGACAGCGACGCTGAAGGCGGTCGACGGCGACCGCGTGGGCGTCGCGGACTTCTTCCGCCCACGCCACGTGGCCCAGCTGCTCCTGCTCGCCCTGATCCTCGGCGTCGCCTCGGCCCTGCTCGCGATCACCGGCATCGGTCCGTTGATCGTGATGTTCTTCGGCGTCTGGGCGGTGCTGCTAGTGGTCGAGCGCGGGCTGTCGGCGGTCGAGGCCGTCAAGGTCAGTGTGAGCGCCAGCCTGCGAGAGCCTGGCCAGACGATCGTGCTGGTGCTCGCCGCCTACGTGATGAACGCGGTCGGAGCGCTGCTGTGCGGGCTCGGCACGCTCGTCTCGATGCCGGTGGGTGTGCTCGCGTTCGCGGACTACTACCGGCGCAGCGCGGCGTTCAGTCGACCGTGACGAAGTCGACGAGCTCCTCCACGCGCCCGAGCAGCGCGGGCGAGAGGTCCTTGTAGTCACGTACCCGGCCGAGGATCCGCTTCCACCCGGCTGCGATGTCCGCCTGGTTCTTCGCGGGCCAGCCGAGGGCGCGGAGGGTGCCGACCTTGATGTCGGTGCCCCGCGGGACGTGCGGCCACTCCGCGAGACCGACCCGGGCGGGCAGCACCGCCTGCCACACGTCGACGTACGGGTGCCCCAGCACGAGCACACCCGGGAACGTCGCCATCACGGCGTCGGCGATCCTGCTCTCCTTGGATCCGGGCACGAGGTGGTCGACGAGCACCCCGACGCGGCGCGCGGGGCTGGGTCCGAAGTCGGCGAGGCGATCCGCGAGGTGATCGACGCCGTCGAGCATCTCGACGACGACACCCTCCACCCGGAGGTCATCACCCCAGACCCGCTCGACGAGCTCGGCGTCGTGGCGACCCTCCACCCAGATCCGGGAGGCGCGCGCCACCCGGGCGCGCGCGTTCGTGACCGCGACCGAGCCGCTGGCGGTCCGCCGCGGCGTGGCGGGACCGGACCGCGGTCGCGGCGCCACGAGTCGCACGGGCTTGCCGTCCACCCAGAAGCCGGCGCCGAGCGTGAACGTGCGGGTGCGTCCCTGGCGGTCCTCGAGCACGACCACGTGCTCGCCGCCGCTCTTCTCGACCCGCACCACAGCACCGACCCACCCGCTGGTCACGTCCTCGACGACCAGGCCGCGATCGGCCGGCACGTCGGTGGTCTGAGGCTTGCGGTGGCGGTGCGGGTCCTGGGACAGGACGTCGCTGCCGTAACGATCGTGGCTCACGCCGGTCGACGTTACGCAGGCCACGCCCGCGAGTGTGGGAGGCACGGCTTAGAATTGGCACTCGGGAACCGTGAGTGCCATCACGAGCGCTACTGCGAGTCGTCAGGAGGAGGCGAGCCGATGGAACGGCAGGACCGGCAGCTCGACGTGCTCCGCGCGATCGTGCAGGACTACGTCCGCAGCCGCGAGCCGGTTGGCTCGCGTCACCTCGTGGAGCGGTACAACCTCGGCTTCTCGCCCGCCACGATCCGCAACGACATGGCAGTGCTCGAGGAGGAGGGCTATATCGCCCAGCCACACACCTCCGCCGGCCGGATCCCCACCGACAAGGGCTACCGGGCGTTCGTCGACAGGATCAACGTCGTCAAGCCGCTCTCGGCGGCGGAGCGGCGCGCGATCCACGAGCTGCTGGACTCCGCCGTCGATCTCGACGACGTGCTGGAGCGCACGGTGCGCCTGCTCGCCCAGCTGACCCAGCAGGTGGCGGTGGTGCAGTACCCCTCGCTGCGCCGATCGGCACTGCGTCACGTCGAGCTCGTCCCAGCGGCCGCACACCGGCTGATGATCGTCATCATCACCGACACCGGGCGGGTCGAGCAGCGGATCATCGAGCACGAGCAGGAGATCGATGCGCCGTTGCTCGCCGAGGTGCGTGCGCGGCTGAACGCGGCGGGGACCGGGCGGCGGATGCCCGACCTGGTGGGAGCCTTCCGTGAGGTGGTGGAGGCGTTCCCCCACGATGACCGCGCGCTCGTCACCGAGATCGCCGAGCTCGTCACCGACACCCTCTCCGAGGAGGTCGAGGAGCGTATCGTCATGGCAGGCACGGCGAACCTGGCCCGTGCCGACGTCGACTTCACGCGCACCATCTCGCCCGTGCTGGAGGCGTTGGAGCAGCAGGTCGTGCTGCTCAGGTTGCTGACGGAGATGGGCGAGGAGTCGCCGCTCGCGGTGCGCATCGGAGCCGAGACGCTCGACGAGGGCCTCAGCGAGACCGCGGTGGTGGCCGGCGCCTACGGAACAACCGGTGGCGGGAGCGGGTTCGGTCAGGTGGGCATCGTGGGACCGACCCGGATGGACTACCCCTCGACGATGGCCGCCGTCCGCGCGGTGGCGCGTTACCTGTCCAAGATCCTGGCGCCCTGACGCCGATCACGAACCAACGAACGAGACGAGAAGCGTGACGACGGACTACTACGAGGTGCTGGGCGTGTCCCGGGAGGCCACTCCCGAGGAGATCAAGCGCGCCTACCGCAAGCTCGCGCGTCAGTACCACCCCGATGTGGCAGGCCCCGAGGCTGCCGACAAGTTCAAAGAGGTCAGCGCCGCGCACGAGGTGCTGTCCAACCCCGAGAAGCGCCGGATGTACGACATGGGTGGCGGCATGCCCGGCATGTCCGGCAGCGGCGCAGGCTTCGGGTTCAGCGACATCTTCGAGTCGTTCTTCCAGGCGGCCGGTGCTGGTGGCGCGAGCCGTGGCCCGGCCTCGCGCGTGCGCCGCGGCCAGGATGCGCTGATCCGGATCGACGTGGAGCTCAAGGACGCGGCGTTCGGCGTCGCGCGCGAGGTCACTGTCGACACCGCCGTGGTGTGCACCGTCTGTCACGGCTCCTGCTGCCGCCCCGGCACCGGGCCGGTCACGTGCGTGGAGTGCCAGGGCCGTGGCTCGGTCCAGCGCGTCGCCCGCTCCTTCCTGGGCAACGTCATGACGACGGCGCCCTGCGCCGCATGCGGCGGCTTCGGCTCGGTCATCCCCGACCCGTGCCAGGAGTGCTCCGGCGAGGGCCGCGTCCGCAGCCGCCGGACGATCACCGTGAACGTCCCCGCCGGCGTCGACACCGGCACCCGGATCAAGCTGAGCGGACAGGGTGAGGTCGGTCCCGGTGGCGGCCCCGCCGGCGACCTGTACGTGGAGGTGCGGGAGCGCAAGCACCCGATCTTCACCCGCCGCGGCGACGACATCCACTGCACGGTCGAGCTCCCGATGACGGCCGCGGCGCTCGGCACCGTGGTGGCGATGGAGACGCTCGACGGTGAGCAGGAGGTCGACATCCGGCCCGGCACCCAGCCCGAGGACATCGTCACGCTGCGCGGACTCGGCATCGGTCATCTGCAGGCAGGCGGCCGCGGTGATCTGCACGTGCACGTCAAGGTCAGCGTGCCCACCGAGCTGACCCCCGAGCAGGACCGCCTGATGCGCGAGCTGGCGGCCGAGCGTGGCGAGGAGCGTCCGCAGGCACGGATCTCACCGGTGAAGAACTCGGTGCTCCGGAAGCTGCGCGACACGTTCGCCGGTCGGTGAGCGTGGGGTCGTGACCGCGCCGGTCTTCGTGGTGGAGCCCGGCGCGATCGGCGTCGGGCTCGGCCCGGGTGATCGCTGGACGCTGACAGGCCCCGAGGCCCGCCACGCGGCCTCGGTGCAGCGGCTCCGCGCCGGTGAGCCGATCGAGGTGGTCGACGGCGCCGGGACCAGGCTCCGAGGTGACGTCGCCGACGGATCGGGACCGGGCGCCGTCGAGATCTCGGTGCGCGAGGTCGCCCACGAGCAGCCGCCCACCCCTCGACTGGTGCTCGTGCAGGCGCTCGCCAAGGGCGGCCGCGACGAGATGGCGGTCGAGGCCGCCACCGAGCTCGGCGTCGACGCGGTGCGGCCGTGGCAGTCAGAGCGTTCGGTCGTGCAGTGGCGCGGCGACAAGAAGGCCAAGGGCGAGCAGCGCTGGCGGGCGCTGGTCCACGCAGCCACCAAGGTGGCGCGGCGCTCGTGGCTGCCCGAGGTGCTGCCGTTCGTGCGCGGGAACGCGCTCGTGGACGTCGTCGCCGAGGCTGTGGCGGGTGGCGCCGTGGTGCTGGTGCTCCACGAGGTCGCGAGCGCACCACTGGTGCAGGTACCGCTCGAAGGGGTGCGCGAGGTGATGGTCGTGATCGGGCCCGAGGGCGGCATCAGCGACGACGAGGTCGACGCCCTCGTCGCCGCCGGTGGCGCCGCGGTGCTGCTGGGACCGAACGTGCTGCGCAGCTCCACCGCGGGGCCGGCGGCGCTCGCCGCCATCAGCGCTCGCTCCGGCCGCTGGGCCTGAGGTCTCGCTCGATCGACACCGGGTGAGTCACCGATCGCCCGGTGACGACGCCCCAGACCGCGCAGGGGCGATCGCCGGATGTCGCCCGCAGCAGGTTCCGCTCGGTCGCCCGACCGTGCAGGCTGCTCTCGAGCGCCCGAAGGAGCCGGAATGTCCGCACCACAGCCGTACCACCACGTCCGTCCGATCGCAGCTGTCGACCTGCCGGCCGTGGCCGAGCTGCTCGGCCGTGGCATGGCCGACAACCCGATCCACGTCGCGGCATACCGGGGCGACGAGAGCTCCGGTGCACGCCGACACAGCCGGCTGATGCATACCCTCCTGCGTGCCTCGCGCTCGTTGCAGCTGGAAGGCGTCGACCGGGACGGCGCGCTGGCCGGTGTCGCCGGGTGGGCCCCGCCGGGGACGTGCCGGCCCGTGCTCGGCGCCCAGCTGCGCCTCATGGCCCGAGGTGTGACGTTCGGCCCACGAACAGCGGGCCGCTTGCTGACCTGGACGACTGCGTGGGCCAAGCACGACCTCGACGCTCCCCACGTGCACCTCGGCCCCGTCTCGGTCGACCGTCACCTGCGTGGGCTCGGCATCGGCAGCCTGTTGCTCTCGCGGCACGTCAGCCGGCTCGACGTCGCCGGCGCGGTGGGATACCTGGAGACCGATCGGCCCGAAGCCGTGGGCTTCTACGAGCGGTTCGGATTCCGGGTGGTCGAGCGGGCCGACGTGCTGGGGACGACCTGCTGGTTCATGCGCCGGCCCGCCAGCTGAGGATGTCGCACCACGGCGACATCGCTCGTACGCGGTGTCGTCGCTGGTCGACCGAGAGTGTCGTCTCGGCACGGATGCGGCGCCGCCGAGCCCTTCGTAGCGTCTCGCTCATGACGAGATCGCCATCGACCGCGCCGCAGGGCCGGCGCACGATCACCGTGCCACGGCGTGCTCTGCTGGGATCGGCTGTCGCGACCGTGGGTGGCGCAGCGGTGGCGGGCTTCGCGGGCGGGCAGCTGCAGGCCGGTGTGGATGGCACACCGGTCGACCCGGCTGCCGAGGAGGTCGTGTCCGCGTTCGGGGTCCATCAGGCCGGCATCACCACGGCGCAGCAGCGGTACGCCACCTTCGTCGCCGCCGACCTGACCATCACGGACGGGGCGCTGCTGCGCCGGCTGCTGGCCGACATCTCCGCCACGGTAGCGCTCGTCACGCAGGGCCAGGAGCCGCCGCCCTCGCCGATGTTCCCGGACGGCGCTATCACCCCGACCGACTTCGCGACCGGCCTCGGAGCGGCGCGGCTGACGATGACGGTCGGAGTCGGCGCCCGGGTGCTCGAGCTGCCGGGCATCACGCGTGAGGCACCACGACGGCTTCGACCGCTGCCCGCCTTCGCGGGAGACCACCTCGACCCACGCTGGGGCGGCGGCGACCTGTTGGTCCAGATCTGTGCCGACGACGCCCAGGTGGTCAGCGCGGCCATGAGAGCCCTGCGGGCACGACTGCCCGGCTATGCGGTCATCCGCTGGACGCACTCGGGCTTCCTCAGTGCCCCGACCGGCGGCGGGACGCCGCGCAACATGTTCGGGCACAAGGACGGCACGTCCAACCCGCGACCCGGTTCCGCCGAGCTCGCCGACATCGTCTGGTCGCTCCCCGACGAGCCCGCATGGTTCGCCGGAGGCACGTACCTGGTGTTCCGCAAGATCCGGATGAAGACGGCGAGCTGGGACCTCACGACCCGCGACGAGCAGGACGCGGTGATCGGTCGCCGTCGCTCGGACGGCGCACCGCTGACCGGCGAGCAGGAGTTCGACCAGCCCGATCTCGAGGACACGGGAGCAGGCGGCGCGCCCGTCATCGCCGAGGACGCGCACATCCGGCGTGCGCACGGGTTCTCGATGCTGCGCCGCAGCTACAACTACGACTACGGGTTCCTCACCGCCATGGCCGGCGGCAGCCCCGACCCGTTGGAGCACCCGGAGGACCACCCGCACGCGCCCGGCACCGAGGACCACCATCACGGCGGGCACGGCAAGCTCGACGTCGGGCTGCTGTTCTGCGCCTACGGCAACGACCCCGACAGCCAGTTCGTCGCCGCGCAGCACCGCCTGGCCGAGCACGATCGTCTGAACACCTTCATCCAGCACACCGGCAGCGCCATCTTCGCGATCCTCCCGGGGTTCCGAGACGGGGGCTACGTCGGGGACACTCTCGTCTGAGACGAGAACGACTCATGGAGACCAGGATGAGTGACACGGGCGCGGCTCCGCCCACTGACCCCGTGGCGGCGGACCAGGCGGTCCTGGACGAGATCGGTGCACGGCACGGCCTGTGGGCACCCGGAACCGCCGGCGCGACACTGGCACGGGGAGGGGAGAACACCACCGTCGCCGTCGAAGGCTGGGTCGTGCGGTTCAACGAGGATCACGACGCCGTCGCGCGCGAAGCGGCGCTGCTCGGTGCGCTCGCCCGTGCCACCTCCGTCTCGACGCCGGTGCCGCAGGTCCACGACGACCGGCTCGGGCTCCTCATCTACCGCCGGCTGCCGGGCGAGCCGCTCCTGGCTCGTCAGCAACGGCCCGCAGCGGGCGCGGTCGCGGCGCTCACGGAGGTCCTCGCCGCGCTGCGGCAGATCCCGGAGGCGCAGCGGCTGCCGGTGGACGACTACCCGAACGATGCCTGGCACCAAGACGCGCTGGAGCACTTCCGCGCGACCAGCTCCAGGCTCGAGCCGGAACGCGCCGCCGTGATCGCGTTCTTCCTCAGCGAGCCGGTACCACCGAACCGGGATCTGCTGGTCCCGCAGCACAACGACCTCGGGGCCGAGCACATCCTCGTCGACCGGACCGGCGTCGTGACGGGCGTCATCGACTGGACGGACGCCGCACGGACCGACCCGGCGCGCGACCTCGGACGCCTCTACCGCGATCTCGGGAGCGAGATCGCGTTCGGTGTCGCCGCCGCGCTCGACGGACCCGTCGGCGACGACGAACGCACCCGCATCCAGTTCCACGCTCGCTGCACATGGCTCGAGGACTTCCGCTACGCCGTCGACGACCCCGGGCCTCGGGCGCTCTACCTGGACAACTGCCTCCGCACCTTCGACCACACCTTCGGAAACCCTGCATGAGCTCGGCGCGCACGCCCGCGCGGCGCAATATTGAGGCGGAGGATGTCGGAGCGGGCACGTACCTTCTGAGGTGATGATCAGCGAGCAGCACACGCCTGGGACAACGCCTCTTCCCGACGCGTCGCGAGAGCATGCCCCGAGCCCGGACGATCCGGCTAGGCGGCTGGACTGGCGGCGCCTGCGCAGGCCTGCCGCGCTGGTCGCGCTGCTCGCGCTGAGCGCCGGCGCGCTCGGCCAGGTCCTCGGTACCGCGGTGGCCGGTCGGCTCGCGGAGAACGCCACGCTCGCCGGGCTGGTCCTGCTCGCCGCCTGCGTCGTGGGTGGCGCGCTGCTCGACGGCGCCGGTCAGGTCGTGTGGGCCGGTGTCGTGGACAGGGCCGAGGGCAAGCTGCGGAGCGACCTGCTCGACGCCGCCCTGAGGCAGCCGCTGTCCGCACTGTCGGAGCAGGCCGTGGGCGAGGTGCTGGACCGCGTCGACGACGACACCCATGCGGTCGGCACCCTGGTGCGGCGCCAGCTGTGGGGTGCCGGCCGCACGGTCGTGGCGACCGTGCCGATGTGGGTCGTGGCTGGGGTGACCTGGTGGCCCGCGTGGATCCTGTTCCCTGTGCTCGCCGTGGTGGTCTGGTTCGCCACCAGGCGGATGCTCGACGAGATCGCGCGCCGCAAGGTGATCGAGGAGATGGCCTGGACCGACCACGCCGCGGCCTTCGAGGAGGCGGTCGCGGCACGCAACGACCTGCGCACCAGCCTCGGGCAGGCGTTCGCCGTGCGCAGGCTCGCCCAGCTCTCGGCGGCCGTGCACGAGAAGTTCCACAAGGTCGTCCGTGTCGAGGAGCGGCTGATCCGCCGGGCGGGCATGCTCACCTACTCGCTGCTGGCCGCGACGGCGGTGGTCAGCTCCATCCTCGCTGCGGGCGGGGACCTGTCGGTGCAGCAGCTCGTCACGCTGTTCCTGGTCACCGCCATGTTCATCGGCCAGATCGACAACCTGGTCCATCACCTTCCTGACATCCAGGAGGGTCTGGGTGCGGTGCTGCGGCTGCGTCAGATGTTGGCGCTGCCGCCGGAGCCCGAAGGCGGGGACGAGGTGCCCGAGGGTCCGCTGGACGTCGAGCTCCGTGACCTCACCTTCACCTACGCCGAGGGCACGTTCGCGCTCCGAGACGTCAACCTGCGGGTGCCGGCGGGCCAGACCATCGCGCTGGTGGGCCGCACAGGTTCGGGCAAGTCCACGCTGGCCGCGCTGCTCTCGCGCGCCGTCGAGCCTGGCCGCGGGATGGTGCTGATCGGCGGCGCCGACGTACGCGACCTCGACCTGCAGAAGCTGCGCCGCGCCGTCGGGGTGGTGACCCAGCGCACGGAGATCCTGGCCGGCACCCTCGCGGAGAACATCGCCCTGTTCGCGGACGTCCCGCGAGCCCGGATCGAGGCGGCGGTGCGCGAGCTCGGGCTGGGCGAGTGGGCCAGCGGGATGCCCGACGGCCTCGACACGCTGCTCGGGCCAGGCGGCACCACGCTGTCGGCGGGGGAGGAACAGCTGGTCGCGTTCGCGCGGTTGCTCGTGCAGGACGTCCAGCTGGTCGTGCTCGACGAGGCGACCGCGCGCATGGACCCGCTCACCGAAGCGAGGGTCGTGGCGGCCTCGGACCGTCTGCTCACCGGCCGCACGGGCGTCCTGATCGCGCACCGGCTCAGCACCATCGAGCGCGCGGGGCTGGTCGCCGTGCTCGATCACGGTCGGGTGGTGCAGCAAGGCCCGCGGGCAGCGCTCGCACGGACACCAGGCCCGTTCCGCACCCTCGTCGAGGCCGGGGCGAGCGACGGCTCGCTCGACGACGAGGACTACGACGGCAGCCTGCACGACCACCACCCCGACGAGGTTCCCACCGGCGCGGCCGGGTCGAGTCCCGCTGCTCAGGAGACCGAGGGCGCTGTGGTCGAGGCGGTGGGTGGTCGCCGTCGGACGGGCGCACCACCAGACGTGCCCGAGCCGGGTTCGGGACTGAGCCTGGCTCGCGGCATCCTCAACGGGCTGCTTGTCCGACCGAAGTGGGGTGTCTTCGCCGCGCTGCTGTTCCTCCTGTCCAGCCTGGTGGCCGCGCAGGGTGCGGTCAGCGGCTTCCTGTGGGGTCGTGCCGTCGAGCAGGTGCAGACCGGGGTGGTGCCGGTGGTGCTCGTGGGCTCGCTCGCGGTGCTGCTGCTCACCCAGCCGCTGCTGCTCTCCCGCGCGATCGGCCTGTACCCACGATGGTGGGTGGAGGTGCTGCTGCGGATCCGGATGGCCGTCATGCACGGGCAGACCCGCCAGCACCGGCTGCCCGTGACGCCTCCGGGCGAGGTCGTGGCGCGGGCGATGGACGCGGACCGGTTCGTCCGGTACGCCGACCGCTGGGTCGACTTCACCAACGGACTGCTCATCGTGGCCGTGACGGCGGTCATCAGCGGAACCTGGACCGCGGGTGCGGTGCTGCTGGGTGTCATGGTGGTCTCGGCCGCCGCCTCGGCGATCGGCAGGCCGATCGCCGGCCGCTCCGCCACCAAGTCGTCGACCGCGCGGGCCCACTTCGGGCGGGCGCTGGTGTCCGCGCTCGACTCCGCGCGCACCGTCAAGCTCGCTGCGCGGACGCCGGATGTCCGGCGGCACCTGCGTGAGGTGGACTCCGGGAGGGTGCGTGCGGCGATCTTCGAGCACCGGGTGCAGGCGGTCCTGGACTCCGTGCCGATCGTGATGCTCCACGTCGGTGTGGTCGTGGCCTGGGGCTTCCTGCTCACGAACAGGTGGGATCTCGCGACGACGCTGCTGGTGGCGAACGCCGTCACCGGGTTCGCCTGGTACGGCGTGGTGGCCGGTGCTGTGATCACGGAGGCACCCGGGACGCGCTCGTGGCAGGTCGCCACCGCACGCTTCGCCGCCGGCGCCGATCTCACCGCCGCGCAGCCCGGCGTGGACCTCGTCTCGGGGCGTGCACCCACGCCGGTGCAGCCAGCACGCACGCCGCTCGAGCGGCTCGAGCTGGCCGGGTTGAACGCCGTTCACGACGACGGCACGGTCGGTGTGTACGACGTCGATCTGCAGGTGCGGCGCGGCGAGCTCGTCCTCCTGCTCGGGCAGGTCGGCTCGGGCAAGTCGTCGCTGCTGTCGGCGCTGGCCGGACTGGTCGAGCACACCGGTGAGGTCCGCTGGAACGGCGTCCCGGTGCGCGACGCTCAGGAGTTCCTGCGGCCCGCGCAGGTCGCGCACGTGGCACAGGTGCCGCGGGTGCTGTCCGGGACGTTCTCGGACAACGTCCGACTCGACCACCCCCGTGACCTCGACGGCCCGATCCGGGCGGCGCGGCTCACGCAGGACGTGGAGGAGGCAGGCGGACCGCACTCGCTGGTCGGGCACCGCGGCGTGCGGCTGTCCGGTGGTCAGGTGCAGCGTCTCGCGCTCGCACGAGCGCTCGCCGCCGACACCGAGCTGCTGCTCGCCGACGACGTCTCCAGCGCGCTCGACGCCTCCACCGAGATCGAGCTCTGGGCGGCGCTGCGCGAGCAGGGCACCACCGTGGTCGGTGCCACGTCGAAGCGCGCTGCGCTCGCCCGTGCCGACCGTGTGGTGGTGCTGGTCGACGGCACGGTCGCCGCCGTCGGGCCCTGGAACGAGCTGTCACCGCGCTGGAGCCACCTGGCCGGCTGACCCTCGAGCGCCTCGCTCGCGCGGTGCTTCCTCACCGTGCCGGTGGCCAGCTCACGACTGCCCGCGCCGGTTCCACACCCACATCGCGATGCCTACCCGGTTGCGGACGTCGAGCTTGCTGCTCACGGTCGCGACCAGGTTCTTGACCGTTCCCACGGCAAGGTGCAGCTCGGCGGCGACCTGGGCGTTGGTCAGGCCTCGCGCCACCAGCTCGGCCACCAGGAGCTCGCGGGGACTCAGGGCCGGTTCCGGAATCGGGACCGGGGCCCGCGAGACGTGGCGCAGCAGCCGCGCCGTGAGCTGCGGGCTGATGAGCACATCTCCGGCGGCGGCGGCCCGGATGGCTTCGACGAGCAGCGTGGGACCGGATCGCTTGAGCAGGAAGCCGCAGGCACCGTTGCGCAGGGCAGCATGGACGTCCTCGTCGACGTCGAAGGTCGTCACGACGAGTACGCGGATCGCGGGGTCTGCGCCGGGTCCGGCGAGCTGCCGGGTGACCTCCAGACCGTCCAGCTTCGGCATCCGGACGTCGGCGACGACCACATCGGGCCGCAGCCGGCGAGCCAGGTGGACGGCGGCAGCGCCATCGGCCGCCTCGCCCACCACGGTCATGTCGGGCTGCGCGTCGATGACCATCCGATAGGCGCTGCGGAGCTCGCTCTGGTCGTCAGCGATCACGATCCTCAGGCTCACCGGTGGCTCCGTCCCGCCGGGAGCACCGCCGCCAGTCGCCAGCCGCCGCCGGACCGCGGACCGGCGGTCAGCGTGCCACCCTGCGCCTCGAGGCGCTCGGCGAGCGTCGCGATCCCGCTCCCGCCCGGACCGGCCTGTGCCGGCTGCGCAGTCCTCGGTACCACGGCCTCCGAGGACACCGCGTTCTCCACGACGACGGCCAAGGCCCTCCGATCGTCCGTCGGTCCGATGTCGACGGTGACCTCCGTCGAGTCTGGTGCGTGCCGCCGGATGTTCGTCAGGGCCTCCACGACGATGCGGTAGGCGTTGGCGGACACCTCACCGCCGCAGTCCTCGGCGCCTGGGGCGACGTGCAGGTCCACGGGCGCCGGCCCGATCGCCGAGAACTGCTGCGCGAGGTGGCGTAGGTCCGAGAGGCTGCGGCGGCGTTCGTCGTGCTCGCGGAGCATGTGGACGCTCTGGTCGAGACTGGCCAGCGCACGCTGTCCCAGCACCTCGATCCGTTCCAGGGCGAGCGCAGCCTCCCGTCCCTCGGCGTCGAGCATCCGGGCCGCCTGGGCCTGGAACAGCATCGCGCTGACCTCGTGCGCGACGAAGTCGTGCAGGTCCGCCGCGATGGCCAGCCGCTGCTCGGTCTGGACGCGCCGCACCTCGCGCAGGTGCGACGCGTCCTGGGTGCGCAGGTACCAGCCCGCGGCGGCAGCGGCGAGGACGAAAGGGATCCAGAACAGACCGAGCAGCAGATCCGCCGGGGACTCGATCGGCGCACGGACGCGCAGCAGCGTGGCGGCGATGGCGCTGCCGGCCAGGGCGCCCACCCCGATCGCGACCGGTGACCGCGACCGACGCACGAGGACGACGACCAGCGTGAGGAGACCGGCGATCTCCACCAGGCCCCAGAGAGCCGCACCGATGCCGCCGTCGCCCGTCGGCAGGTGCGCGGCAGTCAGGACGAGCGACAGGCCGGCGAGAGCCGCGGTCGGGACGTGCACGGATGGGCGGCGTCCCCGCCACCACACGATCGCCGCTACGACGGCGAGGACGGCCACGGACGCGCGGCCGACCCCCAGCACGAGGCCGGCCAGGCTCATCTCCATGGGCAGGCGTTTCGAGGCACGGCGTCAACACTAGGACGGGCACGTCCCGCGAGAACCGTGCCGAAGGTCATCGACCAGCTCGCCGTTGCCGAGACCAAGGGCTTTCGGCACCTTCCGCGGGTGTGCCCGACCACAGCATCGTCGAGGCATGACATCACATCTAGCTCTTCGACATCGGTGGCCGGCCCTGGCGGCGGCCTGGTGGTTGACCTACGCAGGGCTCGCCGTCGCGTGGAGCCTGGGGGCTCCCGGCTGGCCGTTCGCCGTCGAGGGTGCGGCCGCGCAGGCCGGTGCGGTCCTCGTCGGGATCGACCCGGCGACGGCGGCGCCTGTGGTGGCGGCGTTCAGCATCGCCACCGCCGCCGCCAACCTCGCGCTGCGCCGGTCCCGCGGTACGCAGCGCCGGCGGCTGATCCTTCCCTTCGCCTGGGGCACGGTCCTGGTCACGGTCCTCGTCGTACCCGACGCCCGCCTCCTGCTGACGTTCTTCCAGCTGATGACGGGCAACGTCTCGGGCGCGGTCTGGCCCGTGGCCAACCAGGCGGTGTGCGTGGTCGGTGCGCTGCTCACCGCCGCTGCCGCGCACACGGCCGGTGAGCGCTCGCCCGGCCGGCGGGCGTCGTCGTGGTCGCGCCTGGCGATGGTCTGCGCCGTCGGTGCCCCGCTGGCCTACGCCACGATTCGCGGCGCATGGGCGCTGGGACTGCCCGTCGGGGCGACCGAGACGTTCCTCGCGCCCTACACGGCTCCCGGCGCCCGGCTCACGGAGGCGATCATCGCCGGTGCGGCGACCGTAGGAGCGCTTCTCACGGTGGGGCTGGTTCGGCCGTGGGGCGAGACGTTCCCTCGGTGGTTGCCGGGCCTGGCCGGCAGGCGCGTCCCTCCGATGCTGGCGGTGATCCCGGCTGCCGCTGCCGCGATCCTGCTCATGAGCGCCGGCGTCGCCCTCTCACGGGGCATCCTGGCCATGGCGTGGGGCCTGATGCCGGCCACGCCCGCTGCGGAGCTCGCGAACTGGGGTGCGTGGTCGGCGGCGCCGCTCTGGGCACTCTGGGGACTGGCGCTGGCGGCTGCGACCTACGCCTACCACCTCCGACGCCGGTCGACCAGGGCCGTCGTGGGCGGTGCGTCATGACCGCCCGGATCCGTGGGGCCGGGTACACGGCCGCAGCGTGCGCAATAGGGCTGTCGGTGGCGCACGGCGCCGTCTACACGATCGGCTTCCTCACCCAGGCCGATGCGACCTGGGCGGCGTACCTCGTCGGCGGCCTGGCACCGAGCGCGGTCGCCGCGGGGCTGGGTGCCTCGGCTCTCGTCCTCACCCGTGGCCGTCCGCGCCGGGGCGAGCGCCTGCTGATCGGGCTCGCCTGGCTCGCCTGCCTCCTCTTCACCCTGCAAGCCGTGCTGCTGCTCATGGCGGGAGACCCACGGCTCTTCGCACCCGACAGGCCCGGGACCTATTCGCTGGTCGGCGGCCCCGCCTTCGGCGTAGTCGCCTGGGCGTCGCTGCGCCGTCGTACGGCGTGGAGAAGACGAGGGTCCGGTCGATGAGCGTGACCTCGAGCCGTGGCCCAGCGATCGGCTCCGGTACCCACGCCCCATGCCTCGGCGGGGCCGACCCGGAGCGCAGCCGCGACCAGGTCCTTGCGGGGTGACGGGCGTCGGAGCGCGCGCGCCGATCGTGTGGTGGTTCTGGTCGATGGCACCGTGGCCGACGTCGGTCCATGGACCGGCTCTCGCCTCGCTGACGCCACCTCGCGGCTGAGCGTCTCGTCCACGGCCTGACAGACTGTGAGTGATGATCGAGATCTTCACTCAGACCGAGCGGGAGGCGCTGCGCGAGGCCTTGAT
Source organism: Pseudactinotalea terrae (assembly GCF_009733845.1). Classification (GTDB taxonomy): domain Bacteria; phylum Actinomycetota; class Actinomycetes; order Actinomycetales; family Beutenbergiaceae; genus Pseudactinotalea; species Pseudactinotalea terrae. The sequence goes on from NZ_WNXZ01000001.1 coordinate 464,266, forward strand.
CGCGCGCGCGCAGCAGGACCCGGACGTGTCGGCGGCCGCCCTCGTGGGCTCGGTCGCGACCGGTCGTGAGGACCGCTGGTCCGACATCGACCTGGTGCTCGGGGTGGAGGCGTCCGTCGTCGACACGGTGGCGCACCGCTGGACGAACGCCATGTACGGCGAGCACGGTGCGGTCCACCACCTCGACGTGGTGGCCGCAGGCGTGCTCTACCGCGTGTTCCTGCTCGCCTCCTCCCTGCAGGTCGACATCTCCTTCTGGCCCCAGGACCAGGTGCGGGCCACCGAGGAAAGCTTCCAGCTACTGTTCGGTGAGGTCAACGAGCCGACCGTTCCGCGTGAGCAGGATCCCGCGGCCGCGATCGGCTGGGCCTGGCTCTACGCGCTGCACGCGCGTTCCGCCCTCGCGCGTGGCCGCACCTGGCAGGCGGTCATGATGCTCGACGACCTGCGCAACCAGGTGCTCTCGCTGGCGTGCTTGCGTCACGGTCTCGTCGCCTTCCACGGCCGTGGGGTCGATCAGCTCCCGACGGCGGTGCTCGCCGCGTTCGCCGACGCGCACTCATCGGACCTCACCGACGCTGCGCTCGCGCGCCGGTTCCGCTCCCTGCTCGACCTGTTGCTCACCGAGATCATCGAGTACGACCGGGACCTCGCCGAGCGGCTCCGACCCAGCTTGCTGCTGCTGACCTCTCAGAGCTGAGACCGGAGCGATGCGATCCAACGTCCCCATCCCGGGCAACCCGTGGCCGCGGGACATGGTGATCCGTGTCGACCCGCACAGCCACCTGATCACGCTCCTGTTCGTCCGGCACGCCTGGGGCAGCAGGCCTGGGCGTGGTTCGCCGCCGCGGACCCGGTCCGGCCGCGCTGGGAGAGCACCTACGGCCGGGACGGCATCGACTCCGTCGCGCTCACGGACTGGGAGCGGGCGGTTGAAGGCCCGCTTCCGCCGGCCAGTCCCGAACACGACTGCGTCGACGTGCTGGTTTCGGCCTGGCGAAGCGGTATCGACTCGATCGTCGTGCTCCCGTACCGCGGCTACTACGTGCATCGGTTGAGTCGTCGTCACCTGGCGGTGTCGAGGTCGACCCGCGAGGATCGCGTGCTCTACCGCCGCGCGCTGGCGACGATCACGTGAGCAGCTCCAGCAGCGCGTGCGCGGCGTTGTGGCCGGCGATGCCGCTGACCGCACCGCCGCGCACCGCGCCCGAGCCGCACACCAGCACCCTCGGGTAGTCGGTAGCCACGCCCCAGGCGGCCGCCGGCCCGGCGGCCGGCTCCGACAGCCACGGCCAGTCGAGATCCCCATGGAAGATGTGGCCGCCGGGCATCCCGAGCTCAGCCTCGATGTCGCGCGGGACCTTGGCCTCCAGGCACGGGCGGCCGTCGGCATCGGTCAGCAGCAGCGGCTCCAGCGGCTCGGCCAGGTGCGTCTCCAGGCCCGCGACCGCGGCAGCGAGCAGGTCCGCACGCGGGGTCGGGTCGTCCGCTCGCACGTGGAGGCCGAAGTAGGTGAGCGTCTGCACGCCGGCGGCGTCGAGCTCGGGCGACAGGATGGAGCGGTCGGTCAGTGTGTGGCAGTACACCTCGCCCGGCGGCGGGCCGGTCAGCGACCCGACCGGTGCGCCCGCCGCCACCGCACGGTGCACCCGTTCGAGGTCGGAGTAGGCCTCGCCGCTGTGGAGCGTTCCCGCGAAGGCCACCGCCGGATCCGCACCGCTGCGCAACCGCGGCAACCGGGACAGCACCATGTTCACCTTCAGCTGCGCACCCACGGGCCTGGTCGGAACGACATCGCCGCAGAGCTCGGCGAGCAGCGCCGGGGCGACCCCGGACAAGACCCAGCCCGCCTCGCGACCGAAGGCTCCGCCGTCGGGCCCCGAACCCCGCACGGTGACGTGGTCCGCACCCGGTTCCAGCGCGGTCACCCGGTGGCTCAGGCTGATCCGTACCCCGGCCTCCACGGCCACCCGCCGCAGCTCAGCGCTCACCGCTCCCATGCCGCCGACCGGCACCCGCCACGGCCCGCCGATCACGTGGTAGAGGAAGCAGCGGTTCTGCACGAGGGACGTCTCGCGAAGGGAGGCGAACGTGCCGATCAGCGCATCGGTCGCGACGACGCCGCGCACCAGGTCGCTCGAGAACCGGCGCTCGAGCGCCTCGCCCAACGGGCGTGTGATGAGGTCGTGCCAGACGCCGTCGGGCACGGCGGCGCGGATCTGCCGCTCGGCGGGCAACGGTCCGAGCAGGGTGGGGGCGACGGCGTCCGCGAGGCGCTGGGCGTCCTCGTAGAAGTGCGTCCAGGCGTCGTGCTCGGCGTCGGAGCCGGTGAGCTCACGGAACGAGGCACGGGTGCCCGGGAGATCATCGGTGACGAGCAACGCGGCAGGCCCGGCGTCGCCGTCGTACGGCGTGCACGAGGCGACCGACCGGTCCGCGAGGCTCACATCGAGCCCGAGGTCCGCGATCAGTGCCGCCGGCATGAGGCTCACCAGGTACGCGTACCGGGACAACCGCACGTCCACGCCCGCGAACGGCGCCTCGCTCACGGCGGCCCCGCCCACGTGGTCGGCAGCCTCGAGGATCTCGACGGCGAGCCCCGCCCTGGCGAGATAGGTCGCGGCCACGAGCGCGTTGTGGCCACCTCCGACGACGACGACGTCCATGCACCCGAGGGTATGCCTGGGGTGGTTGGTCGCCTGCGCCGGTACGCTGGTGCCGACCCTGTCGTCAGTCCGAGGAGCACCTGGGCCCGCGGCCCTGCCCATGTCTGAGAGCACCCCACAGCCAGCGATGTCCACGCCCGGCGGTGCCGCGCATGTCACCCATCAGGTGACGATCCCCGACGATGTCCCCATGGTTGCGCTTCTCGGTCGCCGCGACGAGGTGCTGCGCGCGATCGAGAAGGGTTTCGCCGGCGTCGACATGCACGTGCGCGGCAACGTGGTGACCCTGACGGGCCCGCCCGGGGACGTCGCGCTCGCCGAGCGGCTCCTCGACGAGCTGAGCCAGGTCGCGGGGAGCGGGCAGCCCTTGGACGCCGACGCCGTCGAGCGCGCGATCACGATCCTGACCGCGACCACCACCGACCGCCCGGCGCAGGTCCTCACGATGAACATCCTGTCCAACCGCGGCCGCACGATCCGGCCGAAGACGATGGGGCAGAAGGAGTACGTCGAGGCGATCGATCGCCACACCGTCGTGTTCGGCATCGGACCGGCCGGTACCGGCAAGACCTACCTCGCCATGGCCAAGGCCGTGCAGGCTCTGCAGGCCAAGCAGGTCAACAGGATCGTGCTGACACGGCCTGCCGTGGAGGCGGGGGAGAGCCTCGGTTTCCTCCCCGGGACGCTCAACGACAAGATCGACCCCTACCTGAGGCCGCTCTACGACGCCCTTCACGACATGCTCGACCCCGACTCGATCCCGCGCCTGATGGCCGCCGGCACCATCGAGGTGGCGCCGCTGGCCTACATGAGGGGGCGGACGCTGAACAACGCCTTCATCATCCTCGACGAGGCGCAGAACACGACTCCCGAGCAGATGAAGATGTTTCTGACCCGGCTCGGCTTCGAGAGCAAGGTGGTCGTCACCGGTGACGTGACGCAGGTCGACCTGCCCGGCGGCGCCCGATCGGGGCTGCGTGTCGTCCAGGAGATCCTCACCGAGATCGAGGATGTCGAGTTCTGCCGGCTCACCAGCGCCGACGTGGTCAGGCACCGGTTGGTGGCCGACATCATCGACGCCTACGAGCGATGGGACGCCACCCAGCCCCGCGAGGACGCCCGGCAGCGGTCCCACCGAACCGAACAACGAGCAGGACGGAACCAGCGGTGAGCACCGACGTCACCAACGAGTCGGGCTACACGCTCGACGAGGTCGAGTTCAGCGACCTCGCCAGCTACGTGCTGGACGAGATGCACGTTCACCCGCAGGCAGAGCTGGAGGTGCGGTTCGTCACCACGGAGGTGATGGCCGATCTCCACGTGCGTTGGATGGACGAGGAGGGTCCCACCGACGTCCTGTCGTTCCCAATGGATGAGCTTCGCCCGGGCGACGTCGATGAACCGAGCGAGGAGGGCATCCTCGGCTCCGTCGTGGTCTGCCCGGATGTCGCGGTCACCCAGGCCAAGCAGGCCGGGCACTCGCCCGAGGAGGAGATGCTCCTGCTCACCACGCACGGGATCCTGCACCTGCTCGGCTTCGACCACGCCGAGCCGGAGGAGGAGAAGGAGATGTTCGCGCTGCAGCGACGCCTGCTCCTCACCTTCCTCGCCAACCGATGAGTGGCTTACCCGCCCTCGCCGCCATCACGGGTCCGGCCGAGGGCGTGCCGATCAGCCCGCTGCTGATCCTGGCCCTCGGCTCGATCGCGCTCGGCGCGGTCCTGTCGGCCGGTGAGGAGGCGGCGCGCACGATCACGCGCGCGGCGGCCCACGAGGCCGAAGGGCGCGGTGCGGACGCCGTGGTGGCCATCGCCGAGGACCCGGAGCCGGCCGCGCGCGTCACCGGCTACCTGCTGGTGCTGGCGCAGATGACCGGCGCCGTGGGGCTGACGCTCGTGCTCGTGGGCCTGCTGGAGACCTGGTGGCAGGTGCTGGTCGGCTCGATCCTGGTGGCGGCGCTGATCATGATGCTGGTGGTGGGCGCCAGCCCGCGGCGGTACGGCCGGCGCGAGCCGGTGAAGGTGCTCGCGACCGTCGGGCCGCCCATCCTGGCGCTCGCGCGGTTCATGGCGCCGATCGCGCGGCTGCTGTCCCGGATGGGTGAACGCGCCGGCCGCACCACCGGTGAGCAGCGCGCCGTCGACGAGGAAGAGCTGCGTCAGATGGTCGATCGCGTGAGCGAGAGCGAACAGATCGACGACGACGAGCGCGAGATGCTGCAGGGCGTCTTCGAGCTGGGCAACACGATCGTGCGCGAGGTGATGGTCCCACGCACCGACATGGTCACGCTCGCCGCCCACACCTCGATCAACAAGGCCAGGAACCTGTTCGTGCGCTCCGGCTTCTCGCGGGTGCCGGTGGTCGGGGACAGCGTCGACGACCTCCGCGGGGTGCTCTACCTCAAGGACGTGCTGGCGTACACCTTGAACCGGCCCGACCGCGACAAGGAGCGGGTCGAGGCTGTGCTCCGCACGCCGGTTCTCGTGCCGGAGACCAAGGCCGTGGACGACCTGCTCGAGCAGATGCGCACCACGGGTATCCACATCGCGATCGCGTTCGACGAGTGGGGCGGTGTGGCCGGCCTCGTGACGATCGAGGACGTCCTGGAGGAGCTGGTCGGTGAGCTCACCGACGAGCACGACCGGTCCGAGCCCGAGGTCAAGCCCGACGGCGAGGGCTCCTTCCTCGTGCCCGCCCGCCTCGCGCTGGACGAGCTGGGGGATCTCTTCGATCTCGAGATCGAGGACGACGACGTCGACACGGTCGCCGGTCTCCTCGCCAAGGCTCTGGGCAAGGTTCCGATCCAAGGGGCGCACGCCGTCACCCACGGCCTCGAGCTCGAGGCCGTGAGCGCCGCCGGCAGGCGGCGCCGCATCGATACGATCCGGGTCACCCGTGCCCCGGAACCCGAAGAGCAGGAGGACGCCGATGAGCGACGAGACTCGCGGCGGTGAGTTCCGGGCGGGCTTCGTGTGCGTCGTCGGGCGCCCCAACGCCGGCAAGTCGACGCTGACCAACGCGCTCGTCGGACAGAAGGTCGCGATCACGTCCAAGCGCCCGCAGACCACCCGGCGCGCGGTGCGCGGCGTCGTGAACCGACCCGGTGGCCAGCTGGTGCTGGTCGACACCCCTGGGCTGCACCGACCGCGCACGCTGCTCGGCGAACGGCTGAACGAGCTGGTGAGAGGCACTCTCGCTGAGGTCGACGTGGTCGTGTTCTGCCTTCCCGCGGACCAGAAGGTCGGCCCCGGCGACCGGTTCATCGCAGACGAGCTGCGCGAGTCGCGCACGCCGGTGGTCGCTGTCGCGACCAAGGCCGACTCGGTCCCGCAGGAGCGGTTGGTCGAGCACCTGCTCGAGGTGTCGGCGCTCGGCGACTGGGCTGACATCGTGCCGGTCAGCGCGCACAAGGACTTCCAGCTGGACGTGCTGGTGGACGTGCTCCTGAAGCACGTGCCCGAGGGCCCGCAGATGTACCCCGACGGCGAGCTGACCGACGAGCCCGACCACATCATGGTGGCCGAGCTGATCCGCGAAGCAGCCCTGGAAGGGGTGCGCGACGAGCTTCCCCACTCCCTCGCCGTCGTGGTGGAGGAGATGGTCGAGCGCGACGAGCCCCGCCGCGACGGCCGCCGCCTGATCGACGTCCGCGCCGACGTGTACATCGAGCGCCCCAGCCAGAAGGCGATCATCATCGGTGCCGGCGGCTCACGGCTCCGCGACGTCGGCACCCGTGCGCGTCACGGCATCGAGGCTCTGCTCGGGTGCGCTGTCTACCTCGACCTCCACGTGCGCGTGGCGAAGGAGTGGCAGCGCGACCCCAAGCAGCTGCGCCGCCTCGGCTTCTAGCCTCCGCCGTCGGACCGCGGCAGGCCTGCGCCCTCTCGGTGCGTGGATGGCCGCCGCGGGTGGTGCAGCCCGGTGGTCGGGTGAACGTGCCGGAAGGTTTTACGCTGAGGCATGTGAAAGCCCGGTTCCTGCTCGCTGTGCTGGGCACGATCCTCCTGCTCGGGCTCGTCGGGTCGATCGCGGGGCCGGCGTGGGATCCGGAGCCGCTCACGGAGCAGCTGATCGTCGAGACCGACGACGTCACGATCTCGACCGCCGAGCCCACGGCGCCTGTCGGCACCTACGAGACCACCACGAGCGACGTCGAGATCGAGCTCGACGGCGCGAGCGTCACCGCACGCCTGACCGCGCCGGTCGGCGCGCCGGACGGTCAGCCCGGCATGCTCTTCATGCACGGCGCCGGCACCGCGGGCCACACGAACTTCACCGACCAGGCCCAGGCGCTCGCCAGCGCGGGTGTGTACGTGCTCGTGCCTGCGAAGCGCATGGACACCTACACCACCCGGTCCCGCGACTACGAGGGCATGGCCCGGGACTACCTCGTCTCCTGGGAGCTGCTGGCCTCGACGCCGGGGGTGGACCCCGAGCGGGTCGGCATCTACGGCGAGAGCGAGGGCGCCTGGATCTCACCGATCGCCGCTGTGCTCGAGCCGCGGGTCGCGTTCCTGGTGATGGTCGCGGCACCGGTCGTGCCGCCCCGCGAGCAGGGCGCGTTCGCGATGGACAACTACCTGCGCAACACACACGTCCCGTGGCCGGTGTTCCGCGCGATCCCGCGAGCCACCGGGGCCCACATCCCCGGCGGCGGCTTCGAGTACGTGGACTTCGACGTCAGCCCCTGGCAGCAGCAGCTCACCCAGCCCGTGCTGATGGTCTACGGCACCGGCGACACGTCGATGCCGCTGGTCCAGGCACCGCTGCAGGTCATCGACGACATGGCGGTCAACGGCAACGACGAGTACACGCTCCGCTACTTCGCGGGAGCCAACCACGGCATCCGGATCGACGGAGCGCTCGCCCCGGGGTTCACCGATGCGCTTGCCGCATGGACGCTGGGACTGCCCGCCACCGGGTCTGCGGAGCCACGGATCGCGGGTGACCAGCCCGAGCAGACCTACGAGGCGCGGGCCCTGCCGAGCCCGCGCTGGTACGCCAACGGCGACATGCTCATCTGGTCGGTCGTGGCCTCCGCGCTGCTCCTGGTCATCGGGCCGATCCTGTGGGTCCTGACGGCGTTGCCGCGGCGCCGCTCGGGCCGTCGCCTCCCCGGTCCGGTCGCCCGCCACACCGCAGCCACGGGGCTCGCCGCGCTCGCGGTGCTCGTCACCTTCGTGGCCTACTGCGCCCAGGTGGCCGACCTCGCCCTGAACTACCGAACCAACGACCTCGTGGTCCTCGGGGGGTGGATCGTGGTGCAGGCAGTGGGGGTCCTGGCGGCGACCGTGCTGGTCCACAGCGTCTGGACCGCCAAGCCGTTCCACCCGGAACGCTGGAGCAAGCGCGACAGGCGCGCAGGCCGCTCCGGTGTGCTGCTCTGGTGGGGCACGCACCTTGGCGCACTGGGGCTGCTGCTGGTCGCCGCGTACTGGGGCGTCTATCCCGCGGTCGTGTAGTACTGCCCACCCGATGACGCGCCGCGCAGGTCCCGATCCCTCATAGGATCGTCCACGATGTCCACCGACGAACGCGCCACGCCCACGAGCTTCGGTGCCCTCACCGACACGGGTGGTCGGAGGGCGGTCAACGAGGACTCGGTGCTGGCGCACCCACCGGTCTTCTGCGTCGCCGACGGCATGGGCGGCCACAGCCGCGGCGCCATGGCCTCGGCTGCCGTCGTGGCGGCGTTCGAGGCACTGGCCCGACAGATCGATGCGGACGTCTCCGGCGTCGAGGTCTCCGCCGGGCAGGTGCAGGCCGCTGTCGTGGACGCGCAGGCACGTATCCGCTCCGACCTCGGGCTCGCCGAGCCGGAGTCCGATGCGGAGATGACCGCAGGCTCCACGCTCGCCGGTGTGATCCTCACCCGCGCCGACGAGCGGCTGTGCTGGCTCGCCTTCAACATCGGCGACTCGCGCATCTACCGGTACTCGGGCGGCACGCTCAGCCGCGTCAGCGTCGACCACTCGGTGGTGCAGGAGATGATCGACGCCGGCGAGATCAGCGAGGCGGAGGCGCTCACGCACCCGATGCGCAACATGATCACGCGCGCCGTCGGCAGCGGTGTCGAGGTGAGCCCCGACTTCTGGCTCCTCGGGGCCGCTGCGGGCGATCGACTGCTGCTGTGCAGCGACGGGCTGATCAACGAGGTTCCCGAGGCCGAGATCGGTCAGACGCTCGCAGGGGGTGGCACCGCGCGGCAGGTCAGCGAGACGCTGATGGCGCGCGCCACCTTCCGGGGCGCCCGCGACAACGTGTCGGTGATCGTGGTCGATCTCGATGCCTCCAGCCAGGCCGACGAGGTGACTGCGCCACGCCTCGCCGGGGCCTACGATCCCGAGGACACGATGCCTCGCGAGTACGCCCGATGATCCGACGACCTCACGAAGGGGACGGTGGCACCAGATGACTGACTACAGCTACGGGCCGGGAGAGTGGACCGCGCTCGCCCACGGTGGCAGGGCGGCGCTGCTCGACCCGGCGATCGACGCCGAGTCGGTGCGGACGATCTGGGCCTCGCTGTCCCAGGGCGGGTCCCTGGAGTCGTGGCTCGAGGTGCTCGCCGGGAACGGGCTGGCATCGCTGCCGAGCTTCGGCTTCGTCGACCCTGGAGAGGACGGCGTCCGCGTCGTCGTGCGCGGAAGCGTCACCGGGATCGTCGAGGGTGCCGAGATCTCCGCGGGGGGCATGCGCACCTGGCGTGAGCACGTCGCCCCGGCCGAGTCGGCCGTCGTGCTCCAGGTGGCGCCCAGCGACGTCAGCCTCGTGCTGATCGGAGGCCACGTGCTGGCCTCGACCCTGCAGGTCGGCCACCTGCCGGAGCCTGTCGAGGAGGCGGACACGATCGAGGGTGAGGCGCACGAGGCCGCGCCCCTCGCCGACCAGGTCGCTGCGGAGGCTGCGGGCGAGAGCTGGGCCGGAGGCGCGCCGGTCGACGAAGAAGGCCCCGCGCCGGCGGAACCCGCAACCGACGAGGTCGAGCCCGACTTCGTGCTCGACGACGACGACGACGAGGACGAGGACATCGCTGACGAGGCGCACGAGACAGGTGCCGAGCTCGAGGCCAGCGACGAGTCGACCGGTTCGCTCGTGGGCGAGGACGGTCCTGGTTCCGAGAGCGGCACGGCCGTGCTCGAGGACCTGCCCGACGGGTCGACCGCAGCAGGAGCAGCTCCGCTCGCCCCGCCGTCCGGTCAGCAGCCCTGGGCGGTGCCGGCGCCGGCGGAGCCGCAGGCCAACCAGTGGGGGCCGCCCCTGCAGCAGGAGGCTGCGCCGTCGTTCGAGCAGCAGCCGCAGGAACAGCCCTGGCAGCAGCCGGCCCCGGAGCAGGGCGAGCAGCAGTCTGAAGCCGATCTCGGCGACCACGACGGCTACACCATGCGCGCTGCTGATGTCCCGAGGCCCGAGGAGGACGCGCAGGTCGACCACACGTTGGCGCCCGCGCAGGAGGAGCCCGGCCAGGAGTCCGCTGCGCAGGGTCCGGTGATGCAGCTCTCGTTGTCCACCGGCCAGCAGGTCGAGCTGGACCGGCCGGTGCTCATCGGCCGCGCACCGGAGTCCTCGCGGTTCGGCTTCGGCGAGACCCCGCGCCTGGTGACCGTGCCCAGCCCGCAGCAGGACATCTCGCGCACCCACGTCGAGATCAAGATCGATGGCGACTCGGTGCTGGTGACCGACCTCCGCTCCACCAACGGCACGGTCGTGGTGCTGCCCGGCTCGCCGCCGCGGCGGCTGCACCCGGGGGAGAGCGTCCCGGTTCCCACCGGGACCGTGGTCGACCTCGGCGACGGTGTGACGGCGGTGGTGGGTCTCCCCGACACCGCCGCCCCGATCGCGCACTGACGCGCTGGTGGTCAAGAAGCGCCCACCCGCTCCACCGCCGGAGATCCCGGGCTTCGAGTTCATCCGGCTGCTCGGGTCCGGGGGCTTCTCCGACGTCTTCCTGTACGAGCAGGAGCTGCCGAGGCGCCGGGTCGCGGTGAAGGTGCTGCTCGCGCAGGCCTCCGGCGAGACGGCGCGCCAGCAGTTCGTCGCGGAGGCGAACCTGATGGCGCAGCTGTCCACGCACCCCTCGATCGTGACGATCTATCACGCGGACACGGCCGCCGACGGCCGGCCGTACCTGATGATGGAGTACTGCCCGCGACCGAACATGTCGGTCAGGTACCGCAGCGAACGCATCGCCGTCGCCGAGGCGATCCGGATCGGTATCCGGCTGGCGGGCGCCGTCGAGACCGCGCACCGCATCGGCATCCTGCACCGTGACATCAAGCCGGCGAACGTGCTCACCACCGATTACGGCTGGCCGGCGCTGACCGACTTCGGCATCTCGGTCGTGTCCACCGCGACGCCGGGTGGCGAGGCTGTCGGCATGTCGATCCCGTGGGCGGCGCCCGAGTTCTTCGCCGACGACGCGGTCCGCGGCGTCGGCGGCGACATCTACTCCCTCGGTGCCACCGTGTACACGCTGCTCAAAGGAGCCTCGCCGTTCGAGGACCCGGACGGTCCCAACTCGGCGCTGGACCTGATCACCCGGATCGAGCGCAGCGCGGTGCCGCCTATCGGGCGGCCCGACGCGCCCGCGTCGTTGGAGTCGGTGCTGGTCCGCGCAATGGCCAAGCGCCCCGAGGGTCGGTACCCGAGCGCCGCCTCGTTCGGCCGAGCACTGCAGCGTGTCGAGCAGGAGATGCAGCTCTCGCAGACCTCGCTGGACCTGCCGGACACCTCGTGGGCGCAGACGGAGGGCAGCGAGGACACCGACGACCTGCGCACCCGGGCCCGCATGGTGACCACCGTGCAGCAGGGCATGGTCTCCGACTCGAGCGTGCCGCCGCCGATCTCCGCCCCGCCGCCCGGCCCGGCCGGGCCTGCGGCACCACCACCGCAGCCGAACGGCGAGGAGCCCGAGAAGAGACGTCGCTGGCCCGCCTTGCTCGCGTCGCTCGCCGTCGTGGCAGTGATCGTCGTCGTCGTCATCATCGGAGCGCTCAACAGCCCGGACGTGCCGATCAACGAGACGAGCACGACCCCGGCGCCCACCGAGGAGATCCCGACCGACACCCTGGAGATACCGCCGCCACCGGTCGGTCTCGAGGGTGAGCGGTCGCCGGGCGGACCGATCCGTTTCACCTGGGCGGCGCCCGAGTGGGAGGGCGAGCTGACCTACATCTGGCGGATCCAGGGGGAGCAGAACACGGAGCGCACCGTGGGTGGTACCACGCTCGATGTCGACGATCCAGGTACGGTGTGTGTCGAAGTCGCTTCTGTCACGGACCGGGGCTCGCTCTCCGAGTACGCCAGCGCCTGTGCGGGATGAGCGGCTTCCGCGACGCGAATCTTCACTGGTGAGACGGGGAAATCAATGGGTCTGCAGGTCGAGTTCTGCGGCGAGTGGTACGACCTCGACGAGGCGAACCCGTTCCAGATCGGGCGTGAGGGCGACCTCGAGGTCGACGAGAACCCCTATCTGCACCGCCGGTTCCTGACGATCAACCATCACGACGGGCTGTGGTGGCTCGAGAACGTCGGCTCCCGGCTCTCAGCCACGGTGTCCGACGGCGAGGGGAACGTCCAGGCATGGCTCGCACCCGGCGCGCGGCTGCCGTTGGTCTTCGCCCACACGACCGTGCTATTCACGGCTGGTCCCACCACCTACGAGCTGGGGATCGTGGGCGACGAGCCCACATTCACCTCCGCCGTCAACGAGCACACCGAGGTCGGCGAGACCACGATCGGTCCGGTCACCTTCACCGAGTCCCAGAAGCTGCTGATCCTGTCGCTGGCCGAGCCGGTCCTGCGGGGCCGCGGCAGCACGGCGTCGATCCCGACCTCCGCTGATGCCGCCAAGCGGCTCGGCTGGAGCATCACGCGCTTCAACCGCAAGCTCGACAACGTCTGCGAGAAGTTGAGCCGGCACGGCGTGCGTGGCCTTCGCGGCGGTCAGCAGCAGCTGGCCGTGAACCGCCGCGCCCGGCTCGTGGAGCACAGCGTCGCCTCGCGGCTGGTCGTCGCCGCCGATCTCGAGCTGTTGGAGAAGAACGCCGAGGAGGCCGCAGCGGCCGCGGCAGAGGAAGCGGCCAAGGCCGAGCAGCAGACGGAGACGGCGTCGGTCGACTGACGGGTTGCCCTACCCATCCAGACCGCCGCGCTACCCGGTTCGCGCGGTTAGGATGACATCCGGTCTTGGGCGTGCCGGATGCGCTCGGTGCCCGATGTCCACGTGTGCTGATGGGGGAGTGAGCGCGTGCCTTCCACGAGGCTGCGATGGTTGCGCGACCGGAAACGGGTCGCGAGTGCGCTCGTCGTCGCGCTCGTCGTCGGCACGATCGTTGCGCTCTCGCTGAACTACCGGGGCGTCGCCACCGCTGATGTCGAGCTGAACGACGGCGGTGTCTGGGTCTCGAACGAGAACAGCGTCCTCGTCGGGCGCCTCAACTACCCGGTGCGCGAGATCGACGCCACGCTCGCCGCGGACACCCCCGACATCGACCTGCTGCAGCGCGGCGACGACGTGCTGCTGCGCGACCCGAGCGCCGGCATGCTGCGCCGGATCGACACGGTCAACGTGCAGTTCTCGGGTGCGTCGGTGATGCTGCCGCCCCAGGCGCAGGTCAGTCTGGGCGAGGGGGCTGTCGCGGTCCTCGACCCGGCCGACGGCCGGCTCTGGGTGACGGCCCCGACCGATCTGGCGGTCATCGAGGAGGCCACGGTCGCACCGACCGCCACCTTCGGTGAGGGCGCCCACATGACCATGGGCGACGACGGCACGGTCTACGTGCTCGACGTCGTCGACAACGAGATCCTCACCTACCCGCCCGAGGTGTGGGAGGCGCTCTCCGGCCAGGAGGTCGAGGGCGCCCCGGCGGCGACCGACGGCACCGACGGCACCGACGAACCGACCTCGGAGGCCACCGACGGCGGTGCGGCCTCGCAGGAGCCCGAGCCGGAGGAGAGCTCGACCGCTCAGCCCGAGGTCACCGTGCTCGACGAGGAGATCGACCTGACGACGGCGCAGGTCCAGATCACCGCCGTCGGTGACGAGGTGGTCGTGCTCGCCTACGAGGCGGAGGACGGCACGCTGACCCTGGTGCGCCCGGATCAGGATCCGGTCGACCTGAGCGCCCTCGACGTCGATCACGCGAGCGCGCTGCTGCAGGCGACGAGCCGCAACGGCGAGAGCGTCGCCATCGCCGCCAGAGACGCCCTCGTGACGGTCCCGCTGACCGGCGGCGACCCCCGCGTGGTGCCGAGCACGCAGCCGGGCACGCCCGCGCAGCCGGTCCAGGTGAACAGCTGCGTGCACAGCGCCTGGGCGGGTGGTGTGCCGAGCTATCTGCGCGTCTGCGGCGACGCCGAGGCGGAGGAGCAGCAGGTCCCGCAGGCGGCCGTCAACGCCGAGCTCGTGTTCCGGGTCAACCGCAACCTCGTCGTGCTCAACGATCTGCAGAGCGGCGACGTCTGGATGCTCGAGGATCGTCTCTACCTCGTGGAGAACTGGGAGGACGTGATCTCCTCCACCTCCGAGGAGGAGGAGACCGAGGACCCCTCCGAAGCCGAGACCGACGAGGTGCCCCTCGACCGTGAGGCCGAGAACCAGGACCCGACCGCCAACCCGGACCAGTTCGGCGTCCGCCCGGGCCGCACGATCGTGCTCCCGGTCCTCGACAACGATCGCGACCCTGACGGCGACCTGCTCACCGTCGCGACGTACACGCAACCTGCCGAGTCCTTCGGCACCGTGGAGGCGATCCTCGGGGGCCGGGCGCTGCAGGTCCGGCTCACGCCCGACGCGAGCGGCAGCGCCGAGATCGAGTACGGGATCAGCGACGGCCGCGACGGCCAGGACTCCTCGACGATCCGGCTCGACGTGAGCGCAGCCACGCAGAACGGTGCTCCGGAGCAGACCGACCCGATCGAGGCCGAGGTGGTCGCGGGACAGGCGGTCGAGGTCAACATCCTCAACGACGTACGCGACCCCGACGGCGACGACGTCTACCTCTCCGGCGCACAGGCGCAGGACACGCTCAACGTCTCGGTCCGCCCCGACGGCACGGTCACGATCACCGACCTGGGGATCAGGACGGGCCTCCAGCAGGTCGTCGTCGATGTCAGCGACGGGCAGCTGACCGAGCAGGCGACGATCGATCTCGAGGTGCTCCCGGACACCGCGGCGCCGCCGCAGGCCGTGTTCGACTTCGCGACCGGGTTCGTGGGCTCGCCGATCGTGGTCGAGCCGCTCGTCAACGACATCGACCCGAACGGCAAGCCGCTCGACCTCGCGATCGTCACGCCCACGAACGGCGGCGAGCAGCGCACCGACACGGACAAGGACTCGTTCACCTTCGAGGCCAGCGCCGCCGGCAGCTACTACCTGACCTACGTGGTCACCGACGACGACGGCCTCAACGCCGAGGGCCTCGTCCGGATCGATGTGGTGCAGCCCAGCACCGAGCTGGCGCCGGTCGCGGTGAGCGACACCGCGTTGCTGCCACCCGACGGCTCGGTGGTCGTCGACGTGCTCGACAACGACAGCGACCCCGCCGGTGGTGTGCTGGCCGTGCAGAGCATCGACGTCCCGCGGGGCGTGGGTCTGCAGGTCGCGATCCTCGACCACAGGATCCTGCGGATCACCTCCGAGCAGGTGCTGCGCGAACCCGTGACGATCGGGTACACGGTCTCGAACGGGACCCGGTCGGCACAGGGCGCGGTCACGGTGATCCCGCTGAGCGGTCAGAGCGACGCGCTCGGGCCGCAGCCCCACCCGGACGCCGCGACGGTGCGTACCGGTGACCATGTGACGATCCCGGTGCTCCGCAACGACACCCACCCGAACGGCCTCGAGTTCCACGTCAGCGGCATCGAGGTCCCCGACGACATGCCGGGCCTGCCGTTCGTCAGCCAGGACCTCGTGCGCTTCGCTGCGCCGGACGAGCCGGGCACCTACCGGTTCACCTACACGGTGACCGACGAGAACGAGCGCACCGACTCCGCCACGATCACGATCTACGTCGAGGCACGGGGGGAGGAGGCGAACGCCCCGCCGCAGCCGGCCGATGTGGAGGTCCGCGCGTTCGCGGGCGAGCGGATCCGCATCCCGATCGACATCTACGGCATCGACCCCGACGGCGACTCGGTGCAGCTGGTCGGTCCCACCACCTCGCCCGAGCGCGGGCGGATCGTCGACGTGCAGTCCGGTTTCATCGACTACATCGCCTACAACTCCGTCGAGGGCGGCACCGACTCGTTCACGTTCACGGTGCGCGACCGTCAGGGGGCCCTGGGCGAGGCGACCGTGACGATCGGTGTGATCCCGCCGCCGGCCACCAACCGCAGCCCTGTTACGGCAGCCGACGAGATCACGGTGCGCCCGGATCGGAACATCCAGGCCGACGTCCTGCTCAACGACACCGATCCCGACGGTGACCAGCTCACCTTCGGCGACCCCGCGGTCGTCGACCCGCCCGAGGGGCTGGACGTCGGCGTCGAGGAGGGCTTGCTCACCTTCACCTCGCCCTCGGAGGAGGGCACGTACACGATCCAGTACCGCGCCGACGACACCCACGGCGGCAACGACATCGGCTCGCTGACCGTCACGGTCGACGAGGACGCGACGCTGATGCCGCCGGTTGCCCTGGACGACCTGGTGCCGGCGACCCAGCTGATCGACGCGGTCTCGCTCGATGTGGACGTGCTCGCCAACGACTACGACCCGGACGGCAGCAGCGCCGACCTCACAGTCTCGCTGCCGGGTGGCGAGGACACCATCGCGGTGCTCGACGACGGGCGGTTGCGGATCCCGGTCACGCCCACCCGACAGGTGGTCACCTACCAGGTCACCGACGTCGACGGCGAGAGCACCTACGCGTTCGTGGAGGTCCCCGGCACCGAGGACACCGGCCCGGTGCTGCGCTCCGACGTCGCCCTGGAGGTCGACTCCGGCGAGGAGCTCCTCGTGGAGCTCGAGGACACCGTCGTCTCGCTCGCCGGCCGCACGGTCCGTCTGTACGACCTCGACGGCGTCATGGCCACCAACAGCGACGGCGGCCCGTACGTGGTCGACGAGGACACGTTGCGCTTCGTGTCCGCCGCCGACTACGCCGGCCCGGCGGCGATCACGTTCTCCGCGACCGACTTCGCGGACATCAACGCCGCCGACGTCATCTACTCGGTCATCACGATCCCCATCGAGGTGATCGCGACCACGCAGCAGCCGCCGACGTTCCGGAACGGCTCGATGGAGCTGGAGGCCGGCGGCGACCCGGTCAGCCTGGACATCGGTCGGCTGGCCGACGACCGCGACACCGAGCTCTCCGACCTCGAGCTCACCATCGGTGACGTACCGGCGGGCTTCAGCGCGAGCCTCGAGGGCGGCGTGATCCTCACGGCCTCGGCCGATCTCGACACCCCGCGCGGCACCGTCGTCGAGCTGCCGGTCCAGGTCAGCGACGGCGACAACCCGCCGGTCGAGGGCGTCATCACGCTCACCGCGACCGGGAGCCGGGCGCCGCTGCTCGTGGCGAACGACGACGACATCGGCGAGGTGCACCAGGGGGAGTCGGTCAGCGTCCCGGTGCTCGGCAACGACACCAACCCGTTCCCGGGTGAGCCGCGCACGATCGTCGATGTCTTCGTCGAGACCGGGGAGGCGTCGGCGAGCATCCAGGGCGACCAGGTCGTGGTCACCCCGGCGCCGAGCTACGACGGTCGGCTCGTGGTCGTCTACACGGTGCAGGACGCCACCGAGGAGTCGGAGCGGTGGCGGCAGGCACGGGTCACCGGCACGGTGCTCGGGGTCCCGGAGGCGCCGGCCCGGCCGGCGATCGAGTCGGTGGGCAACCGCGAGGTCGTCGTCGACATCACGCCGCCCGATGACAACGGTGCTCCGATCACGGGCTACGAGGTCACCGCGAGCGGCGGCCCGACGGTCGCGTGCCCGACGACGACCTGTCGGATCACCGGGCTGACGAACGATGTCACCTATACGTTCACGGTGGTGGCGATCAACGAGGTCGGTACCTCGGAGCCGAGCGCGTCGTCGGCCGAGGCGCGGCCGGACGTCTCGCCCGGACCGGTCGCGGCACCGTCGGTGGAGTTCGGCGACAGCGAGCTGCGCCTGGCGTGGTCGGCGCCAGCCAACGAGGGCTCTCCGATCCACACCTACGACGTGCAGATCTCGCCGCCGCCGCCCAGCGGGCAGTCGCAGATCTCGCTCGACGCGGGCGCGACCAGCTACACCTGGACCGGGCTCACCAACGGTGTCACCTACGAGTTCCGGATCCGGGCGCACAACGACGCGCCGGAGGCCGGTGCCTGGGGCGACTGGTCGCGCGGCGAGTACCCCTCGGCTCCGCCCGCGACGCCGGCGACCCCCTCCATGACCCGCATCGACACGCCCGCGGGCGGGCAGGTACAGGCCAGGTGGACCGCGCCGAACGACAACGGTGACTCGATCGACACCTACCACGTGACGCTGTACCGCAACGGTGTCGTGTACCGCACCGTGACGGTCGGCGACGACACCCTGACACGCCTGTTCGACGTCGAGAACGGCTACGACTACAGCGTCAGCGTGGTCGCCGAGAACCGGTCGGGCCGATCGCCGGCCTCGGCCCAGTCCGCCGCCGTGACCTCGTTCGGGGCGCCCGGCCAGGTGACCGCGGTGTCGGCAGCGCCGACCGGGAACAGCGGTCAGATCACCGTCAGCTACTCACGGCCGTCCGACAACGGGCAGGCGATCCAGCGGTTCGAGTACAGGTTGAGCGGCGGCGGCAGCGGGAATCTCGGCGCCAGTCCCGCGACCATCGGCGGGCTCAGCAACGGCACCGGCTACACGGTGCAGGTCCGCGCATGCAACACGTACTGCGGTGCGTGGAGCGCGGCGTCCGCCGAGGCTGCCCCGTACGGTCCACCCGCGACCCCGAACGCGAGCCACATCAGCTCCTCCGTGGGCAGTGGCGAGAACGGTCGGACGGTGGGCTTCTCCTGGACCTACCCGACCAGCAGCAACGGTGCGGCGATCACGGCCAGCCAGTTCCAGGTCGACAACGGCGGGAGCCAGAACGGTGGGCGCACAGGCAGCACCAGCGTGACGGGCGGCTGGGAGGAGACGCACCGGTTCCGGATGCGGGTGCAGAACGAGTACGGCCAGTGGAGCGGCTGGTCCGACTGGCAGAGCCGGAAGGCCGGGGCCGATCCCACGCCGCCGATCCCGCCCTCGGTCACGATGTTGCACGGTCGCGACGCGCAGGGGCAGCAGGGGTGTACCCACGCCTCGTGCGCCTTCCTCGACTTCAGCTACGACAACCTGCCGTCGGCCAACTACACGATCCAGTTCTACGCCTCCGGGGAGAGTGGGGTCTGGCGCAGCTACACCGCGACGCTCTCCGGCGATGGCCGCTACAACTCCACCACCTACCGCGGGCAGCCCGGCGAGGTGATCCGTGTAGTGATCACCGGGGGCGGGAACACCTACGAGGACTCGATCACATGGCCGAACAGCTGAGGCACCGAGCAGAGGGACGATGACGATCACCAACACCCCCACGACCACGACCGCACAGCAGGCGCAGCAGTTCGCTGACGTCTTCTCGCGGCTGGTCGGCAACGTCGAGCAGGCGGTGCTCGGCAAGGAGCACGTGATCAGGCTGGCGCTCACCTGCCTGTTCTCGGGCGGGCACCTGCTGCTCGAGGACTTCCCTGGCACGGGCAAGACCTCGCTCGCCCGCGCGCTGGCGGCCTCGGTGCACGCCTCCCACACGCGCATCCAGTTCACGCCGGACCTGCTGCCCTCGGACGTCACCGGCGTGACGATCTTCGACCAGGACTCGCGAAAGTTCGAGTTCCACGAGGGGCCGATCTTCGCCTCGGTGGTGCTCGCGGACGAGATCAACCGCGCCTCGCCCAAGACCCAGTCCGCCCTGCTGGAGGTCATGGAGGAGGGGCGGGTCACGGTCGACGGCGTCGCCCGCGCCGTGCCCACCCCCTTCATCGTGCTGGCCACCCAGAACCCGATCGAGCAGGCCGGCACCTACCGGCTGCCCGAGGCCCAGCTCGACCGGTTCCTCATGCGGACCTCGCTCGGGTACCCGGACCAGCGGGCGACCGTCGAGATCCTGGCGGGCTCCGCCGTCCGCGACCGGACCGCGGCCCTGCAGGCCGTGATCGGCGGTCCTGAGGTGATCGAGCTCGCCAAGGTCGCTGCCAACGTGTACGTGGACTGGGCCGTGCTCGAGTACATCTCGAACCTCGCCGAGGCCACCCGCGCCGCCCCGGAGATCGCCCTGGGCGTCAGCGTCCGCGGCGCGCTGTCCCTCGTGCGGTGCGCCAAGACCTGGGCGGCCGCGCTGGGGCGCCACTACGTCATCCCCGACGACGTCAAGGAGCTCGCCGAGCCCGTGCTCGCGCACCGCATGGTGCTCGACGCCGAGGCGGAGTTCGAGGGCGGCACCACCGCGCGCTCCCTGCAGCGGATCCTCAGCGAGATCGCGCCGCCGGCGCAGCGATCGGACTCCTAGGCCGAACCTCATGAGCACTCCCCACCAGTCCACGCGGCAGGCAGCCGCGATCGCGCCGGGACCCGTCGAGGGCACCCGGTCGGTCACGAGCGCCGTCACGGGGCTGGTCGAGGGCGTCAAGAAGTCGCGCACCGCGATCTCCTGGGTCAGCCGCGCGGGATGGGTGGTGCTCGCCGCGGCGGTGATCTCGCTCGTCGCCGGGCTCCGGCTCGCCTGGATGGAGCTGATCGTCCTCGGTGGTGCGCTGCTCACCCTCATCGTCGGGGCGATCGCCTTCGCGATCGGGCGGCACCCCTACCGGGTGACGCTCAGGCTGCGCGAGGGCCGCGTCGTCGTCGGGGAACGGGCGATGGGCGCGCTCGAGGTCATGAACACCAGCCACCGAGCGGTGCTGCCGGCCCGTATCGAGCTGCCGGTCGGGGTGGCGAAAGCCTCGTTCGCGCTGCCCACGCTCGCGGCCGGCGCGGAGCACGACGAGCTGTTCGCGATCCCCACCGAGCGTCGCGGTGTCATCACGGTCGGCCCGGTCTCCTCGGTCCGGGGCGACCCGATCGGCCTGATCCGCCGCGCCGTGCTGTGGACCGAGCCCGAGGAGCTCTACGTCCACCCGCGCACGATCAGGATCGGTGGCACGGCCGCCGGGTTCCTGCACGATCTCGAGGGGCGCGAGACCCGGGAGATCACCAACGCCGACCTGTCCTTCCACGCGCTGCGCGAGTACGTACCCGGTGACGACCGACGCTACGTGCACTGGCGCAGCTCGGCCCGGACCGGCACCTTGATGGTCCGCCAGTTCGAGGAGACGCGGCGCTCCCACCTGGTGCTGGCGCTGTCGGTCCAGGAGGCGGACTACGGCCACCCGGACGAGATGGAGCTGGCGATCAGCGCCGTCGGGTCGCTCGGGCTGCACGCGATCCGCAGCGAGTCCGACCTGACCGCGATGACCACCGAGGAGGTGCTGCTGCACCGCACACCGCGCCAGCTGCTCGACGGGCTCACCCGGCTCGAGGCCACACGCAGCCCCACCACGATCGTCGACCTCGGCCGCACGATCGCCCGCGACGTGCAGCGCGCCACCGTGGTCCTGATGGCGTTCGGGTCCGCCGTGACGCCCGACCAGATCCGTACCGCCGGTGCCGTGCTGCCGGCCGGTGTCCGGGCGCTCGCCCTCCGCGCGAGCCTGGCGGACGACGCCGAGCTCGGCGCGCGGCGCCTCGGCAACGTCACCGTGCTGACGCTGCCGACCCTGGAGGAGCTGCCCCGCGGGTTCCGGAAGGTGGAACGGTGAGCGCCGGTGGCGGCGCCGCCGCCGTCCCGAGCCGCCGATCGCTGCGCGGTACCGGCACCGGCGTGCCTGCCTGGCTGCAGTGGTTCACGGTGCAGCGCGTGGTCGCGATCCTGGTGCCGGTCGCGCTGATCGTCCTCGGCGTCGCCCCGCTGCACGAGGTGTACCTGACCCCGGTGCTCTGGGTGACCGTGGCCGGCGCGGCGCTGCTGGGGACCGTGCTCGCGACCGCCGGGGCGCAGCGCCGCTGGCCGACGCTCACCGTTCTCGCGTTCGCGCTTCCCACGTTCTTCCTGTTCGGCGCCCTCGCGGCGCCGTCGACGGCGATCGGCGGGGTACTCCCGACACTGACCACCTGGCAGGTGATGGGTCGCGGCGTGGTCACGGTCTGGAAGCAGGTGCTGACGATCGCACCGCCGCTGGGCAGCTCAGGTGTCCTGCTCTTGCTGCCGTACCTGCTCGTATTCTTCGGCTCCCTGACCGCGGTGACGATCTCGTTGCGCGCGAAGCGGTGGTCGCTGAGCCTGCTGGCGCCGCTGCTGGTCGCGGTGATCTCGATCCTGTTCGGGACCCGGCTCACGGTAGCGCCGGGCGTGATCGGCGTGCTCGCCGCCGGGATCTCGATCATGTGGGTCGCCTGGCGCGCCGGCCGGCTCGAGGCGCACCGTGTGATCGCCGTCCCGCTGGTGCTCGGGCTGGTCGCGATCGGAGGCACGGCGACGGCGTTCCTGGCCACGCCCGACAACCCTCGCCTCGTGCTGCGCGACTTCATCGACCCGCCGCCGGACCCGCACGACTACACGAGCCCGCTCGCGTCCTTCCGCCGCTACGTGGACACGATGGCGGAGGAGACGCTGCTCACCGCGTCCGGCCTGCCTGCGGGCACCCAGCGCGTCCGGCTCGCCACGATGGACAGCTACGACGGCCACGTCTGGGGGATCACGGGCTCCGGCGCCGCGGGATCCGGCACCTTCGCCCGGCCCGGTGAGCGGCTGGTCACCGAGATCTCGCCGGGCGCCGCCGGGGTGGACATCACGATCGAGGGGTACACCGGCGTCTGGCTGCCGACCGTCGGCGCGAGCGAGGACGTCGACTTCACCGGCAGCCGCGCCGAGGACCTGACCCGGTCGTTCTACTTCAACCGCACCACCGACACCGGGCTGGTCGCGCTGACGATGCGGGCGGGCGACAGCTACCGCCTGGTCGCCGATCCTGCGGCGGACGTGGTCGCCGATCCCGACGCCGCGCCGCCGGAGTCGATGATGCAGCTGCCCGCCTCGCGGGTCCAAATGCCCGAGACCAGCGGCGTCCCCGACGTCATCGCCTCGCTCGCCTCGGAGTGGTCGGCCGGGGCGAACGGCGACTACGAGCGCGTGAGCATGATCGCCACCGCGCTGCACACCTACGGCTACTACTCCGACGGGCTCGAGGGCGACGCACCCTCGCGGCCGGGTCACGGTGCCGCCCGCCTGGTCGGCATGCTCGACAGCGACCAGATGACCGGCAACGCGGAGCAGTACGCCGCCACGCTGGCGCTGATGGTGCGCGAGCTCGGGCTGCCGGCCCGGGTGGTGATGGGCTTCGACGTCTCGCAGGCGAGCGCTGACGGCGGGGTCGTCACGATCACGGGCGCCGACGTCACGGCCTGGGTCGAGGTGCCGTTCGAGGGGCAGGGCTGGCTGCCCTTCTTCCCAACGCCGGACGAGGACCAGATCCCGCAGGTCCAGGACCCGCAGCCGCAGGACCGCCCCGAGCCACAGGTGCTGCAGCCGCCGGAGCCGCCGCAGGAGCCACCGGTCGTGCCGCCGCTGGACCGCGGGGACGCCCCTGCTGAGCAGGAGAACCCCGACGAGGACGACGCCGCCGAGCGGATCCTGCTCTACGTCGCCGTGATCGGGATCCCGCTGCTCGTGCTGCTGAGCCCCTTCCTCGTGATCGCCGCACTCAAGGCGAGACGCTGGCGCCGCCGCCGATCCTCGGGGTCGCCCGACGACCGCATCGCGGGCGGCTGGGCCGAGCTGTCCGATCGCGTGCTCGACCTCGGGGTACCCACGACGAACGGCGCCACCCGCCGGGAGGCGGCGCAGACGTACGACACCGAGCTCGTGGGCGCGGGCACGCTCTCGCTCGCGCGGCGCGCGGACCAGGGCGTCTTCGCCCCCGAGCCGCCGTCGCAGCCGGAGATCGACGCCTACTGGGCCGACGTCTCCACCGCGGTCAAGCACGCCGCTTCGGCGGTCCCGTGGCGGCGCCGGATCGGCGCTCGCTTCTCGCTGCGGTCCTTGCGTCGCAGGTGACGACGGTGGGCCCGAGTTGATCCAGAATGGGTGACATGGACCGCACCGCAGCAAGCCCGCTGGTGGGGGAGGCGAGTCGCTACCTCGAGGACACCGCGCCCAACAACGGCGGCCGCAACACCCGGCCGCTCGCGATCCCGGTCGTGGTGACCACCTACGTCAGCGGGTCCCGCACCGGCGCCGGCGTCGGAGTCGCGGTCCTGGGTGCGTTGGCGGGTCTGGCGGCCTGGTTCGGGGTCGAGGAGCTGACGGCGGAGTCCTCTCTCGTGCTCGCGATCGTCGCCTTCGTGCTCGCCGCGGGGCTGCTGGCGGCAGCGGTGGTGCTCGCGATCCGGCTGGTCCGCAGCGGGGTACGGCTCGTCGAGGCGCTGCGACGCTGGTACCAGGTGGCGCCCGAGGTGCCGGTGCGCGGCGTCGAGGTGCTCACCCAGCAGGCGGGCATCGTGCGGATCGTGCTTTCGGGCCTGGCGGTCGTGACGGCGATCGCGATCGTGGTCGTGGCCGGCGCGACGGGCGAGTCATCGGTCTGGGTCGCGGCCGGCTTCGCCGTGCCGGCCCTGCTCGGGGTCGGCGCCGCCGGTGCGCTGGGCTGGTGGCGGGTGCGTTCGCTGCTGGCGGCCACGGCGCCGCAGCCCTCGGGGGACGCCTTCGCACCCGCGCCGTACGCGCAGCAGCCCGCGATGCAGCCTGCCCAGTCGCACCCGTACCAGCAGGGTCACCAGGCGCCCCCGCACCAGCAGCAGCCCCCGCCCCAGCAGTGGGCGCCGCCCCCTCCACAGCCGCAGCCCCAGCCCCAGCCCCAGCCGTGGCTGCCGGCAGGAGCCCAGCCCGGCGGTGAGACCTGGACGTCTGCTCCCGAGCTCGCCTCCGAGCTCGGCGACACCCGCCTCGTGACCGACGGCACCACCTCCGGTCCGGCGCGGTTCCCGGTCGTGGTGCTCGACGACGGCCGGCGGCTGACCTCCGGCGTCACCACTCTGGTGGGTCGGGCGCCCACGCCCCGCGAGAACGACCTCGCGGTCGAGATCGTGCCGGTCCTGCACCCGACGGTGTCCAAGACCCACGCGGCGTTCCGTGTGACCGACGAAGCGGTCTACGTGACGGACCGGTCATCGACCAACGGCACGACCGCCGTCGGGCAGGACGGCGCGCAGCGCCGCGTCAAGCCCTGGGCGGAGGTCCAGGTGGAGACAGGTGGGGCCGTCCTGCTCGGCAGCTATCGGATCAGCGTCGTGGCCTCGGAGGACCTCGAGCGATGAGATGCCCTAGAGTGTTGGGCATGCGGACGACGCAGCTCCTCCTTCGTCGCCGCGGCGAGGCCCACTGAGGCCGGCCTCCTCGCCGCGGAGTCGCCTGGTGCCCGGCCACCGGCAACGACCGCCCAGCGCGGAGCACAGGAGCAGCGAGCATGACCACGACCCACACCACCTTCGGGATGCCGGTCGGCAAGTACCGGCCCTTCCAGGACACCACAGCGCCGATCGACCTGCCTGACCGGCAGTGGCCGAGCAAGCGCATCACCGCGGCGCCGCGGTGGCTCTCGACAGACCTGCGCGACGGCAACCAGGCGCTCATCGAGCCGATGGACCCGGTCCGCAAGCGCACGATGTTCGACCTGCTGGTGCGCATGGGCTACAAGGAGATCGAGGTCGGGTTCCCGGCCGCGTCGCAGACCGACTTCGACTTCGTCCGCTCGATCATCGAGGACGAGGCGATCCCCGAGGACGTCACGATCTCGGTGCTGACGCAGGCACGTGAGGACCTGATCCACCGCACGATCGACTCGGTGGTCGGAGCGCACCGCGCCACCGTGCACCTGTACAACGCGACCGCGCCCGTCTTCCGCAGCGTGGTGTTCCGCAACGACCGGGAGGGCACGAAAGACCTGGCGACAGAGGGCACCCAGCACGTCATCGACTACGCCGAGAAGGTCCTCGACCCGGACACGATCTTCGGCTACGAGTACTCGCCCGAGATCTTCATCGACACCGAGCTGGACTTCGCGCTCGAGGTGTGCGAGGGCGTCATGGACGTCTGGGCGCCCGAGGAGGGTCGTGAGATCATCCTCAACCTGCCCGCCACGGTCGAGCGCGCCACCCCCAACGTGTACGCGGACCAGATCGAGTGGATGAGCCGCCACCTGTCCCGGCGGGAGTTCATCGCGCTGTCGGTGCACCCCCACAACGACCGCGGCTGTGCCGTCGCGGCGGCCGAGCTCGCGGTGATGGCGGGCGCGGACCGGGTGGAGGGCTGCCTGTTCGGGCAGGGCGAGCGCACCGGCAATGTGGACCTGCTGACGCTGGGCATGAACCTGTACAGCCAGGGCGTCGACCCGGGCATCGACTTCTCCGACATCGACGAGGTCCGCCGCACGGTCGAGCAGTGCACCCGGATGGACGTGCACCCGCGCCACCCCTACGGCGGCGACCTGGTCTACACGGCCTTCTCGGGATCGCACCAGGACGCGATCAAGAAGGGCTTCGCAGCCCGTGCCCAGCAGGTCGCGGACGCCGGCGGCGAGGAGACCGCGGTGCCGTGGGACCTGCCGTACCTGCCGGTCGACCCGAGCGACGTGGGGCGCAGCTACGAGGCCGTCATCCGCGTCAACAGCCAGTCCGGCAAGGGCGGTGTGGCCTACCTGCTGCAGAGCACGCGCAGCCTCGACCTGCCGCGCCGGCTGCAGATCGAGTTCTCGGGCATCGTGCAGAAGCACACCGACAGCTTCGGCGGCGAGATGACCGCCGAGCAGCTGTGGCAGATCTTCTCGGACGAGTACCTGCCGGCCACCGAGGAGAACGGCCTCGAGCCCTGGGGTCGGTTCGCCCTGGGCGCGAGCCAGGTCGCCTCGGCCGGGGACGGCAGCAACGACCTGCTCACCGTGACCCTGCACGACGGCGACCAGGAAGGCACCGTGCAGGCCTCCGGCAACGGCCCGCTCGCCGCGTTCGTGGCGGTGCTGGCGCAGTCCGGCATCGAGGTCCAGGTCCTCGACTACGCAGAGCACGCGCTGTCGCAGGGCGAAGAGGCGAGCGCGGCCGCCTACGTCGAGTGCGAGGTCAACGGCGAGGTGCTGTGGGGTGCGGGGATCGACCCGTCGATCACCACGGCGTCCTTCAAGGCGGTCATCTCGGCCGTCAACCGCGCCCTGCGCTGACCGCGGGGACGGGGTTCGACCAGCGACACTTGACACGTCGACGAAACGCGCTCAGACTCACTCGGTCGACGAGTCGACGTCCTTGCTCGCAGTGTGGACCCGGGATGGCCAGGGGGCTTGCCAGCGGATGCGACGCCACCTCGCGACACGGCGGACCGTCCCGTCGCGAACGGTGCTGGTGGGTGCCCCCCACCAGTACCGTTCTGCGCTCGTCGCGGCCTGCGCAACAACGGGTACCGCCCGCGGGCGCGGCTGCGCACGTCAGAGGTCACGGTGGGGGAGAATGATCCGGTGAAGCTGTACCGGGACGAGGGCGTGGTGCTACGCACCCGCAAGCTCGGTGAGGCCGACCGCATCATCACGTTGCTGACCCGGGAGCACGGGCAGGTCCGGGCGGTCGCGAAGGGGGTTCGGCGCACGTCGTCACGCTTCGGTGCGCGGCTGGAGCCGTTCAGCGTGGTCGACCTGCAGCTGCACATCGGACGCAATCTCGACATCGTCACGCAGGTCGACACGCTCGCACCCCACGGTCGCGCGATCTGCGCCGACTACTCGTTGTTCACCACGGGGACGGCGATGGTCGAGACCGCAGAGCGCCTCACCGAGATCGAGCGTGAGCCGGCCACGCAGCAGTACCTGCTGCTCGTCGGAGCGCTGCGCTCGCTGGCCGAGCGGATGCACGCGCCCAGCCTCGTGCTCGACTCCTACCTCCTGCGCGCGCTCGCGATCGCGGGCTGGGCGCCGAGCTTCGCCGAGTGCGCCCGTTGCGACACCGAGGGTCCGCACCGCGCCTTCGCCGCTCCGCTCGGTGGCATGGTGTGCGCCGAGTGCAGGCCGCCCGGCGCTGCGGCGCCTGCGCCCGAGACGGTCCGGCTGCTGGGTGCGCTGCTGACAGGGGACTGGTCGGTCGCCGATGCGAGCGACGATCGTCATCGCCGTGAGAGCTCCGGGCTGGTCGCCGTCTACACACAGTGGCACCTGGAGCGGGGGCTGCGCTCGCTGCGGCTGGTCGAGCGGGCGTGACCGCGCCGCCTCCGCACCCCTCGGGTGCCCGCCCGCCGACGCTCCCGCCCCACCTGGTGCCCCGGCACGTGGCCGTCGTGATGGACGGGAACGGGCGCTGGGCGAACTCCCGCGGGCTGCCGCGCACCGAGGGGCATGCCGCTGGAGAGGCGGTGCTGCTCGACGTCGTCGCGGGTGCGATCGAGCTGGGCATCACCCACATCAGCGCCTACGCGTTCTCGACCGAGAACTGGAAGCGGTCACCTGCGGAGGTGCGCTGGCTGATGGGGTTCAACCGTGACGTGCTGCGGCGTCGCCGGGACGAGATGAACTCGTGGGGGGTGCGGGTGCGCTGGGCGGGGCGCCGCCCCCGGCTCTGGCGCAGCGTGATCGCGGAGCTGGAGGAGGCCGAGCGGCTCACGCGCGCCAACTCGACCTGCACGCTGACGATGTGCGTCAACTACGGCGGCCGCGCCGAGCTCGCCGACGCCACCCGTGCCATCGCGCGCGAGGTGGCCGCCGGCCGGCTGGACCCCGAGCGGATCACCGAGCGCACGATCGCTCGCCACCTCGACGAGCCGGAGCTGCCGGACGTCGACCTGTTCCTGCGCACCGGGGGCGAGCAACGCGCGTCGAACTTCCTCATCTGGCAGTCCGCGTACGCCGAGATGGTGTTCCTGGACAAGCCCTGGCCCGAGGTCGACCGGCGGGACCTCTGGGATGCGGCCGTGACGTACGCCCGCCGCGACCGCCGCTACGGGGCCGCTGTCGACGCCGTCGAGGGCTGACCGGTCACGCTGCCGGGTCGGCCTCGGCGAGCTCGTTGGCGTGCAGGCCGCCCGGCGTGGACTGCTCGCCCGCGCGGCGGCGACGCCGCATGAACACGACCGTGAGCACGATCACCACGGTGACGGCGAGGATGGCGGCGAGTCCGAGCGGAGACCCGGCCGCGGCGGCCATCACGGCCTCCCAGGCGGCGAAGCCGATCGTGGCGTAGATCGTGGCCCAGGCGAGGGCGCCCGGGATCTGGGCGAGCACGTACTTCCAGAGCTCGATCCGCAGGATCCCCGCAGCGGCCTGCACCATCGACTGGAAGCCGACCGTGAGGTAGCACAGCGGCACCATGCCCAGCCCCCAGCGGCGTAGCGCGCGCACCCCGGGCTCGGCGCCACCGGCCTCGAGCCAGTCGTGCATCCGGCGCTTCCAGCCTTGCTGGGGATGGGTGCGGCGCAGGGTCTGCTCGGTGGCGACCCGGCCGACCCAGTAGACCATCTGGGCGCGGGCCATCGCGCCGAGGAAGAGCACCACGAAGGCGACCCAGAACGGCATCGAGGCCAGGAAGTCAGGCACCCGTGCCGCCCCCGTAGATGCGGGTGGCGCACTCGCGGCAGGTGCCGACCAGCTCGGCGGTGTGGTCGACGTCGACGAAGTCGTGCTCGTGAGCGATGCGCGAGGCCCAGCGTTCGACAGCCTCGCCGGCGAGCTCGACGGTCTTGCCGCACTCGCGGCACACGAGGTGGTGATGATGCCCGCGTGCGCAGCGACGGTACAGCGCCTCGCCGTCCTCGATGCGGAGCACGTCGACGTCGCCGGCTTCCGCCATCGCCTGCACGGTGCGGTAGACGGTGGCGAGCCCCACGTTCTGGCCGGCATCCTTGAGCATCTGGTGGAGCTGCTGGGCGGAGCGGAAGTCCGGGGTGCCGTCGAGAAGGTCCGCGAGCGCGGTGCGCTGCCGTGTCATACGCTGCATCAGCCCTGGCCTCCTTCCGACGCGCCAGCGGGTGCCGCGGCGCGCTGCCACAGCGGCCGCAACGCTGCGACACCAGCGTAGATGGCAATCGCCAGCACCACGATCACGGCCCCGGGCGCCAGATCGACCGTGAACGTCACCAGCAGCCCGCCGACACAGGCGACCCCGCCGATGAGCATCGCGATCGTCATGGTCTGCCGGAACGAGCGCGCCACCAGCTGCGACGTCGCGACCGGCACGATCATCAGCGCGCTGACCAGCAGCAGCCCGACGACCCGCATCGACACCGTGACCGTCAGCGCCGCGACCACCGCGACCGCCACGTTCAGCGCCGTCACCGGCAGCCCGGTCGAGCGGGCGAACTCCTCGTCCTGGGACACAGCGAAGAGCGCGGTGCGCAGGCCCAGGCCAACGGCGAGGATCACGGCGGACATCGCCAGGGTGGCGACGAGGTCGCCTGTGCCCACGGTCGCGAGCGAGCCGAACAGGTAGCTCATGAGGTTCGCGCTGGTGCCGCCGGCCAGCCCGATCAGCACCACGCCGCCGGCGATGCCGCCGTAGAACAGGAGCGCGAGCGCCAGGTCGCCGCTGGTGCGACCTCGAGATCGCACCATCTCGATGATCACGGCTCCGATGATGGCGGCGACGACGGCGCCAGGGATCGCGAACGCGTCGGCCTTGGCGGCGCCGGTCGCGGCGCCGACCAGCCAGCCGAGGGCCACACCGGTGAGCGCGACGTGCCCGATCCCGTCACCCAGCAACGAGAGCCGCCGCTGCACGAGGAACGTGCCGACGACCGGCGCGCTGACCCCCACCACGAGCGCAGCGAGAAGGGCGCGCTGGAACAGCGGCGTGGACAGCATCGCCAGCACGTCGGTCATGGCAGGCTCCGCTGGGTCTGCGGCTCGGTCGCGAGCGCGTGCTCGACGTGCAGGTGGTCGTGCGCGCCGTGCGGGTGGACGTGGTCGCGGGGGAGGTCGCCGTCGTGGATGATCCGGCCGGCGCGCAGCACCACCGCGCGGTCGAGCAGCTGGGCGAACGGGCCCAGCTCGTGCAGCACCATCACGATCGTGCGGCCCTGGTCGTGGAGGTCGCTGAGCAGCGCCGCGAACGAGGACTGGGTGAGCAGGTCGACCCCGGCGAGCGGCTCGTCGAGGATCAGCAGGTCGGGATCGCGGACGAGCGCGCGCGCGATCACGACCCGCTGCGCCTGGCCGCCCGAGAGCACGCCGAACGGGCGGTGCGCGAGGTTCGCGACGCCGAGCTGGTCCATCGCCCGCAGCGCTCTCTCGCGGTCGGCGCGGCGAAGCCACCAGCGTTGGCGCCCGAGCAGCCCGGTCTCCACGACCTCGAGGGAGGTGGCCGGGACGCCCGATGCGGCGCTGAGCCGTTGCGGCACGTAGCCGATGCGCGGCCAGGGCACGCGGCTGTTCTCACGGGTCGGGGCGCCGAACAACCGGGACTCGCCCGCGACCACGGGCACCTGCCCCAGTGCGGCGCGGATCAAGGTGGACTTGCCCGAGCCGTTCGCCCCGAGCAGTGCCACCGCCTCGCCCGGGTGCACCTGCAGGTCGACGTCGGTCAGCAGCGTGTTTCCGCCGATCGCCACCGACACCGAATCGAGCTGGATCGGGTCGAGGGCGGTGCCCGCCTCTGCTAGCTGCACTGGAGTCCTTCGTGGAGCGCGGCGAGGTTCGCCCGCATCGCGGCGAGATAGTCCGAACCTTGCGGCTCGAGCTCGATCGGGTCGAGCGTAGCGAGCGTGAGCCCGAGCTCCTCGGCCACGGCGTCCGCGCCGGCGGTGAGTCCGCCAGGCTGGGTGAAGATCGTCGTGACGCCGGCGTCGCGCGCCTCCCGCAGCACCTCGGCCACCCGAGCGGGGGAGGGTTCGGCCTCCGGGTCGATGCCGCCGATGCCGATCTGGGTGAGCTCGAACGCGTCAGCCAGGTACCCGAAGGCCTCGTGGCTGGTCACGAACGTGCGGTCGGCGCAGTCCGCCAGACCGGTCGCGAACTCGCTCTCGAGCGTCTCCAGATCGGTGCGCAGGGAGGCCGCGTTCGCCTCGTAGGTGGCTGCGCCGTCCGGGTCGGTCTCGGTGAGCGCAGCGGCGAGCGCATCAGCGACGTCCGCCACACGCAGCGGGTCGAGCCAGAAGTGGGGGTCGACGCCGCTGTGGTCGTGGCCGTCGTGGTCCCCCTCGTCCTCGTGCCCTTCCTCGAGCAGGTCGGCCGAGTCCGCGGCGTCGACCACGACCGTCTCCTCGCCCACCTCGCCGATCGTGTCGTCGACGGCGGCCTGGAACCCCGAGAGCATCAGCACCACGTCGGAGGTCACGATGCTCGTCACTGCGGAAGGCGAGAGCTCGAGGTCGTGCGGCTCGGTGCCGGCGGGTGCGACGTTGGTCACGGTGGCGGCCTCGCCCGCGACCCGCTCAGCGATGAACTGCAAGGGGTAGGCGGTGACCGCGATCTGGACCTCGCCGTCGTCGCTCGCGGCCGAGCAACCGACCAGCAGGAGGGGGAGCGCTGCGACGGGGGCGAGGATGCGGGCGCGCAGGCATGTCATGACAATCATTCTCAACAATGATGAGAATGCTTGTCAAACCAGGTCTGGTCGGACCGGCTAGCCTGACTCGGACGCCCGGCCAGCCAGGTCGGGTGCGGCATCAGAAGGAGTCCCTCATCGTGGCCAGCGCAACCTCCAGACTCGACAACGTCATCAGCCTCGCCAAGCGTCGTGGCTTCGTTTTCCAGACGGGCGAGATCTACGGCGGAACCAGGTCGGCGTGGGACTACGGACCGCTGGGCACCGAGCTCAAGGAGAACATCAAGCGGCAGTGGTGGCAGGCGGTGGTCCGCGGCCGCGACGACGTCGTGGGCCTGGACTCGGCCGTCATCCTGCCGAAGCAGGTCTGGGTGGCCTCGGGGCACGTCGGCGCGTTCAGTGACCCGCTGACCGAGTGCCTGCAGTGCCACAAGCGGTTCCGTGAGGACCAGCTGATCGAGGAGTTCACCGAACGCAAGGGCCGTGAGCCCGAGGGCGGCCTCGCGGGGGTGCCGTGCCCCTCCTGCGGCACGACCGGTCGCTGGACCGAGCCGCGCGACTTCAACATGATGCTCAAGACCTACCTCGGCCCGGTCGAGGACGAGAGCGGGCTGCAGTACCTGCGGCCCGAGACCGCGCAGGGCATCTTCGTCAACTTCATCAACGTGATGCGCTCCAGCCGCAGCAAGCCGCCGTTCGGCATCGGCCAGATCGGCAAGTCGTTCCGCAACGAGATCACGCCCGGCAACTTCATCTTCCGCACCCGCGAGTTCGAGCAGATGGAGATGGAGTTCTTCGTCAAGCCCGGCGAGGACGAGGAGTGGCACCAGTACTGGATCGAGAACCGCACCGACTGGTACGTGGATCTCGGCATCGCCCGCGACAACCTGCGCCTGTACGAGCACCCGGCCGAGAAGCTGTCGCACTACTCCAAGCGCACGGTCGACATCGAGTACCGGTTCGGCTTCCAGGGGTCGGAGTGGGGCGAGCTCGAGGGCATCGCCAACCGCACCGACTTCGACCTGACCACGCACTCGGAGCACTCGGGCCAGAACCTGTCCTACCTCGACCAGGCCACCAACGAGCGCTGGACCCCGTACGTGATCGAGCCGGCGGCGGGGCTGACCAGGTCGCTGATGGCGTTCCTCGTCGATGCCTACGACGAGGAGGAGGTGCCGAACGCCAAGGGCGGCACCGACGTCCGCACCGTGCTGCACCTGGACCCGCGGCTCGCGCCGGTCAAGGTCGCGGTGCTGCCGCTGTCCCGGAACGAGGAGCTCTCCCCGGCTGCCCGCAGCCTCGCCGCAGAGCTGCGCAAGTCCTGGAACGTCGACTTCGACGACGCTGGGGCGATCGGGCGCCGCTACCGCCGTCACGACGAGATCGGCACCCCGTTCTGCGTCACGATCGACTTCGACACGGCGCAGGACCAGGCCGTCACCGTGCGTGAGCGCGACTCGATGACCCAGGAGCGAGTCGCGATCGACCAGGTGCGCGGCTACCTCGCGGAGCGCCTGCTCGGGGCCTGACCGGTGAGCACCGATCCCCACGAGCCCGGACCTCGCCGTCGCACCCGCCGGGCTGCTCGACGCGCGATCGGTGGCCACGCGCACGGCCACGGGCCGATCGAGATACCTGCCGCCGAGGCACGTCGGGTCCGGACCGTGCTCGCCGCCCTCGTGGTCCCGCTGCTCATCGCGACGATCGTCGGGATGATCGCGCTGTGGCCGCGTGGCGAGTCCCAGATGGGCTCGGTGCCGCTCACAGCCGACGGCGCCACGTTCGAGCGCGGCCGCGTGACCGACGTGCCCGGCGAGCTCGGAGCGGAGGTCGTGGTCGAGGTGCTCACCGGCGAGCACGCCGGCCGCGAGGTGAGCGTGCAGGCGCCCCCCGAGGTGCTCGCCGAGGGCGTCGAGATCGGCGACGAGATCCGCATGCTGTACGTCGCCGGCGCTGCCGCGACCGGCTCGCCGTTCGTGTTCGTCGACTACGTGCGTGACATCCCGGTGATCGTGCTGGTCGCGCTCTACCTGCTGGTGGTCGCGCTCGTGGCCCGATGGCGCGGGCTCGCGGCGGTCCTCGGGCTCGCGGCCTCGCTGGTGATCGTCGGCGCGTTCGTGATCCCCGCGCTGATCCTCGGCACCTCGCCGTTGCTGGTGGCGCTCGTGGGGTCGAGCGCCATGATGTTCGTGGCCGTCTACCTCGCGCACGGGATCTCGATCCGGACGACGACGGCGCTCCTCGGCACGTTCGCCGGGCTCGCGATCACGACGGCGCTGGGGTGGTGGATGCTCGGCGCCGGCAACCTCGTGGGGAACGGCTCTGAAGAGGCGTACATGGTCTTCACCACCTTCCCGGGGACCTCGCTCAGCGCGCTGCTGCTGTGCGGCATCGTCATCGCCGGGCTGGGGGCGCTCAACGACGTGACGATCACCCAGGCGTCCGCCGTCTGGGAGCTGCACGCCACCGACCCCGGCGCCGGCCGCGGCAAGGTCTTCACCCGGGCGATGCGCATCGGCCGCGACCACATCGCCTCCACCGTCTACACGCTCGCGTTCGCGTACGTGGGCACGTCGCTGCCGCTGCTGATGGTCGGCGCGATCTACGACCGGAGCCTGCTGGAGTTCCTCATGTCGGGCGAGATCGTCGAGGAGGTCGTGCGGACGCTCGTGTCCTC
The DNA here is from genome assembly GCF_009733845.1 of Pseudactinotalea terrae. GTDB lineage: Bacteria > Actinomycetota > Actinomycetes > Actinomycetales > Beutenbergiaceae > Pseudactinotalea > Pseudactinotalea terrae. The sequence goes on from NZ_WNXZ01000001.1 coordinate 499,160, forward strand.
GATCGGTCTCGTGCTGGCGATTCCCGCCACCACGGCGATCTCGGCGGCGCTCGTGGGGCGCACCCCGCAGAAGGCCTGAGGACCGCTCAGGTCTGGACGCCGGTCACGATCGCCGCGACCGTCCGCTCCGCCAGGGCACGCAGCTCGGCGGCCGGCAGGCCGCGCAGCGGGCCGTGGATCGCCAGCTCGGCGAAGCCGTGGACCGCTGACCAGCAGGGCCACTCCGCGCCGGGTCGTGCTCGTGGGTCGAGAACGCCGGCGGTGACCATCGTGTCCAGCGCCTCGACCAGCATCCGGAACGGTGGCGCCGTGGCGGGGGAGCGGTACGGGCTGTCGGCAGGTGCGGATCCCGGAGCGGGGAAGAACGCGACGGCGAACCAGCCGGGCTCCTCGAGGGCGAACTCGATGTAGCCCAGTCCGACCGTGATCAGCCGGCTCCGAGCCTGCTCGTCGGCCTCGCTCGAGGACGCGGCACCGCTCCCTGCCGGGAGCGCCATGCGATCGGCCATCAGCTCCTGCACGCGTGCCGCCACCGCACCCAGCAGTGCGTCACGGTCCGCGAAGTGCCGATAGGCGGCATTGGGGGAGACGCCGACCCGCCGCGTCGCCTCCCGCAGCCCCAGCGCCCCAGGACCACCCTCCCGGGTGAGCTCCAGGCCCGCGTCCACGAGCGCGGCCCGCAGGTTGCCGTGGTGGTAGGGGCGTTGCGTCACTCGCACCTCTTGACTCGTCGCCAGCCATGTCTACGATGTCAACTTATCATCGTGTGGACGTTGTCCACATCGCGACGAACGAGGAGCCCCGCCCATGTCCAGCACCGCCCTTCCACCGGTCGTCGACGCGAGCACCTGGCAGCGCGAGCTCGAGGCCCTGCGGGCTCGAGAGAAGGCCGCGACCCGGGAGCTCGACGCGATCGCGGCCCAGCGCCGTCGGCTGCCGATGGTGGCGATGCCCTCCTACACCCTCGTCGGCAAGGACGGTCCGGTCACGCTCGCCGAGGTGTTCGACGGCCGGTCGCAGCTGATCACGTACCACCACATGTGGCACGACGACGCGCAGTGGCAGTGCGGCGGCTGCACCGGCTTCACCTCGCAGTTCACCAGGCTGGATTTCCTCGACCCCTACGACGCGCGTTTCGTGATCGTCACGCAGGGCCGCATCGAGGACGCGCTCGCCTACGCCGAGCGGGTCGGCAACCGCATGGAGTGGTACTCCACCGCGGACAGCGAGTTCGGCGCCGACGTGGGCGCGCCCGCGGGCGGCGGGTTCGCCGTCAACGTCTTCCTGCGCGAGGGCGACCAGGTCTTCCGCACCTGGACCACGGACGGCCGCGGCACGGAGCAGCTGAGCCACACCTTCCCGCTGATCGACCTGCTGCCCTACGGGCGACGCGAGGACTGGCAGGACTCGCCCGCGGGCTGGCCGAAGGAGCCGGCCTACGTCGGCTGGCTCGACTCACCCGACATCGCCCGGCTGTACGGGCCCGCTGCCAGCTGAGCTGCCGACCTCAGCGATAGATCAGGTAGGGGCGGCGACGTCGGTCGAAGGCCGACAGCTCCTCGCCCCAGGCGGCGATCACCTCGTCGGCACCGGCGCCCGCGTCGATCTGCTCGCGCAGCCGGGTGGACCCGGTGAGCTTGTCGATCCAGAACGGGCGTGCCGGGTCCCAGGAGTCCTCGCGCCAGGCGAACTCGGCGTAGAGGTCGTGCGCCGCCACCAGCATCTCGACACCGACCCGGATCGGGTCCACGCGGTCGGGGTGCGTGATGTGCACCTGCAGCCCCGCGCAGACCTCGCCCACGTGCTTGCTGAACGTGGGCGTGAAGTACGCCTCACGGAACTGCACGCCCGGGATCTCCCGGGCCGTGAGCGCCTGCGCCCACCGGTGGTCGAGGTAGGGCGCGCCGATCAGCTCGAACGGCCGGGTGGTGCCCCTGCCCTCCGACAGGTTGGTGCCCTCGAACATCCCGGTGCCGGGGTAGACCAGCGCGGTGTCAGCCGTCGGCATGTTCGGGCTCGGCATCACGAAGGTCTGGCCGGTCTCGGCGAACAACGTCCGGCGCTTCCATCGGCGCATCTCGACGATCTCGAGTTCCTCGACGACGCCACCCTCCTCGTCGGGGAGGAACTCGCCGTTGAAGAACTGCGCGAGCTCACCCACCGTCATGCCGTGCGCCTGCACGATCTCCTTGGCGCCGACGCCGGAGGTGAACTCCGCCGTCATCATCGGCCCTCGTGCGGTGCCTCCGATCGGGTTCGGCCGGTCGAGCACCACGAAGCGGACGCCGGTGCGTACCGCGGCGCGCATCGCGGTGTACATCGTCCAGATGTAGGTGTAGAACCGGGCGCCGACATCCTGGATGTCGAACACGACCGTGTCGACCCCGGCCGTGGTGTACATCTCGGTCATCGCATCGACGCCCGCGCCGTACGCGTCGTAGACGGTGATGCCGGTGCGCGGGTCGGTGAACGTCGGCTCGGCCTCGCCGGCCTGCGCGGATCCGCGGAATCCGTGCTCGGGCCCGAACACCGCCACGATGTCCACCTGGCCCGAGTCGTGCATCTCGTCCACGATGCTGCGCAACGAGCCGAGCACGCCCGTCGGGTTGGTGATGACGCCGACGCGCCCGCCGCCGAGCACCGCCCAGTCGTCCTCGGCGGCCACCTCGGCGCCGCTGACCACGCGGCGGCCGGGCGCGTTGCCACCGGGGCTGCTCGCGGCCGGTGCGGCGCCCGCGAGCAGCCCCGCTGCCGACACCCCCGCCGCGGTCAGTCCGCCGGCGAGCACTCGTCGTCTGTTCACTGCCATCCTCGATCGTCTCCCTCGTGGTTGTGCGGTCACCAGGTCAGCCCGTGCCCGAACGGGTACAGGATCGTCGTAGGGTCGTCGGCTGCCAGGATGTCGACCGGCAGCGTGCCCACCGGCGCGACCTCACCCGCGAGGACCCTGGCCGCGGACTCGATGGCGATCGGCGAGTAGGAGTACGTCGCGAGGTAGGTCGGTGCGTCGCCGAGCGAGGCGATGTCGTAGGGGTTCCGCACCGCGACGACGACCACGACGGCACCGGTGGCGCGCAGCTCCGACACCAGCTGCTGCTGACCTGGCGAGGTCGACGCGTTCATCGTCAGGACCACGACCACGTCAGCAGTCGCGGCGGCGGCGACAGCGGCCGCGATGCGGGCGCTGGAGGGCGCGGTGCCGGTCTCGACCCGCGTCACCACGCCGCCCCGGTCGGTCAGCGCGTCGGCGAGGACGCCGGTGGTCGTCACGCCGTACCCGGTCACCAGGATGGCGGTGCCCTCGACGGCGAGCGGCAGCACGCCGTCGTCGTTGCGCACCAGCGTGGTGGTCCGGTCCGTGATCTCGTCCGCCAGGCTCAGGTGGGCCGGGATGCCGACGACGGCGCTCACCTCCTCGGGGTCGGCGTAGGGCCGCTCGACGATGCCGCGCCGGTACTTCAGCCGCAGGATGCGCGCGACCTTCTCATCGAGGTCCCGGCGGCTGATGCGGCCGGTCTGCACGGCATCAGTGACCGCTGCGTACGCATCGTCCATCGCTGGTGTCATCAGGAGCTGGTCGGCACCCGCGAGCAGGGCGCGGACGGCGACCTCGGCGTCGCCGTAGAGGTCACGCACGCCCTGCATGTTGAGAGCGTCGGTGACGATGACGCCGTCGAAGCCCAGCTCCTCGCGGAGCACGCCGGTGAGGATCGGGTGGCTCAGCGTCGCCGGGTCGCCGGAGTCGTCGAGCGCGGGGAAGGCGAGGTGGGCCGTCATGATCATGTCGATGCCGGCCTCGATCGCCGCCCGGAACGGTGGCGCGTCGATCTCCTCCCACTCCTGGCGCGTGTGGGTGATGATCGGGAACGCGACGTGGCTGTCGACCGCCGTGTCGCCGTGGCCCGGGAAGTGCTTCGCCGAGGCCGAGACACCACCGTCGTCCTGGAAGCCGCGCACCTGCGCGGCTGCCATCTCGGCGGCCAGCGCCGGGTCGGAGCTGAACGAGCGGGTGCCGATCACCGGGTTGGCCGGGTTGACGTTGACGTCGCAGACCGGCGCGAAGTCGGTGTTGACGCCCATCGCCCTCAGCTCGGCCCCGATGATCTCGGCCGCGGCGCGGGCATCCTCGGCGCTGCGGCCGGCACCGAGCGCCATCGCGCCCGGGAACGGCGTGGCCGGCGGCCCGATGCGGGTGACGAGGCCACCCTCCTGGTCGGTGGCGATCTGCAGCGGGATCTGCACCTTGTTGGGCCCCTGGTTCGCGGCTTCCTGCAGGCCGTTGGACAGCGCCACGATCTGGTCGGGGTCCTGCACGCTGTCGGTCCACGCGAAGTAGATGACACCCCCGAGCTGGTACTTCTGCACCACCTCGGCCGGGCTGGCCACCCCGTACAGCGGGATGTTGCGCTCGTCCGGCGTGGTGGCGTCGGACCCGTAGACGTTCTGGACGAACAGCTGGCCGATCTTCTGCTCGATGGTCATGCGGCGCAGGTGCGAGGTGACCCACCCGTGCTCGCCGCGCGGGCTGCTGCCGTGCGCGTGGGCCGTGGTCGCGGCTGCTGCCACGCCAGCGGCGGCCAGGCCGCTGGTGAGCAGGGTCCTGCGGGTGAACGTGGTCGACGGGCGCATGGCGTCTCCAAGGGGCTGCTCGCGGCGGTGCGAGCGTCTGGTCGGGTCGATCCATGCCTACCCGAACGGGAACCCCCATGGTAGAGGTTTGACCAAAGCTTGACCCTACTTGGCCACCCCGGGTGGTGGCGTTGCCGGTTTTCAGCCCGCCGCTCGTACGGTCACGCGACCGTGAGCTCCGTGGCGCTGGTCATGCGCACCAGCTCGTCATAGGTGGTGGAGAACACCGCGGCGGGATGGCCGGCAGCCGCCCAGACGACCGGGTGCTCGCGCAGCCAGGGGTCGATGTAGGTCCGGATCGGTGCCGGGTGGGCGATCGGTGAGACCCCGCCGATCACCTGGCCGGTGTGGGTGCGGACGAAGTCCTTGTCCGCCCGCGTCAGGGGGCCGGTGGTCCGCGCGACCAGGTCGGTGTCGACCCGATGGGCTCCTGAGGTGAGGATGAGGACCGGCGCACCACCGCCGTCGAACAGAAGACTGTTGGCGATCGCTCCGACCTGGCACCCGAGCGCCTCGGCGGCCAGCGCCGCCGTGTGCACGGAGTCCGGGAGGATCCTGATCTCACCGCTGCCACCCGCCTCGGCGAGGGCGGCCCGGAACCTGGTGATCGACGTGTGCTCAGCCACACCCCGACCCTATCGATGCCGAGGATCAGCGATACTCGTGCGGTGAGCTTGCGCATCGGTCCCTACGACGTGGGCACCCCCATCGTGCTCGCACCGATGGCCGGGGTGACCAACGCGCCTTTCCGCACCCTGTGCCGGGATGCGGCGCTCGACGGCGTGCCGCCCGATCAGCAGGCCGCTCTCTCCTCCTCGCCGGCACCGGTCGGGCTGTACGTCGCGGAGATGGTCACCTCTCGGGCGCTGGTGGAGCGCACCCCGGAGTCGATGCGGATCATCTCCCACGACGAGACCGAGAAGGTCCGGTCGGTGCAGCTGTACGGGGTCGACCCGGCCACGGTGCGGGCCGCGGTCCGGATGCTCGTCGCCGAGGACCGCGCCGACCACATCGACCTCAACTTCGGTTGCCCCGTGCCCAAGGTGACCCGCAAGGGCGGGGGAGCGGTCCTGCCGTGGAAGCACGACCTGTTCGGGGCGATCGTGACGGGCGCGGTGCAGGAGGCGGCGCCGTCGGGGGTTCCGGTGACGGTGAAGATGCGCATGGGGATCGACGCCGACCACCTCACGTACATCGACGCGGGACTGCGGGCACAGGATGCGGGCGTGGCCGCTGTCGCGCTGCACGCCCGTACGGCTGCCGATTACTACTCCGGGACCGCCCACTGGGACTCGATCGCTGCGTTGAAGGACGCCGTGACCGATGTTCCCGTGCTCGGCAACGGTGACATCTGGTCCGCCGAGGACGCGCTGACGATGGTGGCGCAGACGGGGTGCGACGGCGTCGTCGTGGGCCGCGGCTGCCAGGGCCGACCTTGGCTGTTCACGGACCTCGTAGCGGGCTTCGCCGGCTCCGACCTGCGCGTGCAGCCGGGCCTGCGCGAGGTGGCGAGCGCAATCCGCCGGCACGCCGAGCTGATGGTCGAGCACTTCGGCGAGGAGGGAAGGGCGTTGCGCGAGCTGCGCAAGCACATGTCCTGGTACCTCAAGGGCTACGTGGTGGGCGGCGAGGCGCGTGCCGCCCTCGGCATGGTCAGCAGCCTCGCCGAGCTCGACGACCGCCTCGGCGCGCTTGACCTCGAGCAGCCCTACCCGGGCGAGGGAGCAGAAGGGCCGCGCGGTCGTGCCGGCAGCCCCAAGACCCCTGCGGTTCCGGACGGCTGGCTCACCAGCCGCGAGATCGACGACCGCCTGAGCGAGATGCTCGCCGAGGCCGAGCTGAGCGTCTCGGGAGGCTGACTCCTCAGACGCGGTCTTCCGGCGGGGTCCCGTAAGGAGAGGTCGCATCGGTGGTCGGACCGGCGTGGGGTCTGGGGTCGTCCTTGCCGAACACGCCTACGGAGATCCAGACCAGCGCGACCACGACACCGCCGAGCGGGGCGTACCCGTTGGGCGTCGGGTCGAGGGCGGCGAAGCCTGCGCCGTACAGCATCGAGAGCGCCAGCGCGATGAAGGAGAGGTACCTGCGGTTCATGTCTCGAACGATCGCACGGACGGCGAGCCCAGGCCGATGACGTCTGTCACCGATCTGGGGCCAGCCAGTCGGGGGCGGGCTCGATCGCGGCGCTCGCCAGCGCCTCGTGCCATGCCGGGTCGCGCAGCAGCCTCGCCTCCCAGGCGCGGATCTGCCCCGTGGGCCCCGGCAGTCCCTCGGCCGGGTGGAGGAACAGCTCGCTGGTGCCCTCGGGCAGCGTCACGAGCGCACCGATCATCTGCTCGCGCAGTGCCTCGTAGGACCCCAGCTCGGCGGCGCCGGCGCGGTTGGTGATCATCGCCTCCGGCAGCGGCACGCCGAGCTGGTCGGCGAGGGCGACCGCGTCGCGATGCCGGGCCGCCAGCTCTGCGGGCACCTCTCCGAGGTAGGGAGCCAGCTGTCGTGGCAGCCGGAACGCCAGCTGCTCGGCCGCGCACCAGTGCAGCACCGGAGCCAGCCAGGGGCCGCCGTCGAGCCCGTAGAGCGTGCCGGCGTGCGAGTCCGCACCCGTCGGGGTGATGCCGTGCTCGCGCATCCAGGCCAGCTGAGCGGCGAGCTCGGCGAGCACGTCGTCGACGGTCGTGCTCGCCAGGGCGAACGGCAAGGCCGCGTTGCCCGAGCGAGCTCGCCACCGCTCGATGCCACGCTCGCTCGTGAGCGTGGCGTGCAGGCGCGGGGTGACGCCGAGCGCGGCGAGCTGGGCAGCGGCGTCGGCTGCCCCGGGCGTGACGGTCAGCAGCGTGGTGGCGGTGATGTGCCCGCGCTCGAGCAGGGCGAGCACGGTCGCGTCGGTGCGGGGGTCCCGGCCGAGGTCGTCGGCCGTGATGACGAGCCGGCGCCCGCTCACACCGTGCTCTCGTCAGCGGGCTCCACCAGCTCGGACGCCTCGGGGGGCAGCTGTGCGGGGACGTGCAGGAAGCGGGCGGCGACCGAGCCGATCAGGGCGAGCGCGAACGGGTACACGCACATGTAGAAGCGGAACGCGGTGCCGGGGTCGGAGCCGGGGTCGTCGCCCGAGGTGTAGCCGAAGAACCAGGTCAGCGACGCGAGCGCGAGGCCCGTGATGATGCCGTTGAGGCGGCCCAGGGTGCCGAACGCCGACAGGAACAGGCCCTCGCGGTGGGCGCCGTGACGGACGGCGTCGCCGTCGAGCACCCGGGCCACGATCAGGTCGTTGGTCGCGAGCATGCCCGACCAGCCGATGCCCACGAGCACGCCGGCCGCGATGCCGGTGACGAGGTCGTGAGCGAAGAACAGGCCGATGAAGCTCACGGCGAGGAGCGGGAACGCGAGCCGCCAGGTCCACAGGGCACCCCGCCGGGCCACCACCCGGGTCCATACCGCCAGCCCGACGGCGGCGACCACGATGACCACGCCCTGCAGGTAGAGCGTCTGCGCGACCGGCAGCCCGAGCGCGTACCGGACGTAGAGCTGCACGCCCGAGAGCACGAGCGCCATCGGGATCGCGTAGCAGGCCCCGATCAGGCCGACCTTCCAGAACAGCGGGTTCTTGAGGATCGCGACCACGCTCGGCAGGAACGGGGTCCGCTCACGCGTGGAGTAGCGCGGGTTCTCGTGGACGCCGATCGCCATGAAGCAGATCGCGACGACCGCGACGAGGCCGTAGATGATCGCGGTGGTGCGGAACCCCGCCGTGGAGGTCTCGGAGCCGAACACCTTCGTGGTGAGCAGCGGCGTGACCGCGAGCGAGACCACCAGCGCGACGAGCTGGAAGCCCTGCCGCAGGCTGTTGGCCCTCGCGCGCTTGGTCTCCTCGGGGAACACCTCGGGCAGCAGGGCGCCGTAGTTCGCGTTGAGCATCGAGTCGAACGCCTCGCACAGGATCGCGAAGACCGCGAACCAGATCACCAGGCCCACGCCGTCGAGCGAGGTCGGTGCCGAGAAGAACGCGATCATCGACGCCGCGAGCAGCGGCGCGCCGATCAGCAGCCACGGCCGCCGGCGTCCGAACCGGGTGCGGGTGCGGTCGGAGAGGTGGCCGAGCAGCGGGTTGTCGATCGCGTCGATGACCGCGTACACGATCATGACGCCGGCGTACACGCGGGCATCCATGCCCAGCATGTCCACGTAGAACAGGATCATCGATCCCTTGATCATGTTGATCGGGATCGACGTGCCGAACATCCCGATCGCGTAGCGCCACGGTGGCGTGCGACGTGGCGTCGTCGACGCCACCGTGGGGCCGCTCGGTGCGGTCGAGCTCTCGAACGGGTCAGCCATCGCAACCTCCTGCGCCGGAATGTGCTCGGCGAGATCCTCCCACCAGGACGGTCGGTCCCGCGCTAGGGAGCGTCGGCTACGGCTGACTGCCGTCGTAGTGCGGCCAGAGGACGAACAGTCGCAGGCTCTGCGCCTCGTCGTTCAGCATCGCGAACCCGCTTCGTGGCGGCTCGGTGGAGAGCAGCTGCCGGACGTCACCCAGGAGGCGCTCGCACCGGTCGAGGCCCGCTGCCGCGAGCACGCGGGCCGGGACGGTGCCGGCGTGCGCCCGCACGACCGCCGCCGGTCCACCGGTGTCGTGGCCGGTCGCCGGATGCAGCTGCTCGATCACGAGACACACGTCCTGCTGCCGCTGCGCCACGAGCCCCGTGAGGGGCCGCCGCCTGCGCGGCGGCCCCTCACCGCTCACGCGCGTCCGGCGCGGTGCCGCACGAGCAGCACCGTCACGCCGCAGGCCACCGTGAGCGCCGCGAGGAGCCCGAGCAGCGGGAGCATCCCGGACGTGCCCGTGTCGGCCAGATCGCCGGGGCGCCCCGACTGATCGGAGTCGTCCGAGGCGCCGCCCAGGTCGTCGCCGCCGGCTGCGGACGTCGGTGGGTCGGTCGGTGCCGTGGTCGGGTCCGTCGGGCCGTCGGTCGGGCCGTCGGTCGGGTCGGTCGGCGGGTCGGTCGGCGCCTCCGTGGGAGGCACCTCGGCGGCCTGGATGACGATCGTCGCGGCGACGCTGGAGGAGCCGGTGGTGGCTGTCACCGTGACCGGTCCGGGACTCAGGCTCGGGGGCAGCGCGATCGAGGCGATGCCGGCGCCGTCGGCACCCGTCGTGAGCGCGCCGAGCGAGACAGCGCTCGCTGCCGCGAACGTCTGCATCGATGACCCAGCCGTCTCCAGCGTCAGGGTGTAGTCGCTGCCCGGGAGGCCGCCGGTCAGACCGAGGTCGATCTGGTCACCGGCCTCGGCCTCGGCCGGCGCCGAGAGGTCGATGGGCATCGCGAGGGTGCAGGAGACCGCATCGGCGACCGCTGCCCGGACCGGCACCAGGGCCGGGCTGTCGTCCTCACCACCGGCGAGGAGCAGCTGCAGGTCGCGGACGGCCGCCGTGCCGTCCCCGCCTGCGTCGCGCTCGGTCTCGACACGGGCGAGCGCGTCGCGGACCGCGGCGGCGTCCTCCGGGGACAGACCGGAGGCGGCGTCGTCGAGAGCTTGTCTGGCGTGCTCGAGCTCGCCGAGCAACGGGTCGTCGGTCTCCGTGGTGTACGGGCGGTTCGTGACGCACGCCGGCGGCTGTGCGTTGAGGAACCGGGTGAGGAAGGAGTGCGCGGCGATCTGTGCGGTGCGCTCCTCTCGGAGCCCGTAGTTGCTCTCCGTCGTGTTCAGGTACGTGTGCCCGTCCTCGAAGCGGCTCTGCAGCTCGATGGCCTCCTGGAGGTGGAGGCGTGCCCACTCGCTCGGGGGCGTGCTGAGGTCCGAGCCGATGTCGAAGCTGTCAGCGATCACGTCCGCCTGGGCGAAGTACATCGGGAAGGTCGTGCCCCAGTCGTTGCCGTCCGGGTAGTAGATGTCCGGCTCGCCCGGCACGTAGATCGTCCCGCCGGGTGCGTCCCAGGGCGGCGAGTCGAACTGCTGCTCGACCAGTGCGCCGTAGGTGAGATCGACGTTGTGCAGGAACGCTGACGCCGGCAGGTGCCCGGCGAGCTGTTGGGCCAGCGCGTTGTTGACGCTCTGGTCGAAGGCCAGCATGTAGATGGGGTGCATCAGGTTGTGGTTGGCGACCGTGCCGTCGGTGTCGACGTTCGACCCCTGGAGGAACTCGTCCAGCTGTCGGCCGTTGAGGACCTCGGTCGAGGTCACGTCCTGCGGTGCGGCCCAGCCGGCGATCGACAGCTCGAGGGCATCGGCTCGCCACTGCTGTGCGCCGGCGGCGTTCGGCATCATCATCGCCGCCAGGCCCGAGAGCGAGCTCTGCCAGGTGTTCTCCTCGGCCTTCGTGTCACCGGGGCTGATGATCCGGCCCTGCGGGTCGCGGTAGTAGCCGGGCGCCGGCATCGCGTCGGCCTCCATCGCCACCATGTTGGCCACGCAGCTCTGCTGCTGCGGTGTGAGGTCGTCCCAGAGCAGCCACGCGGCGAATCCGTTGTAGTAGGCCCACAGCGAGGCCTGCCACTGGGACGACTCCGGTCCCCATCCCTGCGGGGTGTTGGCGATGTGCTCGGCCGCTGCCGAGGTGGCCAGCCGCACCACGCGCTCGCGGGCCTCGCTCTCGCTCACCCCGGTGTCCGCGGCGTCGTAGGTTCCGGTCGCGAGCAGGATCGCGGCGTTGACCGACGCCATGGCGACGCCTCGCAGGGCGTACTCGGTGTTGGCCACCCTCCCGGTGAGGTCGATCCGCTCATCGGTCTCGGCCCCGAACTTGTCGTCCCACCAGGTCGTGGTGACGAAGCGGTTGGCGTTCCGGGCCGCCTGCAGGCTGAGCTGGGTGATCTCGTCCTGTGGCACGTCGCCCTGGAGGATCGCCGGGTCCGGCGGTGTCACACCGGCGGCGAGGTCGCTGGCGTCGTCGCACCCCGCCCAGGGCTCGGTGCTGGGTGTGGTCGTCAGCGACACAGCGCCGATCGAGCCGCGGTAGAAGAAGTCCTGCCCCTCGTCGCCGCCGTTGCCGATCCGCATGGGGTTGCTGCCGTTGTTGACGATGGGGATACCCATGTCGTAGGTGACGTCGGCTGCCGCACCTCCGGCGATCTGGATACGGACCTGGTTCGCCTCACGCGTGATCGCGATGTCGTAGCTGGTCCCGGCCTGGGCGATGACGCCGGAGGCGTACTGCGCCCACTGACCACGTCCGACGATCCGCGACCAGAACCGGATCTCGCCGTCGGGCATGATGTACACGGCCCAGCCCTGGTTGTTCGTCGACCGGCTCGTCACGAGCGCCTGGTGCTGGCGGGTGAGCGGCCCAGGCACGACGTCGGTCAGCGTCAGCTGCCAGGTGCGGTTGCCGGGCTCGAGAGCGCGATCGAACGGGATCTGGATCTCCGAGTCGTCGGCGGCGCTGAAGCGTGCGCTGCCGTCGGCGAACGTGACGCCGGGAAGCGCCTCACCGTGACGCTCGCCCGTCGAGTCCTGCGCGTCGCCGTCGAGCGCCCAGGTCGAGGAGCTGGGGGCGGGCAGGTGGGAGTCCGCCTCAGCGGTCGGCACGGTGGTGGCTCCGAGCACGAGCGCGGCGCCGAGCGCCGCCGTCAGCGTGCGGGCGAACCTTCGCCCGGATGGGGGCCGGAGCGCCCGTGGGAGATCGGGAGTAGGGGGAGAGGGGTGATGCCGGGTCATGGTGCGCCTTCGCTCGTCCGGTACCGCTGCGCTGCGGGCTTCTGCATGTGTACCAGCGGCGGAGCGAGTTGGGCAAGACCTTTTCGTAAAAGACCATAACGAATGGTCGTGACGCTACGGTAGCGGCTGGCGAAAGGCATCGAGATGGATCAACCTGCCCGCGGCACACCACAGCTGCGGATGCTCAACACGCGCCGAGTGCTCTCGGCAGTGCGGGATGCCGGTGAGCCCACCCGCATCGCCGAGCTTGCGGAGATGACCGCGCTGACCCGACCCACGGTCGCCCAGATCGTCGCCGTGCTCGAGGAGCACGGATGGCTGGAGCGCCACGAGCCCTCGGTTGCCACCGGCCGGCCGGCAGCCCGTTACGCGCTGCTGCAGCGCAGGTTCATGGTCTTCGGCGCTGACGCCGGCGCGCATCGGGCCGTGGTCGAGGTGGCAGGCCTCGACGGCCGTGTGCGGGCCCGGCGCGAGCGCCGCCACGACCGCAGGCTCGGCCAGGAGATGCTCGACCTGCTGGGCGAGATGCTGCAGGAGTGCCTCGCCGAGACGGGCCTGCGGGCTGCGACGATGGTGGCCGGCACGGTGGCGACCCCGGGGATCGTCGATCTCCGGACGGGTCGGATCACCACGCGCCACAAGCTCGGCGACTGGACTGTCGAGGAGGTCGTGGATCGGCTCGGTGCCGGCACGACCGACGTGTCTGTGGAGAACGACGCCAACCTGGCCGCGCTGGCGATGCGCTCCGTGCCGGACATGCCGCCGACCTTCCTCGGTCTGCAGTGGGGTCAGCGCCTGGGTGCCGGGATCGTGCAGGATGGCCAGCTCTATCGCGGCGAGTCCGGCGCCGCGGGCGAGGTGGGATCGTTGCTCACCGAGGATCCGGTGACAGGTCAGGTGCGCCACCTCGAGGAGGTCGTGCGTGTGAGCCGGCTCCCGGAGCTCGGTGGCGTTCCCGAGGTGTCGGCAGAAGAGCTGCTCGCGGCCGCAGGTCGTGGTGAGCAGGGCGCCGTCGAGGCGCTGCGGCACGGTGTGGCTCCGTTGGTGAGGGTCGTCGCTCCGATCTGTCTTGCACTGGACCTGCGCGTCATCACCATCTCGGGCGCGATCGCTCGCGGCGGTCCGGCTCTGCCCGAGGCGCTGCGCGACGAGCTGGGCCGGCACGGCGCCCACGATGTGGAGTGCGTGCTGTCTCCGTTCCTCGAGGACACCGTGGTGCGCGGGGCGGTGGGGCACGCCGCAGAGTCGGGGTGGCAGCGGGTGCTCGCCACCGCGCCCTGGCGCTCCGGGGGGCCGAGCGACGAGCCCGGTGTCACCGACCGGTGAGACGGGTTCCGGTGAGATCGGGCGCCGTGGCTGCGGTGGGGTACGACGCGGCGACCAACGAGCTCGAGGTCGAGTTCATCGGCGGCGACGTGTACCGGTACTCGATGGTGCCGCCCTCGGTGCACCGCGAGCTGATGGTCGCCGACTCGATCGGCGCCTACGTCAACCGCGAGGTCAAGCCGCACTACCCGGGCCGCGAGGTCTTCGACGCGGGGTAGACCTGGTGCAGGAGTTTGGGCAGGGTCAGGGGGTGGGGGCCGGGGCGGTCGAGCCGCGCACGATGAGCTCGGGGGAGTAGACAAGCTCGGTGCGCGGGGCGCCGCCACCGCTGATCTCGGTGAGCAGGGCGTTGACCGCGGCCGCCGACATCTCCTCGACGCGCTGGCGGATCGTGGTCAGCGGGGGCTCGGTGAAGGCGATGAGGGGGGAGTCGTCGTAACCGATGACCGAGACGTCGCCAGGCACGGCCAGACCGAGCGCGCGGGCGGCCTTGACGGCGCCGAGGGCCATCACGTCGGAGGCGCACACGATGCCGGTGCAACCCTTCTCGATCAGCTCCTTCGCGGCGGCCTGGCCACCCTCGAGCGTGAATAGCGAGGAGGAGACCCATTCCTGGGTGTCGGTGACCCCGAGGCTCTGCTCCATCGCGGTGGCGAAGCCCTGGATCTTGCGCGCGACCGGCGTGAACCGATCGGGCCCGACGGCGAGCCCGACCTTGGTGTGGCCGAGCGAGACGAGATGACGCACGGCGAGCGACATGGCCTCGACGTCGTCGGCGGAGATGAAGGAGGCGTCCAGGCCCGGGAGGTAGCCGTTGACGAGCACCATCGGCAGCCCCTCGCTGCGGAGCTTGTGATAGCGCTCGGGGGAGGCGCTGCGGTCGGCGTGGAGGCCTGAGACGAACACGATGCCGTCGACGCCGTGGTCGCGGAGCATCTCGGTGAACTCGTCCTCGGTGGTACCGCCGGCGACCTGTGTGCACAGCAGCGGCGTGAAGCCGGAGCTGGCGAGCGCGGCCGAGATCCGTTGCGCGAACAAGGGGAACACCGGGTTCGTGAGCTCAGGGACCACGAGTCCGATCAGACCGACCGACCGGCCCCGGAGCCGCTCGGGGCGCTCGTAGCCGAGGAGGTCCAGCGCCTGCAGCACCGCCTGCCTGGTCTCGGCGGCGACCCCCGGCTTGCCGTTGAGCACACGCGAGACCGTGGCCGTGCTGACGCCCGCCATCTCGGCGAGGTCGGTCAGCCGGGTGCGGCTGCTCGTGCTCGTGGTGCTCACCTGGACCTCCTTGTCTGAAACGTGTTCTGAAAGTTACAGCAAGGCCTTGCAGAAGGGAAGGATTCGGGATACCTTCCATCGAACAGGGCCGTTCGCTACGACGCGACGCCGGCCGAGTCACGACACACACAGGAGTGAGCAGATGCGTCGAAGCATCATGATCGCTGCGGCAGCAGGCCTGACCCTGGCCCTCGCCGCATGCCAGAGCGGCGGCGGTACCACCGACGACGAGACGACCGACGGCGGCGCCACGGGCGGCGAGGAGACCTCCTCTGCCGCCGCGACCGGCACGCTGACGATCTGGGCGGACGAGCTCCGCGCAGAGCCGCTGACGGATGTGGCAGCACAGTTCGAGTCCGAGACCGGCGTCACGGTCGAGATCGTCCAGAAGAACTTCGACGACATCCGCCCCGAGTTCCTCGCGCAGGCGCCGACCGGTGAGGGCCCGGACATCATCGTCGGCGCCCACGACTGGACCGGCGAGCTCGTGACCGCCGGCGTCGTCGCCCCGGTAGACCTCGGCGCCAAGGCCGAGGAGTTCGTCGAGGTGGCGGTCAACGCCTTCAGCTACGAGGGCTCCAACTACGGCGTCCCCTACGGCATCGAGAACATCGCGCTCGTGCGCAACGACGGCATGACCGACGTCGCACCCACCACCTGGGACGAGATGATCGCCGCGGGCGAGGCTGCGGGTGGTCAGTACCCCGTGCTGCTGCAGCAGGGCGATGCGGGCGACGCGTACCACATGTACCCGTTCCAGACCTCGTTCGGTGCGCCGGTCTTCGCGACCGATGACACCGGTTCCTACCTCCCGGAGCTCGCTCTCGGTGGCGAGGCCGGCACGGCGTTCGCCGACTGGCTCGCCGCCAACGGCGCGGCCGGAACCGGCGCGCTGCAGACGGCCATCACGGCAGACATCGCCAAGGAGGCCTTCGCCAACGGCGAGTCAGCCTTCATGGTGACGGGCCCGTGGAACATCTCGGCCTTCACCGACGCCGGCCTGGAGGTCTCGGTGCTGCCGATCCCCTCGGCGGGTGGCGAGACCGCAGCACCGTTCGTGGGCGTGCAGGGCTTCTTCGTCAACGCGACGTCCGAGAACCAGCTGCTGGCCAACACCTTCCTGCTCGACTACGTCGCGACCGACGAGGTCCAGACGGCTCTGTACACCTCCGGTGGCCGGATCCCCGCGCTGACCACCGCGTCTGACGCCGTGGCGGCCGACGACCCGATCGTCGCCGGCTTCGCGGCGGCCGGCGAGGTGGGCGTCCCGATGCCGACGCTTCCGCAGATGGGTTCGGTGTGGGACTTCTGGGGCACCACCCAGGCCGACATCATCTCCGGTGACGCCAGCGACCCGGCTGCCGCGTGGCAGACGATGGTCGAGAACATCGAAGCCGCCATCGGCTGATCCGCGCGCCGCACGCCGCGCGTGCGGCAACAGTCCTCGGGGGCGTCGGCACGGCGCCCCCGAGGACCAGCGGTCGCACCTTCGCGGCCGACGGCACACACCACCAGCGCGACGTCGCGCGAGTCTCTGGAGTTGCTGATGAGCACTGTCGCCACCAAGGACGAGACCCCGGTCCGGGGGAGTACCTCGCACGCTCGCGAGCTCAATGGCTGGTGGTTCGTGAAGCTGGCCGTGATGGCGGTGATCAACGCCGGCCTGCTGTACGCCGTCTACTCCTCGTTCATGGTGCGCCAGTGGTGGATCCTCGCGGTCACGGTCGTGCTGCTGGTCGTCGTCAACTGGGTGTACTTCAGCAAGCGCAAGGTGCCGGCGAAGTATCTGCTGCCCGGCGTGATCTTCCTGCTGGTGTACCAGGTGTTCACGATGGGCTACACGGCCTACATCGCCTTCACCAACTACGGATCCGAGAACACCGTCTCTCGCGATCAGGCGATCGAGCAGATCCTGCGCACCGGTGACATCCGGGTGGAGGGCGCGCTCGACATGCCGCTCAAGGTGGTCCGCGACGAGGCCGACCAGCTCGGCTTCGCCGTCGTGGTGGATGGTGAGGTCCAGGTCGGGACCGCCGAGCAACCCCTGGAGCCGGTCGACGGCGCCACGATCGGTGAGGGCGGCGCCCCCGAGGAGATCCCCGGCTGGAGGGTGCTCAACCTCGCCGAGGTCCTCGAGGTGCAGGGCGAGGTCACTGAGCTGCGGGTGCCGTTCTCCGATGACCCGGCCGATGGTTGGGTTCGCACCCAGACGGGCGCGGTCGGCTTCCAGTCCTCGCCGCGCTACTCCTACGACGCAGCTGCCGACGCCTTCACCGACATCACCACCGGCACCGTGTACATCCCCAACGACCGTGGCTTCTTCGAGGCCGAGGACGGCACCAGACTGACCCCGGGCTGGCCGGTGACCATCGGGTTCGAGAACTTCCAGCGCATGCTGACCGACTCCCGGATCAGCAGCGCCCTCCTGCAGGCCGGTGCCTGGACGTTCGCATTCGCATTCCTCTCGGTCGCGACCACGTTCTTCCTGGGCCTGTTCCTGGCCATGACGTTCAACCACCCCGCGGTGCGGGGGCGCACACTGATCCGGTCGCTGCTGATCCTGCCGTACGCGTTCCCAGGCTTCCTCGCCGCGCTGGTCTGGCGAGGCATGCTCAACAACCCCTACGGCTTCATCAACTCGACCATCCTCGGCGGGGCGGACATCCCGTGGCTGACCGAGGAGTGGCTCGCGCGCTTCTCGATCATCGCGGTCAACCTGTGGCTCGGCTTCCCCTACATGTTCCTCATCGCCACCGGGGCGCTGCAGGCCGTGCCCGGCGATGTCTACGAGGCGGCCAAGATCGACGGCGCGAAACCGTTCCGGCAGTTCCGCTCGATCACCCTGCCGCTGCTGATGATCTCGGTGGCGCCGTTGCTGATCGCCTCGTTCTCCTTCAACTTCAACAACTTCAACCTCATCTACTTCGTGACCGAGGGCGGCCCGAACATCCCCGGCCACCCGTTGGCGCTGGGGGAGACCGACATCCTCATCTCGGTGGTCTACAAGGTCGCCGTCGTGGCCGGCACCAAGCAGTACGGGCTCGCCGCCGCGATGTCGATCCTCATCTTCGTCATCGTCGGCCTGGTCTCGTGGCTGGGCTTCAGACAGACCCGCAAGCTCGAGGAGGTGCTCTGAGATGAGTGCTGTGACCGACGTGACCGGGACCCGCAAGGCTGCGCAGCGCAACCGGTGGTGGCGCGACCTGTCCTGGCGCTATCTCGTGGCGGTGGTGGCGATCGCGTACGCCGCGTTCCCGATCGTGTTCGTGCTCTCGGCCTCGCTCTCGCGACGCGGCACGCTGAGCGGCACCACGGGACTGTTCCAGTCCGTGACCACCGTTCAGTACGAGGCGCTGTTCGAGACGCTGTTCTGGCAGTGGATGCTCAACTCGCTCATCATCGGCGGGTTCTCGGCGATCGGCACCGTGATGATGGCGGCATCAGCGGCGTACGCGTTCTCACGCTTCCGGTTCAAGGGCCGCCGCAACGCGCTGACGTTCCTGCTGCTGCTGCAGATGTTCCCGCAGCTGCTGGCGTTCGTGGCGATCCTGCTGCTGCTGCTCGCGCTGGGCGACGCGATCCCGATCCTCGGCCTGAACAGCCGGATGGCGCTGATCGCGGTCTACCTCGGTGGTGCGCTCGGCGCCAACACGTTCCTGATGTACGGCTTCTTCAACTCGGTGCCGCGAGAGCTGGACGAGGCGGCCCGTATCGACGGTGCCTCGCACAGCAGGATCTTCTTCACGATCATCCTGCGGCTGGTCGCCCCGGTGCTCGCTGTCGTGGCGCTGCTGAGCTTCGTCGGATCCTTCAGCGACTTCATCATCGCCAGGGTGGTGCTGACCCAGCAGGACCAGCTGACCGTGGCCGTGGGCCTGTACCAGTTCGTCTCAGGTCAGTTCGACGCCCGCTGGGGCATCTTCGCTGCCGGTGCGGTCCTCGCCTCGATCCCGATCATCGTGCTGTTCCAGTTCCTGCAGCGCTACATCGTGGGCGGGCTCACCGCGGGCGCCGTCAAGGGCTGACCGAGGTCAGCCCAGCCACACCGCCGTGTCCGAGGGCACGAGCACGTCGCCGTCGGAGGTCTCCTCGAGCGGTCCGCTCGCGAGCACGACGGTGAGCGTGCCCACCGCCACGGGCGCCTCGCCGAGGTTGACGACCACCCGTAGGTCGCCGTTGCTGAAGGCGAGCACCGTCTCGCTCGGGTCGCCCAGCCACGCGAGCGGGCCGTTCCCGAGGTCGAGCTCGCGGCGCAGCCGCAGCGCCGTGCGGTAGGTCTCGAGCGTCGAGCCCGGCACACCCTCCTGGACGTCGACGGCGTAGCGAGCCCATTCCTGCGGCTGCGGCAGCCAGGTCGCGCCGGTGGGCGAGAACCCGAACCCGGGCTCGGCGGCCTCCCACGGGAACGGGACGCGGCAGCCGTCGCGGCCCTTCTCGGCCTGGTCGGTGCGGAAGTACGCCGGGTCCTCGCGGAGCTCGTCGGGCAGCTCGGTGTGCTCCGGGAGCCCGATCTCCTCGCCCTGGTACAGGTAGGCGCTGCCCGGTAGCGCCAGCATCAGCAGCGCCGCCGCCCGCGCGCGTCGCAGCCCGAGCTCCGCGTCGGGCTGCGGGTCCTCGGCGCCGATGCCGTTCGGGCCCTTGCCGGTCTCGCCCAGCCCGAGGCGCGACGAGGCGCGCACCACGTCGTGGTTGGACAGCACCCAGGTGCAGGGCGCGCCCACGGCGTCGCTCGCCTGCAGGCCGCCGGTGATCGAGGCGCGGAGGCGCTTGGCGTCCCACGGGGTCGAGAGGAAGTCGAAGTTGAAGGCTTGCTGCATCTCGTCGGGGCGGGTGTACGCCGCGATCTTCTCCGGCCCGTCGGCCCAGGCCTCGGCGACCAGGCAGCGGTCGCCGTCGTACTCCTCGAGCACCGCGTGCCAGCGGCGGTAGATCTCGTGCACGCCGGGCTGGTCCCAGTACGGCGAGGGGCCGGGATCGTGGGCGTCCGGGTCCTCGTCGTTCCCGCTGACCATGCCCGTGCGGTGATCCCAGTCCGGGAACGACTGGTCTTTCACCAACCCGTGCGCCACGTCCACGCGGAAGCCGTCGACGCCCCGATCGAGCCAGAACCGCAGGATCGACTCGAGCTCGAGCCGGACCTCCTCGTTCTCCCAGTTCAGGTCCGGCTGCGTCACGTCGAACAGGTGCAGGTACCACTGGCCGGGCGAGCCGTCTGCCTCGGTGACGCGGCTCCACGCCGGCCCTCCGAACACGCTGCGCCAGTTGGTGGGCGGCTGCTCACCAGCCTCGCCCTTGCCCCCACGGAACACGTAGCGTGCCCGCTCGGGCGACCCGGGCCCGGCGGCCATGGCCTCCTGGAACCAGGCGTGGTCGCTGCTCGTGTGGTTGGGCACCAGGTCGATGAGGACCTTCAGGCCGAGCTCGTGGGCGCGGGCCAGGAGCGCGTCGGCATCGGCGAGCGACCCGAAGCGCGGGTCGACCTGCCGGTAGTCCGCCACGTCGTAGCCGGCGTCGTGCTGGGGGGAGGTGTAGAAGGGCGAGAGCCACAGCGCGTCGACGCCCAGCCGCACGAGGTGGGGGAGGCGTGCGGTGATCCCACGAAGGTCGCCCATGCCGTCGCCGTCGGCATCGGCGAAGCTGCGGGGGTAGACCTGGTAGATAACGGCGCTGCGCCACCACTCGCGCCCGGTGGCGGGAGGGTGGACGAGCGTCGTGGTCGCGTCGAGGTCCAGGCCGGTGGTGGTCATCGTTTCATTCTTCACAGGAGGCGGAACGGATGCAAAGCGGGCCCCAGTAGGCTCGCGTGCGTGTCTGCCAACGTGAGGTCGAGCGTCGAGATGCCGGATTCCGGCTACACCGACGCCGACGTGCAGCGCTGGTACCAGGAGCCCCCGAAGCGGGCCACGCGCACGCCGTTCGAACGCGACCGCGCGCGGTTGGTGCACTCCTCGGCGCTGCGTCGGCTGGGGGCGAAGACGCAGGTGCTCGGCCCGGGCAGCGACGACTTCGTCCGCACCCGGCTCACGCACTCGCTCGAGGTCGCGCAGGTGGGTCGCGAGCTCGGCAAGTCGCTGGGGTGCGACCCCGATGTCGTCGACACGGCGTGCCTGTCGCACGACCTGGGGCACCCGCCGTTCGGTCACAACGGCGAGAACGCGCTCGACCTCGTGGCGATGAACATCGGCGGCTTCGAGGGCAACGCCCAGACGCTCCGCATCCTCACCAAGCTGGAGCCCAAGACCTTCACGCCCGACGGCGTCCCGTGCGGTCTCAATCTCACTCGCGCCTCGCTCGATGCCGCGACCAAGTACCCGTGGTTCACCGGCGAGGGCCCGGTCGACCCGCAGGGGGTCGTGACCGCCAAGTTCGGCGTCTACGGCGACGACGCGCCCGCCTTCCGATGGCTTCGTGACGGCGCTCCCGCGGGGGTGCGGTGTCTCGAGGCGCAGGTGATGGATCTCGCCGACGACGTCTCGTACTCGGTGCACGACGTCGAGGACGCGATCGTGCTCGGCAAGGTCGACCCGGTCGCCCTCGGCAGCGACGAGGCTCACCACAAGGTCGTCACCCAGGTGCGCGACTGGTACGACCCGGACGTCTCCGACGACGCCCTCGGTGACGCTCTCGACCGGCTGCAGCGGCTGCCGTACTGGGTGTCCGGGTATGACGGCGGAAGGTTGTCGCTGGCACGCCTGAAGGACATGACCAGTCAGCTGATCGGCCGGTTCTGCGACGCCGCCAGTGATGCGACCCGCGCCGAGTACGGCGGCGGCCGCCTCGTGCGGTTCGATGCCTCGATCGTCGTGCCCGACGACGTCCTCGCCGAGATCTCGGTGCTCAAGGGCATCGCGGCGGCCTATGTGATGGCGCCCCGCGAGGACGAGCCCGTCTATCACCGGCAGCGCGTGGTCCTGGCCGAGCTCGTCGAGGCGATCTTCGAGCGGGCCGAGGTCGCGCTCGAGTCGCCCTTTCTCGCTGACTGGCGGGATGCGGCCGACGAGGGTGCTCGCTTGCGCGTGGTCATCGATCAGGTCGCTTCGCTCACCGACCTGTCGGCCTACGCCTGGCACGCCCGGCTCTGCGGCACACCCGACTGACGCCTCAGGGAGCACGTTCGGGTCCCCACCCACCCGCCGAACCGGTGGTTCTGCCCGGAACGGGCGCGCATACGGGGCATGACCACCTGCTCACCGTCGACCGCGCGCCAGCTTCTTGACAATACCGTCGGGATTCGCCGACCATACGGGAATGGCCGACGATGATGAGCGAGGCGACGTGGTGCCGCCGACCCCTGACTACGAGCTCGCCGAGACGCTCGAGCTGACCGACCCGGGCCAGTACCGGGCTCTCTTCGAGGACACGCGCAAGGAGATCGTGTCGCTGCTGCTGGAACGAGCGGCGACCACGTCGGAGCTGGCTGAGGTGCTCGGCAAGCCGAAGGGCACGGTCGGGCACCATCTGAAGGTGCTCGCCGACGCCGGGCTCGTGCACGTGGTGCGGACCAAGCGGGTGCGGGCGCTGGAGGCGAAGTACTACGGGCGGACCGCCCGGGTGTTCCTCTACCAGCGCGAGCACGAGGCGGTCGGCGAGGAGGAGCGGGTGCTGGCGCAGGCCGCGGCGGCGATCGCCCAGATGCCCGACGGCATGGTCTCGGCCAACGCCCGGTACGCGCGGATCCCGGAGGAGCGGGCGCAGGAGTGGCGGCACCGCCTCGACCAGCTGCTGCTCGAGTTCGCAGCCGAGCCCCCGGGCGGCGAGACGACGTTCGCCTTCGTGTACGGCCTGTACGCCACCAGCCGACCGCCGTTGCCCCGGGACGAGCAGTGAGCACCACCGCCGTCAAGCGGCCGCTCGGGGCGAACTACCGCAAGCTGTTCACCTCCGCGGTGGCAGCGAACTTCGGCGACGGCTTGATGTCGGTCGCGCTGATCTGGCTCGCCTCGGCGGTGACGCGCGACCCGATCGCGATCGCGGTGGTCGGTGTGGCGAGCAAGCTCCCGTGGCTGGTGTTCAGCCTGCCCGCCGGGGTCATCAGCGACCGGTTCGACCGGCGCAGGCTGGTGGCCTGGATGGACGTGTGCCGGGTCGTGGTGATCGCCGGCCTCGGGCTGCTCGTGCTGCGCTACCAGGACGGGCTGCCCACGCCTGAGGCACTCGCCGCGGGTGCGCCGGAGCCCGCCAGCGCCCCGATCATGGTGACCGCCCTGATCGTGGCTTCGCTACTGCTCGGGTGCGCGGAGGTGCTGCGGGACAACACGGCTCAGACGCTGATGCCCGCCGTCGTGCACAAGGACCAGCTCGAGAAGGCGAACGGGCGGCTGTGGGGTGCCGAGACCACGGTGAACAACTTCGTGGGACCGCCGTTGGGTGGTGTGCTGATCGCGATCGCGCTCGCGCTGCCGTTCCTGATCAACGCCGGGCTGCTGGCGGTCAGTGCCGCGCTGGTCTTCGCGCTCGCGGGCACGTTCACACCGGGCGGCGCGGGCGCCGAGGCGCGCGGGAGGATCGACTGGAAGGGCGAGATCAGCGAGGGCTTCACGTGGCTGTGGAATCACCGCCTGATCCGCACGCTGGCCATCCTGCTGGGCCTGCTCAACATGCTCAGCAACATCGCGTTCATCACGAGTGTGCTGTACGTGCAGGAGGTGCTCGGGCTCTACGAGGGCTGGCAGTTCGGGCTTGTCACCACCGGCTTCGCCGCCGGTGCCGTGATCGGGTCCCTGACGGCGGAGCGCGTCACGGCGAAGCTGTCACCTGGGACGTCACTCGTGGTCTCGATCGTGGGTATGGGCGGGGCGACGCTGCTGATGGGGCTGCTGCCCTGGGCGGTGGCGTTCTGGCTGTGCGGCGTCGCCGCAGGCGTGTTCGTGGTGCTGTGGAACGTGATCACGGTGTCGCTGCGGCAGCGACTGATCCCCGACCGGCTGCTCGGTCGTGTGAACTCCGTTTACCGGTTCTTCGGCTGGGGCACGATCTCGCTCGGTGCGCTGCTGGGCGGTGCGCTGGTGACGTGGGGCGAGGTGCTGCTGGCGCGCGAGTGGGCGCTGCGGTCGGTGTACCTGATCTCCGGCATCCTGACGCTCGCCCTGGTCGGGTACGCGGCGCGCCGGGTCGGGACCGCGCAGATCCGCGCGGCGGAGGCGGCGGCGGAGGCAGAGCAGGAGGCCGCAGCACCTCAGCACGAGGGGCCGGCTGTGGACGAAGCGAGCACCGCCGTCGACGGCGCATAGACTCCGCACCATGGCAGGTCGGATACGCAGCGAGGACATCGCGGCGGTCCGGGAGCGCGCACGCATCGAGGAGATCGTCGGCGCCCATGTGACGCTGAAGCAGGCGGGCGTCGGGTCGATGAAGGGGCTGTGCCCGTTCCACGACGAGCGAACCCCGAGCTTCCACGTGCGCCCGCAGCTCGGGCTGTGGCACTGCTTCGGGTGCGGCGAGGGCGGCGACGTCATCTCGTTCGTGCAGAAGATCGACAGCCTGTCCTTCACCGAGGCGGTCGAGCACCTGGCGGGGCGCACGGGTGTGCAGCTTCGCTACGAGGAGGGCGGTGGGGGCGCCCGGCCCGGGGTGGAGCCGGGCAAGCGGCAGCGACTCATCGAGGCGCACCGGGTCGCGGCGGAGTACTACGTCGAGCAGCTGGAGTCGGCGGAGGCGGCCACGGCCCGGACGTTCCTGTCCGAGCGGGGCTTCGATCGGGCGGCCACGGAGCCGTTCGGGGTCGGGTACGCGCCGAAAGGCTGGGAGTCGTTGAGCCGGCACCTGCGGGGTCGCGGGTTCACGGAGGCGGAGCTGACCGCCTCGGGGCTGGCCTCGCAGGGAAACCGGGGCGTCTACGACCGCTTCCGCGGGCGGCTGGTCTGGCCGATCCGGGACACCACGGGTGACGTCGTGGGGTTCGGCGCGCGGCGGCTGTACGAGGAGGACCAGGGTCCGAAGTACCTCAACACGCCTGAGACGCCGCTCTACAAGAAGGCGCAGGTGCTCTACGGCATCGACCTCGCCAAGCGGGAGATCGCCAAGCGCAAGCAGGTGGTCGTCGTCGAGGGTTACACCGACGTGATGGCGATGCACCTGGCGGGTGTGCCCACGGCGATCGCGACCTGCGGTACGGCGTTCGGGTCCGACCACGTGCGGATCGTGCGGCGGCTGCTGGGTGACGGTGTGGGCGGCGCGGCGGGCGTGATGCTCTCCTCGGGCGCCGCGGTGGGCGGCGAGGTGGTCTTCACGTTCGACGGTGACGAGGCCGGCCAGAAGGCCGCCCTGCGGGCGTTCAGCGAGGACCAGCGCTTCGCTTCGCAGACCTTCGTGGCGGTCGAGCCGAACGGTCTCGATCCGTGCGACCTGCGGCAGCGCAACGGCGACGCCGCCGTGCGCGAGCTCGTGAGCACCCGGGAGCCCCTGTTCGAGTTCGCGATCCAGTCGGTGCTGCGGCAGGTGGACCTGTCGACGGCGGAGGGTCGCGTGACCGGGCTGCGGGTGGGTGCCCCCGTGGTCGCGAGGATCCGCGATCACGCGTTGCGTGGTGAGTACGCGCGCGAGCTTGCGGGCTGGCTGGGCATGGACGAGGTCTCGGTGCGGCAGGCCGTGCAACGGGCCGGGCGCAGCGACGGTCGTGACGAGCGGTCGCCGGAACGCCGCGGCGCGCCCGACGCCGGGCGCGAGCAGGCGCCGGTGCGGCAGCAGCCTCAGTCCGACGACCCGGTGGTGCGGCTGGAGCGGCAGGTGCTGGTCGCCGTCCTGCAGTTCCCGCAGCACGGGCTGGCGGCCGGTTTCGATGATCTCGGTGCCGACACCTTCGCGGTGCCGGCGCACCGTGCGGTCCATGACGCGATTCGCGCGGTCGGGGGAGTGGGTGCTTACGGCACGCTGGTGGAGGAGCTGACCGCCAGGGGTGCCGGGACCGGCGCGGCGGGTCAGGCCGCGGCGCAGTGGGCCGAGGGCGTGCGAGAGGCTGCCGGGCCCGTGGCGGGCATGGTGACCGAGCTTGCGGTGGCGCCGTTGCCCGAGGATCGTCCCGAGGCGATCGGCCCGTGGGCGCGGGGGGTGCTCGTCGCGCTGATCAGACTCGGCCTCAACCGCCAGATCGGCGAGGTGAAGGCGCGGCTGCAGCGCACAGAGCCCGACGATCCTGCCTACCAGCCGACCTTCGCCGAGCTGCTCGAGCTCGAGCAGCGACGGCGGTCGTTGCAGGCGGAGTAGTGGCGACGTACCACCGCGTCGCCTGGTTCCCGGAGCGCGGCCACGGGGTGTACGTCCGCGAGGTCATGGTCTCGTTCGATACTGACGAGGGTCTGGCCATCGGCGTCGCCGAGGGGGTCGGCTACCACAACCATGGCGGGCGGTTCTCCGCCCAGAAGGTCCTCGAGCAGTTCGGCGCATGGCTCGAGGAACCCGCGATGGTCTGGCTTCGGCCGTGGCTGCAGATGCTCGCGCGGGGTGAGGTCGAGAGAGCACGGGAGCTGCTCGAGATCTATCGAGAACGCCACGGCGGCGACGCCGAGACCGTGGAGTGGTAGCGGTCACGGCTCGGGCTGAGCGTCGGTGCCCGGTTGCCTGCGTGGCCAGCGTGGGTCCGGTCGGCGACGATTCGGCATGATCTTGCGCCCGACGGGCGTTGTCGGAGGTCGGCTCTACACTCATACACATGTTCGAGGACGGTGCGGTCGACGCGACTGACGTGGGTCTGGCAGCCGACGTTGCCTCGGCTGCGCACGCCCTGCTCGATCGCGTGCGTGACGACGCCGCCGCCCTCGGTGCAGCAGCCGTCGATGGGTTGCCTGGCATCAGTGTTCATGCCGGTTCCGCGGCCACGCCCGACGCGGGTACCTGGTTGGTGGATCTGCTGTCAGCGCTGAGCGGTTTGTCGTCGGCGGTGGAGGCGGTCTCCGCACGGGCAGCAGTCGAGCTGGATCGGGTGCGGCGGGCGCAGGAGGCCGAGCAGGGCGTCCCACCGGCGCGGCGCGGCCGTGGCGTCGGTGCGGAGGTCGGCTTGGCACGTCGCGAGTCCGGCACCCGGGGTCGGTCGTTCCTGGGCTTCGGGAAGGTGTTGTGCACCGAGATGCCGCACACGATGCGCCGACTGGCAGCCGGTGACCTGTCGCCGTGGCGGGCCGTGCTGCTCGCCAAGGAGTCGGCGACCCTGACTCTCGAAGACCGGGTCCGCTTGGACGAGGAGCTGTGCGCGGACCCGCAGGTCCTCGCCGGGATGGGAGACCGCGCGGTCGCTGCGGCCGCGAGAGCCTGGGCCTGCCGCGAGGATCCGGCAAGCATCGTCGAGCGCCGCTCCCGCGCCGAGAGCGAGCGCAGGGTCTCCCTGCGGCCCGCGCCCGACACCATGGCGTACCTGACGGCCCTGGTGCCGGTCGCCGAAGGGGTGGCGGCGTTCGCCGCGTTGAGCAAGCACGCCGACTCCGCACGCAGCGAGGGAGATCCCCGTTCCCGCGGGCAGGTCATGGCCGATGCGCTGGTCGCCAGGGTCACCGGGCAGGCCGAGGGCGCCTCACCCGGCGTGCTCGTGAACCTGGTCATGACCGACAGCGCGCTCTTCACCAGTCACGACGCCGAGCCCGCCACCCTGCCGGGCTACGGACCCGTCCCCGCCGCTGCGGCACGCGAGATGGTCGACCGAGCCAGCAACGACGCCGCGGCCTGGGTCCGGCGGTTGTACATGGCACCCCGCTCCGGCGAGCTGGTGAGCATGGACTCGAAGCGGCGCAAGGCGCCGCGCGGGCTGGCCGAGTTCGTCCGGTTGCGCGACGGCGACACCTGTCGGGTGCCGTGGTGCGATGCACCGGCCCGGCACATCGACCATGTCGTCGGCGTCGCTGAGGGCGGCCTCACGACGGATTGTAACTCGCAGGCGGGGTGCGAGCTGCACAACTATGCGAAACAGGCACCCGGATGGAGATCCGAACCGGTGGGCCAGGCTCGGGACCCCGCCCAGGAGCGCGACCCGGCGGAGGATGAACGGCACGTCGTCGCGACCCGAACGCCTACCGGTCACGTCTATCTCAGCGGCTCACCGAGGTTGCCCGGGTCCACCACGCGCCAGCACGACGACCGCGAGCACGACGACCGCGAGCAGGTTCCGCCCATCCTGCCCAGCACGGCGTCCGTGCGGAGTGGTCCACACGTCGACTACTCCGAAGGGGAGGAGACCTTCCTCAAGTGGGTGCGCGCCGTAGCGTGAGCAAGCGCGCAGTATGAAAGGTCGCGCAGCATGAGGGTATGGCGAAGGCCCCGATGCGTCGTGGTCGGAGCCTTGCTGCTGATGCTCCCCCGGTTGGACTCGAACCAACAACCTGCCGATTAACAGTCGGCTGCTCTGCCAATTGAGCTACAGGGGATCGCGGCCTGACGATCATACCGGGCCAGAGCCGGTGCTTCTGCACCTGAATATGCGGCCCACATCACACCTGGGTTCACATCCCGGCGGCGTCCCTCACCCGGGCTTCGAGGGCGTCGATCTGGGCCTCGAGCTCCGGCCCCGGGCGCACCCGCCCGACAGCGAGCACCTGGGTGATCAGCTTGTCCTCCGGGCTGCGGCGCACCACGGCGCGCAGTGTGCCGCCGCCGCGGGCCGGCTCGCTCTCGGAGTAGACGACGCTGGCGTCGACACGCTCCCGGAAGGTGAGCGGAAGGTCGCGCGGGCCTTCCTCGACCGTCACGAGGACCTCTGGCGCCGGCACGCCGACCCAGTGGATGGCGAGCGTGTGGGCGTCGCCGTCCCACTCACCGCGCTCGACCTCGTGCCAGGGTCGCCGCCATGTCAGCACCTCCTCCGTGACCAGTGCGACCTCGGAACGCGTCAGCACGAGCCAGCGATCGCCGTCGAGCTCAGCCCACGCGAGGGGGCGTTCCGTCACCGCGCTCGTCACGAACGAAGGCGCCCGCTGCACACGCTTGAACATGCGCTCAGTCCACCACACCGTCGCGATGCTCCGCCCGCACCAGGTCCACGAGCGCATGGGCGGCCGGGTTGGGACTGTCGGCAGCCCACAGGAGATGAAGCTCCACGGGCGCCGCCGGCAAGCCACTGATCTCGCGGTAGACGACGCCCTCCAGGTGGAGCCGCTGCGAGGACCGCGGAACCATCGCCACCCCACGCCCCGCCGCAACGAGCGAGAGCATCGTGAGGACCTGCGTGACCTCGTGCACCGCCGTGGCGCCGGGCGGCGGCAGCAGCCGCACCACGAGGTCGTGGAAATACCTGGCGTCGGCGGGGGAGTAGACGATCATCGGTTCGCCCACCAGCTCAGCGAGGGCAGCAGGCGCTCTCCCGGTCGCCCAGCGGTGCGTGGCCGGCACCGCCAGCAGCAGGTCCTCGTGCTGGATGGGGTGGGAGCGGAGGGTCGCCTCGTCGAACGGGGGCCGAGCCAGCCCGACGTCGATGCTCCCCTCGAGCAGGTGTGCCGCCTGATCGGTGCTCACCATCTCGACGAGCTCGAGATGGACACCGGGCAGCGATCGGGACGCGACGTCGAGGATCGCGGGCAGCACCCCGAGCGCCGAGCCGGCCGTGAACGCGAGCCGAACCGTCCCGCTGGCGCCTGCCTCCACCAGGCGAGCGCGCTGGAGCGCGGAGTCCGCGGTTGTGAGCATGCGCCTGGCATCAGCGAGGAACGTTTCGCCCGCCGCGGTCAGGGTGACCGATCGCTGGTCCCGGTGCAGCAGTCGCGCGCCCACGATGCGCTCGAGCTTCTGGATCAGCCGACTCAGCGGCGGCTGGGTCATCTGCAGCCGGGCAGCCGCCCGCCCGAAATGCAGCTCCTCGGCGACGGCCACGAAACCGCGCACCTGATCCAGGGTGAACATGATGCTCAGACGGTATCAATGCATCCTGAACGGGTCTTGGACGGCAATGACGCGCCCGCTCTAGGCTGCCGATGTCATCCCCGCCCGAGAGGACTGCTCATGGTGCGCTCGCCGCACGAGGTCGCCGACACGCTCGGCTCGGGGCTGCTGTCGTTCCCGGTCACCCACTTCACCAGCGCCGGAGACGTCGACGAGGCCCCGTACCGCGAGCACGTCGCCTGGCTCGGGTCGGAGGGCGCGATGGGGCTGTTCGCGGCGGGTGGCACCGGGGAGTTCTTCTCGCTGACCCTCGGCGAGGTCGAGCAGGTGGTGCGTGCCGCGCGCGAGGCAGCGCCGGCCGACCTGCCGGTGATCGCACCCTCCGGGTACGGCACCGCGATCGCCGTCGAGCTCGCGCAATCAGCTCAGACCGCCGGGGCCGACGGCATCCTGCTCCTCCCGCCCTACCTCACCGAGGCCGGGCAGGCGGGTCTCGAGGCCCACGCCCGCGCTGTCTGCCAGGCCACGGACCTCGGCGTGATCGTCTACAACCGAGCGAACGCGCGCTACGACGCCGACACCGTGGAGCGGCTCGCAGCCGACTGCCCGAACCTCGTCGGCTTCAAGGACGGCGTCGGCGACATCGAGCAGATGACCAGCATCTACTCGCGACTGGGGGAGCGGCTGCTCTATGTCGGGGGGCTCCCGACGGCGGAGATGTACGCACTGCCGTATCTCTCGTTGGGTCTGACGACCTACTCCTCTGCGCTGTACAACGTGATCCCGCGCTGGGCGATGGACTTCTATCGCGCGGTCCGGGAAGGCGATACGCAGCACGTGTTCACCCAGCTCGACGAGTTCGTGATCCCGTACTGCGACCTGCGCAATCGTGGCGCGGGGTACGCCGTCAGCATCATCAAGGCCGGGATGCGCGTGATCGGCCGCGACGCCGGGCCCGTCCGATCACCTCTGACCGAGCTCAACGACGCCGAGGTCAGCGAGCTCGGAGCTCTGCTGGAGACGGTCCGATGACACAGCAGCACCCACGCTCAAGGAGGACAAGAACACGATGACCCAGCCCGCTACCGCCCCCTCCCGCGCGAGTGCGCTCGCTGGCCCGGAGGCGCCACTCCTGGCCGACCAGCCGGGTGCTGCGACACTCGACCGCATCGCCCACGTGCAGCTCCGTTCGATCCTGCTTCCGCTCGCCACCGCGATCAGCGACGCGAAGGTGCTGACCGGCCGGCAGCGACCGATGAGGGAGGTCGCGTTCCTGTTCGTCGAGATCACCACCGAGGGCGGCCGGAGCGGCATCGGCTTCACGTATTCGAACCGCGCCGGTGGCCCGGGGCAGTTCGCCCACGCCAACGAGATCGCCGACGTCCTGATCGGCGCTGATCCCAGCGACATCGACAAGAT
The DNA here is from genome assembly GCF_009733845.1 of Pseudactinotalea terrae. Classification (GTDB taxonomy): domain Bacteria; phylum Actinomycetota; class Actinomycetes; order Actinomycetales; family Beutenbergiaceae; genus Pseudactinotalea; species Pseudactinotalea terrae. Next base: position 530,264 of record NZ_WNXZ01000001.1, read on the forward strand.
CTGGACCAAGCTCTGCTGGGCCGGCGCCTCGGTGGGGCGCAGCGGCCTGGCCACACAGGCGATCGCCGCGATCGACACCGCGTTGTGGGACCTGAAGGCCAAGCGGGCCGGCCTTCCGCTCGCCAAGCTGATCGGCAGTCACCGAGACTCCGTCCGTACCTACAACACCTCAGGCGGATTTCTCCACACTCCGATCGACGAGGTCAAGGACCTCGCGGCGGCCGCGCTTGAGCGTGGCATCGGTGGCATCAAGCTGAAGGTCGGCCAACCGGACTGGCGCACCGACATCGCCCGCGTCAGCGCCGTCCGCGAACACCTCGATCCCGATGTGCCGATCATGATCGACGCCAACCAGCAGTGGGACCGTCACACGGCGATCCGGATGGGCCGCATCTTCGAGGAGATGAACCTGGTCTGGATCGAGGAACCGCTCGACGCCTACGACGTGCAGGGCCATGCGGCCCTCGCGCGCTCTCTCGACACCCCCATCGCGACCGGCGAGATGCTCGCCAGCGTCGCCGAGCACGTCAGCATGATCGACGGTGGCGGGGTCGACATCGTCCAGCCCGATGCGCCACGCGTCGGCGGCGTCACCCAGTACCTCAAGCTCGCCGCCTACGCCGAGGCCAAGCATCTCGACGTCGCGCCGCACTTCATCATGGAGATTCACTGCCACCTGGCGGCCGCCTACCCCCAGGAGTCGTGGGTCGAGCACTTCGACTGGCTCGACCCCCTGTTCAACGAGCACCTCGAGATCCGCGACGGACGGATGTGGCTCTCCGACCGGCCCGGCCTGGGGATCACGCTGAGCGAGCAGGCACACGCCTGGACTGTCGCCACCGCCGAGGCCGGGGCGCGACCCTGAGGGCTGCGGCCAGCCACGGCTCGCGTCAGCCGACCGGTGCGTACCCTGCCGGCTCGGCGAGGAAGGTGCCGAGGCCGGAGGTGAGGTCGGGCACCCGCCGCTCGTACAGGTCGATCCGTTCGGTCGCGAGGTCGGCGAGGAGCGTGGCGCCGCCGTTCGCGGCGGTGATCTCGGCTGGTGTGCCACCCATGTCGACGAGCAGCGCGAGCGCGCCCGGGAGCGCAGCCTCCGGCATGCGGACCTCGATCCGGCTCCACGGAGCGCACAGCATCGTTCCCGCCTGACGCAGTGCGGCCCGAAGGGCCTCCGCGGCCAGGCGGCGGAACTCGCCGGCGCTCGGCGTGGCGGCGTGGAAGCGCCCGTGCACGAGCGTCACGACGCAGTCCACCACCCGCCACCCCTGCAGCCCGCGTCGCAGCTGCTGGTGCACGGTCGCCTCGACGGCCGTGTGGAACGCGGGCAGCAGATTGCCGCGCTCCACGCCCATCACGTACCGCGCGCCCGACCCGGGTGCTGCAGGCTCCAGCAGGAGCCCCACCTGGGCGTTCCCGCTGGCTGAGTCCCGCCGAGCCTCACCCGCGGCTGCGGGTCGCTCGACGTGCACCACCCGCGTCGGCAGGAACTCGGTGTCGATCCCGAACTCCTCGGCCAGCCTCGTCCCGAGCACCTCGCGCTGCACCTCGCCATAGAGGCTGACGGCGATCTCGCTCTCGCCCTCGTCGATGCGGACGTCGATGAGCGGGTCGGCGTCCGCCAGCTCCAGCAGAGCGCGGTGCAGATCGGCGCGACGGGCGGGATCAGCCGGACGGATCACGGCCTCCAGACCCGGGGGAGGGAAGTGCCAGGCTGCTTCTCCAGGTTCGAGCACGCCCAGACCATCCCCGACGGCGGCACGTACCAGGCCCCTCAGGACACCGATCTGGCCGGCGTGCACGGGGCCGTCGCGGAGCCGGCTGCCCTCGAGGACGGCGCTCCCGGTGACCTGCTCCTCGAGCACGCCGCGACCTCCCCATCGGTCGTGGTGGTGCACGGTCAGCCGGTCGCGCGCCTGCACGCAGCCGCTGTCCACGCGGACGTGGACGAGTCGATGCCCGCTGCCGTCCCGCCCCACCCGGAACGCACGGGCGCGCAGCAGACCGCCCGCAGCCGGCGAGACAGCCGGCAGGTACGTGACGACCGCGTCGACGAGCTCCGCGATGCCGACGCCGGTGAGTGCGGCGGTGTGCAGCACCGGGTGCAACCGACCGGCCGCCGTTTGGCGGCCGACGGCGGCTGTCACCGCCGTGAGGTCCACCTCCCGTTCCTCCAGGAACGCCCGGACGATTCCGGGTTCGTGATCCTCGACGGCGTCCGCGATGTCCGCCAGCAGCTGGTCACCCGTGCGCGGGGCCGGGTGCGCGTCGCGGCTGCCGAGCGCCGCGGGCGCCGTCAGGGCGATCGTCCGGCCGGTCATCGCTGCGTCGAGCTCGGCCAGCAGCTCGAGGCCTCGCGCCCCCGCACGGTCGATCTTGTTCACGACGACGAGGAAGGGCAGCCCGAGCCGTTCCAGCGCCCGGATCAGCATGCGGGTCTGCGGCTGCACCCCCTCGACGGCCGAGATCACGAGGATGGCGGCGTCGAGCACTCCGAGCGAGCGTTCGACCTCCGCGACGAAGTCGGCGTGACCGGGCGTGTCCAGCAAGTTGACGGCGACGGACCCGCCGTCGGCGCGGTGGAGCTCGAACGAGACCACGGCGGCTCGGATGGTGATGCCCCGACGGCGCTCGATGTCATCGGCGTCGGTGACCGTGTCGCCGTGATCGACGCGGCCGGGGCGGTCGACCACGCCGGCGTGGTGGAGCAGCTGTTCGGTGAGAGTGGTCTTACCGGCATCGACATGGGCGAGAACGCCCAGGTGCAGCACGGCAGTCGGCACAAGATCGGCGGGCACGAAGATCCTCGGGGTGAGCGGGAGCAGGGTCGACAAGATCGAGCTCCGTGCGCCCCATCTGCCTCTCCTCCCGTCACCGCGACCGTGCGGCCGGCCGTGTCGCAATCTAGAACCGCGGCCGGCGGGCGACCAGCGAATAACCTCTGGAGCACTAGGCTGGCCGCCGTCGGCCCCGGTAGCTCAGCCGGTCAGAGCAGCGGACTCATAATCCGTCGGTCGTGGGTTCAAGCCCCACCCGGGGCACCTGTCACAGGTACCTCCGCTGCACGTTGAGGTACCGGATCTCGGCACCGATCGTCAGTGGCCCACGCCACCCGTCGGTGTCGTGCGGATACAGGCCCTTGGCCTGGAGGAAGCGCTGCAGGGCGGTGATCGAGCGAGGACCGAAGTCGCCGTCGAGAGCGAACTGGGATGCGTAGTAGCCGCGCCTGCGCAGCCACCGCTGCATGGCGAGCTCCAGCAGCGCGTCCGTGAGCCCGATCGAGGCCATCAGCAGCCGCCACGCCCGCAGGGAGTCCGCCGTGTGCGCCGACTTGACCGGCAGGTCCTGCTCCGGCCACCCCTGCGGTGTCGTCTGCAGGTCCACCACCTCCGGCTCGTGCACGAGCACACCGTGATAGTCCTCCGCCCATCCCCGGTAGAGCATGCCCCAGCGGCGCGTCAGGTCCTCGATGCCGACCCGGGCCACTGTGCGGCCCGGTCCCGCCGAGGTGCTGATGCACACCCCGCCCCCCACGCTGATCGCGACGTGGTCGAAGTCATTGTTCTTCCCGCTGGTGATGTCCCAGAACACCGGGACGCCAGCCGGTGGCGTCCCGGAGCGGCGTCGTTCGGTGGCCTCCCACGCCTGGCGGGCGCTCGGGTAGCGAGCGGAGAACCCGAAGCACGTGCGCACGAACTTCTCGCACATGCCCGAATAGCTCGCTCCTCGCCCGATCGCCGCGCTGGCACGCTCGACCCGTTCCGCGGCGCTCGGCACCCCCATCGCTCGTCGTGGCAGCTCCGACACGGCTTGCGCGCTCATGCTCACTCCTTCTTCCAGGGCTGGTGTTGCTAGCCAGGAGCCGGGCGGTCTCGTCCAGATACATCGGCGGCGCGACGTCGGGGGAGCGGTCGCGGGGTCGGTGAAACCCACGCCACGGGGCCGGGCCGCAGGCGACCGCCGCGTCCTGAGCCGGGCTTAGGGTTGCCGGGTGGAAGATGACGATCGGATCGCCCTGCTCCTTGACTACGAGAACCTCGCCCTCGGAGCACGAGATCACCTCGCGACCCCGTTCGACCTGCTCCCGATCAGCGACGCGCTCGCCGAGCGTGGCCGCGTGGTGGTGCGCCGCGCCTACGCCGACTGGTCCTACTTCGACGAGGACCGGCGCATGCTCACGCGCGGTCACGTCGAGCTCATCGAGATGCCGCAGCGCATGGGTGTCTCCCGCAAGAACGCCGCGGACATCAAGATGGCGGTCGACGCGATCGAGATGGCCTTCTCGCGCGACTACATCTCCACGTTCGCGATCTGCACCGGCGACAGCGACTTCACGCCGTTGGTCCACAAGCTCCGCGAGCTCAACAAGCGCGTGATCGGGGTCGGGGTCCGCGACTCCACCTCGAAGATGCTCCCGCCCTCGTGCGACGAGTTCCTCTACTACGACGACCTCGCCGGTGTGGAGTCACGACCCTCCTCCTCGCGGAGGTCGGGAAGCTCGAAGAAGGCTCAGCCCGACAGCGGCGCGGCAACGGCTCCGGCTCCGACGGCCACGCCCGAGAGCGGCGGCTCCGGCGGGCCGGAGCCCTCGCGCAAGCCCGTCATCACTCGCGTCCAGGAGCCCGACGAGCCGCAGCAAGAGACTGATGACGAGCCGGCGGCCGACGCCCGGGACGTTGCCGTGCTGGTGGCGCAGACCGTGGCGGGCCTCGAACGGACCTCGGCCTCCGACGTGACCGCCTCGGTCCTCAAGCGCACCCTGCTGCGCAAGGACCCGACGTTCAACGAGGCCGACCATGGCTTCCGGGCCTTCGGCGAGCTCGTCCGCCACCTGGCCGACAGGGGCGTGCTCGACGTCACCGACGGACCCGCCCAGGGCGACCCCGTGGTTCGCCTGAGCGAGCGGGGAAGCCGGGAGGAGGCCTTCGGCCTGCTGCGGGACGCCGTCGCCGACATCGGCAAGAACGGCAAGCCGGTGCCGCTCAACGGTCTCAAGGACCATCTCCGGCGCGACCACCCCGAGTTCACGGAGAAGACGTTCGGATATCGCTCGTTCCTGCAGTTCGCGCGGGCGGCCGAGACCGCCGGCGTGATCGCGATGGAACGCAACGACGACGGATACCTGCTGACACCTGCCTGATCAGGTCCGGAGGGCGACCGGTCGGTCCGCGAGCACCGAGAGCACCAGCATCGTGCGGGTGCGCACGATGCTGGGCCGGCGTCGCAGATCCTCGATGACTCGCTCGAGGTGGGGCACATCGGTGACCTGCACGCGCAGCACCGCGTCCGGTTCGCCGCTGACAGTCACCGCGCTGATGACCTCCTCGAGGCCGCTGATCGTGGCGAGCACGTCGCGCGGCGTGGTCTTCTCCGCACAGTAGACCTCGACGATGGCCTCGAACCCGAGCCCGAGCTTCGCGGTGTCGAGCACAGCCGCATAGCCCTGGACGACGCCGTCGGCCTCCAGGCGGTCCACCCGTCGCTTCACGGTGGCGATCGAGATGTCGAGATCGCGTGCGACGTCGGCGAACGACCGTCGGCCATCAAGCCGCAGGATTGCAAGGATCTTTCGATCCAGGTCGTCGAGAGTGGGCTTCGTTGCCATGGACGTCGAGAGTATCGACATGATCGTTGCATGTGAGCCGGATCACGCGTACCAAGGGCGACATGTTCGAAGAGGCACAGCTCTACGCACCTGTCACCGAGGGTCCAGACGGCGTGACGGTCCATCTCGCCGACGACCACCCCGGTGCCCATGACCCCGAGTACCGGGCGCGCCGCAACGAGATCGCCGCCGGTGCGCTCGCGTGGGAGCCCGGTCAGCCGCTGCCCCACCTCGAGTACCTCGACGAGGAGCACCGGATCTGGGAGACGGTGTCGCGGGAGCTGCACGGGAAGCACGAGACGTACGCGATCCGGGCGTTCCGTGAGGCGAAGGAGGCGCTCGCGCTTCCGGAGGACCACGTGCCCCAGCTCAGCGAGGTGAGCGAGCGACTCACAGCGCTCACGGGGTTCCGGCTCCATCCCGCCGCTGGTCTGGTGCCGCTGGATCAGTTCTACGGATCGCTTGCCGACCGCGTCTTCCACTCCACGCAGTACCTGCGGCATGGCTCTACACCGCTGTACACACCGGAGCCGGACATCCTCCACGAGATCGTCGGCCACGGGAACCTGCTGGCCTCGCCCGAGATCGCGGACGTCAAGCGTCTCGCCGGCGAGGCGGCCCGCCGCTGCGAGACCGAGGCCGGGCTGCAGTTCGTCGCCGACGTCTTCTGGTTCACGATCGAGTTCGGTGTGATGTACGAGCAGGGGGAGCTGCGCTGCTACGGCGCCGGCCTCCTGTCCTCGTACGGCGAGATCGAGGAGTTCCGTGGTGCCGACATCCGCCCCCTCGACTTCCACGAGATGGGGACCTTCGACTACGACATCACGCACTACCAGCCGGTGCTGTTCGCCTGCCAGGGGATGGCGGAGCTGACCGAACGCGTCGGTGGGTTCTTCGCCGACTTCACCGACGAGACGCCCGACCGTCTCGCCGCCGGTGCCAAGGTGGCCTGAGCGCGGCGCCGCTCTCGTCGGGGCTCGCAGCGACGGGCGGAGGGGTCGTAAGCGGGAGCGCCTAGAGTTGCTGGGTGAGCCAGCATGCCGGGAGTCGAAACGATCCGACTCCGTTGGCTCCTCCGGCCGGCGCCGTCGTCACCATGATCCTGGCCGGGCTCAGCATGCTCGGACCGTTCACGATCGACACGGTGTTCCCGGCGTTCGAGCGCATCGGCGAGCAGTTCGGCGCCGACAGCACCGCGATGCAGCAGGTCACGAGCCTCTACATGCTGGCATTCGCCGTCATGAGTGTCTTCCACGGCCCGCTCTCGGACGCCTTGGGGCGCAAGCCGGTGATGATCGCCGGCCTGATCGGCTACGTGGCCGCCTCGATCGGCTGCGCGCTGGCGCCGAACCTCGCGGTGCTGCTGGTGATGAGGACGCTGCAGGGCACGTTCGCGGGTGCGGCCACGATCGTCTCGCGCGTGGTCGTCCGCGACATGTTCAGCGGCCCGCAGGCGCACAAGATGATGAGCCGCATCATGATGATCTTCAGCGTGGCTCCGGCCATCGCCCCGGTCGCTGGCGGCTGGCTCCTCAAGATCGGCGAGTGGCCGGTCATCTTCTGGTCGATCGCCGTGTACGGCATCCTCGCGCTCCTCGCCGTGCTGCTCCTGCTGCCGGAGACGCACCCGCCGGGCGCGCGCTCCCCGCTGCGGGTGGGCGCGGTGGTGCGCTCGATCCTCGAGGTGGGTCGACACCCCGACATGATCCGGCTGGCTCTCGTGACCGCCTTCGCGATGGGCGGCCAGTTCGTGTACATCGCCGCCGCGCCGATCATCGTGGTCGACCTGTTCGGGCTGGGTGAGCAGGACTTCTGGAAGCTGTTCGTCCCGATCATCGTCGGCATGCTCGTGGGCGCGTGGCTCTCGGGCCGGCTCGCCGACAAGGTCAGCCGAAGCAGGCTGGTGGACGCGGCGCTCGCGTGCGCCCTCGGCGCCGGCCTGCTCAACGTCGTGCTGATGCTGATCCACCCCTACCTGCCGCTCGCGATGGTGGGACCCGCCCTGCTCTCGTGCGCCATCGCCGTCGCGTTCCCCGTGATCCAGCTCGAGATCCTTGACACCTTCCCGCACCACCGTGGTGCCGCAGCCTCGCTGGGAACGCTCGCATCGCTCGGGTTCAACGCGCTGCTCGCCGGCGTGATCGCGCCGCTGGTGACGGCGAGCCTGCTCACGGTGGCTCTCGCCGCTGCCGGCTTCGCGCTGCTCGGGTTCCTGCTCTGGGTCGGGCACCGGCGCGCCGTACGCGTGGGGTGACGCGGGCGGCCTTCCGCTGTTAACGTTCACATCCATGACCTCATTGCGTGCGGTGATCGACCTCGACGTCGAGGGACCGCAGATCAGCAAGCACCTGTACGGACACTTCGCCGAGCACCTGGGACGGTGCATCTACGGTGGGTTCTACGTGGGAGACGACTCCGAGATCCCGAACGAGGGCGGGATCCGGCTCGATGTCGTCGAGGCGCTCCGCGCGCTCAACATCCCGAACCTGCGCTGGCCCGGCGGCTGCTTCGCCGACGAGTACCACTGGATGGACGGCATCGGGCCCCGCGAGGAGCGGCCCCGGATGGTGAACACCCACTGGGGCGACATCGAGGAGAACAACCACTTCGGGACGCACGAGTTCATGGCGCTGTGCGAGATGCTCGGTGCCGACCCGTACGTCAACGGCAACGTCGGCTCCGGCACCGTCAAAGAGATGAGCGACTGGGTCGAGTACCTCACCCGTGACGGCGACTCGCCGATGGCCCGCCTCCGCCGTGCCAACGGGCGCGACAAGCCCTGGAACGTGCCCTTCTGGGGTATCGGCAACGAGCCGTGGGGGTGCGGCGGCAGCATGTCGGCCGAGCACTACGCCGAGGAGGCTCGCCGGTACGCCACCTATTGCCGTAACCACGGGGACAACAAGCTGTACAAGATCGCGGCGGGCGCGTCGGAAGACGACTACCACTGGACCGAGCAGCTGATGAAGGCGCTCAGCTGCCTCGGATGCCAGCACGACCCGAAGAACATCTTCCAGGCGATCACCTTCCACTACTACACGGTGCCCGGCGAGTGGAAGGACAAGGGCAGCGCGACCGACTTCGACGCCGACGAGTACTACACCACCCTCGTCAAGGCGCAGCGGATCGACGAGCTGATCTCGGGGCACTCCGCCGTCATGGACTGCTACGACCCGCAGAAGAAGGTCGGCCTGATCCTCGACGAGTGGGGCACCTGGTTCAACGTCGAGCCCGGTACCAACCCCGGCTTCCTGTACCAGCAGAACACCATGCGCGACGCGTTGGTGGCGAGCCTGCACTTCGACGTGTTCCACGAGCACGCCGAGCGCCTGGTGATGGCGAACATCGCGCAGACGGTCAACGTGCTGCAGGCGATGCTCCTGACCGACGAGGCCACCGGCGAGCTCGTGCTCACGCCGACCTACCACGTGTTCGAGATGAACAAGGGCCACCAGGACGCCGCGTCGCTCGCCGTGCACCTGCTGGGCGAGGATCGCGCGATCGACGTCGACGGCGCCGAGCTGCGGCGCGTCTCCTCCTCCGCCTCGATCTCGGGCGACACCGCCCTCGTGTCCCTGTCGAACCTGCACCTGACCGAGGCCACGGACATCACGCTCGACCTGCGTGGCCGCGAGGTCACCGCACTGACCGGCCGCGTGCTGGCTCCTGATGACGCGGCCGCCCACAACGTCCCCGGCGGTACCGAGGCAGTCACGCCGCGTGACCTCGAGATCGGGCCGGTGGTCGGTGGGAAGGTGACGGTGTCGCTGCCGCCGCACTCGTTCGCCACGGTCTCGGTGCAGCTGACCGCGGGCTGAGCGCGGGATAGAGGTGCCCGCCCGCGTGTGTGTGCGGGCACCCGCGGCGCTCCTAGGATGGTGCGCGTCGGGCATCGGTCATCAGCCGGCGTCGGCGTACCAGAAGGGGGAGCCCCATGGCTCAGACGTTCAACTCACCGCCGGGCTGGCCGAAGCCACCCGAGGGCTGGACGCCGCCACCGGGCTGGGCGCCCGACCCCTCCTGGCCGGCCGCGCCGGACGGCTGGCAGTTCTGGGTCGATGACCCCTTCGCTGCAGCGGTCGCGGCGGAGAACACCTCCCCGAGCCAGCGCACCCAGCAGCAGGATCAGCAGGCGACCCAGACCATGGGCACGCCGGTGACGCAGGCACTGCCGGCCCAGTCGGCCCAGCCCACCCCACCAGGTCAGCCGGGGCTCTACTCCTACGCACCGAGCGCCGGGCTCGAGCAGCCTGGCGCCTCGCCGTACAACCCGCAGCAGGGCGGATACGCGGCCGGCTCGGCCGGTGGCTACGCTCCCGGCGGGGGCTACCCCGCTGGCCCGTACGGACCCGCGGGAGCCGTCGGACCCGGTGGGCCGGCGCCCAAGGCGCGCAACACCACCACGATGATCGTGGTCGCCGTCGTGGCGGTCCTGGTCCTCGGTGGGCTCGTGTGGGGCATCTCGTCCCTGTTCCGTGGTGGCGACGAGGACCCGACGGCCGTCGAGCCCTCGACGTCCGCGACCTCGGATCAGCCGACCGACGACGCGACCTCGGAGGAGCCGACCGAGGAGGTCACCTCGGACGAGCCCACCGCGGACCCGACGGGCGACCCGACCACCGATGACGGCGGCACCGCAGCAGGCGACTTCGTCGACCTCGCCGCCGGTGAGCCCGCGCTGGTCTACGGGATCTCGGGGGAGCCCGTCGTGGAGGTCCGGCTCCTGGAGCACGTGGTCGGCTGGCAGCCCGAGGGAACGGGCAGCACGCTGTGCGGCGAACCCGAGAGCGATCAGTACCTCGGGCTGACGCTGGAGTTCACGGTCCTGCCTGCCATGGCGGACGAGGATCCGGGCACCTACACGTTCATCGGCTGGGAGCTCGGCGCGTTGGCCGGCGACCAGGTGATCGAGACCAGTGCCTTCGCCACCGGGCTGTTCTGCGTCGGCACGGAGGAGAGCGCACCTTCGGAGATGCAACCGGGTGAGACCTACACCGGGCTGTCGGTGCTGGACGTCCCCGCCGACGTGACCGCGGTGACATGGCAGGAGCTGTTCAACTGGAGCGGCGACGCCTCCGCCTACCGGTGGGTGCTTGCGGACCAGTGACGCGGCAGCGTGACGTGCCGGGCGGCGATCCCATCGCCAGGATTGCCGCAAATGAGCCGAGATAGGGCACAATAGGCAGCACGAGCCGTGAGTCGCGCTTGCTGGCAGCGGAAGAGATGCGTTGGGGAAGACGAATCTCGTCCGAGCTGGAAGGAGCGGCGATGCCTGCATTGGCGTCTGGTGTGATCACCCGCGGTGTCGTTTTCGTGCACTCTGCACCCCGTGCGCTGTGCCCTCACGTCGAGTGGGCCATCGGGTCCGTGCTCGGCTCCAGGGTCGCTGTGGACTGGTCTGCGCAGCCCGCTGCGCCCACGTTGTTCCGCACCGAGCTGTCGTGGACAGGTGACGTCGGGACCGGCGCTCGCCTGGCGTCGGCACTACGCGGCTGGTCCCACCTCCGGTACGAGGTGACCGAGGAGGCGGCACGCGGCACCGACGGCGGTCGTTGGAGCCACACGCCCGACCTCGGCATCTTCTACGCCCAGACAGACGTGCACGGCAACGTCGTCGTCCCCGAGGACCGCATCCGGTCCGCCATGGAGCACGCAGCCGACCCGGTACGGCTGCGTCAGGAGCTGGACCTCGCGCTCGGGCAGGCCTGGGACGACGAGCTGGAGCCGTTCCGCTACGCGGGTGCTGGTGTGCCCGTGCGCTGGCTGCACCGCGTCGGCTGAGGGCCGGGAAGCCGGCTCAGCCGACGCAGGTCACACCGAGGCGACGATCAGGCTGGCGTTGTGGCCGCCGAACCCGAAGCCGTTGTTGAACGCCGCCACCTGACCCTCAGGCAGGTCGCGGGGCGTGTCACGAGCCAGGTCGATCGGCAGCTCGGGTTCCGGCTGGGTCACGTTGATCGTGGGTGGTGCCAGGCGGTCCCGCAGCGCGAGCACCGTGAAGATCGTCTCGAGCGCACCGGCGCCACCCAGGAGGTGGCCGGTCATCGACTTCGTGGCGGACACGACGGGGCTGTGCGGCAGGACCTTGGCGACGACGCTCGCCTCACCCATGTCGCCGAGCGGCGTGGAGGTGGCGTGCGCGTTGACGTGCACGATGTCGGTGCTGGCGAGCCCGGAGTCCTCGAGAGCAGCACGCATCGCGCGCTCCTGGCCCTCGGGGGCCGGTGCCGCAATGTCTGCCGCGTCCGAGGTGATCCCGAACCCGGCCACGCGGGCGTAGATCGTGGCGCCGCGCGCGAGCGCGTGCGACTCGCGCTCGAGCACAAGGATCCCGGCACCCTCGCCCATGACGAAGCCGTCGCGGGTGATGTCGTAGGGCCTCGACGCACCCTGCGGGTCGTCGTTGCGGGTCGAGAGCGCCTGCATCCGCGCGAACGCGGCCAGCGGCAGCGGGTGGATCGGTGCCTCGGTACCGCCGGCGAGCACCATGTCGGCGCGGCCGGACTGGATGATCTGGGTGGCGTAACCGATCGCCTCGGCACCCGAGGCGCACGCGGAGACCGGGGTGTGAGCACCCGCGCGCGCACCGACCAGCATCGAGACCTGCGCCGAGGGCGCGTTCGGCATCAGCATCGGCACCGTGAGCGGGGAGACCCGGCGGGGTCCCTTCTCCTTGTAGTTGTCCCACTGGGACAGCAACGTCCAGACGCCACCGATGCCGGAAGCGACCACGGTGCCGAGACGCGTGGGGTCGATCTCCGGGCTCCCGGCGTCCGCCCAGGCCTGCCGGGCGGCCACGACCGCGTACTGAGCGCTCGGGTCCATGCGGCGGGTCTCAGGCACGCTGAGCACGTCGGCGGCCGGCACGGCGAGCTCACCGGCGAAGCGAACGGGCGCGTCGTACTGCTCAACCCAGTCGTGCTCAAGAATGTTGACACCGGAGCGGCCCGCGAGGGCGGCCTCCCAGGTGCTGGCGACGTCTCCGCCCAGCGGGCTGGTGACTCCGAGTCCGGTGATCACGACCTGATCAGTCACGGTTCGTCGCTCCCTCGTTGCGTGGATGGCTGGATGAATGGACGAGCGGGTGCCGCGCCGATACCGGCTGCGGCACCCGCTCGGGGCTCAGGCCTGGGCCTGGGCGATGAAGCTGACGGCGTCGCCGACGGTGGTGAGGTTCTTGACGTCCTCATCGGGGATCGTCACCCCGAACTTCTCCTCGGCGACCGAGACGACGGTCATCATCGTCAGAGAGTCGATGTCGAGGTCGTCCGTGAAGGACTTCTCGGCCGTGACCGCGTCTGTCGGCAGGCCCGTCTCCTCGTTCACGATCTCGGCGAGGCCCTCGAGGATCTCGGATTCGCTGTGCGCCATGGGTGGCTTCCCTTTCTGTGGTGGGTCTGCTGGTCGATCTCGACCGTTCGCGGACCCAGTGTTGCGGACTGAGGTCGCCGCTCGCGCGGCAACGCGCGGATCAGGGCAGGATCACGACCTGCCCGGCGAACGCCATGCCGGCGCCGAAACCGATCTGCAGCGCGACATCGCCGCTCTTGGCAGCGCCCTCGCGGAGCAGCCGCTCGGTCGCGAGCGGGATCGAGGCCGCGGAGGTGTTGCCGGTGTCGGCGATGTCGCGACCGACGACGACGTCCTCGCGCAGCCCCAGCGTCTTCAGGAGCTGGTCGGTGATGCGCATGTTGGCCTGATGGGGGATGAACACGTCGATGTCAGCGGGCGTGAGCCCGGCCGCCTCGATCGTGCGCCTGGCCAGCTTGGGGATGTTGGTGATGACCCACTTGAACACGGTGGGCCCCTGCTGGCGCAGCGTGGGGGTGACCATCTGCGAGACCTCCTCGGCCAGCTCGGCGCGCTCCGGCATGGGCTCGCCCAGCTCCTCGCGGCGATAGTCGAGCCAGGGCTTGGTCTGATAGATCGCACCCGCGAGGCTGCCGTCGCTGCCCCACACGGTCGGACCGATGCGTGGGGTGTCGGAACGGCCCACCACAGCGGCTCCGGCACCGTCACCCAGGAGGAACGAGATCGTGCGGTCGGTCGGGTCGATGAAGTCGCTCATCCGTTCGACGCCGACAACGAGCACGTGCTCGGCGGTGCCCGCGCGCACCAGGGCGTCGGCCTGGGAGATGCCGTAGCAGTACCCGGCGCAGGCCGCCGAGATGTCGAACGCCGCGGCGGGCGTGGCACCGAGACGCTCGGTCAGCAGCGTCGCCAGTGCGGGCGTCTGCTCGAAGTGCGTGACGGTCGCGACGATGACGGCGTCGACGTCGCCCGGTGCGATCCCGGCCTTGGCCAGGGCTTCCTCGGCGGCGGCAGCCGAGAGGTCGAGGATCGTGGTCTCGGGGTTGGCGCGCGCCCGGGTCTTGATGCCGGTGCGCTGCACGATCCACTCGTCGGAGGAGTTGATCGGGCCGACGATGTCCTCGTTCGGCACGAGGTTCTCGCCTCGTGCCCCGCCGACAGCGAGGATCTGAGAACCGGTGACCGGTTCGGTCGGGCGCAGCGTGGCGGTCATGCGTTCTCCTCGCGGTCGGTCGGGGATGCGGTTCGAGACTTCGGCGTGGTCACGCGCGGTGACGTGCGATCAGCTCGGCTGCGGCGTCGAGGTCGTCCGGGCTCTTCAGGGCGACCGTCTCGACGCCCTTGAGCGTGCGCCGGGCGAGGCCGGTGAGGACACCGGCGGGGGCGAGCTCGATCGCGGCGGTGACACCGAGCGCGAGCAACTGGTCCTGACATGAGTCCCAGCGCACCGGGCGCGAGATCTGCGCGACCATCTGGCGCAGCGCCGTCGTGCCGTCGGTCACGACCGAGCCATCGGCGTTGGTGAGCAACGGGACGATGGGATCGGCGGGGGTGAGGGCCTCGGCAGCGGCGGAGACCGCCTCGACCGCGCTGCCCATGTAGCGCGTGTGGAAGGCGCCGGCGACGGCCAGCGGGATCACCCGGGCGCGTGCGGGTGCGTTCTCCTTGAGCTGCTCGAGCGCCTCGAGGGTTCCGGCGGCGACGACCTGGCCGCCGCCGTTGACGTTGGCCGCGACGAGCCCGAGCGACTCGATCGCGGCGACGACCTCGGAAGGCTCCCCGCCGACCACGGCAGCCATCCCGGTGGGAGTAGCGGCGGCCGCCTCGGCCATCGCGCGGCCGCGGGTGGCGACCAGCCCGAGCGCGTCGCCGTCATCGAGCACGCCAGCGACCACGGCAGCGGCGTACTCGCCGACCGAGTGCCCGGCGGTGACGGCGGTCCAGTCGGTGTGAGCGCCGGCCCTGCCGCTCAGCGCAGCGAGGCTGAGCAGGGAGGTGGCGACGATCAGCGGCTGTGCGACGGCGGTGTCCTTGATGGCCTCGGCATCCGCCTCGGTGCCGAGGTGCAGCAGGTCCACCTGCGCTGCCTCACCGAGGCGCGCCAGCATCTGCTCGGCGCTCAGACCTTCGACCTCGAGCCACGGCGTCAGCATCCCGGGGGTCTGCGAGCCCTGACCTGGGCACAGTACGGCGATCACCTGTCTACTCTCCCGTCCGTCGTCGTCTCGCAAGGACGCCGGATCGCAACAAGCTGTGCCGGTGTCGTTGTGGACACTCTACAAGCGCCCGCTGTCCGAGTGAGGGCCCGCGGCATCGAGCCGCCCGGCCGCGAGGGCGATCTGGAGCACGAATCCCTCCCGCGCGTCCGTCGGGTCCCAGCCGGTCACGGTGGTGATGCGCTTGAGGCGGTACCGAACCGTGTTCGGGTGCACGAACAGCTGTCGTGCGGTCGCCTCGAGCGAGCGCCCCTCGCTGAGGTAGGCGCTGAGCGTCTCCAGCAGGTGGCCGCCCACGCCGAGCAGCGGTGCGTAGACCTCCGAGAGCAGCGTGCGTCGCGCGTCCACGTCTCCGATCAGCATCCGCTCGGGGAGCAGCTCGTCGGCGAGCACGGGCCGCGGGGCCGATGGCCAGGCGGTCACGGCGACGAGACCCGACAGGGCGGCACGCGCCGACCTGCCGGCGTCGGCGAGCGAGCGCACCTGGGGCCCGATCACGACCGGACCCGGGCCGAACCTGTCGAGGAGGGCCTCGGCCTGGGCGCGTAGGTTGCCCTCGCCGCCCAGTACCACGACGAGGCGGTCGCCCTGGATGCCGACAAGCGCGTCCGAGGAGGCCCGCCGGGCCGCGCGGCGCAGCTCGGCCGAGCTGACGTCGTCGAGGTGCGGCTCGACCGATCCCACCAGCACGATCGTGTTGCCGCGGCCCGCCCAGCCGAGCGCGGCCACGCGTGAGCGCAGCCCTTCGTCGGCCTCCCCGCGAAGCAGCGAGTCGACCACGAGCGCCTCGAGCCGGGCGTCCCACGCACCGCGTGACTCCGCGGCCCGGGCGTAGACCTCGGCAGCAGAGAACGCGACCTCGCGCGAGTAGAGCAGCACGGCCTCGCGCAGCGCGGACCGGTCAGCGGGGGTAGCGAGGGTCTCGGTGTGCTCCTCGACGATCTCGACGACGATGCGCACGAGCTGGAGCGTGTGCTGCAGCGAGATCGAACGGGTCAGCTCCGGGGGAGCGGCGCGGAAGATCTCAGCGGCGTTCGAGGTGCCCCGCTCGGGGTTCTCGTACCAGGCGATGAAGCTGGCGATGCCCGCCTGCGCCACCAGCCCGATCCAGGACCGGTCCTCGGCCTGCAGCGCGCGGTACCAGGCGAGCTCGCTGTCGAGCCGGGCCAGCGCGGCCGAGGTGAGCTGACTGGTGCCGCTCCGCAGCCGCTTGACCATGTCGTCGCTGCCTGGTGGTGCGACCTTCGGTCGGGACTCGGTGCTCACCGCGCCAGGATAGGCCGATGTTGTGGAACTCCCACAACGGACACCCGCTGTCGGTGTCCTGAGACAGGATGCTGGCATGGACCAGTACCTCAGCCTCGTCACCCTCGCCGTCCCCGATCTGGATGCTGCCCGGCGCTTCTACGTCGACGGCCTGGGGTGGCACGCTCGCCAGGATGGCGGCGATGTGATCTTCCTGCAGGTCGGGCCCGGGCTGGTGCTGTCCCTCTGGGAGCTCGCGAGCTTCCGCGAGGAGGTGGGCGAGCCCGTACCCGGACTTGCGCCGATGACGCTCGCTCACAACGTCGCCGACCCGGCACGCGTTGACGCGGTGCTCGAGGCCGCCCGGCGGGCCGGGGCGAGCGAGGTCGTCCCAGGCAGGCATCGTGAGTGGGGTGGCTACTCGGGCTACTTCGCCGACCCGGCCGGGTTCCGGTGGGAGGTGGCGCACAACCCGTTCGACACCGACCTCGCGCAGGCCGGTCAGGCCTGGGCGAAGCAGCAGCGTTGATCTAGGAGTCGCCGCCCGCGGTGCCGGTGGTACCGGCGTTGACATCGAGCAGGCGATAGCGCTCGACCGCCTGTGCCGGCGCGGAGGCGTCGACCTCGCCACGTCGCGCGAGGCCCTGCAGCGCACGCGTGACGATCGACTGGGTGTCGATGAGGAAGTGCCGACGCACGGCCGGGCGGGTGTCGGAGAACCCGAACCCGTCGGCACCCAGCGTGAGCAGGTCGCCCGGGACCCACGCGCGAATCTGGTCGGGGACCAGGTGGTCGTAGTCCGTCACTGCCACGAACGGGCCCTGCGCGTCCGCCAGCTTGGCGGTCACGTACGGGGTGCGCTGCTCGCCACCGGGGTTGACGAACGCGTCGTGCTCGGCAGCCAGCGCGTCCCGGCGGAGCTCCGTCCAGCTGGTCACCGACCACACGTCCGCCACGACGCCCCAGTCCTCGCGGAGCTGCTGCTGCGCCTCGAGCGCCCACGGCACCGCGACACCCGAGGCGAGGAGCTGCACCCGGGGACCCTCGCCCTCGCCGTCGCGGAGCTTGTAGATGCCCTTGAGGATGCCCTCGACATCGACGTTCTCCGGCTCGGCCGGCTGCAGCATCGGCTCGTTGTAGACCGTCAGGTAGTAGATCACGTCACGGGAGCGCTGCGTCTCGCTCCCGTTGTCCTCCCCGTACATCCGCTCCAGACCGTCCTTGACGATGTGACGGATCTCGTAGCCGTACGCCGGGTCGTAGCTGACCACCGCGGTGTTGGTGGACGCGAGGATGGGGGAGTGGCCGTCAGCGTGCTGCAAGCCTTCCCCGGTCAGCGTGGTGCGGCCGGCCGTGGCGCCGATGAGGAACCCTCGGGTCAGCTGGTCGCCGGCCGCCCAGAACTGGTCACCCGTGCGCTGGAAGCCGAACATCGAGTAGTAGAAGTAGAACGGCACCATCGGCTCGCCGTGCGTGGCGTAGGAGGTGCCGACCGCCTGGAACACGGCGGCCGAGCCGGCCTCGTTGATGCCGGTGTGCAGCAGCCCACCAGCCTCCGACTCCTTGTACGAGAGCAGCAGCTCGCGGTCGGCTGCGAGGTAGTGCTGGCCCTGCGTGTTGAAGATCTTCGTGCTCGGGAAGATCGCGTCGAGGCCGAAGGTGCGGGCCTCGTCCGGGATGATCGGCACGATCCGCCGGCCGAAGTCCTTGTCGCGCAGCAGGTCCTTGAACAGCTGGACGAGCGCCATCGTGGTGGCGACCTCCTGCTGCCCGGACCCCTTGGCGAGTCGCTCGTAGGTCTTGTCGGCCGGGAGTGTGACCGGCACGTGCTTGTCGCGCCGCTCCGGCTGGAACCCACCGAGCGCCTTGCGGCGATCCATCATGTAGGTGATCTCGGGGGAGTCCACCCCGGGGTGGAAATAGGGCGGCAGGTACGGGTCGGCTTCGAGCTCGGCGTCGGTGAACGGGATCTCGAGCGAGTCGCGCAGGCCCTTGAGGTCCTCGAGCTTGAGCTTCTTCATCTGGTGCGTGGACATACGGCCCGCGAACGAGGAACCCAGTCCGTAGCCCTTGACGGTGTGGGCCAGGATCACAGTGGGCTGGCCCTCGTGTTTGACCGCCGCGTCGTAGGCGGCGTAGACCTTGCGGTAGTCGTGACCGCCGCGCTTCATCGCCCAGATCTCGTCGTCGCTCATCCTCTCGACGAGCGCCTTCGTGCGCGGGTCGCGACCGAAGAAGTGGTCCCGGATGAACGCGCCGGACTCGGCGCGGTAGGTCTGGTAGTCGCCGTCGGGCGTGTTGTTCATCAGGTTGACCAGGGCGCGGTCCTTGTCCGCCTCCAGCAGCGGGTCCCAGTCGCGGCCCCAGATCACCTTGATGACGTTCCAGCCCGCGCCGCGGAAGAACGCCTCGAGCTCCTGGATGATCTTGCCGTTGCCGCGGACCGGCCCATCGAGGCGCTGCAGGTTGCAGTTGACGACGAACGTGAGGTTGTCGAGGCCCTGCTGGGCGGCGAGCTGCAGCATGCCGCGCGACTCGGGCTCGTCCATCTCGCCGTCGCCGAGGAATGCCCAGACGCGCTGGTCCGAGGTGTCCTTGACGCTGCGACCCTCGAGGAACCGGTTGAACCACGCCTGGTAGATCGCCGATGCGGGGCCGAGGCCCATCGAGACCGTCGGGAACTCCCAGAAGTCGCGCATGTTGCGCGGGTGGGGGTAGGAGGGTAGCCCGCGGCCGCCCGAGGAGCGGGAGAGCTCCTGGCGGAAGCCGTCGAGATCGGCCTCGGAGAGCCGGCCCTCGAGGAACGCCCGCGCGTACATGCCCGGGGCCGCGTGGCCCTGGAAGTAGATGCTGTCGCCGCCGCCGGGGTGGTCCTTGCCGCGGAAGAAGTGGTTGAGGCCTACCTCGTAGAGCGTCGCGACGGAGGCGTAGGAGGACAGGTGCCCGCCGACCGAGATCTCGGGCCGCTGCGCACGCGTGACCATGATCGCGGAGTTCCACCGCAGGTAGTCGCGGTAGCGGCGCTCGATCGCCTCGTCGCCGGGGAAGTACGGCTCGTCGTGAACACCGATGGTGTTGACGTAGGGGGTGGTGACCGGCTGCGGCACGACCACGCCGTGCTCACGTGCTCGCTTGAGCATGTTGAGCAGGATGTAGCGGGCGCGCGGGCCGCCGCGATTCTCGACCAGGCCGTCGAGTGACTCGA
Organism: Pseudactinotalea terrae; assembly: GCF_009733845.1. GTDB lineage: Bacteria > Actinomycetota > Actinomycetes > Actinomycetales > Beutenbergiaceae > Pseudactinotalea > Pseudactinotalea terrae. The sequence goes on from NZ_WNXZ01000001.1 coordinate 549,843, forward strand.
GCCACTCGCTCGTCTCTTCCGCGTCGATGTCGCGGACCTGGCTGAGCAGACCGTTGATAAGTGGACCTGCAGTGGACGTCACGGGTTCCTCTTCTCCAGGGCTTCGGTTCGCTGCCGGCACCCGCCAGATCTTGCGGCCTGGCAGCGGCGCCTCGCGCGGTCGGGCCGCCCAGGGCCCCGGACCGTTACTTCCTTGTGCCATTCTTCCTTGAAGCCGGCCACAACGACACCACAACTCCTTCACGGGCGCTGTGATGTCGCTGACACTAGGATCAAGGTCAGCTCACCCCGATCGAAAGGACCCGCGACACAGTGGCAGCACGGCCGGAGACGACCGAAGGATCTGGACGCCTGGGGGTGGCGTCCGGGCAGGTGATCCAAGAGTTCGGGTACGACAGCGACTGCGACGAGGAGCTGCGCGCCGACATCGAGGCTGCGATCGGCTCACCTCTTGAGGACGAGAGCTACGGCGACGTCATCGACGTCGCCTTGATCTGGTGGCGTGACGACGACGGCGACACGCAAGATCTCACCGATGTCCTCACCGATGCGCTGACCACCCTGGAGGATGGCGGGCTCATCTGGCTGCTGGCACCGAAGGCAGGCAGGCACGGCCATGTCCCGCCTGCCGAGGTCGAGGAGGCCGCCACCACCGCGGGCCTGCACACCACCTCGACGATCGCGGTGGCACCGGCCTGGTCGGCATACAGACTCACCTCGCGCGGTAGAGGCAGGTGATCCCGGTCGGCGAGCCCGCCCCGGAGCTGTGCCTCCCGGACATCCACGGGACCCCGACCGATCTCGCCGATCTCGACGGCGCTGCGCTGCTGGTGTTCCTTCCTGCTGCGTTCACGCCGTTGTGCTCGGGCGAGCTGGCCGGGCTGCCGCCTCTCGCCGCGTCGGTCGCCGCCCATGGTGTTCGCGTGCTTGCGGTGAGCTGCGACTCGATGTTCGTGCTGCGCACCTGGGCGGAGCAGTCCGGGGTCACCGGCGACTCGGGTCCCACGTTGCTCTCCGACTTCTGGCCGCACGGTGAGGTCTCGCGGCGCTACCAGGCGTTCGACCACGAACGCGGCACCTCCACCCGGACCTCGTACCTGATCGACGGCGACGGCGTGATCAGGTGGTCCACCCGCTCGCCGGCGGGGGTGGCGAGGGACCTCGAGGACCATCGCACCGCCGTCGAGCAGCACCTGCCCAGGGTGGCCTGAGATGACGGAGGGTGGCCATCCCGACCGGTACCTGACCCAGCCGCCGCTGGCGCTCGCGCACCGCGGTGGTGACGCGCTGCCCGCCAATGTCGGCATCGAGAACTCGCTCACGGCGGTGGGCAACGCGGTCGCGCTCGGATATCGCTACATCGAGACCGATTCGCGGGCGAGCATCGACGGCGTCGCGTTCGCCTTCCATGACCGGGACATGTCGCGGGTGAGCCCCGATTCCGGCTACGGCACGCGCCCCTTCGCGACCCTGACCGCGGCGGAGATCCGTGCGGTCCGGCTCCGCGGCGGCGAACGGATCGCAACGATCGCGGAGCTCTTGGACAGCTTCCCGCAGACACGGTTCAACATCGACGTCAAGACGGCTGAGGTCATCGAGCCGACCGTGCGGGTGATCGAGGACGCTGCGGCGCAGGACCGGGTGCTGATGGCATCGTTCAGCCATGCGCGACTGACATGGGTGAGGCGCCTGCTGCCCGGGGTCGAGACCTCGGCGTCGCCGCAGGAGATCACCGCGTTGCGGTTGCGGCCACGGCTGTGGCGCTCGTTCATCACCGCCGGCGGCGCGACCTGCCTGCAGGTTCCCGAGTTCCGGTACGGGTTCCGGATCGTGACGCCCGGTTTCATCGCCGGGGCGCACCGCAACGGCATGCAGGTGCACGTCTGGACCGTCGATGAGCCGGCCGACATGCACCGGCTCCTCGACGCCGGTGTCGACGGCCTCATCACCGATCGACCCGACGTGCTCCGCGAGGTGCTGGTCGAACGGGGGCAGTGGCGGACCTGAGGGCTGGCTACAGATCCTGCTCCGTTCGTTCCGGTTCCAGAAGAGGTCCGCGCCGCAGCCGCCGGTGCGGCTGGCACAATAGGTGAGCCGGGCGCGCGTGGTCGTGCTCACGTCACCGTCCCGGGCCCATAGCTCAGCTGGTTAGAGCGCCGCGTTTACACCGCGGGTGTCGGGGGTTCGAGTCCCTCTGGGCCCACCAGCTGGTCATCCGCGGCGGGCGGGTGCATGGATCAGCTCAGAGCGCGTCTCGACACCCGCCGGTGCAGCCGGTCTCGGCGCGGCTGACGTGTGTCTCGGAGTCCTGGCCCTCGCCGTCGAGGGAGGTGGCGAAGCTGCGCACCGACTTGGGGGTTGACCGCGTACGGGCGGTGCCATACTCTGATGCGCATACGTAGTACCGCGTGAGTACCGATGCTCACAGTGTTCGCGTGCATACGAATGCGCACACCGGGACGCCACGCAGAACCGAACTCGACGACGAGAGCGAGCGTGCAGTGCGAACCTCAGTCAGGCGGACCTTCCTCCGCGTCACCGCGGCTGCTGCGGTCGCCCTGCTGCCTGCCGTGGCGGCACCCGCGGCGGAAGGCGACGTCGAGACGACGTCCCTGCTCGGGCATCCCGGCGGCGACTCCTTCTACGAGACGTTCGACGGACCGCTAGACGAGACCTTCTGGTACGTCGCCGACGAGTTCCGCAACGGGACCTACCAGAACTGCCAGTTCAATGCGGCCAACACGGTCGTCACGGACGGCCTGCTGCAGCTCTCCCTCGATGACACCCCGTACGGCGATCAGGACTACTCCTGCGGCTCGATCCAGACACGGGAGTGGCACGGGTACGGCACGTACGAGACGCGCATGCGGGTCGGTGCGGCGAGCGGCACCAACTCCTCGCTGTTCACGTACACCGGGCCGACCTACGGCGAGCCGTGGCACGAGATCGACGTCGAGATCCTCGGTCACGACACGACCGCCGTCGAGTTCAACTCCTGGGTCGACGGCGCCGCGGCCGGCGGCGGACCGGTGCCTGTCGGCGTCGACAACGCGGCCGAGTTCGTCGACTACGCATTCGTCTGGGAGCCCGACCGCCTCCAGTTCTTCATCGACGGCGAGGTCGCCCGGACCTACACGGACCCCTCGGACCTCCCCACCTACACCCAGCGCGTCTTCCTCATGATCTGGGGGACCGACACGTTGACGGACTGGATGGGGCCGTTCGAGTATCCCGGTGCACCGATCGTCACCGAGTACGACCACGTGGCGTTCACGGCTCTCGGGGACGAGTGTCCGTTCGAGGGCTCGCTGGCATGTGGTCTGGAGGCACCCACCACGTCGTTCGTCGACGACATGGACACGCTCGACACCTCGCGGTGGTTCGTCTCCGACGGCTGGAACAACGGCGACGCCTACGCCTGCGGCTGGGATGCCGACCAAGTCTCCGCCGTCGATGGAGCTCTCGAGCTCACCTTCGCAGCCGGGGCCGTCGCCGGCCGTGACTACGCCTGTGCCGAGGTCCAGCACCGCACGCCGCTGGGCTACGGCACCTACGAGGTGCGAGCGCAGGGCGTCGAGAACCCCGGCGTGCTGGCCTCGATCTTCACGTACGCCGCAGCCGGCGACGACGGACCGGCCGAGGGCATCGACCTCGCGCGGCTCCTCGGCGCCGACACCGACACCGTGCGCCTGAGCACATCTCGCTACCACCAGCAGATGGTCTCGACCTCGGCACCCCTGACCCCTGGCGCGGACGAGGCCTTCCACGACTACGGCATCGTCTGGTCGGCGGATCGCCTCGACTTCTACGTCGACGGCGAGCTGGTGCACGCGGTGACGGACCCGGCGAAGATCCCGGTTCGCGACGCCAAGCTGTTCCTGTCCCTGTGGGGCGGGACCGTTCCCGGTGGCGGCGAGCTCGTCCCGCCGGACGTACCGCTGACGATGCGCGTCGACCGGGTGGCCTACACCGCGCCCGGTGAGAGCTGTCAGTTCACCGGGTCGATCGTCTGCACCGCTGCAGCATCGACCGCGTGAGCCGCTCCACCCGGCGTCGCTTGACGGCGTCGACTCACGCACCGCACGACCCCCGCTACTCGACACCCACGAGGAGAGCGCACATGCGCACCAGCACCAGGTTCATGCGAGCCGCGGCAGGACTCGGCGTCGTCGCCGCGTTCGTCGCTGCCTGCTCACCCAACGACGTGACCGAGCCCGGAGGTGGTGGCTCGGCCACCACCGAGTCCGAGCTGATCTACGGCAACACCGACGGCGGCACCACCTACGTCCTCAACTTCAACGTGTACTCGCCCGCCACCGACAAGTCGCCCAACTCCGGTCTGGTGTACGAGCCGCTGGTGCGGATCGACCACAGCGACGGCGGGAACGTCGCGCCCTGGCTGGCGCAGGAGTGGGTCTTCAACGAGGACGGCACGGAGCTGACCTTCACGCTGCGTGAGGACGTGACGTTCTCCGACGGCGAGCCCATGACGGCCGAGGACGTCGCGTACTCGCTCTCGATCCCGCTCGAGAACCCGGAGCTGAACGCGACGGGCGCGACCTATACCTCCGTGGAGGCCACGGGCGACGCCGAGGTCCACCTCACCTTCGAGTCCGCCTCGTTCAGCGTGCTCAACCAGTTCGCCGGCCTGCTGATCGTCCCCGAGCACATCTGGAGCGAGCAGGACCTGACGACGTGGACCAACCCTGAGCCGATCGGTACCGGCGGCTTCACGCTCGGCGACTTCTCGCCGCAGCAGCTGACGTTCGCCGCCCGCGACGACTACTGGGGCGGGGAGTTCGCGATGGAGACCCTCAAGGTCGTGCCCGTCACGCAGGACACCGTCAAGTCTCAGCTGCTCACGGGCGACGTCGAGTGGGGGACGGTGTCGTGGGCCAACGGCGAGGAGGAGTTCGTCGCGGCGAACCCGGAGACGAACATGTACCAGCTGTACGCCACCGGCGGCTCCTTCGCCGCGTTCTTCAACACCGCGCGCACGCCCTTCGACGACGTGCACATCCGCCGGGCGCTGGCGCTGACGATCCCGAGCACAGACATCGTCGCCACGCTCAACCGGCCGGGCACGGAGGCCAACCCCACCGGCCTGCAGGACGGCATCTACGACGACTGGTTGCTGCCGGAGTATCAGGGCGCGATCCGGGAGGTCGATGTCGAGGCTGCGCTCGAGGAGCTCGCGCTGTCCGGCTACACGGTCGAGAACGGTGCGCTGGTGCGCGACGGCGAGACCTACAACCCGACGCTGTCCTTCAACACCGACTTCGGGTGGGAGGCCTACGCCGACATCATGATCAACAGCTGGCGCGAGCACCTCGGTCTGGAGGTCACGCCGGCCGGAGCCCCCGGGGCGGCGCTGCTCGAGCAGCAGCAGCTCGGACAGTTCGACATCACGATCCAGGGTGCGGGCGGCTCGAGCGCCTTCGGCGCCTACAGCGGGCTCAGCTCGGAGTTCGTGGTCCCCGAGGGTGAGCAGGCAGCCGCCAACTACGGCCGGTGGAGCGATCCCGAGACGGACGCTGCCATCGCCGAGATGGCTGGCACGGCCGATCCCGACGAGCTGCGTGAGGCGTCCTACGTGCTGCAGCGCGTCGTCGCCGAGGAGGTGCCGTTCGCGCCGATCTACGCGAGCTACTGGTTCATCGACATCAACGCCTCGAGGTGGACCGGCTGGCCCACGCCCGAGAGCTTCGAGCACGTGCCCTCACCGGTGCTCGGGCCCTCGACGACGTTGACCCTGCTCGACCTCGAGCCCGCGACCTCGTGAGGTCGGAGCTGAGCTCCGCGAGAGGGGAGGGGAGATGAGCGTGGCGACCTCGGACGCGGCCGTCGCACCTACCCCGGAGACGCCGGGTTCCACGCCGACGACGACCCGGCTGCGGGTGCCGAGCCGGTGGTCGTTCATGGTGCGGCGACTCGGCTTCTACCTGGCGGCGGCGTGGGCGGCGATCACGCTGAACTTCCTGCTGCCACGCATGATGCCGGGCGACCCCTCGGTCGCGATCATCCAGCAGCTCCAGCGTGTCAGCGGCCAGCAGCTGCCGCCCGAGACCCTCGTCTCGATCCAGGCTCTGTTCGGCAACCCGGACGCCAACCTGTTCGAGCAGTACCTCGCCTACCTCGGCCAGCTGGCACGTTTCGACCTCGGTACCTCGATCTCGCGCTTCCCGACGCCGGTCTCGGAGGTGGTCTCCTCGGGGTTGCCGTGGACACTCATGCTCGTCGGGTCGACAACGGTGATCGCGTTCGTGCTCGGTACCGGTCTTGGCGTGCTCACCGGCTGGAAGGCCGGTGGCCGCCTCGACGCCATCCTCACGCCGGCGTCCACGTTCATCTCGGCCGTCCCGTACTTCTGGGTCGCGCTGCTCGCGCTGTGGGTGTTCGGCTTCCAGCTGGACTGGTTCCCCTCCTCGGGTGGGTACGACCCGGACGCGGAGGGTGTCGCGTTCTGGCTGAGCGCGCTGCGGTACGGGTTCCTGCCGGCCGCGACGATCGTGTTCTCCGCGTTCGGGGGCTGGTTGCTGGGGATGCGGAACATGACCGTGACCACGGTCCGTGAGGACTATGTGCTGCTCGCCCAGGCGAAGGGGCTCTCGCCCGGTCGGGTGGTGCTGCGGTACGCCGCGCGCAACGCGATGCTGCCCAGCTTCACCGGGTTCGCCCTCGCGCTCGGCGGCGTGATCGGCGGGGCGCTCCTCACCGAGATCGTGTTCAGCTATCCGGGCATCGGGTACCTGCTCTACGACGCGCTCACGAAGCGCGACTACCCCGTCATGCAGGGCGTCTTCCTGCTGATCGCGCTCACGGTCCTGGTGGCGAACCTTGTCGCCGACTCCGTCTACGTGCTCGTGGACCCCCGGGTCCGCGAGCAGGGATGAGGTACGCGTGCTTCCCTCTCTCTGGTCCAACCCCAAGGTTCGCTTCGGGCTGGTCGTCGTGGGTTTCTTCACGGCGCTCGCGGTCCTCGGCCCGTGGCTCACGGAATCCGTGCTGGGCGTGGACCCGCGCGCCAACGACATCTCGGCGATCGCGTCCCCGCCGAGCGCCGAGCACTGGCTCGGCACCACCCAGTTCGGGCAGGACGTGCTCGCCCAGCTGGTCGCCGGGGCTCGCGGGTCGATGTTCGTCGGTGTGCTGGCCGCGCTGATCGGCACGGCGCTCGCGATCGCGTTCGGCGTGACCGCCGGCTACTTCGGCGGCACCGTCGACCACATCCTCAACTTCGTGACCAATCTGTTCATGGTGATGCCGGTGCTGCCACTGATCTTCATCGTCTCCGGCTACCTGCGCGGGACCGGGCTGTGGGTGATCGCCGTCATCATCGGTGTCTTCGGCTGGGCCGGTGGCGCCCGCACGCTGCGCGCCCAGACATTGAGCGTGCGGAACCGGGACTTCGTGCTGGGCATGCGGATGCTCGGGGAGTCGCACGGGCGGCTCGTCGCCGTCGAGGTGCTGCCCCACCTAGTCGGGTGGATCGCCTCGATGTTCCTCGGGGCACTGATCGGCGGCATCCTGGCCGAGGCCGGCCTGGCGTTCCTCGGGATCTCCGACTCCGGCTCCATCAGCTGGGGCTCGATGATCCAGGCAGCGCAGAGCCAGAGCGCGGTGCTGCGGGGGATCTGGTGGTGGTTCGTGCCGCCCGGCCTGTGCATCGCGCTCATCGGGACCGCTGCCGCCATGATCAACTTCGGGGTCGACGAGCTGGCCAACCCCAAGCTCCGCGCCGGCACCCGCCGGGTGATCCGACGGACCCGCCGCGCGGAGCGAGCCGTCGCTGCCGAGGGAGGAGCCGCATGACCGCCGACATCCGCGACCACACCGCGTCCCAGCACCTGGCCGACGGGCCGCCCGGCGACGCCGGCACGGTGCTGGACGTGCGCGACCTCACGGTCTCCTACGTCGGCCCCGACGGCGGCACCGTGGCGTGCCGCGATGTCACCTTCCAGCTGGGCCGCGGCGAGGTGCTCGGCATCGCGGGCGAGTCCGGCTCTGGCAAGTCGACGCTCATCACCGCGCTCACCCGCCTGCAGCGGCCACCCGCGACGACGACGGCGGGCAGCATCGTCTTCCACCCCTCCGACGGCCGACCGGGGATCGATCTCGTCCCCCTCGGGTCGCGCGAGCTCCGTCGGCTGCGGTGGACCTCGATGTCGATCGTGCTGCAGAGCGCGATGGACGCGCTCAACCCGGTGATGCGGCTGGGGGACCAGTTCGCCGACGTGCTCCGTACGCACCACCGCGGCATGGATCGTGCCGCCGCCAAGGTCAGGACCGTCGAGCTGCTGGGCATGGTCGGCATCTCCGCCGATCGTGCGCGGAGCTTCCCGCACGAGATGTCGGGCGGGATGCGGCAGCGCGCCACCATTGCGCTCGCGCTGGCGTGCTCGCCCCAGCTCGTCGTGATGGACGAGCCGACCACCGCCGTCGACGTCGTCATGCAGCGCCAGATCATGGCGCAGGTGCTGCGGCTGCGGCGCGAGCTGGGCTTCGCCGTCATCATCGTCACGCACGATCTGTCGTTGCTGCTCGAGGTGGCCGACAGGATCGCGATCATGTACGCGGGCCGGATCGTCGAGATCGGATCGGCGGAGGCCCTCTACCGGACGCCGGCCCATCCCTACACGCGCGGGCTGCGGGACTCGTTCCCGCCGCTGCACGCTCCCCTGACCACGCTGCACGGCATCCCCGGCACCCCGCCCGATCTGCGGCGCCTGCCCACCGGCTGCCCGTTCCACCCCCGGTGCCCGGTGGCGGTGGAAGCCTGCTCGTCCACCAAGCCGCCGCTGGTGCACCTGCCCGATCAGGCCGCCGAGTGCCTGCTGCTGACCCCGGAGGCGACCTCATGACCGCTGCACCTGAAGCCGTCGCCGGCGAGTCCACGCCGGTGCTGTCCGCGGTCGACGTGACGAAGCACTTCGTGGTGCGTGGCGCCGTGGGCGACTCCTCGGTGGTGCGGGCAGTAGAGAACGCCTCGGTCGACCTGCACGAAGGTCGCATCGTGGCGGTCGTGGGGGAGAGCGGGAGCGGGAAGACGACGCTCGCCCGGATGCTCGCGCGGTTCTACGAGCCGACGACGGGCGAGATCCTCCTCGACGGCGTGCCCGCGACCGGACGAGCGACGCGCACCTACCACCAGGACGTGCAGCTGATCTTCCAGGACCCGTTCGGCTCGCTCAACCCGGTCCACCGGGTGCGGCACAACCTGGACCGGGCGTTGCGCATCCACGACCGGCGGTTGTCGGCCTCCGAACGACGCAAGGCCGCCATCGAGCTGCTCGAGCGAGTCAGCCTCACCCCCGGTGAGGACTACCTCGACAAGTTTCCCCACGAGCTCTCCGGCGGTCAGCGCCAGCGCGTGGTCATCGCCAGGGCGTTGGCGGTCGGGCCGCGGGTGCTGCTGGGTGACGAGCCGATCTCGATGCTCGACGTCTCCATCCGGCTCGAGATGCTCAACCTGCTCGATCGGCTGCGCCGCGAGGACGGGCTCGCGCTGCTGTACATCACGCACGACATCGCGAGCGCTCGATACGTGTGCGACGACGTCGTGGTCATGTACGCCGGAGAGATGGTCGAGGGCGGCCCGAAGGAGGAGGTCATCGCACGCCCGGCGCACCCCTACACCAAGCTGCTCGTCGAGTCCTCGCCCGACCCCGACCGGGTCGGGACGCTGTCCCGCGAGGAGCTCTTCGACGACGCCGAGGCACTGGGTGAGCCGCCGAGCCTGATCGAACCACCGGACGGGTGCCGCTTCCATCCCCGCTGCCCGTTCGCGATGGAGCGCTGCCGGACGCAGGCGCCGCCGCGCACCGACGTCGGTGGGGGGCATTGGGCACGATGTTGGCTTCACCAGGAAGGTCGGGCGGAGGAGATCGGTGCGACGACGTTCGCAGCCGCCCTCGCCAACCGCGACAAGGAGGTCAGATCATGACGACCAAGAGAGAGCGGGCCCCCCGCCAGGCGGACGTGGCCCGGCTGGCCGGCGTCTCCCAGTCCGCGGTGTCCCGGGTCGTCAGCGGCGACCTTGCCCGCATCCCGGTCAGCACCCAGGAGCGGATCCGCGCGGCCGTGCGTGAGCTGGGGTACGTGCCGAACCCGGCGGCACGCAGCCTGCGCGGGCGTCGCAACTCCCTGCTCGGGGTCCACACCTTCGAGCCGGTCTTCTCGCGTGCCCGTGACGGCTTCTACGTCGACTTCCTGCTCGGCATCGAGGCTCGTGCGGAGGAGACCGGCAACGACCTCGTGCTCTTCACCTCCGCGGCCGGCGGCGAGGGGTCGCGGTCGGTCTACCGCGCGGGGGTGAACCGCCTCGGCATGGCCGACGGCAGCATCCTGCTCGGCGTCGCGACCGACGTCATGGAGCTCGCGCGGCTGGCGAGCGAGGGTTACCCGTTCATCCACATCGGTCGCCGCGACGTCCCCGGGGCGGAGATCTCGTGCGTCGCACCCGACTACCGCGCGGCGGCCGCGGAGGTGGTGGCGCACCTGGTGCAGCTCGGCCACACCCGGTTCGCCTACCTCCGGGACCACCACGGTCTGCCCCCCTACGAGGACCGGCGTTCCGGGTATGCGGCGGCGCTCTCCTCTCACGAGCTGCGCGACGTCTCGCCCGGCGCACTGGGCCGGGCCGGCCTGGTGGACAGCTGGATCGACGACATGGTCGCGAACGGGACGACGGCGGTCGTGGCCGAGAGCGTCTGGCTGGCGGACCGGCTGGTCTCGGGGCTGGCTGCACGGGGTCGGCAGGTGCCGTCGGACGTCTCGGTGGCGGTGCTCGAGACGCGCGCACCCGACTCGGCGGTCGCGTGGGACTGCCTGGTGATCCCGCGCGAGGAGGTCGGCCGAGTCGCCGTCGATCGCCTCATCGCACTGATCGAAGACCCGGGTGCGGACCCGACGACCACCTGGGTGCCCTGCTCGATGGCACCCGGAGAGACCATCGCGGCAGCGCCGTCGAGCACGAGTACGAGCACCACAACGATCAAGGAGTCATGAACATGACCGAACGCAGCACCGAGGTCCTCGTCGTCGGCGGCGGGCTGGGCGGGATCGCCGCCGCGCTGACGGCAGTCAAGCTCGGGCGCCGTGTGGTCCTCACCGAAGAGACGGACTGGCTCGGCGGCCAGCTCACGTCCCAGCTCGTGCCCCCGGACGAGCACGCCTGGGTGGAGTCCGAGCTCGTCTCGCCGAGCTACGCGGCTCTGCGATCGGGGATCCGCGCCTACTACCGGCGCTGCTACCCACTGACGGCGGAGGCCCTCGCCGACCCCGAGCTCAACCCCGGCCGCGGCGTCGTCTCACGCCTGTGCCACGAGCCACGCGTCGCGGTCGCGGTGCTGGAGGAGATGCTGGCGCCGTGGCGTGCCTCCGGTGCCATCGAGGTGCTGCTCGAGCACGTGCCCACCGCCGTACACACCGACGGCGACGTCGTCGAGGCGGTCACCCTGCGCGACTCGCGCTCGGGCGAGGAGGTCGTCGTGACCGCGCCCTACGTCGTCGACGCCACCGAGCTCGGCGACCTGCTCGAGCTCGGCGGCGTGGAGCACGTCATCGGTGCGGAGTCGAGCCAGGAGACGGGTGAGCTGCACGCCCTGGACCGGGCAGACCCGCTGGATCAGCAGGCCATCTCGTGGTGCTTCGCGCTCGAGCACCGCCCGGGGGAGGACCACACGATCGACCGGCCGGCGTCCTACCAGCACTGGGCGACGCACGTCGCGCCGTTCTGGCCGGGTCCGCAGCTGTCCTGGATCGACGTGGAACCGGTCTCGCTCGGGCTGCGGGACCGCCCGATCTTCATGTCGAGGCCCGCGCCGGGGGTGCCGTTCGACCTGTGGAAGTACCGGCAGATCCTCTCGGCCGACGTCTTCGCACCGGACTCCGGCATCCGTGACGTCTCGGCGGTCAACTGGCCGCAGATCGACTACTGGGAGAAGCCGCTGCTCGGTGTCGACGAGGCTGCTCGGAACGCGGCGCTCAAGGCGAGTCGCGAGCTCTCGTTGTCGCTCCTGCACTGGATGCAGACGGACGCGCCTCGCGAGGACGGCGGCACGGGTTATCCCGGGCTCCGGCTGCGTCCCGACATCAGTGGGACAGCGGACGGGCTCGCGAAGGCCGCGTACATCCGTGAGTCCCGCCGGATCAAGGCCGAGTTCACGGTGCTCGAGCAGCACGTCGGAGTGCAGGCGCGCGGCATCGACGCCGGATCGGAGATCTTCGAGGACGCCGTCGGGATCGGGCACTACCGGATCGACCTGCACCCCTCGGCCAGCCGTACCTACGTCGACGTGGCCAGCTTCCCGTTCCAGATCCCGCTCGGATCGCTGCTGCCGGTGCGGGTGGAGAACCTGCTGCCGGCGTGCAAGAACATCGGGACCACGCACATCACCAACGGCGCGTACCGGCTGCACCCGGTGGAGTGGTCCATCGGCGAGGCTGTCGGCGCGCTCGCCGCCTACAGCCTCGATCGTGGGATCGCGCCGCGGAAGGTGCGTGCCGACGCAGGGGAGTTCGGGGCCTACCACCAGCTGCTCACCCAGACGCTCGGTGTGACCACGCAGTGGCCCGACGACATCCGCAGGACCAAGCCCGCCTACTGAGCCGCCGGCCCGAGCCGACGACGACTGGCATCGATATCCCTCTTTCCCGTACACACATGTTCGAGTACCGTACTCGTACGTTAGTGTTCGAGTTATAGGTGAGGGTGGTTTCGATGCAGACGTCCGACGACGCGGCTCCCCAGACGGAAGCCGCTGATCCCCGCCGATGGCGGACGCTGGTGCTGCTCGGTGTGGCTCAGCTGATGCTGATCGTCGATGTCACGGTGGTGGCGATCGCACTCCCGGAAATGCAGGCCGACCTCGGGCTCGAGCGTTCGGGTGTGGCCTGGGTGGCGAGCAGCTACGCGCTCGTGTTCGGTGGCCTGATGCTGCTCGGCGGCAAGGTCGCGGACATCCTCGGGCCGCGCCGGGTCGTGCTCGCCGGACTCAGCCTGTTCGTGGCGGCGTCGCTGCTCGCCGGGCTGTCGGGCAGCGGGGAGGTGCTCGTGCTCGCGCGTGTGCTCCAGGGCGCCGGGGCGGCAGCGATGTCACCAGCGGCGTTGTCCGTCATCGTCCGCACCTTCACCGGAGCGGAGCTGACGCGGGCGCTCGGCGTCTGGTCGGCCCTCGGTGGCGCGGGGGCCGCGGTCGGGGTGCTCCTGGGCGGTGTTCTGACCTCTGGACCGGGGTGGCAGTGGGTGTTCTTCATCAACGTCCCGGTCGGCATCGTGCTGATGATCGGCCTCGTGCGCTCGGTTCGTCCGTTGCCTGGTTCGGGCGGCCAGGTGGACCTGGCCGGTGCCGCTCTGGTCACGGCGTCGACCGGAGCGCTCGTGTACGGGCTCGTCGCCGCTGGGGATGCGGGGTGGCTCAGCGCGAGCACGCTGATCGCCGCCGTCACGGGCCTGATCGGGTACGCCCTCTTCGGATGGCGGATCCGTACCGCCCCAGCGCCGCTGATCGAGCCAGGGGTCCTCCGGCGCGGCCCGGTGCTCCGGGGTCTGGTGCTGATCTTCGTGGCGACGGCACTGATGATCTCGGTGTTCTTCCTCGGATCGTTCGCCCTGCAGCACCTGCACGGGTTCACCGCGCTGGAGACCGGCCTGTCGTTCCTCCCGGTCGCTGTCGGAACCATCCTCGGTTCCACTGTCGCGGGACGTCTCCTCCCGCGCTGGGGCGTGCGCGCGGTGTCCGGTGCGGGTCTGCTGATCGCTGCCGCGGGTCTCACCGCCACCGCGGCGATCTTCTCGATGACGGTGCTGATCGTCGCCACGAGCGTGGCCGCGCTCGGCATCGGTGCCGCGTTCGTCGCCGCTGCCGGCAGCATGTTCTCGGCCGTGCAGCCGCACGAGGCCGGTGTTGCCTCCGGTGCCCTCAGCACGTTCCACGAGTTCGGCGCTGCCGCGGGCGTCTCCGCCGTCTCCAGCATCGCGGCCGCCGCACTTCTGACACCCCGGTTCGGTGCCTTCGCGCCTGGGTACTGGTTCGCAGCGGTCGTCGCCCTGGTTGCCTGCCTCGCGTCGCTGTCACCAGGTCGCAAGGCCGCCTGAGGTCCCCGGTGAGTGGGTCTTGGGCTCCGGCGCCGCTACCCTGCGCGGCATGCCGTTGCTGCTCGTCGACCTCGACAACACGCTCGTCGATCGGGCTGCCTCGATCGCCCGCTGGGCGAAGGCCTACGTGACCGAGCGGACCGGGGTAGCTGATCCCGCCCTGGTCTCCGAGATCATCCGGGCCGACGGCGACGGCTTGCGTCCCAAGCCAGAGGTCGCCGCCGACCTGGGCCGGCTGCTGGGGCTGAGCGAGGCGGAGGAGGGTGAAGTCATCACGGTGCTGCGGGCCGGCGTGCTGGAGTACCTGCGGCCCGATCCCGCTGTCGCCCCCGCACTGGGGCGGGCACGCGAGGCCGGCTACGTCCCGTTCGTGGTCACGAACGGGAACGTGGCGCAGCAGGAGAACAAGCTCCGCATGATGGGGCTGGTGGAGCACGTGACGGGCATGGTGGTCAGCGAAGCCGTCGGGGTCCGCAAGCCTGACCCCACGATCTTCGAGGTCGCCGCCCGCGCGGCCGGTGCAAGCCTCGACGGCGCCTGGATGATCGGCGACTCCGCCGAGGCGGACATCGGTGGCGCCGCGAACGCGGGGCTGCGCTCGGTGTGGCTCAGCCGTGGCCGCACGCTGGCAGCGGACGAAGCGCGTCCGACGGCGATCGCTGCCAGCTTCCCGGAGGCGGTCACCGCTGTGCTCAGCCATCGGAGCTGAGCGAACCGGTCCGCTGCCGGGGTGGCGTCCGCGAGCACCTGCGCCGCGTGCCGTGGCGTAGCGTCGTGGTCGTGGCTGACGAGAACGGGGGAGTGCCCGAGCAGCACCCAGGTCCGCCGGTGCGCGTGGGCGCCGCCGGCATCCGGTCGCGTGCGCGGCGTGTGGTCAGCGCCTCCGGGCCGCCCACCTACACCTTCGGCGCCCGCCGTCGATCGTCCGGGCTCTCGTTCGCGGCCGAGCGCGAGGTGCTGGATCTGGTGCTGCGCACGGGCGAGGCGCTGCTCGGCACCGGCGCCGGCGTCGCGGACGTCACGCTCGCGATGCAACGCATGGCCGCCGGGCTCGGCATGGTCGGCGCACAGATCGACATCACCTTCAACTCGATCACGGTCTCGCTCGACCGTGACGAAGGTGCGATCACCCGTGTGCGTGTGCTCGACGTCCGCACCTCCGACTACAGCCGGCTCGCCGACGTGCTCGAGCTGGTGGACGATGTGGCCGATCGTCGTGCGGAGCTCGCGGAGGCGCTCGCGCGACTCGACGCGATCGTGGGTGCTCCGCACCCGTTCCGTCGCTGGGTGGTCACGGCTGCGCTCGGCCTGATGGCCGCCGGGGTGGCGGTACTGCTCGGCGGTGGCTGGCAGGTCGCGGGCATCGCCGCCGTCACCACCGGGGTCATCGACCGCACGTTGCGGTACCTGCGCTACCGCGGGCTGCCGTACCTGTTCCAGCAGGCTGCGGGATCGGCGATCGCGACCCTGGTCGCGTTGCTGCTGCTCTGGGGCGTCGGGCAGCTCGGCTGGGACATCAACCTGCTGCCGCCGTCGTTGGTCGTGGCCTCCGGGATCGTGGTGCTGCTCGCCGGGCTCTCGCTGGTCGGAGCAGCGCAGGACGCCATCTCCGGCTTCCCGCTCACCGCAGCCGGCCGCTCGTTCGAGGTCGCGCTGCTCACCCTCGGGATCGTGGTCGGGGTGGGTGTGGTGCTCGAGGTCGGAGCCCGCCTGGGCGTGCCCCTGACCATGTCCGACCTCGGTGCCTTCGCCCCGCCGCTCGCGGTGCGGGTGGTGGCGGCCGCTGTCGTGTCGGGCAGCTTCGCGGTCGCGTCGTACACGCGACTGCGCACGGTGCCGCTGGTCGCCGCGATCGGTGGCATCGGCGTGATGGTCAACGGCGTGCTGGAGCTGGCGACTGTGGGCCCTGCGGCTCGCGCGTTCGCCGCCTCGTTGGTGGTCGGCCTCCTCGCCGGTGTGCTTGCACGCCGCCGCACCGCGCCCGCCATGGTGCTGACGGTGTGCGGCATCACCCCGATGCTGCCCGGTCTGGCCATCTACGGTGCGATGTTCGCGATCGTGGAGAGCGGCAACGTTCTCTCGGGTGCCACGCTGACAGTCCAAGCGGTCGCGGTCGGGATCGCCCTCGCGGCAGGTGTCAGCCTCGGTGACTTCGTCGCGCGCAGCACACGCGCGCAGGCCGACCGGTGGCAGGCGGCGCTCCAGCGCCGCGCGCGCGGCACCAGGATCTAGGACAGCACGCACCGGACGCGCGATGATGAGCACGTGAAGACCATCGAGATTCCCCATGCCGGCATCACCGCACCCGCGCTCGTCCTCGGGCTGATGCGGATCACCGAGAAGAGCGACGACGAGGTCAGGGAGCTGGTGCGCACCGCGCGCGAGAACGGCATCGACTTCCACGACCACGCCGACGTCTACGGACCCGAGATGCACGCGTGCGAGCGCCGGTTCGCCGAGGCGATGAGGCTGACGCCCTCGGAGCGGGCCGAGCTGACGATCCAGACCAAGGCCGGCATCGTCAAGGACGGTCCCTACTTCGACTTCTCCTACGAGCACCTGGTCGAGAGCGTGAACGGTTCGCTCGAGGCGCTCGGCACCGACTACATCGACATCCTGCTGCTGCACCGCCCGGACGCGCTGGTCGAGCCCGAGGAGGTCGCCCGCGCCTTCGACGAGCTGCACGCCGCCGGGAAGGTGCGCCACTTCGGCGTCTCCAACCACACCCCGGGTCAGATCGAGCTGCTCAAGACTGTGCTCACCCGGCCGCTGGTGGCCAACCAGCTGCAGCTGAGCATCCCCCATGCCGCGCTCGTCACCCAGGGCCTCGCCGCGAACATGGCCGGGCTCGACCAGTCGATCAGCCGCGACGTCGGGCTGCTCGACTACTGCCGCCTGCACGGCATCACGGTGCAGGCGTGGTCGCCAGCGCAGAGCGGGTTCTTCACCGGCCCGTTCGTGGGCGACCGCGACAACTTCGCCGACCTGAACGACGTCCTCGACGAGCTGGCGGAGCGACACGGCGTGACGCCGAACGGGATCGCGACGGCCTGGATCACGCGACACCCGGCGCAGATGCAGGTGGTCCTGGGTACGACGACCCCCAGCCGGGTCGCCGAGGCGGCAGCGGGTGCAGACATCGTGCTCAGCCGTGCGGAGTGGTACCAGCTGACCCGCGCCGCCGGCCATCGGGTGCCGTGAGGATAGGGTCGACCGCACACCTCGACGACCGGAGATCACGCATGGCATCTGCCCCTGTGGCCGACCAGCTCAGACTGCTCGACGTGCAGGCGCTCGACATGCGCCTCGCGAAGCTCGCTCACCAGCGCCGCAGCCACCCGAGCCTCGCTGCGCTCGAGGAGGTGAGCGGCCGGGCCGAGGATCTCGACCGAGCACGCGTCGACGCCGAGACCGCCGTCCGCGACGCCCGCCGGGCGGTCGCCAAGGCCGAGACGGACGTCGAGCAGGTCCGCACGCGCGCCGAACGTGACCGGCAGCGGCTCGAGAGCGGCACCGGGTCCCCCAAGGACTTGCAGGCGCTCGGCCACGAGCTGGAGTCGCTCGCCAAGCGGCAGGGCGACCTCGAGGAGGTCGAGCTGGAGGCGATGGAGGCGCTGGAGGCCGCACAGCGAGAGCTGGACGCGATCACCACCCAGCGCGCCGCGCTGGGTGACCAGATCACCCAGCTCGAGTCCGAGCGCGACGCCGCGTTCGCCGAGAACGACGCCGAGAGGGCGACGGTGGAGGCCCAGCGAGCGGCCGCCGTCGAGCCGCTGGACGCCGGTCTGGTCTCGTTGTACGAACGGGTGCGCGAGCGCTCAGGTGGCCTGGGGGTGCTGCGGCTGCGCGGCGCCACCACCGACCCGCTGCAGATCTCCCTCAGCCTCACCGAGCGTGCGGCGATCGAAGCGGCGCCGGCCGATGAGATCGTCCGTTCCGAGGATGGCTACATCATCGTCCGGGTCACGGACTGAGCCGCGTAGACTGAGAAGTGGATGAGCCGGCCAGACGGTCGCGTCACGGGGAGACCTGTGCCGAGGAACGTCCGGGCTCCACAGGGCAGGGCGGTGGGTAACACCCACCCGGGGCGACCCGCGGGACAGTGCCACAGAGAACAGACCGCCGTGCGCGAGCGCGGTAAGGGTGAAACGGTGGTGTAAGAGACCACCAGCACACCGGGTGACCGGTGTGGCTAGGTAAACCCCGCCCGGAGCAAGGCCAGACAGGAAGCGTTCGAGGGCTGCTCGCCCGAGCTTCCGGGTAGGCCGCACGAGATGGCTGGCAACAGTCGTCCTAGATGGATGGCCGTCACCGCGGATCTCAGGATCAGCGGGACAGAACCCGGCGTATCGGCCGGCTCATCCGCCATCACGAGCTGCGCAAGCCGAGCTGGTGCGACCCGTTGGCCGCACGACGCCAGCGACACCCGGCACTGGCGGGTACCTCACCGCCTCGGCGATCGACAGCTTCACGTACGAGGTACTCGACGTTGACGCAGAGCTTGATGAAGCCCACGACGAGACAGGCGCAACCGCCACAGGCCGCTGCAAAGCCCAGCGCGGCTGTCCATGCCCAGTCCCCATCAGCGCGCGCCTCCGGCTGCCACAGCACATATGCGGCGAGGACAGCGGCTGCCGCGAGCAGCGCGATACCGGCGCCGATGATCGTCGCGGCCTGCCGCACCTTGAATGTCGCGAACCAGTCCATGAGGCAGGCTATTCGACTCGGTCAGCTCGTCTCCGGATCTGGATCAACCCCGACGACGGAGCCGTCGGAACCTGTCCGGTACCTCCCCTTGCTCAGATCGACGAGCACGAGACGGTTGCCGAACGGATCCGCCACGACGGCGACGCGTCCCACCGGGATGTCACGCGGCGGGGAGATCAGACTGCCACCAGCACCCACGACCGCGGCGGCGGCCTCGTCCGCCGACCGCACGAGCCAGCTCGGTTCGGCGCCCATGGTGGTGCTCAGGACGATCTCGGTGTCCGTGTCAGGGCACCGCAGTCCCGCCTGGCCGAGCTCGTCGTCACGCCACGCCAGCTCATGACCGAGACGGCCGACATAGAAGTCCAGACCGGCGTCGAGGTCCGGCACCGCGAAACTGACCGCATCGACCATCCTGAGCAGCGGCTCATCCATGGAATCTGGGTACCACATCGCTGGCTGCCGCCGTCTGCGTTGTCGTAGCGTGGCCCTCATGGCAACCCCTTGGCCCCAGCTCCTGCAGCAGGTCCCGAACCTGAACAACCAGCAGTCGCCCTTCAGCTACAGCGTCACCCCCGAGGGGGTCATCGTCGGGTACTGGGACGTGGCGAAGATCCAGATGCTCGGCCTCACCGGCGCGAGCAGCTTCTCGAAGGAGTACCGCATCGACGTGCGGCCCACGGGCGACGGCGAGTACGAGTACGTCGAGACCGGCACCGAGTCCTCGGGCTCCGTCGGGCAGAGCGGGGGCGGGTTCCAGAAGGAGTTCTTCAAGGGCAAGTCCACCCAGAAGTCGTTCGGCTTCCAGGCCGGGCTCGGCGGCACCAGCCACGGCGAGCCCACGAACGCGGCGAGCTGGTCGTTCGACACCGATGCGATCAAGAAGCCGCTCTTCGACTTCTTGGAGCACTTCGGATGGCAGGCGAAAAAGGGGTTCTTCGGGCGCCTCTTCAGCTGAGGTCGGCCCCAGGCACCGGCACCGAGGTGACGACCTGTGGCTTGAGGCTCCGGCGGATCTCGGCGTGCCGCAGCAGGAACTCCCGCTCGCCCAGGCCCTTGCGGCGGAGCCATGACGTCACCTCGCCGTTGCACTTGCTGGCATTGCACGGACCACATGCGGGAACCACGTTGGCAATCGTGTACCGGCCGCCGCGGGAGATCGCCAGCACGCAGTCGCGCTGCAGCGGCCGGTCCGCGGCGCCGCAGTAGGCGCAGCCGCCCCAGGCGCCGACAAGGGCCGCCCATTCCAGGTCGGTGAGGTCGTTCTCGACCCGTCGCAGCCGACGCCGCCGCCGGTTGGCCGCCCGGGTGCGGCGACTCGTCGAGGTCATGAGGCCAGCGTAGAAGCGGCCGCGCCGAGCGCGGGGAGGCGAACGCGCGCGGCGCAGGCGTGCCGGTTGCCTCCGGTCGGGCGATCGGAGGGCCTGACCTGACACACTCGCCCTGTGCCTACGACGGACTTCCGGAACATCTACAGCCACGGTTTCGCGCGCGTCGCCGCCAGCGCGATCCCGGTCGCCCTGGCCGACCCGGCCACGAACGCCGAGCGGATCGCCGCGCAGGTGCATGAGCTGCACCAGCAGACCGTCGCCGTCGCGCTGTTCCCGGAGCTGAGCGTCACCGGCTACTCCCTCGACGACCTTGTCCTGCAGGACCCGTTGCTCGACGCCGTCGACGTCGCGATCGTCACGATCGCCGAGCGCACCGCCGACCTGCTGCCGGTGATCGTGGTGGGCGCACCGCTGCGCAACGGCAACCGCTTGTACAACTGCGCCGTCATCATCCACCGCGGTGCGGTGCTCGGTGTGGCCCCGAAGTCGTACCTGCCCAACTATCGCGAGTTCTACGAGAAGCGATGGTTCGCTGCCGGCGCAGACGCGACCACCGACGTCCTGCACGTGCCGCACTGGCCGGGCGCCGGCGTCCACGGCGACATCCCGTTCGGCACCGACCTGCTGTTCCGCGCCACCGACGTCCCCGGACTCGTGATCCATGTCGAGGTGTGCGAGGACATGTGGGTGGTCGTGCCACCGAGCCATCTCGCGGCGCTGGCGGGTGCGAGCGTGCTCCTCAACCTCTCGGCCTCGCCCATCACGGTGGCGCGGGCCGAGGACCGCCACCTGATGGCACGCTCGGCATCGGCGCGCTGCAGCGCCGCCTACGCCTACGCCGCCGCGATGGCGGGGGAGTCGACCACCGACCTGTCCTGGGACGGGATGACGATGGTCTACGAGGGCGGTGATCTCCTCGGGGAGACCGAGCGGTTCCTCGAGGTCGCGCATGCGACGGTCGTCGACGTCGACCTGGACCGCCTCCGGCAGGAACGCATGCGGCAGGGCAGCTTTGACGACAACGCCGCAGCACTCGGGGTCGACGGGTTCCGCACCATCGATCTGACGCTCGACCCGCCGTCGGGAGACCACGGGCTGCGACGCCCCCTCGACCGGTTCCCGTTCGTGCCCGACGACGAGACCCGGCTCGCGCTCGACTGCTACGAGGCGTACAACATCCAGGTCTCCGGCCTCGAGCAGCGGATGCGCTCGATCGGGTCGCCGACCCTCGTCATCGGTGTCAGCGGAGGCCTCGACTCGACCCACGCGCTGATCGTCGCCGCCAAGGCGATGGACCGGCTCGGCCGGCCCCGCTCGGACATCCTCGCCTTCACGATGCCCGGCTTCGCCACCAGCGACCGCACCAAGCGGAACGCGATCGCCCTGTCCGACGCGCTCGGCGTCACGTTCGAGGAGATCGACATCCGGCCGATGGCCACCCAGATGCTCGCCGACCTCGGCCACCCGTTCGGTCGCGGCGAGCCGGTCTACGACGTCACCTTCGAGAACGTCCAGGCGGGGCTGCGCACGGACGTCCTGTTCCGGATCGCCAACCAGCGAGGCGGCATCGTCGTCGGCACCGGTGATCTCAGCGAGCTCGCGCTCGGGTGGTGCACCTACGGCGTCGGCGACCACATGTCACACTACGGCGTCAACGCCGGTGTGCCGAAGACCCTGATGCAGCACCTGATCCGCTGGGTGGTCTCCACCCAGCAGTTCGACGACTCGGTCGACGAGATCCTGCTCTCGATACTCGACACCGAGATCTCACCCGAGCTCGTGCCTGCCGCGGAGGGGGAGGGGCCGCAGTCCACGCAGGCGATCATCGGCCCCTACGCGCTGCAGGACTTCACGCTGTTCCATCTGCTTCGCCGAGGTGCCCGGCCCGGGAAGATCGCCTTCCTCGCCGAGGCGACCTGGCGGGACGCCGACGCCGGAGCCTGGCCCTCGGGCTACCCGGACAAGGATCGGGTGGCCTACGACCTCGCCGCGATCAAGCACTGGATGGCGGTGTTCTACCGACGCTTCTTCGGCAACCAGTTCAAGCGATCGGCGCTCCCCAACGGGCCGAAGGTCTCCGCGGGCGGGTCGATCTCCCCACGCGGCGACTGGCGGATGCCCTCCGACGCCCGGGCAGCAGCCTGGCTCGCCGAGGTCGAGCAGATCCCCGAGGCTACGGGGTAGGGGCCGGGAGGTCTCGCGCCTCGCGGTCGGCGAGGGCGGCGGCGCCGATGATGCCCGCCTGGTTGCGCAGGGCTGCCGGGACGATCGGGGCCCTGGTCCGGATGAGCGGCAGGAACTTCTCGTGATCCTTGCTCACACCGCCGCCGACGACGAACAGGTCGGGGGAGAAGAGGAACTCCACCACCTCGAAGTAGCGCTGGAGCCGTTCGGTGGCCCACTTCTTGTAGCTGAGGCCCTCGCGCTCCTTGACCGACGACGCCGCACGAGTCTCCGCGTCGTAGCCGTCGATCTCCAGGTGCCCGAGCTCGGTGTTGGGGACGAGGCGACCGTCGTTGATCAGTGCCGACCCGATTCCGGTCCCGAGGGTCAGCACCATGACCACCCCGTCCTGGCCGAGCGCGGCGCCGTGGCGGACCTCGGCGAACCCCGCCGCATCGGCATCGTTGACCACGGTGGCGCGATGACCGGTGGTGCGGTGCACCAGGTCGGCGAGATCGGTGTCGATCCAAGACTTGTGCAGGTTCGCCGAGCTCAGCACCACGCCGTGCTGGATGATCCCGGGGAACGTGATCCCGATCGGCGTCTCCGTGGGTACGGCGAAGTGCTCCAGCACCTCGGCCAGGCACGCCGCGACGGCCTCCGGGGTGGACTTCGCCGGCGTCGGGACGCGATACCGCTTGGCCGCCAGCGCGCCATCGCGAAGGTCCACAGGTGCGCCCTTGATGCCCGAGCCGCCGATGTCGATACCGAAGCCGATCGAACCGGCCGCATAGGTCACCTCTGTCATGGGTCCGAAGCGTATCTGCGTCATCGCACTGAGACGTACCTCACCCCCACCCGTCCACAACCAACCGCTCTCGCTGGCCGGACCGGCCACAGGTATGGGATTGTGGGGACAGGAGGTACCAACAACGATGTCGACCGAGCCGCTCGATCCCCAGACCGCGTACTACTACAACACCGAGACCGGACAGGTCGAGCAGGGGTACGTGAGTGACTGGACCGGCCGCATGGGTCCGTACCGCAGCCGTGCCGAGGCCGAGAAGGCCCTGGAGACGGCGGCGCAGCGGAACACAGCCTGGGAGCAGGCCGACCGCGAGTGGAACGGCGACGAGGACCAAGAAGACCGATGAGCCTGACCAAGACCCTGCGGGGCGCCCTGACGGTCGCGTGCGCCGGCGTGCTCGCGGCCGGACTCGCGCTCCCCGCCTCCGCCACCCCCAGCCCCGACCCCGACCCCGACCCCGACGACGAGACCACGAGCCTCCAGCGCGCGTTGCGCTCGGGGCGGCCGCTGCTCGGTTGGCGCATCGCGATCGACCCCGGGCACAACGGCGGCAACGTCGGGGACATCGGGGCGATCAGCGAGCTGGTCTCCGATGGTCGTGGCGACCTGAAGGTGTGCAACACGGTCGGTTCCGAGACCGCGAACGGTTACCCGGAGCACGCCTTCACCTTCGACGTCTCGGAGCGGCTCGTCGAGCACCTCGAGAGTCTGGGCGCCACCGTGATGAGCACCCGTGAGGACGATGACAGCGTCGGCCCGTGCGTCGACGTGCGGGGCCGGTTCGCCGAGGACTCGGACGCGGACCTGATGATCTCGATCCACGCCAACGGCTCGGACGACCCCCAGACCGAGGGATTCTTCGCGATCGTCGCCGACCCGGCGATCTCGGACTCGCAGGGCGAGCCGAGCCTGTCGCTGGCCGATGACCTGATCGGCGCGCTGACCGATGGCGGCTTCACGCCCTCCACCGTGGTCGATGGCGCGCTGTCGCTCCGCCCCGACCTCGCGACCCTGAACTTCGCGCGCCGACCCGCCGTGATGCTCGAGCTCGGCGAGATGCACAACCCCGGCGACGCCGCCGTGATGGAGAGCGACGAGGGTCGGCAGCAGTACGCCGACGCGATCGCCGAAGGCATCCTCACCTGGACGCAGGACCGCGATCCCCAGGACTGACCGGCTGACCCGGCGTCAGTCCCAGTAGGTGTGCTCGCGCGCCGGGAACGCTCCGGTACGGACCTCGTCGATGTAGGAGCGGGTGGCGCGGTCGATCTCGGCGCCCACGGACCCGAACTGCTTGGCGAAGCGGGGCGACCAGCCGCCCATGCCGACCATGTCGAGCCAGACGAGCACCTGGCCGTCGCAGGCGGGGCCGGCTCCGATCCCGATCGTGGGGATGCTCAGCTCGCGGGTGGCTCGTTCGGCGACGGCGGCGGGCACCATCTCGAGCACGACGGCGACCGCCCCGGCCTCCTGCAGCGCCTTGGCGTCGGCGAGGACATCCTCGGCAGCCTCGTCCCCACGGCCCTGCACGCGCTTGCCACCGAGGATGTTCTCGGACTGCGGCGTGAAGCCGAGGTGGCCCACCACGGGCACCCCGGAGGAGGTCAGCAGCCGCACGTGCTCGGCGACCCGACGGCCGCCCTCGAACTTGACGGCGTGCGCTCCGCCCTCCTTCAGCATGCGGGTGGCGTTGGCCATCGCCTGCTGCGGGCTGGCCTCGTAGCTGCCGAACGGCAGGTCGGCGACCACCATGGCGCGCTTGGCGCCCCGCGTGACCGCACGGACCGCCGGGATCAGCTCGTCGACCGTCACGGGGATCGTGCTCCCGTGCCCGAGCATGTTGTCGCCGTAGGAGTCGCCGACCAGCAGCATGTCGATGCCGGCGGCGTCGAAGATGCGCGCGGTCGGCAGGTCGTAGGCGGTCAGCATCGTGAGCTTCTCGCCGTTCTCCTTGGCAGCCCGCAGGTGCTGCACGCGTACCCGCTTGGGTGGGTCCACGCCCACGGGAGGAAGTGCGGAGGTGCGCTCCTGGCCGGGTGCTGCGGCGGGCTCAGACATACCCGACAGCCTAGGCGGTCCACGCGCCACGGCGCGGTCGCGTGCACGTGGGGTCGCCGTGGGCTGACATGATGGGATCCGCTCGTGCGCCGCAGCAGCGGACCCGGGCGTGGCAGGCACCCAGAGAGCGGAGCGGTGGCGTGGACAGACAGCAGGAGTACGTCCTCCGAGCGATCGAAGAGCGTGACATCCGGTTCATCCGGCTCTGGTTCACCGACGTCATCGGGGTGCTCAAGTCGGTGGCGATCGCCCCGGCAGAGCTCGAGGGTGCGTTCTCGGAGGGCATCGGCTTCGACGGCTCCGCGATCGAGGGCTTGGCGCGCGTCTCCGAGTCCGACATGATCGCCCGCCCCGACCCCTCGACGTTCCAGGTGCTGCCCTGGCGCGGCGGCAAGCTCGGCACCGCGCGCATGTTCTGCGACATCCTCACCCCCGACGGCGAGCCGGCCATGGCTGACCCGCGCAACGTGCTCAAGCGTGCGCTGGCGAAGGCCAGCGACGCGGGCTTCACGTTCTACACGCACCCGGAGATCGAGTTCTACCTGTTCCGCCCCCAGGAGGAGGGAAAGCCGCTGGTGCCGATCGACACCGCGGGCTACTTCGATCACGTGGCACGCGGCTCCGGCCACGACTTCCGCCGCGCGGCGATCAGCCTGCTGGAGTCGATGGGGATCTCGGTCGAGTTCTCCCACCACGAGGCCGGCCCCGGGCAGAACGAGATCGACCTGCGCTACGCGGATGCCCTCACCACGGCCGACAACCTCATGACCTTCCGATCCGTGGTCAAGGAGGTCTCGCTCGAGCAGGGCTTCACCGCGACGTTCATGCCGAAGCCGATCGCCGGCCAGCCGGGCTCGGGCATGCACACGCACGTGTCCCTGTTCGAGGGTGACACCAACGCCTTCCACTCGCCGGGCGGGGAGTACCAGCTCTCCGACACCGCCCGTGCGTTCATGGCGGGGCTGCTGCGGCACAGCTCGGAGATCACCGCCGTCACCAACCAGTTCGTCAACTCCTACAAGCGCCTCTGGGGTGGCGGCGAGGCCCCCAGCTACAAGTGCTGGGGCCACAACAACCGGTCCGCGCTGGTCCGCGTGCCCATGTACAAGCCGGGCAAGTCCCAGAGCGCGCGCGTGGAGTACCGCGGCCTGGACTCCTCCGCGAACCCGTATCTGGCGTACGCGCTCATCCTGCGCGCGGGCCTCAAGGGCATCGAGGAGGGCTACGACCTCCCGGAAGAGGCCGAGGACAACGTCTGGGAGCTCTCCGAGGCCGAGCGCCGCGCCCTCGGGATCGAACCGCTGCCCGGCTCGCTCGAGCAGGCGGTCCGTGCGATGGAGGAGTCGGAGCTGGTCGCCGACACGCTCGGTGAGAACGTCTTCAACCACTTCCTCACCAACAAGCGCCAGGAGTGGTCCGAGTACCGGGCCCAGGTCACCCCGTACGAGCTCGACCGCGTCGGCGTGATCTGAGGTCGGTCCAGGCGTGAGCACGAGCAGGCAGCGAGCCCGGACCCTCGATGCCGCGCTCGCCCGCGCCGGCTTCTCCGACGTGCCGCGTGCCGCGGACCTGCTGACGAGCGGCACGCTGGGTGAGGCGACGGAGGCGCTCGGGTCAGAGCATCCGGATCTCACCGCGGCCTTCGACGGCGTCCCGGACCCCGATCTAGCGGTGCTGCAGATCGCGCGGCTCGCCGACGCCGTCGAGGACGAGACCCGCCAGCGCGTGGTCCGGATCCTTCTCGACGGCGGGACACCCCGACGACATCTGCTCGCGCTGCTCGGTGGGTCCGCCGCGCTGGGTGACTGGCTGGTGGCGCACCCCGAGCACCTCGACGTCGTGATCCGGCCCCGCAACGGCGTGGCCGCAGACCCGGACACGATGCGCACGCTGCTGCTCGAGTCGGTCGGTGCCGACCCCGCGGCCGGGATGCCGGTGGCGTCGGCCAAGGCGGCCTCGGGCACGCTCGACGCGATGCGGTTGGCCTATCGGCGCATCCTCGTGGCGATCGCGACCGAGGACCTCACGGCCATGGACCCGCTCGGCTTCCTGCCCGAGGTCGCCGGCGCGCTGGCCAATCTCGCGGCCGCCGCTCTCGAGGCCGCGCTGGCCCTCGCGCGCGCCGAGCTTCCTGACGGCGGGCAGCAGGCCCGCATCTCGGTGCTCGGTCTGGGAAAGACCGGTGGCCGCGAGCTCAACTACATCTCCGACGTCGACGTGATCTACGTGGTCGAGCCCGCCGAGGGTGCCGACGAGGACGAGGCGTTGACGATCGGCACGCGGCTCGCGACCGGGCTCGCGAGGATGTGCTCGAGCACGTCGCGAGAGCCCGCGCTGTGGGAGGTCGACCCCAACCTGCGCCCGGAGGGCCGCAACGGACCCCTGGTGCGCACGCTGAGCTCGCACCTGGCGTACTACGAGCGATGGGCGAAGACCTGGGAGTTCCAGGCGCTGCTCAAGGCCAGGCACGTGGCTGGCGACCGGGAGCTGAGCCGGGCCTACCTGGACGCCACCCGCCCGATGGTGTGGGACGCCGTCGGCCGGGAGAACTTCGTGGAGGACTCCCAGGCGATGCGTCGCCGCGTCGAGGAGAACGTGCCGCCCGCCGAGGCGGACCGACAGATCAAGCTCGGCCGCGGCGGTCTGCGGGATGTCGAGTTCACCGTGCAGCTGCTGCAGCTGGTCCACGGGCGGGTGGATGCCACGATCCGGTCGGCGAACACCCTCACGGCGCTCTCCGCGCTGTCGGCGGCCGGGTACGTGGGCCGCGACCACGCGGCCCAGCTGGCCAGCTGCTACCGGTTCCTGCGGCTGCTGGAGCACCGCATCCAGCTGTTCCGGATGCGTCGCACGCACCTGATGCCCACTGCGGAGCAGGACCTCAACCGCCTGTCCCGGTCGCTCGGCAGCGGCATCGAGGGCGTCACGGGGCTGGAGACGAGATGGCGCGCCACGCGTCGCCAGGTGCGCGGCCTGCACGAAGAGCTGTACTACCGGCCGCTCCTGCCGGCGACGGCGCGGCTGTCCGCCGACGACGTCTCGCTCGCCGCGGAGGCCGCTGTGGCTCGGCTCGGCGCGATCGGGTACCGCGACCCGAGCGGCGCCCAGCGGCACATCGCGGCGCTGACCGAGGGGCTGTCACGGCGTGCGGCGATCCAACGCCAGCTGCTTCCGGTCATGCTGGGTTGGTTCGCCGAGGGCGCCGACCCCGACGGCGGCCTGCTGGGCTTCCGCAAGCTCTCCGAAGAGCTCGGCACCACCCACTGGTACCTCAAGCTGCTGCGCGACTCCGCGGCCGCCGCGGAGCGTCTCGCGCACCTGCTCTCCTCGAGCAAGTACGTGGCCGACGGTCTCACCCGCTCGCCCGAGGTGGTCGCGTGGCTCGACGGCAAGGACGACCTGCAGCCCCGTGACGTCCACGCGGTGATGAGCGGGATGCGCGCGATGATCGGCCGCAAGCACGAGCCCGAGCCCGCCGCGCAGGCGGTGCGGTTCGTGCGCCGCCGTGAGCTCACCCGCGGCGCCATCGGGGACGTGCTGGCCGACGTCCCCGTGGAGACGGGGGAGAAGGTCATCAGTCCAGCCGCCGACGTCGCACTGGCGGGCGGCCTCCAGATCGCGATCGCGGAGGCGACCAGCGCCGCCGGGCTCGCGCACCCGCCGTCGAGCTTCGCCGTGATCGCGATGGGGCGGCTCGGCGGGTCCGAGCTCTCCTACGCGAGCGACGCGGACGTGCTGTTCGTGCACGAGCCGAACCCTGAGGTTTCGGGCGAGGTCGCCGAGAAGTGGGCCAACGCTGTCGCGCAGCAGCTGCTCGCGTTGCTCAGCAAGGGCGGTACCGAGCCGCCGCTGCCGGTCGACACCGCGCTGCGGCCCGAGGGGCGCAACGGTCCGATGGTGCGCACGCTCGCCTCCTACGCCGAGTACTACAAGCGTTGGGCGCAGGGGTGGGAGCGGCAGGCTCTGCTGCGCGCGCGCCCGGTCGTGGGCGACGCCGCGCTCGGGACACGCTTCGTGGAGCTGATCGACCCGCTGCGCTACCCCGAGGGCGGGCTGGCGGCCACCGAGGTGCGTGAGCTACGCAGGATCAAGGCACGGGTGGAGTCGGAGCGGCTCCCGCGCGGGGTGCCGGCCACGCACCACCTCAAGCTCGGCCGCGGCGGGCTCGCCGATGTCGAGTGGACCGCGCAGCTGCTGCAGCTTCAGCACGCGGGGCAGGTACCAGAGCTGCGCACCACCTCGACGCTGCGGGCACTGGCCGCCGCGCGCACCGCCGGTGTGCTCACTGCGGTGGACGCCGTGCGGCTCAGCGCGGCCTGGTCGCTCGCCAGCCGGCTCCGCAACGCGAACGTGCTGTGGACCGGGCGCACCACCGGCAACAAGGTCGACGTGCTGCCGAGTGAGCGTGACGCTCTCGCCGGTGTCTCTCGACTGATGGGCTACCGTCCGGGGCACAGCGCCGATCTCGAGCAGGACTGGCTGCGGGCCGCCCGGCGTGCCCGCGCCGTCGTCGAGCGCGTGTTCTTCGCCTGACTCAGCCCACGCGGTCCCAGCCCCGCTTGGGCCGGGTGGAGCCCAGCCGCTCGGTGTCGCGTGACCGGTACACGATGTAGGGCCGGGTCAGATAGCCCAGCGGCGCCGAGAACACGTGCACCAGCCGCGTGAACGGCCATAGCGCGAACAGCACGAACGCCACGAACGCGTGCAGCTGGAACCCGATCGGCGCCGTGGCCATCAGCTCGGCCTGCGGCTGGAACGCCAGGAACGAGCGGTACCAGATCGAGACTCCCTCGCGGTAGTTGTACTCCCCGCCGAACCGGAGCAGCGATCCGGCGATCGTGTTCCACATGCCCAGCATGATGGCTGCGCCCAGGAACGCGTACATCACCTTGTCCATGTTCGTGGTGGCCGAGAAGACCGGACCGACGGTGCGACGTCGGTAGATGAGGATCACCATGCCCACGACGGTGGCGATCCCGGCCGCGAGGCCCCCGACGATCGCGATCCAGTGGTACAGGTGGTCGTCGATCCCGAAGAACGCCGTCCACGACGAGGGCACCAGCAGCCCGATCACGTGCCCGCCGACCACGCCGAGCATCCCGAAGTGGAACAGCGGCGAGCCGAAGCGCAGCAGCTTGTTCTCGTACAGCTGTGAGGAGCGCGTGGTCCAGCCGAACTTGTCGTAGCGGTAGCGCCACACGTGGCCCACCACGAACGTGGCCAGGCACAGGTACGGGAACACGACCCACAGGAAGGTGTCCATCAGGTGCTCCTCTCAGCGTGCCCGGGCGGACTCGGCGTGGCTCAGGACAGGGATGCGGGTGCCCGCGATCAGCGGCTCCGCGCTGTAGGGCGCCAGCCCGACCTCCTCGGCCGGTGGGCCCTCGGCCACGAGCCGGGCGACCGCCGCGGCGTCCTCGCCCTGCAACGGCGGGAAGGTCGCGCACAGGCTGAGCAGCGCTGCGTGCCAGGGTGAGCCGGTGCCGCCCCCGGGCCGGACGAACCCGGCCAGCGCCGTGCGCAGCATCTCGACGCCGGCACGATGCTGCTGCAGGAGCTCACGGGCGGCATCCACGTCCACGGTCGCGCCGAGCCGCAGCACCGCGCACAGATGGTCGGGCAGCTCGTCGGCGGTCCACTCGAGGCCCGCGCGGCGGTAGACCTGCTTGACCTCGAGCAGCGCCACCCCGCGTCGGCGCGTGTCGCCGTAGGCGTAGTAGGTGAGGTACGGCGCGCACTTGCGGGTGAGGTCGAAGGTCGCGACGTACTCGGCCTGCACCTCCTGCAGCGGAGTGCTCCGCAGGAACGCCACCATCTCCCGCAGGTGCGGGTCGGCAGGATCGAGCGCCTCGACGTCGTCGAGCGCGTCGATGAGCTGCTGGGTCGGGTAGTCGAGCAGCAGGGAGCACGCGAGCCAGGTCCTCTCGACGGCGGCCGACGGCAGGGCCCGACGACGGCGCCTCATCGTTCCTCCTCCTCGCCCTTGGTCGGGAACAGGCCACCCGGCCGTCCCTTGCCGTCCCAGTTGAGGAGGTTGACGCGACCCTTCATGGGGTTCGCGGGCATGTCGTCGGCCGTCTGCCTGTCCTGGAGCATCCTGAAGTTCTCGACGGCGACCGGTGTGGGCGTCCCGGAACCCTCACCGAACATGTCCTGCTGCCCACCTCCGTACTCGGAGACCGGGCAGTCGGTGGCGAGCTCCTCGAGCGCGTGCGCCTGCTCGGCGTGCGCGGTCGGGATGACGTAGCGCTCGTCGTACTTCGCGATCGCGAGCAGCCGGAACATCTCGTACATGTCGGATCCCGACATGCCGACCGCCTCGGCGATCGCGTCGTCGCCCGCGCCGCCCAGATTGATGTCACGCATGTACGCGCGCATGGCGGCGAGCTTGCGGAGCACGGAGTCGACCGGCTTGACATCACCCGCCGTGAACAGGTTGGCGAGATAGCCGATCGGGATGCGCAGCGCCTCGATCGCCGCGAACAGGTTGCCCTTGTCCTCGGCGTCGTGGCCGGTGTCCCGGATGATGTCGACGACAGGCGACAGCGGCGGGATGTACCAGACCATCGGCATCGTGCGGTACTCCGGGTGCAGCGGCAGCGCGACCTTGTAGGTGTTGATCAGCTTCCACACGGGCGAGCGCTTCGCCGCCTCGACCCAGTCCAGGGGGATGCCGGCAGCCTCGGCTCCCCGCTGCACCTCGGGATCGTTCGGGTCGAGGAACACCGAGCGCTGCGCCTCGTAGAGGTCGTGGTCGTCCTCCACGGCGGCGGCCTCGAGCACCTTGTCGGCGTCGTAGAGCATCAGCCCGATGTAGCGGAGCCGGCCCACGCAGGTCTCGGAGCAGACCGTGGGGATGCCGACCTCGATGCGGGGGTAGCAGAACGTGCACTTCTCGGCCTTGCCGGTCTTGTGGTTGAAGTAGACCTTCTTGTAGGGGCAGCCCGAGATGCACATGCGCCAGCCGCGGCAGCGGTCCTGGTCGACGAGCACGATGCCGTCCTCGCTGCGCTTGTAGATCGCGCCCGAAGGGCACGATGCGGCGCAGGAGGGGTTGAGGCAGTGCTCGCAGATGCGCGGCAGGTAGAACATGAAGGTCTGCTCGAACTCGAGCTTCACCTTCTCGGCGATGTCCTTGAGCATCACGTCGGTGGCGGCGTGATCCTGCGAGCCGGCCAGGTTGTCGTCCCAGTTCGCCGACCACTCGATCGACATGTTCTCGCCGGAGAGCAGCGACTTCGGGCGAGCCACCGGGAAGGTGTCGGAGGCCGGTGCCCGCACGAGGGTCTCGTAGTCGTAGGTCCAGGGCTCGTAGTAGTCCTCGATCGAGGGCATCTTCGGGTTGGAGAAGATCGAGAACAGCTTCTTGAAGCGCCCGCCCGCCCGCAGCGCGAGGCGGCCGTTCGACTTGCGGACCCAGCCGCCCTCCCACTCGTCCTGGTCCTCGTACCGTCGCGGGTAGCCGAGACCGGGTCGGGTCTCGACGTTGTTGAACCAGACGTACTCGGTGCCCGCCCGGTTGGTCCAGGCCTGCTTGCAGGTGACCGAGCAGGTGTGGCACCCGATGCACTTGTCGAGGTTCATCACCATCGCCATCTGAGCCATGACGCGCATCAGTAACGCACCTCCGTCCGACGCTTCCGTATCATCGTCACTTCATCTCGCTGGTTCCCGGTGGGCCCGAGGTAGTTGAAGGCGAACGCGAGCTGCGCGTAACCGCCGATCAGGTGGCTCGGCTTGAGCATGATGCGGGTGAGCGAGTTGTGGATGCCGCCTCGCTTGCCGGTGGTCTCGGTGCGCGGCACATCGATCAGCCGGTCCTGCGCGTGGTGCATGTACACGGTGCCCTCGGGCATCCGGTGCGACACGATCGCGCGTGCCGCGACCACGCCGTTGCGGTTGACGGCCTCGACCCAGTCGTTGTCGCCGATGCCCACCTTCGCGGCGTCCCTGTCCGAGATCCAGATCACCGGGCCGCCGCGCGAGAGCGCCAGCATGAACAGGTTGTCCTGGTACTCGGAGTGGATCGACCACTTGTTGTGCGGTGTCAGGTACCGGACCGATACCCCGAGCTCGTTGATCTCGCCGACCGGTGCCTCGCCGAAGATCTCGGTCATGTCCAGCGGTGGTTTGTAGGTCGGTAGTGCCTCGCCCAGCTCGAGCATCCAGTCGTGGTCGAGGAAGAAGTGCTGTCTTCCGGTGAGGGTGTGCCAGGGCTTCATCCGCTCGGTGTTGATCGTGAAGGGGCTGTATCGGCGCCCCCCGGTCTCCGAGCCCGACCACTCGGGCGAGGTGATCACCGGGACCGGGGCCGCCTGGGTGTCGGCGAAGGTGATCTGCTTGCCCTCGTGCTCGGCGGCGAGATCGGCCAGCTGGGTACCGGTGCGCTTCTCGAGCGTGTGGAACCCCTGGGTCGCGAGATGGCCGTTGGTGGTGCCGGACAGCGTCATGATCGTCTCGGCGACCGACATCGCCTTCTCGAGGTTGGGACGACCGTCGCTCACACGTCCCGGTGCGCGAACGGTGCCGAGCCGGGTCTTCAGCTGCTCCACCTCCCGCTTGACGTCGAAGGTCACCCCCTTCGTCGTGGCCCCCAGCTTCTCCATCAGCGGACCGAGCGAGGTGAGCTTGTCCGCGATCGCGCCGTAGTCGCGCTCGACGACGATCAGCCTCGGCATCGTGACCCCAGGCACCGGGTCGCACTCGCCTGCACGCCAGTCCTTCACGACGCCGCCCGGGGTCGCCATCGCGTCCGGGCTGTCGTGCATGAGGGGAGCCGCCACCAGGTCCTTGCGCACCCCGAGGTGCTCCTTCGCGAGGTCCGAGAACGTGGTCGCGAGGGTGCGGAAGATGTCCCAGTCGGTGCGGGTCTCCCACGGCGGCGAGATCGCCGGGTTGAAGGAGTGGATGAAGGGGTGCATGTCCGTGGTCGAGATGTCGTGCTTCTCGTACCAGGTGGCTGCCGGGAGCACGATGTCGGAGAGCAGCGTCGAGGACGTCATCCTGAAGTCGAGCGTGACCAGCAGGTCGAGCTTTCCTTCGGGCGCCTTCTCGTGCCACGTGATGTCGCGAGGCCTGCCCTCCGGTGGTGTCTCCCGGGCGGAGACGGAGTCGTCGGTGCCGAGCAGGTGCTTGAGGAAGTACTCGTTGCCCTTGCCCGAGCTGCCGAACAGGTTCGCGCGCCACATCGTGAGGATGCGCGGGAAGTTCTCCGGAGAGTCGGGATCCTCGCAGGCGAACGCGAGCGAACCGTCCTGGAGCGACCTCACCACGTACTCGGCGGGCTCCAGTCCCGCGGCCTCGGCCTCGTCGACGAGGTCGAGCGAGTTGCGGTTGAAGGTCGGGTAGGAGGGCATCCAGCCGAGCCGGCTGGACATCGCGAGCCCGTCGGCGGTCCCCATGCCGTCGAAGCGGCCGGTTCCGGTAGCCGCCGACAGGCGGCTCATGTCGTAGTTGTCGTACCGGAACTGGTTGGTGTGCAGGTACCAGTAGGCGGTCTGGATCATCTGCCGTGGCGGCCGGCTCCAGTCGAGCGCCGAGGCCATCTGCGCCCATCCGGTGACCGGACGTGCCTTCTCCTGACCGACGTAGTGCGCCCAGCCGCCGCCGTTGACGCCCTGACACCCGGTGATGGTGGTGAGCAGGAGCATCGCGCGGTAGATCAGGTCGGAGTGGAACCAGTGGTTCGCGCCGGCGCCGACGATGATCATCGAACGACCGCGGGAGTCGGCGGCGTTCTGGGCGAACTCGCGCGCGATCCGCGCCACCGCGGCGGCGGGGACGCCCGTGATCGGCTCCTGCCACGCGGGCGTGTACGGGGCACCTGCGTCGTCGTATCCGGCTGCGTAGCTGCCCTCGAGCCCGGGACGGCCTACGCCGTACTGGGCCAGCATGATGTCCATGACGGTGGTGACGAGGTGCTCGCCGACGCGCCGTACCGGTACGCCCCGCGCCAGGGTGCCGCCCGCCGAGTCCGGACCCGCGGCCCGGTCGAAGCGGGGCAGCTCGACCAGTCGTTGCTCGCTGTCCTGCGACAGCACGGTCAACGCCGGCGTGACGTCGCCGAGCTCAAGGTTCCACTTGCCGAGGCCGTCGTCGCCGAACCGGTGACCGAGCGAGCCGTTCGGCACGACCACCTCGCCCGACTGGTCGAGCAGGACGGGCTTGAACGCTGCGTTCTCGACATCCTGCCCCAGGTCCGCGGCGGTGAGGAACTTGCCCGGGCGAGCTGCGCCGTCGGGCATCTCCTCGAGGCGGATCAGATACGGCAGGTCCGTGTACTGCCGGACGTAGTCGGTGAAGTAGTCGACCTGGTTGTCCACGAAGAACTCGCGGAGCACCACGTGACCCATCGCCATGGCGAGGGCGGCGTCGGTGCCGGGTGCGGCGGGGAGCCACTCGTCGGCGAACTTGACGTTGTCGGCGTAGTCGGGGGCGACCACGACGACCTTCTGGCCGCGGTACCGGGCCTCGGCCATCCAGTGCGCGTCCGGCGTGCGGGTCACCGGGACGTTCGAGCCCCACATCATGAGGTAGCTCGCGTCCCACCAGTCGCCGGACTCGGGAACGTCGGTCTGGTCGCCGAAGATCTGCGGCGAGGCGACCGGGAGGTCCGCGTACCAGTCGTAGAACGAGAGCATCGCCCCGCCGATCAGCGAGGTCCAGCGGGCACCCGAGGCGTGCGAGACCATCGACATGGCGGGGATGGGCGAGAACCCGGCGATGCGGTCGGGGCCCCACCGCCGGATCGTGTGGACGTGGGCGGCCGCGAACATCTCGGAGGCCTCGTCCCACGAGCAGCGGACCAGGCCACCCTTGCCGCGTGCCTTCTTGTAGCGGGCGGCGCGCTCCGGGTCTTCGACGATGCTCGCCCAGGCGGCGACGGGATCGCCCAGGCGGTGACGTGCCTCGCGGAACATCTCGAGCAGCACGCCGCGCACGTACGGGTAGCGGACCCGGGTGGGGGAGTAGGTGTACCAGGAGAACGCGGCGCCGCGCGGGCAGCCGCGGGGCTCGTAGTCGGGTCGGTCGGCGCCCGCGGTGGGGTAGTCGGTCTGCTGCGACTCCCACGTGATGATGCCGTCCTTGACGTACACCTTCCACGAGCAGGAACCGGTGCAGTTGACACCGTGGGTGGAGCGGACCACCTTGTCGTGGGACCACCGGTCCCGGTAGAAGACGTCGCCCTCACGGCCGCCCTTCTTGTACAGGGTGCGGTGGTCCTCGGAGACCTCCGCCCGCGTGAAGAACTCCCGGCCGCCCATCAGGGCGGCGGTGATCGGGCCGTCGATGCTGCTGGTCATGCCACAGCCTCCTTCTGCTTGTGCGCGAGGCGCCTGACCGAGGTGAGCGTGAGCCCGAGGACGAGTGCTGCGGTGCCGGCGAGGAGCCACAGCCCGATCGCGTAGGACTGCATCTGTCCGTAGGCCCATCCCATGATCAACGGCGGCACGAAGCCACCGAGGCCGCCGGCTGCTCCGACGATGCCCGTGACGCCGCCGACCCTGGCCGGCTCGGTGACCTGGGCGATGAGCGCGAACACGGCGCCGCTGCCGGCGCCGAGGGCCGCCGCCATCAGCAGGAAGTCGACGGTGCCCAGCAGCAGCAGCGGTGGCTCCGCCGAGGCGATGGCGGCGCACAGCGCCGTCACGGCGAACACCGCGCTGAGCACCGGGATCGAACCGACCTTGTCGGAGAGCCACCCCCCGACCGGGCGCATGACGACGGCGATCACCACGAAGCCGGCCATGCGGTTGGAGGCGTCGGCGGGCGTGAGATCGTGCGCGTTGATCAGGTAGGTCGGCAGATACACCGAGAACGCCACGTATCCGCCGAAAGCGACGGCGTAGAGCAACGACGCCTGCCACGTGACCGGGAGCCTGAGGTTGCCGAGGAGCCTGCCGACGAAGCCGGGGGGCGGCGGCGTGCGGCCTGGTGCGTCGCGCAGCACCACCCAGGACAGCACGGCGTAGATCGCCAGTGCTGCTGCGGTGATGAGGAAGGGCGTGGTCGCGCCGAGACCGTCGTAGAGCTTGACCGTGGTCAGCGCGCTGATCGCCGTGCCGCCCATGCCGGCACCGAAGATGCCGATCGCCAGGCCGCGCTGCTGCGGCGGGAACCACGCGTTCACGAACGGGACCCCCACCGCGAAGGCGGTCCCGCCGATGCCGAGGAAGAACCCGCCCACGAGGATCAGGGTGTAGGAGTCGAGGGCGAAGAACGCGAGGAACAGGATCGGCAGGACCGTCAGCACCGAGACGGCCGGGAACATGACGCGGCCGCCGTAGCGGTCCGTGAGCGCGCCGACGACGACACGCCCGAGGCTCCCCACCACGACCGGCACCGCGACCAGCAGAGCGACGTCGCTCTGGGTGAGGTCGGCCAGCAACCCCTCCTGTCGGAACTTCGGACCGAGCGGGCTGAGCAGCGCCCAGGCCCAGAAGTTGACCACGAAGCCCAGCGTGGCTACGCCGAGCATCAGCCATCGTTGGCCGTGCGGTAGAGCGGTCGTGGGAGCGGGGGTGCCAGGATCCTGCGCCATGCGGCCTCTTTCGGGAGCAACCTCATCCGAACGTACGGCACATGTTGCGCCTCCGCAGCAGGATGGTTCATCGCGAGTCTGGGTTCTTGGGACCTAGGTCCGGCACGGGATGGTCCGCGGATCGTCACTACAGCTGGTGGGGTCCAACCTGCTAGTCTCAGGCCCAGCGTCGAGCCGAGCGAGTCCCTCAGAGGTCTGGTCCTAGCGATGAGATCGAACTCCACCAGCATCGGGCCACCTTGATGAAGGCGGGTCGTACTGCTAGGTATGCGGCAACGATGCTGGCATGCGGAGCCCTGTGGGTGGCTGGCCTCTCGCCGTCGTCCGCAGCGATGCAGGACGAACCCGCGTGGGACACGGTCGCGGCCGAGGACATGCCGGAGACCTCCCCGGTGATCACTGTCCCTGCGGACGCGGTCTGGCAATTCACGATCGGCCAGGTCTGGTCGCAGGGTCCGAAGCCGGTCTCCATCGAGGAGTCGTGGACCCACCCACTTCCCAGCGCCCGCCTGCTGTCACAGTTCGGGAACAGGGGGATCATCCCGGGAGTCACCTCGAGCGCGTTCCACAACGGCATCGACCTCGCCGCGACTCTGGGCACGCAGATCCTTGCCGCGGGGTCGGGTGTGGTCATCTACGCGGGTCATGGCAACAAGACGCTGGGGCTCTCTGGATGGGTCGTCGTGATCCAGCACCTGGACGGAACCAGCACCGCCTACAACCACATGAGCGAGTCCGGTGTCCTCGTGGCCGTCGGCGACGACGTGACCACGGGCGACGTCATCGCTCTCGTCGGCAGCGAGGGCAGGTCGACCGGCCCGCACCTTCACTTCTCCGCATGGGTCGACGGTCGGGCGGTCAATCCCGTGAACTATCTGCAGGAGCGGGGCGTCTCCGTGCCCGGCGGTCGCGCCTCGACCGATGAGTCCACCCAGGGAGACCCGAACGACCCGCACCAGTGGGACTGGACCGGGGCCGAGCAGGGCGACGGACCTCCCATCGAGGAGCCCTACGGCGACCCTGAGCCCGACCCTGTGGAGCAGACCCCGTCGGACCCTGAGCCAGAGCCGACACCGGCTCCTGAGCCAGAGCCGACACCGGCTCCTGAGCCAGAGCCGACACCGGAGCCGTCGACGGAGCCGACACCGACGCCCTCGGTCGAGCCGGAACCCACCGAAGAGCCCACGCAGGACCCCACCGAAGAGCCTTCTGACCCGGACCCGACCGATGGCCCATCCGACGATCCCGAGCCGACCCCCACCGACGAGCCGACCGGGACCCCGACCGCCCCGGGGTCGCCGTCCGAGCCCGAGCACACCTCCGAGCCGGAGCCTGGGCCCACGTCGACAGCCACGGACGAGCCCACCGACTAGCCCGAGGCCCTCAGCGGCGAGCGGCCAGCAATGTCGCGTCGGGGATGTCGACCCGCCTGCCCTCTCGCACCACGCGGCGGGGGCGATCCTCGGCGACGATCACCTCGAACGACCCCGGCAGCGAGCCGACGAGATCGGCTGCCGCGAACATCGCGTCGCGATGGCTCTGCGTCAGCTGGGTGAGCTCCTCCGACGGCGCATGCCCGACCACCAGCAGATGACCGCCGGGAGCGACCGCGGTGGCGAGCCGACCCACGACAGCGGCCATGCCGCCGTCGGGCGGGTGCAGGTAGTGGGTCGTGACGAGATCGAAGGAGCGGCCGCCCGCCTCGAAGGTGCGGGCGTCGATCTGCCACCACTCGACACGATCGGACACACCGGCCTCGGCAGCGTGCTCGGCGGCGCGCGCCAACCCCTTGCCCGAGAAGTCCGCACCCGTGGCGCGCCAGCCCTGCTGGGCGAGCCAGATGACGTCGCCACCCTCGCCGCAGCCGACGTCGAGCGCCGTACCGGGGGAGAGGGTCGAGGCGATCGTGACCAGCTGCGGGTTCGCGTTCCCGCTCCAGATCTTCGCCTCGCCCGAGTACCGCTCGTCCCAGCTGTCCGGCTCGAACATCTCGGTGCTGTGGTCGTGCTCGGAATGGGCCATGACGACACTGTGCAGCGCGGTGCACTCAGGGGCAAGCGTGATTGCTGAAACAGCAAGGCTCGGTCCTGCGATGGTGGGAGGAGGGAGCCGGAGAGGTTGCGGGCAGAGGCTTGCGTCGCTGGCAGCCAGGGTCAGTCGGCTGTGCGATCGTGCGCGGTCACCAACGCTCGTCCCTGATCTGGCACCTGCTCGTCATCGGCTGGATCGAACGCGACACGTCCGGTCTCGAACCGCGCCGCCAGGGCACCGCGCAGCCGCTCGCGACGTGTCAGGCGGCCGTCGTGGCCCGGGCTCGCTGGCGTGATGGGATCCGGGGTCACCGCCAGGAGGGCGCGTTCGGCGGCGGCGACCGGCTGGTGCTGCTCGAGGTAGCCACCCTCGGGCGTCCGCACGATCCGGCCGGTCTCGTGCCCGTGCAGCAGCACCTCACGGTCCTTGCGCTGCAGCCCGAGACAGATCCGGCGCGTGATATCGAACGCGACCGGTGGGCCGACGATCAGCGCCACCTGCAGTGCGGTCACGATCAGCTCGAAGCTGATGCCGAACGTCGTCGAGGCGATGTCGGTGCTCCCGGCAGCCCACAGGATGCCGTAGAAGAGCATGCCTGCCACACCGATCCCGGTGCGGACCGGGACGTTCCTCGGCCGCTCGAGCACGTGGTGCTCGAGGGTGTCGCGGGTGATCCATGACTCGAGGAACGGGTAGACGATCACCACGGCGAAGTAGATGCCGATGACGGCGAGCGGGGCGAGGATGGCGAAGGTCCACGTCCAGCCGAACCACTCGGTCTCCCAGCCTGCTGGGACGAGCCGGAGAGCGCCGTCGAGGAACCCCATGTACCAGTCGGGTTGGCTGCCGCCGCCGACGTCGCCGGCAGCGGTAGGGCCATAGGCCCAGATGGGGCTGATCGTTGAGGTCGCGCCGAGCAGCACCAGCACACCGCTCGTGATCGCTGTCAGTCCGGCGGCGCGCAGTGCGGCGTCGGGCCAGAGGCGGAGGCCAGGTGTTGCCTGGATCGGGGCACCCGTGCTCGCCGGGCTCGGTGACCCGTGCCGGTATCCGAGCACGCCGCGGACCACGAGCAGGGCCACGACCAGGATCGGGGCGATCACGACGTGGACCGGGTAGAGGTTCTCGATGATCTCGCCAGGGAACCTGCTGCCGAACATCAGGGTCACGAGCCACGTGCCGATCACCGGGATGCCGAGCATCACGCCTTCGACGATCCGCAGCCCGGTGCCCGAGAGCATGTCGTCGGGGAGGGCGTAGCCGCTCCAGCCGGCCAGGAGGACCGCGAAGAACGCGAGCATCAGCAGCAGCCAGCCCGCACGCCGGGGGCGGCGGAACCCTCCGGTGAAGAACAGGGCCAGGATCTGCATCATCATCGTCGCCGGCAGGAGAAGTCCTGCCCAGTGATGGGTCTGGCGGACCAGCATCCCGCCGGCCTGCTCGAAGGAGATCTCCATCGTGGAGGCGAAGGCCTTGCTGACCTCCGTCCCGACGAGCGGACCATATGGCCCGTCATACGTGACCAGCTCGCTGGACGGGGTGTAGGTGAATGTCAGCAGGATGCCGGTGATCGTGAGGACGACGATCGAGGCGAACGCCATGACGCCGAACATGTTCGCCCAGTGCAGGTGGACCCGTTGCCGCCTGAGCGCCCGGACGAGTCGAGGGCCGGCCTGCGCGACGAGCACCGCAGCGCGCCGGCGTGCGGTAGCGGGGTGGCGGCGGTCAACGGGCACGGTCGGCTCCGATCAGCTCACGCGCACGTTCCTCGGCGTCTGGCCCTGTTCCTTCCCGGCGGGGCCTCAGCACGGCCGGATCGCCTGCCGCCAGGAACGCGGTCCGCGGCACCTGCACGCCGGGCAGCGCGACGATGTCCCGTCCGAAGAGCGCTGCGCTGAGCCAGACGAGCAGGACGCGCAACTTCCGCTCCCAGGTGGGGATGGCCAGCACGTGGTAGCCGCGGTGCATCAACCATGCGAGCGGGCCCTTGATGACCAGCCGCCGGTACTGGAAGATGCCGTGCCCCATGCCGAGCGTCGCAATGGTGCCGAGACTGTCGTGGCGGTACGGACGCTCCTTCTTGCCGCGCAGGTGAGCCACGATGTTGGCCGCCAGAAGCTTGCCCTGCCTGACGGCGTGCTGAGCGTTGGGGACGGTCAGGGCACCGGGAGCGGCCGCGGTCAGGTCAGGGACAGCGGCGTTGTCGCCGGCGGCCCAGGCATCCGGCACGGGTGCCTCGTCGGTGCCGACCCGGAGGTCGGCGCGGACGCGCACCAGGCCACGGTCGTCGACCGGCAGATCGGTGTGCTGGGCGACCACGGGGTTGTGCCCGTTGCCGACAGCCCAGATGAGGAGGTTCGTGTCGAACGACTCCCCGGTGGACAGCACGATGTGCCCGCCCCGCGCGGAGGTGATCTGCGTCTCCGTGTGGACGTGGGCCCCTCGCCGCTCGAGGTGGCGTACGACCCAGCGACCGGGATCATCGGTCACCTCGGGCAGGATCCGAGGCGATGCCTCGACCAGGTGGAAGGAGAGCTCCGCCAGGCTGATCTCGGGGTAGGAACGCAGCAGCGAGGTCGCCAGCGAGAGCAGCTCGCCGAACGCTTCGACCCCGGTGAAGCCGCCACCGACGACCGTCACGGTGAGCAGCCGCGAACGCTCCGGTCCCGGCGGGAGGCCGGCAGCCTCGTCGAACGCGGTCAGCAGACCGTCGCGGATGGCGACGGCCTCCTCGACGTGCTTGAGGCCGATCGCGTGATCGGCGACCCCAGGGATCGACAACCTGCGGGTCACGGCCCCCGCCGTGACCACGAGGAGGTCGTACTTGATGGCTTGCGGGGCGCCGTGGGCGGTCTGGACCATGGCCCTCCGATGGGCGTGATCCACCTCGATCACGTGGCCGGCGACGAGGCGTGTGCTCCGCAGGTGACTTCGCAGGGAGACGACGACGTGTCGAGCCTCGACCGACCCAGCCGTGACCTCGGGAAGGAACGGTTGGTAGGTCATGTAGCCGCGCGGGTCGACGACGGTGACCTCCGCCTCGCCCGGACGCAGCCGCTTCTCGAGCCGCCAGGCTGTGTAGAAGCCTGCGTACCCGCCGCCGATGATCAATATCCGCATGACATCCTCCAGTTGCTCTCACCAGGTAGACCGTGGAGCGGGAGCAGACGTGACGTGGCGCTCGTCACGTGCGTCGGGCCGGCCGACTACTCGACCAGCTTGCCGTCGGCAGAGACGTCGACCATGAGCTCGGCGATCTCGCCCGGCACCGGTGGGATCTCTTCGTGCACGACGCCGGCGGTGGGCGACCAGACGAGGTTCGTCTGCAGAGCGGGGTCCAGGTCGGGGTAGTCGCTGCGGTTGTGGCAGCCGCGGCTCTCGCGGCGTTCGAGCGCCGCCTCGAGCGTGGCGCGGG
Organism: Pseudactinotalea terrae; assembly: GCF_009733845.1. GTDB lineage: Bacteria > Actinomycetota > Actinomycetes > Actinomycetales > Beutenbergiaceae > Pseudactinotalea > Pseudactinotalea terrae. The sequence continues at coordinate 592,995 of NZ_WNXZ01000001.1, forward strand.
CGGCGATCAGGGATGCTCTGAGGTCGAAGGCGTGCGCGAGATCACCGAAGCCTGCGATGTCCGGATGGACCCCGACGTCACCCGACCGCTCGCTGATCTCGTGCAGCTCGCGCAAACCGGTCAGGAGCCCGGTCTCGTCGCGGGAGACGCCGGCGTGCGCGGTCATCGTGTTGCGGACCGCGCGCTGCAGAGCGCGGACGTTCTCGGGCCCGTCGGCGGCGAGCAGCGCGCTGATCTCCCGCCGCGCCTCCGCCTCGGCGTCGCGTGAGCGGTGCTGCGCCTCCAGCCCCGCCGAGTACTCCGCCGCGGCCCGTGCGACGATCCGCCCGAACACCAGCAGCTCGATCAGCGAGTTTCCCCCGAGCCGATTGGCGCCGTGCAGACCGGAGGAGGCCTCACCCACCGCATACAGGCCCGCCACGTCGGTGCTGTGGTCCTCCGGACGGACCCACACCCCGCCCATGGAGTAGTGCGCGGTGGGAGCGATCTCGATCGGCTCGGCAGTGATGTCGAGCATCTGCAGCTCCAGCAGCGTCTGGTAGACGCGCGGCAGCCGCGTCATGATCGTCTCGCGTGGCAGGTGCGAGACGTCGAGCCAGACGCCGCCCCTCTCGGTGCCTCGGCCCTCCTTGATCTCGGTGTAGGCGGCGAGCGCGACGCGGTCCCTCGTGGACAGCTCCATCCGCTTCGGGTCGTAGCGCTCCATGAACCGCTCGCCAAGTGCGTTTCGCAGGATGCCGCCCTCGCCGCGCGCCGCCTCGGACACCAGCGTGCCGGCGGCGTTCTCGGGCTCGAGGAGACCGGACGGGTGGAACTGCACCAGCTCGGGGTCGCGCAAGCGGGCGCCGGCCTCGACGGCGAGCCGGAAGGAGTCCCCGGTGTTCTCGTCACGCCGTGAGGACGTGCGGCGCCAGATGCGGGTGTGGCCGCCGGCGGCGAGGATCACCGCGTCCGCGTGGATCAGATGCGGCGTCCCGTCGGTCAGGTCGAACCCGTATGCACCGAACACGGCACCGTCGCGCACGAGGATGCGGGTGATGTAGATCGAGTCCAGGATCGGGATGTCGAGCTGAGCCGCACGGTTCACCAAGGTCCGCTGGATCTCCAGGCCGGTGTAGTCGCCGGCGAACGCGGTACGGCGATAGGTGTGCGCTCCGAAGAAGCGCTGGGAGATGCGTCCGTCGTCCTCACGCGCGAAGGCCATGCCGTACCGCTCCAGGTCGGCGATGCCCTGGGCGGCGCCCCTGGCGACGATCTCGACGGTGTGCGGGTTGGCCAGACCGTAGCTCTCCTTGATGGTGTCGGCAGCGTGCTGCTGCCAAGAATCCTCGGCATCCATGGTGCCGAGAGCGGCGTTGATGCCGCCCGCCGCCAGGGACGTGTGGGCGTCGATGCGGGGCCGTTTGCCGACCGTCAGGACGCTGACGCCCTGCTCGGCGAGCTCGATCGCGGCGCGCAGGCCGGATCCGCCGGTGCCGATCACGAGCACGGTGGTCGACATGCGCCGTTCGGTGATGTTCATCTGCTGCTCTCCGCCTGCTGCTCCGATCGAGGCGCCGCCTGCTGCCGCCCAGGGGCGTGATCGGCGCTCTCGTGACGGCCGAGACGACGACCGCCTAGATCGAAGACAACGCAGCCCCGCGGAACGTGACAGCGGCGGGTCGTCGTGAGGCTGATGCTCCTGGCGCGTGCCGGACCGAGCGGCTCTGGGTCACCACGCTCCGGCGCTGGCGAGCTTGTCCGGGTTGCGGACGATGTAGATGCCGTCGATCGCGCCCGCATCGGTACTGATCGTGGCGATGCCCACCACCTCGGTCCCCTGCTTGATCAGGAGGCACGCCTCGCCGTTCGCGTCGATGATCTCCAGGGTCGTGCTCGGGCCGAGATGGCGCAGGGCTCCGCCCAGGAAGCGGGTGACATGGTCGCGGCCGGTCACCGGACGTCTGGCGGCGGACACCTTGCCCCCGCCGTCGGAGATGGTCACGACGTCCTCGGCCAGGAGCTGCTCGAGGTCGTGGAGGTTCCCGGTGCGGGATGCCGACTGGAAGGCCTCGAGCAGGCGCGACATCTCCTCGCGCTGCGCGGGTGCCCCTCGCCGCCCTGCCAGGTGCTTGCGGGCGCGGTGCGCCAGCTGCCGGGCGTTGGCCTCGCTGGTGTGGAGAACCTCCGCGATCTCGCGGAACGGGTAGTCGAAGGCTTCGCGCAGGACGTAGACAGCACGCTCGGCGGGTGGGAGGCGCTCCATCAGGGTCAGCATCGCGACGCTGAGCGCCTCGGCGCGTTCCGCCCCGAGGTACGGATCGTCGTCACCGGTCGGGACGGGCTCGGGCAGCCACGGCCCGACGTAGTGCTCCCGGCGCGCCCGAGCTGAGGTCGCGACATTGATGGCCAACCGGGTGATGGTGGTGACCAGGAACGCCTCCGGATTGAGCACCACCGACCGGTCGGTGGCCTGCCAGCGCAGCCACGCGTCCTGAACCACGTCCTCGGCGTCGGCCACCGTGCCGAGGATGCGGTAGGCGATACCGAACAACCGTCGCCGCTTGTCCTCGAACACGTCGGCCGCCTCGCTCAGATGTGCCATCTGCGCTCATTCCGTCGTGTCAGCGTGGAGCGTCGACGATGACGCTATCGGAGTACTCGTCCGGCCGGTCGATCGTCGAGGGGAAAGCGCCCAACAGGCCGGGAGGGCCCATCGATCGCACGTCGCGGCTGTCCGGTGGTCCTTCAACGCGCCTTCTCCTCGTGACCGGCGTCTGCCGTCGTGTGCGACGGCCTTCATGAGTTCAGACGAAGCTGCGGCACGTTTCGTGACATCGCCGGTCACGAAATGGAACCGCTGCGCGGTCTTCGTGATGACCGCACGCCGTGCGGGTCGGGCCGGCTCGGTGCCCGTGGCAGCCCTCTCGAGGAGCATTCAATCGTGACGTCGACCATCGCCCTCAGCGATCCTCGGGATCGTTGGACGGCAGCAGCCGTTGCCGACGGCACAGCCCCGGACATCCCATGGCCGGCCTAGGGGGAGGCAATAGCGGCGGCGAACCCGAGGTGCGGTACCGCGGCGACACGGCGATCATGGACTACGTGGTGCGAGCCGCGATGCAGGCGCCCGATCCCCGAGGGACGGCTGCCGTGATCCTGGCCGGTGCGTTCCCGAGCGACGGGGGCTTCGTCGCTGGATGTGTGGGCTGCTCGGAGGACGACCTCCCGGGACTGCTGGTCGCGGCACGCAGGAGGCTCCGGCGCGACCGTGTGGCAACGATCACGGAGCCCGTCGAGGCGCTCAGACGCCTGCGGTCGACATGGACCGAGGGAGATCGGGGTGCCGTGGCTGAGCTCCTGTCGCCGGACGTTGCGCTCTACGCCGTCGGCCGGCTCCACTCGGGCTGCCTGCGTCTACCCGTGCACGGATCACGGGAGGTGGCGCAGCTCCTGAGCGACATCATGGGCAGCGAGCCGCCGGCGCCCGAGCTGAGACTGGTCGACCGATCTGCCTGGCTCGTCCTCCAGCGCGACGAGCTCATGGTGGCACTCCCTGCCATCGAGGTGCACCGTGGATCGGTCAGAGGGGTCTGGCTGGTCGACAGGCCCGGCACGCGGCGCTGCCGGTGACGCGTCAGACCCCGACTGAGGGTGGTCGCGATCTCGTCCCGGACCGACGGCGCCCCGGCCACCGCGAGGGTGGCCGGGGCGCCGTCGAGCCTGTGTCGACGTGTTGGCGGGGCTCGCGGTCGCCGTCCGCTGGCGCGTCCGGCGACCACTCACTCCTCAGACGTCGAAGTACATCTCGAACTCGTGCGGGTGCGGCCGCAGTCGCAGCGCGTCGACCTCGTTGGAGCGCTTGTAGTCGACCCACGTGTCGATCAGGTCGGGCGTGAACACGTCGCCCTCGGTGAGGTAGTCGTGGTCGGCCTCGAGCGCGTCGAGAGCACCGGTCAGCGAGTCGGGCACCTGAGCGATCTGTGCGTGCTCCTCGGGCGGCAGCTCGTAGAGGTCCTTGTCGACCGGCTCCGGCGGCTCGATCCGGTTCTTGATGCCGTCGATGCCAGCCATCAGCATGGCCGAGAACGCCAGGTAGGGGTTCGAGCTCGGGTCCGGCACGCGGAACTCGATGCGCTTCGCCTTGGGCGAGTTGCCGGTGATCGGGATGCGGATGCAGGCCGAGCGGTTGCGCGCCGAGTACACGAGGTTGACGGGTGCCTCGAAGCCCGGGACGAGGCGGTGGTAGGAGTTCGCCGAGGGGTTGGTGAACGCCAGCAGCGACGGCGCGTGCGAGAGCAGCCCACCGATGTACCAGCGCGCCATGTCGGACAGGCCGCCGTAGCCCTTCTCGTCGTAGAAGAGCGGCTCGCCGTTCTTCCACAGCGACTGGTGCGAGTGCATGCCCGAGCCGTTGTCGCCGAAGATCGGCTTCGGCATGAAGGTGGCTGCCTTGCCGGCGTTGAACGCCACGTTCTTGATGACGTACTTGAACTTCATCAGGTCGTCGGCCGAGGCGCGCAGGCTGTTGAAGCGGTAGTTGATCTCCTGCTGACCGGCCGTACCCACCTCGTGGTGCGCACGCTCGACGTCGAGGCCGATCTCGGCGAGCTTCTTGCACATCTCGTCACGCAGGTCGGCGAACCGGTCGCTCGGGGAGAGCGGGAAGTAGCCGCCCTTGAAGCGGGTCTTGTACCCGAGGTTGCCGCCCTCCTCCTCGCGGCCGGTGTTCCACGCCGCCTCGACGGAGTCGATGTGGTAGAAGCTCGACTGCGCGTTCGTGGAGAACCGCACGTCGTCGAAGAGGTAGAACTCGGCCTCGGCACCGAAGTAGACGGTGTCCGCGATGCCGGTGGAGATGAGGTGCGCCTCCGCCTTGGCGGCGATGGTGCGCGGGTCGCGCGAGTACGGCTCGTCCGTGAACGGGTCGACGATCGAGAAGTACACGACCAGGGTCTTGGCGGTGCGGAAGGGGTCCACGAACGCCGTCGTGACATCCGGGATCAGCTTCATGTCCGACTCGTGGATCGCCTGGAAGCCGCGGATCGACGAACCGTCGAACATCAGGCCCTCGGAGAACGCGTCGTCGTTGAACGCTGCGGCCGGGATGTTGAAGTGCTGCTGCACACCGGGCAGGTCGATGAACCGCACATCGACGAACTCGACGCCTTCGTTCCTGGTGAAGGCGATGGCCTCCTCGGCATTGCTGAACATCCAGTCTCCTGTAATCGTTCGGATTCCCGGCTCGGGGACGCGACCCAAACTACGGCCGAGCCGTTTCCCAGGCGTCTCACTCATGTGTCGTGCGTGTTACACGGCAGCGAGATCGCTCACCTAGGGTGTCGTTGTGACTGATGAGACGCCGGTCCCACCAGATGGGCACCCCAACACCCTAGGGGGTCGACGCTTCCTGGGGCTGCTCATCGACTGGGGCGTGGCGACGGCGATCAGCGCGGGGTTCTTCGCCTTCGACCCGCTCGCCACGCTCGTCATCTTCGTGCTCGAGGTCGCCATCATGAGCGCGACGCTCGGTTCCTCGTTCGGGCAGCGGCTGACCGGCCTGGGGCTGCGCCGTCTCGATGGCAGGCCACCTACGCTCGGGCAGGCGCTGGTGCGCACGCTGGCGCTGTGCCTGATCGTCCCCGTGGGGATCACCTCACGCGTGGACGGCCGGGGCATGCACGACACCTGGGCCGGCACTCGCCTCATCCGCCTCAGCGACGAGCGCTAGCGGCCGCGGGTCGCCTTGCGATCCGGGCGTGCGCGCATCGGGTCGATGCCCTTGGGCACCGGTAGCCGGTTCATGTTGTGCAGCGCACGCAGTCGCTTGGACACCTCGGGCACCACACCGGCGGCGAGCGACTTCTTCTGCTTCTGCACCGTCTTCGCGAGCTGGGGGAGCGGCACCTGTCCGTCGCCGCGGCCCTCCTGCAGCAGGATCACCGGCACGTTCGGGACCACGCGGGCGACCTTCTTCTTCTCGGCCTCCAGCAGCTTCCCGACCCGGTGCGGCGGTCCCTCGCTGACGAGCACGACACCCGGGCGACCCACGGCGCGGAACACCATGTCTTGGTGGCGCGGGTCCACAGCGACCGGCTCCTCCTCGATGTTCCACCCGCGACGGATGGTCCCGAGCGCGGCGGAGACCGCCCCCGGCTGGCCCTCGATGCGCTTGTAGGCGAAGTACTCTGCGCGCCGGCCGAGCAGGAGCATCGCGCCCATGAGCCCGAGCATGAGGCCGAAGATCGCTGTGATCACCCACGGGTAGCTGATCAGGATGCCGACGAGCGCACCGAGCGCAGCGGCGCCGAGCAGGATGAGGATCAGCACCCAGGTGATCGAGGGCTGCTGCTCGCGCACCATGGTGTAGACGTCCCACACCTGGTGGTACCAGCGGCGCTTCTTCTCCTTCGGCGGCTTGACGCTCGCCTTGGCGGCGCTGTCAGCCGCGTCTGCGTTCTTCCGTGCCATGATGCCCACAGCCTACCGGCGCCGTTGAGGTGGATCGGTAGCCCTGGGCGCAGCCGCGCGCACGGTCGCAGCAGCGCGCTGTGGATAACTTCTGCAGCCGATCGGCGATCCGGTGTTGGCTGGTGCCATGACGACACCGGCCACGCTGCGTGGGGTCCCGCTGACGGGGCTGCGCCTGGGCGCGCCGCTCGGATCGGGCTCCGCCGGCGTGGCGTGGGCAGCGACGACCGAGGGCGGCGACCGCGTGGCGGTTCGCGTGCTGCCCGATGCGACGGCGCCGGCACACGCCGCACGGGAGCGGCGTCTCGACGTCCTCCGCTCCCTCCACCACCCCGGCCTTGCCGCGGTCCGCACCATGCCGGGTCACGTGGACGACAGGCTCGTCGTGACCGACCTCGTGCCCGGACCCACGCTCGCCACCGTGCGCACCGGGCGCATGGGGCTTCCCGCCGCCGAGGCGCTCACGCTCGCTCACGGACTCGCCTCGGCCATCGCTGAGCTGCACCGCCACGGTCTCGTGCATGGCGATGTCTCGCCCACGAACGTGGTGCTCGCCGAACGCGACGAGGAGGGGCTCGGGCACCCGGTCCTCGTGGATCTCCTCGCCGATCTCGCCGGGGAAGCAGGAACCACAGGCTTCGTCGCCCCGGAGGTCCGTGGCGGGCGAGCCCCTGGCCCGGCCGCCGACGTGTGGGCACTCGCGACGATGTGCGTGTGGGCCACGCGGGTGGGGGACCGGGACATGGTGGCCCGCGCGCTCGGCGGCGCGGCGTCGGACGACCCCCAGGTTCGGCCGAGCGCGGCCGCCCTCGCCGCACACCTCGCGGATCAGGCCACGGCCCCCGTCCAGGTGCCGCCGCCCTCCGTGCTCGCCGGGGCCGCTCTGCGCGAGCATGCGCAGCGGGCGCCCACCGTGCTGCGACCTACCCGACGGCGACGTGCTCGCCACCGCCGCGCGGCCCCGGTCCGCAGCGCGGTGGTGGCGGTGCTCGTGACCGTCGTGGTGGGTCTGTCGACGTGGCTGCTCTGGCCCGAGGGCCAGGGCGAGCAGAGCGCACAAGGGCGGTCCGCCGTCGGCCCTGCCCCGTCGATGACCGAGGTGGTGGCCGACCTCGTGGTGGCGCGCGACGCGGCGCTCGTGGCCGCTGATGCCGCGGCGCTGGCGGACGTGACTGTCGAAGGGTCGCCGGCCCGCGCCGACGATCTCGCGCTGCTCGACTCGCTCGAGGGCATCCAGCTCTCAGGCCTGCACACAGCGGTCGGGGACACCGCGGTGGTCGAGGCGACCGACACCGCCGCCCAGGTGCAGGCGGTGCTCACCCAGGGGGAGCACGAACGCACCTCGGCCGGGGCTACCGAGACGGTGCCCGCTCAAGAGCCAAGGTGCGTGGTGCTGACGCTGCGGCTCGACGGCCCGCAGTGGGCCGTCGAGCGCGTCAGCGACTGCTCGTGAGGCCTACAGCCCGAGCGAAGCCTCGAACTCGCCGGCCTCCAGCCGGTTCTTGACGGCGGTGAGGAACCGGGCGGCGTCCGCACCATCGATCAGCCGGTGGTCGTAGGACAGCGCCAGGTACATCATCGACCGCACCGCGATGACCTCGGCGCCGTCGGCGTCGGTCACCACGACCGGGCGCTTGACGATCGTCCCGGTCCCCAGCATCGCGACCTGCGGCTGCAGCAGGATCGGCGTGTCGAACAGCGCGCCGCCCGAGCCGGTGTTGGTGATGGTGAAGGTGCCACCGCTCAGCTCGTCCGGGGTCGCCTTGTTGGCGCGTGTGCGCGAGGCGAGGTCGGCGATCTTGCGGGCGATGCCGCCGAGGTTGAGGTCGCCGGCCTCCTTGATCACCGGCACCACGAGGCCGCGCTCGGTGTCGACCGCGATCCCGATGTTCTCGGAGCCGTGGTAGACGATCTCCTCGCCGTCGATGCTCGCGTTGATCTTCGGGTAGGCCTTGAGGGCCTCCGCCGCCGCCAACGTGATGAACGGCAGGAACGTGAGCTTCGCACCCTCGCGCTGAGCGAAGTCCTCCTTCGCACGCGCACGGAGGCGGGCGACCTTGGTCATGTCGACCTCGAGCACCGTGGTGAGCTGAGCGGAGACCTGCAACGACTCGACCATGCGGGACGCCACGATCTTGCGCAGGCGGCTCATCTTCTCCCGCGTGCCACGCAGCGGTGAGACCGGCAGGTCCGCGCTCGACGCGGCGGGTGCTGCTGCCGCGGCGGGCTTGGCCGACTCCTGCTCCTTGGCTGCGGCTGCAGCCTTGGCCTTCTCGGCCTCCTCAGCAGCATCGAGGACGTCCTGCTTGCGGATGCGACCGCCGACGCCGGAGCCGGTCACCTCGGCGAGGTCGACGCCCTTGTCCGCGGCCAGCTTGCGCACGAGCGGGGTCACGTAGCTGCCGCTGGCGTCCACGGGCTCGCCGGACTCAGCTGGCTCGGGCTCCTGCTCGGGCTCGGGCTCCGGCTCGGGCTCGGGCTTCGGCTCGGGCTCCGGCTCGGGCTTCGGCTCGGGCGTCGGCGCCTCGTCCTGCGCGGGAGCGGCGCCGGAGTCGGAACCGACGAACGCGAGGTTCGCGCCGACCTCCACGGTCTCGTCCTCCTGCGCCACGATCTCGAGCAGCGTGCCGGCGACCGGGGAGGGGATCTCGGTGTCCACCTTGTCGGTGGAGATCTCGAGCAGCGGCTCGTCGACCTCGACGTCGTCGCCGACCGACTTGAGCCAGCGGGTCACGGTGCCCTCGGTCACGCTCTCGCCGAGTGCCGGAAGGGTCACCGCGGTGCGGTCACCGCCACCGGAGGCCTGCGCCGCGGCGGGCTCGTCCTGGGGGGCATCCTCCGCCGCGAGCTCCTGGGCCTGCTCGGTCGGGGTGTCGGCCACGCCGGTCTCGGGGACCGGGGGCGCGGCATCCTCGGCCGAGGCGGGCTCGGGGGCGGGCTCCTCGGCCTGCTCCTCGGCCTGCTCCTCGCGCTGCTCAGGGGCGGACTCCTCGGCCTGCTGGGCAGCGCCCTCGTCGCCACCCTCGGAGGCGTCGGCGCCGCTGCCGTCACCGATGACGGCGAGATCGGTGCCGACCTCGACCGTCTCGTCCTCCTCGACGAGGATCTTCTCGAGAACCCCGGCGATCGGTGAGGGGATCTCGGTGTCGACCTTGTCGGTCGAGACCTCGAGCAACGGCTCATCCACGGCGACTTCCTCGCCCACGGCCTTGAGCCACCTGGTCACGGTGCCCTCGGTCACGCTCTCGCCGAGCGCGGGCATCTGGACGTTCTGTGACATGTGGAGGTTCTCCTTCGTGGTGCCGGTCAGGCGTGGGAGTGGAGCGGTTTGCCGGCCAGGGCCAGAGCGGCCTCGCCGATCGACTCGTTCTGGGTGGGATGGGCGTGGATCAGGCCGGCGACATCCTCGGGGAAGGCCTCCCAGCTGACGATCAGCTGGCCCTCACCGATCTGCTCGCCCATGCGGGCGCCGAGCATGTGGACGCCCACGATCGGGCCGTTCTTCGCGCGGACCAGCTTGACGAACCCCGCCGTCCCGAGGATCTGGCTCTTGCCGTTGCCGCCGAGGTTGTACTCGAGGGTCTCGACGTCGTCGCCGTGGAGCTCGCGGGCCTGCGTCTCGGTCAGACCCACGGAGGCCACCTGCGGCTCGCAGTAGGTCACGCGGGGGATCGAGGGGTCGAGCACGGGGGCCGGCTCGAGACCTGCGATCTGCTCGGCCACGAAGATCCCGTGCGCGAAGCCGCGATGGGCGAGCTGCAGACCAGGCGTGATGTCGCCGACCGCGTAGATCTGGCCGACACCGGTGCGCAGCCGCTCGTCGACCACCACGAACCCGTGGTCCATGGTCAGGCCCTGCTCCTCGTAGCCGAGGTTCGCCGTCGCCGGCCCTCTGCCCACGGCGACCAGCAGCACCTCGGCCTCGAGCTGCTTGCCACCCTCGAGCGTGACGACCACACCCTCGGCGGACTGCGTGACGCTCTCGAACCTCGTGCCGAGCTCGTAGCCGATGCCGCGCTTGCGGAACGCACGCTCCAGCCCCTTGCTCAACGCCTCTTCCTCGTTCGGGACCAGGTGCGGCAGTGCCTCCACGATCGTGACGTCGGCACCCAGGCTGCGCCAGGCGCTGGCGAACTCCACGCCGATCACACCGCCGCCGAGCACCACGGCCTTCGCGGGGACCCAGTCCATCGCGAGGGCCTGGTCGGAGGTGATGACACGGCCGTCGATCTCGAGGCCAGGGAGGCTGCGCGCGTACGAACCGGTGGCGAGCACGATGTTCTTGCCGGTGACACGGCGGCCGTCGACCTCCACGGTGTCGGGGCCGACCAGCCGCCCCCAACCGTGGATGACCTCGATGTCGCGCCCGCCGACCAGACCGGTCAGGCCGCGGTAGAGGCGCGAGACCACCCCGTCCTTGTAGGAGTTGATCTTCGCGACGTCGATGCCGTCGAGCGTGGCGTTGACCCCGAGGGCGCTGCCCTCGCGCACGGTGTCCGCGACCTCGGCGGCGTGCAACAGCGCCTTGGTCGGGATGCAGCCGCGGTGCAAGCACGTGCCGCCGACCTTGTCGGACTCGATGAGCGCAACCGTGAGCCCGAGCTCGGCCGCTCGCAGCGCAGCGGCGTAGCCGCCGCTCCCGGCGCCCAGGACGACGACGTCGTAGCCCTGCTCGGTCACCTGTGCTCCTCCACCAGATCGGATACGTCCCATCTTGGCATCGACGACCGCTCTCGCGGCAACGGAAGCCCGAGAGATCGGCCGGATGTGGCGCGGCTCACGCTCAGCGGCCGCCGGCGGCGGCGTCCTCGAGCAGGCGGAGCATCGTTCGGACCCCGACGCCGGTGCCGCCCTTGGGCACGTAGTGCCGTGGGGCGCCCTCGTTGAACGAGGGACCGGCGATGTCGAGGTGCGCCCACGGCTTGCCAGCGGTGAACTCCTGCAGGAACAGCCCGGCCACGAGCATGCCGCCGTACCGCTCGCCCATGTTCGCGATGTCGGCGACCGGCGTCTTCATCGAGGGCCGCAGCTCCTCGGGCAACGGCATCGGCCAGAACTGCTCGCCTGCGGCCTCGGCGGCCGCGAGCACCGAGCTGCGGGTGTCGTCTGTCCCCATGACAGCGCTGACCTGGTTGCCGAGGGCGACCATCTGCGCACCGGTGAGGGTGGCGATGTCGATGAGGGCGTCGGGGTTCTCCTCTCCGGCGGCCACGAGCGCATCCGCCAGCACCAGCCGGCCCTCGGCGTCGGTGTTGAGGACCTCGACCGTGCGCCCGCCGCGGATCGTGATCACGTCGGAGGGCCGCTGCGCCGTCGCGGAGGGCATGTTCTCGGCGAGCGCGAGCCAGCCGGTGACACGCACGCCGATGCCGAGCTCGGCGGCGGCAACGACGGTGTGCAGCACCGCGGCCGCGCCCGCCATGTCGCTCTTCATGGTCTCCATCGACTTCGCCGGCTTGATCGACAGGCCACCCGAGTCGAAGGTGATGCCCTTGCCCACCAGGGCGATGTGGGCGGTCGCCTTGCGGGGCTTCCACTCCAGCTTCACGAGGCGCGGGCCGCGGGTCGAGCCCTGGCCCACACCGATCAGGCCGCCGTAGCCTCCGGCGCGGAGGGCGTCGTCGTCGAGCACGGTCACGGCGACCTTGGTGCCCTTGGTGAGCTCTTTCGCGTTGTCCGCGAACGAGGCGGGGTAGAGGTCGTTGGGGGCCGCGTTGACGAGGTCTCGCACGCCGTGCACGGCGGTGGCGACCACGGCGGCCCTCGCCACGGCGGCGCGGGTCGCCTTGTCCTTGGCGTCGGCGGCCACGACCTCGACGGCCGCGACCGGCGTCGGGGAACCGCTGTAGCCCGTGTAGGCGTATGCACCCAGCAAGGCACCCTCGGCGACCGCGGCGGCGTCGTCGGCGGAGATCAGGGGAAACGCGAACGTGACGGTGCCGGTGCCCGCGAGCTGGCGGGTGGCGGAACCGGCTGCACGGCGAAGCACCTCGGCGGTGAGCGGCGCGTCCCTGCCCACCCCGGTGCCGGTCAGCACCAGCAGCGGCACACCCAGCCCGGCCGGGGCCGGGAGCTTGACGACCTCGTCGAGCTTGCCCGAGATGCCGACCACGCTCGCGGCGCTCTCGACGGCGGCGCGGGCCTGCTTGGGCAGGTCGGCAAGTCCGAGCACCCCGGGCTGGTCGCCCGTCGTCGTCGCGAGCACGAGCGCGTCGCTGCGGATCTTGGCCAGGGGAGTGCTGATGAGCTCGACGGTGGTCACCCGCTCAACCCTACTGATCATCTCGGGGTCTGCGACTCGCTCGGAGCGGGCGCGGCTGCCGATGCCCTAATCTTGGTCGCCGTGACGAACGAGATCCAGGCGCCGTAGGTGGACCTCGTCGTACTCGGCGGCTACGTCGCGATGGTGGCCTGTGGACTGCTCGCCCTCTGGGCGGCTTTCTTCGCGCTGCGCGACCGCGCGGTGATCCTCAAGCAGCTGATCGCCGCGGGTGTCGTCGTGGCGCTGCTGCTCGTGCAGGCGGTAGCGGCGGTCGTCGAGCTGACCGGCGGACGCGAGCTCGTCGAGCCCGCCGTGTTCTGGGGCTACCTGGTGGTCGCGCTGCTGCTGCTCCCGGCCGGCGCCGTGGTCGCGATCGCCGAGCGCACCCGGTGGAGCTCGGTCGCCCTGGTGGTGATCGCGCTGTCGCTGCTCGTCATGGAGTCCCGCATCCTGCAGCTGTGGTCGATGGGAGCAGGCTCGTGACCGAGGACCTCCCGATGCCTGCGGACACCCGCCGGCCGGCGTTCGGAGCCGGTCGGGTGCTGATCGTCGTCTACGGCGTCTTTGCGATCGCTGCGACCGCACGAGCCGGCTACCAGCTGATCGCGAAGGCGAGCGAGGCCCCACTGGCCTACACGCTGTCGGCGTTCTCCGCCGTCGTCTACATCGTCGCGACGATCGCGATCGCCCACAACGGGAGGCGACTCCGTGTGGTCGGGTGGGTCGCCGTCGGGATCGAGATGCTCGGTGTGCTGCTGGTCGGAACGCTCTCGATGACGCATCCCGAGCTGTTCGCCGCCGAGTCGGTGTGGTCCGGTTTCGGCGAGGGCTACGGCTACGTACCGCTCGTGCTGCCGTTCCTCGGCCTGGCCTGGCTGTGGTGGTCGAGCCCGCGCCGGTTGTCCCAGGTGAGGAGCTGACGTGCTCTACCGGCTCCTGTTCGCACGTGTGCTCACGCGGTTGGACGCCGAGACCGCGCACCATCTCGCCGGCCGGCTGATCAGGCTCTCAGGAGATGTACCTCCGCTGCGCGCCGTGGTCACCGCTCTGTTCGGGCGCCTGCCCGACGGCGCCGCGCACCGGGTCTTCGGGCGCGACGTCCCCGGCCGGCTGGGGCTTGCGGCCGGGTTCGACAAGGACGCCACGATGGCGCTCGGGCTCCGCGCGCTGGGCTTCGGCTTCGTCGAGGTCGGCACCGTCACGGCGCACGCGCAGCCCGGCAACCCGCGGCCCCGGCTGTTCCGGGTGATCCCCGAGCGGGCTTTCGTCAACCGGATGGGCTTCAACAACGTGGGTGCTGCGGCTGTCGGCCGCCGCCTTGCCAGGCTGCGACGCGGCGCCGCTGGCAAGCGGCTGGTCCTCGGCGCGAACATCGGCAAGTCGAAGGTCACCGCACCCGAGCACGCGGTTGCCGACTACGTGACCAGCGCTCGTGCCGTCGCGCCCCACGTGGACTACCTCGTGGTCAACGTGTCCTCGCCGAACACCCCGGGGCTGCGGGACCTGCAGGCGACCGAGTCGCTACGCCCGATTCTCGCCGCGGTGCAGGAGCAGGCGGCCTACGCGGCCGGACACGACGTCCCCGTGCTCGTCAAGATCGCCCCGGACCTCGCCGACGAGGACGTCGACGCGGTGGCGCGTCTCGCCGTCGACCTCGGGCTCGCCGGGGTGGTGGCCACCAACACGACGATCGCCCACGACCACGGCCCCGGTGGCCTCAGCGGTGCCCCGCTGCTGCCGCGTGCGCTCGAGGTGGTGCGCCGCGTGCGCGCCGTGCTGGGCCCGGACCCGGTGATTATCGGCGTCGGCGGCATCGGAGACGCTGCCGACGCCCGCGCGATGATCGACGCCGGCGCCACCCTCGTGCAGGCCTACACCGCGTTCGTCTACGCCGGCCCTGCCTGGCCCGGCGCCGTCAACCGCGCCCTGCGCTGACCCGATTCTCGAGCCGCCGGTCAGGTGAGGCGCTGTTTGGGGGAGACGTCGTCGGTCTTGCGGGGGTCGCGGACCACGACGTCACCGAGGGCGTCGTCGATGCGGGAGAGCACGTCGGCCTCCAGCGTCACGCCGGAAGCCTTGATGTTGTCGGCGACCTGCTCCGGGCGGGACGCGCCCACCAGCGCGGCGGCCACGTTGTCGTTCTGGAGCACCCAGGCCACGGCGAGCTGAGCCATGGTGAGGCCGAGCTCGTCGGCGATCGGGCGAAGCTGCTGCACCCGCTCGAGCACCTCGTCGCGCATCCACGAGGAGATCATCTGCTGCCCGCCGGAGGTGTCGGTGGCGCGTGAGCCCTCGGGCGGCGTCTGTCCGGGCAGGTACTTGCCGGTGAGCACGCCCTGCGCGATGGGGGACCAGACGATCTGCGAGATCCCCAGCTCGGCGGAGGTCGGCACCACCTCGTCCTCGATGACCCGCCACAGCATCGAGTACTGGGGCTGCGAGGAGATCAGCTGGAAGCCCAGCTCCTTCGCCAGCGCCGCCCCCTCGCGCAGCTGCGGCGCCGTCCACTCGCTGACACCGATATAGAGCGCCTTGCCCGCGCGCACGACGTCGGCGAACGCCTGCATCGTCTCCTCGAGAGGCGTGGCGTAGTCGTAGCGGTGTGCCTGGTACAGGTCGACGTAGTCGGTCCCGAGCCGCGTGAGCGATCCGTTGATCGACTCCATGATGTGCTTGCGGGACAGCCCGGTGTCGTTCGCGCCCATGGGGCCTGTCGGGAAGTAGACCTTGGTGAAGATCTCGACACTCTCGCGGCGCTCACCGGCGAGTGCCTGCCCGAGCACGGTCTCCGCCTTGGTGTTGGCGTAGGTGTCGGCGGTGTCGAACGTGGTGATGCCGCCGTCGAGGGCGGCGCGCACGCATGCGTCGGCGACGTCGGCCTCGACCTGCGAGCCGTGCGTGAGCCAGTTGCCGTAGGTGATCTCGGTGATCTTGAGCCCGGAACGGCCCAGGTGGCGGTAACGCATGGGGTCTCCTCGTGAGGTCGGGTGGGTCGGGTCAGCGGGGGCGTTCGCCGCGCTTGACCTGGGGCTTGGGCAGGCGCATGCGGCGCATCTGCATCGAGCGCATGGCGGTGTAGAGCCGGATCCCGCGCACCTGGGCCTTGCCGAACGTCGCGACCGCCCGCCGGTGCACGAGAATCGCCAGGATGATCGCCTCGATCACCGCGACCAGCACGACCGCGTAGAGCGCCAGCACGGCGGTGATGATGACCTGCGGGGGCAGGCCGACCATGCTGCCGCCAAACATCGTCACGACCACCAGCAGCGCGACCGGGAGGAAGAACTCGCCCAGCGTCCACCGGGAGTCGACCCAGTCGCGGGCGAACCGCCGGGCGGGCCCCTTGTGCTGAGCGGGCAGGTAGCGCTCGTCGCCCGTCTGCATCGCCTGGTCCATGAGCGCGCGCTGCTTGGCCTGGGCCTGGCGCGCCTTCGCCCTGTCGGCCTTGGGGTTGCCGGAGATCAGTGGCCGCTTGTTCGCGGCCTCGGCCTCACGGCGCTTCGGGGTGGGCCGCCCCTTGCCCACGCTGGGCGTCTCCTCGGCGACAGGCATGGGCTTGAAGGCCACCGGTGCCTCTTCGTCGTTCTTCTTGCGTCCGAACACGTGCCTGAGCCTAACCGTGCGAACCTGGCACACTCGCCGCGTGCGCGTGCTGATGGCTCCCGACCGGATCGACGGCGGACCTGCTGGACCCGATCCGGCGATGAGCGCCGTCGACGTCGCTGCCCACCTGGCTCGGGGGTGGACCTCGAGCCGCCCGGCGGACTCGATCGTCGTGCATCCCATGTCCGACGGCGGAGCGGGGTTCCTGGAGGCCCTCACCGCTGTGCTGGGCGGTGAGCGGGAGGCCGCGCTGGCGCGCGACCCGTGGGGTGCCCAGCTCCCGACCGAGTGGCTGCGGGTGGGGGAGACCGCCTACATCGAGACCGCTCCGTTGCTCGGTGACCCCCAGGCTGATGACGCCGCGCGACTCGCTGCCGAGGGCAGCAGCGACGGCGTCGGAGACGTCGTCCTCGCTGCCGTGCGTGCCGGGGTGCGTCGCGTGGTGCTCGGCGTCGGGAGGGTCGGTACGCATGACGCCGGCGTCGGCGCGCTGCGCGCCGTGGCAGGCGCCGCCGGTGACACGCCGGTGGGCGAGGTGGTGCGAGCGGCCGTCGAGGTGCTGCGCGGTGTCGAGGTGCTGGTGGCTGCGGCCGCGCGGGAACCGCTGGTCGGCCTCAGCGGCGCCGGTGCGGCGCTCGCCGCCCGCCCCGGGATCGACGCGGCCGCCGCGCAGGCGCGAGAGCTGGCGCTCGCCGGGATCGTCGCTCGCATCGAGCAGGCTGTCCCGAGGCGGCCCTCCTTGCTGGCGCAGGAGAGCGCGGACCAGGTGCGGGGCTCCCGGCGGCCGCACGCCGGTGCGGGCGGTGGTGTCGCCTTCGCACTCGCGGCGGCCGGTGCGCGCGTGCTCCCGGGCGCCGCGGTCGTGGCTGTCGAGACCGGCCTCGCCGAGGCGGTGGAGCACGCGGATCTCGTGCTGACCGCCGCCACCGCGCTGGACGGCGGAGCGCTCGACGACGGCGTTCCCGGGGCAGTGGGCAGGGTCGCGCTCGCCGCGCTGATCCCCGCCGTCGCGGTCGCTCCCACGGTCATGGTGAGTCGCCGTGAGCTCTCAGGCACCGGGCTCGAGGCGATCTATCCGTTGGAGGATCCGTCCGCCCCGGGGAGGACGACGCCGTCGAGCGATCTGCGCAGCGCGCTGTCCCAGCGCGCGAGCAGGGTCGCGAGAACCTGGTCACGCTGACGTACGCTGGTCCGAAGGAACACAGCCCAGATCGGCGGTGTTGGCATGGACAGCCGGTCCATCAGCGCCGGATGCGCATCAGGAGGAACACCATGACGGAGACCCAGGCACCCGCTCCCACCCACGAGGTCGCCCTGACCGATGTGGCCGCTGCCAAGGTGAAGGCGCTGCTCGAGCAAGAAGGCCGCGACGACCTGCGGCTGCGCCTCGGCGTGCAGCCCGGCGGCTGTTCCGGCCTGATCTACCAGCTCGTGTTCGACGACCGCGACCTCGACGGTGACGCGGTCCGCGAGTTCGAAGGTGTCGAGCTCGTCGTCGACAAGATGAGCGTTCCCTACCTCGCCGGCGCCACGATCGACTACGCCGACACGATCTCCCAGCAGGGATTCACCATCGACAACCCCAATGCCGGTGGGTCCTGCGCCTGCGGCGACTCGTTCCACTGAGCGGCGCCCGCGCGCGCCGTGGCGGACTCGTCACGGCGGCGCTTCTTGCTGCCCTGGTGAGCCTCGCGGCGTGCGGCACCGAGAACGCCGGCGGCGGCCCGACCGGTGAGTCGAGCCTCGACCCCAGCGCCACCGAGAGCTCGTCGGCGTCTACCGACGGCGCCGCCGACTGCGCTCCCGGCGACGCACTTCCCGAGGCGTCCGGAGATGTCGGCGACGCGCCGACGTTCACCTGGCCCGAGACCTGCGCGCCAGAGGGCCTGCAGGTCGAGGTGCTGAGCGAGGGTGACGGCCGCGAGGTCGGAGCCGGCGCCGCGGTGCTCGCCAACTATGCCGGGCACGTCTGGGGCAACGACACCGAGTTCGACAGCTCGTTCAGCCGGGGCACGCCTTCGATGTTCTCGCTGAACCGGGTGATCGATGGCTGGGCCACCGGGATCCCCGGTGCGACCGAGGGATCGCGACTGCTGATCTCGGTCCCGCCCGACCTCGGCTACGGCCCCTCGGGCGGTAACCCTGATGCGGGCATCGGCGCCGAGGACACGATCGTCTTCGTCGTCGACGTGGTCGCGACCTACAACGCCGACGACGCCGGCCAGGCCGACGCCGCAGCGCTCGAGACGCCCGATCTGCCGGTGACGGTCGAGGGCGACCTCGGGTCGCCCGCCACGATCGCGGTCGATGCCGATGCGACGGACCCCGCTGAGCCGGACGTGTACCGGCTGGCCGAGGGCACCGGTGAGCCCGTCGCGATGGGCCAGAGCGTCGCCGTCAACTACACGGTCACCTTCTGGGACGGCAGCAGCACGGAGACCTCGTGGGCCGACGTCAGCGCCGAGGGTGTCGTGAGCCCGACGGCCGGCCCGCTCGTCTCGATGATGGGACAGGGCACGATCTTCGACCTGCTCGACGGCGTCCCCGTCGGTTCCCGGGTGGTGCTGGTCGCGCCGGCCTCGGGTGACTCGCCCGCGATCGCCGTCGTGGCGGACGTTCTCGGCGCCGCCTGACGCGCGTTTGCTCGGGGCGTCGATGTGCCTCGAGGGTGTCCCCGCGCGATAGTGTTGGGCTGATGGTTGCCTGCCTGCCGAAGGTGCAGACACACCATTGCAAGTCGTCATGAAATGCCCGTCGGAAGGCCCGCGCACAGTGTCATCGCCTACGCGTTCTGCAGCCCGGCGGCTGCGTCCCGGAGTGGTTGCTGCCGTGACCGCAGGAGCGGTTGCGTTCATCAGCTCGTGCTCGCCGGCCACGCAGCGTGGGTGGATGCCCACGGGCGAGGGCACCACCGACCAGACCGACGGCATCGTCGAGCTCTGGACCGGTGCCTGGACGGCGGCTCTCGCCGTCGGCGTGCTGGTGTGGGGGCTGATCATCTGGTGCGTGATCGTCTACCGCAAGCGCAAGGACGACAACCAGCTTCCGGTGCAGCTGCGCTACCACCTGCCGCTCGAGCTGCTGTACACCTTCGTGCCGATCCTGATGGTCGGTGTGCTGTTCTTCTACACGGTCAAGACCCAGGACTCGATCACCGAGGTCGATCCCGAGGAGACCGACGTCCAGATCGAGGTCTACGGCCGGCAGTGGAGCTGGGACTTCAACTACCTGGACTACGACGTCTGGGACACCGGTGACCAGGCCGATCTGAACAACATCTCGTCCGACTCCGAGGAGGGCCTGGCGGACTACTGGTCGCAGGACGGCGTGCCCACGCTGGTGCTGCCCGTGCGTCAGACCGTGGAGTTCACGCTGCACTCGCGCGACGTGGTCCACTCGTTCTGGATCCCCGCCTTCCTCTACAAGCTCGACACGATGCCCGGTCGCGTCAACTCCTTCCAGGTGACGCCCCAGGTCGAGGGCTCGTACTACGGCCGTTGCGCCGAGCTGTGCGGCGAGTACCACGGCTACATGCTGTTCAACGTCGAGGTCGTCAGCCAGGAGGAGTTCGAGCAGCACATGGCTGATCTGGCGGCCGCCGGTCAGACCGGTCAGCTCGGCGATGATTTCAACCGTGACACCGTTCCCGAGGCTCCGACCTTCGGTGAGGAGGAGGAGCACTGATGGCTAGCGGCACCGCCGAGTACACGCTCGGCGACAACGACACCGAGACCGTTCCCGGTCTGGGCGCCAAGCGGCAGACCCTGGGTCGCACGGTGGTCAAGTGGATCACCTCGACCGATCACAAGACCATCGGGTACCTGTACCTGATCACGTCGTTCGCGTTCTTCTGCATCGGCGGGCTGCTGGCGCTGGCCATCCGTGCCGAGCTGTTCGACCCGGCGATCCAGATCGTCCGTAGCGCCGAGCAGTTCAACCAGTTCTTCACGATGCACGGCACGATCATGCTGCTGCTGTTCGCGACGCCGCTGTTCGTCGGGTTCGGCAACATCATCGTCCCGCTGCAGATCGGCGCGCCCGATGTGGCGTTCCCGCGCCTGAACATGTTCGCCTACTGGCTGTTCCTGTTCGGCGGCATCATCGCCTGCGCCGGCTTCCTCACCCCCCAGGGCGCCGCGAGCTTCGGCTGGACCGCGTACATCCCGCTCTCGGACACCACCTACACCCCGGGACTGGGCGGCAACCTCTGGGTCATGGGCCTGGCGATGACGGGCTTCGGCACCATCTTCGGCTCGGTCAACTTCATCACCACGATCGTCTGCATGCGCGCACCCGGCATGACGATGTTCCGGATGCCGATCTTCACGTGGAACATCATGATCACCTCGGTGCTGGCGCTGATCGCGTTCCCGGTGCTCGCCTCGGCGCTGTTCGCGCTCGGTTCCGACCGCATCCTCGGCACCCAGATACTCGCGCCCGAGAACGGTGGTGCCATGCTCTGGCAGCACCTGTTCTGGTTCTTCGGCCACCCCGAGGTCTACATCATCGCGCTGCCGTTCTTCGGCATCGTCAGCGAGATCTTCCCGGTCTTCTCCCGCAAGCCGCTCTTCGGGTACAAGGGACTGGTGTTCGCTACGATCGCTATCGCCGCGCTGTCGGTCACGGTGTGGGCGCACCACATGTACGCCACCGGTGCGGTGCTGCTGCCGTTCTTCGCCGTCATGACGATGCTGATCGCGGTGCCGACAGGTGTGAAGTTCTTCAACTGGGTCGGCACGATGTGGCGCGGCAAGATCACGTTCGAGACGCCGATGCTCTGGTCGGTGGGCTTTCTCGTGACGTTCGTCTTCGGTGGCCTCACCGGCGTCATCCTGGCGAGCCCGGCTCTGGACTTCCATGTGCACGACAGCTACTTCGTGGTCGCGCACTTCCACTACGTGGTGTTCGGCACCGTGGTGTTCGCGATGTTCGCCGGCTTCTACTTCTGGTGGCCCAAGTTCACCGGGCGGATGCTCAACGAGCGCCTGGGGAAGATCCACTTCTGGCTGCTTTTCTTCGGCTTCCACGGCACGTTCCTGGTGCAGCACTGGCTCGGTGTGCTCGGCATGCAGCGCCGGATCCCGGTGTACCTGCCCGAGCCCGACTTCGTGATCCTCAACCAGATCTCGACCGTGTCGGCGTTCGTGCTGGCCGCCTCGACGCTCCCGTTCCTATGGAACGTGTACCGCACGTGGCGGCACTCTCCGGCGGTCACGCTCGACGACCCGTGGGGGTACGCGAACTCGCTGGAGTGGGCCACGTCGTGCCCGCCCCCGCGCCACAACTTCGACCGCCTCCCGCGCATCAGGTCCGAGCGCCCCGCGTTCGACCTGCACCACCCCGAGGTGGCTGCGCTCGACGAGGAGGAACCTGAGAACACCACCATCGGGGTGGCCGTGGGCTCCCGCGACGAGAAGACGAGCGAGGACTGAGGATGTCGCAGCAGAACCGGCACACGGTCAAGCCGCTCGCACCGGAGTGGAAGTTCCTCATCCTCCTCGCGGTGTTCTTCGTGATCGCCGCGGCGCTGTACGGCGTCTGGTCCTATCTGTACTTCGGCGAGGTCGAGCCGATCGGTACCACTGCACTCGTCCTGCTGGTGGGGCTGTGTGCGCTGTCCGGGGGCTACCTGTTCAAGCTCAGCCGTGAGATCGACGTGCGGCCCGAGGACGACCCCTGGGCCGAGCAGCACGAGGCGGCAGGGGAGTACGGCCACTTCTCGCCGTGGAGCTGGTGGCCGCTCGTCTGCGGGGTCGCGGTCGCGCTGATCTTCCTCGGCCCGGCGGTGCACCAGTGGTGGATCCTGGGGGTCGGTGTGGTGATCGGTGTCATCGGCGTGGCCGGCCAGGTCCTCGAGTACAACCGCGGACCGCACGCTCACTGACACCCGCCCCTCGACCCGGCGGTCGGGTGCATGAGGGCGGCCCCTCACCTTCGAGGTGAGGGGCCGCCGTCGTGCGGTTCAGGACCGGATCAGATCAGACCCTGCGTCTGGGTGCGTGCGCGCTCGAACCGCGCCGCGACATCCTGCCAGTTCGCGATGTTCCAGAACGCCTTGACGTAGTCGGCCTTGACGTTGAGGTAGTCGAGGTAGAAGGCGTGCTCCCACATGTCGAGCATGAGCACCGGGGTGATGCCGACAGGCACGTTGCCCTGCTGGTCGAAGAGCTGGAAGAGGTTGAGACGCTGGCCCACGCTGTCCCATCCGAGCACCGACCAACCTGAGCCCTGGATCGAGGTCGCGTTCGCGGAGAACTGCGCCTGGAACTTGGCGAAGTCGCCGAAGAACTCGGCGATCGCGGCAGCCAGCTCGCCCTCAGGCTCGCCACCGCCTTCGGGGGAGAGGTTGTTCCAGAAGACGGTGTGGTTGATGTGGCCGCCGAGGTTGAACGCCAGGTTCTTCTCGAGCAGGTTGATCGCAGCGTTGTCGCCGGACTCGCGAGCGGCCTCGAGCTTCTCCAGCGCAGTGTTCGCGCCGTCCACGTAGGTCTGGTGGTGCTTGTCGTGGTGCAGCTGCATGATCTTGCCGCTGATGTGCGGCTCGAGCGCTGCGTAGTCGTAGGGCAGTTCGGGCAGGGTGTACTGCGGCATCTGTTCCTCCACGTCAGAAATCGGCGGCCCACCTGGCGGTCCAGGCGAACCTCTCTTCCACCATAACCAGGTGGGTCAGTGTGATGTTCCGCTGGTGCTGGTCAGCTCGCCGACGCGAGACGATTCGCCGGCGGGGAGCTGGTCGTGCTCGCCGTGGCTGTGCGCGGTCGCAAGCTCGGCGGGCGTGACCGGCTCGACGCGATCCTCGTAGAAGAAGCGGGAGAGCGTGGTGCGGATCCCGTCGAGGCGGCCACCAGGGCGGCGGACGCCGTTCGCGTCCTCTGCCGGAGCGAGCTGCAACGGGCGGTACACGTGGTGGCCGACCCTGACCCAGCGCTCGAACTCGTCGAGCGGCTGGTGCACCTCGTAGAACCGGCCGTCGGCGGTCCTGCGGACGGTGCCGGTCTCGTGGCCGTGCAGCACGACCTCCCGGTCCTTGCGCTGCAGGGCCAGACAGATCCGCTTGGTGATGACGAACACCACCACCGGGAGCACGAAGAACAGCACCCGCAGCACCCAGGTGATCGCGTTCAGCGACAGCCCGAAATGCGTCGCCACCAGGTCGTTCGCACCGGCGACCAGCAGCACGATGAAGACGCTGAGGAACGCGGCGCCGAGCGAGGTGCGCGTGGCCGCGTTGCGTGGCCGGTCCAGCACGTGGTGCTCGCCTGTGTCCTTGGTGACCGCCGCCTCGATGAACGGGTATGCGCCCAGGAACGTGAACAGCAGGCCCGGTATCACGACCGCCGGGATCAGGACGTTCAGGGAGAGCGTCCAGCCGAGGATCACGAACTCCGGCTGACCCGGCATCAGGCGCAGCGATCCCTCGAGGAAGAGCATGTACCAGTCGGGCTGAGCGCCGGCCGAGACCAGCGCCGGGTCGAACGGGCCGTAGTTCCACACCGAGTTGATGCTCATGAAGGCACCCATGAGCGCCAGCACACCGAAGACGATGAAGAAGAAGCCGCCGGCCTTCGCCATGTACACGGGGAAGAGCGGGTAGCCGACCACGTTCTTGTCGGTCCGACCAGGTCCGGGGTACTGGGTGTGCTTCTGCCAGAACACGAGGAACAGGTGCAGGGCGACGAGACCGAGGATCAGCGCGGGGATCAGCAGGATGTGCAGCGTGAACATCCGTGGGATCACGTCGGTGCCGGGGAACTCGCCTCCGAAGACCATGTAGGACATGTAGGAGCCGATGATCGGAAGCGACTTGACCACACCGTCGGTGATCCGCAGGCCGTTGCCCGAGAGCACGTCGTCGGGCAGCGAGTAGCCGGTCAGACCAGCGAGCAGGCTGAGGATCAGCATGGAGAAGCCGACGAGGTAGTTCAGCTCGCGGGGCTTGCGGAACGCACCCGTGAAGAAGATGCGCAGCATGTGGACCACCATCGAGCCCACGAACATCAGCGCTGCCCAGTGGTGGATCTGCCGCATCAGCAGGCCGCCGCGCACGTGGAACGACATGTTGAGCGTCGAGGCAAAGGCCTCCGACATCTCCACGCCCTGCATCGTGACCGGCAGCGCATCCTCCGGATAGTGCACCTCGGTCATCGAGGGCACGAAGAACATCGTGAGGAAGAAGCCCGAGAGCAGCAGCACGATGAAGCTGTACAGCGCGATCTCGCCCAGCAGGAAGGACCAGTGGTCGGGGAACAGCTTGCGGGACAGCCCCTTGATCATCGAGGCCGCGCCGACACGTTGGTCGAGGTAGTCGACAGTCCCGGAGACGGGCTTGGGGACGATCGGCTCGGTGATCGCTGCGGATGTGGTCGTGTCAGTCATCGCTCACGCTGCCAATAGCTCGGGCCGACGGGCTCGTCGAAGTCCGCCTTGGCGTACAGGTAACCCTCTTCGTCGACCGCGATCGGGAGCTGGGGGAGCGCCCGCTTCGCCGGTCCGAACACCACCTTCGCGGCATCGGTGATGTCGAAGGTGGACTGGTGGCACGGGCACAGCAGGTGGTGCGTCTGCTGCTCGTACAGTGCCACCGGGCACCCGACGTGGGTGCAGATCTTGGAGTAGGCGACGATGCCCTCGTAGGACCAGTCCGCTCGCTCGGCCGACTCCTTGAGCAGGCCTGGGTCGACACGGACCAGAAGCACGACGGCCTTGGCCTTCTCCTCGAGATAGTGCTCCTCCTCGGGGAGACCGTGGGGGATCACGTGCACGATGTTGTTGTTCGTGATCTCGGACGCCTTGATACGGCGGTCCTGGGGGTCGACCGCGAGGTAGCGGTACTGACCCTGGTAGTAGCGCTCGGGGTCACCGCCGCGCACGGGTCGCCACGCGGTGCGGGCGAACTTGCTGATGTCCCAGTCGGCGCCGAGGTTGCCGATCAGCGGGACCAGGAACGCCAGCGGTGCCAGCGCGAGAGCGCCCCCGACGGCGCCCTTGAGGACCGGACGGCGAGCGATGTTCGCCTCGCTGCCGCCGTCGCGGAGCATCTCGAAGGCCTGCTGCTGCACGGACGGGCCGGCCGACATCGGGTGCCGGTCCTCCACCTTCTCGGCGTCGTCCATCAGTGCTCGCGCCCACTGGACCGCGGCCACGCCGATACCCAGCATGCCGAGGCCGAGGCCGGCGCCGATGACCAGTGTCGAGAGCCGGACGTCGAGGATGCTGGGCTCGTCGAGCGGGATCACGAAGTAGCCGACGACCCCGGCGATGCTGGCCAGGACCGAGATCAGGAAGATCACGACCACCTGGCGCTCGGAGCGCTTGGAGACCTTCGGGTCGGAGTCGGCGAGACGGTGCCGGTGCGGCGCCAGACCCGGGTTCTCGAACCGTTCGGGGAGCCGCCCGTCCGTGCCGGACCTGGCGACCTCGGTGGATGGCTGCTGCTCGTGACTGCTCATGAGGACCTCGATCCGACCCAGACGGCGATGCCGATCAGCGAGCCGAGCCCGACGATGAACACCCAGATCCCCTCGGAGACCGGGCCGATGGAACCGAGCGCGAACCCGCCAGGCTGCGTGCCCCGCTGCTCCATGAGGAACGCGATCACGTCGCGCTTCTCGTCGGGTGTGAGCGTCGCGTCGTTGAACCCGGGCATGGACTGCGGACCGGTCAGCATCGCCTCGTAGATGACCGTCGGGGTGGACTCCATCAGGGAGGGCGCGTACTTGCCCTCGGTCAGTGCGCCACCGGCGCCGACGGCGTTGTGGCACATCGCGCAGTTGGTGCGGAACAGCAGCATGCCGTTCGCGGGGCTGCCCTGGGCCGGATCCACCTGATCCTCGGTGGGGATCTCCGGGCCGGGACCGAGCGTGGCGACGTAGGCGGCTAGGTCGAGTGCCTCGGACTCGTCGAACTGCGGAGGCTTGGCCGGTGCCTGGGCACCGCTGGCCTGCATCGGCATCCGGCCGGTGGTCACCTGGAAGTGCACCGACGCTGCGCCGACGCCGATCAGTGACGGCGCGAGATCGCTCCCGACCGCACCGGTGCCGTGGCAGGTGGCGCAGTTGGTGATGAAGAGCTTCTCACCGTGCGCCGCGTCACCGGTGGTCTGCGTGTCGGCCTGCGCCGCGTTGGGCGCCACGGCGGTGTAGATCCCGCCGACGAGCACCAGCGCGAAGGCCAGCAGCAGCATCGGGGCGAACCGGCTGCGACGCCCGCGGCCACGTGCACTCACGCGTGCCTCTCCTCTCGATCGCCGAACCCGGGTGACCGGGCGTTCGCTGTCCTGCTTCTCGCTCACGCCGCTCACCTCAGGAAGTAGATGACGCCGAACAGCAGGAGCCAGACAGCGTCGACGAAGTGCCAGTAGTACGAGACGACGACCGCGTGGGTCGCCTCTCGGTGGCCGAACTTGTACGCCGAGAACGTGCGCACCAGCACGAACAGGAACGCGATGAGGCCACCCAGCACGTGCAGTCCGTGGAACCCGGTCGCGAGGTAGAACACCGCGCCGTAGGTCGAGTTGGTGAAGGTGAGGCCCTCGTGCGCGAGCTCGGCGTACTCGAAGACCTGGCCGGCGATGAAGATCGAGCCGAGGATGTAGGTGAGGGTGAACCACTCCTTCATGCCCCAGCCGCCGAGATTCAGCAGCGACCCGCTGCGAACCGGTCGGAAGTGCTCGGCGGCTCGAACGCCCAGCTGACACGTCACGGATGACGAGACCAGGATGATCGTGTTGCCGAGCGAGAACGGGATGTTCAGCAGTCCGGAGCTCTCCGCCCACACCTCGGGACCGGCGACTGACCGGTGCGTGAAGTAGATGGCGAACAGGCCGGCGAAGAACATCAGCTCGCTCGAGAGCCAGACGATGACGCCCACCTTGGTCAGGTCAGGGCGGTGCACCGTCACAAGCGGACGCAGCGCAGGAGAGGTCGACGACACGTGCCCATTATGGCCGGTCCGAGAGCTCCTCGGGTCACCTGGAGCAACTCCGTAGGGGCGCGTCGGAGATTCACGCTGACGAGGTGACGCGATCTCCCGACCCGTCACGTCGATTGCCCCTCTGGGGGCGTGCAGGGCCGCTCCACGCATCGGAGCCGCCGGTCCTGACCCGGCACTAGGCTGTGGGTGGGATGTGCGTGTGCCAGATGCGCATGTCGAGGATCGCAACCAGCACGTGATGAGGGATCGAGAATGGCCGTAGCACACGACGTGGTCGAGGCGAGCGCCGCGAAGGCGCCGGAGCAGCGGGCCACCGTGCTGCTCTACAGCGACGACCGCGCCACCCGCGCTGAGATCCGCACGTTGGTCGGGCGTCGTGCGTCGATCGACACCCCGTTGATCGACTGGGTCGAGGTCGCCTCGCCCCAGGCCGTGATCGACACCGTCAAGCGTGCGAAGTTCGATCTGCTCGTTCTCGACGGCGAGACACCGAAGGTCGGGGGCATCGGGATGTGCCGCACGCTCAAGACCTCGATCTACGAGTGCCCGCCGGTGATGCTGCTGATCGCGCGGCAGCAGGATGCGTGGCTGGCCTCCTGGTCGGAGGCAGACGCTGTCGTGGCGGCGCCCTTCGACCCCGTCGAGCTCCAGGAGACCGTGGCGGCGCAGCTGCGCGAGGAGGACTGACCCGTGTCGGTGACGTCGACCGATGCCGACGTCAGCTGGCCTGATCTGCTTGCCCGCCTGCTGCAGCGCCAGGACCTCAGCCACGAGGAGACCGCCTGGGCCATGGACCAGGTGATGTCGGGCGCCACCAGCCCGGTGATCCTCTCCGGCTTCCTGATGGCGCTCGGCACCAAGGGCGAGACCGTCGCGGAGCTGCGCGGGCTTGCCGACTCGATGCTCGCCCACTCGGTGCCGATCGAGGTCCCGGGTGACTCGGTGGACATCGTCGGTACCGGGGGAGACCGGCATCGCTCGGTCAACATCTCCACGACGGCGGCGATCGTCGTCGCGGGTGCCGGACTGACCGTGGTCAAGCACGGCAACCGGGCCGCTTCCTCGGCCAGCGGCGCAGCCGACGTGCTCGAGGCCCTCGGAGTCCGGCTCGACCTGCCTCCGGCACGCTCCGCGGAGATCGCGCGCGAGGTCGGGATCACCTTCCTGTTCGCCGCGAGCTACCACCCGGCCATGCGCCACGCGGGCCCGGTCCGTGGTGAGCTCAAGGTGCCCACCGCCTTCAACGTGCTCGGACCGCTGACCAACCCGGCGCAGCCCCGCGCCGGCGCGATCGGCGTCGGGAACCCGCACATGGCGCCCCTGGTCGCCGGCGTGTTCGCGGAGCGTGGCCGCAGCACCCTCGTGTTCCGGAACGACGACGGTCTCGACGAGCTCGCACCCACCGCCCCGGGTCGCATCTGGGAGGTGACCGACGCCACCGGGGGGGAGGTCGTGGAGCAGACCATCGACTTCGTCGCCGACCTCGGCCTCGGCTCAGCCACGCTCGACGACCTGCGCGGGGGCGACGCCGCCGTGAACGCCCAGGCGCTCCGTGACGTGCTCGCAGGCGTGCCCGGACCGGTGCGGGAGACCGTGCTGCTCAACGCGGCAGCCGCGATCGTGGCCGACGGCCGGCGGCCGGGTGTGGCCACGGGCAGTCTGGTCGAGCGGCTCCGCGCAGGCCTGCAGATCGCCGCCGAGTCCGTGGACTCGGGAGCCGCTGCCGACACGTTGCAGCGCTGGGTCACGGCTTCCAGCGCCTGACCCGCGAGAGACGTCAGTCCCGCAGTCGGGCTCGCAGCCTCGCCGTGTCCTCCTCGGTCCAGCCCCAGGCCCCGAGCACCTGCCGCAGCCGTGCCTGGTCGCCACCGGGCTGCACGTGCTCGATGAGATCGGCCATGGTCTCGGGGTGGGTCATGTGCCACTCGGGCGGCTGCCCCGCGAGCACCGCGGCGTAGGTGGGTGTCGACACCAGTCGCTCGAGGATCCGCTCCACGCGTTGGCCGCTGGCGGCGTAGTCGTCGATGACCGCGGCCGGTTCCGCGCCGGCCAGCAGGAGCGCCAGCGCCACCAGCGTGCCCGTGCGGTCCTTGCCGGCTGCGCAGTGCACGAGCGCGGCACCCTCGGCCTCGGCGATCGCTCGCAGACCTGCCACCACCGAGTCCGGCCGGTCGCTCAGGTACGACAGGTAGTGGGCCGTCGCCGGGTTCTCGTGCTCCGTCGTGGGCTCCAGCCCGACCCAGGGCAACGCCTGCCCGAGCGCCTCGGCGGACTCCTCGGTCTCGACCGGCTCCGGTCCTGGTCCGGGCGCCGACCGCTCGGGGATGCCGTCGCCGTCGAGGTCTCGCTCGTCGAAGAACGAGTGGTGATGGATGCGCACCCACGGCTCCCGTGCGAGCGGGCCGGGCCCGGTGGAGCTCACCTCGGTGTCACTGCGCAGATCGACGACGTCGGTGAGCCCCCGACGGCGGAGCTCATCGATATCCTGCTGCGTCAGGTCCTGGAGGTTGTCCGACCGGAGCAACCTGCCCGGGCGGATGCTGCCGCCATCGGTGGTGGGGATGCCACCGACGTCGCGGAGGTTGACGACGCCGTCGAGCTCGATCCAGGAGATCGGAGTCATGCGCTCAGTCGCCCAGCCCGAGGGCGAACGCGGCCTCGAGGTCGTGCTGGGAGTAGGACTGGAAGGCGAGGTAGGTCTGCGTGCGCACCACGCCCTCCACCTTGCTGAGCTTGTCTGCGATCACGCCCGCGAGCTGGTGGTGCTCGGGCACCCGGACCAGCGCGATCAGATCCACGTTGCCGGTCACCGAGTACACCTCGCTGACGCCCTCGATCTCGGCGGCCTCCTGCGCCACCTCGGGGATGCGCGACGCCTCGACATCGATCAGCACGATCGCAGTGATCATCCGGTCCTCCTCGTAGTCCTCACCCTCATCATGCACGAGCGTGGGCGGTTGGACGAGCGCCTCGGCGAACCGGCAGGATGTCGGGATCGACCGGTTCCAGAGGGGGACACATGACCGAGATCGAGGCGCTGCTGCGCCGTGGTGGCTGGGACCTCGTCGACCCACGTCCGATCGCTGCGCAGCACCCGGACACCTTCACGCTGCCCACGCCTGCCGACCTCGCCGCCCTCCGACCCGGGAGCCTCGTGCGCGCAGCCTTCCGGACCGTGACGATCGCCGATCCCGTACGCGACCGGCGCGATCCGTACGACGAGCAGGGCCGCCCGGTGCTGGTGGCGATCACCGAGCGCATGTGGGCGATCGTGGTGGCCGGCGACAGCGAGACTCTCGCGTGCGTCATGGACAACCACCCCTTCGCGACCCACACGCGGCTGCTCCCGCACGACCGCGTGCAGATCCCGCTCACCCACGTCATCGCCACGGGCGACCCGATTCCCGATCTGGCCGGGCTGCATGAGTTCCTCGCAGCATGGGAGAACGATCCTCAGCACCCGCTGGTCGACCCGCTCACCCCGGTGGATCCCCTCGGTCCTCCCCGGATCCGCGGCAGCCAGGCGCGGGTCGTGGAGCGCACCGGCGTGCCGGCACATCCCCCGATCCCGTTCGCCAACGTGCTGGTCTCGAAGAATGTCACGCCCGAGTCGGTGCCGCTCTACGGCGCACGGTTCGAGCCCGTTCCCGAACGGGGCGACTGCGGCTGGGTCTTCTTCACCGGCCCGCCCGATCTGGAGAAGGTCGCGCAGACGATCGGGTTCGAGGTGCTCACGCTGCAGGCAGCTCAGCAGCGCCACCCCCGGATCCAGCCCTATCTCGCCATGGCGCCCGGCTGGGGATTCACGTTGCTGCCCGAAGGCGCCGACGACATCTACCCGGCTGCCTGAAGCCGGTGCGTGCGCACACGGTCGGGGAGGCTGTGCGGCGCCGCCGTGACCGGGACGGACCAGCCCGCTGCCGCGGGGTGGTCGAACTCGATCAGCCGGGCGCCGCTGCTCCCCAGCCAGCCCGCGAGCAACTCTGACTCCTCCGTGCTCGCAGCACCCCCGGGACGTTCGGGCGCCGCCACGACCTCCCCGGTGGCGAGCAGCTGGTCGACGATCGCCATCGGGTCGACGCCCCGGGGGCTGATCGCGGTGCCGGCGAAGCGGCCGTGGCGCACCAGCACGATCTCCCACCCGCCGCCCGCTGCCCGCGCGGCGACGATCTGACGGGCACCCTGGACCTCGGACAGGCGCAGTGCCCGCCCCAGCGTGCGCGAGAACGCCTCGGCGCGGTCTCGACAGCCGGCGGCCTCCTCGTAGCGTTCCTCGGCCATCAGCCTGTCCATGTGCTCGACGGCGGTGCTCACCACCGCGTCCGTGCGCCCGGTCATGGCTGCTTCGGCCTGCGCGACGATCTCGGGGTAGCCCGCTGCTGCCGCGGCGTCGACGCACGGCGCGCTGCACCGGCCGATCTCGGCGAGCATGCAGCCCTGAGCATCGCTGCGCGGGACGATCGGCAACCTGCGCGTGCACTGCCGCAGCGGGATCGCCTGCTGCATCGCCTCGACGGCAAGCTGTGCCGCGCTCCGGCTCGAGAAGGGGCCGACCGCGATCGCGCCCAGTGGCACCTTGCGCACGATGGAGAGCCTCGGGTGCGGCTCGTCGGTCAGCCGCACCCACGGCAGCCGGTCGGGTCGCTTGGACCGGCGGTTGTAGGGCGGGTCGTGTGCGGCAATCAGCCTCAGCTCACGAACCTGAGCCTCCAACCTGCTGGCACAGGGGATGCCGCGTACCTCGGTGGCGAGATCGACCATCTCACCGATCCTGCGTCGCTTCTCGGAGGCGGTGAAGTACTGCCGCACCCGGCGGCGCAGATCGGTGGCGGTCCCGATGTAGAGGATCTCGGAGCCGGGGCCGATGAACTGGTAGACGCCGGGGGAGTGCGGCAGGTGATCGGCCAGCGTGACACGGCGGCGGCGGGCGGGCGGGACCGGGTCGGTGGCTGTGGCGAGGTCCTCGAGGTGCGAGACCCCGAGCGAGGCCATCCGGCCGAGCAGCCCGTGCAGCACATCCACCGTGGCGCGCGCATCCTGCAGCGCGCGGTGGTTCGGTGTGGTGGTCGAGCCGAACACCCGGGCCAGGCTCGCGAGCTTGTGGTTCGGCGCCTCGTCGCGTGTCACCACGCGGCGCGCGAGACGCACCGTGTCGATGACGCAGGGGCGCGGCCAGGCAATGTCCATGCGCACGGCGTTGGCCTTGAGGAACCCGACGTCGAACGGCGCGTTGTGCGCCACCAGCACGGCGCCGTGGGCGAACTCCAGGAACGCGGGCAGCACCTCCTCGATCGGCGGCGCCGCGATCACCATCGCGGTGGTGATGCCGGTCAGCACCGTGATCGTGGGCGGGATCGGCATGCCGGGGTTGACGAGCGTGCCGAACTCACCGAGGACCTCACCGCCACGTACCTTGACCGCGCCGATCTCGGTGATCTCGCTGCCCGCCGGCGAACCTCCGGTGGTCTCGAGATCGACGACGACGAAGGTCACCTCGTGCAGCGGCACCCCGATCGCGTCGAGGGCGAGCTGGACGGGCCGGCCCCCGGTTCCCGGCTCGTCACCGAGCCGGATCCGGGCGCCGGGCGGGCGTTCCTGAAGGTCGTGTCGCATCGAGTCGGACGCTAGAACACACGTCCGACATCGATGCGCGCAGGTCAGGCGGAGCTGCTCTCCGCGTTGCGGTCGGCGGCGGCGCGGGCGTACAGGTCGTCGATGAGGTTGGCGTAGTCGCCCAGCACCTTGGCGCGCTTCACCTTGAGGGAGGGCGTCAGGTAGTCGTTGTCGATCGTGAAGTCGTCGGTCAGCACCTCGAACTTGCGGATCGACTCGGCGCGGGAGACCTTCGAGTTGGTCCGATCGACAGCACGTTGCAGGGCGGCGAGCACGTCAGGGTGCTTGGCGGCCTCGTCCACGCCCATCTCCGGCAGCGAGTGGTTCGACAGCCACGCCGGCAGCATCTCGCCGTCGAGCGTGATGAGCGCGGCCACGAACGGACGCTGGTCGCCGACCACCAGGCACTGGCTGATCAGCGGGTGCGAGCGCAGCCGGTCCTCGAGCTGGGACGGCACCACGTTCTTGCCGGCGGCGGTGACGATCAGCTCCTTCTTGCGACCGGTGATCTTGAGGTAGCCGTCGCTGTCGAGCTCACCGATGTCGCCGGTGTGGAACCAGCCGTCCTCGATGGCCTCCGCGGTGGCCTGCTCGTTGCCCCGATAGGCGGCGAACACGCCGACGCCCTTGGCGAGGATCTCGCCGTCGGCGTCGATCTTGATCGTGGTTCCGGGCAGCGGCGGGCCGACCGTGCCGATCTTGGCCTTGTCGGGCAGGCTGACCGAGAGCGGAGCGGTGGTCTCGGTCAGGCCGTAGCCCTCGAGCACGGTCAGCCCGACGCCACGGAAGAAGTGGCCCAGCCGCTCACCGAGCGGGGCACCACCGGAGATCGCGAAGTCGGCCTGCCCGCCGAGCGCGTCGCGGATCTTGTGCAGCACGAGCTTGTCGGCGACCTTGTGCTGGAGCTTGAGACCGAACGACGGGCCGCCGGTGTCGAGCGAGCGCGAGTAGGCCTGGGCGACCCGGGCTGCCCAGTGGAAGATCTTGATCTTCCCGCCGGCAGCGGCCTTGGCCTCCGAGGAGTTGTAGACCTTCTCGAACACGCGCGGGACCGACAGGATGAAGGTGGGGCGGAACGTCGCGATGTCAGCCATCAGCGTCTTGGTGTCCGGTGTGTGCCCCTGCGGCACACCCGCGGTGACGCAGAGCACCTCGACGAAACGTGCGAACACGTGCGCCAGCGGCATGAACAGCAGCGTGCGGGAGTGCGCGTGCAGGATCTGGCTGCCGAGGGCCTCGACGGCGTTGCGCGTCAGCTCCACGAAGTTGCCGTGGCTCAGCTCGGCACCCTTGGGCTTGCCGGTGGTGCCGGAGGTGTAGATCACGGTGGCGAGGTCGCCGAGCCGGACCGCGTCGCGGCGCTCACGGACCGCGTCGTCGCTGACGTCGACACCCGCGGCGGCGAGCTGCTCCAGCGCGCCGTCGTCGATCTGCCAGACGTGCTCGAGCGAGGGCGCCTTCTTGCGGGCCTTCTCGATCACGTCGACGTGGCCGCCGTTCTCCGCGACGGCCGCGACAGCGCCGGAGTCGGAGAGGATCCACGCCGTCTGGGAGGCGGACGAGGTCTCGTACACCGGAACCGGCACGGCTCCGGCGTACCAGATGCCGAAGTCGAGGAACGTCCACTCCGGTCGTGTGCGGGCCATGATCGCGACGCGGTCGCCGGCCTCGATACCGGAGGCGATCAGGCCCTTGGCGATCGCGGTCGCCGTCGCGTGCATCTCTGCCGCGGTGACCGGGCGCCAGCTTCCGTCGACCAGGCGCTCGACGAGGACCTTCTCGGGCGTGCGGTTGGCGTGGTCGGCGAGCAGGTCGCCGATGGACAGCTCGTCCGGAGTCGTGACGAGCTGGGGGGAGGTGAAGGTGTCCATTGCTGGCTCCGGTGGCAGAACGGGAAGGACGGGCGGGTGCTGAGGTGGGGTCAGGCTATCGGTCAACTGGCCCGGAGACTCACACGACGGCGCCGTCGTCGTCGTCATCCCTCGAACGCGGAAGGCGCCAGAAGGCGATGCCCCAGCCGAGCAGCGTCGCCGCGAGCAGGGTCAGCCAGACGATGGCCGGTGCGCTCGGCCACAGCAGCACGAGCACCAGCAGCAGTGCGGGCCCGGCGATCGCGCCCGTCCACGCGAGGAGTCTGATCGGGTCGGCGCTCTGGAGCGGCTCCGGCTCGGGCGGCTCGAACGGTTCGTCGAGATCATCGGGGACCGCGTAGTCGCGGGGTCCGCCGACCGTGTCCGCTGGTTCGTGGGCGTCCGGCAGCGGCGGCACCGCAGGGCGTGCGGGCGCTTCGTCGCCCTCCGCACGAGCGAGCCTCAGGTCCTCGAGGTCCGGCCCGCTCATCAGCTCGGCGAAGCGGCGGTCGACCTCTTCCTGGGTGGGCCCGTCACGCCCGGCTCCGCCCGGCAGGGGCTCCGGAGGCTGCGGCATGTGACCCAGCCTAAGCCCGGCTCTAGTGTTGTCCCCAGAGTCGCCGCACGCCGGTGGCAGAACATCCGGAGCACCACGAGAGGAAACAGTCGCCGATGTCCGAGGCACGCCAGATCCGCAAGGTCGCCCTTCTCACCGCCGGCGGCTTCGCGCCGTGCTTGTCCGCCGCCGTCGGCAAGCTCGTGACGCGCTACTCCGCCGTGCTCCCGGAGGCCGAGATCATCGCCTACCAGTACGGCTATCACGGCCTGCTGACCGGGACCTCGATCACGATCGACGACGAGGCGCGCGCCAACGCCGCGATCCTCGACCGGTTCGGCGGCAGCCCGATCGGCAACAGCCGCGTCAAGCTGACCAACGCGAAGAACCTCGTGGAGCGCGGCCTCGTGCAGGAGGGTCAGGACCCGCTGCAGGTCGCGGCCGAGCAGCTGCGCGCCGACGGCGTGGACGTGCTGCACACGATCGGCGGTGACGACACCAACACCACGGCAGCCGATCTCGCCGCCTACCTGGAGTCCAACGGCTACCACCTCGAGGTGGTCGGGCTGCCCAAGACGATCGACAACGACATCATCCCGATCCGGCAGTCGCTCGGCGCGATGACCGCCGCCGAGCAGGCCTCGATCTTCGCCCAGAACATCATCGGCGAGCACCGCTCCAACCCGCGCATGCTGATCGTGCACGAGGTCATGGGCCGGCACTGCGGCTGGCTGACCGCGGCTGCTGCTCGGGACTACCGCGCCTGGCTCGACACCCAGGAGTGGAACCCGAACCTCGGCCTGACGCGCGAGCGCTGGGACGTGCACGCCGTCTTCCTGCCCGAGCTCAAGCTCGACATGCAGGGCGAGGCCGCACGCCTGCGCGGGATCATGGACGAGATCGGCAACGTCAACATCTTCCTGTCCGAGGGCGCAGGCGTGCCGGAGATCGTCGCCGAGCTCGAGGCGGCCGGGGAAGAGGTGCAGCGCGATCCCTTCGGGCACGTCAAGCTCGACACGATCAACCCGGGCGCCTGGTTCGCGAAGCAGTTCGCCTCGCTGATCGGCGCCGAGAAGACGATGGTGCAGAAGAGCGGCTACTTCTCCCGCTCGGCCAGGGCCAACGACGCGGATCTCGAGCTGATCGGCCAGATGGTGGATCTCGCCGTCGAGACCGCGCTGGCGGGTGTCTCGGGCGTGATCGGCCACGACGAGGAGAACGGCGACGAGCTCCGCGCCATCGAGTTCCCGCGTATCGCCGGCGGCAAGGCCTTCGATGTGAACGCGCCGTGGTTCGGCGAGCTGCTCGAGGGCATCGGCCAGCCCCTGGTCGCGGCGGAGCCTGCTCCTCACTGAGGGCTGGTGAGGCTGCCGTCCCCGACGCCGGCAGAGACTCGAGGGCCGGACGGCACCCTGCTGTCCGGCCCTCGGGCGGTGTTCGGGCACGTCGGTGCAGCGCCCTATCCTGGCGTGGTGAGTGTGCAGAGCGATCAGGTCACCGACGCCGCAGCCCAGGCAGGGCTCGACCGGTGGCGTGAGCTGACCGCGCTGCAGCAGCCGAAGTGGTCCGACGCCGGGGCGCTGGCCGCCGTGACCGCCGAGCTGTCCACGCAGCCGCCGCTGGTGTTCGCGGGCGAGGCCGACAACCTGCGCGAGCGGTTGGCGGCCGCCTCCCGGGGTGAGGCGTTCCTGCTGCAGGGTGGGGACTGCGCCGAGAACTTCGCCGAGGTCACAGCCGACAACATCCGCGACAAGATCAAGACGATCCTGCAGATGGCGGTCGTGCTGACCTACGGCGCCTCCATGCCGATCATCAAGATGGGCCGGATGGCGGGCCAGTTCGCGAAGCCACGCAGCTCCGACGTCGAGACCCGCGACGGCGTGACGCTGCCGGCGTACCGCGGCGACATCATCAACTCCTACGAGTTCTCGCCCGAGGCGCGCATCCCGGACCCGCAGCGGCTGCTCGCGGCCTACCGGAGCTCGGCCACCTCGCTCAACCTGATCCGCGCGTTCACGCAGGGTGGGTTCGCCGATCTGCGTCGGGTGCACGAGTGGAACCGGGGCTTCCTCGACAACCCCGCCTACGCGGCCTACGACGCGTTCGCGGGCGAGATCGACCGCGCGATCCGTTTCATGCAGGCCGCCGGCGCCGACTTCGACGCTCTCAAGACCGTGGAGTTCTACTCCTCGCACGAGGGTCTGCTGCTCGACTACGAGCGCCCCCTCACGCGGATCGACTCGCGCACCGGGCTTCCCTACGACTGCTCCGCGCACTTCCTGTGGATCGGCGAGCGCACCCGTCAGCTCGACGGTGCGCACGTGGACTTCTTCTCCCGCGTGCGAAACCCGCTCGGCGTCAAGCTCGGTCCCACGAGCACGGTCAAGGACGCCGTTGCGCTGATCGATGCGCTCAATCCCGACGGCGAACCGGGCCGTCTCACGTTCATCACCCGCATGGGCGCGGGCAAGGTCCGTGACCTGCTCCCGGCGCTCGTCGAGGGCGTGTCAGCCGACGGCCGGCCCGTCACCTGGGTGTGCGACCCGATGCACGGGAACGGGATCACCTCGGCGAACGGCTACAAGACCCGCCGGTTCACCGACGTGATCGACGAGGTGCGCGGCTTCTTCGAGGTGCACCGCAGCCTCGGCACCGTCCCCGGCGGTCTGCACGTCGAGCTCACCGGTGACGACGTCACCGAGGTGCTGGGCGGCAGCGAGGAGATCGACGACATCGCGCTGACGAGGCGGTACACCACGCTCGTCGACCCGCGGCTGAACCATCAGCAGTCGCTCGAGATGGCGTTCCTGGTCGCGGAGATGCTGAGGGACGCTTGACGTGACTCCCGAGCCGCCCACCTCGCCCGCTGACTCGCACGGGCAGGAACTGCCCCCGGGGCAGCATCGGGTGGCGCAGCCGCCGGTGATGCACTACGGCCGCATCCCCCAGCGGGAGCCGTCGAGCTGGACCGTGACGGTCGGTGGCGCCACCGCGACGGGCGACGAGCACGTGTTCGGCCTCGATCAGGTGACGGCGCTGCCGCCCGTGCAACAGGTCGCCGACATGCACTGCGCCACCCGCTGGAGCGCCCTGGGGGTGTCCTGGGGCGGGGTCCGTGCGCGAGACCTCGTCGAGCTGGCGCCGCCCGCCGAGGACGTCACCGATGCCCTGGTGTTCGCGGAGTTCGGCTACGCCGCGAACGTGCCGCTGGCGGACCTGCTCTCGAGCAACGCGCTGCTGGTCACGCACCTCGGCGGGGAACCGCTCACGCCCGAGCGCGGAGCGCCGCTGCGGCTGGTGATCCCGCACCTGTACACGTGGAAGGGCCCGAAGTGGCTGCGCGGGTGGAACTACCTGCTGCCTGAGAACCCCGACCGGGGCTTCTGGGAGGACCGTGGTTACCACGCGCGTGGCGACGCGTGGCGCGAGGAACGGTTCGCGAAGGCTAGACCACCGTCAGAACGATGACCGTTCCGCGTGGCTGCCAAGAGCCGGCCTCGACCGACTGGCTGCGCACGGTGCCGAAGTAGCCGCCGAGGATGTTGTCGCGGTCGACGTCGAAGCCCAGCCCGGTCAGGGTCGCCTCGGCGTCCTCGTACTGCTGGCCGACGACGTTCGGCACCTCGAACAGCTCCGGCCCCTTCGAGGTGACCAGGGTGACGAGATCGCCCCGCAGTGCGTCACCGACGACGTCCTGGCTGACGATGTGACCCTCGGGGATCGTGTCGGAGAACACCTCGTCGTCGAACTGCGGCTCCGCACCGGCGTCGAGAAGCTGTTGCTCGGCCTCGTCTGCCGGTAGCTCGACGACGTCCGGAACCGTGATCGGCTCGCGGCCCTGGGACACCTGGAGGGTGACGGCGGCGCCGTGGTTCACGACGCTGCCGACCGCTGGCTCGGTCCCGACCGCTGTCCCTTCGGGGACCTCCTGGTGCCACACCCGCTCGACATCGATCGTGCCATCGAGCCCGGCGTCCTCCAGCGTCTGCTGCGCCTCCGCCTCGGCCTGGCCTGCGACCTCCGGGATCGTCACCCGCAGCACGCCCTGGGAGACCACCAGCTCCACCGAGCCGCCCTTCTCCACCCGGTCGCCGGGGGAGGGGTCGCTGCTGATGACATGCCCGAGCGGGACGGTGTCGGAGTAGGCCGCCGAGGTCGAGGGGTCCAAGCCGGCGTCCTCGAGCGTGGTCAGCGCGGTCGCCTCGGCGCGACCGACGACGTCCGGCATCGTCGTGTAGGCCCCCGGCCCGATCGTGAGATACCACCAGACGCCGGCGCCGGCGGTGGCGAGCACGAACAGCATGATGAGGACGACGGCGATGGCGCGGCGACGCCGGGTGCGCCTGCGCCGGTTGTCGGGCACCGGCGCGGTCTCGGTCTCGCGCACGGCGCCGATCGGCAGCACCACGGTGCCCCCGGGCGGCGTGGTGGGGACGGCGGCGGTGTGGCCCTCGCGCTCGACGTCGTCGGTCGCCTCGTGCGCGAGCTCGCTCACCTCGTCGGGCTCGATCGCCGCGCGCAGCGCGAGCACCTTGTCGTCGAACTGCGACCGCATCGTGCGCAGTGCTCTGAGCGCCGCGTCCGCCGACCGGGGCCGGTGGTCGGGATCGTGCGCGGTGAGCGAGGCGACGTACTCGTCGACCTCGAACGGGAGCCAGGCGACCTCGTCGGAGGGCGGAGGCACGACCTCGTGGACGTGCTTGTACGCGATCTGGATCGGCGTCTCGCCCTCGAACGGCTGGTGGCCGGTCAACATCTCGTAGAGCATGACGCCCGCTGCGTAGACGTCGGCGCGGGCATCAGCGGCTCCCGACGTGACGATCTCGGGGGACAGGTAGGCGACCGTGCCCAGCAGGGCGCCGGTCGAGGACATGGTCGCCTCGGTGACGGCACGCGCGAGACCGAAGTCGGCGACCTTGACCTTGCCCTCGCGGGAGATCAGCACGTTCTCGGGCTTGACGTCGCGGTGCACGAGCCCGGCACGGTGCGCGGCCGCCAGCGCGTCGAGGACCGCCTCCATGATGTCGAGGGACTCGCCCAGCGACAGCGCGCCGCGGGAGCCGAGTCGCCGGCGCAGCGTCACGCCGTCGACGTACTCCATGGTCAGGTACGAGGTCTCGCCCTCGGTGCCCTGGTCGTACACGCCGACGACGCCGGGGTGCGAGAGCCGGGCCGCGGCCCTGGCCTCGCGCCGGAATCGGGCGACGACGTCGCTGCCGTCCGCCAGGTGCGGATGCATCATCTTGAGGGCGACCTTGCGGTCCAGGCGCCGGTCCTGGGCGAGGTACACCGTGGCCATCCCGCCGCGTGCGATGCGAGAGATGACCTCGTATCGGCCGTCGACGATCGTGCCAAGCACGGGATCGGTCACGGTGGCGGCCACGATCGCAGTGTATGAGCGCCCGCCCGCACAACCTCGGTTCAGGCGTAGCGTGTCATGAGCGTCTGCACATTGGCGACATAGCGCCGGGTGTCGGAGAACATGCCGTTGCGGCTGACCGAACCCATGCCCTGGTAGTAGCTGGCGATGGCCGTGGGCAGGTCGGGGGCGTTGCCCACGAGCCAGCGCAGGATCGCCACCCCCGCCACGGCGTTGTCGTGCGGGTCGAGCAGGTCGAGATCACGGCCCACCAGGTCGGAGGCCCACTCTCCCGACGTGGGTATCACCTGCATGGCGCCGATCGCGTTGGCGGGGGAGACGGCGGTCTGGTCGAAGC
This sequence comes from Pseudactinotalea terrae, assembly GCF_009733845.1. Classification (GTDB taxonomy): domain Bacteria; phylum Actinomycetota; class Actinomycetes; order Actinomycetales; family Beutenbergiaceae; genus Pseudactinotalea; species Pseudactinotalea terrae. The sequence goes on from NZ_WNXZ01000001.1 coordinate 633,978, forward strand.
CGGACTCCTGCTGCGCGACGGCCAGCGCCAGGGCTGGGTCGACACCCATCTGCTGAGCGGTGATGCGGATGATGTCCTGCATCTCCTGCTTGCTGGGCGCTCCGGCGTCCAGGAGCTCCTGCTTGTTCTGGTTCGCAGCCGCGACGGTCTCATCGGGGTAGGTGTAGTGCAGGAACGTGCTCGGGACGAGCTGGCCCTGGATCCTCAGCACCTGACCGGGGTAGATGACGCTGGAGCTGAGGTCGTTCAGGGTCGTGATCGCGCGGACCGTGGTGTCGTGCTTCGCGGCGATCCCCGAGAGCGTGTCGCCGGAGGCCACCGTGTACGACGTCGCCGCGCTCGTGCTGGTCGAGGTGGCCGGCGGCGTGGCCGCGGTGCTGGTCGTGGTGGCTGCGCCCGGGATGGTGAGCACCTGCCCGATCCGGATCAACGCGCGCGCGTTGAGATCGTTCGCGGCGATGATCGCGCCGACCGTGGTGCCGAAGCGAGCGGCGATCGCTGACACGGTGTCCGCTGAGCGGACCGTGTACGTGGACCCCGTGGCCGGTGCCGCGGCGCTGGAGGTGCTCGAGGTCGTCGAGGTGCTCGCGCTGGTGCCCGTGACGGTCAGCTTCTGCCCCGGGTGGATCAGCGAGGAGCTGAGGGAGTTCAGCGACATCAGCTGGGACACGGTGGTGTCGTGCGCGGCCGCGATGCCCGAGAGCGTGTCACCGGAGGCGACCGCGTACGTCGAGGTGCCGGGCGTGCTCGAGGTGCTCGCCGGGGTGGCGGAGCCCGAGGACGTGGCGGTGCTCGAGGAGCTCGCGGCGGTCGGGATCGTCAGCACCTGCCCCACGTAGATCATCGCGCGGGCGTTGAGGTCGTTGGCCTGCACGATCGCGGTGATCGTCGTGCCGTACCGCGCAGCGATCGCCGAGACGGTCTCACCGAGGCGCACGGTGTGCGTGCGCTCGGCGCTGGACGGCAGCATCGGCACCGGGCGGGTGTGCGCCCCCGGGCGCTGCGACGGCTCGGTGGGGCTGTCGGCTGCGGCTGGTGAGACGACGCCGACGAGGCCGGCTGCGGTCACGGCGCCGATGGCGGACAGACCTGTGGCGACCTGGACGGGTGTACGGGTGCGGCGGATGGCCATGCTGAGCTCCCCGGCTCGGCTGGTGCGTGACACCAGTGTCGTATGGGGCAAGTGAGACTGTTGTGCAACAAGTGACAGTAACAGAACGCTCGCACGGGCATGCCGGCCGGCGGCGGCGCGAAGGCTCTACGCTCGTCCGTATGAGTGAAGCGGTGGCGGGGAGCGGCGAGCCGGAAGGCCTCGAGAAGATCGAGTGGTCGAGCATTCCCGAGGTGGCGGCAGCCCTCGGCGTCCGTGACCGCGACGTGCGGGGCATGATCTCCGACCGGTCCGTGGTCGCTGTGCGGCGCGGTGGCCGCGCCCCGGTGATCCCGAGCGCCTTCGTGATCGATGATCCCGACGGCGGGCGGATGATCATCGCCGGGCTGCGCGGCAGCGTGATCCAGCTCGCGGACGCCGGCTACGCGGACGACGAGATCGTTGCCTGGTTGTTCCGGCACAACGACGAGCTCGGCACGACGCCCGTGCAGGCGCTGATCGACCTGCGGACGCACGCGGTGCGCCGGGCGGCGCAGTCGCTCGCGTTCTGACCGCTGGCGGTCAGGAGGTCCGCTCGATCGCGGCGCTGGCGAGCGCCGCGATGTGGGCCTGCGGGTCCGGGGCGAGCCCGCTCTCGGCGAGGGCGACCAGTCCCGCCTGGTATCGCTCGGCGATCAGCTCCTCGACGGCGCCCAGCGCCCCGGAGGAGGTGAGGATCGCCCGGAGCCGGTCGATGTCGTCGGGGCCGAGGTCGGGGTTGCCGACGGCGCCCCGCAGGGTGAGTCGGTCGGTCTCGTTCGCGAGGGTCATGGCGAGCGTGACCAGCACCGTGCGCTTGCCCTCGCGCAGGTCGTCACCCGCGGGCTTGCCGGTCGTGTCGGGGTCGCCGAAGACGCCCAGCACGTCGTCACGAAGCTGGAAGGCCTCACCGATGGGCAGGCCGACGGCGCGCAGACGAGAGAGCGTCGCGTCGTCCGCTCCAGCCATCGCGGCCCCGATCGCCAGCGGGTGCTCGACGCTGTAGCGCGCGGACTTGGCGCGGATCACCCGGCGTGCGCGGTCGACGTCGATGGCGGGGTTGTCGGCCCAGGGAGCGGACTGTGCGTAGATGTCCAGGAACTGCCCGACGGTGACCTCCGACATCATCTCCTCGATGAGCCGGCGACCGCGTGCGCCGGCGGTGGTGCCGACCAGGCCGAGCGCGTCGTCGAGCACCGTCTGGGACGCCACGAGGAGCAGGTCGCCCAGCAGCACGGCGCCGGCCTCACCGAAGCGAGTGGCGCCACCGACGAGACCGACCTCGTCGTGGTGCGCGGCGAGCTGGCGGTGCGCCGAGGGCCGGCCGCGGCGCGTGAGGGAGCCGTCCATGAGGTCGTCGTGCACGAGGGCGGCGACCTGGAACAGCTCGAGCCCGCTGCCCAGGCGAACCTCGGCGGCTGCGAGCGGCTCACCGCCCACGGCGCGCCAGCCGGCCGATGCGAACGCGGCGCGCAGCCGCTTGCCGTGCGCGAGAAGGTCGGCACCGACGTCGAAGAGGGCGGCCACCTCGGGGCCGACCGAGGCGAACGAACCCGCCAGCCGACGCCATGACCCCAGGACCTCGGCGGTGACCGCCGGACGAAGCGGGGCGGTCGAATCCTGCACATCGTCACAGTACCGGTGAACGCGCGGGCCGGTCGCCGTCACGCGGGAGAGGCGCCGTCCACAGGTGCAGCCTGATGCCTCGCTGTCCACAGCACCCCCGCCCCACCCCTGCGGGCGACCCAGGGAGCACGCTGGTATCTGGTGATGGACATCGAACCCACCACCGTCAGCCTCGACCGCCCCGAGGAGCTCCTCGCCTATCTTCCGTACCGTTTCGGGTACGTCCCCACCGAGTCGCTCGCCATGGTCACGGTGCTCGAGGCTCCGGACGGGATCGAGCTCGGCCTCGCTGCGCGTCTCGACCTCGACGACCTCGCGGTCCCGGGGGTGCTCGCGACCGCTGCCGCCGGCATCCGCGCCCAGATGCTGTGCGACCCCACGATCTCGGCCTTCGTCGTGGTCTATACCGACAGCCCGTTCGCGGATGTGCGAGCGGGGCGCGGCTCCGCCGGGCGTGCCCTCGCGGAATGGCTGGAGGTGATGCCGCTCACGCATCCGAGCGAGGCGTTCGTGGTCTCGTCCACGAGCTTCATGTGCGTGGAGTGCCGGCGCCCGGCGTGCTGCCCGACGGAGGGCCAGTCGCTCGAGAGGCTGAGCGAGACCGCGATCGCCGCGCGGATGGTGCTGGCGGGGGAGAACCTCGCGCCGAGCCGTGAGGCACTCGGCTGCCCCCGCCTGATCGACGCTGAGCGCCTTGCTGCCGCGACCCGCGCGGGCGACAAGGAGCGACAGGCGATGCGCAAGCGTGCTGCCGCTGCCCTGCCCCGCTGGCGGCGGCGGATGCTGGACACCTTCGGTATCGCCCTCGCCGAGGCGGCCTCGCGATCCCGGTCCAGGGGACCGTGGTCGCCGGAGCCCGCGGTGGCGGGGCGGCTGGGCGTGGCCATGGCCGATCCGCTGCTGCGCGACGCGATCGTCACGTGGACGGTCAGCGGCGAGCGCGGCGACCCCGGCGCCGAGGAGGTCCTCACGGGTTTCGCCGGCATGGTCACCGGCGAGCTGGAGGTCCCGGACCCGTCCCACCTGGAGTCAGCGAGGGTCGTGCTGACCGAGATCGTCAGGCATGCGGCACCTGGCCGCGCCGGGTATGCGCTGGCCATGCTCGGCTGGCTGGCGTGGTGGTCCGGGGAAGGAGCACGGGCCGACGTGCTGATGCGGCAGTGCCTCGAGGAGGACCCCGGCTGCTCCCTGGGCCAGCTGCTCAACGACGTGCTCGCGGGCGGCGTGCGGCCAGGGTGGGCGCTGCCGCAACCATGGGTGTCCCCGGCCGCTCGCTGACGCGCTACCCTCGGCAGAACGCCACCGAGGATGGATGGAGGTGCGTGGTGCCGGTCGTCGCAGGCTTCGTCCCCACACCCGAGGGCAGAGCGGCCCTGGACTCGGCGATCGCCGAGGCCACCCGCCGAGGTCTCAAGCTCGTCGTGGTCGCCCACGAGCGGCGCGGCACCGAGTCCGCCACGCTCGCGGCCGCCGTCGCGGAAGCGGAGTCCACGCTGTCGCAGACGACTCTCGAGCACGAGGTACGACAGTCGGCCGGTTCCGACGTGGCCGAGGACCTCATGCAGGTGGCGGAACAGCTGGACGCCGAGCTGATCGTCATCGGGCTGCGTCGTCGTTCGCCCGTCGGCAAGCTGATCCTCGGCTCGAACGCCCAGCGTGTGCTTCTCGACGCCACGTGCCCGGTGCTTGCTGTGAAGCCCGCACGCACGGCATGAGCGAGGACCTGAGCACACCGCTGCACGGCGAGCACGTCGCGGCTGGAGCCACGCTCACGTCCTTCGCAGGCTGGCAGATGCCGCTCCGGTACGCGGGCGACCTCGCCGAGCACCACGCAGTCCGCACGGCCGCCGGCCTGTTCGACCTGTCGCACATGGCCCAGATCGAGGTCAACGGTCCCGAGGCGGGGGCCGCCCTCGACCGCTCGCTGGTCAGCATCCCGTCCCAGCTCGCCGACGGGCGCGCTCGGTACACGGTGATCGTCGCCGAGGACGGCGGGATCATCGATGACCTGATCGTCTACCGCTTCGCCGCCGACGAGTACCTGGTCATCGCCAACGCCGCCAACCGGCACACGGTGCTGGACGCGTTGACGTTCCGCAGCGGGGGGCTGCAGTGCTCGGTCGTCGACCGCACCCCGCATCGGGCGTTGATCGCCATCCAGGGCCCCCGGGCAGCCGAGATCCTGGCACCCCACCTCGATGTCGATCTCGATGCGCTGCGTTACTACGCCAGCGTCAACGGCACCGTCGACGGCGTGCCCACGCTGGTCGCGCGCACGGGCTACACAGGCGAGGACGGCTTCGAGCTCGCCGTCCCCGCGAACGGTGCTGTCGGTATCTGGCGGTTGCTGCTGGGCGCCGGCGAGAGCGCCGGGCTGGTGCCGGCCGGGCTCGCTGCCCGGGACACGCTCCGACTCGAGGCCGGCATGCCGCTGTACGGCAACGAGCTCACGCGGGACACCACACCCGACGAGGTGGGGCTCGGCCGCGTGGTCAAGCTCGACCACGAGTTCGTGGGCCGGGACGCGCTCGTCGCGCGGGCCCAGAGTCCCTCGAGCAGGCACCTGATCGGCCTGGTCGGGTCGGGTCGCCGTGCCGCTCGCGCAGGTTCGGCGGTCATCGACGGGGACGGCACCCAGATCGGTGCGATCACCTCGGGCGTGCTGTCGCCGACCCTCGGCCACCCGATCGCGATCGCCCTCGTCGGTGCGCCGGCCGAGGTGGGCGCGCGGCTCGAGGCCGATGTCCGGGGGACGCGCCAACCCATGACCGTGGTCGAACTACCCTTCTACCGACGCCCGGCCTGACAGCCTGGGCGACCCCACGACGGAAGACGCGATCTGAGATGAGCATCCCCACCGACCGCCAGTACACCGCCGAGCACGAGTGGGTCCAGCTCGACGCCGGCACCGCGACCGTGGGCGTGACCGCCTACGCGACCGACGCCCTGGGTGACGTGGTCTACCTCGACCTCCCCGCCGTCGGCAGCGAGGTGGTGGCCGGTCAGCCCTGCGGCGAGATCGAGTCCACGAAGTCCGTGAGCGAGCTCTACTCGCCGGTGACGGGCACGATCTCGAGGATCAACGACGCCGCTGTCGAGGCTCCCGAGGTGGTCAACGCCGACCCGTACGGCGAGGGATGGCTGTTCGCCGTCACCGTCGAGGCCGAGGGCCCGCTGCTGGACGCCGAGGCGTACACCGCACTGACCGACCAGGGCTGAGGCATGGCGGGGGAGTTCGTCCATCGTCACATCGGGATCGACGACGCCGCGCGGACGCGCATGCTCGAGCTGCTCGGGCATCGCGACGTCGAGGAGCTGATCAGCGCAGCGATTCCCGCCGGCATCATCACCGAGCAGGCGCACCTGCCGGCTGCCGAGACCGAGACCGAGGTGCTCGCTGAGCTGCGCGCGATCGCCGCCAAGAACACCGTGCGCACCTCGATGATCGGGCAGGGCTACTACGACACCGTGACGCCGTCGGTCATCCAGCGCAACGTGCTGGAGAACCCCGCCTGGTACACCGCGTACACCCCCTACCAGCCCGAGATCTCGCAGGGCCGCCTGGAGGCGCTGCTCAACTTCCAGACGATGGTCATCGACCTCACCGGTACCGCTGTGGCGGGTTCGTCGATGCTCGACGAGGCCACCGCGGTGGCCGAGGCGATGCTGCTGGCGCACCGCGTCAACAAGCGCGCCACCCGGTTCGTGGTCGACGCCGACACCCTCGCGGCCACCAAGGCGGTGCTCGAGACCCGCGCCGCGCCCGTCGGCATCGAGCTGGTCGAGGCGGACGTCGCCGCCGGCCCCGGCGACCTGGAGGGCGCTGCCGGGGTCCTGTTGTCCTACCCGGCAGCCAGCGGCGCGGTGCATGCGCGTGCGCACCTCGAGGCGTGGGTGGCGGCGGCTCACGAGGCCGGTGCGCTGGTGGTCGTGGCTGCCGATCTGCTCGCTCTCACGCTGATCGAGGCGCCGGGCGCATGGGGGGCGGACGTGGTGGCCGGGACCACCCAGCGCTTCGGTGTCCCGATGGGGTTCGGCGGCCCGCACGCCGGCTACCTGGCAGTCCGCGAGGGTCTGCAGCGGCAGCTGCCAGGGCGGCTCGTGGGCGTGTCCAAGGACGCCGACGGCGCCCAGGCGCTGCGGCTCGCGCTGCAGACCCGCGAGCAGCACATCCGCCGCGAGAAGGCGACCTCCAACATCTGCACGGCGCAGGTGCTGCTGGCCGTGATGGCCTCGATGTACGCGGTCTACCACGGCCCCGAGGGCCTGCGGGCCATCGCGGAGCGGGTGCACGGGCACGCCCGCTCGCTCGCCGCCGGGCTGCGGGCGCTGGGGTTGTCGCCCACCAGCGAGCACCACGTGGACACGGTCACCGTGCGGACCGAGATGGCCGAGGAGTTCGTCGCCGCTGCGCTCGCACGCAACATCACGCTGTGGCGCGCTGCGGAGGACCTCGTCAGCATCGCGTGCGACGAGCTCACCACCGCCGCGATCGTGCAGGACGTGCTCGACGCCGCCGCTGAGGCCGTGGGCGGTTCGAGCGTGCCGGCAGCGCCCAGCACGGAGCCGGCGATCCCCGCCGACCTTGTCCGCACCACCGAGTACCTGTCCCATCCCGTGTTCAGCGCGCACCGGTCCGAGACCCAGATGCTGCGGTACCTGCGCCGGCTGGCCGACTCCGACTACGCGCTCGACCGCGGCATGATCCCGCTCGGCTCGTGCACGATGAAGCTCAACGCGGCCACCGAGATGGCGGCGATCACCTGGCCCGAGCTGGCCAGGATCCACCCCTTCGCCCCTGCCGAGGACGTGGTCGGCTACCTCCAGCTGATCGAGCAGCTGCAGGACTGGCTCGCCGCGCTGACCGGCTATGCGGCCGTCAGCGTGCAGCCCAACGCCGGCTCGCAGGGCGAGCTCGCGGGTCTGCTCGCGATCCGGGGCTACCACCAGGCCCGCGGCGAGCACGAGCGTGACGTCTGCCTGGTACCGGCGTCGGCGCACGGCACCAACGCCGCGTCCGCGGTGCTGGCCGGTCTGCGCGTGGCCGTGGTTGCGACGGCGCCGACGGGGGACATCGACCTCGAGGACCTGCGGCGCGTGCTCGCCGAGCACGAGGGCAGGGTCGCCGGCATCATGGTCACCTATCCCTCGACGCACGGCGTCTACGAGCACGGCATCGGGGAGCTGTGCGACCTCGTGCACGCTGCCGGGGGGCAGGTCTACATCGACGGCGCGAACCTCAACGCGCTCGTGGGTGTCGCCGGGCCCGGTGCCTTCGGAGGCGACGTCTCGCACCTCAACCTGCACAAGACCTTCTGCATCCCGCACGGGGGCGGCGGGCCGGGGGTCGGGCCGGTGGCCGTGGCCGAGCACCTGGCGCCGTACCTGCCCGGGCACCCGCTCACCCCCGGCGGGGGGCGGGCGGAAGGCGCGGTCAGCGCCGCACCGTTCGGTTCGCCGTCGATCCTCCCGATCAGCTGGGCCTACATCCGCTTGATGGGCAGCGATGGCCTGCGGTCCGCGACCGCACACGCGGTGCTGTCCGCGAACTACGTGGCCGCACGGCTCGAGGACGCCTACCCGGTGCTGTACCGCGGTGAGGCCGGGCTCGTCGCCCACGAGTGCATCCTCGATCTGCGACCGCTGACGGCTGAGTCCGGGGTGACGGTCGAGGATGTCGCGAAGCGCCTGATCGACTACGGCTTCCACGCCCCGACGATGAGCTTCCCGGTGGCCGGCACGCTGATGGTGGAGCCCACCGAGTCGGAGGACATCGGCGAGATCGACAGGTTCGTCGATGCGATGCTCGCGATCCGGGAGGAGGCGCGAGCGGTGGCGGCGCAGGAGTGGCCACGCGACGACAACCCGCTCGTCAACGCACCGCACACCGCGGCGAGCCTGGTGAACCAGTGGGAGCACCCCTACTCACGTCAGCAGGCGGTCTACCCCCTCGCAGGCATGGAGATCGGCAAGTACTGGCCGCCGGTGAGGCGCATCGACGGGGCGTTCGGCGACCGTCATCTGGTGTGCTCCTGCCCGCCCGTGGAGTCGTATGCGTGAGGTGTGGAACAAAGCAGCACGATCCCCGCGTTTATAATGGTGACTGCCCGCGACCTAGCAGTCGCCAGCCCGCCGCCGATGTTTCAGTGCTTGCGTTTCCGGGGTACCTGTTCCGGAATCGAGATCGTCGTGCCCGCCGTGAAGAAGAGGGTTTCCCATCGCCATGCCTGACGACGCCAACGTCGTGACCGAGACTGCCACGAAGAAGACCACGCGGAGCCGCACCACGGGCACCGCCAAGCCCGCTGCCGCCAAGTCGGCTGCGCGCTCCACGACCAAGAAGACCACCGCCGCGACCAGCCCGGCGTCCACGACCGCGGCGAAGGCGCCGGCACGGTCGAAGGCGAGCACCGCCAAGACCAGCCGTGCGACGAAGGCCAAGGACGACGCCGAGGTGTCCGACGACGCCGAGACCGATGTCGTGGTCGAGACCGACGAGGAGTCGGCCGAGACCCCTGAGGTCGCCACCAAGGGCAAGGAGGGCGACGAGGAGTCGGCGGGATTCGTCTACTCCGACTCCGACGACGACGACGCCCCCGCGCAGCAGGTCGTCACCGCCGGCGCCACCGCTGACCCGGTCAAGGACTACCTCAAGCAGATCGGCAAGGTCGCGCTGCTGAACGCCGAGCAGGAGGTCGAGCTCGCGAAGCGCATCGAGGCCGGCCTGTTCGCCGAGGAGAAGCTGAACGACCCGGCCAACAAGTTCGAGGGCAAGGTTCGCCGTGAGATGGAGTGGATCGCCCAGGACGGGCGCCGCGCCAAGAACCACCTGCTCGAGGCCAACCTGCGCCTGGTCGTCTCGCTCGCCAAGCGGTACACCGGCCGCGGGATGCTGTTCCTGGACCTGATCCAGGAGGGCAACCTCGGTCTCATCCGCGCCGTTGAGAAGTTCGACTACACCAAGGGCTACAAGTTCTCCACGTACGCCACCTGGTGGATCCGGCAGGCGATCACGCGCGCGATGGCCGACCAGGCCCGCACCATCCGCATCCCGGTGCACATGGTCGAGGTCATCAACAAGCTCGCCCGCGTGCAGCGCCAGATGCTCCAGGACCTGGGCCGCGAGCCCACGCCGGAGGAGCTGGCGAAGGAGCTCGACATGACGCCCGAGAAGGTCGTCGAGGTCCAGAAGTACGGCCGTGAGCCGATCTCGCTCGCCACCCCGCTCGGCGAGGACGGTGACTCCGAGTTCGGTGACCTGATCGAGGACTCCGAGGCGATCGTGCCTGCCGATGCCGTGTCGTTCACGCTGCTCCAGGAGCAGCTGCACTCGGTCCTCGACACGCTCTCCGAGCGTGAGGCCGGCGTCGTGCAGATGCGGTTCGGCCTGACCGACGGTCAGCCGAAGACGCTCGACGAGATCGGCAAGGTCTACGGCGTCACGCGCGAGCGGATCCGCCAGATCGAGTCCAAGACGATGAGCAAGCTCCGCCACCCCAGCCGGTCGCAGGTCCTGCGCGACTACCTGGACTGACTCACAGCACGACGACGGCCCGGCACCTATGCGGTGTCGGGCCGTTTCGCTGTCGGGCCCACGCGCCATCGCTATCGTGTGGGACGAGGGCGAGCAGGGGGAGTGAGCGATGGCGGTCGAGGAGATCCTGATCCTCGTCATGGTGGCCGCGCTAGTCGTGGCCGGCTACTGGTTGATCCGACGGGCGGTGCGGCTCGGCACCCGTGACGCGCTACGCGACGCCCGACGTGACGGTGCAGGGGATGGGAGCAAGCCATGAGGTTGCAGGCGTGGCACCTGGTCCTGCTGATCTACCCGATTCTTGCCGCTCTGGCCGTCCTGGCTCTGTACTGGCTGATCAGGCTCGCGGTCAGGGCGGGCATCCGGGACGCCGATCGGCTGCGGGCCCGCGAGAGCACCGACGCGCAGTGATCGTCTGGATCAACGGAGCCTTCGGAGGCGGCAAGACCCACACGGCGTACGAGCTCGTGCGACGCACCGAGGACTCGGTTCTCGTCGATCCCGAGATCGCCGGCTTCGGGCTGCAGCGCACGCTTCCCCCGGGGCAACGCGTGGACTTCCAGGACATCGCGGCCTGGCGGTCCGGCGTCGTCGAGATCCTCGACCGGGTCGAGAGCGCAGGTCAGTGCGCCGCGACTGTCGTGCCGATGACGCTCGTCGAGCCCGCGTACCTCGAGGAGATCCACGGCGGTCTGGGCGCGCTGGGCCACGATGTCCGGCACATCGCGCTCGTCGCATCGCCCGAGACCCTGCGGCGGCGCTTGCGCGGCCGGCTCGAGGGGTTGCGCGGGCGTGAGAGCTGGGCGATGCGGCAGATCGACAGGTGCGTGCGGGCGCTGTCCGAGATGGATGCGCACCGTGTCGACAACGACCAGGCCGGGTTGGACGCCGTCGTCGAAGAGATCGCGGAGCACGTCGGCCTGCCCCTCACGAAGCCGCCGCTGCCCACCTGGCGCGCGCAAGCCCGCCGGCTGCGGGTCGCTGCTGCGGTTCTCCGCTGAGTCGACCGGGTCGGGTGGTTCGGGCAGCGCGCATGGAGGTGCGGCCTCCTCGCCCGCACAACAGCCGACGACCCGGCCCCCGTCGAAGGGGCCGGGTCGTCGTGTGCTGTGGTGCGCTGCTGTCGCGGCGGGCGCCTGGGCGCCGCCTCAGCGTGCTGCGGTCGTGGCTGCGTCGGCGTGGAGCCGCTCGGTCTCGTCGTGGATGTGCGAGGCCACGGTCTCGAGTGCCGAGCCGTGCTTACGGGCGTGGTGGGCGCAGAAGTTCAGCTCGCCTCCGGAGGCAAGCTCAACTCGCACGTACGCCTGCGCACCGCAGGCATCGCACCTGTCGTTGGCGGTCAGGGTCGGGGTCGCTTGTTCGGCGGTCATGGTGCTCACGTTGATATGTAACCACCGACCTCGGACGATCCATCCGTGCCACGCGCCGATTCCGCTGACCGCGTACAGGACCGATCTCTCGACCAGCTCGAGCTCCTGCTGGTGCGGGTGGGGCACACGGGGTCCGTGAGGCGCGATTCCGGTCTCGACGCGTGCCGCAACCAGGCGTTGTCGCCGCAGCGACCTACGATGCTGAGGTGTCAACGACCTCCGCTTCCAAGCAGCGCCCGGACAGCTACACCGCTCGCCACCTCTCGGTCCTCGAGGGGCTCGAGGCGGTACGCAAGCGGCCGGGCATGTACATCGGGTCGACCGACTCCCGCGGTCTCATGCACTGCCTCTGGGAGATCATCGACAACGCCGTGGACGAGGCGCTCGAGGGTCACGGCGACCGCATCGACGTGATCCTGCACCCCGATGGGTCCGTCGAGGTTCGTGACCAGGCTCGCGGCATCCCGGTCGACAACACCGCCGCCGGCCTGTCCGGTGTCGAGGTCGTGTTCACCAAGCTGCACGCCGGCGGCAAGTTCGGTGGCGGCTCGTACGCCGCGTCGGGCGGCCTGCACGGAGTCGGAGCCTCGGTCGTGAACGCGCTGTCGGCGCGTCTCGACGTCGAGGTCGACCGTGGCGGCAAGGTCCACGCGATGTCCTTCCACCGCGGCGAGCCGGGGGTCTTCGACGACAAGGCGGGCGTCTCGCCGGACTCGCCCTTCCAGCCGTTCACGGACCACTCGGAGCTGCGGGTGGTCGGCAAGGCCAAGCGGGGCACGAGCGGCACCCGGATCCGTTACTGGGCCGACCCGCAGATCTTCCCCGCCTCGTCGGCCTTCTCCTACGACGAGCTCGTGACGCGCGCGCGCCAGACCTCGTTCCTGGTCCCTGGACTCACGCTGGTGATCCGCGACGAGCGTGGGTTGCCCGGCACCCCCGGCGCTGAGGGTCCGGTCGAGGAGGTCTTCAGGCACGACGGCGGGATCGTCGACTTCGTGGACCACCTCGCCTCCGATCCTGCAGCCACCGACACGTGGATGCTGCGCGGCAGCGGCACGTTCACCGAGACCGTGCAGTCGCTCGACGACAACGGGCACCTGCGCCCCCAGGAGGTCGAGCGCACGTGCGCCGTCGAGGTCGCGGTGCGGTGGGGGACCGGCTATGACACCGAGGTGCGCAGCTTCGTCAACATCATCGCCACCCCCAAGGGTGGCACCCACCTCACGGGCTTCGAGCAGGCGCTGCTCAAGGTGATCCGCAAGCAGGTCGAGGAGAACGCCCGGCGGCTCAAGATCTCTGCCAAGGACGGCAAGGAGCGCATCGAGAAGGATGACGCGCTCGCCGGGCTCACCGCCGTCGTCACGGTCAGGGTTCCCGAGCCCCAGTTCGAGGGCCAGACCAAGGAGGTCCTCGGCACCGCTCCGGTGCGCCAGATCGTCAGCAAGGTGGTCGAGGGCGAGCTCACCAAGCTGCTCACCTCCTCGAGCCGCACCGTGAAGACGCAGGCGGCGTTGCTGCTGGAGAAGGTCGTCGGCGAGATGCGCGCACGCATCCAGGCCCGTACGCAGAAGGAGATCTCGCGTCGCAAGACCGCCCTGGAGAGCTCCACGCTGCCGGCCAAGCTGGCCGACTGCCGTACCGACGACGTCAGTCGCTCAGAGCTGTTCATCGTGGAGGGCGACTCGGCGCTCGGCACCGCCAAGCTGGCGCGGTCCAGCGAGTTCCAGGCGTTGCTGCCGATCCGGGGCAAGATCCTCAACGTCCAGAAGGCGTCCCTGGCCGACATGCTCAAGAACGCCGAGTGCGCCGCGATCATCCAGGTGATCGGCGCCGGCTCGGGCCGGACCTTCGATCTGGAGGCTGTGCGCTACGGCAAGATCGTGCTGATGACCGATGCGGATGTCGATGGCGCGCACATCCGTACGCTGCTGCTCACCTTGTTCTTCCGGTACATGCGCCCGCTCGTGGAGGCGGGTCGCGTGTTCGCGGCGGTGCCGCCGCTGCACCGTGTCGAGATCCCGGCGCACGGGCGCGCCAAGAGCGAGGTCCTCTACACCTACTCGGAGCCGGAGCTGGCGAAGATCCTCAGCAGGCTCGAACGGTCGAACCGGCGATACAAGGAGCCGATCCAGCGCTACAAGGGCCTGGGTGAGATGGACGCCCGTCAGCTCGCCGAGACGACCATGGACCCGGGTCGTCGCACGCTGCGCAAGATCACGATGGCCGACGAGTCCGCGCTGCAGCACGCCGAGACCGTCTTCGAGCTGCTCATGGGCAACGACGTGGCGCCGCGGAAGGACTTCATCGTCGCGGGGGCCGAACGTCTCGATCGCGACCGGATCGACGCCTGATTCCCGCCCGGGAGCGCAGCAGCAACCACCATGAGGCACACTGGAGGAGGACCGGCCACCGGTCCCGACCCGACGACCGTGCCCCGGTGACCTCCGACATCTGGACCTCATGACCAGCTCCCTGCCACCTCTGCGCGAGCGCGTGGACCCGCCTGCGCGGCTGGATCCACCGCCCGCCGAGCTGGGCTTGCACTGGCGTGGGCTCGAGCTGGCGGACATCCCGGCGCTGCACGTGCTGTTCCACCGGATCGAGGAGCACGACAGCACGCCCTACCGCACCGCGCTCGAGGAGACGCACGAGCGTTACGTCGCCGACTGGCACAGCGAGCCGACGAACGTCCTCGGCGGGTTCGACCCCGCCGGCTCACTCGTCGCGTTCGCTGCCGTCGCACTCTCACCGACGGACACGCACACGCTGCGGGTGCACATCGAGGGCGGCGTCGACCCCGCACACCGCCACCGCGGCATCGGGACCGCGATGCTGGACTGGGAGCTCGGCCGCGCCCGGCAGCTGCTCGCACGGTCCGACCGCTCGGTCCCGGCCCGACTGGTGGTGCACGTCGAGGAGGGCATGCCGGACTCGGTCCACATGCTCACGACCCGCGGGTTCCAGCCGCGCCGCTACTACACCGAGCTCCGCCGTGACCTGGCCTTGCCGCTCCCGCCGGTGGTCCTGAAGCGGCCGCTCGAGATCGTGCCGTGGTCCGCCGAGCTCGACGAACAGGTCAGGCTCGCGCACAACGTGGCCTTCGCCGAGCACTGGGTCTCCGAGCCCCAGACCGCTGAGAGCTGGGCGCAGGGACGCACCTACTTCGTGCCGGAGTGGAGCTTCATCGTGCTCGACCGCACGACGGACCGGGCGCAGGTCGTGGGCTACCTGCTGTCCAGCAAGTACGAGCAGGACTGGCCTTCGCTGGGGTGGAGCGAGGGCTATATCGACCTGCTGGGGGTGCGCCCGGACTGGCGCGGGCGCGGCATCGCGACCGCACTGGTGTCCCAAGCCCTCCACGCCTACGCCACCTCGGGCATGCAGTACGCCTCGCTCGGCGTCGACACCCAAGAGCCCGGCGAGGTGTTCGGGCTCTACAGCAAGCTCGAGTTCGAGCCCACCCGCGGCTCGACGATGTACACGATCGACCTCTAGGTCGTTCGCTCGGAGCGAACCCCGGCATCGGCTGGTACTGACGGCGCCCGCCTCGCTGTTGCCGAAGGCATGAGCATGGAGAGCGCAGCGTGGAGCGCGATGTGGCGCGCCCAGCACCGACCGATGGACGAGCGTCCCTTCAGCAAGGAGTCGCTGTCGCGGATCTGGCGTTTCGCCAAGCCGTACCGGTCTCGTATCGCGATCTTCGTGGCGCTGAGCGTCGTGGTCGCCGCGCTGGCGGTCGCCACGCCGCTGCTGGCCGGCGACGCGATCAACGCGATCACCGACAACGAGGCGGCCGCTGTGGTGGTGCGGCTGGCGCTGCTGATCGCCGCGATCGCCGTCGCCGAGGCGGCGCTCGGGCTCGTCTCACGGTGGTTCTCCGCCCGGCTCGGCGAGGACCTGATCGCCGATCTGCGTACCGCGGTCTTCGATCACGTCCAGAGCATGCCGATCGCGTTCTTCACCCGTACCCGCACCGGCGCGCTCGTGAGCCGGATCAACAACGACGTGATCTCTGCCCAGAGCGCGTTCTCCAGCACGCTGTCGGGCGTCGTCGGCAACATCGTCACGCTCATCCTCACCGGGGCCGCGATGCTGACCCTGTCGTGGGAGGTGACGGTCGCCGCGCTGGTGCTGCTGCCGATCTTCATGCTCCCGGCCCGTCGTGTGGGTCGGCGGCTCGCGGCGATGCGCCGCGAGGCCGCCGACCACAACGCCGCCATGAACGACCAGGCCACCGAGCGCTTCTCGGCACCGGGCGCCACCCTCGTCAAGCTCTACGGCCGACCCGAGGAGGAGTCCCGCGCGTTCGCCGACCGCGTTCGCCGCGTGCGCGACATCGGGGTGCGGAGCGCGATGCTGCAGACGGTCTTCGTCACGGCCCTGACGCTGGTCTCGGCGCTCGCCCTGGCCCTGGTGTACGGGCTGGGCGGCTCGCTGGCCGTCGCCGGCAGGCTTGACACCGGCGCGGTCGTCTCCCTCGCGCTGCTGATCACCCGCCTGTACGCGCCGCTGACAGCGTTGGCGAGCGCCCGCGTGGACATCATGAGCGCCGTCGTCGCCTTCGACAGGGTCTTCGAGATCCTCGGGCTCAAGCCGCTCGTGAGTGAGCCCGCCAAGCCGGTACCGACGCCGGAGGGTCCCGTCGCGATCGAGGTCGACGACGTCTCGTTCGCGTACCCCTCCGCGGACCAGGTCTCGCTCGCCTCTCTGGAGGACGTGGCCGTGCTCGACACCCGTGGCGGCGAACCGGTGATCGAGGGCGTCAGCTTCCGTGCCGAGCCTGGCGCGCTCGTCGCGCTCGTGGGTCCGAGCGGCGCCGGCAAGTCGACGCTCGCGCAGCTCCTGGTGCGACTGTACGACGTCGGGGAGGGCAGCATCCGGGTGGGCGGCGTGGACGTTCGCGACCTGGCCTTCCAGGACCTCCACACCGCCGTGGGTCTGGTCACCCAGGACGGTCATCTGTTCCACACGACGATCCGCGAGAACCTCGTGCTGGGCGCCCCCGACGCCACGGACGAGCAGGTCTGGGAAGCACTGGAGCGTGCCCGGCTCGCGGAGCTGGTCGCGACGCTGCCGGACGGGCTCGACACCGTGGTCGGCGAGCGCGGCTACCGGATGTCCGGGGGCGAGCGTCAGCGTCTCACGATCGCGCGGCTGCTGCTGCGGGCCCCGCGGGCCGTCATCCTCGACGAGGCGACGGCACACCTGGACTCCGCGAACGAGGCAGCCGTGACCGCCGCGCTGGCCGAGGCGCTGACCGAGCGCACGGCCATCGTGATCGCTCACCGGCTCTCGACCGTCCGCGCAGCCGATCTCATCCTCGTGCTCGAGGACGGTCGTGTCATCGAGCGCGGCCGCCACAGCGAGCTGCTCGCGCTGGGCGGCCGGTACGCCGAGCTGTACCGGACCCAGTTCGCCGACGAGCCGGCTGCGGACGCACCGGCCACGAGCTCCTAGCGGAGCCTCTGCCTAGCCGAGTCCGGCGACGGGCGCCGCGAGCGTCGTACCGGAGGCGTCCCGCCGCTCGTCGACCTCGGGGAGCTCGACCGGCTGACCGCCCGCACCCACGGCGCGCACCTGCTGCGGTGCGACCGCCGCCGCGTACAGAGCATCCTCACCGCGCAGGAACCGCTGCACCCGCACACCCGCGGTGCTGCGCCCCTTGCCGGGGTAGACCGCGAGCGGTGTGGTCTTGGCGGAGCCGGGGACCGTGCCGGGAAGCGCGTCCGAGGCTGCGGCGACGGTGGCGACCATCGCACTCTCGAGATCGGCCGCCCGCACCACGCTCATGTGCACCACCCGGGCGCCGTCGGAGAGCCGGATGCCCGCCATGCCTCCCGCGCCCCGCCCCTGCGGGCGGACGACGCCCGCGGAGAAGCGCAGCAGCTGGGCGTCGGAGGTGATGAAGACGATCTCGTCCTCGTCGGTCGCGGCCCCGACGCCCACGACCTCGTCGCCGTCCTTGAGCGAGATGACCTCCCACTCGTCGGCGCGGCCGGGGCGGTCGGCGGTGACCCGCTTGACCGTGCCGCCGGCGGTCCCGAGCGTCAGGGTGCGTTCCTCGCCGTCGAGCAGGCTGACCAGTCCCACCACGCGCTCGCCCGGCTCCAGCATCACCATCTCCTGGACCGGCACCCCGCCCGAGAGGCTCGGGGGGCCGTCGGTGGGCGGCAACCCTGGGACCTCGACCACCGACAGCCGGACCACCCGGCCGCGCGAGGTGACCACGCCGGCCTCGCCGCGCGTGCTGGCGGCGACGATGCCCACGATGGCGTCGTGAGCCGATCGCCGTCCCTCCCGAGCGGGTTCGCGGTCGTCGGCGGTGCGCGCGAGCAGCCCGGTCGCCGAGAGCAGCAGCCAGCACGGGGTGTCCGCCACCTCGAGGTCGACGGGGCTCTTGCGGCGGCTGGCGGTCGCCGCCGTCGCGGTGCCACCGTTGGACTCCAGCAGCACGGTGCGCCGGGGGGTGCCGTGCGCGGCAGCCACGTCGGCGAGCTCGTCGGAGACCACGGTGCGGAGCAGCGCCTCGTCTCCGAGGATGGCTTCGAGCTCCTCGATCTCGCGCTTCAGCTCGTCGCGCTCGGTCTCGAGCTCGATCCGGGAGAACTTCGTGAGCCGGCGCAGGCGGAGCTCCAGGATGTACTCGGCCTGCAGCTGCGTGAGGTCGAAGATCGTCATCAGGCGCGACCGCGCGGTCTCGGCGTCATCGCTGCTGCGGATCACCGCGATGACCTCGTCGATGTCGGCGATCGCGATGAGCAGACCCTCGACCAGGTGCAGCCGGTCGCGGCGCTTGCCCAGCCGGTAGCTCGTGCGGCGACGCACGACGTCGATGCGGTGCGCCACGTAGACCTGGAGCAGCTCCCGTAGCCCCAGCGTGCGCGGCTGCCCCTCGACCAGCGCCACGTTGTTGATCCCGAACGACTCCTCCATGGGCGTGAGCCGGTAGAGCTCGGTCAGCACCGCCTCGGGGTTGAAGGCGTTCTTGATCTCGATGACCAGCCGCAGCCCGTTCTGGTGGTCGGTCAGGTCGGTGACGTTCGCGATCCCCTGGATCTTCTTCGCGACGACCGCGTCCTTGATCTTGTCGATCACCCGTTCCGGCCCCACGAGGTACGGCAGCTCGGTGACGACGATGCCCTTGCGTCGCGGGGTGATGTTCTCGATCCGAGCCGTGGCACGGGTGCGGAAGCTGCCCCTGCCGGTCGCATAGGCGTCACGGATGCCCTCGAGACCGATGATCTTGCCGCCACCGGGCAGGTCCGGCCCCGGCACGAACCGCATCAGCGCCTCGAGATCGGCATCGGGGTGCTCGATCAGGTGCCGCGCTGCCGCCACGACCTCGATGAGGTTGTGCGGGGGCATGTTCGTGGCCATGCCGACGGCGATCCCTGAGGCGCCGTTGACCAGCAGGTTGGGCAGGGCTGCGGGGAGGACCTCGGGCTGCTTCAGCGAGTTGTCGTAGTTCGGGACCAGGTCCACGGTGTCGGAGTCGAGGTCCCCGGTCATCACCATCGCGGCCGGCGCGAGGCGTGCCTCGGTGTAGCGGGGCGCGGCAGGGCCGTCGTCAAGAGACCCGAAGTTCCCGTGGCCGTCGATCAGCGGCAGCCGCAGCGTGAACGGCTGCGCCATGCGCACCAGGGCGTCGTAGATCGCGGTGTCGCCGTGGGGGTGCAGCTTGCCCATCACCTCGCCGACCACGCGAGCCGATTTGACGTGGCCGCGGTCGGGCCGCAGCCCCATGTCGGCCATCTGGTAGAGGATCCGCCGCTGTACCGGCTTGAGGCCGTCACGGGCGTCGGGGAGCGCCCGGGAGTAGATGACGGAGTAGGCGTACTCGAGGAACGAGGTCTGCATCTCCGTGGACACGTCGACGTCGACGATCTTCGTGTCCTGCGGCGGCGGTTCGGCGGAGGGGCGGCGGGCCATGCCTGCCATTCTCGCCGAGGTCGGCCGCGATGACGCGGCTCACACACCGAGCCGACCGTGTGGAGGTCGCCACACTACGATCGCGAGCATGACGTCGGAAGCGGTCGGGGCCTCATACCCGGCGCACTGGGAGGCCGATGTCGTCCTGCGCGACGGCTCCACGATGCACATCCGGCCGATCGCGCCGGACGATGCCGACGCTCTCCAGTCCTTCCACCGCGCCCAGTCGGCGCAGTCCACCTACTTCCGCTTCTTCGCCCCGATGGAGCAGCTCAGCACGCGAGACCTCGAGCGCTTCACCAACGTCGACCACGACCAGCGGGTCGCCCTCGTGCTCGTGCAGCCGGGCGAGGAGCACGACCAGATCCTCGCCGTCGGGCGGTTCGACCGGCTCGAGCCGGATGGTGATGTCGCCGAGGTCGCGTTCAACGTCGCCGACGCTGCCCAGGGGCGCGGGCTCGGCTCGATCCTGCTCGAGCACCTCGCTGCGGCCGGGCGCGAGATCGGTATCCGACGCTTCAGCGCGGACGTGCTGCCGAGCAACTCCCGGATGCTGCGCGTGTTCACCGACGCGGGCTACGACACCTCGCAGGAGCTCGCCGACGGCATCGTCGAGGTCTCGGTCCCGATCCGGCCCACCGACCGCTCGCTCGCCGTGCTCGCCGAGCGGGAGCGCCGCGCCGAGGCGTTGAGCATGACGGCGCTGCTCGCCGCCGACGGCGTGCTGGTCCTCGCGCGGGGCGACGAGGGCCGCCCGATCGGCGACCGGCTGCTCGCCTCGATCCAGGAGTCGGGGTTCTCCGGGCGCGTGCTCAGCGCCGAGACCATCGCCGAGGTCGAGGACGAGAAGCTGCCGACGCTCGCCATGGTCGCGGCGCCCGCGGGTGACGTGATGGCGGCGCTGCCGGTGCTCGCTGCGCGGGGGACCCGCGCGATCGTGCTGCTGTCGGCAGGCTTCCGGACGGGGAGCGGAGAGTCGGGACCCTCGCAGCGGAGCCTGATGCGGGCGCTGCGCGAGCATGGGCTGCGGCTCGTCGGACCGCGGTCGTTCGGTGTCCTCGCGCACGGCGAGGCAGGCCCGCTCCCGGCCACGCTCGCGACCGCGCCGATCCGGCAGGGCGAGGTCGGGGTGTTCTGCCAGTCGAGCCAGGCCGCACGCACGCTGCTCACCGAGGTGGCAGGGCGGGGCATCGGGCTCTCCAGCTTCCTCGCGGCCGGTCAGCGCGCCGACATCAGCGGCAACGACACGATGCAGTACTGGTCCACCGACGACCGCACCACGGTCGCGTGCCTGTACCTGGAGTCGATCGGCAACCCGCGCAAGTTCTCGCGGGTGGCGCGGCGGCTCGCAGCGACGAAACCGGTGGTCGTGACGATCGCCGGTACCACCGGGCAGCGGCAGCTGCCCGGCCACCCCGTGCGGTCCTCGACGGCGCCGCGCCGCGTGGTGGAGCAGATGATGAGTCAGGCGGGGGTGCTCCTGGCCCGTTCGGTCGCGCAGCAGCTCGACTGGGCGGCGCTGCTGTCGTCGCAGCCGCTGCCGGCGGGAGATCGCGTCCTCGTGGTCAGCAACTCGGGCAGCCACGCAGCCGTGCTAGGGGATCTCGTCGTCGAGCACGGCCTCCTGGTCGCGGGGGAGCCGATCACGCTGGCCCCGACGATCGCTGCGGACGAGCTGCGCGCGACCCTCGGCGAGGCTGCCGAGCGCGACGACTGGGACATGGCTGTCATCGGGTACGGACCCTTCGGTGTCGACATCTCGACCGACGCGGCGCAGGCCGCCGCCCAGCTGGCCGCCGACAGCGGCCGCACGGTGGCGGGGCTGGTGCTCGGCCGCGCCGGGCTGCACCCCGACCTCGCCGCGACCGCGCCCGACGGTGCGCTCGTGCGCGTCCCTGGCTTCCACGAGGGCGCCGACGCCGTCGCGGCGCTCGCTGCCGCCCGCGGGTATGCCCGGCGGCGGAACGATCCGGACAGCCCTCGCGTCGAGGTGGTCGGCGCTCGGCGCCGCGAGGCGCGGGCACTGACGCACGGTGAGCTGGCTGGGGTGCCGGCAGGGACGTCGGTCCGGCTGTCGAGCGAGAAGGCGAGCGCGCTGCTCGCCGCCTATGGGCTCGACGTCTGGCGCGCCACGAAGGTCGCCGACCTGGAGGCAGCCCGCGCCGCCGCTGCCCAGATCGGGTGGCCCGTCGCGCTCAAGGCCGCCGACGAGGTACTGCGGCATCGCGCCGATCTCGGCGGTGTTCGACTCGACCTCTCCGGTGACGCGGAGCTCACCGAGGCCTATACCTCGATCACCGAGCGCCTCGACGCGCTCGGACGCCACAACGTCAGCCTCGAGGTGCAGGCGATGGCGCCCACCGGAGCCGCCTGTGTCGTCACCGGCGTCGAGGACGATCTCTACGGGCCGATCATCGGGTTCGGGATGGCCGGAGACGCCGTCGAGCTTCTCGACGACGTCGCCTACCGGATCCCGCCGCTCACCGAGGCGGACGTCGCCGACCTGGTCCGGGCCGTGCGCGCCTCCCCGCGGCTGCTCGGTCACCGTGGGCTGCCGCCGATGGACGTGGCGGCTCTGGAGGACGTGATCGGGCGGGTGAGCGTCCTCAAGGACGAGCTGCCCGAGGTGCGGTCGGTCACGCTGAACCCGGTGCTGGTCGCCGAGCACGGTCTGGCCATCCTCTCGGCGACGATCGACCTGCTGGCGGCCGAGCGCGGAGATACCGCTCGGCGCACACTGCCCTGACAGGTGCGGCATACTCACCGGGTGCCTTCATCGTCTTCGACAGCGCTGCGACGACTGCGAACCGACGTCGAGCGGGCCGGGTACTACCCGGATATCGTCACCGACGTCATCGATCTCGCCCTGGCGGGTGAGGAGGTCGCCTCGCACCTGGTGCACGTCGAGACGATGTTCGACCGCGCTGAGGTGCGGCGCCACGTCACGGTCCTGGTGCTGACCCAGACCCGGCTGATCCTGGCGCATGTCGACGACCTCCCCGGCGAGGACGCCGACGCGATCCCCGCGGCTGCGGCCACCACGGAGTCCGTCGCGATCAGGCATCTGCGCACGGTCGGCCTGACCCATGGGGTCGCCGAGCCGGCCTCCTACCGCCGCGGCTCGGCCGTGAGCGAGGTCACGCTCGCTCTCTCCTGGGGCGCGGTCAGCCGGGTCGAGCTCGAGCCGGCCACCTGCGGTGACCCCAGCTGCGAGGCCGACCACGGCTTCACCGGCTCGATGCTGCCCGACGACCTGGTGGTCCGGGTCAGCGCCGACGCCGAGGGTCCCGCCGCGGTGCGGGCGGCCATCGACTTCGCGGCCGCGCTCTCGGCGGCCACGGCGCGGGTGTGAGCACGCACGACTGGCTCGGCGACGTCGTGCTGGGCGCCGCCGGTGCTGTGGGGGTGGACCTCGTGGTCGACCCGAGCGGGCACGCGGTGCGCTCAGGTGTCGCCGCCGAACGGCTGGAGCTGCCGCAGGCCCGCCGCGCGTGCGTCGTCATCGTCGACGGGCTCGGTCTGCACAACCTCACGGACGCTCCGGAGGTCGCTCCGGTGCTCAATGCCGCTCCACGCCGGCCGCTGCAGTCGGCCTTCCCCTCCACGACCGCGACCAACATGGCTGCACTCGGCACCGGCCTGCCCGGCGGTCGCACGGGCATGCTCGGGTACACCGTGCGCAACCCCGCCGACGGGCGGCTGCTCAACCTGATCTCGTGGCGCGGCGGACCGGAGCCGGAGACCTGGCAGCGGCATGCCACGATCTTCGAGCTGATGGCCGAGCAGGACCTCCTCTCGGTGAGCGTGGGTCCGTGGGAGTTCGAGTCCTCGCCGCTGACCCGGGCCACGCTGCGCGGCGCCGAGTACGAGGCGGCCGAGAGCCTGAGCCAGCGCGTCGACCGCACGCTGGACGTGCTCGCCGAGCCGGAGGCCAGGCTCGTCACGATGTACTGGGGGGACGTGGACAAGACGGGGCACCACCACGGCTGGCGCAGCGACCCGTGGCGGGATGCCCTGGGCCTGCTCGACGCCGAGCTCGGCCGGCTGGCGCGGCGCGTGCCGCCCGAGACGCTGCTGCTGGTCACGGCGGACCACGGCATGGTCGACATCCCGCGCCGCGACTCCGAGCAGTTCGGCGGCCCGGCACGGATCGACGTCGCCGCCAGGCCGCCGCTGTCCGACGGCGTGGCGCTCGTCGCCGGAGAACCGCGCATCTGCCACGTGCACGCCGAGCCGGGAGCCGCGGGCGCCGTGCTCGAGTCCTGGCGTGCCGAGCTCGGCGAACGTGCCGACGTCCGCAGCCGTGACGAGGCGATCGCCGCCGGCTGGTTCGGACAGGTCGAGGACCGCTTCCGCCCGGTGATCGGTGACGTGGTGGCCGCCATGCGAGGTGACATCGCCGTCGTCGACTCCCGTACGCAGAGCGCCGCCTCGCTGGAGCTCGTGGGCATGCACGGCTCGGGCACCCCGGCCGAGCGCACGGTCCCGCTCGTCAGGTTGGCGGGCTGATGGCGACGCTCACCTACTTCGCGGGGACCATGGACTCGGGCAAGAGCACCCTCGCTCTCCAGATGAACCACAACCACAGCGAGCGCGGTCGGCGTGGGGTGATCTTCACGCGCTCGGACCGTGCGGGCGAAGGTGTGGTGTCCTCGCGGCTGGGCCTGCGGCACCAGGCGGTCGAGGTGACCGACGCGACGAACTTCTGGCACGAGGTGATCGAGCGGCGCACCCGCGGCGGCGTGGTCGACTACCTCGTCTGCGACGAGGCCCAGTTCTACAGCGAGGAGCAGGTCGACCAGCTCGCGCGGCTGGTCGACGAGCTCGAGGTCGACGTCTTCGCCTTCGGCATCACGACCGACTTCCGCACCCGCCTCTTTCCCGGATCGGCCCGGCTGGTGGAGCTCGCCGACCGCGTGGAGGTGCTGCAGGTCCAGGCCCTGTGCTGGTGCGGCCGACGCGCCACGCACAACGCGCGCACGCTCGACGGCGCGATGGTCACGGTGGGGGAGCAGGTCGTGGTGGGAGACACCGCCGAGCTCGAGACCGGCGTCGTCGGCTACGAGGTGCTCTGCCGCCGCCATCACATGCGCCGCATGACGGCGAGCTCGGCCAGGGCGGTCAGCCCGTCACCCGACCCGCTGCCCCTCGAGCTGGAGACGTGCCCGGTGCCGCCTCCGAGATATGGTGACCGATCGTGACTGCGGCCCGACCCGCCACCACCGGTGGCTTCGCGACCCAGGGACCGGTCCTCGTGATCGGCACCGGCCTCATCGGCGCCAGCATCGGTCTCGCACTCACCGCCGAAGATGTGCCGGTGCGGTTGCGCGACAGCTCGCCGTCCGCGCTCGCGCTGGCCCGCGACGTCGGCGCCGGCGTGCCCGAGCAGCCCGACGACGAGCCGCCGGCCCTGGTCGTGGTGGCGGCGCCCCCGGACGTGGCCGCCGGCATCGTGGGCGCCGCGCTGCACACCTACCCGGACGCCGTCGTGACCGACGTGGCGAGCGTGAAGTCGTCGATCCGTGCCGAGCTCGAGGGCTTCGCGACGCTCGATCTGAGCCGGTACGTCGGCTCGCACCCGATGGCGGGCCGCGAGCGGCGAGGCGCCGCCGCAGCGGACAGCGACCTGTTCGCCGGTCGCCCCTGGGTGCTGGCAGCCGGGCCCGAGACATCCCCGGAGGCGCTCCGCGCCGTCCGGGGGCTCGCCGTCGATCTGGGCGCGAGCCCGGTCGAGATGAGCGCGGCCGAGCACGACCAGGCGGTCGCTCTCGTGTCCCACCTGCCGCAGCTGATGTCGTCGCTGGTCGCGGCCCGGCTGGTCGGAGCTCCCGAGGAGGCGCTCGGGCTCGCCGGCCAGGGCGTGCGGGACGTGACACGGATCGCAGCGAGCGATCCGCAGCTCTGGGCCACGATCCTGGTGGGCAACGCCGGGCCTACCCGCACCGTGCTGCGCGCGGTCCGGGACGATCTCGACGCGCTGCTCCGCTCGCTGGACCGGGCAGCAGACGACGGTCCGCTCGCCCTGGGTGCGATGGCCGGCATCGCGGGTCTGGTCTCCGCGGGCAACGACGGCGTCGGCCGGATCCCGGGCAAGCACGGCGGCGCCCGTCGGCACTACTTCGAGGTGACCGTGCTGGTGCCCGACCGCCCGGGGGAGCTGGGCCGGCTGTTCAGCGAGGTCGGCGAGATCGGCGTCAACATCGAGGACTTCAAGATGGAGCACTCACCGCGGCAGCGGGTGGGTATGGCGACGCTGTCGGTGCTGCCGGCAGCAGCTGAGCCGCTGGTGGCGGAGCTGCAAGAGCGCGAGTGGCGGGTGGTGGTCGAGTGACAGGGACCGTGGTGGCGATCGACGGACCGTCGGGTTCGGGCAAGTCCACGATCAGCCGACGGGTGGCGGCCCAGCTCGGGATGGCCTACCTCGACACCGGTGCGATGTACCGCGCGGCCGCCTGGTGGTGCGTGCGTGACGGCATCGACCTCGCCGACACCGCCGCCGTGGCGCGGGCGGTGCGCGAGCTACCCCTGGAGATGATGACGGACCCCCGCGATCCGGGTATCGCCGTCGGCGGCGAGGATGTCTCGGTGGTGATCCGTTCGACGGAGATCTCGACCGTGGTGAGCGCGGTGGCGACGAACCTCGAGGTCCGTGCCGAGCTCCGGCGGCGGCAGCGGGAGATCATCGACGCCTCCCGCGGCGAGGGCGGCATCGTGGCCGAGGGCCGCGACATCACCACCGTGGTGGCTCCTGACGCCGATGTCCGGATCCTGCTCGTGGCCAGCGAGGAGGCCAGGCTGGCGCGGCGCGCGCGGGAGATCCACGGAGCCGACGACGAGGGAGCCATCGAGGCCACCCGCGACCAGGTGCTGCGCCGCGACGCCGACGACTCGACGGTCTCGAGCTTTCAGGTGGCAGCCGATGGCGTGGTGACCGTGGACTCCTCCGAGCTGACGCTCGACGAGACCGTCGACGCGGTGCGGGGTCTGATCGAGACGGTGCAGGCAGGCCAGCGGTGAGCGAGGAGAAGCCGCGGCGCACCCCCGGCCAGGAGATCACGCCCGATCGCATCAAGCGCTGGGGCCCCAGGTGGTCGCGGCGGGTGGGCCAGCTCCTCGCCCACGGGGTCTGGAGCACTACGATCACCGGGGCGGAGAACGTGCCGCCGACAGGCCGGGTGCTGCTCGCCGCCAACCACACCGGCATCATCGACGGACCGCTCCTGCACGGGTGCATCCCCCGGGGATCGCACTTCATCATCAAGGAAGAGGCGTTCTACGGCTGGACAGGCGTCCTGATGCGGAACGCCGGGCAGATCCCGGTGGACCGGGGGACAGGCCGGGCGGCGTTGCAGACCGCGCTGGCGCTGCTGAACGAGGACCGGGTGGTGGCCGTGTTCCCGGAGGGCACCCGCGGCCGCGGCGACGTGAGCTCGGCCAAGGCCGGCATCGCCTGGCTCGCTGTGCGCGCGAAGGCGCCGGTGCTCCCGGTCGCGATCCTCGGCACCCGCACGCAGGGCCAGAAGCGAAGCCACATCCCGGGCTTTCGCGCGAAGCTGCACGTGGTGTTCGGCACGCCGTTCCAGGCAGTGCCCGAGGATGCCGCGACAGGTCGGGCCGCCGTGCAGGCGGCCGCCGAGCGGGTGCAGGCCGAGATGAGCAAGCACGTCGAGGAAGCCATCGCCCTGACGGGTGTCGACCTCCCCGAGGGCGGGCAGTAACGACCCCCGGTGTGCACGGGATCGTGCCGCAGCTCAGGTGGGCAGGTGCGTCTCCGCGCGGCCGCGACGGCGCAGGTAGCCGTGCCACAGGATGCGGGCAGCCGTGGAGCGTCGAGGGCGCCACCGCTCGCCGATCTCTGTGAGGACCACCGGCGTCGGGACCTCGGCGAGCCCGAGGGTCTCCGCGGCGGCGACCTGCAGCGCGCGGTCGCCGACCGGCCAGAGATCCGGGCGACCGAGGCACGAGAGCAGGTACACGTCGGCGGTCCACGCTCCGATGCCCGGCAGGGCCATGAGCCGGGCGCGGACCTCGTCGTCGCTCGCCGATGTCAGCGACCCCAGGTCGAGCGTGCCCTCGTCGACGGCGGCTGCCAGCGCCCGGAGATAGCGCTCCTTCTGCCGCGAGACGCCGTCGGCACGCATGTCCGGGTGCGCCAGCAGGCTGCCGGGAGCCATCGTGTCGATCCGGCGCAGGATCGACCGATAGGTCGCCGCCGCCGAGGCGAGCGAGACCTGTTGCTCCAGCACGAACAGCACCAGGCTCGGGAAGCCTGCGGGCCGGGCCCAGAACGCCGGCACGCCGTGTTCGGCGACCACCGCCGCCAGGTGCTCGTCGGAAGCCACGAGCGCCGCGAGATCCTCCCTGAAGGAGTGCTCCGCCGTCGAGGCCCCGCTCGAGGTCATCGGGTGCGGCGACGCTTCTCGCGCACCCGCACGCTGAGCTCGATCGGCGTGCCGGTGAAACCGAACGTCTCGCGCAGGCGGCGCTCGATGTAGCGGCGGTAGCCGGGCTCGAGGAAGCCGGTCGCGAACAGCACGAACCGGGGCGGCCGGGTGTCCGCCTGGGTGCCGAACAGGATGCGGGGCTGCTTGCCACCGCGCACCGGGTGCGGGTTGGCCGCGACCAGCTCGCCGAGGAACGCGTTGAGGCGGCCCGTCGGGATGCGGGTGTCCCATGCCTCGAGCGAGGTGTCCAGGGCCCTCACCAGCCGGTCCACGTGCCACCGGGTGCGGGCCGAGATGTTGACGCGTGGCGCCCACTGCACCTGCACGAGCTCGCGCTCGATCTCGCGCTCGAGCAGCTCGCGCCGCTCCTCCTCCATGAGGTCCCACTTGTTGTAGGCGATCACGAGGGCGCGCCCGGCGTCGATCACCTGCTGGATCACGCGGATGTCCTGCTCGGTCATGGCCACGCTGGCGTCGACCAGCACCACCCCGACCTCAGCCTTCTCGAGCGCTGACTGGGTGCGCAGCGAGGCGTAGAAGTCGGCGCCGTGGGTCTGGTGCACGCGACGCCGGATCCCTGCGGTGTCCACGAACCACCACTGCCTGTCCCCGAGCGTGACGAGCTCGTCGACGGGGTCGCGCGTGGTGCCGGCGACGTCGTCGACGACCACGCGGTCCGAACCCGTCAGCGCGTTGAGCAGCGAGGACTTCCCGACGTTCGGGCGTCCGAGCAGAGCGATGCGGCGCGGACCGCCCGCCGGGATCGCGCCGCCGGCCTGCGAGGTCTCGGGCAGCATCTCCAGGACCGAGTCGAGCAGGTCGCCCGAGCCGCGGCCGTGCAGCGCGGACAGCGGGAACGGCTCGCCGAGCCCAAGGTTCCAGAGCGCGGTGGCGTCGGCCTCGGCGCGCTGGTCGTCGACCTTGTTGGCGACCAGGATCACCGGCTTCCCGGAGCGGCGCAGCAGCCGCACCACCTGCTCGTCGGTGCCGGTGGCGCCCACGCTCGCGTCGACCACGAACAGCACCGCATCGGCCAGCTCGATCGCCGCCTCGGCCTGCTCGGCCACCCGCTCCTGCAGCCCGCGCGCATCCTGCTCCCAGCCGCCGGTGTCGACGACCATGAAGCGACGCCCGCTCCACTCGGCCTCATAGCTCACGCGATCGCGCGTGACACCCGGCGTGTCCTGCACCACCGCCTCGCGACGGCCGAGGATCCGGTTGACGAGGGTGGACTTGCCGACGTTCGGGCGGCCGACGACGGCGAGCACGGGCAGCGGGCCCGAGCCGCTCGGTTCCCCGGACCCCCGCTGCTCGTCGTCGAGGAGCGCCATGTCCTCGGCGTCGAGCTCGTACTCGGCCAGGCCTGCTCGCAGGGCATCGGCGCGCTGGGCGTCGTTCGGGTTCTCCGTCACCCCCGTATTCTTCCCCACCCGATGGGTACTGCTGCCCACGAACCTGGCGACGGCCTCGTGGGCCGCTGAACTAGCGTGTTCCCCGGCAATGGCGCCAGCTCACGAACCGCTCTCGAAAGGCCTCTCCTTGCGCACGTCCCGCCACCTCACCGTCGCAGCCCTGCTCGGCGCCTCGCTCGTTCTCGCCGGCTGCTCGAACGACACCACGCCGGACGGTGACGGCGACGCCTCGCCGGAGAGCACCTCGGAGGCGGGTACCGAGGAGCCCACCACCGAGGAAGCCACCACCGAGGAAACGCCGGACTTCGACGTCGCGGCCGTCGACTTCGGTGCGGCCGGCACCACCGAGCCCGGCACCACGGTCCCGCTCGGCTCGCCCGCCTGGGTCGTCACCAGCGCGTCGCCGGAGGGGTCCAGCGAGCCGGTGGACGTCAACATCGGCCTGAGCCTCCTGCAGGTCACCGAGGGCAGCACCGATATCTGGGCCGACTGGGACAACGCCGATGAGTTCGCCGCCTTCACGCCGTACCTGATGGTGCTCCAGTACGCCTACCCCGACGGCCTCCCGGAGGGCGTCGACGAGCCCCCGGCTCCCGCGATCTTCCCGCTGCTCGAGGACGGCTCGGGTGCGAGCTTCATCGAGGCGCAGAACTTCGGGCTGGGCTCCGGGGCCTCCGACGAGTGCGGCTACACCCTGCAGGGCTGGGACCCGGAGACGAACACCCTGGTGATGTGCGTCGTCGGTCTCTCGGACGCCGGACCGATCACCGGCGGCCTCTTCAACGGTGACTCCTGGTCCGGTTTCGTGCAGGGCCTCGACGCCGTCTACGGGGACAACCCGATCATCTGGGAGTGACCGCTCTCGTCGGTGTCACGGGAGGATGACCTCATGCTCGCGCTAGGGATCGACATCGGGTCGAGCACGACCAAGGTTGTCCTCGTGGAGATCGACGGTGGCCACCTGTGCGAGGTCGCCTCGTCGGCCTCGGTCACCCCGGGCGACGTGCCGGGCCTCGTGGACGTGATCGCGCGCCGCTGCCGCCAGCTGGTGGGTCCGGGGATCACGGTGGCGGCTGTCGGGGTGGCCTCGATGGCGGAGACCGGAGCAGCGATCGGTGCCGACGGCGAGGCGCTGACCGATCTGCTGCGTTGGGACGCCGGGCTCGGTGCCGAGGACGCCGCGGCGATGGCCGATCTGGCGCCTGCCGTGTTCGCTCGCAGCGGTGTGCGCCTCTCGGCCAAGACACCGCTGACGACGTGGCGCTGGCTGGCCCGGGAACGGCCCGAGGTCTGGGCCCGGATGGCCTGCTGGCTGAGCGTCGCGGACGTCGTGGCGCACGCGCTGACGGGGGAACGCGTCACCGACCACACGCTCGCCGGCCGCACGGGCGGGTATCGCCTCGCCGCCCCCGGGGAACCACCGACGTCGGTCTTCGACGGCGAGCTCCTCGCCCTCGCCGGCCTGGAACCGACCCGACTGCCGCGCGTCGCCGGTCCGTACGAGAGCGCGGGCCGGGTGACCGCCGCGGCAGCGGCGCGAACGGGGCTGACCGAGGGCGTGCCGGTTGTCGTGGCCGGCCATGACCACCAGGTCGCCTCGTGGGCGGCGGGGATGCGCGAGCCCGGGGACGTCGCCGACTCGCTCGGCACGGCCGAGGCCGTTCTGAGCGTGGTTGGCGAGCGACCGGTTCTCGAGGACGTCCGCAGGCAAGGGATGAGCCTCGTACGTTCCGTGGGCGGCGTTCACGACGCGCTCCTGGCGGGGACCTCCAGCGCGGGGGCGATGCTGCAGCACTGGCTGTCGACGATTCCCGAGGATCACCGCGAGGACGTGCTGACGAGGGCCGCGAGCAGCCTGGCGGAGGCACCAGGGCCCACCGGGGCCGCCGTCGAGCCTTATCTGAGGGGTCGGCAGACGCCCCGGCCAGATCCGCACGCGCGACCGGGCAACCCGCCTGCTCACTGGTCGTGGGAGGAGCAGGCGCGCGCCGTCGTTGAGGGCATCTGCTACCAGGCCCGTTGGATGATCGAGAGCCAGGGCGACCCGCGGCGGGTCGCGGTGATCGGTGGAGGGCGGCTCCCCGAGCTGTGGACCGCCCTCAAGCGGGCGTCGCTGCCCTGGCCGATCTCGCTGGTGCGGGCAGGCGAGCCGGTCGCCACCGGGGCGGCCCTGCTGGCCCTCGTGCGATCGGGACACCTCGGCGACCCCGCCGTCGCGATCCGCACCGCGCCGACCCTCGATGTCGTGCCCCAGCCGATGCCGGTGGGGGACCCCCACGGCCGGTCCTACGCCGCCTTCCTGGCCCGGATCGGGGCCTGACCTAGACGACCGAGGTCAGCCCGCCGTCGACGTGGATGTTCTGGCCCGCGACGAAGCTCGAGGCGTCCGATGCGAGGTACACCGCCGTGCCCACGAGCTCGCGGACGTCGCCCCACCGGCGGGCGGGTGTGCGCTCCTTGAGCCAGGAGTCGAACTCCGGGTCGCTCCAGAGCGCCTCGTTCATCTCGGTGGCGAAGTAGCCGGGCGAGATCGCGTTCACCTGGATGCCGAGCTCCGTCAGGTCGGCTGCCATGCCCTTGGTGAGCATCCCGACGCCGCCCTTGGAGGCGGTGTAGGGCGCGATCGTGCGCCGGGCGAGTGCTGACATCGCGGAGGCGATGTTGATGACCTTGCCGGAGCCGCGCGTTGCCATGCGGGCAGTGATCGGCTGCGAGACGTAGAAGACCGAGGACAGGTTCGTGGCGATCACCTGGTCCCAACGCTCGGCCGGGAAGTCGTTGAACGGCGCCCGGTGCTGCATGCCGGCATTGTTGATCAGGATGTCGGGGACACCGACCTCGTCCATCAGCGCGGCGGTCCCGGCGCGTGCCACGTCGGCGTCGGTGACATCGAAGCAGACGACGTGCGTGCTCGCCCCGGTCGCCGCGGCGATCCAATGGGCCGCCGCCTCGGCGGCCGCCCGGTGCCGGCCGTGCAGCACCACCTCCGCGCCAGCCTCTGCCAGCCCGGTGGCCAGCGCGAAGCCGAGCCCCCGGGCCGAGCCGGTCACGAGTGCGAGCCGACCGGTCAGATCGAACATCGAGGTGCTCAACACGTGCCTCTCGTCAGCGCTGGGGGAGTCAGCGTGGGGCCGTTGCCAGGGCCTGCCCGCCAGCGGCAGGGTAGTGGTGCCCGGTCTCTGCGTCCGCCGAGGCCCCAGCCTGCCGTAGATTGACACCAGAGACTGGCTTGACCATCCCTAGATCAGTTCTGAACCGCAGATCCCGTCCGATCGACAGCCGAGGATGACATGACCGACCAGGCCGCTGCCGCTGCCCCTCTCGAGCCGCCAGAGGCGGACAACATCGGGCTCACGTTGGAGCCGCCGGCGCCCGTCGCCGCCGTCGCCACCACCCAGGCGCCTGCGCTGGCACCGAAGGTCGACCCCGCCATGGTGCCGCAGCTGAGCCAGAAGGCGGACGCGTACGTGGCGTCGCTGCTCGAGAGCGACGCGAAGTCGCCCGAGTTCACCGCCAAGGCCGATTCGATCCGCACGATGGGCGACCAGGACGTCCGGCGCGCGGCCGATGTCTCCAACCGGCTTCTCGCCACGCCGGTGAAGGAGATCAAGGAGGGTGGCCTGTCCGAGTCCGGCACGGTCGGGCAGTCGCTGCTCGCGCTGCGCCGCGCCGTCGAGGACCTCGACCCCTCCGAGGAGACGTTCGGGCGCAAGCTGCTCGGGTTCATCCCGTTCGGCGACAAGATCAGCGACTACTTCCAGCGCTACGAGTCGGCGCAGAAGCAGCTCGACGCGATCATCCGCGCCCTGTACAACGGCCAGGACGAGCTGCGCAAGGACAACGCCGCGCTCAACCTGGAGAAGCGGAACCTGTGGGACACCATGGGCCGCCTCAACCAGTACATCTTCATGGCCGAGCGCATCGACGCCCAGCTCTCGGCCACGATCGCCGAGCTCGACGTCACCGACCCGGAGCGCGCCAAGGTGATGCGTGAAGACGTGCTGTTCTACGTCCGCCAGAAGCACCAGGACCTGCTGACCCAGCTCGCGGTGTCGATCCAGGGCTACCTGGCGATGGACATCATCATCAAGAACAACTTGGAGCTCATCAAGGGCGTCGACCGCGCGACCACGACGACCCTGTCAGCCCTTCGCACCGCCGTGATCGTGGCGCAGGCGCTCGCGAACCAGAAGCTGGTCCTCGACCAGATCACCGCGCTCAACACCACGACCTCCAACATGATCGTCGCCACCTCCAAGATGCTCGCCGACAACTCGGCCACGATCCAGGAGCAGGCCGCGAGTGCGACGATCGGGATCGAGCAGCTGCAGGAGGCGTTCGCGAACATCTACACGACCCTCGACACGATCTCCGACTTCAAGATCCGGGCGCTGGACTCGATGGCCCAGACGGTCGGCGTGCTGCAGACCGAGACCACCAAGGCCGCCGAGTACCTGGAACGATCGCGCAACTCCGACCGTTCTGAGCTGCAGGGCGGCTCGCTCGACATCGGCGGGCTGAACCTCAACACCAATCGCTGATCGGAGCCAAGCAACCTGTGTCGTGGTGGTCTGAGCTGGGGCGAAAGCTCCGGGGCGAGCCGGAGGCTCCCGTGCTGCCCGAGCTCCCGCCACCGCCCACGGGTGAGGAGATTCTCGGATCGGTCGAGGCGGTGCGGACCCGTATCGCCGGGCGGGTGCCGCCGTCGATCGCGGCCCGCGTCGACCGGATCGCGCAGATCGTGGGTGTGATGGTGCCGAGGCTGGATCGCCCCAGCCTCGGTAGCCAGCAGGCGCACACGGTCGTGGCGACCGCCACGAGCTATCTGCCCGAAGCGGTCGACGCCTATCTCCGGCTGCCGCGCGACTTCGCCGACAGGCGGGTGGTGGCCAACGGCAAGACCTCGTTGATGCTGCTGGTCGACCAGCTCGACCTGCTGAGTGCCACGCTCATGAAGATCTCCGACGCCGTCTCCCGCCAGGACGCCAACGCGCTGATCGCGCACGGCGCCTTCCTCGAGGAGAAGTTCAAGGGCTCCTCGCTCAACACCCCGTCCACGGAGGCCTGATGACCACCCCGTCGCTGCGAGCCGCCCTGCGCGGCCTCGCCGAGGCCGCGCAGGATGCGGGTGTACCCGCCGAGGTCGCCCGCGACGAGGGGTTGCGCCTGTCGGCGGCCGTGGCCGAATCCCTGGTCGGTGCTCCCCGTCAGTGGTTGGCCGAGGTCGACGGCGACTCCGCGGACGAGTTCTTCACGGCCGCCTCCGCCGGCCGCCGCTGGCGCGCTGCACCGACCGACGTGCTCGTCGCCCTTGCCGGCGGTCCGCACGCCGCCGCGTACGCCGAAGCCCTCGCCGCGATCGTCCGCGCGAGCGCGAAGCTCGGGACCCCGCGACTGGACGTCGCCGCCCGAGCGACGGCGACGGCCGCCGTGCAGCTCGGTGCGGCGAGCGCCAGGCGCGCACCGGCCCCGACACTCGCTCCGGACCCCTCGCGTCAGCACACCGCTGACCTGCTGCGCCAGCTCACACCGAACCTCGACGGCGGGCTGACGGCGTTGCGGCCTGATCAGCAGCAGCCCGAGGTGCCGAGTCTCGACGGCATCCTGAGCGCGCTGCGCCGGGGCACCAGCGGCGGCGACGAGCAGCCGATCTCCGACCCGACGCCGCCGTCGACCGCGCCGGCCACCGGTGAGCCGGCGCACGCGACGGCGGGCGAGCGTGACCAGGCGATCGCTGCCGAACCGGCGGTCGAGACCGAGCCGGAGAAGACTCTCGAGGAGCTGCTGGCCGAGCTGGACGAGCTGATCGGGCTCCAGCGTGTCAAGGCGGAGATCCGGCGTCAGGTCGAGCTGCTCCGCATCGAGAAGCTCCGGGTCGAGGCCGGGCTGACCCGTCCCACGCTCACGCGGCACCTCGTGTTCGTGGGCAACCCCGGCACCGGCAAGACGACCGTGGCCCGGCTGGTCTCGGGGATCTACCGGGCGCTGGGGCTGCTCAGCAAGGGTCACCTGGTGGAGGTCGACCGTTCCGAGCTCGTCGCCGGCTACCTCGGGCAGACAGCGATGAAGACCGCCGAGCTGGTGCAGGGCGCCGTCGGGGGAGTGCTGTTCGTCGACGAGGCGTACGCCCTCACCCAGTCGAGCACCGGCAGCGGAGCCGACAGCTTCGGCCAGGAGGCGGTCAACACCCTGGTCAAGGAGATGGAGGACCACCGCGACGACCTCGTGGTCGTGGTCGCGGGCTACCCGGTCCCCATGGCCGAGTTCGTCGCGGCGAACCCCGGGCTGGAGTCACGGTTCTCGACCACGATCCGGTTCGAGGACTACGCGGACGAGGAGTTGCGCGGGATCTTCGAGGTGATGGCCGAGAAGGCCGACTTCGTCCCGCTGCCCGAGACCCTCGAGCGCGTCATCGAGATCTGCTCGGTGCAACCGCGCGACGCCTCGTTCGGCAACGCCCGGTTCGTGCGCAACCTCCTCGACTCGGCGATCGCCCGCCATGCGTGGCGCCTGCGCGATGTGGAGGCGCCCACGATCGAGCAGCTGCAGACGCTGCTCCCCGAGGACCTGGTCGCCGACGAGGAGGAGGCCGCCGCGGTAGCCACGATCCTCGTGGAGGCCGGCGAGCCGGAGCCCGCCGAACCGGTCGAACCGAGCGGGCGCGAGGGCCCTCACGCACCCGAACCGCTGCCCGTCACCGCATCCGAGGAGGACGAGTGACCTCGATCTCAACAGCACCACCCCAGCAGGCGCCGGCGCCACAGCCGCAGGGTCAGCAGCTGCAGCAACGCCCCGGTCAGGTCGTCAGGCGCCCGAGCACCGGCGGGCTGGGGCTGCGGAACCGCGGCGTCGAGGTCACGTCGGCTCAGCGCGTCATGCGCATCTCGGTGGCGAGCGTCGTCGTGATGCTGCTCGTCGCGGCGCTCGGGTTCCTGCTGGCGCTCAACCAGGCCTCGGGCCTGGACCGAGCATCCACGCGAGCGGACCGGGTGCTCACGGTCATGGACGTCCGCAGCGCGCTGCTCGACGCCGACGGCGCCGCCACGAACGCGTTCCTCGTGGGCGGTCTGGAGCCGCAGGCGCGACGCATGGTCTACGACGCGGCCATCGCCTCGGCCGCGACCGGTCTCGCTCAGCTCGCCGAGGGAGCCGACGACGACGACGCCGCGCTGATCGCCGAGCTCAACGCGGACCTGGCCACCTACACCGGCTTGATCGAGGCAGCCCGGGTCAACAACCGGCAGGGGTTCCCGGTCGGCGCCGCCTACCTCGAACAGGGATCCACGCTGGTCCGCGAGCAGATGCTCGCGAGCCTGGACAGCGTGCTGTCGATCGCCGCCGACGACGCCGCAGCCGATTTCGGTGCGGGCAACCTCTCGATCGTCATCGTCGTGGTGGTGCTGGCTGCCCTCGTCGTGCTGGTGGTCTGCCAGACCCGGTTGGCGCGGATGACCCGACGGCGCCTCAACCCAGGGCTGACGATCGCCACCGTGCTGCTCCTGGTCGCGTTCGGCGTCGGTGCACTCGGCGCGACCTCCTCGGCCACGGCCGCCGGTGCGGTGCGGGTCGACAGCTATCGCCCGACGCTGGCCGTCGCCCAGGCCTCGGTGCTCGCCGCCGAGGCGAGGACGCTCGAGTCCCTCACGCTGATCAAGCGCGGTTCGGGAGGGGCCTTCGAGGTCGAGTTCGTGGACCGCACCGACGAGGCGATCGCGCTGCTCGGTGATGCCGAGCCCGAGCTCGCCTCGAGGTTGCAGGACTGGGTGGACCTGCACGCCGAGATCCGCACGGTTGACGACAGCGGCGACTGGGAAGACGCGGTGGCGATGGCGATCACCGACGAGGAGGGCGGTGCCAGCCAGGCGTACGCGGAGTTCGTCGAGTCCGCCGGCGCCGTCGTCGACTCGGGCTCGTCCGATGTCACGTCAGGCTTGAGCGACGCGGCCGGTCAGGCCCGGCTGGCTGCCTGGGTGCTGCTGATCGCGGGGATCCTGGGAGCTGTCGCGTGCTGGCGGGGCATGGCCCCGAGGCGGGAGGAGTACCGATGAGGCCGACCAGGACCAGGCGGGTCACCGCGTGGGGCGCAGCGGCAGCGCTGCTGCTCGGGCTCGCGGCGTGCTCCACGGGCAGCGGCGCCGACGACCTCGGCCAGGCGGCGCCGGAGGAGGCCACGGCCGAGCCCACCGAGGAGCCGACCGGCAACCCGCCGGCCGAGCCTGCCGAGTGCGATGACCCGGTCGCCTCCTACGACCCGCTCGATGCGCTGCCCGCAGCCGACGCGCTGCCCTCCGGCAGCACGATGGCCGAGATCCGGGAGCGGGGCTCGCTGATCGTGGGCGTCTCCGCCGACACGCTCCTGATGGGTTCGCGGAACCCGTTCACCGGCCAGATCGAGGGTTTCGACATCGACATGCTGCGCGAGGTCTCGCGTGCGATCTTCGGCGACCCGGACCGCCTCCAGTTCCGCGTCATCACCTCCGGCCAGCGCATCGAGGTGCTCGCCTCGGGCGAGGTCGACCTGGTGGCGCGCGCCTTCACGGTCAACTGCGAGCGGTGGGAGCAGATCGCGTTCTCGGCGATCTACTACAACTCCGGGCAGAAGGTGCTGGTCGCGCAGGGCTCGCAGGCCCAGGGCCTGGAGGACCTCGCCGGCGAGCGCGTGTGCGCCCCGCAGGGCACGACGACGCTGAGCAGGCTGGCCGAGTACCCGGAGATCGAGCCGGTCCCGGCACCCACGCACAGTCAGTGCCTGGCGCTGTTCCAGCAGGGGCAGGTCGACGCCATCACCGGTGACGACACGATCCTCGCCGGGTTCGTGGCCCAGGACCCCTACGCCGTCGTCGTCGGTGACGCGATCAGCGAGGAGCCCTACGGGATCGGCGTGCCGGCCGAGAACGTCGACATGGTGCAGTTCGTGAACGCCGTGCTGGCCCAGCTGGTCGCCGACGGCACGTGGGCCCAGATCTACGACCGGTGGCTGGGGGAGTCCCTCGGGCCGGCACCGGAGCCCCCGACGCCGGTGTACGGGCGGACCGCGTGACGGTGACTGCCGAACGTGAGGTGAGATCCGGGCTCCCGACACCGCCGGGCGCCCTGGGACGGGCTGCGGGCCGAGAGGAGCTGCTGGACTTTCTGGCCGCCCTCGAGGAGTGGTTGGACCGCACCCGCGGCGAGCTGGACCGCCTCGACGAGGTTGCACAGCGCGCGAGCGATGCCGGCGCCCACAGCAGCGATGTCGTGCTCGCGATGGCGTTGTGGCAGGCGCTGCGGAACCGGGCCGACTCGATCGTCGTCGAGTGGGACTCGGGCAGGGCGGACGCCACGGCCCGGGAACGGATCTCCACGCACATCTGGGGTCGGCTCGGGTCGGGTGCGCTCGACGTCACGCTGCCCGAGGGCGCGCGCCTCGTCGACGCCCTGGTGGCGGCGCTGCGGGAGCGGCTCGCGATCGACCCGTCAACCGTCAAGCTCGTGGCGCGACTTCGGCAGGTCCGGGCCGAGCTGGTCCGCTGCGAGGACCTGGTCCAGGCGATGTCGGACGCCGAGCTCACCGAACGCGTCGCAGCGCTGGCCACACGGCAGCGGCGGCTCTTGAGCGAGGCCTCCCGCGGCGCGGACGTGACCGGGCCGCTCGGCGAGCTCGAGGCAGACACCGCCCGCGCGCACCGCGACCTGCTCGTGATGACCTCGCGCTCGGGGGAGCTGCGCCGCGACCGTGAGCGCGCCCTCGAGCTCCGCGACGCGCTGGCCGCGCGCCGACCGGTGCTCCTGGAGCTCGAGGCGCGGTGCCGACGGGAGATCCTGCGCCCGCCGCGTCTCGCTGTCCCGGACCCGCACAGGCTCGGTGACCCACCGAACGACCGCGCAGGCGTCGACGCCTACCTCGCCCGGCTGGATGCGGCCGCACGCGCTGTCGACGCGGCCGAGCACGCCTACACGAGCCCGCTCCGGGCACGCGCGTCGTTGCGGTACCGGCTCGCGCAGGCGCAGTCGGACGCAGCGGCCCACGGCCGCGA
Organism: Pseudactinotalea terrae; assembly: GCF_009733845.1. GTDB lineage: Bacteria > Actinomycetota > Actinomycetes > Actinomycetales > Beutenbergiaceae > Pseudactinotalea > Pseudactinotalea terrae. The sequence continues at coordinate 673,438 of NZ_WNXZ01000001.1, forward strand.
CAGCTCACCCACCGTGCAGGCGGGCTGGACCGAGGCGTCCGACGCCGTGTCCCGGACTCCCTGCGACGTGGACCTGGCACGCGCGCTCGTCGCGCAGTACGAACGGCTCGCCCAGCCGCTGGACCTGCGGGGTCCGAGCGGTGCGGCGAGGATCGGAGGCACCCTGTGACCGCTTGCACACAGCCCGGCTGCACCGGGTCCTACGAGGACGGGTGGTGCAACGTCTGCGGCTCGCCCGAGTCCCCGGGCGGTGCCGCACCGAGCTCGGGGCAGGGGACGAGCGCGACAGGGGTCTCGCCGTCGGCGGTTCTCGGGGCGGGTGGGCCCGAGGGCCCGCAGTCCGCCCGCACCACCCCGATGCGGGAGGCCGAGTACCGAGGGTCCACGCGAACCTCGTCGTCGCGGCTGGCCTCGACGGCGATCGGGTCGGCCCGCACCGGCTCGCGCACCACCAGGCGCGTGGGCACGGGGTCGACAAGGCTGCGCGCGCATCGCATGGGCGCCGGCCTCACGACCGTGCCGCCGCTGCCCGTGCCCGACCCGCTGCAGGCGATCATGGCGGTCCCGGAGGTCGCCGAGCGCAAGCGCTACTGCTCCTCCTGCGGGAGCCCCGTCGGTCGTTCCCGTGGTGACGTGCCCGGCCGCACGAGCGGGTTCTGCCCCACGTGCGGTGCCAAGTTCGACTTCGAGCCGCAGCTGCAGCCCGGCGACCTGGTCGGTGGCCAGTACGAGGTGGTCGGGTGCATCGCGCACGGCGGCCTCGGCTGGATCTATCTCGCCCGGGACCGCAACGTGTCCGGACGCTGGGTCGCGCTCAAGGGCCTCCTGAACGCCGACGACCCGGACGCGGCCGCAGCCGCCATCGCCGAGCAGCGGTTCCTGGCCGAGGTCGAGCACCCGCTGATCGTGGAGATCTACAACTTCGCGGTGCACGACGGTGCGGGATACACCGTCATGGAGTACGTCGGCGGGACCTCGATCAAGGACATCCTGCAGGACCGGCGTGAGAAGAACGGCGGCGTGGTCGACCCGCTGCCGGTGGACCAGGCCATCGCGTACGTGCTCGAGGTGCTGCCGGCGTTCTCCTACCTGCACGACCACGGGCTGCTCTACTGCGACTTCAAGCCCGACAACGTCATCCAGCAGGGCGAGGGCGTCAAGCTCATCGACATGGGCGGTGTGCGGCGGATCGACGACGACGTGTCGGCGATCTTCGGCACCGTGGGTTACCAGGCGCCCGAGGTGGCGGAGCTGGGACCGTCGGTCGCCTCGGACATCTTCACGATCGGGCGCACGCTCGCCACGATGGTGCTCGACTTCCGCGGCAACACCACCACGTACGTGGACTCGTTCCCGCCGGTCGCGGACACACCGGTGTTCGCGCGGTACGACTCGTTCTACAGGTTGCTCGCGAAGGCGTGCGCCAAGAACCCCGACGACCGATTCGGCTCGGTCGACGAGCTACGGGTGCAGATGCTCGGTGTGCTGCGCGAGGTCGTGGCCGCCGACCGTGGCCCCGGCAGCCCGGCCACCACCTCGTCGGCGTCGCAGCTCTTCACGGCTCCGACCGTCGACGTCCCCGAGCGGCCGCTGCTGTGGAGCGAGCTGCCCGAGCTCGAGGTGGATCCCTCCGACCCGATGGCGAGCTTCTTGGACGGCGTCAACGTCGCCGACCCGGTGGCGAGGGTGACCGCGCTCAACAAGGCCCCGGAACGCACCGTCGAGATCCGGCTCGCCACGGCACGGGCAGCGGTCGCGGCCCACCGGATCGACGTGGCCCGGACCCTGATCGCGGAGATCCTCGCCGACGACCCGTGGGAGTGGCGCGCGCTCTGGGTGGGTGGCCTCGCCGACCTGGCCGGCGGCGACGCGACTGCCGCCGTCGCGTCGTTCAACGCCGTGTACGGGCAGGTCCCCGGCGAGCTCGCACCGAAGCTCGCGCTGGCGACGGCGTGCGAGGTCGGCGGCGAGCCCGACGTGGCGGAGTCGCTGTACGTGGTGTGTGCGCGCTCCGACGCCAACTACACGGCGCCCGCGGCGTTCGGCCTGACGCGCATCAGGCGAGCCCGGGGGGATCTCGACGGCGTGCTGCACTCGCTCGATCTCGTCGCCCCGACCCGTGGTTCCTATGCGGCAGCCCGCCTGCAACGGGCCCGGGCGCTCACCGAGTCGGGCTGGGGTCTTCCCGCGCTCGACGACGCGTTGCGCAGCATCGAGGGGGTGCCGCTGACACCGGCCGCCCAGTCCGACCTGCGCATCCAGGTGCTGGAGGCTGCGCTCGCCCAGATCGGTCAGAACGCCGCTCCGATGGGAGCGCAGATCGCGGACGTGCCTGCGCAGGAGCGTCCGCTACGTGACGCGATCGAGACGGCCTATCGTGAGCGGGCCCGGATCGCGGACACACGCGCGGAGCGGATCGCGCTCGTCGACCGCGCCAACGCGGCCCGGAACTGGACCCTGTGGTGAGCGATCCCGCCCCCGCGCAGCCCGCACGAGACGAAGAACCGGTGGACCAGGTGAGCTCAGAGACGCCCGTTGCGGTGCCCCAGCCCGAGCACCTCAAGGTGACGGACCCGGGGCAGCCGGCCCAGGCGCCGGATGCGACCGCAGCTGCCGAGACCGACCCCGAGGTCCAGCCGGACGTGCCCTGCCCGTCGTGCGGAGCTCTGGCGCAGCCCGGCTCCATGTTCTGCGAGGCGTGCGGCACGCCGCTGACGGCACCCACGCAGGCTGCCCCTCCGCAGCAGGAGCAGCGCCCGGCACCGCCGGTTCGCCCCTGCGTCCGCTGCGGGGGGCGTGTCGCTCCCGATGGCTACTGCGAGGAGTGCGGCTCGCCCGCGATGAGCGAGCGCGACCACTTCGAGTCCTCACCGAGCGCGACGGTCGGCGGGGTCTGCGACCGCGGCGTCCTCCACGCCCGCAACGAGGATGCGATGGCGATCGGCATCGAGCGGGGCGTGACGCTGCTGGTCGTGTGCGACGGGGTCTCGACAGCCCCGATGTCCGATGCGGCCAGCCTCGCGGCTTGCACCGCAGCCCTGCAGGCGCTCGCCGAGGGAGCACCCGGCGGTGCGCAGGAGGTGACCTCGGAGGGCTCCGCACGGCGCAGCGACTGGGGGATCCTCCATCAGGACGCCGCACGGCGGGCCAACGAGGCCGTGCTGTCGGTGCCCGTCGAGCAGGAGTCGGACGCGCCGTCGTGCACCTACGTCGCGGCGGTCGCGGACGGTCAGCGCGTCGTCGTCGGGAGCGTCGGGGACTCGCGCGCCTACTGGCTGCCCGACGGCGGCACCGGTATCCGGCTCACGATCGACGACTCGTGGGCGCAGGAGATGATCGAGCTCGGCGTCCCGGCGAGCCAGGTCGAGTCCTCCCCGAACGCGCACGCGATCACGCGTTGGCTGGGGCCTGATGCGCCCGAGGTCAAGCCGCGGCTGGACACGTTGACCGTCACCTCTCCCGGCTGGTTGCTGCTGTGCTCCGACGGCCTCTGGAACTACTGCCCGGGGCCCGACGAGCTCAGCGAGCTGGTGCGGTCGAGCGCAGCGAGCCTGGGCGAGGGGGCGACGGCGACGGCCATCGCGGGTGCGCTGGTCGACTGGGCGAACGCCCAGGGCGGGCGTGACAACATCACCGCCGTGCTCGCGCGGCTCGGCGAATGACCGCCGGCTGAGCCGCGGCACACGTCAACACACCCAGAACGGATAGCCTGCAGGGCGAGGAACAGGAGAGACGATGGCCGACTTCACCGCCGAGGTGTTCCAGAACCAGTTCTTGGCCGAGGGCGCCACGGACGTGCACGCGATCGCCCGGATCACGGCGACGAACGCGGGCGCGGCCACGGCCGGTTCCCTCGAGGCCGCCGAGGTGATCATGATCGACACCTCGGGCTCGATGGCGGGTGCGAGCTTCGCGGCCGCGCAGGAGGCGGCCAAGGTCGCGCTCGACGTCATCAACGACGGGACCTGGTTCGCGATCGTGGGCGGGAGCCACGTGGCGAACCGGGTGTTCCCCTACCCGAACGCGCCGTCGGCGATGGTGCGCATGGAGCCGGCGGCGCGCGCCGAGGCGAAGCGCGCGATCAGTATGATGCGCGCCGGTGGCGGCACGGCCATGAGCACCTGGTTGCAGCTCGCGGGCCAGCTGTTCACGACCGTGCCGCGCGGTGCGCGCCGGCACGCGATCCTGCTGACCGACGGCAAGAACGAGTCGGAGCCCAAGTCTCAGCTCACCTCGACGCTGACCCACCTGCAGGGTCAGTTCCGCTGCGACGCGCGCGGTGTCGGCTCCCGCTACGTGGTGGCCGAGGTGCGGGAGATCGCGTCAGCGCTGATGGGTTCGGACGAGCTGATCCGGGACCCCTCGCAGATCGCCGCGAGCTTTCAGGCGATGCTCGGCGAGTCGATGGCACGGGGCGTCGCCGACGCCGAGCTGCGGGTGTGGACGCCGCAGGGCTCGGAGCTGCTCTACGTCAAGCAGGTCTCCCCGAAGCTCGACGACCTGACCCCGCGCAAGCACGTGGTCAACCCGCTCACGGCCGGGTTCCCCACCGGAGCCTGGGGCGACGAGAGCCGCGAGTACCACGTGGCGGTGCGTGTCGGGTCGAAGCCGGTCGGTGCCGAGCAGCTCGCCGCGCGGGTCCAGATCGTCACGAACGGTGAGGTGCAGGCATCCGGGCTCGTCAAGGCGATGTGGTCCAGCGACTCCAGCCTCACCGCGCGGATCAACCCGGAGGTCGCGCACTACACCGGCCAGGCCGAGCTCGCCGACGCGATCCAGCAGGGTCTCGCCGCCAAGGCGGCGGGGGATGAGGCGACGGCGACCGTCAAGCTGGGCCGCGCTGTCCAGCTGGCCAAGGAGACCGGCAACGACGAGGCCACGTCACGGCTCCGACGTGTCGTCGAGATCGAGAACGAGGAGCGGGGCACCGTGCGCCTCAAGCGGCACACCGACAAGCTCGACGAGATGGCTCTGGACACCGCCTCCACCAAGACCACCCGGATCCGCAAGTGAGCGCCGTCTGCCCGCAGGGCCACAGCTCGCAGGCGGAGGACTACTGCGACATCTGTGGTGCGCCCATCGAGGCGGCCTCGGCCGCCCCCGTGGTGCCGAGCCCCGCGGAGCCGGCCGCCACGGGCGAGCCGCGCGCGTGCCCGCACTGCGGCTCGCCTGCGGCGCCGAACGCGCTGTTCTGCGAGAACTGCGGCTACGACTTCACCACCGGGACGGCGCCGCAGCCGGTTCAGCAGACCGCACCCGACCCGTGGGCGCTCCCGGGGGACCAGGAGCAGGGCAGCTCAGCGGCCGAGGGGGCCGAGCAGCCAGATCCCGCGGCGGCCGATCCCGTAGCAGCTGGTAGCGATCCGGCGGAAGGTGACCCGGGCGAGGGTGCAGCCGACCCGGCCGGGCCGGCCGAGAGCGCCGAGGAGGCTGAGCAGGCGCGCCCCACCGGCGGGCTGCAGGCGCCGCCTGTTCCCGGTGAGGACGAGTGGGTCGCCGAGCTCTGGGTGGATCCGGACTGGTACGAGGCGCAGGCCCCCGAGGACCCGATGCCCTCACCCGGGTCCCCGCAGGTGATCCCGCTGCGCCAGCGGACCGTGCTGGTGGGCCGCCCCTCCGCCTCACGAGGCATCCACCCCGAGGTCGATGCCGGTGCGGATACCGGGGTCTCGCGTCGCCACTGCCAGCTCAGCACCGACGGGCACGCCTGGTCGGTCGAGGATCTCGACTCCTCGAACGGGACCTATGTCAGCGTGCCGGGGGAGCCGCTCCCGACGACGCCGCTCGAGGTCGGGGTCCGCCACGAGCTCGCGGACGGCGAGCGGGTGTTCCTGGGCGGCTGGACCCGGCTCGTGGTCCGGAAGGCGTTCCCCGGGGAGTTCTGAGGTCGGCGTCAGCGACCAGGCATCGAGGACGTTGGGTCGGCGAGCACCCAGTCGGACCCGTAGGTGCAGAACAGGTGTGCCGCGCCGGCGTGGTCGATCTCGCCGGTCGCTCGGTGCAACGCTGCCGAGGAGCTGATACCGGCAGCCAGGTGGCGGTGGTAGGCCGTCATCAGCTGGGCGGCGACGTCGTCGTCGACCGGTGCGACCGCGGCGACCACGCTCCGTGCCCCGCATGCCAGCAGGGTGGCCGTGAGCCCGATCGACTCGTCGCCGGGCCGGATCATCGCGCGGCCCGTGTCGCACGCCGACAGCACCACGTGCGCTGCGCGCACACCACGGCGTTGGAGCTCGTACGCGAACAGCGGCCCGTCGTGCATCGTCACCGACGAGAACAGCGCGTTCTGCTCGTGGTGGTGCCCGTGCGCGGCGATGTGCACGACGTCGGAGGTGGCGAGCGCCTCGGCGAGGTCGGACCCGGTGGCGGTCAGCATGGCGACGCCCCGGCCTGCCCAGGCGTCGGCGACCTTCTTGGCCTCGTCGTCGGCGCGGGTCAGGTGCGGCCCGGCGAGGGCGGCCACGTGCCCGGTTGTGGCCGGGGGCTGCTCACCGGTGACCCAGCCCGTCAGCGAGGAGGCGACGACGACCGGGCGCTCTGCCAGGTTCGGGAGCAGCCGCCAGGGCAACGATCTGAGCACCTTGGTGCTGACCACCAGCAGCCGGGACCGGGTCATCGGCACCGGCAGCAGGCGAGCGACGGCGTCGACCCGGCTGCTCAACGACCGCCGCACGACGGTCGCCAGCGCGCCCGGGAGCCGGCGGCCGGCCATCGCGACATCGGCGAGCAGCAGCCGGTTCTGCTCGGCCACGTGCTCGGCGTCCCCGAGGTCGTGGAGCTGCATGCCGCGGGCATCGATGGTCACGGCGCCGAGACGCCCGCCTGCCGCGAACAGGGCCAGGACGTCGGTGTCGGTCGCGGCGGCGAGCGCGCTCACCGCCGAGGCGCGGACGGGGCTGAGCGGGCGTGCGCCCTGGTCGTCGTCGGCGAGCTCCCACTCTCGCTGCCTGATCGCGACCTCGAGGTCGTGGGCCCGGCGGGTGAGGGGGTCGGTGCCGCCGTCGTCTGCGCTGCCGGCGAGCTGGGAGCGGATGACGCGCAGCTGGGTGAACAGCTCGTCGAGGGTGCTGTCCTGGTGGGGGACCAGGCTCGGCAGGCGGCTGGTGGCGGCGCGCCACCGCTCGGTCGCGGCGAGCACCTGCGCGGGTGAGCCGGTCTTGACCGCTGTTCCGACGTCGAGGGTGACGAGCCGTTGCGCGTGGAGCGCGAACGCCGTGCGGGTGTCGATCGAGGCGGGTCGGGCCTGCTGCTCGGCGACGCGTCGTGCGGCCTCGCGCAGGCGTCGGCGTGCCTGGTCGGGGCGGCCTGCGGCGAGGGCCAGCTGTGCGGCCAGCCAGTCCAGCTGCAGCCGGCCGCTCGGCGCGACGGCGTGCCCTCGCACGTGGCTGAGCAGCGCCCCGGCGCCGGCGGTGTCCCCGGCAGCGAGCCTGGCATGGGTCGCAGCGAGCAACGCGTCGCGGCGGACCGCCCTGGACTGAGCGGGGAGCTGCTCCAGGCGGCGCGCTAGCGTGGCGGCCGCGCGCGGCCGCGCACCCGCGGCCAGCACGGCCTCGGCGCGCAGGATCTCGGCCTGCACCCACCAGCCGTCGGCGCCGCGACGGCGGAACAACCGGGCAGCCTGCGATGCCGCGGCACTGGCCCGCTCCGGTCGGCCCCGCAGCAGCTCGAGGCGTGCGGTGTCCACGAGGGCCTCGCCGACCTCGTGGGGGAGGCGGTGCTCGGTCGCGATCGTCACGGCGTCGTGCAGGAGCTCGGAGGCCTCGTCGGTGAGACCCGAGTGCAGGAGCACTCGGGCGTAGTCGCGCTTCGCGGTGGCCCGCGCGACCCGGACATCCATCCGGTCGGCCTCGCCCATCGCACGCAGCGCGCCCGGCACGTCACCGACGAGGAAGTGCGTGTAGCCGAGGTTGTGCCGCGCCTTGAACACGAGGTCAGGTGCGTGGGCCGTGTCGGCGAGGTGGAGCGCGGTCTGGAGGTCGGTCACGCAACGGTCGTGCTCGCCGAGGTACTGGCGAGCGGTGGCCCTGTTGAGGTGGACCGAGGCGAGCTGACGCGCGGTCAGCCAGCCGTTCTCGGGGTCGATCCGGGAGAGCAGCTCCACCGCCACCCGCCACTGCCCGCATCTGGCCAGCAGACCGGCCCGCTGGACCAGGCCAAGGGCGCGAACACCGTCGCCGTCGTGCCCGGGCACGAGCGAGTCCGCCTCGTCGAGAAGCGCCAGGGCCGGCTCGAGCCCGTGCCGCTCGAACACCGGTGAGGCGAGGGTGATGGTGGCCGAGCCCCGCAGCAGCTGGTCCTCGAGCTCGGCACCAGGACGCGACAACGCGCGGATGGCGCGGCGCAGCAGCTGCTCCGCGGCTGACGGCCGCCCCACCGAGTTGGCCGCACGGGCACGCTCGATGAGCTCGGCCACCGGGACGGGTTCGGCGACCATCACGCTCTCGGTTCGTTGAGGGTTGCCGCCACCCTAGCGACTCGTCGCGACCCGAGAGGGTCACACCTCCATGGAGGGTGTGATCACCGGGCTGGTGTCGCCGTCGGCGAACCTGAACACGAACTGGACCAAGCCCCGTTCGACGTCGGCGAAGGCGAAGCGACCCTCGGCGTCGACCGGTGCGGTCGAGGTCCGCTGCCGCTCCCGCAGCTCGACCTCGGCGAGGTCGCCGTCGAGCCAGCCGTCGATCCGCACGGTGTCGTTGTCCACCCTGCTGATGGTCACGACCGCAGACATGGACTCGCTGGTGAAGGTCACCGTGTCCACACGGGTGTAGTCGTGGCTGCGCACGCCGGCGAGGTCGACCGGCATCCGCTGCAGCTCGGCGAGCTCGGCGTGCAGCGCCTGGACGGTGAGGGCGAGCTGGACGCGCTCGTCGAGGTCGGCGGGCATGGGGTCGGCTGCCTCGAGCGTGGCTCGCAGCTCATCGAGGAGCGCGATGTCCAGCTCGTCGAGCGGCTGCTCGAAGCTCGGGTCGGTCATGTCGGTGTCCCCCAGGAGGTGTCGGATAGCAGCGCCCGTCGCAGCGCGTCGAGGCAGCGACCCCGGGTGGGGCCGATGCTGCCCACGGGCATGCCGAGTGCCGCGCTGATCGAGGCGTAGTCGGGTCGGTCGGCGAACGCGATCACCTGCAGCAGGGTGCGGCAGCGTTCGGACAGGTCCGACACGTGGGACCACAGCACGCGCTGGTCCTCGTCGAGCTCGGCCAGGGCATCGGGCGACAGGTCGATCGCTGGTGCGTCGTCGTCGAGCTCGGTGGGGATCTCGCGGCGATCGCGGCCGGTGCGGCGCCACGCCTCCCGTTTCACGGTGACGATCAGCCACTTCAGCAGTGCCTGCGGGTCGGCGACCCGGTCGGCGTGCTCCACCAGCCGCAGCCACGCGACCTGGACCACGTCCGCAGCTGTCTCGGGGTCGGTGCCCTGGCTGCGCGCGGTGCGCCACAGCACCGGGTTGAGCAGCTCGACCACCTCGGCCATCCGGTGGCTCTCGCCGGCCCGGTAGGCGGCGAAGGCTCGACCGGCGCGGACAGCCAGGGAGTTCGGTTTCGCGTGCGCGCTCATGACGAGACCTCGGTCGGTCGGTCGAGGACAGCGGCGAGCGCCCGCCGGGTCGGCTCGGTGCCGGTCCCGCCGTCGAGCCACTCCTCATCGGTGGTGAGCGCCGTCGCGATCTCGGCGGCGAGGGCCGGGGCTGCGAAGGAGGTACCGCTCCAGATGGCGAAGCCGGAGCTGAAGTCGTCGCGGTCGACCGTGCTGCGTTGACCGACGACGACGGTGGGTGACAGACCGCCCTGCAACGCGGTGGGGACGGTGCTGACGATCGCGGCGCCGGGCCGGTGCGTGGTCACCCAGGGGCCGTCGTTGGTGAACAGCGCGACCGTGCTGCTGTTCGGGTTCTGGGCGCCGACGCTGACGAGCGGCGGGGTGCCGGCGGTGGGCACGTTCTGCCCGCGGCGCAGCGCCAGACCAGCGGGGTAGAACGGGTCGGCGACGGCGCTGTTGCCCGCTGCTGCGACGACGGCGATGCCGACGTCGGACAGCTCGCGCAGCAAGTGTGCGAGGGCGGACGTCGAGGCGATGTCCTCGGCCGAGCCCTCCTCGTGGTGATAGCCCATCGAGAGGCAGACGACGTCGACCAGCTCCTCGAGACTGCCCGCGTCCAGCGCCGCGCGCTGTCGGCTGAGCAGCCTGCGCAGCGCGGTGTGGACCAGATACTCCTCGACCACTCCGTCAGCACCGAGCACCGGGATCGAGAGGAGGCGGGCGCGTGCGCTGCGTTGTCGGACGACCCCGGCGATGAACGTCCCGTGGCCGGCAAGCGGTCCGACCGTACCCGTGAGCGGGTCGATCACACCGGTGTCGTGACCATCGACCAGGAGGTCCTCGACGACGGGTTCCCACCGCTCGACGTCGGGATCGCCGTCCGGGAACCAGGGGTGGATGCCGAGACCGGTGTCCACGATGGCGACGACGGGCGCGCGCCGCGGCTGCGGCGCGTACGTACGCGGGTCGGGTGCCTGCCACACCACCGGGGTGCGGCCCCCGATGCCCGCGGCACCGTACTCACCCAAACCCTGGCCGCCGCGGCCGCCGAAAGGCACCGGGTCCCAGTAGGGGACCGGGTCCCAGTACGGGACCGGGTCCCAGTACGGGACCGGGTCCCAGTAGGGGTCGGCCGCGGTCATGACGTGGTTGAGCCCGATGCGTCCTTCGAGATCGGGATGGCTGGTCAGCACGCTCTGCAGGACCTGCCAGGCGTCGACACCGGTCCCGAGCCGGTCGCCGCATCGGGACAGCGTGAGGCGGGTGCTGCGCGGGCCGGTGGTCGCTGCTGACTTGGCGGAGCGGCGGTCGTGGTGACAGGAGCACTCGACGTCGAGCTCGCCGTCCAGGAGGGACCGGATCTGGGTGACCGCTTCGTCGTCGGGACCCTCGCCCGTGAGCAGCAACGAGTCACCCACGTAGGCGGTGGGTGTCAGGTGCCGGCTGCCGCGCCGCACCGCGTTGGCCGGGTCGAGCACCCGGACGCGGAGTCGCTGGGTCGCGTTGCGCCGCGGGCGGGGGAGGGGAGGCGAGAAGTCAGACATGGCTCTCCGGGTGGTCGGGGCCCCTGAGCGCACAGCCTAGGGGTCGCCGAGGTTCGTGGTCGGTCGAACGGAAGGAGCGGCGATGCGGTGTCCTGATACACCGCCGGAAGGCTTCGGTGCCCGATGTATCAGGCGCGGCCCGACCTGCTCGTTGGGGGATGAGACCGGCGGCGCGGGGGCCGTACGGGTGTCACGTCCGGGATGGCGAGACACGGGCGGGGGACTCGAGGGGTGGGACGGCTGCAGGGGGTCGTCCCACCCCTCGCTGGTGATCCTGATCACGTCGTCCTGATGGCCGGAGCAGCCGCACCGCTGCGGTAGGCTCGTCCAGGTCCTTCGGGACCATCGGGCTGTGGCGCAGCTTGGTAGCGCACTTGACTGGGGGTCAAGGGGTCGCAGGTTCAAATCCTGTCAGCCCGACCGTGTGATGTCTCAGGACATCGCGGACACCCGGACCCACGAAAGCGTGGGTTCGGGTGTCTCTCGTTTGACGCGGCTCATGCGTGGGCGGGTCGTGTGTACCGACGACGATGTCGGTGCTCAGCTCTACTGTCAACCGCATGCCTCAGCGCGCGGCGTGGACCGACGAGCAACTCGTCGCTGCGGTGCAGGCGTCAACGAGCTGGCGTTCGGTGGCGTACGCATTGGGCTTGGCTCGTGGCTCCACGCACCGCGTCAAGCGTCGAGCCCAGGAGCTCAGCCTCGACACCACGCACATGATCGGGAACCGGCGGTGGAGCTAGGTTGCGAGGGACGCAAGCATGTCGATCACGTCTTCTCGGACGTTGGCGAGGAGGGCTGCGGCGTCGCTTCCTGGCCGCGACGTCGCGGCGAGCTCGACCAACGACCAGGCCTTCGCGTGAAGGATGTCGGTCTCGTTGATCTTCTCGCTTCCGTACGTCCGGGCGATCTGGCGAGCGGTAGCGGAGTCGCCGAGCCCCGGCATGAGGATGCCGAGATCGATTGCGGGGTGGGCGAGGCTCACGCGCTCCCAGTCGATGAGTACGGGCGCTCCTGTGGAGTCGATCCGCCAGTTCTTCGGATTCGGATCGGCCGAGACGACGTTCACGGGATCGAACAGGTACTGGCATCGGTGGGACAGGGCTCTCAGGGCGTGCGCCAACGAGGCCGAGGCGTGGAGGTTCTTCACTGCAGCGGCAGTGAGCGTCTCGTCCCAGCTCGGGACATAACGATCCACGATCTGGGCAATCGGCCCAGGAGGGAACCCGTGCAACCTCCGCAGCACATCGATGACGCTGGGATCGGCGCCCCATCTCTCTCGCGGTAGCGCCGACGGCAGGTAGGTGAAGAGCAGCCACTGGTTCTCGTCGTCCAGCCTGACGAGGATGGCGTCGAGCGTCGGCACGCCGTGCGCATCGAGGTCGGCGTGCAGCGTGGTGGCCACCGCGATCTCACCGGCGGCGACCGGACCCTTCGCGACGAGGGTACGGCGGGGGCCACGGGCAGCGACGACCGTTCGACCCGAGAGCCCTCCCAGCACGGAGAGCTCCTCCACCCGGCCGACGTCGGCCTCGATCGCCGCGCGGACCTCGTGTGGGAGTTGTCGGGCGTGATGGTCGACGTCCATGCCTGTCATCTCCCCATTCTGCTGACGCCATGACCGGTTGGGTTCTCTGCGAAGCTGACTGAGCTGTGCTCGGGCCCCTCAGGGCCGGCGTTCCGATCGCGGACCGACCGCGCGCAGCGCCCCGAGGATGGCGACGAGGTCGACGACCTCCTGCAACCAGGCGCCCACCAGGGCAGGCAGGAAGCCGAAGGCAGCGACGAGCATCAGACCGACGCTGATGATGATGCCCAGCCAGATGCTCTGCAGCGCGATCCGCACCGTGTCCTTCCCCACGAGGACAGCGCGGGGGAGGGAGGACAGGCTGTCGTAGCGGTTCACGATGTCGGCAGACTCGCTCGCGGCGGTGGCACCCCGAGCACCCATCGCGAAACCGATATCGGCGGCGGCGAGCACCGGGGCGTCGTTGAGGCCGTCGCCGACCATGATGAGCGGGCGCGGCTGGACCTCGCTGACGATGCGCACCTTGTCCGAGGGGCGGCACTCGGCGTGCACCTCACCGATGCCGAGGCGGGCCGCGATCGGACTGGCCGTGGCCTCCACGTCTCCGGTGACCATCAGGGTGCGCTCGATCCCGAGCCCGCGCAGGTCCGCAAGCGCCTGCGCAGCGTCGGCACGCACCTGATCGCGCATCACGACAGCGCCGGCGAAGCGGTCGTCGACGGCCACGTAGATCGCCAGCTCGCCAGGCTCGAGGCTCGCGGGAGTCAGGGCGGGTGCGTACTCGCGGAGCCAGGACGGCTTGCCCACCCGGACCGTCGTCGTCGTACCGTCGGTCCCGACGGCCAGGGAAGCGGCGACGCCGTTGGTGGCTACCTCCTCGGCATGCATCGCCTCGAGCAGCGAGCAACCGCGCTCCTTGGCCGCCGCGACGACCGAGCTGGCGAGCACGTGCGAGGAGTACACCTCGGCGGAAGCAGCGAGCTGCAGCACCCGGTCCTCGCTGATGCCGCCCTCGGCCACGACCCGTTCGAGCACGGGTCGCCCGCTCGTGATCGTGCCGGTCTTGTCGAAGGCAGCGGAGCGTGCACGCGAGAGCTGCTCCAGGGTGCCCCCGCCCTTGACGATCAGCCCGAAGCGCGCTGCTCGGCTCATACCGCCGAGGAAGGCGACCGGTGCAGCGATCAGCAGCGGGCACGGGGTCGCGACCACCAGCACCTCGGCGAACCTGACCGCATCGCCGCTGACCGCCCATGCGATCCCGGCGATCGTGAGCGACAGCAGCGTGAACGGCACCGCGTAGCGGTCGGCGAGCCGCACGACCTTCGCCTTGCTGCCGGCTGCCTGCTCGACCAGCTGCACGATCTGCTGGTACTCGCTGTCCGACGCGAGCGCAGCAGCACGCATGGTCACGGCGGTGGCACCGTTGACAGCGCCGCTGGCCACCCGCTCGCCCGCCACGCGTTCGACCGGGAGGCTCTCACCGGTGAGCGAAGACTCGTCCAGCACGGCCTGGTCCGACACCAGGATCGCGTCCACAGGCACGAGTGCGCCGGGTCGCACGAGCAGCAGGTCGCCCACCTCGACCGCATCGACGGGCACCTCGGTGGTCACGGCTTCGAGGGTGGTACCGCTCGCGGCGCTGCCGAGCAGCAGGGTGGCCTGCTGCGGTGCCTTCCGCAGCAGCGCCGTGAGCTCACGCTTGGAACGGTTCTCCGCGTAGTCCTCGAGCGCCGCGCCGCCGGTGAGCATCAGGACCACCACGAGCGCGGCCCACGGCTCGCCGACCAGGACCGCCGCCGTGATCGCGGTGACGGCGAGGATGTCGAGGCCCGCACGGCCGTTGAGCAGCTGCCGGATCATGCCGACCGCCTCCCACGCGGCGATCGCGAGCGCGTACCCGCCGACGATCCACGGGGCCGTGCTCCTCGCCCCGGTGGCCAGCAGCAGGAGACCGAGTGCCGCGACCGCCACGGTCGCGAAGACCAGCGGATACGCCTGGAGAGCGGTGCGCACTCGTGCCATGTCTCAGACGATGACAGAACAAGGTCGACGGCGCACCGCAGGACAGCCTTGCCTGCCCGCCGTGCGCCGGCTCCGGCGACTACCTCGATGCCGCGCAGGATCGGGCTCAGTGAGCGGGTACGTGCCCAGGAGCGCGGTCGATGAACGTGGTGACCGATGCGATCCTGCCGTCGCCAGCGACGATGAGCACGTCCGTTCCCTCCGCGAACGGTTCGTCGCCCACCACCAGCTCCCACGAGACCCGAGCGCGGTCGTGGTGCAGGTCGGGCGCGCGGCTCGTGCGGAACGTGTACGAGCCGACGTTGCTCGTGAACTGCTCCGTGAAGTCGGCCAGCGCGTCGACGCCTGTCAGGACTCCTGCCGGCGCGACGTAGACGACGTCGGCGGCGAACGTCTCTGCGCCGTTGCGTCGCTGCGCGTCGGGAGTCGCGTTCCAGAACTCGACGTAGCGTGCGACGGACTCGTCCATCCGCACGTCGGTGGCTTCGGTCATGATGTCCTCCGATCCGCTGGGGCGGGGACGGTCCCGCCTCGACGAGCATGGCTCTGGCGCTCGGGGCTTGTCGATGACCTGCGAGGTCATGGGGGGCGGGAACAAACATGACAAGCCGCCCGTTGTACACGATGTCTGAGCCGCATGCTCTGGTTCCCTCTGGCAGAGGAGGTGCGGCGGCGAGTCCGGGCAGAAGCCGGAACAGGTCGACCAGTCACAAGGGTCGACGGCGCACGCGGGGCGCCCCACGAGACCACTCCCGCGCCGGTCGGCCGTGGTGAGCGATCCGCTCACCCGGTACCGAGGCGGCTCCCGAGGACCATGCCGATCCCGCCGGCGGCGAGGCCGAGCAGGAGCATCCCGACGGCGTGACTCACGGCCCGTCCGACCCGCCCTGCGAGCAGCAGCCGGGCCGCCTCGACGCTCGCCGTGCTGAAGGTCGAGTACCCGCCGAGGAAGCCGACACCGATCACGCCGACGGCTGCGCTGTCCGCCCGGCCGGTGACCCAGCCCGCCAGCATCCCGATCAGCAGGCAGGCGGTCGTGTTGACGACGAGCGTGCCCAGGGGAGTGGCGCTGCGGGTGCGGCGTTGCACGGCACCGTCGACGAGGAACCGCATCGCCGCCCCGAGCCCGCCGGCAAGCGCCACGAGGATCATCGTGAACCGCGCCGGCCCAGCGACCGGGAGGCCAGGATCCCGGCGACCGCGGCCGCGACCCCGATCACGACGCTGACCACCGCGTAGCCCAGGCCGAGCAGCGTCGCGCCCCCCGTCAGCAGCTGTGCGGTCTCGTGGATGAACGTGCTGTAGGTCGTGAACCCGCCGAGCACGCCCGTGCCGCAGAGCAGCCGGATCGCCCGTCGGCGGCCTTCGTCCGGGCCACCGCGCGCGAGCACCTCGAGCAGCGCACCCAGCACGAACGACCCGACGACGTTGATCGTCAAGGTTGTCCATGGCAGCGCACCGGGCGCGGCGGGCGCGGCCGCCTCCAGTGCCGCGCGGGCGGCGCTGCCGAGTGCACCGCCGACCGCGACCATCCCGGCGTGCCGCAGCATGACCGCTGGGCCGGGGCGGTGGCTCACCGAGCCCATGGAGCGCCGATGTCCTTCCAGTCCACCACGCTCAGCGGCACGGTCAGGACCGGGCGGTGCTGGTGGTGCGCCAGGTGGGCGGCCACCGATCCCTCGACGAACTCCTTCAGGCGCGCGCCGGCACCTGGTGCGCGCGTGCCGACGACGATCGCGGCGGCGTCGACCGCGCGGGCAAGGTGGGTCAGGGCACGGTCCGGCCGACCCGCGAGATAGACGAGGCGCCACGGCACGGAGCCGTCCACGAGCTCGCCGGCCCATCGGGTCAGCGCATCCGAGACGTCGCGCCACGTCTCGTCGTCGGAGTCCGGGTCGAGGGGTGCATGGCGGACGCTGCCGTCGGCGCTCTCGTCCACCACGTACCGCGAGGGGTCCGCGTAGCCGAGATGAAGCTCCGCGCCGGTCGCGACGGCGAGCAGCACGGCCGTGCGGACAACCAACGGATCCTGGCCAGGGATCACGCCGACGACCACCGGACGCCCGACGAACGGGACCAGCCGTTCCAGCGCCGGCTGCGGCACCGAGTGGCTCATGGTGCGCCATGCTATGCCCATGCATCACCAGGAGGAGACCCTCGCCGCGTACGTGCGCACGGTGGCCGCCGACGAGGAGAGCATCGCCGTCGTCGTCGTGGGCTCGCTCGCGAGGGGCACCGAGCGCCGGGACTCCGACGTCGACGTCTACCTGATCGTGACGGAGGCGGCCTTCGCTCGCGCGATCGAGCGCGAGCAGCTCAGCTATGTCGACACCGCCGTCTCGACATACGACGGCGGATACGTCGACATCAAGGTCGCCACGCTGGACTACTTGCGTCGGGCCGCGGACGAGGGTGACGACCCCGTGCGGGCGTCCTTCCTCGGCGCCCGGGTGGCATGGAGCAGGGAACCGGAGGTCGCCGACCTCGTGGCCGCGATCCCGGTCCTGCCCGATGCTGTCTGGGAGGACCGGTCGGCCTCCTTCATCGCCCAGATGCGGCTGTACGGCGGCTACTTCCTCAAGCAGGGAGAGCAGCTCGGCGACGAGTACCTGCTCCGCTGGGCCGCACTCCACACGGCCAGCTCCGCCGGCAGGGCGCTGCTCGCCCGTGCGCACGTGCTCTTCCCGGGCAACAAGTACCTCAGCGACCTGCTCGCCGGGCTGCCCGATCTTCCGAGCGGGTACCTGCAGCTCGCGGACCAGCTTCTCGCCGCACCCACGGCGGAGATCGGCGCGACGTTCCTCGCGCTGGTCGAGGCGCACCACCACTGGCCGATCAGTCGCGAGCAGACGCTCTCGCGGTTCGTCCGGGAGAACGAGCTCGCGTGGCTGACGCGCGTGCCGCCGCCCGAGTTCCGCTGAGCGTCACTGGAGCCGCGGGTCCTCGGTGGGGTCGAGGTACGGCCGAGGGCAGCTGCTCCCGACCGCCTCCGGCCGCAGCTCGAAGTGCCAGGGTTCGTTGACGTAGATCTGGCAGAGCCCGTACTCGGCTCCGAAGCGGGAGAGCCAGTCGACCGCGTCGTAGGGGCCGATGTCGACGGCGTTCCCCGTCACGTGCGGCGATGTCGCCGGCGTGGCCACCCAGCGGGCTGCTTCCTCCTCGGAGCCGTACGTGGCCACGGCGTCGGCCAGCAGCTGTTGCTGGTACTCCGGTGAGCGCCAGCCGCTCGTGACGGTGAGGGTGACGCCGCGCGCTCCCGCGGCCTCAGCGGCGTCCTGGAGCGCGTGCAGCAGCGCGGTCTCCAGGTTCGCGACCCCCGGGTACGCGGTCTCGGTGACCCCCACGCCCTCGGGAAGGACGCCGTCAGCGGCATCGATCACGCCATCGGAACTCGTGGTGCTGGCGGCGGTCGGCGGCTGCGGCGCCGCAGGCGAGCGCTCGTAGAGCACGAGGCCGACAGTGGCCGCGACGATGACCACCAGACCGATCGCGGTGCTCAGCAGGGGGCCTCGGGTCCGGGTGGGGGCGTTCACCCCACCAGGCTGGCCGCGGGCCGTCCTTCTGTCATCGGCCCGCGGTGCGATGCTGCTGGCGTGGTCTCCCACCGGGGGATCAGGTCGGGGTCAGACCAACGACCTACCGCAGCACCCTGCGTGCCGCCTCGCGAAGGGTGTCACCGACCTCCCGGAGCAGGGCGGAGGAACGCCGCCACTGCTGCCAGTAGAGCGGGACATCGACGACGGCGCGCTCACCCAGGCGGACCAGCTCACCGACGCGGACCTCTTCGCGGCACTCGATCTCGGGGATCATCCCCCAGCCCATGCCGAGCCTGATGGCTTCGGCGTACTCCGCCGAGGCCGGGATGTAGTGGCTCGGCGGATCGATGCGCGCGCGGGTGAGCTGCGTGAGACAGCGCCGCTGCAGACCGTCCTTGCGGTCGTACGTGACGGTGGGCGCCACCGACAGGGACGTGGCCTCGACCCCGCCCTCGAACCAGCGCCGGGCGTACCCGGGCGCACAGACCGCGAGGTAGCGCATCACGCCCAGCCGTTCCACCGAGCATCCGGGTACCGGTTCGGCCTCCGCCGTCACCGCTCCCGCGGCCGCGCCCTCCCGCAGGAGCGCGAGCGAGTGCGCCTCGTCCTCACGCAGCACCTCGAGGTGGACCAGGTCCACCAGTCCGGCGAGAGGCGGCAGCGCCCAGGTGTGCAGCGAGTCCGAGTTGACGACGATCGTCAGCGGCGCCGGCCCGATGGCCTCCGGCGCCAGCTCGGCTCGCAGGTCCGCGCTGAGCTGCTCGAGCTGCCGCGCGAACCGCAGCACCGCGAGCCCGGCGGCGGTCAGCTCCACGGGCCGGGTCCGGTGCAGCACCGGCCGCCCGAGCTCGGCCTCCAGGGCGCGCACCCGCTGGCTCACCGCCGACGGTGTGACCTGCAGCCGGCCGGCCGCAGCCTCGAACGTGCCGGACTCGGCGATCGCGGCGATCGTGCGTGCGGCAGCCACGTCGACGAGGGTCATGAAGATGATCTTATGGTGGATCAGGAACATGAGCTGGGTTGCAGACTCTGGTGGACGTACGGTGCGCGCGTGCTCCCTCTCCTGTCCGGCCTGGCTGCCGGCCTGTCGCTCATCGTCGCGATCGGCGCGCAGAACACGTTCGTGCTCCGGCAGGGCTTGGCGCGCAGCAACGTGGGCCTGGTGGTCCTCGTGTGCGCCGCCTCGGACGCGGTGCTGATCGCCGCGGGTGTGGCTGGGCTCGGAGCCCTCGTGACCCACGCTCCGGTCGCCCTCGAGATCGTCCGCTGGGGCGGCGCCGCCTTCCTCCTCGGCTACGGCGCGCGAGCGGCGATCAAGGCCTGGCGCGGCGAGTCGATGCCGGATCCGACCGAGCGCCGCGGCACGGCCGGCGCGGCCGTTCTGGCGACCGCGCTCGCACTCACGTGGCTCAACCCGCACGTGTACCTGGACACCGTGGTGCTGCTCGGTTCGATGGCTGCCACCCATGGAGCCGATCGCTGGTGGTTCGCGCTGGGGGCGATGACCGGATCCGTGCTCTGGTTCACCGCACTCGGCCTGGGCGCGCGGCTCCTCGTCCCCGTGTTCCGACGGCGGAGCTCGTGGCGCGTGCTCGACGGCGCCATCGCCGTGGTCATGGTCGTGCTCGCCGCGCAGCTGTTGCTGCGTCACTCCACGTAGACGTAGATCGTGTGGAGCCCGGTCGACCCGTCCGGGACCGGAGCGCTGGGTGCCGCGACCTGGTGCTCGCCGTTCGCGTCGGTGGCCCTCACGGTGAGGGTGTGCTTGCCGACGGGCGCCTCCCAGTGCCAGTACCACTGCCGCCACGAGTCGATCGAGGGTTCAGCCGCGAGCTCGGCACGCTGCCACGCGCCGTCGGCACCCACGCGTACCTCGACCCGCTCGATGCCGGTGCGCTGGGCCCAGGCGACCCCGGCAACCACGACCCGGCCCGCAGCGACGCGCGCAGAGGGTGCCGGCACGTCGATCCGTGAGGACATCTTGATCGGCCCCCGTGCCGACCAGCCGCGCGAGGTCCAGTAGCCGGCGTCGGCGGCGAACGTCGTCACCTTCAGCTCGACCAGCCACTTGGTCGCTGACACATATCCGTACAGGCCAGGCACCACCATCCGCACCGGGTAGCCGTGCTCGAGGGGGAGCGGCTCACCGTTCATGCCGACGGCGAGAAGCGCGGCCCGGTCGTCGGTCAGCGCCGCCAGCGGAGTGGAGGCGGTGAACCCGTCGCTGCTGGCCGAGAGCACCATGTCCGCCTCGGGCAGCGGCGCCGCGCGTGCCAACAGCTCCCGGATCGGCCATCCGGTCCAGACCGCGTTCCCGATCAGGTCGCCGCCGACGGTGTTGGACACGCAGGCGAGCGTCGTCAGCGACTCGACCATCGGCTGGGCGAGAAGCTCGGCGAAGTCGATCTCGATCTCGTTCTCGACCAGCCCGTGCACCCGGAGCCGCCACTGCGACGCGTCGAGCGCAGGCGGCACGAGCGCCGTGTCGATGCGATAGAAGTCCGTGCTCGGCGTGATGTACGGCGGCATGTCCTCGACATCGACCTCGGCATCAGCGGGCACCGTGACGGGGTCGTCGATCTCGGGCAGCACCACGTCGGAGCGCTCCGCCTCGCTCCGGTCCCGCCCTGTCAGCACCGAGCCCACCACGGCCACCAACGCCGCGATCACGGTCGTCGCACCGGCCCACCGCAGCACGGCCCGCCGGTCCGCGTCACTCTCGCTCGGCGCGTTCCGCCATCGGTGCAGGAGCACGCCCGCACCTGCCGCGACGCCGAGCACGCTGGGCAGCGCGTCGAGCGCGATCGCGCCCGGACGTAGCGCCACCACGGTCACCACAGCCGCCCCGAGCGCCGCGAAGGTCCCGATCGCCAGCCCGCGACGGCCGGAGCCGCCCTGGTGCTTCGGAGCGCCCAGCACCCCGATCACCCCGCACACGAGGGTGATCACGACGACCATGCCCGCGATCAGCACCTGCTTGTCACGCTGCCCGAACGCCGCGATCGCCCAGTCCTTCAGCCATGCGGGCGTGGCGTCGATGAACGCCGCGCCGATCGCGAGCAGCGGGGAGGGCACCGCACCGGCGAGCCCCGCACCGGTGAGGACCGCCGCGAGCAGGGTCGCCACCGCGACCGTGACCGCGCCTGCCGCGATCCCGGTGAGCGCTGCCGCGCCGCGTGACATCTGCTCAGTGTTCGGTGTGCACGCGCTCACCGCAACCATCGCGGCCACGTCGGACCGCACTGCGCCGACGTCGGGCCACGTCAGTGGGCGACCGGTGCGTCCTCGACCGCGTCGACGGACTCGGCGGGCTTGCGGATCAGCGCACCGATGGGCACCGCCAGCGCCGCGAGCACAGCACCGGCCAGGAACGCACCGGTGACACCCGTGGCCAGCGCCGTGGCCTCGGGAACGCCCTGCTCCTCGAGCGCCACCTGGCGGCTGACCATCAGCACCACGAACATCGCCGTGCCCGCGGCGCCCGCGAGCTGCTGCACGGTGCCGATCGTCGCTGAGCCGTGCGAGTACAGGTGCGGCTTCAAGGATCCGAGCGCCGAGGTGAACAGCGGCGTGAAGGTGAACGCCAGACCCACCGAGAGCAGCACGTGCCAGGCGAGCACGGTCCCCGAGGACGAGTTCTCGTCGAGCCGGGACATCAGGAACAGCGCTATCGCCACCGCGGTGCAGCCGGGCATGATCAGCGGCCGCGGCCCCCAGGCGTCGAACAGGCGGCCCACGAGAGGTCCGAGCAGACCCATGGTCAGGCCGCCTGGGACCAGCAGGAGCCCGGTCGCGAGACTCTCGAGGCCCAGAGCGTCCTGGAGGTACAGGGGCAGCAGGATGATCGTCCCGAACAAGGCCCCCATCAGCACCAGCATCAGCAGCACCGACAACGTGAAGGAGCGCGTGGTGAACGTGCGCAGGTCGAGCAGCGCGGCGTCGCGCCTCTGCAGCGAGCGCTGGCGGAGCACGAAGAACACGAGCGCCGCGACGCCGATCACGATCGGGACCCCGGGCGAGACCGCCGGCGGGTGGTAGACCGACTCACCGATCGAGGACAGCCCGAAGATCAGACCGCCGAACCCGAAGCCGGAGAGCGCGACCGATGGGAGGTCGAGCGCAAGGCGCCGCGGCTCCGAGACGTTGGGTACGCGCAGGATCCCGATCACCAGCATGGCCACGACCAAGGGCAGCACCACCCAGAACAACCCGCGCCAGTCCAGCACCGACAGGATCAGCCCGGAGACGGCGGGCCCGATCGCCGGTGCCACGGACATCACGATTGAGATGTTGCCCATCACGCGGCCACGACGCATCGGCGGGACCAGCTGCATCACGGTCGTCATCAGCAGCGGCATCATGATCGCTGTCCCGACCGCCTGCACCACCCGGCCGGCCACGAGCACGCTGAAGCTGGGGGCGAGCGCGCAGATCAGCGTGCCGATCGAGAACGAGATCATCGACGTGCAGTACACGGTGCGGGTCGAGAGCCGCTGCAGGAGGAAGCCCGTGACCGGGATCACCACGGCCATGGTGAGCATGAACGCCGTCGTGACCCACTGGGCGGTGGCGGCCTCGATACCGAGGCCGGTCATGATGTGACTGAGTGCCACCCCCATGATCGTCTCGTTGAGGATCAGGACGAAGGCGCTGGCGAGCAGGAGCGTGATCACCAGGCGGGTGCGAGGATCGAGACGCTGAGGGGCTGATGTTGCATCGGTAGGGGCAGGCGCAGTCACGAGGGACGAGCCTAGATCGGGATGCGCCGTCGTCCACCATGTAATACGCCCAGGGCGGAACGGGTCAGACGCCGGCTCGGGATCTACCGTCGAGGCGTGGATCTCGAGTGGCGTGTCACGGTGCTGCTGGCGGCGTTGGCCGTGGGCGGCATCGGCTGGCTGCTCCTGCAGCGCGGCCGTGGGGTGCTCAGGACTGCGACCGTCCGGGCCGCGCTGCCGACGGCGGTCGCACCCCATGCAGGGGAGCGGCTCACCATCGTCCAGGTCTCCAGCGAGCACTGCTCCTCGTGCGGGCTCGGGGCCCGCGTGTGGCGCAAGGCGGTCGCGGAACAGCCTGGCGTCACCTTCGCCGAGATCGACGCCGTCGATCACATGGACCTGGTCCGCGATCTCGGCATCCTGACCACCCCGACCGCGCTGCTCTACGACGGCGCGGGCGTGCTCCGCGGGCGCGTCACCGGCGCCCCGACCCCGAAGGCGGCTGCCGACGCCGTCGCCACTGCTGAGGTTGGAGTCTCGTCATGAGCGTCGACGACGCACGTCAGATCAACAAGGCTGGCATCGACCCACGCGGTCCTCGGATGGGTGCGGCGATCACCGCGGTCCTGCTGATCGCGGCGATCCTGCTCGGCCCAGGCGCCGGCACGATCGTGCTCGCCGTCGTCGTCGCGTCGTTCCTGCTCGGTGCCCTGCGAGGAGCGCAGGGGACCTGGCAGGGCCTGGTGTTCGCAGCGTTGATCAAGCCGCGCTTGTCACCGCCGGAGGAGCTCGAAGCGCCCGAGCCGCCCCAGTTCGCGCAGGTGGTCGGACTGGTGATCACCGGCCTCGGGCTCGGGCTGACGCTGCTGGGCGCGACCTGGGCGCTGACCGTGTTCGGCGTGCTGGCCCTGGTTGCTGCCACGCTCAACGCCCTCACCGGCTTCTGCCTCGGCTGCGAGATCTACCTGCTGCTGCGGCGGTGGGCGACCGCGCGGGCCTGACCGGCCTGCGCGATCACCGTGCCGACGATGCTCAGGCGAGCGCGGGCATGACCTCGCGCTCGAACAGCTCGATGCCGCCGCGGTCGAAAGCTGCCTCGGGGAAGTAGCAGATCGCGTAGGCGAGGCCCGCGTCCTTGACCTCGGACAGCCGCTCGACCACCTGCTCCGGCGTGCCGTACCCGACGTTGTTGCGCAGGCCCGCGACGATCTCGGCCGCGCGGTCGGCCCCCAGCACCGAGGCGACGCGCGCTTCGTGAGCGGCCAACCGGTCGGCCGCCTCGGCCTCGGTCGCCCCGATGACGATGTTGTAGTCGCTGGTCCGGGTGATCTCCTCGAACGGCCGCCCGACCCTCTCGCAATGGCCCCGCAGGATCTCGCTCTTGTGCGTGAAGCCCTCGATCGAGCCGTCGAAGTTCGTGTAGTCCGCGTACTGCGCGGCGATCCGCAGCGTCACCTTCTCACCGCCGCCGGCGATCCACAGCGGGATGCCACCCTGCTGGAGCGGCAGCGGCCGGACGATCGCGCCGTCGACCTGGTAGTGCCTGCCCTCGAGAGTGGCGACGCCCTCCGTCCAGGCCTGCCGCATGATCTGGACGCCCTCGTCCAGTCGGGCGAGACGCTCACCGGCGCGCGGGAAGCCGTAGCCGTACGCGCGCCACTCGTGCTCGTACCAGCCGCCACCGATGCCCATCTGGGTGCGACCGCCCGAGATCACGTCGACGGTGGCTGCCACCTTGGCGAGGTAGGCGGGGTTGCGGTAGCTCATGCAGGAGCACATCTGACCGAGCTTGACCCGCGAGGTCGTCGCCGCGAACGCGGCCATCAAGGTCCATGCCTCGTGCGTGGCCTCGTCGGTGGGTTCGGGGGTGGTGTGGAAGTGGTCGTAGACCCAGATGGAGTCCCAGTCGCCGCCGTCGGCGTGCCTGGCGATCTCCAGCATGCGGTTCCACTGCTCGGCGGGGTCGATGCCGACCAGGTCGAGGCGCCATCCCTGCGGTACGAAGAGTCCGAATCTCATGCGCACATCTTGCCGCCTGCGGCCCACGCCGGGAACCGCTGTCCACCCGGAGAGGTCTGCTGCGCCGTCAACCCGTCGTCAGTTCTCGCCGTCGTCTGGCCAGGCGCTGCCGGATCCAGAACGCCATCGCCACCAGCAGGAGCAGGAACACGATCACCAGGATGGGGACCAGGATCGCGAGCGCGGTCATCGTCAGGGCACCCACATCCTCGACCGTCGAGACCACCGGGGCTCCGAGACCTCCCGTGGACATATTGACGACGGCGCGCCCGCTCGCCTTGGTGAGGTGCGTCGACAGGGCGAGGACCAGGCCGATGATGAACGGCACCACCGCGGAGCTGGTGAAGAACGCGCCCGGATCGGTGATCGCCGGGGTCTCGGAGGAGGACCCGGCAGCGAACACGATGCCGCCGGCGGTGGGGCGCACGAGCGTCTGCACCACGTCGTTGACGTGGTCGACCGCGGGAACCTTGTCGGCGACCACGTCGAGCACCAGCAGCACGGCAAGGACGCCGATCACCCAGCCGTTCTCGAGCCACTGCCACTGTGCGGGCAGGTCCACCAGGTCGGTGTAGCGAGCGAGCAGGCCGACCGAGAGCATCGGGATGAAGGCGTTGAGTCCGGCGGACAGCGCCAGACCGGATCCCGTGAGAAGCTCGAGCATCGGACCTCCCCTGTTCGCCAGGCCGACCGGCCCTGACCTCGGGTCACATTCTGGCACCCGCGAGGGCAAGCACCGAGGAGATCACCTAGTCTTGCGCCGTGGGCGAGGCGCGGAGCGACGAGGTCGAGACCGCGCCCGACCGCGTCTGGACCATCCCGAACGCGATCTCGTTCCTGCGGCTGCTCATGGTCCCCGTGGTGCTCATCCTCATCCTCACGGGCAAAGACGTCGCGGCCGTCGTCGTGCTGGTCTGCTCGGGCGCGAGCGACTGGGTCGACGGCGTGATCGCCCGCAAGTTCAACCAGACCTCCCGCCTCGGACGCTTCCTGGACCCCTCGGCCGATCGCCTGTTCATCGCGGTGACGTTGATCGGGATGGCCGTCCGCGAGCTGATCCCGTGGTGGCTCGTGGTCGTGGTGTTCGCACGTGACGCCGTGGTCGGTGCGCTGCTGCCGTTCATGATGCGCCGCGGCTATCCGGGCTTCCCCGTGCACCTGGCCGGCAAGGCCGGCACCTTCGCCCTCATGTACGCGTTCCCGCTGCTGCTGCTGGCCAACGTCGACGGCGTTCTCGGCGACGTGGCGTGGGTGGTCGGTTGGGCCGCCGCCTTCTGGGGCGTGTTCCTGTACTGGTGCGCCTGCGCGCTGTACGTCGATCAGTTCCGGAAGGTCGTGTCGAACGACCTGGTCGCCTCAGGGTTGCGACGGTGACCGAGGCGGCCAACGCTTCGCGGGCGTCCGAGCCCCGCCCCGATGCCTCGATGACCCTCCTGCGGGAGGTGATGGAGCGACCGCTGGACGCGGGCTATGCCGAGGCTGCGGCGCGACGGGCAGCGGGGGAGGACCAGCCCACGAGCCGGGTGCAGCACGCTGCCCGCACCGCGCTCGTGCTGGTGCTCGCGGTGGCGATCGGGCTGGGCGGGGTGTGGGCAGCACGGGAGCTGCGCAGCCCGGCCCCGGGAATCAGCGCCAGGCAGGTGCTGATCGGGCAGATCCACGAGCGGTCGGAGACCACCGCCGAGCTCGTGGCCCAGAACACCGCGCTCCGCACAGAGATCCAAGACCTCCAGGAGCAGGCGTTCGGCGATGCCGCGGCTGCCGCGAACGACGCGGCGTCCGAGCTCGGGGTCTGGGCCGGTACCACGCCGGTGACCGGGCCCGGCGTCGTCCTGACGATGGAGGACTCCGACGCAGCACAGGCCGGCGAGCCCGACAGCGAACCGGGTCGCGTGCAGGACTTCGACCTGCAGGTCGTGGTCAACGCGTTGTGGGCGAGCGGAGCCGAGTCCATCGCCATCAACGGGGTCCGACTCACCGCCGCGACGGCCATCCGCTCCGCGGGTTCGACCGTACTGGTGGATCTGCAGCCGCTGCTCTCGCCCTACACGATCGAGGCGATCGGCGACCCGGACGAACTCCGCACCGCCTTCGCCCGTACCACCGGCGCGTCCCACCTCAGCGCGCTCAGCTCGCCGGAGTACGGGATCTCGAGCCAGCTGTCGGTGGCTGCGGAGCTGACGCTCCCGGCCGGCACGGCGTCCGCCCTGGAGCTCGCCGTGCGGAGCGAGGACTGAGTGCCGTGTCGTGCGACACTGACGGCGGTCAAGGCGCAGGAGGAGGCGCACGATGATTGCAGTGATCGGCCTCGTGATCGGGGTCGTGCTCGGGCTCGTGCTTCAGCCCAGCGTCCCGGCTGAGCTCCAGCCCTACCTCCCGATCGCGGTGGTGGCGGCGCTCGACGCGCTCTTCGGAGCAGTGCGCGCACGACTCGAGAAGAAGTTCGACGATCGAGTCTTCGTGACGTCCTTCCTGTTCAACGTCCTGGTCGCGGCGTTCATCGTCTTCCTCGGCGACCAGCTCGGCGTCGGAGCTCAGCTGACCACCGCCGTCGTGGTGGTGCTGGGGATCCGGATCTTCTCCAACGCGGCCTCGATCCGCAGGCATGTGCTCAAGGCATGAGCGCGCCCACGCCCGAGAGCGCGCCCGCCGAGAACCGGGGCCGCGGTATCCGCAGCCAGCTCCTCGTGGCGGGACTGTGCCTGCTGCTCGGGTTCGCGATCGTCACGCAGGTGCGCCAGACGCAGGGCGACGAGCTGGCAGGTGTGCGGCAGGACGACCTGATCCGGCTGGCCGCGGAGATCACGCAACGCAACGAGGTGCTCGAGCAGGAGGCTGCCGAGCTCCGTGAGGACCGTGCTGCGCTGCTGAGCGGTTCGGTCGACAGCCGCTCCGCCGAGGACTATCTCGAGGTGCAGCAGATCCTGGCCGGCACGGTTCCCGTCGAGGGGCCCGGGGTGGTCATGGACGTCACCGGGACATCGGACGTGACCGCCCAGGACCTGGTCCACGTGCTGGAGGAGCTGCGGAACGCCGG
Source organism: Pseudactinotalea terrae (assembly GCF_009733845.1). Taxonomy (GTDB): domain Bacteria; phylum Actinomycetota; class Actinomycetes; order Actinomycetales; family Beutenbergiaceae; genus Pseudactinotalea; species Pseudactinotalea terrae. The sequence goes on from NZ_WNXZ01000001.1 coordinate 701,382, forward strand.
CGCCGAGGCAATCTCGCTGTCCGACGTGCGAATCGTCGCCTCGAGCCACTTCGTGCACACCGACGACGGGCTCGCGGTCGACGGGGTCCAGCTGGAGGACCAGCACCAGTGGCGCATCATCGGAGATGCGGCCAAGATCGCGGTCGCGCTGGACATCCCGGGCGGTGCGCTCGACGCCTACGCGAACCAGGGGGCGACCGTCGAGGTCGAGGAACGCCCCCTGGTGCAGATCACTGCGATCCGCACGGTCGAGGAACCCGAGTACGCGACCCCCAACCCTGGGGAGAACTGACTCCCTCTCACCCTCAACCGGAGGGTAAGGTTTCAGATCAAACCCGACCCCGCCCAACCACGAAGGCCCACCGATGACCTCCGAAGATCCCGACGCCTTCTCGCAGGGGCACACGACGGCGAGCTTCGATCGCATCGTCCCCGGCGAGCCGGAGCCCGGTCGCGCCGGTACCGACGCGAGCGATCGCGCCGCCATCGAGGCGTTGCCGCCCTCGTCGGCGCTGCTGATCGTCCAGCACGGCCCCAACGCGGGCGCGCGCTTCCTGCTCGACGCCGAGACGGTGACCGCCGGCCGCGACATCAAGGCCGACATCTTCCTCGACGACGTCACGGTCTCGCGCCGGCACGCCGAGTTCAAGTTCGCCGGCGGAGAGTTCGCGGTCCGCGATGTCGGGAGCCTGAACGGCACGTACGTCAACCGGGAGCGCATCGACTCCGCCACTCTCGTCGCCGGGGACGAGGTGCAGATCGGCAAGTACCGCCTGACGTTCCATCCCAGCCCCAACCGGGCGGCGGCGACACCGCCGGCAGAGCCGACGTCGTGACCGTCGCCGACGCTCACGGCCACGACGAGGCGGAGCGCTGGCCGTTCGGGGTGCCCCGTACCCCGACGATGAGCATCGGTTCGGCGCTCAGCGTGCTGCAGCAGGAGTTCCCTGCTGTCACGATCTCGAAGATCCGGTTCCTCGAGGACCAGGACATCGTGTGCCCGCACCGGACCCCCTCCGGCTATCGCACCTACAGCCAGGCCGACATCGAGCGGCTGCGGTTCGCGCTGGCGGCGCAGCGCGACTCCTACCTGCCGTGGGCCAAGATCCGGGAGCGGCTCGACGAGCTCGACAACGGCTCCGCAGGCGTACCTGCGCCGGGCGCGCGTGTGGTCACCGAAGATGGTGAGCTCTCCGCCACGGTGACGCGGAGCAGGCTCACGGCCGCGCAGCTAGCGGAGGCCGCTGGCGCCGAGGAGGCGCTGGTGGTCGAGCTCACCGAGGTCGGCGTCATCGGTACCGACGCCGGTAGCAAGTACCCGGCCGGAACGGTAGAGGTGGTGCGTGCGGTGCTGGAGCTGGCCGAGCATGGCGTGCAGGCCCGACACCTGCGGGCCCTGCGGTCCGCCGCCGATCGTCAGATCGATCTGGTGGAGGCGATCGTGGCGCCGGTGCGTTCGCATCGCTCCGGGCCCGGTTCGGCGGGATCTCGAGCCCGGGCGCACTCGCTCGCGACCGACGTGGCCGACTCGTTCGCGCGGCTGCACTCGGCCCTGCTACGCACAGGTGTCGATCGCATCGTCTGACCCGCTGGTCACGATCGCGCAACGGCCGGAGATCCACGTTCCGTTTCGACCATCGTGCACGGGTGCCGCGGCGTAGCGTGTCCACGTGCGCAAGATGGGCGTCCTCGGAGTCAGGGTGCGCGTCGCGGACCCCGAGCACGATGTCCTGGTCGTGCTGTCGGAGGCCGACGGCGAGCTCTCGCTACCGATCGTGATCGGCCCTCACGAGGGGGTCGCGATCGCGACGGCACAGGCGGGCGTGTCGTCGCCGCGCCCGGGACCGCACGACCTGCTGCTCACGTCCTTGCGCGCAGCCGGGGTGGGCCTGACCTCCGTGAGCATCACCGAGCTTCGCGAGGGCACGTTCATCGCCGAGCTGGTGCTGAGCAACGGGGAGAGGGTCGATGCGCGAGCCTCGGACGCGATCGCGCTCGCGCTGCGCGCAGCTGTCGACGTGTACTGCGCCGAGGACGTGCTCGCGGAGGCGGCGATCGTCATCGCGCACGACGACGATGACCCCGATCCTGATGACGACGGCGCGCTCCACATCGAGATCTCCGGTGGCGCCGCGCAGGACGAGGACGCGGTCGCCGAGTTCCGTGAGTTCCTCGACCAGATCGACCCCAGCGACTTCGACGACCCGGAACGGCCGTGATCTTGCGATTCCTTGGTCAACCCTCGACCTCACCTCGAGGGTGAGACACACCATCGCGACACGCCGAACGGCTGCTTGTGGCGACGTCTTTGACCCCGGCACCCGCTACCCCTACCGTGGTGGGCAGCCGGACGGAATCCACCGGCTGGTCACCACGTGGTGACTGTGCGCGCAGGCGTAGAGTGGGTTCGTCTGCACGAGGAGAGTAGGTACGCGTGAGCGGCAGTGACAACGCGGGTGCGGCCAGCGCGGCCGAGACCGCTGCGGGCGTCCCCCAGCGCGCACAGGGTCTGCTGTTCGGCGACACGTTGCCGGACCTCGACGAGGCGACCGGCTACCGCGGCCCCACGGCGTGCCGCGCGGCCGGCATCACCTACCGTCAGCTGGACTACTGGGCGCGCACCGGCCTGGTCGAGCCGTCGATCCGCTCCGCGAGCGGCTCAGGCACCCAGCGTCTCTACAGCTTCCGGGACGTGCTCGTCCTCAAGGTCGTCAAGCGACTTCTCGACACCGGGGTCTCGCTGCAGCAGATCCGTTCCGCGGTCGAGCACCTGCGTGACCGAGGGGTCGACGACCTCGCGAACATCACGCTCATGAGCGATGGCGCCTCGGTGTACGAGTGCACCTCGGCCGACGAGGTCATCGACCTGGTGCAGGGTGGCCAGGGCGTGTTCGGCATCGCGGTCGGTCGCGTCTGGCGGGAGGTCGAGGGCAGCCTCGCCGAGTTCCCCACCGAGCGTGCGACCGACGAGAGCGATGCAGGGAACGTCGGCGAGGACGAGCTCTCTCGTCGCCGTCGCGCCCGCCAGACCGGCTGACGCACCGCCATGGCGCGGTACTTCGATGTCCACCCCGTCGATCCGCAGCCGCGGTCGATCAGCCAGGCCGTCGACATCCTGCGCAGCGGCGGCCTGCTGGCGTACCCAACGGATTCCTGCTACGCCCTGGGATCCTCGCTGGACAACCAGGCCGGGCGGGACCGCATCCTCTCGCTGCGCGGCCTCGATGACCGGCACCACTTCACCCTGGTGTGCGCCGACTTCGCGCAGCTCGGGCAGTTCGTTCACGTCGACAACTCGACGTTTCGGACCATCCGTGCGGCCACGCCCGGCTGCTACACCTTCATCCTGCCGGCCACCAAAGAGGTCCCCAGGCGCCTGCTGCACCCCAAGAAGAAGACCGTGGGCGTGCGCATCCCCGACCACCCGGTCGTGCACGCGCTGCTGGCGCAGATGGGCGAACCGATCCTCTCGAGCACGTTGCTGCTGCCTGGGGAGGAGGATCCGCTCACCGATGGCTGGGAGATCAAGGAGCGCCTCGACCACGTGCTCGACGGCGTGATCGACTCGGGGGAGTGCGGTGACGTCCCGACGACGGTCGTGGACTTCTCCAGCGGGGTGCCGGAGGTCGTGCGCGTCGGTGCGGGGGACCCTCACCGCTTCGAGTAATGCTGCCGCCACGCCTGCGGTGCCGTTGAGGTCAGTGGGACGGCGGGATCCGGAACTCGGTGATTTTGTCGCCGGCCACCGTGACGAACGCCGTGCTCTCGCCGTTGAACTTGCTGCTGCGCCACTCGAAGCCCAGCTCCGTCACCGGCCCGTCCGTCGCGGCGGTGAGCACGGTCATCGTGGCACCCGCCCCGATGGCGTCGGTCTGAGCCCAGCTCGCGACGCCCTCCGGGCCGAACAGGACTCGGCCCCAGTCGTTCACCACGCCGTCGGGTGCGAAGGCCGCGACGAACGCGGCGGTGTCACCGGTGTTGATCGCGTCGACGAGCGCATGGACGGGTGCGGGGAGGTCGGGCATGGTGGCTCCGCGGTCTCGAGGTGTGAGGGGCATCAGCGCGCGAGGAACTCCACCAGCGCGGCGTTGACGGCGTCGGCGTGGCTGACGGTCACGCCGTGCGGCCCGCCTTCGATCAGGAGCAGCTCGCTGCCCTCGACCTGCTCGTGCACCCGCTTGCCGGAGACCTCGAACGGGACGATCGCGTCACCGTCACCGTGGATCACCAGGGTAGGAACGTGGATGCGGGCGACGTCGTCGCTGAACCTGCTCGTCCACAGCGGGATGCACGCGGCCGCGGCATCGAGATCGGCCTGGGCCGCCAGTGCCAGCGCCTGCTGCCGCTGCTCCTCGGCGACCAACAGATCTCCGTCGACCGAGAAGAACGTGGTGAGGAAGTCGTCGAGGAACGACTTCCGGTCGGCTCGCAGCGCCTCTTGCATGCCACGGGCCGTGGCCATGTCGAGACCGCCGTCGGGGTTGTCGTCGCTCAGGAGCAACCAGGGTGGGATGGCGCCGATGAGGACGAGGCTGCGGAGGCGGCTCTCGCCGTGGTTCCCGACGTAGCGGACCACCTCGCCGCCACCCATCGAGAAGCCGATGAGCGTGACGTCGCTCAGGTCGAGCTCGTCGAGCAGGGCAGCCAGGTCGGCGGTCAGCAGGTCGTAGTCGTAGCCCTCGGCGCCGCTGCTGCCGGAGGAGCCGAAGCCACGACGGTCGTAGGTGATCACGCGGTGGCCGGCCTCGAGCAGTGCCGGCACGGTGCCCGCCCACGACTCGCCCGACAACGGCCAGCCATGGACCAGGACCACCGGTCGGCCTGAGCCGCCGTGGTCGGTGTAGAAGATCTCGATGCCGTCGCGAGGCAGGGTAGACATGGCGGTCCTTCCAGGAGTCGGTCGGTACCTCGACGCTATCCCTGCTGGGGCGCACCCGCCAGGGTCTCGGTCAGTTCGCCACGGTGAACCGGCTGCGCCGGTGCTGGGGGTCCGTCAGCTCGTCCCACAGAGCCACGGCGTAGTCCTCGGCCGAGATCCGCCGTCCGACCAGCTCATCGGTTCCGGTGCGGTAGGCCCCGGTCCGCTCGCCGGGGCCGATCTCGATCGCGGGGGAGAGGATCACCCAGTCGACGCCGTCGGCTGCGCCTCGGAACATCTCGAGGGCGGCCGCGGCTGACACGGCCTCGGGCTTGTAGATCTCGGGGAAGTCGGGGGACTCGAGGAGCGGGGCGCCCTCGACCAGGCTGCTGCCAGCACCGCCCACCATGGCCAGCCGGGCAGGGATCGGGCGGCTGGCAAGGCGCTGGTGGGCGTCGAGCCACGGCTGGTGGTCGCTCCCGTCGCGTGGCGGCGGCACCGAGATCACCACGGCGTCGGCTCCCTCCGCGTGCTGCGCGAGCGCATCGGTGTCGGTCAGGTCGGCCACGACATCGGCAGCACCCGGCCGCCTCGATGCCGTGACGACGTTCTGGTCGCGACGGCGACCTTCGGCGACGATCGCGGAGCCCACCATGCCGGTGGCGCCGAGGACGAGGACCTTCATGGGGATTCCTTCGATCAGGGGACGCAGACATCGAGTCCAACCCGGGTTCCGCCGTCGACATTCCTGCGCCATCCTGGGGTGATGGCCGAGATCGAGTTCACCGCCGAGGTGATCGAGTGGCGCGGCCCCGCACCCTTCTACTTCCTGACGGTCCCGGCCCGAGAGGCCGAGCGGCTGCATGCCCTCGCGCCGACGCTCACCTACGGGTGGGGCATGCTGCCGGTGACGGCCCGCATCGGTGAGGCGGAGTGGACGACGTCGCTGTGGCCGAAGGATGGCAGCTACGTGCTCCCGCTCAAGCTCAAGGCGCGTACCGCCGCCCGCTTGACGCTGGGAGACCTCGCCACCGTCACGCTGGTGACCGCCGGCGGCCCGGACACGCCGGTCGACCGTGATGCCCTGATCGCTCTGGTGGCCAGGGTGCTCGGCGAGGAGGCCGAGACCGAGGCGCAGGAGGAGTCGTGGCTGGCCGAGTTCGCACGGGCGGTCCCGCACCCGCGTGCCATCGATCTCGTGCTGTACCCCGAGGTCGAGGTGGGCGAGGGCGCCACCGCAGAGCGCATCGTGGACGTGGCGCTCTCCTACCGCGGTTGATCGCAGACGAGCCCATCCTGGAGCGCGGTCAGGTTGCTCTGCATCACCGTGAGGTAGTCCGGGTCGCTCGGCCGCTCCATCGGGTCGAGGACATCGGTGCGCAGACCGAGATCCGCGGCGAGCGTCTCGGCCACGGCCGGATCGGCCGCGGTCTCGAAGTAGATCGTGCTCACGCCGGCCTCCTCGATGATCGCCGCGAGGTCGCGCAGGCGCGCTGGTGACGGCTCGACCTCCGGATCGATCCCGGTGATGCCTTCCTGACGCAGTCCGTAGCGGGCAGCGAGGTAGCCGAACGCCTCGTGAGAGGTGACCAGGGTGGCTCCCGCACAGCCGGAGAGCGCCTCGGCGTACTCGGCGTCGAGCTGGTCGAGATCGGTCAGCAGCGCCCCGGCCCGGTCCCGGTAGTCGTCGGCGTGCTCCGGGGCGATGGTCGCGAGGGCGTCGGCGATCTGCTGGGCCGCCTCACCGAACCGGATCGGATCGAGCCAGAAGTGCGGGTCGCGACTCGGGTCGGGCGGGTTCGGCTCGCCGGAGATCGCAGCGGTGGCCGCGTCGAGGGTGTCGACGACGACCGCCGGCTCGGCCTGCTCGATCGCCTCATCGGTCGAGGGCTGCAGACCGGACACGTACACCACCAGGTCGGCGGCGGCGAGATCCGCGACCCTGGCCGGGCTGAGCTCCTGGCTGTGCGGGTCGGCACCGGGTGGGGTCAGGTTGTCCACCTGGACCTCGGGGCCGCCCACGCGTTCGACGAGGTACTCCAGCGGCGCGAACGAGACCCACACCTGCAGCCCCTCCTCGTGCGCAGGACTGCACGCGGCTGTGCCGGCAGCGAGTGCCAGCACAGCCGCGGCAGCGATCCGCCGGGAGCGAGGATCAGTGGTCATGATCCTCGTCGTCGTGACCGTCGTGATCGTGCTCGTGGTCGTCGTGACCGACCTCGCCTGCCGCCTCCGGCACGTCACCCGAGGCTCCGACCACCTCGTTGGGGACGACATCGAGGGTGGCCTCGAGCCAGATCTCCGACGTCGGGATGTCGACCGCGAGGAGCTGCTGGCCCGCCGGGTCGCTGACGTAGGCGGAACCGGCGAGCATCGTGATCGTCGGGCGTGGCTCCTGCCACTCCTGCGGCACCTGCCACTCGTCGATCACCGGGATCGTGCGCTCGACGGCCGCCTCCTCCGTGTCGATGACGTGGATGTTCCCGTCGGTCCCCAGCACCAGAGCGTGACCGTCGTCGTCACGAGCGAGCGAGCGGAAGGTGTACTCGGTGCCCAGATCGACCAGCGTGATCGCGGCGACGCGCACATCGATGAGAGCGACCTGGGTCAGCGGCCCGCCGTCCGGGTTGGCGTTGTAGTCGCCGAGCACGATGTCCGAGCCCGGCGCCGAGCGCAGGTTGCCGATGCGTCCGAAGTCGGTGGGTGCGGGCACCTTCGTGAAGCCGCCGTCGTGGTAGATCAGCGCGCCGTCCTCGCACCCGAAGACGACCGCCTCGTCCTCGGTGACGGTCTCGCCGTGGATGCCGGGGCACTCGGCCGAGCTCGCGACCTCGGCGCCGGCCGAGTCGAGGGCGACGGCGCCGGTGCGCGCGTCCGCCGTGCCCTCGGTGACGACCAGGGTGCCGTCGGTGAGCTCGATCGCGACGCCGTGGTGCGCGGTCGGGGTGGCGTGCTGGGTGCTTGACGCACCGGGGTCCGCGATGGCGGCGCTGTCGATGACCGTGATCTGGCCGGTGCCGTCGTCGAAGAGGGCCGTGCGGCCGTGATGGACCACGGCGTGCCCCGGGACCTCGGCCGGGTAGGTGAGCTCCAGGAGCGACGGCTCGGCGGCGTAGTAGTGGGCGTGGTCACCATGGGGCTCGCCCCAGCTGCCGAGGTCGAGCACCTGGAATCCGCCGGCGGTGGAGACCAGCGCATGCCGTTCGTCGCCTGCGGGGTTGAGGCGGTTGAAGCCTTCGAGCGGGATGTCGTCGATGAGCTCGAGCGAGGCTGCGTCCAGGACCTGGATCCCGCCGTCGTAGGTGAGGGCGATCCTGGGCGAGGCCGCAGCCTGCTCGGACGTGGCGCCCTCGGTCGGTGCGGGGTCGCTGGGCTCGGGCTCCTGCGCTCCTGGACTAGCGCACGCGGCGAGCGCGAGGGAGGCCGTCACCACGGAGGTGGCGGCGATCAGCGCGGGCCGGAGCCGCGCGGGGGAGTGGTTCGTCATGCGGATGTCGGCGGGCGGCGCCCGCCTGCTCCTTCCGGTGGGGATGTGGACGAGCCACACTCTAACCAGAATGAGAATCATTCGCATTACACGCCGCGCACAGCGAGACGGTCGATGGGGTAGTGGCCCGGCTCAGCCCTTGTCGTCGTGCTGAGGGGACCGCGCAGCGGCCGGTTCCGGGAGCTCAGCCTGCTCGGCGTCCTCGTCGTTCTTGTCATCGTCCTTCGCCGTGGCGGCCTGGGCGGAGGCCTCGGCATCGGGCGAGATCTCGTAGCGCTTCTTGTAGAGCTCGAAGATGGTGCTGAGGGTGGCGGCGACGGGGACGGCGAGCAGACCGCCGGCCACACCGAACAGCTGGGCGCCCAGCAGCACCGAGGCGAACGAGACGCCGGGGTGCACGTCGACGGCGCGGGAGCTGACACGGGGGTCGAGAAGCAGGTTCTCGACCTGCTGGTAGGCGATCGCGAAGGCGAGGATGAGCACGCCGTCGATCGGCTGGTCGCTCGTCAGACCCACCGCCACCGGCAGCACGACCGCGATGTAGGTACCGATCGTCGGGACGAACTGCGAGATCACACCGATCCACAGGCCCAGGGCGATCCAGTACGGCATGCCGATCGCGACCAGGAAGATGGTGTGGGCCGTGGCCGAGCAGAGCGCGAGGATGATGCGCGCGGTCACGTAGCCACCGACCTTGGTGACGAAGACGTCCCAGATGGTCAGCACCACGGACTGCCGGCTGGGGGTGAACATGCCGGCGACCCAGCTCCGAAGCGCCGGCATCGAGCCGGAGAGGTAGGACGTGAACAGCAGGACCGCGAACGCGTTGAACACGCCGCCGAAGATCGCGCCCACGGCGCTGAACACCCCGCCCGAGAACTGCGTGACGTAGCCGGCGATCTTCTCCGGCGTGAGCGAGAGCTCGTCGAGCAGGTTGCTGGTGCTGTAGTCGGTGCCGAAGGTCGAGTTGGCCCAGGCGACCGCCGCCTCGATGGCAGACGGTGCCGACTTCACGAGGTTCTGGATCTCACCGACCAGCAAACCGCCGAAGGCGGCGAGGAACCCGGCGAAGGCGAGGAACACTCCGAGCATCACGCACGCGGTCGCGAGGGGTCGCTTCATCCAGCGCGTCAGGAGCCGCACGGCGGGCTCCATGGCGACCGCGAGGAACATCGAGATGATCAGCGTGAAGATCAGGCCGCCGCCGCGGTCGACGATGAAGACGATGATGAACACGCACATCGCGACGCCGACGATCACCCACCCAGCCCGCCAGACGGACCTGGGGGAGAGCGCGACGGTCTCCGTGGGTGGCGGCGGCGGCTCAGGCTTCTGGCGCATCAGTCCGGGCATGGGGCACAGCCTGCCACCTGCACGCCCGCCCACGACGTAGGCGCGATGGCTGACTCTCCGCGCCTTCCCCTCCCGCTCTCAGCACGGGTTCGTGCAGCGGTGCACGAGATCGTGCCTACCAGCGGTGATGCACCTGCGCGCGGATGTGGGTGTCGTAGAGGTCGACGACGCCGGCGAGCGTCTCGTCGGTCAGCGGCGCCAGCTCCGCCGCCCCCGCGTTGGCGCGAGCCTGGTCCGGGTTCCGGGCGCCGGGAATCACGCTCGTGACGCCGGGTTGCTGGATGATCCAGCGCAGAGCCGTCTGGGCGGGTGTGGCGCCGGCGGGCGCGAGCTGCGCGAACTCGGTCGCAGCCTGGACACCGGTCGCGTAGTCGACGCCCGAGAACGTCTCGCCCTGGTCGAAGGCCTCGCCGTGCCGGTTGTAGGTGCGGTGGTCGTTCTCGGCGAACTGGGTCTCAGCGGTGTAGCGACCGCTGAGGAGCCCGCTCGCCAGGGGTACGCGGGCGATGATCCCGACGCCGGCCTGCTGCGCGGCGGGAAGCACCTGCTCGAGGGGCTTGAGCCGGAACGGGTTGAGGATGATCTGGACGCTGACGACGCCGGGGCGTGCGATCGCCGTCAGGGCTTCCTCGCAGGTCTCGACGCTGACGCCGTACCCAGCGACCCGGTCCTCGTCCACGAGGGTGTCGAGGGCGTCGCAGACGGCGTCGGAGGAGTAGACGGGTGTCGGCGGGCAGTGCAGCTGCACGAGATCGAGGCGGTCGACGCCGAGGTTCTCACGCGAGCGGTCGGTCCAGGAACGGAAGTTCTCGAGCGTGTACAGGCTCGGGTCGAGGGCGACACGGCGACCCATCTTGGTCGCCACCAGCACGTCGAGCTCGGGCCGGTCCCGGAGGAACGCGCCGATGAGCTGCTCGCTGCGGCCGTCGCCGTAGACGTCGGCGGTGTCGAAGAACGTGACGCCTGACTCGACGGCGGCCGTGAGCACGGCGTGCGCATCGCTCTGCGACACCTCGCCCCAGTCGGCGCCGAGCTGCCAGGTGCCCAGGCCGATCGCGGAGACATGCCCGCTGAGACGGGGGAGTGGTCGGTGGTCCATGGCTCCATCATGGTCCACCGAACGGCGACACCAGGGTGGTGCCATGCAGCTCGGGTGGCTCACGTTCACTGATGCACTTCCACCCGACACCCCCGCTGGTGATCCTCTTCCTGTGGGTCGGCGTCGCCTTCCAGGTGCTTCGTTGGCTTCACGAGTACGCACGAAAGCGCGGGTACGACCTCTGGTAGACGCCTCAGCCAACCAGCATGTCGTGGCACGCCCGCGGTCAGCAGACGAGAGGATTCGTCGATGAAGGACTGGCAGAACATCAAGCGGGCGGTGTTCGCGCGGCACAGCAACCCGTGGAGCATGTGGACGAGGTGGGCGAGCACACCGCTGATGCTCGTCCCGGTGTGGCGACGCTCCCCGCGCGACGCCGCGTTGGTCGGCCTGTGGATGGCACTCAACCCGGTGATGTTCGGCGAGCCCCCGCACGACCGGGCCTGGGCGACCCGGGCGGCGCTCGGCGAGGAGCAGTGGATTGCCGAGCGGCCGATGGACACGGCGATGGCGGTCAACGTCACCGCGACCGCCGCGTTGCTGGCCGCGATCATCGCCGCCCATCATCGCCGCGCGCTACCGGCTGCCCTGGCGACAGCAGTGCAGATGGCGCTCCTGATGGGGTACTGGGAGCTGATGGTCCGGTACTACAACAACAATGTTGACGTGGGGCCTAGATCGTGCGTCGCATGACCGTGTTCCGCAAACCCTTCGAGCGGATGAACTCGAAGCCGGCCTGCTCGTACATCGTGCGTGTTCCGTTGTAGACGAATGAGTTGCTCATCCGCTTCTCGCCTACCTCGTGGGGGTAGCCCTCGACCACGCCACCGCCCTGAGCCGCGATCAGATCGAGCGCGCCAGCCAGAGCCACCTTGGCGTAGCCCTGTCGGCGGTAGCGTTTGTCGACGAAGATGCATGTGATGCGGTAGTCGGGAATCGCATCGGCCTCGGCCAGGTACTGCTTTCCGTGATGGATGTTCGGCAGCTCGTCCGGGGTGCCGTACTCCGCCCACGCAACTGCCTCATCGCCGACCATCACGAGCGCCGCATGCGCCTGCCCGGTCTCGACCAGCTGCTTCTTCATCTTTCGACTGCCCTCGTACCCCGGCTCCCGGTCGACGCAGGAAGGGTGGAAGTAGGTGCACCAGCATCCGCCGAAGATCCCGTTGTGACGCTTCACCAGCTCGGCGAACGCCTCCCACGTGTGAGTGGTCAACGGCTGGATCGTGTGGTCATCTGTCACCATGCCTTCGCATCGTAGGCGGGAAAGCGGACGATTTGCGTCCGTATGGCGCGCGGCGAAGTACCCCAGTCGTTGAGATGCACGTCGCAACCAGTACCACCGTGGAAGCTCGTGCGGCGTACGGGTACGTCCGGCCCACGGCGCGGTGCTGTCTCGGCTGCGCCTAGAGCCCCTACGACTGCAGCGAGATGCTGATCAGCAGCGACGCGAACACAGCGATGATCGCAGTCGAGTAGGCGAACGCCAGCACGGAGTGCAGGCTCGCGAGCTTTCTGACCGAACGCTTCTCGAGCGCGACATCAGCCGAGGAGAAGGTGGTGGACAGCTGGATGGACAGGTAGAGAAAGTCGACGAAGCTGCGTGGCTCCGACCCTGGGAAGGACATCGAGTTCTCGCTCGCCCAGTTGCGCATGTACTCGAGCGACATCACGGCGAGCATGAGCACCCAGCTACCGATCACACCGACGACGCAGATCACGACGACTGCGACACCAGGCCGACCCTGCCCAGTGGCGAGCATGACGACCGAGATCACGCCGATGAGCATGACTGTGCCCGCCCAGGTGGTGGGGCTGGAGACGAAGAGCCACCGCATGAGACCGCGGTGTTCTTGCGAACGCATCAGGGACGTGCGTAGGTGCTCACCTTGGCGCGTGCGGAACGTCCACCAGCTCAGGACCAGGAACGTGGGCCCGTACAGGCCGAACATCAACGTGACCAGCAGCGGCGTCGAGGTCGCTCCCGCATCCAGCAGGTTCAGACGAACGCCCACCGAGGTGGTCGCGAAGGCAATCAGAACGGCGACGGCGGATCCGAGCGCGTGCCGCACGGTCTCACGCGTGAGCAGGGTCCGAATCCTGGCGACGGCGCGGCTCACGTGGGTTCTGAGCCGCTCGAGACGTCGGGTCACAAGAATCGCTCCTGCGGCTGAGGGGGAGGGTCGCAGCGAGTATGCCTGCTCACGGCTCGAGGCAGAGCCACGCACGAGGAGGCTCGCCGGCTCATCCGAGCGACAATCCAGGAGAGCACCTTCCCGGCGGACCTGCTCAGCCTGGTGCGATCGCTGATCCTGGCAACGGTTTCTCCGGATCGGGCACGAGGGATCGACAACCAGGGGCCGAGGCACCGACCGCAAAACCATCGTGAGTTCGGGACCGTCCTAGCCGAGCTCAGCACCTGGGCCCGCAACGCGAGCCCACGTCTGCAGAGGTCAGAGCTCGGGACGACTAGGTCGCATCTGTGCAGGTCAGAGCCTCGCTAGGGGTCGAACATGCTGGAGGTCGGCCGAGGGGCGGGTTTGACTAATCTGGAGCGATTCGCTGACCAGACTGGTGACCAGCATTATTCGGTGTGGCACTATTCGGGCGGCGGGGACGCACCAGTGGGGCATATCCCAGTCGGAGCGTCGCGGTCACATGATGATGCTGCAAGACCTCTTTGGCGTCCGCCGTGTACTGGACTCTCTGGATAGAGATGCAGTTCTACCTGCTCAGCTCTTCAGACGGCTCGGGTCAACGTCCTCGAAGCCGGAGTGGTAGCCACCGTAACCGGCGTGGCCCGGGTAGCCCGGGTAGCCAGCATAGCCCGGGTAACCCGGGTAGCCGGGATAGCCACGGTAGTTGGGGGAGGTTCGAGCGAGGAGACGATTCCCGACTACGGTTCCGAGATAGTCGCCTTCTCGGTCCACTGCGTCGTCATCGTCCCAGGGAAACCAGCCGATCCAGTTGCCGTTCTGGTCGAAGAGGAACTTGTCGTCCGCTGATCGGCGGAACGCCGCGACCTCTCCACCGCTGTTGAAATAGCAGATGCTCATCTCTACTCCTCTCCGGCCTAGCGGACCTGCGCAGACTCTCTCACATCGCACCGACACTCGACACGACAGCCTGCGTCCGGCCCTGAACGGCGGCCGGACCCAGGCTGCCGCTGGCGGTTAGCCGTTCTCGGTGACCGTGGTGCCCGGGCTGCGGCGCGCCCAGGCGGCGCTCACGTAGCGGCCGCTGATGGCGGACCGGTGCGCGGTGCCCGTGCTGCGGTTGCCACCGGCCTCGACCACTGTGGTGCGCGGGCTGCGCCGGGCCGTGGCCATCGTGACGTAGCGACCGGTGCGGGCGCTACGCGCCCGACCTCCGCTGGAGCCTCGTCGTGACATTGTCGTCGAACCTCTCGTGCGTGCGGCGACCCGGTAGGCTCCAGCGTTATCAGGGGTGGAGGGCTCTCGGGACGTACCGCGTTCTGGGGGCCCACACTCTTGTGCGGACCCATCGGCCGCGTTCGACGACCGACACCTACGGTGTAGTAGCGGAGAAGGTGTCACCCCCCAGACTTCTTGCCGCTGGTGCGCTCGATGCTCTTGGACCGTGCGACGACCCGCGCGGCGGTCTCCGCCGAGATGGTCCGGCGGGCGGCAGCCGCCTTGGGTGTGCCCAGCGAGCTGCGCTCGACCATGGTGCGGATCGATCGTCCGTTTCGGTTCATTCAGGCCTTCTTCCTGGACTTGTCTGGTGACTGACGTTGCCGGGCACGTTCGTTGGCGAGCATTCGCTCCACCGCCTTCTCGGTGACGCCGAGCTCGACCGCGATCTGCTGTTGGGTCCACTCCATGGCGGTGTAGACCATCGCCCTACGTACGTTCGGGTTCTTGATCCGGGCGAACCGGTCGTCCAGGATCAGTCGATTGATGGCTTGCCGCTCCACGTCCTGTGGACTGCCGCCGCCCAGAGCAGTCAGGAGATCTTCGTCCTCGGTGGAGGTCCAGATGCTCGAGCGACGGATCTCGCCCTCCCAGCGCTTGTAGACGTTGGCGAATCGGAACAGGCACTGCCCGATGAAGAAGGTCCGCAGCGTTGCCCCACCGTCCGGGCGCCACTTGTTGCGCATCAGCACGTCCTCGCGGAAGTGCCTCAGCGCTGCTGCGACCGTCTCGCCGCTGAGCTCGATGACCTCATCGGGACTGAACCCACGTCCGATGCTGCGCAGGCCAGCATGGAGGCCTTTCTGCTGCTTGCACTTGGCCAGGATCATGCCCTGGCGCATCCAGGCGCCGATCACTGCCAGCCCGTACCGGGACAGCTCGGTAGCGAACAGGTCGTAGTCGGCGCCCTGGTAGCCGGCAAGCGCGAGCGTGGTGACCAGGTCTGCGTCGGCGGCGAGCCGGTCCACGCGTCGCGCCTGCTCGGTCGCCTCGTCGTCGCTGGGTAACCACCACAGCGGAACGGCGCCGACCTCCCGTTGTAGGGCGCCACCGAGCCGGGCCGGGAGATCCGGCTCCGGTTCGGGCTGGAAGGCCATGGCGACTCCGTCTGGTCGGTGACGTCGGCGAGCAAGCTCTCCGACGTCTCCTCTTAAGTCGCGGCGCTGGCGCTACCCCCCAACTTTCTGCGAACTCCTTCAGCGCGACTCAAGATACGAACATGCTTACGTCTCTATGGTGCCGAACCGGCCTAGGTTCCACCAGCGCAAGCTCCCTGGAGTCGCTGTGTTAGCCGTCGTGTCGACGCCAGCGGATGGTCCGGTTCGGCGTGGTGAAGGCATGGACGGCATGACCCTCCCGCTCCTGGCGGTCGACGAGGGTGGGGCTCGGCAGGACCGCGACTTGATGGCCCAAGTCGATCGCCTGATCGCCGACAGTCACCGTGGGTGGCGAGCCCAACGTGATCGAGGCTTGCCTCCCAACTGGTGTCCTGCGGCATCGATCGAGGGTTCGACGCCGCAGGTCAGGAGGGTTGCGCTGGCCAGATCAATGGGGGAAGGGCGGAGGGTTGGAGGGGAGTCGCGATCGTGCATCCGTTGCAACGGTACGGGATTAGAATGACATAATGTCCATTATCGGCGTTGAGCCGGATCGGCCTGAAACCCGGCTCACCGGGTGGGTGGGTCGGTTCCATGCCACTCAAGACGCGGCCGGTACGTCTCGCCCGATAGTGGCGAGCACGCCGCCCAGGTTGCGTCTGCGGACGACTCCTGCGACGGGCAACGCGTTCGCGGTCGTCGGCCTCACCGTCGGGCCTGTAGACGATCTCGATGCCAAGCTCGGCACGCAGCGCTGTGGCCAGCGCTGACCCTTGCTCGACGATCTCCTTGTGCGTCTGCTCGTCGGGCCAGTGATAGGCGTGCGCCGACAGGATCTCGTCGCAGCGCGCGTTCCAGTCCCGTAAGCGCTCGCGCAGACCGTCGGACACCGGTAGCTCCGTCAGATCGAGGTTTCCCGATCTCGCTACCCGTGCGCTCCCACAGCGGCGAGGCCGTCCAACCGTGGAACAGCGCCAGACGCGTCGACCGGAACGCAGTCATGCCTGCCATCCCCCGAACATGGACGGTCGACGCCCGAAATGACATAACGCTCGCGCCAGCTCACGGCCCCGCGTCGGCGACGACTCTGCTCGTGCTCGCGGGGCGCCGCTGGCCCCGCTCACACGGTCTCTGCCAGCTCGAGGTCGACCATCAGCTCATCGGCGATCGGCTCGAGTGCGCGCCGGACCGCATCCGGGTCGGTCCCGGGAGCCAGCGTCACCACTGCTTCGGCCTCGAACAGCAAGCCGCCACCCTGGGGCGCGTTGTGCGTCCAGGAACGGAAGCTGCGGATGCTCACGTGCTGCTCGGCGAGCGCCGCGCTGACCTGTTGCACCATCCCGGGTCGGTCGAGCCCGACGAGATGGACCTGGACCTCATGACCGCCCTCTCCCCCGCTCCCGGCGGGCGTCACGTCCACCTTCCAGCCGATCTCCTCACGCAGTGCCGCGGCCGCTTCCATGAACGCCTCGACGGCCTCAGCGGGGATGTCCACCAGCACGATGCCGGCAAACTTGCCCGCCAGGCGGGCGAGCTGACTGTCGAGCCAGTTCCCGCCATGGCCCTCGACGGCTCGCGACAACGCCGACACGAGGCCTTCTCGGTCATCCCCGACAGCGGTGAGCACCAGAAGCGTCATGACGCCACGCTAGTCGAGGGCATCGACCCGTTGCCCCGCTTCCTGGGTGCACAACCCTCAAGAATGAGCAAAGCCCCGCCCCCGAGATGCTTGAGCTCACGGGTTAGTGTCGAGACCACCACGACGGCTGCACCACGAGAGAGGTCAGAGCATGAGCGACAGCAACCCCGTGACCGCCATCGATGATCTGGACCTCGACCGCTACCTGGGGCTCTGGTACGAGATCGCGCGGCTGCCGCTGCGCTACGAGGACGCCGAGGCCAGCAACGTCACCGCCCAGTACTCCCTCGACGACGGGTCCATCCGTGTGGACAACCGATGCCTCGACGCCGACGGCGAGCCCACCCAGGCGGTCGGCCGCGCCACGCCGGCGGGCGACTCCCCCGCCCAGCTCGAGGTCACGTTCCTCCCGGAGGGCCTCCGGTGGATCCCCTTCACGAAGGGCGACTACTGGGTGCTCAAGCTCGACGCCGACTACCAGCACGCCCTCGTCGGCACCCCCGACCACAAGAACCTGTGGCTCCTGGCCCGCACCCCGCACGTCGATGCCGCCGTCGAGCAGGAGTTCCTCACCGAGGCCGCGCGTCAGGGCTTCGACCTGACCGACCTGATTCGTCCGGTACAGGACGGCGGGCGCGTCACCGACGAAGCGCTCGCCTCGTCCGCGGAGAGCTGAGCCGGCCGAGGTCTAGCGCCGACCTGCCTCACGCCACGTAGTCGGCCAGGTGTTCTCCGGTCAGGGTCGCCTGCGTGGCCACCAGATCAGTTGGCGTTCCCTCGAACACCACTCGGCCGCCGTCGTGCCCAGCGCCCGGACCGAGGTCGATGATCCAGTCCGCATGGGCCATGACCGCCTGGTGGTGCTCGATCACGATCACCGACTTACCAGAATCCACCAGCCGGTCCAGCAGCCCGAGCAGCCCCTCGACATCGGCCAGGTGCAGCCCCGTGGTCGGCTCGTCGAGCACGTAGACGTCCGCGCCCTTCTCCCCCATCTGCGTCGCCAGCTTCAGCCGCTGCCGCTCACCGCCGGACAGGGTGTTGAGCGCCTGCCCGAGGGTGAGATAGCCGAGCCCGACATCCTCCAGCCGCTCCAGGATCTTCACCGCCGCCGGCGTCTTCGCATCACCGTCTGCGAAGAAGGCGTGCGCGTCGGCGACCGGGAGCTCGAGCACCTCGGCGATGTTCTTGCCACCGAATGTGTACTCGAGCACGGCAGCCTGGAACCGGCGGCCGCCGCACTCCTCGCATGTCGTCGTCACGGTCGCCATCGGACCCAGGTCGGTCTCGATGGTGCCGGCGCCGTTGCACACCGGGCACGCCCCCTCGGAGTTGGCGCTGAACAGCGCCGCCTTCACATCGTTCGCCTTCGCGAAGG
Organism: Pseudactinotalea terrae; assembly: GCF_009733845.1. Taxonomy (GTDB): domain Bacteria; phylum Actinomycetota; class Actinomycetes; order Actinomycetales; family Beutenbergiaceae; genus Pseudactinotalea; species Pseudactinotalea terrae. Next base: position 719,727 of record NZ_WNXZ01000001.1, read on the forward strand.
CCTTCCGGATGGGCTCGAGCAGCCCGGTGTAGGTGGCGGGGTTGCTGCGCCGTGACCCCTTGATGCCGCGCTGATCGATCACGACCACGCCATCGCGATCGGCCACCGAGCCGCCGATGAGCGAGCTCTTGCCCGACCCAGCCACGCCGGTGATGGCGACCAGGACACCGAGCGGTATGTCGACGTCGACATCGCGCAGGTTGTTCGCGCTCGCTCCCCTGACCTCGATCTTCCCGACGGCGGAGCGCACCGAGTCCTTCACGCTCGCCTTGTCGTCGAGGTGCTGCCCGGTCACGGTGTCGCTGCCCCGCAGTCCTTCCAACGAGCCGGTGTACATCACCTCTCCCCCGGCGGTACCGGCGCCTGGCCCCAGGTCGATCACGTGGTCGGCGATCGCGATCGTCTCCGGTTTGTGCTCCACCACCAGCACCGTGTTGCCCTTGTCCCGCAGCTGCAGGAGCAGGTCGTTCATGCGCGCGATGTCGTGGGGGTGAAGGCCAATGGTCGGCTCGTCGAACACATACGTGACATCGGTCAGGGCCGAACCGAGGTGACGGATCATCTTCGTCCGCTGTGCCTCACCACCGGAGAGCGAACCTGAAGGGCGCTCGAGCGACAGGTAACCCAACCCGATCGACACGAACGAGTCCAGCAGGTCGCTCAATCCTTCACGTAGCGGCGCAACTGAAGGCTCATTGAGATCGCGCACCCAGTCCGCCAGATCCGTGATCTGCATCGCGCACAGGTCGGCGATGTTCTTGCCTCGGATCTTCGAGGAACGTGCCTCGGGCGCGAGCCGGGTGCCGCCGCACTCCGGGCAGGTACCGAACGTGATGGCCTTCTCTACGAACCGGCGTACGTGCGGCTGCATCGCCTCGACGTCCTTGGACAGGAACGACTTCTGGATCCGTGGGATCAGCCCCTCGAAGGTGACGTTGATGCCCTCCGCCTTGACCTTGGTGGGCTCCTTGTACAGCAGGTCGTGCAGCTGGCGCTTGGTGAACTTCTTGATCGGCTTGTCGCCAGGGAAGAACCCGGAGTTCTCGTAGATGCGCGCGTACCAGGTGCCGGGTCCATACCCGGGGATCAGGAACGCGCCCTCGGCGATCGACTTCTCCTCGTCGTACAGCGCGGTCAGGTCGAAGTCGGAGACGGAGCCGCGCCCCTCGCACTTCGGGCACATGCCGCCGAGCTGGTTGAAGCTCGCCTTCTCAGCGATCGTCTTGCCGCCGCGCTGCACCGTGATGGCACCGCTCGCGCTCACCGACGGCACGTTGAAGGAGTAGGCGTTCGGCGAGCCGATGTGAGGATCGCCCAACCTGCTGAACAGGATCCGCAGCAGCGCGTTCGCGTCCGTGACCGTGCCCACGGTCGAGCGCGGGTTCGAGCCCAGCCGTTCCTGATCCACGATGATCGCCGGCGTCAGCCCGTCCAGCACGTCCACGTCCGGACGAGCGAGCGTGGGCATGAAGCCCTGCACGAACGCGGGGTAGGTCTCGTCGATGAGCCGCTTCGACTCCGCGGCGATCGTGTCGAACACGAGCGAGCTCTTGCCCGACCCGGACACCCCGGTGAAGACCGTCAGACGACGTTTCGGGATCTCGACGTCGACATCCTTCAGGTTGTTCTCCCGGGCGCCACGGACCCGGATCAGGTCGTGGCTGTCAGCCGGCTGCCTGCTCATGCAACTCCCTCGTCGTCCCGCCAGATGCCGTCGACCATCAGGTCGCGGCCCTCGATCTCGTTCTCTTCTCGCCAAGCCTGGATCCGCTGCGGCGTGACACGGAACCACAGGTAGGGGCTCCGCAACAGCCGGGGGTCGAATCCGGCGTGCGCCGCGAACGCATCGCCCCGGGCGTCCGGTAGCTCTGCCATGGCCAGGATCTCGACGCTACCGTCGATCAGGCACACATCACGGGTATGACCCACCGCGAGGCGCACGACCGGGTTAGCCAGAAGGTTGCGCGCGGTTCGCGTGTCCGCTCCGGTCGACAGCAGCACCGTCCCGCCGTCCCAATGATGGGACAGCGGCACCAGGTACGGCAGCCCGTCGGCGCCCACTGATGCGACCCAGACGTCGACGGCGGTGCGCAGCAGATCCTCGACGGCTCGCCTGCGCTCCGCGCGAGGGCGGGCCGCCGCTGGCGTCACCTCGCCTGCTGGATACGCAGCGTGTTGCCCGCGGGGTCTCGCACCGCGCAGTCGCGCACGCCCCAGTCCTGATCGGCAGGCTCCTGCAGGATGTCGGCGCCGCCCGCTTCCAGCTTGGCGAACGTGTCCTCGAGATCCTCGCTCGCCAGCAGCATGCTCGCGAACGTCCCCTTCGCCATCATCTCGGTGATGGTGCGGCGCTCGTCGTCGGTGATCGCCGGGTCGGCGCCCGGGGGGTGCAGGACGAGGTTGACGTCGGGCTGCTCGGGCGGGCCGACCGTGATCCAGTGCATGTCGTTGTAGCCCACCTCCTGGCGGATCTCGAAGCCGAGGAGGTCCCGGTAGAACGCCTTGGCGGCGTCAGCGTCGTCGTGCGGAAGGAACGTGGTGTGCAAGGTGATAGCCATGCGCTCACGCTATGCCCGGGCCCGGAGGCCGCGCTTCTCGATTCCTGATCGGTCTGGCGACCTTCTTGACGATCATGGTCGGCAGGCCGCGCAGGTCCTCCCTGGCACGCTCGCGATACTCGCTGGGTGGCATCCCGACCAGCTCGGAGAACCGCGTGCTGAAGGTACCCAGCGAGGATCCGCCGACGGCGAAGCACACCTCGGTCACCGACAGATCGCCCCTGCGGAGCAGGGTCATCGCGCGCTCGATGCGTCTGGTCATCAGGTACGAGTACGGCGACTCGCCGAACTCCTCCTTGAACCGGCGACTCAGGTGGCCGGCGGACAGGTGCACGCCTGCTGCGAGGGCAGGCACGTCCAGCGGCTCGCGGTAGTCACGGTCGATGCGGTCGCGCACCTGGCGCAGCAGTCTCAGCTCCCGCAGGCGCGGGTCGTCCGTGCTGGCCATGAGCCGATCGTGTCATGGCCAGCACGGCACCGGGGTCAGCGGCTGCGGGTGACCTGCACCACGCTCGGGCGCGGCCCGGCGAAGTGGCCGTCGGGGACCTTCGAGCCCGCCGGCACGTAGTCCGGGAAGTACGACTGCGGTGCCTCCCAGCTGCCGTCCTCACCGGGGTGCTGCACCGCGACGAACACCGAACCATCCTTGTCGTGGATCACCGGACCGCACGTCTCGGCGCCGGCGGGCACGGCCAGGAACTGCTCGACACGGCCACGCTCCCGCCCGCTCAACGTCACCCGGTGCAGGGCGTCGTTGTAACCGATGGCTCCGGGTTGGCCGTCCGTGGAGATCCAGAGCGTCCCGGTGGAGTCGAAGGCAAGGTTGTCCGGGCAGGAGATCGGGGACACCTCACCCTGGTAGCCGCCGAAGTAGGTCCCCGCAGTGCTGGGGTCACCGCAGATGAGCAGCAGGTTCCACTCGAAGGTGGTCGCCGTGTGGTCGCCGCGGCTGGGCACGATCTCGACGATGTGGCCGTCCTTGTTGGTTGCTCGGGGGTTCGCCTCGGTCGGGCCCTCTTTGCCCTCCCTGCCCCGGTCCGAGTTGTTGGTGCATGCCACGTAGACGCGTCCGTTGACGAGGTTCGGCTCCACGTCCTCGGGCCGGTCCATCTTGGTGGGCTGGACGGCGTCCGCAGCGAGCCGTGTGTAGACGAGCACCTCCTCGAGGGTGAACCCAGGCACCATCGAGCGGCCGTCGCGCGTGAGCGGGATCCACTCCCCCGTGCCGTCGCTGACGCCGTCCTCAGCACCGTCACCAGCGAACCTCGCGACCGACAGGTCGCCGTCGCTCAGCAGTCGCAGGTTGTGCCGGCGCGCGGCACGGGACGCACCCTTGCGGTAGCGCTGCTTGGACACGAACCGGTACACGTAGTCGAACCGTTCGTCATCGCCCATGTAGGCGAACACGTGGCCGTCGCTGCTGACGACGACGTTCGCGCCCTCGTGCTTGAACCGACCCATCGCTGTGTGCTTGACCGGCGTGGAGCCGGGGTCCTCCGGGTCCACCTCGACGACCCAGCCGAACCGGTTCGGCTCGTTGACGTAGTCGGGGCTGGTGGCGTCCCACCGGGGGTCGACCGAACGCCAGTTGCGGCCGTCCGCGGCACCCAGACCATACCTGGCCTCCTCGGCCGAGCTGCCAGCGGCGAAGAAGTACTGGTTGAAGTTCTCCTCACCCGACAGGACCGTGCCCCACGGTGTTGTGCCGCCCGCGCAGTTGTTCATCGTGCCCCGCACCGTGGTCCCCGTGGGGTCCTCTGCGGTCCTCAGAAGCTCGGAGCCCGCGGCAGGGCCGTCGATCGAGAACGGTGTCTCGAGCGTGATGCGGCGGTTGAGCGGTGCTCCCAGCACGTACTCCCAGGGCTGCTGCTTGCGGCCCCGGCGCAGCTCGACGACGCTCAGCCCGTGGGCAGCCCACGCGATCCGGATAGCGGTCTCGGCGTCGAGGTCGGCAGGGAACATGATGCTCTCGTTGGTGTACTCGTGGTTGGCCACCAGCAGCGCGCGGGTCCTGGCGCCGTTGGTCGGGATGATGTCGAGGTAGTCGCAGTTGTACCCGAACTGGCCCGCCTGCGACTCGGCGCTCTGCGCCGCGCCGTCGAACGCGGGAGCACCTGTCAGGATCGGGTCACCCCATCGGATGATCGGGTTCCACGCATACCCCGACGGCACGGTGACGTCGTCGACGGTCCGGGGCACGGGGTCGATCGCCGCGAAGGCCAGCTTGCCGCCACCGCCTGCCGGCCGCGCGTGTGCCGGGTCTGCCTCCGCCACGAACGCGGTGGCGACCGCAGCCAGGCCGAGTGCGCCCGCTCCGCGCAGCAAGCTGCGACGGCTCAGGGCCGTCGAGGCGACATCACGGAAGTAGCTGGTCTCGCTGGTGTTCGGAACCGGCTTGAAGCAGGCGTCACCGCATCGCAGGTGGCACGTCACGGCACTGCGAGTGCCATGGGTGTTGCCCGCCATCGGTCGTGCACGCAACGGCAGCTGGGTGGTGGTCATGTCAGCCTCCAAGAGTCGGGAAATGCGCGAACGTGCCGACCGTAGGACTCGTCACCGCGCCGGACAGCCCGATGCGGTGAGGGGTGGATGAGGGCTTGACGAACGGTGGGCGACCGCCAGATTTCGGGATCTCCCGCTGCCCGAAATGGAGGAGGTACCCGGAAGCGGTTCGTCCGTAGCCGGTCCTACCGTGACGAGATGACTGAGACACCGCCGCCATGGGAGCCGCCGTTCAACGGCTCGGAGATCGAGCACCTTCTCGGCGCGCTCGAGCGGCAGCGCGCCACCTTCCGCTGGAAGGCCGACGGGCTCGACGAGCGCGCGCTCGCACGTACCGTCGGTGCCTCCGCTCTCACCCTCGGTGGGCTGCTCAAGCATCTTGCCTGTGTCGAGGACGAGAAGTGGGGGCAGGCACTCTCGGGCGCTCCCTACGGACCCCCGTGGGCCGGCATGGTGGCCTATCCCGGCGACCCGAAGACCTACACCTTCGACACCACCGGGCTGACGGCTGCTGAGCTGTACGCGATGTGGGACGAGTCGGTTGCCCGCGCCCGTACCCGCATCACGGACGCGATCTCGCAGGGTGGGCCGGACCAGCAGGTCGCGATGGGCGCCGACGACGGGTTCGTCGTGAGCCTGCGTCGGCTGCTCTGCGACATCATCGAGGAGTACGGCAGGCACACCGGGCACGCCGATCTGCTCCGTGAGGCGATCGACGGCCGCGTCGGGGAGGACCCACCACCGAACTGGCGACTCCCAGGCTGACCGGCCCCGGGGCTCGCGCACTACCCTGCGCCCATGGGTCTCGACGGCGACAGCCCGACCGCTCGTGCACTGCTCGCGCTCGCCCTCATCCAGGACAGCCCTGGCATCACGGCGGCCGAGCTCGGCGCGGAGCTCGGCGTCTCCGACCGCGCCGCTCGGCGCTACGCGGCGATCCTCCGGGAGGCCGACATCCCCGTGGAGTCAACGGCCGGCCGCTACGGCGGGTACCAGATCGGTCGTGGGTTCCGGCCACCGCCGCTCTCGCTCACCCTCTCCGAGGCACTGGGACTGACCCTGTCCGCCGTCGAGAGCCGGCACGGACGTGACGACGCCGCAGGCCGCGCTCTCGCCAAGCTCACCCGGGTGCTCCCGGCCTCGCTCGCGGGCGCCATCGAGGAGATCCGCTCCTCGATCCCGACTCCCCCGCCGGGGCCCGAGGTCGACGGCGGGATCGTCGCCCAGCTCGTGGATGCCGCCGCCAAGCAGCAGGTCGCGCAGATCCGCTATCGCGGCGAGCACGTGTTCGGCACCGCTATCGAGCCCTGGGGCGTCGTGCCCCGCCGCGGCTACTGGTACCTGCTGTGCTGGTCCCGGGACCGCGAGGCGCGCCGGCTCTACCGGGTCGACCGGATCGAGTCGGTCCGCGTCGCGGCCGAGACCTTCGAGCGGCCCGACGTCGACCTGCTCGACGTGGTCGAGGAGCACCTCTCCGAGGGGTGGGAGCACGCCGTCGAGGTGGTGATCCAGGCACCGACCGAGCAGGTGAGGTGGTGGATCCCCCGGCAGCTCGGCAGCCTTGAGGAGCAACCCGACGGCAGCACCCGGCTACGCGGCAGCACCAGCACTCCGGACTGGTACGCCGTCAAGCTCGCCGAGATCGCAGCGCCGTTCCGCGTGATCGCCCCAGCGGTACTGGCCGAGGAGGTACGCCGGCTCGGGCAGCGACTCATCGAGGCGGCGCAGCCCGGCGCCGAGACGCTCAACGACCGGTGATCTCGTCCAGCTCGGCGAGATCGGCGGGCGTGGGCTCCCACCCCAGAGCAGCCGCGTTGGACCGCACCTGCTCGGGCTTCGACGCACCGCTGATCACAGAGCCGACCACGTCTTGTGCCGCCAGGTAGGCGATAGCGACCGTGGCCACGGGTACCTCGCGAGCCTGCGCGAACGCCTCGATCGCCTCGATCTGGTCGAAGTCGGCCGCCGCCAGCCGCTCGGGCCGCCTGGTGAGGCGGGTGCCCTCGGGCGCGGCCTCTCCGCGGCGGTACTTTCCGGTCAGCAACCCTGAGGCCAGCGGGAAGTACGGCAGCAGGCCCGCACCCACGTGCTGAGCCGCCGGGATCACCTCGGCCTCGACGGCGCGGTCGAGCAGCGAGTAGGGGTTCTGGACCGAGATCATCGGGCTCCCGCCCGCGGTCCGCGCGATCCAGTCCGCGTCGACGATCTGCCACCCGGTGAAGTTCGAGGACCCCAGGTAGCGGACCTTGCCCTCGAGGACCAGCTCGTGGAGCGCGGCGAGGGTCTCCTCCAGCGGCGTCTGGGGGTCGTACCGGTGCATCTGATAGAGGTCGATGTGGTCGGTCCCCAACCGCCTCAGCGATGCCTCGACGGCGGTGCGGACATAGCGACGCGAGCCGCGCACCCCCCAGTCGGGACCATTGACACCGCCCATGTCCATGCCGAACTTGGTGGCGACCACCACCTCGTCACGTCGCGAACCCAACGCCTTCCCCAGCAGCTCCTCGCTCTGGCCGGGGTTCCCGCCGTAGACGTCCGCTGTGTCGAACAGCGTGATCCCCGAGTCCAGCGCAGCCCCCACGACTGCTGGGACGTCGTCGGGAACAATCGTGGCTCCGAAGGCGTTGCACCCCAGCCCGACGGCGGAGACGGTGAGTCCGGATCGGCCCAGCTGGCGATAGCTCATGTGCACCAGAGCACCCTATCCGTGAGCGCGCCGCGCACAGATCTGCGCACGTGCGCCCGCAACGCTTCACAGCACCTTCACCAGCCGGGCGGAACATCACTGGATGATGTTCCGTTGAACAAATTGTACGCCCGCAGCACACCCACGGCTGCGCGTACGCGAAGGAGGAGACATGGCCGAACGTTCCCTGCGAGGGATGAAGATCGGTGCGAACAGCCTGGAGTCGGAGGCGAACGTCGAGTTCGCGCCCCGCATCGAGGCTGTCTACGACTGCCCGGATGGTCGCGTCATCGTGATCCCGTTCGCTGCCGATGCCGATGTGCCCGCGGTCTGGGAGGCTCCCGGTGGCGGTGAGGCGTTGCTCCGCGACGCCACGCGCCCCGAGCCCAAGGCCACCAAGAAGCAGCGCACCCACTGGGACATGCTGCTCGAGCGTCGCACGGTGGGCGAGCTCGAAGAGCTGCTCGACGAGCGCCTCGCGCTGCTCCGCAGCGGTCAGGCCCGGCGCCGCAGCGCCTGAGCCAGCTTCTCGATCCGGAGCTTGATCCGGCGTCGACGGTCGTCAAGACCCCATTCGGTGAGCCGGGTGATCGCCTCCAGCGCGATCGCCCGGCTCATCTTTGATCTCCCCTGAGTCCGCTCCACGAACGTGATCGGCACCTCGATCACCCGGCCGCGGGCGCGCTGCACACGCCAGGTCATGTCGATCTGGAAGCAGTACCCCTGGGACTCCACCTCGCCCAGCGGCAGCCGGCGCAACGTACGCGCCGGGTAGACCCGGAAGCCTGCGGTGGCGTCCCGGACCGTGAGCCGCAACGCCAGGCGCGCGTACCCGGTGCCGACCTTGCTGATCAGCTGCCGGGTCCACGGCCAGTTCACGACCGAGCCGCCGGGCACCCAGCGTGAACCGATCACCAGGTCCGGTGCGGGCTCCGAACGTGCCGCCGTGAGCAGTGCCGGCAGGTCCTCGGGCCGGTGGGATCCATCGGCGTCCATCTCCACCACGGTGTCGTAGCCGCGCTCCATGGCCCACCGGAAACCGTCCAGGTACGCCCGCCCAAGACCTTCCTTGCCCGCGCGGTGCAGCACGTGCACCTGCGAGTCCGACGCGGTGGCCCGGTCCGCCCACTCCCCCGTGCCGTCGGGCGAGCTGTCGTCGACCACGAGCACATCGACCTCGGGGACGGTCTGGCGCAGGTGCGCCAGCGTCGTCGGCAGCGCCTCCCGCTCGTTGTAGGTGGGCATGATCACGAGCGTCGTCATCGGCGTCGCTTCCTGCGCGGCGCCGTCGCGATGCCGGTGAGCAGGCCCAGCATCGTGATCAGCGTGAACAGCACGATCGGGGCGTCACCGAGGCGGTCGCTGATCGTGACCTCGGTGCGCAGCGGCAGCGTGGCCACGAGCTGGTCGGGCGTGAACAGCTCGGTGGTCTGCAGCAGCACCCCGTTCGGTGCGATGACGCCGCTGACGCCCACGGTGGAGATCTGCACCGTGGCGCGGCCGTGCTCGACCGCACGGAACCGCGACATCGCCAGCTGCTGGTCCGACTCGGCCGTGAACCCGAACGAGGCGTTGTTGGTCGGCACGAACAGGATCTCGGCCCCGCCGAGGACCGACTCGCGGATCAGGGCGTCGTAGGCGACCTCGAAGCAGATGATCGTCCCGACCGGAACCTCCCTGCCGAGCGACTCGATCGGTACGGGTACGACCGCGATCTCGGTGCCGCGGGCCATGTCCACCCCGACGAGATCGACGGCGGAGGAGAAGATCCGTGCGATGTCTCGCATGGGGATGTACTCGGCGAAGGCCGCTGGGATCTGCTTGGCGTAGGAGAAGACCGGCCCCTCGTCGGGCAGCCAGAGCAGCATCTCGTTGTACCGGTACGGGATCTCGCCGCCCTCGTCGTAGCGGTCGGTGCCGAACAGCAGCGGCGCGTCGATGGCGTCGACCGCACGTTCGACCACCTCGCGAGCGTCGTCGTTGACCCGGGGGTTGTAGTCGGAGGAGTTCTCAGGCCAGACCACGAGGTCGACGCCGCCTGGACCGACCTCGGCCGCGAGCAGCTCGGTCCCGGCCGCGTGGTTGTTGAGCACCTCGAACGCATTCGCGAAGGCCCCGAGCCCCGGTTCGGCGACGTTGCCCTGCACCGCGCCGACGCGGAGCGTTCCGGCCGACGCGTTCGTTCCCAGCGGCACCAGCAGGCTGCCGACCAGGACCGCAGCGACCGCTGCGGGGGCTCCGATCAGACGCACGGTGTCAGCCTTGCGCAGGCGCGGGACGATGCTCGCGAGCAGGAAACCGAGCGCCACCACGACAGCAGAGACCAAGGGCGCGCCACCCAGCGATGCCAACCGCAGCAGCGGCGAGTCGGTCTGCGAGAACGCCAGTCGCCCCCAGGGAAACCCGCCGAACGGCCACACCTGCCGGACCTGTTCCCCGACCGCCCAGACGATCCCGAGCACCACGGCCTGGCCGAGGATCATGCGGCTCACGAGGGTGCCGCGCCGGATCCACACCCAGACGGCGCACGTCGCCGCCACCAGTCCGGCCTCCGCGACCGACAGCGCCACCCAGGGGATCACTCCGACGGCGTAGTTCGCCCACCAGATGTGCGGGAGGAAGAAGGACAGACCCCAGATGAACCCGACGGCCGCTCCCCACCGGGCCGAGTCGCGTCGAAGGGCGAGGACGAGCAGCGCGATGCCGACCATCGCCATCGGCCACCAGCTTCGCTGCGGGAAAGCGGTGTCGGTGAGGAGGCCGCCTGCTGCTGCCATCGCCGCGGTCGAGAGCCGTCGCGGCTGGAGTGGAGGCACCGGCCCAGGATACGTGGCCACGGCGGCAGGTCCGCCCGCCGGCTTGGCACCGACCGGCCCGTACGAACTTCGGTCCGCTGCCCCGTGGTCGGGGCCCCGTTTTCTAGTGAACGTACGGGCCTGGTCGGTGACTGCGCGGGTTTCCCCTGCAGCAGTACAGAGAGCGAACATACCGACGATCGCCTGTCCCGCCAAGCACACGTCCCTGCAGGTCAGAGGCGTTCGCGCAGGTCAGCGCCGTGGCACGAGTTGAGGGATTTCTGCGGGCCCCGGCGTGTCGGTCGGTGTGTCCGGGCAGGTGCTTCGCTGAGCGTCCGCGGGGTGGCCCGCTCAAGTCCCGTATGCCGAACGCGCGTGGTCGGTGCGCCGGCTCAGACCGAGCCCAGGGCGACGATCCCGCGCCGGACCGCCCGCACCGCTCGATGCGCGGTCTCGCGGAGGTCCTCCGACGGGGCCGCGTCCGTGAGCTGATCGAGCAGATCGATGACCTGCTTGGCCCAGCGCACGAAGTCACCCGCCGCGAGGTCGGCATCGATCACCTCGTCGAGATGACCACCGCGGGCCCACTTCTCGATCGCTGCGACGAGGCCTAGATCGAGCGACTGGCGCGGCTTGAGACCCGCTTCCGCCTCGACGACGGCGAGGTCACGAGCGAGCGACTCGGTCGCGTCGACCGCCTCGGCGAGCACCCGACTCTTGAGGCGCGGCCGCGGCGTGAGCTCGTCGGACCGGGACTCGTAGAGCACGGCTGCCACGACGGCGGCCAGCCCGGCCGGGTCCAGGTCGTCCCACAGGCCTTGCTGGAGCGCCTCCACCACCAGCAGGTCCTGCTCGGAGTACACCCGTCGCAGCCACTCGCCGTGCTCGGTCACCCGGGCGTCGGCGTCCGCACCGCTGAGGTAGCCCAGCTCGGCCAGGACCCCGCAGACCTTGTCGAACTCCCGCGCGATCGAGGACGTGCGGCCCTCGATCCGCTTCAGGAGCGCCTCGTGCTCGTCACGCAGCTTGAAGTAGCGGTGCGCCCATCGGGCGTGCTCCTCGCGATCGGCGCAGCCGTGGCACGGGTGGGAGCGCAGCGCGGCCTTGAGCTCGGTCAGGCGGTCCTCCCCCGCTGCCGGTGCCCTGCGCTCGCGCGCCGGCTTGCCGTCGGCGAGAGCACCGAGCGCGTTCCTCATGCGTGACACGAGGTCACGCCGGTCCTTCGGGTGCCGGCCGCTGAACTGCTTGGGGATCTTCACGCGCGTGACCGAGCGGGTCCCGTACGGGATCTCGGAGCCGACCAGGCGACGCACCTGTCCCTCCCCCGTGAGCACGGTGACGGAGCCGCCGTCCAGACCCTCCGCCGTCGGGGGCTCGAGGACGACGGCGAAGCCGGACCTGCGCCCGCTCGGGAGCTGGACGACGTCCCCGCGACGCAACGAGGCGAGCGTCTGGGCCACCGAGTCGCGCTGGGCGCGTGAGCGCACGCGTGAGAGCTCGGACTCGACCTCGGAGATCGAGCGACGCAGCTCCATGTACTCGCCGAAGTCGCCGAGGTGGCACTGCATCGCCTCGGCGTACCCGGTCAGCGCCTCGCTGTGGTTGCGCGCCTGTCGCGCCAGCCCGACGACGGCTCGGTCGGCCTGGAACTGTGCGAACGAGGTCTCGAGCACCTCGCGGGCTCGCTCCCAGCCGGCGGTGGCGATGAGGTTGACCGACATGTTGTACGTCGGCCGGAACGAGGAACGCAGCGGGTAGGTGCGTCGGGACGCGAGCCCGGCCAGGGCGACCGGATCCAGGCCAGAGGCGTAGAGCACGACGGCGTGGCCCTCGATGTCGATGCCGCGTCGCCCGGCGCGCCCGGTGAGCTGGGTGTACTCACCGGCAGTGATCGCCGCGTGGGTGCTGCCGTCCCACTTGACGAGCTTCTCCAGGACGACCGAGCGCGCGGGCATGTTGATGCCCAGCGCCAGCGTCTCGGTCGCGAACACGACCTTGACCAGGCCCTGGGTGAACAGCGCCTCGACGGTCTCTTTGAAGACCGGGAGCAAGCCCGCGTGGTGCGCGGCGACACCGGAGAGCAGGGCGTGCTCCCAGGAGTCGAACCCGAGCACGTCGAGGTCCTCGGGCGGCAGTGCGGCGGTGCGGTCGGCGATGATGTCGGCGATCGCCCGGCGTTCCTCGGGCGTGGTCAGTCGGACACCGGAGTGCACCACCTGGGCGACCGCGGCATCGCAGCCTGCCCGGGAGAAGATGAACACGATCGCGGGGAGCAGCCCTGCGCGGTCGAGCCGGTCCACGACGACGCCGCGCGGCGGTGGCCGGAAGAGCGGACCGCGCTGCTGGTAGCGGCCCCTGCTCCGGCTCCGGTTCTCCCGCGCCCCACGGCGCCGGTCGCCCGACCGCTCGACCGAGCGGATCGCCTCCACGAGGTGGTGCGAGATCGGCGGCGACACCCCCGGCCGGGTGGGATCGACGTCGGCGGAGTAGAGGTCGTGCAGGTCGGAACCGACCATGACGTGCTGCCACAGCGGGACCGGGCGGTGCTCCGAGACCACCACCTCGCACTCGCCACGGACCTCGGAGAGCCAGTCGCCGAACTCCTCGGCGTTCGAGACCGTCGCGGACAGCGAGATCACCTGGACGTCGAGCTGCAGGTGCAGGATCACCTCTTCCCAGACAGGGCCGCGGAACCGGTCGGCGAGGTAGTGCACCTCGTCCATGACCACGAAGCCGAGGCCCTCGAGCGCCGGGGAGCCGGCGTACAGCATGTTGCGGAGCACCTCGGTGGTCATCACGACCACCGGGGCGTCACCGTTGATCGACGTGTCGCCCGTGAGCAGTCCCACCGACGCCTGTCCATGGCGGCGGACGAGGTCCTGGTACTTCTGGTTGCTCAGCGCCTTGATCGGGGTGGTGTAGAACGCCTTGCGGCCCTGGGCGAGCGCGAGATGGACGGCGAACTCCCCCACCACGGTCTTGCCTGCCCCGGTGGGAGCGGCGACGAGCACGCCGCGACCGGCTTCCACGGCACGGCACGCCTCGATCTGGAACTCGTCCAGCTCGAAGTCAAAGGTGCTGGCGAAGACTGCGAGCTCGGTGCGTTCCTGCTGCTGCCGACGCATCGCCGCCGCGTACCGCTCGGCAGGTGACGACATGCTCCTCAGCGTACGTGCGGAGCGAGCAGCTGAACTGCACCCGGCTCCACGGCGATCCGCATCGGTACCGGTCCGATCCGTTCGCCGTCGCCATAGGCCTCCGGCGGGTCGGGGTGCGGTGCGAGCGGTTCGAGGACGACCTCCCGGGCGCGCACGATCTCCACGGCCTCGTGCCGCACGTGCGAGCCCTCGTACAGCCGCGGGAACAGCCGCATCGCCTCCCACGGGCTGAGCGCGCCGGCGAGCACCACGTCGGCCAGACCGTCGTCGATCTTGGCTCCAGGAGCGATCTTCATGCCGCCGCCGAAGTAGGTCCCGTTGGCGACGGCCACCAGCGTGCCGGGCATCTCCCGGCGCTCGCCGTCGATCGTGATCGTGTACCCGTACGGGCGGAACTTGCGCAGCTCGGTGAGGGCGGCGCGGATGTACTTGCCGCCGCCCGGTGGGAACCTCAGGGTGTTGGCCCGGGCGTTGACCGCGGCGTCCAGGCCGACCGAGACCACGCAGGCGGTGTAGCGGGTGCCGAACGCACCGGTCGCGCGGAGCACGTCGATCGGCCGCGGCCCGGTCTCGAGCGCGCGCTCGAGCGCGTGCAGCGCGTCGAGACCGTTGTGCGCGGGCAGCCCGACGTTGCGGGCGAAGTCGTTGCCGCTGCCGATCGCCACCAACCCCAGCGGCACGCCGGTACCGGCGACAGCGTTGATGCCGAGGTGCACCATGCCGTCGCCGCCGACGACGACCAGGGCGTCCGGGCGCCCACCCTCGGCCGCGCACGCGGCATGGGCGAGTTGCTGAGCGACGGCGGCGGTGTCTCCCGAGAGGTCGACCACCTCGTGCCCGGCTGCGGTCAGCTCACGGATCACTCCCGCGCCGGGACCACTGCCCCGGTTGCCGTTCGCGGCAGGGTTGACCACGACACCCAGCGTTGCCATCGGCCCCTCAGGCCTTCGCCACGGACGTACCGCTGGATTCAGCCTCGCGGGCCGCAAGCTCAGCGTCCTCCTGTGCGCGCCGCTTGGCGACCCGCTTGTCGTGGATGTGGCAGATGAGAACAGCGATGAAGTACAGCCCGACCATCGGCATCGCCATGAAGATCATCGCGCTGGGCTCCGGGTTGGGTGTGGCAAAGGCGCAGAACGTGAAGATGCCGACGATCGCCCACCGCCAGCCCTTGAGCCAGAGTCCGGCCTTGACCACGTTCATGAAGTTCAGCGCAACCATGACCAACGGCATCAGGAAGGCAAGGCCGAAGGCGATGACGAACTGCATGACGAACTTGAGGTAGATGGACGCCGTCAGGATGTTCGTCGTGCCGGTTGGCGTGAAGCTACCGACAAGCACCTCGAGCGCTTTCGGCAAGACGCTCCATGCAAGCAACGCTCCCGCGAGGAACAGCGGTACGGCAGCCCCGAGGAACCCGAAGGTGTACTGCTTCTCCTTGCGCGTGAGCCCCGGTGTGATGAACGCGAACACCTGATAGATCCACCACGGCGAGCTGACCAGCAATCCGACGAACAACGCGATGCGCAGCTGCATGTCGAAAGCACCACCGATGCTGTCGAAGTTCAGCGTGACGATCTCAGGGCGTGCTTCCTTGAGCACCGCTATCGGGCCCTGGAGCACGTCGAACACCCCGGGCACGTGGATCGGTCCCAGGATGCGCTCGGCGGGAAGCGCAACCGGCCCGATCGTGACCGGGTTGTAGATCAACCAGCCGAGGATCGCGCCGACCAGTATCCCTGCCGTCGCGGCGATGACCCTGCGTCGGAGCTCCCTGAGGTGCTCCGCCAGCGCCATTCGCGCTTCGGGGTTGTCCTTCCGCGACCCTGTCTCACGGGCCACGGGTACTTACCGCCCGGGGGTCGGCGGAACGTCGTGCGGCGTGCTACCCCCAGGCCGGGTGACCCCGTGCTGGGCGTCCGTCGTGGTGGTGTTGACGGTGGTCTCGGTGCCGCTGCTGATCTCCGGGTTCGGGTTCACCGCATCCTTGACGGTGTCCGTGTCGTCACGGAGGTCCTTGACCTCCTCCTTGAAGATCTTCATCGATCGACCGACGTTACGGGTGATGTCGGGAAGCCGACTGGCGCCGAACACCAGCAGGATCACGACGAGAAGCACGATCGCGTGCCAGGCCTGCAGCTTCATGATGTCTCCGCTTCGAGTGATGCTTCCTCACAGTCTAGGCGACTGAGAGCTGGACGTCGGTCTCAGGACCGCTCGGGCACCCGCAGAACGTTGTCCCAGCGCCGATAGGTCAGCCCGCGACGTACGGCGCGCCGGGCGGCCCTGGTGTCCCGGTTGGCCTGCCGTACCGCACGCCAGTGCGCACGCTGCTCCTCCGTGGCGAGCAGCGAGGGCGTCAAGGTGGGCTCCGGTCCGCGCGCCGCCTCGAGCTCCTCGATCCGGGCCTGCAGCTGGTCCATGACCTCGCCGGTCTGCGAGAGCTGCGCGAGCAGGGCCTTGCCCTGCCGCCACAACCGCAGTCCGAGCAGCAGCGCGCCGGCGAGGGTGCCGAGCACCAGCACCGCCCACACCACGAACCAGATCATCCGCTGAGCCTAGATCAGTCAACGGCCTAGGCCAGACCCATGACCGCGTAATCGTCCACGGCCGCGCGGGCGCGGGCCGCGAGCAGCTCCGCGACGTCGGGCGGCTCCACCGAGCGGACCTCGTCGCCCAGGGCCATCACGATGTTCGAGAGCCAGGCGATGTCCACGACGCCGACGGTGAGCTGCAGCCAGCCGTTCTCGAGCTCGCTGATCTGGGCGTCGGGCAGCTGTTCGGCGAACCAGCGGGCGCGGCTGGCGAGCTGGAGGCGGACCTGCTCGGCCCGCGCGGTGTCGGGCTCGGTGCGTCCGGTGAGCTCGACGTCGGGGTGGGCGTCGGCCGGCATGTCGAGCACCTGGACGTCGAGGATGCGGTCCACCCGGAAGTGCCGCACACCGCGCGCGCGGTGGCACCAGCCGACCAGGAACCAGCGCTGCCCGTCGGTCAGCAGCTGCAACGGGTCGACGTCGCGCTCGGTGGTCTGGTCGGAGGCCGACACGTACCGCAGGCGGAGCCGCTGCCCGGCGGCGAGCGCCTCTTTGATCCGGGCAGGGCGATCATCGGACTCCCGGCGCCGACCCTCGACCTCGACGGCGTCGGCTGCAGCGGCGGCCTCCCCCGCAGCGGTGCGGAGCACGGCGATCGTCTCCTCGACCAGGCTGCGCTCGTCGTTCGCCTCGAGGGTGCCCAGCAGCGACTGCAGCGCGACGAGCAGGGCGACCGCCTCACCGGGCGACAGCCGCAGCGGCCGGTCCATCTCGCGCGAGTCGAGGAGCGTGAGCATGCCGTGGTCCAGGTCGGCGCTGGAGAAGTCGATGAGGTCACCGTGCATGTAGCCGGGCGTGCCGGAGACCCAGAGGGTCTGGACGTCGGCGATGACCTGCTTCTCGGAGATCCTGAAGTGCTCGGACACCTCCTCCACCGGCACGGCAGGGTTGTCGCGCAGGTACGCGACCATCGCGAGCATCCGGGTCAGGCGGTCGGGTGCGGGCTCGATCACTGCGCACCCCCCAGTGCCGCCACGGCGCGCAAGCGCCGCAGCACGGCCTCGCGCAGCTCGGGCGGGTCCAGCACGACGACGGCGGCCCCGTAGCCGGCCACCTCGTCGGCGAGGTTCTCGACATCGCTCACGTCGAGGGTGACGACGTCCCGCACGCCCGAGGGCGTGTCCATCGACGAGTCCACCGAGCCGCGCGCCCGTAGCGCCGCGGCACTCTCCGGTCGGATCGCGAGCCTGACCGGTGTACGGAACACGCGTTCCGGCGTCGGCGGCCTGCTCTCCGGGATCGTGATCGAGCCCGGCTCACCGACCCGATGAACCTTGCCGATGATGCGGGAGGTGCGGAACGATCGCTGCGCGTCGCGGTCCCGGTCGTGGCCCACGAGGTACCAGCCGCGGTCGCGCGCGTGCACCCGCCACGGCTCGACCGTGCGCACGGTGGTCTCGCCGCTGTAGGCGGCACGGTAGGTGAACCGGACCGGGGCACGCTCGGTGATCGCCTGCAGCAGGTCGGTCATCGCCGGGTCGGGAGCCCGCATCCGCAGCGCCACCCCCGGCGCGGCGGTGCTGGTGCCGCCCGCGACCGCGCGGAGCTTCGTGAGACCACGCTGTGCCGAGGCGGCGAACGCTGAGTCCTGCCACACCTCCGCAGCGACGGACAGCACACCCATCTGGGCGGGCGTGAGGTCGATCGGGGGCAGCGTGTAGGCGGCGGTGTCGATCCGGTAGCCGATGTCGTCCTCGTGCACGGCGTCGGTGAGGGTGACGATCGGGATCCCCAGTTCGCGAAGGTGCTCCTTGTCGCGCTCGAACATCCGCTCGAACGCCTCGTGGGAGGCGCTGTCGCGGTACCCGTTCACCTTGGTGCGGATGTCGTCCTTCGTCATCCGGTGCCGCGTGTGCGACAGCGCGATCACGAGATCGAGCATCCGCTCGGAGGCATCCACGCGCTCTCTCATGCGAGCAACGCTAGCGCGGGCATCTCTCCTGCTCAGCCACCGCTCGGAGCGCGTCCCCGTCCCGCACGACCGCGGGGCCGACCATTGGGCACCGTGCGCTCGTCCCTCGCCGAGTTCGTGCCGGATCGTCGAGCTCGTGCGGTGTGCCCACCGAACCCGCCGATCTGCAGCGAACTGGGCGGCGTGGGGCGGTCCGCGCGCGCAGCCGCGGGGCCCTGCCGGTAGGTTCGGCGGGTGATCATCTGGCGGGAGGGCGTCGTCGCAGGGCTCGGTACGGCGTGGCCGGGCGCCCAGGAGCTGACCGTCACGATCGAGGGCGATCAGGTCCGCGCGCTGGCGTACGTCGAGCTCGTGGGCGAGCCGCAGGTCGGCGACCGGGTGCTCGTCACCACCGCGGCCCTGCAACGCGGGCTCGGCACGGGCGGCTACGGGTTCGTCGCAGCCCTGCCCGACCGGCTGCCCGCCGATCCCCCCACCGCCCCCGGGCACCTCGTCAAGGCGCGTTACACCCCGCTGCAGACCCTGGTCCTTGGGGCCGACGAGCAGGAGTCGGAGCATCACGAGCTGCTGCGTGAGGCCGACGACCTCGCCGGGCTCCCCGTGGTCGTCGCCGACCTGCACTCCTCGCTCCCCGCGGTCGTCGCCGGCGTGCGGACCGTTCGCCCCGATGCTCGGGTCGCGTACGTCATGACCGACGGCGGAGCGTTGCCGCTGTGGTTCTCCCGTACCGTTGCTGGGTTGCGCGACGCCGACTGGCTGGCCGCGTCCGTGACCGTCGGGCAGGCGTTCGGCGGCGATGTCGAGGCGGTCTCGCTCCATTCGGGTCTGCTGGCTGCGCGGCACGTGCTCGAGGCGGACGTGGTCGTGGTGGCCCAGGGCCCGGGGAACCTCGGGACCGGGACGAGGTGGGGCTTCTCCGGGGTGGCCGCAGGTGACGCGATCAACGCGGTCGCCACGCTCGGTGGCCGCCCGATCGCGAGCCTGCGGGTGTCGGCGGCCGATCCACGCGAGCGGCACCACGGCATCTCCCATCACAGCCTGACCGCGTACGGCCGGGTCGCGCTCGCCCCGGCAGACGTCGTCGTGCCCGAGCTGGGCGGCGAGATCGGCGCGCTGGTCGACCGGCAGGCCCGGGCCCTGGGCGAGCGGCACGCCTTGGTGCGGGTCGCCGTCCACGGGCTCCAGGCCGCGCTGCAGGATGTCCCCGTGACGCTCTCGACGATGGGACGCGGGCTCGCCGAGGACCCCACGCCGTTCCTGGCGGCGGCAGCCGCGGGCGTGCACGCCGCCTCCGTCGCGTAGGTTGAGGACCGTGCCTGGACCGACCACCCCCGCCGGCAAGCTGCCGATCATGATGCTGCACGACCGCGTGCTCGTTCAGCTGTCCCCCGACGACGCCGAGCGCAAGTCCTCCGCCGGCCTCGTCATCCCCGCGACGGCGCAGATGGCGCACCGCCTGCACTGGGCGGCAGTGCTCGGCGTCGGGCCGCACGTGCGCACCGTCAAGGTCGGTGACCAGGTGCTGTTCGGCGAGGAGCAGCAGCAGGAGGTCGAGATCCAGGGCGAGACCTACGTGATCGTCCGCGAGAAGGATCTGCACGCCGTCGCGGCCGCGCGCGTCGAGGTCTCGACCGGGCTGTACCTCTAGGAGCTCGGCGAGGGTTCTTCGCCCTCGTGCTCCGCGACCCGGTTCCGGAGCCAGGCGGCGTCGCGCCGGGCGCGGCTGCCGTCGGACGCCTGGATCGCCAGCACGGCGTACGTGGTGCCGTCGTCGAGATCGAGCAGCACCCACGGGTCGCTCCGACCGAACCGGACCGCCACGATCTCCTCCCAGCTCAACTGGCGGCTGCGGATCGGGTTCCGCACCGCGAGGCCCGAGGCAGAGGCGACCGCACGGGGTCGGCCCACCAGGGAGGCGGTCACCGTGGCGATCAACGCGATCAGGATGATCGTGAACCGATCGGCGCTGTGGTCGCCCTCCAACCCGGCGAGAGTCACCAGCAGGATCACGGCGCCGGCCACGAAGGCCAGTGCGAGAAAGACGCACACGGCCACGGTGAAGCGAGGCCGGAAGACCCGCTCCGCCGTCGCCATGGTCGCTAGATCCTGCAGGCGTCGATCGAGGTCACGAGAATGGCGCGCGCGCCCACCTCGTAGAGCTGGTCCATGACCTGGTTGGTCGCACGGCGTTCCACCATCGAGCGCACGGCGACCCAGCCGGACGTACGCAACGGCGACACGGTCGGCGACTCCAGGCCCGGCGTGATCGCCACGGCTCGCTCGACCGCCGACTCGGGGATGTCGTAGTCCATGAGCACGTAGCGGCGAGCCACCTGCACGCCGTTCAGCCGCCGGTCGAGCACCGTCAGGCCCGGGTGCGGCTCGCCCGCGGGGCGGATCAGCACCGCCTCGGACTGCAGGATCGGCTCGCCGAACACGTCGAGCCCCGCCGCGCGCAGCGTGGAGCCGGTCTCGACCACGTCCGCCACCAGGTCGGCCACCCCGAGCCGCACCGTGGACTCGATCGCGCCGTCCAGGCGAACGACCTCGGCCTCCACCCCGAGGCTGCGCAGGTGGTTCCGCACGAGCACGGGGTAGGAGGTGGCGACGCGCTTGCCCGCGACCTGCTCGATCGAGGTGATCTCGCCCGCCGGGCCGGCGTACCGGAAGGTCGAGGACGCGAACCCGAGCGCCCGATGTTCCACGGCGTCGACGTCGGAGTCCAGCAGCAGGTCACGGCCGGTGATACCGCCGTTCACGGTGCCGGAACCCACGTACACCGCGATGTCGCGCGGGCGCAGGAAGAAGAACTCGACCGCGTTCGCCTCGTCCACCAGGACGAGCTCACGGCCGTCACGGCGCTGCCGGTAGCCGGCCTCGCGCAGCATCTGGCTGGCTGGCTCGGCGAGCGAGCCCTTGTTCGGGACGGCGATGCGCAGCATCGGTGGCTCCTCGGGTCTCACAGGTGCTTGTAGACGTCGTTGAGATCAAGGCCACGCGCGATCATGAGGACCTGCAGGTGGTACAGCAGCTGGGAGATCTCCAGCGCTGTCGCCTCGTCGCCCTCGTGCTCCGCGGCCATCCAGACCTCGGCGGCCTCCTCCACGATCTTCTTGCCGATCGTATGGATGCCTGCGTCGAGCTCCGCGACCGTGCCGGAACCGGCCGGCCGCTCCTCGGCCTTGCGCGCCAGCTCTGCGAACAGCTCGTCGAACGTCTTCACGGCCGGTCAGCCTACCTGCGTCACGACCATGCCTCCCGATCAGTCCACCGTTGCGAGGAAGTCGTTCGTGAACGCCGTCGTGGCATCGACCTCGCTCTCGATGAGACCCAGCTCGAGCATGGTCGTGGACATCGCCTGCCACCGCTCCGGGTCCTGCTGACCCCAGGTCTGGGTCAGGTCGCCGTACAGCGGCACCGTCGCCTCGGCGACCGAGGTCATGATGGCGCGCTGCTCGTCCGTGATCGTCCCGGGGATCTCCTCGGACGCCGCCTCGACGGCGAGGTTCGGGTCCGCGGCGATGTCCGCCACCGCGCGGCCGACCGCCTCGATCACGCCGCGGAGCCCGGCAGCCGACTGCTGCGTGACTCGGCTCGTGGTGCCGAGGCCGATGCCGACGAGCGGCACGTCACCGATGCCGACCGCGGACACCGCGAGGCCGGTGGCCCGGAACTGGGGGACGTCGTTGTTGACATAGCCCATCACGGCGTCGACGTGTCCGCCGGACAACGCCGCCTGCTGGGTGTACCCGATGTTGGAGATCGTGAGGTCGGCCTCGGTCAGGCCGGCAGCCTTCAGCATCGCGAGCAGACCGAAGTAGGTCTCGCCGTACGGGCCGGGGATCCCGACGGTCCGGCCGGCGAGGTGCTCAGGCGCGGTGATGTCGCTGCCCTCCGGCACGATGAGCACCACCGGGTAGGTCTGGTACATCGTCGCGACGCTGATCACGTCGGTGCCCTGCGCCCGCGCCTGCAGCATCTCGTCACCGCCGGCGACCACGATCTGCTCACGCCCGCCGGTCAGCGCGCCGAACAGGTCCTCGGAGTCACCGTGGTGCCGCAGCGTGACGTCCACCCCGGCCTCGGTGAAGTAGCCCTGCTGCACCGCGAGATAGAACGGTGCGAACTGCACGTTCGGCACGTACGTGAGGCCGATCGTCAGCTTCGTATCGGGTGCGCCGGGCGTCGGGTCGCTGCACCCTGCCGTCAGCAGACCTGCTCCCAGCGCTCCGGCGAGCATGAGCGCTCGGCGTCGGGTCACCACCATCGGACCATCCTTTCGAGGCCGCGCACGGCCAGATTGATGGCGACCGCGAGGGCCGCCAGTACCAAGAGCGTCGCGACCATGCCGGCGGTGTCGGCGCGGTCACGGAAGACCGAGAGGAGCACGCCGAGCCCGGCGCCCCCGATGACGAACTCGCCGACGACGGCGCCCGTGACCGAGAGCACGAAGCCGTTGCGGATCCCCGTCAGCACGGCAGGCAGCGCCATCGGGCCCTCGATGTGAAGGAGCAGGCGGCCACGGTTCGCGCCGTCCACCCGCGCGGCGTCGATGACGTCACGATCGAGGGTCGAGATCCCGAGCACGGTGTTGAGCAGGATCGGGAAGAACACCAGCAGGGCGCACAGGATGGCCTTCGGCAGCGCGCCGTAGCCGAACCAGAGGGCCAGCAGCGGTGCGAACGCCACGGCGGGGATCGCCTGGGAGGCCGCGAGATACGGCCCGAGGGCCGCCGCCGCTGTGCGCGAGTGCGCCAGCAGATAGCCCAGCGGCAGCGCCACCACGAGACCGAGCAGGGATCCCAGCGCGCTGACCCCGAAGGTCTCGGCCGCCGCCGCCAGGATGTCGCCGTCGGCGATCTCGGCGGTGAGCCGCACGGCGAGCTCGGCCGGCGACGGAACGAACGCCGGCCCGAGCGCAGCCGAGGCCAGGGCCCAGACGCCGACGAGGACGACGCCCAGCAGGACCGGGGACGCGACTCGGCCGCGCGCCGCGATCTGGCCGGCAGGTATCGCCATCGCGATCGTCCTCTCCCCTGGCGAAATCCGGGGTGAGAGGGGTGCACCGGGCACCCACCTGACGGCGGCGCGACCCGGTCGGGCCGCTCCCGCCGCGTGCTTCCTCCCATCCGGACTTTGACCGTCGGTCCTGGAGTTCCACCAGGTCAACCGCCACCGCCCGTCCGGGTGGACGAGCGCTGCCGGGTCGCGGACTATCACCGCCGGTTCGGAATTGCACCGACCCCGGAGCACGTCAAGCTCATCGAGAACTTTAGTACGTCGTCCCGGCGACAAGCACACGCTGTGGGGTGTCTCACGGGATGGTGCAAACGGCGCCGACCGGCTACTGTCGGGAAAGTCACGTGAGTGTGATGCAGCACACGCCAACGCTTGTCGGGGGACGGCCACCATGGACGACGCGCACGCAGCGCGCAGCGAGGGCACCTGGGTGCGCCTCCTGCTGCGGCGTGGGCTGCTGGTCGCAGGTGCGCTCGGCGCGGCCCTGGCGCTCTCGACAGCGATGGCCTCGGAGGCCGAGGCGGGGCCGCTGGACGGCCTCCTGGACCCGCTCTCCGACACGCTCGACGAGGTGCTCTCCCCCGTCACCGACGACGTGATCGCCCCGGTTCTGGACGGCGCCGTCGCACCCGTGGTGGATGACGTCGTTGCTCCCGTGGTGGACGAGATCGTCGCTCCCGTCGTGGACGAGGTGGCCGCACCGGTGGTCGAGGAGATCGCCGAGCCTGTCGCGCCGGTGGTCGAGGACGTCGTCGCCCCCGTGGTGGGAGGGGTGCTCGAGCCGTTGTCGCCGGTGGTCGATGACGTCGTGAAGCCTGTGGTCGAGACGGTGACTGCTCCTGTCGCCGACGTCGTGGCTCCGGTCACGGCCGCGGTGGCGCCGGTGCTGGGTGTGACGGAGCCGGTCGTCGAGGCCGTGCAGCCGATCGTGGCTCCGGTTGGTGAGCTGCTGGTTCCCGTGACCGATCTGCTCGACCCCCTCGACCCCGTGACCGACAGTGGCGAGCAGGTCCCGTCCGAACCCGCGCCAGGTGGCGGAGCCGGCGAGACGATCGTTCCGGGTGGTGCGACCCCCACTCCGGGGACCGTGATCACGCCGAGCACCTCAGCACCGAGCGGCCTCGAACAAGGCCCGGAGAGCGCGGCCGCGATGCCTGATTCGCGACCCGGGGTTCCCGCTGGCGCCGTCATCCTCAGCGACGAGTGGGGCCCGAGCAGTGGCCATGCCGGGGCGAACGGCGTAGCTGTGCCCTCGACGACCTCCGCTGAGCCGGTGTCGGCGCCGCCGCACAGCCCCGAGCAGGTCCCGGCACCGAGCCCCTTGAACCAGACGTCAGCGCCTGCGCCGACCCCGGCGCCAGGGTCGTCCGCGCGCACGGTCCACGGCCACGAGGTCGCGGTCGTGGACCCCTTTCACCCGAGCCTTCCGAACAGCTACTGGACGGCCGCCGATCGCGACGCGCGTGCGGCGCACCCGACGACGTTCCACGAGGTCCCTGTCTCACCTGGATGAGCGGAGCACGCCGCGCCGTGTGCGCGGCACGTGCCCTGGCGCGGATGCGCCAACCCACTCAGACAGGAAAGAGATCACTCATGCATGCATTCGTTCGGCGCGCGCTGCAAACAGCGCTCGTCGCAGGCGGCCTCTTGGTCGTCGGGGCCGGTGCGGCCCACGCTGCCGAGGATGACACCCTCGGCCTCCTCGGGCTCGATGTCGAGCTCGATCTCCCGCTCAGCGAGGTCACCGAGGCATTGCCCGACGTCGCTGTCGACGTCCCGGTCGACGTCAGCGTGATAGTGGACGACGTGGCACTCGGGCTTCTTGGGGACGCGACGGTGGAGCCTGCTGCGCAGCCGACGGCACCCGCAGCCGCGCCGGCGGCTGAATCCGACGCCGCTGAGCCGGCCACGACCAGCTCGATCGACGTCGACGCCCCGGTCACCGTTCCGATCACGGTCTCCGACGTCGCCGTCGGCGTGCTCGGCGATGCCGCAGTGCAGTCATCCGAGCCGGAGCCCGCCACCACGACCGCGGCTGACTCACCGGGTGCCACCTCAACGGCAGACGGGATCGCCGCGGATGTGCCGGTGACCGTTCCGGTGACGGTCTCGGACATCGCTGTCGGGGTGCTCGGCGACCCCTGGGTGGCCTCGTCCACCTCGACGCCGACCACCGATCCGGCCGAGCCTGCTCCGGCGGGCTCGAGCACCACGGACGGGATCGACGCGGACGCGCCGATCACGATCCCGGTGACGGTCTCGTGCATCTCCGCCGGCGTCCTGGGTGACGCCAGCGCCGCGTGCACGAGCCCCAGTGGGTCCGCGCCTGCTCCGGCAGGTTCCAGCAGCACGGACGGCATCGACGCCGATGCGCCGATCACCGTTCCGGTGACCCTCTCGAACATCGCGGCTGGTGTGCTCGGCGACGCGGCAGTGGAGTCCTCCGAGCCCGCTCCGGCGCCCGGCGGACCCGCACCTGCGCCGACGGGTTCGAGCACCACCGACGGCGTGGACGCGGACGTCCCGGTGACGATTCCGGTCACTGTCTCGTGCATCACCGCGGGCGTGCTCGGTGATGCTGCCGCGACGTGCTCGACCACCGGTGCGGCTGCGCCTGCTCCGGCAGGTTCGAGCAGCACGGACGGGGTCGACGCCGACCTGCCGGTGACGGTGCCCGTGACCATCACCTGCATCACGGCAGGGATCCTCGGCGATGCCGGTGCCACCTGCCCGGCCCCGGCATCTCCCCCGAGCCAGGAGTCCTCACCCGAGGAGGTCGACGGTATCGGGCTGGAGATCCCGGTCACGGTCCCGGTCGACCTGTCCTGCCTCTCGCTGGGAATCCTCGGTGACGCATCCGCCGCGTGCGGCACGGCGGGCGAGCGCGGTGACCCGGGCGACCCCGGTGACCCGGGCGACCCCGGTGACCCGGGCGACCCCGGTGACCCGGGCGACCCCGGTGACCCGGGCGACCCGGGCGACCCGGGCGACCCCGGTGACCCGGGTGACCCGGGCGACCCCGGAAACCCAGGAACTCCTGGCACCCCCGGGACCCCGGGTGGACCGGGTGGACCGGGTGGACCCGGTCGGAGCGCGCCGGGCAACGTCCCGTCGCTCGACATCGCGACGCTGAACGTCCCGGCCGACTCCTCGGAGGACTCGATGCCTCTTCCGGAGACGGGTCAGGGCCTCACCGGCCTGCTGCTCGCCGGCCTGATGACGCTCATCGGCCTCGCGCTGATCCGGGTGCGTTCGCTGACTCGGGGCTGACGCTCGCCGGGAGCGGCGCCGTGCACGTAGGGGGCAGGGCGCCGCTCCCGCCTGCCGAAACCGTCACGGGGATCACGTGCCCTGGGCACCCGCTCCCGCGCTCGCTCACTCCGTCACGTGCCGTGCGCCCGCCTGGGGGATCGTCGCCCACCGGATGGTCGACACGACCGCACCGCCGAGCGCCCTCCCCGCAGTTCGCTCGAAGCCGAGGCGCGGTGCGCTCAGCCCGAGCTCGCTCCGCATCCACGGCGGCAGCAGCGCGATCGCGGCGCTCGTCAACGCACGGTAGGCGGGCCGTACCGGTGCCGGGAGGTCGGGGCGGTTCATGAGCACCTCGACCGCTTCGTGAGCGGCGGTGGTACCGCGCAGCTCGGCGCGGTAACCCGCCAGCACCTGCCGGAGCTGCGTCTCGCTGGTCGGTGGGTCGAGCACGCCGAGCCTGCGGGCGACCACCGCGGTCTGCGCCAGGTACTCGTCACGGTCCGCAGCACTCAGCGGTCGTCGGCCGTAGACGCGGTGTGCCAGCAGGAAGCTCTCGACCTCGGCCACGTGTACCCAGGCGAGCAGGTGCGGGTCCGAGACCCGGTACGGCACGCCGTCGTCGGTGACCCCGCTCAAGCGCTCGTGGATCGTGCGCACGGCGGTGACCGCCTGCTCGGCGTGCCTCGCGGCACCGAACGTGGTGACCGCGAGGAAGGTGCTCGTGCGGGCCAGCCGGCCCCAGATGTCGCTGCGAAAGCCGGAGTGCTCCGAGACGGCGGCCATCGCCACCGGGTGCATGCTCTGCACGAGCAACGCCCGGATCCCACCCACGTACATCGAGTGGTCGCCGTGAACCCGGGTGATGGGCGACCCGTCGGGGAACCAGCGCGGCCCTGGTGTCAGATGGATGCGGTCGCGCTGCCTGGGACCGTCGGCGCCCGCCACCCGCTCGAAGATCGCATCGCCGAGCCGCTGCCTCAGAGGGGCGAGCATCTCACTCAGCCCAGGACGCCGTCGCCAGGTCCCGCAGCGCGACGATCTCGGCGGCGGGGTCCTCGGCCCGGTAGACGGCGGACCCGGCCACGAAGACGTTGGCGCCGGCGCGCGCGGCTCGCCCCACGGTCGCGCGGGACACCCCGCCGTCGACCTGGATCCAGATATCAGCACCGAGCGCGTCGATCGCGGCTCGGGTGCGCTCGATCTTGGGAAGCACGCCGTCGATGAACGACTGCCCACCGAAGCCCGGTTCCACGGTCATCACCAGCACCATGTCGAGCTCGGGAAGCAGATCGAGGAACGGCTCCACAGCGGTGGCCGGACGCAGCGCGACCGCCGCTCGGGCACCCTTGGCCCGCAGCTCGCGCGCGAGCTTGACCGGTGCTCGAGACGCCTCGGCGTGGAAGGTCACCGACGCCGCGCCCGCCTCGGCGTAGGCAGGCGCCCAGGTATCGGGATCCTCGATCATCAGGTGCACGTCAGCACGCATCGAGGTGTGCTCCAGAAGGCTCTCGACCACCGGCAGCCCGAACGTCAGGTTCGGCACGAAGTGGTTGTCCATGATGTCGAGATGCACGAGGTCGGCAGAAGCGATCCGCTCGACCTCGGAGGCCAGTCGGGACAGGTCGGAGTCGAGGACACTCGGCGAGATCAGGATGGGCGGCGTGGGCACGTCTGGAGCCTACGTCAGGCTGTCCGGCGCAGGAGAGCGAGAAACATGGCGTCGGTGCCGTGCCGGTGCGGCCACAGCTGCACGAACGGCCCCTGCTGGTCCGGGACAGCCACCAGCGCGATCTCGTTCATGACCTCGGTGGCGTCGAGCAGCTCGACCGGCGCCTTCTTCACGACGTCCTCGACCACGAGGCGCGTCTCAGCCAGGTGCGGCGAGCACGTGACGTACCCCACCACGCCCCCGGGGCGCGTTGCGGCGATCGCCGACCGCAACAGGTCCCGCTGCAGCGGACCGAGCGTGACGAGGTCGGAGGGCTGGCGCCGCCAGCGAGCCTCCGGTCGGCGACGGAGCGCACCGAGTCCGGTGCAGGGCGCGTCCACGAGAACCCGGTCGAACGTGTCCGGCTCGAGCTCGCCCAGCTCGCGGCCGTCGCCGACACGCACCTCGACGGAGACGGCCTTGCTCGCAGCGGCGACAGCCTGCTCGACCAACCGTGCGCGATGGGGCGAGACCTCGTTGGCGACCAGGACGCCGCCCGGCGCCCGGTCACCCAGCAGAGCGGCCAGCAGGGCGGCCTTGCCGCCCGGACCGGCGCACAGATCCAGCCAACGCTGGTCGGTGCCCTCGAGCGGAGCGCCGGCGAGAGCGAGCGCGACGAGCTGGCTGCCCTCGTCCTGCACGCCGACACGAGCGCTGCGAACCGAGGCGAGGGAGCCCGGATCGCCGCCGGCCAGCACGCGTGCCGTCGGGGCGTACGGGGCGGGCGTGGCGTCGTCGGGCACGTCGCCCTCCTCCGCCAGTCCCGGGCGGACGGCGATCGTGACGGCGGGAGGTGTGTTGTCGGCCTCCAGCAGCTCAGCCAGGTCCCCCACGCCGAGCTCGGTCATGGCGAGCGACTGACGGAACGCTCGCACCACCCACGCGGGATGCGACCCGGCGATCGCCAGGCGCTCGGTGGCGTCCGCCGTCGTCGTCTCGAGCTCGCCGAGCCAGCCTGCCAGGTCGCGCTCACCGACGCGGCGGAGCACAGCGTTGACGAGCTGGCTCGGGCCGGTGCCGCAGACCGACCGTGCCAGTCCCACGGTCTCGGACACCGCTGCGTGGTCCGGCACACGCATCCCGAGGAGCTGATGAGCACCGAGGCGCAGCACATCCAGCAACGGGGCATCCAGACCCTCGGGGTCCCGGTTGCCCGCAAGGGCGATGATCGCGTCGTAGCGGCCCTGCAGGCGCAGGGTTCCGTAGGTCAGCTCGGTGGCGAAGGCCGCGTCGCGGCCACGGATGCCACGCTCGCTGAGCATCGGCGGGAGCACGAGGTTGGCGTAGGAGTCGGACTCGGAGACCGCGCGAAGCGTGTCGAAGGCCGCCCGGCGCGCGGGGTCTGCTCCGCGTGCCCGCTCGCTCGGTCGGCTCTGGGAGCGCAGCCGGTCGTCGCGGCGAGGACCACGGTCGTCACGGCGGCGACCCCGCTCGTCGCGGCGGGGCCCGCGGGACCCGCCCTGGCGGTGCTCAGGCATCGGTGGCCTCCTGGCCGGTGTCGAAGGTCCAGCTCGGATCGGGTCGAGCGCCCCTGGCCCAGGCGCCCGCGTCCATCCAGGGCTTGCCGGGCGGTGCGATCTCGCCGAGCCGCACCGGCGCGGACCCGGTGCCGACGAGAACGCCGCTCGGGTCGACCCGCACCGTACCCGGGGGGATGAAGATCCGCAGCATCGTCGGCGTGACCGGGCCGATCTTGAAGCGGATGCCCGCACGCGTGGTCCAGGCACCGGGCGCCGGCGTGAGGCCCCGGATCCTGCGGTCGACCACGTGCGCGGGTAGCGTCCAGTCGATCTCGGCATCGGCCGAGACCAGCTGGGGCGCGAGCGAGATACCGTCGCTCGGCTGGGGCCGTGGCTGCGCACTGCCGTCGGCGATGGCGTCGATCGTTCCGACGAGCAGCGGTGCGGCGGCGCTCGCGAGCCGCTCCAGGAGCGTCCCGGCGGTGTCGGTGGGCCGGATGCTCTCGGTCATCGTGCCGAGCACCGGGCCGGTGTCCAGACCGGCCTCGATCGCGAACGTCGAGGCACCTGTGATCTGGTCGCCGGCCATCAGGGCGTGCTGCACGGGAGCGGCGCCACGCCAGGCGGGAAGCAGTGAGAAGTGCAGGTTGATCCATCCACGCCCGGGCAGCGACAGCGCCGGCTCGCGAAGCAGTGCGCCGTAGGCCACGACCGCTGCGACCTCGAAGCGGAGCTCGCGCAGCTCGGCCATCGTCTGATCCTGGTGCGGACGGTTCGATGTGATGACCGGCAGACCGGCCTCCTCCGCGCGCTGCTGCACGGGACTGGGCGTCAGCACCCGCTTGCGGCCCACAGGGGCGGGCGGTCGCGTGAGCACCCCGACCACCTCGTGGTCGGAGGCCAGCAGCGCCTCGAGGGCGGGGACGGCGACAGCGGGGGTACCCGCGAACAGCACACGCACGTCGAGCAGTCTAGGAACCTGCAGCGATCTCGACTCCGTGAGCACGCAGAGCGCTCCGCAGACCGTCCGCCCCCGCGAACAGGTGGACCTGCAGTCCGAGCGACCGCGCTGCTTCGATGTTGGCGGGTGAGTCGTCGGTGAAGAAGGTCTCCGCAGGTGTCAGGTCGTAGCGCTGGACGAGCAGCTCGAAGATCGCGGGGTCGGGCTTGGCCAGACCCTCCCGACCCGAGACCAGCACGTCCTCCAGCAACGAGATGGCAGGTGCTGCCACCGGCGCGTGATGAAACGTCTCGGCCGACCAGTTGGTCAGCCCGAGGAGTCGGAGCCCGAGATCGGCGATCTCGGAGACGATCTCGGCGCTGCCCGGCACCGGGCCGGTGAGCGAGTCAGGTATCGCGTTCCAGTACGCGTCGAGCGTCGCCACGTGGTGCGGCGCCCGCTTCGCGAGCTCGGTGCGCGCCTCGGTGTACGGCCTGCCGGCGTCCAGGGAGTGGTTGAGCGTCGCGAAGGCGGACTCCACGAGAAAGGCCTCGATCTCCTCCTCGGTGAGATCACGCGCCCAGATCCGGCGCGGGTCCCACCCGACCAGCACCTGCCCGAGGTCGAAGACGACGGTGGTGATCGTGGGACTTGTCTCGGTGCTCTGCGCTGTCACACCGCTACCCCACCACATCGGAGCCGTTCAGGCTGCAGGCGGCGCCGTGCTCTCTCGGACGACCAGCGAGGTGGCCAGGTCCACGCGTCGCAGCGGCGGCTCCTGCCCGCGCGCCAGCGCGACGAGCATCTGCGTGGCGGTTCGAGACATCGCGCGCAGCGGCTGCTCGATGGTCGTGATGCCGAGCCACTCGGTCAGCGGCACGTTGTCGTAGCCGACCACCGACAGATCCCCCGGGATGCTGAGGTTGAGCTCGCGGGCGGCGCGATAGACGCCCAGCGCCTGGATGTCCGAGCCCGCGAAGATCGCTGTCGGGCGGTCGGGCTGGCCGAGCAGGTCGAGGCCGTGCACGTAGCCGAGGTTGGCGTCGAAGTTGCCCCATCGCACCAGGTCGGGGTCGAACGGTACGTCGGCCTCCGCGTGCGCGGAGCGATAGCCGTCCACGCGCGCACGGGAGCAGAGCACGTCGTCGGGTCCAGAGATCATGCCGATCCTTCGGTGCCCGAGCTCCAGCAGGTGCTGCGTCGCCGCCAGCCCGCCGTTCCAGTTGTTCGAGCCGACCGTGGGGACATCCTTCGGCGGCTCGCCCTCGGTATCGATGACGACGAACGGGATGGAGCGCGACTCCAGCTGGTGCCGCTGCGCCGCGCTGAGGCTCGACATGACCAGCAGCACCCCGAGCGGCCGCCGGGCGAGAACGGCGTCGAGCCATTCCTGCTCGGGGTGGTGCTTGCCACCCAGCTCGGTCAGAACGACGCCGACCCCGAGCTCGGACGCCGCGCGCTCCACGCCCCGGATGATCTCCAGGCCCCACTCGTTGCCGAGCTCGTGGAAGCAGAGATCGATGAGCGGCGGTCCGGTGCGTGCAGGTCCGCGGGTGCGGCGGCGGTAGCTGTGCCGCGCGAGCACCGACTCGACCCGCTCGCGTGTGGCGGCGGAGACGTCGGCACGTCCGTTGAGCACCTTGGACACGGTGGGCACCGAGACGCCCGCCTCCTCCGCGATGACGCCGATCGTCGCCCGCACCGGAACGGCGGCTTTCTCCGCCATCGCAACTCCATCCCACATCGGCGATCGCTCGCCGTCGCAACTTTCGGAGCAGGCTAGCACCGTGCTCACGTGCCCGTCAGTGCGTCACGCTCTCGATTCCGACGCTTGACGTCGCTCGAATCGTTGGCTACCTTCGCTCACTATCGGCCCGACGGTCGATAGTTGCGATCCAGTTGGCACGCGGGCGTGTCACCACGACGAAGGAGTCTGATGGCGTCGACCACTCAGGACGTCGCCACCCCCACCGGGTGGCGTGACCGGCACCGCTCCCCCGCTGACCGTGCGGCGTCACTCGTCGCGGAGATGACGCTCGAGGAGAAGCTCTCCCAGCTGGTCGGCCTCTGGGTGAACTCCAGCGCCGAGGGCGACGTCGCACCGCAGCAGTCCGAGATGACCGGCGAGATCAACTGGGACACCGCGATCCGCGACGGCCTCGGCCAGCTCACCAGGCCCTTCGGCACCAGCCCCGTGGCGCCCGAGGTCGGGGCACGCGCGCTCGCCGCGGCCCAGCGCCAGATCATGGCCGCCAACCGGTTCGGCATCCCCGCACTCGTGCACGAGGAGTGCCTCGCAGGCTTCGCCGCGTGGCAGGCCACCTGCTATCCGGTGCCGCCCTCGTGGGGCGCCACCTTCGACCCGGAGCTGGTCGAGCAGATGGCAGCCCAGATCGGCACCACCATGCGCGCCGCGGGCATCCATCAGGGGCTCGCGCCGGTGCTCGACGTCACCCGCGACTACCGGTGGGGCCGCGTCGAGGAGACGATCGGTGAGGACCCCTACCTCGTCGGTGTGATCGGCAGCGCGTACGTCACCGGGCTTCAGAGCGCCGGGATCATCGCCACCCTCAAGCACTTCGCCGGCTACTCGGCCTCCCGCGCCGGCCGGAACCTGGCGCCCGTCAGCATGGGCCCGCGCGAGCTCGCCGACGTCATCCTCCCGCCGTTCGAGCAAGCCGTCCGTGAGGCGAAGGTCCGCTCCGTCATGCACTCCTACTCGGAGATCGACGGCGTTCCGGCAGCGGCCAACGAAGCCCTTCTCACCGGGCTCCTTCGCGACGACTGGGGCTTCGACGGCGTGGTCGTGGCGGACTACTTCGGTGTGCGGTTCCTCGAGACCCAGCACCGCGTCGGTGCCACCGCCGGCGAGGCGGCCGGGCTCGCCCTCCGGGCGGGCGTCGACGTCGAGCTCCCCACCGGCGACGCCTACGTGGGGCCGTTGCTCGCAGAGGTACGCGAAGGCAGGGTCTCCGAGCACCTCGTCGATCGCGCGGTGCTGCGCGTCCTCACCCAGAAGGCCGAGCTGGGACTTCTCGACGGCGACTGGTCGCCGGACCCCGAGGGGCCCGTCGTGCTGGACGACGCCGCCGGCACCGACCTCGCGCTGCGGCTCGCACGCGAGGCCGTCGTGCTCGTCGAGAACCGTGACGGTGTGCTCCCGCTGGCCGCGGGCGGTTCGGTCGCGCTCGTGGGCCCGCTCGCCGACGACCCTTACTCGATGCTGGGCTGCTACTCGTTCCCCGCCCACGTCGGCGTGAGGTTCGGGGCGGAGATCGGCGTCGAGATCCCGACGGTGCGCGAGGCGTTGGCGGCCCGTACCGAGGTGCGGTACGCGCGCGGATGTGACGTGACCGACCCGGACACCTCCGGGTTCGCCGAGGCGGTCGCCGCCGCCCAGGAGGCCGACGTCGCCGTCGTCGCGGTCGGCGATCGCGCCGGGCTCTTCGGCCGCGGCACCTCCGGGGAGGGCTGTGACGCGACCGACCTCCAGCTGCCCGGCGTGCAGGCGGAGCTGATCGAGGCACTCGTGGCAACAGGGACACCTGTCGTCGTCGTGCTGCTCACCGGGCGGCCCTACGCGCTCGGCGGCCTGCTCGACGGTGTTGCCGGCATCCTGCAGGCCTTCTTCCCGGGCCAGCAGGGCGGTCAGGCGATCGCCGAGATCCTCACCGGCGAGATCGCGCCGTCGGGCCGGCTGCCGCTCTCCCTGCCGCGCGAGGCCGGGGCGCAGCCCTCGACGTACCTCAACCCGCCGCTGGGCCGTCGTTCTGCCGTGAGCAACGTGGACCCCACCCCGGCGTACCCGTTCGGCCACGGGCTGGGCTACAGCACGTTCGAGTGGACCGACCCCGGTATCACGCACGGCAGCACCGACTGGCCCGTCGACGGCGAGGTCGAGATCGGTGTGACGATCAGGAACACGGGCGACCGGAGCGCCGCTGAGGTGGTGCAGCTGTACCTGCACGACAAGGCAGCGCAGGTCACCCGCCCCGAGGTACGCCTGATCGGGTTCGCTCGGGCCGAGCTGGAGCCGGGAGCATCGGCCCGGGTCACGTTCGAGATTCCTGCCGATGTCACCGGCTTCACCGGGCTCCGTGGTGAGCGCATCGTCGAACCGGGCGATGTCGAGCTGCGGCTGTCCCGATCCAGCGCCGATGTGGTTGCGACCGTCCCGCTGCGCCTCGTCGGTGACGAGCGCACGCTCGGCCGCGACCGTCGGCTGACCACGACCGCACGCGTGGAGGGCACATGAGCACCGATGTCACGATCAACTCGGCCGACCGCAGCTCGACTGCGGTCGAGACGGTGGCGCCGCCGATCAAGTCACGTCGTCGGAACAAGCGCGGCGGCTACCACCAGACCTGGCGCGAGGCGATCAGGAAGGACTGGCGCCTCTACACGTTCCTGATCCTGCCGCTCGTGTTCCTGGCGATCTTCCGGTACCTACCGATGGCAGGCAACATCATCGCCTTCCGCCGGTTCCGGCCGGGCGGGTCGCTGTTCGGTGACTACTGGGTCGGCTTCTACTACTTCGAGATGTTCTGGAACGACCCCACGTTCTGGCGGGTCTTCACGAACACGATCATCATCGGGGCGCTCAGCCTCGCCATCGTGTTCCCCCTCCCGATCATCCTCGCGCTGCTGCTGAACGAGGTGCGGGTACGTAGGTTCAAGCGTGTCGTCCAGACCATCACCTACCTGCCGCACTTCATGTCGATCGTCATCGTCGCAGGCATCGTCTTCCAGCTGACCTCGCTCGACGGAACGATCAACCAGATCATCAGAGCCGTCGGCGCCGATCCGATCTCGTTCATGCAGGATCCCAGCTGGTTCAGACCGATCTACATCGGGTCGGAGATCTGGCAGACCGTCGGCTGGGGCACGATCCTGTACCTCGCGGCCCTCACCACGATCGACGACCAACTCTACGAGGCCGCCCGCATCGATGGTGCCAACCGATGGCAGCAGACCTGGCACGTCACGATCCCCGGCATCACGCCCACCATGGTGGTGCTGCTGATCCTCAACATCGGGTCGTTCCTGGCCGTCGGCTTCGAGAAGATCCTGCTGCTGTACAACCCGCTGCTGTACCCGACAGCCGACGTCATCTCGACATACCTGTACCGCGTCGGTATCGCCTCGGGCAGCTATTCGTACTCGACCGCCATCGGACTGTTCGAGGCGATCATCGGGCTCACGCTCGTCCTGTCCGCCAACGCGATCTCGCGCCGACTCGTGGGGAGCTCACTGTGGTGACGATAGACCCGACCAAGGATGCCCCCGATCTCGCCGACATCCGTCCCTCGACACGGACGGTCAAGGAGACGACCGGTTACAGGATCTTCAAGTACGCGAACTACTTCACGCTGCTGATGATCTCGGCCATCACGCTCTATCCGTTCATCAACCTCGTCGCGAAGGCGTTCTCCGCCGAGGGCTACATCGCCGCCGGGCAGGTGAACCTGATCCCGCGTGGGTTCAACACCACCACCTTCGCGGCGGTGATGAGCGACAGCATGTTCTGGATCAACTACCGCAACACCGTGGTCTACACGGTCGTGGCCACCGCGATCGCGATGGTCCTGACGACGACGTTCGCCTACGCGCTGGCCAAGAAGCACCTCAAGGGTCGGTCGATCTTCGTCGGCATCGCCGTGTTCACCATGTTCTTCAGCGGTGGGCTCATCCCGAACTACCTGCTGATCAACTCGATCGGCTTCAAGAACACCATCTGGGCGATCGTCATCCCGAACGCGATCAGCGTCTTCAACCTGCTGATCATGAAGTCCTTCTTCGAGAACTTCCCGACCGAGCTCGAAGAAGCAGCAGCGATCGACGGGCTGTCCACCTACGGCATCTTCGGCCGGATCGTGCTGCCGCTGAGCAAGGCCGTGCTGGCCACGATGATCCTGTTCTACGCCGTCTCGTTCTGGAACTCCTGGTTCCAGGCGTTCCTCTACATGGACAGGTCCGAGCTCTACCCGGTGACGATCTACCTGCGCAATCTGCTCGCGGCAGCGACCTCGATGGAGGACATGGGCTCGGACAACGTGCAGATCGCCTCCAACGTGCAGTCGGTGACGATGGTTCTCACCGTGCTGCCGATCGTCTGCGTCTACCCCTTCATCCAGCGCTTCTTCGTTTCAGGAGTGATGCTCGGCTCCGTCAAGGGCTGAGATCGCCGCTCCACCTCCCTTTTCCCGCCCCAGCAACGACGCAAGGAGAAACTTCATGAGCGAGACCCGTACCCCCCTGAGCCGCCGCAGCGTGCTGCGCGGTGCCCTGTTCACCGCGGCAGCTGTTCCGTTCGGCATCGGCCTCGCGGCCTGTGATACCGGCGACGTCGGGGGCGAAGGGGGCGGGGGTGACGATGCAGGCGGTTCCGACCTCAGCGACAAGATGGTCGGTGCGATGGAGGACTACGACGTCGGGACGACGTTCGTGGCTACCGAGGCGCTCGCCTTCAACGTGCTCTACCGCGACCACCCGAACTACCCGCTGAAGGACGACTGGTCCTTCCTCACCCACATCAGCGAGGACAACAACGTCTCGTTCGACTTCACATCGGTTCCGCTGTCCGATTTCGAGGACCGCAGAAGCCTGCTGATCGCCGCCGGTGACGCCCCCACCGTCATCACACAGGCGTACGCGGGCACTCTCGACCAGTTCGTTCCCAGCGGTGCGCTCCTCCCCGTCTCGAAGTACA
The DNA here is from genome assembly GCF_009733845.1 of Pseudactinotalea terrae. Classification (GTDB taxonomy): domain Bacteria; phylum Actinomycetota; class Actinomycetes; order Actinomycetales; family Beutenbergiaceae; genus Pseudactinotalea; species Pseudactinotalea terrae. Next base: position 757,020 of record NZ_WNXZ01000001.1, read on the forward strand.
TCGACCACCTGCCCAACTACCGGGCGAAGGTCGAGGCGTGGGGACTCCAGGCCGACCTCGACCGCACACGTCAGATCGATGGTGAGTACTACGTGCTCCCGGGCCTGCTCGAGTCAGCGAAGCCCGGCTACTCCTTCGCCATTCGCGACGATCTGTGGCAGGCCGCAGGCTTGACCGACCCCGCTACCTTCGAGGAGTTCCGCGAGCAGATGCGCGAGGTCAAGGCCAAGAACCCTGACCTCGAGTACGTCTTGTCGGACCGCTGGAACTCCGGTGGTCCGATGGAGGCGACCCTCAGCGCGTGCGCACCCAACTTCGGCGTGCGCGCTGGATGGGGCTTCGGCGACGGCACCGTCTGGAACGGGAGCGCCTACGAGTTCACCGGCGCGATGGATGGCTACCGCCAGCTGGTGGCGTTCTTCGCGAGTCTCGTCGAAGAGGGTCTGATGGACCCGGAGTCGATCACGCAGGACGATGACGCCGCCATCCAGAAGCTCACCAACGGGCGCACCGCCGTCATCGGGTCGAACGACCAGGAGATCCTCACCTATCGCACCAATCTCGCTGACGCCGGAAACGCCGACGCTGTCCTGCGTCAGATCGTCGTCCCTGCGGGTCCCGCCGGTGACATCATCGACACGTCACGATTCGAGTCGGGGGTCGCGCTCTCCTCGAGCGCGTTGGAGCAGGACAACTTTGTCGCGCTGCTGCAGTTCATCGACTGGCTGTACTACTCCGACCAGGGGCTGGAGTTCGCGAAGTGGGGCGTCGAAGGCGAGACCTTCACCAGGACTGCGGATGGCAAGCGTGAGTTGATGCCGGACATCGACATCAACGGGCTCAACCCCGGGGCGCCGAAGATGCTGAACGCCGACTTCGGCTACCACAACGGTGTCTTCATGCCCGCGCACGGCTCCACGCAGGACCTGGTCAGCTCGATGCTGCGCGAGGAGGTCGTGGACTTCCTCGCCAAGATGAACGAGAAGGAACAGCTCGATCTCGGCCCGGGCTTCCTCCTGAACGAGCTCGACGCCGAACAGGTGGCGCTCAAGCAGACTGCGCTCAAGGACGCCAGCTATCAGGCAACCGCTGCGTTCATCCTCGGTCAGCGCTCGCTCGACGACTGGGATGCCTATGTCGGTGAGCTCGAGGCGGCAGACATGCCCGGCTACCTCGAGATCATCAACGGCTCGCTGCGCGAGAGCTGACACACCCCGTGACACCATGACGATCGTGACCGGAACCGACCCGCTCCCCGGCGAGCTCAGCCGGGGCCCGCTCGGCCGTGCCACCGTCTCGCTCCAGCGCTACGGCGCGATCAGCCTCGGCTTCACGATCGCCAGCCTGCCGGCGGTAGCAGCGACAGTCCTGCTACCGCCGAGCGGGCTCACGCTCGGCCTGATCGTGTTGCTGGGCGTCTCGGTCGCTGTGGCGCTGTCGGCATCGCTCGCAGCCTGGCGCGCTGAGCGCACGGTCGTGCACCCCGCACCGTGGTCCGCGTTCTGGCGGGGGTGGCGCCGAAACGCCCTCGACGTCGTGCGGGCAGTGGCACCGGGCCTGCTGCTCGTGACGGTCATCGCGGTCACGGTCCTGAACGCGGACGGGGCCGGCATCGGTGGCGCCTATGCCGGAGTGCTGCTCGGGATCGCAGGTGTCACCACGCTGATCGGCGTCCGGGTCACCGTGCTTGCGTCGGTGTTCTCGTTCCGCACACGCGACCTCTGGCGTCTCGCTGCCTACACGCTCTTCCGGGTACCCCGTGCCACGGTGGCGCTCCTGGCCATGGCGATCTGCGCAGTCGGTCTGGTGTGGCTGACCAACGAGGCGGTGCTGCTGGTGCTGGGCGGCGCCGCCGCTCGATTGTTGCTGCATCACGAGCAGCCCGTGATCGACCACGTCCGGCACCACTTCACCCACGAAGGGCAGGAAGCAGCACCGTGACCACGCCGAGGATCCGCTACGGCGGCGACTACAACCCCGAGCAGTGGCCCCCGGAGGTGTGGGAAGAGGACTACGACGCCTTCGACCTCGCCGCGATCGACACACTGACGATCGGCGTCTTCGGCTGGTCGCACATCCAGCCGTCGGAGAACTCCTACGACTTCGCGACCCTCGACGCGATCGTGCAGCGGGCGGTCGACGGCGGACGATCGATCGTTCTTGCGACGCCCACGGGCGCGATGCCGCCGTGGCTGTCTCATCGATACCCGGAGGTGAACCGGACCGACTTCGAGGGTCGCCGCCACGTGTACGGGCAACGTCACAACCACTGTCCCAGCTCGCCGGTCTACCAACGGCTCTCCACCGAGCTGGCCGATCGGATCGCCGAACGGTACTGCGGCACACCGGGGCTGGCCGCCTGGCACGTCGCCAACGAGTACGGCGGCCCTGACGGCTCGTGCTACTGCGAGCGGTGTGCGGTCGGGTTCCGCGATTGGCTGCGGCATCGGTACGGCGACCTCGAGGGTCTCAACGAGGCCTGGAACACGATGTTCTGGTCGCACGTCTTCACCGACTGGGACCAGGTGGTCCCACCCAACGCCCTGAGCGAGCACTGGCGCGGCCCGAACCACACGGCGTTCCAGGGCATCACGCTCGACTACCGCCGCTTCATGTCGGACGCCCTGCTGGCCAACTTCGTCGCAGAGAAGGAACGCATCAGACGGCACGACCCCCTCACTCCCGTCACGACCAACTTCATGGGCCCGTTCCGCCCCATCGACTACCACCGGTGGGCACCGCACCTCGACCTTGCCAGCTGGGACAACTACCCGCCGGGACAACGTCAGGAGGTGCGGATGGCCTTCAGCCACGACCTCATGCGTGGGTTGAAGGATGGCGCACCGTTCTGGGTCATGGAGCAGACCCCGACGATCACTGCCAGCCGGGATGTGAACCCGGTCAAGCGGCCTGGTGTGCTGGGACTCTGGTCGTGGCAGGCAGTCGCGCACGGCGCGGACGCGGTCCTCTACTTCCAGATGCGGCAGTCGCGGGGCGCCTGCGAGAAGTACCACGGCGCGGTGCTCGATCACGCCGGCCGCACCGATACCCGATCCTTCAAGGAGATCGCCGACCTCGGGCACCAGCTACAGCAGCTGGGTGATGCCGTCCTCGGAGCTCGCACTCCTGCCCGTACCGCGGTGATCTTCGACTGGGACTCCTGGTGGGCGGCGGAGATGACCGACGGCTTCAATCGCCACGTGAGCTATCTCGCCGTGGTGCTCGGCTACTACGGTGCCCTCTGGCGCGCCAACGCCGCCGTCGACGTGGTGCCGTGCACGGCCGACCTGAGCGCCTACGACGTGGTAGTCGCACCCGCTCTGCATGTCGTCAAGGGCGACATCACCGAGCGGCTGCGTGCCGTCGTCGAGCGCGGTGGATCCGTGATCACCTCCTACTGGGCGGGTCGCGCAGACGAGAGCGCGCGGGCTTTCCTGATGGATGCCCCCGGACCGTTCGGGGACCTCTTCGGAGTCCGCGTCGAGGAGACCGACTCGGCTGCTCCCGGTGAGCACAACCCGGTGACGCTGAAGCTTGACGACACCTCGGTGACGACACCGGCGTCACTCGTCTTCGAGGTCCTCGTGCCGGAGGGCGCGGAGGTGGTCGGCACCTACGACGAGGACTTCTACGCCGGGCGGGCAGCCGTCACGCGGCACCGCACAGGTGAGGGCGAGGCCTGGTACGTGGGTACGGACCTGGCCGCCGACGGTCTGGACGCGGTGGTGCGAGCGGTGCTCGAGCGCCACGACCTCGTGGGTCCGCATGCCGACGACCCACACCTCGAGGTGGTGGACCGCGTCAACGACTCGGGGTGCTACCGCTTCTTGCTGGACCACGATCGCAAGAGCGTCGAGATCCAGCGCCTCAGCACCGGCTCCGGCACCCCCACGACCCTCCTACGCACCTCGGCCGGGTTCCGCGCCTAGGCCGCGCGCACCGCGCGGGACGCTGTGAGCGCTCGGCGTGTGGGACCGGCCCGGGAAGCGTGTGGCGTCAGGGGGTGAGCGAGGAGGGATCGATCTGGGTCCGGGCAGCAGGGTCCTTGCGGGCGCTGCCGATGGCGGCGGCGGCCTTGAGCGCTGCCGACAGCGCTGCCCCCTCGGCCCGCGGGACGCGGACGATCGCGTGCGCGAGCTCGTTGCCGGACTCGTCGACGTAGGGCTGCGGACCGAGGACCTCTGCCGAAGCCGGCAGCGACACGCGCGCCAGCAGGCCGCGCACCGCGGACCACTCGCCTGTCAGGCTCGCGAGCCTCGCCGACGGCGGGAACCTGAGCTCCGCACGCTCGCTCAGCTCACGCTGTGCGTACCCGACCGCGTCCCAGCGCAGCAGCGCTTGTGACGGCGCCGCCGGCGGCTGGCCGAGGAGCATCACCTCGCCGTCGGGGCGCACCAGGGCCGCGGCGTTGAGCCAGCGGCGCAGCGCCTCCACCGAGGCGTCCAGGTCGTCCCGCGCGGCCATCACCGCACCGTCGAGCAGGACCGCGGCGGCGTAACCGCCCTCGGCCAGCGGCTCAGCCCCCGGTGTGGAGACCACCAGCCTGGGTCTCGAATCGACCGAGCCGACCACCCCGCCGTCCCGGCCCGAGGAGGTCACCGGGGTCCCGGGGAATGCCCGCCCCAGCTCCTCGGCCGTGCGGCCGGACCCGTAGCGCAGCGCCCGCACCTGATCGGCACCGCACTCCCCGCAGCTCCAGGCGATCGCCCGGCGCCCGCACCAGCGGCACGACGGCGGCGCATCACCCGAACCGAGACCGAGCGGACCCGCGCAGTGCACGCACCGAGCAGGCGTGCGACACCGCGCGCACGCCACCACGGGCAGATAGCCGGCGCGCGGGACCTGCACGAGCACGGGTCCGGTCGCCAGCGCCCGCCGCACCAGCTCCCACGCCGGCCTGGGGAACCGTGCGGCACCGGCCGCACCCTCACGGGCGAGATCGACCTCCGATGGGACGATCACCCGCGGTGTCCGTTCCCGCACCCGCTCACGCGGCGCGGCCAACGAGCGTGCCCAGCCGTCGGCGACCAGCTGTTCGGCCGACGGGGTCCGCGCGTACCCTCCGAAGAGCGCCGCTGCTCCCTGCTGCTCGGCGCGGGCCACGAGGACCTCGCGGGCGTGCGGGTACGGCGCCCTGGGCTCGGCGTACAGGTCGTCGCCGTCGTCCCAGCAGACCACCAGCCCCAGGTTCTGCACGGGCGCGAGCGCGGCCGAGCGCGTCCCGACCACCACCCCGACCCGCCCCAGCAGCGCGAGCAGGAACCTCCGGTACCGCGCCGAGCGCCCCTGCTCCGCGGTCAGCACGACGTGCTCGACGGTTTCCGCCTCGAGCGCAGCCGCCATCAGGGTGACGTCCCGCGCGTCCGGAACGATCACCAGCGCACCCCTGCCGGAGGCTCGGACCGCCCGCACGGCTGCCGTCACCGCTGCCGGCCACTCAGGACCGCCGCTCGGCGCCGGCAGCGCCGACCAGACCGCGCGTGGCGACTCCCCCGCCGCGAGCCTTCTCAAGAACGCCGGACCAGCGGGATACACATCCCACACGCCGCCGTGTTCGCTCTCGGCGAACACGCCCTCGTGGAGCTCGGCTCGCTCCTCGTGCTCGGTCCCGAGCACCGCGGCCTCGGCGGTGGCGTGCCGCGGCGGGATCGCCAGCCGGAGCACGTCCGTCGTGGTCCCGGCGTAGGTCTGTGCCACCGTCCGCGCGAGGCGCAGCACCTCCGGCGCCAGCACCGGCACCGTGGAGACCACCTTCCGGATCGCCGCGAGATCACCGTGATGCGTGCTGGCAGCGCTGCGGCCGACAACCCAGCCGTCGCGCTCTTTGCCGGCGAACCGGACCTTCACACGCACCCCGACCCGGACCTCGCCGTCGAGGTCCGCCGGCACGCCGTAGTCGAACGGCCGGTCCAGGTGCGGCAACGGCACCTCGACGAGCACCTGCGCGACGCTCGCCCATGGGCTGACCCGTGCAGGCTCGGCACGCGGGTCGAGGAGGCTCGGCTGCTCGGACACCGGTTGCGTCAGCGCACCGCTGCCCGCAACGCGTCAGCGCGGTCGGTCCGCTCCCAGGTGAACTCGGGCAGCTCGCGCCCGAAGTGGCCGTAGTTCGAGGTCTGGGCATAGATCGGGCGGAGCAGGTCGAGCTCGGCGATGATCGCCGCCGGGCGAAGGTCGAACACCGCGCCGATCGCACGCGCGATCTCGTCGGTGGGCACCGTCTCGGTGCCGAACGTCTCGACGTGCACCGCGATCGGGTGGGCCCGCCCGATCGCGTAGCTCACCTGCACCTCGCAGCGCCGTGCCAGGCCGGCCGCCACCACGTTCTTGGCGACCCACCGCATCGCGTAGCTCGCGGATCGGTCCACCTTCGAGGGGTCCTTGCCGCTGAACGCACCGCCGCCGTGCCGAGCCATGCCGCCGTAGGTGTCGACGATGATCTTGCGGCCGGTCAGCCCGGCATCGCCCATGGGGCCACCGGTCACGAACAGGCCGGTCGGGTTGAGGATCACGTCCGGCGAGCTCACGTCGAGACCGACCTCCTGCGCCGTGGCCTCGAGGACGGGGTCGATGACCTCGGCGCGCAGCGCAGGCGCCAGCACACGCGCGACATCGACCCCCTCGTCGTGCTGGGCGGACATCACGACCGTGTGCACGCCGACCGGTCGATCGCCCTCGTAGGCGATCGTGACCTGGGTCTTGCCGTCGGGCCGCAGGTGGCGCACGATTCCCTGCTTGCGCACCTCGGTGAGCCGCGCCGACAGGCGATGTGCGAGCAGGATCGGCAGCGGCATCAGCTGCGGGGTCTCGTCGGTGGCGTAGCCGAACATCAGGCCCTGGTCACCGGCCCCCTGCAGGTCGAGCGGGTCCTCTGCCGTAGAGCCGACACGCGACTCGAGCGACTTGTCGACGCCGGCCGCGATGTCGCTGGACTGCTGCCCGATCGAGATCGAGACGCCGCAGGAGTCACCGTCGAAACCGACTCGCGACGAGGTGTACCCGATGCCGGTGACGACATCGCGCACGATCCGCGGGATCTCGACGTACCCCGCCGTGGTGACCTCGCCGGCCACGTGGACGAGGCCGGTCGTCACCATCGTCTCGACCGCCACCCGGGCGTGTCGATCGTCCTCGAGCATGGCATCGAGGATCGAGTCCGAGATCTTGTCGCAGATCTTGTCGGGGTGACCCTCGGTGACCGATTCGGAGGTGAAGAGGCGCGTACTCACCCGGGCAGCGTAGTCGCCGCCGCCGACAGCCCGCTGGGCCCGTCCACCGGTGCCCGGGAGTCGAGAACGGCGACGACGGCATCCAGCAGACCCCGCGCCACGTCGGCCTTGGAGCCGCCGGCCTCGGCGACCACCTCGCCTTGCGTGTCGAGGATCACGACGGCGTTCGGCACGTCTCCGAAGCCGGCACCCTCTCCCACCGCGTTGACGGCGAGCAGGGCGGCGCCCTTGCGGCGCGCCTTCGCGCGGCCGTGCTCCAGCACCGAACCGGAGGCGTCACCGGTCTCGGCCGCGAAGCCGACGACGACCTGGTCCGCGCGTGCCTCGCGCGCCAGCCCGGCCAAGATGTCGGGGTTCTCGACCAGGTCGATGCTGAGACCGTCGCCGGACTTCTTGACCTTGGCCTCGGCGACCGTGGCCGGCCGGTAGTCGGCGACGGCCGCGGCCATGATGAGGACGTCCGCGTCCGCGCGTGCGCGCATGGCGACCTGCAGGTCGGCGGTGGTCTCCACCTCCACCACCTCGACCCCGGGCGGTAGCAGAGCTGCGTCGACGTTCGCGGCCACCAGCGTGACGTCGGCGCCCCGAGCAGCCGCCTCGACCGCGATCGCGATGCCCTGCCGCCCCGATGACCTGTTGCCGAGGAACCGGACCGGGTCGAGCGGCTCGCGGGTCCCCCCGGCGCTCACCACGAGCGAGCGACCGCCGAGGTCGCCCTGACCGGCGGGGCTGCCACTGGCTGCCTGGCCCAGCAGCCTCAGGGCCTCGTCGAAGATCACCCCGGGCTCCGGGAGCCGGCCCGGCCCGCTGTCGGCGCCCGTGAGACGCCCGTCGGCGGGATCCATCACGTGGATGCCGCGGCTGCGCAAGGTCTCGACGTTGGCGACCGTGGCCGCGTGCAACCACATCTCGGTGTGCATCGCCGGGGCCATCAGCACCGGGCAGGTCGCCGTGAGCAGCGTGGCGGTCAGCAGGTCGTTCGCGAGCCCGCCGGCCGCGCGGGCCATCAGGTCAGCCGTGGCGGGTGCCACGAGCACCAGGTCGGCCTCCCGGCCGATGCGCACGTGCTCGACCGTGTCGGTGCCCTCGAAGACCGAGGTGGTCACGGGCTGACCCGAGAGCGCCTCCCAGGTGGGCGCGCCCACGAACTGCAGCGCGGCCGCCGTCGGCACCACGCGCACCTCGTGGCCCGCCTCCCGCAGGAGGCGCAGCAGCAGGGCGGACTTGTACGCGGCGATACCGCCGGCGACGCCGAGGACGACGCGCACGTCCACTCCCCCTGCTGCTCGGTGCTCAGTCCTCTTCGGGCTCGACGGTCAGCAGACCGGAGCTGATCTCCCGCATCGCGATCGACAGCGGCTTCTCCTGCGGCTCGGTCTCGACGAGCGGGCCGACGTACTCGAGCAGACCCTCGTTGAGCTGCGCGTAGTAGGAGTTGATCTGGCGGGCGCGCTTGGCGGACCAGATCACGAGCGCGTACTTGGAGTCGACGGCCTCGAGAAGGGTGTCGATCGGCGGATCGGTGATGCCCTCGGGGGCGGCAACGGTTCCGGACATGTCAGTGACCTCGCAGTCGTGGGGGCGGCCGGCGGCACACGCGTGCACGTCTCAGCCAGGTGGCCTGGACCGATTCTACCCGGATTCGCCCGTGATCAGGGCGACCAACTCGTCAGTGGCGCGCCTCACGTCGTCGTTGACGATCGTGTGGTCGAACTCCGACTGCGCGGCCATCTCGATCTGGGCTGTCGCGAGGCGGCGCTCGCGCTCCTCGTCGGACTCGGTGCCGCGGCCCACGAGCCGGCGCACGAGCTCCTCCCAGGTGGGCGGCGCGAGGAACACGAACCGTGCCTCGGGCATCGTCTGACGCACCTGCCGCGCACCCTGGAGGTCGATCTCGAGCAGCGCCGGCCGGCCCTGTGCCAAGCAGGCCTCGACCGGCCCGCGAGGGGTCCCGTAGTGGTGCCGACCGTGCACGACGGCGTGCTCGAGGAACTCTCCGCGCGCCACCATCTCCGCGAACTCCTCGGGCGAGGAGAACAGGTAGTGGACGCCGTCGATCTCGCCCGGGCGTGCTGGGCGCGTGGTCGCCGAGACCGAGAGCCAGATCTCGGGGTACCTCGCCCGGATGTCGGCCGACACCGTGCCCTTGCCGACGGCGGTGGGTCCCGCCAGGACGGTCAGTCGCGCTGGTGCGGCGGGTCGGTTCGGGTGGGCCGCCTCAGCCAAACTGCTCGACCAGCTTGGCGATCTGGTGCGGGCCGAGGCCGCGGACGCGCCGCGACTCGGAGATGCCGATCTCGGTCATGATCGCCTTCGCGGTCACGCGCCCGACCCCGGGCAGCGACTCCAGCAGCGAAAGCACCTTGAGCTTGCCGATGGCATCCACCGTCTTGCCCTGCTCGATCACCTCGGAGAGCTTGCCACCCGAGTACTTGAGTCGGTTCTTGACCTCCGCACGGACGGCGCGCGCTTCGGCAGCCTTCTCGAGCGCGGCGGCGCGCTGCTCGGGCGTGAGGTTGGGGAGGGCCACGGTCTCACCTCGGGTCGGGGACGCTTGACTGGCAACCTAGCGATGCGCGGCCGGTGCGGCAACCTCAGCCGCGGCCGGTAGCCGCGGCGAGGTCCCCCGCGAGGCGCTTGGCCGCTTCGCGCAGGGCGCCGGCGTCCGGGCCCGCACGGAGCACGCTCCTGCTCGCGCTGGCAAGCACAGCGCCGACAGCGTCGCCGAACGTCGCCCGCAGATCCTCGGGGCGGCCACCCTGCTCGCCGATCCCAGGCGCCAGCAGCGGACCGCGGACCGCCGCGAGATCGGCACCGACCTCGGTCGCTGCCGCGCCGATCGTGGCCCCCGTGACGAGGCCGACCGTGCCGAGCCGTGCGCCGGCGGCGAGGTCCGGCTCGTTGTCGGCGGCCGCGTGCGCGGCGATCGTCGCGGCCACGCTGGCACCCGTGGCCGTTCTCGCGTGCTGCACCTCGGCGCCCTCCGGGTTCGAGGTCAGCGCGAGCACCAGCACGCCGCGCCCGGTCGCGCGCGCCTCCGCGATCGCCGGCGCGAGCGAGCCGTACCCGAGGAACGGCGACAGCGTCACGCAGTCCCCGGCCAGCGGCGACTCCTTCCCCAGGAAGGCGTCGGCGTACCCGTTCATCGTCGACCCGATGTCACCCCGCTTGGCATCGACGATGCAGAGCACACCTGCGGCGCGGCTCGCGGCGATCACCTCCTCGAGCACCGCGAACCCGGCACTCCCCCAGCGCTCGTAGAACGCCGCCTGCGGCTTCACGGCCGCCGCGTAGGGGCCGACGGCCTCCAGTGTGCGCAGGGCGAACTCACGAAGCCCTGTGACGCCGTCGGGAAGCCCCCACGCGGCCACGAGCCCGGGGTGCGGGTCGATCCCCACGCACAGCGGCCCCTGCGCGTCCATGGCGTCGGCCAGCCGGGTGCCGAAAGGTACGGCAGCGGTCATGCCTCGACGCCCGCCAGCTCGGTCTGCCGGGAGTCCCTGGCACGGTCGTGCTCCTGCAGCGAGATCACGTCGAAGGGACCGCGGCGCACCGCCTCGATCGCCTGCACCGCGGCGCTGAACTGCTGCATGGTCGTGACGATCGCACGGTCGGCTGCGGTGACCGCTGCGCGGATGTCGTAGCCGTCCGCGCGCGCCCCCTTGCTCCCCGGGGTGTTGATGACCATGTCGATCTCGCCGGCGTTGATGAGGTCGACGACGGTCGGCTCGCCGTTCGGTCCGCGGCCCTCGTACCCCTTGCGGACCTCGTCGGCCTGGATGCCGTTCCGGCGCAGCACGCTGGCCGTGCCGGCCGTCGCGATGATCCGGAACCCGAGCTCGACCAGGCGGGCGGTCGGCAGGATCACCGAGCGCTTGTCGCGGTCGGCGACCGAGACGAACACAGTGCCGCTGCTCGGCAGCCCACCGAACGCGGCAGCCTGCGACTTCGCGAACGCGAGCGGGAAGTCGACGTCGTAGCCCATCACCTCGCCCGTGGAGCGCATCTCCGGACCGAGCACCGTGTCGACCACGCTGCCGGCCGGCGTACGGAACCGCTTGAACGGCAGCACCGCCTCCTTGACGGCGATCGGGGCGGCCGGGTCGGAGGTCGAGGCATCGGCCTCGGGCAGGTGACCGGCGGCCCTGAGGTCGGCGATGCTCATCCCCGACATCAGCAGCGCGGCCGCCTTGGCCAGCGGCACACCGGTGGCCTTGGACACGAACGGAACGGTGCGGCTCGCGCGCGGGTTGGCCTCCAGCACGTAGAGCACGTCGGAGGACAGCGCGTACTGGATGTTGATGAGCCCGCGCACCCCCACGCCCGCGGCGATCGCCTCGGTCGAGGCGCGGATGCGGGCGACCATCGCGTCGGAGATCGTGACCGGCGGCAGCACGCACGCCGAGTCACCGGAGTGGATGCCGGCCTCCTCGATGTGCTCCATGACCCCACCGAGGAAGAGCTCCTCGCCGTCGTACAGGGCATCGACGTCGATCTCGATCGCCTGATCGAGGAATCGGTCCACCAGCACCGGCGCCGGCAGCACCGCGTGCACGCCTTCGTCGCCGGCGGGGAGCCCGCTCGCGCGGGAGATGTAGTCGACGAGCTGGGCGTCGTCGTACACGATCTCCATGCCGCGGCCGCCGAGCACATAGCTCGGCCGCACCAGGACCGGGTACCCCACCCGCTCGGCGACCTCGCGCGCCTGCGGCAGGGAGATCGCGGTGCCGAAAGCGGGCGCGGGCAGCCCGGCGCTCATCAGCACCTGACCGAACAGGCCGCGGTCCTCGGCCGCGTCGATCGCCTCGGGGGGCGTGCCCCAGATCGGGACGCCCGCGGACGCGAGCCGGTCGGCGAGCGAGAGCGGAGTCTGACCGCCGAGCTGCACGATCACACCGGCGACCGGACCCACCGCGAGCTCGGCGCGGTAGACCTCGTACACGTCCTCGAACGTCAGCGGCTCGAAGTACAGCCGGTCCGCGGTGTCGTAGTCGGTGGAGACCGTCTCGGGGTTGCAGTTGACCATCACGGTCTCGTACTGCTCCCGCAGCGCGAGTGTCGCGTGCACGCACGAGTAGTCGAACTCGATGCCCTGCCCGATACGGTTCGGGCCGGAGCCCAGGATCAGCACCGCGGGCCGATCGCGCGGCTGCACCTCGGTCTCGGAGTCGTAGCTGGAGTAGTGGTACGGCGTGCGCGCCTCGAACTCGGCCGCGCAGGTGTCCACGGTCTTGAAGACCGGCCGCAGCCCGTAGGCGTGGCGCATCTCGAGCACGGTCTGCTCCCCCACGCCACGGATCTCGCCGATCTGCACGTCGGAGAAGCCGTGGCGCTTGGCCACCCGGAGCGTCTCGACGTCGAGCGTCGGCGCCTGCTGGAGGCGGTCCGCGACCTCCTGGAGCAGGAACAGCTGGTCGAGGAACCAGGGGTCGATCGCCGTCGCCTCGAAGATCTCCTCGAGGCGGGCGCCGCCACGGATCGCCTGCTGCAGGTCGAGGAGCCGATGCTCGGTGGGCGTGCGGATCGACTCGAGCAATGCTGCCGTGGTCTCGGCATCCGGTGCCTTCCCGCGCCAGTGGAACGAGCTGCTGGCGGTGTCGAGCGAGCGCAGCGCCTTCTGCAGCGCCTCGGTGAAGTTCCGGCCGAGCGCCATCGCCTCACCGACGCTCTTCATCGTCGTCGTCAGCCTCGCGTCGGCGGCCGGGAACTTCTCGAACGCGAACCGGGGCACCTTGACGACGACGTAGTCGAGCGTGGGCTCGAAGCTCGCGGGGGTGGAGCCCGTGATGTCGTTGGGGATCTCGTCGAGGGTGTATCCGATCGCGAGCCGTGCGGCGATCTTCGCGATCGGGAACCCGGTGGCCTTCGACGCCAGCGCCGAGGAGCGCGAGACCCGCGGGTTCATCTCGATGACGACGACCCGCCCGGTCTCGGGGTGGATGGCGAACTGGATGTTGCAGCCGCCGGTGTCCACGCCGACCTCGCGGATGACCGCGATGCCCACGTCGCGCAGCTTCTGGTACTCGCGGTCGGTCAGCGTCAGCGCGGGCGCCACGGTGATCGAGTCGCCGGTGTGCACGCCGACCGGGTCGACGTTCTCGATCGAGCAGACCACCACGACGTTGTCGGCCTTGTCGCGCATCAGCTCGAGCTCGTACTCCTTCCAGCCGAGGATCGACTCCTCCAGCAGCACCTCGGTGGTCGGCGAGTAGTGCAGCCCGGCACCGGCGATCTGACGCAGCTCGGCCTCGTCGAACGCGATGCCTGAACCCAGTCCGCCCATCGTGAACGAGGGCCGGACCACGACCGGGTAGCCGAGCTCCTCGACAGCGCCCAGGCAGTCCTCCATCGAGTGGCAGATCGCCGAGCGGGCCGACTCGGCGCCGCAGCGCTCGACGACGCCCTTGAACTGCTCGCGGTCCTCGGCGAGGTTGATCGCCTCGATGTTCGCGCCGATCAGCTCGACGCCGTAGCGCTCGAGCACGCCGCGCTCGTCCATCGCGATCGCGGCGTTGAGCGCGGTCTGGCCGCCCAGCGTGGGCAGCAGCGCATCGGGCCGCTCCTTGGCGATGATCGACTCGATGACGTCAGGCGTGATCGGCTCGACGTAGGTGGCGTCGGCGAACTCCGGGTCCGTCATGATCGTCGCCGGGTTGGAGTTCACGAGGATGACGCGCATGCCCTCCTCGCGCAGCACCCGGCAGGCCTGGGTGCCGGAGTAGTCGAACTCGGCGGCCTGCCCGATGACGATCGGGCCGGACCCGATGACGAGGACGCTGGTGATATCGGTGCGGCGGGGCATCAGCTGGTGCTCTTTCCGGAGATCAGGTCGACGAAGCGGTCGAAGAGGTACGCGGCGTCGTGCGGGCCGGCCGCGGCCTCGGGGTGGTACTGGACCGAGAAGGCGGGGATGTCGAGGCAGCGCAGACCCTCGACCACGTCGTCGTTGAGGCCGACGTGCGAGACGACCACGCGGCCGTAGCGGCCGCCGTCAAAAGGCGCCGTGACGGGGTCTCCGATAGGAGCGTCGACGGCGAACCCGTGGTTCTGGGAGGTGATCTCCACCTTGCCCGTGAGCAGGTCCTTGACCGGCTGGTTGATGCCGCGGTGGCCGAAGGTGAGCTTGTAGGTGCCGAGTCCCAGCGCACGGCCGAGGATCTGGTTCCCGAAGCAGATCCCGAAGTACGGGATCTTGCGGTCGAGCACCTCCCGCAGCAGCGCCACCTCGTGCACCGAGGCCTCGGGGTCGCCCGGTCCGTTGGAGAAGAACACGCCGTCCGGCTCGACCGCCAGCACGTCCTCGATCGTCGAGGTGGAGGGCAGCACGTGCACCTCGACGCCGCGCTCGGCGAGCCGCTGCGGCGTCATGGCCTTGATGCCGAGGTCGACCGCCGCCACCGTCGCGATGGGCGCCTTGCCCTCGAACGGGCCTGCCGGCGGCACCACGTAGGCGGACGCGGTGGTCACCTCGCGCGCGAGGTCGGCTCCCACCATCGACGGCGCTGAGCGCACCTTCTCGAGCAGCTCCGCCTCCCCGTGCTCTCCAGGAAGGGTGGGCAGCGCGTCCCCGGAGAAGATGCCGGCTCGCATCGCGCCGCGATCGCGCAGGCGCTTGGTGAGGGCTCGGGTGTCGACGTCGCAGATGCCGACGACGCCCTGCTCGGCGAGCTCGTCCTCCAGCTCGCGCGTGGACCGCCAGCTGGAGGCCCGGCGCGCGGGGTCGCGGACCACGTAGCCTGCGACCCAGATCTGCCGGGACTCGGGGTCCTCGTCGTTGACGCCGGTGTTGCCGATGTGCGGCGCCGTCATGACCACGATCTGCCGGTGGTAGGAGGGGTCGGTGAGGGTCTCCTGGTAGCCGGTCATGCCGGTGGAGAACACGATCTCGCCCACGGTCGCTCCGCGCGCACCGTAGGCGCGTCCACGCAGCACGTAGCCGTCCTCGAGGACGACCAGTGCGGTCTCGGGTGCGGTGGTGGTCATCAGACTCCCTGGTTCTCGATGAGAGCGGTCACGCGTTGTGCGAGCCGGTCACGTTCTGCGTCGTTGCGCATCCGGATCCCGGTCTCGAGCTCGTACCCGCCGTGGGTCCACTGGATGATCACGAGCGAGGACGTCGTGCGCACACCGTCGAGCTTGACGGTGGGGATGAACAGCTTGGTGGCGCGACGGCGGTCCATGAGCACCCCGTCGGTCCGTACGACCACGATCGCGGTCCCGCGCCTGTCGAGGCCGCGGGCGACCACCTTCTGGTCGTAGTCGCCCTTGACGCTCGTGACGACGTACTCCCCCTCGAGCCCGTGGTCGGCCCCGCCCGCGGGGATCTTGGGCAGCGCGGGGATGTTCGGGCCCTCCTGCGGTGCCGGCGCGAGCACGGTCTTGCGGAGCAACGAGAACACGAGCAGTCCGACCAGGACGACGGCGAGGACGATCCAGACGACCTTCATGCGCCCACCTCGATCGGCTCGCCGGCCAGCACCGTGGCCCGGCCGCCGTAGAACGTGGCGACGACCCGACCCGGCAGCTCTCGTCCCGCGAAGGGCGTGTTGTCGCTCGCGGTCCGCAGCGCGCGCGGGACCACAGGCCAGCGGGCATCCGGGTCCACCAGCGTCAGGTGCGCAGGCTCGCCGACGGCGAGGGGTCGCCCCTGGTCCGCGACGCGCCCGATCGCGGCGGGAGCGGCCGACATCGTGCGTGCGACGTCTTCCCAGCCGAACTCGACGTCGTCGGCCAGCACCATCGACTCGATCACAACCGAGAGGGCGGTCTCCAGCCCGGTCATGCCGAACGCGGCGGCGTCGAACTCGCAGTCCTTGTCCTCGCTGGGGTGCGGCGCGTGGTCGGTGGCGACGATGTCGATGGTGCCGTCGGCCAGGCCCTGCCGCACCGCCAGCACATCGGCAGCCGTGCGCAGCGGCGGGTTGACCTTGAACTGAGGGTCGTAGCCCCGCACGGTCTCGTCGGTCAGCAGCAGGTGGTGTGGCGTGACCTCGGCGGTGACCTGGATGCCACGGGCCTTGGCCCAGCGCACGATGTCCACGCTGCCGGCGGTCGACAGGTGGCAGATGTGCACGCGAGAGCCCACGTGCTCGGCGAGCAGCACGTCCCGCGCGATGATCGACTCCTCCGCCACCGCGGGCCAGCCGGTGAGCCCGAGCTCGGCGGAGACCTCACCCTCGTTCATCACGGCGCCCGTCGTGAGGCGGGGCTCCTGCGCGTGCTGGGCGATCACGCCGTCGAAGGCCTTGACGTACTCGAGAGCCCGCCGCATGAGGACCGGGTCGTCGACGCACACGCCGTCGTCGGAGAAGACCCGGACGGCGGCGGCCGAGTCGGCCATCGCGCCCAGCTCGGCGAGGCGCTCGCCCCCCAGTCCGACCGTGACGGCACCCACGGGGCGCACGTCGACCCAACCGGCGTCGCGGCCCAGGCGCCACACCTGCTCGACCACCCCGGCGGTGTCGGAGACCGGCATGGTGTTCGCCATCGCGTGCACGCAGGTGAAGCCACCCAGTGCGGCTGCGCGGGTGCCGGACCAGACGGTCTCGGCGTCCTCCCGCCCGGGCTCGCGCAGGTGGGTGTGCAGGTCGACGAGGCCGGGCAGCGCGATCAGACCGGTCGCGTCGAGGGCGACGGCATCGCTCGACCCGTCGGCAGCGTCGGCCCCGAGCGCGGCGATCACGCCGTCGCGCAGCAGCAGGCTCGTGCTCGTGCCGTCGGGCAGCGTGACCCCGCGGATCAGGTAGTTGCGCGTGGTGCTCGTCATCAGGCAGCCCCTCCTGTCGCGCCCTCGGACCCTCCGAGAAGCATGTAGAGCACGGCCATCCGGACCGCGACACCGTTGGTGACCTGCTCCAGGATCACCGCCTGGGCCGAGTCCGCCGCCTCCGCCGAGATCTCCAGGCCGCGGTTCATCGGGCCCGGGTGCATCACCAGCGCGTCCGGGCCGAGCGCGGCCAGTCGGTTGCGGTCGAGACCGAACTTGCGGGAGTACTCCTGCGGCGAGGGGAAGAACCCGCCGCCCGCCGCACTCATCCGCTCCCGCTGCACACGCAGCATCATGATCGCGTCCACGCCCTGGGCGATCGCGCCGTCCAGGTCGTAGGACACCGCGCAGGGCCACCGGTCGACGCCGACCGGCAGCAGCGTGGGCGGGCTCACCAGGGTGACGTGGGCGCCGAGCGTGTGCAGCAGGTCCACGTTGGACCGCGCCACCCGCGAGTGCAGCACGTCGCCCACCACGAGCACCCGGAACCCGGACAGGTCGGCACCTCCTGCGTTCTCGCCCTGCAGATGGCGGCGCATCGTGTACGCGTCCAGCAGCGCCTGCGTGGGGTGCTGGTGCTTGCCGTCACCGGCGTTGATGACCGGTGCGTCGATCCAGCCGGAGGTGGCGAGCCGGTAGGGGGCGCCCGAGGCGGCGTGCCGGATGATCACGCCGTCGGCGCCCATCGCCTGCAGCGTCTGCGCCGTGTCCTTGAGGGACTCGCCCTTGGAGACGCTGGATCCCTTGGCGGAGAAGTTGATGACATCCGCCGAGAGCCGCTTCGCGGCGGCCTCGAACGAGATCCGGGTCCGGGTCGAGTCCTCGAAGAACAGATTGACGATCGTCTTGCCCCGCAACGGCGGGAGCTTCTTGATCTCGCGCTGCTGGGTGGCGGCCATGGTCGCCGCGGTGTCGAGGATCGCCACGGCCTCGTCGTGGCTGAGGTCCTTGGCCGAGAGCAGGTGGCGCATCAGACGTCCTCCCCGATGGTGCGGTCGATCGCGACCTCGTCGACGCCGTCGATCTCCGCCAGGCGGACCCGCACGTGCTCGGCGGCGGCCGTCGGCAGGTTCTTGCCCACGTAGTCGGGGCGGATCGGCAGCTCGCGGTGGCCGCGGTCCACCAGCACGGCGAGCTGGATCGCGCGCGGCCGTCCCACGTCGGAGACCGCGTCGAGCGCAGCCCGGACCGTGCGGCCCGAGAACAGCACGTCGTCGACCAGCACGACGATCTTGTCGTCGACGCCAGCAGGCGGAATCGTGGTCGGCTCGATCGCGCGCACCGGGTGGCGGCGCAGGTCGTCGCGGTGCAACGTGATGTCGATGCTGCCGACGACGTCGGCGAGCGGGTCGGTGCGCTCGTCCGCCTGCAGCACGCGTTCACCGAGGCGGCGCGCGAGGTCGGCGCCACGGGTCGGGATCCCGAGCAGCACGACATCGGCCGAGCCGTTGTTGCGCTCGATGATCTCGTGAGCGATGCGCGTCAGCGCGCGGGAGATGTCGCTCGAGTCGAGGACGACGCGTTCGGTGCCCGAGCGCGCGGGGGTGCCAGAAGTCATCCGGCTTCCTCCTTCCCCGCCTCACAGGACGGGCTTAAAGGTGGTGGTGGCCGGGTCCGAGGTTACCCGACGGCGGAGGCGTCCGGGTCGATCACCGCGGCCAGGAGCCGGGCGAGGAGGGTGGGAGATTGATCACGCGGCAACGACTCGAGCGTCGCCATCACCCCGGCGAGCCGATCGGGCAACCCGGTCTCGGCCACCTGGGCGACCAGTGCGAGGTCGGGTTGTGGTGGTGCTACCCCACGGACCTCATCGGCAGCCGCAGCGATCGCGCCGCCGAGCTCGTCGACGATGTCGAGGGACACGGGGGTGAGGGTGGCGTGCGCCGAGCGCGGCAGGAGGCTGCCGTCGGGCTGCGTGAACGCCGGCTGCGCCTGCAGCAGGAAGCCGCGCGCGCGGACGGCATCCACCAGCAGGAAGGGATCCACGCCGCCCTCGCCGCTCGAGGTCAGTGCGAGCAGCGGTCCGGTGGGGGTGCCGAGCACCGAGAGCCCCTCGATCCTCTCGACCACGCTGCGCAGCCTCGTGGTGGCCTCGGCGGTGCGACGCACCAGCTCCGCGTAGCCGTCGTGCCCCAGCGCCCTCGTGAGGGCCCACGCCGCGGCCAAAGCTGTCGCGGACCGGCTCCCGAGCACGGTTGGGTTCACGACCGGGTAGCCGGGCCACGACGACGTCGCGAAGTACTGCGCCAGGTGGCGCTCCCGACCCCGGTAGAGCACCACCGACGCACCCTTGGGCGTGTACCCGTACTTGTGCAGGTCTGCCGAGATCGACGTCACACCGGGAAGCCTGAAGTCCCAGGGCGGCGGGGCGTCCGGCCACCACGGCAGCACGAGTCCCCCGACGCAGGCATCGACGTGCAGGTCGACGCCCCGTTCCGCGCAGCCCGCGGCGATCGCCTCGATCGGGTCGAGCGTCCCGGTCGGATAGCTCGGCGCGCTGACGACCGCCAGCGCCAGGTCCTCGCGGTGCTCGTCGACGACCGCGAGGAACCGCGCGGCGTCGACCGCGCCGCCGGGCTCGACCGGGACCTCGAGAAGGTCGAGCCCCAGGTAGGCGGCCGCCTTCCGGAAGGCGGGGTGCGCCGTCGTCGGCATCACCAACCCAGCGCGGGCGGCGCCCGAGCGGTCGCGGGCGGACTTGACCGCCAGCAGGCACGATTCCGTCCCGCCCGAGGTCACCGAGCCGACGACGTCCTCGTCGCCGTGCAGGGCGCCGCGGACGAACCGGACCAGGTCGCGCTCCAGCACCGCGACCGAGGTGAACGTGGTCGGGTCCAGACCGTTGACCGGCTGGAACAGCGCCGCCGCCTCCCGCGCCAGGACGTCCAGGTCGGAGCGCCCGCTGTCGTAGACGTAGGACAGCACCCGACCGCCGTGCGTGGGCGGGTCCGCCGCCCGCAGCTCGCGCAGCTGCTCGAGGATCTCGCGGTCGGCGCCGTCGCTCATGACGCACCACCTTGGCACAGCAGCAGACGCTCCGGGATGCGACGGGCCGCGGCGCCCCGGGAGGACTCGCCGCGGCCCGCCGATGACGCGGCCGGTCAGATCACATCGTCTGCAGGATCGAGGTCGCCATCTCCCCGTAGTCGGCGTTCAGGCGGTCGATGTCCACCGCGTCCGGGAAGTAGAACGCCGTGGACAGCGTGATCAGACCGTCCGCCTCACGTGCGATCACCGTGGTGAAGGCCTGCACCCGGACCGAACCCGACGAGTCCGAGGCCGTCCACGCTGCGCTCTGCTGCACCCCTTCGTAGCCGTCACCGACGTCGATGGCCTGCGGCTCACCGATCTCCCCGTCGGCGCCCGACTCTGCCAGCTGTTCCATGTAGCCCTGCGCCAGATCGCTCGGACCGACGTAGGACTCCGGCAGGAACGCCTCACCGTAGAAGTCCGAGGTGCCGTCGGACAGCACCACCACACCGGCGTCGGTCCTGACCTCCGACCAGCCCGGTGCGGGCACGACCGCGACGCCGTGGTCGATCGCGATCGCGTCGCCCGAGGGCGGCGTCGTCGGGTCGTCGGTGGTCGGGTCCGTGGTCGGGTCGTCGGTGGTCGGGTCCGTGGTCGGGTCGTCGGTGGTCGGGTCGTCCGTCGGGTCCTCGGTGGGCGGGGCGGAGGTCCCTTCGGTGGGGCCGACGGTCGGGTCCTCGCCGCCGCCCCCGGCGAGTCGGGTGATACCGAACACGAGCAGGACCACGAGCACCAGCGCACCGATGCCGAGCCCGATCATCTTGCCGTTGCTGTTCTTGCGCGGCGGTGGATAGCCGCCGCCCCCGTAGCCCTGCTGCGGGTGACCCGGCTGACCGTAGCCACCGTGGGGCGCCCCGTACCCGGGCTGCTGGGCCGGCGGGAACCCCTGCGGCGGCACCTGAGGTGCGCCGTAGCCCGGCTGCTGCGGCTGCTGAGGGGCGCCGTAGCCCGGCTGCTGCGGAGCGCCATATCCGGGCTGCTGGGGTGCTCCGTAGCCCGGCTGCTGCGGCTGGTGCGGAGCGCCGTAGCCGGGCTGCTGCTGTCCCTGCGGAGCGCCGTGCCCCGGCTGTCCCTGCTGGTCGCTCACTTCTGCTCCCCCTCGGTCGTCGTGGTGGCACTCGGGGCAGGCGAGGCGGATGGCGCTGGCGATCCTGCACCCACCGGTTGCGCGAGCGCCGTCTGGCCGTCCTTGGCGCGTGCGCGCGAGCTCGCGCCGCACGCGCTGCAGAACGAGGATCCGAGGATCATCGGCATCTCGCACTGCGCACAGAACTGCTGCTCCGCCTGCGGCAGCGGCGCCCCGGCCTGTGCCGCTTGTGCGGCCTCGAGCGCGGCCTCCAGCAGGCCGACGTGCAGGATGCGCCGCATCCGGATCACGAGGACGCCGAGGATCAGCAACCCCCAGACGATGCTGAGCACCACGCTGAGCGTGGCGTTCTCGAGGTTGCTGAACAGCTGGATGCCGCCGAAGTAGAGGACGTTCGCCAGGATCGCCTCGGCGACGCCGCGGAAGTAACGAGGCGTGAAACCGTCGTACCCGCGGCCGAGACCGGAGAACTCGGCGCACGCGATCCCGGAGGCGGTGCCGATCACGAGCGGCTTGACGAAGCCCTCGAGGAAGATCAGCGACATCCACAGTCCGGGATCGATCTCGCGCGTGAAGCCACCGGTGAGCAGCTCCCAGTGCCGTACGAGGGTGTCGGCGGTCGCGAAGGCGACACCCGAGATCACCCCGAAGCTGGCGCCGTCGAGAAGGTCGTCGAAGCGGGGCCGGCTCGCGAGGAACACCGGACCGACCTGCCGGATGATCTCGCCCACGACGGGCACGAGCACCGCGGCCACGAGCAGACCCGCGAGGTTGACGCTGCTGACGGCGGCACCCTGGCCCGCACCGCTGCCGCCAGGGCTCGCCGTGCCGATGCCCACGAACCACAGCATCGTGAACCCGAGCCCGAGCACGAAGGTGAGCAAGAACGCCATCACGGTCACCTGGACCGGGTTGTCGTCCCACAGGTTCACGTCGTACAGGTACATGATGTAGACGACCGGGATCGCGAACGCCGCCACCAGCACGGCGAGCGGCACGGCGCCGAAGCAGGCGGCGAGCAGCGCGATCACCAGCGCCACCACGAGCGTGATCCGGTAGGTCTGGCCACGCTGGCCAGAGCCCCGAGGCATGATCGTCGACACGATCGCGAACGAGGCGACCGGTTCATCGGGCTTGACGGCGAAGTGCTGCTGACGCGACTCTGCCGAGCTGCGGACATCACGGCCGCACGTGTGGCAGTAGTGCGCGACGTCAGGTAGCGGGGTATGACACTGCGGGCATTCCATGCGATCTCCTGCGACGGACGGAGCCGGCCTGGCTACGAGGGAGGTCGTGCACGGGATCGTCCCGAGCACGACGCTTATCGTGGCGGAGGGCGGCACCTGGCGCAATGCGAACGCGCGCTCACCTCAGCCAGGGACCTGTTCGTTATGGACTCGTAACCTCGCGAGCGGCACCACCGAGGCCAGGGCGAGCAGGGCGGGGACGAGGCTGAACGTGATCACGACGCCCCACAGCGCCGCTCCCGGCTGAGCCACCACCACGCTGCTCGTGCGGGAGACGAACCCGGTCACGGCGAGCACACCGAGCACGAGCGCCGGTCCCAGCGCCAGTCCCGCGGTCTCTCCCGCGGTCCAGACGCCGGCGATCACTCCCGCACGGTCCTTGCCGTGGGCGCGGGCGTCGAGATCGATCACATCGGGCAGCAGTGCGAGCGGGTACAGCTGCATGCCGGCGTACGCCACGCCTGCCAGCCCCACGCAACCGAACACCCAGCCGCCCGGCATCGGGCGGGCGAGCACCAACGCGGACGTGGCGAGCACGAACACGACCGTCGAGCCCAGCAGCGCTCGCCGCTTCCCGATCCGGTCCGCCACCCGCCGAGCCAGAGGCATCACCAGCAGCGCCGGTGCCACCAGCGCCACGAACAAGCCGGTCAGCGCGCTCTCGTCGCCGAGCGTGTAGGTCGCCACGTACTGCGCCGCACCGAGCATCGCGCCGGTCGCCAGCGCCTGCAGCACGAACGCTGCGAGCAGCAGCCGCAGCGCGGCCGACTCCCGCAACGCGCTCAGCCCGGCGCGGAAGCCGCCGTCACCGCTCGACGGCGGGACACGCCCGGCGACCCCGACCTCGCCACCGCGTGTGGTCAGGACGGCGGCCAGGGCCATGCCCGCGCCGATCACGAGGGCGGTCACGATCCCCATCGCGAGGTAACCGGGGCGCCCGCCACCCATGGCGGTACGCAGCTCGGGGCCACCGGCACCGAACGCGAGGATGGCGATCGCCAGCACCGCGATCCTGGGCGCCACCAGCCGGGTGCGCGCGGACGGCGTCGAGGCCAGCTCCGCCGGGAGCGCGATGTAGGGCACCTGGAACACCGAGAACGCCGTGGTTGCCAGCAGGAACGCGACGACAACCCACACGGCGGCCGCGCCGCCGTCGAGGCCGCCCGGCACGGCGAACACGAGCGCGAAGCACACCGGCAGCAGCACCGCCCCGGCGAGCAGGAAGGCGCGGCGGGAGCCCCGCCGTCGAGCGCTCGCATCGCTGGCCCGCCCGATGATCGGGTCGACGATCACGTCCCAGATCTTCGGCAGGGTGACCGCCAGGCCCGCCAGCCCGGCCGCGACACCGAGGGTGTCCGTGAGGTAGTAGGCGAGCACCAGCCCCGGCAGCGTGCCGAAGCCGCCGGTCCCGACCGACCCCAGGGCATACCCGACCACCACACGCCGCGACGGTGCGGTGACACTCTCGTTGCTCACCGGCCTCCTCGCGGCAGCAGCCGCCCGATCAGTCGAGCAGCGTGGCCTTGAGGCTAGCGAGCCTGCCGAGGAGCCCGTTGATGAACGTCGGCGAGTCGTCGGTGGAGAGCTCGCGAGCGAGCTCGATCGCCTCGTCGATCGCGACGGCGTCCGGTACCTCGTCGTTGTACAGGAGCTCCCAGGTGCTCACACGGAGGATCGCGCGGTCCACGGCCGGCATCCGCTCCAGGGTCCACCCCTGCGAGTAGGTGCTCAGCGCCTCGTCGATGGCGGGCAGCCGCTCGGTCACGCCCTCGACGAGGCTCACCGAGTACTCCGGCAACGACGTCTGCGTGCCCGGCTGCACCAACCGCTCGGCCAGCACTGCCGCGAGCGTACGCACCACCGGCACAGCCGTGCTCAGAGCCCGCTGGTCGGCCTCGTAGACGACGTCGATCGCGCGCTTGCGCGCCTTGGTCCGCGCACCCACCTGCCGGCCTCCTGCTCTCGCCCTGGCCTCAGGCCCGGCCGAGGTAGTCGCCGGTGCGGGTGTCGACCTTGACCTTGGTGCCGGTCTCGAGGAACAGCGGGACCTGGATCTCGTAGCCGGTCTCGATGGTGGCGGGCTTGGTGCCGGCCGAGGAGCGGTCGCCCTGGAGCCCCGGCTCGGTGTAGGTGATCTCCATGACCACCGAGGCCGGCATCTCGACGTAGAGCGCCACGCCCTCGTGCATCGCGACGATCAGCTGCTGACCCTCGAGGAGGAAGTTGGCAGCGGTGCCGACCACGTCTGCGGGGATCGTGATCTGCTCGTAGTCGGCGACGTCCATGAAGACGTAGCCCTCGCCGTCGTTGTACAGGTACTGGTAGTCACGCCGGTCGACGTTCGCCGTCTCGACCTTGACGCCCGCGTTGAAGGTCTTGGCGACCAGCTTGCCGTTCGTCACGCCCTTGAGCTTGGTCCGCACGAACGCGGGGCCCTTGCCAGGCTTGACGTGCTGGAACTCCACGACGGACCAGAGCTGTCCGTCGATGTTGAGAACCATGCCGTTCTTCAGGTCGTTGGTCGATGCCACGCGTGTTCCGTTCCTGTCCGTGAAGCCCCGTGAAACTGCGGCCCTCAGGGTAACGGTAGTCAGGCGCCCCGCGCGCCGACCAACGCCTGCAGCGCCAGCCGGTAGGAGTCGGGGCCGAACCCCGCGACGGTGCCGGTGGCCACGCCCGCGACCACCGAGGTGTGGCGGAAACGCTCGCGGGCGGCCGGGTTCGTCAGGTGCACCTCGACCAGTCGGCAGCCGCCCGTGGTGACCTGCGCCACGGCGTCACGCAACGCGTACGAGTAGTGCGTGAACGCAGCCGGGTTGAGCACCACGTCCTGGCGCGCGTCGACGGCGCCGTGGAGCCAGCCGACCAGCGTCGCCTCGTCGTCGGTCTGGCGGACCTCGACGGCGAGGCCCAGCTCGGTCCCCCACCGGACGACGGTCTCGGCGAGCGTGGGCGCGTCGAGCGCGCCGTACACATCGGGCTCGCGTGTGCCGAGCCTGCCGAGGTTGGGACCGTTGAGGACGAGGACGTCAGTCACGGTTCTCAGCCTAGGGTCACGGCGGCGTAGGCCTCGACGAGGAGGTCGTCGGCCGGCCCCTCGAGGCGCCCGGGCTGGGCGATGCCGTCGAGCACCACGAAGCGGAGCCGGTCGCCGCGGGTCTTCTTGTCGCGGCGCATCGCCTCGTGGAGCTGCAGCCAACGGCCGCCCACGTAGCCGAGCGGAAGCCCGAGCCGACCGAGGAGGTCCCGGTGCTGTGCCACGGTGCCGGGATCGAGGCGTCCGGCCAGCCGCGCGAGCTC
This sequence comes from Pseudactinotalea terrae, assembly GCF_009733845.1. Classification (GTDB taxonomy): domain Bacteria; phylum Actinomycetota; class Actinomycetes; order Actinomycetales; family Beutenbergiaceae; genus Pseudactinotalea; species Pseudactinotalea terrae. The sequence goes on from NZ_WNXZ01000001.1 coordinate 782,679, forward strand.
GGCCGCGTAGACCATCCCCACGCTCACGGCCTCGCCGTGGCGCCAGCGATAGTGCTCGCCGTGCTCGATCGCGTGGCCGAAGGTGTGCCCGTAGTTGAGGATCTCCCGCAGGTGCGACTCCCGCAGATCGGCCGAGACCACGTCGGCCTTCACCTGGATCGCGCGGCGCACGAGCTCGGCGAGCTCCTCCGAGACCGGGTCCGTCGCCGCCTCGGTCGAGGCGTCGACGATCCGCAGGATCTCCGGGTCGGCGATGAAGCCACACTTGACGACCTCCGCGAGGCCGGCGACGAGATCGGCACGCGGCAGCGTCCGCAACGTCGAGAGGTCGCACAGCACCGCCGACGGCGAGTGGAACGCTCCCACGAGGTTCTTTCCCGCGGCGGTGTTGATCCCGGTCTTGCCGCCGACCGCGGCGTCGACCATCGCGAGCAGCGTGGTCGGGACCTGGATCACGCGCACGCCGCGCAACCAGGTGGCTGCGACGAAGCCGGCCAGGTCGGTGGTCGCGCCGCCGCCGATGCCGACGACGACGTCCTCACGCCCGAACGCCGCCTCTCCCAGGGCACTCCAGGAGCGGGTGAGCATGTCCGCGGTCTTGGCGTCCTCGCCGTCGGGCACCTCGATCGTGCTCACCCCGTAGCCCGCGGCGGTGAGCGCCTCGGACGCCCCCGCGACGGCTCGCGCCACCGGAGCCGCGTGCATGAGCAGGACCCGCCGCGCCTGGTCACCGACCAGCGGCACCAGCTCCTGGCCGAGGTCGGTGCCGATGACGACCTGGTAGTCACGCTCGGCGCGGACGTCGATGCGCTGGGTCATCGCTGCCCCAGCTCGGCGAGCACCTGGTCGGCGACCTGTGCGGGAGTGAGGCCGTCGGTGTCGACCGTGATCTGCGCGAGCGCGCTGTAGATCGGGCGGCGCGCCTCGGCCAGCGCGAGCCACTGCTTGCGGGGGCTGCCGATCAGCAGCGGGCGGCTCGCGGAGAGCCCCACCCGCGGCGAGGCAGCGGCGAGCGACACCTCGAGGTGGACCACCCGCCGGTCGGCGAGGTCGGCCTGGGTGTCCGGGTCGAGGATCGCCCCACCACCGAGCGCTAGGACGCCGGTGTGCTCGGCGAGCGCCGCCCGCACGGCGGCACGCTCCAGGGCGCGGAAGTGCTCCTCGCCGTGGTTGATGAAGATGTCCGCGATCGGCTCGCCTGCGGCGGCCTCGACGTCGCTGTCGCTGTCGCGGAAGCCGACGCCGAGCGCCTCGGCCACCAGGCGACCCACGGTCGACTTGCCGGCCCCGGGCAGCCCGATGATGATCGCCGCCGGTCCTGTCACCGCGCTCATCGCATCGACTCCGGAATCTCGGCAAGGTAGGCATCGACGTTGCGCTTGATCTCGGTCAGGCTGTCTCCGCCGAACTTCTCCGTGAGCGCCTCGGCGAGCACCAGCGCGACCATTGCCTCGGCGATCACGGCAGCGGGCGCGGCGGCGCAGGTGTCGGAGCGCTGGTGCAGCGCGGTGGCTGCGGCGCCGGTGGCCACGTCGATGGTGGCCAGTGCGCGCGGAACCGTGGAGATGGGCTTGAGCGCCGCGCGGACCTTGACGATCTCACCGTTGGTCATCCCGCCCTCGACGCCGCCCGCCCGGTTGGTGCGACGGCGAACACGGCCCTGCGCGTCACGCTCGATCTCGTCGTGGGCCTGGCTCCCACGCCGTGCGGCGGTGCGGAACCCGTCGCCGACCTCGACCCCCTTGATCGCCTGGATGCCCATCAGGGCACCGGCGAGCCTGGCGTCCATGCGACGGTCGCTGTGCACGTAGGAGCCGAGCCCCGGGGGGACCCCGTACGCGAGCACCTCGACGACGCCACCCAGGGTGTCGCCGTCCTTCTTGGCGGCATCGATCTCGGCGACCATCGCCGCCGAGCTCGGGGCGTGGAACGAGCGGATCGGATCGGCGTCGAGGGCGTCGACGTCCTCGGGTCCGGGCAGCGGCGCGTCATCGGGGGTGCCGACCTCACCGACCGAGACCACGTGCGAGACGAGTCGGATGCCGGCCGCCTGCTCCAGCAGCGCAGCGGCCACGGAACCGAGCGCGACCCGGGTGGCGGTCTCGCGGGCGGACGCCCGCTCGAGAACAGGGCGGGCGTCGTCGAGGTGGTGCTTGACCATGCCGACGAGGTCCGCGTGACCGGGACGTGGCCGCGTGAGGGGCTTGTTGCGCGCCTGCTCGCGCTCGTCACCGGTGCCGGCGTCGACGGCGAGCGCCTCGGTCTCCACCGGGTCGGCCGCCATCACGGTCTCCCACTTGGGCCACTCCGAGTTGGCGATCTCGAGCGCGATCGGACCGCCCTGCGTGAGCCCGTGGCGGACGCCGCCGAGGATGCGCAGGGCGTCCTTCTCGAACTTCTGCCGCGCGCCGCGGCCGTGACCGAGCCGGCGTCGAGCAAGCGCGGCCTCCACATCCCCGGTCGTGAGCGACACGCCGGCCGGCATCCCTTCGAGGATGCCCACGAGCGCGGGACCGTGCGACTCGCCGGCCGTCAACCATCTGAGCATGTCGCCATCCTGACACGCCGGCCGCGGCGTGCCGCCGCGGCGTTCAGGGTGTGGTCGTCAGTCCGGCCGAGGTGACGGCGACCGCCGCGACAGCGCCGAGCACGAGCCAGGGCCCGAACGCGAGCGCCGTGCTGCGGCTTGCCCGCGCGAACGCGAGCAGCACGACGGCGGCGAGCCCGCCGAGGAGGAACGTGGCGACGACCCCGACGAGCACCGACGTCCAGCCGAACCAGCCCAGGAAGACACCGAGAAGGCCTGCGAGCTTGACGTCGCCCAGCCCCAGCGAGCGGGGCGAGATCAGTGCGAGCGCCAAGAACGCGAGCCCGAGCACCACCCCGGCCGCGAGTGCACGGCCCAGTGGGTCCCACTGGCCCTGCTGCGCCGAGACCACGACCAGGCCCGCGACGAGCGTGGCCGCCGTCGGGATCGTCACGACGTCGGGCAACCGATGGCAGTCGAGGTCGACGGCGACCAGCACGGCACATCCGAGGCCGAGGGCGGCGAACGTGACGAGCTGCAGCCAGCCCTCGGCGAGCACGGCCGCGCCGGCACCGGCCAGCGCGGCGAGCAGGGCGACGGCGACGCGTGAGGTCCAGGCTCCGGGGTCGCCGGTCACGAGACGGCGCACCGGCAGCGCCGTGGCGATCGCGGCGAGGGCCGTCGCCGAACCGGCGACGACCAGGGGGCTCACGAGCCCGCGACGGCGCCCACCAGGGCCGCGCGCATCGCCTCCACAGGCGCCGGCCGGCCGGTGAACAGCCGTACCTGCTCGCACGCCTGGTGCAGCAGCATCAGATAGCCCGGAGCGACCGACCCACCCGAGGCGAGCCACTGGGTGGGCAGCGGGGTGGGCCAGCCCTCGTAGACGACGTCGATCAGCGCCTGCGCGGGGTCGAGCGCGGTGGCGGCGACCAGCGGTGCGAGGTCGGCCGATGCGCCGCCGGGCACGGTGCTGATCACGATCTCGGCGTCGCGGAGCAACCCGCCCGCCCGGTCTGTACCCAGCGCCACGAGCTCGGGCTCGACACCCATCGTCGCTGCGGCGCGCAGCACGGTGCCGGCCCGGCCGAGGCTGCGAACCAGGACCACCGGGCGGTGGACGCCGAGCTCGCCGAGCGCGGCGACCGCGGAGGCTGCGGTGGCACCGCCACCGATGATCACGCCGCGGCTGCGCCCGCCCGTGGCCGGCTGCGGCGAGGCCTCCTTGAGCGCCTGCACGAGACCGTAGACGTCGGTGTTGGCCCCGACGCGCAGGCCACCGGGCTGGAAGATGATCGTGTTGACCGCGCCGACGGCATCGGCGAGCGGCTGCACCACGTCCACGCACCGCAGCGCGGCCTGCTTGAGCGGCATCGTGAGCGACAACCCGGCCCACTCGGCACCGAGTCCGCTCAGGAACCCGGGGAGGTCGGGCTCGTCGACGTCGTGGAGCCCGTAGCTCCAGGCGTCGAGTCCGAGCGCCTGGTACGCGGTGCGGTGCAGCACCGGGGAGAGCGAGTGCGCCACCGGGTGCCCCAGCACCGCGGCGCGACGCTCGGATGTCGTCACCGTCTCAGCCCTCGCTCTCGGTGGGTTCGTCGGCGGCGGCCGACTGCTCCTCACGCCAGCCCTCGAGCCACTCCCGATACCTGGCGCGGTTCTCCTCGTGCTCGGCCGGGTCGTCGGTGAACAACGTCTCGCCGGTCTCGAGGTTGACGGTGACGAAGTAGCACCAGCTTCCCTCGGGCGGGGCGAGCACGGCCTCGATCGAGGCGGTGCTCGGCGAGTTGATCGGCGCCGGGGGCAGCCCCTCGAACACGTAGGTGTTGTACGGCGTGCTGTCGTCGGAGAGGTCGTCCAGGGTCAGGTCCGTGACCGCCTTGTCCAGCCCGTACGCCACGGTCGAGTTCATCTGCAGCAGGGGGCCGACGTCGGAGCACCCGGCGAGCCGGTTGGTCAGCACCCGGGCGACCCGGCCGCGATCCTCGGGATCCTTGACCTCCGCCTCCACGATCGAGGCGCGGATCAGCGTGCTCTCACGATCGGCCGGCGCGACGCCGTACTCGTCGAGCACCTCGACCGTGCGGTCGATCATCCGCTGCAGCACCTGCAGCAGCGGCTCCTCGGGACCGATCGAGTAGGCCTCCGCGTACAGCCAGCCCTCGGGCCCGCCGTCCGCGCCCTCGGGGAGGGTGACCTGGGCGAGCGCGGCCTCGACGTCGGCGACGGGCACCCCCATGACCTCGGCGACCTTCGCGATGATCTGTCCCTGGCGCCAGCCCGGTGGGATCGTCAGCGTCCGGTCGGCACGGTTCGCGGGGTCCAGCAGCGCTACCACGGCGTCGGAGGCACGCATCTGCTGCGCCAGCGTGTAGGTGCCCGCGCCGATGCCGCTCGCGGCCTCGTTGTTCGCGTACGCGTCGACGAAGGCATCGGCTGTCGCCACGACGTCCGACTCGACCAGCACGCCGGCGATCGCCTGCGGGTCGGGGTCGTCGATCACCACCGAGACCACGCCCGATCCTGGGCCGGGGTAGTCCGTGACCGGTTCAGCACCCGGTTCCTCGAACAACGGCAGCACGAGTCGCCACGCTCCCCCGATCAGCAGGACCAGGGCGATCACGAGCACGACGAGAACCGTCAGGTTCCGACGCCGCCTGTCCCGCACCCGGGAGTGACGGCGGCCCTCGGAGCCGGAGGTGTCGGTCTGTGACGAGTCCTCGTTCAGCGGTTGGACTCCCGCCACTGCTGGTACTCCTCCTTGAACGCCAGGAACTCCTGGTAGTCGCCGGTGAACTTGGTCTCACCGGTATCGAGGTTGACGGTGACGAAGTAGCAGTACTCGCCCGCCGGCGGGTTCGCCGCCGCAGCGATCGAGCTCTCCCCCGGTGAGGCGATCGGGGTCGGTGGCAGCCCGACGATCACGCGGGTGTTGTACGGCGTGTCGGCCGCCCACTCGCTCTGAGTGATCTCGCTCGCAGGCTTGTTCAGCTCGTAGGCCAACGTGCTGTCCATCTCGAGGCGGCCGCTGTCGTTGCACTGCTGCAAGCGGTTCTCGATCACCTGGGCGACGTTGCCGCGGTCCTCCTCGCGAGACACCTCACGCTCGACGATCGAGGCCTTGACGATCACGTCGTGCCACGCATCCTGCGGGACCTCGTTGCGCTCGAGGACGCTCACGGTCATGTCGACCATGCCCTGCAGCACGGCCAGGGGCTCGGCGTCCTCGGCGATGGAGTAGGTCGACGGGAACAGCCAGCCCTCGATCGCACCCTCGGCCTCGGCGGGGAGCGTGACCTCCGCGGCCGCGGCCTCGACGTCGGCGACGTCCAGCTCCAGCTGCTCCGCGAGGCGTTCGTAGATCTGGGTCGCGCGCCAGCCCTCGGGGACCGTGATGCTCGAGTCGGAACGGCTGGCGGGATCCAGCAGCGCGGCCACGGCGTCGACCGCCGGGAGCTGCTGCATCAGGGTGTAGGTGCCCGGCTGGATGCCTGCCGCGTCGGCGTTCGCGTTGTAGGCGGCGACGAACGCAGGAACGGTCGCGACCACACCGGCATCGACCAGGGTCTGCCCGATCGCCGCGCCGCTGTCACCGGGGCTGACGACGACCTCGACCGAGCCCACACCCGGGCCGGGGAAGTCGGACGGACCCGAGCTGGGGTCCTCGCCACCGCCGCTGAAGAGCGGACGCAGCAGCAGGATCGCACCGACGACGATGACGGCGAGGCCGAGCACCATCGCCACGAAGGTGAAGATGGTCCGCTGCCGCTGGGCACGCTTCTTGGCGCGACGACGCCGCTCAGCACGTGCGCTGCGGTCGGAGGGGCCGGTGTCCTCATGGCCGTCCGAGCCCACGTCCGAGTCGGATTCGTGGAACAGGTCCGTCACGGGATCTCCTCTTCTCCCCCTCGATCGGTCTCGAGCAACGTTCCGGCTGGTGAGCCGGTACCCCGTTCGGTGTCGAGTGCGTTCTGCAGGATAAGCACAGCGGCGACCTGATCGACTACCTGCCGCTGGGTGCGTCCGCTCCGCCCGGAACGGGTGAGTGCCTGGTGGGCCGTCACGGTCGTCAACCGCTCGTCCACCAGGCGCACGGGGACCGGTCGCACCGCGTGTGCCAGTCTGGAAGCGTACGCGAGGACGTCCTTGGCGGCGCGTCCTTCGGCACCGGAAAGGCTGCGCGGGAGCCCGACGACGACCTCGATCGCCTCCGCCTCGGTAACGATCTCGGTGATCTCGGCGATCTGGTCCTCGCGGGGTGTCCGCTTCAGCGTGGCCACCGGGGTGGCGAGCATCCCGGAGGGATCGCACCGCGCGACGCCGATCCGGACCGACCCGACGTCGATCCCGATGCGGGCGCCTCGACGGACCTCAGGCACGCGCCAGCTCGTCCGCCACCGCTGCCAGGGCGGGCTCGACTGCGCCTGCATCGGTACCGCCGCCCTGCGCGATGTCGTCCTTGCCGCCGCCGCCACCGCCGAGGACCTTGGCCGCGACGCGTACGAGCGCACCGGCCTTGGCGCCGACCGCGCGTGCCGCGTCGTTGGTCGCCACCACGATCACGGGACGATCCGCCGCGACACCGGTGAGGGCGACGAGCGCCGCCCCGTCGTTGCCGAGCCGGTCCCGAAGATCGAGCACCAGCGTGCGCAGGTCGTCGGCCGAGGAGATGTCGCCGACGTGTTGGAGCACCGCACGCACGCCACCGATGTCGCGGGCGGTCTCCACCAGCCCGCCGGCGTTGGCGAGCAGCTGCCCCTGCCGGATCTCGGCGAGCTGCTTCTCGGCGTCCTTGAGCTTGCCGAGCAGCCCGGAGATGCGCTCAGGGAGCTCCTCGCCGCGGGCGCCGACCAGCTGCGAGAGCTGGCTCACGAGCGCATGCTCCTTGGCGGCGTACCCGTACGCGCCCTCACCGACGAGCGCGTCGATGCGCCGGACACCGGACCCGATCGAGGCCTCCCCCAGCAGCGTGACCAGGCCGAGCCTGCCCGTGCGCTCCACGTGGGTGCCCGCGCACAGCTCCTTGCTCCAGTCGCCGCCGATCGAGACCACGCGCACGTTCCGGCCGTACTTCTCGCCGAAGAGCGCCATCGCACCCGCCGCACGTGCGTCGTCGATGTCCATGATCTCGTCGGTGACGTCGAGGTTCTCGGTGAGCTGGCTGTTGACCCGGCCCTCGACCTCGGACAGCACGGACGTCGGGACCGAGCTGCCGTGCCGGAAGTCGAAGCGCAGCCGCGAGGGCGCGTTCTCCGAACCCGCCTGCGTGGCCTGCTCACCCAGGTGCTCGTGCAGCGCCTTGTGCACCATGTGGGTGGCGGTGTGGGCGCGGGCGATCGCACCACGGCGGTGCGTGTCGATGGTCGCCACGCCCGCCTCGTCGAGCGCGAGCGTGCCCTCGACCAGCCGGCCACGGTGCACGTGCAGCCCCTTGACGGGGCTCTGGACGTCGGCGACGTCCACAAGACCGCCGCCGGTGAACCCGATCGTGCCCTGGTCGGCGAGCTGACCGCCGGCCTCGGCGTAGAACGGGGTCTGGTCGAGGATGACCTCCACATCGGCCGGTGCCTGCGCGACCTGCGCCGGGACGCCGTCGACCAGCAGTCCGACGAGGCGGACCTGAGCGGTGTCGTCGGTGTAGCCGAGGAACCTGTCGGAGCCACCCAGGCGGTTCAGCACCTCCTGGTACACGCTCGCGTCGACGTGGCCCGACTTCTTGGCGAGCGCGTCGGCGCGCGCACGCGAACGCTGCTCCGCCATCAGCGAGCGGAACCCCTCTTCGTCGACCTGCACACCCTGCTCAGCCGCCATCTCGAGGGTCAGGTCGATCGGGAAGCCATAGGTGTCGTGCAGCGCGAATGCCTCGGAGCCGGCGAGGACCGGTGTCTTCGAGCCGCCCTTCGCCCGCGCGACGGCGGTGTCGAGGATCGTGGTCCCGGACACGAGCGTGCGCCGGAACGCGTGCTCCTCCTCGTACGCGACCTGCGAGATGACCTCGAAGCCCTGCTCGAGCTCGGGGTAGGACTCCTTCATCGCATCCTTGGACACCGGCAACAGCTCCGGCAGCGTCGGCTCGTCGAGACCCAGCAGCCGCATCGACCGGACCGCACGGCGGATCAGCCGGCGCAGCACGTAGCCGCGGCCGTCGTTGCCGGGGCGCACGCCGTCACCGATGAGCATGAGGGAGGACCGCACGTGGTCGGCGATGACGCGCATCCGGACGTCGTCCTCGCGGACGTCGCCGTAGCGGCGTCCTGTCAGCTCCTGCGTCTTCTCGATGACGCCGAAGACCTCGTCGATCTCGTAGATGTTGTCCTTGCCCTGCAGGATCGCGGCAACCCGTTCCAGCCCCATCCCCGTGTCGATGCTCGTCATGGGGAGGCCGCCCAGCAGCTCGTAGTCCTTGCCGGTGCCCGGACCGCGCAGGAACTCGTCGAAGACGAGGTTCCAGATCTCCACGAACCGGTCGCCACCGGTGTCGAGGGCCGGGCCGCCGTCGGGCCCCCGCTCCGGGCCACGGTCGAGGTGCCACTCAGCGGTGGGGCCGGCCGGCCCGGGCTGCCCGGTGTCCCACGAGGCCTCGGCCCACGGCAGCGGCACGATCCGGTCGTTCGCGACACCGACCTGTCGCAGCGCGTCACGCGCGACCTCGTCCTCCTCCCAGATGGTCACCCACAGCAGGTCGAGGTCGAGACCGTAGCCGCCGTCGTCGACCGATCGCGTCAGGAGGTCCTTGGCGAACTCGATCGCGCCCTCCTTGAAGTAGTCGCCGAACGAGAAGTTGCCGTTCATCTGGAAGAACGTGCCGTGCCGAGTGGTCTTGCCGACCTCCTCGATGTCGTTGGTGCGGATGCACTTCTGCACGCTGACCGCGCGCGGCCACGGCGGCTCCTCGGTCCCGACGATGTACGGGATGAACGGAACCATCCCGGCGATCGTGAACAGGATCGAGGGGTCCGGGGACACCAACGATGCGCTCGGCACGATGGTGTGCCCGCGGTCGGCGAAGTAGGTCAGCCAACGCTGACGGATCTCTGCGGTGCGCATGATTCCTAGAAGTAGTCGGTGCCGTCGTCGGGAAGGATGTCGTCATCGTCGACGGCGGAGCTCGGGCGTGCGCGGTGCGCCGCCCTGGTCTCGCGGGCCCTGGCCAGGGTCTGCTCGTCGGGAAGCAGCGCGTTGCGCAGCGCTTCCTCGTTGGCGGCCATCGACTCACGCAGCTGGGTGCCCAGTGTCCCGACGTTGTCGGCGAGCGAGCTGATCGAGGCCGCGATGCCCGCGGGGCTGACCGCGATCGCCACGTCGTTCACGCGGTTGTTGAGCTTGGAGACCTGCTTGAGCACCACGACCGTGACGGCCACGCCGACGCCGATCCAGAACAGCCGCTTCACGAGCGCTCCGCCTTGTTCTCGTCGGAGCGCTTGAACAGGCCGCGCACCGCCATCGAGAACGCCGCGACCTTGATCAGCGGCGTGCCGACCGTCGCGGAGACGAGCGACGTCAGCGCGGAGACGTTCTGCGAGGTCTCCGCTGCTGCCGTGGTCACGGTGTCGACCTTGGCCAGCGAGGCGTTGGTCGTCGTGATCGTGACCGCCGCCTCGTCGATCACGGGCAGCGTGTGCTCCGTGACCTGCTTGAGGCTCTCGCGGGTCTCGTCCAGCACTCGGCCGAGCTTGATGAGCGGAACCGCGAGCGCACCGACGAGCAGCACGAACGCGATCGCCGCGATGAGACCGGCGACGTCACCGAGGTTCATGCGAGTCCTCCAGAGGGTCGGGCAGAAACGAGCAGATACACATGCGCCGCCGGTGGTCCGGCAAATGCCGAGCCTACCGACGGCGCAAGCGTGCTGCGTTCGCGCGGGTCAGCGCGAGTAGTGCTCGACGACCAGCTGGACCTCGCAGGTCACGGGCACCTCGGCGCGCTTGGGGCGGCGCACGAGCTGGAAGCGGAGCTTCTCGAGGTCGACGTCCAGGTACTCCGGCGTGGCCGGGAGCACGTCGCGGTGCGCACCGGCGGCGGCCACCTGGAAGGGGACGGTGGTCTGGCTGCGCGGCTTGACCTGGATGACCTGCCCCGGCTTCACACGGAAGGAGGGGCGGTCGACGATCTTGCCGTCGACGAGGATGTGACGGTGCGTCACAGCCTGCCGGGCCTGCGCGATGGTGCGGCCGAAGCCGGCGCGCAGCACGAGGGCGTCGAGACGCATCTCGAGCAGCTCGACCAGGGACTCACCGGTCAGGTGCGGCTCACGGCGGGCCTCGTCGAAGGCGCGGCGGAGCTGGACCTCGCGGAGCCCGTACTGGGCACGCAGACGCTGCTTCTCCTTGAGTCGGACCGCGTAGTCGGACTCGTTGCGGCGGCGGGCACGACCGTGCTCACCCGGCGGGTAGGGGCGCTTCTCGAAGTACTTGACCGCCTTGGGCGTCAGGGCCAGGCCGAGCGACCTGGACAGGCGCACCTGGCGGCGCGTGCGATCCGATGATGCGGGCATGCGGGATTCTTCTCTTCCTGTCGTGGAACTGCTACGTCACGCTCCCGCCGTCAGGGCGGGGCGCGGGGTCAACTCCACGGGTGCAGGACCCGGTCGGCTAAGACCCCAGGGTGTCGGCCCGGACGTGATACCGGACGGACAAACCACGACAGTCTAGCGCACCCTCAGCGGCGTCCCTTCCCCATGCCGCGGCTGCTGCTGCGGCGTGAGCCGCCGCTCGAACGCCGCGAGCTCGACGAGGTGCGTCGGCTGGTCCTGCGGATCGACGAGCTGCGCTTGCCGAAGCTCGAGGAGCTCCTCGAGGAGCTGCGCGACCCGCCGCTCGACCACGTGCCCGAGCGGCGGCGACGGCGATAGCCGTCGTCGTCGTAGCCGCCGCCCGACCCGCCGCCGAAGATGCGCCAGAGCAGGCTGATCACGACGATGACGACCAGGATCACGATGGCTGCGGAGCTGTCCATGCGCTCACCATGACACCGCACGGTGCCCTCGGCCAGCGCTCACCAGGGGAAGAGGTGCCCGTGGTCTGGCTCAGGACCGTTCGCTACGGCCCAGGATCTCGCGGATCTTGCCGAGCCGGTCCGCGATGCCACGCTCGTAGCCGCGGTCGCTCGGCTCGTAGTAGCGGGCGTCCGCGAGCTCGTCCGGAAGGTACTGCTGCGCCGCGACGGCGTGCGGTGCGTCGTGCGAGTACAGGTACCCGGCTCCGTGGCCGAGCCGCTCGGCGCCGGCGTAGTGGGCGTCGCGCAGGTGCGCGGGCACGGTCCCGATGCGGCCTGCCTCGACATCGGCGATCGCCTTGCCGATCGCGGCGTACGAAGCGTTCGACTTCGGCGCCGTGGCGACGTGCACCACAGCCTCGGCGAGGATGATGCGGCCCTCCGGCATCCCGATCAGCGCGACCGCCTGCGCCGCCGCGACCGCGGTCTGCAACGCTGTCGGATCGGCCATCCCGACATCCTCGGAGGCCGCGATGACGATGCGGCGCGCGATGAAGCGCGGGTCCTCGCCCGCCACCAGCATGCGTGCCAGGTAGTGGAGCGAGGCGTCGACATCGCTGCCCCGCATCGACTTGATGAAGGCGCTGATGACGTCGTAGTGCTGGTCGCCCTGCCGGTCGTACCGCACCGCCGCGACGTCGATCGCCTTCGAGACCGCCTCGGGCGTGATCGTGGCATCGCCGACCTCGATGGCGGTGCCGGCCGCGGCCTCGAGGATCGTCAGGGTCTTGCGCGCATCTCCCCCGGCGAGCCGGAGCAGCTGCTCGCGTGCCTCGTCGTCGAGCTCGACCCGGCCCTTCAGACCCCGATCGTCGACCAGCGCACGCTCGACCAGCGCGGCGAGATCCGCCGTCGTGAGCGGCCTCAGGGTGAGCATGATCGAGCGCGAGAGCAACGGCGAGATCACCGAGAAGCTCGGGTTCTCGGTCGTCGCTGCCATCAGCGTGACCCACCGGTTCTCAACCGCGGGCAGCAACGCATCCTGCTGGGTCTTGGAGAACCGGTGCACCTCGTCGATGAACAGCACGGTCTCGCCGCCGCCGAGCGAGAGCCGCCGGCGCGCCTCGTCGATCACGGCGCGCACGTCCTTGACGCCGGCCGTGACGGCCGACAGCTCGGTGAACCGACGCCCGGAGGCGTGCGCCACGAGGTAGGCCAGCGTGGTCTTGCCGGTGCCGGGCGGACCCCAGAGGATCACCGACGACGACGGCAGGCCGCCCAGCTCGGGCGGCGCGATCAGTCGGCGCAGCGGCGAGCCGGGCTCCAGCAGGTGCCCCTGCCCGACGACCTCGTCGGCGCTCGCCGGGCGCATGCGGACCGCGAGAGGCGCGCTCTGGTCGACGGCCGGCACGCCGGAGTCGTCGGTCGAAGCCGCCTCGAACAGGTCCACGGCACCAGCGTAGGCGGGGCCGGGGACACCTCAGACCGGCGCGTTGCTGGTGCTGAGCTGCAGCCGGTTGCCGAACGGGTCGGTCACGGCCGCCCACCAGCCGAACTCCTCGCTGATGACCGTGCGCGGCACGATCACGGTCCCACCTGCGGCCGCCACGGCCGCCAGGTCGGCCTCGAGGTCGTCGGAGTCGAACGTGGGGCGGAAGAACCCGTCCGACGGCGGCGCCTCCTCGACCTGCTCGAGGCTGCCGATCGGTGCTCCCTCGGGGGTGCTGAGCAGCAGGTACTCACCGAACGCGCTCGGCACGAGCCCGAAGACCTTGCCGTAGAACGCACTCGCTCGGTCGATGTCGGTGACACGCAGCTCCCAGAACCCCACGGTCGGGCTCGCCATGTCGTGCTCCTCTCCAGGCGCCCGGACCTCCCGGGCTCACCACCATGACGCATGAGGTGCCCAGAATTCGACAGGCTGCCCGATCAGTAGGATCAAGCCGATGAGCTCGCCGCCCGGACCGCAGCGGCTCCCCCGGCGGCTCACGGTCGTCTTCGGCCTGGTCGTGGTGATCGCGTTCGGCTCCTGGTTCTACGGCTACGGGGTGCTGGTCTCCCCGATCGTGCTCGACACCGGGTGGTCGGAGGCGACGCTGACCACCACCTACGGGCTCGGGATGCTGGCGAGCGGGATCGGCGCCGTCGTCGCCGGCCGGGTCATCGACGCCCGCGGCCCCCGCACGGTGTTCCTCTCCGCGGCTGCCGCGGTCGCGGTCGGGACGGCAGTCACGGCCACCGCCACGGCGCCGCAGGTCTTCGTGATCGGTGCGATCGCGACCCAGTGCGTGGTGGGCGCCGCCGGGTACTACACGGCGGTCCACGCCAGCATCGCACGGCTCGCTCCGCAGGACCGCACCCGGGCGATCACGGTCAACACGTTGTGGGGTGCGTTCGCGAGTCCGGTGTTCCTGCCGTTGATGGCGCTGGCGACGCAGCACTGGGACTGGCGTGGCGCGCTCGCCGGCGCGGGCGGCGCGGTCGTGGCGATCTTCCTGGTGGCGGGCGTCGTCGTCCCCGTGCCGGAGGGTGCCGCGCCCGAGCGGCTGGGTTTCCTCACCGGGTTGGTCGCCGCCTGGCGGAACCCGGTGGTGCGGCGGCTCCTCGTGACGGCTGCGTGCGGCGGGGTGGCGTGCTCGGTCATGTTCCTCTACCAGGTGCCCGCGATGGTGACCGCGGGGCTCGCGCTGGCCACGGCCTCGACGCTCGCGGGGCTGCGCGGTGTCTTCCAGTTCGTCGGGCGGCTGCCGCTGCCCTGGTTAATGAACCGCGTCGGCGCAGGACCGCTGTTCCGCTGGAGCCTCGTGCTCATCGGGCTCTCGTCGTTGCTGCTGCTCGGGTCGGGACGCATCGCGGTCGCGCTGGCCTTCGTGGTGCTGGCGGGGATCGCGGTCGGCATGTTCACGACGCTCGAGAGCGTGTACACCGCCGAGCTGGTCGACGTCCGCACGATCGGGCTGGTGCTCGGCGCCTACTCGATGGCCCGTGGTGTCGGCTCGGCGATCGGCCCGAGCGCGGCGGGGCTGCTCACCGATGCGACCGGCGGCCGGCTCGCGGCGCTCGCGGTCGCGGCCGTGGTCGCCGTCGTCGGCGCGCTCACCATCCCGCACAGGGGCGCGGTTCAGTCCTGAGGTGCCTCCGCGCCGTCGGCCTCGTCCCGCTCCGCCCACTCGAGCAGCGGTGCGATGTCGAAGACGTGGTCGTCGATGTCGGCGTGCAGGTCGCCGATCTCGGCGTACCGCCGCGGCACGGTGGCGATCGTGAGGTCGCGCGGGTCGGCGTCGTCGATCTCGTCCCAGCGGATCGGCGTCGAGACCCGCGCGTCCGGCACGCCTCGCACCGAGTACGCCGAGGCGATGGTGTGGTCGCGGGTGTTCTGGTTGTAGTCGACGAAGACGAGTGCCGGGTCGCGATCCTTGCGCCACCAGGCGGTCGTGACGTCGTCGGCCGCGCGCCGCTCCACCTCGCGGGCGAAGGCGAGCGCCGCCCGGCGCACCTCCTGGAACCCGTGCTCGGGCGGGATCCGCACGTACACGTGCAGACCGGACCCTCCGGAGGTCTTGGGGTAGCCGACGGCGCCGAGCTCGTCGAGGACCTCGTGGGCCACGTGCGCCACGCGGCGCACCCGGTCGTAGTCGCACTCGTCGCCGGGGTCGAGGTCGATGCGCCACTCGTCGGGCTTCTCGACATCGGCCCGGCGGCTGTTCCACGGGTGGAACTCGACCGTGGACATCTGCACCGCCCAGATGACGTGCGCGAGCTCGGTGACGCACAGCTCGTCCGCCGTGCGCGAGTAGCGGGGGAAGAACACCTCGACGGTCTCCAGCCAGGGCGGCGCGCCCGCCGGCACCCGCTTCTGATGCACCTTGTCGCCCGCGAGGCCGGAGGGGAACCGGTGCAGCATGCAGGGCCGTTCACGGAGCGCGTTGACGATCCCGTCCCCGACCGCGAGGTAGTACTGGGCCAGGTCGAGCTTCGTCGCCCCGGTCTCCGGGAAGTACACGCGATCGGGCGAGCTCAGCCGCACGGTGTGCGGACCGACCTCGAGCTCGACCGGCGGGGTCTTGGCGGTGGCCACGACACCCACCATAGGTGGGGGCGGGCCCTGCGCACCTGACAGACTGTGCGCCGTGTTCAGCCGCCTGGGAGCCGCAGCAGCCCGCCGCCCGTTGCTCATCGTCCTCGTCTGGATGCTGCTGGCGGCCTCCTGGCTCGCGCTCGCCGTCGTCGGTGTGACCGGGCAGGGCCTCTTCGACCGCCTGCACTCGGGTGAGCCGAGCGTGCCCGGCTCCGAGAGCCAGGTCGGCCGCCAGATCGTCGACGACGCCGCCACCACGGGCGAGAGCATCACGCTCGCCCTCGCGGACGTCGAGATGACCGACCCCGAGCAGCTCGCGCAGGTGCAGCGGACGCTGAACGCGCTCCGACCCAACGTCGCCGGTGTCGAGGGCGTCGCCGAGGTGATGGACCCGTTCCAGGTGCCGGGAGGTCTCGAGGACCCGGCGGCGGCCGTGCTGCTCTCGACGGCGGGTGACGGCTTCGTCGTCACGGTCACGCTGGAACCCGACCTGTCCGCGACCACCGAGGCGGCCGCCCGCGACGAGGTCGTCGACCTGCTCCGCGCCGTGCCGCAGGACATCGGGCCGGAGGTCGACGGGCTGGTCTCCGGCAGCCACCTGATCACCGAGGAGATCGTCGGTCAGCTCGAGCAGGACCTGCAGCGCGGGGAGCTGGTGGCGCTGCCGCTGTCGCTGCTGATCATGGTGGTCGTGTTCGGGGGCTTCCTCGCCGCCGGTATCCCGATCCTCGGTGCGCTGGCCTCGATCGCCGGCGGTCTGGGCGCCCTGTACGGGTTCTCGTTCTGGCTCGACCTCGACTCCGCCGTGGTCAACGTCGTCACCGTGATGGCACTCGGACTCTCGATCGACTACGGGCTGCTGATCGTCTCCCGCTACCGCGAGGAGGCACACCGGCTGCTCAGGGAGGTCGAAGCCTCCCCCACGCGCCGGAGCCGGTCCAGCCGCAAGCCCAAGCGGGGCAAGGACGAGCTGGGGCGCACCGCGCTCGTGCGGACGATGGCCACGGCCGGCCGGACGGTCGCCTTCTCCGGCCTCACGGTCGCGATCTGCGTTGCGAGCCTCATGGTGATGAGAGCCGACGTCCTCAAGGCTGTCGGTGCCGCGGGTCTGTCGGTGGTGCTGATCGCCGTGGTGACCGCGATGTCCCTGGTTCCTGCGCTGATCGCTCTGCTCGGACGCCGTCTGATGCGACCGGGCATGCTGACGAGGATCCCCGGACTCCGGGCGCTGTTCGCACGGCTCGGCGACGTCCCGCCCGAGCACGGCTTCTTCTCACGCCTTGCAGTGGTCACGCAGAAGCGGCCCTGGATCGTGGTGCTGCTCACCACGGCCGTGCTCGTGGTGCTGGCGAGCCCGCTGCTCACCGTGCACCTGCGCAACTCGACGCTCGAGATGATCCCCGAGGGGTCGGAGCAGCGGCAGTTCCTTCAGCTGATCGAGGAGTCCTATCCAGCCCTTGCCACACCTCCGGTGAGCGTCGTGGTGGAGTCGGTGGCCGCCGTCGACGTGGCAGCAGCGATCGCCGAGGTCTCGGACGTGACCGGGGTCGACCCGCCGCGGGCCATCGACGACACGTACTCGCTGCTCGGCGTGCGGCTCGAGGGCGATGACGCCGGCGGTCCGCTCGCCACCGAGGCGGTGGCCGCGATCCGGGACCTGCGCGAGACCGCCGACCTCGGCGAGTACTGGGTGATCGGGCAGGCCGCGTCGCAGGTGGACTTCGTGGACTCGATGGCCGAGGGCGCACCGATCGCCGGCGGCCTGGTGGTGCTCGCGATCTTCGTGCTGCTGTTCCTCATGACCGGTTCGTTGCTGATCCCCCTGAAGGCGCTGGTCGTCAACATGCTCTCGCTCGCGGCCGGGCTCGGTGCGACCGCGTGGGTGTTCGCCGAGGGCAACCTCGAAGGTCTGCTGGGCTTCACCTCGACCGGCGGGCTGGAGTCCTACGTGGTCGCGATGGCCGCGGCGTTCGGGTTCGGGCTGGCGATGGACTACGAGGTGTTCCTGCTCGCGCGGGTGAAGGAGCACTGGGACGCGGGCGAGGACAACGACACCGCGGTCCGCAACGGTCTGCAACGCACCGGCCGCATCATCACCTCGGCCGGCCTGGTGATGATCATGGTGTTCGGCGGCTTCATGACCGGCGAGATGCTGATGATCAAGCAGGTCGGGTTCGCGCTGGCCTTCACGGTGCTGCTCGACGCCACGGTGGTCCGCATCCTCCTCGTCCCCGCCACGATGACGATGCTCGGGCGCGCCAACTGGTGGGCCCCCGGACCGCTGCGCCGCCTGCACGCCCGGTTCGGCATCCAGCACTGAGGCCCAGTCCGTCCCGGCGGTGACTGAGCGTCCTCCGATCTGGGGCGCAGGTGGCTCAGCGTCCACGCGTCGGGACCGGGTGGACGCTGAGCCACCGGCCGTGGACGGTGGGCTACCGGCCGCACGCGAGCAGCCGGCGGTGGGCGGCCGCTAACCGGGGCGTCGGGAGTCCGCCGAGTAGGCGACCGTGAAGCCGAGGCGTTCGTAGAGCGCGATCGCACGTGAGTTCGCGGCGTAGACGCCCAGGCTGACCTGGCCGGTCGCCGCCAGGCCCATGCGTGTCACGGCCGCCGTCAGAGCGGCACCGATCCCCCGGCCGCGCCAGGACTGCTCGGTCGCGACCGAGCCGAGGTGGACCTCGTGCACCCAGTCGCCCGCGCCGGCCATGCTCCGGATCGCGCCCTCGTCGTCGTACCAGCCGAACCAGCGCGTGCCCGGTCTGTCGAGGCTCGTGTAGGTGTTCGGCAGCGCACGCCGCTGCAGGTCGGCCAGGGCCTCGCGCTCACGGCTCATGTCGACCTCACGCACGTGCGACTCCCCCGGCCGCGGTTCCGGGGCGACGTGCGTGACCATCCACTCCCATCGGGCGCGCGTGGGCAGCGCGAGGCGCGCGACGTCGTCGGGGCCCATCGCGTCCCACGCCTCGGGAGGCATCGTGAGGACACTGAGCTCACCCCGCAGCCGGGTCGCCAGCCGAGCGAGCCCGACGGCGTCCCCCAGGCCGAGCGCGGCACGGCGGCCCGGGTCCTCGGTCGCCATCGTGACGAGGAGGGCGCCGGGTGCCCTCTCGACCTGCGGTGATCGCCAGGTCGGCTCGCTCACCCGGACGAGCGGGTGCTCGGCCCACTCAGCGGGAACGGCGCTCACGCCCCTCGAGCAGCCTCCGCGTGCGCGTCGGCCTCGGTTGTGCCCGCCGACTTCGGCTTGGCGTCCACGCCGGCCTCCTTGCGCTGCTCGGGTGTGATCGGCGCCGGCGCCTGGGTCAGCGGGTCGAACCCGCCGCCGGACTTCGGGAACGCGATCACCTCGCGCAACGACTGCTCGTTCGCGAGCAGCATGACGATGCGGTCCCAGCCGAACGCGATGCCGCCGTGCGGCGGCGCCCCGAACTGGAAGGCGTCGAGCAGGAAGCCGAACTTCTCCTGAGCCTCCTCCTCGCTCAGACCCATGATCGCGAAGATCCGCTGCTGCACGTCGCGGCGGTGGATACGGATCGAGCCGCCGCCGATCTCGTTGCCGTTGCAGACGATGTCGTAGGCGTAGGACAGCGCGCTCGCCGGGTCCTGCTCGAACCTGTCGATCCACTCCGGGTTGGGCGAGGTGAAGGCGTGGTGGGTGGCGGTCCAGGCGCCACCGCCCACCGCGACGTCGTCGTCCTCGCCCACCGGCTTGAACAGCGGCGCGTCCACGACCCAGACGAACGACCAGGCGTCCTCATCGATCAGGCCGACGCGGCGGCCGATCTCGAGACGAACCGCACCGAGCAGTGCGCGCGAGGACGATGCCGGACCGGCGGCGAAGAAGATGCAGTCTCCCGGCTGCGCGCCAGCCGCCTCGACCAGCCCGGCACGCTCCGCCTCGGACAGGTTCTTGGCGACCGGACCGGTCAGCTCGCCATCGGCGCCCACGAGCACGTATGCGAGGCCCTTGGCGCCGCGCTGCTTGGCGAAGTCCTGCCAGGCGTCGAGCGTGCGTCGGGGCTGGTCCGCCCCGCCGGGCATCACGACGGCACCGACGTACGGAGCCTGGAACACCCGGAACGGGGTGCTGCTGAAGTAGTCGGTCAGCTCGACGAGCTCGACACCGAACCGCAGGTCCGGCTTGTCGGTGCCGTACCGGGTCATCGCGTCGGCGTAGGTCATGCGGGCGATCGGGCGCGGGATCTCGACGTCGATCAGCGCCCACAGCGCGGCGAGGACCTCCTCCGCGACCTCGATGACGTCGTCCTGCTCGACGAAGCTCATCTCGACGTCCAGCTGGGTGAACTCCGGCTGACGGTCGGCGCGGAAGTCCTCGTCGCGGTAGCAGCGGGCGATCTGGTAGTACCGCTCCAGACCCCCGACCATCAGCAGCTGCTTGAACAGCTGCGGGCTCTGCGGCAGCGCGTACCAGGAGCCGGGCGACAGCCGCGCCGGCACGAGGAAGTCGCGCGCGCCCTCGGGGGTGGACCGGGTCAGCGTCGGGGTCTCGACCTCGACGAACCCCTGCTCGTCGAGCACCCGGCGTGCGGCCCGGTTGACCTTCGCCCGCAGCCGGAGCGCGTGCGCGGGCGCCGGCCGGCGGATGTCGAGGTAGCGGTACCGAAGGCGCGTCTCCTCACCGACGACGCCCGACTCCTCCGACGCCCCGGTGGAGACCTGGAACGGCAGCGCCGCGGAGGTGTTGAGCACGACGACGTCGGTCGCGACCACCTCGATCTCACCGGTCGCGAGGGTGGGGTTCTCGTTGCCCGCGGGTCGCTTGCCGACCTCACCGGTCACCTGCAGCACGAACTCCGAGCGCAGCGGGTGGGCCACCTCTTCATCGCGGATCACGACCTGGGCGATCCCCGAGGCATCCCGCAGGTCCACGAACGCCACGCCGCCGTGATCACGCCGACGGTCCACCCACCCGGTCAAGGTCACGGTGGTGCCGATGTCACCGGCGCGCAGAGCGCCGGCGTTGTGGGTTCGGAGCACGAGCGGGTGTTTCCCTTCACGGAGCGTGGATACGGGTCGCTGGCGGCACGACCGAGCGGTGGTGCAGCGCCCGGACGATCCTACTTGCCCTGCGCCAGCGCGATCCCGTCGACGAAGGCGCGCGCGTGCGCGACCCGCCCCGTCAGCGGCGCCAGCACCGTGCGACGCACGGTCTCGGTGATCGACCGGCGCAGGGCCGCGCGTGCGCGGGATGCCCGGCGTCTCGCGCCGATCCGCGCGCACAGGCCGGAGAGCAGCGCGACGAGGATGCCGAGCACCGCTCCCCCGACCAGCAGCGCCGTCGGCCACGGGATCGCCGGCAGCGCGGGTAGCGGCGGGTCCGCCGGCACCGGCCCGATCTGCGGCACCCACGGGGCCGCGATCTGCAGGTACCCGAGCACCGCGTACACGCCGAGCCAGAGCGCGCCCGCGACGAACGCAGCGAACACGAGCCACTGCAGCGCCCCGATGAGGCTGAACCAGCGTGGGTCGCGGCGCGAGGCGACGTCGGTGCGCACGATCGCCTGGTCGAGCTCGTCGGGCAGGTCGGCGGCCGCATCGGTGGCGCCGGAGCGGATGTAGGAGCGCCAGGGCTCCTCGGAGCTGCCGGCCACGGCGTCACCGACCGCGCGCAGCGCCGTGTGCACCTGTGCCTTCTGCACCGGCGAGGCCTCCGGGATGGACGAGGCAGTCAGCACCGGGCGGCCCTCCTCGCCCGCGATGCCACGATCCAGGTGCAGCCGTCGCAGCGGGTCCGCGCGGAACCGGCCCAGCCACCGCACAAGGGGCCAACCGGTGCGCTTGGCCGCGCGGTAGCGGAACGAGGTGCCCACCGCGTCGGCGACCCGGTCCACCCCGGCCGCGCTCGAGAGCGCCCTGAGCAGGTTCCGCTCGACGTTCGGCGACAGCTCGGGGACGGCGTCGACGTGACAGCTCTCGTCGAGCGCATCGGCCACGGTCGCGACATCCGCGCCGAGCCGTGCCTCGGATGCGCGCCGCTTCTGCACGAGCCGCAGGATCGTGCTGCGGACCTCGTCGAGACCTTCCCCGGTCCGCGCCGAGACGCCGAGCAACCTGGCCCGTCGCAAGCCGTCCTCGGCGAGCCGCTCACCGAGGTCGGCCAGCACCGGGCCGCGGTCGGCCTCGGCGAGCCTGTCGATCTGGTTGAGCAGGACCACGGTGACCTCGGCGTGCCGGGCCATCGGGCGCAAGAAGTCGGCGTGCACGACGGCGTCGGCATACTTCTGCGGGTCGAGCACCCACACCAGCACGTCGACGGTCTTCGCCAGCCGCTCGGCGCGAGCGCGGTGCTCGGGGTTGACCGAGTCGATGTCGGGCAGGTCGAGCAGCACCAGCCCGGCGACGTCGGAGACATCGGACCACGCACCCGGCCCCGCGCTCGCCTCCGAACGGCGGTCGACCTCCAGCCAGTCGAGGAGCGGCCGTGCGGCATCGGCGTCGACCTCGTTGCCCGGCCACAGCACGGCCATCGGGTGCGAGGTCGTCGGCCTGCGGGCTCCGGTGGTCGCGAGCTCGAGGCCGGAGAGTGCGTTCAGCAACGAGGACTTGCCGCTGCCGGTCGCCCCAGCAAGCGCGACGACGGTGTGCGCTCCCGACAGCTCCCGGCGCCTGCCGACGTTGCCGAGGACCTCGCGTGCGCGGTCGAGGGCCGGTGTCGGCCCCAGCGTGCCCTCGGGCATCGCGTCGAGCGCGGTGACGGCCTGGCGCAGGCCCTCCAGCCGGGTGGTGAGGTCTGCGCGGTGCTTGGCCCTCATGCGTTGGTCGCCTCGGCGAGAACCGCCCGGGCAGCGGCGCGCAGCTCGTCACCGCTCACGCCGTCGTCCGCGAGCAGGTCGAGGAAGCGCTGCTTCTCGAAGGTGAGCAGCCGGTCGACCCGAGCGAGCAGGTCCTCGCGCGCGGCCTGCGCGAGACGGCGGACGCCGTCCTCTCCGAAGATCGCCTCGAGGAGGCGCTGGGCGACGACGGCGGTCCCGCCCGCGATGACGATCTCGCCGCCCAAGAGGCCACCGGTGGCCGAGAACGCCAGGATCATCAGCACCACCCCGACACCGTTGACGCCGAAGGCGAGCAGCCTCGCGCTGGTGCGCTTGCCCTGCCCCTCGGTGCGGACGAGATCGATGATGAAGTTCTGCCAGTCGCGGATCGTGGCCGCGGCGCGGTCGGAGAACCCGTCGGTGGCGCGGCCCCAGCTGCGACCCGAGAGCAGCACGCGCCCGGCCGAGTCGGCACGGAGCGCCGCCTCGGCACGCTCGGCGGCGGCATCGGCCTCGGCGACGATCACCGCGTGCAAGCCGTCGCCGATCGCCTGCTGCACCTCGTCCTCACGCTGGGGCCGACCGGTGACCCACGCGGAGAGCTTGTCCCGGACGCGGCCGATGCGCGACTCGAGGTTGCGGAAGAACTCGCCGGTACCCACGAAGTCCTGCCAGCGCGCGAGCACCTCGCCGCGGAGCAGCGAGCCGTCGCCGAGCGCCGCGGCGACACCGTTGCCCTGGAACGCCGCCTCGACGCGGGTGCGCAGCTCGGCGCGGGTGGAGTCCTGGGCGTCCACCGCGTCGGCGAGCACGAGGACCTCCTCGGCAGCGTGCCGGGTCGCACCGGCGAGGGTGCGACGGACCACCTCGGAGCGGGAGGCGGCGTCGCTCGTCAGCGCGTCGAGCCAGCCCCGCAGATCGGTGACGGCGGCCTCCGGGAGCCGGCCCTCGCCGTCGAGGACCTGTTCCTGCAGCAGGAACAGCGGCGCGTTCGCCAACCCCTCCCTGCCGAGCATCTGGTGGAGGTCGTACGCCACCTCCTCGAGGACCTCCCCAGGGATGCGGTCGAGCACGATGGCGACCACGACGTCCCGCTCGGAGGCGCCGCGCAGCAGCGCCCACGGCACGGCGTCCGCGTACCGGTTCGCCGTGGTCACGAAGATCCACAGGTCGGCGGCTGCGAGGAGCTGCGCCGCGAGCTGTCGGTTGCTGTCGACGACCGAGTCGACGTCCGGGGCGTCGAGGAGCCCGAGGCCCTGCCGCACGCCCTCGTGCGCGACCAGGCGCAGCGCGGATCCCGGGGCGGTCTCGGCGGCCGCCTGCGAGGGCGGCCCGTCGCCCTGCACGCGAGGCAGACCGGGCAGGATCCGCTGGTCGGAGAACCACCGCTCGTCGGCAGGGTGGTGGATGAGCACGGGGTCGCGGGTGGTCGGGCGCAGCGCGCCGGGGCGGGTGACCTTCGCGCCCACCAGCGCGTTCACCAAGGTGGACTTGCCCGCGCCGGTGGATCCACCGACGACCGCCAGCAGCGGTGCGTCGAGCTGCGCGTAGCGGGGCACGATGTAGTCGTCGAGCTGGTTGAGCAGCGCACCTCGCAGCGCGCGCGCCTCGTCCGCACCCGCCGCCGCGAGCCCGTAGCGGGCTCCATCGACGGCGAAGCGCAACGCCGCGAGCTCCGACTCCATGGTCGCGATCATGCCAGGCGGGCGGCGCTCGCCCGGTGCGTCTTCGCCCTCTCGAGCTCACGGAGCACCGCGGCGGTGGCGGGAACCGACTGCGCACCGCGGCGCATCAGGCTGCCGTACCGCCGGGTCCCGAAGCCGTGACGCACCTGGACGTCGGGGTGCCGGTAGGCCTCGAGAGCCGAGCGCGGCAGCATCGTGACCCCGAGACCGGCCGCCACGAGCTTCTGGACCACCACGTAGTCGTCGCTGACGTGCCGCACCCGAGGCGTGAATCCCGCTGCCTGGCAGCGCGCGACGGCGTGTGCCCGGCACTGCTCGCACCCCACGATCCAGTCCTGCTCCGCCATGTCGGCGAGGGTCGCAGCCGCTGCCGGGTGCCCGGGAGGGAGCACGAGCAGGACCGGCTCCTCCCCCAGCGGTCGCCACAGCAGGTCAGCTCCGCCGTCGGGCGCCTGCTCGTAGTCGAAGACCAGGGCGAGGTCGATGTCGCCCGAGGCGAGCAGGCTGCGGGCCTGCGGCGGTTCCGCCTCGGTGAGCTCGACGTCGATCGCCGGGTGGTCGCGCCGTAGCCGTGCGAGCGCATCGGGCACGAGCGTGGAGGCCGCGGAGGGGTAGGCGGCGAGGCGCACCCGGCCGCGCCGTAGCGTGGCCAGATCGGCCAGCTCTTCGGCCGCCATGTGCAGCTGGGCGGCGATGTCGTCGGCGCGGGCGAGGAGCACACGGCCCGGCTCGGTGAGCTCGACGCCGCTCGAGGTCCGGACCAGGAGCGGGGAACCCACGCTGCGCTCCAGCGCGCGCAGGTGCTGGCTGACCGCCGGCTGGGTCCAGCCGAGCTCACGTGCCGCGCGGCTGATCGAGCCGGCGCGAGCGACGTCGCGGAAGATGAGCACACGGCGGGGATCCACACCCGCACCATAAGCGCACGTAATGGCTCCCCACAGACGATCGCGGGTTCCTTTCAGCGGCTGCCGGCTCGACCATGGGTGCATGCGCACCCTGGGTCTCGTCGGCGGCATGAGCTGGTACTCGACCTCGGAGTACTACCGCGTGATCAACGAGGGCGTGCAACGCGCACGCGGTGGCCACACCTCGGCCCGGATCGCACTCCAATCGCTGGACTTCTCGGAGATCCGGGACTGCCAGAGGGCCGGCGACTGGCAGCGTGCCGGCGCGCTGCTCGGCGAGGCGGCGCAGCGGTGCGAGGCGGCGGGCGCCGAGACCGTGCTGATCTGCACCAACCTCATGCACAAGGTCGCGCCGGCTGTGGCGCAGCGGATCGGGGTGCCGCTGCTGCACATCGCCGACGCCATCGCGGACCAGGCCGAGGCGGAGGGCTGGCGCACCCTCGGCCTGATCGGCACCCAGTGGGTCATGGAGGAGGACTTCTACACCGAGCGGCTGCGGGAACGGGGCCTCCAGGTGCTCGTCCCGGAGCAGGTGGACCGCGTGGAGGCGGACCGCGTGATCTTCGACGAGCTCACGCAGGGTGTGGTGCGGGAGGGCTCCCGAGCGGCCTTCGTACGCATGGTCACCGAGCTCGGCAACCGCGGGGCGGACGCCGTCGTCCTCGGGTGCACGGAGATCGAGCTCCTGGTCCGTCCGAGCGACGTGGCGGTGCCGTTGCTCGACTCGATGCGTGCCCACGCTGAGGCCGCCGTCACATTCGCACTGCGAGACATCGAGGGCGTCAACCCGTAGACTGGGTGCTTCATGCGGTCCTTCCATGTGACCGCGCCGCACTCGCCTTTGCCTCTCATCAGCGCGCACACGCACGTCGCGTCCACGGCCCACGGCGAGCTCTATCTTGAAAGCCTGCCGCTGTGTCTTCTGTGCTGTCCGAAACGCCTGTGCCCACCGAGTCCACGGACTCCCCTGACTCCACGACCTTTGCCGGTCTCGGCCTCCCCGAGCCCGTGCTCGAGCGGATCGCCCGCCTCGGCTTCGAGAACCCGACCGAGATCCAGGCCGCGGCGATCCCCGCCCTGCTGCAGGGTCGCGACCTGGTGGGCGTCGCCCAGACCGGGACCGGCAAGACCGCGGCCTTCGGGCTGCCGCTGCTCGCACGGCTCCAGGCCGGCGTCGAGGGTCTCCAGGCTCTCGTGCTCACACCGACCCGCGAGCTCGCGCTCCAGGTGAGCGAGGCCCTCCGCACCATGGCGCCCCTGCGCACCCGAGTGCTCGCGATCTACGGCGGTGCGCCGTTCGGTCCCCAGCTCCGGCAGCTGACCGACGGTGTGGACGTCGTGGTCGGGACCCCCGGCCGCGTCATCGACCTGATCAACCGGGGCGCGCTCGACACCTCGACCGTGCAGACGCTGGTGCTCGACGAGGCCGACGAGATGCTCCGCATGGGTTTCGCCGAAGAGGTCGCGACCATCCTCGAGGGCACCCCGCCCACGCGGCAGACCGCGCTCTTCTCCGCGACCATGCCGCGCGAGATCCGCAAGGTGGCGCACACCCACATGAGCGACCCGGTCGAGGTCTCGATGACCCCCTCCGAGCCGACGACGGCCTCGATCAACCAGACCTACGCGGTCGTGCCGATGCGGCACAAGACCGGCGCCCTCATTCGCGTGCTCGCCACGACGGACGCCGAGGCCACGATCGTGTTCGTGCGCACCCGGCAGATCGCCGAGGACCTCGGCGCCGAGCTGGTCTCGCGTGGTGTCAACGCCGCGACGATCAGCGGTGACGTGGCGCAGGCCGAGCGCGAGCGCATCGTCGGGCGGCTCCGCAGCGGCAACCTCAACGTGCTGGTCGCCACCGACGTCGCGGCCCGCGGGCTCGACGTCGACCGCATCGGCCTGGTCGTCAACTACGACGTGCCGCGCGAGACCGAGGCCTACGTGCACCGCATCGGCCGCACGGGCCGCGCCGGCCGCACCGGCACGGCACTGATGTTCCTCACGCCCAAGGAGCGGTACCGCCTCAACTCGATCGAGCGCGCCACCCGATCCACGGTCACCGAGGTCACCATCCCGACCCCGGCCGAGGTCAGCGCCCACCGGGCCGATGCGCTGCTCGCGCAGCTCCCCGACCGCCTCGAGCGCGGCCGGCTGGACCTCTACCGCGAGCGGGTCTCGATCATGCTCGCGCAGAGCGGGCGCGACCCGCTCGACGTCGCCGCCGCGCTCGTCGCGCTCGGTGTGGGCGACGACGGCCCGCAGCCCCGTGGCCGCGAGGGCGACGAGCTCCGCCCGCACGAGACGACGTTCGACGACGCGCCCCCGGCCCGTGCGGCGCGGCGCGCTGCCAACGAGCGCGGCGACGGCGACCGTGGCGGCTATCGGAGCCACAAGCAGCACTCCCCGAGCCGTGGCGAGCACGGCCGTGGTGGCGGACCCGGCACCGTGTATCGGGTCGACGTCGGGCGGCACCACGGCGTGCGCCCCAACGCCATCGTGGGCGCGCTCACCGGCGAGGGTGGCCTGCGCGGGTCGGACGTCGGCAAGATCGAGATCTTCTCGTCGTTCTCGCTCGTGGAGATCTCGGCGCCGCTGTCGCCCGAGAGCAGCCGCCGCATCGGCACCGCACGCGTGGCCGGTCAGCGCCTCCAGATCCGCCCCGACAACGGCCGCCCCGGCCGCCCCGAGCGGCGCCACTCCGGCCCGCGCCGGCCCCGCGACTGACCGTCAGGGGGTCGGGATCACCCGGGGGCGCAGGTCCTCGGGTGCCGGCGTCCACGTGCTCGCGTCGGCGGCGA
This sequence comes from Pseudactinotalea terrae, assembly GCF_009733845.1. Taxonomy (GTDB): domain Bacteria; phylum Actinomycetota; class Actinomycetes; order Actinomycetales; family Beutenbergiaceae; genus Pseudactinotalea; species Pseudactinotalea terrae. The sequence goes on from NZ_WNXZ01000001.1 coordinate 810,379, forward strand.
CCTGATCGCCGCTGCGGATGTCCTTGACCTCGCCGTCGCCGCCTGCCTCGGCACCCGGGAACCAGACGAACGGGATGTCGCGGCGGTCGGCATAGCGGATCTGCTTGCCGAACTTGGCCGCGACCGGAGCGACCTCGGTCGCGATGCCACGCGAACGGAGCCGGCGAGCGACATCCTCGCTGCGGTCCCGGGTGTCCTCGTCGACGACCGCCACGAGCACCGCCGTCGGGACCGCGCGCGTGGCACGCACGAGGTCGTCGCGGATCAGACGGGAGACCAGGCGGGTGACGCCGAGCGACATGCCGACGCCCGGGTAGGTGCTGCTGCCGTCGTCGACGAGCGAGTCGTAGCGGCCCCCTGAGCAGATCGAGCCGAGGCTCTCGTGGCCCACCAGCGTGGTCTCGTACACGCTGCCGGTGTAGTAGTCCAGGCCGCGCGCGATCTTGAGGTCGGCGACGACGACGCCGGGCACCTGCGCCGCGGCACCCTCGACCAGCGCCACGAGCTCCTCGAGCCCACGCTCGAGGAGCGGCGTGCGCACGCCCAGCGCGAGCACCTTGTCGGCGACCGAGGCGTCGTTCGCGGTGATCGAGGCCAGCTCCAGGCAGGCGCTCGCCTGCTGCTGGGTCGCCCCGACCTCGGTCTGCAGAGCGGCCGCCACCTTCTCAGGACCGATCTTGTCGAGCTTGTCGATGACCCGCAGGGTGCCGTCGACATCGTCGATGCCGACCCCCTCGTAGAAGCCCTGCGCGACCCGGCGGTTGTTCACCGAGATGCGTGCCTGCGGCACCCCCAGCTCGCGGAGCCGCTCGAACGCCGTCGCCATCACGACAGGCACCTCGACCTCGTAGTGCGCAGGCAGGTCACCGGGTGCCACGACGTCGATGTCGGCCTGAGTGAACTCGCGGAAGCGGCCGTCCTGCGGGCGCTCGCCGCGCCAGACCTTCTGGACCTGGTAGCGCTTGAACGGGAACGTGAGCTTGCCGGAGTGCTCGGCGACGTACCGCGCGAACGGCACGGTCAGGTCGAAGTGCAGGCCGAGCTGGTCGGTGCCCGCCTCGGCGTCGCCCTCTGCCTGGAGTCGCCGCAGCAGGTAGATCTCCTTGGACGTCTCGCCCTTGCTCAGCAACGACTCGACGGGCTCCACCGCACGCGTCTCGAGGCCGGCGTAGCCGTACAGAGCGAACGTCGAGGTCATCACCTCGAGGACGTGCTCCTCGATCACGCGCCCCGCAGGGAGCCATTCAGGGAAGCCGGACAGGGATGCCACTCGAGCCATGACCAGCATCATCCCATCCGACATGCGCGGCGCCGAACGCTGCCGTGAGACGGTTGTGACCACAACGTGACCTTTGCCTGGCGTTCCGGCGGCGATCGAGCGTGCTCGCTTTGCCTACACTGTGGGGCGGGTTTCGGCTCCTGCCGAGCTGATGTCGAGCGCCTGGGCACAGGTGCGCTCAAGGAGGTCATGTGCCGAGCAAGCGCGAACGCGAGTACGCGCGCCGCCGCTATCAGAAGCAGGCAGCGCGGGCCGCGAGGACAGCTCGGTTGCGCAGGGAGCGTCTGCTCGTTGTGACCTTCACCGTCATCGGGTTCGCCGCGCTCGTCGCCGCGCTCCTCCTGGCCAACCGGAACGAGCAGCCGCAGGCGGGCGAGACGCCCACCGACATCGCACCGACCGACACGGCCACGGATCCGGCCGCGCTGGAGCCGCTGCCGACGACCAACCCCGAGCAGTACGAGGCTGCTCCCCCGGCCAGCGACGCGCTCGCCCAGGACTGGAACGTCACGATGACGACCAACGTCGGTGACATCACGATGGTCCTGCACGGTGCCGATGCCCCGCAGGCGGTCGCCAACTTCGTGTTCCTCGCCAACAACGGGTACTTCGACGGCACGGCCTGCCATCGTCTGATGCCCGATGCGCTGCTCCAGTGCGGCGACCCGACCGCGACCGGACAGGGCGGCCCGGGCTATTCCTGGGGGCCGATCGAGAACGCCCCCGAGGACGGCGTCTACCCGGCCGGCACTGTCGCGATGGCCCGCGTCGGTGGCGACGGCGAGTCCATGGGCTCGCAGTTCTTCCTCGTGTTCGCCGACGTGCCGCTGCCGGCCGACGCCGCCGGCGGCTACTCGGTGTTCGGCGAGATCACCGGGGGCCTGGAGATCCTGCAGCAGATCGGCGCTGGGGGCGTCGACCCGAACAGCGTCGGGCAGGACGGCACCGGCCGGCCCGCCACCGACGTCATCATCACCACCGTGGAGGTCGAGTGAGCCAGCAACCTGACGCCCAGCACGAGAGTCTGATCCGGTCGATGGCCGGTCCGCTCCCCGTGGAACCCCGCGCCGTCGTGGAGGCGCCCGCGCAGCCCGAGCCGACCGCGCAGCCCGAGCCGGCGACCGCGCCGGCGCCGGCACCCAGGCCGACCCCTGCCGCGCCGAAGCCGAGCGCGATCCCGCGGCCCGGCCCGCCGGCCACGCCGGCCGCGGTCGCGCCCGCTCCCGCCGCTGCGCCGGCCGCCCCCGCTGCCACGCCCGCAGCCGCGGGCGCCGAGGCCCCGCTCGACCCCGCCCTGGTGACCGCTGCAGCCCAGTTCGGCCGTGTCGACGGCGAGGGCACGGTGTACGTCGCCGACGGCGAGAACGAGCGGGTCGTCGGGCAGTTCCCCGACGCGCTGGCGCAGGAGGCGATGCTCCTCTACATCCGCCGCTACCTCGACCTCGAGGCCCAGGTGTCGCTGTTCGAGGCACGCCTGCCCCACCTCAACGGCCGCGATATCGACACCACGGTCTCGAACCTGACCTCGCAGCTCGAGGAGCCGGCCGCCGTCGGCGATCTCCCCGGCCTGCGCGCCCGCATGGCGGCGCTGACCGACAAGGCGACCGAGCGCAAGCAGGCACTCGCCGCCGAGCGCGAGGCCGCGCGTGCCGAGGCGATGGCCGAGCGCACCAGGATCGTCGAGCGCGCCGAGGAGCTCGCGGCCATGGACCCCGCACGCGTGCAGTGGAAGACACAGGGTGAGGAGCTGCGCACGCTGCTGGAGACGTGGAAGACCGCGCAGCGCTCCGGCGTCCGGCTCGACCGCAAGCAGGAGGACGCCCTCTGGAAGCGGTTCGCCAAGGCCCGCGGGACCTTCGACCGCAACCGCCGGGCGTACTTCTCCGAGCTCGACAGCCAGCACAAGCAGGCGAGGGCCGCCAAGGAGGAGCTGATCGCTCGCGCCGAGGCGATGCAGAGCTCCACCGACTGGGGTGCCACCTCGGCCGCCTACCGCGACCTGATGGACGAGTGGAAGCGCTCCGGCCGGGCGTCCCGCAAGGACGACGACGCCCTGTGGGCCCGCTTCCGTGCCGCTCAGGACGTCTTCTTCGAGGCCCGCAACGCGCAGAACGCGCAGACCGACGCCACCTACGCGGCTAACCTCGAGGTCAAGAACGCGATCCTCGTCGAGGCCGAGGCGCTGCTCCCGGTGACCGACGTCAAGTCGGCCAAGGCTGCCCTGCACAAGCTGCAGGACCGCTGGGAGGCCGCCGGCAAGGTCCCCCGGGACGCCATGCAGCGCACCGAGGCCCGGATGCGCGCCGTCGAGCAGGCGATCCGCAGCGCCGAGGATGCCCAGTGGCGCAGCTCCAACCCGCAGAAGCGCGCTCGGGCCGAGGGCTTCGCGGCCCAGCTCGAGGCGTCGATCGAGCGGCTCGAGGACGACCTGGCGAAGGCCGAACGCACCGGGAACCAGTCGAAGATCAAGGCAGCCACCGAGGCGCTGGAAGCTCAGCGGACCTTCCTCGACCACGCGTTGCGCGCAGCCGACGACGCGAGCTGAGCCGGGCGAGCATCCTCCCCGCCGGACTCAGTCGAGATCGTCGTCCGACTCCTCGAGCGGGTGCGCCTGGTTCTTGGCACCTGTGAGCCGGAAGACGTCGAACACGCCGTCGATCTGACGGACGGACTTCAGCACGTGCCCGAGGTGGTTGGGCTCGGCCATCTCGAAGACGAACCGGGAGATCGCCACCCGGTCGCGCGAGGTCGCCACGGTGGCCGACAGGATGTTCACGTGGTTGTCCGAGAGCACCTTGGTGACGTCGGAGAGCAGGCCGTTGCGGTCGAGGGCCTCCACCTGGATCTGCACCAAGAACATCGAGCTGACGTCCTTGGCCCACTCGACGTCGAGCATCCGCTCCGGCTGCTGCTTGAGCGCATCGACGTTCGCGCAGTCGGTCCGGTGCACCGAGATCCCTGAGCCGCGGGTCACGAAGCCGAGGATGTCGTCGCCCGGGACCGGTGTGCAGCAGCGCGCGAGCTTGATGAGGGTGTCGGCCCCGTCCAGGCCCTTGACGACGATGGCCGGGCTGCTGTGGCGGGCGCGTGGGCTCGGGCGCCCGGGCAGTGTCGCCTCCGCCAGGTCCTCCTCGGTCCCCGACTCGCCGCCGAGTGCTGCCACCAGCTTCTGCACCACGTTGCCGGCCGAGACGTGCCCCTCGCCGACCGCGGCGTAGAGGGCGGAGACGTCGGCGTACCGCATCTCGTCGGCCAGTGCGACGAGCGTGTCGTGGGAGAGGATCCGCTGGATCGGCAGGTTCTGCTTGCGCAGCTGCTTGGCGATCAGGGTGCGCCCGGCCTCGATCGCCTCCTCGCGACGCTCCTTGGTGAACCACTGCTTGATCTTGTTCCGTGCCCGTGGGCTCTTGACGAACGCGAGCCAGTCCTGGCTGGGGCCCGCGCTCTCGGCCTTCGAGGTGAACACCTCGACGGTGTCGCCGTTCTGCAGCGTCGACTCGAGCGGCACGAGCCTGCCGTTGACACGGGCACCGACGGTCCGGTGCCCCACCTCGGTGTGAACGGCATAGGCGAAGTCGATCGGGGTCGAACCGGCGGGCAGCGCCTGCACGTCACCCTTCGGGGTGAACACGTAGACCTCGGCGCCCTGCATCTCGAACCGCAGCGAGTCGAGGAACTCGCTCGGGTCGGCGGTCTCCTGCTGCCAGTCGACGAGCTGGCGCAGCCAGGGCATCGAGTCATCGCCGGTGCTCGCCGGCGCGGCGCTGCGCGAGCTCGCCTTGGTGCTCTCCTTGTACTTCCAGTGCGCTGCGACGCCGTACTCGGCTCGCCTGTGCATGTCGTGGCTGCGGATCTGGATCTCGACCGGTTTTCCGCCCGGCCCGATCACGGTGGTGTGCAGCGACTGGTACATGTTGAACTTCGGCATCGCGATGTAGTCCTTGAACCGCCCTGGAACGGGGTTCCAGTGGTTGTGGACCACACCGAGAGCGGCGTAGCAGTCCCGCACCGAGTCGACGAGCACGCGCAGCCCGACGAGGTCGTAGATGTCGGCGAAGTCGCGGCCGCGCACGATCATCTTCTGGTAGATCGAGTAGTAGTGCTTCGGTCGGCCTGTGACGGTCGCCTTGATCTTCGCGGTCTTGAGGTCGTCGAGCACGAGGTCGCGCACCTGGCCGAGATACTCCTCACGCGCCGGCGCCCTCTCGGCCACCAGGTGGACGATCTCGTCGTACACCTTGGGGTAGAGCGTCGCGAATGAGAGGTCCTCGAGCTCCCACTTGATCGTGTTCATGCCGAGGCGGTGCGCGAGCGGCGCGTAGATCTCGAGCGTCTCCCGGGCCTTCTTCGTGGCCGACGACGCCGACACGTACTTCCACGTGCGTGCGTTGTGGAGGCGGTCGGCGAGCTTGATGACCAGCACGCGGATGTCGCGCGCCATCGCGACCACCATCTTGCGCACGGTCTCGGCCTGCGCGGCCTCGCCGTAGGTCACCTTGTCGAGCTTGGTGACGCCGTCGACGAGCGAGGTGATCTCCTCACCGAAGCCGTCGCGCAGCGCCTCCAGCGAGTAGCTCGTGTCCTCGACGGTGTCGTGCAGCAGCGCCGCAGCCAGCGTCGGCGGCGTCATCCCCAGCTCGGCCAGGATCGTCGCGACCGCGACCGGATGGGTGATGTACGGGTCACCGCTCTTGCGCAGCTGCCCCCGGTGGGCCTGCTCGGCGACGACGTACGCGCGCTCGAGGAGCGCCGTGTCGGCCTTGGGGTGGTTGTAGCGGACCGCACGCACCACCGGCTCGATGGCAGGCGAGGACGTGTGCGCACCCCGCGAGCCGAGCCACACCAGCGCAGAGCGGACCCGCGAGCCCGACTGGGCTCCCTGGTCGGTCGCGGCGCCGACGGTGGTCTCTTCGGCCATGGAGCGATCTTAGGCCGCTGGCCGCGCTATCTCTTGCCGCGCTTGCGCCGCGGCTGCGCCCCCTGACCCTGGTGCCCGCCCGCCCGCAGACCGCCCACGCGAGGCGCCCCCACGAGCTCGGCTGCGTCGTCGCCACGAGCCTCGGCCTCGGCGACCTCCCGCTCCCGCAGGGCCAGCACCTTCTCGGTGTGGGCCTTGATCTCGGGATGGCGGTTGCGCAGCGCGACCTCTCCAGGCGCGGCGATGAACACCGAGGACGCCGTCGAGACGATCATGCCGATGAACAGGGCGAGCGCGATGTCCCGCAGCGTGCCGGCACCGAGCAGGAACGCACCCACGAAGAGGATCGAGGCGACGGGGAGCACGGCGAGCACCGAGGTGTTGATCGAGCGCACCAGCGTCTGGTTCACCGCGAGGTTGGCCGCTTCCTCGTAGGTGTACCTGGTCTGCTCGAGGACGCCCTCGGTGTTCTCACGGACCTTGTCGAACACCACCACGGTGTCGTACAGGGAGTACCCGAGGATGGTGAGGAACCCGACCACGGTGGCCGGGGTGACCTCGAAGCCGACGCCCGCGTACAGCCCGACCGTGATCACGAGGTCGTGCAGCAGCGCGACCAGCGCCGCGGCCGCCATCGTCCATCTGCGGAAGTAGACCGCCATCACGATCGTCACCAGGACGAGGAAGATCACGAGCCCGCGCAGCGCCTTGTCGGTCACGCTCTGACCCCAGCTCGGGCCCACGTAGGAGGCCGTCACCTCCGCGACGTCGACGCCGTAGGCCTCGGCGAGCCGGGTGCGCAGCTCGGAGGTCTGCTCGTCGGTGAGCTCCTCGGTCTGCACGCGGACACCGTCGTTGCCGACGCTGGAGACGCGGGCCTCCTGGTCGGGTGCGACCGTGGCGAGCGCGTCGTGCGCGGGCTGCTGATCCGTGGTCGAGGCGCCCGAGACCGTGAACTCGGATCCACCGCGGAACTCGATGCCGGGGTTGATGCCGCGCACGAGCAGGAGCGTGACGGAGAGCAGCAGCAGCGCGATGCTGATCGTGAACCACCGGCGGCGCTTGCCGACGATGTCGAAGCTGCGCTTGCCCGAGTAGAGCTCGTTACCGAAATCGGCGAAGCTGGCCATCAGCGCTCCTCCTTGCTGGAGCCGACGAGGTCGGCGTCGTCGCCGTCGCGATCGTGCTGCTCGGCTGCCTTGGCGGCGGCTCGCCGCTCGGCGATCGTGCCGCCGCCCGGCTCCCGCTCACCGGGCGAGCGGAACTTCCCGCGCCCACGGTAGGCCGGGGCCACCGTGGAGCCGAGGTGTGCCGGGTCGAGACCGGAGAGCTTGTGCCCCTCGCCGTAGAACTTCGTGCGGATCAGCAGCTGCATCATCGGGTGCGTGAAGAAGAACACCACCACGAGGTCGATGATCGTGGTCAGTCCGAGCGTGAACGCGAACCCGCGCACGCCTCCGACCGCCAGGAAGTAGAGCACCACGGCCGCCAGCAGGTTCACCGCGTCGGAGGCGAGGATGGTCCGGCGCGCTCGCCGCCACCCTTGCTCGACGGCGGCGTCCAGACGCCGCCCCTCTCGTACCTCGTCACGGATACGTTCGAAGTAGACGACGAAGGAGTCGGCGGTGATACCGATCGCGACGATCAGACCTGCCACGCCAGGTAGCGAGAGCCGATAGCCCTGCACCCATGACAGCAGCGCGATCACACCGAACGTGAGCACACCGGCCACCACGAGGCTCATCACGGTGATCAGCGCCAGGCCGCGGTACTGGGCCAGTGAGTACAGCACCACGAGCAGCAACCCGATGAGGCCGGCGAGCAGCCCTCGCTGGAGCTGCTCGGAGCCCAGCGTCGCCGAGATCTGCTCCTCGGACTGCACGGTGAAGTTGATCGGCAGCGCACCGAAGCTGAGCTGGTTGGCCAGCGTGGCAGCTTCCTGCTGATCGAACTCGCTGCCCTGGCCACCGGTGATCGAGGCCTCGCCGTTGGGGATCTGCTCGGTCACGCTGGGCGCGGAGATCACGAGCGTGTCCAGGACGATGGCGAAGCGGTTCTGCTGGGTCGCCGCCAGGCTCGCGAGGCGCGCGGTGACATCGCTGAAGACCTGACCGCCCTCACGGGTGAACTCGAGGAAGACCGCGTAGTCGCGGAGCACCTGGCCCTGGTCGTTGGTGCGCAGGCCGGAGTTGGCCGAGGCGATGTCGGTGCCCTCGAGCTCGGCCGGGCCGAGGATGTACTTCGCGGTGCCGTCCTGTGCGCACGTGACGAGCGGCTGGTCGGGGTCGTCGCCGCCGCCACCGATCCGGTTGGCCTCCTCGGAGCAGTCGAGCGCGTAGAAGTCGTAGGCGACCTGCTCGGTGATCCAAGCCTGGTCGCTCGCACTGGTCGGCTCGGTGGCCGGCTCGTTGGAGAGCTCGCCGTCGGCGTCGGAGTCGGCCAGCTCGAAGGCCGCGGCCTCGATCTCCTCGCGCGTGGGCGGAGTCGTCTCGGTGGTCGCTTCCTCGGTCGCTTCCTCCGTTGCCTCGTCCGAGGGCGCATCGGTGGCCTCATCCGTGGCCGGGTCCGTCTGGGTCGGGCGCATCATGCTCGCCCCACCGTTCGGGCTCGAGCCGACCATCCCGGCGCCGTCGGTCGCGCCCTCGGCGCCGTCGGTGGCGCCCTCGGTCGGTTCCTCGGTGGGCAGCTCGGTAGCCGCGTCGGTCGGCTCCTCCGCGGACTCGCCGGTCGGGTCCTGCGCGTTGAGCATGGCGGGGTCGACAGGGTTCGGAGCGTCCTCGACGAGCAGCACGCGGAAGCGCATCTGCGCGCTCTGCCGGACCAGGTCGAGGGTGGCCTCGTCGGGCTGGCCCGGGAGGGCCACCACGATGTTCTGACCACCCTGGCTGGTGATCTCGGCCTCGGCGACACCGGAGGAGTCGACGCGCTGGCGGATCACCTCGATCGCCTGGTTGATCGCCTCGGTGGTGATCTCGGCGCCGTTGTCGACCTGCGGCTCGAGGATGATCTGCGTGCCGCCCTCGAGGTCGAGGGCGAGGTTCGGCGTCCAGGACGCGTCGGACCACGTGACCCCGGCGCCGAGGCCTCCGAAGACCGCGGCGATCAGCAGGACCAGAGGGATCAGCGCGCGCCCGGGGCGCACGCCGGATGACGAGCTACGTGTAGCCACTACGGGTCAACTCTCGAGCAGGCGCACCTAGGCACGCACACGGTCAGCGGGCGGTGTCGTCCCGCGGGGGGATCGTCGGGTTCGTGCCGAGGTCGGTGGGCGGGAGCGTCTCGTCAGCGACCACGTCCTCGTCGTCGTCGGCCGCGGCGATCTCCTCGTCCTCGACGAGCTTCGCGATGGCCACCAGCAGCCACTCGGACTCCTGGCCGGGCCCGGTCGAGAGGGTGACCTTGTCGCCGTCGACGTCGACGACGGTCCCGAACATCCCGGAGGTCGTCATGACGCGCTGTCCGGCCTGCAGCGTGTTGCGGAAGGCGCCGGCCTCAGCCTGCCGCTTCCGGGCGCGGCTGCTCATGAAGAGCATCGCGACGATCGCGAGCCCCATGAAAACCAGGAGGAATGTGCCGTTGTTTTCCATCGAGATCCGTCCGCGGGGGTCGCCAGGGCTGCGGGCGAGTCTACGTCACCCCGCACCCCGTGCCTGTCGCGGCGCGCTCAGCTCCACAGCGGCGTCTGCGGCCCCGGAGCGGCCAGCCCGAGGTGCGCGAAACCGGCGTCAGTCGCGACGCGGCCGCGCGGGGTCCGTGCCATGAGCCCCTCGCGCACGAGGAACGGCTCGGCGACAGACTCGATCGTCTCGGGCTCCTCGCCCACGGCGACGGCGAGCGTCGAGACCCCCACCGGTCCGCCTGCGAACCGCTCGCACAACGCGCGCAGCACCATCCGATCGAGTCGGTCGAGGCCACGGTCATCGACCTCGAACACCTCGAGCGCCGCGCGTGCGGCGGCCAGATCGCCGCGGCCCTCGCCGCGGACCTCCGCCCAGTCCTGCACGCGGCGCAGCAGCCGGTTCGCGATCCGCGGGGTACCCCGTGAGCGGGATGCGATCTCGGACGCCGCAGCGGCCTCGAGCTCGATCCCCAGCAGCTCGGCGGACCGGTGCAGCACCCGCTCCAGCTCGTCGGGCGAGTAGAAGTCGAGGTGCGCGGTGAAACCGAACCGATCGCGCAACGGTGCGGGCAGCAGCCCCGAGCGCGTGGTCGCCCCGACCACCGTGAACGGCGGCAGCTGCAGCGGGATCGCGGTCGCGCCGGGGCCTTTGCCCACGACCACGTCGACACGGAAGTCCTCCATCGCCAGGTAGAGCATCTCCTCGGCGGGGCGGGCCAGCCGATGGATCTCGTCGATGAACAGCACGTCGCCCTCAGCGACCGAGGACAGGATCGCCGCGAGGTCGCCGGCGTGCTGCACGGCCGGTCCGGAGGTCAGCCGAAGGGCGCCCTGCACTTCCGCGGCGACGATCATCGCCAGCGTGGTCTTGCCGAGCCCCGGTGGACCGGACAGCAGCACGTGGTCCGGCGGTCGCCGTCGAGCGGTGGCGGCATCGAGCACGAGCGAGAGCTGGTCACGCACGACCCGCTGCCCCACGAACTCGGCGAGCCGGCGGGGCCGCAACGCTGCCTCGACCGCGCGTTCGGTGTCGTCGGCATCGGCGTCGATGACGCGCTCGGACAGGTCCTCCGGCGCGAGCTCGAAGACCTCGTCGTGATCAGCCACGGCGTGCACCGCCGAGCAGCTGCAGCGCCGATCGCAGCACCGCGCCGGTGTCGGACGCGTCGACAGAGCCGCTCTCGATGATCTCGTCGGTGGCGGCCTCCGCCTGCTTGAGCGCCCAGCCCAACCCTGTCAGCGCCGCGACGACATCGGCACGGTTGCCCTCCGGCGCGGCACCAGGACTCGCGGTCGCTCCCCCGAGCGCCGGTCCGAGCCGGTCGCCCAGCTCGAGCACGATGCGCTTGGCGCCCTTGTCGCCGATACCGGGGACCTTGACGAGCGATTTGTGGTCCTCGGACGCCACGGCCTGCCGGAGCCCGTCGGGGGTGTGCACGGCGAGCATCGCCAGCGCGAGCCGCGGCCCCACTCCGCTGACGGTCTGGAGCGTCTCGAAGACGTCGCGCTCATCGGCCTCGGCGAACCCGAACAGGGTCATCGAGTCCTCGCGCACCACGAGCGAGGTCGACAGCGTGACGGTCTGGCCGTGGCGCAACGTGGCGAGCGTGCCGGGCGTGGCGTGGACCCGGTGGCCCACGCCCGCGACATCGATCACCGCGTTGTCGAGCCCGATCGACTCGACCACTCCCCGGACGTGCGCGATCACAGAGCCATCCTCCAGGTCACCTTCCAGCAGCCGAACATCTGTGCGACAGCGTAGCCCGAGGAGTCAGCGCGCGAGCCTTCGACGCGCCGCCTGGGCCCGAGCGCCCGAGCCTGCGGCGGCTTCCGCCCATGCACGTTGCGCCGCCGTCTGTCCTCGGTTGCCCACCATCGGCACGACCGCGGCGACCCCCCGCCAGCCGTGGGTGATCGCGATCGCCAGGGCATCGGCGGCGTCCGCGGGCGACGGCGCCTCCACCAGCCCGAGGATCCGCCGCACCATCTCCTGGACCTGGGCCTTCTCCGCGCGTCCGCTGCCGGTCACGGCGGCCTTGACCTCGCTCGGCGTGTGCAGCGCCACCGGGATCGAGGCCCGCGTGGCGGCGACCATCGCGAGCCCGGCCACCTGCGACGTGCCGGTCACCGTGCGCACGTTGTGCTGCGCGAACACCCGCTCGACGGCGACCGCGTCGGGCCTGTGCTCGGCGATCCAGCTCTCGAAGGCCTCCGTCATCCGCAGCAGCCGCTGCTCGGGCGCCATGTCGGCTGCGGTCCGGATGACGTCGACAGCGACCAGCCGCACCTGCCGGCCCGGCAGCGACTCGATGACCCCGATGCCGCACCTGGTCAGGCCAGGGTCGACACCGAGGATCCGTACGTTCACGGGCTCAGACTCTCAGCCGACCCGCCGATGCGCGTCGACCGACACTCGCCCGCGCGTGGTGCCCGCGACGGCCGAACGAGCATCACGCCGCCGGATGATCCCTGGTGGGGCGAGTCAGTCCTCGTCGAGCGCGGCGAGCACCTCGTCGGAGGCGTCGAAGTTCGCCCAGACGTTCTGCACGTCGTCGCTGTCCTCGAGCGCATCGATGAGGCGGAGCACGTTGCGGGCGCCGTCGACGTCGACCTCGACCTCCATCGAGGGCACGAACTGGGCCTCGGCAGAGTCGTAGTCGATCCCTGCCTCCTGCAGCGCGCTGCGGACCGCGATCAGGTCGCTGGCCTCGCTGACGACCTCGAGGCTGTCGCCGTGGTCGTTGACCTCCTCGGCGCCGGCCTCGAGCACCGCGTCGAGCACGGTCTCCTCGTTCGCCACGGCCGACTCACCGGCTGTGTCGTTCTTCGGCACGATCACGACGCCCTTGCGGGTGAACAGGTACGAGACGCTCCCCGGGTCGGCGAGCGAGCCGCCGTTGCGGGTGAACGCGACGCGCACGTCGGAGGCCGCGCGGTTCTTGTTGTCGGTGAGGCACTCGACCAGCACGGCGACGCCGCCGCTGGCGTAGCCCTCGTACATGATCGTCTGGTAGTCGGCGCCACCGGCCTCGGCACCGGAACCACGCTTGACGGCACGGTCGATGTTGTCGGCCGGTACCGAGGACTTCTTCGCCTTCTGGATGGCGTCGAACAGCGTCGGGTTGCCGGCGGGGTCGCCGCCACCGGTACGAGCCGCGACCTCGATGTTCTTGATCAGCCGCGCGAACAGCTTGCCGCGCTTGGCATCGATCGCTGCCTTCTTGTGCTTGGTCGTCGCCCACTTGGAGTGACCGGACATGGTGAGCTCCGCTCCTTGTTGCTTCCTGGCTTGCGTGTCGGTCGAGGCGTCGGCTCAGCGGTGCGGTGCGGCTGCACCAGCCGATCGGACCATCGCGACGAAGGCTGCGTGGACCCGGTGGTCCGAGCTGATCTCCGGATGGAACGCCGTCGCCATGAGAGCGCCTTGACGGACGGCCGCGATCCTACCCGCCTTCGGCCCCGTCGAGACGGTTGCGAGGATCTCGACGCCCGGACCGACCTCCTCCACCCATGGTGCCCTGATGAAGACGGCGGTCATCGGCGGGTCCTCCGGGCCGGCCCCGAGCGCCGGCGCGTCGAGCCGCTCCTCGAAGGAGTCGACCTGTCGACCGAAGGCGTTGCGCCGCACCAGGACGTCGAGACCCCCGACCGTCTGCTGGTCGTGGATGCCGCCCGCGATCCGGTCGGCGAGCAGGATCATCCCCGCGCAGGACCCGTAGACCGGCAGCCCTGCCGCGATCCGCTCGCGCAGCGGGTCCATCAGCTCGAACCGCCGCAGGAGCTTGTCGATGGTCGTCGACTCACCGCCCGGCAGCACGAGCCCGTCGACGGCGTCCAGCTCACCGGGGCGGCGGACGAGCACCGTGCGCGCGCCGCAGGCGGCGAGGGCGGACGCGTGCTCGCGGACGTCGCCCTGCAGCGCCAGCACACCGATCGTGGGCGCGCTCATCCCGGCACCGCTTCACCCTGCGCGTCGTCGTCCTGCAGCCCGAGGTGCCGGACCGTGCCGTCCCACCCCTCGATCAGGGTCTCCAGGACCTCGGCGAGCTCGTGCGGGAACACCTCGATGTCGATCTGTCGCAGCTCCGCGAGCGACCACCAGGCCACGTCGTCCATGAAGCGCTTCTCGACGTCGGTCCAGCCGTCGCGGGTGATCGTGCCGGCGTTCCGGACCCGTGCGTAGTAGAAGACCTCGTCCTGGCGGACGTGCTCGGCCTCGAAGTCGAAGATCGCCTCGCGCGAGAGCACCGGCCCGACGAGATCGCGCTCGGTGATGCTCAGGCCGGTCTCCTCGGCGACCTCGCGCACCGCGGCCTCGCTCGGGCTCTCGCCCGCGTCGACGCCGCCGCCGACAGTGAACCACCAGGACCGCTCGGGGCGGTCGACGTCATGACCACGCACGAGCAGCACGCGGTCCTGCTCGTCGAGCAGCAGCACGCGGGCGGCACGGCGGAAGTACCGGCCGTCCTCGGGGCTCCTGACCCACTCGGGCCCCAGCGAGCCGGAGGTCACCAGCCGCGCTCAGCCAGCCGGTGCGGCTGCGGGATCTCGTCGACGTTGATGCCGACCATCGCCTCGCCCAGGCCGCGGGAGACCTTGGCGATCACGTCCGGGTCGTCGTAGAACGTGGTCGCTTGCACGATCGCGTTGGCGCGCTCGGCCGGGTTCCCGGACTTGAAGATGCCGGACCCCACGAACACGCCCTCGGCGCCGAGCTGCATCATCATCGCGGCGTCGGCAGGGGTGGCGATGCCGCCCGCGGTGAAGAGCACCACCGGGAGCTTGCCGGTCCGAGCCACCTCGACGACCAGCTCGTACGGAGCCTGCAGCTCCTTGGCCGCGACGTACAGCTCGTCCTCGGGCAGCGACGTCAGCCGCTTGATCTCCGCGCGGATCGAGCGCATGTGGGTGGTGGCGTTCGAGACGTCACCCGTGCCGGCCTCGCCCTTGCTGCGGATCATCGCCGCGCCCTCGGTGATGCGCCGGAGCGCCTCGCCCAGGTTGGTGGCACCGCAGACGAACGGCACCGTGAACGCCCACTTGTCGATGTGGTTGGCGTAGTCGGCCGGGGTGAGCACCTCGGACTCGTCGACGTAGTCGACGCCGAGGCTCTGCAGCACCTGCGCCTCGACGAAGTGCCCGATGCGCGCCTTGGCCATCACCGGGATCGACACCGAGCTGATGATGCTGTCGATCATGTCCGGATCGCTCATCCGCGAGACGCCACCCTGCGCGCGGATGTCGGCGGGCACGCGCTCGAGAGCCATCACCGCCACGGCACCGGCGTCCTCGGCGATCTTGGCCTGCTCGGCGGTGACGACGTCCATGATGACGCCGCCCTTGAGCATCTCGGCCATGCCGCGCTTCACGCGCGCGGTGCCGACCTGCGGTCGCTCCGCGCCGTCGACGGGCAGGGTGCTGGACTGGACCTCGGACACGATGCGACCTCGATGACTCTGGGAGCGGGACGCTGCCTTCCTGGCAGGTTTCCCAGTCTAGGCCGGTTGCTGCTGCACGATCCCCTGGGCGCTCATGGTGAACGTATGGCGGTCACGCTGGATCTCGTTGAGGAGCTCGTGCTCGCTCTGCGAGGCCCGCAGATCCGCACGGCCGGTGAGCTGACGCTGCCGCAGGTAGGCGAGCGACGTGGCGTCCCGTTGGAACTCCTTCATCGACTGCTTCGCACGCTCCCCGTAGCCGGCGGCCCACGTGCGGGCCTGCGACCGCATCCGCATCGAGGACAGCATCTGCACCTCGTGCGGCGCGAACCAGCCGGCTTGGGCGTACTCGCCGAGCCGCGCCCGGATGACCTCCGCCTCCTGACGCCGGAGCCAGAACATCAGCACGATCACGGCGATGAACAGCGGCACCTGGATCACGAGGAACAGCACGAAGAAGTTGCCGAGCATCGAGGAGCCGTTCCACAGCGCGTGCAGACCCATGGCGCCGACGAGCCCGACCGGGAAGGCGAGCAGCACCGTCGTCGTCTTGCGCGAACGGGCAGCCATGCCGATGGCGATACCGATGCACGCGGTGAAGATCAGGTGCGCGAACGGCGAGACCAGCCCGCGCATCACGAAGACGATCCACACGGAGTTCGGATTCTGGGCAAAGTAGAGGATGTTCTCGGTGAACGCGAACCCGGCAGCCACGGTGGCGGCGTAGACGACGCCGTCGACAGGTCCATCGAAGTGCTGTCGGCGCACCAGGAATAGGCCGAGGACGATGAGCCCCTTGAAGGTCTCCTCGACGACGGGGGCAATCACGACGGTACCCAGTGTCTGAGCCGACTGCGCGTCCTGAGTCGCTTCGAAGAACGCCTGGGTGATCGCGGTGTTGACGACCAGCGAGCTGAGGGTAGCGACGCCGGCGCCGAGCAACAGCGCGGTCAGCAGCATGATCTTGGGCTCGGGCTCCCATCGGTCCAGCCACAGCACGCCGGCGAGCACGATAGTGAGCGGGACCAGCGCCAGGACCAGACCGGCGGTCGTCTCGCCGACTCCGGTCCGGCTCATCACGAAGATGATCACCGCGAGCATCGTGATGGTCCCGACGGCGATCCCGATGATGTTCAGGATCGGCCGGTTGCTCGCCTGCTGCCCAGGAGCCCAGACCTGCTCGATGGGGCCGGTCGTGTTGGGTGGCGGCGTCATCGCCGCGTTCATCGACCCCCGCTCGGCCGGGGAGGGCGCGAAGTCGCCGGGCCGGTAGGCCTGCGGGTAGCTGTACGACGACGAGGGCTCGTCCTGAGGGCTCGACATGGGCCACACTCTAGAGGCACGGCATCCTCCAAGGTGGTCTACCCGGAGGGTGTTCCTCGGAAGACCTCGTCATCCATCTCGAACGTCGCCGGCATCGCCGCCCGGCCCGCGAGGCGGAGCAGCGGCACGACCGGGTTCTGGCGCAGCCGCTGCGTCGCCACGACCGCGTCGTTGTGGAACCGGCGTGCGAGCTGCGTCCGGTAGCAGGCCTGCTCGAGCCCTTCGAGCGCCGCGGCGGTCTCGGGCCGGCCGCGGAGGGCCTCGAGATCCTCCTCGTCGCCCAGTGCCGCTCGCAGCGCCATCGTGAGCTCGGACTCGACGAGCCCTCGCTCGGCGCCGGTCTGGGCCAGGTCGCTGGTGCCGCTGACCAGCCGCGGCGCCTGAACGGCCGCGTTCCAGGCGGCCTCCCCCACGATCAGGGTCGACGCCGGATCCAGGGCGTCGGTCCTGGCCAGCTCGGCCGCCGCCTCGGCTCGCTTGACCAGCTGCCCCTCCAGAACGGAGCGGGAGGAGATCACGCGTCGGTGCAGGCGGTCGATGCGCTGCGCGAGGTTCACCAGCACCACGCCCACGATCGCGAGGACGCCGATCGCGATCAGCGCGACCTCTGCCCCGCTCATCGTCGCCCCCGGAAGATCCGGGTGAGCAGCCCGCGGCGCTCGGGCTCGGTCGCTGTCACCATCGCGTAGACGTCGAGGATCCGGGCGGCCACCGTGCTCCAGTCGTAGCGGGCGACGGCGGTGCGCGCGTATCGCTTGAGCCGCGCCGTCTCCTCGGGGTTGCCCAGCGCGTCGAGCAGCGCCCGCGCGAGGTCGCCCGAGTCACCGGTGCGGAAGATGCGGCCGGAGGCGCCGTCGTCGAGCACCGCCCGGAACGCGACCAGGTCGCTCGCGACCACACCCGCTCCCCCGCTCATCGCCTCGACGAGCACGATCCCGAACGACTCGCCACCGGTCTGGGGTGCGACATAGAGGTCCAGCGAGGCGAACAGCGCCAGCTTGTCGGCCTCGCTGATCTCGCCCAGGTACTCGACCGAGTCCCGCGGCAACCCGGCCGTCTTGAGCGCCTCGTCGATGTCCCCGCGACCGGCGATGAGGAACCGTGCCCCGGGGTGAACGCGGCGGACAGCGGTCACCGCACCGAGCAGGACCTGCATCCCCTTGCGTGGCTCATCGATGCGCCCGAGGAACCCGATGGTCGGTGCCTCGGGTGTGCCCTGCCACCGCTGATCCGGTGCAGCCTGGGCGAACCTGCCGACGTCCACGCCGTTGGGGATGACGACGGCGTCGCCTCCGAGATGCTCGACGACGGTGCGACGCGCTGCCTCCGAGACGGCGATCCGGGCGCTGATCCGTTCCAGGCCGGGCTGCAGCAGCGGGTTGGCGACGATCATCGCCCGGGAGCGCTGCTGCGAGGAGTGGAAGGTGGCCACCACCGGAGCGGTGGCCGCCCGGAGCGCGATCAGCCCGACGCTGGGCACGATCGGCTCGTGGATGTGGACGACGTCGTGCGCACCCTCCTTCAGCCATCGCTCCACGCTCCGGGAGACGATGGGTCCGAACGAGACGCGCGCCGTCGAGCCGTTGTAGTTGACCGGGATCGTGCTGCCCGCGGAGGTGACGTAGGGCGGGAGGTCGCGCTCGTCGTCAGCGGGTGCGAGCACCTGCACCTCGTGCCCGCGCGCGATCAGGTTCTCCGCGAGGTCGCGGATGTGGAAGTTGACGCCACCCGGGACATCCCACGCGTACGGGGTGAGCAAGCCGACGCGCAACGCCTACGCCTCCCCGTCGGCGGCGATGGCGCTCGTCGACGCCCGCGCCAGCCGGTCGGTGTCGAGGTCCTCGGTGAACACCTTCTGGAGCATGTGCCAGTCCTGCGGGTACTCGGCGATGCGCGCCATCTGCAGGTCGACCCAGCGCTGGGTCATGTCCGCGATCGCCTCGCG
Organism: Pseudactinotalea terrae; assembly: GCF_009733845.1. GTDB lineage: Bacteria > Actinomycetota > Actinomycetes > Actinomycetales > Beutenbergiaceae > Pseudactinotalea > Pseudactinotalea terrae. The sequence goes on from NZ_WNXZ01000001.1 coordinate 828,901, forward strand.
CTGCGGGAGGTCGGGCGCCTCGATCGGTCCCTGGAAGTCGATGACGATGCCCCACGGGCTGCCCGCTCGCCGACGGCGGTCCCCGTAGAGCCGCTCGTAGTGGATGTGCACCGAGAACAGCGCGGCCTTGCCCGCCAGCGCGAGCGCAGCGGGTCCAGGAGCCACCCGGAACGGGTGTCCCAGGGCGTCGACCTCGAGCCCGTCCCTGCTCAGGTCGCGGTCGGCGAGCAGCGGCACGAACGAGACGGGCTTGCGCATGCCGGTCAGCAGCCGGCGGAACACCCCGGTGCCCTTGGCGAAGGGCACGATCCGCAGCCCGAGGCCCTCCCGGAACTCGACGAACTGCCGGAACAGCTCCTCCGGCTCGAGCGTCTCGGCCACCGTGAGGACAGGCGAGTACCTCTTGACGAACCACGCGCCCGCGAGGTCCCAGTTGCCGCTGTGTGTGAGCGCGCCGACCGTGGCGCGGCCGGCGTCGATCTGCTCCATCATCGGCTCGACGCCCACGGCGCGCACCCGGGCGTCGATCTGCTCGGGGCTCATACCGGGGAGCTGGAACGCCTCGGCGTAGTAGCGCATGTAGGAACGCATGCCGCGCCGCGACATCGACCGCAGTGCCTTGCCGTGCAGGTCCGGGCGCACCCGGGCGAGGTTCCGTTCGAGCTGCCGCACGCCGCCGATCCGCGCTGCGTGGGCGATGATCGCCACCAGGTCGAAGATTCCTCGCACCAGCGGCCCAGGCAGCTTCGGGACCACCCGCCAGGCGAGCAGGAACACCGAGCCTGCGTTCATGCGGTCTTTCCTTCCACCAGCGCGCGGCGCACCACGACCATGCGCTGAGCCACGGTGATGAGGCTCGCCAGCGACAGCAGGGCGAGCGCACCCACGAGCACCTGCACGGGCAGCCCGAGCCCGACCAGCAGCGTCGCCACCAACGCGACGATCAGCCTGTCGGCGCGCTCGGCGATGCCGACCTTCGCGACCACGCCGAGAGCCTGGGCCTTGGCCCGCGCGTAGGAGACGAGTCCGCCAAGCGCGAGGCAGGCCACGGCCGTCGCGACGCCCCAGGTCTGGGTGGCGCCGGCGGTGTTGAGCACGAAGTACAGGGTCAGGCCCGCGAAGATCGCGCCGTCGGAGAACCTGTCGAGGGTCGAGTCGAGGAACTCGCCGTACGGGCGCGGCGCCTCGCCGTGCACCATCCGGGCCATGATGCCGTCGATCGAGTCGGTGAGCACCAGAGCGCCCAGCACCAGCGCGCCGACGACCAGATGCACCGTGGGCAGCAAGGTCAGCGACGCAGCGATCACCGCGACCGTGCCGGCGAACGTGACGGCGTCCGGTGACACCTTCAGCCGCACGAGCAGGCGAGCCAGCGGGCCGAACAGCGTGCTGGAGAAGCCGCGGCCATGGTTGCCGAGGACCATCGCTACTCCCCTGCCGGCCAGGCTGCGGCGAGCTGCGCGCGGGTGTCGCCGAGCAGCTCCGGCAGCGCCTTGGTGCGGCCGATGACCGGGAGGAAGTTGGCGTCGCCGTCCCAGCGTGGGACCACGTGCAGGTGCGCGTGCGCCGCGATGCCCGCACCCGCGGCCGTGCCGGTGTTCATCCCGGAGTTGAAGCCCGTCGGTCGCTTCGTCGCCCGCAGCACCTCCATGCCCGCGCTGACGAGCTCGATCGACTCCGCGCGTTCCGCCGTCGTCATGGTGGTCAGGTCGGGGACGTGACGGTACGGGCAGATCAGCAGGTGGCCGGGGTTGTACGGGTAGAGGTTGAGGGCCACGAAGCAGGTGGCACCGCGATGGACGATGAGGGCGTCCTCGTCCGAGCCGCGCGGCCCCACGCAGAACGGGCACTCGCGCTCGGACGTGGTCGTGACCTTCGCCGGACCATCCACGTAGACCATGCGGTGCGGGGTCCAGAGCCGCTCGTAGCCGTCGGGTTCCTGGGGGAACCCCGACGGCGAGATCGCGCCCTCGGCGTCGTCGTCCGCCCCGGTCACACCTGCACCCGGTCCGCGATCGCGTGGGTGACGATCTCGATGGCCTCGGCGACCGGGACGCCGTTGCGCTGGCTGCCGTCACGGAACCTGAAGGAGACCGCGCCGGCGTCTGCGTCGTCACCGCCCGCGATGAGGACGAACGGGACCTTCTGGGTGGTGGCGTTGCGGATCTTCTTGTTGAAGCGGTCGTCCGAGGTGTCGAGCTCCGCACGCACACCGGCCGCCTGCAGCTGCTCCACGATGCCGGCGAGGTAGTCGTTGAAGACCTCGGCGACCGGGACGGCGAGCACCTGCACCGGTGCCAGCCACGGCGGCATCGCACCCGCGTAGTGCTCCACGAGGATCGCGAAGAACCGCTCGATCGAGCCGAACAACGCGCGGTGGATCATGACCGGGCGCTGACGACTGCCGTCGTCAGCGGTGTACTCCAGCTCGAACAGCTCCGGCTCGAAGAAGTCCAGCTGGATGGTGGACAGCTGCCAGGTGCGGCCGATCGCGTCCTTGGCCTGCACGGAGATCTTCGGACCGTAGAACGCAGCGCCGCCCGGATCGGGGACCAGCTCCAGCCCCGAGGCGAGCGCGACCTCCTCGAGGGTGCGGGTCGCGTCCTCCCAGGTCGCGTCGTCGCCGACCGACTTCTCCGGGTCCCGGGTGGAGAGCTCGAGGTAGAAGTCGTTGAGGCCGTAGTCACGCAGCAGGTCGAGCACGAAGCTGAGCAGCGAGCCGAGCTCGTCGCGCATCTGCTCGCGGGTGCAGTAGATGTGCGCGTCGTCCTGGGTGAAGCCGCGTGCCCGGGTGAGGCCGTGGACCACACCGGACTTCTCGTACCGGTAGACGGTGCCGAACTCGAACAGCCGCAGCGGCAGCTCGCGGTAGGAGCGTCCGCGGCTGTCGAAGATCAGGTTGTGCATCGGGCAGTTCATCGGCTTGAGGTAGTAGTCCTGCCCCTCGCGCTTGAGCGTGCCGTCCTCGTGGTACTCGGCGTCGAGCTTCATGGGCGGGTACATGCCGTCGGCGTACCACTCGAGGTGCTTGGAGGTCTCGAACAGCTTCGCCTTGGTGATGTGCGGGCTGGAGACGAACGAGTACCCGGCCGCCACGTGGCGTCGCCGGGAGTAGTCCTCCATCTCCATCCGGATCATCGCGCCCTTGGGGTGGAAGACCGCCAGCCCGGAACCGATCTCGTCGGGGAACGAGAACAGGTCGAGCTCGGTGCCCAGGCGCCGGTGGTCGCGGCGTTCCGCCTCGGCGAGCCGCTCGGTGTACTCGCGCAGCGCGTCCTTGCTGGGCCACGCGGTGCCGTAGACGCGCTGCAGCTGCGGGTTCTTCTCGCTGCCGCGCCAGTAGGCGGCGGCGCTGCGCATGAGCTGGAACCCGTTGCCGATCAGCTTGGTGGTCGGCAGGTGCGGACCGCGGCACAGGTCCTTCCACGCCACGACCTCGTTGCCCTCGCGGTCGCGGGCGACGTTGTCGTAGATGGTCAGCTCGCCCGCGCCGATCTCGGCGCTCGCACCCTCCGCGGCACCCTCGGCCGAGCCGGAGCCCTTGAGGCCGATGAGCTCGAGCTTGTAGGGCTCACCCGCGAGCTCGGCGCGCGCCTCGTCCTCGGTGACCACCCGACGGCGGAACCTCTGCCCGGTGTTGACGATGCGCTGCATCGCCTTCTCGAGCTTCTTGAGGTCCTCGGGCTGGAACGGGGTCTCGACGTCGAAGTCGTAGTAGAAGCCGTCCGTGATCGGCGGCCCGATGCCGAGCTTGGCGTCGGGGTTGATCTGCTGCACGGCCTGCGCGAGCACGTGCGCGGTGGAGTGCCGCAGGATGCTCAGCCCGTCGGGTGAGTCGATGGTGACCGGCTCGACCTCGCGCGCGGCGTCGAGGACGACCTCGAGGTCGCGGAGCTGGCCGTCGACGCGGACGGCGACCACGGTCTTGTCCGAGCCGAACAGGTCCGTGCCGGTCGTGCCCGCGGGGACCGACTGCTGGGCACCGGCGACGGACAGGGAGAACTCAGGCACGGTCACGTGACCACTTTCGACAGGGGTTGGGTCGGACGAGTCGATGGTAGTCAGGCACACGGCAAGGTGCGGCACAGGCCACGGCTGCTGTGTCGCCGTGTGCGACGCTGGGGAGGTGGGAGGCGACCGAGCGCATGTGGTTGTCGACGTCGTGCCCTACGACCCCGGTTGGCCGCTCCGGTTCCGGCGCACGCGGGACCAGATCCGGCAGGTGCTGCCGGGCGCCGTGATCGAGCACGTCGGCTCCACGAGTGTCCCGGGACTCAGCTCCAAGGACACGATCGACGTGGCCGTCGGTGTCGAGGACGTCGACGCCGCGCTGACGCCGGGGGTGGTGGCGGCGCTCGCCGGGCTCGGCTTCGAGCACAGGCCCGAGTCGTTCGCGGACAATCTCGACCACGCCTTCCTGCACAGGATCGTCGCTGGGCACCGAACCGATCACGTGCACCTCATGCGGCTCGACTCGCCCACGTACACCGACCGGCTGATCTTCCGGGACTACCTCCGCGCATCCCCCGCGGTCGTCGCCGAGTACCAGGAGATCAAGCTGCACCTCGCCGCCGAGCTCGCGGACCGCCGCGGTGAGTACGTCGACCGGAAGGCGACGATCGTCGGCAGCATGATGCGGGACGCCCGCGCGTGGGCAGCTCAGCGCGTGCCCTGATCCGACGTCATCCGCGGGTCGATGACTGTGAGGCCGGCCGCTGCGGAGCTGGCCATGGCGGGTAGCAGCGCCGCGGCGTCCTCGAGCGAGACCACCCGTCGGATCAGCCGTTGCGGGGCGAGCGTGCCACTCTCCACGAGGGCGAGCATGTCCGGGTAGTCGGCGGCGGCCATGCCGTGGCTCCCGAGCACGTCCAGCTCCCAGGCGATCACCCGGTCCATCGGGATGCGTGGGTGGCCCGCCACGGCGGGGAGCAGGCCCACCTGCAGGTGTCTGCCCCGGCGGCGCAGGCTGCCGATCGCGGCGGCCGCGGCGCTCTCGCTGCCGAGCGCGTCCATCGCCACGTGAGCACCGCCCTCGGTGAGGTGATGGATCTCGGCCGTCGTGTCGCCGTCAGGCATCAGAGTGTGCTCGGCACCGAGCTCGCGAGCGAGCGCGAGGGCTTCCCGGCTGGGGTCGACGGCGATCGTGCGCGCGCCGAGCGATGTCGCGAGCATCACAGCCGAGAGGCCGACGCCGCCCGCTCCGACCACCGTGAGCCACTCGTGCTCGCGCAGGTGAGCGCGCGCCACGAGAGCGCGGTACGCGGTCGCGAACCGGCAGCCGAGGACCGCGACCGCCTCGAAGGAGAGACCGTCCGGGACGCGGATCAGGTTGGTGTCCGCGGCGTGCAGCGCGACGCGCTCGGCGAACGAGCCGGCGTGCGTGAAGCCGGGTTGCTGCTGGTCGGGGCAGACCTGGGCGTTGCCGGAGTCGCACCAGTCGCAGCGCCCGCACCCCTCCACGAACGGGATGGTGACGCGGTCGCCGGTGACCCAGCGTGCGACGTCGTCGCCGACCTCCACCACGACACCGGCCAGCTCGTGACCACCGATGTGCGGGAGACTGAACTCCTCGTGTCCCATCCAGGCGTGCCAGTCGCTGCGGCACAGGCCGGTCGCGTGAACCTCGACCACCACACCGCCGGGTGGTGCGACGGGGTCAGGTACCTCGCGGACCGCGACGGGTCCGCCGAAGGTGTCGTAGACGAGTGCTCTCACGGGGTCAGGCTATGGCGGAGCCCGTGGCCACCGGCCGGTTGCCGCGCCGCCCCGGAGGTTCCGGCGATTGAGCTCGTCCATCCGCGATCACCCACGGTCGAGATCGCCGGGTCGCTGCTCCGGTTGGACGGCGAGCACAGCTACGGGCGTGGGCGTTGAGGTAGCCCCGGCTGGAACCCGCCGCCCGATGCCGCACGTCCGGTATCAACGGTCCTGCGTCATCTGGAACTGCCCCGCTGCGGGACCTGAGCGGTAGGCCGGTTCTTGTTGAGATCTCGCCGAGAACGTGCCGTTGTCGGATACTGCATCTAGACTGCACACATGTTCGAGGCAACGGGTGAACAACCCCAGCAGAGCGGTCCGGCCGAGAGGCTTGAGATCGTCATGCCTCAGGGCGGGTCGGCTGATTCTGACCCGTGCGACACCTCCCCTGGTGCGGCTCCCGCGGAGCCCGAGCACACCACGAGCGAGCCGTCGGCCACTGAGTCCGGGGTGCCGGCTGCGATCGCTGGGCGTGAGTGGGTCGAGGTCGACGGGATCATGGTGGAGGCGGGTAACGCGGTCTGGGACGAGCGTGACTGGTCGGGGGTGCCGGTGCGGCCCTGGAGTGATGAGCCGCCAGCGGGCTGGGTGGAGCAGCTCGAGGCCGAGTGGGCTGCCCAGCCCAGCCGTCCCGAGCTCGGACCGATCGCGTGGCTGGAGCAGGTGCCTGCGTCGGGGTATCTGATGAACGAGCTGGAGCACCTGCCCGAGGGCCTGGTGCAGAACGACTACGACGCCCTGGAGCTGGTGGCGCACTGGTCCCGGCTGGTCTCCTACGCCGGTGCCAAGATGCGGGAAGCGGTCGCCGAGCTGGCCAACAGCGAAGGCCTGGACCAAGGCCTGGCGAACCTGGACCACCTCGGGATCCGGGTCAACCAGCCCAGCATCGCTTCCGATGACATCGCGCTGCGCCTGGGTATGGGTAAGCGAGCCGCGAGTCGGCTGGTGCGCTCGGCCCGGTTGCTCGCCGGCCCGGCCGGTCCGACCGCGGAAGCGTTGGAGACCGGGCAGATCGACCCGGCCAAGGCCGACATCATCGCCCTGGGCATCGAGGACCTGGGCATGCTGGAAGCCTTACAGGTGCAGGACATCGTGCTGGCCAAAGCACCCCACGCCACCGCGACCGCGGTACGCCGCGATGTGGCCGCCGCGAGGGCCAGCGTGCAACCCGAACGATTCGAAGACCGCTGCCAACGAGCAGCAACCCAGCGGCGGGTGGACCGGCCCCGGGTGCTGCCCGATGGCATGGCCAGCATCTACGCGTTCATGCCCGCGGTGGAGGCCAACCAGCTCTACCGCGCCCTGGACGCCGCCGCCCGCTCCGCCAAGACCAGCGGCGACCCCCGCACCCTGGACCAGCTCCGCGCCGACGCCCTGGCCCTGATGGGTGGGACCGCCATCGTGACCGGCATCATCGGCCCCTGCCCCCACCCCACCCACGACGCCACCCCACACGCCCCCGGCGCCACCCCGCAGGCCCACGACGCCACCGTGGTGGCCCGCGGCGCCGGTGGTAGGTCCGCTGGCGGTTCATCGGGGGATCGTGATCCCGGATCCGGCCACGGCGATATCGACCAGAGCGGCTCGCCGCCGACCGACCATGGCGTCGCACACCTGCCCGACGCCAGAGTCACCCACGACGATCGCTCGCGAGCTGGCACAGACCCCACAGCAGGAACGATGCTGGATGCCGCAGCACGCACGGCAGCAGGTGCGGCCACCGGGGCATGCCCCACACCCGGTCAAAGCATGCGGGTCGGAGTGATCGGAGGCAAGTCCGCGCACGTACGGGTCGTGATCCCGCTGACCACCCTCATGGGCGGCCAGCACGGCCCCGGCGCCGACCTGTCCGGCTCCGAGGACCCCGCCCACCTCGAAGGCTACGGACCCATCCCCGCCTCCGTGGCCCGCGCCCTCGCCGCCGGCGGGCCATGGGCGCGCATGGTCACCGACCCCCTGGACCGCACCGTCCTGGAACTCAGCCGCGAACAGTACGAACCCACCGCGGCGATGGCCGAGCTCATCCGCGCCAGACAACCCGAGTGCGCCAACCCCTCCTGCACCGCCGCAGCCGACGGCTGCGACCTGCACCACCGCATCCCCTGGCCCCTGGGAACCACCTCCGTCAAAGACATCGACCCCAACTGCCGCCGCGACCACCTGCTCCTGACCCACGGCGGCTGGTGGTACACCCAGCACGAGGACGGCTCCCGCACCTGGATCACCGCCACCAACCACACCTACCTCCAACACCCCGACGGCCAGATCACCATGATCCGACCCACCCACGGACCCGGATCCCCACCCGAGGGCACCCACCCGGCCACCCCCGCTTGGGCATCCACCACCGACCGCACCAGCCAGCTCCAGTACACGGTGGACGACGAGCCACCACCGTTCTAGGCAACGGCGTCGACGTCCCGCGTTCGTGGAACCTAAGACCGAACCCGTGTCGGCGCCTGACGTGGAGTGCGATCCATCGACCCGTCGGTTGAACCGGGGGCGGCGTGGAAGCCGTGCCTCTGCGGCTCACCTCACGCCAGTCGTGGGGCGAGGATGAGACGTGCCTCCGTCAACGCGCTCTGGGTGGGCGATACTGGGTTCGAACCAGTGACCTCCTCGGTGTGAACGAGGCGCTCTACCACTGAGCCAATCGCCCGAGACTGTGCTCGGTGCCCTTGCGGGCGAGCACCGATGCTACCAGCGTGGCAGACCCTCTCCGAACACCCGCCCACGTACCGTGTCCGGATGTTCGCACCTGGCCTCGCGATGCTCTGGGAAGACACCGATCCGAACGTGGCGCTCGCGCAACGGTTCGGCCTCGCCGACCTCGAGGCCGCCGCGGGCTGGGTCGCCCGCGCACTGCGCGACGGCTGGGGCCTCGGCGTCAGTGGTGTCGAACGCGTCCTGATCAGCGACGTCAACGCGCTCGCGTGGGCGCACACCGATCGGGGCGTCGTCGTCGTGAAGATCTGCTCGCATGAGCCCGCCTTCGGTCGCCTCGACGCCATCGCGGCTCTGCTCGGCCACCTCGACTCGCTGCACCTTCCCGTCGCCGCACCCATCGCAGGCCTCGACGGGCGGCGCCGCCATGTCGTGCCGAACGACCGGCCGCTGTCGGTGGCTGTGCAGCCACGGGTGGAGGGTGACCTCCTCGACGTCGGCGACCTCGCCGCGGTCCGGGCAGCGGGGCAGCTGGTGGGCCGGCTGCACCTCGCGCTCGCCGACGTCGATCCCGGCCCCTTCGCCGACGGACCTCGGGAGATGCGAGGCGACCCGCGCGAGAGCATCACGAGCACGCTCGACCAGCTGCCGAGCTCGAGAGCCCCGCGTGCCCACGCCCGGCTGGTCGATCTCCTCAGCACGCTCCCGGCGCTCGACACCACACCCCAGCTGGCGCACGGGGACATCCGCGGCGCCAACATCCTCCTGCGCGGCCAGGAGATCGCCGCCCTGCTCGACTTCGACGAGGTCAGCATCCGCCACCGCACCGTCGAGATCTCGCTCGGCGCCGTGCTGCTCGCCACCGAGTTCCGGCGCTGGCCACCCACGCCGCCGGAGGCCCAGCGCACCTTCCTCGACGGGTACGCCGACATCGTCGAGCTCACCGACAACGAGCTGGGCTGGAGCGAAGCGCTCCGACTCTGGTTCGGGCTCGGCCAGATCCCTCCAGGAGACGATCACGCCGGCTGGGCCAGCGCCGTCGAGAACAGCATCAGGAACACTTAGGGGTCGAGCTGCTCCCGACTGCGGCGATGGAACTCCTCGCCCATCCGCAGCGTCAGCGGCCCGGCCTCGATCTCGCGGTCGTCGACGGCCACGATCGGCGTCATCCCCCGCGTGCTCGAGGTGAGCGCGGCATACGGGGCCTCGTGGATCGACGCCAGCGGCAGCGCCTCCTCGCGCACCTCGATGCCGGCGTCCGCCGCCCACTCGAGCACGAGTGCCCGCGTCACACCGGCCAGGCATCCCGAGCTCAGCGGCGGCGTCACGAAACCGCCGTCCACCTCCAGGAACACGTTCGTCCCGGTCCCTTCGCACAGCTCACCGCGGGTGTTGCCGAAGATGGCCTCGCCCGCGCCCTGCGCCTTCGCGAGGGCCAGGGCCACCACATTCTCCGCGTAGGACGTCGTCTTCAACCCGGCGATCGGCGAGCGCTCGTTGCGCACCCAGGGCACCACAGCCACGCGCACCGGCCCCGGTGGTCGGACGCCACCAGCGGCGACGATCAGCGTGCCCTCTCCCCCGCTGCGGTCCGAGCCCATCGGTCCGTACCCGGCCGTCCACGTGATCCGCAGCCGGCCGGTGCCGCCGCCCTGGGCCAGCCACCGCTCCTCGACGGCGGCGACCGCGTCCCGTACCCGGCTCTCGTCGGGCGCATCCAGACCCAGCCCGAACGCCGAACGCTCCAGCCGGCGTAGATGCCGTGTGAGGGCGAACGTGCGGCCCTCGATCAGCTCGCACGTCTCGAACACGCCGTCGCCCACGGTCATCCCGTGGTCGAGCGCGGAGACCAGCGGCGTACGCGGCGCATGGAACTGCCCGTCGACGAACAGCAGGGGCTCACTCATGGCGTCAGCCTGCCGCGTTCAGCCCCGCGACGCCAGCGACACCAGGCGCGCAGCCTTCAGCTCGGTCTCCGCCCACTCCTGCTCGGGGTCGCTCCCCCACGTAATGCCGGCGCCCGTCCCGAACCGCAGCTCGCCGTCCGCCCACCAGAACGTCCGGATCCCGACGGCCAGCCGTGCCTGGCCGCGATCGGCGTCGATCCAACCGATCTGGCCGCAGTACGGACCGCGCGGAGCCGTCTCGAGCTCGTCGATGATCCGGAGTGCAGAGGACTTCGGGGCGCCCGACACCGAACCGGGCGGGTGCGCGGCCGCGAGCAGCGCCGCCCACCCGGTGGGACCGCCGTCGAGAAGTCGCCCGCGCACGCGCGAGACCAGATGGACCAGACCCGGGTGCTCCTCCATCGCGAGCAGATCGGTCACCTCGACGCTCCCCGGGGCGCACACCCGCTGCAGGTCGTTGCGCACCAGGTCGGTGATCATCACGTTCTCGGCCCGGTCCTTGGGCAGCATGCCCGACGGCGTCGCCGCCGTGCCCTTGATCGGACCCGACATCACGGTCCCGTGGGCGACCTCGAGGGAGAGCTCCGGTGACGCGCTCACCACCCAGGAACCGGGCCCGGCCGGTCCGCCTGCCGGGATGTCGACCAGCGCCGCGTAGGGCGCGGGGTTGCCAGTGGCGAGCCTGATCGCCAGGCCCACCGGTTCCGGGCGCACCGGCACGGCTGCGGACATCACACGGCAGATGTTGGCCTGGTAGACCTCACCCTCGGCGATCTCGTGACGCACCCGCCGCACCGCCGCGACGTACTCCTCGCGCGACAGTGATGTTCGCCACGAATCGCGCACCGGGCCGTCCCAGCGATCCGGCCCGCGGGTGACCTCGTCGGTGCGGCGAACCTCCGCGAACCGCCACGCGTTCCAGGGTCCGTCGAACTCGGCGACGAGCACCCACCATCCCCCGCGTTCCAGTGCGTCGGGGCGCTCTCGCAGGTCGACGTGCTCCACCACCTCGGTCGCCCGGACCCCGCGAAACCAGGCGCGTCCGCGAGGGCTGGAGATAGTCACTCCGCCACGCTAGTCACCCCGGCCCGAGGCCCGGGAAGCGTCCACCGAGCAACACGCCCCCGGCCTCAGTTGGACGACGCCGCGATCCGTGGGCTAAAGTCGACGCCGCACCACCAAGCGGGGGAAACCTGCTCGGTGAAGCACGCGGATGTGGCTCAGTTGGTAGAGCATCACCTTGCCAAGGTGAGGGTCGCGGGTTCGAGTCCCGTCATCCGCTCGAAATCGGCGGCCCAGGAGGGCAACCTGGTGGGTTGGCCGAGTGGCGAGGCAGCGGCCTGCAAAGCCGTATACACGGGTTCGAATCCCGTACCCACCTCGCACGGGCGATTGGCGCAGCGGTAGCGCGCTTCCCTGACACGGAAGAGGTCACTGGTTCGATCCCAGTATCGCCCACACTGCTAGGAACACGAGCGTGTCAGCTCACCAGCAGCGACCCACCCACGCGCCAGCATCGTGCGCGCGTTCACAGTGCCGTCGGGCAGGGGATGCCCGGCGTAAGTGGAGACACAGTGCCCAACGGCTCATCACAGGCTCGCCTGCTCGATCGCCGCGCCGCGCGCGGCGATGACGCCGCGCCCATCATCCCGATCCTGGCCCGCAAGGTCCGCGAGGTCGAGGCGAAGGCCGCGCGTGGCAAGGTCGGCCCCACCAACCGCACCCGCTTCCAGGTGATCGCGCTCCTCGTCCGCGAGGAACGCGCCCGCGTGAAGTCGGATGACAAGCTCTCGACGGCGGCTCGCACCGAGCTGCTCAAACGGCTCGACGGCGTCGCCACGATCCTCGCGCGCACCGCCGCACGCGACACCTCATTGCTGACCCTGCTCGACCCGTCCACCACGCCTGGTCCGGCCGCGCAACGCATGCGGCTCGACTGGCTCCTCGACTCCGGCGCGCAGCTCTCACCCGAGGAGATGGAGATCAAGGCGCCCCATCCGGCGCGCCCCACGGTCGTGCCGGCTGCGCTCGCCGACCGGCAGGTCGTGCCGCCGTCGGTGAAGCGTCGGCTCAAGGCCAACCCGTTCCTCTCGCCCGCGATCCAGCCGGCCGAGCGGCCGCTCTCCGGTCGCCTCAGCGGGTGGGACCTCATGGAGCCCCTGTACCGCTCGTTCGAGCAGGGCGCCGGTGGCGGCGCTGCCTCGATGGAGCTGCCCCCGCTCCCCCGCTTCGAGCACTTCTCGCCACGCGGCCTCGAGCTGATGCCGCACCAGGTCGAGCTGCTGGAGTCGGTCCGCAAGGGGCACCGCACCTTCCTGCTCGCCGACGAGCCGGGTCTGGGCAAGACGGCGCAGTCCGTGCTCGCGGCCTCGGTCGCCGGCGCGTTCCCGCTGCTCGCCGTCGTTCCCAACGTCGTCAAGATCAACTGGGCGCGCGAGGTCGAGCAGTGGACGCCGTCGCGCAAGGTCACGGTCATCCACGGCGACGGCGACACCATGGACGCGTTCGCCGACGTCTTCGTCGTCAACTACGAGATCCTCGACCGGCACCTGTCGTGGCTGATGCGGTTCGGCTTCCGGTCGATGGTCGTGGACGAGGCCCACTTCATCAAGAACCTCAGCTCGCAGCGCAGCCAGCACGTGCTCTCGCTCGCCGAGCAGATCCGCATGACGGCGCCGGGCGGCAACCCGCTGCTGATGGCACTGACCGGTACCCCGCTGATCAACGACGTCGAGGACTTCCACGCGATCTGGAAGTTCCTCGGCTGGGTCGAGGACAACCAGCCCGCCCCCGCCCTCATGCGCAAGCTCGAGGCCATCGGGCTGACGCCTGCGGACCGTGGCTTCTACCCCGAAGCCCGCTCCGCCGTCATCTCGATGGGCATCGTGCGCCGCCTCAAGAGCGAGGTCGCGAAGGACCTCCCGGCCCGCCGCATCGCGGACCTGCCTGTCGAGCTCGACGACGACCTGGGCCGCTCGATCCGCCAGGCCGAGCGCGAGCTCGGTGCCCGGCTGGCGCAGCGCTACCACCGCCTCTGGGAGACGCGTCACGGTGGCGAGGCGGAGCCGTTCGAGCCCGATCTCGACATCATGCGCTCGGTCGCGACCTCGGAGCTCGAGTCGTCGCGCAACACCAGCAGCGGCGGCGAGAACGTGTTCACGATGGTCCGCCGCATCGGCTCGGCCAAGGCCAGCCTCGCCACCGACTACACCGCGCAGCTCGCCCGTTCCGTCGGCAAGGTCGTGTTCTTCGCCAAGCACATCGACGTCATGGACGCCGCCGAGCGGAGCCTTGCCGAGGCCGGCCTCAAGACCGTGTCGATCCGCGGCGAGCAGACCTCGAGCGCCCGCCAGAAGGCGATCGACGCCTTCGCGAAGGACCCCGAGGTCGCGGTCGCGGTCTGCTCGCTGACCGCCGCCGGGGTGGGGCTGAACCTGCACGCCGCGTCCAACGTGGTGCTCGCCGAGCTCTCGTGGACCGCCGCCGAGCAGGCGCAGGCGATCGACCGGGTGCACCGGATCGGTCAGGAGCAGCCCGTCACGGCGTGGCGCATCCTGGCCGCGCACACGATCGACACCAAGATCGCCGAGCTCATCGACGCGAAGCAGGGCCTCGCGGCCCGCGCCCTCGACGGCAGCGACACCGAGATCGTCTCGACGACGTCGGTCCAGCTCGACGCGCTCGTGCACCTCATGCGCGAGGCCCTGACCGCCTAGCGGGTTCGAGGCGGACGACGACGGACTTCGAGGTGGGCGTGTTGCTCCCCCTCGCGACCGAGTCGAGCGGGACGAGCACGTTGGTCTCCGGGTAGTAGGCGGCCGCACAACCGAGCGCGGTGGGGTAGGCGACCACCCGGAAGCCGGGGGCACGCCGTTCCACGCCGTCGCGCCACTGCGACACGAGGTCGATCACCTGCCCGTCGCTCACGCCGAGACGCCGGATGTCCGCCGGGTTGACGAGCACCACGCGGCGGCCGTGGTGGATGCCGCGGTAACGGTCGCTGTCACCGTAGATCGTGGTGTTGTACTGGTCGTGGCTGCGCAGCGTCTGGAGCAGCACCCGCCCCTCGGGAAGCGCAGGGTAGGTGAGCTCGTTGACCTGCAGCTGGGCGCGGCCCGACGGCGTCGGGAAGGTGCGGCTGTCTCGCGGCGGGTGCGGCAGCACGAAGCCTGCCGGCTCGTCGAGCCTCGCCTCGTAGTCCTCGAAACCGGGGATCACGGCCTCGATGTGACGCCGGATCAGGCGGTAGTCACCCTGCAGCGCGACCCAGTCGACCCGCGGCGCGCGCGCCGCCAGGCTCTCGCGCGCGAACAGCTCCCCCGCGAGCCCGGCCACGATCGCGACCTCGCTGCGCACGTGCGTCGACGGCGGTGCCAGCCGGCCGATCGAGGCGTGCACCGCGGACATCGAGTCCTCGACGCTCACGCGCTGCGTCCCGGTGGCCTGCGTGTCGGCATCGGTGCGGCCGAGCGCGGGCAGGATCAGCGCACGCCTGCCGGTCACCACGTGCGAGCGGTTGAGCTTGGTCGAGACCTGCACCGTGAGCCTGCACCGCCGCATCGCTGCCTCGGTCACCTCGGTGTCCGGCGTGGCCCGCAGGAAGTTCCCGCCCATCGCCATGAACACGCCGACCTGGCCGTCCCGCATCGCGCGGATCGCCTGCACGGTGTCGTAGCCGTGCACACGGTTTGAGATGAAGCCGAACTCGGCGTCGAGCCGGTCGTGGAACGGCTCGGGCATGCTCTCGAAGATCCCCATCGTGCGATCGCCCTGCACGTTGGAGTGACCGCGTACCGGGCACACCCCTGCCCCCGGCCGACCGATGTTGCCCTGCAGCAGCAGCACGTTCGTGATCTCGGCGATCATGTCGACCGCGTGCTCGTGCTGGGTCAGCCCCATCGCCCAGCACACGATGCTGGCTCGGGAGCGGACGAACTCCTCCCCCAGCTCACGCACCTGCGCCTCGGTGAGCCCTGTCGCCGTCTCGATCTCACCCCACGGGACGGTACGGACGTGCGCGAGATACGGCTCGACGCCGTCGCAGTGGTTCGCGAGGAACTCGCGATCCAGCACCCCGCCGTCGCGCTCCTCGGCCTCGAGCAGGTGCTTGGCGACGCCGAGGAACAGCCCGAGGTCACCGCCGAGGCGGATCGGCAGGTGCAGGTCGGAGAGCTTCTCGCCCCGGCCCGCCAGCCCGAGCGGCGACTGCGGGTCCTTGAACTCGATCAGCCCCGCCTCCGGGAGCGGGTTGACCGAGACCATCCGGGCGCCGTTGCGCTTCGCCCTGGCCAGCGCCGAGAGCATGCGTGGGTGGTTGGTCCCCGGGTTCTGGCCTGCCACCACGATCAGCTTGGCGTCGTAGATGTCCTGCAGCGACACCGAGCCCTTGCCCACCCCGATGCTCGCGGACAACGCGGTGCCGGAGGACTCGTGGCACATGTTCGAGCAGTCCGGCAGGTTGTTGGTGCCGAAGCCGCGCACGAACAGCTGGTAGAGGAACGCCGCCTCGTTGGAGGTCCGCCCCGAGGTGTAGAACACCGCCTCGTCGGCGTGCTGCAGGCCCTCCAGCTCGTCGGCGATGAGGGTGAACGCGTCGTCCCAGGTGATCGGCCGGTAGTGGGTGGCGCCCTCGTCGAGCACCATCGGGTGCGTGATCCGGCCCTGCTGACCCAGCCAGTAGTCGTCCTGCTCCGCGAGCTCGGCGAGGCTGTGCTCGGCGAAGAAGACAGGGTCCACGCGGCGCGTCGTCGCCTCCTCGGCGACCGCCTTCGCACCGTTCTCGCAGAACTCCGCAGGGCTTCGATGGTCGGGGTCGGGCCACGCGCAGCCTGGGCAGTCGAAGCCGTGCTTCTGGTTCACGCGCAGCAGCGTCCGCGCGGTGCGCACCGGCCCCATCTGGGCGAGCGCGACCTGTATCGCGTGCGCGACAGCCGGCAGCCCGGCGCTCGTGGTGGCGGGGTCGTCGACCCGCAGACCCGCCTCGTCGATGCCCTGCTCCGGTGCACCCGTCATCGGACCCTCCTCGCGCCTGATCCGACCCTAGCCGCTGGTGGTGGAGTGTCACCCCCGGGGTAATCTCCGTCGCATGACCGACGGCGACAGCACGGACGAGGCCCTCCGTGTCGCGATCTACCAGCGTCTGGCCCGCACGGGGGCGGTCGGCCCGCTCGACGATCTCGGCCACGAGGTGGGCCTCGAAGACGGCGCACTCCGGGCCGCGCTGCAGCGTCTCGCCGCCGCCCGGCACCTCGTGCTCGACGCCGCCGGCGAGATCGTGCTCGCGCACCCGTTCGCGACCCGCAGCTTCGGCTTCTCGGTGATGGGCCGGGACACGCTCTGGTGGGGCGGCTGCGCATGGGACTCCTTCGCGATCCCGCACCTGGTCCCGGACGAGCCGGAGGTGCTGGTCGCGACCCGCTGCCCGGCGTGCTCCGCGCCGCTGGCGTGGAACGTCTCGCGCGACGCGCCGCCCGACGGCCCCGGGATCGCCCACTTCGCCGTACCGATGGCGCAGGCGTGGGACGACGTGGTCCACACCTGCTCGCAGCAGCAGGTCTACTGCGGGCCGCAGTGCGTCGCGGCGGTGACCGCGCAACACCCGGACTCCCCCGGCGACACCTTCGACCTTGCGACGCTGTGGCGGCTGGCTGCCGGCTGGTACGACGGCCGGCTCTCCCGCGCCTACCGGCGCCGCGAGCCTGCCGAGGCGGTCGAGTACTTCCGTGCCGCGGGGCTCCGTGGCCGCTTCTGGGGTCTTCCGGACTGACACCGTCGGGGTCGACGCGCCGCGGGAACGATGACGGAATCGGGAACAACGCCCCGTCCCGAGCCGTTGGCTTCCTTCGTGCCTTCATCTCTTCCCGACGTCACCGCCCAGGCCATCCGAGAAGAACAGGACTTCCTCGACGCTGCCGACTCCTGCCGGAAGGACCTGATCGACGAGCTCGGTCTCCAGCTGCGCACCCCAGTCCGGGACCGCACCGACCACCACCGCCGGGCGATGCTCACGGCACGCGTCCGCGCGCTCACCGAGGCGGACTCGGGCCTCGTCCTGGGCCGCATCGACACCGACCACGAGACGACGCACCGCATCGGTCGGGTGGGCATCCCCCGCCCCGACGGCGGCGAGCCGCTCGTGCTGGACTGGCGCGCCGATGCCTCGCGACCGTTCTACACCGCGACCGCACTCGACCCGCAGGGGCTGCGCCGCCGTCGCCACATCCGCACCTCGGGCGCCCGGGTCACCGGGGTCGACGACGAGTTCCTCACCGAGGGCGCCGGTTCCGGCGAGCTCGTGGGTGAGGCGGCGCTGCTCGCGGCCCTCGACGAGGGCCGCACCGGTCACATGGGGACCGCGGTCGCCACCTTGCAGCGGGAGCAGGACGCGATCGTGCGCGCGAGCGCCGACTCGCCGCTGGTGGTCCAGGGTGGTCCGGGTACCGGCAAGACGGTCGTCGCGCTGCACCGCGTCGCCTATCTGCTGTTCGCGCGCCCCGAGATCGCGCGTCGCGGGGTGCTGCTGCTCGGGCCGTCGCGGCGCTTCCTGAGCTACGTCGAGCAGGTGCTTCCCGCCCTCGGCGAGACCGCCGTGGTCTCGACAACGTGCGACGGGCTGGTGCCCGGTGTCGCCACCGAGCGCGACGAGAGCAGGGAGATCGCCGAGATCAAGGGCCGCGCGCTGTGGTGGGACGCGCTGCGCCGGCACGTGGCCGAGCTGGTCCCGGCCGCTGCGGACCTGGTGCTCGTGCTCGACGGCGAGCCGCACCGGGTCAGCAGGTCTCGGCTGGCCGGGGTGCTGCGGGGTGCGCTCGCGGGCGATCGTTCCCTGCTCGCCGCCCGCGACGTGGCGTTCGCGCGACTGCGCGACGAGCTGGTCGAGCGCGTCGTCGAGCGGACGGCGGAGCTGCTCACCTCGGTGGAGGACGGGCTCGAGGAGATCCTCGGCGGCGTCGACGCCGCCCTCGCGAGGGCCGACGACCGGGGCGTCCGCACCGCCGCGAGCAGCGGCCAGGTCGACGGCGAGCTCTCCGAGGACGACATCGACGAGCTGCGCCGCCGGGTGGAGGCCGACCCGGGGGTCAGCGCCGCTCTCGAGCGGTGGTGGCCGGTCCAGGATCCACGCCGGGTGCTCACCGACCTCCTGCACGATCCCGCCGCACTCGCGCTGGTGGCCCCGGAGCTGACGGCCGCGGAGATCGCCGCCGTGGTGGCGGAGCCGGAGGGCCTGTCCTCCAGCGACATCGCCCTGCTGGACGCCGTCATGGCGTTGATCGGCACCGATCCCGCCGGGCGGCGGGACGACCGCGAGCCGTTCCTCGCTGACCGCGCGGCAGCCGACCACGGCTGGACGTACGGACACGTCGTGATCGACGAGGCCCAGGAGCTCTCGCCGATGCAGTGGCACATGGCGAGGCGACGTACCCCGACGGGCTCGCTCACCGCCGTCGGGGACATCGATCAGGCCGAGTCGCCGCACCGGCACACGGACTGGGACGGCGCGGTGGCGCCGGCGCTCGGCAGCCGGTGGCGGCGGGCCGATCTCACGATCTGCTACCGCACGCCACGCGAGGTGATGGCGCTCGTCCCGCCGATCCTCGCGCGCGCCGGCAGCCGCAACGAGCCGCCGCGGGCGGTTCGTTCCTCGGGGCACGAGCCGCGCGAGCTCACGATCGAGGCACCTGGGCTCGTCCCCGCCGTCGTGACGCAGGTCGAGATGCTGAGCGGGGCGTATCCCGGGGGCAGCGTGGGCGTCGTGACCGCGGTCGAGCATCTCGATCTGCTGCGGACGGCGTTGCCGGGCATGCCCGTCATGTCGGCGCTCGAGGCGAAGGGCCTGGAGTGGGACGCGTGCGTCGTCGTCGACCCCGAGAGCATCGCGGCAGAGCCCCGCGGCTGGAACGCGTTGTACGTGGCGACCACGAGGTGCACGCAGGAACTGGTCCAGCTCCACGTGCGGTGATAGGAACCAGAGATGGCCAGGAGCACTCGACGCGTCCCCGCGGTCCGGCTGCGCGCTGACGGGACCACCTCGACGCGCCCGGACACGCTCGCGGGCGAGGAGCCGCTGGAGATCCGCGTCGACGGCGAGGAGTGGCTGGTCACGATGCGCACGCCCGGCGGCGACGTGGATCTCGTGCACGGGCTGCTGCTGGCCGAGGGCGTGATCACACGGGCCGACCAGATCCGCCAGGCCACCTACGGGCCCGGTGTCCAGGCCGGCGGGCAGCTCTCCTACAACGTCATGGACGTCGTGCTCGATCACCGGGCCGGGGCGCGTGCGCCCGAGATGCGGGACCGCGCGGTCTACGTCTCGTCCTCGTGCGGCGTCTGCGGGACGTCCTCGATGGAGGCGGTGGCACGCGAGTCGTCCTACCCGGTGGCGGAGGCGACGCTGTCGGTCCCGCTCACGACGCTGCTGGGGCTGCCGGCGGTGTTGCGGGAGTCGCAGCAGCTGTTCGACCGCACGGGCGGGGCGCACGCAGCGGGCCTGTTCGTGGACGGCGCAACGGTCTGCGTCCGCGAGGACGTGGGGCGGCACAACGCCGTCGACAAGGCGCTCGGCTGGGCGCTCCGGGAAGGACGGGTGCCGCTGCACGACGCCGTGCTCCAGGTCTCGGGCCGGCTCTCGTACGAGCTGGTGCAGAAGGCGGCGATGGCCGGCGTTCCGGTGCTGGCGGCCGTGAGCGCTCCGAGCGCGGCAGCCGTCGATCTCGCCGAGGAGGTCGGCATGACGCTGATCGCCTTCTCCCGCGGGCAGAGCCTGTCGGTCTACAGCCGGGCCGACCGAGTGATCTGAGTCACGGGTGACGGCGAAGGCCCGCGGTGATGCGATCCTTGCGACATGCAGATCTGGCCCGGAAGCCCGTACCCCCTC
Organism: Pseudactinotalea terrae; assembly: GCF_009733845.1. Classification (GTDB taxonomy): domain Bacteria; phylum Actinomycetota; class Actinomycetes; order Actinomycetales; family Beutenbergiaceae; genus Pseudactinotalea; species Pseudactinotalea terrae. The sequence goes on from NZ_WNXZ01000001.1 coordinate 849,103, forward strand.
GGCGCGACCTACGACGGCACGGGGACGAACTTCGCTCTGTTCTCCTACTCGGCTGACACCGTCGAGCTCTGCTTGGTGGACGACGGGCCCGATGGCACGCTCACCGAGCAGCGCATCGAGCTGACCGAGGTGGACGCGCACGTGTTCCACGCCTACCTCCCCGGGGTGGCCCCGGGGCAGCGGTACGGCTATCGCGTGCACGGACCGTACGACCCCGCCAACGGGCACCGCTGCAACCCGGCCAAGCTGCTGCTCGACCCCTACGCCCGCGCGATCGACGGGCAGATCGACGGCGACGAGTCGCTGTTCTCCTACCGCTTCGACGACCCGACCGCGGCGGTCTCCGCCAAGGGCCTCAACGATGACGACTCGCTCGCCCACACGATGACCTCGGTCGTCACCACGCCGTTCTTCGACTGGGGCCACGACCGGCCGCCGAACCACGACTACGCGAACACCGTGATCTACGAGGCCCACGTGCGCGGCATGTCGAAGCTGCACCCCGAGATCCCGGAGGAGATCCGCGGCACCTACGCCGCGCTCGGGCACCCCGCGATGATCCAGCACCTTCAGGAGCTGGGCATCACGGCCATCGAGCTGATGCCCGTGCACCAGTTCGTGCAGGACCCGCACCTGCAGGAGCGCGGGCAGCGCAACTACTGGGGCTACAACACGATCGGCTTCTTCGCTCCGCACAACGACTACGCGGCCTACGGCACGCGCGGCGAGCAGGTGCAGGAGTTCAAGGGCATGGTCAAGGCCCTGCACGAGGCCGACATCGAGGTGATCCTCGACGTCGTCTACAACCACACCGCCGAGGGCAACCACCTCGGCCCGACGCTGTCCTTCCGCGGCATCGACAACGCCGCGTACTACCGGCTGGTGGACGACGACCAGGCGCACTACTTCGACACCACCGGGACCGGCAACTCGCTGCTGATGCGCAGCCCCCACGTGCTCCAGCTCATCATGGACTCGCTGCGCTACTGGGTGACCGAGATGCACGTGGACGGCTTCAGGTTCGACCTCGCTGCGACGCTCGCACGGCAGTTCCACGAGGTCGACCGCTTGAGCGCGTTCTTCGACCTCGTGCACCAGGACCCGATCGTGTCGCAGGTCAAGCTGATCGCCGAGCCGTGGGACCTCGGACCGGGCGGCTACCAGGTGGGCGGCTTCCCGCCCCTGTGGACCGAGTGGAACGGGGCGTACCGCGACACGGTGCGGGACTTCTGGCGCGGCGAGCCGTCGACGCTCGGTGAGTTCGCGAGCAGGATCACCGGGTCGTCGGACCTCTACGAGCACACCGGGCGCACCCCGATCGCCTCCATCAACTTCGTGACGGCGCACGACGGCTTCACGTTGCGCGACCTCGTGTCGTACAACGAGAAGCACAACGAGGCCAACGGCGAGGGCGGCAAGGACGGCGAGTCGCACAACCGCTCCTGGAACAGCGGTGTCGAAGGGCCCACGGACGATCCCGAGATCAACGCCTTGCGCGCCCGCCAGCAGCGCAACTTCCTCACCACGCTGCTGCTCTCGCAGGGCGTACCGATGATCCTTCATGGTGACGAGCTCGGACGCACCCAGAGCGGCAACAACAACACCTACGCCCAGGACAGTGAGATCTCCTGGATGAGTTGGGACCTCGACGAGGACCAGCGGGGTCTGCTGGAGTTCACGCGGTCCCTGATCGCGCTGCGAAGCGACCACCCGGTGCTGCGGCGGCGTCGGTTCTTCAACGGCTCGAGCTCGCACAGCGAGGGCCGCCCCGATCTGCCGGACATCGCCTGGCTCGACATCACCGGCGACCCGATGGACGCCGAGGCGTGGAACACCTGGTACGCGAAGTCGGTCGCCGTCTTCATCAACGGCGAGGCGATCGACGAGCCCGACGATCGTGGCCGCAGGGTCGTGGACGACTCGTTCCTGCTGCTGATCAACGCGGACGCCTCGGACCTGACGTTCGCGCTGCCCGAGACGAGCTACGGCACCAGCTGGCGCGTGGTGCTCAGCACGGATGAGTCGTCCGGCCTCGAGAAGGAGTACGCCGCCGAGTCCGGCGTACCGGTGACCTCGCGCAGCATCACGGTGCTGTCCCGGCCCCCGCTCGACCCGGTCACCGCGCCGGATCGGAGCGTCACGACCCCGGTCTCGGGAGCCTGAGATGGGTGAGCGGCGCCTCCCTGTCTCGACCTACCGGCTCCAGCTCGGACCCGATCTGAGCTTCGACGACGCACGGGAGCGGCTCGGCTACCTGCAGTCGCTGGGCGTCACCGATCTGTACCTGTCCCCGATCCTCGCGGCCGCGCCGGGTTCGACGCACGGGTACGACGTCGTGGACCACGAGCGCGTCAGCGAGATCATGGGTGGCCGGGAGGGTCTCGAAAGGCTCGCTGCGGCCGCGCACGAGCGCGACATGGGGATCGTGCTCGACATCGTGCCGAACCACATGGCCGCACCGACGCCCGCCTACCTGAACAAGGCGCTCTGGTCGGTGCTCGCCGACGGACCGGAGTCGCCCTACGCCTCCTGGTTCGACATCGATCTCGAGTCCGGTCCCGTGCTGATGCCCCTGCTGGGCCGCCGGATCGGGGCCGTGCTCGCCGATGGTGAGCTGAGCGTCGAGCCCGCACCGGCCGCGCTCGTCGAGTCCGGCTGGTCCGGGCACGTGCTGCGCTACTTCGACCATGTGCTGCCCGTTCGCGCGGGGACCGAGCACCTGCCGCTGGCCGAGCTGGTCGACCGGCAGCACTACCGCGTCGCGTACTGGAAGGTCGGCGACGAGGAGCTGAACTACCGGCGGTTCTTCGACGTCGGGACACTGGTGGCGATCCGGGTCGAGCAGCGCGAGGTCTTCGACGCCACGCACCGGCTCGTCGTCGAGCTCGTGGAGCAGGGCGTCGTCGACGGGCTGCGGGTGGACCATCCCGACGGCCTCGCCGACCCCCGTGGCTACTTCCGTTGGCTCGACGAGGCGACCGGCGGCGCGTGGACGGTCGCCGAGAAGATCCTCGAGCCTGACGAGACGCTGCCCGGGGACTGGCCGGTGGCCGGTACCACCGGCTACGACACGGCCTGGCGCATCGCCCAGGTGCAGATCGACCCGAGCGGTGTGGCCGAGCTCGCCGGCGTGATGACCACGCTCAGCGGTGACGCGATGGGAGGACTGGGCTCCGTCGTCGAGCAGGCGAAACGTGAGATCGCCACGGGATCGCTCTCGGCAGAGGTGGAACGGCTGAGCCACGTCATCGCTGACGAGTGCCGAGCGGACGTGCGTCTGCGTGACCACACCTTGACGGCCATCCGGGAGTGCGTCCGCGAGCTGGTCGTGGCGTGCGACCGGTATCGCGCGTACGTGGTGCCGGGCGAGGCGGCGCCGGCGCTGAGCGTGGGGCTGGTGGCCGACATGGCGGAGCACGCTCGCGAGCGGCTCGACGCCGAACGGGGCGAGACGCTCGACCTCGTGGTCGACCTCGTGCTGGGTCGCGAGGCAGGCAGCGCGGGGCGCCGGCTGCAGCCGCGGCGCGATGAGATCATCGTGCGGTTCCAGCAGGTGTGCGGTGCGGTGATGGCCAAGGGCGTCGAGGACACCGCGTTCTACCGGTGGACGCACCTGACGGCGTTGTGCGAGGTGGGTGGTGCGCCGCAGAAGTTCGCGATCGCTGCCGATGACCTGCACGCCTTCGCGCACTCGCAGCAGCTGAGCCACCCTGCGACGATGACCAACGGCTCCACCCACGACAGCAAGCGCGGCGAGGACGTGCGAGCGCGGATCGGCGTGCTCTCGCAGCTCGGGTCCGCGTGGCGCGAGCACGTGCACGCGCTGCGGTCTGCGACCGAGTCCTACCGCCCTGCGCTCCACGGTCGCACTGAGAACCTGCTGTGGCAGACGCTCGCCGGGACCTGGACCGCGACGGGACCGCTCGCCGTCGAACGTCTCGCCGCCTACCTCGTCAAGGCGAGCCGGGAGGCGAAGGACTGGACCACCTGGACCGCGCCCGACGAAGCGGGTGAGGCCGAGCTCACCGAGCTCGTGGCGACGCTGTCGCAGGACGAGGCTGTGCGTGAGCTGATGACCGCGTGGGTGCGCCGCACGAGCGAGCCGGTGCGCACGGCGATCCTGGTGACCAAGGCGCTGCAGCTGACGATGCCGGGCGTCGCCGACGTCTACCAGGGCACCGAGACCACCGCGATCGGGTTGGTCGACCCGGACAACCGGGGGCCCGTGGACGTGGTGCCGCTGGCGGCTGCGCTCGAGCGGCTCGACGCCGGCCAGCGGCCCGCCGATCTCGGCGAGGAGAAGCTGCGGCTCACGGCGTCCGTGCTGCGGTTGCGGCGGCGTCGCCCCGAGGCGTTCGTGGGCGGCCGGGCAGGCTACGCGGCGCTGCCGACGACCACCGGGCACGCGCTGGCCTTCATGCGGACGGTCGACGATGTCCCCTCGGTGTGCACGGTGGTCACCAGGCTCCCGGTCGGGCTGGCGGCGGCCGGCGGGTGGGCGTCGCAGACCGTGGTGCTCCCCGAGGGTCGGTGGCGCGACGTGGTCTCCGGTGCCGACCACGACGGCGGCAGCGTCCTGCTGAGCGAGCTGCTGTCCGACTCCCCTGCCGCCGTCCTCGAGGCGCTCGAGGACTGAGGGGTCGCGGGTCCGGGTCAGCCCGGCCCGCGCTCGAGGGCGTGCCGGTTCGCGAGGTACTGCTTCTTCCCGATCAGCCGCCAGGCCAGCCGGCCCGGCAGCGGCATGTGGGTGCGCAGCCAGGTCTCCCCGCCGTCGGGTTGGGCGGCCAGGATCGCGCCGAGGAACGGGAATGCCTGTCCCTTCGGTACGGCCCTGCGGCCGTGCTGACCGGCAGCATCGACCTCTTTCTGCGTCATGACCTCCTCGAGGGCCGGGACGACGTTCTTCTCCTCGTCCGGGAGGTGCTCTGCCAGGCACCGGTTGATGCCGACCAGAGCCTGGAGGACCGGCTCGGCGTCCGCGTGGGTGCCGCTGGCGCGCCAGGCGGGTAGGGCTGCGTCGAGGGCGTTCAGGAAGACCAGCATCGCGGCGTGCTGCTCCTTCATCCGTTCGACGTGGAGGGCGCAGGAAGGCAAGCGTTGGGTCACCGGCTCCCAGAAGTGCCCGTCCTCGTACTCGTGATGGCTGTGAAGGCCGGCCGAGAGGGCGTGGATGTGGGCGGCGACGATGTCCGCGTGAGCCGCATCGCCCTCGCGGACCCCTGTCACGAGCGTGGCAGCCCCGCCGAACCCGGCCTTGAAGGTGCGGTGGATGTCGATCATCCCGCTGACGTCGCAGGGCATCGCGCCCTCCTCCTGCTCGGACGTGCTCCCCCGGTGTGGGAAGCGTAGGGCGGTAGACGTTCGCGGGAGGTCGAATCGAGCGTCGTCGTGCGGCACACTTCGCCAGATGGAGATCCGGGACCTGCGGGCCGACGAGGTCGACCTGGCGGTCGAGCTGTCGTCGCGGTGCGACCTGGTGCGGCCGTGGAACGAGCCCGCTGGCGACCTGGTGAGAGCACTGACCGGCAGCACCTCGACCGTCCTCGCAGGGATTGACGGCGATGCCCTCGTGGGAACAGCGATGGTCGGGCACGACGGGCACCGCGGCTGGGTGTACTACCTCGCGGTCACGCCGGACCGGCAGGGCAAGGGATGGGGCAGGGCGCTGATGAGTGCTGCCGAGGACTGGCTGCGAGAGCGTGGCGCGCCCAAGGTCCAGCTGATGGTGCGCGACGGGAACGAGGCCGTGATCGGCTTCTACCAGTCGCTGGGGTACTCGAACCAGGGTGTCGCCGTGCTGGGGAGGTTCCTCGATCCCGAGCTCGAGGCGCGCCGGCGGATGGGGTAGCCAGCCTTCTCGCGGCCGCAGACGCGGTCGCGGCCGTTCGCAGCCATGATCTTGCCGGAACTGCGGCGGCCGACCACCCCGATCGGCAGGCACCCTCTATCCGCACCACCGCCTGGCGCTACCCGCACCTCGCCGATCCGCACGATGGCCGCCCGACAGCGCCACGTCCCCGGATCCAGCTCTCGCGCCGGATCTCATCCACCTCCCGGGCAGGACGCGAAGCACCGCCGTTGGCCAGCGCCCACGCCCGGTCTCACGTGCTTCGTCCGGTTCCGCGGCACGAGCTTCTTCCGCAGGTTCTGGGGCTTTGGGTGGGTTGTCGGTGGTCGGTGGTCTACTTCTCGTATGGATGTTCTACCTCTGAGTCTGACCGGTGACGGGGCGTTGCGCGCTGCTGTCGCGGCTGCTCGCGAGGTGACCCGCATGGAGGGCGTCCAGATCGATCACCTGGCCCAGTACCTCGGGGAGGTCGCCGCCGACTGGGAGCCGCCGGCCTGGCAGCGCCCCGGGATGGAGCAGGCGATCCGGCTCGGTGGCCCGGGAACCCCGCAGGTCCCTGAGTTCGCGGTCTGCGAGGTCGCCGCCGCGTTGGGGCTGACGCAACCGGCCGCGACCAGCCTGTGTGCCGATGTGCTGGACCTGTCCTACCGGCTCCGCGGTATCGCGACCTCGGTGCGCGCCGGAGCCTTGAGCTTTGCACGGGCGCGGGTGATCGCCCGCCGCACCCGGGACCTGACCCGGGAGCAGGCCGAGCTCGTGGAGGCGCGCCTGTGCCGGCCCCGGGACACCGGGCGCGGTCCGCAGCCGATGGCCGCCCTGGTCCCGATGAGCCGGCTGCGTACCGTGATCGACCAGGCCGTGATCACCGTGCGCGGCCCCGAGACCGAGGCCGAGGCCGAAGCCCGGGTCGCGGCCTCGTTGTATGTCGAGGTCGTGCACCAGGTCGGCGCCGCCACCGACCTGGCCGCCCGGCTGGCCACCGCTGACGCCGCCCGCCTGGACGCACGGCTGGACCAGATCGCCGGCTGGCTGACCGACCTCGGCGATACCCGCCCCAAGAAGATCCTGCGCGCCGTGGCCCTGGGCCTGCTCGCCGACCCCGCCCTGCTGGGCGCCCTGCACGACCTCCACACCCAGCACGAGCCGCACGAGAACCCGACCCCCGCCGCGACACCACCCACCGCGCCGCAGCCCACCCACGACGCCGTGTCCCTGCCATCCGCATCGACTCGGGGGTCGAGCGCCACACCGCAAGGATCGTCGCCACCACCCCAGCTCTCTCCTTCATCGACGGCACCGCCGACCATGCCCTGCGATCGGCCTGAGGCAACTGCGTCAGACCCGCCGTGGTCAACACCGCCGGGTGCATCGGGCGAACACACCGGACCGCCAGCCAGACCCGCCCCGGATCCCTTCGACCTGCTCCCCGACCCGGCTGACCGCACGCCCGGGACCGACGCATCCGACCCCACCGGAGCCGACCCCCGACCCGACCCCCACGCGTCCCAGCCCGCGGCGCGGGCTGCCGGTGTGGCTGGTCTGCCCGCAGGACTGCTGGCCAAGCTCGGAAACCTCGGCTCGACGGTGCTGTACGTGCACCTCGACCGGCCCTCGGGCACCTGGTGCGCCGAAGGCGCCGGGGTGCTGACCAAGGAACAAGCCATGCAGATCCTCGGACACTCCAACGTGAGCATCCGCCCGGTGCTGGACCTGGCCGAACCGCTGAAATACACCGGCTACGAAGCACCACCGAAGCTCAAAGAACAGCTCGCCCTGCTCAACGCCGGCTACTGCACCTTCCCCCACTGCCACCGCCGCGCCCGGGCCAGCGACGTCGACCACCAGCTCACCCACGCCAACGGCGGCCCGACCACCACCATGAACACCCACCGGCTCTGCCGCAAGCACCACCGCGCCAAGGACAAAGGCCACTGGCGCGTCGCCCAACCCGCACCCGGGATCTGGATCTGGGCCTCCCCCGCCGGCGCCACCTACCTCGTCACCAACGGCACCACCACACCACTGAACGGCATCCTCACCCGCACCACACCCCCGGCCGAGTCCGAGCCCGAGAACCCGTCCGCGCCCGAGACCACGGCGAACCGACCCGCCCGCTTGAACGCCGCCGACCCACGCACCCTCGACGTCCCCACCGAAGGCCACCCCTGGAAACCCGCCTGGGACCCCTGGAACGACTGGGACCCCCTGACCCAAACCGAGCACGAATACACCTACGGCTACCTCAACGCCGGATGACCAGGAACCCCTGGGTTGGCCATCCTCGCCGCACGTTGACGACCCTGCACGAGGGTCGCGCACGACCTGGACGGCCGCGGTCTCGCTCAGCACGGGCCCGATGCATGCCACCTCTGCGTGTGGGTACCGTCAACCAATGAGCTCGATCCCGATCCGCGTCTGGGCGCCGAACGCACGAAGCGTCGGCGTCGTCGTCGAGGGCAACACCCTGCCGCTGTCCGCCGAGCCGGACGGCTGGTGGGTCCATTCCCCTGGGCTACCGGCGGGCACCGACTACGCCTTCATGCTCGACGGCGACGGCCCCTACCCCGACCCGCGCAGCGCGCACCAGCCCCACGGCGTCCACGGGCCCTCACGTACCTTCGACCCCACCCAGCACGCCTGGCAGGATGCCGACTGGCCCGGCATCGACGTGCGCGGCGCAGTCATCTACGAGCTCCACGTCGGCACCTTCACACCCGAGGGCACCCTCGACTCAGCCATCGAACGCCTGGACCATCTCGCTGACACGGGCGTGGACATCATCGAGCTGATGCCGGTCGCAGCATTCCCCGGGACGCGTGGGTGGGGCTACGACGGCGTGGCGCTCTACGCCGTCCACGACACCTACGGCGGCCCGGCCGCGCTGCAGCGCTTCGTCGACGCCGCGCACGCGCGCGGGCTCGGCGTCGCGCTCGACGTGGTCGACAACCACCTCGGCCCCACCGGCAACTACCTCGCCCTGTTCGGGCCCTACTTCACCGACGCCCACCACACGCCCTGGGGGTCGGCGGTCAACCTCGACCAGCCCGGGTCCGAGCACGTCCGCTCGTTCCTCATCGACAAGGCGGTGCGCTGGTTCCGAGACTTCCACCTCGACGCGCTCCGACTCGACGCCGTCCACGAGCTCCGGGACGACTCGCCCACCCACGTGCTGGCACAGCTCGCCAGCACGACGGCGGCACTCGCCGCCGAGCTCGGGCGCCCCCTCGGCCTGATCGCCGAGTCGGACCTCAACGACGTCACGATGGTGACGCCCGTCTCCGAGGGCGGCCTCGGCATGACCGCCCAGTGGGACGACGACGTCCACCACGCCATCCACGCGTTCCTCACCGGCGAGCGGCACGGCTACTACACCGACTTCGGTTCACTCGAGACCCTCGTCGCCGCACTGCAGCAGGTGTTCGTGCACAACGGCACGTACTCCTCGTTCCGCCACAAGGTCTGGGGCGCGCCGGTACCAGACACCGTGGACCGGCGCCACTTCGTGATCGCGACCTCGACCCACGACCAGGTCGGCAACCGCGGCCTGGGTGACCGGCCGCCCGAGCGCCTCACCGCCGGGCAGTCCGCGATCGCGGCCGCGCTGCTGCTCACCACGCCCTTCACGCCGATGCTCTTCATGGGCGAGGAGTGGGCCTCGCGGACGCCCTTCCAGTTCTTCACCGACTTCGACGACCCCGACCTGGCGCAGGCGGTCCGCGAGGGTCGCGCCCGCGAGTTCGGCGAGCACGGCTGGGACGAGATCTACGGTCCCGGCGCCGAGGCACCCGACCCGCAGGCCGCCACCACCTTCGAACGCAGCCGCCTCGACTGGGACGAGCACACGCGACCCGAGCACGCCCGCCATCTCGCCTGGGTCAAGGCACTCATCGCGCTCCGCCGGCTTCGACCGGACCTCCGCGGCGGGGATGCCACGAGCCTCCGCGTCAGCGCCGACCCAACAGCGGGCTGGCTGATCCTGCACCGCGAGCACACGGACGTCGTCATCAACACGGCGGCGCACACGCAGCAGGTCACGCTCCCCGAGCCCGGCCCTCGCGTGGTGCTGGCCTCGTGGGAACCGCGCGACCACGGCGTCGATGACGGTGCCATCGATCTGGCCGCCCACGACGTCGTCATCCTCGGACGGGACTGACAGGGTCGGCCTACTCCTCGAACCACGACACCGATGTGGCACCGTCCTGGAGCCGCCACGTGCCGACGACGCGGCCACCGCGCACCAGCGCCGCCGCGCCGTTCGAGAGCAGCCGCCTCCGCTCGGGCGGGACGATCCGCGAGTCCGCGGTCCCCGGACCCATCACCCACGGGTCGTAGGCAGGCAGGAGCTTGAGCGCGTCGGAAGGCTGAGCAGCCTGCAGGTCGTCCAGCGTCTCGGTGAGCACGTATGCGTGGACGCCCGCCACCGTCACGGCGCTCACCTCGTCACCGAGATCGGCGAGCCACCCCGCCACCCGAGAACGCGGCGCACTCAGCCCTTCGGTCAACCAGTAGCTGAGGTTGGCCTCGGTGGCCGGCCCATACGCCCGCAGGTACTGCCGGACAGCGAGCCGACCGGCGTCGTCGGCGTCCGGCAGCCCCGGCCAGTGCGGGTCGTCCCGCAGCCACCGGAACGTGCTCTGCCCCTGCCGCGGCGGCCCGAAGCAGATGTCGCCCCACCAGTGCAGCGGCTTGTAAAGGCTGTCGGCGCCCGCCCCGGTCGCCGCCGCCTCGGCCAGCTGTGCGACCGAACGCGCCCCGGCCAGGTGCGACGCGATCTCGGCGCGGGTGGCAGGCCCCGACGCCAGCGCCTCCCGTACCGCCGCACGCAACGCCTCCCAGTCGACGGCGTCGTCGACGATCTGCCGTTGCCACCGCCGCGACTCCCACGCCCGGCTCGTCGTCCGCACGGCCATGAGCACCGCGCCGATCTCCGGCGTGAACACGTAGGAGCCACCGCGGAACGCGTAGCTCTGGATGAGCTCACCCGTTCGCAACGCGCTCTCGACCGCACCGGCCTGCGGGTCGGCCTGCCGGACCGCGAACGCCTCCTCCGCGGCGGGCAACGGCCACGCCCGCGCCGCCAGGACCCGCTCCGCCACGACCACGACGCCCGCGGCCAGCGGTGAGTCCAGCCCGTGGTGACGCCACCGCCAGGCGAGCGAGGCGCCGTCGTCGAGCGTGATCATCCGCGGAGCCGCTCCTGCAGGGCGAGCACGGTGCGCCAGTTGCGCGCGGTCGCCTCCCGCTGTCCGGCGGCGCGTGAGCGGCCGAGCTTCTCGGCGAGCTTGCTGCGGCCCATCCCGTTCGGCAGGTGCAGGTAGAGAACGCGCCCGACGACGGTCAGATCGTCGGTCGAACCGCCCTCCCGGACGGCGTCGCGCAGGTCCCGCGCCGCACGCACCTGGTCGGGGGTGTAGTCCTGTGCGGCGACGACGGCGTGAAGCTTGGTCCCGTCGGTCTCGTCGGGATAGGGGTTGTGCTCGATGAGCTCCTCCCACTCCGCGGCCGTCAGCACGATGACCGTGGTGCTGACACCGCAGGCCTCGGCGATCGCCGCCTCCAGACCCCGGGCGAGCGCCGGCGGCTCGGCCTCGGCCGTGAAGGTGACGTTGCCCGACTGCACGTAGGTCGCGACGTCGGTGTGCCCGAGCTCCTCGACCGCGGCGCGCAGGTCCGCCATCGCGACCCGCACCCCGCCCACGTTGACACCCCGCAGCAGCGCGACACATCTGGCCATCACCCCATCGTCGCACCCACGTCCTAGGTTAGGTGCCATGGCCACTCTGTTCACTCGCATCATCGACGGCGAGATCCCCGGTCGGTTCCTCTGGTCCGACGATGTCTGCGTCGCCTTCCTCACGATCGGCCCGCTCCAGCTCGGTCACGCCATGGTCGTGCCGCGCGAGGAGGTCGACCACTGGGTCGACCTCGATCCCGACGTCGCTGCGCACCTGTTCGAGGTCGCGCGCCTCATCGGGCTGGCACAGCGGGAGGAGTTCGGCGCCCCACGAGTCGGGCTGCTCATCGAGGGGTATGAGATCCCGCATGCCCACGTGCACGTGTGGCCAAGCAAGAGCTCGGCGGACTTCGACCCGCACAACGTGCTCACGGACGTCTCGGACGCCGACATGGACGAGGCCGCCGCACGGCTCCGTGAGCGGCTGCGTGCCCACGGGCACCACCAGGTCGCCGAGAGCGGGGCGCGGTCATGAGCATGGCGATGACCACGCAGGAGCGTGAGGCGTTCCTCGCCGACGTGCATATCGGGGTGCTGGGCATCGACCGACCAGACGGTGCCCCGTCGCTCACACCGATCTGGTACCGGTACCTCGACGGCGTGGTGGAGGTCGCCACACCGAGCAGCAGCGCCAAGGTGGCGCTGCTGGAGCGGGCGGGTCGAGCGAGTTTCTGCGTGCAGCGCGAGGGCGAGCCCGCACCCGCGTACGTGACGGTGGAGGGTCCCGTCAGCATCAGTCCAGCGCCGGAAGGGCTGGTCGAGGCGATCGCCTCGCGCTACCTCGGAGCCGAGAAGGGCGCGGCGTTCGCTGCCGGACCGGGCCAGCAGGATGACACCGTGGTCCGACTCCACGTGCAGAGGTGGCGCACGCTCGACTTCACCAAGATGGGCGGCTGATGGCACTGACGTGGCGGCCCGCCACCCTCGCCGACGTGCCTGCGCTGACTGTCCTCGCGAACGCGGCGATCGAGGCCGATGGCACCGGGAGGCCGATCTCCGAGGCAGCCGTGGCCGAGCAGCTCGAGGCACCCCGCTTCGACCCGGCCACCGACAGCGTCACCGTGTGGGAGGCCGGCGATCTCGTCGCCGCCGGGACGGTGTGGGCAGGCTCCGAGCCGGTCGCGGGGCATGCCCTGACCAGCATCGGCGGTGACGTGCACCCCGCCTACCGACGCCGCGGGATCGGTCGCGAGCTGCTGGCCCGGTTGGAGCGCCGCGGGATCGAGCTCGCCGGTGTCCGGCACCCCGGTCTCCCGATCCGGTTGCGCTCGGCCGGCGGCACGCCCGACTCCCCCACCCAACGACTCCTCGAGCACGCCGGCTACCGCCCGGACAACTACTTCATCACCATGGAGGTCGACCTGCCCGCGTGGGAGGACCCGGGCCACCCCTCGGCCGCCGTCGCGATCGATCCCGAAGCCCTGCTCGCGACGCGCGAGGCGCACAACGACGCCTTCCGTGACCACCGCAACTCCAGCGCGATCCCCGAAGACGTCTGGGTGCACTGGATGGGCTCCGGGGCCTCGCGACCCGACATGGGCCGCGTGGTGCTCGACGACGACCGCCGGGTTCTCGCGTACGCGCTGGTGGGCGAGCACCAGCCCGGCGTCGCGCACGTCGAGCTGCTCGGCACCCGCCGCGAGGCGCGAGGCCGAGGCCTCGCCCGACAGGTCCTCCTCGGGACCCTCCGCGCCGCCCGCGAGGCCGGCTACGCCGTCGCCGAGCTCGAGGTCGACTCGACCAGCCCGACGGGCGCGGACCGGCTGTACGCCACCGTGGGCTTCCTCCCGGTCCGGACGATCTCTCGGTATCAGCGCAGCGTCTGATCGGCGAGCAGGCGGCGCACGCCACCCCTGGCGGCAAGCAGCACGAGCACCAGCAGCGTCACCGACCAGAAGCCGCCGAGGCTCACCGCATCGCTGAAGACCAGCGCCACGAGCTCGAGCACCACGAACTTGCTGCCTGCGGCCACGACCCACAGGCAGACTCCGGCAACGATCTTCGCCCGCCGGGTGGTGGCGGCCCGTAACCGGCCCAGGATGGCGCTCTTCCCCCAGATGACGCACTCGAGCGCGACCTTGAGCAGCAGCGCGGTGAGGAGTGTCAGGGTGAAACCCTCGCTGAGGACGTTCGGCACGTACTCCACCGCGAGGTTGAGGACCACCACGTAGACGAACACGTCGACGACATCCGCAGGACGTGCCTTCAGCCACCCACGAGCCGTACGCCGCTGCGCCATCCTCGGATCGTAGACCTGGCCCGTCAGCTCCTCCCGTGCGCCAGTATGCTCGCCGCTATGCCGACGATCATCCTGCTCACCGAGGAGGCGTTGCGCCCCAGCGACGTCACCAACATCCGCACCCTCCACGGCGACGACCAGCTCGACGTCACGGTCCTCGTGCCCGCCGACACCGAGCAGAACGTGATCACCGAGATCATCAACCACCTGAGCCTGTTCGAGCTCAAGGAGGCGTGGGACGCGATCACGGAGAGGGAGGACGACGACGAGGCCCGGCAGGAGGCCTCCGAGGCGCTCGAGCAGACCGTGGCCGCCCTCGAGGCGGCGGGCCTGAAGGCCGGTGGCTCGGTGGTCGACGACGACCCCCTGCCCGCGCTCACCCAGGCCGTGACCAACGCTGACGCCGATGAGGTCATCATCGTGACCCGGCCGCACGCCGTCGAGGACACCTTCCACGCCGACTGGGCCTCCCGCGCCCGCGAGAGGCTCGGCGTCCCCGTGCTCCACTTCTACACGGGCACCAACTTCCTGGGCTGACCTCAGGCGTGCCAGCGCCGGAACTTGCGGAACTGGTTGACCATCGCCGTGACGACGTAGAACCAGCGGCGAGGATTTCTCTCTGCGGCGTAGTAGTACGGGTTCGTCACCGCTCCTCGGCGCCTGAGCTCGCGCACGCGCGCCCACGTGGTCGCCGACACGTACCGCTGGAGCAGCGCGAGCGGCACGACCGTGAACAGGTGCTCGGCATCGCCGATCACCGGCTCGCCCGACGGCGTGGGCTCACCTGCGAGGTAGGCCTCGCCGTACATCGCGGCGACGTTGTAGCCGGCCGCGGTCACGGCGTAGCCGCTACGCCCCACCCGAGGGTTGAGCTCGAGAAAGGTGTAGGAGCCGTCGCGCGGGTCGCGCTTGAGGTCGAGGTTCGCGAACCCGGTCCAGCCGACATGCTCCAGGAGGCGTCGGGCGTGCGCGACCGCGGCGTCATGAGCCGCGCGGCCGCCCGTGATCTGCGCGACCGAGTTGCCGAGCCCGTTGGGCGTGGCCTCCTCCAGGAGCACCTCGCCGAACAGCAGGAACCGCACCCCGCCCGCAGGCCCGCAGAACGCGTTGACTGCGGCCATCGCGTCGTCACCGCCCTCGATCCGCTCCTGCACCACGACCTCGCCGGCGAAACCGGCGGCTGCCATGCGATCCAGCATGCTTGCCAGCTCGGCGGCGTCGTTCGCGTACGCGACCTTGCGCTTGCCCTCGAACTCGACGTCGTGGAACTCTGCCGACGACGACGCCTTCACCACGGCGGGGAACGTCACCTCGTCCCGCAGATCGTGGGCGTCGGTGCCGATCCGCACCACCTGGGTACGCGGGTGCGGGATGCCGAGCTCGGCACACAGCCGGCTGAAGCCCGCCTTGGTCGTGACCTGCTCCATCGTCGCCTGGTCGGCGTACGGCACCACGACGTCAGGTCCGAGTGCCGCACGCACCCGCACGAGCGCGTGCACGGCCTGGTCGGCGCTGCCCAGCACCAGGTGAGGGACACCCGGCTGCTCCGCCGCGACGGCCTGCACCGCGGAGATCAACCCTGCGTCGTCGTCGAGGTCCGGGACGATCCGCAGATCCACGATCGTGCTGTGGGCGACCGGGCCGACCGAGACGCTCGCGAGCACCACGGTGCGCACGCCGTAGGCCTCGTGAAAGGCGCGTGCCGAGGCGTAGGCGCCGATGTCGCCACCGACCACGATCGGGCGTACGGAGGTCTCACCAGGCATGTGCGCGAGACTAGCGTCGGCGTGGCACGCCCCCGCACGACGGCGTGCCGACATAGCCTGTCCACGTGGACTCCGTCAAGCAGCCACCTCGCCCAGGCGAGGCCGGTCACCCGGCCACGCCTCCCGACTTCGAGGCTGCCCTGCTGAGCCTGCGCGGTCACCGGCTGCGGCCGGAGCTGCACCTCGAGGAGGTACCGGCCCCCACCCGCATCGCGCCGTACGCTCTCGCGCTCACCGGTGAGGTCAACCGCACCCGCGACCCGGACGACCTGCTCGGGTCGGGCCGGTTCGTCGTGCTCTACGACCCCGAGGGGCAGGACGCCTGGAACGGCGACTTCCGCGCCATCATCATGGGTCGCGCGCGCATGGAGCCCGAGGTCGCGCAGGACCCGATGCTCGGCGAGGTGGGCTGGGCCTGGCTGACGGACGCCCTCGCCGAGTGCGGCGCCGAGTACCACTCGCTCTCCGGTACCGTCACCCGGGTGCTCTCCGAGACGTTCGGCGGCCTGGAGCTGCGCGGCGGCGAGGTCGAGATCGAGGTACGCGCCTCCTGGACCCCGGGCACCACGGATCTCGGGCCCCACCTGCGCGCCTGGGCGCTGCTGCTGTCCCAGGTGAGCGGTCTGCCGCCGATCCCCGACAACGTCAGCCCGCTGGGCCGGCGCCGATGACCGAGCAGGACCAGGCGACGGACGCACCGCCCGAGATCGAGGGGCCGCCGCTGGAGCCCCTGGTCATGCCCAGCGACGGGGTGCCCGACGTCGTCGACTCCCCGGCGGCCCTCGCCACGACCGTGGCCGCCTTCGCCGCTGGCAGCGGACCCGTCGCGGTGGACGCCGAACGAGCCTCCGGGTTCCGGTACGGCCAGCGGGCGTACCTGGTGCAGCTGCGTCGGGAGGGCGCGGGCACCGCGCTGATCGACCCGATCCCGCTCGGCGACCTGTCGTCGCTGTCCGAGGTGCTCTCCGGCACCGAGTGGGTGCTGCACGCCGCGAGCCAGGACCTGCCGTGCCTGGACGAGATCGGCATGCGGCCGGACGGCCTGTTCGACACCGAGCTGGCCGGGCGGCTGCTCGGGCTCGACCGCGTCGGCCTCGGCCCGATCGTGGCCGCCGAGCTCGGCCTGAGCCTCGCCAAGGAGCACTCGGCCGCCGACTGGTCGACCCGCCCGCTCACGGAGTCGTGGTTGCGTTACGCCGCCCTGGACGTCGAGGTGCTGGTCGAGCTCCGTGACATCCTGGAGGCCAAGCTCGACGACGCCGGCAAGCTGGACTGGGCCCGCCAGGAGTTCGAGGCGGTGCGGCTGGCTCCGCCGCCGGTGCCACGGCCCGAGGCATGGCGCAAGGGAGCCCACGGGATCCGGGACCAGCGAGGGCTCGCCGTCGTCCGGGAGCTGTGGCTGACCCGCGAGGAGGTCGCCCGCGAGGCTGACATCGCCCCCGGACGCATCCTCAGCGTCGACGCGATGGTCGCCGCCGGTCGCGTCAAGCCCCGCACGCTCCGGCAGCTCTCGGAGCTCCGCGAGTTCAAGCACCGCGGTGCTGCGCGGCGCCTGCGCACGTGGGCGGACACCGTCTCGCGTGCGCTCGCACTCCCCGAGTCCGAGCTGCCGCCGAAGCGACCGCCGCAGGACCCCGACTCGCTCCCCGCACCGAGGTCGTGGCGCGACCGCGAGCCCGCGGCAGCGGATCGCCTCGAGGTCGTCAAGGCCGTGATCCGTTCGCACGCCGAGCAGATCACCATGCCGCAGGAGAACCTGCTGACGCCGGAGTTCCAGCGGCGCCTGGCGTGGCGCCCTCCGCAGCCCGCGACCGAGCAGCGCATCGGGGACTTCCTCAGCGATCTCGGCGCGCGGCCCTGGCAGGTCGAGCAGGTCGCAGGTCGCCTCGCGGCAGGTCTTGCCGACCCGGACTCCGTGCTGGCGGTCGAGCAGGTATCCTCTGGCGAAGATACCTAGTACTGCCAGTACCAACCTCTCGGAGGCGACGATGCCCTTGCTCGGTCGTGACGTGGTCCTCGTGGACGCCGTCCGCTCACCCTTCGGGCGCGCGAAGGCCGACGGCCTGTACGCCCACACCCGTGCGGACGACATCGCGGTCGCCGTCGTGCGCGACCTGCTGCGTCGCAACCCCGACCTGCCGCCCGAGCACATCGGCGATGTCGGGATCGCCGCCACCTCGCAGGTGGGCGACCAGGGACTCACCCTCGGGCGCACGGTGGGCATGCTGGCCGGTCTGCCACGCCAGGTCCCCGGGTTCGCCATCGACCGGATGTGTGCCGGCGCGATGACGGCGACCACGCTGCTGGCCTGTCAGATCGCCGTCGGCGCGCTGGATGCCGCGATCGCGGGTGGCGTCGAGCACATGGGCGCGCACCCGCTGGGCCAGGGCATGGAGCCCAACCCGCGCTTCATCTCCGAGCGGTTGGTCTCCCCGGATGCCCTCGTGATGGGGGCGACCGCCGAGAACCTGCACGACCGCTACCCCGCCCTCACCCGGGACCGTGCCGACGCCTTTGGCGCCGCCTCGCAGGCGAAGTACGCGGCGGCACTGGCCGCCGGGAAGATCACGCCGGACCTGGTTCCGGTCGCTGTCGCCGACCCTGAGCGCGGCTGGGGCCTCGCCACCGCGGACGAGCCACCCCGCCCCGGCACCACGGTCGAGGGCATGGCCGGCCTCGCCACGCCGTTCCGCGACGGCGGCCGCGTCACGGCGGCCACCTCCTCACCGTTGACCGACGGCGCGACGGCGGCCCTGCTGACCTCGGCGGACCTCGCAGCCGAGCTTGGGCTGACCCCCAAGCTCAGACTCGTCTCCTACGCGTACTCGGGCGTGGAACCCGAGGTCATGGGTGTCGGGCCGGTCCCGGCCACCCGGAAGGCGCTCGAGATCGCCGGGCTCGATATCGCCGACATCGGGATGTTCGAGATCAACGAGGCGTTCGCCGTCCAGGTGCTCGCCTTCCTCGACGCGTTCGGCATCGCCGACGACGACCCGCGGGTCAACCCCTACGGCGGCGCCATCGCCGTCGGTCACCCGCTCGCCGCCTCGGGCGTGCGGCTCATGCTGCAGCTCGCGCGGCAGCTCGCCGAGCGACCGGATGTCCGCTACGGCCTCACCACGATGTGCGTCGGTCTCGGTCAGGGCGGCACCGTCATCTGGGAGAACCCCCACTACGGCAAGGAGGCCCAGCAGTGAGCGCCGAACGCATCACCCACGCGCTGGTGCGCGACGTCGATCTGGCACCGTTCCGGGCCACTGGCACCGGCCCCCTGGTGCTGGGCCTCGTCACACTCGACAACGGCGAGGGCTTCACGAAGCCGAACACGCTCGGACCGGCCGGCATGGCCGAGCTGCGCTCCGCCGTCGCGGGGCTGATCGAGCGCGCGACCAGAGGCGAGATCCAGGCGATCGGGGTCACGGGCAAGCCGTTCCACTTCGCAGCCGGCGCCGACCTCAAGGGCGCGGCGACGATCAAGACCGAGGCCGACGCCCTCGGGATCGCCCGCGCGGGCCACGACGCCTACCGGCTCCTGCTCGACGCCCCGGTCCCCACGTTCGCCTTCGTCGGCGGTGTGGCGCTCGGTGGCGGCATGGAGCTCGCGCTCTCGTGCTCGTACCGCACGGTGATCTCGTCGGTGCGCAACCTGGGCCTGCCCGAGGTCGCGCTGGGGCTCATCCCGGGCTGGGGCGGCACGTACCTCGCGCCCGGTGTGGTGGGCATCGAGAAGGCGCTCGAGGTGATCGTCGCCAACCCGCTGCGCAACAACAAGCAGCTCACCGGGCCCGCAGCGGCCGAGCTGGGCCTCATGGACGTGGTTCTCGAACCTGCGGACTTCCTCGCGGAGTCCCTGCGCTGGGCGACGGCGGTGCTCACCGGCGCGGTCGAGGTCACCCGCCCGGCGCCGGTGCCGGCCGAGCGCTGGGTCGCGACGGTCGAGGCCGCGCGCGCCCAGGTGGACGCCCGGCTGCACGGTGCGGCGCCCGCCGCGTACGAGGCCCTCGACCTGCTCACGCTGTCGGCTCAGCGTGACCGGGAGGCCTCGTTCGCGGCTGAGGACGCAGCGCTCGCCCGGCTGCTCATCTCGCCTGAGTTCAAGGCGAGCATGCACGCGTTCGAGCTGACCACGAGCCGCGCCAAGCGGCCGGTCGGAGCGCCCCCGGCCGAGCAGGCACGCCCCGTGCGCTCGGTGGGCATCGCCGGTGCCGGGCTGATGGCCAGCCAGCTCGCGTTGCTGTTCGCACGCCGCATGAAGGCGCCGGTGATCATGCGTGATCTCGACGACGCCCGGGTCGAGCGCGGCCTCGGGTTCGTCAGCGCCGAGGTCGACAAGCTCAAGGCTCAGGGCCGGATCGGCGACGACGAGGCGAACCGCATCACCTCGCTCGTGACAGGAACCACCGACCTCGCCGATCTCGCCGGCCGCGATCTCGTGATCGAGGCCGTGTTCGAGGAGCTCGACATCAAGAAGCAGGTGTTCGCCGAGCTCGAGCAGGTGATCTCACCCGAGACGATCCTCGCGACCAACACCTCGGCGCTGTCGGTCACCGCGATGGCTGCGGACCTGCAGCACCCCGAGCGCGTCGTCGGGCTGCACTTCTTCAACCCGGTGGCGCAGATGCCGCTGGTCGAGGTCGTGCGGGCGGCAGCGACCGACGACGCCGCCTACGCGACCGCCTTCGCCGTCGCCAAGGCCTGCGGGAAGTCCGCGATCGCCGTGGCGGACCGCCCCGGGTTCGTGGTCAACCGGCTCCTGGTGCGCCTGCTCGGTGAGGTCCTCGGCTCGCTCGAGGACGGCACAGCTGTCGAGACCGCCGATGCCGCGTTGCGGCCCCTCGGGCTGCCGATGGGCCCGTTCCAGCTGCTGCAGCTGGTCGGCCCCGCCGTCGCCAAGCACGTGCTCGACACGCTGCGCGACAACCTGGGCGAGCGCTACCCCACCTCGCCCGGTCTGGACCGGATGGTCGACGACGGCGCCCCCTTCGTCACGTTCGAGGGTCGCCCGAACGCGGGCTCACCTGTCGATCCGTCGATCGCGTCCTACTTCGGCTCGCGGTCGGGCCACGCCCAGACCGACGACGAGCTGCTCGCCCGGGTGCGCGACGCGCTCGCCGAGGAGGTCCGGCTGATGATGGAGGAGAAGGTCGTCACCGACACCGCGGACATCGACCTCGCGATGATCCTCGGTGCCGGCTGGCCCTTCCACCTCGGTGGCATCACGCCGTACCTGCAGCGCACGGGCGCGCTCTGAACGGCTAGGGCAGGCCCGTCCCACGCGGCGATCGCCGGCAAACGTCGAGGTGAGCCGGAGCCGCGGGAACGGCCGGTCCAGCCCGCCAGGCACTCGATCTCGGACTCGACCCACGAGGCGAGCTCCGCCGTCGACCGGGGCCCGTCCTCGTGAGGTTCCGCGACGGCTCAGTTCTGCACGTCCACGGAAGCGGCCACGGATGCGGCGGCATCCCGTGCCACATCTGCTGCGCGCAGCCGGAGGTCCTCGATGATCTCGCCCCGTGAGGCGTGCTCGAGGAAGTTCGTCGGGATCCCGTGGGTCTGGACCGGCACGTCGATGCGGGCGGCGATCAGCGCCTCCCGGACCGCGGCACCGACCCCGTTCTCGACCAGGCCATCTTCGATCGTCACGACGAGATCGACCCCGCGGGCCATCTCGACGAGCTCAGCCGGGACCGGGAGCACCCAGCGCGGGTCGACGACGACGCTCCCGACGCCCTGGTCGGCCAGGCGGGTGCCGACCTCGATCGCACACGGCACGAACGAGCCGATGCCGACCACGAGCACCCGGGCGTCGCCGTCGCCAGCGGTACGCGCGAGCACGTCGACGACGCCATCGCGAGAGATCGCGGCAATCGGCTCCGGGAGAGCGGACTTCGGGTAACGGATCACGGTGGGTGCGTCGCTGACCGCGACCGCCTCGCGCAGCTCCTGCCGCAGCGTGGGCTCGTCACGCGGTGTCGCGAGCCGCAGCCCAGGGACGAGCCGCAGCAACGCCATGTCCCACATGCCGTTGTGGGAGGCGCCGTCGTCACCGGTGATCCCGGCGCGGTCGAGCACGATCGTGACGCCCGCCTTGTGCAGCGCGACGTCCATGAGGAGCTGGTCGAACGCCCGGTTGAGAAAGGTCGCGTACAGAGCGACCACGGGGTGCAGGCCGGCGAACGCCATGCCGGCGGACGCGGTCAGCGCATGCTGCTCGGCTATCCCGACGTCGATGACCCGGTCGGGCATCTCCTCGGCCATCGGCGCCAGCCCCACCGGGGCGAGCATCGCGGCCGTCACCCCCACGACATCCGATCGGGAGCGGGCGATGTCGACGATCTCCTCGGCGAACACGGCCGTCCACCCGAACCGCGACGGGACGACCGGGAGCCCGGTCTCGGGGTGGATCACCCCGACCGCGTGGAACCGGTCGGTGGCGTCGCTCTCGGCGGGGACGTAGCCGCGCCCCTTCTCGGTCATCGCGTGCACGATGACCGGCCCGCCGAAGGCACGGGCGCTGCGCAGAGCCGCCTCGACGGCGAGCACGTCGTGGCCGTCGACCGGGCCGACGTACTTGATGCCCAGGCCCTCGAACATCCCCTGCGGGCGCAGCATGTCTCGCAGCCCCGCCTTGACGCCATGCAGCGCCTCGTAGGTCACCTGCCCCGGCGTGCCAGCACCCTTGAGCGTCCGCTTGCCCCAGCCCAGGACCTTCTCGTAGGGCCGTGAGGTGCGCAGCGCGTCGAGCTGCCGGGCTAGCCCGCCGATCGTCGGCGCGTAGGAGCGGCCGTTGTCGTTGACCACGATGACGAGCCGGCGGTCCTCGGAGGTCGCGATGTTGTTGAGCGCCTCCCAGGCCATGCCACCGGTCAGCGCGCCGTCGCCGATGACCGCGACCACGGTGCGGTCCGAGCGGCCGGCGAGGTGGTTGGCACGAGCGATGCCGTCGGCCCAGGAGATCGCCGTCGAGGCGTGCGAGTTCTCGACCACGTCGTGGTCGGACTCCGCGCGGCTCGGGTAGCCCGACAGGCCGCCACGGCGGCGCAGCCTCCCGAACTCGGTGCGGCCGGTGAGGATCTTGTGCACGTAGGACTGGTGCCCCGTGTCGAAGACGATCGTGTCCCGCGGCGAGCTGAACACGCGGTGCATCGCGATCGTGAGCTCGACGACCCCGAGGTTCGGTCCGAGATGACCGCCCGTCTGCGAGACCGAGCTCACGAGGAACTGCCGGATCTCGGCCGCCAGCCGCTCCAGGCGGGCGGGGCCGAACGTGCGGAGGTCGTCGATCGAGGTCAAGCGCTCCAGCTCACCCACAGGCGACCCTCCCTCCTTCATGCCACTCGTGGCGGTCGCGGACACCCATGGTACGTCCGCCCGGTCAGCCGCTCGGCAACCACTCCTCGATCGCCGCTCCGAGGAAGGGCGCCAGCGCCGTGGCGTACTCGTGGCTCAGGTGGCTGTAGTCGCGGTAGACGATCACGTTGCCGACGACCGGGTAGCAGGTGGTGGCGTCGCAGAAGTGGTCCGTGAGGTCGACCACGCCCGCCCCCGCCTGCTCGGCGGCTGCCAGCAGCGGGTCCGGCGCCGCCGACTCCAGTCGTGAGGTTGCGCACGCTGCGAAGTCGTTCGCGTGCCCGGCGAGGCAGTCGGGGACGTTCGCGCCCTGCGTTCGCGGGATCGCGGCGATCGTCGCGACCGGGACGTCACGCTCCAGCCAGGCCCGCCAGTACTGGGCGAAGCCGGCCACGGCGGGATCCTGCTCGACCGCCGACGACTCTCCCAGGAGATCATCGGCCGGGACCCCGTACTCGTACTGCGAGGAGTACGCCGTGACGAGCACCAGGTCCGGGGCGCTCGAGAGCACCCGGTCCCGCACCTCACCGAGCCACTCCCGGCACGCCTCGAGGTCGCCCTCGCTCTCCGCGACCCCGGTCGCTCGTGCCGCCGCCGACGGCGGGCAGCTCGCCTTGGTGTAGGTCTCGATGCGCAGGTTCTCGTCCTGCCCGAGCCGGTCGAGCGCGGGGAACCACTGGGTGCCGTGGGAGTCACCCACGAGCACGACGACGCCGTCGGGTTCCGGGTCGTCCGAGCCCAGCGCGCAGGTGAGCACCTCGGCCCCGTGCAGATCCTGCTGGCAGCCGGGATAGGCCGGGTCCTCACTCTGCAGGGCCACCGCCTCGGGCGGCGAGACCAGCAGCAAGCCGGGCCCCATGATGCCACCGCACCCCTCGGGATCTGCGAGGGCGCCCGGTCCCACGCACTCGGCAGGGAGCGACGCCGCGGCCGCCTCCGCCGCCTCGACACGCGCGTCGAGCTGGGCGCGCAGCGCGAAGCCGAGCGACAGCACGAGCACCATCCCGGCCGCCGCCAGCGCGTAGGTGCGTGCGACACCCCGCTGCCCCGCCCGCGGCGTGCGGAACCGGTCCTCCACCCACACCTTCGTGCCCCACGAGAGCAACGTGACGAGACCGATCGCCACGACCTTGTCCACGAACCCGAGCGAGCGTGCGAGCGCGAACGGCGCCACGACCACGACCGGCCAGTGCCACAGGTACACCGCGTACGAGATGTCTCCGACGAAGGTCGCGGGCCGCAGGCTCAGCCACCGGTCGGCCCCGAGCCGCGACTGCGTCCGGCCGGCCGCGATCACCGCGGCCGCACCCAGCGTCGGGAAGGCCGCGACCCAGCCCGGGAACGCACTGTCGCCGTCGAGCATGAGAGCACTCGCCACGATCGCCGCGATGCCGACCCAGCCGAGCGCGATCCGCGCGAGCCTCCCGAGCCGCACGGCGACCAGGGCGAGCCCGGCGCCGAGAGCCAGCTCCCAGATCCGGGTCGGGGTGGCGAAGTACGCCCACGCCGACGCGGCCGCCGTCATCCACACCGAGGTCACGAACGAGGCACCTCCCACCCCTGCGATGACGATCGCAGCCGTCCGCACACGGTCCGCCCCCGGGCGGAGCCGGCGGGCCAGCGCGAGCCCGGCCACCAGCAGCAACGGCCACACGACGTAGAACTGCTCCTCGACCGAGAGCGACCAGAAGTGCTGCGCGATCGTCGGCGCCTCACCGAGCGCGAGATAGTCCACGGCGTCCGCGGCCAGCGCCCAGTTCTGCACGTACAGGGCGCTCGCGATCAGCTGCCGTGCGGTGGCGGCCCAGTGCGTCGGTAAGACCCAGAGATAGGTCGCGACCGCGCAGACGGCGAGCACGAGCAACGAGGCAGGCAGGAGCCGCCGGATCCGGCGCGCCCAGAACTCGCGGAGCGAGACCGTGCCGTCGCGCACGACCTCCTTCATCAGGTGGGAGGTGATGAGGAATCCGGAGATCACGAAGAACACGTCGACGCCCACGAACCCGCCCGGGATCCGGTTCGGCCAGAAGTGATAGAGCACCACGAGCCCCACCGCGACCGCACGCAGCCCTTGGACCTCGGGGCGGTAGGTGCGCTCGAGCGGCGTGGCGCTGGTCACGGAGAGCGAGGCTAGCCCGGGCGCTCCGCCCTGTGGTCGACTCGGGGACATAGGCTGGCACCATGCGGTTCCTGTCCGGAGAGCTCACGAACGATCTGACCTACTCCGATGTCTTCCTGGTCCCCTCTCGTTCGGATGTCGCTTCCCGGTTCGACGTCGATCTGACGCCTCTCGACGGCGCCGGTGCCACGATCCCGGTGGTCGTCGCGAACATGACGGCGGTCACCGGCGCGCGCATGGCCGAGACCGTCGCCAGGCGCGGCGGCATCGCGGTCCTCCCGCAGGATGTCCCGCTCACCGAGGTGAGCCGCACGATCGAGCGTGTCAAGGCGCGTCACCCCGTGCTCGAGACCGCGGTCACGGTCACGACCCCCGACACCGTGCACACCGTGCTCTCGCTGCTGCACAAGCGCGCTCATGGCGCCGCGGTGGTGCTCGAGGGTGATCGTCCGGTCGGCGTGATCTCACGCGCGGACTGCGAGGGAGCCGACCAGTTCGCGCAGGTCGGCACGCTGATGTCGAGCAACCCCACCACCCTGGGGATCGACGTGCTCGCCGGCGGCGGCGAGGCCGCGCTGCGCAACGCCTTCAACCAGCTCCACGCGAATCGGCGGCGCTTCACACCGGTGGTCGACGGCGAGGGTCGCTACCTCGGTGTCCTCACCCGGCTCGGTGCGCTCCGTTCCTCGATCTACTCCCCCGCCCTCGACGGCGCGGGTCGGCTGCGCGTCGGCGCCGCGATCGGCGTCAACGGCGATGTCGCGGGCCGCACAGAGGCGCTGCTCGAGGCCGGCGCCGACGTGCTGGTCGTCGACACCGCGCACGGCCACCAGGCCAAGATGATCGAGGCGCTCCGCACCGTGCGCTCGATCGCCACCGACGTCACGGTCGTCGCCGGCAACGTGGTCACGGCCGACGGCGTCACCGACCTCGTCGAGGCGGGCGCCGACATCATCAAGGTGGGGGTAGGCCCGGGTGCCATGTGCACCACCAGGATGATGACCGCCGTCGGGCGGCCGCAGTTCTCCGCCGTCCTCGAGTGCGCCACGCGCGCCCGCGAGCTCGGCAAGCACGTGTGGGCCGACGGCGGGGTGCGCTACCCGCGCGACGTCGCCCTCGCGATCGCTGCCGGGGCGAGCCAGGTGATGATCGGTTCGTGGTTCGCCGGCACCTACGAGTCGCCGGGCGACCTGCACGTCGACGCCAACGGGCGTGAGTACAAGGAGAGCTTCGGGATGGCATCGGCGCGCGCCGTCGCGGCCCGGTCCTCCAGCGAGCCCGAGGCGTTCGACCGCTCCCGCAAGGCGATCTACGAGGAGGGCATCTCGCACTCGCGGATGTACATCGATCCCGACCGGCCGGGCGTCGAGGATCTGCTCGACCACATCACGTCCGGGCTGCGCTCGGCCTGCACGTACGCGGGGGCGAGCACCATCGAGGAATTCGTGGAGAGGGCAGTCGTGGGGATCCAGTCGCAGGCAGGGTACGAAGAAGGCCGACCGCTGCCGGGTGGCTGGTCGTGAGCACCCTGCCATACGGTTCCTGGCGCTCCCCGCTGCACGCCTCCGACCTCGCCGGGGCGAGCGTGCGGCTCTCCGAGGTCGCGATCGTCGGTGCCGATACCTACTGGACCGAGGGGCGCGCCTCCGAGCAAGGCCGCACCGTCCTGCTGCGCCGGGATGCGGCGGGCGCAGTCTCGCGGGTCTCGCCCGAACAGGCGCCCGACGGCGGCACCTTCGACGTCCGCTCCCGCGCGCAGGAGTACGGGGGCGGCACGTTCGCCGTGACCGACGATCTCGCCGTCGCCTCCCGCAAGGAGGACGACCGCCTCTACCGGTTCGCGCTCGACGGCGCGGGCGCCACCCCGCTCACCCCTGCGGACGGTGCGCGGTACGCCGATCTCGCGATCGACGTCGAGCGCGGCCTGGTCTACGCGGTCAGCGAGGACCACGGCGAACCGGGAGGCTTCCGCACCGATCCGACGACGACGCTGGTGGCGATCCCGCTCGACGGCAGCGCGGCGGACTCGCGCGAGCGGGTGCGGACCGTGTTCGAGGGCACCGACTTCGTCAACGCACCCCGGCTCTCGCTCGACGGCGACTATCTCGCCTTCGTCACCTGGGACCACCCCAACATGCCGTGGGACGGGTCGAGCGTGCGCGTGGGCGTCCTGACCAGCGACGGCACCTTCGGCTCGCCTGCGCTCGTGGTGGCCGGCGGTGACGACGTGTCCGCGCAGGAGCCGGTATGGACACCCGCCGGTGACCTGGTGCACGTGGACGACAGCTCGGGCTGGTGGAACCTCTACCGCACCGAGCTGCAGACGCCCGAGGGCTGGCTCGAGCTCCGCACCCGGCACCTGCACCCGGCCCAGGTCGAGTTCTCCGCGCCCCAGTGGGCCTTCGGGCCGCGCACGCTCGCGGTGCTCGACGAGGACCACCTGGTGCTCTCCTGGGTCGAGGAGGGCCGCCGTCGGCTCGGCACCATGCGCCTGCTCAACGGTGAGCTCGAGGCCTGGATCGGGGACTGGGAGCCTGCCGGCGCCATCGCCGCCGCTCCGGACCGGGTGGTGTTCGTGGGCTCGCACCCGCGCCGCCCGGGTGCGGTGGTCGAGCTGGAGCTCGCCGAGGGGACGACGACGGTGCTCGCCACCTCGACCAGCATCACGCTCGACGACGCGAGCGTGAGCGAGGCGGAGTCGGTCTCGTGGGATGCGGGCGCGGGCGCCGAGGCGCACGGGTTCTACTACCCGCCCACGCTGGCCGGGACCACCGGTCCCGAGGGCGAGCTGCCGCCGCTGCTGGTGATGATCCACGGTGGGCCGACCGCGGCCACCAGTCCCGGGTTCTCACCGGGCGTGCAGTACTGGACCACCCGCGGCTTCGCCGTGCTGGATGTGAACTACGGCGGCTCCACCGGGTACGGCCGCGCCTACCGCGAGCGGCTCGACGCCTCCTGGGGGGTGGTCGACGTCGCGGACTGCGCCAGCGGTGCGGCAGCGATGGCAGCCGGCGGCCGTGCCGACGCCGCGAGGCTGGCGATCCGTGGCGGCTCGGCAGGCGGCTTCACCACGCTCGCAGCCCTGGCGTTCACCGACACGTTCGCCGCGGGCACCTCCAAGTACGGCATCGGCGATCTCGCGGCTCTCGCGGCGCAGACGCACAAGTTCGAGGCGCGGTACCTCGACCGGCTGGTCGGTCCCTACCCTGAGGCCGAGGCGGTCTACACCGAGCGGTCGCCGCTGCACCATGTCGAGCGGATCACGGCCCCGGTGCTGCTCCAGCAGGGGTCCGAGGATCGGGTGGTGCCGCCGTCGCAGTCCAGCGGGATGGCCGAGGCGCTCCGGGCGCGCGACGTGCCGGTCGCCTACGTCGAGTTCGCGGGCGAGGGGCACGGGTTCCGTGGTGCGGAGGCGATCACGAGGGCGTTGGAGACCGAGCTCGCGTTCTACGGGCAGGTGCTCGGGTTCGAGCCCGCGGGCGACCTCCCCACACTGGTGCTCGACGCGTGAGCGGGCCGAGAACCGCCGTCGTCGCTGGGGCCTCGGGGTACATCGGGCGGTACCTGACGGCGCGGCTGCGGCACCGCGGGGTGACGGTCCGGACGATCGGTCGCGGCGCTTCCGCCGATGCCGGCTGGGGTGACGAGAGCGCCGTCGCGCGGGTGCTCGACGGCGCCGACCTCCTGGTCAACCTCGCCGGGCGCTCGGTGAGCTGCCGGTACAACAAGCGCAACGCTGATCTGATCTTCTCCTCCCGCGTGCGCACGACGGCGGAGCTGGCCCGGGCGTTGGGCCGCGCCGCTGCTCCCCCGCCCGTGTGGATCAACGCGAGCACCGGCACGATCTACCGGGACGCGCGCGACCGGCCCCAGGACGAGGCCACCGGTGAGCTCGGGAGCGGGTTCTCGGTCGAGGTGGCCCGGGCATGGGAGCGCGAGCTCGGCGGGGCGCCGGAGCACGTGCGCACGGTCGCGCTGCGGATGTCGATCGTCATCGGCGCGGGCGGCGGTGCGATCAACCCGATCATCAACCTGGTGCGCATGGGGTTCGGCGGGCCGATGGGTGATGGCGGCCAGATGTTCAGCTGGGTGCACGTGGAGGACGTCGCTCGTGCGATCGACCACCTGTATGCCGACGCAGGCGTCAGCGGCCCGGTCAACGTCGCCACCCCGAACCCGGTGACCAACGCCGAGCTGATGAGGCAGATGCGCGAGGTCTTCGGTGCGCCGTTCGGGATCCCCGAGCCGACGTGGCTGCTCGAGGTCGGCGGTCGCATCATCGGCACGGAGCCTGAGCTCGTGCTGAAGAGCCGCTGGGTGCACCCGGGCGTGCTGCTCGGCACGGGCTTCACCTTCCGATTCCCGCACCTGCAGGGCGCGCTGGAGCAGATCGCCTCGCGCACCCGAGCGGGTCTGCTGCCGGTCCAGCTCGGTTGATGTCCTAGGCTCCTGGTTCGTGCGAGCAGTACGGATCCATCGCGACCAGGACCTCCGGATCGAGGAGGTGCCGACACCGGAACCAGGACCGGGTCAGGTGCGGATCCGACCGACCCATGTGGGCATCTGTGGTTCCGACCTGCACTACTTCTCGGACGGCGCGGCGGGGATCTTCAGGATCGTCGAGCCGCTGATCCCGGGTCACGAGATGTCCGGGACGATCGACCTCGACCCGTCCGGTCGGTACGCGCCGGGTACACCGGTCACCGTGCATCCGGCGACCTGGGGCCCGGTGTCGCAGGGTTCGCGGCCGACCTGGCCCGGCGGGACCTTCCTCGGCAGCGCCTCCACCTCGCCCCACACGCAGGGCGCGATGTCGGAGTTCCTCGTCGTCACGGCCGACCAGGTGCGGCCGCTGCCCGCGGACCTGCCGTTGCGCCGCGCCGCGCTCGTGGAGCCGCTCGCCGTCGGCCTGCACGCGATCGCTGTGGCGGGCGGGGTACGTGGTCGATCGGTGCTCGTGGCCGGGTCCGGCCCGATCGGGCTGCTCGCGGCCGCGGGGGCGCTCGCGGCCGGCGCGTCCGAGGTGTGGTGCACCGACGTGCGCTCCGGTCCCTTGACGCGGGCCCGCGCGCTGGGAGTCACCGAGGCCGTGGACGTCGCGCGGGCGGAGCTGCCGGAGTCCCGGTTCGAGGTGGTGCTCGAGTGCACCGGCATCCCCCAGACCCTGAACTCGCTGCTGCGCGCCTGCGCGCGCGGCGGCACCCTCGTGCAGGTCGGGAACGTGCCGAACGAGGACCGCCCCGTCAATCTCGCGCCGATGGTCTCCAAGGAGATCCAGCTCCGCGGGACGTTCCGCTACGACGACGAGATCGACGGCGCGATCGCGATGCTCGCCGCCAACCCCTCGATCGAGAAGGTGATCACGCACGAGCTGCCGCTCGAGTCGGTCCTCGAGGCGTTCGCCGTCGCCGCTGACTCCGATGCCTCCGGCAAGGTGCTGGTCCGGATCTCGTAGGGCTGCCCGCTCGGCGTTGGTGTTGCCTCGGGTCGAAGGATCACCTGCATCTCGGCCCAGGTGTACAGCAGAAGGCTCCGCGTGGCCGCGCTCCAGTGTCACCGCGCCACCGCGCCCAGACATCGCCGCGGCGGCTGACCGGAGGCGGCGGGCACCGCGCCCAGGGTCACCGTGCGACCTCGGGCGGCCGGCCGCGGTCGAGACAGGTCAGGCGTTCTGCCTTGGTCGGGGCGGATGTCCGTGGTCGATGATCTACTTCTCGTATGGATGTTCTACCTCTGGGTCTGGTCGGTGATGGCGCGTTGCGTGCTGCTGCTGTGGCCGATCGTGAGGTGACTCGGATGGAGGGGGTGCGGCTGGATCATCTGGTGCAGTATCTCGGGGAGGTTGCTGCGGATGGGGAGCCGCCGCTGTGGCAGGGCCGGGGTGCGGAGCGGGCGATCCGGCTCGGTGGTGCCGGGACTCCTGAGGTGCCGGAGTTCGCGGTGGTGGAGGTCGCTACGACGTTGGGGCTGACGCAGCCTGCTGCCACGGTCCTGTGTGCGGATGTGCTGGATCTGGCGTATCGGTTGCCGCGGTTGGCTTCGGCGGTGCGTGCGGGGGTGCTGGGGTTCTCCCGGGCGCGGGTGATCGCGCGGCGCACTCGGGAGCTGAGCAGGGAGCAGGCTGCGCTGGTGCAGGAGCGGTTGTGCCAGCCCAGGGACACGAGTCTGGGTCCGGCTCCGGTGGTCGCGGTGGTGGCGATGTCGCGGTTGCGCACGGTGGTGGATCAGGCGGTGATCACGGTCCGGGGGCCGGAGAGTCAGGCCGAGGCCCAGGCGCGGGTGGCGGCCTCGTTGTTCGTCCAGGTCAGCCCGGGCGAGCCGGGTGCTGCGGATGTTGCTGCGCGTCTGGAGGTCACTGATGCGGTCCGTCTGGACCGGCGCCTGGATCAGATCGCCGGCTGGTTGACCCAGGTCGGTGACGCCCGCCCGAAAGCGATCCTGCGTGCCGTGGCCCTCGGGCTGCTGGCCGATCCCGCACTGCTCCGTGCCCTTGACGACCTCCGCAAGCAGCACGAAGACACCTCTGTGAGCCCGACGGCCACGAGCGAGTCCAGCGACGTCGGCGAGTCAAGCGACGTCGGCAGGGATGAACCGACTCCGCCCACGCCGACCGAGGCCATCGAACCGCCGGTCATGCAACCGTCGGCCGTCGAACCGCCGTGGGATGCCCAACCTGATGGCACCGTGTCCACGGATTCGCCGGCGCGGCTCGCCGAAGCGGCGCACCACGCACTTTCCGACAGGGCAGGGCATCACGAGACCCCTTCATCGCGTTCCAGACCTGCAGGTCAGGAGGACCCTGGCCCCGCGCAGGAGCCTGTGCTCACGGGTGCGCTTCCGCCACCGGCTGCCGCTGCGATTGCGGCAGAGTCCGAACCGGACGGCGGCGACAGTGACGACAGCGGTGACCGCGCGGGCGGAGTCGGCGGTGTGTCCGTCGCTCAGGAGCCGCTCGCGGGTGTGGCGGGATGTCCGCCGGGGCTGTTGGAGGAGTTCGCGGGTTTGACCTCCACGGTGCTGTACGTGCATCTGGACCGGGCCTCCGGGACCTGGTGCGAGGAACGTGGTGGATTGCTCACCCCGGGACAGGCACGCGCGGTGGTGGGGCACGCCAAGGTGAGTGTGCGGCCGGTACTGGATCTGGCCGAGCCGCTGTCCTACACCGGGTACGTGGCCCCGCCGCGCCTGAAGGAACAGCTCGCGCTGCTCAACGCCGGGTACTGCCCCTTCCCCTACTGCCACCGACGCGCCCGCGCCGGCGATGTCGATCACCAGGTGCCCTACCGCCAGGGCGGTCCCACCGCCACCCCGAACACACACCTGCCCTGTCGCAAGCACCACCGCGCCAAGGACAAAGCCGGCTGGAAAGTCACCACCCCGACCCCGGGCGTCTGGATCTGGACCTCACCCGCCGGCGCCATCTACCTCGTCACCAACGGCACCACCACCCAGCTCAACGGCATCGGAGCAGGTGCCGGCGCGACAGCTGGGGGGCCGAGCGCTGTGGCACCCGTCGCATTCGCTCGCCAGGGTGGGCATATCGGAGGCGACAGCGACGGTGTCCCTCTCCGCGGTGTCGATGCCGGTGCCGGGCACCCGGATGACAGCTCTCATGGGATCGGTCCGAGCAGCGCTGCGGGTGCGGGTGATTCCCGACCGGTGCCTGATCGGCGAGCGGACACCCGTGCCGGGACCAGGAGCTGGGCGCCCTCGTGGGACCCGTGGGAAGACATCGACCCGCTCACCCTCGACGAGCACGATGTCACCTACGGGTTCATCAACACCGCCTGAGCCCGGCTCGAGACCGACGGCTAGCTCGAGGCAGGAGCATCGGGACTGGCGGCGCCATCGCTATTGGCCCTCGCCCCGGCACCGGCGCCGGCACCACCGGCATCCGGTACGGGCTCGAACAGCCCCGTGCGTGGTGCAACGAGTGTCCCCACGAGCACGGTCGCCACCAGTGCCAGGAACAACGACACGAGCCCGGACCGGAGACCGAGCATGGCCGTCAGGGCGCCGCCGATCCCGATGAGGAGGGCGGTGCCCAGCCCGTCGAGGATCTGTGCGGCAGCGGTGTTGAAACCCACCTCACCGCGCGCGGAGTGGCCCATCACGAGAAGCGAGACCGCCGGCATGCCCAGTCCCATCCCGAACCCTGCGATGGCCTGCGCCGCGAACGTCAGCCAGGCCGGCACGAGGCCCAGTGTCACGGGAATCACGATCGCGATCGCGACCGCGATCAGGCCGAACGCCGCGCGCAGCAGCGAGTCCCGGCGCAGATCCGGTCGGCCGCCCTGCCACGTCGACGCTGCCGACCAGCCCAGCGACCCGACGATCAGGACCGCACCGGCCTCGGTCAACGTCCACCCGTGCAGCCTGTTGAGCATGAGCGGCAGGAACGAGTTCATCGCGAAGAACGACCCGGCCAGGAAGCCACGGGAGAGCACCGTGGACGCGACGCCACGCCGCGCCAGCAGCGTCCCGGTCGGCACCAGCTGCCGCACCGAGGGGATCAGCACGGCAAGCGCCACCACCGCGACCGGAAGCACCGTGAGCCCTGGGCGCTCCCCCGCCCAGCTCAACGCCGCCACGCCGATCGCCGCGAGCGGTGCGGCAAGCAGCAACCACCGTCCCCCGGGCCGCACACCGGCCCGCTCGGGTCGCGTCGAGCCGAGCCGCCGCAACGCTCGGGACATCATCACGAGCGCGATCGCGGCGAACGGGACGATGCCCAGGAACACCCAGTGCCACGACCAGGTCTCGGTCACGTAGGCCGCTGCGGGCGGCCCGAGCAACGACGGCAGCACCCACGCGGTCGCCGTCCAGCCGAACACCGCAGGGCGCAGCTGCACCGGATAGGCCAGCGCCACCAGCACGAACACCGCCACGGTGAGCGCACCCGCACCCAGACCCTGCAGCGCGCGCCCCACCAGGAGCTGCGGCAGCGCGGTGGCGGTCCCCGCCGCGATCAGGCCGATCGCGAACGCCGCGACACCTGCGACCAGCGGCCCGGCCGGACCGCGCTCATCGGCCCACCGACCGCCCAGCACGGTGGCGAGCACCGAGGAGGCCAGGAACGCGACGAAGGGCCACGCGTAGGTCTCCAGCGTGCCGACGTCGGCCATGATGTCCGGCATCGCCGTGCCCACGCCCATGCCCTCGAAGGCGACGGCGGTGATGACCAGCAGGATGCCCGTCGTCGTCGCGCCCCGACCGTCTCGGAACACGTCCCAGCGGCCGGAGCTGCTCGGCAGCTCCGGCTCAGCCGGGGGTGTGTCAGATGTGCTCAGGCGGCGACCAGCGAACGCAGCACGTACTGGAGGATCCCGCCGTTGCGGTAGTAGTCCGCCTCACCGGGGGTGTCGATGCGAACGACCGCGTCGAACTCCACGACCGAGCCGTCGGCCTTGGTGGCGCTCACGTGCACCGTGCTCGGGGTCGAACCATCGTTGAGCGCGGTGACGCCACTGATGTCGAACGTCTCGGTGCCGTCGAGCCCGAGCGAGTCCGCCGTCTCGCCCGCCGGGAACTGCAGGGGCAGCACGCCCATCCCGATCAGGTTGCTGCGGTGGATGCGCTCGAAGCTCTCCGTGATGACCGCGCGGACGCCGAGCAGCGCCGTGCCCTTGGCCGCCCAGTCCCGCGAGGAGCCGGAACCGTACTCCTTGCCGCCGAGCACGACCAGCGGGATGCCCGCCTCGGCGTACGCCTGTGCCGCGTCGTAGATCGACGTCTGCTCGCCCGTGAGGAGGTTCTTCGTGAACCCGCCCTCGACGCCGTCCAGCAACTGGTTGCGCAGCCGGATGTTGGCGAACGTGCCACGGATCATCACCTCGTGGTTGCCGCGGCGGGAGCCGTAGGAGTTGAAGTCGCGGCGCGCGATCCCGTGCTCGGCGAGGTACGTGCCCGCAGGTGAGTCGGGCTTGATCGAGCCAGCCGGCGAGATGTGGTCGGTCGTGACGGAGTCACCCAGCTTCGCGAGCACACGCGCACCCGAGATGTCGGTGACCGGCGCCGGCTCGACCGTCATGCCCTCGAAGTACGGGGGCTTGCGCACGTAGGTGGACTCCGGGTCCCACGAGAACGTGTCGCCCTCAGGGGTGTCGAGGTTGCGCCAGTGCTCGTCGCCGGTGAACACGTCCGCGTAGTCGGAGGTGAACATCTCTCGGCTGATCGAAGAAGCGATGGTCTCCTGGACCTCCTGGGGCGAGGGCCAGATGTCCTCGAGGAACACCGGGGTGCCGTCCTCGGACTGACCGAGCGGTTCGGACGCGAAGTCGAAGTCCATCGTGCCGGCGAGCGCGTACGCGATCACCAACGGCGGCGAGGCGAGGTAGTTCATCTTGACGTCGGGGTTGATCCGCCCCTCGAAGTTCCGGTTGCCCGACAGCACCGAGACGACCGAGAGGTCGTGCTCGTTGACGACCTGCGAGACCTCGTCGGGCAGCGGCCCCGAGTTACCGATGCAGGTGGTGCAGCCGTACCCCACCAGGTGATAGCCGAGCTTCTCCAGGTAGGGCCACAGACCGGCCTTGTCGTAGTAGTTGGTCACCACCTGCGAGCCGGGTGCCATCGAGGTCTTCACCCAGGGCTTGACCTGGAGGCCCTTCTCGACCGCACGCTTGGCGAGCAGTCCCGCGGCCAGCATGACCTCGGGGTTGGAGGTGTTGGTGCAGGAGGTGATCGAGGCGATCGCGACCCGCCCGTGGTCGAGCTGATAGGTGCTGCCGTCCGGTGCGGTCACGTCCACGAGCTTGTGCGCACGGCTGGACTGCACCACCGGCGAGCTGGTCGGCTGGCCCAACGGCGAGGACTCCTCGTGCGCGTCGTGCGACGGCGAGTCGGAGGCGGGGAAGGTGTCCGCCAGCTCCTGGTCCACCGGGCTCTTCTCGATGCGCTTGCCGTCGACGACGTAGTTCTCGAGGTCGGCGTGGAACTGCTCCTTCGCGCGGGTGAGCGCGATGCGGTCCTGCGGCCGCTTCGGCCCGGCGATCGACGGCACCACGGTGGACAGGTCGAGCTCGATGTACTCGGAGAACTCCGGCTCGACGTAGTCCTCCGCGTCCGGGGCGAGCCACATCCCCTGCTCCTTGGCGTACGCCTCGACCAGCGCCACCTGCTCCTCGTCGCGGCCGGTCAGGCGCAGGTAGTCCAGCGTGACCTCGTCGATCGGGAACATCGCCGCGGTCGAACCGAACTCGGGGCTCATGTTGCCGATGGTGGCGCGGTTGGCGAGCGGCACCTGGGCGACGCCCTTGCCGTAGAACTCGACGAACTTGCCCACCACGCCGTGCTGGCGAAGCATCTGGGTGATGGTGAGCACGACGTCGGTCGCGGTCACCCCGGAGGGGATCTCACCCTTCAGCTTGAAACCGACGACCCGCGGGATCAGCATCGACACCGGCTGCCCCAGCATCGCGGCCTCGGCCTCGATACCACCCACGCCCCACCCCAGCACGCCCAGGCCGTTGACCATCGTGGTGTGCGAGTCGGTGCCGACGAGGGTGTCCGGGTACGCCTTGCCGTCACGGACCATCACCACCCGCGCCAGATACTCGATGTTGACCTGGTGCACGATGCCGGTGCCCGGGGGCACGACCTTGAAGTCGTCGAACGCGGTCTGGCCCCAACGCAGGAACTGGTACCGCTCGTGGTTGCGCTCGTACTCGAGGTCAACGTTGCGCTGGAATGCGTCGGCGCGCCCGAACACGTCGATCTGCACCGAGTGGTCGATCACGAGCTCAGCCGGCGAGAGCGGGTTGATCGCCGAGGCGTCCCCGCCCAGCTCCGCCACGGCCTCACGCATGGTCGCCAGGTCCACCACGCAGGGCACACCGGTGAAGTCCTGCATCACCACGCGGGCCGGCGTGAACTGGATCTCGGTGCTCGGCTCGGCACTCGGGTCCCAGCCGGCCAGCGCGTTGACGTGGTCGGCCGTGATGTTCGCACCGTCCTCGGTGCGCAGCAGGTTCTCCGCCAGGACCTTGAGCGAGTAAGGCAGCTTGTTCAGCCCCTCGACCGCTCCCAGTCGATAGATCTCGTAGCTGGCCCCGCCTACCTCGAGCGTGCCCTTGGCTCCGAAGCTGTTCACCGCGCTCACTGCTGCTCCATCCGGTCGTTCGTCGCCGAGGACGTCACGTCCATGACGTCGGGCTCGACTTCAATCAATTATCTCGATGTCGAGATATCTTACCAGGCTGTCCCCATCACGTCGTGCTCCAGCGTGGCACAGCGCGTCGCCGGTGTCATGGCGTCAGGCGGGCCAGCCGCTGCTCCCGCAGGCGGTAGACCAGCTCGATCAGCGCGGCCCCGACGAGCCCGACGACGACGACGAGCTGCGCGGTCGGGCCGGCGGGCCACTCGAGCGCGAAGAAGTCGCGCGCGGTCGGGATGCCGACGGCCAGCACCGCTCCGAACGCCATCACGGCGACCAGAGCGAGCCGCCACCAGTTCCACGGCCGCGCGAGGATCGCGAGCAGCCACAGCGCCATCACGATCAGCGTCAGCGTGGCACCGGTGCTCGCCTGCAGCTCCTCGCCGCGCTCGTGCAGGATCCCGAAGACCACCAGCACGCCGGAGCCGCAGATCAGGCCGCAGGGCACCGCCAGCTGGAGCACCCGGTCGAGGAAACCCTCCCGGTACCGCTGGTTGTTCGGTGCGAGCGCGAGGAAGAACGCCGGCGTGCCGATCGTCAGCGCACCGACGAGCGTGAGGTGACGCGGCAGGAACGGGTAGGGCCAGGCCACGAGGGCGACCACGACGGCGAGCAGCACGGCGTAGGTGGTCTTGGTGAGGAACAGCGCCGCCACGCGCTCCATGTTCGCGATCACGCGGCGCCCTTCGGCCACCACACCCGGCAGCGTGGAGAACCGGCCGTCGAGCAGCACCAGCCGGGCCACCGCCTTGGTCGCCGCCGCGCCGTTGCCCATCGCGATGCCGAGATCCGCGTCCTTGAGCGCGAGCGCGTCGTTGACGCCGTCCCCCGTCATGGCGACCGTACGACCCTCGTCCTGCAGGGCGTGCACGAAGGCGCGCTTCTGCTCGGGCGTGACGCGGCCGAACACCCGGCCACGCCTGATCGGGTCCCGCAGGGACTCACGGTCGTGCGGGAGCGTCCGCGCGTCGACGGCCTCGGCGCCCCCTTGCAGCCCGACCGATCCGGCGATCGAGCCCACGGTCGCCGGGTTGTCGCCCGAGAGCACCTTGACCTCGACTCCCTGCGCCGCGAAGTACTCGAGCGTCTGGGCAGCGTCGGGGCGCACGCGCTCCCGCAGCACCGCCAGCAACGCGGGCTGCAGGTCGTCCGGCAACGACTCCCCCGCCAGATCCCCGGCGCGCACCCGCGCGAGCAGCATGACGCGAGCACCTGTCGTGGCGAGCGCGTTCACGCGGGCGAGCAC
The DNA here is from genome assembly GCF_009733845.1 of Pseudactinotalea terrae. Lineage (GTDB taxonomy): Bacteria > Actinomycetota > Actinomycetes > Actinomycetales > Beutenbergiaceae > Pseudactinotalea > Pseudactinotalea terrae. The sequence goes on from NZ_WNXZ01000001.1 coordinate 887,559, forward strand.
GCCGTCGTCGGCCCCTCGAGAGGCGAGCAGCACCTCGGGGGCGCCGAGCACCCACGTGCCCGACTCCGCCCGGTGCCCGCTCCACTTGCGAGCCGAGCTGAACGGGACGACCTCCTCCTGCGCGACCACGGGGGTCTCGGCGAGCCCGCCGGCGATCGCCGCTGTCGTCGGCGAGGCGCCGGGCTCGCGCGCGAGGGCTGCCAGCAGCTCGCGGGACCCGGCGACCTCCTCGATCTCGACCAGCTCGTCGAGCTCGACCGAGCCGTCGGTGATCGTGCCCGTCTTGTCGAGGCACAGCACGTCGACGCGTGCGAGCACCTCGACGGCGGGCAGCTCCTGCACCAGGACCTTGCGCCGGGCCAGGATGATCGCCGCCAGCGCGAAGTTGATCGAGGTGAGCAGCACCAGCCCCTCGGGCACCATCCCGACGATGCCGGCCACCGCCTGCACCACCGCCTCGCGCCAGCCGTCGCCCGCGAAGGCGGTCTGCCAGCCGCCGGCGTTGCGGATCTGGCTCCAGAACAGCAGGAACGCGATCGGGACGATCACCCACGAGATCACCACGAGCACCTTGTTGATGCCGCTGCGGAGCTCGGACCCCACGAGCGAGAACTGCTTGACCTGCGCCGTCAGCTTCTGTGCGTAGGCATCGGGCCCGACCTTCGTGGCCCGGACGACGGCCGAGCCGGCCACGACCGCTGATCCGGAGAGCACGGGGTCGCCGGGAGTCTTGTCGACCGGCTCGCTCTCTCCGGTCAGCATCGACTCGTCCACCTCAAGACCCACCGAGCTGAGCACCTCGCCGTCGGCAGGCACCTGGTCGCCCAGGCGCAGCCGCAGCACGTCGTCGAGCACGACCTCCCGCATGGGCACCCGATGCTCCGCGCCGTCGCGGATCACGGCCACCTCGGCCTGGTTGAGGATCGCCAGCCGGTCGAGTGTGCGCTTGGCCCGGTACTCGGTCACCGCTCCGATCAGCGTGTTGAACAGCAGCACGAAGCCGAAGACCGCGTCCTTCCAGGCCCCGACCGACAGCACGACCACGAGGGCTACCCCGAGGATCGCGTTGAAGAGCGTGAAGAGGTTGCCACGGACGATCTCCCACAGGCTGCGCGAGGAGGTGTCGTCGGTGACGTTGACCTTCCCCGCGTCCACGCGGGCGGCGACGTCGGCGGAGGTCAGACCGGGCGGCGGCACGATCGAGGTGGCTTGCTGCACGGTCCCCGAGTATGGCCGAACTCGGGCCGTGATGCGGATCACATCCGTTCTCGCGTCATGACGGGTCCCCGTCCACGTCTCTCAAGCACGTCGCACCGAGCAGAGAGGACAGCACATGGTTGCCACGGCGTCGCAGCTTCGGCTCCGCCTGCGCCGCGGTCCTCGCCGGTGGACGAGCCCGTCGGGTCAGGGGGTGCGGTGGGGTCGGGCCCGCCTCGCCCCCGCCGGCGGGCGATGAGGCGTTCGGAGGGGTGCCCGGGGCGGGGCGGTCGAGATGGGGGTCTCGGCCGGCCCCGCCCCTGTGACGCCCGCTGCCAGGTCGTACGCGCACGCCACGTGCGCGCCCTCGGGCAGCCGGGCGCGTCGACGACCCGGCGGCGCCGTCACCGCCTGAGCGTCGCCACAGCCTCGACGTGGTGCGTGTGCGGGAAGAGGTCGAGTCCTCGCAACGCCTCCAACCGGTAGCCGCGCTCGACCGCGATGCGCGCATCGCGTGCGAGCGCCGCCGGGTCGCAGGCCACGTACACGATGAGCGGCACCTCGAGGTCGGCGAGCCCGTTGAGCACCCCCGCCCCGGCACCTGCCCGGGGAGGATCGAGGACGACGGCGTCCGGCCGGGTCTCGATGTGAGGCAGGGCTTGCGTGACCTGGGCCGTGCGCAGCTCGAGCTGGGGAACGCCGTGCGCGTTCCGACGAGCGTCCCTGCCCGCCTGGGTGTCGGACTCGATCGCCAGCACGTGGCCCTGCTCGCCGACAGCGCGAGCGAGCGGGAGGCTGAGCAGGCCGGCGCCCGAGTAGGCGTCGACGACGCGCTGCCCAAGCTCGAGCGTGGCGGCCTCGAGCACGGCGTCCACGAGGGTGGCCGGGGCGCCGCGGTGGATCTGCCAGAAACCTGCCGCGGCCACGCGGTAGCGGTATTCGTCGGCGCCGGCCTGGACCCGTTCGCGCACATGGGTGCGACCGCCCTTCGCGGGCCGGCCGTCCACCAGCACGACCGGGTCCCCGTCCGCCGGTGCGACGGCGTCGATGCGGGCACCGGGCTGCCAGCGGCGGCTCAGGAGGTCGAGCGCGGCGATCTCGGCCACCGCGAGAGGCATCTCCCGCAGCGGGAGCACGTCGTGCGTCCGGTACCGGTACATCCCGGCCCGGCCCGCGCCGTCGGCGGTGAGCTCGATCCTGGTGCGCGTGCCGAGCCCGTCGACGTCGCCGGGGACCGGCTCGACCGAGAGACCCGCGAGAAGCGGGTCCTGCGCGTCGAAGCCGCCGATCCGCACGAGCGACTCGACCAGCACGCCCCGCTTCCACTCGCGCTGCGCAGGCAGAGCCACGTGCGCCAGCTCGCCGCCGCCCACGCCGTCGGGCCCGGCCTCGGGCCAGACGCTCGGCACCCGGTCGGGTGAGGCGTCCAGGATCTCGACCGCGTCTGCGCGCCAGTAGCCCTTGCGCCGCTGCTCGGTGATCCGGACCCTGGCCCGCTCCCCGGGCAGCGCGTGCCGCACGAACACCACGCGCCCCTCGTGGCGCGCGAGACAGTGCCCACCGTGCACGGCCGGCCCGATCTCCAGGACGAGCTCCAGCGGTGTCTCAGTGGCCACGGCGCACCGCCCCCGGTGCCGGGAGGTCACCGGGCTGCTGGCCCGGCTCGTCGACGGCGAACGAGCGGGACAGGTCCCGCGAGGAGTCGAGCTGCCACGGCACCGAGGCCACGACGACGCCCGGCGTGAACAGCAGCCGCCCCTTGAGGCGCAACGCGCTCTGATTGTGCAACAACTGCTCCCACCAATGACCCACGACGTACTCGGGGATGTAGACGACCACGAGGTCGCGAGGCGAAGAACGCCGCAGCGACCGCACGTACTCCAGCACCGGCCGCGTGATCTCGCGGAACGGGGAGTCGAGCACCGTCAACGGTAGCGGGATCCCGGCCGCATCCCATGCCGCGCGGGTGCGCTCCGCGTCGGCCGCGTCGACGCCGACCGTGATCGCCTGCAGCGTCGAGGGTCGCGTGGCACGCGCGTAGGACAGCGCCCGCATCGTGGGCTTGTGCACCTTGGACACGAGCACGACCGCGTGCACCCGCGCCGGCAGGGCCTTCGCGCCCTCGACGTCGTCGAGCGTGAGCTCCTCGGTGACCCGGTCATAGTGCTTGCGGATGCCGCGCATCAGCACGAACAGCACGATCATCAGGGCCATCGTGATCCAGGCGCCCTGGGTCGTCTTGGTGATCACCACCACCGTGAGCACGATCGAGGTGAGAACGAAGCCGAAGAGGTTGATCGCCCGGGACCGACGCATCCGGTTGCGCTCGCGTGGACGTGCCTCGGTGTCCATCGCGCGGCTCCAGTGCCTGACCATGCCGAGCTGGCCGAGCGTGAACGATACGAACACGCCCACGATGTACAGCTGGATCAGGCGCGTCACCTGGGCGTCGAAGACCCAGATCAGGAAGATCGCCGCCAGGGCGAGCGTGAGGATGCCGTTGGAGAAGGCGAGCCGGTCGCCGCGGGTGTGGAGCTGGCGGGGAAGGTAGCCGTCGCGGGCGAGGATGCTGCCCAGCACGGGGAATCCGTTGAACGCCGTGTTGGCGGCGAGCAGCAGGATCAGCCCCGTGACTCCGGTGACGACGTAGAAGAGCAGCGGGAAGCCCGCGAACACCGTCTCGGCGACCTGACCCAGCACCGGGTCCTGCTGGTAGGACTCGGGGACGTCGCCGCCGTCGAGGTGCAGCTGGGAAGCGGGGTCCTCGACGAACCGGACGCCGGTCGCCTTGGCGAGGCCGAGCACGGTGGTGAGCATGAAGACCGAGATGCCGCCGAGCATGAGCAGCGTGGTGGCGGCGTTCTTCGACTTCGGTCGCTGGAAGGCCGGCACCCCGTTGGCGATGGCCTCGACACCCGTGAGGGCTGCGGCGCCCGAGGTGAACGCGCGCAGCACGAGCAGCGCTCCCGCGAGACCCACCAGGCCCTGCTCGTACCCCGGCCGTGGGGTGACGTCGAAGGCGGCCGACTCAGCCGCCCCGAGCGAGCCCGTGAGCCACTGGATGCCACCGACGACACCCAGCACGCCCATCGAGAGCATGAACACGTAGACCGGGATCGCGAACCCGCGGCCCGACTCGCGCACACCGCGCAGGTTGAGCAGCGCCAGCAACGCCACGAACCCGCACGCGATCGCGGCCTCGTGACCGCGGGCGGCGGGCAGCACGGTGGCCAGGTACTGGGCGCCCGACGATACCGAGACGGCCACGGTGAGCACGTAGTCGACGAGCAGCGCGCTGCCGACCGTCAGGCCGGCGGTACCGCCCAGGTTCTTGGTGGCGACCTCGTAGTCGCCACCGCCCGAGGGGTAGGCCCGCACGGTCTGGCGGTACGAGGCCACCACGGTGAGCAGCACCACGACGACCGCGAGGCCCACCCATGGAGAGATCGTGTAGCTGGCCAGACCCGCGATCGAGAGCATCAGCAGGATCTCGTCAGGGGCGTACGCCACCGACGAGAGCGCGTCCGAGGCGAACACGGGAAGCGCGAGACGCTTCGGGAGCAGGGTGTGGCCCAGGGCCTCGCTACGGACCGGGCGGCCTACCAGGACGCGCTTGGCGGCATCGACGATGTCGGGCACGGTTGCCGATGCTACGCCCGCACGGACGGGACTGCTGGGTGTAGGTTCGGCAATCGTGCACTTCGTCATCATGGGCGCGGGCCGTGTCGGCGTCACGCTCGCCGAGGCCCTCGAGGAGCGCGGCCACTCGGTGGGGATCATCGACCAGAACCCCGACGCGTTCCGCCGGCTCTCCGCCGACTTCGAGGGACGCCGCGTCACCGGGCTCGGGTTCGACCGGGATGCGCTCGTGCAGGCCGGTATCGAGGAGGCGCGCGCGTTCGCCGCGGTGTCCTCGGGCGACAACTCCAACATCATCGCCGCCCGGGTGGTGCGCGAGACCTTCGGGGTGACCGACGTCGTCGCCCGCATCTACGACCCGCGGCGGGCCGAGGTCTACCAGCGCTTCGGCATCACCACGGTCGCGACCGTGCGCTGGACCGCGGACCAGGTGCTGCGACGGATGATCCCGCGTGGCGCCGACTCGGAGTTCACCGATGCGTCCGGGCGCATCCAGCTCTGCGAGATGGACAGCCACGCCGCGTGGGTGGGTCGCTCGATCCGCGACGTGCAGCGGGTCTCGCGCGCCCGCGTGGCCTACCTGACCCGGCTGGGCGAGGGCTACATCCCCGCACCCGACGACCTGCTGCAGGAGAACGACGTGATCCACATGCTCGTCGAGACGCCTCGCGTCAACGACGTGCAGCGCGTCCTCGCGGTCCGGCCGCCGGCCGAGGAGGAGTGAGCATGCGGGTCGTCATCGCAGGTGCTGGCAGCGTGGGGCGCTCGATCGCGCGCGAGCTGCTCAACCACGATCACGAGGTGGTTCTCATCGACAAGGAGCCGGCAGCGATGCGGGTGTCCTCGGTGGCCGATGCCGAGTGGATCCTTGCCGATGCGTGCGAGATCTCCTCGCTCGACCAGGCGCACCTGGACACCTGCGACGTCGTGGTGGCCGCGACCGGTGACGACAAGGTGAACCTCGTCGTCTCGCTGCTCGCCAAGACCGAGTACGCCGTGCCACGCACGGTCGCTCGCGTCAACAACCCCAAGAACGAGTGGATGTTCGATGACGCCTGGGGCGTCGACGTGCCGGTCTCGACCCCGCGGATCATGACGTCGCTGGTCGAGGAGGCCGTCTCGGTCGGCGACCTGGTGCGGATCTTCACCTTCCACCAGTCCGGCGCGAGCATGTACGAGATCACGCTCGCCGAGGACGCCTCGGTGGTCGGCCAGCGGGTGGCCGCGATCGCGTGGCCGAGCCACAGCGTGCTGGCGGCGATCATCCGCGGGGACCGGCCGATCCCCCCCTCGGCCGACGACACGCTCGAGGGCGGCGACGAGCTGCTGCTGATCAGCTCGTCGGAGGATCCTGCCGATCTTGCCGAGCTTCAGGATCTGCTCGGGGGTTCACCAGCACCCACGTCACCCACAGCACCAGAGCCCACAGCGGAAGCCCCATGACGAGGCGGGCGGCGCCGAGCCAGCCCGTGTCGCCGTCGAGGTAGAGCGGTACCTGGACCACGAGCCGCAGCACGAACGCGCCGACCCACAGCCACGAGGCCAGCGTGTACCGCCGCATCAGCGCCGGGGTGCTGCGCCAGTCGTGCCCCTTGCCGAAGAGCGTGGCCACGATGACGCCCACCACGGGCCAGCGCACGAGGATCGAGATCGTGACCCCGACGGCGAACGCCAGGTTGGTGTACAGGCCCCAGACGAAGAAGTTCTGGGCCTCGCCGCTGCGCCACGCCCAGACGGCCCCGATGCCGATGCCGAGCAGGCCGCCGACCGCCTGCGTGACCGGGGTGCGCTGGATCAGTCGGAGCACGGTGGCCAGCACCGCGACCGCCACCGAGGCGATCACCGCGGGCACGACCTCACGGATCGCCACGAACACCACCACGAACACGAGGCCGGGCGCGACCGACTCGACCATGCCCCGCCAGCCGCCGATGGCCTCCAGCCCGTCGAACTCCGCCGAGGCGAGCTGTCGCATGCCCCGCTGAGGCTCCTCGGTCGCCTCCTCCGGGCCGGTCGCCGTCATGACGCCACCGTCGGGGCGAGCAGCGTGTACGTGGGGTTGTACATCACCAGGTGCTGATCGCCCTCGCTGAGCCGCCCGGTCACGAGCAGCCGCCGTCCGGGCTCGATACCGGCGATCTCCCGCCGTCCGAGCCACACGAGGTCGACGCTGCCGGAGCCGTCGTACAGCTCGGCCACGAGCTCGGGCCGGGCATCGCGCGCCGCGTACCGGACCGAGCGCAGCACCCCGGAGAGGCTGTGGCGCTCGCGCGCGCGGCATCGGGAGACCGGATCCGTGCCCCGCAGCGCAGCCTCGACGAGCTCGTCGTCGGCCTCGAGCTCACCGGTCGAGGCGAACACCCGCCGGAGCCGCTCCTTCAGGGCCCGGGACACTCAACGGACCTCGGTGATCTCAGGGCCGCGCGGGCTGCCGAGATCGATGCTGGGCCGTGTGGCAGCGGTGCTCGGGACCTCTTGGCCGGGCTTGCCCGGCATGTGCAGTGCCAGGAGGTCGCGGGGAGCTCGCGCCTCCTCGCCGCGCACCACGACGAGGTCGGCGAGCACAGCCTCCATCGTGGCGGCCGACTCGGCGTCGACCGCGGCCTTGCCCGTCAGCACGGCACGCACGAACCAGCGTGGGCCGTCGATGCCGATGAACCGGGCGGGTCGGTGCCCGCTGCGGCCGTCCGGCGTCCTGATCGGGAGCCGCGCGAGAAGCTCGGGGCCGAAGCGGCCCTCCTGCTCCTCCGACGAACCGCCCTGCTTGGTGATCGTGCCGGCAATCTCCTCGCGGAGCTCCTCCCACAGCCCGGCCGAGCGCGGCGCGGCGAACGCCTGCAGCTGGAGCGCCGAGCCCTCGTGGCGCACGTTGACGGCGACGATCCGGCGAGTCTTGCGCTCCTGCTCCATGCGCACCTCCATGCCGGGGCGGACCGGGACGCGCAACGCACCCAGGTCGACCCGGGCGCCGAGCTCGGGCACCTCCTCGAGGTCCCACGGGCCGCTGCCCTCGGGCTCTGCCGGCGGATCCTGCTCGTTCGTCTCGACGTCGGTCTCCTCGACGTCGTCGCTCTCGTCGCGCCCCTTGCGGGAGAACCACCTCATGCCCGAGCCTCCGCTGTCATGGCCCCAAATCCCCCGGTGGAGCCGAACCCGCCCGCGCCCCGGTCACTGCCCGGTAGCGAGCCGACCTCGATCAGCTCCGCCTGCGCGACCGCCTGCACCACCAGCTGGGCGACACGGTCGCCACGGCGCAGGGTGACGGTCTCAACGGCATCGGTGTTGACGAGGATCACCTGGATCTCGCCTCGATAGCCGGCGTCCACCGTGCCCGGGGCGTTCAGCACCGTGATGCCGTGCTTGCGCGCCAGGCCGGATCGTGGGTGCACCAGCCCGACGTACCCTGCCGGCAGCGCGAGCGCCACGCCCGTGGGCACCGCCGCACGGCCGCCCGGTGCCAGCGTGACGTCCTCGCGGGCGAGGAGGTCGAGACCGGCGTCGCCGGGGTGGGCGTACGCCGGGAGCGGCAGCTCGGGGTCGAGTCGGTGCACCAGCACCTGTACGGGCTCGGAGTCGATCACTCGATCGATCCTACGTTCAGTGCGGGACCGTGCGAATCCACCTGGCACCCTGGTGCCGTGATCACGTACGAGGAACGACTGCACCCGTCGGCGGCGATGTGGCTGCTGGTGCCTGTCGGCACCTTCATGGCCGGTGCCGCGACGTTCCCGCTGGGGCTGCCGATCGCTGTGCCGGTCGGCCTCGCCGTGGGTGTCGGCTTGCTGGTGGCCCTGCTGGCCTCCCGACCGCGGGTGGCCGTCGGCCCCGACGGGCTGCACGCAGGCAAGGCGTTCCTCGAAGCCGAGCACCTGGGCGAGATCGAAGCCCTGGACACCGAGAGGACTCGCCTCGCGCTCGGACCCGAGCTGCGCGCGGACGCGTGGCTGCTGCACCGCTCGTGGATACGCACCGCCGTCAGGGTCCAGGTACAGGACCGGGCCGACACCACGCCCTACTGGGTGGTGTCGACCCGTCGTCCTGCTGAGCTCGCGACGGTGCTGGTCGCGTGCCGTGATGCTGCTGGCCAGGAGGGTCAGGCAGCGCACTCCGAGCAGACGGGCTGACCGCCCTCCTCGTAGGCGAGCTGGCTGCGGTGGTGCACCAGGAAGCAGCGCGAGCAGGTGAACTCGTCAGCCTGTCGTGGCAGCACGCGCACGCTGAGCTCTTCGCCGGAGAGGTCGGCGCCGGGTAGCTCGAAGCCTTCTGCAGCCTCGGTCTCATCCTCGTCGACGGTCCCCGAGTTCTTCTCGGCACGGCGCGCCTTGAGCTCTTCGAGCGAGTCCTCGCTGAGCTCTTCGTCGGTCTTGCGCGGGGCGTCGTAGTCGGTCGCCATGTGGTTCTCGTCGGTCCTTGATCGTCGTCGGGCTGGTGCTGTTCATACAGCGCGTCGGGAACGCCGTACGCGGGTACAACGCACTGCGGGCCGGATTGTTCCCGTACGCAGGCGAGCAGATTGTGCACCATCGAACGCCAGAATGCACACCGGATCACGCGCGAGCCGCCCTCGGATCGTGTTCGAACTCCCTCCAGTACCGCCACACCGACCTGAATCGGCAGATCCGGACGCTCGGCGTGGCAGGCTCGGGGGTGGTGAACTGTCCTGGGAGGTGTCATGGCTGAGCTCGAGCTTGTCGGTATCCACGCCGATGGAGAGCACATCGTGCTGGTCGACGAGGAGGGTCAGCGCCACCGTCTCCCCATCGATGACGCGCTCCGCGCCGCGGTTCGCCGCGACCGTCCCCAGCTGGAGCAGATCCGGTCGGAGGGCCTGCGCCCCCGCGAGATCCAGTCGCTGGTCCGGGCCGGCGCATCCGCCGAGGACATCGCAGCCGAGGCCGGCGTGCCCGTGGAGCAGGTGCGCCGCTACGAGGGGCCGGCCCTGGCCGAGCGCGGCCACGTCGCGCAACGCGCGCAGGCGATGATGCTGGGCCGTGAGCCGGGTTCCCCCACCCTGGGCGACATGGTCGTGGACCGCCTCGCCGCGCGTGGGGTCGAGCAGATCGACTGGGATGCTCGACGGCGTGGGGCCGAGCCCTGGGAGGTCGTGGCTCGCTTCGTGGCCGGGGACCGTGAGCGCGAGGCCACCTGGCAGGTGGACCTCGCCGCCGGCAGCGTGGTCGCCGTCGACGACGAGAGCCGGTGGCTCTCGGAGACCGACCTCGGGCCGGGCACGCCGCGGCGTCACCTCTCCGCGGTGCGCGGGGCGCGACTGTACGACGTCGAGACCGATGCCGACGTCGCACCCGCACTCGCCGCTGTGGACGCTGTGATCCGTGACACCCGCCCCCGTGACCTCCGCTCGGCGCGGCAGGCGCCCGAGCCGTCGGAGCCGCCGACCCCGCAGGAACCCGAGGCCGAGATCTCGGCCGAGGACACCGAGGCGCTCCTCGACGAGCTGAGCGCCGCGCGGGGCGTGCGGCAGCACATCGAGATCGACGACGAGACGCTGGCCGAGGAGGTGCTCGCCTCCGACCAGGAGGAGTCCGCCCCCCGCCCGCCGACAGTGCTGCGGGCGGCCCCGCACACCCCCGCCCTGTGGGACGAGGGCGATGAGGCCGCTGCCGACGCCCAGCCGGAGCACGAGGCCGACGAGAACGACGCCGACGACGACCGCTCCGACGACGCCGCGGACGACACCCGGCCCGACGGCGCCCACCCGGCCGCCTCCGCCCCGGAGGAGGCCACAGACGCCACGGTGATCAAGGAACGTCCCACCCGTCGGTCCCAGAAGAACCGCCGGACCAGCGTCCCCAGCTGGGACGAGATCGTCTTCGGCGCCCGTTCCGACCAGTAGCTCGACTACGCGAGCCAGGCGAGCTCGCGCCCGTGCGGGTCCGCGTGACCGAGCACGACGTCGTCGAGCGTGAGCAGGAACCGCCCCCCGAAGTCACCCGCCGGCACCGGGACGCCGAGATCGGCCGTCACCTGCGCGCCCTCGAGCCCCAGCCGCCGGGCCCCCGCCGCGCGGCAGGCTCGTGCGAGAGCGGCTCGGTGCGGGCGATCGAGGTAGGCCACCATCGCGCTGTGCACCACGACGAGCGTCGCGTCGGGCGCGTCGGCGCGAAGATGCTCGACCGCCGTGGGCAGGTCCCGCGGCGCCAGCCCTCGCACCACCACCGGCGGGTCTGACGCGGCCACGGTCAGGGCGGCTCCGAGCCGCTCGGCACGTTCGGTGTGCTCGGGCCAGACGAGACACTCGAGCCATCGGGCCACGTCCGGGTCGGAGGCGTCCAGGGGGTTGGCGTCCAGGCCGAGCCGCGCGGCGATCTGCGGTACCCGCTCGGGCGGGGACACGCCCTCGACCAGGCACGGCAGCGTGAGGGCGCCCTCACCGACGCGCACCGACCCGCCGTCCTCGCCCAGGTAGGCGTAGGAGTACTTCTCGTACTGCAGGCAGAGCCCCGCGCTGGCGCCCACCTCGAGGATGGCGAGCGGCTCCGGCAGCAACGCCAGCGCGGGAAGCAGCACCGCGCAGCGAGCGGGCTCGTTGGTCTGGGTGGAACGGGCCAGCATCACCGCCCGGAGATCCTCGGAGTGCTCGATGGCGAAGTCGAGCGCGGCCATCGGGTCGCCGACGTCGGCGCCCAGCAGCCGGAGGGCGCCGAGCAGCAGGTTCGGCTGCCGCTTCAGCGGCGGCACGGTCCGCAGGAACGCGAGCACACCGGCGTGCTCGGAGATGGCGAGGCAGAGGCGTTCGTACGTCTGCGACGAGCCGCGTGCCTCGACCTCGGCGAACCGCCGATACAGCCCGGCCACGTCGGGTGCGGACACCTCCATCAGGTCGGTCTCACAGCGGCGGCCACGGGATCGGGGGCATCTCACCCTCGGGCTCGGGGAACACACCCTCCGCCAGCAGCCGGTCGCACCGCCGTCGGAACGCGCTCACCTCGTCGACATCGAGGAGAGCGCCCAGAGCGATCCCCAGGGAGCCGTCGAGGGCATCACGGACCCGGCTGACGCCGTCGATCTCCGCCTCGTCGAGCTCCTGCCCCACCCAGCCCCAGAGGATCGTACGGAGCCGCGGCTCGGCGTTGAAGGTGACGCCGTGGTCGACGCCGTACCGGTGCCCGTCGGGCATCTCGAGCACGTGCCCGCCCTTGCGGTCTGCGTTGTTCGCGAGCACGTCGAGCACCGCCATCCGGCGCATCGCGGCCGAGTCCTCATGCAGCAACGACACCGGGCGCTCGGTCTCGTCGAGGCCGTCGAGCACATGGCACCAGCCGTCCGGCACCTCGTGGTCGGCGGGCACGAGGGCGACCGCGGGGCGCACCACGCCGTCGGGCTCCTGCCAGAGCTGCACCATGCCCTCGCCGAACGGGCCCTCGCGGAGCCACGTCGTCGGCACGATGTTCCAGCCGATCTCCTCGGAGAGCAGATACGTGGCGAGCTCGCGTCGGGCGAGCGTGCCGTCCGGGAAGTCCCACAGCGGGCGTTCGCCCGCCACGGGCTTGTAGACGACCTGCACGTCACCGATCCGACCGAGGAACGTCGCGTTGGACGCCGTGGTGATCCGACCCACCAGCTCGAGCGGGCCGGCGAGCGGCTCCTCGGTCTGCTGCTGGGTCGAGGTCACTCCAAGCCGTCCGTGATGGCGCAGACGTGACCATCCGGATCCATCGGCTCCTCGCAGATCGGGCAGATCGGACGCCCCCGGGTGAGGATCGTGCGGGTGCGCGCCGCGAAGGCGCGCGCCGCGCCGACCGGGAGACGCACCACCATCACCTCGGCGGGGTCCTCCTCCTCGATGACGGTGCCGTCGTCGTCGAGCAGCAACCGTGACGCCTGGATGACCACCTGCGCGGTCGAGGCATCCCAGGCGAGACGCATCTCGCCCACCCGGAACTCCTCCTCCACGGGTTCGGTCAGCGGCTCGTCGTCGGCGAGCCCGCTGGGCGCGGTCTCCGGGACGGAGTACCGGTTGCCCTCCTCGGTCATCAGCTGGTCCAGGACGGCGTCGACACCATCGGCCAACGCGGCGGACTGCTGCTTCTCCAGCGCGACGCTCACGACCCGCTTGCCCTCCTGGGCCTGCAGGTAGAACGTCCGCGAACCTGGCTCCCCCACCGTTCCGGTGACGAATCGGTCCGGCCAGTCGAAGCCGTGCACGATCGCAGACATGGCTCCAGATTAGTCTGCGGTCCCGCCGCCGCCACCCACCATCGGCTCCGGCGTGGGACCGAGCCAGGCCACCTCACCGGCGAGCGTGTTGAGCCCGAGCACGTACGGTCGCGGACCCCCGTAGTGGACGATCGAGATCGAGGCCGGGTGCACGTCGATCCGCTGGAACGAGTCGAGGTGCATCCCGAGGGCGTCGGCGAGCACCGCCTTGATGATGTCGCCGTGGCTGACGGCGGCCCACACCGCGTGGGTACCGGCTGCCTCGCCGATGCGGGCGTCGTGGCGGCGCACCGCCGCCACAGCGCGCGCCTGCATCGCCGCCATCGACTCCCCGCCCGGGAACGACGCCGCCGTGGGCTGGTTCTGCACGAGGCTCCACAGCGGCTCCGTGGCGAGCTCAGCCAGCGTGCGCCCCTGCCACTGCCCGTAGTCGCACTCCGACAACCCGTCCTCGACCTCCACCCCGGAGGCGCCGTCGGCCGGCTGCTGCGCGAGCAGCGCCATCGCAGTCTGCCGGCAGCGCTCCAACGGGCTGCTCACCACTGCGGCCAGCCGCAGACGGGAGACCCGGGCGCCGGCGGCGCCGACCTGCTGCCGACCGGTCTCGTCGAGCTCGACGCCCGGGGTACGCCCCGCGAGCACGCCGCTCGCGTTGGCCGTGGTGCGCCCGTGCCGGACCAGCAGGACCGTCGCCACCGTGCCGCCGCTCTACAGACCGACGGCCGACATCAGCCGACCCAGCTCGGTGCCTTCGATCGCCCGCGTGCGGCCGGGCTTGAGGTGCCCCAGCCGGATCGGACCGATCGAGGTCCGCACCAGCCTGGTGACCGGGTGCCCGACCTCCTCGAGCAGTCGCCGCACGATGTGGTTGCGCCCCTCGTGCAGCGTCACCTCGACCAGCGAGGCGTTCGGGGTGGTCTCCATCAGCGTGAACCGGTCGACGACGACCGGCCCGTCCTCGAGCTCGACGCCCTTGGCCAACTCGCGCCCCAGGCCCTTCGCCACGCGGCCCTCGACGTACGCGACGTAGGTCTTGGGCACCTCGTAGGAAGGGTGCGCGAGCCGGTGCGCGAGCTCGCCGTCGTTGGTCAGCAGGATCAGACCCTCGGTCTCGGCGTCGAGTCGCCCGACGTGGAAGAGGCGTTCGGTACGGTCGGCCACGTACGCCGACAGGTCGGGGCGACCCTGCTCGTCCGACATGGTGGAGTAGACCCCGGCCGGCTTGTGCAGGGCGAGCGTCACCACGGTCTCGTCGAGCTGCACCCGCAACCCGTCCACATGGATGACGGCGGTGCGCGGGTCGACCCGGATCCCCAGCTCCCGGACCTGCTCGCCGTCGACCGTCACCCGCCCGGAGTCGATGATGGTCTCGCACGCGCGGCGCGAGCCGAAGCCCGCGGACGCGAGCACCTTCTGAAGCCGGACGCCGGACGGGTCGTGGACGCTCATGAGCGGTCTCCCAGGTCGATGGTGGTGGTGCCCGGCTCGTTGACCTCGTCGAGGTCGGGCAGATAGGGCGCCAGCGGGGGCAGCTCATCGAGGCTGCGCAGGCCGAGCCGCTCCAAGAAGTAGGTGCTGGTGCGGTACAGGTTCGCACCGCCGTCGGGATCCTGGCCCGCCTCCTCGATGAGGCCGCGCGCCAGCAGCGTCCGCACGACGCCGTCGACGTTGACACCACGGATCGCGGCGATCCGGCCGCGCGAGACCGGCTGCCGGTACGCGATGACGGCGAGGGTCTCGAGCGAGGCCTGCGTGAGCCGGGCGGTCTGGCCATCGAGCACGAAGGCGTCGACGACCGGAGCGAACACCGGGTTCGAGTAGTAGCGCCAGCCGCCGCCGTGCTCGCGCAGCACGAAGCCACGATGCTGGACCTCGTACCCCTCGACCAGCTCCTGCAAGGCCTGCTCGACCTCGGCCTCGGGGCGCGCCAGCACGGTGGCCAGCTGCGTCGTCGGCACCGGGGTGTCGGCGACCATGAGGATCGCCTCGAGCGCAGCGGGCAGGCCGCCGGGCTCGTCGAGGACGCGGGCGGCCGCCGCGAGATCGGTCTCCCGTTCGGGCGCCTCGCGCTCGGGCGCCTGGGGCGGCTCCTGGGCCACCGGATCGGTCTCCGTCTCGCTCATGGTGCCTCCACCTGCTCGTCCGGGGGCGCAGACGTGGGCTCCCCTGGGTCGTCGTCGTACTCGTCGGCCACGTCGATCTCGCCGGCGTCGCTGCCGGTCCAGCGGATCGTCAGCTCGCCCAACGCGCTGGCCTGGTCGAACGAGACCGCACCTTCGCGGAACAGCTCCAGCAGTGCGAGGAACCGTGCGACCACCACGTTGAGCGACCCGGCGTCGGCGGCGAGCGTCCGGAACGAGACCGCGTGGTCCCGGCGGAGACGATCCACGATCACGCCCGCCTGGTCGCGCACGCTCACCGCGGGCGCGTGCAGGTGGGAGATGTCCACGCCCTCCGGTGCAGCCTTGGGCGCCAGCGCGGCCGCAGCCAGTCGGGCCAGGTCGTCGGGTCCGATCTGCAGCACGAGCTCGGGCAGCAGCGCAGCGAGATGGGGCTCGAGCGACACCGAGCGCGGGTGTGCCCGTCCGTGCCGCTCCCACTCGGTGCCCAGGTGCGCGGCCACCTGCTTGAACGCCCGGTACTGCAGCAGCCTCGCGAACAGCAGATCCCGCGCCTCCAGCAGCTCCAGATCCTCGATCTCGTCGGTGCTGGTACCCGGCAGCAGCCGCGCCGCCTTGAGGTCGAGCAGCGTCGCGGCGATCACGAGGAACTCGCTGGCCTGCGACAGGTCCCAGTCCTTCTGGGTGCGGATGAAGGAGATGAACTCGTCGGTGACGACGGCGAGCGCGACCTCGGTGACGTCCATCTGGTGCTTCGCGATCAGCGAGAGCAGCAGGTCGAAGGGACCCGTGAAGTTCTCGAGGGTCACCTCGAACCGGCCGGGGCGGGTGAGGGCGACCGCGGCCTCCCCCTCGACGACCGACGTCGCGGTCACCGGCTCGGCAGCGGGCTCCGCCGCCTCAGGCGGCTGCACCGCGGGCGATCAGCTCGCGGGCGAGCTTCTTGTAGGCGTAGGCACCCGCGTGGTTCGGGGCGTAGGTCAGGATGGACTCGGTCGCGACCGAGGCGTCGGGGAACTTGACCGTGCGCGCGATCACCGTCGAGAACACCGTGTCGCCGAAGGCCTCCCGCACCCGCGCGAGCACCTCCTTGGAGTGCAGCGTGCGACCGTCGTACATCGTGGCGAGGATGCCGTCGGTCTGCAGGCGCGGGTTGAGGCGGTCGCGGACCTTGTCGATCGTCTCGACCAGCAGCGCCACACCGCGCAACGCGAAGAACTCGGTCTCGAGCGGGATCACCACGCCGTGGGCGGCGGTGAGCGCGTTGACCGTGAGCAGACCGAGCGAGGGCTGGCAGTCGATGAGGATGACGTCGTAGGTATCGGTGACGCTCCGCAACACCCGGCTCAGCACCTGCTCGCGGGCCACCTCGTTGACGAGCTGGACCTCGGCGGCCGACAGGTCGATGTTGGCGGGCGCGAGATCGAGGCCGTCGACCGAGGTGCTCTGGATGATCTCGCGGACGTCGGGACGAGCCCTCATCAGCTCGGTGTAGATCGTGGCATCGAGCTCGTGGGCGTTGACCCCCAGCCCGGCCGAGGCCGCGCCCTGGGGGTCGAAGTCCACGAGCAGCACCTTGCGGCCGTAGCTGGCCAGGGCTGCACCGAGGTTGATCGTGGTGGTCGTCTTGCCGACCCCGCCCTTCTGGTTGCACATCGCGATGATGCGGGCGGGACCGTGCGACGACAGCGGTGCCGGCGCCGGGAAGTCGCGCGCGGCCTCCGGGTCGGAGTCGTCGATGCTCATCGGCCCAAACCTACAGTGCGCGGGGGTGCGAGGCGGCGTAGACCTCGCGGAGCGTGTCCGGTGTGACCAACGTGTAGATCTGCGTGGTCGTGACCGACGCGTGGCCGAGCAGCTCCTGCACCACACGCACGTCGGCACCGCCCGCGAGCAGGTGCGTGGCGTACGAGTGCCGCAGCGTGTGCGGCGAGATGTGGGTGCCGATCTTGGCGCGGGCCGCCGCGTCCTGCAGCACGGCCCAGGCGCTCTGACGCGACAGCGGGTTGCCCCGCTGGTTGAGGAACAGCGCCGCGTTGCCGCGGCCGTTCCCCGCGAGCACCGGCCGGCCCCGCACCAGGTAGGCCTCCAGCGCATCGATCGCATAGCTCCCGACCGGGACCACGCGCTCCTTGCGGCCCTTGCCGAAGAGGTGGATCGAGGGCGCCTGCCGGTCCAGCTCGACGTCGTCGACCGTGAGCCCGATCGCCTCGCTGATGCGGGCTCCGGTCCCGTAGAGCACCTCGACGAGCGCGCGGTCGCGCAGCCCGAGCACCCCGTCGGCGGCCGAGGCGCCGTCGAGGAGTCGCTCGACGTCGTCGACCGAGATCGCCTTCGGGAGCCGCTTGACGCCTCCGGCCGGACGGACGGCGGCCGCCGGGTCGTTCGCGGCGCGGCCCTCGCGGACCTCGAACCGGTGCCAGCCGCGCACGGCGACGACCGCGCGGTTGGTCGACGACGGCGAGAGCGCAGAGCCGCCGTCGGAGCCTGCTCGGAGCGCCTCGACGTACGAGGCGACCTCTGCCTCCGAGACGGCGGCCAGGTCGGTGATCCCGCGCCCGGTCAAGAAAGCGAGGTAACGCTCGAGGTCGCGCCGGTACGCCGCGAGCGTGTGCTCCGACAGGCCGCGTTCCACCCCGAGATGGGCGAGATACTCCGCGAGCGCCTCTGGCGGCGTCATGGCCTAGAAGGGCAGGAACGGGTCGATCGCGACCGCGACGAAGAGGATGGTCAGGTAGGTGATCGAGCCGTGGAACACCGACATGGCGTGGACCTTGCGCACACCGGAAGCGGCGCGCCGGTACAGCAGGATCGAGATGGTGAGGAACCACGCGCCGGAGATCACGGCCACGGCCGCGTAGAACCACCCGAGGCCACCGACCGGCACCAGGGCGAGCGTGCACGCCACCATCAGGGCGGCGTAGACGATGATCTGCTTCGCGACCGTGGTGTTCGCCGCGACGACAGGGAGCATCGGGACCCCGGCCGCCTCGTAGTCTCGTCTGAACTTCATCGACAGCGGCCAGTAGTGCGGCGGCGTCCAGAAGAAGATCACACCGAACAGCAGCACCGGTGCCCAGGTCAGGCCCCCGGTCACGGCTGCCCAGCCGATCAGCACGGGCATGCAGCCGGCGGCCCCGCCCCACACGATGTTCTGCGACGTGTGCCGCTTCAGCAGCATGGTGTAGCCGACCGAGTACATGACGTTGGCGGCCAGCGCGAGCCAGGCGGCGAACCAGTTGACGAGCAGCCCCAGCCACAGCACCGACGCCACGGCGAGCAGCGAGGCGAACACCAGCGCCTGGACCGGCGTCACGTCACCGGTGACCAACGGTCGCTTCTTGGTGCGGTTCATGAGCGCGTCGATGTCGCGGTCCCACCACATGTTGTAGGTGTTCGCGCTCCCGGCGGCGAGCGTGCCACCGATCACGGTGGCGATCATCAGCCAGGTCCCTGGCCACCCCTGCGCCGCGAGGATCATCGTGGGCACGGTGGTGATCAGCAGCAGCTCGATGATGCGCGGCTTCGTCAGCGCCAGGAATGCGAGGGCTCGCCGGCGGAGCGTGACCGGCGGTCGCTGCGCCACGGGCATCGTGCCCCGCTCGTCAGCCGGCCGGGTCGTCGCCCCGCTGCTCGCCTCGGTCTGTGCCACTCCGGTCCTTCACGCTCCTCAGCCGCGCCGGCGCAGCCTCGAGCAGGCGTACGTGCGCTCGCTCGTCAGTCTAGGCGGTCCCGCCGCCGGATCTCACCGAGCCGCGCTGCGCTGCCGTGGAGGGTTGTCTCGGGTTGTCTCCCGCATCTGAGACGACGCACCCAGGGCTGGACGAGGCGACTAGCCTCGATCCCGAGTGCCGGCCTGCGCCGGCGTGCTAGCGAGGAAGCCCCCACCAGGGCGGGAAGAGGAAGCGTGACCGAGACCGGAGTGCATGCACAGGCCGCCGTCGCGAAGGAGGTCGGTTGGACAGACCTCGACCTCAAGGCTGTCGACACGGCGCGGGTGCTCGCTGCCGACGCCGTGGAGAAGGTCGGCAACGGCCACCCCGGCACGGCGATCAGCCTGGCGCCCCTGGCGTACCTGCTCTACCAGAACGAGATGCGAGTCGATCCGGGCGACTCGAAGTGGCTCGGGCGCGACCGCTTCGTGCTCTCCGCCGGGCATGCGTGCCTGCTGCAGTACATCCAGCTGTACATGGGCGGCTTCGGGCTGGAGCTCGAGGACATCGAGGCGCTGCGCACCTGGGGGTCGCTGACCCCCGGTCACCCGGAGTACCACCACACCACGGGCGTCGAGGCCACCAGCGGGCCGCTGGGCCAGGGCGTCGCGATGGCTGTCGGCATGGCGATGGCGCAGCGCCGCGTGCGCGGGCTGCTCGACCCCGACGCCGCCCCGGGCACGTCACCCTTCGACCACTACGTCTACTCGATCGTCGGCGAGGGCTGCCTGCAGGAGGGCGTCTCCTCCGAGACCGCCTCGCTCGCCGGCACCCAGCAGCTCGGCAACCTCATCACGATCTGGGACGACAACCGGATCACGATCGAGGGCCACACCTCGATCGCCTTCACCGAGGATGTCGTGGCCCGCTACGAGGCCTACGGCTGGCACACGCAGACGGTCGACTGGATCACCGACGGCGGCTACCAGGAGAACGTGGACGCCCTGCACGCCGCGATCGCTGCTGCTCGCGAGGTCACCGACCGCCCGAGCTTCATCCGGTTGCGCACGATCATCGCGTGGCCCGCTCCCACGTTCCAGGACAGCCACAACGCGCACGGCAACAAGCTCGGCACCGACGAGGTCCGCCGCATCAAGGAGGTGCTGGCGTTCGACCCGGAGAAGACGTTCGACGTCGACCCCGCCGTCCTCTCGCGGACCCGCGAGCTGAAGGACCGCGGTCGCGCCGCGCACGAGGCGTGGGACGCCGACCTCGCAGCATGGGCCGAGCGCGAGCCGGAGCGTGCGGCGCTGCTCGAGCGGCTGCGGTCCGGCGAGCTGCCCGACGGCTGGGCCGACGCGCTGCCGACCTTCGAGGCCGGCAAGGACCTCGCCACGAGGGCCGCCTCGGGGAACGTGCTGAGCGCGCTCGCGCCCGTGCTGCCAGAGCTGTGGGGTGGCTCGGCCGACCTCGCGGGCTCGAACAACACGACGATGAAGGGTGAGCCGTCCTTCCTGCCTGCCGAGCTCTCCTCCGAGGAGTTCTCAGGGCACGTGTACGGACGAACCCTGCACTTCGGGATCCGCGAGTTCGGGATGGGCGCGATCCTCAACGGCATCGCGCTCTCCGGCCTGACCCGCGCCTACGGGGGGACGTTCTTCACGTTCAGCGACTACATGCGCCCGGCGGTTCGGCTGGCCGGCCTCATGGGTGTCGCCCCGATCTACGTGTGGACCCACGACTCGATCGGTCTCGGTGAGGACGGGCCGACCCACCAGCCGGTCGAGCACCTCGCCGCGTGTCGCGCGATCCCCGGGCTGGCCGTGGTCCGCCCCGCGGACGCCAACGAGACGGCGGCCGCATGGCGCGCCAGCCTCGAGCGCACCGACGGACCTATCGGGCTCGTGCTCACCCGCCAGGGTGTTCCCACGTTCCCGCGCGGCACGGACGGCTTCGCCGAGGCGAGCGAGCTCGCGCGGGGCGCCTACGTGCTCATCGACTCCTCGACCGAGACCCCGGACGTCATCCTGATCGCGACCGGTTCCGAGGTGCAGTACGCGGTCGCGGCCCGCGAACAGCTCGAGGCGAGCGGCGTCGGGGCACGGGTGGTCTCGGCTCCCTGCCTGGAGTGGTTCGACGAGCAGGACGAGGCGTACCGCGAGTCGGTGCTGCCGGCGTCGGTACGTGCACGCGTGAGCGTCGAGGCGGGCGTCTCGATGCCGTGGTTCCGCTACCTCGGTGACGCCGGCCGGGCGATCTCGCTCGAGCACTACGGCGCCTCGGCCGACGCCAAGACCTTGTTCCGTGAGTTCGGCTTCACGCCGGAAGCCGTCGTGGCCGCCGCGCAGGAGTCGATCGCCGCCGCCGCCAAGGCCGTGCCCGGCCACCAGCCGAGCACCAACGACCCCGGCACCGGCGACCAGCAGGCCTGAGAGGAGACAGAGATGACAGAGAGCAACGCTGTCGGCGGGAACGCGCTCGCCAGGATCAGCGCCACGGGGGTGTCGGTCTGGCTGGACGACCTCTCCCGCAACGAGCTCGAGGACGGGACGCTGGCCGGGCTGATCGCCGAGCGTCACGTCGTCGGGGTCACGACCAACCCCACGATCTTCGCCAAGGCGGTGTCCGAGGGCAACGCCTACGACGCCCAGCTCACCCGCCTCGGCGGCGCGGGCAGCCCGGTGGACGACGCCGTGCTGGAGGTGACCACTGACGACGTCCGTAGCGCGTGCGACCTCTTCGCCCCGCTCTACGAGGCGACCGGCGGTCAGGACGGCCGAGTCTCGATCGAGGTGGACCCCCGCCTCGCGCACGACACCGAGGGAACGATCGCTGCGGCCAGCAAGCTCTGGCAGGTCGTCGACCGTCCGAACGTGATGATCAAGATCCCCGCCACCCTCGAGGGGCTGCCGGCGATCACCGAGGCGATCGGCGCGGGCATCAGCGTCAACGTCACGCTGATCTTCAGCCTCGACCGCTACCGCGCCGTGGCGCAGGCCTACGTCGACGGCCTCGAGCGTGCGGATGCGGCCGGGATCGACCTCAGCACGATCCGCTCCGTCGCCTCGCTGTTCCTCTCCCGGATCGATGCGAAGGTCGACGCGGCCCTCGACGAGATCGGCGGTGCCGAGGCGGCCGCCTTGCGCGGCAAGGCAGCGGTCGCGAACGCACGGCTCGCGTACGAGATCCACGAGGAGATCTTCGCGACCCCGCGGTTCGCCTCCCTCGAGGGGGCGCACGCGCAGCGGCCGCTGTGGGCATCGACCGGCACCAAGGACCCGAGCTTCGCCGACACCAAGTACGTCGACGAGCTGGTGACCTCCGGCGTCGTCAGCACGATGCCCCGGACGACGCTGGAAGCCGTCGCCGACCACTCGCCCGCCACGGGTGAGGACGTCGTGCGCGGCAGCTACGACGAGGCGCGGGAGACCCTGGATGCCATCACGCGCCTCGGGGTCCCGTTCGAGCAGATCCTCGCCGATCTCGAGTCGGCTGGTGTGAGCTCGTTCGAGAAGAGCTGGGCGGAGCTGCTCGACACGGTCACGGCCGGCATGCGCGAGCAGGCCGGCTGATGCCTGCGCGGATCGCTGAGGGGGTCAACCCCCTCCGGCTGCCCGGCGATCGCCGGCTACCCAGGATCGCCGGGCCCAGCGGCCTCGTGATCTTCGGTGTCACGGGCGATCTCGCCCGCCGCAAGCTGATGCCCGCGGTCTACGACCTCGCCAACCGGGGCCTGCTGCCCCCGGGGTTCGCGCTGGTGGGGTTCGCCCGCCGCGACTGGGAGGACCAGGACTTCCGTGCCATCGTGCACAAGGCGGTCAAGGAGAACGCTCGCACCCCCTTCGACGAGAAGGTCTGGGAGCAGCTCTCCGAGGGTATCCGGTTCGTCTCGGGCGAGTTCGGTGACGACAAGGCCTTCCGGCGGCTCGCGCGCACGGTCCAGAAGCTCGACGAGGAACGCGGCACGGGCGGCAACCACGCCTTCTACCTGTCGGTGCCGCCCAGCCAGTTCCCGCTCGTCTGTACCCAGCTGGCCGAGGTGGGGCTGTCGTCGCCGGACGAGAACAGCTGGCGGCGCGTGGTCATCGAGAAGCCGTTCGGGCACGACCTGGAGTCGGCCCAAGAGCTCGACCGCGTGGTCTCCGAGGTGTTCCCTCCCGACACGGTCTTTCGCATCGACCACTACCTGGGCAAGGAGACGGTCCAGAACCTGCTGGCGCTGCGGTTCGCCAACCAGATGTTCGAGCCGATCTGGAACGCCAACTACGTGGACCACGTGCAGATCACGATGGCCGAGGACATCGGCATCGGCACGCGCGCGGGCTACTACGACGGCATCGGTGCGGCACGCGACGTCATCCAGAACCACCTGCTGCAGCTGCTCGCGCTGACCGCCATGGAGGAGCCGGCCTCGTTCGAGGCGGCCGGCCTGCGTGACGAGAAGGAGAAGGTGCTCTCCGCCGTCCGGCTCCCTCGCGACCTCGGTCGCCACACGGCGCGTGGTCAGTACACGGCCGGCTGGCAGGGTGGTGAGGAGGTCATCGGCTTCCTCGACGAGGAGGGCATGGATCAGGAGTCCACCACCGAGACCTACGCCGCGATCCGGCTGGACATCGACAACCGCCGCTGGGCCGGGGTGCCGTTCTACCTGCGCACGGGCAAGCGGCTCGGTCGTCGGGTCACGGAGATCGCCGTCGTCTTCAAGCGCGCGCCGCACCTGCCGTTCGACCTGCAGGACACCCAGGAGCTCGGGCAGAACGCGATCGTCATCCGGGTGCAACCCGATGAGGGCGTGACCATCCGGTTCGGCTCCAAGGTGCCTGGCACCCAGATGGAGGTCCGCGACGTCACGATGGACTTCGGGTACGGCCACGCCTTCACCGAGTCCTCCCCCGAGGCGTACGAGCGGCTGATCCTCGACGTGCTGCTGGGCGACCCGCCGTTGTTCCCGCGTCAGCGCGAGGTCGAGCTCTCCTGGGAGATCCTCGACCCGGTGCTGGAGTACTGGGCCAAGAAGGGCAAGCCTGAGCCGTACCGGCCGGGCAGCTGGGGTCCCGATTCCGCCAACGAGATGCTGGCCCGCGACGGACGGGCCTGGAGGCGACCGTGAAGATCCAGCTGAAGGACACGACCGCCTCGGCGATCGCGAGCAAGCTTGTCGACATGCGCGAGGAGGGCGGTGCTGTCGCGCTCGGGCGCGTGCTCACCCTGATCATCGTCGCCGACGGCGCTGACATCGAGCGCGCGATCGACGCCGCGAACGTCGCCAGCATGGAGCACCCGTGCCGCGTGATCGTGGTGCGTCCCGGAGATGGCCGCCGGGCCGCCGGGCTCGACGCCGAGATCCGCGTGGGGGCCGATGCCGGCGCCAGCGACGTCATCGTGCTGGAGCCTCGTGGTTCCGGCCGCAACGAGGTCGACACGCTCGTCACGCCGCTGCTGCTGCCGGACGCACCGATCGTGGTGTGGTGGCCCAAGGAGCCCCCGGCGGACATGTCGGCGGACCTGCTCGGCCAGATGGCTCAGCGCCGGGTCTCCGACGTCGGCGAGTGCACCTCCGCCGTCGACCTGCTGCATCAGCTTGCCGAGACCTACGCCCCGGGCGACACCGACCTCAGCTGGGCACGGACCACGCTGTGGCGTGGTGTCATCGCTGCAGCGCTGGACGAGCGCCCCTACGAGAGCGTGCGCGAGGTGCGCGTGTACGGCAGCAAGGAGCGGCCGTCGTCGTACCTCCTCGCGGGCTGGCTCGCCTACGCGCTCAAGCTGCCCGTGACGATCGAGCACGTGCCGGGCTCCTCCGCCGTCGACGGCATCGACCTGGTGCGGCGTACCGGAACGATCACGATGCGTCGCCCGGTCGGGAGCGCCGTCGTCACGATCACGCACCCGGACCAGCCCGAGCGCCGGATCGCGATGGCGAAGCGTCCGATCGAGGACTGCCTGATGGAGGATCTGCGCCGGCTCGACCCCGACGAGATCTACCAGCTCACCCTCGTGAAGGGCCTGCCGAAGGTGACGGTGGCGCCGTGACCGGCGAACGCGCGGTGATCGTCCACCCGGACGCGGACACGGTGGCCACGGCCACGGCGGCGCGGCTGCTGCTCGCGATCCTGGATGCGCAGGCGGTGCGCCCGGCTGTGCACGTCGCGCTCACCGGTGGCACCGTGGGCACCAAGACGCTCGCCGAGATCGCGCGGTCCGAGCTGGTCGGCGCGGTCGACTGGACCGGTGTACACCTGTGGTGGGGCGATGAAAGGTTCGTGCCCCGTGACGATGACGACCGCAACGAGAAGCAGGCACGCGCGGCCCTGATCGACGCGCTGCCGATCCCGGCCGAGAACGTGCACCCCCTGGCTGCTTCCGACGAGGTCGACGACCTCGAGGCGGGCATCGCGCGCGCTCGTGCCGAGCTCGCATCGTGGGCTCACGACGGCGGCGAGTGGCCGGTCTTCGACGTCACCTTGCTCGGGGTTGGCCCCGACGGTCACGTGGCGTCGCTGTTCCCCGGCAAGGAGAGCCTTCAGGTGCTCGACGTCGGCGCGGTCGGCGAGACGGACTCCCCCAAGCCGCCTCCCGTCCGGGTGTCGCTGACGCTGCCCGTCCTCAACGCCTCGCGACAGGTGTGGTTCGTGGTCGCTGGCGCCGACAAGAGGGACGCCGTCGAGGCGGTCCTGCATGGCGGCAGCGATCTGCCCGCCGCTCGGGTGAGCGGCCAGGACGTCACGCTGTGGCTGCTCGACGCCGCGGCAGCCGGTCAGCCGAGCTCCTAGCTGGACCCACCCGGCTCGGTCGGTCAGCCGCCGCGTCGTGCGCGCAGCGCCGCCAGCGCCTCGTCGAGCAGCGCGGCGCCGTCCTCGTCCGAGCGGCGCTCCTTCACGTACGCGAGGTGCGTCTTGTAGGGCTCGTTCTTGGGCGGCGCGGGCGGGTTCTCCTTGTCCTGGCCGGCCGGGAGACCGCAGCGGGGGCAGTCCCACGTGTCGGGGATGACCATCCCCGGCTCCTCCGAGAAGCTCGGACGGGTCTCGTGCCCGGCGGAGCACCAGTAGGACACCCACACACGGGGCGCCGCTTCGCCGCGCTCGGCCTCGCCCATGGGGCCCGCACCGACGCGCGAACCTCGGATCGCACTACCACCTGCCACGACTGAACCGCTCCCTCTTGATGCTGCGAACTACAGGCTGACCCGCTGGGCCAGGCCCAGCAGCACGATCACGACGATCCAGACGATCGCCGTTCCCACGGTGATGCGGTTGAGGTTGCGCTCAGCCACGCCGGAGCTGCCGACGCTGGCCGAGAGTCCGCCACCGAACATGTCGGAGAGACCGCCACCCTTCCCCTTGTGCATCAGGATCGTCAGGATCAGCAGCAGGCTGGTCAGAACCAGCACGACCTGCAAGACGATGGTCAGCGCGCCCACGCGCAACTCCTTCACGACGAACCCAGGGACCGCATGAGTTTACCCTCTGCTGGCCGCGGCGGCTGCCGCGGCCCGCGGGGTGTCCGCTAGAGGCCGACCTGGTGGGACTGGTACCGAACGATCGAGGCGAACTCCTCGGCCTCCAGGCTGGCCCCGCCGACGAGTGCGCCGTCCACATCGGCCTGCGCCATGATCGACGCGACGTTGCCCGACTTCACCGAGCCGCCGTAGAGCACCCGAACCTGGTTCGCGACCTCGGGGCTGTAGAGCTTGCCGAGCCGCTCACGGATCGCGCCGCAGACCTCCTGCGCGTCCTCGGGGGTGGCGACCTCGCCGGTCCCGATCGCCCACACGGGCTCGTACGCGACGACGCAGCGCGCGGCCTGCTCGGCGTCGATGCCCGCGAAGGCGCCGTCGATCTGGGCGAGCGTGTGGGGAACCTGCTCCCCCGCCTTGCGGACGTCGAGGCCCTCGCCGACGCAGATGATCGGCGTCAGGTCGGCGCCGAGCGCCGCCTTGGCCTTCGCCGAGACCAGGGCGTCGTCCTCGGCGTGGTACTCGCGGCGCTCGCTGTGACCGACGACGACGTAGCTGACGCCGAGCCGGGACAGCATCGCCGCGGAGATCTCACCGGTGTAGGCACCGCTGGCGTGCGCGGAGATGTCCTGGGAGCCGTAGCGGATCTCCAGCTTGTCGGCATCGACCAGGGTCTGCACCGAGCGCAGATCGGTGAACGGGGGCACCACGACGACCTCGACCGAGGCATAGTCGTGCTTGGCGTCCTTGAGCGACCATGCGAGCTTCTGCACCAGGTGCGTCGCCTGCAGGTGGTCGAGGTTCATCTTCCAGTTGCCCGCCATCAGGGGCGTGCGGGTGCTCATCTGCTGCGAAGCCATCGTGGTCAGTCCTCCAGAACCGAGATGCCGGGGAGGTCCTTGCCCTCCAGGAACTCCAGCGACGCGCCGCCGCCGGTCGAGATGTGGCTGAAGCCGGCCTCGTCGAAGCCGAGCACGCGCACCGCAGCCGCGGAGTCGCCACCACCGACGATGCTGAACGCACCCGCGGCCGTGGCGTCGATGATGCCTTGTGCGAC
This sequence comes from Pseudactinotalea terrae, assembly GCF_009733845.1. Classification (GTDB taxonomy): domain Bacteria; phylum Actinomycetota; class Actinomycetes; order Actinomycetales; family Beutenbergiaceae; genus Pseudactinotalea; species Pseudactinotalea terrae. The sequence continues at coordinate 914,859 of NZ_WNXZ01000001.1, forward strand.
CGCCCGGGTGCCGTCGGCGAACGCCTCGAACTCGAACACGCCCATCGGCCCGTTCCAGACGATGGTCTTCGCGTCGGACAGCGCCGCGGCGAACGCCTGCTGCGAGTCGGGGCCTATGTCGAGCCCGATCTGGTCGTCGGGGATCGCGTCCACGCCCACCACGGTGGCCGGGGACTCGGCCTTGAACTCCGGGGCGACGACGACGTCGGACGGCAGCACGATCTGCACGCCGCGCTCGGCGGCGGTCGCGAGGTAGCCCTCGACGGCCTCGACCTGGTCGGCCTCGAGCAGCGACTTGCCCACCGAGTGGCCCTGGGCAGCGAGGAACGTGAAGACCATGCCGCCACCGATGAGGAGCCGGTCCGCCTTGCTCAGCAGGTTCTCGATGACGCCGAGCTTGTCGGAGACCTTGGCGCCGCCGAGCACGACGGCGTAGGGCCGCGCGGGGTCCTCGGTCGCCCGGCGCAGCGCCTCGACCTCACGCTGCACGAGACCACCGACGGCGTGCGGCAGGTTGTCGGCGACGTCGTAGACCGACGCCTGCTTGCGGTGCACGACCCCGAAGCCGTCGGAGACGAACGCGTCGGCGAGAGCGGCGAGCTCGGTCGCGAGCGCCTCGCGCTCAGCGGCGTCCTTGCTGGTCTCACGCTTGTCGAAGCGCACGTTCTCGAGCAGCGCGACCTGGCCGTCCGCGAGCCCGTCGACCGTCTGCTTGGCGGAGTCCCCCACCAGATCGGTCGCCAGCGCGACCGGCTGGCCGAGCAGCTCGCCGAGGCGCGCGGCGACCGGGGCGAGAGAGAACTTCTCCTCGAACCCGGTGCCGGCCGGGCGGCCGAGGTGAGCGGTCAGGATGACCCGAGCTCCGCCGTCGAGCAGGGTGGTGATGGTCGGCAGCGCGGCGCGGATGCGGCCGTCGTCGGTGATCGTGGTGCCGTCGAGCGGCACGTTGAAGTCGGCACGGACCAGTACGCGCTTGCCGCGCAGGTCACCGAGGTCGGCGATCGTCTTCACGATGAAGGGCTCCTGACGAGATGAGACGGGCGGTTCGGGAGCCCGGGGCTCAGCACCCCGGGCGTGGCATCGCCCGCGCCACGTCCCTGCGGACGCGGCGCGGGCGAGGCGGTCATGCGCTCAGAGCTTGTCGCCGACGTACTGCGTCAGCTTGACGAGGCTGCTGCTGTAGCCCCACTCGTTGTCGTACCAGGAGACGACCTTGACGAGGTTGCCGGAGACCTTGGTGAGGCCCGCGTCGAAGATGCTCTGGTGGGGGTTGCTGATGATGTCCGAGGAGACGATCTCGTCCTCGGTGTACTCCAGCGTGCCGGCCATGGAGCCCTCGGCGGCGGCCTTGACCGCGGCGTTGACCTCCTCGACCGTGACCTCGCGCGAAGCGGTGAAGGTCAGGTCGGTGGCGGAGCCGGTGATCGTCGGGACGCGCAGCGCGTACCCGTCGAGCTTGCCCTTGAGCTCGGGCAGCACGAGGGCGACGGCCTTGGCCGCACCGGTAGTGGTGGGGACGATGTTCTGCGCGGCCGCACGGGCGCGGCGCAGGTCCTTGTGGGGACCGTCCTGCAGGTTCTGGTCGCCGGTGTAGGCGTGGATCGTGGTCATGAGGCCACGCTCGATGCCGATGGCGTCGTTGAGGGCCTTGGCCATCGGGGCGAGGCAGTTCGTGGTGCAGGACGCGTTGGAGATGATGTGCTGCGTCGCCGGGTCGTAGTCGGTGTGGTTCACGCCGACGACGAAGGTCGCGTCCTCGTTCTTGGCCGGTGCCGAGATGATGACCTTCTTGGCACCGCCGTCGATGTGGGCCTTCGCCTTGGTGGCGTCGGTGAAGAAGCCGGTCGACTCGATGACAATGTCCGCACCGAGCTCGCCCCAGGGCAGGTTCGCGGGGTCGCGCTCCGCGAGGGCGCGGATGGGCTTGCCGTCGACGATGATGTTCTCGTCGTCGTGGGTCACCGTCTGCGGCAGCACGCCGAGCACGGTGTCGTACTTCAGCAGGTGAGCGAGAGACTTGTTGTCGGTGAGGTCGTTCACGCCGACGACCTCGATGTCAGCGCCCGAGGCGAGGATCGCCCGGTAGAAGTTCCGCCCGATGCGGCCGAAGCCGTTGATTCCGACGCGAATGGTCACGTTGTCCTCCTGGCGCGCCACGCGCGCGGTTCGATCTGGTTCGCGGGCCGCGATCCCGAGCTGGGAGCACACCCTCACGACATGGTTCCGGAGCGTCGCGGACGCCAAGCACCCACGGCGTCATCGGCGGCTCCACGTTACACCGCCCTGACCCCTCGTTGACCGGGCCCTTGGTCCGTGAGACGCCACACACGGGCTGCGCCCCCGTGCACCCCCCAGTCAGAGGCTGTCGAGCATCTCCTGGGTGAGGCTGGCCTCGGTGTCGGGGATGCCGTCGTCGTTCGCCTTCTTGTCCGCCATGGCGAGGAGGCGGCGGATCCGGCCGGCGACGGCGTCCTTGGTCATCGGCGGATCTGCCAGCTGGCCCAGCTCCTCGAGGCTCGCCTGCTTGTGCTCGAGCCGGAGCCGACCTGCCTGCTGCAGATGATCGGGTACCTCGTCGCCGAGGATCTCGAACGCACGCTGCACCCGGGCGCCTGCCGCGACCGCCGCCTGCGCGGAGCGGCGCAGGTTCGCGTCGTCGAAGTTGGCGAGCCTGTTCGCGGTACCACGGACCTCGCGCCGCATCCGGCGCTCCTCCCAGGCGAGCACCGCGTCGTGCGCGCCCATGCGGGTGAGCATCGCGCTGATCGCATCGCCGTCGCGGATGACCACGCGGTCGACGCCGCGGACCTCGCGTGCCTTGGCGGCGATGCCCAGACGGCGAGCCGCACCGACGAGCGCGAGCGCCGCCTCGGGGCCGGGGCAGGTGACCTCGAGCGCGGCCGACCGGCCCGGCTCGGTCAGCGAGCCGTGGGCGAGGAAGGCTCCCCGCCAGGCGGCGACGGCGTCGGTGAGGCTGGCGGAGACGACCTGCGGCGGGAGCCCACGGACGGGGCGACCGCGGGAGTCGAGCAGCCCGGTCTGGCGCGCGAGCGCCTCGCCATCCTTGACGACCCGCACCACGTATCGGTTGCCGCGACGCAGCGCACCGCCGGAGACGACGATGACGTCGCTCGTGTGCCCATACACCTCGGCGATGGCCAGCCGAAGACGGCGTGCGGCGATGCCGGTGTCCAGCTCCGCCTCGATCACGATGCGGCCAGAGATGATGTGAAGCCCACCGGCGAACCGCAGGGTCGCCGCGACCTCAGCCTTGCGTGCCGACACCTTGTCGACCCGCAACCTGGCGAGCTCGTCCTTCACGTCGGCCGTCAACGACATGAGCGACATCCTGCCATTCACCGCGTGCTCTCTCCCACGTCTCCCAAGATCCCCTCGAACGCATCCCGATACGCCGCTGCCAACCGCAGCGGGTCGTGCTGAGGCGTACCGTCCCCCACGCCTACCTGGCGCAGCAGCACCCGCGCCCCCAGCAACTTCGCGCATCGCAGCACGTCATCGAGGTCCTCGATCGCCGAGGGGTCTGCCACCACGACGTCGACACGAAGGTCGGGCGCGTAGTCGTGCAGCGAGCGTAGGTGATCCGCAGCAGAATAACCGGCCGTCTCACCCGGCTGCTGCGCGAGGTTGAGCGTCAGCGCCAATCTGGCCTCGGTGTGGTGCAACGCCTCACGGATACCCGGCAGCAGCAGATGCGGCATCACCGAGGTGAACCACGAGCCCGGGCCCAGGATCACCCAGTCGGCGTCCTCGATCGCCGCCACGGCCTCCGGGCACGCCTCGGCGTCCTCGGGATAGAGGCGGATCCGCTCCACCGTGCCCGACGTCACGGCGACGCGGCTCTGGCCACGAATCAGCAGCGCCGGTGCATCGGGCTGTTCCCGCTGCCGCACGTCGGCCTCGATCGCGAGCGGTGTCGTCGCCATCGGCAGCACGCGTCCGTGGGCGTTGAGCAGCTTGCCGATCAGGTCCAGTCCCGCCACGGTGTCGCCCAGGAGCTCCCAGGTGGCCACCAGCAGCAGGTTGCCCACCGCGTGCCCGTCGAGCTCCCCGCCGGTGCTGAAGCGGTGCTGCAGGATGTCACGCCAGATCTCCCCCCACTCCGAGGAGTCGCACAGGGCCGAGACAGCCATCCGAAGATCGCCCGGCGGCAGCACGTCCATCTCGGAGCGCAGTCGGCCGGAGGAGCCGCCGTCGTCGGCCACCGTGACCACGGCGGTGACATCGGAGGTCACATGACGCAGCGCCCGCAAGGTCGCGGACAGACCGTGACCGCCGCCCAGCGCGACGACCTTGAGCCCGGAGGCGCTCTGACCCCGACGTGCGCGCGGCCTGCTCACTCGCGCCCCAGGTCACGGTGCAGGGTCGTGGCGCCGTAGCCACGTTCCCGGATCCCCGCGGCGAGGGCCTCGGTGAGCGCGACCGAGCGGTGCTTGCCGCCCGTGCACCCGATCGCGATCGTCACGTACGGCTTCTGCTCCTGGACGTACCCCGGCAGGATCGGCTCGAGGGCGTCCAGGTAGCGCTCGACGAACTCCTTCGCGCCGGGGAGCCCCAGCACGTAGTCGCGGACCGGCTCGTCCTTGCCGGTGAGGTGGCGCAGCTCGGTCACCCAGTAGGGGTTGGAGAGGAAACGCACGTCGATCACGTGATCGGCATCGAGCGGGAGCCCGTACTTGAAGCCGAAGCTGACCACCTGCAGCTTGAGGTCCTTCTCCCCCTCGGCGGCCACGAACTCGCGGACCGCGCGGGCAAGGTCGTGCACGGACATGTTGCTGGTGTCGATCGTCACGTCCGCCCGGTCACGCAGGTGCTCCAGGAGTCGCCGCTCGAGATGGATGCCGTCGAGCATCCTGCCCTCGGCCTGCAACGGGTGCGGTCGACGCACCTGCTCGAAACGCCGCACGAGGGTCTCGTCGGAGGCGTCGAGGAACACGATGCGGTAGTCGATCCGCTGGCTGCGCAGGTCCTCGATCACCTCGACGAGGTCGGCGAAGAACTCCCGGCTGCGGACGTCGAGCACCACCGCGAGGCGCTTCACGCCGCTGTCGCCCGGCGCGAGCATGCCAGCCAGCGGCAGCAACATCCTGGGCGGGAGGTTGTCGACGACGTACCAGTCGAGGTCCTCGAGGACCGCAGCGGTCCGGGAACGGCCGGCGCCCGACATGCCGGTGACGATGATGACCTCGGGTCGGTCCGCCGTCGGCAGCGCGGCCTGCTCCTCGAGGAGGGGGATCCCCGCCGGGACCGTCGGGGGCGCCTCGTCGGCGATCACCGGGGTGGCTCCCTCGGTCTCCACCGGCTCGTCGTCTCGCTGGTTGGTGGCCGATGCGTCAGTCATGCCTCTGAGGATGTCACGACATCCGAGTCGGCCGCCTCCGGATCTCGTTCCTGGCGCGCTGCACCGGGAAGGGCGGTCGCGATCACCTCGGCCATCTTGGGTCCGATGCCCGGCACCGCGGCGATCTCCTCGGTGGTGGCGGCGCGCAGGTTCTTCACGGAGCCGAAGGCACGCAGCAGCGCGCTCTGGCGGGTGGGACCGAGACCCGGCACGCCCTCCAGCTCGGAGCGGGTCATGCGCTTCGCACGCCGCTTCCGGTGGTGCGTGATCGCGAACCGGTGCGCCTCGTCGCGCACACGCTGGAGCAGGTAGAGGCCCTCCGATGTGCGTGGCAGCACGAGCGGGAACTCCTCCCCGGGCACCCAGACCTCCTCGAGCCGTTTCGCGAGGCCCACGATCGCGACGTCGACGACGCCCAGCTCGGCCAGCGCCCGCTGGGCGGCAGCGACCTGGGGGGCGCCGCCGTCGACGACCACGAGGTTGGGAGGGTAGGCGAAACGCTTGGGGCGGCGCGAGGGTTCGAGCTCCTCAGCGCCCTCCTCCGCTGGCGAGCCGGAGGCATCCACCAGGTAGCGGCGGAACCGGCGGGTGAGCACCTCGAACATCGCCTCGGTGTCATCGCGCGCGCCGTCGCCGTGCTCGCCGCGGACCACGAAGTGCCGGTACTCCGCCTTGCGTGGCAGGCCGTCCTCGAACACGACCATCGAGGCGACCTGCTCGGTACCACCGGTGTGGGAGATGTCGTAGCACTCGATGCGCAGCGGCGACTCCGACAGCCCCAGCTGGTCCTGCAGCTCCTGCAGCGCGACCGAGCGGGCCGTCAGGTCACCGGCGCGGCGGGTCTTGTGGAGGGCGAGCGCCTGCTCGGCGTTGCGGTGCACGGTCTCGGCCAGTGCTCGCTTGTCCCCCCGCTGGGCGATGCGGATGCTCACCCTCGAGCCACGCACCGAGGTGAGCAGGGCCTCGAGATCCTCGACGTCGTCGGGAAGGGTCGGAACGATCACCTCGCGTGGGATCGTGTCGCCATCCCCCTCCTCGGCGTCGCCGTAGACCTGGAGCAGGAGCCGGTCGACCATCTCGCCCTGGCTGAGCTCCTCGACGCGCTCGGTGACCCAGCCGCGCTGACCCCGGATGCGGCCGCCGCGCACGTAGAACACCTGCACCGAGGCCTCGAGCTCGTCGGTGGCCATGGCGAAGATGTCGGCATCGGTGCGTTCGGGGAGGACGACGGTGTTCTTGTCGAGGACCTTGCGCAACGCGCCCAGGTCGTCGCGAAGCCGCGCAGCACGCTCGAACTCCAGCTCGGACGCCGCCTGCTTCATCTCCTCCTCGAGGCGCCGCACGTATGGCGCGCTGTCGCCGGCCATGAAGGAGCAGAAGTCCTCGGCCAGCTCGCGGTGCGCCTCGGGATCGATCCGGCCGACGCACGGGGCGCTGCACTTGTCGATGTAGCCGAGCAGGCACGGCCGGCCGCTCTGCGCGGCCCGCTTGAACACCCCGGCCGAGCAGGACCGGATGGGGAACACCCGCAGCAGCAGGTCGACGGTCTCGCGGATCGCCCAGGCGTGCGAGTAGGGGCCGAAGTAGCGGGTGCCCTTGCGCTTCTTGCCACGCATCACCTGGACGCGCGGGAACTCCTCGCCCATGGTGACGGCGAGGAACGGGTAGGACTTGTCGTCGCGGTACTTGACGTTGAACCGCGGGTCGAACTCCTTGATCCAGGCGAACTCGAGCTGCAGCGCCTCGACCTCGTTGGTGACGACGGTCCACTCGACGCTGGCCGCGGTGGTGACCATCTGCCGCGTGCGCGGGTGGAGCGAGCCGAGATCGGCGAAGTACGACGACAGCCGCTGGCGGAGCGAGATCGCCTTGCCGACGTAGATCACGCGGCCGTGCTGGTCGCGGAACTTGTAGACGCCGGGTTGGGTGGGGATCTCGCTCGACTTCGGTCGATAGGTACGAGGATCCGCCATGCAGCCAGGGTAGTTCGACCTGCCGACAACGCTCGCCTTCGGCTACGGTGCCAGTACGCGTACGACGAAGGAGCCACGCATGGGAGCGCTGCACGACTTCACCGTCAACATCACGTGGACGGGGGCAGGGTCCGACGGGACTGCGAGCTACACCTCCTACGAGCGCGATCACGAGGTCGTGATCGAGGGCAAGCCGACCCTGCTGGGTTCCGCGGTGCCCGCGTTCCGCGGCGACGCCTCTCGTTACAGCCCCGAGGACCTGTTCGTGGCCTCGCTGTCGCAGTGCCACATGCTCTGGGCGCTGCACATGGCGGCCCGCGCCGGCGTCGTCGTGGTGGGTTACACCGACCGAGCCACCGGCACGATGCGCGTGGAGTCCGCGGGCGCCGGCCAGTTCGTGGAGGTCACCCTGCACCCGCGGCTGACCGTGCAGGGCGACGTCGACGAGGCCACGATCACGAAGATCCACGAGGACGCGCACGCGCACTGCTTCATCGCCCGGTCGGTGAACTTCCCGGTGCGGCTTGCCCCGGTCAGCACCGACGTCGTAGCGACCCGCTAGCCGACCAGCCCTCTGTTGCCGAGATCGTCGATGTGCGGCGAGATCGTCGATCTGAATCTACGATCTCGCCGCTGAACTACGATCTCGCGTTCACTGGATGTCGCTCCTCAGGCGCTCTTCGCCTTCGCGGCCCTGCTGGCGCGCCGAGCGGACCGTGCCTTCGGGCGCGCCAGGGCGGCCACGTCGGCGACCTTCTTGGTGGTGATCGCCTGACCGGGTTCGAGGATCTCGGCGATGAACCGCCCGGTGTGGCTGGCCGTGACCGCAGCCACGTGCTCGGGTGGCCCCTCCGCGACCACGGTGCCACCCTTGTCGCCGCCCTCGGGACCCATGTCGACGATCCAGTCGGCGTTCTTGATGACATCGAGGTTGTGCTCGATGACGATCACCGTGTTGCCCTTGTCGACCAGCCCCTGCAGGACGCCCATCAGCTTGCGGATGTCCTCGAAGTGCAGGCCAGTGGTCGGCTCGTCGAGCACGTACACGGTGCGACCGGTCGAGCGCTTCTGGAGCTCGCTGGCGAGCTTGACGCGCTGGGCCTCACCACCCGAGAGCGTCGGGGCCGGCTGACCGAGGCGGACGTAGCCGAGCCCGACCTCGACCAGCGTGGTCAGGTGCCTCGCGATCGCGGGAACAGCCGCGAAGAACTCGGCCGCCTCCGAGATCGGCATGTCGAGGACATCGGCGACGGTCTTGCCCTTGAAGTGCACCTCGAGCGTCTCGCGGTTGTATCGCGCGCCCTGGCACACCTCGCAGGGCACGTACACATCGGGGAGGAAGTTCATCTCGATCTTGATCGTGCCGTCACCCGAGCAGGCCTCGCAGCGACCGCCCTTGACGTTGAAGGAGAACCGCCCCGGGCCGTAGCCGCGCACCTTGGCCTCGGTGGTCTCGGCGAACAGCCTGCGCATGTGGTCCCAGACGCCCGTGTAGGTGGCCGGGTTCGACCGCGGGGTGCGGCCGATGGGGCTCTGGTCGACGTGCACGACCTTGTCGAGCTGCTCGAGCCCACGGACCCGCTTGTGCCGACCGGGCACGTGGCGGGCGCCGTTGAGCTCGTTCGCGAGCACGTTGTAGAGGATCGCGTTCACCAGGGTGGACTTGCCCGACCCGGACACGCCCGTGACGGCGACGAAGCATCCGAGCGGGAGCGAGACCGTGACGTCCTTGAGGTTGTGCTCGCGCGCGCCCTCGACCGTGATCCAGCGGTCCTTGGCGGGCTCGCGCCGCGCGGCCGGCAGCGGGATCGAGCGGCGCCCGGACAGGTAGTCGCCGGTCAGCGACCCCTTCGCCTCGAGCAGGCCGCGGTAGTCGCCGGAGTGGACGATGTGCCCACCGAGCTCGCCCGCACCCGGGCCGATGTCGACCACCCAGTCGGCGGTACGGATCGTGTCCTCGTCGTGCTCGACGACGATGAGCGTGTTCCCGAGGTCGCGGAGCCTCGTGAGGGTCTCGATCAGGCGACGGTTGTCGCGCTGGTGCAGCCCGATGCTGGGCTCGTCGAGCACGTACAGCACGCCGACCAGGCCTGAGCCGATCTGGGTGGCGAGCCGGATCCGCTGGGCCTCGCCACCCGAGAGGGTGCCCGCGGGGCGAGAGAGCGAGAGGTAGTCGAGCCCGACGTCGAGCAGGAAGCCCAGGCGCGCGTGGATCTCCTTGAGGACCATGCCGGCGATCGCCGCCTCGCGCTGACCGAGCTGGAGTGCGTCGAGCGCCTCCTTGGCACCCGAGATCGGCATCGCGCAGACCTCGGCGATCGACATGCCGCCCACCGTGACCGCGAGCACCTCGGGCTTGAGCCGCGCGCCCTTGCACACCGGGCACGGGACCTCGCGCATGTAGCCCTCGTACTTCTCGCGTGAGGAGTCCGAGTCGGTCTCGGCGTGCCGACGCTCGAGAAAGGCGATCACGCCCTCGAAGCCGGTGGTGTACGCCCGCTCGCGACCCCAACGGTTCCTGTAACGCACGTGGACCTTGTGGTCCTTGCCACGCAGGATCGCCTCCTTGGCGCGGGCAGGGAGCGCGCGCCACGGGGTGTCGACCGAGAACTTCAGCTCGTCGCCCAGCGCGCTCAGGATGCGGTCGTAGTACTGGTTGGTGCCCTGCGCCCAGGGGGCGATCGCCCCTTCCGCGATCGACAGGTCCTCATCGGGCACCACGAGCTCGGGGTCGACCTCGAGCCGGGTTCCGATGCCGGTGCACTCCGGGCACGCTCCGTACGGAGCGTTGAACGAGAAGGTGCGCGGCTCGATCTCCTCGAGCGTGAGCGGGTGATCGTTCGGGCAGGCGCGCTTCTCGGAGAACCGGCGCTCGCGCTCCGGGTCGTCGGGGTCGGCGTCGACGAACTCGATCACCACCAGCCCCTCGGCGAGCCCCAGCGCCGTCTCGACCGAGTCGGTGAGCCGCTGCTTGATGCCCTCGCGCACCACCAGCCGGTCGACGACGACCTCGATGCTGTGCTTGAGCTTCTTCTCCAGGGTGGGCGGCTCGCTGAGCTGGATCACCTCGCCGTCGACGCGGGCGCGCGCGAAGCCGCGGCTCTGGAGGTCGCGGAACAGCTCGGCATACTCGCCCTTGCGGCCCCGGACGACCGGTGCGAGCACCTGGAACCGGGTGCGCTCGGGGAGCTCGCGGATGCGGTCGACGATCTGCTGCGGGGTCTGCGCGGTGACGCGCTCGCCGCACACCGGGCAGTGCTGAGTGCCCGCGCGCGCGAAGAGCAGGCGCAGGTAGTCGTAGACCTCGGTGATCGTGCCGACCGTGGACCGCGGGTTGCGGTTGGTGGACTTCTGGTCGATCGACACCGCCGGCGAGAGGCCCTCGATGAAGTCGACGTCGGGCTTGTCCATCTGCCCGAGGAACTGGCGCGCGTACGAGCTCAGCGACTCCACGTACCGCCGCTGCCCCTCGGCGAAGATCGTGTCGAACGCCAGCGAGGACTTCCCCGATCCGGAGAGGCCCGTGAAGACGATCAGCTGGTCTCGAGGGAGCTCGATGCTGACGTTCTGGAGGTTGTGCTCGCGTGCACCGCGAACGACGAGAGAGTCCGACACCCGAACATGGTAGGTCGAGGTTCCGACATCGCACATCCGTTCGACGGCGTGTCGGGCTGTGTTCTCGCGCACAGCGTGGCCCGCACGTGCTCGTCGCTACGCTGACGCCCATGGCCGGACTCGCGCACGTCGACCCGCACGGCGCCGCGATCGCCGTCGGGGACGCCAGCCTCGAGGTCCACAAGGTCAGCGTGTCCGACGAGGACAACAACGCCTACCTGCTCACCGACCCGGCGACCGGCGCCCAGCTGCTCGTCGACGCCGCCGATGACGCCCCGGCGATCCTCGAGCTCGTGCGCAGGCACGGCGACGGCAGGCTCACCGCCGTGCTGACCACCCACCGACACCGGGACCATCACCGCGCCCTGCCGGCCGTCGTCGCGGCGACGGGCGCCGAGGTGCTGGCGGGCGCAGAGGACGCGGATGCACTGCCGAGCCCGGTGGACCGCCGGCTCGCCCACGGCGACACGATCACGCTCGGCGCCCACCGCTTCGACGTCATCGCGCTCCAGGGCCACACGCCCGGCTCGGTCGCCCTCGCCGCCCGCACCGAGGCCGCCACCCTGCTGCTGACGGGCGACTCGCTGTTCCCCGGCGGGGTCGGCAAGACCGGCTCTCCCGAGGACTTCGCCTCGCTCATCGACGACGTCGAGACGCGCCTCTTCGGCGTCTACCCCGACGACGCCGTCGTGCACCCCGGCCACGGGGACAGCACCACGCTCGGCAGCGAGCGCGGCTTCCTCGCTACCTGGCGCGCGCGGGGCTGGTAGAGCGGCCTCCCACCCGAGGGTTCAGCGGGGGTCGATGTACGGGGAGTCGGCCGCGTCGGCCGGCGACTCAGCAGGCCGGGAATCATCGGTCGGGACCTTGGCCGCCTCTGCCTCTTCGGCCCGGCGGGCACCGATCGTGAGCGACATGACTGTGGTGATGGCGAGCACCACGATGATGACGCCGAGCGAGACGAGCGGATCGATCTCCGGGATCACGGTGATGTGCTCGCCGCCGTTGAGCCACGACAGCTCGTTGGTGTGCATCGCGTGGATGATCAGCTTGATCCCGATGAACGTGAGGATCGCGGCGAGGCCGTAGTTGAGGTAGACGAGCTTGTCGAGCAGGCCGTCGACGAGGAAGAAGAGCTGGCGCAGGCCGAGCAGCGAGAACGCGTTGGCCGCGAAGATGATGTACACCTGCGAGGGGCCGCTGAGCTGTTCCGTGACGCCGAAGATCGCGGGGATCGAGTCGACGGCGAACAACAGGTCCGCGCTGCCGATCGCGATCATCACCACGAGCATGGGGGTCACGAGCAGGCGGCCCTTCTCGCGGACGACCATCTTGTCGCCGTGGTAGCCCTCGGTCGTCGGGAACAGCCGGCGCACGAGCCGCAGCGCGACGTTCTCCTTGACCTCGTCGTCCTCGTTCTCGTCCTGGCGCAGCTGCGTGATCGCGGTGTAGAGGAGGAACGCTCCGAAGATCCAGAACACCCAGGAGAAGTTCTCGACGATCGCGACGCCGAGGACGATGAACACCGTGCGCATCAGCAGCGCGATGGTGATGCCGATCAGGAGCACCTTCTGCTGGTACGCGCGCGGGACCCGGAAGCTCCCGAGGATCAGCACGAAGACGAACAGGTTGTCGAGGCTCAGCGACTTCTCCAGCAGGTAGCCCGAGAAGTACGACACACCGTGGGTGTGGTCCCACAGGAACCAGATGAGGACGCCGAAGGCGACGGCGATCCCCACGTAGACAGCCGACCAGATGCCCGCTTCCTTGAGGCTCGGCGCGTGCGGGGTTCGGACGTGTCCGACGAAGTCGACCGTGAGCATGACGACGATCAGACCGACTGTGACGAACCACAGCCACAAAGGGACATCCACGGATACAACCTCCGGTGTCGTGGGCAGAGTCACCGGAGGTCTCCCCCACCGCGGACGTCGGTCCGTGGCCGATGGCACCGAGCCTGAGCTGGGTCAGGTCCGTGATGACGACACCACCGCTTGTGGGGTACTCCCCTCCAACGGTAGAGATCCTAACCGGAGATGCGGGTATCAGGCACGCGACCGGCCGGCAGCACAGCCGACGCAGGTACGCGCTGCGGGTCTGACCCGCAGCCTCTCGACGGCGATCTGTTGCCCGCACACCTCGCAGGCGCCGTAGCTTCCGTGGTCCAGGCGTGCGAGCGCGGCGTCGATGTCCTCGAGATCGTGGCGCACATCACGGGCGAGGGCGTCGACCTGGGACCGCTCGAAGGCGATCGTCGCGCCCTCGGGGTCGTGCTCGTCGTCCACGTTGGAGTGTGCCGTGGCGTCGACGATGTCCTGGAAGTGACCGGTCAGGGCCGCCAGCCGGCGCTCGGAGTCGGCGCGCCGGGCCAGCAGCGCGGCACGCAGCTCCTTCTCCATCTCCGCCGCGAGCACGACCTCAGTTGAGCGCGCGTGTCGAAGGCGGGATGACGCCGTCGGCGTAGAGGCTGATCGCGACATCCTGCAGCGCGGTGAGCGCGACACGCTGGGTGGTGGGACCGTAGGAGATCCGGGCGATCCCGAGCGCCTCGTACTCGGCGGCGGTCAGCGCACCGGGAAGCCCGATCACGCTGACCTTGCGCTCTCCGATCCCCTCGACGAGCCTGCGGGTCACGTCGGCGTCGAGAACGCCCGGGACGAAGACGATGTCCGCACCGGCCGCGAGATAGGCGCGGCCCCGCTCGATCGCGTCGGCGACGGACTCGGCGACAGGTCGACCGCCGCCGCGGACGAACGCGTCGGTGCGGGCGTTGAGCGCGAACGGCACGCCCTCCGCCTCCGCCGCTGCCACGACCGCCTCGACGCGCGCGGCGGCATCGGCGACAGGCAGCAGCCGGTCCTCGATATTGGCACCGACGATGCCGACGCCGAGCGCACGGCGCGTGGTCTCGCCCGGGTCGTCGTACCCGTCGTCGAGGTCCGCCGTTACCGGGACGGAACCCGCCGCCTCGACGATCCGGCCCACCATGTCGAGCGTGATCTCGAGCGGGATGGTGCCATCCGGATAGCCGAAGCTCGCTGCGATCGAGTGGCCCGCCGTGGCGAGCGCCCTCGTCTGCGGAAGCTCGAGGATCGCCTTCGCCGAGACGACGTCCCAGACGTTGACCACGCGCAGGATCTCGGGCGCCGCATGCAGCTCGCGCAGGGCGCGGGCGCGGTCGGCGGGTGAGATGGCTGGCTGGCTCGGGGTGGCTGTCATGCCGCCAGGCTAGTCCGGGGCACCGACGCCGTGGGCCGCCCTCGCGCTCGTCAGCGACTCTTCGCCGACCATCCTTGGCCCCGCGCTGCTCCCCGCTCGCCCATGACGACGGCGCCGCTCACCCTGGTGAGGTGCGCGGCGCCGTCGCACGCGGTCGAGCTACTTGTTGGTGCCCTGCGTGACCGAACCCTGGAGCTGGCGCTGGAAGAACACGTAGCCGATCAGCACCGGCACGATCGTGATGACCACGCCGGCGAACAGCAGCCCGTACTGCGACTGGTAGCCGGCCCCGGACACGAACGACGCCACCGCCTGCGACAGCACCCAGTTGTCGCGCTTGGTGTTCAGCGCCACCGGGAGCAGGTACTGGTTCCACAGGCCCAGGAAGTTGAAGATCGCGACCGAGGCCATGCCGCTCGTCGCCATCGGCAGCATCACCTGGAAGAAGGTGCGCCACTTGCCGGCACCGTCGATCGCCGCCGCCTCGGAGATCTCGCTGGGCAGCCCCTGGAAGAACGCGTACAGGAAGAAGACCGTGAACGGCAGGGCGAACGCGACGTAGGTGATGACAAGGCCGGGAAGCGTGTTCAGCACACCCATGCTCTGCAGCACGAAGAACAGCGGCACGATCGCGAGGAACACCGGGAACGTGAGCCCCGCGAGCATCAGGTAGTAGATCGCGCGTCGGCCGAAGAACTCGAAGCGTGCGAGCACGTAGGCGCACATCGCACCGAGCATCATCACCAGCACCAGCGCGCAGCCGACCACCACGACCGTGTTGAACATGGCCTGGCCAAGCCGCTCGTCGACCCAGGCCAGCACGAAGTTGTCGAACGACCAGCTGCTGGGCAGGGCGAGCGGGGAACCGGAGATGATCTCGCGGTTGGACTTGAACGCCGACAGGAAGACCCACAGCAGCGGCAGGATCACGACGATCGACCAGAGGCCCAGCACCACGTGGGAGGTCGCCGCGACGGCGGTGTCCCCGCGGGAGCCCGGTCCGGACGACCGTCGAGACCGCTCAGGCACCGGCTTGAGACGGTTCTGTGTGTACGACCCAGACGACATCAGTTGCTCCTCGTCGATCCGCCGGTCAGGCGGTTGATGGCGAACACGAGGCCGGCGAAGACCAGCGTGACGACGGCCATCGCGACACCGACGGCGCTCGCGTACCCGAACTGGCTCTGGGCGAACGCCAGCCGGAACAGGTACTGCGGCATCACGAGCGTCGAGTTGTCGGGTCCGCCCGAGTTGTTCAGGATGTGCATGAACACGAAGGCGTCCAGCGCCGCGATGCCGAGGTAGATCCACGCGGTCTGGATGTTCTCGCGGATGCTCGGGATCGTCACCGACCACATGGTGCGCAAGCGCCCGGCGCCGTCGAGGCGCGCGGCCTCGAACGTCTCCGCAGGGATCGCCTTGATCGCCGCGATGAACAGCAGCATGTAGAAGCCGACGGCGCCCCAGATGATGACGAACATGGACGCCGGCAGCGCCGTGCTGACCTGTCCGAGCCAGTTCTGGCGCAGCCCTGCGGGCAGCAGCCCGTTGAGCAGACCGTTCGAGGGGTCGAACACCTTGGTGAAGATCACGCCGGCGACCACGGCGGGGATCACGTACGGGAAGAACGAGACCACGCGGTAGAAGCCGGAGTTCTTCACGCCGACCGTCTGCCCGATCCCCCGTCCGCCGACCGTGACGAGCGTGGCGAAGATCATCGCGATCACGATGACCGCGAACGGCACCACGATGGCGAGCTTGATGTTGTTCCCGAGCGCCGTCTTGAAGGTGGCGTCGTTCACCAGCCGCTCGTAGTTCGCGAAGCCGATGATCTCGAACTCCTGCGAGAACCCGCCCCAGTCGGTGAACGAGTAGAACACCGCCTGGATGAAGGGCCAGATCACCAGCAACAAGAACAGCGCCAGCGGCAGCCCGAGAAACACCAGGAAGAAGCTGATGTTGTCGAATGACCAACGCGCCTTGCGGCGCGCCCGGGTCCCGGAACGGGACCTGGGCGCGCCGGCGCCGGTGACGGGAGTGGTCACGAGACCGGGATGACTTCCTGGGTGTTGCGAGCCTCATCGGTGATGGCCTGGAGGTCGCTGGTGAGCTCCTCGACGCTCTTGGAGCCGTCGAGGAACGCGTTCCAGACGACCAGCTGAGCCTGGTTGAGCCCGTACAGACCCACGAACTTGTGGGTGAAGGTGTCCGATCCGGCTGCACCCAGCATGTCGACCTGGGAGACCAGCGCGGTCGAACCGAAGCCATCAGCGGGAACCGTGTCCTTGATGACCGTCGGTGCCAGCTTCGTCTTGGCGAAGTTGGTGGCCGCCTCGTTCGAGAGCATGATCCGCAGGATCTCCTTGCCGCCTGCGACGTTCGCCGCATCGCTGGGGACGATGAACGGCTCACCCGCCTCGGAGTGCAGCGCGGCCGCCGGCAGCGCCGAGGAGTCGTCGACGACGAAGGACGGGACGCCCATCATCTGGAAGTCGTCCGCGGTGTTGTCCTTCATCTCGTTCTCGATCCATGAGCCCGAGGGGTACAGCAGCGCGTCCTGGTCGAGAGACCACTGCGCCTGGGCGTCGGTGAAGAACGTGCCGGACCCGCCGGGCTTGACGTAGCCGGCGTCCACGATCTCCTTCATCGCGGTGAACACGGCCTGCACCGCATCCTTCGACCAGCAGCCCTCCTCGAGGTTCTCGAGGGCGAGGCGGACCTCGTCGCCACCCTGCTTGATCGCGGAGTCGATGGCCAGGGTCTGGTAGTACGTCGCCGCCTCCTTGCCCCACGCGAACAGGAACTTGCCCTGCTCCTGCGCCGCGGCGCCGAGCTCGAGGGCCTCGGCCCAGGTCGTCGGGGCAGTCCAGCCGTTGGCGTCGAACAGGCTCTTCGAGTACCAGACGCCGTACACGGTGAGCACGTAGTTGATCGCCGCGAGCTTGCCGTCGTAGACGCCCGAGTCGAGGACGTTGGGTGCGATGAGGGTGTCGCGGATCGTGGTGCCCTCGAGGTTGGGAGCGTCCACGACGTCGGTGAGGTCCTCGATCTGCTCGAGGATCGCGCCGAAGCCCATCGACTGCGCACCGGAGTTGTCGATCAGGTCCGGCGGGTCGCCGGCGACGAAGCGGGGCTGCAGCGCGGCCGTGATCTCGGTGGTGGGCTCGACCGTGGCCTCGCCGCCCCACATCTCGTTGAAGATCGCGGTCGCGAACTCGACGTAGTCGACGCCGTAGCCGCCGTTGAAGATCACCGTCTCGACGTTCGAGCCCTCTTCGATGCCGAAGGGGTTGCTGGCGTCGGCAGGAGCGCTGCTCTCGTCGCCGCCATCGGTGGTCTCGTCGTCGTCACCGCCGCCGCCGCCGGTGGCGCAGGAGGCGAGGCCGAAGGGCACTGCGGCCGCCGTGAAGAGCGCGCCACGCAGCACGTTCCGGCGGGTGAAGGAGGACTTGGAGTCCGACATGGTGGGTGCTTCCTTTCAGATGGAACCGGCGGTGCGGTCATTGCAGCCGCCGAGGTTGTTCGACTAGATGGACTGGATGCGGCCCTCGTATCGGGCCGTGAGGGCGTCGTTGTGCTCGTCCCCGCCGGGCACGTTCGCCGAGATGTACACGGGCGGCACCTCGCCGTCGTCGATGAGCTTGGTGACGACGCCGATGGTGAGCGCCTGCGCGATGTAGGCCGCCGTGATGGACGACACCGCACCGACGCCCACACCGTCACCGACGGTGAGGGTGGCGTCCCCGTAAGGTGCGAGGTTGTCGATGACGACATCGGCGACCTCGGACAGTCGCTTCCCGCTGGGGTGCTTGGGATCGACTGCGTTCGTGTGGGCCAGGCTGGTCACGGCGATCAGCCGGTGACCCCGCTCCTTGGCCGCCAGCGCCATGCCGACGATCGAGGAGTTGACCCCGGAGTTGCTCGCGATGATGAACACGTCGGCGGGGTCGAGGTTGGTGAGGTCCAGCAGCTCGGGCACCACGGAACCGTCGCGCTCGAGCCCGGCGCCCATGAGGTCGTCGACCACCCGGGTGCCGCGCAGCACCACGTTCCGCAGCGCGATCCGATGCGCGGGGATCAAACCGCCGGCGCGACCGGCGATCTCCATCGCGAAGGCCTCGGAGTGCCCGGTACCGAACGCCTGGATGACACCGCCGGCGCGGATCGACGCCACGAGCAGGTCGATCGCCTCGTCGAGGCCCCCGGATCTCGCCACCTCGGCCAGCTGGCTGAGGCGACCGCTCACCTCCTCGGCGAAGACGGCGTGTGCGTTCGGGCTGGACTGGTTCATGCGATGGCCTCCTGAGGGTGCTTGCCGTTGGGGACTGCTCGGTGAGCGGCGACAGCCGCCGCGGACACATCCAGCTTCGCCACTGCCCCTGCGTAGTCCTCTTGCATGACGAGGATGTAAATGAAGTCGAGGACGAGCAGCTGCGCGTGCTTCGTGGACAGGTCCGCGGGGTGCTGGTACTGGTTCGGGACGGCGGCGAGCAGGCACTCGTCGGCGACCGCCTCGAGCGGGGTGTGGCGCCTGCTGGTGATGGCCACCGTCAGCGCACCGCAGTCGCGGGCGCGGCTGAGCATCTCGATCGTCTCGACCGTCTCGCCGCTGTTCGAGATGCCGACGGCGACGTCGGAGGACCCGAGCATCGAGGCACTCGCCAGCCCGGTGTGGACATCTGCCCAGGCGTGCGTGTTCACGCCGATGCGGAAGAACCGGTGCTCCATCTCCTGGGCGACGACGGCACTGCCACCGGTGCCGTACAGGTCCACCTGGCCGCAGTGGGCGATCGCGTGCGCGATACGGCCGCTGGCCTCGAGATCGATGCCGCCTGCGGTGGACTGCAGGGAGCTGACGTGGCCGCTGAGCAGCGTGCGCAGCACGTCGCGAGGCTCGTCACTGGGCTGGAAGGCCGTGCCGATCTCGACACGCGTCGGTGTGCGACCGACGTCGGTCGCGACCGCGACACGGAACTGGATGTAGCCGTCGAACCCCAGCATCCTGCAGAAGCGGGTGACCGTGGCCGGTGAGGTGCCGGCGCGGTGGGCAAGCTCGGTGATCGACATCCGCAGCGGCGCGGTCGGGTCGGACAGCAAGACACGCCCGATCTTGCGCATCGCCTCGCTCATCTGCGGCAGGGCAGACTCGACCTGTTGCGACACCTGCAGGGCGGTGCCGATCTCGGTCGAGCCAGCGATCACTGAAAATCCCTCTCACGTCATTGGGGGTTGGATGAAATATATTCTCATACGATGCTCGTTGTCGAGCATCTAGGACACAGAAAGATCACAATGCTGCATCTTCTTGGCATCGACGCCGGCGGGACGTCCACCCGGGCGATGCTTCTGACCGGCGATGGCACCTGTCTGGGCATCGGCCGCGGTGGCCGCGGGAACCCCGTCTCCGACGGCGTCGAGCCCGCCGCCGCTGCGATCGGGACCGCCGTGGCGGGTGCGCTGTCGTTCGCCCCCGAGGTCCAGCCGGCCGCGATCACCGCCGTCACGCTCGCGATGGCCGGTGGCTCCATCGGAGGACCGGACGCGCCGTGGCTCCGCCCGACGCTCGACGACCTGGGGGTCCGCGCACCGTCGCGCATCGAGCCGGACCTGTTGGCCATGTTCGCCTCCGGAACGCACGAGCCCGACGGCTACGGCCTGGTCGCCGGAACCGGCTCGACGGCGGTCCGGGTGCGCGGGGGCGAGGTCGACCTCACCGCGGACGGCCTGGGGTGGCTGCTCGGCGACAAGGGCTCAGGGTTTTGGATCGGTCACCAGATCGCTCGCGCGGTGGCGGCGCACCTGGACGGTCGTGGCCCGGCGACCAGTCTCACCCCCGCCGTTCTCCTCGCCCTGGGGGTGACGGAGACCGCGGAGATCGACCGCAACGGCCGGACCGCCTCCCTCGGCCACCTTGTCACCGCGGTGTACGGAGCCTCACCCCTGCGGCTCGCATCACTTGCCCCGCTGGCCTTCGCCGACACAGCAGACGCCGTCTCGACAGAGATCGTGGCCGAGGCGGAGGCAGCGCTGGCCGAGCTCGTCCTCGACGTCGCGGTGCCCGAGCTGACCGGTCCCCTGGTGGTCGGCGGTGGTGTGGCGACGCAGCCGCGTGTGCGTGAGGCGGTGGTCGGCACGGTACGGGCGAGGGGCGTCACCGGCCCGGTCCACCGCGTCGATGACGGTCTGGTCGGTGCCGGCGTGATCGCCCTGCGGCGCGCGGGCATCCTTGTCGACGCCGAGATCTTCACGCGGCTTGCGGAGACGACTGCCTCACGCCGTGGCTGAGGTCATCTCCCGGAGCTCGCGCTTGAGGTCGCGGATCTCGTCACGCAGCCGGGCCGCGACCTCGAACTGCAGCTCCTCCGCGGCCGCGTGCATCTGGCCCGATAGCTCCTGGATCAGGTCGGCGAGGTCCGCTGCCGGAGCGCCGGCACGCGTGCTGCGCTCCGAGGCGGCGCCCTTGGCAGGCACCGGCGCCTTGCGGCCCTTGCCCTGCTGTCGGTAACCGCCGGCGAGCAGCTCAGCGGTATCGACATCCTCGCGCGCGAGCATGTCGGTGATGTCACCGATCTTCTTGCGCAGCGGCGTCGGGTCGATGCCGTGCTCCCGGTTGTACTCGACCTGCGTCTCGCGGCGGCGGCTCGTCTCCTCGAGCGCCGCCTTCATCGACGGCGTGATCGTGTCCGCGTACATGTGCACCTGGCCCGAGACGTTACGGGCGGCACGGCCGATGGTCTGGATCAGCGACCGCGACGAGCGGAGGAACCCCTCCTTGTCGGCATCGAGGATCGCGACCAGCGACACCTCGGGCAGGTCCAGACCCTCACGCAGCAGGTTGATGCCGACCAGCACGTCGTAGACGCCGCTGCGCAGCTCGCGGAGCAGCTCGACCCGGCGCAGGGTGTCGACCTCGGAGTGCAGGTACCGCACCCGGACATCCCGCTCCAGGAAGTAGTCGGTGAGGTCTTCTGCCATCTTCTTGGTGAGGGTGGTCACGAGCACGCGCTCGTCGCGGTCGGTGCGCTCCCGGATCTCGTGCAGCAGGTCGTCGATCTGCCCCTTGGTGGGCTTGACCACCACCTCCGGGTCGACGAGGCCCGTCGGGCGGATGATCTGCTCGACCACGCCGTCGGACACGGACATCTCGTAGTCGCCCGGGGTCGCCGAGAGGTACACGGTCTGACCGATGCGGTCGAGGAACTCCTCCCACTTGAGCGGGCGGTTGTCGACAGCGGACGGCAGCCGGAACCCGTGGTCGACCAGCATCCGCTTGCGCGAGAAATCGCCCTCGAACATCGCCCCGATCTGAGGCACGGTCACGTGCGACTCGTCGATGACGAGCAGGAAGTCCTCGGGGAAGTAGTCGAGCAGGGTGTGGGGCGCGCTGCCGGGCTCACGACCATCGATGTGCATCGAGTAGTTCTCGATGCCTGAGCAGCTGCCGATCTGCCGCATCATCTCGATGTCGTAGGTGGTGCGCATGCGCAGGCGCTGCGCCTCGAGCAGCTTGCCCTGCTTCTCGAAGGTCTCCAGCCGATCCGCGAGCTCGGCCTCGATGCCGGCGATCGCGCGCTCCATCCGCTCCGGCCCCGCCACGTAGTGGGTGGCCGGGAACAAGAACATCTCCTCCTCGGCCCGGATCACATCGCCCGTGAGCGGGTGCAGCGTGGCGATCGAGGTGATCTCATCCCCGAACATCTCGATCCGGATCGCGAGCTCCTCGTAGACCGGGATGATCTCGATCGTGTCGCCACGGACGCGGAACGTGCCGCGCGTGAACGACATGTCGTTGCGCACGTACTGCATCTGCACGAACCGGCGCAGCAGCTGGTCGCGATCCACCTCCTGCCCCACGTGCAGCCGCACCATGCGGTCGACGTACTCCTGGGGCGTGCCGAGCCCGTAGATGCACGAGACCGAGGCCACCACGATCACGTCACGCCGCGTGAGCAACGAGTTCGTGGCCGAGTGCCGCAGCCGTTCGACCTCGTCGTTGATCGAGGAGTCCTTCTCGATGTAGGTGTCCGTGGAGGGGACGTAGGCCTCGGGCTGGTAGTAGTCGTAGTACGAGACGAAGTACTCGACAGCGTTGTTCGGCAGCAGCTCGCGGAACTCGGTGGCGAGCTGCGCCGCCAGGGTCTTGTTCGGCGCCATCACCAGCGTGGGCCGCTGCACCTGCTCGATCATCCAGGCCGTGGTGGCCGACTTCCCGGTACCGGTGGCGCCGAGCAGCACGATGTCCTTCTCGCCGGCGCGCAACCGTTCGGTGAGCTCGGCGATCGCGGTGGGCTGGTCCCCGGAGGGCGTGTACTCCGAGACGACCTCGAACGGGGCGACGGTGCGCTGGAGATCGGTGACGGGACGCATGGGACAACGCTACGTCCAGCCACCGACATCTCGGCGTCTGCTCGCTCACAGCGATAACGTGGACGAGCAGCACGCAGTGGGACCGAACCAGGACGGAGGCAGGAACGATGTCATCGGTGATCGACGAGCTGCTGGAGCTCGAGCACCGGGGCTGGGAGTCCTTGTGCCGGGGCACCGGCGCCGACTTCTACGGACAGCTGATGACCGAGGACGCCGTGATGGTGCTCGCCCATGGGTTCGCCATGGACCGGGCGGCGGTGATCGCGTCGCTCGACGACGCACCGGCCTGGGACCGGTACGAGATCACCGACGAGCGCCTGATCGAGCCCGGCGACGACTGCGCGATCCTGGTCTACTCCGGTCGCGCCCGTCGCGGCGACGAGCCCGAGTTCCACGCGCTGATGTCCAGCGTCTACACCCGCACCGGTGGGCAGTGGCGGCTCGCTCTCTACCAGCAGACCGTGGTCCCGGGCCGGCAGTGACCGAGCTGCCCGTCGACGAGCAGGCCACCTGGTGGTCGGTCCCCGCCGCCGAGATCGACCACGCGATCGCCACCCGCCCCCTCGTGGTTCTCCTGCACGGCCTCGGCGCGGACGAGCGCGACCTGGCCGGACTGGTCCCGGCACTCCCTGCGCCCCTGGTGTACGCGAGCATCCGTGCGCCGCTCCCGATCTCCGGCATGCCCGGCTACGCGTGGTTCCCACCGCTGCTGGCGGAGGGGATCTCGGCCGACGCCGCCTACGTCGACGCCTCGACCCGTGGCGTGCTGAGCTGGCTCGAGAAGACACACGCACGGGCGCGCACCCACCAGGCGGTCGCACTGCTCGGTTTCTCCCAGGGCGCGGCGATGGCTGTGCAGCTGCTCCGGCACGCTCCCGAGCTCTTCGCGGGCGCCGTCGCCCTCTCGGGCTTCGTGGCACCGGGGCTGGTGGCCGGCGACGAGGCGATGTCGCAGATCCGGCCGCCGGTCTTCTGGGGATACGACCCGGCAGACCCGGTGGTCACCACCCCGGCGACCGATCGGCTGCGCGACTTCCTGGGTGCGCACGCCGACGTCCAGGAGCATCGGTACGCCGGGATCGGGCACGGCATCAGCGGCGCGGAAGCCACCGCCGTCGGAAGGTATCTCACGGATCTCCTCGGCGAGTGACTCCCGGCCTCGGGTGGGGCAGGATGGAGGGACCCGAATGTCGATGAGAGGGAGTTACCCATGGCTGCTGTGTCGAAGGCAACGACGACCTGGAACGGTGATCTGACCTCGGGGAACGGTTCCACCGCGCTCGAGACCTCGGGCATCGGCACCTACGAGGTCTCGTGGAAGGCCCGCACGGAGCCCGGCGCCGGCACCACCAACCCCGAGGAGCTGCTGGCCGCGGCTCACGCCTCCTGCTTCTCGATGGCGCTCTCGCACGGTCTCGCCGAGAACGGCACGCCGTCCACCTCGGTCACCACGACCGCCGAGGTCAGCTTCGTCGCCGGGACCGGCATCACCGGGATCTCGCTCACGACGACGGCGACCGTGCCCGATCTCGATGACGCGGACTTCCAGCGGATCGCCGAGGAGACGAAGACCGGCTGCCCGGTCTCGGCAGCCCTGGCAGCCGTGCCGATCACGCTGAGCGCGTCGCTCGCCTGATCTCGGTCCCCGGGTCGTCCCCGCTGGGCTTGATCTTGAGCACGGCGGGACGCCCCGGGTCCGCGTTCGCGAAGACGGTGGGGCGCACCTGCACGAAACCGGCCGGCAGCAGCGCGTCGGCCTCCAGGTCCGGATCGGCGGCTCGCGCCCGTAGCTCGATCACGTCCAGGCGAGGCTCGGCGCCGCGCCGCTTCTCCCGGACCCGGCTCAGCACGCCCTCCCCGGAACGCTCGATCCTGCTGATCAGGCGCTCGACCGCGCTGTCCCGACCGGTCGACGCCCCGGTCCGCTCCCCCGGCTCCGCCCAGTGCCCTGCCGCGAGATTCTCGGCGAACGGCACGATGCGGGCCCGCCACATCAGCTCGACGACCGAGCGGAGCTGATCCTCGGTCCCCTCGTTGTCGAGCCACACGTCGGCCGCGCGGCGCCTGGCCTCGTCGTCGGCCTGCGCAGCGATCCGCGCTGTTGCCTGCTCCCGAGACAGCCCCCGGAGCACCGCACGCTCGATCCTGACCGAGACCGAGGCGCCGACGACGACCACCAGGTGGTACTGCGCCGCCATGCCGTTCTCGACGATCAGCGGCACGTCGTTGATGACGACGACATCCTCCGGGAGCTGCGAGATCCGTGCCCGCGTCTCCTCCCGCACGAGCGGGTGCACGATCCCGTTGAGGGTCCTCAGCGCATCGGTGTCGGAGAAGACCCGCTGCGCCAGTCGCTGCCGGTCCAAGGACCCGTCGGGGCGCAGCACGCCGCGCCCGAACGCGTTCTTGACGGCGTCGAGACCCGGGGTGCCCTGCTCGACGACGTCCCGAGCGATCCGGTCCGCGTCGATGAGCACCCCACCCAGCTCGGAGAGGATTGCGGCAACGGTCGACTTCCCGGAGGCGATCCCGCCCGTCAGACCGACGTGCAGCATGGCGTCACTCTAGGCGCTCGCAGCCCGGCGCCCTGCCTCTCACTGCTCGACAGCGTCGAGAACCGCCCGTGCCGCCTCGCGAGCAGCCCCCGGATCTGTGGTGGCCAGCGCCGCGCGGGCCGCCTCCTGGCATGCCGCCAGGCTGACGCCGCTCAGGCGCGCTCCCACGGCTGGCAGCGCCGCCGCTGCTGCCGACAACGACGTCACGCCGAGCCCCACGAGCACGGCAGCCAGGGTGGGGTCCGCGGCGGCCTCGCCGCACACACCCACTGGCTTCCCCGCGCGCTCTCCCGCCTGCGCGGTGATGCCCACGAGCTGGAGCACGGCCGGCTGCCACGGGTCGCTCAGCGCGGCCAACGAGGGCGAGAGCCGGTCCGCGGCCATCGTGTACTGGGTGAGGTCGTTGGTCCCGATCGAGACGAAGTCGACGACGGCGAGCAGCGACTCGGCCAGCAGCGCGGCGGCGGGGACCTCGATCATGATGCCCGGCACCATGCCGCGGCTGCGGACCCGCTCGGCGAAGAACTCGGCCTCGGCGAGAGTCGCGACCATCGGAGCCATCACCCAGACGCTGTCGCGGGACTGCGCAGCGGCAGCGATCGCGTCGAGCTGCCGGTCGAGGATGCCCGGGTCGTCGAGCGCGATGCGCAGTCCGCGGATGCCGAGTGCCGGGTTCGCCTCGTCGGGAAGGCCCGCGTACACGATCGGCTTGTCGGAGCCGGCATCGAGCGTGCGCACCACGATCTTGGAGTCGGGGAACGCCTCCATGACGCCGCGGTAGATCGCGGTCTGCTGCTCGACACTGGGCTCCGCGGACGCCGACAGGAAGCAGAGCTCGGTACGGAACAACCCGATGCCCTGCGCGACACCGTTCGCAGCCTCGCGAGCGGCCGCGCCGTCGGCGACGTTGGCGAGGAGCTCGACCTCGTGACCGTCGGAGGTGTGCCCGGTCCCCCGCCAGGTGGCCGCCTCGCGCGCTCGGTCGCCGGCGGCACTGACCTGCTGCTGCGCCTCGGCCTCGTCAGGCTCGGCGACGACCGTGCCGGTCTCGCCGTCGACCAGGACAAGGGTTCCCGCCGGGATCTCCTCGATCCCCGAGACAGCCACGACGCTCGGGATGCCGAGCTGCCGGGCGATGATCGCGGTGTGGCTGGTGGGGCCACCGAGACGCGTCGCGAGGGCGACCACGAGCTGGGGATCGAGCAGTGCCGCGTCGGCGGGCGCGAGGTCGTCCGCGAGCAGCACCGAGGGAACCTCGGGGGCGGGAACACCGGGCTCGGGGAGACCGAGCAGCTCGGCTACGACACGGTCGCGGATGTCCTCGAGGTCGGTGACGCGCTCGGCCATGAGGCCACCGGCGGCGGCGAACATCGTGGTGAACTGCTCGGTCGCCGCGACGACCGCCTGCACGGCGGGGGTGCCGGAACCGATCGCCTTCTCGACGGCGGCTGCCAGGCTCGGGTCGTTGGCCATCACGGCGGTGGTGGTGAGTACCTCGGCCGCCTGTCCGCTCGCACGCGCAGCACGCTCCTCCAGGCCCGACGCCACGGCAGCCACAGCGCCGCGGAATCGCTCGCGCTCGCCGTCACGGCCACCCTCGGGGACCTCCGCGGCGATCGCGGAGACCGTGGGGCGCGGCGCCGGCCGAACCGCCGGTCCGTACCCGATGCCGGGTACCACCGGGGTTCCGTGAAGTGTCGTGCTCGTCATGTGCAGCTGCCCTTCCGCCCTCCGAACGATCGACCCAATCTATGGAGCAGGGCCGGACCGAACGGCCGCTTCCGGCGCCTGGGGCCTGTGATACCCCGCACATCGACGCTCCCGGTCTCGCTCAGTCGCTGCTCCCGGTCGCCACGGCGAGATCGGCCTCGCGGTCGAGCGCATCCTCGATCACGGTGCGGACGGCGGCCACGCTGTCCTCGAGCCGGTCGAGCGGTACGTGCACGAAGCCGGCACGCCGGCCGGGGCGCAGGTTCGCCCACGTCGCAGCCCGGTAGAACACCGCGTTGCACACGAACGTCCCGGCCGTCATCGACAGCTCGACGTCGTGTCCCTCGTCCGTCAGCCTGGCCGCTGACGCGCGCACCGGCAGGGTCGTCGACAGCGCCAGCGGGCCGCCGGCGATCACGGGTGCGTCGAACGGCCGCGCGCCGTCGTTGTCGGGGATCTCGGCCTCGCGGATGTTCACGGCGAGCCGTTCCAGGCTGGGGCGGTCACGCCGGGCGGCCAGGCCGACGCTGACGACCACCGCGGGCTCGACCTCCTGGAGCAGCTCGAGCAGCCGCAGTCCCGCCCTGTCGTAGGCGACGGGGAGCACCTCCCGGTGCAGCTGTTCCGGGCGCTCCCACTCCATGGCCACGCGCTCGGTCACCGCGATCGACGGGTTGTGCGTGGCGCCCGCGAACGGCTCGAACGCGGTCAGCAGGACGGAGCGGGGCATCAGGCGATCCTAGGGCGAGCATGACGAAGGCCCGCCATCCTCCACAGGATGGCGGGCCGCCGTCGAGCAGTCAGAGCCGCAAGGCTCTCAGGCTCAGTTGCCGGTCAGCTTCTCGCGAAGCGCGGCGAGCGCCTCGTCCGAGGCGAGCGTGCCGGCCGTCTCCGGCGCGGTCGAGCTGTAGGTCGCGGACTCCGCGGTGGAGCTGCTCGAGCTCGTGCTCGTGGAAGCCTCGTTGTCGGCCTCGGTGGCCTCGGCGACCTGCTTCTTGTGCGCCTCCCAGCGAGCGTGGGCGGTGGCGTACTGCGCCTCCCAGGCCTCGCGCTGGGTGTCGAAGCCCTCGAGCCACTCGTTGGTCTCCGGGTCGAAGCCCTCGGGGTACTTGTAGTTGCCGGCCTCGTCGTACTCCGCCGCCATGCCGTACAGCGACGGGTCGAAGTCGTCGCTGGTGGGGTCGACACCCTCGTTGGCCTGCTTGAGGGACAGCGAGATCCGACGGCGCTCCAGGTCGATGTCGATGACCTTGACGAACACCTCGTCGTCGACCTTCGCGACCTGCTCGGGCACCTCGACGTGGCGCTGGGCCAGCTCGGAGATGTGCACGAGACCCTCGATGCCGTCCTCGACGCGCACGAACGCACCGAACGGGACGAGCTTGGTGACCTTGCCCGGCACGACCTGCCCGATGGCGTGGGTGCGGGCGAAGGCCTGCCACGGGTCCTCCTGCGTCGCCTTCAGCGACAGCGAGACGCGCTCGCGGTCGAAGTCGACATCGAGAACCTCGACCGTGACCTCCTGGCCGACCTCGACAACCTCGTTCGGGTGGTCGATGTGCTTCCAGGACAGCTCGGAGACGTGCACGAGGCCGTCGACGCCGCCGAGGTCCACGAACGCACCGAAGTTGACGATCGAGGACACGACACCGCTGCGGACCTGGCCCTTGGCGAGGGTCTGCAGGAAGGTGGAGCGGACCTCGGACTGGGTCTGCTCGAGCCACGCACGGCGCGAGAGAACGACGTTGTTGCGGTTCTTGTCGAGCTCGATGATCTTGGCCTCGATCTGCTGCCCGATGTAGGGCTGCAGGTCGCGGACGCGGCGCATCTCGACCAGCGACGCGGGCAGGAAGCCGCGCAGGCCGATGTCGAGGATCAGGCCGCCCTTGACGACCTCGATGACGGTGCCGGTGACGACACCGTCCTCTTCCTTGATCTTCTCGATCGTGCCCCAGGCGCGCTCGTACTGGGCGCGCTTCTTGGACAGCAGCAGCCGACCCTCCTTGTCCTCCTTCTGGAGAACGAGGGCCTCGACGTGCTCGCCGACCGCGACGACCTCGGTGGGGTCGACATCGTGCTTGATGGAGAGCTCGCGGGAGAGGATGACGCCTTCGGTCTTGTAGCCGATGTCGAGGAGGACCTCGTCACGGTCGACCTTGACGATGGTGCCTTCGACGATGTCACCGTCGTTGAAGTACTTGATGGTCGCGTCGACGGCTGCGAGGAAGTCTTCTTCCGAGCCGATGTCGTTGACGGCGACCTGCGGTGCGGCGGTGCTCGAAGGGGCGGTGATAGTCAAGAGATGAACTCCGTTGCGGACAGGGATAGTTGGGACACGCTGACTGGCTCGCACCGACGGCTGCCGGGCGGGGCCGAGGTGCTCCGCGCCCCCGTCGCTCAACCGCACCCACGGTCACGTGGGGACGACGCACGGGCGCACATGACGCACCAACAGAAAATCTTAGCATTCGGGACCGCGGTGGCGAACCGCGGGCGGCGCGTCCACCAGACCGTGCGCTACGCGCGAGAGCGCGCGACCGCACCCCAGATCGCCAGCACGGCGCCCTTGATCAGGAAGAACGCGCCGATCAGGAACAGAGCGATCGCTCCGAACGCGGCGTTGCCCGTCAGCCCCTGGCTGCCCATGTACACCATGACCCCGATCCCGGCGACGGCCAGCAGCAGGCCGATCCCGATCGTCTTCAGACCTCGGACCAGCCGGTCCCGACCGCTCTCCTGAGCGGCAGCGGCAGGTGCAACGGTGGGCTGAGGCTGGTCGGCGGGGACGTGGGGTGTCTCGGTCACGGCGAGACGCTAGCAGCCAGGAACGAGCGCAGCGTCGCCAGGAATGCCTCGGGCTGCTCGGAGTGCACCCAGTGACCGGCCCCTTTGACGCTGACCCTCACGGCTCGCGGGAACAGGGCGCGCATGGCTGCGGTGTCGTCTTGGCTCGTGTAGTCGGATCGCTCCCCCACGACCCACATGACGGGTCTGTCGAAGGTCGCACCGCTCGGCCGGGGGAAGCCTCCGACGACGTCCAGCGAGCGGCGGAGCAGGGTCAGGTTCGCACGCCACCGCCAGCCCTCGTCGGTGCGGTGCAGGTTCTGCAGCAGGAACCCGCGCACGGTCGGGTTCGGGATCAGATCCTGCAGCTGCGCGTCGGCGTCGGCGCGATCCACGAGTGCCTCGAGGTCGAGCGTCGCGAGCGATCCGAGGAGCTGCTCGAACTCCGACACGTCGCGGCTGGGACCCGGCGCGATGTCGACGACGACGAGCCGGTCCACCAGATCCCGGTGCCGCAGCGCGACCAACATGGCGACCTTGCCGCCCAGCGAGTGCCCGACCAGGTGAACGGCCCCGGTCCCCTCGGCGCGGACGGCCTCGGCGACGGCGTCCGCCATCGCGACGAGGTCGACGGTCTCGGTCCAGGTGGAGCGGCCATGGTTCGGCAGGTCGACCAACAGGCTCCGCAGATCTGGCTGCAGCCCCTTGGCGATCGTCATGAAGTTGCGGCCCTGACCGAACAGCCCGTGCAGGAAGACGACGGTCGGGACGCCGTCGACCTCATCACCGATGGAGAGGGTGTGCAGCACGCCCCTACGCTACCGACCCGCGCGCTTCTGGTGGAGTGGAGCGACATCCGCCACGCGTTCGTGGAATGCTCGGGTGCTGTGAGCGCTGACCATCCTCAGCTCGCCCGCGCCGGCTACGAGGTCGTCGACGGCGAGGCCGCGGCTCGGGCGACCGCGCTGTGGTGGAGCGCGGAGGCGCCCGAGTACCTGGCTGAGCACGGCGAGTTCCTGGGCGACGTGGACTTCTGCTGGTGCCCCGAGGGACTGCGGGAGTCGGAGGCGCACCTTCTCGGCCCGCTCGAGACGCTGCGCGGCGAACGTGTGCTCGAGATCGGCGCCGGCGCGGCGCAGTGCTCGCGCTGGCTCCGCTCCCAGGGCGTGGACGCGGTCGCCACCGACGTGGCCGAGGGCATGGTCGCGGCTGCTGCCGAGCTGGACGCCCGGACCGGGGTGTCGGTCCCGATGACGGTCGCGGACGCACGCGCGCTGCCGTTTCCCGGCGGCTCCTTCGACGTCGCGTTCACGGCGTTCGGTGCGATCCCGTTCGTCCCGGATGCCGACGCCGTCCACGGTGAGGTCGCCCGCGTGCTCCGCCCGGGCGGGCGCTGGGTGTTCTCGGTGACCCACCCGCTGCGGTGGGCGTTCCCGGACGACCCGACGACGGCCGGGCTCACCGCGGTGCGCTCCTACTTCGACCGTACCCCGTACGTCGAGGCGGACGAGGCCGGCGCACCCACCTACGCCGAGTTCCACCGCACCGTCGGCGACCACGTGCGGGAGCTCGTCGGCGCCGGGTTCATCGTCCGGGACCTGGTCGAGCCGGCGTGGCCCGAGGGCCATGACGGCGTCTGGGGCGGCTGGGGTCCGGAGCGCGGCCGACTGCTGCCCGGCACCCTGATCGTGTCGGCGGTGCTGGGCTGACCAACCCTCGGCTCAGTGGCCGGCGTCCTGCCAGGACGTGCCCACGCCGACCGAGACGTCCAGCGGGACCGACAGCGCCGTGGCCGCACCCATCTGCTCGCGCAGCACCATCTCGGCCGCCGCGGCCTCGCCCGGCGCGACCTCGAGCAAGAGCTCGTCGTGGACCTGGAGCAGCAGCCGTGTGGCCATGCCTTGCGCGCGCAGCTCCCGGTCGACGTTGATCATCGCGACCTTGATGATGTCGGCGGCGCTGCCCTGGATCGGCGCGTTGAGCGCCATCCGCTCGGCCATCTCGCGGCGCTGCCGGTTGTCGCTGACCAGGTCCGGCAGGTACCGACGGCGGCCGAGGATCGTCTCCGTGTACCCGTTGCCGCGCGCTTCGGCGACGATGTCGTCGAGGTACGAGCGGACCGCGCCGAACCGCTCGAAGTACTCCTCCATCAGCGCCTTGGCCTCACCGGTGGAGATCTTCAGCTGGTTCGAGAGACCGAACGCGCTCAGCCCGTAGGCCAGCCCGTAGCTCATCGCCTTGATCTTCGAGCGCTGCGCGGCCGTGACCTCCTCGGGCTCGACGCCGAACACCCGTGATCCCACGAAGCTGTGCAGGTCCTCACCGGTACGGAACGCCTCGATCAGCCCCTCGTCACCCGAGAGGTGGGCCATGATCCGCATCTCGATCTGGCTGTAGTCGGCTGTCATCAGGTTCTCGTAGCCCTCGCCCACGACGAACGCCGCCCTGATGCGGTTGCCCTCCTCGGTGCGGATCGGGATGTTCTGCAGGTTGGGCTCCGACGATGACAGCCGCCCGGTGGCCGCGATCGTCTGGCTGTAGGTCGTGTGGATCCGCCCATCGGGCGCGACCGTGCGCAGCAGCCCTTCGACCGTCTGCCGCAACCGGATCGCGTCACGATGAGCGAGCAGGTGCGCCAGGAACGGGTGCTCGGTCTTGGCGTACAGCTCGGCGAGCGCATCCGCGTCTGTCGTGTACCCGGTCTTCGTCTTGCGGGTCTTCGGCATGTTCAGCTGGTCGAAGAGGATCTCCTGCAGCTGCTTGGGAGACGACAGGTTCACCTCGCGACCGATGACGTCGTACGCCTCCCCTGCGGCCCCGTCGACAGCAGCGGTGAAGTGCTTCTCGAGCTCGCGCAGGTAGTCGACATCCGCCGCGATCCCCGCCTTCTCCATGCGGGCGAGCACCTCCACCACCGGCAGCTCGACCTCGGCGAGCAGCGCGGCGCCGCCGCGGCCCTGCAGGTCCGCTCCGATCACATCGGCGAGCTCGCGCACGGCGGCAGCCCGCATGGCGCTCAGCTCATCCTCCTCGGGCCCGTCGAGGCTGAGCACCTGCTGCCCGCCGGCATCGGCACCGCCGCCACCGATCTCCTTGTGGAGCCGCCGGACCGCAAGATCATCGAGCGCGAAGAGACGCTGATCGGGGTGACACAGGTACTCCGCCACCGCCGTGTCGAACGCGACGCCCTGGAGCGGCAGCCCGCGCCCGTCGAGGGAGTGCCACGCGCTCTTGGCATCGTGCAGCGCCTTGGGCTGCGCCGGGTCGGCGAGCCAGTCGGCCAGCGCGGCCTCGTCCTCGGGAGAGATGTCGGTGAGGTCCAGCGTGAGTGCTGCGCCGGCGTCATCGGCGAGCGCGATCCCCCAGGCATCGCCGCTGCCGTGGGCGATGCTGCCACGCACATCCACGCCGAGCAGCCGACCAGCTCGCGCGCCCAGCCACTGCCCGACGCCCGTGCGGGTCACGTCGACCTCGAAGGGCAAGGCATCGACCGTCTCGGCATCGGTCGGAGTCATCGCGAACAGCCGGTCGCGCAGGATACGGAACTCGAGCGCGTCGAACACCTGGTGCACCTGCTCGCGCGAGTAGGGCTTGCGCTCGAGATCGGACAGCGCGAGCGGCAGCACCACATCGGTGTGCAAGCGGTTGATCTGACGGTTGACGATCACCTGATCGAGGTTGGCGCGCAGGTTCTCACCCGCGACGCCACCGATCGCGGGCGCATTCGCGATGATGCCGTCGAGCCCGCCGTGGGCGAGGATCCACTTCGCCGCCGTCTTGGGGCCGACCTTGGGAACCCCGGGCAGGTTGTCGCTCGACTCCCCCACCAGCGCTGCGAGATCGCTGTAGCTGCTCGGCGGCACCCCGTAGCGCTCCTCGACCGCAGCGGCGTCCATACGGGCGAGATCGGACACACCCTTGCGCGGGTAGAGCACCTGGACCCGGTCGTTGATCAGCTGGAACGTGTCGCGGTCGCCGGAGCAGATGAAGACGTCCATGTCCGCGTCCCCGCCCTGCAGCGCGAGGGTGGCGAGGACGTCATCTGCCTCGTAGCCCTCGATGCCGAGCCGCGGGATCGAGAGCGCCTCCAGCACCTGCTCGATCAGCGGGATCTGGCCGCGGAACTCCTCGGGGCTGGTGCTGCGGTTCGCCTTGTACTCGGCGTAGGCGTCGGTACGGAAGGTGGCGCCGCTGACGTCGAAGGCCACCACCACGTGCGTGGGCTCGACGTCGCGCAACAGGTTGATCAGCATCGAGGTGAAGCCGTAGACGGCGTTCGTGTGCTGCCCCGTCGTCGTCGAGAAGTTCTCGACCGGGAGAGCGAAGAACGCCCGGTAGGCCATCGAGTGGCCGTCGATGATGAGGAGCTTGGGTCGCGCCGATGCCGTCACAGGTGCCAGCCTAGGTGCCATGTCCGACATCGAAGCGACCACCGACCCGGGCCTCGGGCAGTTCGACCTGCGCGGCACGCTGCTGGAGCGCATGGGGATCGCGATCGCCGAGGCGAGCGCGGAACGCACCGCGGGCACGATGCCCGTGGCGGGGAACACACAGCCCGCCGGCTTGCTCCACGGCGGGGCTTCCGCTGTTCTCGCCGAGAGCCTCGGATCGATCGCGGCGACTCTCCACGCAGGCCCGGGCCGCGCCGCCGTCGGGGTCGAGCTCAACGCCACGCACCACCGGGCGATGCGCGAGGGCCTCGTGTCGGGTGTCGCCACGCCGGTGCACCTCGGACGCTCGCTGGCCACCTACGAGATCGTCATCACCGACGAACGGGACCGGCGCGTGTGCACCGCGCGGCTGACCTGCATGCTGATCGACTCCCGAACCTGATCGACGACGACGGCCGGGCACCCCGTGCGGGGGCCCGGCCGTCGCGGATCCAGCGTCGATCAGCCGCCGAGCGGCGGCACCAGGTCCGGGTACTCCTCGAGCCACGCCTCGACACCCGCTGCCGGGTCGTCAGCGTTCTGGACCGTGGCGAGGTCTTCGAGCGCACCGTACTGGGTGTCGTCCAGCTTGATCTCGCCGATCCACTCGGCGACCTCCGGGAACTCCTCGGTGAAGCCGGTGCGCGCGAGCCAGTGCAGCGCCTCGGGCTCGCCGAACGCGCCCTCCGGGTCCTCGAGATCACGCACGTTGTACTCGGCATTCGCCCAGAACGGCCGCCACAGCGTCACGACGATCTCCTCCTCGGCGCTGATGGCGCTCTCGAGCTCCGCGATCATCGCGGAGGTCGAGGAGGTGGCGAGCGTGAAGCCCGCCTCGTCGAGACCGTAGGTGGGGATCACGCTGTCCTGCGTGGCCTCAGTGAGACCAGCGCCGGGCTCGATGCCCACGATCCGGCCGCCGAGCTCGTCGACGTACTCCGGCAGCTCGGCGATCGAGTTGATCTCGCTGTACTCGGGCACCGCGAAGGTCAGCACGGCACCCTCGTAGTAGAAGCCGAGGTCCTCGATCTGATCCGCGTACTCCTCCATGTAGGAGGCGTGCGTCACCTCGGGCCACGCCGAGGGGTAGATGTCGACGTCACCCTGGGCGAGCGCGGTGTACAGCACACCGGCGTCCGAGAGCTCCTGGTGCTCGACCGTGTATCCGGCCTCCTCCAGCTTGTTCTCGAGCAGGTGGGCGGTGCTCAGACCATCGGTCCACGACGGGATGTAGCCGAGCGTGATGGTGCCCATGTCCTCGCCCCCGCCGCTCTCCGAGGTGGTGGGGTCGCCGCTGCCGTTGCTGCCCGAGTCGCTGTTGTCAGGGTTGCACGCTGCGAGCGTCAGCCCGAGCGCGGCAGCCGCACCCAGGGCGACCACCTGGCGGCGGCCGATCGTCGTACGGGACTTCATGTGTACTCCTTCTCTCCAGATGTCCTGGTTCGATGGTGGGTGGACTAGTTCAGACGCCGGAACCCACGGCGCGTGCGGCCTGCTCGGGCTCGCCGGGCTGCTGGTCGTCGGCGTGCGGCTCGTCGTCGCCCTGCGGCTCCGCGGCGGCGGTCTGCGCGGCCACGGTGCGTCGGCCGCGGACCTTGGCGGCCAGCGAGTGCGCGGTCGGCTTCCCGATGGCGCCGGTCAGGCGGTCGAGGAAGATCGCGAGGATGACGATCGCCAGCCCGGCCTCGAAACCGACAGCCACATCGACGCGACCGAACGCGTTGGTCACGGTCTGCCCCAGGCCGGGGGCGCCGACGAATCCGGCCATGACGACCATCGAGAGCGCGAGCATGATGACCTGGTTGACGCCGGCCATGATCGTCGGCAGCCCGAGCGGGAGCTGGATGCCGCGCAGGATCTGCCACGGGGTACCGCCGAACGCCTCACCCGCCTCGACGGTCTCGGCGTCGACCTGCCGGATGGCGAGCTCGGTCAGCCGGATGCCCGGCGAGATCGCGAACACGATGGTGGCGACGATGCCCGGGGCGTACCCGATGCTGAAGAAGATCACCACGGGCACGAGGTAGACGAGCGCCGGGATCGTCTGCAGGAAGTCGAGCACGGGCCGCACGATCGTGCTGACGACCGAGCTGCGCGCGGCAAGGATGCCGATCGGGATCCCGATGACGAGCGCGACCAGGGTCGCGACCAGCACCATCGAGAGCGTCTGCATGGCCTCGTTCCAGAGCCCCATGCTCATCACCAGCACCATGCCGACGGCGGTGAACGCCGCGAACCAGAGCGACCGGACCCATGCGGCGATCAGCACGAAGATGCCGGCGACCAGCAGCGGGTGGAACAGCAGCAGGAAGTCGGTGATCGCACCAGCGCTGTCGTTGAAGGAGCCGGCGATCCACGACAGCAGGCCCGGGAGGTGGGCCTTGATCCAGTCGACGAACGCCTCGGCACCGAGACCGAGCGGGATGTCGGGAAGCCAGCTCATCGTGCACCTCCGGTCGTGTCGTCGTCCTCGCCGTTCGACGCCGGATCAGCGAGGGCGGTCAGCAGGGTGACGCGTGGGATCAGTCCCACCAGCACGCCGTCCTCCTTCACGACGGCGAGCGGTGCGCGGGTGGCAGCGGCGTCGGCGAACAGGTCAGCGACCTGCGCGTCGGGGGCCACGCGCGCGACGTCGCGGGACATCCGCGGAAGCTTGTCGCTGCCCTGCCGCAACGCCTCGGCGACGTCGTCCTCCCAGACGATCCCCTGCACGCGTCGGTCACGGCTGACGACCAGCAGCGCGGGGGTCTGGTGCTCACGCATCAGGCGGTGCGCGGTGCGAGGCCCGGCGTCCGGGCCGACGACGGCGACCGGGCGTTCCATCACCGAGCTCGCGGTGAGCACCCGGGACCGATCGACCTCGGCAACGAACTGCGCCACGTAGTCGTTCGCCGGGTCGGTGAGGATGTCTTCGGGGGTACCGACCTGCACGATCCGCCCGTTGCGCATCATCGCGATGCGATCCCCGAGGCGCATCGCCTCGTTGAGGTCGTGCGTGATGAACACGATCGTCATGCCGAGCTGCGCCTGCAGCTCGAGCAGCTGGTCCTGCATCTCCTTGCGGATCAGGGGGTCGAGCGCGCTGAAGGCCTCGTCCATGAGCAGGATGTCGGTGCCGGCCGCGAGCGCTCGGGCGAGGCCGACCCGCTGTCGCATGCCGCCCGAGAGCTCGGAGGGCAGATAGCTGCCCCAGCCGTCGAGGCCGACCATCGCCAGCGCCTCCTCGGCCCGGGCCATGCGCTCGGCCTTGCCCACGCCCCGCAGCTGCAGCGCATAGGCGGCGTTCTCACCCACCGTGCGGTGCGGCAGCAGCGCGAAGTGCTGGAAGACCATCGAGATCCGGTTGCGGCGGATCTCGCGCAGCTGCTTCGGGGTTGCGCCGTCCAGTCGGTCCTCGCCGATCGTCACCGACCCTGCGGTCGGCTCCCACAGCCCGTTCAGGGTGCGGATCAGCGTCGACTTGCCGGAGCCCGACAGGCCCATGACGACGAAGATCTCGCCCTTCTTGACCTGGAAGCTCGCGTCGATGACGGCTGCGGTCGTGCCTTGCGGGAGATCGTCACGGTCACCGCCCTTCTCCAGGTGCTCGACCGCTCCACGAGCACCCTTGCCGAAGACCTTGTAGAGACCGTCGACGGTGAGAGCGAGGTCGTCGGAGCTGTCCACCGATTCGGTGGCGCTCAGCAGTGTGTGTGTCTCGGTCACGTTTCCTGTGCCTCGGCGCAGAGCGCATCGAGGTCTTGGGTCACGGTCCGGGCTTCCGGGGCGGGCTCTGCCACGCACCGCTGTGGAGCGGCGCCACCACCGGCCGCCATACGCCCGTCACCCCCCGTGACGGCCGCGGCCTTGGTCTGAGGCGCAATTCCGTGCAGCACACGGTTTCGCGCCTCAAGCACCGTAACAGGAGCCTGTCGGGTCGTGCAGGGCAGCTCGACCGGCCTCGATCAGCTCTCAGCCGCGTCATCGTGCGGCTGAGAGCGGAGCCAACCCCACACCAGAACGTTAGGGAATCGTGACCTCAGCCATACCGGATGAAGGGAGAGGGCGATCCCGGCCGTTCAGGAGGCGGTGCTGCGGTCGTGCCCACCCAGGGCGAGACCACGAGCAGGCGTGGGCGGGAGCCCGCGGGAGCGACGCCGTCGGGCGATCAGCTCGTCCAGGCCTCGCGCACGGCGAGGGATGGCGAGGGTCTCGAGCCGTCGCTGCAGCGCGACCGTCTCGGCGATGCGGCGCGTGGCAGCAGGCTGGAATCCGAGACCGGACAGGAACCGCTGCTCGGAGCGGCTGCCGGTGAGCGGCATCGTCACCACGTGGCTGTCGCCGCGATCGACAGCGACCTGCGAGGCGAGCGCCATCAGCGCTCGGCCGACCCCGTGCCGCCGGTGGGCCGGGTCCACGAACAGGGCCTCGAGCTGCAGGAAGGCGATGTCCGAGAACAGGTTGACGTCCACGTGCTGGGTCAGCGCCGCACCGACGATGACGTCGTCACCGTGATCCGCGACGAGGACATTGGTTCCCGGCATCCCGCACCAGGCAGCGAGCTGGTCGGTGAGGGTCTCGGAGTCCGGGCTGCACAGCTGTGGGCCCAGCGGGGAGTCGGCGCGCGCGATCCTGAGGAGCTCGACCACCTGTGGGAAGTCGTCAGGGCGTATCAACCTGGCGTTCGGACTGTGCCGCACGCGTGCTCTCCCTCCGTGACAGCGACTGGAACCCCGCCACACCCTACGCCTGCCGGGCCAGCCGTGGGGGCGGTCTCAGTCGGCGGTGCGGCCGACCTGGTCGATGACGGCGTCGGCGACCTCGCGCATCGTGAGACGACGATCCATCGAGGTCTTCTGGATCCAGCGGAACGCCTCTGGCTCCGACAGCCCCATGCGGGTCATCAGCAGGCCCTTGGCACGGTCCACGCGCTTGCGGGTCTCGAACCGATCGGTCAGGTCGGCGACCTCGGACTCGAGCGCAGCGATCTCGCGGTGGCGGTGCAGCGCGATCTCCAGGGCCGGCAGCAGATCTGCCTGGGTGAACGGCTTGACGACGTACGCCATGGCGCCGGCATCGCGCGCCCGCTCCACGAGCTCGGTCTGGGAGAACGCGGTGAGCAGCACGACCGGTGCGATCCGGGCCTTGGTGATGCGCTCGGCAGCGGTGATGCCGTCGAGGACGGGCATCTTGACGTCCATGACCACGATGTCGGGCTCGAGCTCGGTGGCGAGCATGACAGCGGTCTCGCCGTCGCCGGCCTCGCCCACGACCTCGTAGCCGGCCTCGTTGAGCGTCTCGACGACGTCCATGCGGATCAGCGGCTCGTCCTCGGCGACGACGACCGTGCGTCGCTCGCCGGGCTCGCGCTCGGCCGCGGGCTCCGGGCTCCTGGCCTCATCGAGGTCGAGCAGCAGGGGCTCGTCGTCCTTGGCGGTCTTCTTCGGCTTGGCTTCGGTCACGTTTCGTAGCGTAGTGCTCCCGCGCCCGCTCCTGCCGTCGAGTCGAGGAGAGGAACGTCACGTCCTGTCGGGAACCGCCCGGCGACGCGCTAGCGTTCTCCTCGGCGCCCCGGTAGCCCAACCGGCAGAGGCAGTGGTCTCAAACACCATCCAGTGTGGGTTCGAATCCCACCCGGGGCACTGAGCTCGCGAAGTGCGGCGGGAGGGATGACGGGAGCGTGAGTCCGCGTGCGAGGAACGAGCACTCGGCTCGCGCGGCTCCCACCCGGGGCACTGAGCTCGCGAAGTGCGGCGGGAGGGATGACGGGAGCGTGAGTCCGCGTGCGAGGAACGAGCACTCGGCTCGCGCGGCTCCCACCCGGGGCACTGAGCTCGCGAAGTGCGACGGCGCAAGAACGGGAGTGCTCGGTGCCACCTTCTGACCGTCCCGAGTCCCATGAGCCCGACGGCGATCGATCGGCGCGCGCCCTGGCCCTGGCACTCTCGGGAGCGACCGACACGCGGGCGCTCCTCGCGGGCGAGGGTGTCCTCGCGCAGGCGGGCGCCGTGCTCGTCGACACGTTCGGGCCCGACGCGGGCGCCGTGCTCGTCGCCGACACCACCACCTGGGAGGTCGCCGGTGCGCAGGTGCAGTCGTCGCTGCGCCAGGCGCAGGTCCCGCTCGGCGACCCGCTCGTGCTCCCGGGGATGCCGACGGTGTACGCCGGGTACGAGAACGTCGAGCGAGTTCGTGAGCACCTGCGCGCGCGACCGGGTGTGCCGGTCGCGATCGGGTCCGGCACCCTGAACGACCTGGTCAAGCTCGCCGCGAGCGAGCTGGGCCGTCCGTCCATGGTGGTGGGCACGGCCGCGTCGATGGACGGGTACGCCGCCTATGGTGCCTCGATCAGCATCGACGGCTTCAAGAACACCCGGTACTGCCCGGCCCCGGCGGTGGTCGTCGCCGACTACACGGTCATGGCCGCGGCGCCGGGCCGGCTCACCGCGAGCGGGTTCGGCGACCTGATAGAGAAGGTCCCGGCCGGTGCGGACTGGATGATCGCCGACGCCCTCGGTGTCGAAGCGATCGACGACGGCGTCTGGCACCTCGTGCAGGATCCGCTGCGGGCCTCCCTCGCCGACCCCGACCTGATCGCGGCCGGTGAGCTCGGTGCGATCAGCAGGCTCGCCGACGGGTTGCTGATGTCCGGCCTGGCGATGCAGGCGCACCGGTCCTCGCGGCCCGCATCCGGTGCCGGCCATCAGTTCTCCCATCTGTGGGAGATGGAGGGACTCGGACTCGACCGCGAGCCGCCGCTCACCCACGGCATGAAGGTGGGTCTGGGCACGATCGCGCTGTGCGCGCTGTACGAGGTGCTGCTCCGGCGCGACCTGACCGCGCTCGACATCG
Organism: Pseudactinotalea terrae; assembly: GCF_009733845.1. Lineage (GTDB taxonomy): Bacteria > Actinomycetota > Actinomycetes > Actinomycetales > Beutenbergiaceae > Pseudactinotalea > Pseudactinotalea terrae. Next base: position 955,702 of record NZ_WNXZ01000001.1, read on the forward strand.
ACGGCGCGCTCGCCGCGTGGCCGTCCTGGGAGCAGATGGAGGCACGCGTCCGCGGTGCCGCACTGCCGCCACCGGTGGCGGCGGCAGCGGTGGCCGAGTGCCGCGCGAAGTACCTGCCGCGGGAGCGGCTGCGGGAGCGCCTCCTCCTGCTGGTCGACCGCTGGCCGTCGCTCTCGGCGCAGCTCGCGGCTCAGCTCTTGCCCGCATCCGAGATCGAGGAGCGTCTCCGCGCGGTCGGCGCCGTGACCCACCCGTCACAGATCGGGCTCGGCGAGGCGCGGTTCCGTGCCACCCACGCACGCGCGCAGCTGATCCGCAGCCGCTACACCGTGCTGGACCTGCTGGTCGAGACCAACCTGCTGCGGGAGTGCGTGGCCGAGCTGTTCGCCCCCGGCGGCTTCTGGAGTGCACGGCCGTGGTCGTGACCTCGGTCACCTGCCGATCAGCCGCTCCACGCCTGCCGTTCACCCACGCCTGATCGGGTAGGCGCCCACGTCGTCGAACCCCGGAGAACCTCCCGTGCTCACCTTGCCGCGCATCTCAGGCCACCGCGGATCGCTGGACACCGATCCCGAGAACACCATCCGCTCGTTCAGGGCAGCGGTCGCCGCCGGCGCCGCCCTGGTCGAGCTGGACCTGCACCGTTCCGCGGACGGAGAGCTGGTCGTCATGCACGACGCCACCGTGGACCGCACGACCGATGGCACCGGGCGGGTCAACGACCTCGACCTGGCGGCGATCAAGACCCTGCGAGCCGGCGGTGAGGAGGTGCCCACGTTCCCCGAGGTGCTGGAGGCGATCGAGGCCCCGATCCAGGTCGAGGTCAAGGACCCCGCCGCCGTCGAGCCGCTCGTCGCGCTTCTGCGGCCGCGACCCGAGCTCAGCGAGCGGCTGACCCTCTCCTCCTTCTCCGCGAGCACCGTCCGCGAGCTGGCGGCGGCACTGCCCAAGTTCGGGCGGGGCCTCATCACCAGCAGCTACGACGACGGTCTGGCAGACCGGTGCCAGGCGCTGGGCTGCCGCGTCGCTTACGTCGGGTGGGAGAACCTGACCGCCGGGGCGGTCGCCGGTCTCCAGGCGACCGGCCTCGACGTCACGGTGTGGATGGTTCACACGCGCGAGCAGCTCGAGAACGCGATCGCGTTGGGCGTCGACGAGATCTCCAGCAATCACACCGCGCAGGCGATGCGGTGGCTGCGTGAGCTGAGCGGCTAGGACGCGCCCCGGGCGGGTCAGGAAGCGGGCTGCTCCGCGCTCTTCTGTGCCGCGGAGGTGGCGTCGGCCTCGGCCGGCCCCTCGTCCTCGACCTGCTCGGTCTCCGGCTGCTCGGACGCCACGTTCTCGGCCTGCTGCACCACGGCGTCGAGGATCGAACCCTGCACTCCCCCGCCGATCGTCGCGAGCATCTGCCGCACGTTGGAGAGCTGTGCCGTGATCGCCTCGCGTTGGTGCGACGCCGCCGCCAGCTCGCGATCGGACTCGCGGCGCACCTTCTCCGCGGTCTCGCGGGCCTCCTGCACCAGCCGGGTCGCCTCCGCGCGGGCCGCAGCCAGGGCCTGCTCGGCCTCACGCTCGGAATCGGCCTTGCGCACCTCGGCCTCCTTCTCGACGGCGGCCAGTCGCTCCTCCGCACCGGCGAGCTTCTGGTCCTGCGTCGCCAGCGCACGGGCGAACTCCGCGGCCGCGGTCTCGCGCCGCTCGGCCAGCGTGGTCTCGAACTCGGTGGCCGCCGCGGCCGCCCGGGCGCGCTGGCGCTCGTACACCGCCTCGGCCTCCTCGCGGCGGGCAGCGGCCTCGCGGTCGGCGACGTCGAGGATCTCGTCAGCCCGTCGCTGCGCGTCGGCGAGGCGGCGCGCGACCTCGGCATCGGTCCTCGAGATCGACTCGTCCGCGTGGGTCTGCGCCTGCTCCAGGATCCGCTCCGCCTTCGCCTGCGCCTCGGTGAGCACCCGGTCCGTCTCCTCGCGGGCGGCTGCCCGGAGCTGGCCTGCCTCCTCCTGCGCGAGCGTCAGGATCTTCCCGACGCGCTCGCCGAGCTCGGCGAACGACGGCGGTGCGCTCGTCTTCGAGCTCTCTTCCAGTCGCGCGACCCGCTGCCGGAGCTGCTGGGTCTCGTCGCGTGCCTGGGTGTGCTGGGCGCGTGCCTTCTCGAGCTCGACGGTCCGTTCAGCGGCGGCGACGCGGGCTGCCTCGGTGGCCTCCTGGAGCGACGCGACGTAGCGGTCGACCTCGCTGGGCTCGTAACCGCGCAGCACGGTACGGAATGCGGTCTCAGACATTCATTGCTCCTTGAGTGGATGGATCCGCGTGGTCGGGTACGGAGAGGGCCTCGATGGCACCGGCGAGACCGTCGAGCTCGGCGGCGATCGCGTCGCGACGCTCCCGCAGGCTCGCGACCTCCTCGCGTGCGGCCGCGAGAACCCGGGCCGCCTCCTCGCGCAGCTCCTGGGACTCGCGGCGGGCGTCGTCGAGGAGCTGCACGGCCTCGGCGCGGACCTTCGAGGTCTCGGCATAGGCGGTCCGCTGCAGCTGCTCCAGGTCGGCGGTGGTGCGTTCTCGCACCAGCCGGGCACCTTCGGCGGCATCGGCGAGGCGTTGCTCAGCCCGCGCGGCCTTCTCGGCGGCCTCCGCGCGGGCGCGCTCCATCAGGTCGGTCGCCTCGGCGTCGGCACGGGCGCGGGTGGCGGCGGCATCGGCATCGGCGACCCTGACCAGCGCCAGGGCGCGCGAGGAGGTCTCCTCGGCCTCGGCGCGAGCCTCGGCCAGCTGCTGCCGCACCCGGTGCGAGGACCGCGCCAGGATCAGCGAGAGCTGCGTTCGGACCTTGCGCGCGTGCGCCGCGAGCTCGTCGGCGTTCCGACGGCGGTGTGCCTCGGCCTCGCTCTCGGCGCCGGCGAGCAGGCCCGCGACGGTCCCCTGCGCCCAGCTCAGGTGCTCCTGCGCCTCGGCGAGGATGGCATCGGCCTCCGCCTGGGTATCGGCCAGCGTTCGTTCCCGCGTGGCAGCCGCGTCGGCCAGCAGGTCCTCGGCGCGGGTCTGGTGCTCGGAGAGCACCTTCGTGGCCTTGTGCAGCAGGCGCTCGTGCTCGGCCGCGGCCGCGGCGCGCAACCGCTCCGCCTCGCCCTGGGCCTCGGCCAGCCGCTCCTGCGCGTCCCGCGTCATCTGGTGGGCAGCGGCCTCCGCCTCGCGCCGGGCGGCGTCGAGATCGGCGTGCGTGCGCTGGGACAGCGCCTCCAGCTCGGCACGGCCCTCGTCGCGGTCTCGCTCGGCCGTGGTGCCGGCCTCGGCGACCAGGGCGTCGGCATCAGCGCGCGCCTGCGCCACCAGCCGTGCCGCCTCGGTGCGCGCATCAGCGACCGCAGCGGCTGCCGAGCGCTCGGCGGTCGAGGTGACCGCTGCCGCTTGGTCCGCGGCGTCGGAGAGAATCTGGGTGGCGTCGTCGCGTGCGGCCGCCAAGGTGGTGGCCGCGGCTGCGCGATCCAGCTCGGCGGCCCGGCGGTCAGCGGCAGCAGCGTCGTACGCTGCCTGCTGCTCGCGCCGCTGCTCGGCCAGGTGCTGGGTCTGCTCGGCTGCTGCCTGCGAGGCCTCGGCGCGGAGACGATCGGCGTGCTCCTGGGCCGTCTGCAGGATCTCGACCGCGTGCCGGTGGACGTCGCCCACCCCCGCGGCCTCGCCCCGTGTCCCCGTCACCCGAAAGATACTAGTTGCATCAACCGCCCCATGGGGGCTCCCCGAGAAGGTCTCAGATCTGCCCGACGGGCTCCCGCTTCTCGGCCTGGAACTGGTCCTCGACGCGACCCTGTGCCCAGTAGGCGGAGACCGACAGGCGCCCGCGGTCGATGCCGCGCTCGTCGGTCAGCAGCCGACGCAGCAGCTTGGTCGCCTCGCGCTCGCCGTGGACGAAGGCTTGCACGTCACCGTGCCGCCAGCGCAGTGCCCGGACGGCGTCGACGAGCGCCTGGTCCCCGCGCTCACGTACCCAGGTCACCTCGATGCCGGGCGGTCGGACGAGATCGACGACGTCGCCGTCGTCCTCGACCTGGATCAGCGCGTGCCCGACGGCGTCGGCAGGCATGTCCTCCAGCGCGGCCGCGATCGCGGGCAGCGACGAGAGGTCCCCCACCAGCAGGTGCCAGTCGGCATCGGGGTCAGGCGCATATCCGCCGCCCGGTCCGTTCATCACGAGCGGCTCGCCCGGCTGTGCGGTGGCGGCCCACGGCCCCGCCACGCCGTCATCCCCGTGGATCACGAAGTCGATCGCCAGCTCCTGAGCCTCGACGTCGACCCATCTCACGGTGTAGGTCCGCAGCCGCGGCAGCGCCTCCGGGCGCTCGGCACGCAGCGTCTCGAGATCGTAGGGCGGCTCCAGCCCGGCGGCGGGGTCCGCGAAGAGCAGCTTGACGTACCGGTCGCTGTACTCGTTGTTCTGGAACGCGCGAAAGCCCGGGCCGCCGGCGACGACGCGGGTCAGGTGCGGGCTCAGCCGCTCGGTCCGGATCACCTCGAGCACCGTCTGGGGGCGCTGACCGCGCCCTCGTCCGTCAGCCATCCTCACCCTCTCGTGTTGGTTAGGTAAGCCTAACCCGATCGGAGGGGTGAAGCCGACTCGCTGCCCACGACCTGGGCGGTCAGCCGACCTGCAGGGACGCCGCCAGGTCGTCGCATCCGCGCACGATCACGTCACGGTCGCCCTCGGGCGTCCACTGGCAGTACAGGTGCAACAGCTGGGTCTCGCTGAACAGCCACCAGCCCGTGTACCGGTAGCTGGCGAGCCCGATGTCCTGCTGGATCGCGGGATGTCCTGCCAGCGTGGTGATCTCGGCGTCGCTCAGCGGCTCGGCGTCGATCTGCTCGCGGTAACGGGCGAGCTGTTCCTGGATCGCCTCCAGCGGCACCCGGCCGCAGCCGTCGGCGAGGCCGTCCCAGTCGAGGCCGGTGTAGATGACGACCTGGATGACGTTGAGGGAGGGCATCGGCGGATCTGTCGGCTCCGCGTACCACGTGGAGTGCAGCGTCTCGACCGGGTTGTCCTCGATGTAGCTGCTGGTCTCGACGAAACCGGGCGGCGTGGTCCAGGTGGCAGCGGTCAGATCGAGGTCGGCGAGCTGCAGCGCCTCCTCGCGCTCCTTGTCGTCCTGGCCGCACTCGAGCAGCCACGAAGGCACCTCGGTCGGCATCGTGGCGGCCTCTCCCGGCTCGCTGGGGCCACCTGAGGACGCAGCATCGTTCGTCGGGTCCTCCCCGGCGCCGAGCGCGCCGCACCCAGCGAGCCCGGTCAGCGCGGTCAGCGTCAGCGCGGCGAGCGTCCGACGCCCACGGCTACGCACCCGGTACCACGACCGAGGCGGCCAGGTCGCCGCACCCACGCTCGATCACCGCCTGGTCGCCGCTGGGCGTCCACTGGCAGTACAGATGCAGCAGCTGGGTCTCGGTGAACAGCCAGTAGCCGATGTAGTCATAGCTCGCGAGCCCGATATCCTGCTTGATCGCGGGCAGCCCGGCGAGCGTGGTCATCTCGGCCTCGCCGAGCGGCTCGGCGGCGATCTGCTCGCGGTACCTGGCGAGCTTCTCCTCGACGGCCGCCAGCGGCACCCGCCCGCAGCCGTCCGCCAGGTCTCCCCAGTCGACACCCGTGTAGATCACGATGTTGATGACGTTGAGACTCGGCTGCGACGGGTCGGTCGGCTCAGCGATCCACTCGCTGTGCAGGGTCTCCACCGGGTTGTCCTCGGAGTATCCGGCGGCCTCGTCGAACCCGGCGGGCATGCTCCAGGTGGCCTGGGTGAGGTCGAGGGTCGTCAGCTGCAGGCTCTCGTCGCGGTCGCCCTTGTCGCGGTCGCCGCACTCCAGCAGCCACGACGGCACCTCGGTGGGCATCGTGGCGGGCTCGCGCGGGCCGGTCGTCGAGGTTCCGTCGGTGGGTGCGGTCGCATCGTCGCCGCCGAAGCCGGGGATCGCGCACCCGGCCAGCAGCGCCAGCCCGAGCAGCGCCGCAGCAGCCGCTCCGAGATGACGCGTCGTCCGGCTACGCACCGGGCACCGTGAGCGAGGAGACGAGCGCATCGCACCCCGTCAGCACCCGGTCCTTCTCCGCGTCCGAGGTCCACTGGCAGTAGAGATGGATCAGCTGGCTGCGGCTGAACACCCAGTAGCCGCGGTAGGAGTACTCCGGCAGCGAGAGGTCCTGCTGCAGCGCGGGCAGCCCGGCGATCTCGAGCGACTCGATCTCGGTGAGCGGCTCGGCGTCGCCCTCCTCCCGGTAGCTCGCCAGCCGTTCGTCCATCGTCGCCTCGGCCACGCGACCGCACTCGTCGATGTCGGCCCCCCAGTCAAGGTCCGAGTAGACGACCACGGCGAGCACGTTGAGGTCGACCGGATCCGTCGCCGGTTCCGCCGCCCAGAACGACTCGATGTGCTCGACGGGCATGTCCTCGCTGTACTTGAAGGTCTCGGCGAAACCCTCGGGCATCTCCCACGTGGCCGTGGTGAGCACGATGTCGTCGAGCTGGCGGCTGGGGGCCTCCTCGTCCGGAGATCCGCACTCGAGCAGCGCAGGGTCGATCGAGGTGTGCGACTCGACGGCGTCGCTGCCTGCGCCGTCAGACCCGGCAGCGCCGTCACCGGCGTCACCGCCGAGAACGCCGCAGCCTGTCACCGTCACCGCCAGCGCGGCTGCGACCAGCGCCGATGTCCCTCGATGCCCCATGCCCAGTGTTGTAACACACTCGCGTGCCCTCACCGATGGGCACCTCACCCCGTGGCCCTCAGCTGAGTGTGAGACTGGCCAGCAGTGCGTCGCACCCCGCCAGCACCTCCGCCCGGTGGCCGGTCCACTGGCACTGGATGTTCAGCATGTCCCCCGTGCCGTAGATCCAGTAGTGCCGGACCGTGATCCCGACCTCGGGGTAGGTGCGCTCCTCGACGAGCGCGGGGGCGCCCGCCACCTCGACCAGGTCCGGGCCGAGGGTCACCCTCGAGCCCGACCGCACGTCGTGGTCGGCCAGCCGTTCCAGCACCTCGTCCACGTCGAGCCGGCGGCACTCATCGGCCACGGGACCGCCTGCGAGGTGCAGGTAGTGCACGACCGCGAGGACCTCGACGGCGTCCCGCTGCTCGTACAGGTGGTAGGTCGCCTCGTAGTGCTCACCCTCGGCGGTGGCGATCTGCGCGAGGCCCGCGTCCTCGGTGCGAAACCCTGCCGGGACGTCGTACCTCGGGCGCACGCTCACCGGCACACGGACGTCGACGACGTCCTTCTCGTCCGGTGGGCACTCCCGGAGGTCGGTGGGGAGCTCGGTGGGCCTCTCGGGAGGCGCGCCGCCCCCGCCGGCCTCGTCGGCGGAGGGCGACGACGACGACCCGTCGCCCCCTGCTGGGGTCGTGCCGCAACCGGTGAGCATGACCATCGCGCTCACGGCGCACACCACGGCGCGCCGGAGCGCGAGACTCTTCCCCGCATACGAGCCACCCTCGCACCCGTGCCCGGGTGCGCGCGATGGTTAGTTGTGCACGATCTGGTCGCCGATGGTGTGCAGCCGGATCGAGTTCGTGCTGCCGGCGACCCCCGGCGGCAGACCCGCCACGACGACCACCGAGTCCCCGACCTCGGCGAGCGAGCTGTCCTGCACGGCCTGGTCCATCTGGCCGACCATGGCGTCGGTGTGCTCGACCTGGGGGACGATGAACGACTGCACGCCCCACGTCAGGGCCAGCTGGTTGCGAACCTCGGGAACCGGAGTGAACGCCAGCAGCGGGATGGCGGAGCGCAGCCGGGACATGCGCCGCGCGGTGTCGCCCGACTGCGTGAAGCAGGCGACGAACTTGACCTCGAGCGACTCGGCGATCTGCTTGGCCGCGCGCGTCATGACGCCACCACGGGTGTGCGGCGGGACCGTCACACGGGTGACGCGCTCCAGACCGTGCTCCTCGGTGTTCTCGATGATGCGCGCCATCGTGCGCACGCACTCGATCGGGTACTCGCCCACGCTGGTCTCACCGGAGAGCATGACCGCGTCGGCGCCGTCGAGCACCGCGTTGGCGCAGTCGGATGCCTCGGCCCGCGTGGGCCGCGGCGCGGAGATCATCGACTCGAGCACCTGGGTCGCGACGATCACTGGCTTCGCGTTGCGCTGCGCGATCTCGATCGCAGACTTCTGGACCAGCGGGACCTGCTCGAGCGGGAGCTCGACGCCGAGGTCACCACGGGCGACCATGATGCCGTCGAAGGCATCGACGATCTCCTCGAGGTTGTCGACGGCCTGCGGCTTCTCGATCTTGGCGATGACCGGCGCCTTGTAGCCCTCCTCCGCCATGATCGCCGCGACGTCGTCGTAGTCGCGTGCGGAGCGCACGAACGACAGCGCGATGAAGTCGGCGCGCAGGGCGAGCGCCCAGCGCAGGTCCTCGGCATCCTTCTCGCTGAGCGCGGGGACGTTGACCGCCACGCCGGGCAGGTTCAGCCCCTTGTTGTTGGACACCGGGCCGGGGACCTCGACGCGCGTGACCACACGGGGCCCTTCGACGGCGGTCACCTTGACGGCCACGCGACCGTCGTCGATGAGGATCGAGTCGCCGGGCGAGACGTCTCCGGGGAGGCCCTTGAACGTCGTCGAGACGAGCTCCTTGGTGCCCGGGACGTCCTCGGTGGTGATCGTGAAGGTGTCACCCTCGGCGAGGTAGTGCTTGCCGTCGACGAACCGCCCGAGGCGGATCTTCGGGCCTTGGAGGTCCACCAGGATGGCGACCGCACGGCCGGAGGCCGCCGCGGCCGCCCGGACCCGTTCGATGACGACGGCGTGCTGCTCGGCCTCGCCATGGCTCCTGTTGATCCTGGCCACGTCCATGCCGGCGTCGACAAGAGCCTGGATCATCTCCGTGCTCTCGGTCGCCGGGCCCAGCGTGCAGACGATCTTGGCTCTACGCATGCATCAACCCTCGTGAGAAGTGTGGTGGTGGTGCGCCGTCGATTCAGACGGCGATGGACACAGTTGTCGGCTCGATCGGGGCTGGCAGCTCCGTGTGACCGCGCAGGTAGGAGTCGACCGCGGCTGCGGCTGACCGACCTTCTGCGATCGCCCACACGATGAGGCTCTGACCGCGACCGGCATCGCCGGCCACGAACACCCCAGGGACCCTGGTGGCGAACTGGTGGTCTCGAACGATCCGACCGCGCTGGTCGACGTCGAGACCCAGCTGAGAGACTACGCCGTCGGTCTCCACACTGGTGAATCCCATCGCCAGCAGCACCAGCTGGGCGGGGATCACGCGCTCGGTTCCCTCGACAGGTGCCGGGCGGCCGTCCACGAACTCCACCTCGTGCACGCGCAGCTCGCTGACGCGGCCGTGCTCGTCACCGACGAACTCGGCGGTCGACGTCGCGTAGACCCGGTCGCCGCCCTCCTCGTGGGCGCTGGCGACCCGGTAGATCATCGGGTAGGTCGGCCAGGGCTGCCCCTCCGGCCGGTCCTCACCGGGGCGCGGCATGATCTCGAGCTGGGTGACGCTGCGGGCACCCTGCCGGAGCGCGGTGCCGAGGCAGTCGGCGCCGGTGTCGCCACCGCCGATGATGACCACGTCCTTGCCCTCGGCCGTGATCTGGTCCGGGACCGACTCGCCGAGCGCCGCGCGGTTGCCCTGCGGCAGGTAGTCCATGGCCTGGTGGATCCCGTCGAGGTCGCGCCCGGGCACGGGCAGGTCGCGACGAACGGTGGCTCCCATCGCCAGCACGACGGCGTCGTAGCGCTCGAGCAGGTCGGTCCCGGTGGTGCCCGCGTCGAAGCCGACGGCGACGCCGGGGCGGAACCGCGTCCCCTCCGCCTCCATCTGCGCGAGCCGGCGGTCCAGGACCGCCTTCTCCATCTTGAACTCGGGGATGCCGTAGCGCAGCAGTCCGCCGATCGCGTCGTCACGCTCGAACACCGCGACTGTGTGACCCACGCGTGTGAGCTGCTGCGCAGTGGCGAGGCCCGCGGGTCCGGAGCCGATGACGGCGACCGTGGAGCCGGTGAGCCGCCCGGGCACCAGCGGCTCCACCAGGCCGTCCTCGAAGGCCTTGTCGATGATCGAGAGCTCGATGTTCTTGATCGTCACGGCGGGCTGGTTGATGCCGAGCACGCAGGAGGTTTCGCACGGGGCAGGGCAGAGCCGACCGGTGAAGTCGGGGAAGTTGTTCGTGGCGTGCAGCCGCTCGATCGCCTCGTCGAAACGGCCGAGCCTGGTGAGGTCGTTCCACTCCGGGATCAGGTTCCCGAGCGGGCAGCCGTTGTGGCAGAACGGGATGCCGCAGTCCATGCAGCGCCCGGCCTGCCGGGTGAGCGCGGCCTCGTCCTCAGGGCTCTTCTCGTAGACCTCGCGCCAGTCCTGCAGCCGGATGGGTACGGGTCGGCGGGCCGGAAGCTCCCGGTCCCGGGTCTTGAGGAATCCTCGTGGGTCAGCCATGGGTCGCCTCCAGGATACGGTTCCAGACCTGCGGCTCGGCGACATCCACGCCATCCGCCTCTGCCTGCTCCAGCAGTGCCCGCACGCGGGCATACGCAGGTGGTCGCAGCCGGGTGAACCGGCTGCGGATCGCCTCGGGGTCGGCAGCGAGCTCGCCGGCGATGCGCGAGTCGGTGTGGCGGTGGTGCTCGCCGAGCAGCTGCACGAGCAGCGTGACGTCCTCCTCGTCGGGCGTCTCCAGAGCGAGCTCGCCCGCGGCGACCGCGGGGCCGTTCACCAGCGCCGGGTCGAGGTCCAGCACGTACGCGGTCCCACCCGACATCCCGGCGCCGAAGTTGCGCCCGATCGACCCGAGCACGACCACCGTGCCGCCGGTCATGTACTCGCAGCCGTGGTCGCCGACACCCTCGACCACGAGGGTGGCCCCGGAGTTCCGGACGCCGAAGCGCTCTCCCGCTGTCCCGCGCAGGAACACGGAGCCCGAGGTCGCACCGTAGGCGATGACGTTGCCGGCGATGACGTTCTGGCTCGGTGAGAACACGGCCGTGCGCTCGGGGCGCACCACGATCCGCCCACCGGACAGGCCCTTGCCGACGTAGTCGTTGGCGTCGCCGTTCAGTCGCAGGGTGATACCGGTCGGGAGGAACGCCCCGAAGGACTGGCCCGCCGAACCGGTGAGCGTGATGTCGATCGTGCCGTCGGGAAGCCCCTCGGCGCCGTACCGCTTCGTCACCTCGTGGCCGAGCATCGTGCCGACAGTTCGGTTGACGTTGCGCACCCGGGCGGCGATCTCCACGGGCTCACCGCGCTCGAGGGCGGGCTCGGCCTGCTCGATCAACGTGTTGTCGAGCGCGCGCTCGAGGCCGTGGTCCTGACCGCGCACCTGGTGCGCGGACGACCCCGGTGGGAGCTCGACCTTTGTCAAGATCGGGCTCAGGTCCAGCCCCGAGGCCTTCCAGTGCTCGACGGCGGCGGTCGTGTCGAGCATCTCGACGGCGCCCACCGCCTCCTCGATCGAGCGGAACCCGAGCTGGGCGAGGTAGGAGCGCACCTCCTCGGCGATGTACTCGAAGAACGTCACCACGAACTCCGGCTTGCCCGAGAACCGGGCCCTCAGCTCGGGGTTCTGCGTCGCCACACCCACCGGGCAGGTGTCCAGGTGGCACACGCGCATCATGATGCAGCCCGAGACCACCAGGGGTGCCGTGGCGAACCCGAACTCCTCGGCTCCCAGCAGCGCGGCGATGACCACGTCCCGGCCGGTCTTCAGCTGACCGTCGGTCTGCACCACGATGCGGTCGCGCAAGTTGTTGAGCACGAGCGTCTGCTGGGTCTCCGCCAGCCCGATCTCCCAGGGACCGCCGGCGTGCTTGAGGGAGGTCAGCGGGCTCGCCCCGGTACCGCCGTCGTGACCCGAGATCAGCACGACGTCGGAGTGGGCCTTCGAGACCCCGGCGGCGACGGTGCCGACGCCGACCTCCGAGACCAGCTTGACGTGCACCCGAGCCTGCGGGTTCGCGTTCTTGAGGTCGTGGATGAGCTGAGCGATGTCCTCGATCGAGTAGATGTCGTGGTGGGGTGGCGGAGAGATCAGCCCGACACCGGGCGTGGCGTGCCGGGTCTTGGCGACCCACGGGTACACCTTGCCGCCGGGCAGCTGCCCACCCTCACCGGGCTTGGCTCCCTGCGCCATCTTGATCTGCAGGTCGTCGGCGTTGACGAGGTAGTCGGAGGTGACGCCGAACCGCCCCGAGGCGACCTGCTTGATCGCACTGCGGCGGCGCGGGTCGTGCAGGCGGTCGGTGTCCTCGCCGCCCTCACCGGTGTTCGACTTGCCGCCGAGCTCGTTCATCGCGATCGCGAGGGTCTCGTGCGCCTCGCCCGAGATCGACCCGTAGCTCATCGCTCCGGTGGAGAACCGCTTGACGATCTCGCTGACCGGCTCGACCTCCTCGATCGGGACCGGCTCTCGCAGCCCCTCCTGGAAGGAGAACAGTCCTCGCAGCGTCATCAGGGCCTTGCTCTGGTCGTCGACCCGGCGGGTGTAGTCCTGGAACACGTCGAAACGCCGGTTGCGGGTGGAGTGCTGCAGCCGGAACACGGTCTCGGGATCGAACAGGTGCGGGTCGCCCTCACGCCGCCACTGGTACTCCCCACCGACCTCGAGACGGCGGTGCGCCGCCTCGATCCCGCTCTTGGGGTAGGCGCTCGCGTGGCGTGCTGCCACCTCGGCGGCGATCACGTCGAGCCCCACGCCGCCGAGCGGGCTCGGGGTGGCGGTGAAGTACTTGTCGACCAGCTCGCGGGAGAGCCCGAGCGCCTGGAACACCTGCGCGCCCCGGTAGGAGTGCACGGTCGAGATGCCCATCTTGCTCATGACCTTGAGCACACCCTTGCCGAGCGCCTTGATGAGGTTCGTGACCGCCTGCTCGGGGGTGACCCCTGTGACGACGCCGGAGTGCACCAGCTCCTCGACGCTCTCCATCGCGAGGTAGGGGTTGACGCACGCGGCGCCGTAGCCGATCAGCAGCGCGACGTGGTGCACCTCGCGCACGTCGCCCGCCTCGACCAGCAGCGAGATCTGGGTACGCGTCTGGCGCTTGAGCGTGTGGTGGTGCACCGCGGCCGTCAGCAGCAGCGACGGGATCGGTGCGAGCTCGTGGTCCGAGTCGCGGTCCGAGAGCACGATGAAGCTCACGCCGCGGTCCACGGCCTCGTCGACCTCCGCGAAGATCTCCTCGAGCCGCTGCTCGAGCGCCGGCGCACCGCCGGCGACCGGGTACAGGCCACGGATCGTGACGGCCGAGAAGCCCTTGCCCGCGGTCGGCGTGCGGTGGATGTGCTTGATCTTCGCCAGCTGGTCGTTGTCGATGGTCGGGAACCCGATGACGAGCTTGCGCGCGTGCGCCTCGTCGTCGATCAGCAGGTTCGGCTCGGGGCCGATCGCACCGCCGAGCGAGGTGACGAGCTCCTCGCGGATCGCGTCCAGCGGCGGGTTGGTCACCTGGGCGAAGAGCTGGGTGAAGTAGTCGAACAGCATGCGGGGCCGCGAGGACAGCACGGCGACCGGGGTGTCGGTGCCCATCGACCCGAGCGCCTCGGCGCCGACGGCGGCCATGGGACGCAGCAGGATGCGCAGCTCTTCCTCGGAGTAGCCGAAGGTCTGCTGACGGCGCAGCACCGAGCTGCGCGAGTGCGCCACGTGCTCACGCTCGGGCAGGTCGCTCAGCCTCACGAGGTTGTCCCCGAGCATGCGCGCGTACGGCAGCGACGCCGCCAGCTCGGACTTGATCTCGGAGTCCTCGAGGACCCGGCCGATGCCGGTGTCGACGAGGAACATGCGCCCGGGGGCCAGGCGGCCCTTGCGCGCGATCTTCTCTGCCGGGATGTCGAGCACACCGGACTCGGACGCGAGCACGACCAGGCCGTCCTCGGTGATCCAGAACCGACCCGGGCGCAACCCGTTCCGGTCGAGGACCGCGCCGATGAAGCGGCCGTCGGTGAAGCACATCGCGGCGGGCCCGTCCCAGGGCTCCATGATCGTGGCGTTGTACTCGTAGAACGCCCGGCGCTCGGCCGACATCGTGGCGTGGTTCTCCCACGCCTCGGGGATCATCATCAGCACCGCGTGCGGCAGCGACCGGCCACCGAGGTGCAGCAGCTCGAGGACCTCGTCGAAGCTCGCCGAGTCGCTCTCGGACTCGCTGCAGATCGGGAGCAGGTCCCGGACCTCGCCCAAGAGCTCGGACTGCAGGGTGCCCTGCCGCGCCGCCATCCAGTTGCGGTTGCCACGCACGGTGTTGATCTCGCCGTTGTGGGCGACGAGCCGGAACGGGTGCGCCAGCGGCCACGAGGGGAACGTGTTGGTCGAGAACCGCGAGTGCACGAGAGCGATCTCGGTGGCGAACCGGGGGTCGGACAGGTCGGGGAAGAAGGGCTCGAGCTGCTTGGTGGTCAGCATGCCCTTGTACACGAGCGTGCGGGAGGACAGCGACGCGAAGTACACGCCGTGCGCGTGCTCGGAGCGCTTGCGGACCCGGTAGGCGCGACGATCGAGCTCGACGTCCCGCAGGAGTCGATCCCGGGAGGCGATCACGAGCTGCTTGAACGCCGGCATGCAGGCGCGCGCGGTCGGACCCACGAGCTCGGCGGTCACCGGCACGTCGCGCCAGGCCAGCACGTCGAGGCCCTCCTGCGCGGCGATCTCGGCAATCCCCTCCATCGCCGCGACCTGCTCGTCGGGCGCGGTCGGCAGGAAGGCCATCCCGATCGCGTACCGGCCCGGTGCGGGCAGGTCGGCGTCGACGACGTCGCGCAAGAACGCGTCCGGGACCTGGGTGAGGATCCCCGCGCCGTCGCCCGAGTCCTCCTCAGCGCCCACGGCACCGCGGTGGTCGAGGTTCAGCAGGGCCGTGAGGCCGGCGTCGACGATGTCGCGGCCCGGCGTCCCCCGCAGGGTGGCGACGAACGCGACCCCACAGGCGTCGTGCTCAGCGGCCGGGTCGTACAGCCCGCGCGCAGGCGGTACGGCGCTGAAGGGGAAACCCGAGTCTTGTCTCATGGTCATTCTTGGGTCTGTCCTCCCACCGCGACGTGAGCCGCAGCCGTTGGTGCTGGCGAGGGACGTCGTCGGCCCGAGATGTCGGTCAGGATAGCGAAAGCGGTCGTGCTGACGGCTCGTCAGTCCGCCCTGGGCGTCGTTGCCCTGGAGTCGCCCGACGTCTCGCCGGTGACGGGGTCGTCGGGTTCGCCCGCCGCCTCGTCGTCGCCGTCGTCGGCGTCCTCGAGCTCATCCGTCTCGGTCGCTGCCTCGTCCACGTCCTCGTCATCGGCGTCGTCGGACTCGGCGTCCTCGGGCTCGCGGCCGGGTAGCCAGACCGTCTCCTCGACGCCGCGCTTGCGCCTCCCGATGATGACGAAGACCGCCAGCGCCACCACGAGCACGATGATCGAGGTCCACACGTTCAGGCGCAGGCCGAGCACCTCCTCGGCCTCGTCGATGCGCAGCATCTCGATCCAGAGCCGCCCTGCCGTGTAGAGGGCGACGTACAACCAGAACACCCGACCGTGTCGCAGCTGGAGCTTGCGGTCGAGGTGCACGAGGAGCGCAGCCATCGCCAGGCTCCACAGCAGCTCGTAGAGGAAGGTCGGATGGAAGAGCGTGCCCTCGGCGAAGTCGAGACCTTGAGCGCGCAGGTGCTCCTGGTCGATCTGCAGCCCCCACGGCAGCGTCGTCGGTGCCCCGAAGAGCTCCTGGTTGAAGTAGTTGCCGAGCCGACCGACGGCCTGAGCCACGAGCACCCCGGGCGCCATGGCGTCGGCGAACGGCGCGAACCGGAGCCCGGCCCGGCGCAGCGAGATCCACGCACCGAGCGCACCGGCGGGGATGGCGCCCCAGATGCCGAGCCCGCCCTCCCAGATGCGCAGCGCGAGCGCGATGTTGCCGTCGGGGCCGAAGTAGCGGTCCGGCGAGGAGAACACGTGGTAGATCCGCGCTCCGACGATGCCGAACGGCACCGCCCACATCACGGCGTCGAGCAGCGCGCCCTCGGGCCCGCCGCGGGCGCGGTACCGCCTGATGGCGATCCACGCGCCGATGACGATCCCGGCGAGGATCGCTACCGCGTAGGCGCGGACAGGGATCGGTCCGAGGTACCAGACGCCCGTCGGCGGGCTGGGGATCCCGGTCACGAAGCGACCGTGCCCTGGCGTACCCCGTCGGCAAGGTCTTCCACGAGCGTGCGGAGGGCGTCGAGCCCTTCGGCACCGGCGGCGCTGCCGAGCGCACGCACGGCGGCCGACCCGACGATGACGCCGTCCGCGTACCCGGCCACCTCGGCCGCCTGCTGGGCGTCCGAGACCCCGATCCCGACGCAGACGCGCTCGGCGCCCGCCGCGCGGGTGCGCGAGACCAGCGCCTCGGCGTGAGCGCCGATGGCGGCCCGCACTCCGGTGACACCCATCGTGGACGCAGCGTAGACGAAACCCCGCGAGGCGTGCGCCGTCAGCTCGAGGCGTTCGGATGTCGAGCTGGGTGCGACGAGGAAGACCTTGTCGAGGCCGTGGGCGTCAGCGGCGGCGATCCACTCCCCCGCCTCGTCCGGGATGAGGTCCGGCGTGATCAGACCGGCTCCGCCGGCTTCCGCGATCTCGCGGGCGAAACGCTCGACGCCGTAGCGGAGCACCGGGTTGTAGTACGTCATCACGAGCACGGCCGCGCCGGTCGCGGCGACCTCCTCGACCGCACGCATGACGTCGGCGATCCGGACGCCGCCGTCGAGCGCCTGCTGCGCCGCGGCTGCGACCAGCGGGCCGTCCATGCCGGGGTCGGAGTACGGCAGCCCCAGCTCGATGATGTCCGCTCCGGCGGCGACGGCTGTGCGGGCCGCCTCGATCGAGGTGTCGACATCCGGGTAGCCCACCGGGAGGTAGATCACCAGGGCACGGCGCCCCTGCGCCGAGGCGTCGTCGATCGCGGCACCCGCGGTGCGACGCGCGTGGCTCATCCGTCGGCCTCCTCGTCGGCGCCGCGCAGGCCGGGCCCGCCGTTGCCGGTCAGCCCGAACCAGTCGATCGCTGTCTCGACGTCCTTGTCGCCGCGCCCCGACAGGCTCACGAGGATGGTGGTCTGCGCCGGGTCCGCACCGCCGTCGACCAGCTCGCGGCCCAGCGTGAGCGCACCCGCCAGGGCGTGCGCCGACTCGATGGCCGGGATGATCCCCTCGGTGCGGGACAGCAGTGCGAACGCCTCCATCGCCTCGGCGTCGGAGATGCCGCGATAGCTCGCTCGACCGAGATCGGCGAGCCACGCGTGCTCGGGGCCGACGCCCGGGTAGTCGAGGCCGGCGCTGATCGAGTGAGACTCGATCGTCTGGCCGTCCTCGTCCTGGAGGAGGTAGCTCTTGGCACCGTGCAAGACGCCGGGCACGCCCTTGGAGATCGTGGCGGCGTGGCGCTCGGTGTCCATGCCATCGCCTGCGGCCTCGCAGCCGATGAGCGCGACATCGGCATCGTCGAGGAAGGCGTGGAAGATGCCCAT
This sequence comes from Pseudactinotalea terrae, assembly GCF_009733845.1. Classification (GTDB taxonomy): domain Bacteria; phylum Actinomycetota; class Actinomycetes; order Actinomycetales; family Beutenbergiaceae; genus Pseudactinotalea; species Pseudactinotalea terrae. Next base: position 973,178 of record NZ_WNXZ01000001.1, read on the forward strand.
CGCGTTCGAGCCGCCGCCCACGCAGGCGACCACGGCGTCCGGAAGCGCGTCGAACCGCTCGAGCATCTGGGCGCGGGCCTCCTCGCCGATGACCTTCTGCAGGTCGCGCACCAACGCAGGGAAGGGGTGCGGGCCGGCCACCGTGCCGAACACGTAGTTGGTGGTCTCGACGTTGGTCACCCAGTCACGAAACGCCTCGTTGATCGCGTCCTTGAGCGTGCGCGAGCCGGAGGTGACGGGGACCACCTCGGCACCGAGCAGACGCATCCGCGCGACGTTGAGCGCCTGTCGGCGGGTGTCCTCCTCGCCCATGTAGACCGTGCACTCCAGGCCGAACAGGGCCGCTGCCGTGGCGGTCGCGACACCGTGCTGGCCCGCGCCCGTCTCGGCGATCACGCGGGTCTTGCCGATCCGCTTGGTCAGCAGCGCCTGGCCGAGCACATTGTTGATCTTGTGGGAACCGGTGTGGTTGAGGTCCTCGCGCTTGAGCACGATCCGCACCCCACCGGCGCTGCGCGCGAACCGCGGCACCTCGGTGATCGGCGACGGCCGCCCGGTGTAGTCCCGGGCCAGCGTCGAGAGCTCGAGCGCGAAGGTCGGGTCCACCCGGGCCTTGTCCCAGGCGACCGAGAGGTCGTCGAGGGCGGCGATCAGCGCCTCGGGGACGAACCGGCCGCCGTAGTCGCCGAAGTACGGACCTGTCGCCGCCCGCAGCGGAGCTGTGCCGCCGGGGCCGCTCGTCTCGGTCACGGACGCACGGATCGCAGCGCCGGGTGCGCACCGGCCGCGACCATGTCGGAGGTGGCGCCGCGCGGGTCGCCGGTGGTCACGAGCGCCTCGCCGACCAGCACGGCGTGCGCCCCCCAGCGGCCGTAGTCGAGCACGTCGTGCGGGCCCCGGACACCGGACTCGGCCACGATGACGGCACCGGCCGGCACGCGCGGGACGAGCCCGGGGAACGTCTCCCTGTCGACCTCGAGCGTGTGCAGGTTGCGGGCGTTGATGCCGATCACGCGTGCCCCCGCCTCGGCAGCGCGGTCGACCTCCTCCTCGGTGTGGGCCTCGACCAGCGGCGTCATGCCGAGCGAGACCACGCGCTCCAGGAGACCGGTCAGCACCGGCTGCTCGAGTGCGGCCACGATCAGCAGCACGGCGTCGGCGCCATGGGCGCGTGCCTCGAACACCTGGTAGGGCGAGACCACGAAGTCCTTGCGAAGCACCGGGATGTCGACGACGGCGCGCACCGCGGCGAGGTCGGCGAGCGAGCCGCCGAAGCGGCGCTGCTCGGTCAGCACGCTGATCATGGCGGCCCCGCCTGCCTGGTACTCGACAGCGAGCGCCGCTGGGTCCGGGATGTCGGCGAGCGGACCCTTCGAGGGGCTGGAGCGTTTCACCTCGGCGATCACGGTGACGGCGTCGTCGCGGCGCAGGGCCGCCACGGCGTCGAGCGCCGGAGCCTGGTCGAGTGCACGGGCCCGCATCTCGGCGAGCGGTACCTCGGTCTCACGATGTGCCAGGTCCTCGCGGACCCCGGCAACGATGTCCTCGAGCACGGTCATACGGGGTTTTCCTTGCTCACCACGACGCCCATGCTAGTTGGAACCGTCGGGCACGCCGACCACGCTCACACCGGGCCGAGGACACCGTGGAGCGCGGGCACGTTCCGCAGCACGGAGAACACGATCGCGAGAGCCAGGAACGCGATCACGGACCAGGCGGGCGGTTGCCATGCGGGCCTGTCGGTGGCCGCCCGGACCAGCCAGATCAGCCAGAGCACGGCGGCGACAGGCATGGCGATCGTGAAGAACGGGTTCATGCCCCAGGCGCCCGCGACGTCACCGGTCGCGAGGTCGTGCGCGGACCGCAGGCCACCGCACCCGGCGCAGTAGTAGCCGGTCAGCGCGAGCACGGGGCACAGCGGGTAGCCGCCCTCGTGCGGGTCGCGGAGCGCCACGACCAGGGTCGCAGCTGCCACGAGGCCACCGACGAGCAGCGGCGTGCCTACGCCGCGGCGGACCTCGGTCGCTGCCGTCACCCCGCGGCGAACTGCGAGAGGTAGCCGAGCGAGGCCAGCAGGCTCATCCCCACCCCGATGCACCCGAGGACCAGCCCGGCGGTGGCGACACCGCGGTTGTCGGCGGTTCCGGCATCGGCCGCCCGGCGGCCGGCGTTGCCCATGAGGATCGCGCCGACGCCGAGCCCGATGCCGAGCAGGGAGCCGAAGCACAGCACGATGCTGAGGATCCCCATGACGAGGGCCCCGGTGGCCTTGCCGTTGTCGCGGGTGCTGTTGATCCAGCCGCCGTAGCCGGGGGCACCGGGGTACCGGCTCTGCGCCAGGTAGGGGGAGTAGTTCTGCGCAGGTCCGCCGTACTGCTGCGCCGGCGGGGTGCCGTAGCTCGGACCCGAGGGCGGCGGGGGTGGGGGCGGTGGCGCGTCCTGAGGTGTCTGCCACAGCTGGGAGCCTGCAGGCCCGGACGGCGGTGTGCCGTAGCTGGGGACCGACGGGGTCGACGACGAGCCGCCCTCGGGGACCTCGCCGTAAGGGTTGGTGCCGCCGCTGGGAGGCGGTGGGGGGCCGTACGACATCGGTCAGGCTGCCCGGTCCGCCTCGCGGGAGCCACGCGGCTGGCCGAGACCCATCGCGCGCATGATCGCGCTCGCGACCAGGCCGACGACGACCACGACCGCACCGGCGATCATGACGGGTGCCGAGGCCATCGGCATACCGACGGCGAAGATCAGGGCGCCGAGCCCGACGACGTACAGCAGCGTCCAGCCGGCCGGGGTCTTGCCCTCGTTCCGGTGCGCAGGCATGGGCGGCAGACCGACCTGCTCCTCGATGGTCTCACCATTCACCTGACGCATGATCACGGTCTTCTGCTCCACGTCGCGATCGTACCGGCTACCCGTGGGACGGGTCGTCGCCCCGGGTCAGCGCGTCCCAGTCGTCCATCGCCCGGCCTCGGGGCGTGCGAGGGGGCGTCGGCGTCGCCCGGGCGGCGGCGTCGGTGCCACGCTCGTAGCGTCGCCCCACCCGTTGCCACGACCCGGCGAGGAAGGGCAGCGCGAGCCCCGTGAGGACGGCCACGGCGCCGACGACCAGCGCTGCTGTCGGCCACGGCGCCACCGTGATCGGGCCGTCGACCTGTCGCACGCCGGTGATCTCGGCGGCGGCGCGCAGCACGCTTCGCTCGGGATCGGCGAGGAAGAGGCCGGCGGAGACCGCTGCCAACGCTCCCCCGGCGATCACACCGAGCACGGCGAGCACGCGGGCGAGCGCGCCGGCGAGCCCGAGCACGAGGCCCGAGACCAGCACCACGAGCCCGGCGCTGGCCACGCCCGGCGCAGCGTCGGAGCCGGCGACCGTCACCGCCTCGCTGCCGACCGTGGTCGGCGCGACGGCGTGCGCCCATGCGGGCAGCGTCAGCCCGAACAGCGCGATCCCGAGCACCACCACGATCAGCACCGCGCGACCGCGACCGAGCGAGCCGGTCATGGTGCGACGACGGGCGAGGTCATCGTGGAAGCGATCCGGATCGCCCGCAGCGCGGCCGCCGCCTTGTTCCGCGTCTCGACGTACTCGGTCTCGGGGTCGGAGTCCGCGACCAGGCCGGCGCCGGCCTGCACGGTCGCATGCCCGTCGGCGATCACCGCCGTGCGGATCGCGATCGCGGTGTCCATGTCGCCGGCCAGGTCGAAGTAGCCGACGACGCCACCGTAGATCCCGCGGCGTGCCGGCTCCAGCTCGTCGATCAGGGCGATCGCGCGAGGCTTGGGGGCGCCCGAGAGCGTGCCGGCCGGGAACGTGGCCTTGAAGGCCTCCAGGGCGGTCGCCTCGGGTCGCAGCTCGCCGCTGACGGTCGAGGACATGTGCATGATGTGGCTGAACCTCTTGATCTCCATGAGCTCGACCACCGCGACCGTCCCGGGCACGCACACCTTGCCGAGGTCGTTGCGCGCGAGGTCGACGAGCATGAGGTGCTCGGCGCACTCCTTCGGGTCCACCAGCAGCTCGTCGGCGAGCTCCTTGTCCTCGGCCGGCGTCGCACCGCGCGGCCGGGAGCCCGCGATCGGGAAGCTGGTGACCTGTCGGCCGGCGACCTTGACCAGCGTCTCCGGGCTCGACCCGACGACGTGGTAGCCCTGACCGCTGCCCTCCGGCCCGTCGGGCAGGTGCACGAGGTACATGTAGGGGCTGGGGTTGACGGTGCGCAGCACCCGGTAGACGTCGAGCGGGTCGGCCGGGCAGTCGACGTCGAACCGCTGGCTCAGCACGACCTGGAACACCTCGCCGTCGACGATCGCCTGCTTGGAGGTGGTGACGGCGTCGGTGAACTCCAGGTGTGCCGTGCGGTGCTTGACCTCGGGCTCGGGTGCACCGCTGTCGAGCACGCCCAGCACGGGTGCCGCCGGGACCGCCAGGGTCGCGACCATCGCGTCGAGCCTCGCGACGGCATCGCGGTAGGCGCCCTCGAGCGCGGCCGTGGGCTGCGTCTCGTCGAGGAAGGCGTTGGCGATCAGCCACAGGCTGCCGTCGCGATGGTCGACGGCGACCATGTCCCCGATCAGCAGCAACCCGACGTCGGGCTGGTCGTGCTCGGCGGGCGCCCGGCGCGGCAGCGTCGGCTCCCAGTGGTGGATGACGTCCCAGCCCAGCGCCCCCACGAACCCACCGGTCAGCGGAGGCAGCCCCGGCACCTGCGGGGTGTGGAGCGCCGACAGCGCGTCGGCGAGCACCTCGACGACATCGCCCTGCGTCCGGACCGACGACGGCACCTCGCCCCACCACCGGGCCTCGCCGTCGGGCTGGGAGACCAGCCCGGCACGCGCGGTGACACCGATGAAGGACCACTGGCCCCACGTGCCGTCCGACTCGGCGGACTCGAGCACGAACGTGCCGACGCGACCCTGCGCGAGGCGACGGTACAGCCCGACCGGCGTGACGTCGTCAGCCAGCAGGCGGCGCACGACCGGCACCACGCGCCGCTCGGCGGCGAGCGCCGTGAAGGTGGGCAGCGCCGGCCAGGTCTCGCCCCAGCCGACGGTCTGCGGCCCGGTCACGGGGCGTTCTCCCCGCGCACGGCGGGGAGCGTGCCGCCGGCGTCGAAGCACGAGCGGGCACCGGTGTGGCACGCAGGCCCGACCTGCTCGACCCGCAGCAGCAGCGCATCGCCGTCGCAGTCGATCTCGACGCTGCGCACCAGCTGGATGTGCCCCGAGGTGTCGCCCTTGCGCCAGTACTCCTGACGCGAGCGGGACCAGTAGGTCACCCGCCCTTGGGTCAGGGTCCTCCTGAGCGCCTCGTCGTCCATCCAGGCGACCATGAGAACGCGTCCGTCGTGATCGTCCTGGACGACCGCACACACCAGTCCGGAGTCATCGCGGCGCAGTCGATCGGCGATCGTGGGGTCGAGCGGCACGCCCACGATCCTCCCACGGCTGCGCACCGACCTGCGGCAGGGCCGGGTGGCGCCGCCACTCCACGAGGGTCGCGAGCGCCACTCTGCGCGACGGCATGTAGGCGTGGAAGAAGACCCACCGCGCCAGCCACGCCACCCACCCGGTCAGCGGGACGCCGTAGAGCTCCGCGGCGCCGCGGCCGATCCCGTAGCTCGCGCCCTGCCCCAGCCCGGGGAACCGGAACGGCGCGGGCTCGCGGCCGCGCAGCGCACGCACGATGTTGGCCCCGATGCGCTTGCCGTGGTAGATCGCCCAGAGCGCGTTCGCCGGGCACGGTCCGCTGCCGGCCGGGTGCGGGACAGCGGCGCAGTCGCCGCCCGCCCACACGTTCTCGGCCACTCGCAGGAACCGATCGGTGACGAGCCGGCCGGCGGCGTCGGTGGCGAGATCCTCGAGTCCTGGCGGCGCGACCGGGGTCTGACCCAGCGCGGAGATCACGGTCGCGGCGGCCAGCACGGTGCCGTCCTCCAGCACGGGCCCGGTGGGGGTGACCGAGGCCAGCCGAGCGTTGCTGCGCACCGTGACACCGGCCTCGACGAGCTTGCCGGCGGCGTACTCCGCCACCGCCTCGAGGCGGGGGCGCAGGCTGGGCAGCACGTCGGCGCCGGCACCGAGGAGCGTCACGGTGGCTCGCTCCCCCGCCAGCGCCGATTCGGCCGCCACAGCCGCGCGGAGCCGCTGCGCGATCGCGCAGGCGGCCTCGGTGCCGGCGAAGCCAGCACCCGCGACGACCACGTGCAGCAGCCTGCGGCGGTGCGCCGGGTCGGCGGTCCGGGCGGCCATCTCGACGACGCCGGCAAGGTTCCCGTTCATCTCCAGCAGCGCGCGATCGTGCTTGAGCGACCACCCGTGCTCTGTCAGCCCCGGGACCCGGTCGGTCGCGTCCCGGCTGCCGGTCGCGACCACGAGATGGTCGTAGCGCAGCCGCTGGGCGCCGGTGGCGCTCATCACGTCGACCGTGCGTGCGGACGTATCGACGGTCCCGACGACGCCGTGGATGTGCCGGGCACCGGGGACAAGCTCCACGAGCGGGACCCGCGCCCGCTCTGGCGCCACGTGCCCCGTGATGACCTCAGCGGTCCAGCCGTGGAAGCTGTGATGGGGCGCCATCGAGACCAGCGTGACCCGGACGCCGCGCCTGCCGACCACCCTACGCGCGGCCCAGACGCCGACGTAGCCGCCGCCGAGCACCACGACCTCGGTGGTCACGACGCCACCTCGGTCAGCGCCTCGGGCCAGGCGATCGCACGCCCGAAGGACATCGGGTCCGCGAGCGTGAACCCGAGGTGCGAGTAGCGGTTGGCTGCCGCACGCATCCGGATCGCGTGATCGACGCTCGCCTGCCCGGTCGCCGAGACGACGACCCCGTCGAAGGCCATCAGCATCGTCTCGCACAGGCACGCGTAGGCGAGGCCGGTTGGCAACCCGATGTCGCCCCGCAGCTCCACGCCCGGGACCGCCGCGATCCCGCCGTCGACCACGAGCACGTCGGGCCGCTCGTGCTGCAGCGCGGCGTCCGTGTTGCGTGGCTGGGTGTCGTCGAGCACGATCGCCCCGCGCTTCAGGTGCTCCGCGCGCACCAGCGCGTCGGTCGCGGAGGTGAGCACGAGCACCAGGTCGGCGTCCCGTATGTCATCGATCGAGGTCGAGGTCCTGACCTGCAGCCCGGTGCCGCGGACCTCGGCCGCGAGCTCCTCCAGCCGGCCGGCGCCACGAGCCACCAGGGTCAGGTCGGTGCCGAGCGGGTCCTCGGCCAGCAGCCGGACGACGCAGGATCCCACGCTGCCCGATGCGCCGACGATCGCGATGTGGCCCCCCGGCGCGGCGGGCAGCAGCCTGCGCAACGCCTCGACCGTGAGGAACGCCGTGAACGCGTTGCCTGTCGTCAGGGTGAGGCCGGGCCGCTCCCGCAGCAGCCGCCCGGCGCCGCTCGCGGGTGTGGTCAGCGCTCCCAGCCCGACGACCGAGGCGCCGAGCTCGACCGCCCGGTCGATCGCCGCCTCGATCTTGCCGACCACCCAGCGACGGTCCTCGGTGAGCATCTGCCGCGCGCTGACAGGGACCACGATGATATGGCCCGCCACCGTCGCGCGGTCCCGCCGGCGCACGGTCGCGAACGGCTGCGGCGGCACCGGGAGGTGCCGCAGCCCCCACTGCAGCGCCGGTTCCGGCAGCTGCCCGAGCGGGGACCACACGCGCGCCATGTCCGGGGCGACCCGGGCGCGTGGGTGCACCAGGAAGGCGAAGGTGCGCTCCGCCGTCGGGAGTGCGGGGGTGTCGATCAGCACGTGCGGCTCCTGTCTCGGGGTCACCGAGATGGAGCCGATCGCCGCCTGCGTGATACGTGCGGCGTCAGCCGCTCTGGACCACCCAGGAGGCGTGCAGGCGCGCGTACCGGCCGCCACGGTCCACGAGGTCCTCGTGCGAGCCGACCTCGACGATGCGGCCGGCATCGACGACCACCACGAGGTCGGCGGCCTCGGCGGTCGACAGCCGGTGGGCGATCGCGATCGAGGTGCGGCCCGCGGTCAGCCCGATCAGCGCCCTGTTGATGCGGGACTCGGTGGCCGGGTCGACGGCGGAGGTCGCCTCGTCCAGGACGAGCACGTCGGCATCGGCCAGGTAGGCGCGGCTGATCGCCACGAGCTGCCGCTCGCCCGCGGAGAGCGACTCGCCGCGCTGCCCGACGTCGGAGTCCAGGCCATCGGGAAGGGTTGCGACCCAGTCGGTCAGCCCCAGCTCGGTGACCGCGGCCTCGATGCGCTCGCGGGAGACCGGGCGGCGCCCGTAACCGATGTTGTCCGCGATCGTCCCGGTGAACAGGAAGCCCTCCTGAGGCACCACGACCACGCGTCCACGCAGGTCGGCGAGAGCGACGTCGCACAGGTCGACGCCGTCGATCGCCACCGTGCCCACGATCGGGTCGGCGAAGCGTGTGACCAGGCGTGCGAGCGTCGTCTTGCCCGAACCGGTCTCGCCCACGATCGCGACCCGCGCGCCCGCGGGGATCTCGAGGAACACGTCCTGCAGCACGGGCGGCCCGTCCGGGTAGGCGAACGCGACGTCCGTGAAGCTGATCGATGCCGGGCGCCGCGGGCCCAGATCGATCGGCTCCTCGGGGTCCTTGACGTCGACAGGGGTGTGCACCACGGAGATCACGCGCCGCCACCCGGCCACCGCGTTCTGCATCTCGTTGAGCACCTCGGTGGCGGACTGCACCGGACCGGTGAAGATCTGCACGAGGAACAGGAACGCGAGCAGCCCGCCCACGCTGATCTCGCCCACGAGCCCGAGGTAGGTGCCGAGGGTGACGACCGCGGCGAGCGCCACGCCGGCCAGCAGCGTGCCGGTCGAGAACGCGACCGAGGCGAACATCTGCGCCCTGACGGCGGCGTCCCGGTGGCCCTTGATCGCCCCGTGGATCCGCCGCAGCACCCGGTCCCCGGAGCCGTAGGCGCGGATGGTCTGCGCACCCACCACGGCCTCGGAGATGGCAGCGAGCATGCCGCCGACGCGGGCGCGGACGTTGCCGTACGCCTCGTTGAGCAACCGCTGACCCTTGGGCGCGAGCACCAGCATCGGCAGGAACACGACCCACACGAGGAGGGTGAGCTGCCAGGAGTAGAACAGCATCGCCACGGTCGCGCCGGCGATCTGCAGCATCGACAGGATCAGCATGATCCCGCCCCACTGCACGAACATCGAGATCGTGTCGACGTCGCTGGTGACACGGGAGACCAGCGAGCCGCGCCGCTCGGTGTTCTGGGTGAGCACCGACAGGTCGTGGACGTGCCGGAAGGCCCGCACCCGCAGCTGGGCGAGACCGCCCTCGGTGGCCGTGAACAGCCGCACGTTGACCCACGAGGTCGCCAGCCCGGTGATCAGCAGCACGACCGCGGCGATGCCGCACATCTGCACCACCAGGCTGGGGTCGGCGTCGCCCACGATGCCGCGGTCGGTGGCCTGCTGCACCGTGAACGGCACCACGAGCCGGCCGATCGTGGCGACGACGGCGAGCGCGAGCGTGACGCCGATCCCCTTCGTGATGGCCGGCGACAGGCGCAGGCCCTCGCGCAGCGTGCCGAAGACACCGAGATCGGAGGTCGCCTGGATGCGCGTGCTCATCGACCCGCCTCCTCGCGGTCCCGCGCATACGCGGTGACGATCTCGGCGTACCCGGCATCCCGACCGAGCAGCTCGGTGTGTGTCCCGACGTCGATCACGCGACCGCCGTCCAGGTGCAGCACCCGATCGGCCAGGGCGATCGTGGCGGTGCGGTAGGCGACGACGAGCACCGTGCAGGCCTGCTCGCGCAGGTTGGCCAGGATCGCCTGCTCCACCTCCGGGTCGACGGCGGAGGTCGCGTCGTCGAGCACGAGGAGTCTCGGGTTGCGCACCAGCGCACGTGCGATCGCGATGCGCTGCCGCTGACCACCGGAGAGCGAGGTGCCGCGTTCCCCCACGACCTCGTCGAGCCCGCCGGGGAGCGCCTCGACGAAGCCGTCGGCGCGAGCCAGCCGGAGCGCGGCCCAGACCTGCTCGTCCGTGATCGTGACGTCGTCGTGGTCGGCGAGGGTGATGTTCGCGCGCACGGTGTCCTCGAACACGAACGCCGTCTGGGCCACGAGGGCGGCGGCGCCCGTTCGGGCCTCGTCGGAGAGCGCGCGCACGTCGACGCCGTCGTAGCGCACCACGCCCTCGGTGGGGTCGGTCATGCGCAGCAGCACGTCGACGAGGGTCGACTTCCCGGCGCCGGTCGCTCCGACGACCGCGAGGGTGCCACCGGGCGGGACCACGAAGCTGACGTCGTCGAGCAGCGGGCGGGCGGAACGGCCCTGGCCGACCTCCAGGCCGATGCCCTCGGCCTCCAGGTGCAGGCCGCCCGAACCGGGCAGGTCCACGTCTCCGGGCTCGAGATAGCCGCGGGCGTCGATCACGCGGGCAACGCGCTCGTGGCCCACGAGCGAGCGCGGCAGGTCACCGAGCACGAAGCCGATCGCCCGGACCGGGAAGGTGAGGATCGTCAGCAGGTACGACGCCGTGATCACCGCGCCGGTCTGGGTCTGGCCGGCGTCCACCCGGTACACGCCGACGACGAGCACCGCAAGCGTGGCGAGCGCGGGCATCAGGTCGATGACCGGGTCGAAGACCGAACGGATCCTGCCGACCCGCACGTTGGCGGCGCGCAGCTGATCGGCCGCGACGGCGAAGCGCTCCTCCTCCAGCTGCTCGGTGCCGAGCGACTTGACGATCGTGGCGGCCTCGAAGCTCTCGTGCGCGACGTCGGAGACCCGCGCACGCTCGGCCTGCACCTGCGTGATCGCCGGCGTCATCCAGCGGCGGTAGACGGCGTTGACCACGAGCACGAGCGGCAGCACCGTGACGCCGATGAAGCCGAGCACGACGTCGGAGACGAACATCGCCACCGACGCTCCGATCACCATCACGATGACGCCGAGCGCGAACGGCAGTGGCATGAACACGTAGCCGGCGCTCTCGGCGTCGGAGTTCGCGTTGGAGAGCAGCTGCCCCGTGGGGTGCGCGCGGTGCCACGACATCGGCAGCCGCAGGTACTGCTGCGTGACGAGACGGCGATGCCCCGCCTGCACATCGATCGAGCCGATGCCCGCCCAGATGCGCCGGCCGGCGACCGTGACCGCCGAGGTGACCGCCAGCCCGAGCAGCAGCAGACCGGCCCCGATGATCGCTCCGCGACCCACGTCCTCGCCCCCGAGCGCCGGGACCACGACGCTGTCGGTCAGGCGACCGAGCAGCCATCCCACGGCCACGAAGGACAGCCCCCAGACCGCGCTGGCGACGATGGCGAGGGTGAAGGTCTTGGGCTGAGACCTGATGCCTCTGCCAAGCAGAAGGAACGAGCGGCGGACGGCGCCACCTGGCAGGGCGTACACGACCAACCATCCTAGGCTGGGTCGCATGACGCGTTGGGACCTGGTCGAACGGCAGCACCTCGTGGCGACGCTGGAGGCGGCGGACCCGCTCGCCCCCACGCTGTGCGAGGGCTGGGAGGTGCGGCACCTGGCGGCGCACCTGTACCTGCGGCGGCACCGGCCGTGGCGCTCATGGCAGCAGGACGAGAACAGCGTGTTCGCCGAGCTCGCGGAGCAGGCGAAGGATCCCGTGGCCTACCGAGACCTCGTGGGCCGGTTCGCGGCGGCGCCGGCCCCGATCTCGCTGATGGCGCTGACCGACGGCCCGCTCGGTCCCGTGACGAACACCACCGAGTACGTCATCCACCACGAGGACGTTCGGCGTGGCGCCGGCCCCGTGCCGGCACGCACGTTGCCGGCCGAGCACGCCGATGCGCTCTTCGACTCCGTCGTGCAGTTCTCGAAGCTGGCGCTGCGCAGGCTCGAGGTCGGCGTGGTGCTCGGTGTCCCGGGCGGGCGGCGGCGCGTGGTGAAGAAGGGCACCGACTCCGTGGCCGTGATCGGCGCCCCGGTCGAGCTCGCGCTGCTGACGTCGGGGCGCGGGCGCGCCGCCGATGTGGAGCTGCTCGGCTCGGAGAGCGCCGTGGCGTCGTTCGAGGCTGCGCTTATCTGACGACGATCCCCGCGGCGCGCATCTCGTCCTTGACCTGGGCGACGGTGAGCGTCCCGAAGTGGAACACGCTCGCGGCGAGCACGGCGTCAGCACCCGCCTGCACGGCCTCGACGAAGTGCTGCGCCGTGCCGGCACCACCGCTCGCGATCAGCGGCACGTCGACGGCGGCACGGACCGCCTCGATCATCGGCAGGTCGAAACCGGCGGTGGTGCCGTCGGCGTCGATCGAGTTGAGCAGGATCTCCCCGACGCCGTGGCTGGCGGCGTAGGTGACCCACTCGAGCGCATCCTTGCCCGTGCCCCGGCGACCGCCGTGGGTGGTGACCTCGTAGCCCGACGGGGTCGTCTCGCCGTCGGGCCGGCACCGGCGCGCATCCACCGACAGCACCAGCACCTGGGATCCGAACCGCTGACTGATCTCGCCGATCATCTCAGGGCGTGCGACGGCGGCGGTGTTGACGCCGACCTTGTCCGCGCCCGCGCGCAGCAGCATCGCGACGTCCTCGTCGGAGCGGACGCCGCCGCCCACGGTCAACGGCACGAACACCTCCTCGGCGGTGCGGCCCACCACCTCGAGCGTGGTGGCGCGGCCGTCGGTGGAGGCGCTGATGTCGAGGAAAGTCAGCTCGTCGGCGCCCTCGGAGTCGTACCGGTGAGCGAGCTCGACCGGGTCGCCGGCATCGGTGAGGTTCTCGAAGTTCACGCCCTTGACGACGCGACCGCCGTCGACGTCCAGGCAGGGGATCACTCTGATGGCGACGGTCATGAACCCGATCCTTCTCCGCTGACGTCGGACTGCGAGGTGACCGCGAGCACGTCGACGACGAACACCACGGTGTCGGTGCCGTCGGCCTGCGCGGGCGGCACCACGAGCAGCACGCGGGAGCCCACGGCCGCGTCGACGAGGCCGTCCTGCAGCCCGGGGATGCGGTCGACGAGCGGGATGGTCACCGGCAACGTGCCGGGACCCCACGTGCTGTCGAGCACCTCACCGGTCGACCAGGCCATCTGCACGTACCGCACGGTCACCGACTCGCCCGCCTGCACCTGCGGCCCGTCACCGCGGATCAGCTGGGCGATCGTCAACGAGTTCGGCGGGGCGCCCTCGGGCAGCGTGATCGTGGGGGTGCCGTCGTCGGCGACAGCGACCTGCGGCAGCGTCTCGGGGACCTCGAGCGGGGTGCCGACCGCCTGGGTGGGCAGGATGTCGTACACGATCACGACCGGGTCGGGCACGGTCATCGAACCGGGCTCCAGGCGCAGCAGCCGGCTGCCCTCGGTACGGCCGAGCAGCTCGTCGTAGAGCGGGCCGGCCTCGTCCTCGGTCAGCTGCAGGATGCGCGGCTCGGAGCCGTAGGAGTCCTCGACCACCTCGCCCGTGACGGCGTCGAAGGCGATGTAGGCCAGCATGACGGCGTCGCCGTCGGCGAGCTCGGCGCCCTCCCCCGGGATCAGCGTGGTCGTGACGATCTTCTCGATCTTCAGCGGCGTCTCGAGCGTCACGAGCGGGCGACGCCCGACCTCGCCGGCGACCTCGATGCCGGCGTTCGGGTCCGGCGGCGGCTCGGGCTCCTGACGGCAGCCGGCGAGCAGGGCGAGCACGATCACGGTCAGCACCGTCACGAGAGCGCGCAGCGGGGTGCGCGGGGACGTGACGGGCATGGTCTCGGATTCTAAGGTGCGCAGATGAGGGCCTGGGACAGCCCTACAGGCCCAGGATCGGGTCGCTGACGACGTCGCTCGACTCACCGGAGTCGAGCCCGGCGATCAGGCGCTCCACACGCGGGTCGACGCTGCGGAACGGGTCCTTGCAGAGCACCGTGCGACCAGCCTGGTCGTTGACCTTGAGGTGCACCCAGTCGACCGTGAAGTCGCGCCTGCGGGCGGTCGCGGCGCGGACGAAGTCGCCACGCAGCCGTGCCCGGGTGGTCTGCGGCGGCTGGTCCGTGGCGGTGGTGATGGTCTGCTCGTCGACCACGGTCGCGGCGAGGCCACGCTCCTGCAGCCGTGCGAACAGACCCTCGGTCGGCGAGATGTCGTGGTAGGCGAGGTCGAGGCGCTGGATCCGGGCGTCCGAGAGCGGCACGTCGCCTCTCGCGCGGTAGCGGTCGATCAGGCGCTTCTTGATCACCCAGTCCAGCTCGGTCTCGACGGCGGTGAGATCGCCCGAGGCGAGCGCGGTCAGGCCGCGCTCCCACAGGTCGAGCACCCAGGCGTCGTGCGGACCGCGCTCGTCGGCCTGCTCCACGAAGTCCCGTGCCTTCTCCAGGTAGGCGCCCTGCATCTGCAGCGCGCTCATCCGCTCGCCCCGTGCGAGGGGCACAGCGGCGGTCCCGGTGAGGTCGTGGCTGATCTCACGGATCGCCCGGACCGGGTTCTCCAGCGAGTAGTCACGGAACGTCGCACCGGCCTCGAGCATCCGCAGCACCAGGTCGGTCATGCCGACCTTGAGCATCGTGGTGGTCTGCGACATCGAGGAGTCGCCCGAGATCACGTGCAGGCGCCGGTACTCCTCGGCGTCGGCGTGCGGCTCGTCGCGCGTGTTGATGATCGGGCGCGACCGGGTGGTGGCCGAGCTGGTCGCCTCCCACAGGTGGTCGGCGCGCTGGCTGAAGGTGTACAGCGGGCCGCGTGAGGTCACCAGGACGTGGCCGGCGCCGGTGAGGATCTGCCTCGTGATGAGGAACGGCACCAGCACCTCGGCCGTGCGAGCAAAGTCGCTGCGGCGCCGGATCAGGTAGTTCTCGTGACAGCCGTAGGAGTTGCCGGCCGAGTCGAGGTTGTTCTTGAAGAGGTGGATCTTCCCCTCGACGCCGTCGGCGGCCAGGCGAGCCTGCGCATCGGTCACCAGGCCCTGCAGGATCCGCTCCCCCGCCTTGTCGTGAGCCACCAGCTGCTGCAGGTCGTCGCACTCGGCGGTGGCGTACTCCGGATGCGACCCGACGTCGAGGTACAGGCGCGAGCCGTTCGCGAGGAATACGTTGCTCGACCGCCCCCAGGCCACGACCTTGCGGAACAGGTAGCGCGCGACCTCCTCGGCGGAGAGTCCCCGCCCCTGCGGTGCCGCGCAGGTCACCCCGAACTCGGTCTCGAGCCCGAAGATGCGGCGGATCACCCGCCGGCCGCCAGCAGCGCGGCGAGGTCGTCGCCGTCGAGCCGCCGGAACGCGCGCCGGGTCCGGGTGCGGTCGAGGACCGCGGCCTCGAGCGCCGTCGGGACGATCTCGCGGACGGCACCGTCCTCGGCCGTTCCCAGCGTCCGGACGGCGAGCTGCATCGCCTCCTCGAGCGTGAGCCCGGGGCGCCACGCCGCCTCGACGAGCGCGCCGAGCCGCTCGGCGTCACCGCCCATCACGACGCGGCCGGGCTCGTCGGTGACAGACCCGTCGTAGGAGAGCCGGTAGATCTGGTCCTGCTCCTGCGTGACCCCGACCTCGGTCACGGCGAGCTCGACCTCGAGCGGCTTGGACTCGGTGGTGAACACCGCTCCGAGGGTCTGCGCGTAGGCGTTGGCGAGCCCGCGCGCGGTGACGTCGATGCGGTCGTAGGAGTAGCCGCGCATGTCGGCGTACCGCACGCCGGCGACGCGCAGGTTCTCGAACTCGTTGTACTTGCCGACCGCGGCGAACGCGATCCGGTCGTAGATCTCGCTGACCTTGTGCAGCGCCCGCGAGGGGTTCTCGGTGGCGAAGGCGATCCCGCCGTCATAGCCGAGCACGACGACGGAGCGGCCGCGGGCGATCCCCTTGCGTGCGAAGTCCGCCCGGTCCTTCATCAGCTGTTCGGGCGAGACGTAGAACGACTGCGTCATGATGCACCTCCGCGCTCGGGGCTGGCGTGGCGGCGCGCGGCGATCGCCTCGGTGTGGCGCGCGAGGTCGTCCTGGCTGATGCTCTCGTAGCCCTGGGCGTCGACGCGAGCGACGATGGGGTAGATGCCGCGGATGGCATCCGGTCCGCCGGTGGCGGAGTCCTCGTCGGCGGCATCCACGAGAGCGTGCAGCGCGACCTGGACCGCCTCCTCGGCGTCGAGCCCGTGGCTCCAGAGCTTCTTGAGCGAGCCGCGTGCGAACACCGAGCCGGACCCCACGCTGTGGTGGTCCTGCTCCTCGTACCGGCCGCCGACGACGTCGTAGGAGAAGATCCGGCCGATCTCCCGTTGCTGGTCGAACCCGCCGAACAACGGCACCGCGGCGAGCCCCTGGATCGCCAGGCTCAGGTTGGACCGGACCATGGTGGCGAGCCGGTTCGCCTTGCCCTCCAGCGAGAGCCGGGAGCCCTCGATCTTCTCGAAGTGCTCGAGCTCGAGCTGGAACAGCCGCACCAGCTCGACGGCGAGCCCCGCCGTGCCGGCGATGCCGATCGCGGAGAAGTCGTCCGCAGGGAACACCTTCTCCATCTGACGGTGCGCGATCTGGTTGCCCATGGTCGCGCGGCGGTCGCCGGCCATGATGATCCCGTCGGCGTAGGTGAGCGCGACGATCGTGGTCGCGTGCGGGCTCACGTGCGCCAGGCTCTCGCTGCCCACCAGGTCATGGCGGCGCCCGGGGAGCAGATCGGGGGCGTAGGAGGCGAGGAACTCGGTGAACGAGGCGCTGCCAGGGGTCGTGAACGCTGCCGGGAGCCGGCCACCGGACTCGAGGCTCACTGTCCGCCCTTCTGGACGAAGCCGCGCACGAAGGTCTCGGCGTTCGTCTCCAGCACGTCGTCGATCTCGGCGAGCAACGAGTCGACCTCCGTGTCGCTCGCCGCAGCGGAGGATGCCGGGGGCGGCGGTGGGGTCTCGTCGTCCGGCGGATCGGGGTTCTGGCGGTTCTCGAACTGCTGCGACGACACAGTGACTCCTTCTGGTGTGCTGCGCTGGACTCGATCCTACGTGGACGGCCCGGTCAACGCGGCCAGCAGCGACCCCGGGTCCGTGTGGGAGTCGAGCAGCGCTCCCACGTGCTGCTGCGTGCCCCGGTGCGGGTCGGGCATCGGCACGCGCTGCAGGTGACGTGCCTCCGCGACGTCGAACACGACCGCGTCCCAGTTCGCCGAGGCGATCGCCCCCGGGTAGCGGCGGATGCACTCGCCACGGAAGTAGGCGCGGGTGTCGGTGGGCGCGTGCGCGATCGCCCGCTCCACCTCCTCCTGGCTCACGAGGACCTCCACCGCGCCAGCCGCGGCGAGCTTGCTGTAGACGCTGCGCTCGGGGCGCAGGTCGGACCATTGCAGGTCGAGCGCGGCGAGCCGCGGGTGGTCCCAGCCGATCTGGTCGCGCCGCCGCATGCCCTCGAGCACGCGGAGCTTGGCGAGCCACTCGACCTCTCGCGCGCAGCCCGAGGGGTCGGTGGCCAGCCGGTCCAGCAGGTCGAGCCATCGATGGACGACGTCGGCGGTCGCCGGATCGGGAGCCTCGCCCTGGGCGGCCCCCTCCTCGAGCGCCGCCGCCACGGCCTCGGCGTAGCCGCGCTGGATCTGCAGCGCGGTCATCGTGCGGCCGTCGGCCAGGTCCAACGGCTCCGACAGCGACAGGTCGTGACTGACCCGGTGCGCCGCGCCGACCGGATCGGCCAGCGCGAGCGCGGCGATCTCGAGCGGCACTCCCCCGTGCTCCAGCAGCCACAGCACCAGCGACGTCGTCCCGACCTTGAGGTAGGTGGCCACCTCGAGCAGGTTCGCGTCACCGACGATCACGTGCAGCCGCCGGAACCGCTCGGAGTCGGCGTGCGGCTCGTCGCGGGTGTTGATGATCGGCCGGCGCAGGGTGGTCTCCAGCCCCACCTCGGCCTCGAGGTAGTCGGCGCGCTGGGTGATCTGGAACCCGGGCCGTTCCCCGCGCTGGCCGAGCCCGACCCTCCCGGCGCCCGCGAACACCGGCCTGGTGACCAGGAAGGAGGTCAGCATCGTCACGATGTCCCCGAACGGCACCTCACGGTCCATCAGGTAGTTCTCGTGGGTGCCGTAGCTGGCGCCCTTGCCGTCGGTGTTGTTCTTGTACAGCGCGACCTCGGGCATCCCGGGGATCTGTGCGAGCAACCGGGAGGAGCGCAGCAGGATCTCGTCACCTGCCCGGTCCCAGAGCACGGCGTCGCGCGGGTTGGTGACCTCGGGCCCGGAGTACTCGGGGTGAGCGTGGTCCACGTAGAACCGTGCCCCGTTGGGCAGGATCACGTTGGACACGACGCCCTGCTCGAGCTCCGGCGCCGGGCGACGTCGGTGCGTGACGCCCCAGTCGCCGTCCGGGGCGGGGTTCGCCTCGTCGTCGGTGAGCTGGCTCGGGTGCGCCGCAGAACGGTCGACGCGCCAGCCGCGCGCGTCGCGCAACGGGTCCTCGTCGGCGTAGTCCCAGCGTGCGCGTGCCCCGCCCGAGATGCCCTCGTTCGCATACGCCGTGACCACCTGAGCGCTCAGCAGCATCGGGTTGGCGCCGGGGTCGCGGACCCCGAGGATCCCGTACTCCGTCTCGATGCCCATGATGCGTCGCACAGTCACGGGCTCAACCCTAGGTGCGCACCCGGTCGAGGTCCGCACGCAGCCCGCGGGAAAGCGCTCTGGGGTGACGGCGGTCCGCCCGGTGGACCCGAACGACCCCGAAGCGCGTCGCTACAGGTACTGACCGGTCTGGGAGACGTTCTCGATCGTCCGACCCGCCTCCGCGGCGCCCTTGTGCTGCACGATCGTGCGGATGAACACGATCCGCTCGCCCTTCTTGCCGGACACGCGCGCCCAGTCGTCGGGGTTGGTGGTGTTGGGCAGGTCCTCGTTCTCGTGGAACTCCGCGAGGCACGCGTCGAGCATGTGCTCGACCCGGATGCCGCGCACCCCGGTGGCCAGCAGGTCCTTGATCGCGTTCTTCTTGGCGCGGTCCACGATATTCGCGATCATCGCGCCGGAGCTGAAGTCCTTGAAGTACAGGATCTCCTTGTCGCCGCTGGCGTAGGTGACCTCGAGGAACTGGTTCTCGGCGTCCTCGGCGTACATCCGCCCGACCACGCGCTCGATCATGGCCTCGACAGCGGCACCGGCGTCGCCGTCGTGCTCGGCGAGGTCGTCCGGGTGGATCGGGAGGTCGTCGGTGAGGTACTTGGCGAAGATGTCGCGGGCAGCCTCGGCGTCAGGGCGCTCGATCTTGATCTTCACGTCGAGCCGGCCGGGGCGCAGGATCGCCGGGTCGATCATGTCCTCCCGGTTGGAGGCGCCGATGACGATGACGTTCTCGAGGCGCTCGACGCCGTCGATCTCGCTCAGCAGCTGAGGCACGATCGTGGTCTCGACGTCGGAGCTCACGCCGGTGCCGCGGGTGCGGAAGAGCGACTCCATCTCGTCGAAGAACACGACCACCGGGATGCCCTGGGAGGCTTTCTCGCGAGCGCGCGAGAAGATCAGTCGGATGTGCCGCTCGGTCTCGCCCACGAACTTGTTGAGCAGCTCGGGGCCCTTGATGTTGAGGAAGTAGCTCTTCGGCCTGCCGGTAGCGTCGGGCTCGACGCTCTGCCCCTCCTCCTCGGCGCGCTTGGCGAGCGCGGTCGCCGCGAGCGACGTCGCGACCGCCTTCGCGATCAGCGTCTTGCCGCAGCCGGGCGGCCCGTACAGCAGCAGCCCCTTCGGGGGCTTGAGGCCGTGCTCGCGGAACAGGTCGGGGTGCAGGAACGGCAGCTCGACGGCGTCGCGGATCTGCTCGATCTGCGCGGCGAGGCCACCGATGTCGGAGTAGTCGACGTCGGGCACCTCCTCGAGCATGAGGTCCTCGACGTCGGAGCGCGGGATCCGCTCGAAGGTGAATCCGGTGCGGGTGTCGACCGTGAGCGCGTCGCCCACCCGGACACCGGTCTGCGCCAGCGGTCCGGAGAGCCGCAGCACCCGCTCCTCGTCGGCGCGCCCGACCGCGAGCACCCGGTCGGGGTCGAGCACCTCCTTGACGGTCACGAGCTCGCCGACCGGCTCGTAGGTGCCCGCGGAGACGACGGTCATCGCCTCGTTGAGCTGGACCTCCTGGCCCGGGCGCAGGTCGTCGATCTCGACGCTCGGCGACACCCCGACGCGCAGCTTGCGGCCCGAGGACATCACGTCGATCGAGCGGTCCTGGTGCGCGCGCACGAAGACGGCGTACGAGCCCGGCGGACGAGTCATCTCCTCGAGCTGCGCCCGCAGCTCGACGAGCTGGGTGCGAGCTGCGGTCAGCGCCGCGACCAGGCGCTCGTTCTTCGCCGAGAGGTCCACGACGCGCTTCTCCGCATCGCGGGGGGTGCCACCGACCCTGCCTGGGACCTGCTCACTCATGCCATCAACGATAGGTCAGTCTGGCTGGGGCGGCGCGGGCGTCTCGCCGTCGGTGGCCTCGGCGCGCCGCGCACGGTCGGCCTCATGCCCCCGCAGCACCCGCCGGACCTTCTTGGCCGAGACGGCTCGCTCGCCGACGTCGGCCGCGAGATCAGCCGTCTCGAAGTCGTTGACCGGTTCGCTGTAGGCACCTGGGGCGGGCCGGCGCCTGCGGATCGGCGCGGTGACACCCGGCGCCATCTTGCGGGTGGTCACCAAGAACCCGGTGTGCGCCACCATGCGGTGGTCGGGTCGCACCGACAGCCCCTCGAGGTGCCAGCCGCGGACCATCGACTCCCACGCGACCGGCTCGGTCCAGCAGCCACGGTTCTTGGCGTCCTCGGCGAACCGGGACAGCTGTGTGGTGGTCGCGAGGTAGGCCAGCAGCACGCCACCGGGCGCGAGTGCGCTCTCGACGGCCTCGAAGCACTCCCAGGGCGCGAGCATGTCGAGGACCACGCGGTCGACCGACCCGGGTGCCATCGTCCCGCCGGCCAGGGCCGCGGGCAGCACGTCCTGGAGGTCGCCGGTGCGGAGCTCCCAGGCGGGGTGCGGACCGCCGAAGAACGTCTCGACGTTGCCGCGGGCGATCTCGGCGAAGTCCTCGCGCCGCTCGATGCTCAGCAGCGACCCGCCCTCGCCGACCGCGCGCAGCAGCGACAGCGTCAGCGCACCCGAGCCGACGCCGGCCTCGACCACCCGGGCACCGGGGTAGATGTCCGCCTGTGTGACGATCTGCGCGGCATCCTTGGGGTAGATGACCGCCGCGCCGCGCGGCATCGAGAGCACGTAGTCGGCCAGCAGCGGCCGCAGGGCGAGGTACTCGACACCGCCGGTCGTGGTGACGACGGTGCCTTCCGGAGCACCGATCAGCTGGTCATGGGCGAAGGAGCCCTTGTGCGTGTGGAAGTCCTTGCCGGCGGCGAGGGTCAGCGTGGTGGGCCGCCCCTTGGGGTCGGTGAGCTGGACGCGCTCGCCGGCACGGAACGGGCCGCGGCGCATCTGGGCACCGATGGGGGCAGTAGTCACGGGGCGCCAGTCTAGGAGCGGAGGGTTCGGCGACCTGCCAGGTGGCACGAATCGCACGCTCGATCGCGTCGCCATCGCTTGCGGCGGCCCCGCGAGGGCATCGAGCGTGGAAAACGTCCCGCCTCAGCGGGGCAGGCGACGGCTGGCCTCGACGATGTCGACCGCGCCGAGCGCACGTCCGTCGAGCCCGACCAGCACGACGAACCGCGCCCCGGCCCGTGCCGCACGCGCGAGCTGCGCGACCGCGGCCGAGCCGGTGTGGGTGAGCAGCAGCGCCTCGGGCGGCAGCGCCGTGGCCACCGCAGAGAGCGGTGTGGTCGCGATCGCGTCCTGCGGCACCGCCTGCACGGCGGCGGGCTGCACCCAGGCGACCGGCCGGCCATCGGGACCCGCGAGCAGGACCGCGGTACCGCCGTCGACCCCGCGGAGGGAGGTGATCGGGGCGAGCTGGTCGAGGACGGTCACAGGGACCGCCCAGGCGCCGAGATCGACGTCGCGGGTGGCGCGGCGGGCGGTCGCGACCCGGGCGGCGCCGACGGCGCCCTGCCAGAGCACCGAGGCGATCATCAGGCCCCAGATCAGGGTGAACCAGTTCTGGCCGTCCCGGAGCGCGCCGAGGTAGATGCTGACGAGCGCGACCAGGACCGCGACCCCCTGACCCACCCGGGCGGCGACGAGCGTGCCGAGGTCACGGTCGGCGCTGACACGCCAGACGAGCGCCTCGAGGAGCCGGCCGCCGTCCATGGGCAGCGCGGGGACGGCGTTGAAGACAGCGACGAAGATGTTCGTGTAGGCCACGGCCGAGAGCACGAGCGCGGCCGCGGGTGAGGTCACCGCGGACGCCGAGGCGGTGAACACCAGCGCGAGCACGCCGTTGGTCAGCGGCCCGACGGCGGCCACGAGCGCCGAGGCGCCGGGGCGCCCGATCTCGTCGTGGAAGGAGGTGTGACCGCCCCAGAGGGAGAGCACGTACTCGCGGACCGGGATGCCGAGCCGCTGGGCGGTGAGCCCGTGCGCGAGCTCGTGGGCGAGCACGCTGGCAGCGAGCAGCAGCGGGATGCCGAGGGCGACGAGCGCGGCGGGGACGAGGTCGAGCCCGAGCGCGCGCGCGACGGTGGGCGTGAAGATCACCAGGAGCACGATCGTGATGAGCGCCCACCCGGGCGTCAGGTAGATCGGGACGCCGCGGATCTTCCCGATCCGCAGCCCGGGGCTACGCACCGATGAGGTCCATGACCGTGCCGGCGGCGATGCGCTCGAGCTCGTCGAGGCCGATGCCCTCGAGCGTGGTCATCCGGCTGCGCCCCGGTGCGGCGGGCAGCGGCACGTGCGCCTCGACCGCGAGCACGCGTGCCCCTGCCGCCTCCGCCGACGCGACGCCCGGGGTCGAGTCCTCGATCGCGACGCAGCGAGCGATGTCGACGCCGAGGTTCGCCGCCCCGGTGAGGTAGGGCTCGGGGTGCGGCTTGCCGCGGGTGACGGCGTCGCCCGTGACGACGACGTCGAAGATCCCGTCCGGAAGCTGGTCAAGGACGACGTCGACCATGCGCTTCCAGGACATCGTCACCAGCGCGCACGGGACGCCGGCCTGCTCGAGCTCGAGCAGCAGCTCGCGGGCACCGGGTCGCCACGGCACACCCTGGGTGTCCATGCGTCCGATCACCGCGTCGATGAGCGTGTCGACGATCTCCTGCACACCCAACGTGATCCCGAACCACTCCTGCAACAGCTGGGCGCTGTGCTCGAGCGACTGCCCGATCATCAGCGGCAGGATGGCGGGGTTCCAGGTCGCTCCCGCGGAGGTGACCAGCTCCCTCTCCGCGGCCAACCAGTAGGGCTCGGAGTCGACGAGCGTGCCGTCCATGTCCCAGAGGACGGCAGCAAGCTGGCGGGGCGGACCTGACGAATCACCATGCACCGCCCGAGGCTATCGGGGATTGTCGGCATCCGAGGTCCAGGGAGGGCCGGGCCGCTGCGGCACGGTCATGGAGTCGTCCGCTGCAGTGCCTGCTCGAACAGCGTGGTGGCGTGCTCGATCGCGTTGAGGAGCTTGTCGATCTGCGTCGCGTCGAGCTTCCCGAGCTGAGCGACCCGGATCATGCTGTAGAGGGCGTCCCCGACCGGCAGCAGCGCCTGCTGCGCCTGCAGCAGGGAGACGCTCTGCATCGACGTGGCTCGACCCTCCTCGCGCTTGAGCAGGTCCATGCCGAGGTTGTAGGCGAACTCGTGCAGGGCCGCGCTGAGCTGGTCGGGCTCGACGAGGTCGATGTCGTCGGAGACGTACTCGGCGAGGACGGCGAGGAACGAGGCGGCCGGCGCGACCTGGGTCACGAAGGCGTCGCGGTGCTCCTGCCCCACCAGGGTGACCCTGTCCACGGCCTCCCCTATCAGCGAGGCCGCATCTTCTCGCTGGATCGCCGTGCCGCTGGTGCGGATGTCCTCGGCGAGGTTGCTGAGGCCGTGCGACATGAAACCGATGAGAACGTTCTCGGGCCCCTCGCCGGCGTTGAGGTTCGGCAGCAGGTTGTGGAGCAGCACCGCCAACAGCTGTGAGTCGCTGCCGAGGTCGTTCGACGACGCCGCGCTCGGCTCGCCCGCCAGCGGCGCTACGCGCGGCACCAGGGCGGCGACACGCTTGCCGATGCGCTCGCGCGCGGCGTCGTCCAGCTCGGCCTCACCGATCATGGCGGGCAGGGCCCGGAACCAGGAGCCCATCACGAGATGACGGAGATGGACGTCGCGGGGCGCGAGAGTGGGCCCGCCCTCGGCTCCGATCGTGCGGATCGCTCTCGCCTTGTCGAAGCTCGCCTTCACCGCCGCGGGAAAGCTCGTGCGGCTCATCAACGTGATGCGGCCGATGCTCGAGTGACCACGGTCGAGGCCGATCGAGAGCAGCCGGGTGTTGATCGGACTGGCGACCGCGCCGTTGAGCTCGTCGAACGTCAGCGCATCGAGCCCTGACGAGACGTGGACGGCCATGTCGTTGTAGGGCGACAAGAAGCCGGCGAACCGGTCGTAGCCGTAACGGCCGCGCAGCCTGTTCTTCGAGATCGACGATGTGTACCAGCGGCGCTTGTCCGCGTTCGACCGCACCCCGAACCGCCCGAGCACGGCAAGCAGGTCCTCGGAACCGCCGCTCCGGTCGACGACCCGCACGAACCGGCGGACGACGGGCGCCTCGCCTGCCTCGGCTGTCGGCGGATCCGTGCGGCGTCGCACGGCGCCCTGCTGCAACGTGTGGGTCAGCTCGTGCGCGAGCAGATGCAGACCGGGGCCCGAGCCGGTGTCCGGGAGACCGTCACGGAAGTAGATGTCGCGGCCGTAGGTGAAGGCCGAGGCACCCATCGTGCGGTTCAGCGCCGCCGCGGTGCCGTCGGCGTGCAGACGCACGCCAGAGAAATCGGCATCGAAGGCGTCCTCGAGCCTCTCCTTGGCTTCGAGCGGGATCGGTGAGCCGGACCCGGCGCTCGCGGTCAACGTTGCCTGCGCGGTGGTGCCGAGCCGACCTCCGGCGAACCCGATCCGCTCGTCGTCGGAAGGGACGCGCCGGAGCGTATGGATGCTCTGCGCGAGTGGTCGCAGGCGCGGTGTCGGCACCACATCGGCACGGCTGCCGATCGCGACCACCGCGTGGGCGACGCGTTCCGCCTCGACCTCGGCCGGGTCGTCGACGGCGCCCACCAGTGCTCTCAGCTGGACGACGGAGCGCCGTGGGCGCGCGTGATCGTCTCGCGGATGTGGCAGCCCGGCTGCGGGCGCCTCACGCAGGTGCCCGCAGCCGGGCGTATGCCGGTGACCGCCGCGCACCCGCTCCGTCTGGTCGACCGAGCCGGCCTCGGCGTTGCTGCGGGACGTGACGGCGATCCCTGCCAGCGGCAGGGTGCCGCGCGGCGCGCTCAGCGCGCGGGTCGCAGCCGGCGCGGCGGTGGACGGCCCACGGTCGGTCGCCCCCCGGGCCCGGCGAGCAGCTGAAGTCATGAGATCTCCGCAGCGCGGCGCTGGTCGGTCGCGCACCAGACAGGATGTCGGGCCTCGCGCAGGCTCACATCGGTAGTCGCTACGGACTTGTGGCCGCCGGCCCGGCAGTCTCCCCCGCAGCGCCCCGATTCTCGGCTCGCTTTCGTACGTTCTAGTCTGGAGGGGTGACCACACCTCGTCACGCTGCAGAGCGTCCCGATCTCCCTCCGGCGATGATGATCGCCGCCTTCGAGGGCTGGAACGATGCCGGCTCGGCCGCGTCGTCGGCTGTCGCGACCCTCGGCGAGGCCTGGCGTGCGCGCGAGGTGCGCTCGCTCGACCCTGAGCCGTACCACGACTTCCAGGTCAACCGGCCGATCCAGAGCCGTGATGCCGATGGCAACCGCAGGCTCGAGTGGCCGGTGACCACGGTGTCGGTCGCGCTCAGCCCGCAGCTGGGTCGCAGCGTGGTGCTGGCGCAGGGCACCGAGCCCTCGATGCGCTGGCGTACCTACTGCAACGAGCTGCTCGACGCCGCCGAGGAGCTGCGGGTGGGCACGATCGTGACGGTCGGCGCCCTGCTGGCCGATGCGCCGCACACCCGCCCGATCCCGGTGCAGACCAGCTCGGACGACCCGCAGGTGCAGGCGCTGCTGGGTGTCGAGGGCAGCGACTACGAGGGTCCGACGGGCATCGTGGGCGTGCTGGGTCACCTCGCCGCAGAGCGGGGCATGCACACCCTGTCGGTGTGGGCCGCCGTCCCCCACTACGTGGCGCAGCCCCCCTCGCCCAAGGCCACGCTGGCGCTGCTGTCCGCGCTCGAGGAGATCCTCGGCGAGCCGGTGCCCACGGGTGAGCTGGCCGAGGATGCCGAGGCCTGGCAGCGCGGGGTGGACGAGCTCGCCGCGGAGGATCCCGAGATCGCCGAGTACGTGCGTCAGCTCGAGGAGGCGAAGGACACCGTGGACCTCCCCGAGGCCAGCGGCGAGGCGATCGCCCGCGAGTTCGAGCGCTACCTGCGGCGCCGCGGCGAGACCAGCTAGAGCAGCACGCGGGCGGGTGGGCTACCGGCTCGCGGGATCTGGGGCGAAGCCTCAGCGGGGGGCCACGGTGGCGGCGCCCCGGTGTCTAGATCTCGATGCCCAGCAGCGCGGAGACGGCGCCGATGACGGCACGGCCACGGCGAGGCCGGCCGGCCCAGGCGTCGACGACGGCGAGGGCTCGGGGCGTGTCGAGGTCGTCGGCGATGGCTGCGCGCAGGGCGGCGATCGTCTCGGTCTCGTCGACGTCCCGCGCCAGGTGCGCGGCGTCCTGCCACCGCTGCCAGCGACGCGCTGCCGCGTAGAGCTGCGGGGTCGTGTACTCCCAGTCCGTGCGGTAGTGCTGGGCGAGCAGGGTGAGGCGAACCACATCGGCGGGGACGCCGTCCTGCGCCAGCTGGCTGACGAACACGAGGTTCCCGCGCGACTTGCTCATCTTGTGGCCCTGGTACCCGACCAGCCCGGTGTGCACGAACGCCTCGGCCGGGTGCTGGCGTCCCGTGACCTCGCGCAGGTGCGAGGTGGACATCTCGTGGTGCGGGTAGACGAGGTCGTAGCCGCCACCCTGCACGGTGAACGGGATGCCGAGGTTGTCCTTGGCGATCGCGGCGCACTCGATGTGCCAGCCGGGCCGCCCCTCGCCGAGGTCACCGCCTGGCCAGGAGGGCTCGCCGTCGCGGCGGCCCCGCCACAGCAGCGGGTCGCGAGGGTGCCGCTTCCCGGGGGTGTCCGGGTCTCCCCCGCGCTCGGCGAACAGCTCGTCCATCTGCGCGTCGTCGAGGTGGCCGATGCTGCCGATGAGGGTGTCGGCGGACAGATCGGCGTAGACGTCGTCACCCACCACGTAGGCGGAACCGGTGCGCAGCATCTCGGTCACGGCAGCGGCGATGAGCCCGATCGAGTCGACGACGCTGACGTAGTGGTCGGGCGGGATCACGCGCAGTGCTTCCATGTCGCCACGGAACTTCGCGATCTCCGCCTCGGCGAGGTCGCGCCACTCGACACCGGTCTCCTTCGCGCGGTCGAGCAACGGGTCGTCGACGTCTGTGACGTTCTGCACGTACGTGACCTTCAGGCCGTGGTCGCGCCAGGCGCGGTTGAGCGTGTCGAAGGCCACGTAGGTGGCCGCGTGCCCCAGATGGGTCGAGTCGTACGGCGTGATGCCGCAGACGTAGAGCCCCGCCCGACCATCGGAGCCGGCCAGCGCCAGCAGCTCCCCGGAGGCGGTGTCATGGAGACGGGGAACGTCGCCCGTGCCCTCGATCTCGGGGACCTCGGGGGAATTCCAGCTCTGCACGGCACGAGCCTAACCGGCTCCGAGGTCAGGTCGTCACGCGGGTGGCAGCGCCTGCAGCGTGCCGGTGACCAGCAGCACCACGACCAACGCGGCGAGTGCGATCCGGTACCAGACGAAGCCCCAGTAGGAGTAGTTCTCGACGATCTTGAGGAACGCGATGATCACGACGTAGCCGACGACGAACGCGACCAGCGTCGCCACCAACGTCGCGCCCAGGCCGGCCTCGCCGCCGGTGAAACCGCTCTTGAAGAGCTGGTAGAACCCGGAGCCGAGCACCGCGGGGATCGCGAGCAGGAACGAGTACCGGGCCGCGGCGGTCCGCGTGTAGCCGAGCAGCAGCCCCATCGTGATCGTGCCGCCCGAGCGCGACACCCCCGGGATCAGGGCGAGCGACTGCGCCAGGCCGAACAGGATGCCGTCGCGCAGGGTCAGCTCGCGGAGCGCCTTCTTCTTCGCGCCGATCTTGTCGGCCCAGCCGAGGATCAGCGCGAACCCGGCGAGGACCGCCGCGGTGATCCACAGGTTGCGCAGGGCGTGCTCGATCGCGTCCTGGAACAGCAGCCCGAGCAGCACGATCGGGATCGACCCGACGATCACGTACCAGCCCATCCGGGCGTCCGGGTCCGTGGTGGGCACCTGCTTGGCCCAGGGACCCATCGGCAGCGACTTCGCCCAGCGGCTGATGATCCGCGCGATGTCGCGTCGGAAGTACAGCACCACCGCCGCCTCGGTACCGATCTGCGTGATCGCCGTGAATGACGCGCCCGGGTCGGCCCCCAGCAGGTCGCCGACGATCCGCAGGTGTGCGCTCGAGGAGATCGGGAGGAACTCGGTCAGGCCCTGAAGGAGACCGAGGATCACCGCATCGAAGAATGACACGGGACGCAACGGTAGCCGCTGCCCAGCCGACCCGAGGGCGAGCACTAACCTGCTGGGCATGGAGCTGAGGCGGTTGGGGCGTACCGGGTTGCGCGTGTCGGCAGTGGGACTGGGCACGATGACCTGGGGCCGCGACACCGACGAGCACGAGGCGGCCGAGCAGCTCAAGGTGTTCCTGGACGCGGGCGGGTCGCTCATCGACACCGCCGCCACCTACTCCGACGGCGGCGCTCTCGACATCATCTCCTCGTTGCTCCGTGACGAGGTTCACCGCGACGACGTGGTCCTCGCCGCCCGGTCCGGTGTCGCCGACGGACGCGTGGACGCCTCGCGCCGCGCGCTGCTCAGCTCGCTGGACGAGACGCTGCGGCGCCTCGGCACCGACCACCTGGACCTCTGGCTCGTGCAGGCACCCGACCCGGGCACCCCGGTGGCCGAGACCGCGGACACGCTCGCACACGCCGTCGGCTCCGGCAAGGTCCGTTACGTCGGGCTCGCCAACCATGCCGCGTGGCAGGTCGCCCAGATGGCGACCCTTCTCGACGGCGGGGTGGGTCTGGCCTGCACGCAGACCGAGATCTCGCTCCTCAACCGTTCGTCCGAGCACGAGCTGATCGCGGCCAGCGACGCCCTCGGCGTCGGCGTGATCGGCTGGTCCCCGCTGGGCCGCGGCGTGCTGTCGGCGAAGTACCGGCACTCGGTCCCCGCCGACTCCCGCGCCGCGTCACCGCACCTGCGGGGCTTCGTCGAGCCGTACCTGACGGCGTCCGCGCGCAGCGTCGTCGAGGCCGTGGCCACTGCAGCTGACGGCCTGGGTCGGGCTCCGGTCGAGGTCGCCCTCGCCTGGGCGCGCGACGCCCCGGGCGTGAGCAGCGTCGTCGTCGGGGCTCGGACGCCCGCTCAGCTGCGGGGCGCGCTCGCCGCGACCGACCTGGACCTCCCGGACGAGATCCGGGGCGCGCTCGACGAGGTCACCCAGGCCATCGCCGGGGGCTGACGCTCACCTCTCCTCGTCGCTGTCGTCCTCGTCGTCCTCGTCCTCGTCACCGTCGAGGTCGTCGTCGTCGCTCTCGTCGTCGCTGTCGTCCTCGTCACCCTCGAGGTCGTCGTCGTCGAAGTCGTCCTCGTCGTCGTCGTCGGAGTCGTCGTCGAGGTAGAGCGGCGTGTCGACACCGGTCTCCTCGTAGAGCGCCTCGTCGTAGGCGTCGAAGGCGTCCGCGAGCACGGCGGCGGCGTCGAGGACAGCGTCGGCGTCGGGGTCGTGCTCGGCCGTGGCCGCAGCAAGGTGGGAACGGAACGCAGCGATGAGCGTGTCGAGCGCTGCACTCGGATCGGTGGCCATGTGCGTAAACGTAGCGTCCCCGGATCGAGGTGGACAGCCCTATACAGTGAACGCCATGTCGCGTCCCAGTCACACGCGCCCTGCGCCCGCCTACGAGGTCAAGGTGCTCACCCTCCCCCGCACGACCAGCCGCAACGACGTCCGGCGTCTCCTCACCGAGGAGGCCGAGTACGGCAAGTGGGAGCTGGCGCGGTTGTGCCTGTACGTCGGCGGCCACCGCAAGGTGTGGTTGCGCCGCCGGATCATCCGGGTGCGGTCGACCCTCTGAGCTGCCTCAGCAGCTCTGCAGGAACCGCCGCAGCACACGCACCCCGAACTCGATCGACTCGGTCGGGACCCGCTCGTCGACGCCGTGGAACATGCCCGCGAAGTCGAGCTCAGGCGGCAGGCGCAGCGGGGCGAACCCGTAGCCGGTGATGCCGAGCCGAGCCAGCGACTTGTTGTCGGTGCCGCCCGAGAGCATGTAGGGCAGTACCCGAGCGCCCGGGTCCTCGGCATCGAGCGAGGCCACCATCGAGTCCACGAGACCACCCGTGAACGGGACCTCGAGCGCGATGTCGCGGTGGATGTCCTCGATCCGGATGCCCTCCCCCGCGAGCTCGCGGATCGTCGCCATCACCTGGTCCTCCTGACCGGGCAGGAACCGGACATCGACGGCGGCGCTCGCCTGACCTGGGACGACGTTCGCCTTGTAGCCGGCGTCGAGCTGGGTGGGGTTGGCGTAGTTCGCCGTCGTGGACCCGACGAACTTGCTCATCGGCCCGAGGGCGGCGACGAGATCGTCGACCGTGCTCGGGTCCTCGGGGTCGAACCGCTTGCCGGTGAGGTCCGCGACGCCGGTGAGGAACTGCGTCACCGTGGTGCCGAGGGTGGTCTCGAACCGGTGCTCGCCGATGCGGGCCACGGCCTGGGCGAGGCGCGTCACCGCGTTGTCGGTGTTGACCTGCGAGCCGTGCCCGGCGGTGCCGTCGGCGACCAGCCGCAACCAGGCGATGCCCTTCTCCGCCGTCTGCAGCAGGTAGGTGCGGCGACCGTCGATCTCGACGCTGAAGCCGCCCACCTCGCTGATCGCCTCGGTGGCGCCCTCGAACCACTCGGCGTGGTTGTCGACCACCCAGCTCGCGCCCAGCTTGCCACCGGCCTCCTCGTCGGCGAAGAAGGCCACCACCAGATCCCGAGCCGGCTGCCAGCCGCTGCGCGACATGTCGCGCAGCACCGCCAGGATCATCGCGTCCATGTCCTTCATGTCCACGGCCCCGCGGCCCCAGATCATGCCGTCCATCTCGTCGCCGCCGAACGGGTCCATCTTCCAGTCGCTGGCCTGCGCCGGGACCACGTCGGTGTGTCCGTGGACCACCAGCGCGGGCCGCGTGCTGTCCAGCCCCGGGATGCGCAGCAGCACGCTGCCTCGGGTCGGGCGCGACTCCACGTAGGTGGGGTCGTAGCCGACCTCGGTGAGCAGCTCCATCACCTTCTCGGCCGCGGCCCGCTCTCCCGGCCCGGAGTCGTCGCCGTAGTTGGAGGAGTCGATCCGGATCAGCTCGCGGCAGATACGGACGGCGTCTGCCTCAGGGGTCAGCTGGGTCGTCATGTCTGGTCCTTCGACGTGCGGGGGTGGTCGGGGGCGGAGCCGACAGTCAGCTTTCGACGGCGGAGCAAGGGTGCGATGTCGGCGTCGCGACCGCGCAGATCGCGATAGGACGCGAGCGGGTCGCGCGAGTGCCCTCGCGAGAGCAGCGCCTCGGCGAAGCGCTCGCCGGCCTCACGGTTCAGCCCGCCGTCACCGTTGCGGGCGGCCTCGGTCCCGAACCACTCGACCGTGTCCGCGTCGAGCACCTCGCTCCAGATGTAGGAGTAGTAGCCCGCGTCGTATCCACCACCGAAGGCGTGGTTGAAGTAGGCGGTGCGGTAGCGCGGCGGCACCTCGGCCAGGGCGACCCCGGCGGCCGCGAGGGCACGCTCCTCGAAGGCGAGGACGTCCTCGACATCGGTCGGGACGTCGTCGGGCGCCAGGCTGTGCCAGGCCTGGTCCAGCAGGGCGGCGGCCAGGAACTCGGTGGTGCGGAACCCCTCGCCGTCGGACTGGGACCCCAGCAGCGCCTCCAGCAGCTCGCTCGGCAGCGGCTCGCCGGTGCGGTGGTGGCGCGCATAGCCCGCGAGGATCTCGGGGTGGGTGGCCCACATCTCGTTGACCTGCGAGGGGTACTCGACGAAGTCGCGCGGCACGGCGGTGCCCGAGAGCGAGGGATAGGTGACGTTCGAGAGCAGCCCGTGCAGGGCGTGACCGAACTCGTGGAACGCGGTGTTGACCTCGTCCCAGGTCAGCAACGTGGGCTCGCCCGCCGCGGGCTGGGTGATGTTGAGGTTGTTGACGACGACGGGCAGCTCACCGGTGAGGTGGGACTGCTCCGACAGCGAGTGCATCCAGGCCCCACCGCGCTTGCCCTCCCGCGCGTAGTAGTCGGCCACGAACAGCCCGCCGGGGGTGCCGTCGGCTCGTGTCACCTCGAACACGCGGACGCCCTCGGCGTAGCCGGGCAGGTCGGGGCGCTCGGCGAACGTGAGCCCGTAGAGCCGCTCGGCCGCGACGAACACGCCGTCGCGGATCACGTTCTCGAGCTCGAGGTAGGGGCGCAGCGCTGCGGCATCCACCTGGTACTTCTCCGCACGGACGCGGTCGGCGTAATAGCCCCAGTCCCAGGCCTGCAGGCTCTCGCCCGGGTGGTCGACGGCGAGTGCCGCCTGCAGCTCGCTCGCCTCCTCGCGGGCGTTGCGGGCAGCCGGCGCGGCCAGCTCGGTCAGCATCGCGCTGACGGCCTCGGTGGACCTCGCGGTGCCACCGGCGGCGACGTAGGCGGCGTGGTGCGGGTAGCCGAGCAGCTGGGCACGCTCGGCGCGCAGCCGGGCGAGGCGCAGCACGAGCTCGCGGGTGTCGGTGGCGGCA
Source organism: Pseudactinotalea terrae (assembly GCF_009733845.1). Classification (GTDB taxonomy): domain Bacteria; phylum Actinomycetota; class Actinomycetes; order Actinomycetales; family Beutenbergiaceae; genus Pseudactinotalea; species Pseudactinotalea terrae. The sequence continues at coordinate 1,005,995 of NZ_WNXZ01000001.1, forward strand.
TCGCCACCCCAGCCACGCGCGACGGAGGAGCGGTGGATCTGCGCGCGGAGCTCGCGCTGCGGGCTCTGGGTGACCAACGGCTGGGCGGTGGGGAGGATGAAGGTGACCAGGGCGCCGTCGGCGCCTCGATCGGCGGCGGAGCGACGCAGACCGGAGACGGTCTCCTCGCTCAGCCCCTCGAGAAGGGTGTCGTCGGTGACCGACACCGCGGCCGCTGCCATCCCTGCGGCCGCCCGCTGGGAGAACGCGGTCTCTCCTCGGCTGATCTCGGAGTTGTAGGCGCGCAGCCTCACGGCGTCGTCGTCGTCGAGCGTGATGCCGGCGCGCTGGAAGTCCTCGAGGTACCGGTGGAGCAGCCACCGGGTCTCCTCCTCGACGTCGGCCGGCAGGTTCTCCTGCAGGGAGACCAGGCGGGCGTAGATCCGCTTGTCGAGGTACAGCGCGTCGCGGTGCTCGGTCATCATGGGCGCGAGCTCGGTCTCGAGGGCGCGGATCTCGTCGTCGGCTGCCGAGTTCGCCAGCGTGTACAGCGGCCAGTAGGCGTGCCGCAACGGCCCGCGGGCGCGCTCCAGCCGCTCGAGCGTGGTCGCCACCGTGGGCGCGTCGGTATCGGTCGCGACCTCCTCCCAGAGGGCCCGTTGATCGGCCATCGCGGCCAGCACCGCACTGCGCATCTGGGGCAGCGTGAGAGCCGGGAAGTCAGGGAGGCCGACGTCGAGTCGCGGTAGTGCGGGGGTCTCGGAAGAAGCGTTCACCCTCGTCATTGTGTCTGATGACAGCCGGCCCGCCACGCGTGCGATGGCGTGGCGTTCCGATGTAGCATGCAAGGCGGTCGAGAGTCTTTCCCGTCCCCCTCGGGAACATGAGCTCGGCCGAGCAGCGATGAGTCGTCGGCCCCCCTCCGAACGACCGTCGCGCGGTCAGCCCCGGTGCCTCAGGCACCGGGGCTGACTCGATCTGGGCGAAACCGTTGAGATTTGCTTTCGTGATGCTGTTCACATGACGGACACATGTCCTCTACATTCTTGGGGGGTGCTTGCCGACGACGCCGGCACCGTCACAGGAAGAGGAGACCCCTTGATGAGTCGAGTCGCTCGAGAACGACGTCGCCACCCGGCGCGACGAGCCACCGTCTCTGTCGGCAGCGCAGCCGCGCTGCTGGCAGCCACGTTGGTACCGCTGAGCGGAGCGACCGCGGACAACGCGGACGTGACCGATCTAGGAGGCACCGCCGATCATGGCGTCAGTGGTGTCACCGACACCTTCATGCCGGCAGCGAGCTCGCCCACCGGCGCCTGGTTCGTGCAGCTCGAGGGCGACCCGACCACGCAGGGCGGCAGCCGCACGGCTGTGGCCAGCACCAGAACGGCGTTCGAGGAGGCTGCGGAGGCGCTCGGTGTCGATGTCGACATCCGGCAGACCTTCAGCACCCTCTGGAACGGTGTGGCGATCGACGCCAGCGACGACGAGGCCGCTGCGCTGACGAACGCCGACGAGGTCGTGGCGATCTATCCGGTGCTCGAGGTGCAGGCACCGACCAGCCCGCCGCCGTCGGTCCCCGACATGGTGAACGCGCTCGGCATGACCGGGGCGGACATCGCGCAGAGCGAGCTCGGTTTCACGGGCGAGGGCATCCGCGTGGGTGTCATCGACACCGGCATCGACTACGACCACCCGGACCTGGGCGGCTCGGGCACTGACGACCCCGCGAACTTCCCGAACGAGCGTGTGGTGGCCGGCTACGACTTCGTGGGCGACGACTTCAACGCCGATGACACCGCAGCCGACTGGCAGCCTGTCCCCCACCCCGACGCCGACCCCGACGACTGCCAGGGCCACGGCACGCACGTGGCGGGCATCGTGGGCGCGAGCGGCGACCCGGCGCAGGACGGGGTCCGTGGTGTCGCCCCGGACGCCCAGCTCGGCGCCTACCGGGTGTTCGGCTGCACGGGTTCGACGACGGCGGACATCATGCTCGCCGCGATGGAGCGGGCACTGGCCGACGGCATGGACGTCGTCAACCAGTCGATCGGCTCCGCGTTCTCCTCGTGGCCGCAGTACCCGACGGCGGTCGGCAGCGACAACCTGGTCGACGCCGGTGTCGTGATGGTCGCCTCGATCGGCAACGAGGGTGACCTCGGGCTGTTCGCGGCAGGCGCTCCGGGCGTCGGCGAGAAGGTCATCGGTGTTGCCTCCTACGACAACACGATGATGGTGGGTTCGGCCATCTCGGTCGACGACCAGCTGATGGTCTACCTGCCGGCGACGGGTGCACCGACGCCTCCGACCTCGGGGAGCCTCCCGGTCGGTCTCGCGGGTGAACCCGGTACCGATGCTGGTCGCTCGTGCGGTGGCATCGAGGCCGACCTGACCGGCACCGTGGCGCTCGTGCAGCGCGGTGCCTGCCCGGATGGCGTCGTGGGGACCAGCTTCTACGAGAAGGCTCTCAACGCCCAGGAGGCCGGCGCGGCCGCGGCGATCATCTACAACAACGTCCCCGGCCTGGTGAACCCGACGGTCGAGGGCGAGGTCGAGATCACGATCCCGGTCATCTTCATCGGCCTGGAGGACGGTCTGGCGATCGCCGCCAGCGTCGCCGACGGCGGCGCCGAGATGGTGTGGACCGACCAGACCGCGCAGGCTCCGAACCCGACCGGCGGGCTGATCAGCTCGTTCAGCTCCTACGGTCTGGCCGCTGACCTGTCGCTCAAGCCGGACATCGGTGCGCCCGGTGGTTCGATCTGGTCGACGGTGCCGATGGAGCAGGGCTCGTACGGCTCGAACTCGGGCACCTCGATGTCCGCGCCGCACGTGGCGGGTGCTGCAGCGCTGTACCTGCAGGCTCACGCGGACGCCGAGCCCGCGCAGGTGCGTGATGCGATGCTCAACTCCGCCGACCCGACCGCATGGTCGCTGAACCCCGCGATCGGGCTGCTGGAGCCGGTCAACCACCAGGGTGCCGGCATGCTCGACATCGACGACGCGATCCTGGCCTCCACGGCTGTGTCGCCGAGCAAGCTGTCGCTCGGCGAGAGCCAGGGTGGGCCGGTCACCTCATCGATCTCGGTCACCAACAACGGCACCGCACCGGTGACGTACGAGATCGCCTACGAGGACGCGATCACGATGGGTCAGAACCCGGCCGACGGCGACTCCGTCGACGTGCCTGGCTTCTACTATGCCGACTCGATCGTGGAGGCACCCGCCTCCGTCACGGTCAACCCGGGTCACACCGAGACGTTCGACGTGACGATCAGCCCGGCCGCCGACTTCGACCTCGCTCACTACGGCGGCTACGTCTACCTGATCGACGGCGAGGAGCAGATCTCGATCCCGTACGCGGGCTTCGCCGGCGACTACCAGTCGCTGCCGGTGCTCACGCCGGGTGACTACGGGTTCCCGGTGCTGGCCGAGCTCACCGAGTGTGAGCGCGTCGTGGGGGTCGACTGCACGATGGGTGGGGTCTGGGATCTCGTCGAGGGCGGCAACGTCTACTCGATGGCCGACGGCGACGTGCCGACGATCCTCGCCCACCTGGACGCCCCCGCGAGCAACGTGCGCATCGACGTGTACGAGGCGAACGAGGACGGCACCCGGGGCGACCCGGTCCACCCGCGGTTCTACAACTACCTGGACACCGATCACGTCGGTCGTACCGGTGGTGGCCCCAACGTGTTCGTCCCCTACACCTGGGACGGCACGCGGAACCACAACGGTCGCGACCGGGTGGTGCCGGATGGTGACTACGTGCTCGTGCTGTCGGTGCTGAACGCTCTGGGCAACCCGGAGAACGCCGACGACGTCGAGACGTACACCTCCCCCTCCATCACCGTCGACCGTGACGGTGACGGCAACCCCCAGCTGACACCTCTGGAGAAGCTGATCAAGCTCCTCGGGAAGGTGCTGGCGAGGATCCTCTGCAAGGTCCTCGGCATCTGCTGAGGTAGCGGTGATCGAGGCCCGTCCGGCGCACGCCGGGCGGGCCTCGTCGCATGCGGGGAAACCCCCGTTGTCGTGATATCTTTTCCGGCGTTGTCCCGAGGCCTTCCAGGCCAGGGGCATCCACTCGTCCGGGTGGCGGAATTGGCAGACGCGCTAGCTTGAGGTGCTAGTGCCCTTTATCGGGCGTGGGGGTTCAAGTCCCCCTCCGGACACACATTTTCAGGCCTCTGACCAGCGCATTCGTCGCTTCGTGAGCCGCGCTTCTATGCTGTGGACACACCATGGACACACCATCGGGGGATTCCGATGGGGGTCCGGGCCACTCCGGAAGGGCGCGTAATGGCAAGTTTGCAGACCCGCGTACGGTCCGACGGAGCGCCGTCCTACCGGGTCCGGTGGCGGCTCGGCGGCGCCCGCGACGGCGAGTGGCAGAGCGAGACGTTCAGCAGCCAGGCACGCGCACTGGCCTTCAAAGAGGACGTCGAGGAGTCCGACCACATGTGGCCGCGCGGCTGGGTCAAGGGCGCCGGCTACCTCGAGAAGGACGAGGCCAAGGAGACGTTCGACGACGTCGTCGAGAGCTACTTCACCGAGCAGACCCGACGCATCGCCCGCGGCCGCGTGAAGCCCTACACGGTGCACCGCTACCGCCGCTGCGTCGAGACCCATCTGCGTCCCGTCTTCGGCAAGCTGCCCTTCCTCGACATCGTCCCCGAGGACGTCGCCGATTGGATCGACGTCGAGCTCGACGCCGGCCACAAGCCCAAGTCCATCAAGAACTGGCACGGGGTGCTGTTCTCGGTGATGGCGCACGGGCAGAAGAAGATGGGGCTGCGCTCGGACAACCCGTGCGAGGTAACCGAGCTGCCCGAGATGAACTCCCGCGACGCGCGCCAGCTGCGGTTCTTCCAGCATCAGGAGTGGGCGCTGTTCCGGGCGTGCCTGCGCACCGACGTGCACCTACTGGTCGACGTCATGCTGGCGACCGGGCTGCGCTGGGGTGAGGTATCGGCGCTGCGAGTCGGCGACGCCGTGGCACGCCCGGATGGCTCGGTCTCCCTGCACATCACCCGCGCATGGTCCGAGCGAGCGCCAGATGACGAGGATCCGATCAACTCCGCCGAGGGTGAGACGGTGAAGTGGCGGCTCGGCCCGCCGAAGTCGAAGCGATCCCGCTACGTGGTGCTCACCGGGGATGTGGCCGATCGGCTGCTGACCCACATCGAGGGTGAGCCGGGGCGTGCGTACGTCTTCGTGACCGCGCGTGGCAACCCGTGGCGCTACCCCGACTTCCACACCGACCGGTGGTCGCCGGCGCGCCGAGAGGCGGCCCGGCGCGGGCTCGACAAGCACGTGACCCCGCACATGCTGCGCCACACCACGGTGGTGTGGTCGCTGGCACAGGGGGTCCGCATCGAGGTCGTCTCGGAGATGCTGGGGCACGCAAGCATCCAGATCACCTACGACGTCTACGGCGGCCTCATCGACCTGCACGACCCTGTGCTGGCCCGGGCTATGGCGGAGGCGATGACGGCCTCACGCGGGGCGCTGCTGCCCACGGCACCGACGGCCGAGGAGATCGCCGCGATGCCCGTGCGACCGGGCCGTCGCGGAGAGAGGCGTACGCGCGGGGGCTAGAGGCGCGAGCGTCCGGTGCCGCTGGAAGTGCGCGGTGGAGCGACGATCTCCTGCTCACCGGCGGCCACGATGGCCTCGATGTGGTGCGGAGCGAACCGGACGTGCTTGCCGAGCCTGGTGTGGGGGACGCGCCGCGCTGAGACGGACTTGCGCAGCGCCCCCTCGGGGATGTTCAGCAGCTGGGCGGCCGCGGGAATGTCGAGCAGCCCGGTGCCGGCCGGGACGATGCTGTGCGCGGACGTCGCGGGGATAGCGGGGACGGTCTTGGGGGTGGGCTGCAGCGGCTTGGCAACACCGCGGCGGCGTTCAGTGGTCCTGGTCATGACCCATAGATGTGCGGCACCTGCTGCTCCTGGAGCACAACGGGTCGCAACAGGCCCGGACGGGTGCTGTGGCGCTCCTACCAGATGGGCGTGTCGCGCTCCCACGAGGGGGCCGTAGCCGACGCGGCGGGCGCGGTTGCTGCCGTCGGCGCTGCCATGGGTCGGACTACCGGCTCGACGGCCGCGGCCGCAGCACGAGCTGCCGGAGCGGCGATGCCGGGCTCGCCGTAGCGTTGCCCGGCCTTGACCGGGGTGCCCGGTGGGAAGTAGCGGCGACGGCGCCGCTCGAGCGCGCGGGTCTGCCGGCCGGTGAGCAGCTTGGCGCCCTTGGAGGTGTTGTGGTGGGCGCAGGAGGCTGCACCGTTCTGCAGCGAGGTCGCCCCGCCCTTGGACCACGGCAGGATGTGGTCGGCGTGCTCGGCCTTGGCCCGGCACCGTTGCCACGCCCACCCGGTGTACTCGCACTGCCCGCCGGCGCGAGCGAAGACCTGCGCCCGCATCACCGAGGGGTACATACGCACCGGGTCGGTCTGCCCGTTGCCGCGGCCGCCGGCCCGCCGGGCCGCGACACCGCCGACGAGCAGCGCCACCACCGCCAGCGGCACCCACAGCGGGACCGCGAGCACCCGGGCCGCGATGACGGCCCGCAGCTCATCCAGGCCCTCGATGCCACCGATCGCGAAGTAGACGATCGCTCCCACGACCGCCAGCGCGATCGTCGCGCGCAACGCCTTGCTCATGGACCAGCTCCTTCCGGGTGCACCGATCAACATGCGCCGGGAACGACGAAGGGCCCCCACCCGAAGGTGAGGGCCCTGTGCGTCAGCGAGGACTCAGAACTCGTCGCCGTCCTCGGCCGGGGCCGACTGCTTCGGCGCCGACTTGGCCGCGGGGCGCGACTCGCTGCCGCCGTTGCCGCCGCCACCGTTGCCGTTGCCGCCCTTGGCCGAGCGGGTGACCTTCGCCGTCGCGTAGCGCAGCGACGGGCCGATCTCGTCGACCTGGAGCTCGACGACCGTGCGCTTCTCGCCCTCGGTCGTCTCGTAGGAGCGCTGCACGAGGCGGCCCTGCGCGATGACGCGGGTGCCCTTGGTCAGCGTCTCGGCCACGTTCTCCGCAGCCTCACGCCAGATCGAGGAGCGCAGGAACAGCGTGTCGCCGTCCACCCACTCGTTCTTGTCGCGGTCGAAGGTCCGCGGGGTCGAAGCGATCGTGAAGTTCGCGACCGCCGCACCCGAGGGGGTGAAGCGAAGCTCCGGGTCGCCGGTGATGTTCCCGACGACCGTGATGACGGTCTCACCTGCCATGTGATTCTCCTGCTTGTCTCGTCCCGCTCGCTGCGGGCCCTGGCTGTGGGTCGTGCGTCGACCCTCCGACGGACAGATGCCCGTACTTGTTATATGTGCGGCACTCGCGCCGATCCGTGCAGGTTCCCGCCACGGACTTTCAGGCCAGTCCGGCCACCTCGAGGTACCAGTGCGCGACCGCCGGCGCCCACAGCAGGGCGGCGAAGGTGCCGGCAAGCATGAACGGGCCGAACGGCACCCCGCTGCCCTTGCGGACCCGGCCACGCACCGCCAGCACGAGCACCGCAACGACACCGAGAAGGAACGGGGCGAACGCCCCGACCACGGCGTGAGGCAGGCCGAACCAGCCCAGCACGAACCCGAGCAGAGGGGCCAGCTTGATGTCCCCGCCGCCCATCCCACCGGGGTAGACGACCGCCGCCCCCAGGTACAGGACGAACAGCGCCACCGCCGCCACAGTCGCGGTCAGCAGCCGCGACCAGGAACCGGTCAGCAGCGCCTCGGCCACGATCGGCAGCAGGACGAGGACACTCGTTGCCGCGGTCAGCTTGTCCGGAAGCCGGTGATGCTCAAGATCGATCAGCGACATCGCCACCCCGCCGCCGGCCAACGCCAGCACCGCGAGCAGGCTGAGCACGCTCAACCTCGGGCCCAGCAGCACGACCAGAGCAACGAACAGCACCGCGACCCCCGCCTCGACCAGCGGGTAGCGCACGCTGATACGGGTACCGCAGTCGCGGCACCGGCCACGCAGCACCAGCCACGAGAGCACCGGGACGTTGTCGAACCAGCGGATGGCATGCCCACAGCTCGGGCAGGCCGACCGCGGCCGGGTCGTGGACTGCTCACGCGGCAGCCGCCAGACCAGCACGTTCAGGTAGGACCCGACCACCGCGCCGAGCAGGCCGACGTAGGTCAGCAGCAGCCACGACGGCAGCAGGTCGGTCACCGCTCGAACTCCCGGGCAGGGAACGGCAACCCCGCCAGCACCGCCGAGGTCGCGGCACGGGAGTGCACCACCTCGTCCAGGTCCCCGAACACCTCGGGGTTGTCCAGGTCGACCCAGCCGGCGTCAGCGACCGCGACCCGCTGAGCGGGCAGCTGCAGACCGATGCTGGCGTGACCGGTCAGGATCTTCGCCGCCGGCTCCGGGACATCGAAGGTCACCAGCGCCATACGCTCGGCCCGCGAGGCCGCCACGGCCTGACGCAGCTGCGGCAGGAACCGTGCCGCGACCTCGACGACCTGGGCGGGATCGCCGTCCTCCTCGAGCTGGCCGACGTCCATGACCTCCAACGTGTGGTGGTCGGCCAGGTCCTCGTCACCGGCGAACATCACCGCGACGATCGTGTGGTGCGGGGCGCCGCCGCAGCGCAGCACCACGGTGGCGACGAGGTCCAGCACACCGTCGCGGTGGCGGGCGAGCTCACCTGCCTGGTCGTGGGTGTCGTCGAACGGGTCGTGGGTCATCGTGAGGCCTCTCGGGTCATGAACGTCATCGGGATGGGTAGGTCTTCTGCTCCGTATGTGCGGCTCGCAACTAGGCGGCGACCGCCAGCTCGGTACGGGTGGTCAGCGCGTCGACGTCCAGCCAGGACGCCTGCTCGGGCTCGACCGAGCCCATGTAGGAGCGCACGGTCTCCACCAGGTGCTCGTCGCTGGCAGGACTGCGCTGCCCGGAGAGCAGGACGACGGCGCGGTGCCCGAGCACACCGACCAGCGGCTCGGCTCCCATGCGCTCCGGGGCCTCCGGGATCGTCAGCAGGGTGGTCAGCGTCTCCACCCAGCCGGGCTGCAACCGGTGCACCAGGTCGCTGCTCAGCGATACGCCCTGGTTCAGCTGCAGCACCAACGGCGCGGCAGGCGCGACCCGGTAGGCGGGAATGTCCAGCGGTTCGGTGGCGTGCACGATGTCACCCGAACGCGGGTCGTCGACCTCGATCTGCTCCAGGTCGCGGAAGGTCAGCTCGCGGCGGTCGACCACCTCGATGCTGCCGTCCTCGTGCTCGACCTCGACCGACTTCACACGCACCTGGGCGCGGGCGGCCACCAGCGACCCGACGGCGGGGACGAAGCCCAGCGCCTCCCGGTCGGAGTCCCACATGACACCGTCGACGGACATGGTCGTGCCCTCGATGACGATGTTCGCGCGGCGTCCGCCCCGGTAGGCCTTCTCCGTCCAGCCGGCCAGCAGACCCACGATGACGACCAGGGAACCGGCCTCGACCTTGTTGACGGCGCCGACACCGCGGCCGGGCGCACCCCACTTGGTGACGTGATCGCGCAGCAGCGGACCGAACCGGCGCAGCGGGTGCTCACCGGTGATGACGCCGAGCCGGGAGCGCTGCCGACCGGCGCGCTCGAGCACACCCCACTCCATGTCGGGCACCAGGGCTGTCAGGTCGTGCTCGCTGTGGGAGGCGCGCAACGCGCGGGCCATCATCAGCTGACCCAGTCGCGGGCCCATGGAGTCCAGCGCGCCGGAGGCGATCAGGGACTCCACGACGTTGACCGGTAGCGACGCACCACCGGTGGTGGGCTCCTCGGTCGTACCGGACTCCTCGTCGCTCTCATCTGCCGCGACGGCGCCGCGAGGGGCCGCCTTGACCCGTACCAGCAGGTCATGCAGGGAGGCGAACGGGCCGTTGGCGTCACGCTCGGTGATGATGGCTGCGGCGTTGGCGCCCACGCCCTTGATCTCCGACAGGCCCAGGCGGACGTTGCCGCCCTCGGGGCGGGTGTCGACGCCGGAGAGGTTGATGTCCGGCGGCAGCAGCTCGATGCCCTCCTCGCGCAGTGAGGCGATGGTCGCGAGGCGCTTCTCCTCGTTCTTCTTGGTGATGGCCAAGATGGCGGCGGCGAACTCCGGCGGGTAGTTGGCCTTGAGGTAGGCGGTCACGAACGCCAGGAACCCGTAGGCGGTGGAGTGGGACTTGTTGAACGCGTACTTGGCGGCGCCCTTGATGGAGTCCCACACCTTCTGCGCCGTCGCGGCGCGGAAGGCGATCTTGGTGAGGGTGCCGTGCTCGTCGTGCTGCTCGGTGACGGCGCCGGCCATCCAGAGCTCGCCGATGGCGTCGATCTCGGACTGGATCTTCTTGGAGATCGCCTTGCGGAGGCGGTTCTTCTCGATGGGGCCGAACCCGGCGAGCACCTCCCCCATCCTCATCGCTTGCTCCTGGAAGGCCAAAATGCCCATGGACTCGTCCAGCACCGAGGCGATGACGGCCTGCTCGGCGGGGTCGGTGGTGAAGATGGAGTAGTCGACCGGTTCGGTCCCACGCTTGCGGGCCGCCCACCGGTTGTGCATGTCTTCGGCCATCGGGCCGGGCCGGTACAGGGCGGCGATGGCCGACAGGTCGTCCAGCGACTCCGGTCCGGAGTCCTGCGCCAGCGCCGTCATACCGTCGCTCTCCATCTGGAACACGCCGGCGGTGCGGCCCTCACGCAACAGCGCGAACGCCTTGCGGGTGGCCTCGTCCTGGGCGCCGGGGTCCAGGTCGTCGGGCTCGAACGGGATGCCGGACTGGGCGATGGCGTCCAGGGCGCCGCGGTACGCCTCGACTGCCTCGGCGTCGGCGGTGCGCTCCTGCTCCCGGTACCACTCAGCGACCAGGGTCATCGTGTGGGAGACCACGTCCAGGTTGCGCAGGCCGAGCACGTCGAGCTTGAGCAGCCCGTAGGCGTCGACCTCCGGTCCGGTCCACTCGGTGATCATCGGCGCGTCCGGGCCGGCGGTCTTGGACCGGTTCTTGCGCAGCGGGACCAGCGACTCCATCGGCTCATCCGAGATGAGCACACCGCAGGCGTGCACGCCCGGGGTCTTGATGGTGTTCTCGAAGATGTGGGCGAGCTCGACGATGCGCTGGGCGTCCTCTCCGCCCTTGTGCAGGGCGGCACGGAACGCCTCGGTGGACTTGTCGTCGGCGTCGGCCAGCCGCTCGAAGGACGCCGCGGTGCCACCCTCGGTCGGCACCAGCGTGGAGAGCTTGTCACCCAGCGAGGACAGGTTCAGCACCCGGGCGGCGTCGTTGATGGCGGCCTTGGTGCGGGCGATGCCGTAGGTGCCGATCTGCGCGACCCGCTCCGAGCCCCACCGGCGCACCAGGTAGGAGAGCACCTCCTGGCGCCGGCCCTGCTCGAAGTCGACGTCGATGTCGGGCATGCCGATGCGCTGCGGGTCCAGGAACCGCTCGAACAGCAGCCCGTTCTCGATGGGTGCGACCCCGACGATGCGCAGGTCGTAGGAGACCTCCGAACCGGCGGCCGAACCACGGCCGGGACCCACCCGGATGGGCTTCTTCTTGCCGGGCTCACCGAGTGGGTGCTTCTCGGTCGGCAGCCCGCGGTCGGAACGGGCCCACTCGATGACGTCGCGCACGTTGAGGAAGTAGTCGGCGATGCCGAGGTCCTTGATGACCTTGAACTCCCAGGCCAGGCGGGCGTTGACCTCTTCCGGCAGCCGGTCGGTCGGTGCCAGGCCGCGTCGTTCGCGGGCGCCGATGCCGACCAGGTGCTTGAGGTAACGCTCCGAGAGGGTCTTGTCGTCCAGGTCGGGCCCGAACTGGGCGGCGAAGTCGGGGGCGTTGGTGCGCACGTCGAAGGACGGCAACCGCATGGGGGTGGGCCCGAACACGTCGGCCTCGGCACGCTCGGCGATCGCGACGGTGTTGTCGCAGGCCTCCTGCCACCAGTCGGCCCCGTCGAACAGGGCCCGCATCTGGGCCTCGGTGCGCAGGTGGTAGCCCTGCCCGTGGAACTTGAACCGGTCGGTGTCGGACAGCTTGGCCTTGGTGCCGACGGCCAGCCACGCCTCGTGGGCGTGGTCGTGGTCCTCGTCGACGAAGTGGGAGTCGTTGGTGGCGACCAGCGGCAGGTCGAGCTCGCGGGCCAGCTTGACCAGCTCGAGGACGGCGGGGCGCTCGACGGCGATGTTGTGGTCCATCACCTCGACGTAGACGTTGTCCTTGCCGACTGCCCCCTTCGCGGCCTCCAGGTGGTTGCGGGAGCGCTGCCGTTCGCGGTGCGCGGTCTCGAGCTCGCTGGCGGCGATGTCCTCGCGGCCGGCCTGACGTGCGGCAACGGCTCGGGCCTCGGCGGCGACGGCTCGTGACATGGACCCGAGCACGGCGGAGCCGAGGCACCCGGTCAGGATGATGATGCCCTCGGCGTGCTGACGCAGCAGCGTGTAGTCCATCAGCGGCTGGGGCTTGCCGCGGCCCTTGGTGGAGTAGGTGTCCTGGGCCAGGTTGTGCATCGTGACCAGGTTGCGCCACCCGGCCTGGTTGATGGCCAGGACGGTCAGGTGCTCATACCCGCGCTCCTTGGTGCGGACCTCGTCGTGGGCGCCGCGGGTGGGCTTGTCGGCGTCGATCGCGTCGCCGGAGTCCTCATCGGCGGGCACCCGGATGGAGCGCTGCTCCTCGGGGCCACGGCCACCGATGGCCATGTAGACCTCTTCGCCGATGATCGCCTTGATGCCGGCGGCCTGGGCGAGCTTGTTCAGCCGCCAGGCGGCGCCGAGGCTGCCGTGGTCGGTGCAGGCGATGGCGGGCTGACCGTCGGCGACAGCGGTATCGACGAGCCGGTCAAGGATGGCCATGCCGTCCAGCGGGCTGTACTCGGTGTGCACGTGCAGGTGCACGAACCCGCGGGTGGTCTTGGTCATGGCGTCGTCCTTCACAGTCGTTCCCTTCTGGGTATGTGCGGCACCTGCCGCTGACTGGGCGCTCAGAGCTCGAGGGCCCCGCGCACGCGGTCACGCACGGCGGCGGCCTGGGCTTCATCGAGCAGGCCGGGGGTGTTCAGAGCTGCCAGGTCGTTGGCGACCTCGGCGGCGCCTGCGTTCCGCAGGGTGGAGTGCGCAAGCGAGAGCAGTGCCCGCAGACGTGCCGTCTCCGGTCCGCGGCGCAGGTTGTTCCGCACCGCGATGTCGTAGTCGTCCTCAGCGCCGGTCAGGTGGTCGCGACCGGCCCGGGTGCCGGTGACCTCGGCGGGGCGGGTGTCTTCGCGCGGGCTCGCCATGGTCAGGCTGCCTCGGTGTCCCGGACGGACCGGTAGGCGGCCAGCCACGCCTCCCAGGGCCCGACCAGGTACGGGGCGGCGCCACGACCAGAGACCCGGCTGATGCGTTCGGTCAGCGGCAGGGACTCGTCCCGGGCGCGAGCGATCGCGACCGCCACGGCCGACTTCGCCTCGAACGGGTCGATCGTGGTGGGCCAGGTGAGGGCGGTGGCCAGCCACTTGGTGCCCTTGCGGACGTTGTGAAGCTTGACCATGCCGACGTGGTGCGGGAACAGGGCCCGGCCGGCCTGCACGTGGGCGCTGACGGCTGCCTCCCGGCAGCGGGCGGTCACCGTGGTCGGGACGGACGCCTTGACCTGCACGGCACAGTCGGGGAAGACGTGCAGGTCGCCGATGTCGTCCTTGCGGCCGGCGCCGAGCTGACGCATCGCGTTGCGCACCAGCAGCTCGGGTGTCGTTTCCAGCAGCAGCGCCAGCGCCTCCCGTTCGGTGCGGTCGCCGCGGTCCTTCATCCGGTTAACCACCAGGTACTCCATCCCTGTTGACCCGGCCCGGGCGGGCTGGGCTTGTTCCTCCGGTGGGGGTAGATGTGCGGCTGGTGCTGGCGCTGGCTTTCCGGCGCATGTTGGATGTTGACCGTGACAACCGACCGATGACGGAGTGAGAGATGGCAGAGCAGCACCGGTGCGTGTTCCTGACAGCACCAGGAGAATCGCTGCTGACCGTGCGCGCACCGCACGCCGTGGAGGACCTGGTGCTCTCGCGCCGGCTGCGCTGGTGTGCCGCCACGGGACAGTCCCTGGCTGACCTGGTCACCACTCCCCTGGTCGGTGTGCCGATCCCGGTCTACCGCGAGCTCGAGGGGCCCGAACCGACCGACGGGGCTTACGACCCGCGCCGGCAGTTCCCCCGGGTGCACCCCTCGGCGTTGCGGCACCCGCTGTTCTGGCTGCCGATGCGGCTGGCTGCGCGTCAGCTGTTCAGCGACGGCACCGCGGAGACCGGTGAGGAGTGGGCGCTGCGGGTCGCGATCGAGTGCACCGAGTCGGGCCTGTACGACGAGGCCACCGGGTCCTGGTTCGACGTGCTCGCCGCGGCCGGGCTCGACGTCGACGACCCGGTCGACGAGGCGCGCATCGAGTCCTGGCAGCGGGGTCAGGCCGACCCGGTGCTGGATGGCATCGACCTGGGCGAGGCCCTGGAGATTGTGGACCGGGACTGGGCGATGGTCTTCGCCGCCGAACTGCTGCCGGCGTTGCGGCAGGCGACGTGGGCGCGGCTCTCGCGTGACCTGCGCCGCGACTTCGAGTTCCTGACCGCCCCCGACCTGCACATCGAGATCACAACGCTGCTGCGGGAGACGAAGATCCTGGCCGACCTGGCGTTGTCGAGCGTGGCCGAGGCCCCCCGACCGGACACCCTGCACGACCGGGTGCAGGAGTGGTCGCAGGTGCGGGCCGCGCTGCAGGCCGCCGGCACCGAGGACCGTGAGGCGCTGCTCGCCGGTCCTGTGACGGACGCGCTGTCGCTGCTGGATGAGACCTACGAGGACTACGAGGACGTGCTCGAGCTCATCCTGCAGGCCGCGGGTCAGTCGTTGGCCGAGGAGCTGGAGCTCTACGCCGAGGACGAGCAGGTAGCTGGGACCGCGCCGTTGGCGCAGCCTGTCGCCTGGTGACTTCTGCTCTGACAGAACCGGCCCAAGACCGTGCAGACAACGCGAGGTTGGCTCCCGGTGGCACCGCTCAGCACGGCGCCGAGGCCGCTCACCTCCCCGGTGAACGCTGACGGCAGATGTCTGAACCATCAACTACTCTTCGGGCCATGACATCTGTTGTTCGGGCGGCGATCGCGCTCTGTGTCGTTGGCGGTGGCCTCCTCCTGGCGAGTTGCTCTGCGACCACGGAGGGAGCGGACATCCCGTCCGCGCCGGAGGCTTCGCGATCCTCGGTGTCGAAAGCTCCCGCCGAGCTGTCGCCGCAGCAGACAGAAGAGGAAGCCGAGGCCTACGACCGGATCGGCATGCTCGGGATGGCTGGACCACTGGTGATTGGCACCTCCTCAGACGAGCAGGGCGCAGGCGGCATGTGCATGCTCGCGCAGCCCGAGGCGGTCATCAGCTTCAACGATGACGAGCAGCTGCTGCTGAAATCTGATGATGGAGCGACCGTGGGAATCGCGGAACTTGGCACCGTGACGTTCTCCGAAAGTGATGGCTCGCGGATGTGCCTGAGGTCATTCCAGGTGCCTGCAGTGGTCGTGGATCGCGACTTCTACTTCTTCGCCTGGGGCGACCGCACGTCTCCGGTTTTCTCCGCCGAGCTGCTCGATGCGGGCATCGCGCTGTGGGACGTTCCGCAGGACAGCATCAGCAATGCGCTCGACCTCATGGGTGAGGACGCGGGCACCTGAGCTCTTGGGACGATCAGGCCGACCGTTAGCGACAAGCACCTGGCCGTGGCCTGAACAGAGCAAGGCCCCCACCGGTGATGGTTGGGGCCTCTCGCCTGCGTTCTAGGGCTTGTGGCCGGCGGCGATAGCGGCCGCGGCGTCACCGCGGGCCCCACCGCAGGAGGTCGTGTAGTTGTACGTCGAGATGCCCCACCGCTGCGTCACGCAGTCGGCGTTCTGCTCGAGCCCGGAGAACCCGGACCCGCCGTAGATGCGGTTCATGTCCGCGGCCAGGGCGTCGACGTTGCCGCCGTAGACCCGGTACTGGATCAGGTGCACGCACTCGTGCGCGATCACGTAGGTGAACCGGGACGAAGGCATCGCTGAGCGCAGCAGGATGGTGTTGTGGTACCAGTCGGCCTTGCCGTTGGCCCATCCGCCCAGGCGTGAGTCGTCCCACCGGATGCCGGCCGACCCGCAGCCGTACCGGGACAGCACCGCGCGGGCCTGGTCGGTCTTGCCGCCGGTGCTCGCGCTGCTGGTCGAGCTCGACGAACCGCCGCTCCCGGAGCCGCTGGTCGAGGTGGACTCGGTGCGCTGCTGCGCGCGTCGTTGCCGCTCCAGCTCCGCCTGCCGCGCCCGCTCGGCCGCTGCCTTGGCCCGTTCAGCGGCCAGACGCTCCTGCTCGGCCGTCCAGTCCGCGTGGGACTTCTCAACCGCTGCGACCTCGGCGTCGACACCGTACTGGAGGGCACGCAGCTGGGCCGGCAGCGCCTGCGGCACCGCCTCCGCAGCGTCTCGCAGCATGGCCTCCAGAGCGGCGGTATGCGCGTCGTCGGTGACCTTGCCCACGGCTGCCTCCAGGACCGCACGAGCCGCCAGCACACCCTTCGCGGTGTCGGCGCGGTGTCGCTGGAGGTTGTGCTGGATGCCGGCACGGTTGACCGCGACGGCACGGCCGGTCACGAACGCCTCATCGGCGGCGGCTGAACGGGCATCGGCCAAGACCCGGGCGTGCGCCTGGGCGGCCAGCTGCTCCTGCTCACGATGCTCGGCGAGCTGGACCAGCCCGATCGTCACCACCAGGGCGAACGCGAGTACGGCGCCGAGGATGATGTGCAACCTCCGCGATCGGCGGAGACCAGTGGTGCTCACGTGCGTGCCTTCCTAGGCCGGGGACGGCTGGGCGAGCTTGACGCTCAGCGCCTTGATGAGGTCGGGACGGAACCCCGACCAGTGCTCCTCGCCGGCCACGACCACCGGTGCCTGCTGGTGACCCAGGGAGCGGACGTAGTCGAGCGCGGCGGCGTCCCGGGAGATGTCGACGACCTCGTGCTCGAGGCCGAACTTGTTCAGCGCGCGGTAGGTCGCCACGCACTGCACGCAGTCGGGCTTGGAGTAGACGGTCATGGCGGGCATGCGGAAGCTCTCCTTCGGGAAGGGATGTAAGGGGTCCTGCGGGGGTGAGAAGTACATGTGCGGGCACCGAGCGTGCTGGCCCACCTGCGGCAGCACCACGGGTGCCGGCGGCCCAGGCCAGGGCGGGGGTCAGCAGGCGAGCTGGCGCGGCGCCAACATCTCCTCCACGATCGTGCGGGCACGAACCCGGTGCGCGGACGGGGCGAGGCCCGCGTCGTGGTGGCGGCGTGCCATGACAGCCAGGGCGTCGGCGATCTCGTTCAGCGGGTCGCCGCGGTGACCCTTGACCCACTCCAGCCGGACCTGACCCCGCAGCCGGCTGTCAGCGATGGTGCGCTGGTAGCGGCGAGCCAAGGCGGAGCGGGCGTCGATCTGACCTTCCAGCGCGGACCGAGCCATGCTCAGCGCGTCCTGGGAGTCGGTCTTGACCAGCACCCGGCCGCGGTGACGGTGATGGGCTTCCAGTGCCATCGCGACGGCGGCGAGCTCGGCGGTGGAGATGTCGGCGGTCTCGATCACCTCGGTGGCGAACACCCCGTCCTGACGGACCCAGGCGGCGGCGGCCGGTGCGGTGCCGCGACGTGCGGAGGTATCGGTGGCGACCACAACCTCCCGGCCGGCCTCGGCAGCCTCCCGGTCGGCTTCGACGTTCACCTGACCGGCGAGCAGCGCGGCGTACATGGCGTCGGCGTCCGCGACCGCTCTGTCCACGGCAGGCAGTCGCACGAGCGCGTTGGAGGGCAGCACCTGGGCCGGGCCGAGCTGGTCGGCAAGCTCAGCGGTGACCGCCCGCAGGGTGGCGTTGGGGACCGCCAGCTCGATGAACCCCGCCGCCGTGGCGGCAGCGGCCTGACGTAGCTGCGGGGCGATCTCGGGCAGCACCTGAACGGCGGCGAGGCTGAACGCGGCACCGGGGGCGAGCTCGCCGTCGTGGGGCAGGTCGTCGATGCGTCCGCTGGTGCACCTGACCTGCTGGCCGTCATCAATGCACAGCGTCCACAGCAGGACCTGGTCGAAGGCCACACGCATGACCAGCGCCGCCAGCGGTGGGCGCGCCACCGGGGCGACCGGGGCGGCCAGCGGGCGGCGCACGACGCGCGCCAGACCCAACGGTGTCGGGGGCAGGGGTGGGGTGCTCATGGTGGGTTCTCGTCGGCGAAGCCAGTCCGGGTGCGGGCGCAATCGGGGTCTCACGCAGCTGCGTGAGGCTCACGGGTGGTCCGGCCCGGGTCGAAGCTCAGCTGCCAACCGGGCTCGGCTCGTCGGCGCCCACAACGGTCAGACCCCACCGGTGCAGCTGTCGGTGGTTGATGCCTCCGGAGCCGTACTGGCTCCACAGCCAGTCGTCCTTGGGGGTGCCGTAGGCGTGCAGGTGGGACTCGAGGAAGACCACCATGAAGGAGTCGGGCTGGTCCCGCTGCCCCTGCAGGGCGGCGGTCACCTGCACCTGGTCCGGGCCGCACGTCCAGGACTTCCACTTCATCGCGGCGGTGTCCACCACGTGCCCGGCGTCGGCCAGCTGGTCGCGGACGGCCCCGGTCAGCAACCGGTGTGCGAACCAGTCGGCCATCGGGTCGGACCGCTTGACCAGGCCCTCGTGCATGCGCTCGCGCAGCCAGCGGGCCTCGGCCAGCGACTCGCGGATGTCGTCCATGGCGGCGTGCCGCTTGCGCTTGGGGTAGAAGTCCTCTTCGTACCACCACTGCACGGCACCGGCGACCGAGGACATGTCACCCATGCGGTAGTGCAGGAAGGCGTAGCTCTGCGGCAGGTGAGCCTCGATGAAGTTCAGGTCCAGGCGGACGCTGTTGCCGGCCAGCCGGGCGGTGCGCGGGTCGGTGATGTGGCGCTGCAGGTAGGCGAGCACCTCGGTGTCGATGACCTCCAGCGGCTTGGCGATCGCCGGGTCGCTGACCTTGTCCCACAGGCCGGTCTCGGTGTGCATCTGCTGCACGAACGGGACCGCACGTTCCCGGGCCGCGGCCACCGTCTGCGGGTCGTGGTAGACGACGGCCTGGTAGCCCTCGCCGTCCAGCAGGTTCAGGTGCACGTCGGTCACCAGGACCGCGACCTCGAGCAGCAGGTCGGTGGCGTAGTCCAGGCCGGTCGTCTCGGTGTCCGTCCAGGCCAACGCCTTCTCGGGGTACTTCATGCTCACGGGTCGCTCACCTCAACGGTCGGGGTGGGCGCGGCTCGCGCCCTCCTCTTGCGTATGTGCGGCAGCCCGAGGGTCGTGGGTTCGAGCCTCGCGGGCGTCGTGCTGAGGTGCCAGCATTGGGCTCGTGGCGCGCGCGTGGTACGACGGTCAGGAACAGCTCCTGAACATGCTCCCGGTGCCGCCCCGGTACACCGAAGCCGGGTGGCCCTCGATCCCTGTGCGCGCTCGGCTCGAGTGGGAGTCGGGCGTCGTGGTCGTCGACACCGTCGCCGAGGCGTGGACCCGCGACGCGGTGCTTGTCGAGCAGCTGGACCCCCGCTCCCCGTTCCGAGGGGTGTGGGTCCCGGCGCGGGACGTCGCCCGGCGGTGAGCGCAGAACTCGCTGCTCCGGAGCCAACTAGAGCTGCAACGTGTCGCTGCTCTCGGCCGGCGTCCGTTCAGGCCCCCGGACGAACAGGTGCACCTGCCCCAGGCCACCCAGGCCCTCGACCAGGCGGGTGCCCTTGGTGCCGGCGCCCATACGGTCGGTCTTGCGGACCGGGGATCCGTCGGCCACCAGGGCGGCCAGGTCGTCGACGAACATGTCGACCTGGGCCAGGCTGCGGGTCTTGGTCGAGTCGGCGTACAGGACGATGCTGTTCGGGGTGTCCTGTTCCGGGGTGGGCAGCGGCTCACCACCGGTGGTGGCCCACCCGTACCCGACCAGGCCGGCCAGGTGCTGTGCTTCCTGCTCAGTGAGGCCGCGACCGACCTGCACCCGGAGCGCGTCGAACTGTGCCGGCAGCTGCTCCGGCTCCTCGATCCGGTCGAACGTCCCCCAGCCGGGGACCTCCACCTGGTCGGCGACCGCGGTCTCGGCGTACTGGGCGGCGGCAGCTTCCCGCAGCGTCTTGTCTGCCGCCTCCAGGGCACGCTCCGCGTCGCGGTAGGTGTCGTGCGCGTTCTCGTGCCGTTCCTCGGCGTGCGCAAGGAGGTCGCCGGACCGGTCGAGCTCGGCGCGTGCGGCGGCATGGCGTTCCACGGCCGCCGTGTGTGCGGCCTGCGCGCGTTCGAACGCCGACGGGCTCGCGGGGGTGCCGCTGCGGGCCAGGTCAGCCTCGACGAGCTCACGCACCTGCGGGGACAGCGCAGCCAGCGACACCGCGGTCTCGGGGCGGGACTGGACGGCGAACTGGCCGCCACCGCTCACCCCGGGCTGGACGCGGCGGACACGGGTCTCATCGAACGTGGTCGTCATGCCAGGTAGATGTGCGGGCACCCGCTGCCCGGGCCTGGGTGGAGCCGCGAGGCGAAGGACCCTGTCGTCACCTCGCCTCGCGGCTCGTTGCCCGGTAGATGTGCGGCGCGTCCCACACGCCTCGGTTCAGACCGCCAGGGCGAGCCGCGGCAGCGAGGCCGGCTCGGCCGGCTTGACCCGCAGCGTCCAACCGAGCTCGGCCAGCGACCGGTCGGCCTTGCACTGGTTGCACCGGCGGCACGCCGTCACGCAGTTCGTCCAGGACGTGGCACCACCCCGCGACTGCGGGACGACGTGGTCGATCGTGTCGCCGGGCTTGCCGCAGTACACGCACCGGTAGCCGTCGCGGACCTTGACGCCCTCACGGGAGAACACCATCCGCCCGGTGCGCCGGTACTTCCACGCCATCTTGACGTACCGGACCAGCCGCAGCACCCGCGGCCGCGGGAACGGCCCGAACATCGAGTCCTCGTCGGCCTCGTGGACCTCGGCGACCCCTCGCAGCAGCATCTTGACGGCGTGCTGGAGGGAGACGCGGTGCATCGGCTCGAAGCCGGCGTTGAGCACCAGGACCGTGGTCACGGTCGTCTCCTTCCTGCAAGCCGTGGTGGCCTGCTCTCGTGCCCGCGTGCGCGAGCTGCTGCTGCTGTGAAGATGTGCGGGGAGAACAGCACGGCGGATGAGAAGTAGGCGGGTCGGCCCTGGTCGGGATGGCGGGACTCGAACCCGCGGCCCCTCGGCCCCCAGCCGAGTGCGCTACCAAGCTGCGCCACATCCCGTTGGCGGCCCGCCGCACGTGACGGCGGGCCTGGTCGGACTGGCGGGAGTTGAACCCGCGACCTCTCGCTCCCGAAGCGAGCGCGCTACCAAGCTGCGCCACAGTCCGCTGTGCCTCTCGGCACGAGCTCGGGGTGCAGGGATCGAACCTGCGTAGGCGAGATTCAGAGTCTCGTTGGCGAGCCAGCACACCAACCCCCGATCGCTCGCGGTTTGCTCGACGACCATGTCGTCACCGGCTCGGTGGCCGGAGGGTCAGCCCTTGCGGGCTCCGCGAATCCCTATGCTCTGTCAGCCCTTCACGCACACGATGGTGCGCAGCCGGGCGACGACCTCGACCAGGTCGACCTGGGCCTCGATGATCGACTCGAGGTCCTTGTACGCGCCGGGGATCTCATCCAGCACGCCGCCGTCCTTGCGGCACTCCACGCCCGCGGTCTGCGCCGCCAGGTCCTCCAGGCTGAATCGCCGCTTGGCCTCACCGCGCGACATCCGCCGGCCGGCGCCGTGTGACGCTGACCAGTACGACTCCGGGTTGCCCCGGCCCCGCACGATGAAGGACCCGGTGCCCATCGACCCCGGGATCAGCCCCAGGTCGCCGCGGCCGGCGCGGATGGCGCCCTTGCGGGTCACGATCAGCTCCTGGCCCTCGATCTGCTCGGTCGCCACATAGTTGTGGTGAACGTTGGCGACCTCCTCGAAGGTGATGTCCCGGTCCGGGAAGGTGGCTCGGACCGCGTCGACGAACAGCGTCATCATCACCGCGCGGGAGCGGGCCGCGTACTCCTGCGCCCAGGTCAAGTCGCGCAGGTAGGCATCCATCTGCGGTGTCCCGGCCAGCAGCACCGCCAGGTCACGGTCGACGATGCCCTGGTTGTGCGGCAGGTCCTTGGCGATGGCGACGTGCACCTCGGCCAGCGACTTGCCGATGTTGCGTGAGCCGGAGTGCAGCTGCAGCCACACCTGGTCGTCCTGGTCCAGGCACACCTCGAGGAAGTGGTTGCCGCCGCCCAAGGTGCCGAGCTGGCGGCGCGCTCGACCCTCCAGGTCACGCACCTGTGGGGTGAGCCGGTCGAACGCGTCCCAGAACCGGTCGGTGCCGCGCAGCACCTCCGCGGTATGGGCCCTGTCAGACAGGGGCCGCAGCCGACGCAGGTCGACCGGGTCGTCGTGGGAGTTGAACCCGACCGGGATGCGTGTCTCGACCGCGGTGCGCAGCCCGTGCAGGTCCTCGGGCAGGTCGGCGGCGCTCAGGGACGTCCGCACGCCGATCATGCCGCAGCCGATGTCGACGCCGACCGCGTTCGGGGAGACGGCGTCCCGCATGGCGATGACCGACCCGATGGTGGCGCCCTTGCCCAGGTGCACATCGGGCATGACACGTACCCCGTGCACCCACGGCAGTGCGGCGATGTTGCGCAGCTGGGCCAGGGCGGCCGGCTCGACGTCGTGCTCGTGCGCCCACATCAGGGTGCTCGCCTTCGCGCCGCTCAGCGGCACCGGGTAGTGCTCGTGCATGGTGGTGCCTCCTGGTGTCGGTGCGCGCGCGGGGTGCGCTCGCTCTTCATGATGTGCGGCGCTGCGGCCGCGTGGAGCGGATGGCGGGAGTCGAACCCGCGCCCGTCCGGGTGGAAGCCGGATGCTCGGCCTGCTGAGCTTCATCCGCGAGGCGGCACCGCTGCGGTGCCGCTCAGACGTACTGGCGGGACTCGAACCCGCGTCTCCGGTTTTGCAGACCGGCGCCTCGACCACTCGGCCACAGCACGCAGCGGTCCGGCCACAGGTCGCGGCCGGACCGGTGTGTCAGTCGACGCCGCAGCCCTCGCACAGGCAGAAGATCAGCGGGTCGGGCATGACGTCGGCGAGCACCGGCCCGGTGGTGCGGTACTCGCGTGCGGCCGCACGCAGGCGGTCGCGGACAGCGGCGCGCCGCTCGATGACGGCAGAACCGCGGCGGGTCCACGGCTGGGAGGACGCCCAGCGGGCGACCACACCCGGGCAGCCGACCTGGTCGCAGCTGATGCTGCCGACACGGGGAACCCAGTGGCCGTAGCGGTGGGGAACGAGCGTGCCGGGGTCGGCGCGCTGCTGCTCGACGTGAGCCGGGACGTGTGCGTGAGTGCGGGACATGATGGCCCGTCTCCTTCTGCACACCGGTGGCGGCGGGATGCCGCACGGGGTGTCGGTGCGCGTCTACCTCATGGCGACCGCCTCCTCTCGGGTCGTGCAGCGGGCAAGTGGGGTGTCCGACGGGATTTGAACCCGCGACCTCCTGGACCACAACCAGGCGCTCTTCACCAGACCGAGCTCCGGACACAGTGCACGCGGCAGGGATCGAACCTGCGGCCGCCCGCGTGTGAAACGGGTGCTCTACCGCTGAGCTACACGTGCGTGGACGGCTGACGCGCCGCCGGGCGACCCGCGAACGGGCAACGCTCCCCACCCAGGACTCGAACCTGGACTACCCGGGCCAGAACCGGGCGGGCTGCCAACTACCCCAGCGAGGATCGATCGACCAGGACGTGCATCAGACGCCACCCCTCGGGGACGGCGGCCTGCACCTGCTCGAGCGCAAGCTCGTAGCTCTCCGCCGTCGCGGACACCTGGTCGGTGCGCCGGTCGGGAGCCGGGCCCGTGTCGTCGGGCGGGATGGTCTCGATCCGGGCGTTGATGGTCACGGGCATGCCGTGATCGTAGAGGCGGAGGGACTCGAACCCCCGACCACCTGCGCGTCATGCAGGTGCGCTACCAGCTGCGCCACACCTCCTCGGCGACGCGTGCGCGTCGCGCCGAGCGGACGGCGGGGATCGAACCCGCGACCTGCCGGTTGGGAACCGGCCGCTCTGCCTGCTGAGCTACGTCCACGCCGGGGCGCACCGGGTGCGTCCCGCGCCCGTGACGTGGGCGAGCCGTGGAGCGGATGACGGGGATCGAACCCGCGACCTTCTCGTTGGCAACGAGACGCTCTACCTGCTGAGCTACATCCACAGGTGCCTCAGGGTGATCCCTCGCGCTGAGACGCCGCGTCCCGCCTGTCCCGGTGGTCTGCCGGGGAAGTTCGGGACCACCATCGCCCTGGACCGCGGCACGAGGTCCGCAGCGGAAACGAGAGGGTGGAGGTGAGCGGAGAGTCAGGGATTCGAACCCTGGTGGCTGTGACACCGCGACGCGTTCCAGGCGTGCCCGATAGACCTCTCTGGCAACTCTCCATCAGCCCGTCACGTGGGCCAGCCGTGCTCCCCGACCAGGGCTCGAACCTGGGACGGACAGTGGGTAACAACCACCCGCTCTGCCAACTGAGCTACCGGGGAAGGTGCGCGATCGCAGCTCGCGCGGGCTGTGAGCCTCCTGCCGGAGTCGAACCGGCGACGCGCCGCTTACAGGGCGGCCGCTCTGACCTCTGAGCTAAGGAGGCGCTGCGTCCGGATGGCGGGGCTCGAACCCGCGACCTCCCGCTCCCAAAGCGGGCGCGCTTCCAGCTGCGCCACATCCGGTCGGCGTGATTTTCCGGGTCCTGAGTGGAGGTGGCGGGAGTCGAACCCGCGTCTCAGACACGAACTGACAGAAGGGGATCCCTACGAGCGTTGCCTGGCCAGGTACCGCGACGTCGCGAGGGCCAGGGCCGACGTCGTGGGTGCCGCGCGGAAGTGTCCCGGACCTCCCCGAGCGTGACGCGGGAGGAACGGCGAGCCCTGCTGCGACGCCCACATGACCGAGGCAGGGCCTCCCGGTCGGGGCGCTCGTCACGCGACGAGAGCGAAGTCGGACTTGGCGACTATTCCGTGCGGCGCATGATTTACGAGGTGACGTCGCGTGCCTCGGCTCGACTCGTTCTGCCATCGGCTGCCTGATCGAAACCATGACACCCCCGATGGGTACTGCTCGAGCACCGGAGTGCTCCGTGGACCTGGCGGGACTCGAACCCGCGACCCCCTCCATGCCATGGAGGTGCGCTACCAGCTGCGCTACAAGCCCGCGCCTGGCTGACCAACACACGGCTTCACCCCGTCGGGTGCCCGCACCGACCCGTCGGTCGTGCTGTGAGCCGCGCCCGGGCTCGAACCGGGACCAGCAGTGGAGTCACGGGGACTCGAACCCCGAACCTTGTGCTTGCAAAGCACCTGCGCTACCAGTTGCGCCATGACCCCGGATGCTGGTGTCGGTCCGGCCGCGCGCCGGCCAAGGAGAGCGGGACTCGAACCCGCCGTCGCCTGACCCCAAGGGGGCAGGTGCACACGCCCGTGTGCTGTCTCCCGTTCCGCTCGGAACCTCGGCCGGTCCCGACACCTGCTGATCGTCGGCGGGCTGCAGTCCCACCGGCTTCGAACCTCATGAGCGTCGCTGGTTCGCTTCGCTTCCGGCTTCATGTGGCCGGCTCGCCCGGCTACCGTTTCGGCCGGGTCTCTCGCTCATCTGCTTCATGTGCGGCACGAGCTCGTTTCGTGCACGCAGCGCGGAGGGTGCGGGATTCGAACCCGCGTGAGACTTACGCCTCTGCCGCTTAGCAGGCGGCCGCCATCGTCCTCTCGGCCAACCCTCCATCGACACATGCCGCCAGCCCAGGTGACGTCCCCCGGGCTGACGGCGAGCCCGTGCACCGACGGAAGGGCGCCGCTACCGGTCCGTCCGGGCGGCGCTTTGCTCCTCATCGGTGTCATGGGCTGCTGGCGCGTGCCGTGCGCCAGACGCGGAAGGTGAGGGAGTCGAACCCCCGTGGCTGTGACGCCGCACCGTTTTCGAAACGGGCCCGATAGGCCTCTCTGGCAACCTTCCATGCTGTGCCGCGATCGCGCGGCGCGCGTACCCCCGGGAGGACTCGAACCTCCACTGAACGGGACTTGAATCCGCTGCCTCTGCCGGCTGGGCTACGGGGGCGTGTTGCGCGGCAGGTGCGGCTCGGCCTGATAGGAAGTGGCCGTCGTGCTCCGCACCTTCGATCCGCCTCGCGCGGTGCACCATCGCGCGGGCGGTGACGTTGACCGCGTCGTACCCTCGGCCGGACTTGAACCGGCACGCTCGCTGGGGAGCACCAGCTCCTCAAGCTGGCGTGTCTGCCATTCCACCACGAGGGCGAGTGCGCGCCGGGGCGCGCTGCGTGGGACCGAGCGGGATCGAACCGCTGCCTGTCGGGCTTCAACCGACTGCTCTGCCTGCTGAGCTACAGTCCCGGAGCCACCACCGGGAATCGAACCCGGGACCTCACCCGTACCAGGGGTGCGCTCTTCCAGCTGAGCTACGGCGGCGTGATGGGTGCTGGTGCGCCGGAGCCCTCCCGGGGATTCGAACCCCGCACCTCCCGTTTACGAGACGGGCGCTCGAACCGGCCGAGCTCGGAGGGCGTGCTGCTCGCCGATCGGGCGAGCTCGTACTCTCTGCGGGACTTGAACCCGCACGCCCGCGAAGGGCACCAGGACCTGAGCCTGGCGTGTCTGCCATTCCACCAAGAGAGCTTGTGCGCGACTCGCGTCGTCGCGCTGACGGTGTGCCTCCGGCAGGGCTCGAACCTGCGGCCTTCCGCTCCGGAGGCGGACGCTCTGTCCTCTGAGCTACGGGGGCTCGTGGTGCCTTCGGCAGGGATCGAACCTGCGGCCCTCCGCTCCGTAGGCGGATGCTCTGTCCTCTGAGCTACGAAGGCGCCGGCCGTCACTGCCGCAGCAGGACGGCCTGGTCGCGGGCCTGCTCGACGAGCAGGAACGGTGCGCCGGCCTTCTCGACCGCGGCGCGCACTCGCGCCCCGACGGTCTCGTTGGCGTTGACGAGCACGACGTGCTCGACCTGGCGGCTGGTCAGGACCTCCACGGCAGCCGCGGCGGCGACCGGGGAGATCGACTCGGCGTCGGTGGCGTTGACGGCGACCTGGACGGTGCCGGCCCGCACCGAGCGGGACACGAGGTCACACGCGCTGCGCGGCGACCCCAGGGACTGTGGCAGCGAGAACGCGGCTGCTCGCATGGCGTGCTCCTTCCTCTGGTTGGTTTGGGTACCCCCAGCGGGACTCGAACCCGCGTCCTCCGATGTGAAAGATCGGCGTCCATGGCCTCTAGACCGTGGGGGCGTGGCCCGCGTTGCCGCAGCAGCACCGGCTGCGGCCCGCGCGGGCGCGGTGGGCACTCGAGACCGACGAGTGCATGGCTTTGCGGACCATGTCGACGCCCTGGGCGTCAGCCTTGCGGCGCCGCCGCACAGCGGGGTGCTCGCCGGTTGACCGGGCTGGCAGGGGCCACCGGTCGTGCTGTTCGGGCTGTGTGCGTCCCGTCCCTGCGTTGCGTACCCCGCAAGGGGATCGAACCCTTGCCGTCCGACTGAGAATCGGAGGTGCTGCCACTACACCAGCGGGGCGTGCGGCCCGGCGAGCCGTGTCGGCTGGCGCCAGGTGTGCGTCGGCTCGGGAGGATTCGAACCTCCTACCTCGTCTGTATCAGAGACGCGCCCATACCGGATGGGCCTCAAGCCGGGGTGCTCGTACGCTCCCGTCCTGCTGCGCTACGAGCCACTGGGCGCCGCGGGTTGCGGCGCCGGTGCGCGATCCTGGCCGGTTTCGATCCGGCTACCTCCACCGTGACAGGGTGACGCTCTCCCGATTGAGCTACAGGACCAAGTCGCGCCCGGGGTGACCCCGGGCACGTGGTTGCGGCGGCGGGACTCGAACCCGCGCACGCTGGCTTATGAGACCAGGGCTCTACCACTGAGCTACGCCGCTAGGACGGCCCGGTCAGGGGCACGGACTGCGATCCGCCGCGAGCACGTGTCGCAGCATGCGCCCGCGTCAGCACCTCCGCGGTACTGGACCTGACCCGACCTGGTGCCCCGCGCTGGATTCGAACCAGCGGCACGCCGCGTAGGAGGCGGCTGCTCTGTCCTCTGAGCTAGCAGGGCGATGCTGTTCGGCTGCGGCCCGCCCCGAGGACTCGAACCTCGCGTCGGCACACCGTCCTGGGTGCGCAGCCTCCGCCGAACCTGTCACCGGCGAGTCCCTGTGCGGGCGTTCCATCGTCGCGGGAGTCGAACCTGCGCGGCGAGCCGTGCTCACCTCACCTCATCCGAGGCCGGCCTGCGAGAGGTGCTCGCCCACCGGGTGCACGATCGCGAGCCTTGCTTCCCGCTTCGTGCGTGGTGCCTCGCCTGGGATTCGAACCCAGAGCCCATCGAGTAAGAGTCGATTGCACAGCCAGTCGTGCTCGCGAGGCGTGGTGGGAGCGGCAGGATTCGAACCTGCGGAGTCCGGAGACGGCTGATTTACAGTCAGCTGCGATTGGCCGCTACGCGACACTCCCAAGAGGCACGGACCCGACACCGGCCATGCCCTTGCGGGACGACCGGGGACGCTCGAACGCGGAGCCCCGGCGCGCGTGGCGCCGGCTCCGTGCCATGTGGGGCCACCGACCCTCCCAGGGTTGGCGCGTCCGGCAGTCGCACTCCCCCGCGTCGTGCGGGTTCCTCATGCGACGGGTCGCCGGACGCACCGCCTGCGAGGCGGTGGCCTACTTCTCATCCACTGTGCTGTTCTCAAATGAGCACCCGGAGGTGCTCTGCATGTCCACCGAGGCCCACCCCGACTGGTATCGGGGTCGTCCACCAAGGGGAGCTACGCACGGGCGGAGGGGTTCGAACCCCCGTTTGACGGGTTGGAGCCGTCTGCACTAGGCCGCTGTACTACGCCCGCTCGATGTTCTGTTGTCCTGCCGGTCCTGCTGGTAGTGCCTGATGTGCGGCACCGGGTCCTGATACGACGAAAGCCGCCCCGTTGGAGTTCGGAGCGGCCTGTGCTGGTGCGGTGCTGAGGTCAGATGACCCCTGCTCCGCGCCTGGCCGCCGCCGACTCCGTACCCAGCCACTGGTGACGCGGGTACAGGAAGGAGGCTTCGGGCTTCGAGACGTTCATGGGCATGACGGTGTTGCGACGGGTCGCGGTGATATTCGCGTCCATCAAGGTCACCTCCATGCTCAGGGTTGTCTGTCGTGTGTGCCTAGTGTCGTACATCCGTGCGGGATAGTCCAGCATTTACCCGCCTTGCGGCGTGTCGTTGTGCTGCTGGTGTCGTACACCGCGCCTGCTGCTAGTACATGTGCTGCGGGAGGTGTTCGCCCTACGGCGGCTACCTGCCCACACCACCTATATGTGCGGCACCGGCCGCGACCGTGCAAGGTGTTTTCGTCAGCGCTCAGCTGGCGAGGCGAACCCCGGACAGTGCCTGCTCGGCCAGCCGGGTGCGGTGCTCGAGCTCGGTGCGCCAGGCGTCGGCGAGGGCGTCGGCGTAGCCGCGGAAGTCGTACCCGAGGTAGCCGTCCTCGTCGTGGCGGTCGGCCTCGTTCCAGCCGGCGAAGTCCTCCAGATCGACGTCGAGCTTGGTCTCCTCCTCCAGGAGCTCACCGGCCCGCTCGTCGCCGTAGTCCTCGTCCTCGAACCACACCCACCGCTCAGCAGCGGTGCGGATGCCGTCCCAGACCTGCTCCGCGTCGGGCAGCTCACCCAGCACCTCCATCGCCTTGGCCTTGGCGGTGGCCGTGTCGGTCTCGCCCATCTGCGTGGTCGTCACCAGGTCGCTGGCGAGCTCGTACAGCTTGAGGGAGGTGGGGCCGTCCTGGAGCCGGACCGGGGTCTCCAGGCGGGTCACCGTCGCGAACCGGCCGTCGGTGTGGCGGGGCTGGGTGATGGGTGTGAGGGTCATGCCTGGTAGATGTGCGGGTCCTCACCTGCTCCCCGCGCTCCGGGCGGGGTGATGACGGGATGTCAGGGCGCCTCGACCGAGGTGATCTCCCACCCGCTGGGGGTGCTCAGCGACGGTCCGACGGTCAGGTACATGTCCATGCGGAAGTTCTCGAACCGGACCAGGACCCGGCCGGTGGTCTCACCGGTGTAGACCAGCAGCACCTCATCGACCACGGTCGAGGTGAACGTCGCCTGGGTGTAGGGGTCGGCGTAGGCCTCGGCGAGCCGGTCGGACAGGTACGGGGCGATGGCCTGATGCCACTGCTCGTGGGGGCGGTCGACGTCGGCCAGCTCAGCGGCGAACCCTTCCACCACCGGCATCCACTGCTCGGTGGTGTCCTCGGCGTGCTCGTGGTTGTCGAGCTCGCGCACGGGGCCCTCGTGCTCGGCCTCGACCCAGACCGACTCCGGCAGGTACTCCTCGGCGTCACCGTCACCGGAGGCCTCCAGGTCACGTTCCTCCAACGGGTCCTGCGTCGGCTCCACGCTCGGGTCGGTCGTGGGGTCAGGCTCGACCGGGGTGACCACCACCGGTTCGGTGACACCGGGGTCGGTCGGGGTCGGGTCCGGGTCGAGGTCGTCCCGGCCGCCGATCGTGACCGCGACGACCACCCCTGCGGTGACGGCGAGGGCGGCGACCGCCGCGACGACCTTGGTTCGCTGCTGCATCACATGACTCCGCGGGCTTGCAGGAATGGGACCGGGTCGACGACCGACCCGTTGATCTCCACCTCGAAGTGCAGGTGGGGGCCGGTGACCCGGCCGGTGGCGCCGACCAGGCCGATGAGCTCACCGGCCTGCACCTGCTGACCGACGGTGGTCTGGTACTGGGACAGGTGCAGGTAGTGGGTGATCAGGCCGTTGCCGTGGTCGACGAAGATGGTCTGCCCGCCGGTGCCCCACAGCCCGACCTTGGTGACCGTGCCGGCCGCCGCGGCGTAGACCGGTGCGCCGGTCGGTGCGGCCAGGTCGATACCGGCGTGCATCTTGCCCAGCTCACCGGTCACCGGGTGGGTACGCGGCCCGAACGGGGAGGTCAGCTTGGCGCCGGGGTCCATCGGGAACGCCCACCCACCAACGACGTCACCACCGGGGTCGCCGCCGTCGGGGTTGTACCCGGTGCCGGCGGTGCCGTGAACCGAGACGTGCACGTGGTCCAGGTGCATGTTGGTCGGGTCGGTGGCACCGGAGGGGTGGGAGTAGGCCTCCCACTGCCCCGTGCTGGCCAGCCAGACCCGGGCGTCCCAGATGACGTACTTGACGCCGAAGGCGGCAGCGTTGTCGATGGCGAACTGGGCCCACTCGTCCCCGGTGGTGGATGTGGTGCGCCAGTCGGGGACCATGAGGTCGATGGCGCGCCCGTTGGGGTGGTCGGACTTGGGGTTCGCGGCCCGGTTGCCGACGCCGAGGATGTTGCCGGTGGCGATGCCGAACTGGGCTGCGGCGCAGCGGGCGAAGTTGAGCGCGTCGGGGGTCAGGCCCTGCTCGACGGTGTTCGGCTCGAGCGGGACGCACTCGAAGGAGGCGTCGGTGCAGCCGCCGACGGTGGGTCCGCCGGTGATGGCGGAGACGATCTGGCGGGCCTTGGTCTCATGCTTGGCGTAGGCGTCCGGGAACCCGGAACGCTGCACCTTCTGGGCGGCCACGGTCACCGGCATCTGCTCCCAGCCGGTGACGGTGACCAGGACGTCGTAGAACTTCCCGGAGGAGTAGACCGGGTCCATGATCTGGTCGACGGTCCCCCACCCCTGGGAGGTCCGCTGCTGGAACAGGCCGACGGAGTCACGGTCGCCGTAGTCGATGTTGCGCAGGCCGGACTCCTGCATGGCGGTGGCGATCGCGACGACGTAGGCGTACTCGGGCAGCTGCCGGTCCTGGCCGACCTGGACGATGACGCGGGCGTTGTCCCACTGCTCGTCGGTCAGCAGGTCGGCGGGCGCGTCGGCGGGAGGTGGGGCGAGGTTGGCGCTGCACTGGTCCTGGTCGCTGGGAACGGTGCGGGAGTGCTCGTCCTCGTCGACCAGGGCGCCGGCCAGCTGGGTGAGCGTGACCGACCAGATGACGATGACGGTGAGCAGGGTGAGCAGCGCTCCACCGGCGAAGAACTTGAACGCTCGCTGGCCGGTGCGGGAGCGGGCGACCTTGCCGACGACGGCGCCGGCGACCTTCCCGGCGACGGGCGTGGCGACTGCGGTGGCGGCTGCGGTGGCGGCGACCTCGAGCCCGCCGGCGACGGCGGCCTGGGCCTTCTCACCCTTGGTGGCGTTGGGGTCGGTGAGGGTGGCGGCTGCGGTGGCGGCACCGCCGAGGGTCTTCTTGCCCGCGAGGGAGGCCGCGGCACCCGCAGTGGTGGCCCCGGTGGCGGCGGCGTTGCGGGCGCGGTGCGCGGGCGGCGGGGCTACCTGCCCGGCAGCTGGCGAGCTGGTCTCGGTGCGGGGAGCGCGGGCCGGCTGCGGCGGCGTGCTGGGGCCCGGGTCGTCGCCGGTGCGGCGGCGGGGCGTGGGGACGTCGCTCATACCGGTCAACATGCGCCGGAACCGAAACCGCCTCCCCCGACCGGCAGCGGTGCGCGAGCTCGACGGCGACCATGTCGTACCCGGCGGCTAGCATGCGCTGACGCCCCTGTTCGAAGGACCCTCATCGTGCCCACGCCACCAAAGCCCCTGGGTCAGCTGCAGCAGGATGCCGCGGAGTCGCTCGGTTGGCTGAATCCCGACTGCGCGCAGTCCGGGCCAGGCCCTGAGCTCGACCAGCAGCTCGACGCACTCATCGCGCCAGCGGTGCCGCGGCACGTGCAGGTCCGCGACGAACCCACCCCGATCGAGCGGTACGCGATGATCGGGGCCAGCGTGCTGCTGGGGATCTGGTGCGGTGTCGTCGTCGTGGGGATCGGCCCGGGGTGGCTCGAGAGCATCCAGGTGCTCGTACCGATCCTGATGAGCGTGGTGATCTATTACGGCCTGTTGCGCCACATCTATCCCCGGCGGCTGGTCTGGCAGCAGTCACCGCAGTACCTGGCTGCCCGCCGCGAGCAGTGGAAACACGTCCTACGCGGCGCCAGCACTCGTCGGATGCAGCTCGAGGAGGAGGCTCGACAGGCCGCCAAGGTTGAGGCAGAGCAACGGCGGGCGCGGGACGCCGAGCAGCAGCGCGAACGTGAAGCCGCCCTGCGCGCTGCTGGCAAGCTCACCGGCGGTGAGAGGTGGACACCCCTGGTCCCGCTCCCGCGCCCAGGTGCGATCGCCAACGCGACTGTCCCGCACCAGATGGCGGAGGAGATCGCCAGCGAGTGGCTGATGTGGCTCGGACGTCCGCGGGCGTTCGCGACCACCCCCACACGGGATGGCGGCATCGACGTCGAGGCCGACGGCATTGTCGCGCAGGTCAAGTGGCAGGCGAAGCCCGTTCCACCCGCCCACGTCCAACAGATATACGGTGTGGCGCACCTGCGTGGCGACAAGGCCGCGTTCTTCGCAGGGCCCGCTGGTTACAGCGCGGCCGCCCGGCAGGTCGCCGACCAAGCCGGCGTGCTGCTGTTCGTGATGGATGACATCGACGGCACCTTGCGAGGCGCCACGAAGGCATCCCGGCAGGCACTGATCGACGGCCTCGCAGACCTCGGCGGGGCCCGCCGGTAGTCAGCACCACGACAGGCAAAGAGCAGGCGTCTCGGCTCAGTCGGTCAGATCCACGATCGTGGTGCCGGGGTTGGCGGCGGCGTGCGCCTGCGCGGCCGCGAGCACCTCACCCTTGGCGCCCCTGACAGTGAACTTGCCGGTCGCGGCGCTGCCGACTGCGACGTAACCGGTAATCTCCGCCGAGTTGCCGGTCACCTCGGCGAACCCGATGATCGCGATGACCTGGGTGCCGGCGTCGTCATGGGCGTCCAGCACGTCCCCCAGCAGACCCAGGTGCTCGGCGTGCTGGGTCGCGTTCTGCGGCATGCCCTCCACCGTCTCGACCTCGGCGATGAGCTCCTCGGGGAGCGTGGCGTCGGGGTCGACGACGATGCCGTTGCCATCACCATTCGGGGAGACGTAGACCGTCACGCCAGCCTCGCGGGCAGCGTCGATCTGGTCCGCCGGAACGAGGTCGCCGGGCTCGGTGGGGATGACGACCTCGGGGGTAGCCGGCTCGGTCGGCTCCGGAGCTGCGGGCTCGGGCTGTGTGCTGTTCGTTGTCGCAGTGGGCTCCGGTGGCGCATCGGCACTGCTGCACGATGAGACCCCGAGCACGGCAGTCAGGCACAGCGCTGCAGCGGTCACCCTGCTTGCGGTGGTCACGATGCGCTCCTCAGTCGGTCAGGTCGACGATCGTGGTGCCAGGGTTGGCAGCCGCGTATGCCTGCGCCGCGGCGAGAACCTCAGCCTTACCACCGGAGGCGTCGAAGGTGCCGGTCGCCGCGCTGCCAATCGCGCTGTAACCAATGATCTCTGCGGAACTACCCGTCACATTCGCCATCGCGGCGATCGCGATGAGCTTGGTACCAGCATCGTCGTGCGCGTAGAGGATCTCCGTGAGCAAGCCGAGCTGCTCGGCGAGATGCCCAGCGTCGGTCGGGACACCCTCGACAGTCTCGACCTCGTTGATGAGCTCCTCGGGGAGCGTGGCGTCAGGGTCGACGACGATGCCGTTGCCGTCGCCCGTAGGCGAGACGTAGAGCGCGACGCCAGCGTCACGTGCCTGCTCGACGAGCTCGGGTGCCACTACCGCACCCGCCTCGCTCGGGATGACCACCTCTGGTGTCGGCTCCTGGGTGGGCTCGGGGGTCTCGGTTGCTTCCGCGGATGGTGCGGCCTGCGGGACAGCTGATGTGGTCGGGTCCGGTTCCTGGGTGGTGCTGCTGCACGCGGAGGCTGCCAGCAGGGCGGTCAGGCACACGACTGCAGCGGTGGCTTTGCGTGTGGTGCTCATGGTGCTCTCCTTGGGTTCCGTTCAAGAGGTGACATCGACGACGGGCGCACCCTGGTAAGCGACCGTGGACGCCGTGTGCTGCTTCTTGGCGCCTGAATGTGCGGCACGAGGAGAGTTCCGGGCTGCCGCTGGGCAGGCGATTTCGCCCCTCAGCGGGCCGATTCGGGTGCACGTTTCCGTGTCCCTGCCGCACATCTGAAAGACATGCAAAACAGCACGAACCCCTCCCCCAGGAAGGGCCCAGGGAAGGGGTTCGGCGGTCCGGCTCAGTCGGTCAGGTCGACGATTGTGGTGCCAGGGTTGGCAGCCGCGTACGCCTCGGCAGCAGCGAGCGCCTCAGCCTTGGTGTCGCCAGTAGCCTGGAACATCCCGGTGGCCTCCGTGCCCACCGCGTTGTAGCCGATGATCTCTGCGGAAGAGCTCGTGACATTCGCCATTGCGGCAATCGCGATGACCTTGGTCCCGGCCTCGTTGTGCGCCGTCAAGATGTCGTCCAGAGAACCGAGCTGCTCAGCGAGATGCCCAGCGTCGGTCGGGATGCCTTCGACAGTCTCGACCTCAGCGATGAGCTCCTCGGGGAGCTCAGCGTCGGGGTCGACGACGATGCCGCTGCCGTCGCCCGTCGGGGACACGTAGACCGCCACGCCTGCCTCTCGGGCTGCGTCGATCTGGTCTGCCGGGACGATGTCGCCGGGCTCGGTGGGGATGACGACCTCGGGAGTGGCGGGCTCGGTCGGTGCCGGGGTCGTCGGGTCCGCGGCCGGCTCGGTGGTCGGCTCGACCGTCGCCGTGGGGCTGCTGGGCGGCTCCGGGTCCGGCGAGCTGGAGCATGCCGCCAGAGTCGCGGCGACTGCGAGACCGAGGACCGTGGCGATGGTCTTCTTGGCGTTCATCTTCTTCTCCTTGCGCTTCGGCTGGAAGCCCTTCTCCCTGCCGGTGCGCCTAAATGTGCGGCACATGGCCGAAACTCGACCACCAGTTCCATTCTGACCCGCTTCGGCGGGGGCGCGGTCACACGCCACCGGAACCGCCCATGCTCCAGCGAGCCGCGACCAGGTACTCGCCCCAGTACATGTTGTTGAAGGAGAAGTAGATGGGGTGGCTGCGGTAGAACATGCAGGACAGGTTGCCCTCGCTGATCGAGCCGCTCAAGAGCGAGCCGTAGTCAGCCGCGAAGGAGCCTGACGACGGGCTACCGGTGTAGAAGCCCGAGCCGGGCTGGGTGCCTGCCGCGTTGAGCAGCGAGGCCACCGCGCCGTTACTCCGGTACAGGGCGCAGCTCCCGTTCGGGATGCCGCCGCTGGAGCCGGTGTTCGGGCTCAGCATGGTCAGCACGGACGCGCCACAAGAGCTGGAGGCGCTGTCGGAGGCGGTGTTGAAGCCGTCGGTGTTGGTGTGGGTGATGGTGGCGGTGGCGCTGTAGTAGCCGCCGGAGTAGACCGACAGCGCGGTGCGCGACAGGGTGCCGTTGGAGCTCCACCTCACCGTGGTCGGGGCGTAGGTGTCATCGGCCCATGCCGAGCAGGTGGGGGCGGGGGCCGGGGTGACGGTCAGGTCCTTGGTACTGACGCTGCCGGAGTGGGACACGTGGTTGACGCCGTCGCTGTTGCGGGCGGTGATGGCGAAGCCGGTGTTGTCGCGCAGCGGCTCCCAGGTGCCAGTCACGCCGTTGACGGGGTTGAGCCCTTCCAGGGTGATGGTGCGGGTGGTGCCTTCGGTCGCGGTGGCGGTGACGCTGACGGCCTTGGTGGTGGAGGAGGTGGCGCTGATGCGGATCGCCAGGGTGCGGGTGCTGGAGGAGCAGGTCGCGTTGTCCGACCAGCCGCCGTTGACGGGCGAGCCGTTCCGGTTCGCGACCGTGAAGGTGTGGGTGGTGCCGTGGCGGAGCCGGTCGATCGGCCAGGTCACCATGTTGTTGTCGCCGAGCCCGCCGACGGTGTTGCCGACGGCGGCGGTGCCGCCGTTGACCCGGGTGGAGGTGTACGTCGAGGGCATCGAGGGGCGCGCCACGGTGACCGTGCCGGAACGGGTCGAACCGGTCATGACGGCGGTGCAGGTGGGCACGTGCGGGCGCTGCAGGACAGTGCGGACGCTCGACCATGGAGAGCACCCGACCGCGTTGCAGGTGCGGATCTGGTAGTGGCGG
This sequence comes from Pseudactinotalea terrae, assembly GCF_009733845.1. Classification (GTDB taxonomy): domain Bacteria; phylum Actinomycetota; class Actinomycetes; order Actinomycetales; family Beutenbergiaceae; genus Pseudactinotalea; species Pseudactinotalea terrae. The sequence continues at coordinate 1,042,981 of NZ_WNXZ01000001.1, forward strand.
TACTGGCCGGCGACGGCGGCCTGGGTGAGGGCGTGGGCGCGGGCGGTGGTGCCGCGGGCGGTCTCGGCGCCGGACCAGACGTTCTGGTTGGTCGGCCAGGTGCCGGGTGCGGTGCCGGTGCCGGGGGCGACGCGGGCGACCCAGCCGCGGTCGCGGTGGCCGTCCTTGCTGGTGGGTCCGTTGCCGGTCCAGGAGGGGTTGACGGCCCAGGTCAGGGTGTTGGACCAGTTGCTGTTGGGGGTGACGGTCAGGGTCGGTGCGAGCGGGCTGGTGAAGGCGCCGGCAGCGGCGGTGACGGTGGAGATGCGGCGGGCGGCGGTGGTGGCGCCGCCGGGCATGGTGAGGGTGTCGGCGGTCCCGAGGGCTACCTGGTAGGACTGGAACGCCTCGGTGCAGGTGGCGGCGCGGGTGGCGCACCGCTCCCACCGGTTGATGGGCACGACACGGTAGGTGTGGGTGTGGCCGCGGCCGGTGGGGTCGGTCCAGGTGGTCCCGGTCAGGGAGGTCTGGTAGAGGGTGCCGTCGCGGTACAGGTCGTAGGCGACGGCGCCGGTGGCGGCGGGCCAGGACAGGCGGATGCTGGCGTCCTGTCCGGTGGCGGTCAGGGTGACGGGTGCGGGCCGGATTCCGGTGGCGACCTGGTTGCTGGTGGGGCCGGGCCGGTTGTCGGTGAGGGTGGCGCGCAGGAGGTAGCGGGCGGTGTGACCGGCGGGCAGCCCGGTGTCGGTGTAGGTGAGCTGGGTGCCGGGCAGGGTGATGAGCGCCGCCCAGGACCCGTTGGCGGTGCCGCCTTCGGGGTAGGCGATGCGGAACACGGTCCAGGTCTGGGTGAGCTCGGTGGTGGGGTCCTGCCAGGTGAGGACCGGCTGGTTGACGCCTTCGTGGGCGGTGGTGACGTCCAGGAGCGGGGCGAGGGCGTCGCCGACGACGCCGTCGCCGGAGGTGCCGGTGCGCTGGGCGAGGGCGGCTCCGGAGGTGACGGTGCGGGGGTCGGCGTCCTCGGGGTAGGACGGGGTGGCGGTCAGCTGCCAGGTGACACGGGCGACCTCGTCGGCGGGGACCGGGACGGTCAGCGGGGTGGAGGTGGAGGAGCGGGCGAAGTAGGCGAACGGTTCGGTCTCGGTGAACCGGTCGACGACGTCGAGGGTGGCGCGTTCGCCGCCGGTGTCGGCGCAGGCGGGTTCGGCGGCGGCGGTGTCGGCCTGGGTGAAGGTGACTCGTTCGACGTTCAGGGTGGCGTCGTCGGTGACGGTCCAGGTGGTGAGCACGCAGGCGGAGTCGCGCAGGACCTCGAGCTGGAGGGTGTCGGGTGTGGCGTCCAAGATGCGGCGGGCGTCCTGGACGTCGCGCTGCAGCTGGGAGGAGGCGGACTCGAGGTCGCTCATGGTCTGCGCGGAGGCCTGGGAGCTGTGCATGAGCCGGCCGGTGAAGGAGACCAGGGTGGTGCCGATGAGCACGACGGCGGCCAGGATGACCATGGCGACCAGCAGCTCGGGCAGGGTGATGCCGTGCTGGTTGCGGAGCTTGTGGAGCACCGGGTCCTCCGTGGTTGAGGTTGTGTGGGCGGCGTGTGCCGCTGCACCTCAACATGCGCCGGAAATCGGTGCGGTCCGGATCAGGGCTGTGCGGGGTCCTCGGGTTCGGTCTGCCGGACGAGCTGGTCGAGCTTCTCAGCGATGAAGATGACGTGCTCGGCGGTCTGGTCGCGCCAGACGGCGTCGTCGAGCTGGTCGACCCGGTAGGCGTCCAGGAGCGCTCCGATGGGGACACCGTCGGGGTCGGCGCCGGCGATCTCGATGCGGGTCTCTTCGACTGCCTGGGTGATGCCGGGCAGCCATTCTTCGGACCGGCGGGCCTGCCAGCGCATGCGGTGGACGCGGGCGAGGTCGCGCGCGATGGTGGGGTCGATGTCGATGGGGTGGGCGTCCTCGTACCGGGCTTGCAGCTCCTGGTAGGCGGCGCTCCACCTCTCGTACTCGGGGTTGAGCTCCTCGGGGCGGCCGCGGCGGCTCTTGAGGTGCATGGCCGGCGGGTCGTTGTCGGCGATCCAGGCCTGGTAGTGCGCGACCGAGGTCTCGTAGGCGTACTGCACGTAGCCGATCTGCATCTGCCGGATGACGGTGTCGGGCACCCGGCAGTTCATCCAGAATGCGACGAGCTGGTCGTAGGAGCGGGCCGGCGGCGGGAACTCGAAGGTGCCGTCAGCGTTGTAGGTCGCGTCGTCGGCGGGGGCGGCGATGGGATCCAGGCTCACCTCAGCCTCCGATCGCTTGAAGGGAGCGAACTCCCCGTTGGGCTGGCGCGGCGGCTCGTACATCACTGACCTCCGGTCGGCAGGGCCGGTCGACGGTTCGCAGCGGGTGCTGCGGGACGCGGAGTCGCGGTGCGGGCACCGGCGACCTTCGGGGTGGCGCGGACGCTGTTCTTGGCACCCGGCGATGCTACGCCAGGGGCACGGGAGGGGGCCCGGCGGGTCGGGGCGGTGCGCCGCTCGACGGCGGTCCGGGTGCCGGAGCGCAGGACGCCGGCACGCTGGACGCCGCCCGGTGCGGCCTTGGCAGCCTCCGCAGGGGCGCCGCGCTCGGCCGCCTTGCGCTCGGTGGCCTTGCGCTCGGCGGCCTCCTTGGCGGCCACCTCGACCTGGCGGCGCTCCTGGTGGTTCTCGATGAGGCGGCGGCGGTCGGCGCGAGCCTTGTGCGCCTGGCTGAGCCCGGTGACACCCGCGACCGCGGCCAGCCCGGCACCGCCGGTGGCGACCGTGACCAGGGCCAGGCCACCGACCGCGCCCGCCGTGCGCAGCGAGCTCACGACTGGCTTCTCGGCGAACTGCTCGCGCACGCTCTGCAGCCGGGCCGAGAACGCCTCCCGGGCATCACCGATCGCACGGGTGTGGGGCTTGTCACCGTAGCCGCGGCGCGTCGCGTTGTCCGCGAGCTGCTGCTCACGGTCGGTGGCGGCCTGCGCGCGTCGCTGCGCCCGGGTGGCGGGCTGGGCGTCGGCGGGGGCCTGCAGCTCCTCGGGCGTGGGGCCCTCGCCGGACGTCTTGGCACCCTCGACGCGGGTGGGCTCCCCCGCCCGCGCACGACCACGCGGGGCGCCGCCCTCAGCGGAGGCAGCGGCAGCCGAGCCGGTCGCGCGACCGGAGCGGCCACCCTCGGCGGGCGTCAGTCGTCCGCTACGGGCAGCCAGAGCACCCGCGGCAGCAGCGCCACCGGCCACGCCCAGGGCACCGGCGGCTGCGGCCGACCCGACCCCGGAACCGGTCCGCTTGACCGGGGCGCCGCCGAGACGACCACCGGTGGTGCGGCGCAGCATCTCGCTACCGGCGGCACGCGCACCCTGGCGGGCGAACCCGGTCGCGGCACGACCAGCGGCCTGGGCGCGGGAGCTGACAGCATCGGTGAAGGACCCACCGATGGCGCCGGAGTTGATGCGGTCACCCCAGGCCTTCGCGCCACGGACCGTCAGCGGCGAGGGCATCTTGAGGATCTTGGTGAACAGCAGGTGGATGGACAGCAGCGCCACCAGCGGTGCCGCCCCGGTCCACACGATCGCCATGATGGAGGACCCGCCGAACCAGTCGGTGGCGGCCTGCACCAGGAACCCGGTCACGACCGCGACCAGGGCCAGCAGCAGCGACAGGGCGAACGTGGCGAAGGCGATACCGATGAACGCCTTGGCGACCTTGGCGGCCGAGGAGTTGCCCTCCTGGCCGGGCAGCAGGTCCTTGAGCAGCAGCAGGAAGATGGCCAGCGCCATCACGACGGCGGCGACCTTGGCGATCAGGACGGCACCGGCCAGGACGAGGAAGACCAGCAGCACCGCCAGCGAGCTGGCGAAGTAGGCGATCACCATGACGGTGTTGCCGCCGGCGTTGGAACCGCCGCCGTGCAGCGAGAGCAGGAAGTCACGCGCCTCGGGTGCGGAGCGGGTGTCGTTGCGGGTGTCGGAGGCCTTGCCGGAGAACTCGAGGTTGTTGGTGTCGCCGGCGATCCAGCCGTTGGGTCCGGCGTCGGTGTAGTAGTCCTCGGCCCACCACTTGGCGCAGTCGTCGGCGCTGACGGCGCCACGGCCGCCGGAGCGGGTGATGTCCGACCAGTCACCGGCCACCGTCCAGGACCCGTTGCTGCCCAGGCGGCAGGCGCCCCAGGCGATGAGGGAACGGTCGCGGGACTCGACGTCGCCGCCGGTGCCCCAGGGTGCGGCGTTCAGGTTGGGGTTGGCGGCCCCGGAAATGGGGGTGCCGGCGCGGGTGGCGGCCTGGCTGGTCAGCATCATCTGCACGACCTCGGCCTGGCCGGCGCGTTCCTCGAGCAGGCGGCAGTACATGTAGTCGCCGTAGCTGTTGCTGGACCCGAACTGGGCGGTCTTCCAGACCTCCAGGCCGGTCTGCTCCCACATGCGGGAGAGCAGCATGGGGACCGAGGCCTCGAGCTTGTTCGCCAGGGCGTTGGTGCCGCCGGCGGACTGGGCGTACTGGGCGGCGAGCTCGGCGGTGTAGGCGTCGCAGGACAGGATGCCGGTCTGCCCGGTGTCGGTGTCGGGGGTGTAGGTGGTCATCTCGTTGCTCAGGGCCAGTGCGGGTGCGGAGGCCAGCGAGGAGACGATGCTGTTGGTCTTGGTGGCGAGCCAGCCGGGCGACATGAGGCCGGGGCGGTACTCGCCGCCGGAGACGGTGGAGGCGGTGGCGCCGGCGAACATGACGGTCAGCAGGGCGAGCACGATGCTGGCGCGGGCGATGTAGCGCCACGGGTTGGTCCGGCCGCGGGCGGCGCGCCAGAGCACCACGATGATGCCGATGCCGATGAGGGCGCCCAGGATTGCGGAGTCGGCGATGGCGGTGCCGAGCTTGGCGGCGATCTGGTCGACCTGCAGGCCGACGGACTTCATGAGGTCGAGGCTGACAGCCCAGGAGGTCAGGTTGGTGGACAGGCTCCACATCCAGTTGCCCATGGACATCCACATGGGGAAGGTGGCTTCGCGCTGCAGGCGGGTGGAGAGGTCCTCGAGGAACCCGTCGCCGGTGCGCAGGTGCAGCCCGGAGGCGGCCTGGGCCCACCGCTGGGCGGGCAGGTAGTTGCTGTTGGCGCTGATGCGGTCGTCGTAGCAGCCCATGGCGCGCTTGTCGGCTTCGGGCAGCTGCGGGTTGCTGCACATGTCGGCCGGGGCCTTGGCGACGATGACGGGTGCAGCGCTGATGGGGGCGGCGCTGACGGGCGTGCTGACGGGTGCGGCGGTGGCGGCGACGGCTGCCGGACCGGCCAGCAGCGCGGTCGCGACCGCTGCCGCGGCGAGGAACCTGCCGATGACGTGCTTCACCATGGGGTCCTGTCGTTGGTGGTCTGCGGCGCGCGCGGGGAGGCGTGGGGGGAGGCCGCGCGCGCCGCAGAGTCTGTGGGGTCCTCGTCTGCGCGAGGGCCGGGAACGGTGGATGCGGCCAGGACGTAGGCCTGCACCCGCAGCGGGTCGACGAGCTGACCGGCGACGAAGAAGTGACCGGCGTCGGAACGGACCTGGTCGTGACGGACCTGCACCCACAGCCGGGCGGGGTCCTGGGTGGAGCGCACCATCATGGCCGCGTAACCGGCGCCGCCGGTCACCAGGCCGAGCAGGATGCCGACCGCGTCCAGGAAGATCCAGCCGAGGGCGCTGCCGATGAGGAAGGCGCCGGCCGCGACGATGACGGCCTTCCAGGTGCGGGCCTTGGCCTCGAACCCTGCGAAGACCTGGACCCGGTTGTTCTGGACGCGCTTGCCGGTCAGACCGGTCAGCGTGAACACGCTCATCATGACGACCTCACCTCCCCTCACCTGTGCAACGTGCGCCGGACCACGTCACGTGCAGGCGCCGCCCGAGGGCGGACCGGCACGTGACGGGGGTCAGGACAGGCCGCGGATGATGTTGGCCAGGACGTTGACGACGATGTCGACCAGGCGCAGGATCAGCGGGATGAACAGGTTCGGCCCCGCGAGCACGGCGCCGGCGATGATGGTCCAGATGAGGGCCTTGGAGTTGGCTCCGCCGCCGCGGCGCTTGTCCCAGAGGAACTTGATGCCGGAACCGACGATGAGGAGCACACCGACGACGGCCAGGATCGTGAAGAGGGTGCCCACGCCGTTCGCGCCGGACAGCACGCCCCAGAACCGCTCCCAGGCGCCCAGGAGGTTGGATGTCTGCATGATGTTCCCTTCCTCCCCCACTCAGGGAAGTCAGTCGAGTGATGAGCCGGTGCTGAGCGCCGGTTGACGTTCAACATGCGCCGGAGCTGCTCCGGTACGGCTAGTACATGTGCGGGGCCGTTCGCCCTGACCGACGGGGGCCCGGCCGTGGTGGTTGGTCACCTCGACCGGGCCCCTGCCGGACTGGTCAGCTCAGCGGGTGGCCGCCCGCATGGCCTCCTTGTGGAGGTCCTCGGCGTAGGCGGAGTGGGCGACCAGGACCGCGACGATGTCGTCCTTGTCGTCGGGCGACAGGTCGGGCCCGAACGGGGCGAACAGCGCCGCGGTGGCGGGGGTGTCCTCGTTGCGGTTCCAGTCGCGCACGGCCTCGCGCACGCCGCCAGCCGAGGCCAGGGCGTCCTTGTGGGTCTTGGCGCTCTGGCGGGACAGGCTGTCGGCTGCGACGTCGGCGACGCCGGCGCTCTCGGCGATCGCGGTCCATGCGGAGCGGCGCGCCTCGGCCTTGCGGCCGTTGGTGGCGGCGATCAGGGCCTGCCCGAGGGCGGAGTCGGCGTCCACGGCGATGTCGTCGTCGCTGCTGCCCTGCTGCTCGGCGACGATGTCGCCCAGGGTCTGCTCACCGTCACCGATGGGCCGGTCCAGGGAGACGAACCGCATCTCGGCGAGCACGACGAAGTCCTTCGACGGCTTGTGCCGCTGGTCCTCCCAGGTGTCGCGGATCTCGGTGGCCAGGGCCTTGCGCTCCTGGCTGGAGGTCCTGCGGCCGAGCTCGTCCTCCAGCTCGGTGACGCGACGGTTGTAGATGCCCATGGCCTTGCGGTCCTCGGGGCGCAGCGTGCCGCGCAGCGCGATGGCGACGTGCCCGCTGGTGACCCGGTCGACGTAGGCGCGGGTGACCACGGTGCTGGCGTTGCGCTGGCGTGCCTGCAGCACGGTGGCCATGGTGTCCTGGGCGATGTCCTCGGGCGAGACGTAACGCAGGCCGCGGACCCGGCTGTGGTGACGGGCCGACATGAGGGCGACCTTGACCAGGCCCTCGGCGTCGAGCTCCTCGACGGGGGGCTTGGCGGTGGCCTCGGGGCGCTCGAGGAGGCTGACCGAGGTCTCGGTGCGCTGCTCGACGGCGAACTGTCCGCCGTCGCGAACTCCTCGGGCGACGCGCTTGCGTGGGGTGATCGTCATAGCCGGTAGATGTGCGGGCTGTTTCAGCCCTACCGGCGGGTCACCTCAGCGTGGCGTCAGCAAGGTGGTGGCGAGGTCGCAGTAGTCGCGCAGGATGGCGGGCACGTCGGCCTCGGTGAGGTCGGTGTCCAGCAGGTCGCGCAACGGGCCGAGGGTGCCGGGCAGCTGGCCGGCGCAGATGCGCACGAGCCGGGCACCGGCGCTGGCCTGGCCGTGGGCGGCGGCGATCTCGCCACTGAGGGCGTGCGCCTGCATGGAGCGGGCCAGGTCGATGAGGTGGGCGGGCAGGCTCTGCGGGCGGGTGATGACGTGCTCGGGCAGGGCGCCGGCGGTGCCGGTCAGCTGCGGGGTGAGCAGCTGCAGGGAGTCGGTGTCGGCGGCCAGGCGCAGCAGGGCGGCACCCACGCTTAGCACGTGGGCCAGGAAGGTGGACAGAAGGGTGTGCGGGCCGCCGGGTGGCCGCTCTTGCAGGAGCCGGGCCAGCAGGTTGAGGTTGGCACCGTCGAACAGTCGGCGCAGCGTGTCCTGGTCGGTGTGCTGGGCGTAGGGGCCGGCGACAAGGGCGCGGAGCACCGCTTCGGACAGACGGGCTCGTTCGTGGTCATCGGTCATGGTGCCGGCGACGAACCGGGTCACGGCGGCAGGCTCGAGGTGGACAGCCGTCAAAGAGGCTCCTGGGTCGGGTCGATGGTTCGAGGCGCGGGGTCGTTCTCGGGCCCACGCACCCGCCACACCTCCGAACACATGTTCGCATGACGGCGCAGCGGTGTCACCTCGGCCCACCGGGCGCACGTGGTGCCCGCGCTCTGGCGGCGGTGCGCGCGAACCGCGATGTCACGACACCATGAGAGTCCAAGATGTCACGGTATCATGACACCATGCGATCGATCCGGAACGCCGGCGAGCTCGGCGCCGCGCTGCGAGAACGTCGCCTACGGGCTGGCCTGACCCAGGCCCAGGTTGCCGAACGGGCCGAGGTCTCCCGCGCGTTCGTCACCGAGCTCGAACGGGGCCGCCGCCCCCGCGCAGAGCTGATGCGGGTCTTCATGGTCATGCGGGCCCTGGAAACCGGCCTCGAGCTGGTCGACGCCCCGACCAAGACGGCCGATCAGGCCCTCAGCGAGCTGCTCGGGTTCGCCTGAGCGGCACCGCTGCCCCACGGCCGGGGACGCTCTCGGGCACCTCAGTCCGTGGTCCGCTCCTCGATCAGTGGGGCGTTCGCGGCAGCGGCGAGGCTGTAGGCCACCGGCACCTGCAGCGGGTCGGGCACCACCTCCCACAGATCGAACCAACGTGCCTGGGCGTTCCCCTGCATGCCGGCGGCGGCGGCCGCGACCAGTCGCGCGCCGTGCTGCTCGCACCAGGTGGCCTCCGGGTCGCTGCGAAACGTCAACACCCCGGTGCCCGGGTCGACGCTCCACTGGCATCGGTCGATACGCACCGGCGCGGCGGCGACGGCCCGCAACCCGGTCAGCACCGACAACGCCAGCGCGACATGACGCACCACACCGGCAGGCTGAACGGTCAGGTCGACCGGCAACCCGGCGGCGGCGTCCACGGCAAGCAGCCGCACCGCAGGGTCGCTCCCGTAGCGGGCGTTGTCCTCCTCCCGGGGATCTCGACTCATGCGCATCCCTGCTGGACCTGCTCGGCGACCTCCCGGTCGGCCTGCGACAGCGTCAGCGCATAGGTCTGCGCGACCTGCACGTAGGTGGTCACGTACTCGCACAACGCCAGCCCGGACAGCTGCGGGGCGTACTCGGCCAGGGTGGCGTCGGACTTGGAGGCGTTCACCGACCCGGCCGCGGCCAGCAGGTTCACCTCGTCGTTGGCGAAGGCGACCCGCTGCTCATAGGTCCAGGCGTACGCGCCGGCGTCCCAGGCCTGCGCCAACGGCAGCACATGGTCGATCTGCACCTGCTGGCTGGTCGTGGTGCCGCGCTCGAACCTCACCCGCTGCCCGGTGTAGGGGTCCACCAGGACCCCGGAGATCACGACGCAGTCCGAGCCCGGCGCGTGCTGCACCTGGGTCAGGTCCCGGGCCAGCACCCGGTTGCGGGTGTCGCAGCCGTTGCTGCTGGCCCAGCCGTCGCCGAACTCCTCCCGCACGTAGTCGGGCACCGCGTCGGGGCGTACCTGCGTGCGGGTGAGCTCGGGAGCCGGCTCGGTGAACGCTGAGCTTCCCTGGACGTAGCCGAGCCCGGCGAGCACCACGACCGCCAGCCCGGCCAGCAGCCGGCGCCGGGTCACCCCTGCTCCCCCGGGTCGGTGTCCAGCACAGTGGCGGGCCTCGGGTCGGGCAGCAGTTTGGGCGCGGGGCGCGGTCCCCCGGCCGGGGCCTTGACCATGACACCGGTGCAGCCCAGGGTCAGCGGGCACTTGGACGGGACCGTGGTGCCGGAGGCGGCCGCCATCCAGGAGCCGCAGCCCCGGCAGGCGGCGATCGCGACGGCCTGCGCGTCTGGGCCCTCTCCGGTGAGCTTGACCCGCAGCACGTGCAGCACGTCGTCGTGCTCGGCCAGCAGCTCGACCTGCCACGGCTCGAGAAGCACGTTGCCCGGCAGGCCGGACAGGTCGCGGCCGAGCTCGGCCCAGGTGTGACGCTTGGCCCGCTTGATCAGGTACATGGCCAGGCTCGCCGCGGTCAGCAGACGGACAGTGGGGTCGGTGGCGACCTCCTCGGGGGTGAATCCGCCCTTGGGGTCGACGTAGAACGGTGCTGCCATGGCTGCCTTATGTGCGGCACCCGCCGCCGCCGCGACCCGACACCCGGACCGGGGTGCCGCACATAGGCAGGACGTGACCACCACCGCTTCCCCCACCGCCGCCCGACGTGACCCCGACAAGCCCGCCAGGGCCACCCGTACCCGGCGGACCTTGCGCTGGGCCGGTGCCCTGGGCGCCGCCCTGGTGTGGGTGTCGGTGATGACCACCGCCCAGCTGGCGGGTGCACCGCTGTGGGTGGTGTACCTGCTGCTGACGGTTCCCGCCCTGATCTGCATGCTGGCGCTGCGTGGTGGGTGGCCGCTGACGCGCCGGTGGCTGGTCGTGCTCGTCCTGGCGCTGGTTGTGGATCAGAGCCTGCTGTCGGCCTACCTGCTCGTCGCGTTGACCTGGGCGCTGCACCGCACCTGGGTCACCGACCGTGCACCGCTGCGATTCTCCAAGGAGCCCACCCGTGACCGCTGACCTGAACCTGCTGCAGCTGCTGGCCGGTGTGCCCGCGGACGGCGCCGCCTACGACTGGCGTGACGAGGCCCAGTGCGCCCAGACCGACCCGGAGGCGTTCTTCCCCGACAAGGGCGGCTCCACCCGTGAGGCCAAGATGGTGTGCGCGACCTGCCCGGTGCTCCAGGAGTGCCTGGAATGGGCGATCCAGACCGGTGAGACGTTCGGTGTCTGGGGTGGACTCACCGAGCGTGAACGGCGCGCCTACGCCAGGCAGCACGGGCTGGCGTTCGGGTCGCGTCGGCTGCCCAGCGCGGACCGCGACTTCGAGGACTACGACGACCTTGACGGCCTCCAGGACAGTGACGAGGCGGGCGACCTCGAGCCGCCCGACCAGGTCGCGGCGTGAGCGAGCCCGACGTCCAGAAGGTCCTGACCGACGCCGTCCGCAAGGCCACCGGGCTGCCGCACGCGCGGCCGCGCCCGGGTCAGGACGAGCTGACGCAGCAGGTCTGGGAGGCGCTGACCGCCACCGGTGGTGAGGTGGTCGCGACCGCGCCGACCGGGTTAGGCAAGTCCATGGCATACGGCGTGCCGGCGATGCTGCTCAACGCCACCACCGGCAAGCGGGTCGTCATCTCCACCGAGTCCCTCGCGCTGCAGGCCCAGATCGTCGACAAGGACGCCCCCGTGGCCGCCGCCGCGGTCCGGGACGCCACCGGCGTCGTGGTACGCACCGCTGTCCTCAAGGGCTGGTCCAACTACACCTGCCTGCGGACCACCTTGTCCAGCGCGCACGAGCTGCTCGGCCAGGCCTTCGAGCCCGGCGAGCACGTCCCCACCGACGATGACCTGCGGGCGTTGACCTCCCAGCTGCTGCCCATGGTGGCCGCCACCGACACCGTCGAGCTCGGCGGCGGACGCTACCCCCACGGAGAGGCCGCCCAGCTCGTCGTGTGGGCGTTGCAGCAGCACCTGTCCGAGACCGGCGGCACCGGCGACAAGCACTCCTACTCCGGGTCCACCGCCAACGGCGCCTGGGACCTGGTCTCGGTCACCCCGAACGAGTGCGTCGGCATGGACCAGTGCCCGTTCGCCTCGGTGTGCAAGCCGGCCATGGCCAAGCAGCGCGCAGCCGACGCCGACGTCGTGGTCACCAACCACGCCCTGCTGGCCACCCAGGCCGCCAAGTCCATCGGGGCGGTGATCGGATCCAAGAAGCTGGGCCGCTTCGACGCCATCATCGTCGACGAGGCTCACGCGTTGCCCGACCAGGTCCGCAACCAGGGAGCCAGCGAGGTGGCCTCGCGTCGCATCCTGTCCACCACCCGGGCGTTGCGCACCGTGCTGGAGGAGGCCGACCCGACGGTCAAGACGCTGCTGTCCGACGGTCAGTCGATCGCCGAGGCGGTCGAGGCGGAGCTGGCCGCCCAGATGGGCAAGGCCGACAAGTCCTCCGGGGTGGTGCGCCTGGGCAAGGAGGACGACCCCATCCTGGGGTCCGGTGTGATGCTCGAGGCCTGGCTCACGCGCGCCCAGACCGTCCTGGCCAAGGTCGCCAAGAAGGCCGCCGGTGACGCCGAGGTGCGGGTGCGGCGGGTGCGGGCCCGGGTGGACAGCCTCAAGGCCGACATGTCCTCGGTCTGCGAGCACCGCACCGGGGTGGCCCGCTGGGTGGAGGCCGACGACCGGGGCGAACGCATCACGCACGCGGCTCGGTCCACCCCGGTCGACGTGTCCTCGATGCTACAGTCGAACCTGTGGTCGGCACCCGAGGACGACCCGGACGCGATCGAGGCCGCCGCCGCCGCCGAGGACCAGGACGGGCCGCAGGACCTGTCCGCTGACCCGCCGCTGCGCGGCGCCGACGGCAAGCCGCGGTACAAGCTGTCGGTGGTGACGGTCTCGGCGACGTTGCCGCGCGGGTTCCCCGCCCAGGTGGGGCTGCGGACGCAGACCACCAAGTACGCCTCCCCGTTCCGGGACGCCTACCGGGAGTCGGTGCTGTTCATCCCGCGCGCCGACGACCCGGCCGCCATCGCGGCGCTGTCGCGGGATCCGGGACGCCCGCGCCTGGATGTCGGGATGCACCGCGAGTGGGCCAAGGCGCTGATGGTCGCCCTGGTGGAGGCCAACCAGGGGCACGCCCTGATCCTGTCGGCGACCGCGGCGGCGGGTCGGGAGTACGCGCAGGCGTTGCGCACCGCGGCGGCGAACCGGTGGGCGGTCCACTCCCAGTGGGACGGCCCGGCGCTACGGCATCTGACCGGCCGCTGGAAGGATGACGTCCCCTCGGTGATGGTCGGCACCCGCTCCATGATGACCGGGGTGGACGCCCCAGGCTCGACGTGCTCGCTGGTGGTCATCGATCGGGTACCCCGCTCGCCGGCCAACCCGGTGGACGACGCCCGGGTGGAGGACCTGATGGAGCGGGCGGACATGGACCGCTGGGCCGCCACCAGGTTGATCTACAGTGCCAGTGCCAGCCTGCTGCTGGAGCAGGGGTCGGGTCGGCTGATCCGGTCCGAGCGGGACCGCGGCATGGTCGCCCTGCTCGACCCTCGCATGCTCAAGCTCAAGCCGTTCGGCTACCCCGAGGCCACCCGCGCCGTCTACAAGGAGGCGGTCGCCATGTTCGGGCAGCTGATGACCCGGCCGCAGGAGGCCACCGCATGGCTGCGCCAGCAGCAGGCACAGCTCGCCGCCGCCGCCTGACCGGGCCCGACCCGGCGCGCCGCTGACCGGTCCGCGCCTACCCGAGGTGCACGAACGTGCACATCAGCGGAATGTGCACGAACGTGCACCTTCGACCTCTCAGGCGGCCACCGCGACGGCAGCAGCGGCGCTCCAGACCCGGAACGCTCCGCCACCGGCATGGACCCGGACCGGGGTCGTCGCGGCCGCGGCCTCACGCATCCGGGCAGCAGCCTTGGCCACCGTCTCCGGGTCCAGCCCGTCCAGCTCACCGGCGGCCACCAGGTCGCCGAGCCACTGCGCAGCCAGCCGCGCCTGCCGCGCGGTCAGCCCTTCCGGCGTCGGGACCGTGAGCGCCGGGACATGCCGGTAGGTGGCGCCGCCCTCATCGGTGCCGGCCAGCACCTGCGTCAGCCGCGGCAGCACGTAGGTGTCCACGGTTTGCTGCGAGAGCTCGACGGTCAACCAGCGGCGCCCGAGCTTGTGCGCGACCGCGGCGGTGGTGCCCGACCCGGCGAACGGGTCCAGCACCAGGTCACCGGGTGCGGTGGCGGTCTCGATGATGCGGGCCAGCAGCTCCTCCGGCTTGGGGGTGTCGAACCCGGCGTGACCGAACAGGGCGTGCTGATGCTCCCGGGCGGCCTCGTTGGTCGCGACCCCGGTGGCCCGGGTGAACAGCGTGGTCCAGGTCTTGGAGCCCGATCCGGAGATGACGTTGGGTCGCAGCGGCAGCCGGCTCGAGACCAGCAGCTCGGCGCCGGCGGCGAGCTCACGGTCCAGTCGCTCCTGGTTCCAGCGGAAGGACCCGAACATGGCGAAGTCGGCGGCGTTGCGACCGTCCACGACCTCGATGTCGTCCAGCAGCTCGGTGCGCACCGAGGCGGTGGACATGTCACCGGCCGCGATGGTGCCCAGCCGCTGCGGCATCTGCACCGACCCGGCCGGGAACCGCAGCACGGTCGGGGCGTTGGACCCGTGGTGCAGCGGGACACGACGGGAGGCGACCTGCTCCCCGGTGCTGAACCGGCCCAGGCGGGTGCGGTCCTTGGCGAAGACGAGGATGTGGTCGGTGACCTGGGCGAGCTGACCGTGCAGGTAGGACGGCTTGCGCTTGCGTTCCCAGACGACGTCCGCGACGAAGTTCGCGGGCCCGAAGACCTCCTCGGCCAGCAGCCGCACCCGGTGCACCTCGCCGTCGTCGAGGTGGATCCAGGCGCTGCCGTCGGTGCGCAGCGACCTGTGCACCTGGGTCAGGGTCTGACGCATCATCGTCAGCCACAGCGCGGACTCTTCCCGGTCGCCGTAGTCGGTGAAGGTGCGGCCGGTGTTGTACGGCGGGTCGAGGTAGGCCAGCTTCACGGTGCCGTCCAGGTCCGGCATGCTGGCCAGCACCCGGTCGGCCGAACCGACGTAGAGGTCGCCGGTGGATTCGCCGTGACCGTGCGCGGTGGCAGCCCACTCCCCCGGCGGCGGCGGTTCGTCCTGACTCCACGCCAACGACCCGGTCGGGGTGGTCACCGCCCACTGGTCATCGCCGGCCCATCGCAGCCGGACGTTGGTGGAGCGGCGAGAGGGAGCGGTCACGTCCCTGTAGATGTGCGGGGCTGGGCTGAGCCTGCTGGCTCGATGATGCCCAGGTCGGCATTCAGCACACGAATGGACTCACGGAGCTCTGCTGCGACCTGACGTGAGCCGACCAGCAGAGCGTCAGTGCTGTCCACGCCGGACTTCTCCCGACGGCCCACGATCCGCTCGTAGTCGCTCGCGATCGCTTCGAGCGCGCTGATCGCTTCGGTGTGTCGACGCCAGTCGTCAACCATGCTGCGTGCCTCCTGATTCTGCTCCGTGCTCGGGGCAGCCGGGCTCGTCCTCGCGGTCGGACCCGGTGCGCGCGACGAGCGCGGAGCGGACCGGTCCGGCGGCGTAGTAGATGCAGGTGCACTCAGGCATCGGAGCCTCCTGACCCTGCGCACGCGCCCCACAGGCGGTTGTGCGTGACGCAGTACGGGTGCGCCTGGCCATCAGGCCTGCGATCGCCCGGGGCATCCACGCGATCGCAGATCGAGAAGTCGAGGAGCGCCTGCCGCACGTCCGCGACGGCCTCCTGCGGGGTCGGCCAGTTCATCGGTTCGGACCTCCGGGTGCCGTGGCGGCCCCGAGCCAGGAGTAGGTCGACACCAGACGTACACGTGCGGCCGCGACATCATCGAGCAGGACGGTGCTTCCGGGGTTGAGCACGTCGGGCTGGCAGGGCACGCCGTTGGTGTCCACCTCCCACACGTCCCACGGGTCATCGTGCGCCCAGACGCCGCGACGGTCCGGGGCCGGGCCGACGTACACCCCGACGGGCTGCCCGGCCGCAAGGTCCGCGTACGGTCCCTCGCTCGGACGTCGGGCACAC
This sequence comes from Pseudactinotalea terrae, assembly GCF_009733845.1. Classification (GTDB taxonomy): domain Bacteria; phylum Actinomycetota; class Actinomycetes; order Actinomycetales; family Beutenbergiaceae; genus Pseudactinotalea; species Pseudactinotalea terrae. The sequence continues at coordinate 1,058,605 of NZ_WNXZ01000001.1, forward strand.
AGCCCTTGGGCGAGGATCTGTTCGCGGTTCGTCGTCGGGCTGGTGTGGAACAGGGTGGTCACAGCTGCGCACCAGCCGGCTGCGGGTTCAGTCCTGCACGAGCGACCACCCGGTCGATCCGTGCGCGCAGCAGGTCCAGCGAGGAGCCGTCGTTCCCGTTGAGGTGCTCGACCGCCCCGAGCGCCGAGACCGCCACGTCGAGCAGCTCGTTCACCAGGTCCGCTCGGTCACCGACCTCCCCCTTGCGCGGGTTCGCGCCGGTCATGCCGATGACCGCCGCGATGCTCTCCCCGACCTCCTCGGCAGCCTTCATGGTGCGGTGCAGCATCAGCAGCTCGGCCTGAGCCTGCTGCGGGTCCAGGTCGGCGATACGGCCGCCGATCTTCTCATCGAGGTAGGCGGAGAAGACGTTCAGGTCAGCCACGATCGGCACCTCCGGCGACCTCGACATGGGTGAGCGCGATACCGCCGGCGTAGTCCTGCACGCACACCACGGCCTCACCCGAAGGCATCACCCAGGCGGTGCCACGCACCGTCGAGAGGCGTCCTTCACCGACCCGTGCGCCGGGCCAGTACCGCACCGGGGACCCGTGCGGGTGGTCCCGGTTGAAGGCATCCGCCTGACCCTGCGCCGACGTCGCCGACCCTGCCCGGACGCGTTCGGCGTCGATGCTGAGGTCGGTGATGTCCAGCGGCCAGGCCCCGTTGAGAGCTTCCGCCGCTTCGATGGCCGCCCGCTTGGACCGCGCCCGGATGCGGGCCTCGTGGGTCACGGTCACGGTGACGTCGTACTCAGGCATCGCAGCCTGCCGGTCCGGAGCCCTCGGTCAGGTCGTGCAAGGTGCGGGCGAGACGGTCGGTGATCTCCTCCTCGTCGCACCCCAGGGGCTGTCCCGGCCAGGCCAGGGCTCGCTGCACGTAGGTGGGCCACTGCTGCGCCAGCCGCTTGGCCTCGGCGACCAGGGCGGCGCGGCTGACCTCGTCGGAGACCCCGTCGAAGTCGGAGACCGGGCTGGTGGTCCGGGCCACGAAGGAGGCGACCAGGTGGGTGGCGATGTCGTGCCAGCCGCGGGAGGGCACCAGGTCCTTGGCGCTCTTGCGCAGCGCCCGCAGCACGGTCCGGGACGGCTTGGGGGCCGGCTGCACCTGCCCGACGACCAGGACGTCGACCATCGGTGCCGGTGCGGACTCCAGGGACTGCAGCTGCTCCAGGGAGAAGTCGTCCCACAGGGCCAGCAGCCGCTCGTCGACCTCGGGCATCCCGTCACGCAGACCGCACAGCAGCTCCACGACGGCGCGCAGCGCGCGGGCGGCAGCGTTGGGGTCGGCCTGGCAGGTCTCGAGGACCCACTGGCGGTCGGTCTCCTCGGCCGGCACGCACAGCCGGGGCAGGCTCATGGAGCGGCGGACCGCGACCGACAGGGCGAACGTGCGTGCCGCGGCGCGCATCCCCTTGGTCTTGGTGACCATCTGCTCGGGGTCCTCCACGAGGTCCCAGAACCCGCCGGTGCAGGCCTGCTCCTCGGCGGAGGAGGCGACCGGGGCGTGCTCGGAAATGTGCCGCTGCTGCCATTCCTGCTCGGTGGTGTCGTCCATCTGCCCGGGCGTGGTGTCCCACAGCACGGTGAGCCGGTCCGCTGCGGACCGGGGCCGCACCACGGCGTCCCGGTGGGAGAACGCGATCGCGGTCTGCCGCAGCCACCCGGCGAAGGAGGCGGTACGCAGCCGGTCCAGGTCGAAGAACCCGCGCTCGGCGTCCAGCACGGTCCGCACCAGCTGCCAGCGCAGCGAGTCGGCCAGGTCGGCACGCTGCTGCTGGGACAGGCCGGCGGTGTAGGTGCTGACCTCATCGATGATCGGGGAGGTGGCGATCAGGGCGGCGATCCGGTGAGCGCTCTCCCGCGAGTCCAGGGCGCCGGCGGCGGCGGTCTCAGCGATGCCGCGGGCCACCTCGTCCAGCTGGAGGGTCGTCAGCGAGGCGGCGTTGGTCACATCGCGCAGCGTCGAGGTCGACGCTGCCAGGGCCGCGGCTACCACGACATCTCGTTGCTCGGTGCGACCTCAGCGGTGGTGGACATGTCGTGCTGTTCCTTTGCAAGACGGGCCTGCTCCTTGACGAGCTCGCGCTCATCGATGTCTCGCTTGTTCGTCGAGGCCATCTTGAGGAAGGCAGGGGGGATGACAACTTCGGTGGGGACTGCGCGCTTGGCCAGGTCGCAGTAGATGCCGATGGCGCCGCGCAGGACTTCACCGGTGGTGGGGTTGCGCAGAGCGCGCATCGAGTCCCAGTTCGGCTGCTGACCGCCGCCGGCGGCCGCCACCTTGTCCGAGCCCATGATGGCTGCCAGCCGGGCAGGGGTGGGTTCGATCTTGAACAGCTTGCAGGCTGCGACGGCCTCGTCCTCGTCCTGGATGGGCAGGATGATGCCGCGGGAGATGTAGCCGGCCAGCTCGGCCTTGAGCAGGTCGGAGACCCGCTGGGTGAACAGCACCGGAAAGACCCGCTGGGAGCGGGCCAGCCGGCCCAGCCGCTCGACCTCGGCGCGACCGGACTGGGTGAACAGCCACGCCTCGTCGAGCAGCACGACACCGTCACGACCGGAGACGGCCATCGCGGTCCCGAACACCATCATGCGGACCAGCGCCTTGGCGGCACGGACGGTCTGGGAGTTGGTGTCCTGGGCGGCCAGGGCGGCGATGTCGATGGTGCCGGCCTTGATGAGGGTCAGCCCGTTGTTGACGCGCAGCCCCTGCGACTTGGGCGAGATTCCGAAGCAGGCCCGGAACAGCGAGCTGGTCTGAGCGAACCGGAAGATCGGGGCGACGGCCGCCTTGCCGATCTCGCCTGCCTTGACCGCCAGGGCCAGCGCCTGCCCGGTGCAGGTGGCGCCGCGCTGCACACCGTAGAAGATGGCGGCGCGCAGGTCGGTCTCGTACTGGCCGGCGTCCCGGGTGCCCCACGGGTTGATGTCCATGATCATGGTGACGGCCAGCTCGATGCCGTCCTCGGGGCTGGCGGAGAACCGGACCGGGTCGAAGACCCCGTCGGCCGATTCCAGGTCGTCCAGGGACGCCACGACGCCGCCTCGCTCCAGGACGGGGCCCTCGAGGTTGGAGGACATCTTGGGGTCGACGATGATGCACGGGCGGGTGAAGCTGAACTGGTGGGCCAGCCACTGCAGCAGGATCGTCTTCCCGGCTCCTGATTGCCCGACAACGGTCATGGCGGGGACGCTGTCGTCGTCGGCGGCGGCCATCGGGTCCAGCCAGGATGCCTGCTTGTCACGCTGGGTGAACCCGAGCAGCACCGACCCGGCGCTGGGGGCATCCCCCACGACCGACAGGCCGGAGGCACCGGAGTAGGCGACGGTCTGGGTGGGCAGGTCGTGCACGTGCGGGTTAGCACGCACGTTCGAGGCGATCATGGTCTCTGCCATGGCCTGCCGCTGCCGCTCGAGCATCGGGTTGAGCTTGGCGGTCAGGGAGACCGAGAGCTCGTTCATGTCGGCGACGTAACCGGAGAACCCCACGATGACCGAGGCGTCCACCAGGGTCGGCGGGGCACCGGCGGCGTAGGCGGCCTCGACCTCGCGGAGCATGTGCTCGTGCTCCTCCTGCTCGGCGCGCTCCATCTTGCCCTGCTGCAGGCGGTCCCGAATGTCCTCGTCGATGCGCTGCCGGTTGCGGCGCAGCTCGGCGCGGGTGATGACGGCCGGTTCGACACGTCCCCGGATCGAGACGACCAGGGCGTCCTGGTCCAGCAGCTGGGTGACCCACCACGCCTCGGCCCGGTTGGAGGGGACGTAGGGCAGGTCGATGTCCTGCACGGTGGCCATCGTGACCGTGGGCACGTGGTCCATGTCGGGGGCGGCGTCCGGGTCGGCCATGGCACGGGCCACCGCGCGGGCCTGCTCGGCGTGGGTGAGCACGTGCATACAGTCCGGGGAGGGCAGCACGTACACGTCCGGTGCGGTGCCGTTGTTCCACCAGGCGTTGGCGATGCGGAACTGCTCGTTGGACGGCACGGTCAGACCGGCCCGGGCTGCGGCCTGCGCGACCCGACGGGCGTCGGGCTCGTAGTCGCTGATCGGGGTGCCGCCGGAGGTGATGGTCTCCGCGATGGAGTCCAGGGTGGCCTTGATGCCGCCGGCGCCGCCGACCTTGTCCTGCAGCTTGACACCGATCAGGGCGGTCCGTACCCGGGTCTCCTGGGTGCGGGGGAAGAGCGAGGCCAGGTGGGCACCCATGGGGTGGTCGGCCGGCGGGGTCCACCACTGCGGCAGGTTCACCACCAGGGTGTGAACCTCGCGGTAGGACTGCCGGGCGATGGAGCGGCGGTTCCCGACGATCGCGGAGAGCTGGGCGAGCTCGGCGTACATCTGCAGCAGCGGGGCTGCGGCCTGGTCGATGTCGGAGTCGGACTTGGCGTCGGCGACCGGCGACATGGGCACCGCGCGCCACAGCCACACCGAGTTGTCGGTGCCCATGACCAGGCCCTCGCGCCACTCCCCGCGCAGCCGCGCCCGGGTGAAGGTGGGCCACTGCGGCTGCGTGGGCAGCACGTCGGCGGCGGCGGGCTTGCGCGCCATCAGCTGTTCTCCTGCACGGGGTTGACCGAGGTGTCGAGGTTCTCGCTGACACCGGTGACGGCGTTGGCGTAGGGCTCCAGGGTGGGGGCGGTGCCGGGGCCACCCCAGGCGACTACCCGGGGGGCGCCGCCGTCGGCACCAACGATGAGCAGGTCATAGGTGGCGCTCGGAGCCGGTGCACCGGGCTCACGCTCGACGCCGTCCCAGCCCAGGGAGACCACGGCCTGCGCCATCAGGTACTCAGTGCGCTGCTCGCGCCCCTCGACGATCTCGGTGCGCCAGGCGACCTTGGCGACCTGGGTGACGGGAGCGGACAGCCCGGCGAGCGGGACGTACAGGTGGGTGGTGTCGGGGTCACCGACGACCTGGCGAAGCCGGACCGAGTCGCCCGAGCCGTAGGCGGCGGCCCACTGCTCGACGGCCTGCGTGACGGCGGGTGAGGCGGTGTCGGGGGAACCGGCCGACCATGCCTCCAGGCCTTCCATGCCCTCACCGGCGGGCAGCTGGGCGGTCACCGACGGGCTGCCGATGGTGACGGCCTGGCCGGCGGGGTTGAGCGCGACCAGGACCTGCACGGTCAGCAGCGAGCCGGTACCGGTCCGCACCGTCAGGGTGTGCGACTGCCGCGTGGTGGTGTCGGCGTCCACCCCGGTGGTCTTGGGGCGCTGCGGCAGCTCGCTCCAGTCGTCCCAGGACAGCAGCGACGCCCCGGGCAGCGGTGCCGGGTCGGAGTCCAGCCAGGTCTGCACGGCCGACATGGCCAGGTTGCGGGTGGCCGGGTCGGCCTGCTCGACGACCGCCGGGGGTGCCTGGTCGGCGTTCAGGATGCTGCCGACGGCCAGGGTCGAGACCAGCAGGGTCACCGGGAGCAGGGCGCCCGCTGCCGTGTAGTAGCGACGCACACGGCGGTACCGCTTCTCGATCTTCGCCGCGTCCGGTACTCCGGCGCGCGGGACCTCCGCGGCGTCCTGCCAGATGTCCGTGGACCTCTGGTTGTTCTTCCTCGTCCTCAACTGTTCCCCCGAACTGTCTATACGGCCCTGTCGGCCGCCATGACGTGACGGTCAGTCATCCAAAAGGATGAGACCGGATACGACCCTCGTCGTCTTCATGGCATTGTCTATACATCCATATGTGCGGCAGATGCTCCTCACACGGTCCGCTTGGTCAGACCCAGGACCCGGTCCAGCCGGTCGCGGGCGGCGGTGCCCAGCCCGTGCACATCGCGGGCCAGCCGTCCGGCGGCCTTGGTGACGGCACCACCGGGCAGGTCCTTGGTGGAGGCACCACCGAGGCTCACCAGCAGGCTGTGGACGGTCTTGAGCTGGGCGGGTGCCAGCGCGGCGGCCACCAGCGGCGCCTCGAACGGGTCGGCCTCGGCGATGGCGCGCAGGTCGTTGACTGCAGCGAGGCTGGCGCGCGAGCCGGCCATGATGGCGACGGTGAGCTCGAGCGGGTCGGGCGCCACCCCGTACAGGGTGCCGAGCAGCTGCAGGTCCTCGTCGTTGACGCCGGTGAGCTGGATGTACTTGGCGATGTCGCGGCGGACCTCGGCGCGGCGGCTGCCTGCGCGGCGAGTGCTGCGGGTGCGGCGGACCTCAGAGCCGGAGGTCTCGTCCTCGTCGAGCTCGATCACCTCGGCGTCCTCGTCGCGCTCGGTGACCTCGGACTGGGTCGGGAACTCGGGGACGCCGCTGTCGGCCTCGTCGGTGGTGAAGTAGTCCGTGCTCATCGGTGCACCTCGCTGCGATGGTGGATGGGGGTTCATGGGTGAACATGCGCCGGAACCGGGTTCGCTCCGGCGCACCGCTGCCGCTGCCCGCGGGACTTGTCCGGGAGACAGCGGCAGCGGTACCGGTTCAGGCTGCGAGCAGCTCGTCCTTCTGCGGGTCGACACCCAGGTCGACCACGTGCTGCAGGACGCGGAACTTCTTGTCGCCGTTCTGCTCCATGCGCTTGTGCACGAGCACGCGGTGACCCTTGAGCGCCTTGACCTGCTCGAGCATCGCGGCACCCTCGGGGGTGTCGGTGCGCTCGGTGCGGATGGTCTCCTCCTCGCCGTAGCCGTCGCGGGTGACCGGGACGAGCCGGACCTCGACCCGCTTGGAGGCGGCCTCCACCTTGCCGCCGACGATGACCGCCGGGAAGCGGGCGTCGATGCCGGCGAACTTGTCGATGTGGCGGCTGATCGGGCTGTTCTCGTCGAGCATCAGGGTGACCTCGGCGGCGAGCCCCTTGACGCGGGTGTACCAGGCGCCCTTGTTGTCCCCGGCGGGGCCGGCGGCGGCGACGGCGGCCAGGATGATGTCCTCGCGGCTGGTCTGGAAGGCCATGTTCGTTCTCCTACGTGCTCTCGTGCGGGTGGGTGGTGGGCGCCGGTCAGGCGGCGTCGCGGCCCTGCCCGCGTGCGGGCAGGAGGTCGGTGAAGTTCAGCGGCAGGTGGCCGTCGAACAGGTCGATGCCGGTGCGCAGCAGCGCGGCAGCGAAGGTGGTCGCGCGCTGCTGCCAGGCCAGCAGAGCCTCGGCGTGGGCGGCGAAGTCCTCGGCGTCACGCTCGGTGCCCTCGGGCAGGTCACCGAAGGGCAGCGGACGCAGCGTGAGCACGGTGTGCAGGGCGCCGCGGGCGCGGGTGTTGGCACCCTGGGCCCAGTCGGTGGAGCCGTCGGTGATGGTGGCCTGGGTGTCCAGGACCACCTTGGCCAGCAGCGAGGTCATCAGCCGCAGCGTGGTCGGACCGACCTTGAAGCCGTGCTGGTGCAGCTGCTCGGCGGACATGGAGGCCAGCCCGATGACGGCCGTGGCCGCGGGTGAGGCGAGCATGATGTGACCGTCGACGGTGTCGCCCTCCCAGGGCTTGGTCTCGCGCCACGGCTTGCCGTTGCTCATCGTGTCCTCCATGTCAGATGTTCCGGAACCGTTCCGGCCTACTGCTGTATGTGCGGCAGGGGCGGTGATCTCGTCGCCGGCGGGAACGGCGGTGACGGGGTTGCGGCGCAGCACCGGGATGCCCAGCTCGACGGCCTGCGGGGCGTTGTCGCGAGGGTCCTTGGGGTTGCGCTTGGGTGAGGCGACCGGGCAGGAGTTGACCAGCGGGCACCACCCGCACAGCGGGCTGGGCTTGACCTCGAAGGAGGCCGATTCCAGCGAGGAGTGCAGCTCGCGCCAGGAGGTGGCGAACCCGGCCAGGGTCTGGCGGATGGCGCTGGGCCGGATATCGACCTCACGCTGGGTGCCGTGCTCGACGTAGTAGAGCCCGCCGCCGGCGACCTGCAGGTTGGGCTCACCGTTCTCGGTCAGCCAGCGTCGCAGTGCCTCGACGTAGAGGCGGATCTGGTCGCCGTGGTCGTCAGAGAACCGCGGATTCGGCTCGGACTTGTCGGCGCCCGTCTTGTAGTCCCTCACGAAGAGGGCTCGGTTGCCGTCCTGCTCGATGATGTCGACCCGGTCGATGAACCCCTTGAACGGGACCCCACCGACCTCGATGCCGTCCAGCCGCAGCTCGGTGGCGAACACCTCCACCTGGGTCGGGTCCTCGATCGTGAAGATGCCGGAGTAGGCGTTGGTGACCATCGAGATCCACTGCGCGTAGCGGACCGGGTCCGTGCCGAGCGCCTGGGCGTAGTCGACCTCCCCCTCCTCGGGGTCGCGCCGCGGCAGGCCGGTGAGGATGGCGGCCGCGTGCTTGGCGTCCCGGCGGCCCGGCGGCAGCTGGAACAGCTCCTCCAGCACCAGGTGTGCCGCGGACCCCTTCTCGGTGGGGCTGAACAGGTCGAAGGACCCCGGCAGCGCCTTCGCACCGACCCAGCACGCCGGGCAGTTGTGCACCGACTTCGCGGTGGAGGCCGACAGGTACGGCTTGTCCAGCTTGGCGAGCAGGTCGGGGTCGGTGACCACCAGGTGGTGGCCGACCCAGGCCAGCTTGTCGCCCAGGTAGAAGTTCGCAGAGTCGGGGGTCACACATGTTCAATGTGCGGCACCCGACCGGTTTGAGCGGGCCGTCGGTCACGACGATGACCCTCCGGCGCCCCCGGGCACGATCTGCGGGACGTCACCGGAGCTGGTCGGCTCCGGGGCGCCGTCGTCCTCGCCGCCGTAGACCAGCCTGAACGTCCATGCCTGCCCGTCCTGGGCGACCACCGGCAGCTGGGTGGACTGCCCGTCGAGCTTGACGGTGACGGTGAAGGACTCCCCCGCGGCGCAGGTGCGTGCCTCGTCATCCCCGACGGCCAGGGACCCGGCCTCCTCGCAGGTGAAGGTGGCCTCGGCGATGATCGGGACCGGGTAGGGCGGCAGGGTCACGTGGGCGGAGCCGACGAACTGGTACCAGACGGTGTAGGGGCCGCCGGAACCGCCCATGAGATGGTCGGTCGGCTGGTCCGTCGGGGCAACGGTGCTCTGCTCGGCGGCAGGCGGGTTGGCGTTGTTGACGCCCAGGCCCCACCCGATGGTGAGGCCACCGAGCGCCAGGCCCAGGCCGGCGGCGCCGGTGAGGGCGGCGTTGCGGCGGGCGGTGCGCTGCCGGGCCGGCTCCTCGTTGGCCGTCCGGACAAGGTGGGCGCGCAGGCCCTGCTTCATGCTCTCGTTCATGCCGGTGGGGGTACTCACGCCGTCTCCTCCTTCTGGTTGTTCGGGCCGATCCGTGTTCGCGTCGCCATCAGGCTCTCTTTGACGCGGCGTCGTGCCCGATGCAGGCGTGAGCGCGCACCGGTCTCGGTGAGCCCGATGAGCTCGGCAGCCTCTTTGACGGAGTGGCCCTCCAGCGCGATGAGCGTCAGCAGGCCTTGGTCGACGGGGTCCAGCTGGGCCAGGCCGGCGGCCAGGTCCTCGGAGACCTCGCCTTCCTGCTCGTCGCTCTCGACCGGGCGGGGCAGGGCGTCCAGCAGGGCGCGGTGGCGGCGCAGGGTTCGCTGCTGGTTGCGGGCGATGTTGGTCGCGGTGACCAGCAGCCACGGCAGCAGCGATCCGCGCAGCACGCGCACGCTGCGGCGCTTTCGCCACAGCTCGAGGAAGACCCCGGCAGTCACGTCCTCCGCGTCGGCGGCTTCACGCACCAGGGAGAAGGCGTGCCGGTAGACCCGGGCCTGGTGTCGGTCGAAGATGGTGCCGAACGCCGGGCCGTCTCCGGCCATGGCGCGTTGCCAGCACGAGTAGTCGTCGTCGGGTGTTTCCACACCTTGTAGTGTCCGGCTGCCCCTCCAGCGTTGCAGGATGACGCCACAAGTAGTGTGGTATGCGTCACGCCGGCGCGGCGCTCACCTCCAGGGCGAAGGTGCGCAGGTAGCGGCCGAGCTCGCGCCAGCTGCCGACACCGGGGCCGGGGACATGGGCGTTGTAGGCGTGCCGGTAGGCCAGGCGCGGCAGCCCGAGGGCGTCCAGGTCGGTCAGCACGCGCGGCTTGTCATCGGCCCAGATGTCACCGGGCACGGTGTGCTTGTCGGCCACGAAGTGGACCTCGTCGTACGGCATCCCGACCCGGTCCAGACCGGCGAGGGTGCTCGCCCGGACGAGGTGCTCGTCGATGCCGCCGATGAGCCGGTGGGTGGCGACCTTGATGTACCAGCCAGCCTCGCGCAGTCCGTGCAGGGTCTCGATCGCGTCGGGGTACGGGGCCATGTGGGCGAACAGCCCGGCCCGCACGGCCTCGCGATGGGTGCGCAGGAAGTGGTCGGTGTCGGCGAACCAGCCGGAGTTGGCGAAGGAGTAGTGCGGCACCTGAGCGGGCACGACGCGCCGCTCGGTCCGCAGCACGTGGCCGGCCAGCGCGGCGTTGTAATCGAAGGTGGTGTTGTCCAGGTCAAGGACAAGAACAGGCATCGGTCACCAGTCCGTGTAGGCGGGCGTGGCTGCCCAGGCGGGTTCGCCGTGCATGACCGGCAGCGGCGCGTCCTGGGCGTAGGGGTCGAAGCCGAGCGCGTCCAGCGGGTCGGGCTCGGGCGGCAGGGGGTTGTCGACGTCGTGCGCCCGCGGCGGTTCGCTGGCCTGGTCGTCGTCGAGGGCGGTCTCGAGGTCGGCGCGGTTCAGCGTCCAGTAGGGCTGGTCGGGGATGTCAACGCCGCCGCCGGTCAGCTGGTCCAGCAGGGTGGGCAGTTGCTGCGGGCGGGTGCGCCAGAGCCCGAGCAGTTCGCGCCCGCGCAGGGCGAGCACCCAGGCTGTGTGCGCTGGGCCGTTGGCGAGGATCTGTCCGTGCAGGACGTCCCACTGGCCGGCGGCCGTGTGGACGTCGAGCTCGTGGGCGGCGACCAGCGGCAGGTCGGCCGGGGCCTTCTCGTGCGGGGCGGGCCAGAAGGTGTCGGTCCACCATCCGGCGCGCGGCCAGAGCACGGCGTGGGGGCGTTCGGCGCACCACGGCGGCAGGTCGCCGTTCAGGCGGAGGGCGGGTCGTCCGGCGGGTCGGATCGAGGTGGCGTCCAGGATGGTGAAGTTGCGGGGCACCCCGGGGCCGGGGATGGGGCGAGCGGCGAGCTCGGCCTCGATGGCCTCGTCCTCGTCGATCTCGGGTTCGGTGGGTTCGGGGGTCGGGGTCTTGCGGGCGCGGGGCCGGTCGTTGACGTAGCGGCGGCCCGGCTGGGCCAGGGCGACGCTCTCTACCCCGGTGGGCTGCGGTGCGGGTGCTGCGGGTGCTGCGGGTGCTGCGGGTGCTGCGGGCGGTGCAGGATCGACGGCACGTGCAGGATCGAGAGCGGGTGAAGGCTCCGCAGCAGGAGCAGGGCCTGCCGCAGGTGAAGGATCGGTGGCAGGCGCAGGCTCAGCAGGCGCGAGCGCGGGCTCTGACACCGGACCGCTGTGCGCCGCGGCGGCGAGCCAGCTCGGCGTACCGAAGTTCATTGTCGTCACCAGCTCACCACCTCCTTCATCCTCGAGCGTGCTGTCCGGGGTCGCAGACCAGCGGTCTGCGCCCTCCCCCTGCCTATGTGCGGCACGAGCCCGCGTCGGGGCCCGTGCCGCACCGCGGCTCAGAACACGTCGGTGTTCTGGCGGACATCCTCAGCGGTCAGACCCCAGGTCTCGCCCGGGATGACGCACACCTGGGTGCGGTGACCGCCGATCTTGAGGGTGCGGGTCTTCTTGCCGTCCGGGCCGTCCAGGACCAGCGCGTCGGACAGGTCACGCAGCAGCGCCCGCCCACCGCCGGGGTAGCGCAACGCCTCCGCCGCGGCGATGTGGTTGATCGCCACAGCGTTCGGGCCCGCATCGACAAGGTCCACGACCTGACCGATGAGCGGCTTGTGGTCGCCCTGGACCGGGTCCAGCGTGACGCGCCGGGAAGCGACCAGCGAACGCAGCGACGCCAGTGCCCGGTCGGCCGGCGTCATGTTGCCGCCCATCACCTCAGTGGTGTGCTTGAGCACCGAGTTGCGCAGCCCCTCACCGAAGTTGTTCCAGATGGTGATCGCCTCCGGACCGGTGATGGCGCTGGTCTCGGTCGCGAACCGCAGCAGGTGCTCCATGCCCAGCAGCAGCGACGCGGTCAGCATGCGGGCACGGTTGGAGACCTTCGACCCGGCCGGGAACACCGAGTCGACCGCCGCGAGGCCCGAGTCCGGGTCGCCGGTGACGAACGCCTGACGCTGGTTCTCTACCTGCGCCTTCCAGGTCGCGAACCGGGCCTTGGGCTCGGCAGCCGGCATCGGGGTCTCCCCGTCACCGGAGAGCACCGGGGCGCCGGAGTTGATCTGCCCGGCGATCCACATCAGGTAGGCCGTGGTGGCCATCTTGAACCGGCCCGAGGCAGCCGAACGCTCGAGCTCGGCCAGGTCCTCCATGCTGCGCAGCTGGGTGTTGGGCTGGATCGGGATGAACAGCGCCCGGTCCAGACCGGACTCCGCGAACCCCTCACCGGTGGGGATCTCCTCACCGGTGATGATCATGAGCGGGGACGCCGAGTCGACCTTACGGACCGCGAGCCGGTCCTGCTGCTTGTCGATGGTGCCGCGCACCGCACCACCGGAGCCGTGGGCGCGACGCAGCAGGGCATCGAACGCCTTGAGCGCGGCCTTCATCGACTGCGGGTCGGCCTCGGGCTTGAGGTCATCGACGTGCAGGAAGCAGTGGTCCAGCCCGTCGGGCAGCAGGTCCATGCCCGCGGGGCGGGCGTTGAACGTCGCCATGGCCGACCCGGTGCGGGGCGCCCAGTGCTCGTTCAGCGAGGCGGCGATGGCCTGCGCGATGGTCGACTTGCCAGAGGCCGGCGGACCGAAGAAGCAGATGGCCGCGTTCGGGGTCACACCCAGGAACGCCAGCGCCCACGCCGACAGCCCGACCTCCCAGTTGAACTTGGCGGCGTCGTTGAAACGCTCCCGGGTCATGATGAACTCGCGCACCGCCAGCCGCAGCGCCTCCTGCTGGGCAGGGTCGATGCTGCCGTTCTCGTCCACCGCCGGCGGGGCGGGCAGCTTGATGGCCTTGAAGTCCTCCGAGCCCGGGTTGCCGTGCAGCCGGTCCACCTTGTCGATCGGGCCGATCGCGCCCATGCCGTCGCACCAGCGCCACATCTCCTCGGCGTCATCGAAGGTCCACCCGGTGTGGGAGACCACGGTGATGGGGCGGATGTTGGAGGAGAAGGAACGGATGGCGTTGGCGACGTCGTCATCGGGCTTGGTCTTGCGCGGGATCCGCACCCCGTAGCCGTGCGGCAGCCGGTCCAGCCAGACCCCGACGTCAGCCAGCTTCGAGGAGGGGACCTTGACCTGGTAGTTCTTGATCTTCGGGTTGTCCTCGGTCTCACCGTCGAAGGGCACGTACACCTTGAGGGTGAGCACCTGGTTGGAGGCGTCACCGGTGTCCTCATCGACGTGGGCCTCCGAGGCGATGATCTCGGCGGCGACGTTGAGTGCCACCTCCTCGGTGCGGGTGGCGTTGCCCATCTCGTTCTCGGAGGTGGCGACCTTCATGATGAGGCCGCGGCCGGTGTCCACGCGCATCGACTCGTCACGCTTGACGTTGGCGGTCTTGTTCTTCGCGGCGGGCTTGCGGCCCAGGCCCTTCTTGGCGGACTCGATGAGGCCCTGCAGCGACAGCGGGCGCACGTCCGGGGAGGCGATGCAGCCCAGGAAGTCGTCCAGGCCCATCTTGCCGCCGCCGGGCACGGTGATGAGCTTGGCGGACTTGGCCCCGACACCGGTGGCGAGCTCGGAGAGGTACTTGGCGGCGTCCCAGACCGCGGGGTTGGTCTGCCAGTCGGCGTCGAAGCAGAGCACCACGTCGCGGCCGGCGCCGATGAGGCGGGACATGACGGGCAGCGGCACCCCCGCCGAGGACCAGTTCCGGGCCCCCTGGATGCCGACGACCAGGTAGTCCGGTGCGGCCCACAGGTTGGCGGCGATGGTCTGCTTGGTGCCTTCCACGACGAGCACCTTGGTGGCGGTGTCGACCAGGTGGGCGCGCGCCTCGGGCACGTTGATGATGGCCCCGACACCGGCCTCCTGCACGTACTTGCGGACCGGGAACTCGACGTCGGCGCCCTCGGGGGTGACATGGCGGGGGTCGACACGCATCTGGTAGGTCAGCGCCCCGTCGACCTGACGCAGCGTGAACATCAGGCCGGTGATGCCCGGCACCTTCTGCGCCAGGTACTCCAGCCCGGTACCGGTCAGGTCGTCCGGACCGGTCACCGTCCAGATGCCGAGGTCCTTGGCCCGGTCGGCCGGGATGGCCGAGCTCTCCAGCCACTCGAGGTGCTCAGGGGAGATGAACCGGGGCTTGGACATGTGGTGCCTCCTGCGTCAGGTACGAGTACGTGCCTTGGGGTTGATGTGCGGCGCGGGACCGCTCACCGCTGCCCGGTCGGCGTGACCGTCCCGGAGGTGCCGGGTCGGTCGTGGCGAGTACATGTGCGGGCATGCTCGGCCCTGCCGGCCCCCGACGGAGTTGGCGTCGGGCCGCTGACCTGCGCAGATACCGGTTTGCAGGGGTTCCGACGGAGCCCGACGGAGTTTTTCGGAGCAAAGTCCGTCGGGCCCTGGAGGGTAAAACCGCAGGTCAGAGGGCCTCTAGTGCCTCTGATCTGGTACTTGAACGGAGAAACGGAGTAACTAGAGGGGGTACGCGTATAGGGGTTGTGTGTGTGCAAGCGGTTCTCGCACTCACACACACCCCCTATAGGGACCCCTGAAAGTTGCTCCGTCCGTCCGTTTCTCCGTTCACCCGCTCTGACCTGCGCAAACACCTCCCAGGGCCGACGGAGCTGGATCCGAGAAGTCCGTCGGAGCGGCTCTCGGCACGGTTCGAGGCGCTCTCGGGCACACAAAAGGGCCCCGCACCCGAAGGTGCGGGGCCCGATCGCGACAGCGACGGGGTCAGCTGCGCGGCACCTGCCACTCCCAGCCGCCCTCGGTCATGAACGAGATGAACTGCACCGAGGTCACGTCCTCCGGAACGTCCAGCACCACCCATCCGGTGGCGTGCTGACCGGGCCCGATGCGGGGCAGCTGGTCGTTGTCGTCCAGACACATGTAGGAGTTGCCGTCGACGTCGTTGACCCGGGTGTCGCCCCGGTAGGCACCGAACTCGAAGCTGTCCATGCTGAACTCCGTCGCCCAGTCGTTCTCGACGAACTCCTGCGTCGTCATCACGTCGAAGTGCAGTCCGAGGAAGGTGCCGTTCTTGGGACCCTCAGCCCACTCGTTCGTGCACTCCATGTCCCAGGCGTACTCGGTGAGTGTGAACTTCACGTGCTCGGTGCCGTCGTAGTCGAGGATGCCGGCCTCCTGACCGACCTCCTTGTCGAGGTTGCCGTGCGCGTTGATCGTGGGCCCCTGCTCCGTGGGCTCCTCGGTCGTGGGCTCCTCGGTCGTGGGCTCCTCGGTCGTCGGCTCCTCGGTGGCGGGATCCGTCGTCGACTCGGCGGCGGCCGCGTTCGGGTCGACGGTGTTGGTCGGGTAGGTGCCGCCACCGGGCTCGGAGCCGCATGCGCCGAGGGCCACCATGGTCGCAACCGCGGCCGCAGCCGCGAAGAACTGTCGTCTCATGGGGCGAAGGTAACGGGCACAGGAAACTAGAGGCAAGAACGCGCGATAACGATTGGGATACAGCCAAGACTCTCGCTCCCTGTTGCCGATCGTGTCGTCGCCGGCACGAGGTTGCGCAACAATGCCCGACATGACCTCCACGGCCGCGCTCGCTCCTGCACAATGGCATCGTGTTGCAGGGTGAGGGGATCCGGAGGGCGCGCGAGCGCGCCCAGCTCACCCAGGAGCAGCTCGCCTCGCTCCTGGGGGTCAGCGCCCGCACCATCGGAAACTGGGAGCGTGACGAGACCGTGCCCCGGAATCGGGCCGCTGCCGTGCAGGCCGCGCTGGGGCTCGACGAGACCGAGGGCCCGACACTACGGTCCGCGAGCGATGCCGAGCTGCTGGGCGAGATCGCCCGCCGGATGTCCCAACGCAGCTTCCCGCCTGCTGACTAGAAGAACGGCGCCGAGGTCCGCTGCGCCTCGGGTGCGGATGCGCCGATCGCAGAGCGCTTGTGCATTACTTCGACCCTCAGCGCCCGCAGGTGCAAAGTAAGGAGCAGCACCAGCCGGAAACCACAGCAGCGCCGGGGGCGCCGGCGGCCTGTGGTCAGCCCGTCAGGTCGAGAACTTGGGCGTCCGGGTGCTGCTCGAGCAGGCTCGCCACGTCGGCGTCGACCTGGGCGCGGGTCCCGTTGGTCAGAGCGGCGTTGAGCTCGCGCGCGTCGGGGACACCGACGATGCTCGCGCCGTAGGTGGTGCCGATCAGGTCCTGACCCTGGTAGATGCCGGCGGCCTGCACAAGGATCACGGGCACCTGCGCGTCGTCCAACCGCAACAGCACCTCCGTCTGGGCGGCCAGCTCGGCACCGTACTGGCTGAACGTTGCGGCGGGGCTCGGACCCCAGCTGGTCTGGGTGATCTCGGCCAGGACCGGCTCGGGCAGCGGCTCACCAGGGGCGAGCACCACGCCGTCACCGGAGGCGGTGACGTAGACATGGCCGGCAGCTTCTCGCACGGTCTCGACGTCGGCGGCAGGCACGACGTCGCCGACGGCCAACGCCGGTGGCGTCTCGGGCTCGAGCGTCTGGGTCCGGGCTGGTGCCGTGGTGGCGGGCGCCGGGTCCGTGACGGTCGGCACCACCCCCGGCGCACCGGTGCCGCAGCCGGCGAGCAGCAGAACGAGGGCAGCGGCCGCTGCGGTCGCGAGGTTCCTCACGCTTGGTCCTCCCCTGTGCGTCTCCGGTGGGTGTCGCTGAATGTGCGGCACCGGCCCGGCAGCCACCGACATGGCTCAGCGGGCTCGCGCACCCGCACACCGAGCCGCCCGAACGGTGCCGAGCGTCCGCACCGGCCAGGCTAGCCGGAGCGAGTTGACA
Organism: Pseudactinotalea terrae; assembly: GCF_009733845.1. Classification (GTDB taxonomy): domain Bacteria; phylum Actinomycetota; class Actinomycetes; order Actinomycetales; family Beutenbergiaceae; genus Pseudactinotalea; species Pseudactinotalea terrae. The sequence goes on from NZ_WNXZ01000001.1 coordinate 1,075,521, forward strand.
CCCGGTGGCGACCACCCGCCATAGGCAGGGTGTGAGCAACCAGAACATCACCGTCGGACTGATCCGGCTGCCCCACCTGGCGGCTGCGCTGTCCGCTGCCGGAGTGCGCGTGGCGACCGGCGACGACTTCCGTTCCAGCGCCCGCGCGGTCGTGGCCGCCGCCAAGGAGGGCCCCGTCGTCCTCCTGGTCGCCGACCTCGCCCAGTCCGGGGAGGCACCCTGGCTGGAGAAGACGCTGCGTTCGGCGACCGCCGCCGTGGTGCGTGTCGACATCGACGCCGTCTCCTCCGACCCCGGCACCGCGCGCCGCATCGCCGGCAACACCGGCGACGTCCCCCGGGTGCAGACCCCCGCGCCGGTCGCCGAGGTCCTCGAGACCGTCGGACTGCCGTGCCCGCGTGAGCTCACCGAGCACCAGCTGCTGACCGACGGTCTGGTGGTCTCCGCCGCCGACATCCACACCGGGCCCGCCCCCACGGTCTCGGCCATCCCGACCTGGCCCGGCGCTCACGAAGAGCCGGCCACCGACTCGGGCTGGGACGCGGCCCCGGCCATCCCCCGCCGGGCCCCGCTCACCGCGTCCCAGCCCGTTGCCCCGGTCCACCACCGTCCCGCCGCGCAGGCCGCGCCGGTCGCGGTGGCCGAGGACTGGGAGACGCTGCTGCAGGAGCCGGACGCGGCAGGCCCGTTCCAGCGCATCGTGCCCGCCCCGGCCCCGGCCGAGCCGGGCTTCCCGACCGCGGTCGCCGACCCCGCCGCCGGCGCCCCGGTCGTCATCGTCACCGCCGGCAAGGGCGGGGTCTCCAAGTCGACCACCGCCATGACGATCGCGCAGCGTGCCGCCCGCCTGGGTCACATGAAGGTGGTCCTGATCGACGGCAACCGCGGCCAGGGCGACCTGCGCATCTTCATGCGACTGACCCGCTCGGCGTTGCCGACCATCTACGACGTCGCCACCGGCACCGACCCGGCCCAGGTCGTCATCACCCCGGACCGGCTGGCAGCCAACCGGCCCGGCGACGTGGACCGGCTGGAGTTCGCCATGGTGATGGCGCCGCCGGACGGTCTGGCCGACCCGACCCTGGTCACCTCCGAGGTCTACGGCCGGGTCCTGGCGCACGCCCGTTCGGTGGCCGACCTGGTCGTCGTCGACACCCAGATCCAGGAGTCCGCCGACACCTCCGGTCTCTTCGATGATGTCTGGACTCCGGCACTGAGCACCTACGGCTGGCTCGTCGGCATCTCCGACCTGTCCACCCCCGGGGTGGACAACCTGTACAAGCGGCTGGTCGAGCTGACCTCGCTCGGGGTGCCGACCTCCCGCATCGGGGTCATGCTCAACCGGGTCTCGCGGGGCCTGAGCTTCAACGAGGACAAGACCCGCGAGCTGTTCTCCCGGTTCGGTCGCTGGCTCGGTGTCGTGCACAGCGACGACGCCATCAACGCCCAGACCAACAACGGTGAGCTGCCCTGGGACCACGCCGAGATGGCCCACGTGCTGGACCAGGTGCTGTTCCAGGTCACCCAGGACTCGGTGTTCACCCAGACCCGTGAGGTTCCCGGCGCGGTCGTGCCGGAACGTCACGAGGGCGGCCTGCTCGGGTTCTTCCGCCGCAAGGGAAACTGATGGCCCCGGCCGAGGGTGAGGCCGCGCAGGACTACCTCGAGGTCTCCCCCGTCCCGACGAACCGTCGCAGCAGCCCCTCGGCCTGGGAGGACGGCACCCCGTTGCGGGCCCGGACCGCCCACGCGGAGTGGCCGCGAACCCAGGTCGTGACCGCGACCGAGGACGTGGACGCGACCGCGCTGCTGACCCCGGCACCAACGCCGGGCGGCGAGCAGCCGACCGCTGCCGTGACAGCTGTCCCGGTCGGGGTGCCGCTGGTGCAGCGTCTGCCGTTGCGCACCATCGGCCTGGTCGGCGCGGTGCTCAGCGGTGCGGCGGCCCTGACCTGCGCGGTGGTGACGGCCGGCACGATCATCCTGCCGCCGCTGGGCGCGTTGGCCGCGGTGGCCGGTCTGGTCCGCGCCGCTCGGGCAGGTGCCCGATGACCGGGTACGTCCGCCACGAGTGGATCGACACCTTCTGCGGCCGGCTGCACGACATCCTCATCGGTGAGGCCGCCGCCCGGGTCCTGGAGGCCCGCACCGGCGCCACCGGCACGGTCCTGGTGCTGCCGACGTGGGCCTGGGTGGTGCCCGCCATCGACATCGGCCGCAAGGCCCTGCGTCGGGACGGGCGCGCCATGCTGATGCCGGTCCGGCTGACCTGGGACGGCGGCCCGGTACGGATCCTGCGGCCCGGGACGGTCACCGTCGCTGACTGGTCGATGATCGGCATGGGTCACTCAGCCTGCGGTCGCATGGACCTGGACGAGACCCTGGTCCGAGCCCGTGCCGTCCAGGCCCAGGACGCCGCCCCAGTCGAGGAGCCGTCGCTGTCCTCGGTGCGGCTGGCCCCCGGCCGTGACGTGACCCACGCCCTGCACGCCCTGATCGAGGCCGGCAAGCACGCCCGGTGGGAGGCGACCATGGCGTTGGAGGCCTACGTCGAACGGGCCGTGACCGGTGCGGTCCGGGTCGTCTCGGCCGACATCCTGCACGGTCTGCCACACGCCCAGGCCGCCCCCGACGTACTCGATGAGACCGGGCTGGAACAGGTTCGCGACCGGATGCTGCTGGGCACCTCCGAACGTGAAGGCGCCGTCGCGCTGCTGCTGCGTCGCTGCCTGGCGCCGGTGGCGTTCGTGCGGGTCGACCCGCTCAAGTACATCACCACCGACCTGCGTCGCGCCGCCGAGCTGTACGTGCGGCAGGCCGTCGGCGACCCCCCGATCGGGCGCAAGGTCCGCCGCGTGTGGCGCGAGCTGCCCGAGGCCACCCTGGAGCAGCTGATCGCCACCTACAACGAGCGTCACCCCGCCGATGACCTGTCAGTCAAGCGGGCGCTGCGGGCACTGACCGCCGGCCGGGACGCCATGGCCGGCGCCCACGACCTGGAGCGCCTGGGCACCACGCTGGGCGACCCGAACAACGACACCGAGGCCTTGGCACTGGCCCACCTGGAGAGCCAGGACGCGTGAAGGAGGCCACCCCCGTCCCGCAGCCCTCCGGGGGCTGGCTCGCCCCCGCCCCGCAGGCAGCTGCCGCGCGCCGCTCGGCCGCCATGCGGCGCGCCGAGTACCTGATGAGCGTCACCGACGGGCTGCTGAGCGTCAACGACGTCGTGAACGCCGCCGCCGAACCCGGCAACAAGGCGCTGCTGCGGATCACCCTGCATCAGCTGCTGCTGTCCCAACCCGGCTGGGGGCAGGTCCGTGCCGGTGCGGCGATGGACCGGCTGGTCAGCCTGCTGGGTCTGCGGCTGGATGTGGGCCCCCTGCGCCGGTTGCCGCTGTCCTGGCTGCTGGACCCCCGGGCCGCCGGCACCCGGCTGCTCGCCTGGTTGGACGCCACCACCCCGCAGATGGCTGCGCCGTGGCCCGGTTTCCCGTTCACCCCGGCCCCGGGCGCGTGCCGTCCTGACCGCACTGACCGGCACCGGCCGTTAAGTTGACACCCGGTTGCCAAGGCCCGCCATAGGCAGGGTGTGAGCAACCAGAACACCACCGCGAGCCAGCACCGCATCGGCGCCCCGACCGCCGACCAGCAGGCCCTCGCAGCGATCGCTGCGGCCGAGGGCCGCCACCGGGAGCGCCTGGTGGAGGAGTTCCTGCGCCCGCGAGTGCGTCCGCGCGGATCCTTCACCTCGATGGCCACCGAGCTGTGCCGGGTCAACGGCATCCGGGAGGCCTCCCAGATCGAGGCCCACCGTGACGACGTGCTCGGCATCCTGTATGTCGAGGCCGTCAAGATCCTCAACGGCATCGCCGAGGACCCGACCCGGGTCGCGAAGATCACCAGCTTCGACGGGTTCCTGTTCTACCAGTCCAAGGCCCCGACCCGGTCCCACTTCGACGGCGGTGCGGCTGGTATCCGGCCCGCGGGCGCGACTGCCCGCATGCGTCGGCGTCGCGAGCTGTTCAAGACCCGGTCGCTGCTGCTGGCGCAGTGGGGTCGGGAGCCCTCCAAGGCCGAGATCCTCACCGAGACGAACAAGCGGATGACCTCGCTGCGCGCGGACGCCGCCCGCCAGTCGATGATCGCCACGATGGACGACTTCGAGTCCGTCGACAACGTGGCGCTGCTGCCCGAGGAGCACGACCGCTCCGCCGGCGATCAGGACGAGTCCCCGCTGGCCAAGCATGAGGCGCTGACCCTGCTGGACAAGGTCGCCGACGCCGCAGGTCGTGTCGAGCCCGGTCTGGACGCGGTGGCACGCGCCTGGCTCGGTGGCGTCTACGACGGTCACGGCGCCCCCCGCGAGCTCGGGGAGGTCGCCAAGGCGTGCGGGCTGTCCATCGGGCAGGCCGCCAAGGCCATCTCCCGGGTGCAGGAGATCGCCACCTCCCAGCTGGCTGCCGAGTTCGGCATCAGCGCCGGTGGTGCCCGGTGAACGCGGCGGTGTACGCGTTGCGGCCCGCCACCGCCCCCGACCAGCCGGTCGTCCCTTCCCCGGACGCGCGAGCTCTGGCGTTGGCGCGGGTGGTCTTCGTCGCCCAGCGCACCCTCGACGACGGCCTGCCTGCTGAGGAGGTCGAGGACTGGACGGCTCGCCGCGACCTGGCCACGACCCGGCTGCTGGAGCACCTGGACCCCGCCGCTGACGAGGCGACCCTGACCGCCGGCATGGAGCGGGTCGTGATGTGGCTGGAGCGTGCCCCGCGCAGCCCCGAGCACGTCCTCATCTACGCCCGCACCCTGATGCTGAGTGCGGCGGCATGAGCGTCTCGACGCCGGATGAGCTGGTGGCCGCGGCCCGCCGCGCCGCCCACACCCGTACCGCGCAGGTCGTCCTCGGTCCGACCCCGGGCTCGATGCGTGTGTACCTGCCCACCTACGGCCGGTTCTTCGAGGCACCCTCGGTGACCTGGCTGATGGCCGCTTCCGAGATCATCGCTCTCGCTGAGGAGCTGGCCCGCCGCGGTGAATACGACCAAGCCAGTGCAGCCGCCGACTACGCGTTGACGCTCCGGCTGAGCCGGCACTTGCGGCTCAAGGCCCGCCGGGTCCATGACGAGACCCACGCGCACCGGTGCTGCGTCGTCCACGGCACCCACGCCACCACCCACCGCGGCTGCGTCCTGCGCTGACCGGCCCGCGCCGCCGCGGCCGCGACACGGCCACCTTCCTCACCGACGTCGGAGACCACCTTCCATGACCCTCCCCACCACTGCTGCCCCGTCCGCGCCCGTCGATGTCCTCGTCGTGGGTGCCGGCCCGGCCGGGTACACCGCCGCCCTGTACGCCGCCCGCTCCGGGCTGAGCGTGCGGGTGCTGTGCGGGTACGAGCCCGGTGGTGCGCTGACCACCACCACCCAGGTCGAGAACTTCCCCGGCTTCCCGACCGGTGTTCACGGTCCTGAGCTGATGGAGGCGTTCGGTGAGCGGGCGCAACGTCACGGTGCCGAGCTGCTGCTGGAACAGGTCACCGAGCTCGAGCTGACCGGGGACCTCAAGACCGTCACCACCGAGGACCGCATCCACACCGCCCGGACGGTCGTGCTGGCCACCGGCGCAGCCCACAAGCACCTCGGGGTGCCCGGTGAGCAGCTGCCCGGGGTCGCGTACTGCGCCACCTGCGACGGGGTGTTCTTCACCGGCCGCCCGGTGGTGGTCGTCGGTGGTGGTGACACCGCGTGCGAGGAGGCTCTGTACCTGGCCGGGGTGGCGTCCTCGGTCACGATGCTGGTCCGTTCGGACCGGATGCGGGCCTCGGCAGCGATGCAGGCCCGGGTGCTGGCCGACCCGCGCATCACGATCCGGTTCGACTCCCCCGTCATCGCGGTGCTGGGCACCGAGAAGGTCGCCGGTGTGCAGCTGGCCGCAGGCACCGTCCTGGACGCCGACGCGGTGTTCGTCGCGATCGGGCACACCCCGCGCAGCGACCTGGTCGCCGGGCAGGTGGCACTGGACGTGGACGGGTACGTGCTGACCGCCCCTGGCGGCGCCTTGTCCGACGGGGCCACGACGACGACCAGCGTCGCAGGGGTGTTCGCCGCCGGTGACCTGACCGACCGCCGCTACCGGCAGGCCATCACCGCCGCCGGCTCGGGCTGCCAGGCCGCCGTGGATGCCCACCGGTGGCTGACCGGCACCCGCTGAGCAGCCCGCCCGCTGACCCCCATCAACCCCCGACCCGCACACCCGGTGCGGTGAGGTCGCACGAGACGAAGGAACCGCCGTGAGCACGCTGACGTTCAACGCCTACCAGACCCAGGCCCTGTCCACCGCCATCTACCCCGAGAAGGGCACCGGGTCGGCGCTCGCGCTGGCCTATGTCGGCCTGGGGCTGGGTGAGGCCGGTGAGGTGCAGGGCAAGCTCAAGAAGGTCATCCGCGACAACGGCGGGGTGCTGACCGAGCAGGCCCGCACCGACATCGGCAAGGAGCTGGGCGACCTGCTCTGGTACGTCGCCGGTGCCGCCTCCGAGCTCGGCCTCGACCTCGGTGACGTCGCGCAGGGCAACCTCGACAAGCTCTCCGACCGTCAGATGCGCGGGGTCCTGGGCGGCTCCGGCGACAACCGCTGAGGAGTGGCGACCATGACGAACACCCTCATCGGGGTCTCGGGCCGGCTGCGGCACGGCAAGGACACCTGGGCCGAAACGCTGCGGGTGCACGCCGCCCACATGGCGTTCGCCGACGCGCTGCGGTCCCTGGTCACCGCGCAGGACTCGATCGTGCACGTGCGCTGCAACGGCACCCGGTTGGCTGACAGCGACCTGCGCTGGTTCGGTGAGAGCGGTCGCCTGCTGGATGCCACCATGACCTGCGGCATCCCGGAGCTGGCCGATGAGGAGCTCGCCAAGCGGTTCCTGCTCACCCAGAACCCCATCATCAGCGGCCCTCGCGAGATCCGGTACACCGACCTGGTGGACGCGGTGGGCTACACCGCCGCGAAGAACAACCCGGAGGTTCGCCGCTACCTGCAGGTCACCGGGACCGACGCCGGCCGGCGCTTGATCCGCGACACCATCTGGGTGGACACCGCGATGGGGCGCGCCGCCCAGGTGGCCGGCCCGGTGCTGTTCACCGATGTCCGCTTCCCCAACGAGGCGGCCGCGGTGCGTGAGGCCGGTGGGTACCTGGTGCGAGTGGTCCGTCCGGGGCTGCCGCGCCCGGAGGACGAGCACGCCTCGGAGACCTCGCTGGATGACTGGGCGGACTGGGACCACGTGGTGCTCAACGACTCGACCATCGAGGCGCTGCACGCTGACGCCCGCGCGTTCGCGTACCGGGTCGGGCTGGTGGGACGTCAGGCCGCCTGACCCGCACCCGTGACCGGGGCACCCGCCGACCTGGTGGGTGCCCCGTTCTCATGCCCGAGCACCGCGAACCGCGAACCGTGGTCGTGCCGCACATCGGGTGGACATGACGATGCAGACCTCCGCGCCGCTGGTGCGTCAGAGCCTGGATGCCACCTACCGGCAGGCCCGCGAGCTGGCACGCCTGGTCGTGGAGGGTCGCATCACCCTGGACGCCCCGTATCAGCGCGGCCGGGTATGGACGCGGCGCCAGCAGCGCGACCTGATCCGGTCCTGGCTGCTCGGGCTGCCGGTCCCGACGATCATCACCAACGCCCGTTGGCGCACCGACGACTTCGACCACCTGGGCCCAGCGTTCGAGACGGCTGTCATCGACGGCAAGCAGCGGCTCAGCACGGCCGTGGACTGGTTCTTCGGTGACCTTTCGGTGCCGTCGTCCTGGTTCGAGCCTGACGCGGTGGCACGCACCGTGCAGACCGAGGATGGCCCGTACGTGGCCCACGCCGGGTTGACCGAGCCGATGCGCCGGTTCGTGGCGAACCGGTTCCTGCTCCCGGTCGCGGAGGCCGCGGTGGGCAGCGTCGCGCAGGAGGCGCTGATCTTCGGCCTGGTCAACGGTGGTGGCGTCCCGCAGTCCGCTCTCCACCTGGCCCGCGTCGCGGCCATCGTGCGGGGCTGATCGGGCCGGGTTGGCACCTGGCGGGGCCGGGCCCGCATAGGGATGAGGTGATCACACCACCTTCCCTGTCATCGACCACAATCACCAGGGCGTGCACTGCGCCGACGAGGCCGACCGGGCCGGGCGGAGGTGCGGCGTGAACCGTGCCGAGCGAAACGCGCTGGTGGAGGAGAACCTGCCGCTGGTGGGCTACCTGGTGGCCGACGCGATGCGCAGGGCGACCCATCTGAGCCGTGAGGACCTCACCTCGGTCGCGACGCTGGCGCTGATCGCGGCGATCGACGCCTTCGACCCGGACCTGGGTGTGCCGTTGGGTGCCTACGCCCGGCATCGGATCATCGGGGCGATCGCCGACGACATGCGGTCCACGGACCGGGCCACCCGGGGCGAGCGGTCCCGGATCCGGGAGGCCACCGCGGCACAGGAGGCGTTGACGAACGACCTGGGTCGGCATCCCGACCGGGAGGAGCTGGCCGCTGCCCTGGGTGTGGATGCCGCCGCGCTGGACGCCACCTTGGCGGCGGCTGTCCGCAGCGTGCAACCGTTGGACGACGTCGTGACCGACACCCTCGCCGACCATGGTGGTACGCCGCAGGACCACGTGTTGGCGAGCGAGCAGGTGGCACATGTGCGGGCAGGTGTCAGCCTGCTCCCGGAACGGATGCGGTACGTCGTCGAGCAGGTCTACTTCCATGACCGTTCCGTCAACGACATCGCCGCCGAGCTCGGCATCTCGCACTCGGCGGTGTCCCAGCATCGCAGCGAGGCGGTCCGGATGCTGCGGGAGGCGTTGACGACGCACTACGGCGATGAGCCGGTCATCGACACCGACCGGCCGCTGCCACCGGCGCGCCGGCGCGCGTTCATGACCGAGTTCGCCGCGCTGACGGCCGGTGGTCTGACCCGCCCGGCGAAGCTCTCCGCCACGGGGTAGCGGTCGGCGCATGTTCGCAGGTACCAGCACCCGTCCCGGGGCGGCGTCCGCGTCGCACCCGGGGCGAAGCAGTCTCGCGAGCACCCCCGTATTACCAGTCCTCGCCATTCGTTAGTGCCGCCCGTCTGCGGTCACGGCGGCGGCGCTTTTTGGGCCCCAAACCGTCACGCAGTGCACGCTTCGCTGGCCGGGACCACGGCCACACCTCACCCTCGGTGCTGTACGCGAACAGGATCACGTTGTTGCGGTTGGCCCAATCGATTGCGTTTCGGCTGAACCCCGAGTAGGAGAAGCAGATCGGCTTCGCCGAGCGGGCAGCAGCGACGGCGGTGATCTGCTGAACCACCCGTTCAGGGATCGGCTTACCTTGGTGCTTGACCTCAGCGGCATATCCGAGCGCCTCGATGTCCAGGCCGCGATCTCCGCTGGCTTGCGTGACCCGGACCCGGCGGGCGCCCAGCCGCTTCATGATCTTGGCGCAGTGATACTCCGCCTCCCGCGGCGTCAGGAACGGCCCATACAGTCGGGCGAGCTCATCGGCACGGTGGCGCAGCTTGGCAAGGTCGGCATCCGGTTCAGGACTAGACCAGCGAGACGACGGACCAAGCAACGGTGTGCGCTCGAGGTTCCCGCCCTGCCCGCCGTCGGCCCTCCCCGGGTCAGGGGCGGTCGGGGCGGCAGCAGGTGGCTGTTGCGGACGTGTGCGGGCCGCGCCTTCAGCAGGACGGTTCACGCGAGCTGCCCGTCGCGGGAAGCGTGTCCGACGAGCGGGCTTCTCAGGCTCGGGTGCCGGAGGTTGCGGTGGCGGATGGGGGCGGCGGTCCTCGACGAGATCGGAGGCTCTGCCCTGTACCTTCCACGACAGGTCGCGCTTGATCCGCCGGTACAGCACCTGCTCATGGATGATCTGCGGGCTGCGACGCCAACGCCGCACGAAACCCCAAGAGACCCCGACCGTCAGGACACCGAACAGCACGACCGCTGGTACCCACGCGCCCGGCCTGGATGCGCCCACCGACGACGTCACCCACCACAGCACCACCATCAACCCGATGAGCAGCAGCACCGATCGGGCGTAGTAGCCGATCAGTGCCTGGGTGCGCCGGTGCACGTCACGGGCGGCCTGGCGGGGTGCCTCCGCTTTCGCCAGGGCCGCGATCTCACCGAGCGCCGTCTGATCCAGGCGCGGATGCGTACCGGTGGCATTGGCGCTGAGCCGCCGCGCCATCCGCTCCACCGCCTGGTCGTCCACGAGACGCATCCTGCCAGGCACCACCCGGACCCGACCCGTTCGCCGGTCCTCCGTGTCCTGTGCGTCGGGACAAGGCTGCCGAGGGCAGCCTGCACTGGAGACACGACCTACCCGTCAGCCACCAAGGTCAACATTGGTGGGCGGGTCCGGGTGCAGCGGGGACAGTCGACGCAAGTTCGTGACCAAGGTGTCGATGAGCAGGCCAGCGCCGGGCACCTTGGCGACGTCCTGGCCGGCGGCCGCCAACGCCTCAGGGACCGCGGAAATCACGCGGTCGACGACGGCGCGAGACTCCTCGACGTCCAGTCCCAGCCGCACCCCCTCGGAGGCGATGGTGCCCGCGAATATCTCTGAGACCCGGTACGTGTCACCGATCCGCATCGGGAACTCGATCGGGCCAAGGCGCGGGTCGAAGGTCTCGTACGGGGCGAAGGACAGCACGTCATAGGCCGGCGCGAGCTCGACCCTATCCCCGCGGAGCATCAGCGAGTAGTTCTTGGCATGGGCGTCGGTGTTGACCAGCGCGATGTTCAGCGTCAGCAGCGCCAGGAAGTCGTGCGCGACTTGTGTGCGGTCGTGGCGGGTCAGGCGCGAGCGCAGCAGCTGGGCAAGCGCACCGACGCCTGGTCCGCCGTCTCGGTTCTGGTACTTCTTGCCCGGTGGTACCGAGAGCGCCTGGCACAGGTCCTCCTGATGGGTGCGATGCACGAGACCGTCGGACTCGATCCGACGGTCGTACCGGGAGATGACCAGGGCGCGGACCTGCCCGTCGGGGGAGGTCCACATGCGCGTGTCCGGGGTGGGTAGCCCCACGTGGCGGGCGACCGCGAGGCTGAACAGCTCGACGGTGCCCAGATCAGGGAAGCGCTCGTCGGCCACGGTGCGGGGCGTGGAGAACTCGGGCTTGAGGATGTGGGTGGTCGGGGCACCGGGACCGGGCCTGCGCCAGGAGCCGTCCGGTGCCGCGATGAGGGCAATCTTGGGCTGAGCGCCGGCCAAGCTCATCCGCATCCGCTCCCGCCCGCGCAAGGCCCTGCCGGTGCGGTAGGCGTCGATGACCTTGGCCAGGTCCTCGGCAACCTCGTCGTCGGTGATCGGCTCCGTTGCGCTGCGATCCGCGCTCTGGTCGGTACTGGGCTGCCCAGGCGGCAGGAACTGCAGTGCTCCGGCGACGTCTGCGCCGATGTGCTCCAGGATCGCGAACGGAGAGGCGGCTGAGACCTGGTAGCTGGTGGCCAGCGACTGCAGCGCCTGTTCGTTGTCGGGCAGCAACCCCTGTACGAAGGGGTGCACCACTCGCTTCTTGTGCCTGGCGGTCAGCTTGAGCATCGACAGGGATAAGGGCGTGGTCGTGGGGTCGTGCCGGTAGCCCTCGTCGTAGGCGAAGCTGAGGTCACCCGAGCTGGTCATGCTCATCGTCCCCGCGGGTGTGCCGTCCATATAGACGTCCAGGTGCCGATCAGCCACGCCAACCACCTTCGGCGGAGACGTTGAGGGTCAGGCCGAGCTCTTCGAATACGTCAAGCACGCGCGGCAACGCGGCCGGCGTGCGGCCCGCCTCGACCGCGACAAGCCACTCACGGGATACCCCGGAGCGCCGGGCCAGCTCCGCCTGGGTGAGGCCAGCGCGCTCACGCGCGTCACGCACCACCGCGCCGACGTCCGCCATCGTTCGCACTCGCATGCCGGACTCCCTTCGTGTGTACTGCGGTCCACTTTACCAGATGTGGACCACAGTGCACATTGGCCTGTGTGGACTCCAATGCACACCGCAGCGGGCTGGCCGGCACGTGGATCGCGTTGGCCCCGAGCCGCCTGAGCTCAGTACGCGGCGAGGTCGGTGACCGCTGTCCCGTCGTTGGTGAACTCGGTGTACTGGTGGATGATGCCCGCCAGCTCGCCGGCGCTCAGCTGCCCGCGCTCCAGGAACCGCGGCGGGATCGGCTGACCCAGCACCCGCTCCACCCCGTGCAGGTCCGCCGTCGACAGCGGCGTGCTCCAGTCGTAGCGGGAGTAGGTGTCCCGGTCCCCGGTCCGGGGATCGATGCGCTGGTACCCGGCCATGCCGGCCGCTTCGAAGATCGCGTCGATGTGGGTCTGGCCGGTCTCGCCGATGTTGCGCCGCACCAGCACACCAGAGAGCGTGTACTCCACCGGGGCGCCGGTGTTGACACGGTCGTACCCGTCGGTCATGCCGTTGAACCGCTGGTTGCAGTACCCGTCGACCACGGTCTGCACGGCACGCTCGCGGGGGCCGTCGTCGTAGCTGACGTGCGCCCACCCGTACCCGGTGCCGCTGGACATGCGGGCGGAGAACTTGTGCCCGAACAGGGTCTTGATGTCGGCGCGCAGCGCCGCCAGCGACTCCTTGGGCATCACCCGCGGACGCTGCCCGGAACCGGTGCCGTGCCGGTCCGCCTCGGCGAAGGCCTCCTCGACGGTGTCGGCCCGCCATGCCTTGGGGCTGGGCGCTAGCGAGACACTGCTCTCGGACCGGGCCTTGGTGGCGAACTGGCCGCCGCTGCTGACGCCGGCCTGGGTGCGGCGGACCTTGGACTCCTCGAAGCTGGTCATGACGGGTAGATGTGCGGGCTCAGCCCTGCACCGTGACCGCGAAGGTGGTGACGCCCTCGAGGCTGTCACCGCGCTCGATCTGCAGCCGCTCCGGCCGGTAGGTGCCCGATCGGGTCTGTCCCTGGCGGCGCCCGTGCACCGCCGCGGCGACGTAGTCCTCGTGGGCCACGACGTCCGGGGCGGCGACCACCCAGATGGCGGACTCTTCGTCGTAGGACGCGACGATGGTCGGCTCGTAGAAGGGCACCACGCTCCAGCCAGGCCGGGAGATCACCTGGCACGCTGCCCCAGCCTCGGCCAGCGAGGCCAGCACCCGGGCGCTGAACCGGGCGTGCGGACCACGCTCGCCGGCGTACCGACCCCGGCCTGCCGGCCACTGCCGGCCGTGCTGCGACAGCGCCCGCAACGCATCCCGCTGCGTCCTGGTCAACGCGGGCGGCTGGTCCGGTGCGGGCAGCGCCACCCCGCTCTCGGACCGCGGCTTGGTGGCGAACTGGCCACCGCCGCTGACTCCGGCGCGGGTGCGGCGAACGGTGTCCTCGAAGGTGCTCATGCCCGGGTACATGTGCGGGCGGTGCCGCACATCAGAACAGCAGCGAACCCATCCGTCAGGAGGACCGACCCGTGCCCAAGATGATCCAGCTCAGCCGCCGCACCAACCAGCGGAGCGAGGAGGAGGAGCGCAGCCTCTATGTGCACCCCGACCACATCGTCTCCGTCGGCATCGGCCGCGACTTCGAAACGGTGGTGACGGTCTCGACCGGTGGGGTGTTCGTCGTCGAGCAGAACTTCGAGGACGTCGTGGCCATGATCGAGGACGACTGAGCACCGCACCGGTGCAGGTGCTGGCGTCTGGTTCGGGCCCGGTGCCGCACATCCGACAGCTATGACCCTCTCCGCATCCGCTCCGGCCGAAGCTGTCCACATGTGCTCGGTACCGATCGAGGCGCTGCCCGGCCTGGTCGAGCACCACCCCGTCGTCGACCTCGGCAGCTACGAGTTCGGTCGCCGGCAGGTCGGCAAGCTGCTGTCCGCGAACCTCGAGCGCGACGGGTCGGTCACCGGCTCCATCGAGCTGGCGGTGCCGCAGCGTGACATCCATCGACCCGGCATGGCGGTCTACCGGTGCGTGGCCGCGGGGTTCGGGGTCGCCGGCGGGCAGCGGGTCACCGCGCACCTGCGGACCAGCGTGCTGGCCGCGACACCGGGAGCGGTGGACATCGAGCTTGGCTGAGCCTGCCTGGTCTGGGTGCCGCACATCTACCGGGCGTGACCGACGCCATCACCACCACTGACGGCACCACGGTGCGGCTCGCCCAGTACGAGGGGCACACCCTGGTCTTGCTCGAGCAGCCCGACACGGACCTGCAGCCCGAAGAGGCCGGCCGCATCCTGGGTGGCGCGTTCCAGCCGGTGATGTTCTGCCCGATCACGATGACCGCGGAGGCGCTTGAGGCGATCGCGACGATCACGCGTGCCCACGTCGCGCGAGGCCGTGATTGAACCGCAGGAGCGCTGATCGCTGGGCGGCCCAATGGCCGTTGCACATCTGCAACACCCACGACGAGGGTCGCGCCACCTCGAGTCGGCGACGAACGCGCGAGACCGCACTGTCTGCACTGGCGCATCCATCGGATCGTCGCGCTCGTGCTCGCGTCACCCCCACGAATCCTGACGTTCGCTAATCCGAGTTAGGCGAGGAGAGGTACGGCGGCGCGGCGCTGCCGGTCGGCGTCGGATCACACCCCTACCGTGGTGTTTCATGGAGAACCCGGCCCGCGCCCTCGCCGACATCTTCGATGTGTGGGCCTTGCCCCCAAACCAGACGGCGGACGCCCGCGAGAAGGCGTTCGTCGAGCAACGCGGACTGGCATCGGGCACCGACGTCCTGGCCATGGCGATGCGATGCGTGCTCGACATCGAGACATGGCTGGAACGCCTGCGCGAGACCGGCATGGACGTGAGCATCTACACCGCGAAGCTGCCGGCGTGGCGCCGCATCATCATCGCCCGCCCAGCAGGGCAAACGAACCAGAAGCGGGAGGCCGCGCCGCAGCAGACCCGTGACGACCTGCGCGGGCTCGCCCTGCTCCTGGACGCTCACGCGGCCGCGTTCCGGCCGAGCCAGGCCACCCTCGACAAGATCGAGCAGGCCGTCGCCGACATCAAGCGCGACCTGGTCGACCTCGCCCTGGACCCCACCACCCACGCCTACGTGCTGATGCTGCTGGAGAAGATCCTGCAGGCGCTCAACGACGGCGACAAGGAGGCGCTGCGCTCCCGCCTGGCGGAGTTCGTGGGCTGGGCCGACCTGTCGGCGGAGGCAGCCCAGGACCCCGGCTTGAAGGAGAAGTTCCGCAACCTGCGCAACCAGCTCGTTTACCCGACGATGGCGGGTGCGACGGGCAACGTCATCTCCCACGTGGCGGTCGCCTTCCTCACCGCTGGGGGCGGCGCCTAACGGCCCCCACCCGGTGCCTCAGCCGTGTGTCGGGTGCCCGCGCTACGTTGTGCGGCACGGCGTGGGAGGAGGCCCCGTGGACACCAACGCCCTGCTCGCCCCGGCTGATGGTGAGCTCGAGCTCGAGCCCGCCCGGGTAGCCGGTGGTGTGGCCGAGCGGTTCGCGACCGCTGCGCTGGCGGACCGTACCTGGGAGGCCTACCGGTCGGACTGGCAACGGTTCGAGGCCTGGGCCGCCGAGCGTGGCGTCACCGCACTGCCGGCCGACCCGGCTGTCGTGGCCGACTACCTCGCCGCGGCCGCCGACCTGCACACCGGTGACCGGCCGGTGTACTCGGCGGCGACCATCTCGCGGTGGTGCTCGGCCATCAACGCGGTGCACCGGATGGCCGGGCACTCCCCCGTTGGTCAGCACCCCACCGTGGCCGTCGTGCTCGCCGGCATCCGCCGCACCGTGCGCCGCGCCCGCCCCACCGACCGCAAGGCCCCGCTGCTGCTGGGCGACCTCGTCGCGGTGCTGGACGCGATGCCCGCCCGGTGGCCCTGCGCGGTGGCCGCCACCCGGGACCGGGCGCTGCTGCTGGCCGGGTTCGCCGGGGCGTTCCGCCGCAGCGAGCTCACCGCGCTGACCGTGGCCGACCTGACCTGGCACCGCGACGACGGGCTGCACGTGCTGGTCCGGTACGCCAAGAACGACCAGGACGCCCACGGGCAGGTCAAGGCCCTGCCGACCGGGTCGGCCCCGGCCACCTGCCCGGTGTGCGCCATGGTGCACTGGCTGCGGCTGCTGGCCGCCCCGGACCGGCGGGCGGCGATGCGGGCGGCGATCGCTGCCGCGCGCGCCGACGCCCATGCCTGCCGGACCGGGCTGCCCGACCTGGCGCCTACCCAGGTGGTGTTCCCGGTGCTGAACCGGCACGGTGGCATCGGGCAGCGGCCGTTGACCGGGCACGGCATCAACCGGGTCGTCAAGGACCGGGCCGCGGCGGCTGGGCTGTCACCGGAGCGGCTCGGGGCGCACTCGTTGCGCGCCGGGTTCGTCACCCAGGCCACCCGCTCAGGTGCGTCCGTGCTGGAGATCATGCGCCAGACCGGGCACCGCGACCCGGCCTCGGTCGAGGGGTACGTGCGCGAGCACGACCCGCTGCAGGGCAACGCCGTCACCCGCCTGGGGCTCTGATGCGGGGCGCCGTCGGGCTGTTCCTGGACTGGGCGGCCGCCACCGAGCACACCCCCGGACCGGACGCCCTGGAGGCGTTCCTGTCCGACGTCGACCTGGCCGCCTCCGGGGTGCACGCCGTCCGCAGCTGGCTCGGCCTGACCGGCCCGCACCCGCGAGCCACGGCGGTCCGTGCCGGCGACCTGTGGCTGGACGTGGGCGAGTCGGTGGCCCGCTGCCCACGTTCGGGGACCGCCGGGGTGCGCGGGCGCCGTGACGCGTTCGTGCTGACCTGCCTGGCGGTCGGGCTGACTCGCCGCGAGCTGCTGACGCTGCGTCCGCACCACGTCGACGGGTGGAGCGTGACGGGCCGGCGGCTGGCGCGCGGCCAGGACTGGCGGTGCTGCCCGCGGTGCGTGCTGACCCGGTGGCTGCAGGTGCTGGCCGTGCTGCCGCCGTCAGGGTCGCGGCTGGCGGCCCGCAACCTCATCGCCACCACCGAGCCGCGTCACCTCTGCCACACCGACCCGCCGATGACGTGGCGGTCCGCCCCGGTGCTGGTGCCGGCGCTGGACCAGCACGGGTGGCCCTCGCTACGCCCGCTCACGCCCCGGTCGGTGACCCGGCTCGTCGCCGCCCGGATGAGCGTGGCCGCGCCGGCGCCGTTCGAACGCACCCCACCACCGGCCGGTGGGCGGGTGGACCGGGAACGGCTGCTGGCGGAGGTCTCCGAGCTGCTGGACGAGCTCGACACGCGTCTGGACGCCGCCATGGCGCGCCTGCCGCACCTCTGAGCAGGCACGGTCCCGCCCACCCAGTAGCAGCGCTCAGCCAGGGCGGGACCGGTACCGGCGTTGCCCGTTCCGTACCGCGATCTGCGCCACTCTGGCTTTCGACAGCCCGACCAGGGGTGCGATGTCCTTGTGGAGCATCCCGGCCTCGAGAAGCCTGACCACCTGTTCGACGCGCGTGGTGACCGCCGGGGAAGGCTGTCGCCGCTGCCCGGCGGCCCGGATGGCGGCGCTGACACACAGCGGATCCCCGCACGTGCGCCGGACCCGCGCCTCACTTCGCA
This sequence comes from Pseudactinotalea terrae, assembly GCF_009733845.1. Lineage (GTDB taxonomy): Bacteria > Actinomycetota > Actinomycetes > Actinomycetales > Beutenbergiaceae > Pseudactinotalea > Pseudactinotalea terrae. The sequence goes on from NZ_WNXZ01000001.1 coordinate 1,093,021, forward strand.
GACCGCACCACTGCGCCCCGCACGCCACGCAGGTGCGCACAGTCGGGTCCACGGCTCCGAAGAGTCCGTACCCGCGACGCAGCCGACTGATGTGCGCCGTACACAGTCCCCGGTTTCTACGGGGCTTCCCGCAACCGACCATCCGGCAGACGCCGGGATCGTTCTGGATCAAGGTGAGCCCGTACTCGCTCCCATGCAGGAGGACCTCCTGGATCGCGTGGCCGGTGATGATGTTCCCGACCTCGACCACGGGGAGGCCAACCTGGACCGCGATCTGCGGCCACCGCACCCCCTTGTGCCACAGCGTGAGCGTCTCGGCGGCGGCGGGCATGCGCCCGATTCTGATCGCAGCCCCCTGACCCACGCAACCCTGGTCGGTGCTGGTGGCACTACGGGGTGGCCGCCGGTTGCGGTCCAGTCGCCAGCCTGAGCGCTGTGTTCATCGAGGACCCGCCGATGCGTGCGGGGGTGTGGTCCGCGTAGGCGCAAGCAGGTGTCCCGTCCCGGGATGGATCCGCGCTCGGTGTCGATGTGCGGGATGACGACGGGCGGCGGCGCGAGACGTCTGCACGGTGCGCCTGGGCCACAGGATCAGCAGGAGGGCTAAGAGCGCCAACATCGAGCAGAAGACGACGGGCCCGCCCATCGTGGCGATCGTGACGCCCGGCTCGGCGACGCATTCCCAGCTGAGGCCGACCCAGTGGAACTCGCCGCTGCCGCAGTAGATGTCCATGTCCTTCGCGACCTGCACGTACACGAACTGCCACAGCAGGAACGCCAAGAACAGGAGCAGCGCACCCAAGATCCGTCTCACCCGGCCGAGTGTTGCGCGGCTGGTTGCCCGTGGCCAGAGCCCGCGGGTGTGCGTCCTGTGCAGTCCTTGTGTCGGGACTCGCCGGTCGCGAACCGGCCCACCAGACGAGGGTGGGTGGCAGCACCCTCACGGGGGCGTGCCGCGGGATAGCCCATGGCCACAGATCCGGTCGGGGGGTTGCCGCGGCCCTGCTGCCTTCGTAGGTTGGTCCCGGAAGGGGACAGCTGGGGGGAACCAGATGCGTGGTTGGCAGATCGACCCGGGCGGTGTGGATCGGGTCCTGCGCGGCGCAGCCAGTGAGGCCGGCGAGCTCACGAGCGCGTTCGCCCGTAATCGGCTCGAGGCGCTCGACGACGACCTGGCCCGCACCGGGCCGGTGGGATCAGGGGTGCGCGCCGCGGTGCAGCAGCTCCTCATGATGCAGGCCCAACAGGTCGCCACCGCCGGCCAGGACGCCAGCGCAGGCATCCGGGGTGTGGCCGCAGCAGCCACCAACTACGCCCACGCTCAACACGAGATGGGCACCACCACCCGCAGCACCGCAACCGTGACCGACAGCGCCACGCTGCGACCCCGGGGTGCGGTGTGAACCCGCCCGCAGGGCTGATCGACCCCGCCCAGTGGCCGGTGCGCGCCGAAGACCTGGCCGACACCACCGGGTACGAGCAGGCCGCCGTGACGTTGCGACGCATCAGCGGGGACGTCGACGCCCACGCCAACGACCTCGGCGCCACCTGGCGTGGGCTGCCCGGCCCCTACGCGGCCCCGGAGGTGCAGGCAGCGCTAGCGGTCATGCCACCAGTGGTGGAGGCCGCCACCGGAGCCAGTATGGACCTCACCGCCGCCGCCGCAGCGGTGGAGGGCATCGCCACCACCCTGCAGGGCATTCACCCGCGGCTGGTCGACCTGCAAGCACGTGCCGAGACGTTCCGGGCCGAGGTCGTCGGCGGGGTCATGGTCGAGGTCATCTCCGGGTTCGGGGTCACCATGGACATGGCCGCCGACACCTCGCTGGTCGACCTCGCGCTCTCCGTGCTGCCCGGGGCTCCGGACCCGCAGCGGCTGGTGCCGTGGAACCAGCACCGCCCCAGCGTGGAACGCAACGCCGAGCTGTGCGCCGAGTACGCGATCCTGTACGAGCAGGTCACCACCGCGATCGCCGACTGCGTCAACACGATCAACGGCCGCAACCCCGAGCACACCGGGACCCCGCTGGAACCGGTCGCGGCCGAATGGTTGCTCGACCCCGACCAGCCGATGCCCTGGGGTGCGCCCGTCGCCGAAGACCGGTACTGGATCGAGGACATCCTCGCCGCTGGCCGCGACGCCAACTACGCCACCATCGACAACGCCTCCCGCCTCGTGCTCGGGTACGACATCACCACCGGGGAACGGTCCCAACGCATCGCCAACGAGGCCGCCTGGGAGATGATCTCCACCATCGGGTCCGCGGCCATCGCGCTCAGCATGGCCGTCGGTCGGGGCCTGAGCCCCGGCCTCTACGACGCAGCGTGGCGGGTCGCCCCCGGGTGGGCCACCGGCTGGGCCGGGCAGCGGCAGCACGAGGGCACAGCCTTCCTGGCGGGGATCGCGAACATCGACTACGTCGCCCACACCACCGGTGGTGACGCACTGCACCGGTGGCGCGAGGACGGCATCTACGCCGCCGCCTCCACCACCCTGAACATCGGCTCCTTCGCCGCACCGTCGGCCCTCGGTGCCGCCGTCGGCCTCGGACGGCTCTCCCGTCTCGCGCACCTCGCGGACACCACCACCGAGGCGATCCAGGCGGGCCGCGTCACCGACGGCAACGGGCTGATGTGGCGTGACCCCGACGCCCCACCACCCCACACCGCAGCCGAACGCGCCACCCCCACCCCGGGCGACGGGGAGGTCATCTTCAACCCGCGCGCCCGGCATTTCCCGCCAGCCGAGCTCGCTCAGCTCATCCGCTACACCGACACGATGAACGACCTCCGCCTCGATGGCGAGCTCTCCCCCACCGGTCGCCTCAGCACGGCCGGCGAGCTCGGATCAGCCGCTCAGTTCGCCCGTGACACCGAACGCCTCGCCGCGGACAGCTCCGGCGCCCCGTACCAGGGCGTTGCCGGGCATGCCTCGGACACCACCTGGACCGGGCGGCCTGTCCCACGCGAGTGGCACGATCAGACGTTGCGCATGAACTCCAGTCTCGGCGGCACAGCCAGCAACTACCCCGTCGGGTACAGGCCCACGATCTTCCGAGCGCTGCTGCACGACGGATCATTCCACCCACCGAAGGAAGGATGAGCAGATGGACCCCATCCGCTGGGACGCGCTGATCGCCCACCTTGCTTCAGCCCGGCACAACCTCTCCCAGGTCGCACCCGAGGTCTATCCGTTGACGATCCCGCACCTGGCTGCCACCCCCGACCAGCTCACCGGCGCCGAAGCAAGGCTCGGATACCCGCTGGACCCGCTGTACCGGGAGTTGCTCGGCTACGGCAACGGGTGGCCGCAGCTGGTCTTCACCGGCGACATGCTCGGCACCGACGACCTCGGCCAAGGACCGCGCTGGGACCAGGGCCAGGAGCTGCTCGACCTGTACTACGAGAACTGCGACACCAGCGAGCTACCCGAGCGCGACCAGCTGTACCCGATCTACGCCTCCCAGCACGATCTGAACGTCATGGCGCTGCGTAAGGACGGGCCCGTGACCAACGGCGGTCACGAGGTCATCTGGCTCTACACCGAGATCAACGGCCGCTGGGCCAACACCCTGCAGTGGTGGCTCGCGTGCATCGAGATCGTCAACAACGCCACGGCCTACTTCGAGAACCCCGCGACGCCGAGATGAGCGACCACTGACCGTCGGACAGCTCGCGGCCGAGCTCGCCCTGTACGACCCGGGCACCCCGATCGAGGTGTACGTGCCGGACCCTGCTGGCGGCTACCGGGTGCTGCCGATCGTGGGTGCCGGCCTCGGTGAGGTCGTGCCTGATGAGGCGATCGGGTCGAGCCTGCCGCTGCGAGCCCAGTCCCTGCTGGAGGACCTGCGCCCCTCGGGCGAGGTTCGCTGAGACCACCGATCGAGCTGGTCAGGTGGCGGCCCGCGGGCTGGCCGACCCGTGCAGCCGGACCGCCGGCCGGCTCAAGCGTGCTTGCCCTGGTAGATGGTCTGGGAGCGATACTGCTCGAGCCGGTCGGCGAGCACGGTCAGCGGCACGTCGTAGACCTGAACGACGGTGCCGGTGCCGTTGGGCAGAATGAGCCCGACCTGCAAGCCGCAAGCGAGACCGCCCCGGGGGCATCACGATGACGAAGCGAGGAGGCCGATGGCCGCTGATCGGCGCTTGCTTAGCGGGAACGCTGCTGGTCTGCGCTGCAGCGGTCGCGTCGAGCGTCCAGCTGCCCGGCTGGATTGGAATGGATGCCATGTCGAAGGAGCCAGGAGCGGGTTGCGGTAGCGATCTCGGTGCCGGCGACGAGGCCAGTACCGGGAGCGGTGGCGACGACGAGCGTGTCCTTTGCGTGGAGCTCGAGGAGTACCAGGTCAAGGTCATCAACCTTCCTGCGGACCTCGCCACAGACGACACGCCCAACAGCGAAGCAGACGGCTGGGCCGAGGGCGACGACTAGGCCGTGGGCAACTACCTAGCGCTCACGAACATGCACCCTGTTCAGACCGTCACGGCCGGTCGCGGTCGCCGAGCTGTCGCTCCAACGTCGCCGTCGGCGCCCACAGCACCCGGACGGTGTCCGCGAGCAGATAGGCGGCCAGACCGGCCCCGGGCACGAGCATCTGCCCCCAGCTGCCGGACAACGCGCTGAGACCGGCGAACAACGCCGCGAACCACATCATCAGCCGGACGGCTTCGCGGGTGCCGAGCCGGTTCGGGCTCGAGGCCAGCACGGCATGCACCCGCCACAGCCAGCCGCGGTCGGTCGTTCCGCGACCGCAGGCCGGGCAGCCGGTCGCGTCGGCGGCGGGCTGGTGACCACGCACCAGGCAGCGTGAGTCGCGCAGGAACTGCGCCACACTCACGACGCGGTGCGCTCCGTCTCCTGGACGAGGTCGGCGAAGATCACCCGCTCACCGGACTCGAACGGCATCGGCTCCAGGCCAACAACGCGCCCCCACCCCTCGTCCTCGAGCAGGACCCGGACGACCCGGCCGGGCAGCTTCTCCCAGGCGTCCACACCGGCCGCCCGCAGCACCGCCTTGATGAACGCGGCACCGAAGCCGGTGTCCCCGCCCAGGTTGTAGCCGCCGACGCCCTGACCGGAGCCGCCGTAGTCGACGGTCAGCTGCGCGGTGAAGATGCCGTGGTCCTCGAAGCCGAGGAACGTGCTGACGATCTTGCCGGGCTCGGCGTGCATGGTCTGCTCCACGGGTGGTGCGGGGCGCGCCCGGTGCGCGCCACTCCCCTGCCTCATGTGCGGCACCGGGCGCCACCGTCGCGGGCGGTGCCGCACATCTGGCAGCCATGGACATGCACATGGACACGCCCCGCAGCCTGACGCAGACCGAGCTCGACGCGATCGCCGCGGCACAAGCCTTCCTCGAGGCCGCCCCCTCGGGCGCCATCGTCACCGACAACGGCGAAGGCTGGCCCTGGGTCAAGAACGTCATCGGCACCTGGAAGCGTGATGGTGTCGCCCGCCCGCTCAACGCCGCCGAGGTCGTGCAGTGGCACACCGAGGCGCTGCTGGACCCCGATGACGACACCGACCAGGTGTTCGCACCGGTGCTGATGGTTCCGGCCACGACGGTGCCGGCGGCATGAGCACCGCGACTCTCGAGCGGACCTGCATGCGATGCGGGACCAGCGAGCTCGACCACCCGGCCCGGTACGAGGAGAACATCTGCCTGCTGCTGGCCGACGCGATGACCGTCAGCTGGACGCAGGCGCGTGACCGGTACCAGGCGGGCCTGTGGCCGGCGCCGATGTGGGAGGCCTACCAGCGCGGGCACGCCTACAGCGCCGACCGGTACTGGGGCACCCCGACCCCGGCCGTGACGCAGTGGGTGCAGCGGCTGGAGTGGGCACGCCGGGAGCCGATCGCCGGTGACCTGTACCAGCACCCGGTGCCGATGTTCTGAGAGCAGACCTCGAGCGCCCCGTCACCTTCCCGGTGGCGGGGCGTTCGTCGTCAGGGCGGTCGGTCGATCGGGTCCGCTGCATGGGACGTCCATGTCCACAACTGTGGCGCTGTCGCTACAGTTCTGGACACCTCTGCGGTGGTCAGAGACGCATCAGCCGGTTCCAGGCCGCAGCCGCGGTGATGTCTTCCAGGCGGACTCGGCCGGCGTGCCGGTCGGCGTCGGTCAGGCGGCGCACGTACCCCGGTCCGCCGAGCTCGCGCAACCGGTCCACCTCGGCCAGGTCGGCCGCGTGCTCGGGACCCGCCAGGTGCGCACGCACATACTCCTGGGCAGCGGCCCGGGTCTCATGCACCACCACCCCATACGGTGGACGTAGCGTGTGGCCGTCATCCTCGAACGCCTCCGGTCGCCACGACGGGATGAAGGTCGCCCACTGCTGCCCTTGGCGAAAGACGTGGATGCGGTTGAGGTCGCGGTCGGGGTGGTCCAGGTAGTGGCCGGGCTGCCCTGCGTGGTCAGGTCCGTGCCGGCTGCGGCGCGGGTGCGGCACGGGTGGGAACAAGGTGGGCAGCTCCATGACTCCTCCGGGACGGTCTCCTGCCCGTATGTGCGGCACCCAGCTCAGCCGACCGGGCCGCGGTCGCGTCGCCAACGTTTCCCGCCTGGTGCCCGTCAACGGTTACGTCTCAGCTCCGTCACGATGTTCGCCGCGTCTTCGACCAGATCGGCGTAGTGCCCACCCTGGGCGACGTTGATGAGCGCCCGATCGAGGCGGTCAGCGAGGTCCGCCTGCCGCTTGGCGAACTCGGCAGCGATCGCCCGATCGAAGGCCGCGCGGCGTGCGGGGCGCTCGGAATCCATCCCCTCGTGCAACAGGAGCCCGTCGCAGAAGAGCTCACGTACTCGCTCCATGCTCGGCGTGCGTTCGCTCATCGATGGATCCTGTCTCTCGCGGGTTTCGTCTTGGATGCCGTGGCCTCAGCAGTCATGATCGCTGCTCGCCTCGGTGGTCGGCCATGCAGTCCTCGCGGCACTCGTCCGTGCACACTCGTCGTCCGGGTCGGTGATGTTGGCGTCAGTGGTCCTCATCGGAGCCCGATCCCTCGCCCCCCGTCTGCCGCTTGGCCTTCTCGGCGGCGACCCGAGGACGGATCGCGGTGCACTTGCTGCGTGGTGCCATCGTCGTCCCAGCGGATCACGACGGATGTGTGCTCCAGGTCGACCTCCAGGACGGTGTAGCCGCGGCCGCGGTTCTCGAACCGGTCGCCCACCTTGAGCGCGCCCCACAGGGCATCCCGGCGCGCCTGCGATTCCTGCGCCCAGGTGGTGAGCATGCGGGCGAGAGCTCCCATGCGCGCGTCGGCCCGCTCCTGCGCGGTGGGTGAGAGGGCGCTCATCGGTCGGCCCGCTCCACGACGTGGCCCACGAGGTTGTACAGGCGGCCGTCCTCGAGCAGGTAGAGCTCGGGGTCGGTCGGGTCGGCGGCGCGCTGGCGGGCTGCGATGCCGTAGCGCCAGTCGCCATGGGGAAGCATCCCGCCCGGGGCCTGGTGATACCGGATGCGGTCACCTTCGCGCACCAGGGTGCCGTCGGTGTACCGCGCGATGCGCACCGGCCGCTCGTGCCGTTGTGGCGGTCCGACCTGTCGCTGCTCGCTCATAGGGTTCGGATGTGCGGCGCGGGCCGGTGCGGCGCACACGATGCCCCGGCTCAGGCGGCCAGGTCGTGCCCGACCGTCCGGGGCGGACCTCCAAGGTAGGTGTCCGCAAGGACTCCGCGGCCGGCCAGGTGGGCTTCGACGTCGACGCGTACCGTCTCGGGCAGAGTTGTGTTGCGATGACCGAGCAGCTGCACCAGCCGCCCGGACCCGTCGCCGGTGAGCTCGACCTCGAAGTTGCCGAGCATGGAGCCATCGATGTCCAGGACCGCGCCCAGTAGCGAGGTCTTGCGCCACAGGCGCAGCTGGTAGGTGGCGATGCAGTGGCGCATGGCGGTTCCCCACTCGCGTAGCTGGGTGCCGGTGCTCGCCACAAGCACGGTGCGCCCACCGGCTGTGACTCCGGGTAGCTCGCGGTGCAGCCTGGTCGGCTTGGTGACGGCGAAGTCCGTGGCTGCGGCCCGGGCCCACGCGCCGCTGGTGACCTCACGCCCCGGCAGACCCGGCGGCAGGACGATGTCGTGCAGGTCCGTCCAGGAATCGACCCTGGTCAGGCCCGGCACTGGCGGGGCGATCGCGATGTCCCGCAGGTAGGCCCAGTGGACGTTCCCGGTGTGCAGCACCAGGCGGCGCAGTGACCGCTGGTCCAGCTGGCGCAGGTGCCGGCGTAGCCCGACGATGTGCTCGGCCGAGGGCCACTGGCCCGGGTGGGCCGTGATTCCTTGCCCGCGCAGCAGCGCAACCTGCCAATCCACCGGGACCAGGCCGCGTACCGCCCATGCCAGCAGGACCTGGCTCAGCGCGGCGCGACGGCAGGCGGCGTCGTCACGGGTCAGCAGCTGGCCCAGGCTGCGGGCCAGGTCCTTGCGGTAGGCGCGCTTGCCGAACAGCTGCCGGGTCAGGGTGGGGATGTCGGCGGCGCCGGCGAAGGCGGACAGAACGAACAGCGGGCCGTAAACCCGGGTGGGGGTGCCTGCGGCGTCAGTGTCGAGCTCGAACAGGCACTGCGCCAGCGGTGCGTAGTGCGCCACGTCGACTGGGGCGGGCAGCAGCAGCCGCAGCAGGGGTTCGGTGTCGTCGCGGTACAGGTGCTCGCTGGTGTACCCGGCGCCACGGCTGTAACGCCTGGTGCGCAGCCAGCGCCCGTCGGGCAGCACCCGCACCCGCCGCCAGCTGACGGTGCGCCAGGAGGCGTAGACCTTGCGCGAGCCGCGCGGGTGACCCACGACGAGGTGGGACTCGCGCATCACGTAGGCGGTCCCGGTGGCGTCGGTCCGGTAGACCTCGAGCTTGTGTCGCTTGACGGCGCTACGGCCGGACTCGATGCGCCGGGTGACCTCGGCCTCGGGCAGCTCGCACACCACGGCGGCGACCTGGACCCCGCCGTGCTCGTCGGGCTCGAGATCGCCGGGGCGGGTCTGCATGTGAACGTCGTAGGCGACCCGTGCGGCGCCTTCCTCGCCGGGGGCGTACCGCGGGGCCAGGCGCAGAAGCTGCGTGAGAACCGGATCCTCGACGGTCACGCACGCGTCCCGAGGAACCTCACCGTTGGCGTTCGCCCGCCGCGGCAGGTCCTGCCCGTGGGTTCTCGCTGCTTGGTCGCTCTCGCGCTGCTCGCTCATGAGGTTCGGATGTGCGGCGCGGACCGGTGTGCCGCACATCAGGACAGGGACCACCACCCCCTTACCCGGCTTCGGAGGTTCCTTCCGTGCATCGTGACGAACGCATGCGTGCCTGCTCCTACGCACTGCTGGAGGCCTACGCGCTGGCGCGCAGCCTGCCCGTGGTCGTCAGGAGCCGCAACGTCGGCACCCTTGATGCGCCGCTGTGGGTCTTCGACTTCGAGGACGAGGACTCGACCGTGGTGATCGCCGACCTGACCGGTCCGCTGCTGCTGTCCAAGACGCTGGACTGGAAGGCGGCGCTCGAGCACGCGCAGTCCGGGCACCGCACCACCTGCGAGGGTCGGGGCGATGCCTCGGCGTGCACGGTGTGCGCCGCTGCGTCCTCGGAGGTGACGGTGAAGTCGTTCACCCACCCCGAGTACGTGGAGCCGCAGCCCGAACCCGAGGAGCTGGCCTCGGTCTGACCCCCGCAGGACGCACGAAAGGGCCGGCAACCCCTCACGGGTGCCGGCCCTTTCGGCTGGTGTCAGTGGGCGGCGTCGTAGGCGGTGAGCACGGCCTGCGGGACGCGGCCACGGTCGGAGACCTTGTGCCCGTTGCCCTTGGCCCATTCGCGGACCGCGGCCAGGTCCCGATGGCTGCTCGCGCCGTTTGTCGCGGCGTGCCCGGCGCGTCGGCGTCCACCGACCCGGCGACCGTGGCTGGTCCACTTCTCGAGCGCCTCCCGCAGCTGTGCGGCGTGCTTATCGTTGAGGTCGATCTCGTAGCTGACCCCGTCGACGGCGAACCGGATCGTCTGGGTCGCGGCGGTGCCGTCGAGGTCGTCGATGAGCTCGACGACGGTCTTGCTGGCCATTGGTGGTTGCCCCCTCATCCTCCGGTGTGCAGTCCCTTCGAGGCTAGGGGACCCCGGCGGCAGGGTCGAGGTTGGCCGGTTCCTGGGCGTGTTGTGCGGCCGCTCTCAGCCCTGACGAACCTCCTGCGTGAGGTCCCCGCTGAGGTGCCGGTCTGGATCGCAGCGCCGTGCGGCTCAGCCGCATCGCGGATAGTTATGCACTCCGGCGCAAACCCATCCAATGAGTGGACGGAGTTCCGAAGCCGCCCCTGACCTGCGCAAACGCTCCCCGATCGGGGCTCCGACGGAGCTCGACGGAGTTTTCCGAGCCCAACTCCGTTGTGAAGATTCTGTGAAGGCCCAGGTCAGAGGGCCTCTATAGAGATGAATACTCTCTTGAACGGAGAAACGGAGCAAAAAACAGGGTACGTGTATAGGGGGTTGTGTGTGCAAACCGCAGCCCCACTTCTTACACACACACAGCCCCCTATAGGGACCCCCTGAAGTTGCTCCGTCCGTCCGTTTCTCCGTCCACCCCCTCTGACCTGCGCAAACGCTCCCCGCGGCGCGACGGCCCGACGGACTTCGGCGGCCCAACTCCGTCGAGAACGCCTCCCAGGGCCCCGGTCGGCCCCAGACGGGGTACCGGGGGCGCAGCGGGTGGTCAGGCGGCGATCGGGTACTGCCGCACCCAGGTCGAGCTCGAGCCCGGCAGCAGCACCGTGTCCGGTGGCAGCCACAGGTTGTCCGAGAGCACCGCGTGCTCGGTGGCGATGCGGGCCCGGTTCGCGGTGTTCGGGATCTGGTAGGCCAGCACCCGCCGGTGCGGGTAGAGCACCTGGGCGACCACGTCCTCGTCGTCGTAGGTCAGCAGCCACCGAGCCGGGCTGGCGTTGAGCACGCGGGCGAGCTCGCGATGCTCGACCTCGGTCATGCCGTTGGCGTACAGCCGGTTGCCCTCGCGCAGGTAGGGCGGGTCGACGAGCAGCATCACTTCCTCCTCGATGCCGGACCCGTCCAGGTCGGCGATCGTGGTCACCGCCTCACCCTCGGTGAACCGGATGCGGCCGGCCAGGGTGCCCAGGTGCCGGATGCGGCTCGCCAGGCCATCACCGTTCCAGCGTGAGGCGATGGTCCACGGCCCGCTCTGCTGCTTGCCACCGATCGGTCCCACACGAGGGGCGACGATCCCCGAGCGCGAGCACCGGTTCACCACCAGGGCCGCGAACGCCAGCTCGAACCGCTCCCCCGCCCAGGTGCCGTCCATCGCGGCGCCGACAGCTTCCAGCGACGCGGTCCACAGGTCCAGGTCGGGCATGGTGCTCTCGACGCGGCGTGCCAGCTGCTCGGGCTCGGCGAGCACGGTGGCCCACATCGCTGCCAGGGCCGGGTGCTTCTCGGTCAGCCAGACCTCGCTGACCGCACCGGTCTCCAGCAGGTGCAGCCCGGCGCCGGCGCCACCGGCGAACGGTTCGATCCACACCTCGACCTCGAGCAGCGAGACCTGCCCGGCGAAGATGTCTGCCAACCGGCCGGCCATGCGGGCCTTGCCGCCCGGGTACCGCAACGGGGACAGGTACCGGCGGGCGCTCACGGCCGCTGCGACTCCTGGTAGTCAGCGAACCGGATACCGGACGCGGCCTCGACCGCCTCGAGCAGCGGCTGGGGCAGCTCGGTGACCAACCCGTGGTACGGGTTGTAGGGGTCGGAGGAGTGGGCGGTGCTCGGGTGCGGAAGCGACCACGTGCCGTACTGCGCAACGCCCCACTCGTTTCGGCCCCGGGCGGTCAGGGTCACCGACCGCGAACCGTTGTCCTCGACCGCGGTCACGGTGACCGACTCCAGGGTCACCGGGTACCCGCGGCCCATGTTCAGGCGCCCGAAACCGGTGACGCCTAGGGTGGCCGTCACCTCGAGCCGCTCGCGGCGGCGCTTGAGGCTCGCGACGGGGGCTGCGGCGGTGTCGCTCTCAGGTCGGTCCATACCTTCCGGATGTGCGGCAGCGGCTCCCGGTCAGATGAACGAGTCCTCGCTGGTCAACCATGCGATCGCGGCGTCGATGTCGCCGTACAGGACCACGGGCACCAGCTGCGCTCCGAGGACGGTCAGGGCCGCGACCCGGTGGTTGCCGTCCAGCACCGGCCACGGGGGCGAGGAGGACGGGGAGGGCACCCCGATGTCGACGGCGATCGGGTGCGGGTCGCGCGGGTCGACACCATGCCGGACGAACCAGGCGATGCGGCGCGCCTCGCACGCCCGGCACGGCACCGGGTCGTCGTGCTCGCACGTGCTCGGCCGGTCCAGCTCGGTCAGCACCGTGCCCCGCCCGACCGGGCCGCACCCCCAGACATCCTGCGTCAGCGGGTCACCCAAGGCGAGCAGCCGGTCCAGACGGACCCAGCTGGCACCGGTTGGGTCGTACGTGCTCATGCCTGGCCGGATGTGCGGCACCCCCGCGCGCCGCCGGTCTCACCCTCCCGCGCGTGCGGGCTCACCCCGTGGCGCCCGGGTTCGCGCCGAGCTGCTGCACAGAACGCCGCGATGCCGCACATGAAACGTCATGACCACCAACACCCTCACCACTGACCAGCAGCAGCGCGCCCTGGACCTCGTCGCCGCGTGGCTAGGCCCGAAGATGGGTCACGACGGCCCCGCCCCCACCGGGCAGGAGGCCGCCAACCGCGCCGAAGGTCCGTGGCTGCACCCGACCTGGGACTGGCCCGGCAAGCCGACCCCGACCATCCTGCTCGAGGGCGGCCCGTATGACTGGGCGCTGGAGGTCTCGTGGGATCTGCGGTCGCAGTTCGCAGGCATCGGTGTGTTCGCTGAGCCGTACGCCGGGTACGCGCTCTGCCTGTACCCAGCCTGATCCGATCGGCGGCGGTGTGGTCAGCCGCTCGATGCGAGATCGGCGATGTCGTGCTCGTTCAGCCACCCGATGTCGTCCGGGTGTGGCAGACCGATGACGGCCCGCCAGTCATCGGTGACGGCCAGGTACCAGTTGCGATCCCCTGCCCGGCCGACCGGACGTGCTGCGAGGGCGAGCGCGGTGACCTGCGCGACCGCGCGTGCGTGCGCCCACGGCACACCGAGCGGGTCCTGCCCGATCTCGAGGGCGCGCAGGTCTACGGCAGCCCCGGCGCGACCGTGCAGGTCCTCCAGGTACTCGGCACTGGCGAGCTCGCCTCGCCCGGGCACGAAGAACAGCGCGGTGTCCGGCATCGCTTCTCCGGGTATCGGCCATCGCCGGTGAAAAGCGGTCACCTGATCGAACGTCAACGACGCGGCCACCTGCAGCAGCCGCGTGACGTGGGGGCTTTCTGCCCCGTCCTTGGTAATCATGCGCCCTTGATGTGCGGAAAAACGAGACACGGAACACTATCTGCCATTGTGGCGTAAGAAGATGAGACCGGCGGCGTGTCGCGCCGCACATAAAGAACAGCATGAGTGCTGAGATTTCGCTACCCCTACTGTCGGTGGCTCTGGATGACCTGTGGCTGCTGCGGGGTGGTGCCGCGTTCGAGGCGGTCACGCTGCGGGAGCTGTCCGCGATGAAGACGATGCCGGCCACCGCTGCCCGGATGTGCGACCGCGCGGCCGGGATGCTCGAAGAGGTGGCCCGCGGCCGAGCCGCCATCATCGCGCTGGTGGAGCGGTCCGGCATCGAGACCGCCTTGGCGGGCGCCGGTGACTGGTTCATCACCGGGCAGTCCTGGCAGGAGCAAGCTCTCCGCCGCGCTGCCACCGCGTGCGAGGAGACGGCTCCGGCCGAGCTGTACCAGCGGGCAGTCGCCGAGGTGTCCGCAGCCGCGCGGGTGTATGCGACTGTCGCCACCTGGCTGCGGGGTCAGCTGACCCGGAGCCGGCTGCCCGGCCGGGCCACGATCGGTCGGATGCTGGACCGGTTGACCGAGGCCGCGCAGGGCGCCACCGACGGCGCTTACGTCATGGTCGGGTCGTTCGCGCTGCAGCAGGCGCTGCGGGCCGTCGGGGCCCCGGTCCATCTGACCCGGGGCATCTTCGAGGACCAGTGCCGGCAGGGACTGCACGTGGACCTGCCGGACCTGACACGCGAGGAGCTCGAGGCGTACATCACCACGGCGGTCACCGGGTTCAACCCGCGGGCCCGGGTCACCGAGGCCAATCTGGACACCTTGGCGGTCAACACGTTGCGGCACCGGCACACCGACTACGACCGCACCCAGAGCACCGAGGCGTTCCTGGCCGCCGGCACGGCTATCGTCGCCGCCTACCCGCACCTGGCGGACGCGGTGGCCACCCAGGTCGCCGACCGGCTCGCGCACGACGCCATCTTCGGTGCCACCCCGGCCCGGCATGCCGACCGCTCCCCTACCCAGCTGCAGCAGTGGCGGCACCAGCGCAAGATTGAATCGGCCGCCGCTCTGGCCGAGCGTGACCTGACGACCGGTGACCAGGTGTGGTTCGCCCGGTACGGGCGTGAGCACACCGGGACCGTGGTGGCGGCGTGGCCAGGCGGCTCGAGCGTGAAGGTACGGGTCCGCTCAGCCGACGGGGCGCAGGAGATCGTCACCACCGTGCACGGGGTTGACCTGACCGGCTGAGATCACCGCTCGAGCTCGGCCAGCATCGCTGTCAGCTCCGCACGCTCGGCCAGGGCTACCGGATGCTGCTCGGCCCACACGGCCCGGGCGCCGCCGTGCATCCCGTGCACCAGCGGACCGAACGTGACCCCGACGGGGACCGCGACGATGCCCAGCAGCGGATCCCGGGAGGTCTGCTCGCCCTGGAACGGGACGGCTTGCCGGAGGTCGGCGGCCCGGTCCGTGGCGCGCTCGACGGTGGAATGTACCGACAGGACGTCGAACCGCGCGGCCTGGAAGACACCGGTGCGTTCGACCCTGGTCACGCCGAGCAGGTACACCTCGCGCAGGGCGCCGCGTGTCGGTGCCGGCAACGTGGCGGCCAGCGGGGTGACCTCGGGAGAGCCCAGGTCGGGGTGCTTGGCCGCCAGCTGACGGAACCGTTTCTGCTTGTCGGCCGGCCACGGCACCTGCGTGGTGGCGGGGATGGGGCCGCGGGCGTGCCCCAGGAAGTTGGTGTAGTCGCCGACGACGACCGGGACGCGAGACGCGAGCGGTTCCAAGTCATCGGGCAGGTCGGCATCGACCTGCACCAGCAGGACGTCAGCACCGGCCGGGGTGCCTTGGACGCCGGCGCACCGCCATCGCGCGATCGCGGTGTCCAGGTCTTCGAGGAACATGATGGCGGCGCTGTGGCCGCGGCCCTCGGTGAGGTCGGTGTTGGTCTGCAGCAGGTACAGGTACTGATGGCTCATGGCTGTTCGATGTGCGGCAGGCTGCTGTCAGCGGGTGGTGCTCAGCAGCTGCAGCCCGGCGGCGACCTCGCGCGCGATGACGTCCAGGCCGGTGACCGAACGCATCGTCAGTGGCTCGCCGCCCTCCACCCATGCCGGGTGCCGGTAGGTCGCCACCAAGTAGGTGAAGTCCTCCAGGTCGACGCCCTCGTGGGTGATGGCCACGACGCCGTCCTCGGTCGGGGCGACCGCGGCCAGGGTGAGCCCACCGGTGTCCTCCACCTCGATCTGAATGCCGAGGTCGGTGAGGGCCGCCACGACGGGGTCCAGGCCCTGAACGGTGGTCGCCGCAGCGAGGCGGGCGGCGTAGTTCAGCTCGTCGGTCATGCCTTCTTCATGTGCGGCACGCCGCCGCGCGCGGCACCCGGTCACAGACACGTCGAGGGGCGCGGACCGTGACCGGTTCGCGCCCCTTCGAGGAGAATGTGGGCTCAGCTGGGCAGGTTCGCCACCTGGTCGCGCACCCAGGCCGCGACCTGGTCGGCGTCGTCGCCGGCGACCAGAGCAGAGGGCACCACCTCGCCCGACTCCTCGTCCTGGACCCGCCACGCGGCCGAGTCGCCCTCGGACAGGTCACCCGGGTGCGGGGTGTAGACGATGACACCGTTGCCGTCGGCGCGCTCGACGACGCGCACGTAGGCACCGCCGCCGTCGTCGCTGACGGGGAGGCCGAGGGCGTCGGCGACGGCCTTGGTGCGGGCGGTGTGTTGGTCCTCGGCGGCGAGGTCGATGTCGGTCATGACAGCCCCTTCGTGGGTTGCGTGCAAGTCGCTTGCTTCCCGAATGTGCGGCACACGGAGAGCTCTGAGCACCACCCTACGCCGGGCACCCGACACCATGACGCCGCACATTCAGATGTTGGAGGGGCGCGCGTCGGGCGCGCCCCGCGCACGAGACGGACCCGCACCATGGCTACCTGGTACTCGGCCGACCCGCACTTCTCCCACACCAACATCCTGCATCTGGGACCGGGGCGACCGTTCGCGACCATCGCCCAGCACGACGAGGCCCTGCTCGAGGCGTGGAACTCCCGTGTCGCCCCCGGGGACGACGTGTGGCTGCTCGGCGATGTCGCGATGAAGACCACGGCCGCGGCTGCCGTCATCGGCCGGCTCAACGGCCGGGTGCACCTGGTCGCCGGCAACCACGACGCCTGCTGGACCAGCCACCCCGACCCCAAGCGCGCCCTCAAGGCGCAACGCCTGGTCGGGCAGTACCTGGACTGGGGGTTCGCGTCGGTGCACAGCTCGGGCATCGTCACCGGTGCCCAGGTGGCCGGCATCCCGGTGGTGCTCTCGCACCTGCCTGCGCGTGGTGACCACTTCGAGGGCGACCGGTACGCCTCGCGACGCCCCCGGCCCGGTCCCCTGCCGCTGGTGCACGGCCACGTCCATCACCTGTGGAAGGTGCGCGACCGGCAGGTCAACGTCGGTGTCGACGTGTGGGGCTACGCCCCGGTCCATGAGGACGAGCTCGCGCAGGTGCTCCGCACCCTCTGACCCGCGCGCACCACGCGTGCCTGGTGGCGCCGACCCCTCGCGGTTCTGCCAAGTATGCGCGTTGCCCGTCGGACACGAACAACCCGCATATTCGGCTTGTTCGTGCGGGAATGAGTCATCAGCGACCCGCTTCGTCGGGGATGCAGAACGGGCGCCCCCATGACGGCCAGGCGCCCGCTCGCCGGGAAGGCGGGTCAGTCGCTGACGGTCGCGGTCACCACGGTCAGGGACTCGGTGGGCACGCCCGTCCAGTAGCGGCCGCTGTCGCCGCCGAGGCGGGCGACCTTGGTCTGGTGCTCGTTGCGGGCCGGGCCCAGCGAGACCACCAGGGTGCCATCGGGAATGCCACGGACGCCGGTGACGCGGGCGACCACGCCGGCGTGCAGCGGCGCCGGCGCGTCCAGCCGCGCTCGAAGGTCACGACCGGCTTCCTGCTCCCCGTCGTAGATGCTGATGGCGTCGGAGGAGATCCGGACCCGTTCCTCGGTGCTCGGGCACCGCAGCACGTAGGTGCCGCGGACGCTCTTGGGCTGCGCCACGACCACCATGATGCGGGAGGCCCAGCGGCGCTGCACGTGCGGGGAGGTGATCACCTTGGTGCCGACGGGGATGTCGAGACGGTGGGCTGCCGTGTTCAGGTTGTCGCTCATGAGGTCCGTATGTGCGGCACCGCGAAGCTCCGCACCCGTTGCGTAGGGCTCCACCTGACAGACCCAGGCTCTAAGGTCACCGGTACCACCCACGCAGCAGGAGAGACCATGGCAGGCACCACCCGTACCATCGTGATCGCCGCGGGCGTGACCGTCCTGGCCGGAGCTGCCGGCATCGCCGGGTGGCTGTCCGGGCAAGGGTTCTTCGAGCGGGCCCCCGAACCGGACTTCCACGCCGGCTGGGAATGGATGATCCGCCAGGACGTCGCCTTTGATCAAGGTCAGGACTTCGACTACCGGACCGGTGAGGTCACCGGTGGCACCGGGCTACAGCTGCCCGACCCGACGATCGATCTCGAGGCGGAGAACATCGCCGAGACCTGCGAGCGGTACGTCGCCAGCCTGGACAACCAGAGCGACACCGTCATGTTCATGCTGTTGTTCACCGAGTACGAGGCGGCCTCGCGGGTGAACGAGAAGTTCCCCGCCGTCGGCGCGGCTCATGACCAGATCGAGGCGCAGCTGGACCTCGAGCTCGGCCCAATCTTCGACGAGGTCGGCGAAAAGGTCGCGAACTACGACGAGCTGGTGGAGGCCCGCGCGGAACGACGGGCCGAGCTTTGGGCGCAGCAAAGTGAACGTATCCGCAACCAGGCAGACCGGGTCGACGACATGGGCGCCGAGGTCCGCGAAGCGATCCGCTCCGAGGAGGGTGTCCGCGCCGCTCAGCAGGTGGTCGTGGAGCAGTGCGGGATCGTGGTGTCTGAGGGGTACGAGTTCCCCAGCGCCGCGGACCTCGGTATCGAGCTTGGCTGACGCGACGCCGTCCGTGCGGATGGCCGGTGGTCGGGGCCGCACACCTGTGGGCCGGCCCCGGGGTCTGTCACCGTCGTAGCGGTTCCGCTCCCATCGTCGACGAACGATCCGGTCCGGCCCAATGGGCTCGCACTGCCCTCGGTGGCTGGAGTCGCCGGGTCGCATGCCGGCGCTGTCGGTGCCATCGGTCACGATGTCGCCGGACAGGAGAGCACATTGACCAGAACCACGGGCGGCCGCGCCGAGGCCATCCGCCACAGCAAGGGGCTTATCGGCACCCTTGCTGGGCTGTTGCTGCTCACCGGCTGCGGCGCCGCCCTCGGTGAGACCGCACAGGCCAGCCCCGACAGCGATGCGACACCCGTCGAACCAGCCGTCGTCGAGGTCACCGACGCCCCTGCCAGCGAGCCGACCGCGACCGCTGAGGCGGGTACTGCGCTCGCGCTGCTCGCCGAGCTGCGTATCGCCGGACGGGCACCCAAGTCCGGGTACGACCGCGATCTGTTCGAGTACCGCTCCTACGATTACGACCGCAACGGCTGCGACATCCGTAATGACATCTTGCGCCGCGACCTGACCGACATCCTGATCAAGCCCGGCACCAACGGCTGCGTCGTCCTCACCGGCGTCCTCAACGACCCCTACTCGGGGGAGGTGATCTCCTTCGACCGTGAGGCGCCAAACGATGTCCAGATCGACCACGTCGTCGCACTGTCCGACGCGTGGCAGAAGGGCGCCCAGGGCTGGGACGAACAGACCATGCGCGAGTTCGGCAACGATCCGCTGAACCTGCTCGCCGTCGACGGGCCGCTGAACGCCGGCAAAGCCGACGGCGACACCGCCACCTGGCTGCCGCCGGACAAGAGCTTCCGCTGTGCCTACGTCGCCCGCCAGGTCACCGTGAAGCACACCTACGGATTGTGGGTCACCCAGGCTGAGCACGAGGCCATGACCCGCATCCTCGCAGCGTGCCCTGACCAACCGGTCGCTGAACGTGAGACAGCAGACCTCGGCGGTCCTGAGGCGACCCAGGCGCCGACTCAGGAGCCGACCCCGCAGGCCAGCACCCATGCTCCCGCCACCGATGGGGACACCGACCCGCGGTTCGGGTCCTGCAAGGACGCCAAGGCCGCTGGGTACGGCCCCTACGTCAGCGGTGTCGACCTCGAGTACGGCTGGTACCGCGACGGCGACTCCGACGGCATCGTCTGCGAATGACCGAGCAACTCCCGCTGCGGGGCGGCCGGGTGGACACTTCCGCTACGGGTACCGTCCCGTGTGCCGGTCAGATGGGCCCTTGACCTCGCCGGTGGTCGTCTCGGGCAAGGCGCAGACCTGATGGACGGGAGCTCACCGCCGATCGGTAGCTGATGTTGGCAGCTCGCCGAGGTGCCCGGCAGGTCTGGCGTGTCGTGCTCAGGCCTCGGCGATGCCCTTACGGACCTCGACCTGCTGCTGCGACTGGTACCCCTTGATGTCGTCCATGACGACGGCGCGACCCTTCACCGGGCGGTCGAGCTGGTCCGCCAAGCCGCGTGTGGGCATCTGCGTCACCTCGATGTCGTGCTCCCCGATCGCCTTGGGCCCGGCCTGGGCGCCGTCGGCGACAGCGACCGACCCCACACCGACCAGGGCCAGGGCGAGGGCGGTCAGCAGCACGGGCAGCGACCGTCCGTTGGTGTGCTTGAGAGTGGAGTTGATGGTCTTGGCGCCCATGCTGTGGTCCTCCCGAACCCTTTGCCGGCCAGCACGGTGCCGGCGCGGTCCTCCTGGTTCCTGATGTGCGGCACCGGGACCGAATCGCACCGGGTCAGGGACGCGAAGCTCTGCGCGGCCGGTCAGACGGTCGTGTGGGCAGGGCCGTTGGACGGGTGGCCGAGCATGGTCCGAGTGCGTGGGCTGGAGGGGTGGGCGAGCATCGCCTGGGCTCGGCCGCTGGCGGGGTGCAGAGCGATGGCGCGGGCCCGGTCGGCGTCGGCGGGCTCGGGGGTCGCGGGGGTGTCTGTGGTCGACAAGTCGGTGCTCCTGCTCGATCGCGCCCGGGTCCAGCGGGGTGGGCGTGGTCATGCGGCGTGCCGGGCGGCGAGGTGGCGTGCCGCTGCCCGCACACCGGACCACCGGTCCGCCTCCTGCCGCAGCCGGGTCGCGAACGGCTCGAACACCTCCGACAGGTCCGCCACGCCCATCGATGCGGCGAGCTCGACGCGCAGGAACCGCCCGAAGGCGCCGTCGGCGCACACCCACTGGTTGCCGGTGAACTGGTACATCTGGGTTACCTGACCGTGGCGGCCGATGCTGATGAGCAGGTACCCGAGCGGGGTGCGCAGGCTGAGCATCCACCCGTCGGTGGCGTCTCGCGCGTCGGCCTTGGTGAGCTGCACCTTGGTGGCCTTGCCGAGGTCGGTCGTGGTGTCCAGCCAGACCTGCGGGGCGAGCGCGGCGCCGAGGGTGTCGACCAGCTCCTCGCGCACCCGGTGCGGCGGGTCGTCCTCATCGATGTTGATGCTGGCGAAGTGGAACGCACCAGGGGCGGCGGCACTGGCGGCGGGGACACCGATGGTGGCGGGACCGTCCAGGGTGCCGCGAGCGTTGGACGCGAACCTCACCACCCAGATCAGACCAGCGCGGGTGGTGACCTGCACCTGGGTGCGGCCCATGCCGAGCGGTGCGCCCATCGGCAGCGTGGTCACGGCCGCGTCGCCGGTGACGCGGGCGGCGCGCAGCATGCCGAGCACGACCTGCGCGCGGCGCAGCGCCCGCAGGTGGCCGCGATCCCACCCGGGTGCGCCGGGCTCGAGCCCATTGACCTCCACGACCGGCAGCCGGCCGTCGGTGCCGAGCACGGCACCCTCCTCGGACCTCATGTCGTCTCCGTTCGGGTCATCGGGCGCGGCGCAGCTCGACCAGGATGCGTTCGACCCGTTCGGTGTCGGGACGGTCGGGCAGCACGGATTCGACGGCGTCGAACGCGGCCAGGTCCGCTTCGAACCGGTCCAGGAACGCCTGCGGGTCGGTCTGTGCCAGCTCGCCCATGGTGAACAGGTGCTCGCGGTGCTCGCTGACGTCAAGCACGAGGCGACCCTCGGTGAGTAGGTACGTGCCCTGCATGAGCAGGCGCACGGCGTGCCGGGCCGCCTTGGCGGTGCGGAGCTGCTGGTTGCGGACCTGGCGAGCCTGTGACAGGGCGTACCCGCCGTAGCAGGAACGGACCGCGCTCGTCCACAGGAACGCCTGACGGGCCTCGACGAGCTGGGCACCGGTCTCGGTGAGCACCTCGTACCGCTGGGCCCACAGCAGCTCGGAGACGGTCGGGTTGCCCTTGAGCGCGAGGCGGCAGAACTTCCCGACCTCGTGCAGGCTCACGTCGGGGTTGTGGGTCACGACGCTCTGGTCGACTGCTTGGGTGCCGTTCAGGCCGAGCACCTCATCGGTCGGTGCGACGAAGACGCCCAGGCGGTCGAGGTCGGAGTCGGCGTGGGCCAGCCCGTAGGCGGTCGAGCCGAGCACGGCAAGCATCAGCACGTCACGGTCGGCGGTAATGTCGGGGGTCATGCACTCCTGATGTGCGGCACGTTCTGGCTGCGCGGCCGGTGCCGCTACCGTTCGCGGATGGACTCAGGTTGGGGCGCGGTGATCGGCGTCGGGATCGGCTCCGTGCTCACGGGGCTGTGGCAGTGGATCGACAGCCGCCGGCGCCGACGTGATGCTGCAGACGCGCGGGCCGCTGCATTCGCCCGCGAGCTGCGCGCCGAGCGGCGCGTGATCTACGCCCGGTTGCTGTCGGACCTGCGGTCTTTCAAGTACCACCCCGCCGACTCGTCCACCATCATGGAGTTCCCACAGCATCTCCTGTCGCGCTCGATCGTGCTGACCAGCGCGCTCGACGACCTCTACTTGGTGGCAGGCCAGGAAGTCCTGGACGCCGCCGAACGAGTCCGAGTATCGATCTCGGCCCGCGCGGAGGCCACTGCTCGGTACTACCGAGAGCCCAGGGGCGAGCGCTTCCGGCCGGAGATGGTCGCGTCAGCGAAGGCGAACGTGGAGCGGGTCGATGAGCTCGCGGCGGCGATGCGCGCTGAGGTCACCACCGACATCGACCCGAGCACGCAACCGCGGTAGCTGCCACCGCGGCGCGACCTCCTTGTGCAGACTGCGGCGCGCGCATACGCTCGGCCCACGGCACCGGACATGCCGGCAGCTCGCGCGAAGGCTTCGCCAGTCCACAAGCAGTACCGAGCCAGAACGATCCGTCACTTCACGACCTTCGGCTCGACCGTCATGCGAGCACGGTGACCGAGCCAGAAACGTGAGATGACGATGGACACCGTCCGCTTCTTCAAGGACCGCGCCAAGGCCCAGCTGCGCTCGGCGCGCGCCGGGACCGCCCACCCTCCGACGCTGCAGCAGATGCAGCACGAGGTGGCCCGCGAGGCGGGGTACCGCTCGTGGCGCGACCTGCTGCACGCCGACGAGGATGATCGCCAGCTCGCCGTCACCATGACGCTCGAGCCGCACCTGAACCTCAACGGGTTCGGGCCCGGCGCGTACGGCGGCACCATGGACGAGCGCCGAGCGCGCATGGCGGGGTGGCGCCGGGAGCTGCGGGGCCGCGCGCGCGACGTCGCCAGGGTCCGGGACTGGCTGCTAGCCAACGTCGCACCGCGCAAGACGGTCAACCCCAACGTCGGCAGCTACAGCTTGAAGCATCTCGTCGAGCGTGCGATGGGCACCTACATCGAGAACGGCGTCCTGATCGCCGCCGCGATCGGTGCCGGGTACGGCTACCGGCGTGAGCCGGGATGGTCGCCGAACGCGACGCTGGCGATGTCCTCGGTCAGCGTCAAGCAGCTTCGCAACCGGATGTAGGGCTTGCTCGTCGGCGGCGGGGAGGGCACACCGCGCGTGTCCCCGCCGTCGCACGCTCACCGGCCGGTGAGCCGCCAGCGGCGGTAGCCGGACGGGGTCGGTGAGCTGGTTGCCTGCCCGGTGCTGGCTGCTGGCGGGGTGGTGCCGGCGCTCCTCCCCCAGACCCCCTCTAATGAGCTCCCTCCCCTTCCTCGCTGGCGCTCGGTCGGGTCGGTCGCTTTGGCGCTTCGCGCTGGTGGTGGCGTGGTGTTGGGCGTGGTGTTGGGCGTGTCGTGGCGTGGTGTTGGCTGCGTCGGCTGCGCCGCCGGAGGGCGGCGCGGGGGGTACGGGAGGCGCGGCGCCCGGGGCCCGCGGGGCGGGGCGTGGGCGCTGCGCGGGCGTGACGGTTCGTGGCGGGGTTGTGGCACCGCTGCGCGGTGCGGCGGGTGCGGGGTTGGCGGGTGCGTGCGGGTCGCCAGGGGCGTCACGGTGCCGTGACGTTGATCGGTCCGGTTCGTCCCGTTCGTGCGGGGTCCACGTGGTGGTGCGGGAGCGGGTCGCGATGTGACCGGTCCGCGGGCTTGCGGAGTGCGTGACGTGGGCGTGACGACACCCGGTGGGTGCGCACACCTGTTCGAAACTACGTACGGGTGTTCGACCCGTGGGCGTGGCGTCTACGTGACGTCGACGTCACGACACCGTGACAACACCACCCCTGCGATTGGACCACCCAGCACCCCCGACCTGTGCCGGCGCCCAGCGCCGAAACAGGTGACCGGGCACGACGCCCCCAGGCGGCGCGCACGGACAGTCGCTGCACCAAGCCGACAACGCGACGGCAGCGAGGAACGAGCAGACGACACGATGACGGCACGCAGCAACTCGGGGCCGACCCGCACCCTAAGGACAAACGCCCCCAAGGCGTGAGACCGAAAGGCAGGGGAGGGTTGCGGGCGCGACGCGCCGGCCTTCCTTGGGGGTTACCGGCCCGGCAAGTCCGACGCATGCGGTCCTTGCTTGGGCTACTCCCCCGAACCTGCTCGGGCGGCCTGCGCGGGTTCCGGCGCATGTTCGACTGGTATGAGGACACGTACACCCATGCAGGCCTGGCGACTGGAGCGGGCCGGGTCGATGGACCCCAACCCGACGACCTTCACCTCCCGGTCGGGCCAGTTCGCCCGCACGGCCGGTGCGCTCGGTGGCGGGACGCTGCTGATGCTGCGCACCGGGGACCAGCTGACGGGGTACGCGCTGCTGCCCAAGACGACCGAGTCGGAGACCGCGGTGGCGCACCTGGCCTCCGCGGTGGCTGCCAGCGCGGTCCCGATGGAGCAGATGCCGGACCTGACGCAGGCCTCGACGATCGCCACCGCAGTGATCGACCCGGACGGTGCGGCGTCGCGGGAGTCGCTGCAGGGCACCGACATGGCTGAGGCGGCGCGGGCGATGTCGGTGGCGATGTCGGCTGGGGACTGGGCGGCGGTCACGATGCGGGCGCCGTCCTCGCGCGAACGGAACCGGCACCGGCGATGGTTGGCCGACCGCCTGGGCACCCAGTCCCCCACCCATCACTCCATCGGCACCGAGGCCACGGTCATCACGATCCGGGTCGGTTCGAGCTCGGCCCGTTCGGCGCGGTTCCTGCTGGGGCAGGTGTGTGCGGCGCTGCCCGGGTTCGACGTCAAGACGCGCGCCGTGGTGCCCTCGTCCAGGACTGCGCGGGTGCTCGCCACGGTGGGTACGGGTCTGGTGTTGTGGGGTGCCGCCCGGTGGGGGCTGGCAGCGATCCAGACCGACTGGATGCCGCAGCTGCCGTGGGCCCGTATCGGTGACCTGGGCGGTGTCGTGCTGACGGCGTTGGCGACGCTGTGGGCCTTCGGGGTGCTACGTGCCCCAGGTGATGGCGCCCGTGCCGCGCTGGCCTCCGGCCGGCTCCGCGGTGCACACCGCCCCTGGTGGAAGGTGCGGTGGCGGGGGCCACGGACCATCACCCCCAAGGACAGCCCCGCCAAGCACGTCCCGGGCTCCTACCCGTTGGCGCGGACGGGGTTCCTGGTCGGGCCGCAGATCGTGACCGGCCTGGTCGCCCCGCACGCCGGCGCCACCTCCGGCGAGTCCTCGACCGCGGCCCGTGCGACCCCCTCGACGTTGACGCGACGCATCGGACCGCTGGTCGGTGTCGGGGCCGACGGGGCGAAGGTGTACCTGTCGGCCGAGGACATGCTGTACGGGGTTGGTCTGCTTGGCCGGCCCGGGTCGGGCAAGTCGCAGCTGGTCCGTTCGCTGTTCGCGTGGTCGTTGCTGGAGCGGCGGCACCCGGCGCACGTGGAGGGCTTCCCGGGTGCGGCGCACGGTCTGATCGCGTTCGAGTCCAAGGCCGACGGTGCGGTCATGTACGAGCAGTGGGGAACCATGCTCGGTCAGCGGCCCGTGCTCGTGGAGGTCGCCGACCCGGACACCCCGGCGATCGACCTGTTCCAGGTGCCCGGCACCGTGAAGGACAAGGCGACGTTCTTCGTCAACGCGATGCGGTACGCGTTCGGTGAGGAGGCCATCGGCAACCGTGCCTACCCGGCCCTGATCCAGCTGTTCACCGGTGCTCTCGCGGTCACCCCGACCATCGCCTCGCAGGTGCCGGGTGTGCGTCATGACGCCTCCCCGGTGTACTACGCGTTCGTCCTGGTCGGCGGTGAAGGTGAGAGCGCTGCGACCGGTCTGGCTGCGGAGATCATCGCCGAGGCGGTCCGGACCGAGAACGGCTCGGACCCCGAGTCCCCGTTGCAGCTGGCGCGTCGTGAGCTGGTGCCGCTGTTCCAGGACATGACCCCGGCGGCGCGACGCTCGATGCTGGAGTCGGCCACGAACAAGGTCCGCCAGATCGCGGCTGCCGAGATGTGGTGGTCCCCTGCCCGCACCAAGCGGTCCTGGTCGCAGGTGCTGACCGACCACTCCGTTGTCGTGATCAACACCGGCACCACCCGGTCGGGTCTGCAGGTCGACGACACGTTGACGGACTGTGTCGGTTCGATGCTCATGTACGGGCTGCAGTCGGCGATCAAGCGGACCTGCGCCGGGTGGCAGGAACAGGGCAAGTTCACCTCCATCTTCGCCGACGAGCTCGCCCTGCTGGCCGGGTCCTCCCCGGAGGTGCTGGTGTGGCTGCGCAACCAGGGCCGCTCCTACGGCGCCCGCCCGGTGTTCGCCACCCAGTACCCCGACCAGCTGGACCCGCAGGTGCGGATGGCGCTGATGTCGTTCTCTACCCTGATGACCTTCGCTCAGGACAACGCCACCGTCGCCGAGCAGGTCGCCACCGATGCCGCGGTCGACGGTTCGGCGTGGACGGCCGCCGACGTGGTGAACCTGCCACGGTTCAACGCCATCCTGCGGACCAACGTCGCGCAGCGTCGGGTCTCGGCGTGCACCTTCTCGGCGCCGCACTTCGAGGCGGACATGTCGACGTTCTCCCTCGAGCAGGGCTACGGGGAGCTGGCCACCCTCTCGCGTGGGGCGATCTGGTGAGCGTCTCCGCCGTCGCCCCGGGCAACCAGCACTCCCCCACCCGATGGGAGGATGAACGGGTCCGCATGGTCGACCTGGCCGACCGTGGCTGCACACCCGGGTGGGGTGCGGCGGAACGGCTCGACCCGTACTGGGGTGGCATGTGGACTCAGGGGTCGAGCGCCTTGTGGGTCTCGCAGAAGTTGGCCCGCACCCAGCAGACCTCGGGTCTGGCGCGGATGCCCCGCTCGCTGGACATGAGCGTCGACGAGGCACGGGAGGCGGTGCGGTCCTCACGGCACTTCGGTGCCCGGCTGGCGGCGCTGGCCGCGATCGACCAGTGGCGGACCGTCTCGGTGGAGCAGCTGGCCGCCATCACCGGGTGGGAGCACCTGGCCTCCCCGGACCCGCGGTCGCTGGTCGCGCTGTTCGCGCTCGGGGTGCTCGACCGTGGCACGTTCGCCTCAGCGTTGCTGCCCGGTGCGGCGACCGCCCGCTCGACGCTGTACCGGCCCTCCCGCTCGGACGCCTTCGACAAGGAGGTGGCACCGGCGCTGTCCTGGGAGCAGCAGGTCGCGGTCACCGGTGGCAGCCCGTGGGACTTCCGCCGCCAGTTCGACCGGCACAACCTGCTGGCCACCGAGCTCGGGCTACGGGTCGCGCAGTTCTGCGACATCGGCACCGTCGTCGGCGAGAAGCTCTCGACCATCGACTTGCTCGCCGGCACCGGCCTGGGCCGGACGGAGGTCGCTGACGAGCGCGCCGCTGATGTGACGCTCGTGCGCGGTGACGGTCTGCGCATCGCAGTGGAGCTGACCGCCTCGGCGGGCCCCGACTTCAAGGAGAAGGTGCGCCGCTGGGCCAAGCTGCTGGTGGAACGTCCGTTGGCGACCTCAGGGCTGACAGTGCTGTTCGTGGAGGCCGCACCCCATGATGGTGACTACCGGTACGGGTCGGGCCCGACGGTGCGGTCGCAGGTGTACAAGGCAGTCGCGCAGGTGGTCAAGCAGTTCCCCGGCACCGGGGCGGACCGGGTCGCGGACCGGTTCGGTGTGGTGTCGTGGTCGCAGTGGTTCCCGGCACCGGGCACGGTCTCGCGCGCGTTCCTGACCCTGGAGGTCGACCGCCCGTCCGGTCCGGCCGATGACCGGTGGCAGCGGGCCGGCCTGCTCGACGTCATCGACACCCCGCTGGAGGCACGCGACCCTGCCGCCTTGACGGCCGTCATCGACAACGCCGCCACCTTGCTGGGCACGCCGCACTGGTTGCGGGCAGCGAGCAACGCGCCGGCGCTGTGGCCGGTGCTCATGCAGGCCAACGGCTGGGCGGGGCTGCCGGTGCCGCCGCCGTCGCGGGCGACCCGGTTCTCCGGGCAGCGTCCTGAGGCAGCCCGCGGTGTGGTGGGCGTCACCCGCCCGTGCGAACGGATGCGGATCGATACCGCGACGAGGGCTGCCCGCACCGCCGACGTGGCGGAGAACACACCAGACGTAGTGTGGTGAATCGGCGGAATCTGGCGGTCGTGTGAGCCGTGTGACCCACGACTCAGGCTAAACGGGTACCGCCGAGACGGTGGCCCATCGGATAGTTGACGCTGCCAACAAAATCCGGCACCCATCGAAGGAACACCCACCTGTCATGAACCTGCCCAAGCTCACCGCGGCCACCACCATCGCCCTGGTCGCTCTCGGCGCCACCACCGCCAGCCTCGTCGCAACCGCCGCTGCCAGCCCAGGCAGCTACCCCCTCGCCGTGAGCGAGGTCCCCGACCGGCCCGCCATGATCCGCGGCGTGACCCTGACCGCGGTCCAGGCCATGCGCGCACTGCTCCCCCACACTCTGGAGCACCTCGCCGACGACCTCATGACCGAGCGAGCTGAGGAGAAGGTGTCACGCACCGACCTGCCCGCCACCGCCGGGAAGGACCCGGTCGACCTCGACGGGGTCACCACATCCGGTGCGGGCACGACCGTCCCGGCGGCGAGCTGGCACACCGAAGACAGGGACCTGTTCGGCAAGAGCCCGAGTGCCGGCCCCGCGCAGTCACCGGTCGAAGACGGGGAGGAGGACTACCACCTCATCATCGACCTTGACGGGACGCCACCGCTCGAGTCCCCGATCGAGGATGTCGAGACGCCGCAGCCGCCGATCGAGTTGCCGCTGCCCGACGAGGGGTGGACCGACCCGATCCTCGACCCGATCGACAAGCCCGACCTCGACCTGTCCCCCGAGGACCTGCTGCGGGCCGACGTGCTCGCCGCCGTGGACCAGTGCATGCTCCCCGACGCCACCAACACCTGCGGCCTCTACTCCTCTATCGGGGCCGGCGCCACCCGCGAGAGCGGGGTGCTGTTCCCGAACGGCCCCCTCGACCCGAGCACCGAGACCCTGACCGTCACCGAGCAGGGCTTCGACTGGGACCTGGGCCAGATGGAGCTCCAGTTCTACAGCTACATCGACGGCAGCTGGACGACCGCGACCCTGGATGTGCACGCCCACAACGACCCGAGCACCGGCAGCATCCTCATCGAGTTCAGCCCGGCTATCTGACCCACCCCTCGAGCCCCGCAGGCACACCTGGCCTGCGGGGGTTCCTCTCGCCCCCGCAACGCCCTCTCGGCGCGGTGCGGCCGGTCTGCCGCACATCTACAGGTCATGGCAGCCGATGACAGCAACGATCAGTACGGGCGCGACATCGACTCCTGGCTGGAGCGTGTCGGTGGCCGCCTCATCGCGGGCCTGGGCATCGGGCTGGTCATCTGGGGCGCCGTGGTGGTGCTCGGGTGAGCCAGCGTCGACCCGGCCAGGTCATCGGCCGCCCCGGCGGTGGACTGGAGGCCGGACGCAACCAGTGGGCCGCCAACGCCGACGTCGCCCGTCAGGGACACGCCGGCGAGCTCCGAACCGCTGCGGTGCTCGACCCCATCGCCCGCACCCCCGGCGGCCCGACAGTGCTGCATGACCTGACCATCCCCGGCTCGCGCGCCAACATCGACCACGCGCTGGTACGCGGGAGTGACGTGCTGCTCATCGACTCCAAGCAGTGGAAGCCCGGCCGGTACTGGACGCTGCCGGGCCTGGGCACCTTCCGCGGCCGGGAGCGGTTCAGCTACGCCGACAAGGCAACCATGGCGATGGCGGTGGACAAGGTCCGCACCCATCTGGAGGCCAACGGTGTCCAGGCCCGGGTGCTGACCCCGCTGGTCGTCATCTGGCCGAGCTCGAAGCGTGGCACGGTCCGCACCCTGTTTCTGCGCATCCCTTGCGCCCGCGTGATCGCCGGGGATTCCCTGGCCCGGGCCGTCGGGACCGGCAGGGCCGCTGACCCGCAGGTCGTGGCCGCCCTGGCCAAGCTGCTGCCCGCGCACCGTCCCGTCCGTACCGCCTCCCCTGCCCCGACCGACACCTGGTGAGCGTTTCCCGCCATAGGGACAGCAGGAGGCGCGCCGTCGACGCGCGCCCGTGACCGAGAGGTACCGATGGCAGCCCGGACCGCCCAGCAGCCGCCCGACCTGACCGGCCTGGTCGCCGGACTCGGCGCCGCCGGCGCGGTCGCCGCGACCGTCTTCGGCTACCCCGGCGCGCCGGTGCTGTGGGTCGCGCTCATCGTGGCCGCGTTCATGGCCCGCCCGCCGATGTTCACCGGCAAGAAGGACCGCAACGGCCGCCCGACCCCCGCCCACCCCGGGGAGTCCAAGCAGATGCTCGCCTACCGCACCTGGTCCGAGGGCCGGTGGCGACTGATGGTTCCCAATGCTGACTGGCTGCCCGGCAAGGACCCGCTGGCAACCTGGTTCGCCGGTCTGCTCACCGGCGTGGCCGTCGCCGGCCTGCCCACCTCCGCGCTGCCCGACCTGCCCTACGCCCCGGCGCTCAACGGCGCCTTCGCGACCGTGCTCGTCTGGCAGGTCACCGCGACGCTGCGCCGCAACGCCGCCGAGCACGACCCCTGCCCTGGTCTGCGGCTGAGCGGGCTGCGTCAGCTGCCCAGCATCGGCAAGCCGTGGGTCGCCCTGGTCGCCGGCGCCGCGGTCGCCGCCGTCGTGGTCGCCACCCTCGTCAACACCTTCCTGCCCCTCGACGGGGTCGGCGCCTTCGGTGCCCACAGCCGGGTGCTGACCTCCTGGGCGGTGGGCCTGATCGCCTCCGGTGCGGTGCTGTCCGCCCCGTGGCGCAAGCTGTCGCTGACAACCTGGCGAGAGCTGGTCGCCGCCCGCTCGGCGTGGGAGCCGCAGTGGCAGGTCACCGGACTCAAGGACGACTCACCCTGGCTGCTCACGCACCAGGTGCTCGGCCCGGTCACCGTCGACACCTTCGACGCCCCGGCCTCCACCGGTGCGGCGTTCTTCTGCACCCCGGCCATCACCGGCAAGGTCACCGTGGCCCTGGGAGCCAACCAACGAGTGTGGGTGATCTCCTGCCCCAACCTCGACGGCCAGGGGCAGCCGGTGCCCGGGTCGGTGCACCCCACCCAGTTCCGGGTGGTGCACCTGCCCGCCGACCAGATGCCCGACCTGACCGACGCGACCCTGGACATCGAGCTGGTCAAGGTGCTCCTGGAAGGTGCGATGGGCGCGGCGTGCGACGCCTCCGGTGTCTCGCGCTACCTGCTGATGTCGGCCGACCTGGTCACCACCCATCAGGCCGAGCAGGCCGCCGCCGAAACGGCAGTGCAGGACCAGGACCTGGTCGAGGATCTCGAGGAGGACTACGAGGACCTCACCGGCGAGCAGCAGCCGCCCCCTAGCTCCCCGTGGGCGGTCTGGGCCACTACCTGGGTCAACCCCGACGGCCTGGCCGGCACCCACCTGCGTTCCCACGCCGGCCCCGCACTGGCCGGCCAGCTCGGCGTCCCGGCGCTGGTCGACCACCGCTTCGGCGACGGTCAGGGCCTGGTGCTTGTCGGCCCGGCCGCGCACCCCGACGTGGTGTTCGAGCCCGCGACCGGGCTGACCAATCAGCAGGCGGTCGACATCGAGCGCGAGGACGTGTGGCGCGGGCACTGGGAGTCGGTGCTCAAGCAGGGCGTCAACGCCCCCGTCCCGCAGATGCCGCTGTACTCCGAGGCGCAGCTGCCCGGCTCCCGGTACGCCTCCACGACCGTGTACCAGCTGCCGTTCGTGACCCTCAAGGGTGAACCGCCGGAGACCTACTTCGGTCTGGAGTCCAAGCTGCAGGCCGCCCTGAACGCAGCCCCGTTCGTCGCCGTCACCGGCTACCCGGGCGCGAACGCCAACGCCCGCCCCGGCGACCGGCACTCCCAGGCCGTCACCGTCATCTGGGCCGACGGCCCGGTGCCCGAAGGCCCGCAGACGTTGCCGCCGAGCTCGGGCCGGTCTCGCACCGAGGTCCAGAAGTGGATCCTGGCCGGACGGTTCAACGCCGCGTTCAAGGCCGCCCGTCTGGCTCAGCCGGAGGTCGCCGCGGCGACCTGCATGACCTCGGAACGTTCCCGCGGGCACATCTGGCGGGTGGACGTGCGCCTGTACGGCGGGGTCACCCTGGCCGATGTGCGTGGCGCGGCCGCCCGCATCCGCGGCGCGCTGGGGTGCGCCTGGCTGCGAGTGGCCGCCGCTGAGGACGGGTGCACTATCTTCGCCGGTGAGCGTCCCGAGCGTGTCACCCTGCAGCGCCCAGAGCGCGACCAGAAGCTGCTTATCGCGCTGGACTGGGAGCAGGCGTGGCTGGACTCCAAGGTCTCCGGTGTCGGCGGCCTGCTGCCCAAGCTCACCAACGCCGGCGCGCTGCCGCGCAACCCGAAGGTGCAGGAGCTGGACTTCGACCTGCCGGCGGGCCTATCCATGGAGGACATCAAGGCTGCGGTGCCCAAGCTCAGGACGGCCACGAGCAACGTCTTCATCGAGGTGCGCCCCGGCGACTCGGCGAGCTCGGTGCGGCTGCTGGTGTGCGAGGTGAACCCGCTGCCTGATCTGGTCGAGTTCGACTTCGACTACATCGACGGCGCCGAAGACATCCCATTCGCCTCCGGTGTGGAGGGCGAGCCCATCTCCTATGACTACATGCTCGATCCACACCTGCTGATCGTGGGCGGCTCGGGGTCAGGCAAGTCGGCGACGCTTCAAGGGCTGCTGTACTCGGTCATCGCGCTGGGTTGCGACCTGTACTTGGCGGACCCGACGAAGGGCGGCGCGGACTTCCGGTTCGCGCTGCCGTGGATGAAGTCCTTTACCGCCGACGTGTTCGAGGCCTCGGCCATGATGAACGCGATCTACGACGAGGTGCTGCGCCGCAAGAACCTCAACAGCGAGCACGGCGTCGGCTCCTACATCGAGCTGCCCGAGGACGTCAGGCCGCGGCACGCCGTCGTGGTTCTGGACGAGTTCACCTCGCTCATGATCGCCGACCAGCTGCCGGCCAAGCCGGAGCCCGAGGATGAGGAGGGGCAGGCGGAGTACCAGCTGGCGCTGGCGCTCAAGGCCGCGAAGATCAACATCGGCGCCAAGGCCGGACGCATCGCCCGTGAGGCGCGGTCGGCCGGTGTGACTCTGCTGCTGGCGACGCAGCGCCTGACAGCCAAGACGCTGGACGGGATCCCGGGTGCCTCGGACCTGCGGACCAACATGGCGCGCATGATCCTGGGCAAGGCCACCTTCGGTGAGATGCAGTCGGCACTCAAGGAGCCGACCGCGGCACCGTCCCTGGGTGACGTGGTCCCACGCGGGCGCGGACTGCTCGAGGTCTCCGGTGCACCGATCCGGATGATCCAGTGCTGGTACACCGCCGACATCCAGCGCACCCTGGCGGCGAAGCTGACCGAGCGTCGTGCCCCGCTCACCGATCGGGAGCGGGTGGACCTGACACCATTCATGCCCAAGACCGAAACCGCCCCGTCGGGACGGCGCGTGCCCGAGCCGCCGGAGCCGGTGGAGATCGAGCTCGGCGAGGTCGAGATCGAGTGGGACGAGTCGGTGTTCGCTGACACGGCCGACGAGGAGGCGGACGTGCCGACCCTGGACGCCGTCAAGGAGCTCGACGACGACGACGACGACGACGACGTGGTGCACGTCGAGTCCGCTGAGCCCGCGGTGGTCGGTGAGGCGGTGCTGCTGCTCGACGTCGATGAGACGATCGCGCCGCTGGGTGCGTCGGCGTGGCCAGATGCCCGGGAGGTGCCCGGGACCGGGATGGCGCTCTGGTGCAGCCCGACACTGATGGCGCGGCTGGGTGCGTTGCCGGTGAGCATCGTGTGGGCGACCGACTGGCAGGAGGATGCCGCCCCTACGTTCGACGCCATGCTGGGCCGTCCCAGCGCCGGTCACCTGGCCGAGGGCGCCAGCGTCTACGGCTGGTGGAAGGTCGAGGCGGTGGAGGCGTTCCTGGATGCCAACCCGCAGGTGCGCACTGTCGTGTTCGCCGACGACAAGCTGGAAGAGGTCGACGACCTGGACATCGCCTACCGCGAGACCCTGGCCGACATCCTGGCCGCGCGCGGGGTGGAGCACCTGCTGCTGGTGCCCTCGGGTTCGGAGCTGACCGAGTCCGACTTGGTCGTCATCGAGCAGATGCTTGACGTGCAGCCGGAGCCGGAGCCGGAGCCGGAGCCGGAGCCGGAGCCGGAGCCGGAGCCGGAGCCGGAGCCGGAGCCGGAGCCCGTGATCGTGGCGCCGCGCAAGCCGGGGCTGGCCAAGGTGCCGCCGCGCGAGCTGTGGACCCCGCCGGGCAGCGCCAAGCCCAAGGAGTACCTCGAGGAGTTCTGACCCGCACATCCCGGGCAGCGACGACCCGGCGGGCCCGGACCGGTCCGCACATCTACCCCGGCATGAGCCAGCAACGCGTCCCGAGCGGTGTCAGCACCGGAGGTCAGTACACCCAGGTCCCGCGCACCGAGACCGACGTCACCCTGGCCGCCGGCGCCCACGACATCCCGGACGAGCGAATCTCGCCCGTCACCGGTCGTCGCATCATCAGCCTCCCCCGCCGCCGGGTCACCCTGAGCCCCGAGGAGACCGAGCAGCTGCTTGCGCGGATACACCCGGTGGATCCGGAGCAGATGTGGCCCTCGCGACGCAAGGCCATCCGGGAGGCCGCCGAACGCAACGGCGCGATGAACAGGGCGCTGCGCTGAGCTTGCCAGCGCACCCCCGCACATCTATGCGGGCATGACCGCCATCGCCCATCGCAAGCGCCAGCGCGCCGGTATCCGTACCGGTGGCCAGTTCGCGCCCGACCATCGTTCCGAGCCCGCCGTGAGCCTGGCCCGCCAGCAGGAGGCGCTGCGCGCCCTCGGCACCGAGAGCCTGCGCGCACCCCGCGCCCTGGGTGGCGGCACCCAGCCGGCGCTGCCCGGCATGTCGCGGACCGGTGCGGGCCCCTCGGCCTGGCTGCTGTCCCCCGCCGCCCGCTACCGGGCCGGGGAGGAGACCGTCACCGACCTGATCGCCGAGCACGGCTGGACCCCCGTCGCCCCCGTCGAGCAGCCGGACGCCCGCTTCACCCAGCAGGCCGCCGCCACCAACGGCGACCAGATCGTGCAGTCCTACGTGCTGCCCGGGCGGGACACCACCTGCCTGGTCCTGCTGCCCGCTCATCAGGACGGCACCGACCCGTGGCTGGACGCCCAGTTCATCAGCATGCAGGGCCGTGCGGTCTCGGTGCACACCGTGCAGGCCGCCACCGGCATCGTCAGCCTCGACGTCGAGGAGGAGTCCGACGCCCAGGCCCGCCGCGGCCGGCTCACCCCGGCCGATCTCGCCCGCCACGTCCACGACCTCGCCGCCTGAGGAGCACCAGCCATGACTGACATCAGCTTCCGCAACCGCCGGCCGGCCGGTGTGCGCACCGGCGGCCAGTTCGCCACCGAGCCGCGCACCGAGCCCACCGTCACCCTGACCACGGTCACCGGCGGGCACGAGCACGCCTGCCGTGCGCACGCCATCGGCTGCGCCGCACAGAACCAGCGCGACGCCGGCATCACCGGTGACCCGATCGCCGAGGGTGACGGCTACCTGACCGACGGCACCGCCTCCTGCTACTGCGGCACCGACACCACCGCCCTGGCCCCGTGGATCACCGAGGGTGAGCAGCTGCTCGCCGAGCGTGAATCCACCGGCGGGCACGAGCATGCCTGCCGCGCGCACGCCATCGGCTGCGCCGCACAGAACCAGCGCGACGCCGGCATCACCGGTGACCCGATCGCCGAGGGCGACGGCTACCTGACCGACGGCACCGCCTCCTGCTACTGCGGCACCGACACCACCGCCCTGGCCCCGTGGATCACCGAGGGTGAGCAGCTGCTCGCCGAGCGTGAGGAGGCCGACCGACAGGCCGCCGAGCTCGAGGAGGCCGACCGTTACGCCGGGCAGCCCTCCGTCGACGACTTCACTCCCGAGCAGCGCAAGGCGATCGAGGCCACCCACCGCCACGCCTACGACTGGGCCCACCGCATCGTCGGCAACCTCGGCATGGAGACCCTCGACTACGCCGAGGACTACGCCTCCTGGGTCGCGCGGCTCTACATGGCCTGGGACTGCGACGACGACGCCCTCAGCGACCACCCGCGCATGCACCGCGAGTGGGATGCCGAGCGCGGCGCCAACGCCGCCGCCCAGGTCGCCACCGACAGCCAGCAGCAGCATTGGGCCGCGTCGATGAGCAACGGCCGGATCATGGCGCGAAGGGAACTGGACCGGACCCGCGCCGGCCAGCGGATGCGGTCCGAGTTCCAGGCGTTCCGCCACGACCTCGAGCAGCGCGGCATCTACATGCAGGAGGTCGATGACAGCGTCAGCGGGCGCGGCTGGCGCATCACCGGGCTCGACGGGGACCGGTTCGGAGCCCACGTCCGCACCGGCGGCTGACCCACCCGAGGACGGTGTGACGGCCCGCACATCTACCTCCCATGAGGAGCTTGCTCAGGAGCCGTGTCCCAGCCGGTGTCAGCACCGGCGGGCAGTTCGCCACCGACCACCGCCGTGAGCCGGCTGTCACGCTGACCTCGCGTGCGGGCACCGCCTCCTCATGCCTGCAGCAGCTGGCCGAGCGTGACGGGTGGCACGCGGTGATGCCGTTGCCTTCCGCGCAGACCCCGCCCGAGGCCGCGGTCACCCCCGGCACCGGTGTGGTGCTGCAGCTGCACCGCTGCCCCGAGACCCCCGAGGCCGTGTTCGTGGAGCTGGACCCCGACCGGTCCCTCCCCTGGGCGCGCCCGGTGTTCTTCGAGCTGCGCGGCGAGGAGCTCTCCCGGGTGGCCTCCCGCGATGACGGCAGCCGGTACCGGACCTTCATCGGCTCCGGCATCACCGGGCCCGAGATCCTCGCCGACGTGCTCGACCGCTACCTGCGGCGATGACCGCACCGGCACCGGTCCGGTTCGCCCCGTCCTGGACCACGACCACCACCGGTGGGAAGGTCACCTCGCTGTGCGGGTGCGGCTGGTCCCACACCAGCGCGGATGCGGACCTGGCCTCGATCGCCCGCGTCGACCACGAGCTGCGGCACCGGCGCCGCGCCACCGAACAGGCCGGACTGGCCGACCTGCTGGACGCCGGCGAGAACCCCATGCCGACCGTGCTCGGCAAGCTGGTCGCGACCGGCCTGACCCGCGAGAGCGCGTTGGCCGCCGTCCATGACGCGGTCGATACCCGCCGCGTCACCATCACCGACCGGTTCGCCCTGCGGCGCGCCTGACCCCGCACATCTACCCTGACATGCAGCACATCAGGAGCACCCCCGTGGCCGACGTCAGCAACCGCAACCGCCAGCCCGCCGGCGTCAGCACGGGCGGCCAGTTCGCGGTCGAACCACGCACCGAGACCGACGTGGAGCTCGACGACACCGCCCCGGTGGCGCTGTCCACCGTCGTGCCCGCCGACGGGCAGGAGGACCTGCTGGTCGATGAGTACGAGCACGGCGACCCCACCCTGGGCTCCATCCACGTCACCGCCACCGACGGCGGCTTCCTCGCCGAGGCCGCCTCGCAGCCGATCGGGTTCATCGAGGGGCTCGGCCTCCACGCCGCCACGCTCGGCCTGGACCCCGAGGACGAGGACTCCATGGAGGCCTACCTCACCACCCGTGAGCTCGTCGTGGCCCAGTGGCTCAAGACCGAGTACGGCATCGACCGGCTCGACGCCGAGGACTGGGACATGGCCCGGGGGACCTTCACCGCCGACCTGCCCGCCGAGGCCAGCACCGCCGACATCGTCGACGCGGTGCGCGCACAGGGCAAGCCCGTCGCCCTGTACAACGAGTCCGACCCCGGCACCTACGGGGTCCGGAACATGTGGCCGGTGCTGGCCGAGCACCTGGCCGCCGACGACGCACGCGCCAAGACCGCCACCACGGCCATCACGTGGCGGCGCCGGTTCCCGGTCGCCGACGTCAGGGAGGTCTGGACCGCGCAGGTGCCGATCAGCATGCTGCGCCAGGTGGAC
Organism: Pseudactinotalea terrae; assembly: GCF_009733845.1. Lineage (GTDB taxonomy): Bacteria > Actinomycetota > Actinomycetes > Actinomycetales > Beutenbergiaceae > Pseudactinotalea > Pseudactinotalea terrae. Next base: position 1,131,098 of record NZ_WNXZ01000001.1, read on the forward strand.
GCCGGGGCCCTGCACCGCTCCGACCTGGACCAGTACATCTGCGACAACGGGGAGCCCGTCGAGGGCCCCACCGGGGACCGATCCGGCCGCGACTTCGATGAGGTCTGGCACGACTTCGCCGACTACGGTCAGCTGCTCCCGGCCTACCGGCCCGTGCCCGAGCAGGGACAGGAGACGGCACAGTGACCGACATCGGCGACCGCAACCGTCAGCCAGCCGGGGTCTGCACCGGCGGCCAGTTCGCCGTCGAGCCCAAGGTCGAGGCCACCGTCAGCCTCACCAGCTCGGTCACCGGCCCTGAGGCCGTACAGGGCAACCGGGAGCAGGTGCAGGAACGCTACCGCCGCGCCCGCGAGGACGACTGGGGTGACCTGGTCCGCCACGAGGCGCACCGGGACATGGAGGTCATGGCGATGCACGTGCTCGCCCGGGCCGTGCTCGAGGAGTTCCCGACCGCGACCCACGTCGTCCTGTCCCGCTCCGACCAGGGCCCCGACGAGATGGTCGCCGGCGAGGTCCGCGACACCGACGGCCACGTGCTCACCGACAGCGAGTGGGGCTACGAGGACTACTACGACGCCGCCTCCGACCTGTCGCAGGATGGTGTGTGGCGCGAGCACGCCACCGAGACCACCCCCGACCTCCTCGGGCGGCGTTTCGTGCTCGACGTGCGCCGCGTTGTGCAGACCCCGATCGTGCTGTCCGACCAGGACTCGGTGCACGCCCGCTCCGCGCTGCGTGAGGCCGTGCTGGCAGCTGCGCCCGACACCCTGGACTGGCAGGTGCTGACCGAGCGGGTCGACGGCAGCTCCCGGTACGAGTACACCAACACGGTCGCGGTGACCCGCGCCGACGGGTGGAAGACCACCGTCGACATCACCGGCACCCAGGCCGCTGACGAGATCGCCAACTTCGAGGCCGAGCACTGCGAGGACGGTCTGCCCCGACTGGGCGGCGCCTGGGACGACCTCCCGGACAGCACCGACTGACGAACGGTCCAGCGTCTCCCGTCCCCACGGCACGTGCCATTGGTGACGCTGTCGACATCGCTGCCGGTGCCGCACATACGGGCGGCGAAGAAGGTCCCGCACACAGCCGGACGCGCCGCGCAGACTCCCTCGGAGCCGGGGCGCTGCGAACGGTCTGTAGCCTCCCCCTAGCGGTCACGACAGCCGCAGTACACAAGGAGACACACCGCAGTGGCGAAAACCCGACTCGACCAACTCCTGGGCCGTATCGAGTCCGAGACGCTGCGCGAGCAGATCGCGAGCGAGATCGCCACCCTCACCGACCGCACCAAGTTCGGCCTCGTGTACGAGGAGCACCTGCCCGAGCAGATCCGCCTACCCGGGGTCAAGCCCCGCCGCCGCTCCAAGGTGGTGCACCGCAACGACCCCGTCGACGCCCCGCTGCGCACCGTCCGCAAGATCACCGGCCAGCAGGTACAGCTCGACGACGACACCACCGCACCCATCGAGGACGTCGTGGTCGTGCGCGAGTACGGCGAACCGCTCTACCCGGGTCTGGAGGTGCTCGAGCGCATCAACCGCGGTGGCGACAAACCCGACCACGTGCTCATCGAGGCGGAGAACCTGCATGCCCTCGAGGCGCTGGCCTACACCCACGCCGAATCGGTCGACTGCATCTACATCGACCCGCCCTACAACACCGGCGGCGACCTCATCTACAACGACCGCTACGTCGGCAAGGAAGACACCTACCGGCATTCCCTGTGGCTCTCGTTCATGGCCCGCCGGCTCCGCCTGGCCCGCAAGCTCCTCAAGCGCACCGGCGTCATCATCGTCGCGATCGACGACAACGAGCACGCCCACCTCAAGGTCTTGCTCGACCAGGAGTTCGGTGAACGGAACTTCCTATCCAACGTCGCGTGGCTCGGCTCGTCGCGGAACGACCCAAGGTTCACTTCGGGCGGGCTCGACTACATGCTGATCTATGGCAGGTCGAAGGCCGACCTCGTTGCGAGCGACTCGCGTTGGGTCGAGACGAAGATGGGGTATGACATTGCGATCGAGGGCGCGCGGGCAGCGTGGGAGAAGTCAGGTGGCGACCCAGCGGAAGCGACGAAGCTCTACCGCGCTGCTATGCGTCTTCGGAAAGCTGAGATGGAGAAGGGGGTGGCCAGATACAGCGAGATCGACGAGACCGGACGGCTGTTCTTCCGAGCTGACCTGAGCAGCCCAAACCCCAGACCGAACCTGCAGTACGACCTCCCGCATCCGGTAACCGGGAAGCCTGTCCACCGAGCAGCAAACGGTTGGGTCTACTCGCCTGAGACTATGCAGGAGAAGCTCGCAGAGGGTCGCATCCTGTTCGGCCCGGACCACACCCAGGGCGCCTACTACAAGAGATACCTGGACGAGGTGGCGGAACAGGCCATCCGGCCCTTCATCGACGTCGATCGTCGCGCCTCATCCTTGGCGTTGACCAAGTTGCTGGGTGAGCAACGGTTCAAGTTTCCCAAGGACGTGTCGGTTGTTGCGAACTGGATCAACGCCGTCTCGATGCGAGACCCCCGTGCGGTGGTGCTCGATTTCTTCGGCGGTTCGGGCGCGACGATGCACGCCGTCATGGAGCTCAACGCCGCCGACGGCGGCAGCAGGCAGTGCATCCTCGTGACGAACAACGAGGTGAACGAGAAGGAAGCGAAGCAGCTCGTCAAGGCCGGGCACCTGCCCGGTGACCCCGAGTGGGAGGCCAACGGCATCTTCGAGCATGTCACCCGGCCCCGGATCAGCACGGTCGTGACGGGTACGCGTCCCGATGGGTCCTCCTACTCGAACGGCCTCGAGGAGAACGTCACGATCGCCAAGCTCACCTACCTGGACCGCACCGATATCGAGCGGGCCAAGGCCTTCACCCAGGTCGCGAACCTGCTGTGGTTGCAGGCCGGAGCGCACGGGGCGGCCATCACCGCGGAGACCGACGACTTCGCGGCCCCCGATGGTGCGCACTACGCGATCTGCTTCAACGTGGACAACTGGGAGCCGTTCGTCGAGGCGGTCAACGCCCGGCAGGACATCACCCACGCTTACGTCGTGACCGACGCCGAGGAGTCCTACCGGCTCGTGCTCGCACGGTTGCGGACCGACATCCGCGCGCGACGGCTGTACGAGAACTACCTGACGAACTTCACGACGAACACCCCGAGGTGACCCGGTGGACCTGACCCTGCACACCTACCAGGAGCAGGCTGTTGTCGAGCTCGTGCAGACCTACGACGACGCCGCCCATGCCAGCCGCCGCCGCGGCAAGAGCACCGCGATCGCCCTGACCGCTCCGACCGGTGCGGGCAAGACCGTGATCGCGGCCGCGTTCATCGAACGGCTGCTGGTCGGCGATGGAGAGAATGTCGGGGCGAACCCCGACCTAGCGGTGCTGTGGCTCTCGGACTCGCCAGACCTGAACCAGCAGACCCTCGACAAGCTCGAGGTGGCCACCGACAAGGTCGTCGGCACTGTGGTGGACGAGCAGTTCGACGAGCCGCACTTCCCGCCCGGGCAGGTGTACTTCATCAACACCCAGAAGCTGGGCGGCGGAGCCAAGACCTACCGTGCCGGCGGTGCCCGCCGGTACAGCCTGTGGGACACGATCGCCGGGTCAGTGGCCCGGTACGGTCCCAGCTTCCTGGTGATCATCGACGAAGCTCACCGCGGCACGGGCGTCACCACCGGCAACCCGGAGACCATCCTGGGCCAGGTCCTGAGCGGTGGGGCGAACCTGCGCACCCCGCCGGGAGTGGTGCTGGGTATCTCGGCCACCCAGGAACGGTTCCGCACGCTGGTCGGATCCTCGCGCACCTGGGAGCCGGTCGTTGTCGAGGCCGCCGACGTGCGCGCGTCCGGGCTGGTCAAGGATGACCTGCCGATCGGGCGCACCACCGACGACCAGGAGGGCGACGTCACGCTGCTCGCCGAGGCCACTGCCCGGTTGGCGGTGATGCGGGAGTCGTGGGCGAGCTTCACCACAGCGAACGAGGAGCAGCCGGTCGAGCCGGCGCTGGTGGTGCAGCTGCCGGCGAGTGTGGCGGCAGCCAAGGTGGCCCAGTACATCGACGTCATCCGTGAGACCGACCCCACGATCACACCGGACAACATCGCTCACTGCTTGCAGGACCATCGCCCCGAGGTGTTCGGGCAGTACACGATCCCGTACGTGCCGCCGACGGCGATCCAGTCCGACACCCGGGTCCGGGTGGTGCTGTTCAAGGAGGCGCTGACCACCGGGTGGGACTGCCCTCGCGCGGAGGTGATGATCTCGCTGCGCTCGGCCAGCGACCCCACCTACATCACGCAGCTGATCGGCCGCATGGTGCGCAACCCGTTGGCGCGGCGCATCGAGTCGCGTGCGGACCTGAACGCCGTGTGGGTGTACCTGCCGCACTTCAACAAGGACGCCGTCAACAGCGTCGTGGCCCGGCTGCGTGAAGGTGACGACGCGATCACCGTGACGCCCGTGCTGGAACCGGTCACCACCGTCCGGAACCCGAACGTGCCGGACTCGGTCTGGACGGCGTTCCGGGGCTTTCCCACCTTCACCCGCCCGACCAAGGTCGCCAAGAACGCCGTGGACCGGGCCATCAAGCTGGGCATGCTGTTCCAGGAGGTCGGCGGGCTCAAGGCCTCCGAGTCGCTGGTCCGCACCTCGGTGACCGCAGCGGCCCGGGCGGCGCTGACCCGTCACGCGCAGGCCGTGCAGGACAAGGCGGAGACGTACTCGAGGATCGACTTCGAGGTGCAGTGGGTGGACTACCTCACCGGTGAGGTCACCGAGACCACCGACGGGTTCCGGGAGACCGTGGTCCGCAACATCGACGACCTGTACGCCTCCGCGCAGCGGCGCATGTTCGGCGCGCCGGCGAAGTGGCTGTGGAACGAGCTGTGCGACGAAATGGACCCTGAGGACGCCAAGCTCACCGTCGCCGCGCTGTCGACGCTTCCGGACATCAAGGCCGACATCACCGCCGCAGCGGAGGCCCTGATCCGGTCCTGGCGCAAGGAGCACCAGTGGCGGGTCTCCGAGCAGGGCGGTGAGATGGTGGCCCGGCTGAACGGCATCCTGGAGACCTCTCCTCGCCCGGAGCCGACTCCCGTCATCGAACCGTCCCCGCGGGAGGTCGCCGACCAGGAGCTGCGGCTGCCGCTGCACCTGATCGCCGCAGACGAGGGTCAGGACTGCCCCGCCGGGCTGTACCCGGTCAAGTTCGGGTCCTCGTGGGAGGAACGCACGATCGCCTCCGCGCTCAACGGTGACGGTGTGCTGGGGTGGTATCGCAACCCGCCGAACGGTGCGTCCGCGGTGCGGATCCCGTGGTGGCCGCCGGAGGACCCTCAGAACGTGGGGCTGCTGGCGCCGGACCTGCTGGTCTTCCGTGAGGTTCCTGACCGGGGTGTGGTCGTTGACATCCTCGACCCGCACGACCCCACCCGGGAGGACACGATCGGGAAGTGGCGGGCGCTGGCCAGGTTCGCCGTCGAGCACGGCGACCGGCTGGGACGGGTGTGGGCGATCGCGGTCGGTGGTACCGAGAAGCACCTGCTGTTCCTGGACCTGCGCCGCGAGGCGGTGGTCGCCGCGCTGAACACCGACGGTGTCGATGTGCGGAAGCTGTTCGAGCAGGAGGGTGGACGCCTCCCGGAGCGGTAGGGCGAGCGCCGCCCGCCGTCTACCGGGCATGCCTGCATCCCAGTGCCGCCAGACGCCGGCGTGGAGCGGTCGCCAGAGAAGTCGCCGATCTGTTCCGGTCACCGACCCGAGCCGTGCTGGCTAGCGTGCGGACATGGTCAACTTGACGCTGCACCAGGGAGCCTCCGCGAACTTCATGCGCGAGGACTTCACCGACGCTCAGGTCCGGTTCGAGAACGGCTGGTGCTACGTGCGCACACCGGACGGCACCGAGCGGCAGTTCGACCCGTACCGCTGGTCGAAGGTCGTTGACCGTGACAGCGGCGCAGTGCTCGGCGAGAGCCCGCAGGGGGCATAGGTGGCCGCCGACGATGTCGTCGAGCGCCTGGTGGGCGCGCTGCACGAGTACCAGGCCAAGGTGACGCCGAGCTACGACGAGGTCCTGAACGAGGTGACCGCCGTCGCCAAGGAGACCGGCTCCCTGGGGAAGGTCGAGATCGGCGCCCTGGTGCTCTGGAAGCGGCTGAACGCCAGCACGAAGTGGGCCGCCCAGCTGATGAACACACCCGACACCGAGGTCCGGGCCGCTACTGCGGCAGCCCGCCGGGCCGCAGAAGCGACCGAGATCGAGGCAGCTGCCCGGGCTGCCCGCGCCGCGATCTGGGTGCTCCCCGGTTTCCGCACTGGCGACGCCCTGGCATCAGCCGTGCTGTGCGCGCTCGTGCCGCACCGGCTCGCCGTCTACGATCGGCGCGCCCACGCGGGACTGCATTCGCTGGGGATCACGCTGAGCAACGGCTCGGGCCGGTACGGGCGGTACATGGTGGCCGTCGAGCAGCTGCGGGACCGGGCGCTCGAGTCCGGCCATGAGCTCACCGTCCGCGACGTCGACCTGGCGCTCTACACCCTCGGCGGGTAGCGGCCGACTAGCCTGCCGCCCTGCAAGAGGACGACCCCATTGCCGCGCGTCGGCTCCGCACCGCGCTGATCGCTGACGCCGCTACGACAGCCCGCACATGTAGCGGGGCATGACCGACACCGCCCACCGCAACCGCCAGCCTGCCGGCATCACCACGGGTGGGCAGTTCGCGCTCATGCCGCACACCGAGCCCGACGTCGTCCTCGGCCCGGCCGGGTCCCGGGTGCTGACGATGCCGGTGGCGGCGTTCGTGGAGACCTTCGAGCCCGCCGAGTACGACCTGAACCGCGGCTGGGACGGCACCCTGGAGCACCCGGCGTTCCTGGAGCCGAACCCGTTCAACCCGGACCGGGTGCACGAGGGCACCTGGGATGCGTTCGTGCACGACGTCCGGGCCAACGGGATCCGCGAACCGGTCGCCGTCGACCTGGACACCGGGACCGTGACCGAGGGCCACCACCGGGTGGTGGCAGCCATGCTCACCGGTCAGGCGGTGCGGTTCGAGGCCTACCGCGACAGCGACCCGGACCGGGACGCCCACGCCGAGCTCGGACACCTGCTGGACGTCGGGCTCGCCGAGCTGGAGTAGCACGGGCCCGCACATCTACTGGTGCATGACCGCCACCGCATCGCACCGCACCCGCCAGCCCGCCGGCATCACCGTCGGTGGGCAGTTCGCCGTCGAGCCCCACACCGAGACCGGTGTCACGCTCACCGGACCGCCCGCGCAGGAGAACGCCTTCGCCAAGCGGTACGACACCCTGCAGGAGAAGCTGGACGCCTTCGGCACCGAGCTCGAGCAGCGGGTCGCCGACCTCGCCCACGACGAGAACTGGCAGGCGTGGCTGGACACCGCGGCGAAGTTCCACCGGTACTCTACTGGCAGGCGCGCCGTATCTGAACTCCGTGAATGCGTTTGATCTAAGCCCCGGGTGGCGGCTCGCTGCGCTAGGCCGCCTCCACACCAAGGGAGGGAACGGATCGACGCCGCCGGAGGCCGCAGCCTCACTGGTAGTCTGCCGATCTGGCTATGCGCGGCACCCGACGTACGCTCCCGGCGATGGGGACCGCCGACGGCCGCGTCCTGTGACTGTGAGGAGCGAGATGTCCGATCCGTGGGTGGAGAACGTACAGGACTACCTCAATGACACCTACACGGGCGTCACAGGGTGGAACCCGATCGAGGTGACCGGCCGCACCGGCTGGCCGACGATGCGGGCGCTGACGCGCGCGCTCCAGCACGAGCTGGGCATCACCGCCCTCTCGGACACCTTCGGCCCAAGCACGGTCGCCGCCCTGGACGCCATCGGAGCGATCGGACCCTCGACCGCGCACCCGAAGATCGCGCAGATCTACAACCTGCTGATCGGGGGTCTGTACGCCAAGGGCTACAACGGCGGCGACGGAGCCCTACCCGGAAGCTGGTCCACCCAGACCGAGACAGGAGTCAGAGCGATCCAGTCGAACATCGGAGTCGCGCAGACCGGGACGGTCACCTCGAAACTGTTCAAGGCCATCCTCAACATGGACGCCTACGTGCTCGTCGGCTCCGGGACCTCAGCGATTCGGCAGGTCCAGCAGTGGATGAACGCCACCTACCTGTCCCGATCCTGGTTCTCGATCATCCCCGCCGACGGCAGCTACTCCCGTGACGTGCAGAAGGCGCTCGTCTATGCCATCCAGGAGCAACTCGCGGTGGCCGGCGCGAACGGCAACTACGGACCCGGCACCCGCGCCGCGGTCGCCAGTGCGCCGACCGTCGCTGTCGGATCCGCCGACTCCGGGGCCTCGAAGTTGGTCCGCCTGTTCCAGGCCGCCTTGCGCTTCAATTCCTACGACGCCGACTTCAACGGCACGTTTAGCGCCGCCGACTCGACGAAGGTCTTAGCTTTCCAGACCTTCTGCCTTCTGCCGGTCACCGGTGAGAGCAACTACCAGACCTGGTCCTCCCTGCTGGTCTCCAACGGAGACCCTGACCGGGTCGGCGAGGCAGCCGACACCATCACCCAGGTCACGGCCGCCCGCGCAGGGGCACTCACGGCCCAGGGCCGCGAGGTCGTAGGCCGCTATCTGACCAATGTCTCCGGCGCCGGCGCTCTGAACAAGAAGATCCAGGCGGGCGAGCTGACCGACATCTTCGCGGCCGGGCTGCGGATCTTCCCGATCTACCAGACCACAGCGGCCAGCGCCTTGTACTTCTCAGAGCCGCAGGGCGCCATCGACGCCCGCCTAGCGGTTGACGCAGCCGCCGGGTACGGCTTCGGGCGTGCGACCACGATCTACTTCGCGGTCGACTTCGACGCCACCGACGACGACATCGCCAATCGTGTCCTACCTCACTTCCGCGGCATCGCCAGCATGATGCACCACCTCGGAGACAGGTACCGCATCGGGGTCTACGGAACACGAAACGTGTGCCGCCGGGTGTCCGAGGAGGGCCTGGCTGAGTTCAGTTTCGTCGCCGGCATGAGCACCGGGTACAGCGGGAACCTCGGCTACCTGCTGCCGGAGAATTGGGCCTTCGACCAGATCTCCACCGTGACGGTCGGGTCTGGTGCTTCCAGCATCGAGATCGACAACAACATCTACTCTGGCCGCGACGCCGGGCAGTCTTCGGTCACGGCCCCTACGGGCGCCGCAGCGCTCGACGTCGGCTGGGACCCGACCCTGACCTCCGCACTGGAGTCGGACTTGCAGGACTACGTGGACTCGCTCACCGAGTACGACCCACCGATCCTGCCCACCTACGGAGGTATCCCGGCCACCGTCACCGCGATCCTGTACAACGACGCACTCGTGACTTCGCTGGCACGTGCGTGGGGCATCCGCAAGGCGCTCATCCAGGCCGTCGCAGCGTGGGAGTACTGGCGGCGCAACATCGCCGACACGGCTTCCGACACTGCTGTGCGGAACTGGTACCAGTACCTGGAGGAGCTGGAGATCTGGCAGCAGAACCCCATCGGCCCGCCTCCCGTCGCACCGATCCCTGTCACCGAGGACTCCAGCACTGGCTTCGCACAGATCTTCGCTGCCACAGCGATCGCGGCCCACAACTGGGCGCTCGCGAACAACTTCCTCACCTCCGGCGACGCGCTGAACACCGACAGCCCGACGGACATGTGGCAGGTGTGGAGCAGCCTTGCCGACGACGTGGAGTACAACCTCTCGGCCGTGCCCCAGGTTCTGATGTGGGGGGCCGATGATGTCGGTGTCAGCGGTCCGCCGCGGACCAACTACACGTCGACGGAGATCTTCGACATCATCCGCAGGTACAACGGCTCCGGCTCGGAGGCGGAGCGGTACGCGCGCGCCGTGGTCGGTTTCTACGACATCTTCGAGGGATACAACGCCGGCCTACGGTAGGGGTGAGATGATGCTGCCGTGACTTCCAGCAGCTCAGTTCCGACCGCGGACACGGGCCTGAGCGTCCGCTGGCTGGCCGGCTTGGGGTTGGCTGCGTGCTGCCTCGTGTCAGGGCTACTCGCGCTCATCCCCTCAATGGCGTTGCTGATGGCGTCGATGACTATCTGGCGCCCGATCGCGGTGGTGGACTTCTTCGACGAGATCACAGCGCCCAGCGTCGCCGTGTTAGGGGTGCTGCTGCTGTTCGTAGCATTGGCGCCGGTAGTGATCGGCACTCTCGCACTGCGCCGCAAGGCCGGATGGCATCGTACTGTCGCGCCGGTAGCGACTGGTGTGATTGTCGCTGCTGGCTTGGTCACGATCTTCGCAACCGGGGCAATCTACTCGCCCCTGCCCTAGACGTGCGATCGCGCAAGTCAGGTCGGCCGCGTTCGCACTCCGCTGTCGCGAGGGCTGGGATGAAGTCGCACTCCACGATGATCAATGAGTATTGAACAGTCGGTCGCCTCAGACGCGGGCGGTCCAACGCGATGCTTGCCCACGTCTCCCCTTGACGGCGCACCGTGAGCGAGGCCACTATGTCCCTAGTTCTAGCCGAAGGGGGCGTACCGTGTGGCAGAGACTGGTCGTTTCAGCGTCAGTCGTTACGATTGCGACTGGTGCGATCGCGGGCATCGCGAACGCATCGACTGAGGCATTGATGCCGCCGGGAGAGGCTCCACCGGGCAGTCCTGCGGATGACTTGTCCAGCCAGTTGCTCGACGATCCTGCGTACGTTCTCGCTGTGACGGACCCGGTCGTGGACTCGCTTGCCTCGGACATGGTTGCTGCCGTGGAGTCGCTCGCCGACAGCGGCGGAGCCGTTGGATGGACACTCATCGACTCTGAGGACGTCGAGTTGGTGGGTGCTGCAGACCTCAGTGCCACAGGAACCGCTGGAACCGCGTTCGGCGCGTCGAGCGCGGGAGATCGCGAAGTCGATCCGCTCACTCCGGAGCAGATGAGCGAACTGGAGGAGGCCCTCGATCTGATCGAGATCGCCTCCGGCACTACCTACTACTGTGGCGCTGGGTCTTACAGATTCGCCTATACCCAGGCCTTCGATGACAACTGGTACGCTCTCTGCCGCTCGGGTGTCGGTACGCACACGATCTCGCCCAGCCTTCGCTCTGACAACCCTCCCACTGCGGTGTGCCCGTGGAACACGCGCGGAAACGTGTACTGGTGGGGCGGCGCGTATACACCCCGTTGGTCAACTGTCCGTGGTCCAGTCTCGACGAAGCAGCAGTGCTACTCGTTCGGCAACTACCAGGTCTACGTTAGCAAGATCAAGATTCTCAGTTGTACCGGAACCTGCCCGGTGTAGAACAGTGGCTTCAGGCATAAGAAATTAGCGCATCGTCGTTGGCAATGCGTACGCGCAGCATCTTCCAGAGTTTGTCGCTCACAACCACCAACGCGCCGGACGACACCCCACGGTCCTCGGAGTAACCGCCCCGGACGCGAAGGCAAGCCCGCTGCGCGGCTTGTCGTGGTTCGGTGAGGCTCTCGTTTGGACGAGCCGGCTGCCTGCTGACGACCGCGCCGGGCCGCGGCGATCCCCAGCTGGCATGCACTCGGACCAACTGGACGGGAGCCAGACCCAGGTTCTGCTCGTCAGGCACCCAGAGCGATTGCGCGTGAACCAGCGGTGGGTCCCGCGCCTATCGGGGTACGTACGGCTGGCTGGGTCGGCGCGCCGTGTGGACCCGACCTCAGGGGCCAGTCACAGTAGGTCGTGAGGCACCCGGGTGTGTGCCTTCAAGCATTGACGTGTAGCCGGGCTGGGCCTGCCGGTCTCAAGCGAGAGATTGGGCGATGTCGTTCTGATGTAACCGCCGGGGGGTTCGCCGCGTCTACACCTTCAAAGACCCACGTAGGCAGGCCGCCGACCCTCGGCCACGCAGACCGTGCAACCACTGAAGGAGTACTGATCTGTGAGTGAGAGTTCGGAGCTCGACTTCGAGGAGTTCGCACGCGCGGCGACGCCTGATCTAGCACGGTTGGCGTGGGCGCGGACGCTCGATTGGTCGGACAGCGAGGACCTGGTGCAGGAGACGCTAGCCCGGATGCTGCTTCACTGGAACCGGATCACAGGTGCGGACCACATGCGGTACGCGCGTCGTGTGCTCATGAACCTACGCGTCGACATGTGGCGGCGACGACGGCACGAAGAACTCGTCGACGCGGTTCCTGATCGTCCCCAGGGACACGTCAGCGACGACGTCGAGGCCCGGCTGGTGCTCGCCGAGATGCTGAGGCCGCTATCTCAGAAGCAACGAAGTATCGTCGCGCTCCGCTACTTGCTGGGACTCAGCGTGGCGGACACCGCTCAGGAACTGGGAATCAGCGAGAGCGCTGTCAAGGTTGCTGCCCACCGCGCCCTCAAACGCATGCAGGAACGCTGGAACAGTCACGAAAGGATTGGACAGTGACACACGATCTGGAGAATGAACTGCAGGAACTATGGCTTCGGGCGGACCTCCCCACCGCACAGATGACTACGACTGATCCAGTGCGTCGACGCGCTAGAGCTCTTCAGCGAAGGCGAAGCGGGCTGATCCTCGGAGCCGCGCTCGCCTCGACTCTCCTAGTCGTCGCAGGAGTTCTGGTGGCAGGGAACGTGCTCTTCACATCACCCATGCCGCCTGCCGACTCTCCTTCGGACAGTGCAAGCGAATCGGGCGATCCGGAAACGGAAGCTCCGAGCGCTCAAGTCACCCCTCCCAACGGCTTCGCAGACCTCTCCTCGCCGCAAGCGTTCACGATGGTCCCGGGCGAGGGCTGGTGGAACATGACCGCCACCGAAACCAGCTTCGACGATCCCCGCCAACTGGAGAACCCCGACACGATCCTCATCGCAGGCTGGGTCGACACCGTCGTGGAGGGCTACGACCGGGATCTGACCACCGGCCGCATCACGGTCGTCGCCGCAAGCGACCTTCCGCGAGTTCCGATCGACCCGAGTTGGCCCGAAGAATGGATCATTGTCGACGCGACCTCGTTCGACCTCCTAGACACGCTCGTCGGCATGGGCGCCCCCGGCGACACACCGGAGACACCCGTTGGATTCGAGCCCGTTCCGGACGCAGATGCGGCCGCCTTCGAGAACCTTGGCTCCCCGGTAGGGCTGACAACCGAGAGCGTACTGACCGACGGCGACATCATCGGCGTCACGGCCCTGGACAGTGAAGGAAACGGCTTCGCGCTCAGGTTCGACACAACGGACGCACAGGCGTGGTTCTCGGGCGACTCAGGCGATGTCGTGAACGGACCCGACGCCTTCGAGCTGCGGGTAGCCCAGCCCGACAATCTGGAGGAGCTCTCGCTCACTGGCATCGACTTCTCAGGGGAGTGTGGCTTCGTGATCAGCGGCCGGGCGAGCACGCCGGATACCGAGCTCATCGCTCAGTACATAGTGGAAGAGCTTCCAACGCACGTCGCCAGCCTCTGCGAAGAGCGATGACTAGGTGGTGTTCTTCTTCGGGAGGTTGCGAACGCCGGGAGTGAGCGAAGAGCTCCGGGACGATGTGGGTAACCACTCGCCGTGGCCACCGCCGGAGGCGGGGTGATCGCCTTGAACCGACGCCAAGAAGGATCACCTATCCGCCGGACACGGAGACCAGCTGCCCCCACAGGGGAGTCTTCTGTCCACTCAAAGGGAGGTCGCTGTCCCAGGACACTGAGCAGCGCGCTCGGTTGCGTGAGTTCGTCACGGCTGAGTACGCGCGTGGTCGGTCGCTCCGCGGGCTCGGGGAGCTCTCGCGTTGGTCGCCGCGCCGGTCGCCGAACCCCTTCGAGCAGCTCGCGTCGTTCGTCGGCCAGTACCATGCCGATGGGTCGCAGCTCGACACGATCCGCGGTCCGCTTGCTCTGGATCCACCGACTCCGCGACTGGGTCGTGTTTGCTTCGGCTTACGTCGACAACGGGTCGGCGGCATAGTTCGCCCAGGAGCCGCTGGCTTTCGCGCTGAGGCGGACGATGGTTTGTGGATGGAGGCCAAGGACGCCGGAGAGCATCGCGGGTGGGATCTCTCGGGTGAGTTGTTCGGAGGCGGCCAGGCGCAGTTGCCGTGGCCGGATGCCCAGGGATCTACGCAGTCGGCTTGCGAGGGCGTTCGCGGTGATGTGCTTTCCGGCGTGGCTGCCAGGGAACAGCCATCGGGTTGGGAGGTTCTCGGCTGTGCCGTGGCGGCGGCGGACTGGGAGGCTGCGGATCACGGTCGCGAACGGCTCAGGTAGTTCGAGTGCATCGGTGCCGAGCGTCAGGCTCGTGCCGGTCTGCGTGATCGTGACATCGTCGATCGTGAGCGCGACGACGCGGTTCAAGGGTTGCGCGTAGAGCACGATGAGCGCGGCAGCAATCCGGTCCGCGGGATCAAGAGAATCCTCGGTGACCAGCCGGCGTGCGATCTGCCAACGTTGTTCGGAGTCCATCGGGGCGACGGGTTGTCCGACGTAGGCGCGCGGGAGCTCGACCTGTTGTGGCAGTTGGCGGCTCTGCCTGGCCCAGGACAGGAACGGTCGAACGACGTGCCGGATTGCTCCGTGGCCGGCGAACCACGAGTCGATATCGTGCTGGGTCGTCTCGCCCAGGTGTCGTCCAGCTTCTTGCAGGGTGGTGAGAAAGGCGACGACCTGCTCGATCTGGCGGGTGGCGTTTCGTGCGCTGGTGTCGACCCGCCGTTGCTCGTGCTGGGCCCGTACCCTGGGCAGGACCTTCCAGTTCACCCACCGCGTCGTGATCCGCCGGTGTTCGAGATCGAGTGAGGTGAGCAGGTCCGGAACGCGGGTCTCGAGGCGGCGCAAGCTCCGGTGCGGGTCGGGCGCGAGGAGCCTGGTGGCGACCAGCAGAGCGCGCAGGTGTTCTGCTGCTCGACGTTGCGGGAACTGGTCGAGCGTGTCGTGGCTGAGCGGAATACGGCCGGTGTCGAGGTCCTGCAGCAGCTCGCGGGTACGGGCCAGCCAGCGGCGCGTCGTGAGGGGCTCCGCGGCAAGGATCGACTCGCGCAGCGGGGCCAGGACACCATCCCCGGCAAGCACACGGTCGAGGTCCCGACGCAGTGCGCAGGCGTTGCAGACCCTGGACCCGTCAACGCCGACGAGAGGAACGTCGCACGGTCCGCAGTCCTGGCAGCGCTTCCGCGCCAGCTCACGACACCAACGACAACAATCGTCATGGTCGAGCAGCCGGTTGGGCTTCCCGCATCTGGCGCAGTTGCCTCGGTCTCGTCCGATGCCCTTGCCGCAACTCCAGCACAGCCCACGTCCCTTCATGGCGGTGCGGTCGCAGAGCTGACAGATCTGTTCGGTCACTTGGCGTGTGAGACCTCCGCTCGCCGCGGAGTGCGGGCGGTGACCTTCGCGGAGACCCGCGCGGGTTTCCCGCCGGTGCCGGTCGCTTTCGCGGCAGCAGTCTCGGCGACGGGCTCGATCAGGTCGTTCGGGGTGCAACTGAGGATGTCGCAGAGCGCGGTCAGAGTGCGCAGGCTCAACCGTTCCGGGGTGCCGGTGACTAGCCGGTATACCTGCGCCTCGGAGAGTTGGACACCACGCTCGGCAAGCAACGGGACGAGCATCGTGGTGGCGAACATCTCCTGCTCAGCCATCAGCCGGCGCAGGTGCCATCGGTATCCCAGACGGCGCTGGGGGGTGCGTGCCATCGTGTCGCTCCTCTAGTCGCGGTTCAAGGTCTCGGGATGGAAAGCGCGGTCAAGAGCTTGCCGCAGGGCTCGGTTCTTGTAGTCGGCCCCGACGCTGGTGTAGATCGCGGTCGTCGATCCCCAGGAGTGCCCGAGCTGCTGTTGCACGAACAGGTGGTCGAAGCCGTCCTCGAGCAGATGCGTCGCGAACGAGTGGCGCAGGCAGTGAGGGCCGAGATTGCGGTCCAGTCCGATCGCGTCTCGATACTCGGAGAACCGCCGCGAGATCGCGTCGGTGCCGACGACGGCACGGCGCTCGGTCGGCCACAACGCGGTGCCCGTGGCGTCGTAGAGCGGCCGCACCTCCTCTACCCACTCAGCGAGGGCCTCCGCCGCCCAGCCCATGGTCGTCAACACGGTGCGACGGCGCGGCGGGCTGCCCCGCATCGCCTTCCCATAGCGAACAGCCAGCGCCCCGTACCGGCCGAACTCGGGAGCCGCGGCATTCGCCGACCAGTCGACAATCTCCAGCTTCGCCGCTTCGCGGCGCCGTAGCCCCCAGGCGTAGATCGTCTTGAACAGCGCCGCATCGCGGAACGTCGCCAACCATCCCTTCCGGCCCCGCGCCCGCACCTGGCCAACCCGCTGATCGCAGTAGTCAAAGAACGCCTGTAGCTCATCACGCGACAGCGGCCGGTTCCCTGGCCGCCCCTCATAGTCGGTACGGTGGATGACGGTGTTCCACTCGTGGAATATTTGAACCGGCACGTCCCCGAAGTGTCGTTCGCACACCTCGTGCCACTGGTAGCGAGCATCGGACAGATACCCGCAGAACAGCGCGACCGCCATCTGGTAATTCCGCACCGTCGAATGCGCCAAACCCGCCGAGACCATCTCCGCCGTCCACGCCTCGACATCGCCCGGCGTCCAGCGCCACGGGTAATCGTTCGTGAACGAGACGAACCGGCGAACCGTGAGCAACCGCCGCTCGATCGTCAATCCAGACAACATCCGCGACCGCTGCTGCAACTCCCAGCCCTCCAGCATTGCCGTCAACACCGTCTCCTCCGCGGCGAACAGCGCCACCCCAGGCATCAGCAACCGGGCGGCAGGGTCACCCGGCGCGCGCTGCGACCGCCCCTCCGCCGAACCATCCACATCCCGCATCGACACCCGATGACACTATCATGCATCAGATGCAGGATGCACACCGGCGGCAGACCTCGCTCTAAGCTCCGAGCCGCTTCATCCCGGGCTCGTGCCCGACGACGCGGGTCCCCGTGACTACGCGGCATCGCTCGGGTCTCCACCCCCTGAATCCTGCATCGGATGCAATTCCCCGGCCTTCTTCACCAACCAGCTGCTGATCGCCGCCCAGCGGCCCGACGCCACCCAGGTGGCCGGGTACCGCAAGTGGGAGGAGATGGGCCGGCAGGTCATGAAGGGTGAGAAGGGCATCGCGATCCTGGCCCCGAGGAAGGTCCGCGTCACCGTCACCGACGCCGCCGGCAACCCTGTGCGGGACGAGAAGGGCAAGCCGAAGAAGGAGCTCAAGGTCGTCGGATTCACCACCGCGACGGTCTTCGACGTGTCCCAGACCGACGGCGACCCGCTGCCCGAGCTCAAGGACGACCTGACCGCTGAGCCGCCCGCCGGGTACATCGAGGACCTGGAGAAGGCCATCACCGGCCGCGGGTTCACCGTCTCCTACGAGGCGGACCTGCCCGGCAGCGCCCGCGGCTACAGCTCCCCCGAGGGCAAGGTGGTGGTGCGTGAGTCGCTGTCGCCCGCCATGCGTGCCAAGGTCCTGGCCCACGAGCTCGGCCACATCGCCGCCGGCCACCTGGACGAGCTCGAGGAGTACCATACCGGTCACGGCGGCCAGCGCGGCCGCATGGAGGTGGAGGCGGAGTCGATCGCCTACACCCTGTGCCGCGCCAACGGCATGAGCACCGAGGTCGGTGACATCTCCGGCACCTACGTCGCCGGGTGGGCCACCGCCGCCGAGCCCGATGCCGTCAAGGCCGCGGCGCAGAAGGTCTCCAAGACCGTCGCGACGCTGCTCGGCGAGGGCGACTGGACCAACGCCGAGAGCATCTGAGCAACGAGGAGGTGGCCGTGCAGGCCGACACCAGCATCGAGGTCATCGAGCACGTCGACGGACTCGTGTACGTCTTCACCAGCGAGAGCGACCACGAGCAGTGGGCCCTGACCGGTCAGCCGACCTGGGCGCGGACCCGGCCAGCAACCGCGGCCGAGCTGATCGAGGCGATGCTGGACGCGCCCGAGGTGACCAGCCTCTGAACCGTTCGGCGTCCCGCCCCGTTCACAGTGCGAGGCGTTCGGCGACGCGGACTCAGCACCATGCACTAGCCGCCTCTTCCGCCATGAGCCACCGGGAGGCAGCAGTGCCAACCCGCGAGCGGCGCTCTGCGGGCCGAATCTGTGGACGTGTTCGACCTGTCGTCTGCGACCGAGTACGGCACACTCCTCCCATGACCGAGCTGCCGAACTCCGGTGTCCTCCGAACCGGACAAACCGCGGACCGCTACGTGGAGGTGGGTGTGCCGACGCTGGCCGCCGACGAGACATGCCTGAGGCTTGACGGTGAGATAGCGGCGGCCGGTGGCGGTACGACCCAGGTGCGGTTCGAGATCGGTCGTGAGGACCTCGACCAGTTGATCCGTCAGCTCGCGAACGAGGAGGACCTCGCCTCTGGCCTGTCTGTGCAGCAGGTCCTGCGTCTCGCTGCCGTCGTGCTGGAGTCCGCGCGGCAGAAGGCCGCGAACCTCGCAGAGGCGGCGCAGGAGGTGCTCGACCTACGAGTCGCCGAGGACCCCACCCGTGACCGTGACAGCCTCGGATACACGCCCGAGGGACGCCTCAGGCTGGCGATCGAGACCGTCGCAACTGAGGTTCTGGAGCCGCCAGACGTCTCCGCCGAGGGGTAGGCGGCCGGGGTCAGCTAGGCCGAGCGGCAATGCTGTTCAGCCACCGCAGCACCGCGACAGCAGTCTTGCGCCTGACTGGTAGCCCGGCGCGTACGCGGCGGGCGGTGCAGAAAGACAGTCCGGCGCCGTCGCGGATGTCACTGGGCCGGTGTGCCTCCAGCCGTTGCGCCAGCCACGGGTAGGCACGCGGGGCGGGCCCGTCCCGGTCCCCGAGGCGTTCGTGCACGATGCGCACGGCCTGCTCGGTCTGCTCGGTGACCCCGTTGGTCAGGTTGGACGGCATCAGGGTGGAGTGGGACAGCCCCGCCATGTCGGCGATCGCGTGGACCGGCCAGTGCCGGTCGATGAGCTCGTGGAGCCGCGCCACTGTCGGGCCGGGGTCGACAACCCGCGCCGACGGGCCGGGAGTACCGTGCAGCTGCATGAGCGCGTGCGCAGTGCCGGCGTACAGGGATGGCCGCTGTCCGGCCAGGACCGAGCGGACGGTCCGTTCGCTGACACCGGCACGCTCGGCGATCCACTCGGCGGTGGCACCCTGAGCGACGTACCGCTGCAGGTGGGCGCGCACGGACGCGGCGGGCACCCCGCGGGGCTTGCTCTCAGTCACGGCGGACCGGCTGGATGTCGATGGTGCCGTCGACGTCCTTGCGGGCACCCCAGGTGGCGGTGCGGACCTTGCCGGTGAACTCCCTGATCTGCACGTGCCCGGTCTGCGACATCGTCACCAGTGCGGGCAGGTCCTGCCGGGCGACGTCACGGTTCGGGTACGCAGCGAGCACCGGGTGGTAGTCGTGCACAGCAGGGTCGACGACCACGTAGACGGGCGATCGGTCCAGCGGCATGACTGCAACATGTGCGGCAAGCACCCGGTTCCGGTCAGCATCCAGGCGTCACCGTGGGGTGCGGTCAGCTGCGCAGCAGCCGCCTCAGCAACCCCCGCAACCCACCGCGCTGCTGCTGCTCGGCGGGCTCCCGCCCGGCACGGTGTTCCGCGACCCGGCGGTCAAGGTCCGCGAGGTCGCCGTCGCGGTGCTCGACCTGGAAGTAGCCCGCGCCGAGGTCGCGCTCAGCCTTCCGTAGGTGAGCCTGCGCGTCGGCGGGGTCGGGTAGCCCGGTGACAGTGATGCCGTGCTCAGTGATACCGCGCTCGGTGGCGACCTTCGCCCAGAAGTCGACACCGGACCCCTTGACCGGGGTGCTGTGCCAGGCGGTACACCCGGGGAACCCGGCAGCCAGCGCCCGGACCATCTCGGTGCCCCACCCGCGGTAGCCGGAGTGGTTCTTCACCGACAGCACGTACGGGACACCGTCGGGGGTGATCTTGAAGTCGAGCGCGACGTCGTCGCGGGTGTAGGGCGCGTACTGCTCGGCAGGCACGATCTGCCAGTGCTCGCCGTGCGCGCTGGGGCGGAGCGTAAGCCGGGGCGAGTGCGTCTCGATGCGTTGCTGGACCTCTGGAGGTAGCGGTTGGGTCATGGGTGGCGCCTGCCTTCCTCGAGTCCTACCTCCAGTATGTGCGGCATCGGCTGAGCTGATGCCGTTGCAGGCGCGGGGGCCGGGGGCGGGGTCAGCCGACCATGTCCAGGAACTCCGCCGGGGTGACGATGCGGACCCCGAGCTTGGTGGCCCTGGTGTACTTGCTCGAGGTGGACGGCTCGGAGACCAGCAGGCTGGTGGTGGCCGAGACCGAGGAGGAAGCCCGCCCGCCCTTGGCCTCGATGAGCTCGGCGACCGTGGTGCGGGTGTAGCCGGGGACCGACCCCGACACCACGACGCTCATGCCCGCCAGCGGAAGGTCAGCGGCGTCAGCGGACGGGGCGGCGGCGCCGAGGGTGACCCCGGCGGCGCGCAGCGCGTCCACCGCGTGAGGGCGCTGCTCGGTGCCGTCCAGCAGCCGGGCGCGAAGCTCGTCGTAGATGACCTGGGCCTTGACCTCGCCGATGCCGTCGACGGCGGCCAGGTCGGCCACGCTCGCGGCCAGCAGGTCCTCCACGCTGCCGAACGCGGCGGCCAGCCGGCGCGACATGGTGCGTCCGGTCATCCGCAACCCGAGGGCGGTGATGACACGCGCCCACGGGGCGGTGCGGGCCTTGTCGAGCTCGGCGAGGATCTTGGTCGCGTTCTTCTCCCCCAGGCGGCGGGCCTTGGCCAGCGGCAGGTCGGCCAGGTCGGTCAGCGTGAGGTTCCACAGGTCGGGCAGCCGGGTCACCAGACCGGTCTCGACGAGCGCATCGACAACCTCGGTCCCCATGCCCTCGACGTCCAGGGCGTCCCGGGAGACGGCGTAGCGCAGCGTCGCGCCGACGGACAGCGACGGGTCGACCGAACGCCACAGCAGGGTGGACTTGTCCCACTCCCCGCCGTTGGGGTCGGTCGCGGGCGGGGTCCACGGGGCGGAGTCAGCGGGCCGGGCGCCGGTGTCGACGGAGACCACGTAGGGGATGACGTCGTTGGCGCGCTTGATGGTGACGGTGTCGCCGACGCGGACGTCCCGCTCGAGCACCCAGGCGACGTTGTGGCCGGTGGCGAAGGTGACGGTGGTGCCGCCGACGAACACCGGCTCGACCTCGATGCGGATCGCCAGACGTCCGGTGCGGCCGACGGCGGTGGTGATGGCGACGACCTTGGTGACGGCGGCCTCGGCCTCGTACTTGTAGGCCACGGCCCACCTCGGTGCCCGGTCGCCCTCGCCGAGACGCATGCGGTCGGCGGCGGCGTCAGCCTTGAGGACGATGCCGTCGATGGGGAACCCGATGTTGTCGCGGGCGGCGTCCAGCGCCTCGACCTGGGCCAGCACGTCGGCGAGGTTCTCGCGCCCAGAGGGAACCGTGTGCAGCATGCCCAGCAGCAGCCCGGCGGCGGTGGCGATGTCGGCGTGGGAGAGGACCTGCAGGGTCTCGTCGTAGAGACCGGAGGTGGGTGGGTTGGTCAGCTCGGCCCCGTAGGCGGCGAAGGAGAGGATGTCGGCGTAGGCGGTGTCGCCCTTGCGAAGGATGCCGGCGGCGGCGTTGCGGGAGTTCACGAACGCGGCTCCACCCAGGCCCTGCCGGACGGTCTGGGCGTGCAGGAAGTCGGCGTCGGCGCAGTAGACCTCGCCGCGGACCTCTCGGATGCCGTAGGCGGGGTCGATGCGGCTGGGCAGGCCCTGGATGCGCAGGTTGCGCGCGGCGCGGGTGATGTCGTCGCCGGTGCTGCCATCGCCCCGGGTGGCGACCAAGGCCAGGTACCCGTCGGTGTCGTACTGGGCGCGGATGGCCAGGCCGTCGAGCTTCGGTTCGATGGCGACCGGCCCGGGGATGCCGGTGACGAACGCGGTGACGGCGTCCAGGCCGACGACCTTGTCCAGGGAGCCCATGCGGGTGGGGTGGGTGACCTCGCCTCCGGTGGACTGGCCGGCGGCGACCTGGGTGAGCAGGTCGTCGTAGCGACCGGTCACGGCGGGGTCGGTGGCGATCGCGGTGCGGAGCTGCTCGAGGCCGTCGTCGTAGGCGGCGTCGGTCATCAGCTCCTCGGTGCCGTCGTAGTAGGCGGCCGCGGCGGCGCGCAGGGTCGAAGCGAGCTGGTCGAGCTGGGTCATCGTCGTCGTCACTCTTCCATGATGTGCGGCAGCGACCCGTTCTCGGCACCTGGGCACGCGGTCGCGGGTGTGCGGGGGCGGTGCTCGAAGGCGCGGGTGCGAGCTGGCGGCGGGTACGCACGAACCATCACGATTCATACAGGCGTTCGAGTCTCGCTGTTCGGACGAGGGGTGGTCTTCACGTCTGCGCGGGCGCGCACGCGTATGTGCGCGCACATGTGCGCGGGCGCGCGCAGACGTTGGGACCCTCCCTCCGACCGCGGGCTGGACCCCGGATCGGCACCCGCGACGGGCCGGATCGGCCGGTTTCGACGGTCTCGACGGACTTCCAGCTCCGTTGCTCCGTCGGGCAGATGAGCGTTTGCGCAGGTCAGAGGGGGTGGACGGAGAAACGGACGGACGGAGCAGCTTTCAGGGGTCCCTATAGGGGACTGTGTGTGTGCAAAACTCTGCGGCACCACTTCCCCCTGGAGTCGGCCTGGCTGGGAAGTTTGCACACACAGTCCCCTATACGCGATCCCCTCTAGTTACTCCGTTTCTCCGTTCAAGTAGGAAGAAGTACCTCCTATAGGCCTCTGACCTGCAGCTTTGCACTCAGGACCCGACGGAGTTGGGGTCTGGAAAAGTCCGTCGTACTCCGTCGGCTCCCCCACCGAGACGGCGTTCTCGCAGGTCAGAGCCCTATGACAGCTCCATACGCAAGTCCGTCGGCACCCAGGTCCAAGCCCCTCGGCCCGGTGGACGCCGGGCCCGCTGGCCGCTCGGTCGACTGGGTTCGCGCCGCATGGACGATCGATGAAGCGGCGACCTGTCGGGACTTCCGACAGGTTCGGACCGAGGGCACACGGAGGGTCACCCGGGTCCTGCCCACTCGAACCCGCAAGAAATCCTTGCAGGTTCGTACCGAGGGTGCCGCGGCGTAGCCGCACCCGCACATCTACCGGGCATGACCGACACCGCAGCCCGCTCCCGTCAGCCTCAGGGCGTCACCACCGGGGGGCAGTTCGCCACCGAGCCCAGGTCCGAGACCGGCGTCACCCTCAATGCCGCGTCCCCGACCCGGGTTCGGGTCGATATCAATGCCACCGCGCACTTCTCGTCGGACTACATGCGTCCGCTGCCGTCGTTGCCCGCCTCGCTCGGAGAGCCGGAGCTGTCCTACGACCGGGACCCGGAGTCCGATGACATCACTCTCAGCGTCACCACCGACCTGACCGGCGCGGTCCTGTTCTGGGGCGATGGCGACACCTTCAAGGACGGCCTGTACGACGGGGAGAGCATCTCCTCGAACGAGCGTGACGCTCTCATCGCCTATGGCACCGCCTTGCGCACGAACGTTGACGTGCTGCAGTTCGAGGTCGACGCCCAGGCCAGGAAGGCCGTGGAGTCCGAGGTGCTTGCCGTAGCGACCGGCTCCCGCCCGCAGATGGACGACACAACGCCTGCTGACAACGGCGCCCGACGCGCCGATCGGGTCATGCGCGCCTGGGTGGACGAGGTGGACGAGGAGCCGGAGACCGCGCTGCAGGACGCCTTCACCGACCTGCTGCACTTTGCCAGCTCCCGCGGCATCGACCCTGAGGTTGCGCTCGGCAAGGCGTTCGCGATGGCCGCCGAGGAGCGCGAGGAGCAGGCCGCTCTGACCGAGGACTGAGCCGGAGGTCTCGTGGACGGGCGGACCTGACCGGGTACGTCCCGTTCCGCACATCTACCAGAGCATGACCACCTCCTTCGATGAGTCCCAGGTCCGCCGCGTCCAGCAGGGCGTGACCGCCGGCGGCCAGTTCACCGCCCAGCCCAGGCCCGAGGCCGGCGTCTCGCTCGACGCGCCGGGGCCCGCCACGGTCCGGCTGGACGTGCACGCCGCAGTCCTGCTCGACCGCGCTTTCGTCGAGGATGCGCTGCCCTTCCCGAAGTGCCTGGGTGAGCCGACGCTGGACTTCTACCGCGATTCGGAGACCGGCAAGCTGACGCTCGAGGTCTGGACCGACCGCTTGGGCTTGGTCGAGTTCGTGCGCGACCACGATGGCGGCGTCTACGTCCAGTTCCAGGACGCCGACACCGAGCAGGACCTGGACGAGGATGACTTCGACGCCCTGATCGCCTACGGCGAGACGATGTGCGGCAACGTCGACGGCATCGCATTTCTCATCGAGCACCAGAGCACGGGGGCGGTGCGCGACCAGGTTCTGGCGATCGCGGCCGGCACCCAGAAGGTCGGGAGCGAGGAGTCGGTCAGCGAGAGCGCCACCCGGGCGAACCGGGTGCTGCGCGCGTGGGTTGATCGTGTCGAGGAGGACCCCGCGGCCGCAGTCACCGACGCCCTGGTGGATCTGGTGCACTTCGCTCGCGCCCGCGACCTGGACCTGGCCAGTTTGCTGGGGGACGCGGCGTTCCTCGCTGACGACCAGCAGGCCAGGGAGGCCAGCACCGCCAAGGCGTCCTGACCCGCACACCCGGACCGGTTGCCGCACATCCAGCACTCATGAGCACGACGCAGCAGCTGCAGCTGGCGCACGAGGTCCTGGACGAGATCGCCGACCTGGTCGCCTCCCACCCGGCAGCCTCCTACGGCGACCCGGTGCCCGGCGCCGAACGAACCATCACCTCCCCTGCCGCAGTGCGGGTCAGTACCCGGGTGGTGCAGCCGTTCGTCAGCCGCCACATCACCTGCGCGCTGCTAGCACTCCTGGACGCCGGCGCGGCTGACCCGTGGCGCGAGGCGGTCTACGTCGATCTGGACCAGGGCAACCAGCGTGTGACGTTTCTCGAGCAGACCCGCTCCGGCGCGATGCTCACCCTGGCGGAATGCCCGCTGCCGGTCCGCTACGACGAGAACGGCGAGCCGCTGCCGGTGGCGGCGCGCCTGGCCCGCGAGATCGTCGCCTACGCCCGATTCCTGCACGACCAGGCTGCCTGAGGTGCAGCTAATCAAACAACTCCACCCCGCTGCCATCGGTTGTGCGCATTACTGAAAGCAAGGAGGCGCCGTGTTCTCGGTTGTGACCGTGCCGGCTGTGACAGGCGAGCCGCAGGTGTGGACCTCGACCCGCACCGGGCTGCAGGCGCCGTACCTGGCCGCTGTGGTCGCGCCGCTGGCCGGTATCGAGCTCGACCTGCCCACCGTGGTGACCGCGCGCCTGTGCCATGCCAGCGTCACGCTCGCCCGGGCGACTGCGCGCAGTGTCCTGCACCGGCCGTTGGCCCTGGCCGAGGCGATGGCCTCCTCCCGCATCGAGGGCGTCGTGGCCGACGCGCTCGACGTCGGCCTGACCCAGCTCGGTCGCCGCACCGGACCCGCAGCGCGGCTGACCGCAGCCGCCGCGACAGCCACCGACATCGCCGCCGGCGCGGTCGCCCCCTTGGACGACCTGGCTCTGACCTGCCACCTGGCGCTGCTCGGGACCGACCCGGCCTGGGCCGGGCGTGCCGGAGTTTGGCGCACCCAGCAGGTCTGGATCGGGCGCCCCGGCAGCACCCCGGCCACCGCGGCGTTCGTCCCACCGCGCGCCGCCCACGTCCCGGCCGCGATGTCTGACCTGGCCCGGTTCGCCGACCGTGACGACATCCCCGCGCTGGCCCTGGCCGCGCTCGTGCACGCCCAGCTGGAGACCATCCACCCGTTCGGGGACGGCAACGGCCGGGTCGGCCGCGCCCTGGTCCAGACCACCCTGGCCCGCGCCGGCATCATCGGCCCCGGGCCGGTACCGCTGTCGGTCGGGCTGCTTGCCGACGCGGGCGGCTACATCGAGGCGCTGCGCGCGTTCCGCGACGGCGACGTCACCCCGATCGTGGATGCCTTCACGCAGGCGGCGGCCAGTGCCGCGGCCACCATCGAGCACCTCGAGCCGGACCTGACCGCCCACCTGGACGCCGCCCGCGACCGGCTCACCGCAACGGTCCGTCCGCAGGCGGCCGCCTGGCGGGTGCTGGACCTGCTGCCGGAGCACCCCGTGCTGGACGCCCCGACGGTGCGGCGCCTGACCGGCCTGACCGGAGCAGCACCGCACCGGGCCCTGGACCAGCTGGCACGCGCCGGTGTGCTGACCGAGGTCACCGCGTCCGCCCGCAACCGGGTGTGGGTCCACGACGGGGTGCTGGCTAGCATCGAGCGTGCCGTCGCGGTGCATAGGTGGTGACGCCGCACATACGGACCTCATGACCATGACCCGCGCCGAGGCGTTACGGGCTGCGCTACGCACCCTGGACCAAGACCCGACCGCTGCGGCGGCCCTGCTGCGCGAGCTCGCGCCGCTGAGCGTCGCGACCATCGGCTCGGCGGTCTGGACGCAGGCGCGGAAGTCGCTGGAGGTTCTCGGCGGCTGCGGCTGCACCGAGGTCAGCCTCGGCGAGGACCCCTACGCCCAGGAGCTGCACACGGCCGCCCGAGATGCCATCGAGTACGTCGGCACCGGCGAGGTCCGCCAGCTGGACGGCACCGTGGTCCCGGTCATGGTGGTCCGCGGCGCCGGCCACGACGAAGACCTGCTGTGCGAGGTCGCCGTCCACCATGCCGTCGGCACTCCCCTGCCGCCCTGGCGCCACTTTGGCTACGGCTGGCGGGTCCGCACCGGCTACTACGACACGCTGCCCGAGGGCACCGAGGTGCTCACCGACGACATCGCGATGTGGTTCGAGCACACCGTGTACCGGCCCCGGTTCGACGACGGCGAGCAGCTGACCCTGCTCCGGCTGGCCGACTGAGCAGCGCCGCACATCTACCCGGGTATGAGTGACACGACCCGCAACCGTCAGCCCGCCGGCCTCACCACCGGTGGCCAGTTCGCCACCGAGCCCAAGACTGAGACCGGCCTGCTCCTGACCGGGCCCGACCCGCAGGACACTGCGGTCGCCACCAGCGCCGTGGCACTGGCCGAAGCGCTGGGCACGAACATCGAGAACGTCACGATCGAGCGGCTCCCGCTGGCCGTCGACCTTGCAGGCCCGGGCGGACAGCTCGTGCGTGTGAGCGCACCCGACGGGGACACCACGGTGCAGCTGAGCTTCCGGGCACGCGCCGACGGCGACGCCTTTGACCTGGACGCTCGCGCGGAGTGGGAGACCCCCGAGCTGGAGGACAGCGGGTACAAGGGTGACGCCACCCACAGCACCTACGACCCGCACCGCACCGCGGACCCGGACACCATCAACGCCCTGGTCGCCGACATCACCCGTCAGGCTCGAGTGCAGCGCGCCTTCGACACGGTGCTGAACAACCCGCAGATGGACGCCCTGCCGGCCAGCCGCGCACCGTATGAGGTCGTGCGCGTCCAGGTGTTCGTGGTCGAGGGCCGCACCTACCTCGAGGTCACCGACGGTGGCACGCCCCGCCCGCGGCCGGTCCGGCTGCGCGTGGAGGACTCCGGCATCGTCGCGGCCCGGGTGCGCACCGACTACGGCGACATCACCGTCACCGACCCTCAGGAGCTGGACCGTGTGCTGCAGCGCCTGGGCGAACAGCTGTCCGGGTCGCTGGGTCGACAGCTGCCTCAGCAGCCCGGCCGTTCGCGCCTGGAGTCGCTGCTCGCCGAGGGGTTCGGCCGGGTCGGCTGACCCGCACATCTACCAGGTCATGACCAACTTCGAGGAGTCCCAGGTCCGCCGCGTCCAGCAGGGCGTCTCTACCGGCGGCCAGTTCGCCAGCCAGCCCAGGGCCGAGTCCCCGGTCACCCTGGCTGAACACGGCGGGCCGCTGGACGCCACGCAGCTGGAGGCCGCCAAGGCCGGCCTGTGGGCGGCCGCGATGGACGAGGACGCCCTCTCGGTCTACGGCGAGGAGGACGAGGACGGGTACCTGGAGTGCCTGCGCTGCGGCTTCTTGATCCCCACCGGTGAGCTGGAGGCGCACGCAGAGAACAACCACGCCCCGCTGACCGCCGACGCCGTCGACCGTGCTGACCGCGCCAGCGTCGAGGCCGCATTCGAGCAGTGGCTGACCGGCCACGCCGAGCAGGTCAAGGCGCTCCTGGACACCGATGTCGGTGACGCCGACCCCGCCGCGGTCCTGGGTGGGTCCTGGTGGCAGCACCACACCCGGCAGCGGTCCTTCGGCGACTTGCTCCGCGACGACCCCGCCTACGTTGACGCCGAGCTGGAACGCCGGCTCGTCAACGCCGAGGACGACCGTGACGCCACCGTCCTCGACATCCTGGCCGAACGGGCCAAGGCCGCCGATGGCGCCTGGCGGGCGACGTACGGCATGGCCTACGCCAAGCTGCACGACGGCCGTTCCACCGCCCGCACCTACGCGCAGGCCGCCGACACCGAGAACCGTGCCCGGGCGGCCCAGGACGCGGCCGAACGTGCGCTGCGCCGCGCCCGAGCGCTCCTGGCTCTGCACGAGTCCACCGGGGCGCGCGACCGGTGGCTGACCGTCGAGGGCGAGTCCCTGGTCGTGCAGGACTGCTGAGGCGGCACCGCACATCTACCAAGACATGACCACCTTCGATGAGTCCCAGGTCCGCCGCGTCCAGCACGGTGTCTCCACCGGCGGCCAGTTCGCCACCCAGCCCAAGGCCGAGTCCGGCGTCGAGCTCGCGGCCGTGCCGCAGCCGCTCGCCGAGGGCACTCAGGCCGCCATCCGCAACCCGTGGGACAGCAACGGCTCGTGGCTGCACGGCCAGGTGACGTACGACGTTCCGGGCTTCCCGGACAAGATCGGCATCCGCCTGCCGGCCGCCGACACCGTCTACGTCACAGACCCGGCCGACATCCTGGCCGACGTCGACCCGTGGGAGTACGACGGCGACGACGTCGACACCCTGGCCCAGGCGTTCAGCTGGAGCGCGAAGGACTGGGAGAGCTACCACGACAGCCGCGAGGCGCGCGAGCAGGAGCAGGCCTTCGAGGCCGGCAAGTCCGAGGCGACCGAGCTCGAGCACCCCGCCGGAGCCGGCACCGTCCAGACCTGGGTCGGCGATGACGGCGTGCCGGTGTTCCAGATCGACAGCAACGCCACCGGCCGCATCCGGGTGAACCTCAACGATGCCCCGGTCTGGGACGGCGACCCCGAGACCGACGAGTCAGCCTCGGCGAAGCTGGAGAAGATCGAGGAGCTGCTGGCCGGCTACGAGCCGTTCACCTCGAGCGCGGACAGGCTCTCTGTGTTCGACGACGATGACGCCCACCGCGCCCACCTGGAGACCGCAGCCGCGAAGCTCGATGCACTCGTCAAGGCCATGCGCTCCTGAGCCGACACCGGACCTCCCCAACCGCGCGCGCCGCACCTCATCGCCTAGGGGTGCGGCGCGCCGCACATCCACCAGGCATGTGCTTCCCCGACACCCACCGCAAGGACGCCGACGAGCGGCTCGCCGAGGTCACCCAGCTGACCGCCCCGCAGGCGCTGGCGGGGGTGCGTGAGCTGATGGAGGGCTATCAGCCCTACCCCGTCCTGGCCGACACCGAGGACCCCGATGAGCTCGAGCGCCGCGGCGCCGACTTCGAGGACTACCTGCAGGACGCCGCCGGCCGCGTCGACGCCATCTATCGCCTGCTCGCCGCGGCGGCAGGCACGGGCACTCCCACAACGATGGCTGCCTGAACCCGCACATCCGCCACCCGCATCCTGGAGACCCCTGTGAGCAACGACACCTGGGAGAGCGGCACCATCACGCTGCCGCCGCAGGAGTTCGATCGGGTGCACGCCGCGGTGCTCGCGGTCGAGCGCAGCGTCAAGGAGCGGGTCCGCGCGCAGAGCCAAGAGTTCTGGCGCGGCCTGACCCGCAAGCAGCGCACCGACCCCGAGGCGTACCGACATGCAGTCCGCGAGCACTACCAAGCCACGCTCAAGCAGGTGAACGAGCTCTCGAACACCCCGGCCCGACCCGGTTCCTCCCCGACGCAGTGGGCGCAGTCCGATGAGCTGCAGGACGACGCGGACGCCCTGGGCGACCTCCTGCTGCGCGTCGGCTATGACAAGCCGCGCCGCGTCCTGGTCACCGACCTGCCCCTGCCGACCGCTCGCACCATGGTGCTCCCCGTGGACTCCGGCGCCACGATCACCTTCGACCGCAAGGCGTCAACCGTCCGATGGGACTCCGGATGGGGCAACAACCAGGCGGAGGTGGCCCGTCGCGTCCGCGGCGCCCGCGCCCTGTTCGCCGCCCTGCGCCAGGTCCGCTGGGCGCCAGGCACCGGGGGCGTCATCACCGGCAACGACGAGTACAGCCAGCGTGAGCTGCGCCGCGAGGACTACGCAATCGCCGGATACGGTCCGCTCGGCTCAAGTGACCCGCACGCCGCTCACCTGACCCCGCACTGGAAGCCCGCGACCGGGTTCTACAGCGGCGCCCAGGGTCGGGTTCCGTCAGGGGTGTCCACCGGCGGTCAGTTCGCGCACCGCTCGCGCAGCGAGAGCGACGTGCGTCTCTGACCCGCCTCGGCCGCCCCGGGGACCCGCACATGTACCCGGCATGACCGACATCTGCGCCCGCAACCGTCAGCCCGCCGGCATCACCGCCGGCGGCCAGTTCGCCACCGAGCCCAAGACCGAGACCACCGTCACACTCGGCAACGCACCGCGCACGGTCCTGAGCGACGCCCACGTGCTCGATGCCATCACCGCCCAGCTCGGCACCGCCGAGGAGTGGCACACCGGCGATGACCTGTCCGACATCGCCGACCTCGTCGCCCGCACCGGTCGCCCCCACCCCGGAGACTCCGGCGACGGCCAGGATTACGCCGCGCAGCTCGACGCCTGGAAGAACGCCCACCCCAGCCCCGAGGACGTCAACGGCGCCCGCGACTGGGTGAGCGTCAACGCGATCGCCGCAGAGCTGGGCTGGGCGAGCGAGTGGTATCCCGAGCACACCGAGTACGTCGCGGACCTGATCGCCGGCAGCGACCGCCCGCACCCAGGCACGGACCGCACGCTGCGCGAGTTCGACCAGGCGATGGCAGCCTCGCGCCGCCGGCGCGGCCTCGAGACCGACTCCCCGGCCGGCACCCGCGCGGTCGCCGAGGAGGCCGGGCTGCCGGTCGTGCACGAGGTGCTGTCTGTCGTGGCGGCGCGCGAGGGGGTCGAGCGGGCCCGGTTCGACACCGTGACGCCGGAGGACGTCACCCGCTGGTACGAGCAGCACCTGGCCCCGGCCGCGGACCGCATGGCCGAGATCGTCGCCGACGTCGAACCGCACGAGGACCACCCCTGGCTCTGCGAGGAGGACGACGCGTGGCAGCACGTGCGCAACTGCGCACGCGAGGCCGGCCTCCCGGTGGTCGCCGAGGTCATCTGGCTGCGGTACGACTCCGGTGACCTCGACGAGAGCGACCTGGCGGCGCTGACACCCGACCTCGTCACCGACATCTACGGGGGCCACGCGGCCCCGGCGGTGGATGCGATCGAGGCGGAGCTGCTGAGCCGCTGACGTCCCGCGCACCGGCACCTGACGTGCCGCCGCACGATAGACACAATCGTTCCGCCAGGGAAACCATTGTGTCTATGCCGGTGCCGACACCCCTTTGACAGCCCAGGCGCGACGGTCCCGCACATCTACCGCGTTATGGGACGTCTCACGCGCGCACTGCCGGCCCGGAGCCGGGGTTTCACCCTGGTGGAGCTGTTGGTGACCATCGTCATCATCGGGATCGTGGCCGCGATCGCGGTGCCGTTCTTCATGAACCAGCGCGACAAGGGCCACGACGCGGCGGTGAGGTCCGACCTCAAGAACGCCGCCACCCTCGCGGCAGCCAACTACGACCCAGCCGGGCTGGGGTACGCCAACGAGCAGGTGTTCACCGACCGCAACGGTGAGCTCCGCAGCAATGGCGGCACCTACGTCGGGTTCGCCGATACCGACTCGTTCGTCCTGTACGGCCAGTCCCGCTCGGGCCGCCTGTTCACGCTCACCTCCGCCGACGGTGGCGTGCCCGTTGCGGTCGCGGCCGGCACCTCCGACGCCAGCAACCTGGTGCTTGCGACCGCGGGACTGGGTGCCCCGCTCGCCGCCGGCGGCGACATCCTGAACCTGCCCGGGCTGACCGACACCCCGCCGCCGGGTATCGAGCGCCCCTATGCGGCGATCACCTGGGGCGAGGGCGACAGCGGGCAGGAGCGTGCCTCCGAGTTCTTCCCCGGCGACGGTCCCGCACCCGGCGACGGCGACGGGGACGGCGGCGGCATCGTGATTCCGACCTCCTCCACGTTGGTCTACGACATGTCCCTGGCCGGCTGCACGGCCGCCACTTCACGCACCCTCTATGTCCCGGCGTTCGGGTCGGACTACGCCATCGACTGGGGCGACGGCACAGTCACCGAGGACGTCAACACCCACACCTACGCCGAGGCCGGCCGGTACACCGTCACCCTGACCGGAACCATCGAGCGGTTCGGACTGGACTGGTCGGGCGCCCACACGAGCTACCTGCTGGCTGCGGCGTGCCTGGCTGAGGCTTCCTACAGCGCCCCGGCCCACGAGACGATCAGCATGCGAGGCGGCTTCGCCTTCGCGACGAACCTGACGGACGTCGACGCCCTCGACACCACCGGGGTCGTGGATCTCGGTGGCCTGTTCTACTGCGCGGCGAAGTTCAACGGCCCGCTCGACCTGGACACCTCCGCCGTCACGGACATGTCGAAGATGTTCGAGCAGGCGGAGGCCTTCAACCAGCCGGTCGACTTCGACACCTCGAACGTGACGGACATGACCAACATGTTCTACTACGCGCGGGCGTTCAACCAGCCGGTCGAGTTCGATACCTCCAGCGTCACCAGCATGAGCGGCATGTTCTTCTACGCGCGGGCGTTCAACCAGCCGTTGAACTGGAACACCGAGAACGTCACGAACATGTCCTCCATGTTCTACGAGGCGAGGGTCTTCAACCAGCCACTGCTCTTCGACACCGGGAACGTGACGGACTTCTCCCACATGTTCCGATACACCCCGGTGTTCAACCAGCCACTGGCCTGGGACACCGCGAACGGGACGTCCTTCGATCACATGTTCAGGGGTGCGGCAGCTTTCAACCAGGACATCTCGTCCTGGAGCACCGCGTCCGCGCCGACCAAGCCCGCGAGCTTCAACGATGGCTCTGCACTGCTGACCAGCAACTTGCCTCCAGCCTGGCGCTGACCGCTGCGGCGCCCCGGGTCGGACCCGCACCGACCCGGGGCGCCGCCAACCGCCGTGCCCGGTCCCGGCGGGCACTGCCAAGCCGGTGTCTCAGCCAAGGCCGGGCGGTCCCGCACATCTACCGCGTCATGGGACGTCTCACGCGCGCGTTGTCGGACCGGAGCAGGGGTTTCACCCTCGCGGAGCTACTGGTCACCATCGTCATCATCGCGGTCGTGGCCGCGATCGCAGTGCCGTTCTTCATGAACCAGCGTGACAAGGGCTACGACGCGGCGGCGCGGTCCGACCTCAAGAACGCCGCCACCCTCGCGGCAGCCAACTACGACCCGATGGGGCTGGGCTACGCCAGCGAGCAGGTGTTCGCCGACCGCAATGGTGAGCTCCTCAGCGACGGCGGCACCTACATCGGGTACGCCGACATCGACTCCTACGTCCTGTACGGCCAGTCCCGCTCGGGGCGCCTGTTCATGATCTCCTCCACCAACGGCGGTGTGCCCGTCGCGGTCGCGGCCGAGGCCCCCGACGTCGGTGATGTGGTGCTCGCGACCGCGGGACTGGGTGCCGTGCTCGCTGCCGCCGGAGGGGGTGGTATCGCGGACCTGCCCGGGCTGACCGACACCCCACCCGTCGGTATCGAGCGCCCCTACGCGGCCGTCGCCTGGGGCGAGGGCGAGGGCGGGCAGCAAGAGCGTGAGTCCGAGTTCTTCCCGGCCGACGCCCCCGCACCCGGCGACGGCGACGGCGGTCCCATCGTCATCCCGGCCGTCTCCGCACTGGTCTACGACACGACGCTGCCCAGCTGCCCAGCCGCCACCACCCGCACCCTGCACGTCCCCGCGCTCGGGTCGGACTACGCGATCGACTGGGGCGACGGCATCGTCACCGAGAACACCAACACCCACACCTATGCCGAGGCCGGCCGGTACACCATCACCCTCACCGGGACCATCGAGCACTTCGGCGGGGACTACGACCTGACGAGCCACGACCAGTCGCCCTACGCCCTCGACGGGAACTGCCTCGAGGAGGTCGTCTCCTACAACGCCCCCGACCTTGGCACCGTCAGCCTGCGCGGTGCGTTCTACTACGGGACCAACCTGCGCTCCCTGGGCCCACTCGACACCACCGGCGTGACCGACATGGGCCTGATGTTCGCTCTGACCACGGCACTCAACGAGCCCCTCGACCTCGACACCAGCTCCGTCACGCGTATGGACTCCATGTTCTACAAGACTCGAGCGTTCAACCAGCCGGTCGATTTCGACACCAGCAACGTCACCACCATGAAGTGGATGTTCTCGGGCGCGAGGGCGTTCAACCAGCCGGTCGCCTTCGAGACCGGTCAGGTCAGCGACATGGACGGCATGTTCTTCGACGCGAGGGTGTTCAGCCAGGACCTCTCCGGCTGGGACGTGAGCGCGCACCCGACCATGCCGACGAGCTTCGCTAACGGGGCGATGCTCACCACCGAGCAGCTGCCGCCCGCGTGGCGGTGACCGCTGCCGATGCCCCGGGCCGGACCTTTCCGCCGCGTGGCTCGAGCCGCCGCGGCTCGGTATCGGCGGTGCTCGGAGATCGCGGCCACGGCCAAGTCGTGGCGGTGCCGCACATGTACCGCCTCATGGGCCATCTCGCATCTGGACATCTGGGCCGTAACAAGGGCTTCTCGTTGGTGGAGCTGCTGGTCACCATCGTCATCATCGGGATAGTGGCCGCGATCGCGGTGCCGTTCTTCATGAACCAGCGTGACAAGGGCCACGACGCGGCGGTGAGGGCCGACCTCAAGAACGCCGCTACCGCCGCCGGTGTCAACTACGACCCGGATGGGTTGGGCTACGCGAGCGAGCAGGTGTTCGCCGACGGCCGCGGTGAGCTCCGCAGCGGAGGCGGCAGCTACGTCGGGTTCGCCGATACCGACTCGTTCGTCCTGTATGGCCAGTCCCGCTCGGGCCGCCTGTTCACGCTCACCTCCACCGACGGCGGGGTGCCGGTCGCGGTCGCGGCTAGCACCCCCGACGCCGGCAACCCGGTGCTCGCGACCGCGGGACTGGGCGCCCTGCTCACCGCTGCCGCCGGTGGTGGTATCGAGAACCTGCCTGGGCTGACCGACCCTCCCCCGGCCGGTATCGAGCGCCCCTACGCGGCCGTCGCCTGGGGTGAGGGCGAGACTGGCGAGCCGGAGCGCGCCTCCGAGTTCTTCCCTGGCGACGGTCCCGCACCCGGCGACGGCGACGGCGACGGCGACGGCGGCATCGTCACGCCGACATCCTCGACGCTGGTCTACGACATGTCCTTGCCCAGCTGCCCGGCCGCCTCCACCCGCACCCTGCACGTGCCGGCGTTCGGGTCGGACTACGCCGTCGACTGGGGCGACGGCACCGCCAGCGAGAACGCCAACAGCCACACCTATGAGGAGCCCGGCAGGTACACGGTGACTCTGACGGGGACCATCGAGCAGTTCGGGCGGGTTCACGCAGCCGCAGCCGACCGCACCCTTTACGAGAACGCTGCGGCGTGCCTGGCCGACGTCGCCTACTACGCCCCGCTGCACCAGACCGTCAGCATGAGCGAGGGCTTCTACAAGGCGGTCAACCTCCCCAGTGTCACCGCGCTCGACACCACCGGGGTGGTGGACCTCAGCTCGTTGTTCAACCGGGCCACCAGCTTCAACGGTCCGCTCAACCTGAACACCTCCGCCGCCACGAACATGGCGCAGATGTTTCGCCTGGCGCAGAGCTTCAATCAGCCGCTCGAGTTCGACACCTCGAACGTGACCAACATGTACTACATGTTCGCTGGCGCCGCGGCGTTCAACCAGCCGCTGAGCTGGAACACAGGGAACGTGACGACCATGTACGCCATGTTCTACGGGGCGACGTCCCTCAACCAGCCGCTCGGTTTCGACACGGGAAACGTGACGACCATGTACTCGATGTTCTCCGGCGCCGCGGCGTTCAACCAGCCGCTGCAGTGGGATACCGGGAACGTGGCCGACATGTCTTACATGTTCTACCAGGCGCCGTCCTTCAACCAGCCGCTGGACTGGGATCTCTCGAAGGTGACCACCACAACCTTCATGTTCTCGCGGGCCTCTGCCTTCAACCAGCCGCTGAGCTGGGACACGGGGAACGTGACCACGATGTACGCCATGTTCCACGAGACGACCTCCTTGAACCAGCCGCTGGACCTGGACACTGGCAGCGTGACGAACATGTACGCGATGTTCTCTGGCGCCATCAAGTTCAACCAGCCGCTGAACTTCGACACCGCGGACGTGACGAACTTCGCGAGCATGTTCAGTACCGCGCGAGCGTTCGACCGGCCGCTGGACTTCGACACCGCGAACGGGACAACCTTCGATCGGATGTTCTACTACGCGTCGGCGTTCGACCAGGACATCTCCTCCTGGAGCACCGCTTCCCACCCTGTCGCCCCCACCGAGTTCAGCACCGGTTCGCCGCTGGGGGCAGACAACCTGCCGCTCGCGTGGCGGTGACCCCGCACATCTACCGGTCATGAGCAGCAGCGTCCAGGACCGCAGCAGGGTGCACGCCGGCGTACGTGAGGGTGGCCAGTTCGCCACCGAGGCCAAGGCCGAGGCCGGCGTCACCCTGACCGCACCAGCGGTGGCCGAGGAGCAGGTCGTCGAGGCCTACACGCCTGTCTACAAGCTCCCCGAGGCCGCAGTCGAGGACGCCAAGCACCGCATCGAGAAGGCCAACCGGCGGCTTGAGCGCGCCGGCATCCAGGAGCGGTTCGAGATGACCTGGGGTGAGCCGTACGTCCGCAAGGTCGGCCCCCAGGGCAGCCAGGTCGACCGGTGGTACCGCGACCTAGAGCTGTCCGCGCCGGCCATCTCCTACGGCGGCTGGGAGTTCGTCGCCGCCCTGGACCAGGCCGGCCCCAACGAGAGCGACCTGGTGGCCCGCACCCGGCCCGGCGCCGAGCTGAACGGGTGGCGCCCCGAGTCCATCCGGTGCGACCACTGCGGCAAGTCCCGCGCCCGGTCGGTCACCTATGTGGTGCGGCATGAGGACGGCACCATCAAGCAGGTCGGGTCCTCCTGCATGCAGAACTTCCTCGGCATCCGCCCCTCGGGGCTGTGGACCTTGGACATGGACCCGCTGGACAAGGCCGAGGAGGAGTGGACCGACGCCAGCTACTCCTCGGGCCTGGGCGACGCCGCCACCGCCGAGGACGTCATCCGCACCGCGATCGCCGCGACCGAGGGCGGCAAGCACTACGTGTCCGCCTCCGCCGCCCAGTACGGGGCCGGCGCCTCCACCGCCGACACGGTGAAGAAGGCGCTGGGTCTGTGGTCGGTGGGCCCGCAGGAGCGCGACGAGATCGCAGGCGTCGCCGCTGGCGCTCAGCAGGTCAGCGACGCCGACGTGCAGGAGGTTCTGGCCTTCGCTCGCGAGATCGAGGGTGAGGGCGACTACGCCACCAACCTGCGCATGCTGGCCGCCCAGGAGTGGACCGGTACCCGGCACGTCGGCATCCTGGCCTCCGCCGTCTCGGCGTGGGCTCGGGAGAAGGGTCGCCGGGTGGAGCGGGAGCGCAAGCTCGCCGACTACGTCCCGGGTCACATGGCGCCGGAGGGTGAGAAGGTCAAGGGGCACACGGTCACGGTGACCAAGGTCAGCTACCTCGACGACCCGTACTCCTACTACGGAGGTGTCAACACCCTGGTCATCATGCGTGATGAGGCCGGGCACGAGGTGAAGTGGTTCGCCTCGGGGCGCAAGGAGCTCGACGCCGGCCAGCTGCTGGCCCTGACCGGCGGCACGGTGAAGAAGCACGACGTCTACGCCGATCGGGACCAGACGGTCATCACGCGCGTGAAGTACGACATCCTGCCCGCCGCCGGTGAGCTCTCGGAGGCCCCTGAGGGTGCCGCCGAACCGTTGGCCGCCGGGGACCGTGTCCGTATCGAGGACGTCTCGGAGACGACGCTGTGGGTTGGCGCGACCGGCACCGTGGATGAGATCCGTCCGGGCGGGCACGTCCGGGTGCGGTGGGACTCGCAGGACCGGGCCTCCGGATCCTTCGCACCGGACCGCTTCGCTCGTCTCTGAACTACGCCGCAGCCCGCACATCTACCTCAGCGTGAAGGCACGCGTTCGAGCCGGGGTGAGCACCGGCGGCCAGTGGACCACCAGGCCCCGGAAGGAGCCCGGCCTGTCTCTCGCTTCGCCCGCAGCTATGCACGCGTTGGAGGTGGCGCACCGGCACCTGGACGCCGGGCTCACCGAGTACGAGGCGCTGCGCCCGCAGCTGGCTCAGGCCGAGGTCGCCGCCCAGCGCATCTCCTCCGGTCTGGGCAAGGCCCGGCTCCGCGGGCACGTCGCCGAACGTGACGCGCTGCGTTCCCTGGTCGACGCCACCCCGGTCGGCCTGGCGTCCCTGGCCAGTGAGCTGCGCTGGACGATGCAGCGGCGCGAGGACCGTACTCTGCCGCACCGCACCCGCGCCCTGCTCGCGGAGCGTGCCGCCGCACTGCGCCAACGCCGCACCCACGCCCAGGACCGAGACCCGCACAGCATGTTCGCGCCGGCGTGTGAGGCCGAGGACGAGTCGCTGCCACATCTGGAGCCGGTGTGCGTACCGGTCGGCGGCCGGCGCAGCGAGCACCTGGTGGTGTCGGTGGTCAACGTGCGCGAGTTCGCCGAGGCCGGGCGGTTCACCGCTGGTACGCGCGAGCTGTACGTCCACGGGCAGCCACCGCACCGTCACGACGTGCTGGCCGCCGCGCGTCAGGCACTGTCGGACCTGGCATGAACGCCGCCCGCGTCCCGGCCGGCGTGAGGGCTGGAGGCCAGTTCGCCACCCGGCGTGCCGAGGAGCCCGGTGTCAGGCTCACCCGCCGACGCGACATCGACGACTACTTCGACGGCGGTGTGAACGACTACCCCGACGTGCCGTGGGTGCAGGCAGGCACGCACATCACCTTGTGGGAGGGCGACTGGGCGCAGCTCCCCGTCGAGCCTGTTCCGCTGGCGGGGATGCGGCGCACGCAGCGCAGGGTGCTGGCCAAGCACGTCGCGCGGCACCTGACCGGCAGCGAACCGGAGGGTGGTGACCTGCCGTGGGTGGTGATCTACGAGGGCAACCGGTGGGTGCTCGATGGGCACCACCGGGTCGTGGCGGCTCTCGATCGCGGGGAGACCGACATCGAGGCGCACCTGCTCGACCTGGACGGGCGCCCGCACATCTAGCGGGCATGAGCAGCGCACCGGACCGCAAGCGCCAGCCCGCCGGCGTCACCACCGGCGGCCAGTTCGCCACCGAACCCCGCACCGAGACAGAGGTCTCCCTGAGCACCGCGACACCCGTCTGTGAGCTGTGCTCGAGCCCCGCTGTCGCCCAGGTGCAGGCGTACACCCCGACCGGCAAGGTCGGTGAGCCTCGCCCTGTCTGCGCCGAGCATCGTTTCGCCCCGACGTTCATGAGTTTCGGCGGCGGCTGGTACGAGACGACCGATCTGCCCGCGCCTACCCCCGCGGGGGCCTCCTCGCGCGCTGAGCCCGACCCTGAGCAGCGGTTCGTCGTCACCGCCACCCGCCATGACGGCACTCCGGTGTATCTGTCCTTCACGGTCGGGCTGGACCTGCGGACGGTGCTGGAGCTGCGGCTGGCGCCGGCCCCGATGGCAGAGCGGTCCGCCCGCAGGGTGGCTCGGCTCGCCGAGCGTGACGAGGACCTGTCCCAGGTGCAGGTCCTGCCCGCCTGAGGAGCACCGCAGCCCCGCACATCTACCGGGGCATGACCAGCATCGCGAATCGCAAGCGTCAGCCCGCCGGCATCATCACCGGAGGCCAGTTCGCCACCGAGACCAGGGCCGAGAGCAACGTCACCCTCGCTCCCGCCCAGCAGGACTGGGGCAGCGCCGGCATCAGGATCGGTTCCCGCACCCCGTGGGGTGCGGCCGACGTCGTCTACGACATCGCCGACGGCATCGCCGAGGTCGGCACCCCCAGCCACGGCGGCATCAAGCTGTCCCCGCAGCGCAACAAGCTGGTGCCCGCCCCGCTGCGTAACGCCAGCGGCTGGTACGAGGAGGACTGCGAGGCCAACATCCCCATGTGGACCTTCCCGGCCGAGTACGCCGCGCACCGCCAGGGCCGCGACCGCAGCGGTGAGGACCGCTGGGCCGACCCCGACTTCGTGCGCCGGGACGCCGCCGAGCGCACCCGTGAGTGGTTCCCCGACCAGTGGGAGAAGGCCACCGGTGAGACCGTCACCGCCGAGCAGTCCCGCGCCCGGGCCGAGCAGCTGTTCCACACCGAGCACGCCGCCGACCACGTCGCGGTCTCGGCCAGCTACTCCAAGGACCACCCCGGCATGGTCGAGGTGACCACCACCATCGGCGGCCGCCGCCCCGGGATCGAGCAGGAGTGGGAAGACATGGGTCAGCGCAAGTTCCTGGTCCCCAAGGCCGAGTACGACACCCGCGACCGCATGCCGTTCGTCATCGACCCCGCCCGCCACACCGACATCACAGCCCCGCCGGCACCGCCGAAGCCGCCAGCAGTGCGCGTCCACTCGGCCCGGGTCGACCGCACGGGTCTGACCTCTGCGCAGAAGGCGCGCGTCGACAAGGACCTGGGCACCCGGTACCGGCTCGCCGACGGGTCGGTGAAGACCCTCGCCGACGTCATCGAGACTGACGGCGTCACCGGCAAGGGCGCCTGGGTGGACGAGGCCGGCCGCACCCACTACTCGCTGCAGCAGAAGAAGCACGCCGACTCCAGCTCCTACAGCTCGCTGCCGGTGTCCAAGGCAACGTTCGGGGCCCTGGTCGATGTCCCCGACGTCCGCACCGAGACCGACCTGGCCCGCGAGGAGTTCGACCGGGCCCTCGCAGCGCGCGAGAAGGCGAACAACGACTACCGGTTCAACTCCAGCAGCTTCGAGCAGCGTCGCAAGGCCAGCGCGGCGCGTGACAAGGCCGAGGCCCGGCTTACCGCGGCCAACGCCCGGCTGCGTGAGCTGATGGCTTGATGGTGCGTGGCCCGCAGGCATCGCACGGGAGCATCCCCGACCGCGGCCGCGTCCAGGCGGGTGTGCGTGAGGGTGGCCAGTTCGCTGCCACCCTGCGCGCCGAGGCCGGGGTGACCCTGTCGTCCACATCGGGCCGACCCGCTAACGCACCGCCGCGCGAGGTGGCTGACCGGTGGGGCACCACATCCACGGACTGGATCAACGACCCGGCCCGGCTGTGTGTGCTGCTCGCCGACGAGGTCTACGGCCGGCGCACCGCCTACGAGGCGCTGGTGCCCATGACCTCCTCGCCGATCTGGATGGACGACGACCTGTGCGTCGTCGACGTCGACCTGACCGTCGAGCCGAACATGCGGCCCGCGATCGAGGTCACCCTGCCACGCAGGTACAAGACCCGGGTCACGGTCACCTCCGACGGCGCCCGGTTCGACGGCGAGCACGACCGGCTCGACCCCGACGACAAGGTCGCTCTGGGCTGGTGGCTCGCCCCGGTGACGCGTGACCTCGAGATCAAGGCCGACGTCATGCGTCGGTTCGGCTACTTCGATCCGCAGGAGTATCAGCGCCTGGCCGGATGAGTCCGCACATCTACCAGGTATGACCGCAACGCTCCCCCGCCGTGTGCCGGCCGGTATCACCACCGGTGGGCAGTTCACCGCGCACCGCAGGGCTGAGGCTTCTGTCGTGCTGCCCGGCGCGGGACGCGTCGCCACGCTGCCAGCACCGCCCTCGCCCGAGACGCTCGTGCGCGTCGAGGACCCCGAGGACGTGTGGTCGCCGCCGCTGTACCGGGGACCCGCCTCCGGGGCGGCTGCCGTGCTCGCCGCAGGCGCCTACATCGCTGTCGACGCCGCCGACGCCTTCACCGAGTACGCCATCCGGATCGGCTGAGTCCGGACGCGACGTCACCTCCCGGCCATGGCGCCGCATAGGGAGAGCAGAGCAGGCCAGCCGAGGTAGGAGCACATGAACCAGTCGCGCATCGAGCGAGCCGTCGTGCCCTTGCCGAAGAGCTTCAACCCCGAGGTGCACGAGCACGAGCAGATGCTGCGCGCCCAGATCGAGAAGGCCAAGCCCGGGTTCGAGCTGGAGTCGATCGACGTCGACCGCGGCATCGCCCACATCTCCAAGCAGACCACCATCACCCAAGTCATCACCCCCGGTGAGCGAGGCGGTCGCACCTTCGAGCTGAACCTGCCGCGCGGGGTCAAGCCCGCCGACGGCGACAAGTTCGCCGACAAGTTCGAGGATGCCAACCCCGGCTTCACGATGACGACGTTCGAGCCGTTCCGCGGGTTCGCCGTCATGACCAAGCTCAACACCGAGGAGGTCCGCGCCCGCGCCGCGATCGCCGGGGCCCTGTCGGTCAAGCCGTGGGACGTGCAGGTCACCGCACGCAAGGGTGGCGGGTTCAAGGTCAACCTGCCCGCCTCCTACGTGCCGTCCAAGCACAAGACCAAGCTCGAGGAGGTCGCCTCCGTCGTCATCGGCAAGCCCGGCTGGTACGTCAAGGTGAACACCCGTGAGCTGACCGCTGAGGTCATCCCCGGTGAGCTGCCGACCTTCCCGGCCGCCTACCCCTACCCGTTCGACGCCACGACCTCCGACCCGTTCTCCATCCCGATCGGGATGGACCTCGGCGGCGAAGGCCGCCCCAACACGCTGCTCGACATCCGCCTCGACGGGTCGGCCGGAGCACTCCTGCAAGGTCTCGCTGGCAGCGGCAAGAGCATCGCTGTCAACGCGATCGTCTACGGCGTCCTCGCTCGCGGCCATCAGCTCGCCATCCTCGATGTCCCGCACAAGGCCGTCGACTTCGAGTGGTGCAAGCCGTGGGTCCGCGAGCACGGCTGGGGCTGTGAGTCCACCGCGGCCGCCGTCGCCGTCGCCCAGCTCGTCTACACCGAGGGCCGCCGACGCGGCGAGGTGCTGCGCAAGCACGGAGCCCAGAAGTGGCAGGACCTGCCCGCCTCGGTCCGCAAGGACATGCCCATCATCACCCTGGTCGCCGACGAGCTCACCGGCCTGTTCGCTGCCGACCCCATCCCGAAGTCGCTGCCCAAGGACCACCCGGTGCGGCTGGAGGCCGAGCAGAGGGCCGCCGAGCGGGACCTGCTGCGCGCCGTCATCACCAAGATCCCCGCCGAGATGCGAGCCGCTGGCATCCGCCTGGTGCTCGCCACCCAGCAGGCTCAGTCCAACACTGGCATCCCGCCGTCGGTCAAGATCAACCTGCCCAACCGGGTGCTGCTCGGCTCCCAGGCCACCAAGCAGGCCCGCGGGCACGCCTTCGCCAACCCCGACGCGGTGCCGTGGGTGCCGGAATGGATCGCCGAGGACGCCAAGGCCGCCAGGGGTGTCGGGGTCGCCGAGTTCGAGGGCCAGGCCTCCACCGTCTTCAAGGGCTACTACGCCTCGACCGATGACTACGAGCGGCATCTGCGCCGCCTGGGCGTGCGGCAGGCCAGCAACCCCGAACCGACCGCCGCCCAGATCGCCGAGTTCGTCCCCCGCCTGGACGATGGGCTCGAGGACGACCGGCCCGCTTCCCGGCTGGAGGCCGAGGGTGGCTGGGGCGCGCTCGACGGTCGTGACACCCCAGAGCCGCGACTGCGCGGTGCGGCAGCCGCCGCTCATGCCCTGCGCCTGGACGCCGACAAGGTGGCAGCCGACCGTGGCTGAGCCGCATAGGCAGGGTGTGACACAGAACCCGCCCCTGCTGCTCGGGCTGCTCGGCCCGACCGGTCAGTCCGAGCGTCGCGTCGTCGACACGCTCGTGAGCACCCACGGTTTCCGCGACTACGACCTGGGAGCACCGGCCCGCGCCGCCCTGGAGACGCTGGACCCGATGCTGTCCAGCGACCGGTCGCTGGCCGAGCTCGTCGCGACCGCTGGCTGGGACGGTGCCGCCGCTCACCGCATCCACGGCCCGGAGGTCACCCGGCTGCTGGAGCAGATGCGGTTCACGCTGCCCGGCAGCCTGCTGCCCGCCTCGGTGTGGGTGGCCGCGGTGCAGGCCAGCGTGGCCGCCGGCGCCTCGATGCTGGGCTCGGCCCCGGTCGTGGTGCACGACGTGCGCTCACCGGGCGAGGTCGCGTGGCTGCTCGAGCAGGGCGGC
Source organism: Pseudactinotalea terrae (assembly GCF_009733845.1). GTDB lineage: Bacteria > Actinomycetota > Actinomycetes > Actinomycetales > Beutenbergiaceae > Pseudactinotalea > Pseudactinotalea terrae. Next base: position 1,175,426 of record NZ_WNXZ01000001.1, read on the forward strand.
GCCCTGTGGCAGGCATCCGGCCGGCCCCGCCCCGACGCCGAGTGTGTCCTGTCCACCGGTGTCTCCGACGTCGCGCTGGGCCGCCGGGTGGCACGCGAGCTGGCAACGGTGCAATCACGACGTCGACTGGTCTCGGTCGGCACACGGGAGGAAGCATGACCACGACCACCACAACCGCCCAGGACGCGACCTTCGCGCTGCTGGTCGACGGCGAGGCGTACTACGCCGACACCGTCACCGAGCTCGTCGCCGCCCTCATCCCGGGCTATGACACCGACCACGAAATCACCCTGGAGCAGCGTTGGCGCATGGCGGTGCTGCGTACCAACGCCCTGCAGGCCGACCTGGCAGTGCGCGCCGTGGAGGCCGACCCTCACCTGATGGGCCGCCTGACCGAGGAGGAGCTGACCGCCCTGTTCGCTTCCCGCGGCGACCTGTTCGCGGTGCCCGCCACCTGGACCTGTGACATCCCGCTGGTCCTGATCGCCACCGACTTCGCCCCCTACACCGACCGGCCCGCCCCCGAGGGCAACGTCCGCTTCATCGACCCCGCCGATGAGCGCGGCCTGCTGATGTCGCTGACGGCCGCCGGTGACCTGACCTTCTACACCCGCGAGGAGACCCCGTGAGCCACACCGGCACCGTGCTGGGCGCCACCCCTTGGCACCAGGCGAAGCGGTCCCGGCTGCCGGCCGGGGAGAAGGCCCTGACCCGCGGCCCGATCGGGATCCGCCGCGAGGCCTACGTGTGCCCGGGCAAGCACCGCACCGAGCTGCGCTTCGCCTCCACGGCGACCTCACCACTGACGTGGGAGTGCCCCAAGTGCTCCCAGCCTGCCGCACTGGAGGGTGCCTGCGGCACGGCGGTCCTGCCGACCGAGCGCAAGCTCAAGGACCACATCGAACAGCTGTACGAGCGCCGTACACCGGGCGAGCTCGAGGCCCTGCTCGGTGAGCGGCTCGCTGCCCTGCGTGCCGGCGCCCTTGTGGGCGTGGACGACTTCCTCGGACGGGCCCCGCACATCTACGAGGCATGACTGCCCCGGCCTCCCCCATCACGGCCCCCCGCGTCCCCGCCGGGGTGCGCGAGGGCGGCCAGTGGACCACCACCACCCGTCACGAGTCCCCGGTCGCCCTGACCGCGACGAACGAGCAGGACCGCCACACGGCGCTGCGCTCCGAGGGGTTCGTGCCCGCCACCGTGCTGCGTGAGGGGCCCACCGCCCACGCCGACACCTGGTGGGACCGCCACTTCATCGCCGCCGAGTACCGTGCCGCAGCCGGTGGGTACCCGCAGATGCCCGACGACTACGGCACCACCGCCACCGGCCGTGGCCTGCGTGGTCGCCGTCGGGTGGCCCGCATGACCTACTCCGGTGCCGGTGTGCAGCTGCAGATGCCGGCCGCCGAATCCGTCCGTTCCTTCGTCCGCGAGGAGAACGGGACGGTCGACGTCCCGATCTCGGCCACCGTCGAGGGCCGCCCGGTCACCGGGTGGATCCGCATCACCCCACGCCCCGGCGGCGGGTACGCCACCGCCGGTGTCGGGTTCGAGGCCGGTGATGAGCTGGTCGCCGAGGCCGTCAGCGCCGTGCTGGAGTCGCGCCGCCCCCGCAAGGCGCTGCGTGAGGTGGGTGACCTGCTGGCCCGCGCCCGTGCCCGCGACCTGGGCACCGGTGCACCGCTGCAGCCGGTCGAGTCCTCCTGGGTGGAGGCCATCGGCTACGACGAGTCCACCGGCACCATGGCCACGCGCACCGCCACCGGCGCCCTGTACGGCCACGAGGTCTCCCGCGACCGGTTCCTCGCCGTCGCCGGGGCCGCCTCCCCGGGCGCCCAGTTCAACCGCATCATCAAGGGGAACACCCGCGCGCAGGTCGCCAACTGCCTCACCTGCGGCCGGTTCTACTCCGCCGCCAAGCAGCACGCCTGCCCGGTCACCCCGACGACCCCCAAGGACGTCCCGATCGAGCAGAACGTGCTCGCACGCCGCCGCGCCGCCAAGGTGACCGCCCCGCCACGCAGGCCCGGTGAGCACGTGCGCCAGGACGCCGAGCAGAGCATCGACATGGCCGACTGGGCCACCCAGCGGCTGGCCCGCCGCGCCCGCCGGGTCGGCATGTTCGGCCCGCCCGGGTTCACCACCGCCATCACCGGCCCGCTCGGGCGCTACACCTCCTCGACCTACAACGCCTACGCCTTCAACTCCTGGGAGATCGACGGCGAACGGTTCGAACGCATCAACGGCGACAACGGCTCGATGCGCTACGCAGGCGTCTCGGGTGCTGACGCCCTCGCCATCGGCAAGACGCTGCCGAAGCAGAACCTGGCCGACCGCCACCACAACGCCCCCACCACACGGTCGGCGCTGCTGGCGGCGGTGCGTCACCCCGGCAAGGTCGAGGTCGCCGGCTACGTCATCGGACCCGACCGTGAGGACGAACGGTTCTCGGTGACCTCGATCGACCTGCACGACGCCGACGCCACCGACCCCGATGCGGCGATCACGCTGATGCGGGAGCGGTACGGGCTGGACTTCCTGGCCGCCCCCGAGCGCATCCAGCGTGTCGAGGTGCCCTGGCGCCCGGGCGAGAGCGCCTGGCGTCTGTGGTGGCGCTGACCCGCACATCTACCAGACATGACGAACCAGAAGCGAGTCCAGCCCGGCGTCCGCGAGGGCGGCCAGTTCTCCACTGACCCCCGCTCGGAGGCGCAGGTCAGCCTGACCGGCACCGACCACGGGGTGCGTGTGCAGGGCGAGGTGCTCGAGGACGGGCAGGCGATGGTGGACTCCCTGAACGAGCTCCACCTGGGGCCCGAGGCCGTCCTGGACATCGACGGTCAGAACCGGTTCGCCGGCGATCTGCACACCGCCGTGTCCAGCTACCGGGTCTCGGCCTATGAGGTGGGCACGTACCGCATCAAGGCCGAGGGTGCCTCGGGCTACTCCGATGTGCTGCTGCCCGCGCAGCACACTCCGGCCGAGCTGGCCGACGCGTTGCGCAAGGCCCGTACCGCCGCGATCAGCGACCTGGCCCGGGGGCACGCCGACGCCAAGCTGCGTGCCGACGCCGTCGAGCGCGCTGAGCTCCAGCGGCCGGTGGCTGCGCGCCGCGACCCGCAGGTCGGCCTCACCGAGGTCGGGTTCGCCCTGCCCGGTGACCACATCAAGGTCCGGACCTTCTCCGAGGGTGCCGACGCCCAGCTGTTCGCCCGGTCGGCCATCAAGGACGGCATCGACACCCTGACCGAGCGGCAGAACCGGAACCGGCTCAACAAGGTCCTGGACCAGCTCGGTCCCGACCGGGAGACCGCCGACCGGGTGCTGCGCACCTACCTGAGCGACGTGCGTACCGAGGCTGACCGTCTGCACGCCGCCGACGAGGCGACCCGCCTGCAGCTCGGTCTGGACGCCTGAGCGGCCCAGATGCGGCACCGGACGCCGTTCGAGGAGCTGGCGGCCACCGCTGCCCGCTGTCCATCCAGCGCCGCTGCCCGCGGTGCTTACGTCGGTGTGGAGCAGGTCATGGACGGCAGGCTCTACCACGGCAGCCGGGTGCAGCTGACCCCGGGTGAGGTCGTGCGGCCGGGCTGGCGGGCCAACCACACCCAGTCACCGACCGATCAGGTGTGCGTGACCTCGAGCCTGGACCTGGCGCTGTACTGGGCGCAGCTGGGCGGCTACGGGCAGGTGTATGTCTACGAGGTGGTCACCCAGGACCTGGTGCAGGTGTGCCGCGCCACCCTGGACCTGCCCAGGCGTCAGGTCCGGCTCCTGGAAGGGCGGGTGCCGACGGCCCGGGTGGTGGCGGTGGTGGCTACCGAGACACCGTGGCAGCGGACCCAGTCCTCGGAGCAGCTCGCGCGAGGAGGCCGGCGGTGCTGGTTGCGTCGCCTGTTGCGCCGAGTCACGTCACGCCGCGTCCCGCACATCTACGTGGTATGACCTCGACCGCAGACCGCAACCGCCAGCCCGCCGGCCTCAGCACCGGCGGCCAGTTCGCCACCGAGCCCAAGACCGAGACCGGTCTGTCCCTGGCGCCGGCCGCCAAGCCGGGCCACCTGCGCCTGTCGCGCAACGGGCACGTCGACGCCACCGGGCTGAGCGAGCCGGCCGAGCTGGAGTACGCGACCGCGGTGGAGTCGCTGCTGCGCAACCGGTTCCGGGCGCGGGCCGCCGTCGGCGGCAGTGTCGAGCACAGCGACCTGATCACCGCTGAGGCGGTGCTGGTCCGTGGCCTGGCGATGCGGCACGACCCGGACCTGTTCGAGGAGACCTGGCACATCCTGGGCCCCAAGACCAACGAGGCCGCCGGCAAGCTGCTGCGCTCCAGCCTGGCAGAGATCGTGGCCGAGCACCCGGTCCCGCCGTCGCTGAGCCCTGAGCAGCGTTCGCGGGCGGTGCACCTGTTCGCCACCCAGTCCACCAACGAGCCGATGGGCAGTGCGGCCGCTGAAGCTTGCCAGGAGGTGCTGGCTGAGTTCGGTGTCGGTGACTGCGGCCACTTCGCTGCCACCTCCCTGGCCCGGGAGCTGGACGCCGAGCGCGAGCACGCCGTGAGGCAGCGCCGCCCGTTCGGCGTGCAGGAGATGGTCGGTGTGGTCAACCGGATGCGTGCGGAGTTCCAGGCCGACCCGCTGGCCTGAGCCGACCTTGCCGAGTGGCCGCACATCTACCGGGTGTGCCCACACTCGATCGTCCCCGTCAACCTGCCGGCCTCCGCGAGGGCGGCCAGTTCACCGCGACCACCCGCGCCGAGGCCGACCTGACCTTGACCGCTGCCGACCGGGTGCGCGCTGACAGGCTGCTTGAGCTCACCCCGGCCACCGTGGTGGTCCTGGAGGCGATCCGGGCCGCTGGCGGCAACGCCTACCTGGTCGGTGGGTGCGTGCGGGACCGGCTGCTGGGCCACCCGGCCAAGGACATCGACATCGAGGCCTACGGGTTGGAGCCGGACCGGCTGCGCAAGGTGCTGTCCCGGGTCGCCCGCGTGGAGGAGGTCGGTGCCGCGTTCTCGGTGCTGACCGTCTCCCGCGACGGGGAACGTCTCGACGTCGCCCTGCCACGCCGGGAACGGCGCACCGGGCCCGGGCACCGCGACTTCGCGGTCGAGGTCGACCCGTTCTGCGATGTCCGGGAGGCGTCCGCGCGACGTGACTTCACCGTCAACGCGCTGCTCTACGACCCGGCGGCCGATGAGATCGTGGACTGCTGGGGTGGCCTGGGTGACCTGCGCGACGGGGTGCTGCGCCACACCGGTCCCGCATTCGCCGAGGACCCGTTGCGGGTGCTGCGCGGGGCCCGGTTCGCCGCCAGGCTGGGCATGCGGATGCACCCGGCCACCGTGGACCTGGCGCGCGACCTGGTCCCGGAGTTCGGGTCGCTGTCCCGGGAGCGGATCTGGGGCGAGTGGTCGACCATGGCTGCCACCGCTACCCGCCCCTCGGCCTGGCTGGACACCTTGGAGCAGACCGGGTGGCTGGCACACTTCCCGGCTCTGGCCGACCTGCGCGGGGTCGGGCAGGATGACCGCTGGCACCCCGAGGGTGACGTCTTCGAGCACACCCGGCAGGCAGCCGACACCGCTGCGACGCTGGCCGAGCAGCACGACCTGAGCGGGCGTGACCGGGCCGTGGTGGTGCTGGCCGCGATGCTGCACGACGTCGGCAAGGCCACCCACACCCAGCAACACCCCGACGGGCGGATCACCTCCCACGGGCACGACACGGCGGGCGCGAGCACCGCCGCGACGTTCTTGTCCGACATCGGGGCACCCAAGGAGGTGCGCGACCTCGTCGCACCTATCGTCGCCGAGCACATGGTCACCGCCCACGGCACCGCACCCACCCGGCAGGCGGTGCGACGCCTGGCCCGGCGACTGGCACCGGCGAGCATCGAGCAGTGGGCGCTCGTGGTGGAGGCAGACAAGCGGGGCCGCGGGGCGGCCGCCCGTGCCGGCACCACGACCGCCTGGCTGGACATCGCCCGCGCCGAGGGCACCCAGGCCGCCCCGGTGCGCCGCATCCTGACCGGTGCCGACCTGATCGCCGCCGGCTGGTCCCCCGGCCCGCACTTCGGGCCCGTGCTCGCCGCGTCGGTCAGCGCCCAGGACGAGAGCCGATTCGAGGACCCCGCGGGTGCGCGGGCCTGGCTGGCCAGCACCTACCCGACCGAACCGGCCGGGTGAGCTGCCCGCACATCTAGCAGGCATGACCAGCATCGCGACCCGTCACCGTCAGCCCGCCGGCGTCAGCGTCGGCGGCCAGTTCGCCGCCGAGCCCAAGACCGAGACCGGGCTGACCCTGGTCCCCGAGGGGCGCCGGTGGCTCCAGGACGCGGAGCTGTTCGCCGGGCGGGGCGCCTTCGTCACGCTCAGCACGGAGCACGACTACACCGACTTCGACCTGGACGCCGACACGGTTCGTGCGGCGCTCACCTCGCTGGCCCACGGGCAGGTCCCCGGCACCGGCATGACCCAGTGGCCCGCGGTGGCCGACTGGCCCGCGCACGAGGACTGGGCCGACTGGGCCGATGACGCCGAGACGTTCAGCGGCGGTGCCTTCGTCACGCTGTCCCACGAGGACGGCACCTACACCGACTTCTCGCTCGACGGCGACCAGGCGCAGCTGATGTTCCTCGGGATCGCCACCGCCGCGGCGGGCACCGACCTCACCGGTGAGGTCGCCGAGTCGCTGCCGCGCCGGGACGGCATCTTCACCGACCCGGTCGAGCTGTTGCGTGCCTGCGAGGAGCTCGAGGACGACGTCGGTCGGCGTCGCGGCAGGGCGGCTCAGCGGGCCACGCTCGCGGCGGCGCCGCGCCTGGACGGCACCGAGCTGCGCCCCGAGAACCTCACCGCTGCGCGCAAGGCGCTCAACGCCACCCGCGCCCCGGGCCGGGTCGTGCTCATCAGCGGTCTGGACACCATCGGCCACGAGCCGTTGGAGGTCCGCGGCAACCCCGAGAGCCCGCTGCAGGTCATCGTCACCGGCGGCTTCGCCCGGTTGCGCGTCACCAGCGGCGACGTCGTCATCTACGCCGAGTCCGCTCTGGGTAACCCGATCGACGTCGAGGGCCAGGCCACCGTCGCGGTGCTGGCCGGAGCGGACCGCAAGGTCAGCGTCAACGTCAAGGGGTCGGGTGTGGCGGTGCTCAGCTTGGAGGAAGGGGCCCGCGGTTACCAGCATCGCGAGGACGGCGAGGGTTCCCTGGACGTGCTGCGCGCCGTGGACGGCAGCGACCGGGTGACAGTGCGTACCCCGTCGCACGAGGAGCCGGTCCGCCCCTGAGCGCCGCACATCTACCGGTCATGTCCAGCATCGCGAACCGCAAGCGTCAGCCCGCCGGAATCCGTGAGGGCGGCCAGTTCACCACCGAGGCCCGTACCGAGACCGGGGTCACCCTGCTCGGCGGGGGATTGCCGAGCGTGGCGGACTCCCTGGCCGTCATCGCGGATCACCTCCTGGAGATCGCGGTCCCGACGGCCGCCCGGGCGATGGCCGAGCAGACGGTCCGCACCGCGTGCGAGGCCGCCGGGCCGGACGTGCCGGAGCGGTGGGTCGCCCAGGTGGTCGCTCATGACATCGGCACCGGCGAGATTTACCGGCGCAGCCTGGGGGTTGCCACGGTCGGTTCGCCGCAGTCGGGTGAGGTGCTGCGCGCCGCCTACGCCGCCGGGATGCCCGCCGACTGGGCGTCGGCGATGCTGCAGGAGCGGGGCCGGGCCTGGGTGCCCGGTTGCGTGCAGCGTTACGCCGAGGGTCTGACCGTGCAGGAGCTGGCTCGGCTCGAGGACGCCGGCCTGGCCGGCACCCCGACCAAGGCGATGGCCTACCGCGGGTGCGACACCCAGGAGGTGCACCGCTGGGCGGAGGCCGCTCTCGACGATCCTGACCTGAACGCCTACCTGGCCCGGTACGGCGGCCACCCGGGCATCGGGCTGTACGTGCGCGAGGGGGTGCCGCTCTCGGATGTGATGCTGTGCCACGAGCTCGGCGTCGAGCCGGGCCTGGCCAGGCACGGTCTGACCCGCCCCGACGGCACGGTCGAGACCGGGCCGGAGGCGATCCGTGAGCTCGCCGCGTATGCCAAGGCGTGCGGGCAGTCCACCGACGAGGCCCATGAGGGCATCCGGCTGGGGGTGCCGGCGGCCACCGTCAAGGCGTTCGGGCCGAAGGTGGCTCCGCGCGAGATCGCCGACTTCGAGGCTGCGGGTGTCCCGGCCAAGGTGGCGCGTTCGCTGCGTGGCCGGGACCGGTCCATCACCGCAGAACAGGCTGGCGAGCTGCACACCGCGGGCATCAGCACCGGCGCCGACTACAAGGCGTGGCTGGCGGTGGCCTCGCCCCGACCCGGTGCACGCGAGCCCAGTGGAACCGACTACGCCGAGATGCTGCGGGTGGCGCGGGCCGGGGTGCCGTTGGCTACCGCGCACCGGTTGCGGGAGCAGTCGGTGCCGTTGGGCTCCATCTTGGAGCTGCACACCGCGGGCGTGCTGGACTTCGACCCGTGGCGCGCGGCGCTGTATGGACCCACCCAGCAGACCGCCCGGATGCACGACCCGATCGCTGACGGGCTGCACCACATCGCCGCGTTCGTCAAGGCCGGCGGCGCGCCGGCGCAGCTGGCCCGCGCCCAGCGTGCCGGGGTCCCGCTGGCGCAGATGGTGCAGCATGTGGACACCACGCCGGCGCAGCTGTGGGCGGCCGGTGAGCCCAACAGGGCTGCCGTCTTCGAGAATGCCAAGCGGCTGCACCGCGACTACGGCGGCCTGGCCGGGCAGCCGCAGCCGTGGACGGTGACCGGGCCGGAGGACCTGTGAGCTTGCAGCGGGCGCGGCTCAGCGGCGGGTGATGGCGTTGGCCCACACCCACACGCTGCCGGTGCGGCCGTCCTCGTCGTGGAAGCGCACATGCCCGGCGCGCGGGGTGTACGCGGTCGCCTCGCCCTCGACCCGGAGGTAGCCCCGCGCGGGGAACAGCACCCAGGCCTGCACCGGCACCGGCTCGGGCAGACGCGTGATGGGCCCGCCGACGGCGGCCATCGGCAGGTCGGGCGGCAGTGAGCGCAGCGGTACACGGTCGGGGTGGCGTCCTTCTCCGGTCACCCCCCTATTCGAACACGTGTTCGTACGCGGTGAGAGCCGATGACCTCCCGATCCTCAGGCCGAGGCGCCCGGCTTGACGTCCAGCTTGTCCCGGTCGTCCACCATGATGCGACCGAAGTCGGCGCCGGCCCGCTCGAACTTCGTTGCGTGGTGGCCGCAGAACCGCAGCGGGACCGCGATCCCGTCCACGACCTTGACCGACAGCACCACCGCGGCCGCCGTCGGGCAGCAGTCCGCACGCTCGGGTGCACGGATCGTGAAGTCCGTCTCGCTCCAGTGCGAGACCGGCTCCTCGAGCACCTCCGCACGGGCGCGCTCCAGAGTCATCGTGGGCATGGGGTCCTCCTTCATGCAGGGGGCCGCCACGGCAAGAGGGCCGCAGCAGGGGTTGGCGGTGCTTCATGTGCGGCACCGGCCCGATCCCCGGCACCGGCACCGGCAGGGCGTGCTGCCGCACATACGGATCACATGCACCGCAGTGACCTCACCGAGCCCGACCCGTTCGCGGAGTACGTCGGGCCGGTCGTCGACGCTGCCAGCATCCCGGCCCCGACACCGGTGGCCGAGCACATCCCTGAGCCTCGCCCGCCGGCGCCCGCCGACATCGTGTGGGCCGACGACCTGGGCGAGCACACCGACGCCGCCCAGGCCGAGTACGACCTGCTGCGCCGTGTCGAGGCGCAGGTCGCCGGTGAGCCAGTGCGCCGCACCCGAACCCCCGGGACGCCACCGGCCATCAGCGAGGGTGAGCCGATGCCGTTCGCGTTCGTGTGGGTCGACGCCGGCAGCGGCCGGGTCATCTACCGCAAGGAGCACTCCGAGCCCACCACGCCGCGACGTCTCGGGGTGCTGGGGTTGCGCGAGCTCATCGACAACGGCTTCCGGCTGGTCGTGCCCGACCAGTACACCGCCAAGCGGCTGAGCCGGGCCGCAGCCGCCGCAGCCGCCGGCGACACCCCCGAGGCAGCCGACGCCGCCCGCGTGGACCGCCAGCTCGCCGTCGCCTCCCGATTGTCCTACTCCATCAGCCTGGTCGTGCTCACCGAAGCGTTGCAGCGCGCCTACTGGCTCTCCGCCGACCTGGACGCCGACGACCCGCTCGCGTGGTCCCGCGCGTTCGACCCCCGGTTGCGGTTGGCCGGACGGCCCTACCAGCTGATGCACTCCCTGCTCGAGGCCGCCAGCCAGGGCCAGGAACGCACCGACGCCACCACCGCGATGTTCTACGGGGAGCTGGCCGCGATCGCCGCCGCCCGCCACCCCGGGCAGCGGGCCCGGGTCGCCGCGTTCCAAGGCATGAACCGCGCCGAGAACGCCGCCAAGGTGTGGGACACCACCGACCTGGGGCTCATCGGGCGCAACCTGGTCACCGGGGACGTCTGCGCCATCGAGGTGAGCGACACCAGCGGGCGCGGCTTCACCGCGACCATGTCGCAGCCGTTCAAGCTGCGCACCGGGCACCGGCACGTGTTCCTGGCCCCGCCCGGCGACCCGGCAGCCGAGGCCGCCTTCGTCCTCATGGGTGTGCGAGCCACCACCAGCGGTGACCTCATCGGACAGTTCGAGGCCGTCACCACCCGCCGCAACGCCCCCGCGGTGCCGCCTGCGGTGACTGTGGCCGCCGACGCCATGGCCAACGGCCGCACCCTGCACATCACCGAGGAGCCCTACCTGCCGTTCCTGCGTTCCCGCGGCGATGACGAGGAGGCCGGCCGATGGACCCGCGGCCGCACCGTCGATCGGGTCCGACCCCGATGGGGCATGCCCGCCGACGTCAAGGTCGCCCACACCACCCGCACCCGCAAGGAGCACCGATGACCGCCGCGACAATCGAGGAGCGCACCGCCGTCGAGGCCGGTTCGCCGCTGGCCGCTGCCCTGTACGAGCTGTACTCCGGCGCCCCCGTCACCGTGGTCGCCGCCCCACCCGGCGGCGGCAAGTCCGACCTGGTCGCCCGTGCGGTCGCGCACCTGTTCGCCCACACCGACGCCACCATCACCGTCGCGACGGCGACCAACGAGCAGGGCACCGCCATCGCCGAACGCATCATGGCCGAGATCGGGGCCCACGAGGGACCGTTCGCGGTCCGGGTCGCCTCGGGCAAGATGCGCGTCCCGGAGGGTGCCGGCAGCCCCAAGGACAAGGCCAAGGTCCGCGCCGTGCAGGTACGCACCGCAGCCTCCTGCAAGGCGTCCCCGCCGGCAACCGACTTCCTCATCTTCGATGAGGCCTACCAGATCACCTTCGCCGACTTCGCCGACGGTGCCGACCGCGCCGCCCAGGTGCTCGTCGTCGGCGACCCCGGCCAGATCGGGCCGGTCGTGACGGTGGACACCACCGCGTGGGCGCACCTGCGGCAGGCACCCCACATGCGGGCACCCGACGTGCTGTCCCAGCGTGAGGACGCCACCATCATCAACATGCCCGCCACGTACCGGCTCGGCCCGGTCACCGCCGGGGTGCTACACCCGTTGTACGGGTGGGAGTTCGAGTCCCGCCGCCCGCAGCGAGCCCTGGCGCAGATGCCCGGGGAGGTGCGCACCTTGGAGCTGCCGGTGCGGGAGACCCCCTTCGACCTGGTCTCCATGACCGCGGTCGTGGACGCCGCCCTGGACTATGTGGGTGCGACGCTGCGGGTGCAGACCTCCGGCGGGTCCCGCTCGCGTGACCTGACCCCGGCCGATGTCGCCATCGTGGTCTCCCGCCGTGCTCAGGCCTCGGCCATCGAGGCGTTGCTGCTCGAGCGCGCAGGCGGCGCCGAGGACATCACCGTCGGCACCGCCGACAAGCTGCAGGGCGGGCAGTGGCACGCCGTGGTGGCCGTGGACCCGACCCTGGCCGGTGCGGAGTCCGAGCATGCCCTGGCCTCGGGTCGGCTGTGCGTCATGACCTCACGTCACATGACTCACCTGACGTGGGTCTACGACGATCGGTGGGCGGCCGTGCTGGCCGGCGCCCCGGACGCCGAGGACGCCGCGCGTGGCGCTGCGGTGCGTGAAGGGCTGCTGGCCGCCGGGGAGCTGCGGCGAGTCGGCGCATGTTGACCAGTAGCCGTGATGTGCGCGGCCAGGAGGAGTCAAGATGCTTGGATGCAGGTCCCGCCTGCAGGCGCGTGCCGAGGGCGGTGCCCGCGCGGTGCTGACCCGCCCCGACTACCAGCTGCTGCGGTCCGCGCTCAGCGAGGCTGGCGACGCGCAGGCCGCACCGGTGCGCGCCCACCTCGAGGACTGGGCGCGGTACACCGGTGCCGCGGCGCGGGTGGTGGCGCCGCTGACCGGGCAGCAGCTGGAGGTGGTCCGTACCGCGGTGCGTGCGCACATCGGCGCTCGCCCGGTGGCCGACACGACGGCGGCGCGGCGGCTCTACGACCGGCTGGTGCGCCCTCGCCAGCGCTAGCCGGCCTGACCTGTCTCGGCTGGGCGCCGCTCAGGCGTCCTGGTGGCGGTACCCGGTGTCGGTCTCAAGCACGGTGCCCCAGTCCCGGCTGTCGGTGATCGCCCACAAGATCGCGAAGGAGTCCCGGGAACGGAGCAGGGTGCCCAGCGCCGTCAGCGCTGTCACGACCTCGCGGGCCGCGTGCAGCGACTCGACCTCGAGCACGACATGGTTGGCCTCACCATCGCTGACCTGCTCTCCCCACTCCTCCCAGCAGTCACCGTCCAGGAGGATCTTCCCGGGCTCGACCAGGGTCGCGGCGCTCTGGACGACCTGCGCGAGGTGCTCGGTGGCGACCCCGACGTGCACGTGCAGCGGGACGTCGGTCAGCGTCATCGTCGTGGTGCTCATGCTGACCGGATGTGCGGCACCACCCGCTGGCCCGCACATCTACCTGTCATGAGCGTCTCGAACCGCAACCGTGTCCAGCCCGGCATCCGTGAGGGCGGCCAGTTCGCCACCGAGACCAGGGCCGAGACCGACGTCAGCCTCGCCGCGGCTGGTGATTGTGACCTCTGCGACCGCGTGACCGCCCCCGGCCGCGACCTGTGCGCCGGCTGCGAGGAGACTCAGCGGGACCGCACCGAGGGCAAGGTCAACCAGGTGCAGGCCCCGACCGATGCCGACCGGCTGGCCCGGATGACGCCGGCGGAGGTCGACACCGAGCTGAACGAGGCCATGCACGCAGCCGCGACAGCCCAGCGCAAGCTCGAGTACGCGCTCAGCTCCGCTGACCGTGCGACCGGGCTGCCGCCGCGCCGATGGAACGAGCCGCCCTACGGCCGCGAGCAGATCGTCGAGGCGCTGCAGACCCGGATCGAGTCCCCCGACTCGGCCGACTGGCAGGTCCGCATCGCGCGCCGGTCCCTGGACGACATCGCCGCGGGCGACGCTGCCGTGCAGGTCCACCGGGCCGAGATCGCCGCCTACGACGCCGAGTGGAACCGTCGCGGCCGGTGGTCGCGGGCGTTCCTGGTCACCGGTGGTGACGGCCACGTGCACTCCTCGATGGGCTGCTCCACCTGCAACCGGGGCCAGCGGCCCACGCAGTTCCAGTTCATGACCGAGTTCTCCGGCAACGACGAGGCCGACATCGTCACCGCCGCCGGTTGGCGCGCCTGCACCGTCTGCTACCCCTCGGCGCCGGTGGGTTCCCCGCGCTCGTTGCCGACGTCGATGTGGTCCAAGGAGGACCTGGACAAGCAGCAGGCCAAGGCCGAGCGGGAGGCGAAGAAGGCCGCACGGAACGCCGAGAAGATCGCCAAGGGTCTGACCGCAGATGGGTCGCCAATGGAGGTGCGGTGGACGGCACGTAACGCCCCCGGCTGGGACCGTGACCCCGAGACCGGCAAGCGCGTCCACGCCTACCGCGACCGGTCCGAGCGCGCCGAGTTCGCCACCGAGCGTTCCGCGGTGCAGTGGTACCTGTTCGAGCACGTCTCCTCCGGTGCCGAGACCCACGCCGACCAGGCGCCTGCGTACGAGGCGATCGAGCAGGCCCTGGCCGCCAAGCACGGCAAGACCGTCGAGCAGATCCGCACCGAGCTCGCGGCCAAGGTCGCCGCCAAGCGCCGACGCGAGAGCCGCTGACCCAGACAACGCCGCCCGACCCCGCGAAGGAGAGCCGTGACCAGCACTGCCCGCAGCCGCAAGCCCGCCGGGATCACCGAGGGCGGCCAGTTCACCACCGGGGCCCGACGCGAGAGCGGTGTCACCCTCCCGGCGCCGAGCAGCCCCGATCTCTACGGCGGGTTCCGGCTCACCGAGGTCAGCGAGTGGATCGGACCGGCGGGCCGGGCGTACCGCGCCACGCTCTCCGAGAATGGCCAGCCGGTCGCGCACCTCGAGCAGCCAGGCCACGGCGAGGCGACCACGGTCCGCTTCATCAGCCAGGACGGGGCCGCTCAGGACCGGTTCACCGAGCAGGCTGCCGCGCTGGCCGCTCGGGTTATCACCCTCACGGGTTCCAATGCGGCCAGGACGTCCCCCGAGCGGGGCTCGCGGCTCGCCGGTGAGCTGCTCCTGGCTCGCCTGCTCGCGGTCGCTGCGATGGACCGCCGCCTCAAGCCGGCCTTCATCTTCGACGGCGACGACTTCTGGGGTCAGAGCCAGTACCGCGAGATGGGGTCCCAGGCCACGCTCGAGGACCTGGCCCGCTACCTGTCCACGCCTGAGGTCGCCGCCCAGCACCCGCGTGTGTGGGACTCGGCCGTGGGCGACTTCGTCCCTTACGCCCAGTGGTCCGGGCGGCCTGACTGAGACAGGTTGCTGGCGCAGAGTCGCCCTCCGGGCGATCTGCCGCACATACGGAGGGCATGACCCTCTGCGCCGCTATCGAGCCCGCAGTCCTACTTGCCGCGCAGGCCCTGGACGCCTACGACGCGATGGGCTACTTCGCTGTGAAGAACCGGGCCGGCATCACTGACCTCATCGAGACGGCCGAGGTCGCCGTGCTGGCAGCCCGTGAGGTCGGGGTCGGTCGCAGCGACACCGAGCTCGGTACCGATCCGGGCTGTCTGACCGCGGCCGCGATCGCGCTGGCCGAGCGTGAGGGCTCTGACGCCTTCGCGACCTGCGACATCGACTCCATGCACGCCTACCGCACCGACGCCCGCATCATCTTGCGGGCGCTCTCCTGACCACTCCACCGCCCTCCCCACTGCATCCCCGAAAGGACATCACCATGAGCATCGCCGCTGTCGAGATCGAGAAGAACGAACAGACCGGTACCTCTGAGTTCTACGTCACGATTGCCGGCGGCGTCCGCCGGCTCGAGGCCGACGGCGCAGTGCAGGTCGCGCTCGCCATCGACACGGCGGTCAGTGCCGCCACCGGCGAGCCGTCGCGCGAGGTGGAGCGGCAGGTCCGCGAGGCCGTCGCGGCCAACCACCGCGTCAAGGTGGCCGAGGTCCGGGAGCGGATCGCGGCACTGGAGGTCGAGCTCAACGCCGAGTTGTCCGAGGCGGAGGCTGCGGACGCCGCGCTGGCCGACATCACCGGCGCCGACCCCCAGGCCAAGCCGTCCGCGCGGGGCCGCAAGCCGCAGCGCGCCCAGCTCGCGGTCGTCAAGGACGAGCCGCAGCCCGAGGAGGTCCAGGAGCCCGAGGAGGTCCAGGAGCCCGATGAGGATGTCCCCCCGGCCGAGGATCCCACCTTCGACGACGCCGAGCCCGTCGAGGCTACGCAGACCTTCGGCGGCCCGGAGTACCGCGACGACGAGTTCTGACCCATTGGTCATACGTCCCGGTTATGACCGGTCAGTTCCGTTCCCTCTCGGTTCTGAGCCGTGGGTACGGGACCGTAGGTTCAGCCGTGAGTGCTGAGCCGCTCGTCGTGGGCTGCTCGTTATAGGCCACCGAATCTGGCTCGCGGGTTCTGATCCACAGGTCATTCGCCGCCGTCTACGCTGTCACCCGATCGCTGGCCGCAGTCTTCGCGTCAGCATGGTGAAAGCGAGGGCCGGTGCAGAATGTGGACGCCACCACGAGCGCAACGCTCGGGCAGACCGGAGCTTCCCGCGCCCCCGGACCCGGGGACATCCTCGCTGTCGTGTTCGCGGTTCAGTCGCTGACCGACCAGCAGGACGCGTTGCGTCCTGACGCTCAGCTGCTGCTCGACGACCTTGACCGTGCCGGGGTCCGTGCCGCGGTCATCGCCACCGCCCCCGGGGGGCGTGACCTCACGCGCCGATCGGGCCTGGAGCTGCGCGCCTCGATCGTCATCGACGAGCACTACGCCAAGGCGTTCCGGCTCACCGACGAGCGCCGTCACGGGCAGGTGCTGCAGCATGCCGCCCGCAGGCTCGGGGTACCGCTGGGTGCGACGGTGACTGTGGAGTGCGATCCCGACCGGATCCAACAGGCTCGCGAGTCCGGAGCATGCTGGGTCGCCGTCCTGGCCCGGGGATCCTCTGCCGAGCACCGGCTCCCACTGCGCACCCGCGGCGCCGACGCGCTGTTGTCCACCCTGTGGCCGGTGCCGAACGGCACCTGGTGGCAAGCCCTGGGCATAGGGATGGCAGAGGCACCGAACCCAGGCTGACGCCCCGCCATGCCGCGGTCGCCTCCATGCGAGGTGACGACCGGCTGTGCAGGCGACCATCACCGAGCTCGACGAGGTTCGGCGAGCTCGCCGGACCCGTTACGCCGCGATGCGACGCCGTCAGATCGCCTACGGCCAGTGGTCGCCGACACCGGAGGCCGACCGGGTCCGAGCGCACGTGCAGTACCTGCGCGAGCACATGACCCTGGCCCAGATCGCCGAGGCGACGATGGCGGCGGGCAACCCGGTGGCGGTGGCGACCATCAAGTCGCTGCTGCGCGGGCGCGGGACCGACGCCCCGCCCACGCGGCAGCCGCGGCGGCGCACCGCGCGGGCACTGCTCGCGGTGGGCCCGCCGACCCGGCTGGTGCGGCTTCGGCAGCTGGATGCCATCTGCGCCGTGCTGCTCGGCGTCGGCAGCACCCCGCAGGACCTGCCTCGCTTCCTGGGGCCGAGCCTGTCCGGGGCCTCGATGGCCGAGCTGGATGCTCGGCTCGCCAGCGCGTTTGCGCACGGCCTCCTGGAGCTCGAGGGGGCGTTGCCGAGGTCTCCGCGGTCACGACGGGCGGCAGCCGCGCACCTGCTGCGCAAGGTCTTCCCTCGGCCGTTGGACGCCACGGAGCGTGCCGCGGTCGTCACGGCCCTGTGCGGACCGCTGGTGGGCATGCCGGTGCGGGAGGTGGCCGAGCTGCTGCGGGTGTCCACACGGACGGTGCAGCGCGTCCTGCGCGGTCAGCGAACCAGCACGGCCACGACCGCGGCGATGCCGGCACCGACGATGGCTACCAGCGCGTAGAACCGCATCGGGCTACCGATCGTCGGCGCACGGCCGGGCGCCGGCGCGGGAGGTCCTGCGGGGCCGTGGGTGGGCGGAGGCACCGGGTCCTCGGGTGTGTCGGAGGGCGGCCATTCGCGACCGGCAGGCGGCGGTGGGGTCTCGGTCGTCATCTCAAGGCTCCTTTCCCACGCCTCCAGCACCGACGCTACGTCGCGGATGCAGGCAGCGCCATCTGCGCCAGCCTCGAGGCACGAAAAACCGGCCGGCCCCGCGCGCTGCGGGACCGGCCGGCTGGGCTGGCTCAGCTGCCGGTCAGCTGGTCGCGCCGGCCCAGGTCTGGGTCGCTGTGCCGACCTGGTCGGTGCCCGTGGGGGCATCACCGGTCGTCCAGACCACGGCTGCGTCCTCGACCTGGACCGGCGTGCCGCCGCCCTCGGAGTCGAGCACGAAGATGTTGCCGGACCTGCTCAGGCCGTAGATGACGTAGGAGTCCTCGTCGGCCCAGGCGGCGTACCTGGTGCCGTCCGAGGCGATCTCCGCGTCGGCCTGCAGGCCCTCGGCGAAGACGTTCGCGTCGGTGTAGGTGAGCAGGTCGACGTAGTTGGTCTCCGCCGACAGCGCTGCGTTCTTGAGGTCGGACTTGACGGCGGCGTCGTAGCCCTTGTCACGCTGGCTCATGAAGGCCGGCACCGCGATCGCGGTGAGGATGCCGATGATGACGATGGTGACCAGGAGCTCGACGAGCGTGAAGCCCTTGTCGCCCGTCTTCTTGTTCAGCGCCTGCGTGATGCGAGCGATCATGGTTGGTCTCCTGCAAGTTCATTCCCACGGGCACCTGCTGGCGCCACGGCCCCACGTCGCGGGACGGGATTGAACGTACGTCCGCCGCGCAGATGTATGACACACATCGGCTCCTCTGACGCGGGCGCCGAGCAGCGCGACGTTGTATTTGCGCAGGTCAGAGGCCGTTCCGTGTGGATCGGCGGGAGGCTGAACGCTGTAGCCATGTAGCCACACGATGTCGCCGCGGTCGCACGAAAATGGCCGGCCCCGCATCTGCAGGGCCGGCCATCAGGGGGTCAGGCGACGACTCAGAGGTTGTCCCAGGCGAGGGCGCCGACGAAGGTGCCGCCACCGGTCAGCGCCGGGGTCGGCGTGGTCGGCAGAGCGGTGAGGCCGTCAACCTGCTCCGGCGTGCCACCGTTGCGGCTGTCGAGCACGAAGACGTTGCCGGACTTGCTCAGCCCGTAGACCACGTACTCGTCGGTGTCGGCGAACGCGACGTAGCTCGTACCGTCCGAGGCGATCGGAGCGGAGGCGCCCTCGTAGAAGATGTTGGCGTCGGAGTAGGTGAGCAGGTCGACGTAGTTGGTCTCCGCCGACAGCGCTGCGTTCTTGAGGTCGGACTTGACGGCCGCGTCGTAGCCCTTGTCACGCTGACTCATGAAGGCCGGCACCGCGATCGCGGTGAGGATGCCGATGATGACGATGGTGACCAGGAGCTCGACGAGCGTGAAGCCCTTGTCGCCCGTCTTCCTGTTCAGCGCCGGCGTGATGCGAGCGATCATGGTTGGTCTCCTGCAAGTTCATTCCCACGGGCACCTGCTGGCGCCACGGCCCCACGTCGCGGGACGAAGTCGAACGTACGTCCAGCCGTCGCGCGCGTCATGCAGCCGACAGCTCGCGGTCGGCACGGCCGAGCCAGGCCGGGGTGGCGTTTACGCAGGTCAGAGGCCGTTCAGATGGGTGCGGCGCGGGCGGCAACCACTGTCGCAATGTAGCCGCGCGCTGTCGCGGGACGGTCTCGGGACCGGGTGTGCTGGTGGTTCAGCTCTCGGGCTCCCACAGCATCGGTGGCGTCGGCTCGGGCGCGACCGCCGGTGCGGCCTGGTCCAGGATTGCACTCCGTGGTGCCGGGCACCCGCCGAGCGGGGGCTCGGGCGGGGCCGGCGTCGGGCCGGGGGGCGGTGTCGCGCTGGGGTCTGCGTCGGGTTCCGGGGTCGGCGTCGACTCGGGGTCCGGCCTCGGAGCACGCTGTTCGGTCTCGACCTCTTGCTGCCACGTCGTGCAGGCGAGCACCGCGGCCTCGTAGGTTTTCTGGGCGGCGTCGCGGTCGGCCTCGAAACTCGCGAGCTGGTCCAGCTGGGTTTGGCGCGTCGTGACGGCCGCCTGATAGGTGGCCAGGGACTTGGCCTGGTCCTGCCAATGGGCGGCGACCTCGCGCACCTCGGTGGCATACGCCTCCCAGGCGCTCAGCTGCTCCTGGTAGCCCGGCAGGGCGTCTAGGTAGGAGGTGGCGGCCTGAGCCCACTCGGCGTGTTCGGCGTCGAGCGCGGTCTGGGCGTCGCGGGTGGCTGCGGCGGCCTGGCGCGACACGGCGGCGGGATCGACCTGCGGACCGGTGGCGCCGGTGAACGCCCACCCGCATCCGGGGCCGAGCTCATCGACGGCGGGTAGCCAGTAGGAGCGGGTCAGCGGCTGCTCGCCGGGGTGCTCGGGCCGCTGCGGGGCGGGCACGGCCTCGGGCAGGGGCGGGCCCGTGACGCCTGCGGGCAGGGTCGGGGCGTCCAGCTCGGTCGGGGTCGCGACACTCTCAGCCTCGGGCACCTCGAGCCCGGAGGCGACCACCGCCACCTGCTGCTCGATGCGCCACGGCGTGTACTGGCCCAGCGTGGGGTTGCGGGTGGGGTCCTGTGCTGCGATGTCGGCACTGGCGCACTGCCCCTCGAGCGCACCCAGCAGCCGCGTGTCGGTCGCGGCGAGCACGGCAGCGTCAACGGCGGGCGCGGAGACCGAGACCAGCACATCGCCACGCGACCAGATGACGACCTGGCCGCCGTCGACGGAGAAGGAGCGCGCCTGCGCGCCGGCGACAGTGCGCTGGTGACCGCAGGAGCGCAGGGAGTCCATCGCCTGCCGCCCGCCGCCAGCAGGCATGACGAACGCGCCGATGAGGACCGCGCCGTGCGAGCCGACGGCGGAGACCACGGGAGCGGGACCCTGGCAGCCGAAAGGCAGTGGCACGGCGGCCGCCCAGACCGGGTCGGCGTCCACGACGGCGCGGACCACCGAGATCGCCGGGGCCTGGGTCGGCACGATCGGCGTGTCCGGGGTCGGCGCGGCAGACTGCGCGGCGTCCTTGGCCAGCGGGTCCGGGCGCATCACGTCGGGCGCCAAGAGGGCCAGCAGCGCCACGATGAGCAGCAAAGAGACGGCACTCAGTAGCAGGGTGGGCTTGGCGCCCGCCGTCTCGGAGGGGGCCCGTTGCGGGTTAGTGTATGACACGCAACAGACCTTAGCAGTCCGAATCGGCCTGCTTTGGGTAGATGGTGTATTACACTTGCGGTGTGTTCTTTGACGAGATGGCAACACCCGCCACCCGGCCTTCCAAGCGCAAGGCCCTCGCCGGGTTGGGTGTCGCCGTGCTCGCAGGCAGCCTCTTGGTCTCCGCCGCCGCTACCGTGCCCGCGGTCTTGGTCGGCCAGCAGGTCAACCAGACCTACGACTGGTGGGAGTCCATCGAGGTTGACGCCGCCGTCTTCGACGTCGCTCTGCCCGGTCATGTCTACGTCACGGACCGCGACGGCAACGACATCGCCACCTTCTACGCCGAGAACCGCATCCCGCTGGAGCGCCTCGACCAGATATCCCCCGCCCTCATCGACGCCGTGCTCTCGGTGGAGGACCGCGAGTTCTACGAGCACGGCCCCATCGACCTGACCGGCACCGCCCGCGCACTGGCACGCAACCTCGCCACCAACTCCCTGCAGGGCGGCTCGAGCATCAGCCAGCAGTACGCCAAGCTGCTGCGCGCCGCCGCCGGGCAGAGCGAGCAGGAGAGGTCGGCAGCCACCGAGACCAGCCTGCGCCGCAAGGTCGTCGAGCTCAAGTACGCGATCGCCCTGGAGGAGCGCTTCACCAAGGACGAAATCCTGCTCGGCTACCTCAACGCCGCCTACTTCGGCGACGGCGCCTACGGCGTCGGTGCGGCCGCCCACCACTACTTCGGCATCGAGGCCTCCGAGCTGAACCACGCCCAGGCGGCGCTGCTGGCCGGCATCCTGCGCAACCCCGGTTCCTACAACCCGGTGGACCACCCCGACCGCGCCCTGGCACGCCGCTCGGTCGCGCTGAACGCCATGGTCGCCAACGGCAAGCTCGAGCAAGCTGTCGCCGACACGTTGCGCGAGCAGCCCCTTGAGCTGAGCGTCACCGACCTGCCCAACGGGTGTACCGACTCCCCCCACCCCTACTACTGCGACTGGGTGCGTGCCACGCTGCTGGAGGACGAGGCCTTCGGCGCGACCGCCGACGAGCGTCGAGCCAACCTGGACCGCGGCGGGTTCACCGTCACCGCAGCGCTGGACTCCTCCACGACGGCCACGGCCCAGCGCACCCTCGACGAAGCCCTGGGCCGGCAGGACGTCGCCGCCGCCACCGCCGTCGTGGAGCCCGGCACCGGGCACGTACTCGCGATCGCAGCCACCCGCGACTACGCCGACACCCAGTTCAACATCCCGGTCCAGGGGCAGCTGCAGGTCGGGTCGACGTTCAAGCCCATCACGGTCGCCGCAGCGCTCGAGGAGGGGTTCAGCCCGGCGACCACCATGACCTCCCCGCACCTGTACGTGCCCTCCTCGGGCAACTACCCCGCCGGGGGCTTCCGCAACTCCGACGGCCGCTCCCGCGGGCCCATCGCCGCGACCGAGGCGCTCAAGTTCTCGGTCAACGCCTGGTTCGTCAAGCTCACAGAACGCACCGGGGTCACCGACGTCGCCGACATGGCCTTCCGGCTGGGCATGACCTCGATGGACCCCGCGCGGCGCACCGTGTCCGAGGCCGACCTGTCCATCACCCTGGGCGCCTTCGAGACCACCGTCCTGGATGTCGCCAACGTCTACGCCACCCTCGCCGCCTCCGGTGTGGCCTGCTCACCGGTGGCCATCATCGCGGTGAGCGCCGCCGACGGCACTGCGCTGCCCGCCCCCGACCCGGCCTGCCATCAGGCCCTCTCGCCAGCCGTGGCCGACACCGTGACCGCGCTGCTCGGTTCCACCGACGAGCCCGGCGGCACGGCCCAGGACGTCACCGTCCCAGGGCAGCACTGGGTCGGCAAGACCGGCACGAGCAACGACTTCGGCGCCACCTGGTTCGCTGGGTATACCCGTGAGGTCTCCTCCGCGGTCTGGGTCGGCGACCCGCGCGGCCCCTCCTACCCCACCAACAACGTCACCGCCTGGGGTGAGCGGCACCACCGCGTCTACGGCGCCACCATCGCTGCACCGCTGTGGGGCAACCTGGTCACCGCGCTGACCGCGGGCCAGCCCGCCACCGCGTTTCCCACCCCCGGTCCACTGACAGTCAGCGGATTCGCGATGCCGAACCTGGTCGGCACCGACCTGGCTCACGCCCGCGGGGTGCTGACCACCGCCGGTCTCGGCGAGCCGGTCGTGCAGCACGTCAGCAGTCAGAGCCTGCCGCCGGGGACCGTCGCCGCTCAGGAACCGCTGGCCGGCTCGCACGCGGCCAGCGCCATCGTCCTGCAGGTCGTGACCGACCAGGACAGCGCCGATGAGTGAACCCACCATCGCCCGCGACCGGGCAGACCCGTGGGGACCGTCCCGTCCGCGGCGCCCGCTGGGCCTGCGTGACCTCGCCCTGGGTGTCGTGCTCGTGGTGCTCGCCCAAGCTCTCGTGGCCGGGATCGTGCTGTGGCAGGCCAGCTCCGGCACCAACGGTTCCCAGGCCCTCGCCTCCTCGGCGATCGTGGTCGGCGGTCTGGCGCTGCTGTGGGCGGCGTTCGCCGGCGCACCGCTGCTCGCGGCTCGGCGCACCGGGCGCCAGCTGGGCGAGATCATCGGATGGGTCCGTCCGAGCGTCGCGGCACTGGCGTGGGGCGCCGGGCTCGGCCTGGCACTACGCGGCGCGTCCCTGGCCGGCGGGTGGCTGGCCGGGGCGCTAGGTATGCCGACCGGGCAGAACGTCAGCTGGCTGGTGCAGGTGGACTCGGCCGCGGTGCTGCTGTCGTTGCTGCTCGGGACCGTGCTGATCGGCCCGGTGCTGGAGGAGACCTTCTTCCGCGGGCTGGTGCTGCACTCGGCCCTGGGTTCGAGGCGGGTGCCGCAACGCGCGCGTGCGGCGGTGGCGGTGCTGCTCTCCTCGGTGCTGTTCGGTCTGGCGCACCTGACCACCGCCGAGGGGGCCGGGCTGTTCGTCGTCGGCCAGACCGGTCTGCTCGGCGCGATCTTGGCCGTCCTGGCGCTGCGCCGGGGCCTGGCCGCGTCGGTCACGGCGCACGTGGTGTTCAACACCACCGGCGTGCTCATGCTCATGGTGAGCTACGCATGAGCGGGACCCGCCGAGCGCACCAGATGCGCTCGTGTCATACACTCCGGCGCTATCCTGGTCCGGGGGAAGCAACCAACTTGGAGGACAATCAGGCGTGTCGAGCATCGAGCGAGAGCCGGTCATGAAGTACCCGGGCGAGGATGCGCCGCTGCCCCTGCGCCACGGTGGGCAGCCCATCAGCGACGACGAGGCGGTGGGCGTCGCGCGCCGTTACGTGCGTGAGCAGAACGAGGTCAGCGGCAAGGACGAGCCGCTGCCCACCGAGCTGCCGCTGCCGCAGGAACCGGGTCGCACCCCCATCGAGTCGTTCCGGCTGCCGCGCCGGCGCAAGTGGCGGGCACGTGCCCGCGCCGACATGGAGGGCCGCTCCCTGACCGACGTCATCAACGAGGCGCTCGAGGCCTACGCCAACGCCAGTCCGGGCTCCACAGTGCAGTACGTGCTGCCCAGCGCCGGTGGTGCGCCGCGCCCCGGGCGTCGTCGTTCGCGGAGCAAGGCATGAGCTCGGCAGAGCCGCTGTACTCGGCCGCGGTCGACCCCGCGTTCGAGTCGGTGGTGGACGAGCCGGACGACTCCGGCCCCCGGATGGCCGTCTCCCCTGTACGACACCGCGGCGACGCTGTCGAGAACGCGAAGGCGGCGCGATTGTTCGGCTGACGGCGTTTCTTCCTGGTGACTGACCCCGGGGTGTAATACACTCTGAGGGTCATGTCGGTTTGCGCCAGGAGGTCTGCGGTGGGTCGTGTGAAGCGCGTGCTGCTGCGCGACACTGGTGGCGCCACCCTGGTGGAAGTCATCGTGATGATCGTGCTGCTCGCCATCGCGGTCACGATGATCGCTGTCGCCGGCACCAACGGCCTGCGCATGCAGGCCACCGCCGAGCGCACCGCCATCGCCGCCAACGCCCAGGCCGACATCCTCGCCCAGGCCCGTCAGGTCGACTACGCCGAGCTCGGCTTCTACGACGATCAGGACGGCGCCGCCACCGGGATCATCACGCTGCCGCTGCGCGAGGACGGCGGCGAGCAGCTACGGGAAAGCGCCGTCTCCCTCGGTCCTACCGCCCCGGGCATCCTGCCCTTCGACGTCGAACCGGTGCAGGAGTTCCTCGACGACCCGGCCAAGCCGCGTGTGGCCTACCGCGCGACCACCTGGATCACCGAGACCGCGCTGGGTGACGGCACCCTGAGCGCCAAGCGGGTCACCGTCCGCACCGAGTGGACCCCGCAGGCCAACGCCGACGCCCTGGACGGCACCTGCACCGATGTGCAGGTGCGGTGCAGCACCCAGACCATCGTGCGCGCCGCCACCGGCTCCGACGTCGACTCCGCCAACCGGTCTGCCTGGGAGTCCAGCCAGTGCAGGAGTGCCGCCGTCGCCGGGGTCTGCGAGACCTACGTCCGCTCGGGCCGGGTCCTGGACGGCTCCACCATGGTCTCGGCCACCGACCTGCCCGCCCAGCGTGACAACGTCGACCTCTACGCCCGCACCAGTGCCGTCGCCACCTCGGTGATCGCCAGCTGGTCCTACCGGGTGAGCACCCCGGCCGGAGGGACCACCACCCTGCATCGCTCGGTGGCCCTGGAGTCCACCGACGGCGGCGTGCGCTGGACCGGGCTGGTCGAGGCCGACGCCGACGGTGCCAGTCCCCGCGGTGACATCCGCCCCGGGCAGGTCGAGGTCACCTTCACCGCCACGATGGCGCAGGACGGCTCGACCCGCTCCGTCGTCACCGAGGCGTTCTGGTCGGTCGGTCTGGACAGCCACGGAGCCCTGAGCATCGACCCAGCGAGCGTCACCGGCACCTGCACCCCCACCGGTGGGCAGGTCACCTTCACCGTGACCGGGCACTCCGCCGGTCTGCGGACCACCGGCTCCCCCACCGCGGGCGCCGACACCCTCGAGGTCATCTTCCCCACCACCCTGGGCGGGGTCACCGAGAGCCTCACTGCTCCTGCCCAGCTGGTCAGCGTCGCACCCATCGTGGAGAACTTCGCCGGCACCCTCGTCGAGGTCGCCACCGCCGCCACCTGGCAGGTGAGCACCCCCGCCACCTCCAGCTGTGAGGTGACCCGACACGCCTCCGTACAGGTGCACCGCGCCGTGGACCGGACCGTGACCAACATCGACCTGACCCTGGGGACCTGATGAGCACACGGCGGCTGCACCGGCTGCGTGAGGACGAGGGCAACCTCATCTGGGCGCTGGTCATCCTGATCTTCTCCCTGGCGCTCATCACCGCCTTCACCGTCGCCGTCGTCGGCAACGTCAAGCGCACCGGCGCCACCAACTCCGACATCGCCATCACCCAGCGCACCGACGCCGCGATCGCTGACGCCGTCGCCACGCTGTCCGCCGGCGGGTCCGTGCCAGCCACCCGCGCCGCCGCGACCTCCGAGTGCCAGGACGTCGACAACCGCGCCGTCTGCTACACCTACTGGGCCATGCCGCGCCCAGGCAACGCCGTCGAACCGTTGCGTTACGACCTCATCACCCAGACCTGGGACGACTCCATCGACCGTGACGGGCTGCCCCCGAGCCAGGACCAGCTGGTCCGCTCGGTGCGGGTGCCGCTGGAGGCCATCACTTACCAGGGCGAGCCCATCAGCGAGAACGGACGCATCGTCTACGAGGCCACCCCGGCTGGGCTGTTCACCAACGCGATGTTCTCCTTCCGGGAGACCACGCTCAACGGCCCCGACGTCGAGGTTGTCTCCTACAACTCCACCGCCGCGACCGCCGGCACCGACAACGGCACCGTCGCCTCCGGCGGCTGGGTCGCCTACGGGCGGGCCGTCGACGTCGACTCCACCCGCCTGTACGGCACCGCCTCCCCTGGCACCGACCGCACCACCCGCTGCACCGGTGAACCGTGCCAGGAGTCCGAGGTGGTGGCGATGAACCACACCTACCGGAGCGCCGACGCCGCCTCGGTGACCTGGATGCGCGAGGGTGTGACCAACCCCGCCGTCGCTTGCACCACCACCATCGAGGGCAACTGGGTCGCCTCCGAGCACGACGCCAAGATCACCGACGCGGTGCTGTGCGTCAACGGGTCCTTCATCATCGACACCACGACCACCATCGCCGTTCCCTCCGCCACCGTGGTGGTGCACGGCAACATCCTCATCGAGAAGTCGCT
The DNA here is from genome assembly GCF_009733845.1 of Pseudactinotalea terrae. Lineage (GTDB taxonomy): Bacteria > Actinomycetota > Actinomycetes > Actinomycetales > Beutenbergiaceae > Pseudactinotalea > Pseudactinotalea terrae. Next base: position 1,202,276 of record NZ_WNXZ01000001.1, read on the forward strand.
CAACGCACCCGGCAGCAGCTACGCCTGGGCCACCCCCTCCCGGCTGGCTATCTACAGCACCGGCAAGGCCGTCACGTTCTCCCCGAACGAGTCCGCCGCCCCCGGCACCGCCGTCGCCGCGCTGCTGTACGCCCCGCGCGCCGTCTGCTCCACCGACCCGGCCGCCCAGGACGCCGGCGAGCCCGAGGACACCGACCACACCGGCAGCATCCTGTACTCCGGGTCGCTGGTCTGCGACACCATCAGCATCGGCGGCTCCTGGACCCACGCCTACGACGACGCCATCCCGGTCAACTACGTCGACCCGTTGGAGTCCCAGAAGTCCTGGGTCATCGGCGCCCCCGACGTCGTCGACCCCGACCAGTGGGAGGTGCCCGTCGGCTGGGAGGACCCCACCTGCGTGCCGCCGCTGCCCAACAACGCCACCGGCTGGTGGCGTCTGACCGAGCCGAGCGGCTCCATCGCGATGGACTCCGCCGGCAGCACGGACCTGGGCTGGCTGACCAGCGCCCGCGGCGATGGCATCTGCCACAACTCCAAGGGCGCCGCGCTGGCGGCCGGGCAGAGCGCGGCGACCGACCAACTGTTGGTCTCCGCCGTCAACGGGGTCACCCTCGAGTGGTGGGGCAAGGACGCCGTCGGCGCCCTCACCTCCGCCGGGGTCAGCGTCACCGGCGATGCCCAGCGGCACCTGAGCGTCACCTCTGGTGGCACCACCGCCCGGTTCCCGTTCAGCGTCGAGAACCACGACAGCTGGCACCTGTTCACCGTGACGGTCGCACCCAGCGGCGAGGCGAAGCTCTACGTCGACGGCGAGCACAAGAAGACCGTCACCGTCGGCTCCCCGGCCGCCGGCGGCCGCACCGCCGTGGGGCCCGGCACCCGGGGTTCGGTCTCGGAGCTGGTGACCTATTCCCGGGTGCTCGCCGCGGCCGACGTGCAGCAGCGGTGGGCCGCCTGGAACGCCTCGGTGTACTTCACCGTCACCGACCCGGGCACCCCGTTCACCGCCCCGGTACTGACCGACAACGGCTCGACCTCGACCGAGCTGCGCGTGAAGTGGACCGGCCCCACCGGAACGTTCCCCGACGAGGCTCACCTGCGGCTCGAGCAGGCCACGACGACATCCGGTCCGTGGTCGAGCATCCGGACGGACATCATCAGCACCGCCCACGACACCACCGTGCCCTCCCCGGCCGGTCGTGCGTACTACCGAATCTGCGCCGTCTACAACGGCGACGAGATGTGCTCCGCCGCGGTGGAGATCATCGTGATCCCGCCCGCGCCGGTGGTGACGTTGGCCTCCACCGGCAGCACCAGCGCACGCTGGACCTGGACCGCGGTGCCGGGCGCCGCCCGCTACGAGGTCCAGTACCGCATCAACGGTGGCGGCTGGTCCGCGCTGGTCAACACCGGCACCACCCGAGGTTGGACCTCACCGACCGTGACCGCCGGGTCGAACCTTGAGATCCGCGCCCGCGGTGTCACCGCCAGCGGCGTCGTCGGGTACTGGTCGACACTGTCGCTGTCGCAGCTGACGGTCGCCGCCCCGATCGTCAACGGCTACTACACCTCCTACGACTACCCGTGGATGAACGCGCGCCTGCGCAACACCAGCGGTGAGGCGATCTGCGGGCCGGGCCTGACGCTGCGCACCCAGGGCCGCGCCCGGTTCGCGGGCGACACGTGGGGGAACTGGACCAGCGAGCTGGAGACCTCCGGTGCGAGCTCGCAGGGCGCGCTGGTGCGCACCTCGACCTCGGACTACTCCCTGACCAAGCAGCAGCAGCACCGCGCTTACTGCCTCAACGAGGTCACCGGCCGCAAGTCCGCCACGGTCGCCGGGGCCTACATCGACCTGCAGCACACCCCGCCAGCCGCGACGTCGCTGTACGCGCGCGCCGGCAACATCGACGGCTCCACGGGTGGTGACTGGCGCACCGCAGTCTGGTCGGCCCAGTGCGCCGACAACACCGCCCCGCGGTACGGGGTGAAGATCACCGCTGCATGGGGCACCTGGTCGCACAGCAACATCACCTACACCCGTTACCCCCGCACCGACGCCAGCTGGGGCGCTTTCACCATCCAGCTGACCGCATGGTGCGTCGGCAACGACGTGCACGGGCCGCGGACCACCAGGACGTTCTCGTGAGGAGAACCATGACCGAGACGACTCGACGCCAGCTGCGCTCGACCGCCCGGCGGCAGACGCTGCGTGAGCGACGAGGGCTGCTGGCCGCCACGGTCGCCGCCGCGCTGCTGGTGGCCGGCGGCACCGGATGGCTGCTGCTGGAGCGGCAGCAGACGTCCGGGCAGCCGGAGCAGCCGCAGGCCGCGATCGACGGAACACCGGTGCCGGTGCAGGAGGAGCCCGCCCCGCAGGAAGGACTGGTCCTGGACACCGACACCGGTGAGCTCGTCGACATCGCTACCGGGCAGACCGTCGACCCGGCCTCGGTGGACCCGCACGAGACCGCCGTCGAACCGGTGACGATTCGGCCCGGCGAGGTTCTTCCGGCTGCACCGGCGGTTCTGCCCGCAGGGCTAGAGGTGGTGCCGGTCGGCACCGATGCTTGGCTGGTCATCGACCTGGCCCGGCAACTCGCCGAGGAGGACATGGCGCTGGTCGCCGAGCACACCCGCAGCACCGTCGAGCACGCTCTGGAGCAGCCCGACGTCACCGACCCCGACCTCACCCGCATCACCTCACTCGAGCATCAGCAGTCCGCGCTCGCCGGCACCGGCCTGTCCCTGGTCGCCGTCTTTCCCGCCGCGGGCGGGTACGCCGGCTGGACCGGACTGGTCGACGACGCCGGCCACGTCTACGACGGCGCCGGCGTCACCGCCGCCACCGCGCAGGACGCGCTCGACACGCTGCACCAGTGGCTCACCGACCGCGGGGTCGGCGAGAACGCCCGTATCGTCATCACCGCCGACCCAGGAGCCAGGCCATGACCACCACCGCAGATCACCGGTTCCCCGGCACCGACATCCCACAGCCCGTCCCGCTGGTCTCGGCGATGCTGTGCGCCGCCCACACCGTCTTTGCCGGGCAGCAGGCCCTGCACACCGACAGCATCCGTCCACTGGACCTGACCGAGCACACCGACCGTGGTCGGGCGCCGGCACCGCTGCTGGTCGGTGATCAGGCTGAGGCCATCCTGGCCGAGCTCGAGGGCTTCTGAGGCAGGCACGAACGGGGCGTGGGCAGCCCGCTCGCGTCCCGTCGTCGTACCTTTACAGCCCGAGCAGGGTCCGGATGGGTGCCATCCGCACCCACTCCACGGCCCCGAGCACCTTGCGCGCCGCCGCTAGGAGGTCCACTCCGCTCTCGGGGTCGACCTCGGAGGAGATGAGCAGCCACCGCGCCGTCGCCGTCATCATCGAATCGTCCCCCGCCGCACCGGCGATCTGGACGAGATAGGCCATGACGGCACCGGCGGCCCGCTCGGGGCCGCTCTGCTCGCCGGCACGCACCAGCATCGAGTCGACGTAGTCCTTCCACTGCACCTCACCCAGCACGGACCGGCGCCACTGCTCGGTGTGCACCTGCGGTGCCCGGGTCAGCCACGGCGGGGCGGTGAAGCTGATCGGCAGGTTGAACCCCTCCAGGGCCCCGGCCAGCGCCGCCCGCGTCGAGGCCAGCGCCGAGCCCGGGTCGACCGCGTCGCGGGGGGCGATGCCGATGACGGTACGCATCACCTGGGAGGCCAGGTCGAAGAAGGTCTCGACCGGGTCGTGAGCGCCGGAGGCCTTGGTCCACAGCACTGCAGAGACACGGTGGACGTCAGCCATCGTCTGACACGCCAGGGCGTCGGCGAAGTGCTCGGCAGCGGCCAGCTCACCGGCCAGGGTGGTGTAGCGGCGGCTCAGCCACGTCTCGTGACTGCGGCGGCGCAGCGCGGTCGAAGCGGTCATCAGGCACCTGCCGGGGACATCGCTCGGGTGCCGGGTCGGCGCCACAACAGCAGCCTCGAGCGCACCGCACCGCATCCGGCGCGCAGGGCCGGGAGGTCGGCTGGGATCGCCGGGACACCGTCACGAGGCCTCATCTCAGAGCCGCTCGGCGCTCCATGCGCCGCGACTGCGCCGAGGAGGTCGTGCGCGGTCCGCGTCCGGGCACGCGAGGTCGTCGCGGTGCGCGCAGCCCACCAGGGTCCTTCCCGCAACGTGCACCTCCTATGTCCAGAGCGGTCCTACCTGCGTATGTGCGGCAGGAGCCTCAGGCCGGCCGGATGGCGGCGACCTGCGCCGGGTTCAGCCGCACCCGGGAACCGTCGGGCTCCTCCAGCTCGATGAGCCATCCGCCCACGTGCAGCTCACCGGTGTAGGTGCTGCCGTCGGTGAGGGTGGCCTGGGCCTCACGCCCCTGGCCCGCTGCGAGGTCGACCCGGACACCGGTGGCCAGCGTGTACCGCTTGGAAGCCGCGGTCGCCAGTCCCCGGTGCACCCGAGGAACCGGGAACGCCTTGCCGACCGCCTCCAGCACCATCTCCTCGCAGTAGTCGCGGGTGGGCCCGACCCCTGCGGCGATCGTGACCGGGGTGTTCTCCGGGTCGGCGGTGACGTCCCAGGACCAGCGACCCGACTCGCAGATGATGCTGGCCTGGAACTCCGAGGCGGGGTCGCCGACGTGGTCGGAGCGCCACACGTACTGCAGGTACTCCTGGCCTGTCGCGGAGAAGTCCCACGGCACGGCGGATCGGGCCTCGAGGTTCGGGGAGAAGACCATCGGTCAGTGCCTCACTGGATCAGGTCGAAGACGGCGAACATGGGCATGTACATCGCCACGATGAGCCCACCGATCAGTGCGCCGACCACGACGATGAGGATGGGCTCGAGGATGGAGGACAGCTGCTTGGTGGTGGACTCGATCTGCTGGTCGTAGAAGTCGGAGACCTTGACGAGCATGTCGTCGATGGCGCCGGATTCCTCACCGGCGCGCACCATCTGGGAGACCAGGGTGGGGATGTGGTTGCCGTCGGAGAGGTGGTCCGACATCGGACGGCCGAGCTCGACGTGCTCGCGGGCGGCCATCAGGGCGTCGGCGATGACCTTGTTGTTGGCGGTCGGGGCCGACTTCTCGATGGCGGTGACCAGCGGCACCCCGGAGGAGAGCATGACGGCCAGCACGCGGGTGGCGCGGGCCACGGCGATACGACGAATCAGGCTGCCGAAGATCGGCAGCCGCAGCAGCGCCGGGTCGAGCTTGGCGCGCACCGCGTCGTCGTTCTTGTGGCTGCGCCACCAGAACCCGAACGCCACACCGGCCACGACCAGCGGAGCGATGGCGACCTTGAGGACGTCGGACAGGGCGATGGCCACCCGGGTGGGCAGCGGCAGCTCACCACCGAGGTCGGCGAACATCGTGGTGAAGATCGGCAGGACGAACAGCAGCATGCCGATGGCGGCTGCGACCCCGACGCACAGCACCACGACCGGGTAGGTCGCGGCCGACTTGATGTCGGAGGCGAGCTTGACCTGCTTCTCCATGGTGTCGGCGGCGGAGAGCAGGGCCTGCTCCAGGAACCCGCCGGCCTCGCCGGAGGAGACCTGGGAGACCAGCAGCGGCGGGAAGACCTTGGGGTGGTCGGTCATCGCGGCGGACAGGCTCTGCCCGGCTTCGACCTTCCCGCACACGTCCTCCAGCGCCTCCCGCAGTGTGGGGTGGGTGGTCTCGGCGGTCATCATCTCCAGGGCACGCATGATGGGCACACCAGCGGAGACGATGGTGGCGAACATGCGGACGAACACCGACATGTCGCCGTGCTTGACCCGCTTGGGCCCACCGATCTGCATCTGCAGGCCGGTACCGACCGGGCTGATGCGCAGCACGGTCAGCCCACGCAGCTGCAGCGAGGCGCGGACCTCGTCCTCGTCGCTGGCCTGGGTGCGCTCGGTGATGATGCGCTGGTCCTTGGGGTCCAGCGCACGGACCTCGAAGCGGGCCATCAGAGCTGCCTTCCTGTCGCGACACCGTTGCGGCGGCACCGGTTGGTGAACTCGGCCTGGTCGTGCGCCAGTGCCAGGGCGTCGTCGTAGGAGACCTTGTCGGCCACCACGAGCCGCACCAGGTCGGTGTCCATGGTGTGCATGCCGGCCTGGGCGCCGGTCTGCAGCGCGGACTTGATCTGCTCGAGCTTGCCGGAACGGATCTGGGAACGCAGCCCGTGCTCCATGAGCATGACCTCACGTGCCGGGACGCGACCGCGGCCGTCCTTGGTCTTGACCAGCGCCTGCACGATGACGGCCTCCAGGGCTGCGCCGAGGTTCTGCTGGATCTGGTTCTGGACCTCGTCGGGGAACATGTTGACCAAGCGGGAGACGGTCTCGTGGGCGCTCTTGGAGTGCAGGGTCCCGAAGACCAGGTGGCCGGTGTCGGCCGCCTCGAGCGCGGCCCGGACCGTCTCGAGGTCCCGCATCTCACCGACCAGGATGATGTCGGGGTCCTGCCGCAGCACCGCTCGCAGACCGGAGGCGAAAGAGTCGGTGTCGTCTCCGACCTCACGCTGGCTGACGACCGACAGCTGCGAGGAGTGGGTGAACTCGATCGGGTCCTCGATGGTGACGATGTGCGCCTTGCGGGTGCGGTTGGCCAGGTCCACCAGCGAGGCCAGCAGGGTCGACTTGCCGGACCCAGTGGGGCCGCACACCAGCACCAGGCCGCGGGTCAGCCCGGCTAGCTTCTGGATGGAGTCGGGCAGGTCCAGCTCGTCGGCGGTCCTCACCTTGGTAGGGATCAGGCGCATGACGGCGCCGATCTTGCGGCGGTGGCGGAAGATGTTGACACGGAAGCGGGCCTTGTCGCCGAGGGCGTGGGCCAGGTCCATGTCGTGGTGCTCCTCGAACACCCGCCGGCGGCGCTCGTCCATGATGGCGTAGAGCATCGCCTCCAGGTGCCGGGAGGCGATGGGGCCGTAACCGGGCATGTCGATGAGGTCGCCGTGCAGACGCACACGCGGCGGGGCGTCCGCGGCCAGATGCAGGTCGGAGGCGTCGTTGCGGTACACCCACGTGAGCATGGCGTCCAGGGTGATGCCCGTCCCGGGGGTGTGGACCTGGGCGCTGCTGACCCGCTCCACGGCCGGGGTCGCCGTCGCTGCGGGGGCCGGCGCCGGGCGCGGCAGGGTCGCCGCGACCGGAGGCGGGCTGGGCCGCGCCGGCAGCGTGGGCGCAGGCTGGGCCTCCCGCGAGAAGTACGAACCTGTCTGAGCTGTCACCTTTGTCTCCTCTACGCCACAACTCGCAGCACCTCGGAGATCGTGGTGACCCCCTGTGCGACCTTCAACCAGCCGTCCTCGCGCATCGGGCGCATGCCCTCGGCGCGGGCGACCTCGTGCAGCTCCAACCCGGAGACGGAGCCCCGGACGATGGCCTTTTCCACAGCGGGCGAACGCGACATCGCCTCGTGCAGGGCGATACGGCCCATGTAGCCCTCCGAGCAGCGGGCGCAGCCGACCGGGCGGAAGAACGTGGGTTCGACCCCCTCGGGGAGCACGAAGCCGATGTTGGCGGCCAGGTCCGGGTCGAGCTGCTCCGGTGCCTTGCAGGCCTCGCACAGGCGCCGCACCAGCCGCTGCCCGAGCGCGCACTCCACGACCGAGGACACCAGGAACGGCTCCACCCCCATCTCGACCAGGCGCACCACGGCCTCGGGGGCGCTGTTGGTGTGCAACGAAGACAGCACGAGGTGACCGGTCAGGGCGGCCTCGATCGCGATCGTCGCGGTCTCCTTGTCGCGGATCTCACCGACCAGGATGACGTCGGGGTCCGAACGCAGGATGGAGCGCAGCGCACCGGCGAAGGTGACACCGGCCTTGGGGTTGACCTGACGCTGGCTGATGCCGGCGATGCGGTACTCGACGGGATCCTCGATGGTGATGACCTTGACCTTGGGGTTCACGATCTTGCTCAGAGTCGCGTACAGCGTGGTCGACTTGCCCGACCCGGTGGGCCCGGTGGCCAGCAACATCCCGTTGGGCTTGGCGAAGCCGGCCGACCAACGCCCGTAGGTGTGCTCCGAGAGCCCCAACCTGGTGATGTCCATGTTGGAGGCGGAGTTGTCCAGGATCCGGATGATGACCTCTTCGAGGCCGGAGGCCACCGGCGCGGTGGCGACACGCATGTCGACGGTGCGTCCGGTGGTGGGGAACCTGATGCGGCCATCCTGCGGCTTGCGCTTCTCGGCCGGGTCGACCTCGGCCATGATCTTGAGGCGGGAGATGACCGACTCGGCCACGCTGCGCGGGATGGCCTCACGCTCGGTCAGGACGCCGTCGATGCGGTACCGCACCCGCAGGTGTGCGGTGGTCGGCTCGAAGTGGATGTCGGAGGCGCGGTCGGTGATGGCCTGCTCCAGGTGCAGGTTGACCAGCCGCACACCAGTGTCCAGCCCGTTGCCGCCGTCCCCCACGGCCAGGGCCAGGCGCTGCATCTCCGCCTCGTTGCGGTACAGCGCGGCGATCTTGGCGCGGATGTCCTCGGCGCGGGCGATCAGCCACCGGTAGGGGGTGGAGCCGAGCTTGAGGCCGAGGTCGACGTTGACCTGGCTGTTCTTCTGCGCGTTCGGGGTGCCGGCGATGATGAGCGAGGAGCCCTCGAACCGCAGCGGCACGACGCTCCAGGCCTCGGCCTGCTCGCGGGTGAGCAGCGCGACCGCCTCCGGGTCGGCCGGTTCGGCGGCCAGGTCCTCGGTGACGTTCAGCCCCGAGGAGCGCACGACGGCGACGAACACCTGGTTCTCGGTGAGCCCGCCGACGGTGACCGCGACCTTGGCCTGGGTGAGCTGGTGCTGCTGGGCGTGGCTGCGGATGAGATCCGCGGTCTGGGCGTCCACGAGCCGGGCGCTCTCGAGCACCGACGCGACGTCAGCCGCCATCCCCCGCCACCACCTTCCACAACACTCCGTCTGGGTTCACCGAACTCACGTCAGTGTATGACACACTGTACCCGGAAGCCGCGATGCGCGCCCGCGCGTCGCCGAGCAAGTCGTTCGCCGAGATGAGGAACAGCATGGGGTCGGTCGTAGGCCTGGACATCGGGACCACGGGCGTGCGTGCGGTCGAGACGACCACCAGCGCACGCGCGGTCACCGTGCGTCGAGCTCATGCGGTGCCGCTGGCCAGCGGCACGTTCAGCGAGGGCGTACTACGCGACCGCACCGCACTAGTGGCGGCATTGCGTCAGCTGTGGCGCCATGGACGGTTCCGCACGAGGCGCGCCTCGATCGTGGTCGGCTCCCACCCAGCCGTCCTGATCCGACCTGCGACCGTCGACTGGCTGGCCGCGCGAGCGGACATGGACGCCATCGTCGCCGTCGAGGCCGACAAGCGCCTTCCGGTCGGCACCAAGAACATGTACGTCGACTACCACATCGCCGATGTGTATGACACTACGAGCGAAGACGGGGACGTCCGCACCCAGGCGTCCGTCGCGGTCGTAGGGGTCGACAAGGTCACCCTGGAAGCCATCCTGGACTGCGTGTGGGAGGCGGGTATCCGGCCTTCCGGTGTCGACGTCACCGCGTTCGCGCTGGCCCGCTTCATCAACCAGGCCTCCTCCGGCCCCGGTGTGGTGGACGCCGTCGTCAACCTCGGAGCCACCACGGTCACCATGGCCGCCGTCGTCGACAAGCAGTTCGTCGCCGAGCTGCCCTTCGGTCAGTTCGCCGGAGAGAACCTCACCCAGGACATCTCCCTCAACCTCGGCATCTCCACCGAGGAGGCCGAGGCCCTCAAGCTGATCGACCACTCCCAGCCGCAGCACCACCCCAAGTACCAGCCCGAGGATCTGCACGACGTCGCCCAGGCAATCTCGGCGTGGTCGACCTCGCTCGTGCGCGAGCTGCACCGCGGCGTCTCCGACATGGCCCACACCCTCGGCATGCCGGTGGGCCGGGTGTGGCTGACCGGTGGAGAGTCCCGGCTGCCCAACCTCGCCCCCCGCCTGTCCGCCGAGCTCGGCGGCTCCAGCCGGGTGGCCGTGCTCGACCCCACCGCCTGGGTCTCCCACCCCGAGAAGCTGCAGGCAGTCACCGAGAAGACCGACCAGGACCTGACCAGCGCCGTCGCGGCGAGCGTCCGTTGAAGGGAACAGCGATGCAGCTGAAGCTGAGCCGCAAGAAGAAGGCCACCGGTGGGCAGAAGTTCCAGGCCACGCCGCCGCGGGTCGACGTCCTGCCGGCTGCGCATCGGGCACGACTGGCCACCATGCGCAACCGCCGGCTGGTCGTGGGCGCGACACTGGCCTGCGCGGTCGGGGTCCTCGGCACCTGGGGCGCCGGCACCGCAGGCATCGCCGACCTGGAGGACCAGGTCGCCACCGCCGCCGAGCGCGGCCGCGTGCTCTCCGAGCAGGTGGCGGTCTACTCCCCCGTCACGAACCTCGCCACCCAGACCGAGGCGCTGAACACCACGATCCAGTCCCAGACCTCGCGCACCGTCGACCACGGCGCGGTGATGCAGCGGTTCCTGGACGCGGTCGGCCCGTACCTGCAGGTCACCTCATTCCAGCTGATGACGGTCACCAGCGAGAACCCCGACGTCGACTGCGTCTCCACCGACCCGTTCAACCAGGTCCCGCTGGCTGGCTGCATCTCCTTCACCGGGAACCCGACGGCCGGCGGTGCCACCCCCTCGGGTGTGCTGAACGCCCTGGGCCGCGACACCTGGTTCGCCGACCCCTACCTGCCGGCGCTGGCCGGTGACGGCTCGCTGCAGGGCAGCGTCGGCCTCAGCGTCGAGGCCTTCAACCAGATGCAGAGCGACACCGGCGAAGGCACCGACCCGACCAGCGAGCTCCCCGAGCCCGAGACGACCCCGACCTCCGAGGACGGCCAGTGATGAACCTGCTCAAGGACAAGACCACGGTGCTGGCCGCGATCGGTTGCCTGGCCGTGGCGGGCGGCGGTTTCCTGGGGCTCATCAGCCCGCAGCAGGACCAGAAGGCCGAGCTCACCCAGACCCTCCAGGCGCAGGAGCAGTCCAACCTCTCCCTGGATCAGCAGCTACCCCTGCTCAAGGCCCGCCTGGCCGGCATCACCACCCAGATCGACGCGTTGCGCGACCTGTCGGCCCGGGTGCCGTCGCAGATCGACCAGGCGGACCTGTACGACCAGCTCGGCGCGATCGCCGCGACCGCAGGCATCTCGGAGGTCACCAACCTCTCGATCTCGGTGCCGCAGATGGTTCAGGCAACCCCCGACGAAGGACCCGCCCCCGATGACGGCGACGGCGGCGACGCCCCCGCCGCGCCCACGACCCCAGCCGCAACGCCGGTGCTGGCCTACTACGACCTGTCGATGTCGGTGCGTGGCAGCACCGAGCAGGTGCTCGCGTTCCTGGACGGACTGCGAGACGCCCCCCGCATCAACGTCGTCTCCAGCTCCTCCATCGCCGCCGACGAGGACGCCGTCACGCTGAACATCAACACCCGAATGTTCCTGCAGCAGGTCGACGTCGAGGGCCTCGCCGCGCAGATCGAGGCGCTGGCCGGCACCGCGCAGGCCGAGGAGCTGCCGGAGCCGACGCCCGGCGAAGACCTCGAGGAGCCGACGCTGCCGGAGGACCTGAGCACCACCGCGCCCGAGGACCTGCCGAGCATCGACCCGGACACCGCCGTCAGCAACAGCTGAGCCCAGAACACGAAGCGGCCGCCCCGACTGGGAGCGGCCGCTTCGCTGTCTTGGGTGCCCGGTCAGCCTTGGCCGACGACGGCCTTCTGCTTGGTGATCGCCACCACCGGGGTGGTGACGCGTTGCGTGTACACCGCGTCCGCGGCCAGTGGTTCCAGGAGCAGCACCGCCCGCTGACCCACACGCAGCTCGCCCACGGTGACCGTTCGCTGCTCGTCCACGGTGTTGACACCCAGCAGCCGTATCGGCTCTCGGTCGCGACGCAGGTTCGCGCTCTCCTCGGTCTGACCGGGCAGTCGGGACACGGTGCAGCCGTGCTCGTTGTGGGTCAGCTCGTACCGGGTTCCGCTGGCGGTGGCCAGCACCCAGGTGCCGTGCCGGTCACTGGGCCGAAGCCGGGTCAGAGACTGGTCCATGTGTCCCTCATGTGCGGCGGGTCGGCTGCTCATGACTGCTCGGCCTCGACGGAAGCCCACTGCACGACGTCACCATTCCAGGGCGCCTGGGGTGCCTGGCCGGCGAGGATCTCATCGAAGCTCACAGGCGTTGCGGCCTGGGCTGGCGCCTCCTCGACAGGCAGGGCGGTGGCGGTGGCGCCGGCGACCTGGTCCAGTAGGTCGTCGAGCTCGTCAGGCTGCTCGCCGTGCTCGAGGTCGGCCAGCGCCTGCTCGAAGGCGTCGACGCTCTGGCTGTCAGCCATGTCCTCGACGCCCAGCGCGAGACCCTCCGGGGCGTCGCCGTGGACGGGGTCTGTCTCGACCTGCTCGGGAAGCATCTGCGGGACCGGGGTGACCGCCTCGTCCGTGAGCTCCTCGAAGTCCGGCGCTACAGGAACCTCACCCAGGTCGGCCTCGACGCCGACAGCGGGCTCGGGGTCGTGACCTGCGAGCAGGTCCTCCAGCGCCGAGTCGATCGATGCCGGGGCCGGTGCCTCGGCATCGATCCCGGCCTGCTCCTGCACCTGCTGCGCGGTCGTGACGGTGGGCTGGCCGGTGAGCTCCGGCATGCCGTCCAGGACCGCGGTCAGGCGCTCGTGAAGGGTACGCAGCGAGGCGACCAGCGGGTCGGAGTCGAGCTGACCGGTGTCGTCCAGGTCGCGCACCACCCGGACCCCGAGCTCGGCCTCGTACCCGACTGTCATGACTTCCTCCACCAGCGCCGCGGCTGCCTGACCCACCAGGACGACCTCGGCGCTGACGCGGTCCAGGTGAGCCTGCGCGGGATCGAGCACGGTGCGCACGACCTCCTCGCGGCCCTCGACCGCCTGGGCCAGCGGCTGGTGGTAGTTCGCCTGCGCGTCCTGGGAGATCGAGTCGAGCTCGCTCTCAGCCTGGGCGACCTTGGTCTGCGCCGCCTGCAGGTGGTCCTGGGCGGCTGCGAGAGCACGCTGCGCCGCCTCGACGTCGACGTGGGCCTGCTCGGCGTTCTCGCGGGCCTGCTCGACCTGCTGCTGGGCGGAGCGCTCGGCGGCGAGGTAGACCAGCCCTTCCTCCTCGAAGCTGCGCAACCTGGTCTCGGCGTCCTCGACCTGCGCGCGGGCGGCCTGCGCCTGGGCTTCTGCGGCCTCGACCTGCTGCCGTCCGGCGTGCGCGTCAGCGGCCATTGCCTCGAGCTCGACGATCTTGGTTTCCAGCTCGCCCAGGCGTGTGCTGGCCGCGGCTGCGGCCGCGACGAGTGCCTGCCGGTAGACCGACTCGCGCAACGCCCGCTCGCGGTCGTTGGCGGAGGCGTCCACCCAGGTGCGCATCTGCTCGGCGCCGGAGCCGCTGAGCGTGTCCTGGGCCAGTGCGACGTCGGTGCCGTGGGCGACCTCGACCGCGCCTTCCAGAGGGTTGGCGGCCAGGGCGTCCTCTGTGGCCGGTCCAGCTGCGGGGACCTCGGGCTCAAGCACCGGCTCGGCCGTCTGCCCGGGCACCTCGACGCCCAGCTGGGCGTAGACGTCCCCCAGGTCGGCGTCACGCTGCTCGACCTCAGGCTCGACCTCAGGCTCGGGCTCGAGCTCGGGCTCGGGCTCGAGGTCGAGGTCGTCCTGGACCGGCTCGATGGGCTGCTCGACGGCGGGGCGCTCCACCTCGGCGACCGCCTCGATGCTGGCCCACTCGTTCGCGGTGTCCTCCAGCGACTCCGGCACCGGGTAGACCGGCAGGTCACCCGACATCGCCATCAGGCTGGGCTGCAGCGTTCCCCCGTTGAGCACGACACGTGCGGCGGCGGAGAGCAGCTCGTACCGGGTGGTGCCGAGCGTGCGAGCGACCTCGTCCACGGGTGCCTTGCCGAGCAGCAGCGGGTGACCGGGTGCCTGCAGCACAAGCTTGCCGCAGGCGACCGAGGCGGGCCGGGCGCCGCCGGCGAAGCCTTCCTGTGCGGCCAGGTAGTCGGTCAGGATCGCCCAGGAGGAGACCAGGTCGTCGACCCGGGCGGTCACGTCGGCGAGCACGACCTGCCACGGGGTGGGGTAGAACTTGTTCGTGGTGACGCTGGCCCGGCGGTTGCGGCGCACCTTGGGGTTGCGCCACGTCAACGCGGAGGCGAGCAGACCGTAGGACCAGTTGCGCACGATGCGGTCGACGTCGTCGGCGCCCAGGCCCTTGCCCTCGGTGTCGCTGTTGATGCGCTCGTAGAGCCATCGCAGGTGGTCCTGGCCGGTCGGCTCGTTGCCGGTGTAGGCGACCGCGAGCTCATGGGTGGGGAAGGTGAACTGCGGGCTGTGGACCGCGATGACCTGTCCGGCCTCGAGGAAGACGATGACCTCCAGGCCGTTGGCGGCGGCCGAGATCGACCCGTCGAACCCCTTGCTGGCGTAGGTGCGCAGCTCGTCGAGGAACGGGCTCGAGGCGTCGACCCGGTTCGAGCTCGTCATCAACAGGCTCCTGTCGTAGGGCGTCGGGGTGCGCCGATCGCGCACACCATCGCACACGAGTGTATTACACGTCTGCCGCTACAGCACCGGCAACACGCGGACACGCAGCGGTCCTGTGTCCTACACCCCGCGAGCAGTCAGGGCCCCGACGGAGTTGCGCCCCCACCCCCTGCAAGCCCCTGACCTGCGACAACGCCCCGAACCAGGGATCCCGACGGAGCTCGACGGACTTTTCGAGACCCCAACTCCGTCGGGTTTGCGACACAAAGTCCCAGGTCAGAGCCCTACAGGTACTACTTTTTCCTTGTTGAACGGAGAAACGGAGTAAGTAGAGGGGATCGCGTATAGGGGACTGTGTGTGCAAACTTTCCCCCTCTGCCCTCCCCCACCCCCGGGACGGCACCCGACGGTTCTTGCACACACACAGCCCCCAGTAGGACCCCCTGAAAACTGCTCCGTCCGTCCGTTTCTCCGTTCATGCCCTCTGACCTGCGAAAACACCCCCACGGCCCGACGGAGCAACGGAGCAAAACTCCGTCGAGACGACCGCAACCCCGGTCGAAGCTCACGAATCGGACCCCGGATCGGGGCCCTGCACGACGGCCGAAGGGAGGCTTCCACGTCTGCGCGCACATGTGCGCGCGCCCCCGCGCACATGTGCGTACGCGCGCGCAGACGTGAGAACCACCCCACGCCCGCCCCAACAGCGGGTCGTCCGCACATCTACCGGACATGACGCTCACCGCTCACCCCACCACCGCCACTCAGACGCGCGTGCCCGCTGGCGTGCACACCGGTGGCCGGTTCACCACCACCGCCAAGGGCGAGCCGGCCGTCACGCTGAGGTCCCCCACCTACCCCGGCGCCCCTCGAGAGGTCGCCACCGCGCTCGGCGTGCTCGCCCGGCACGGCGCCCGCATCACCAGCCTGGCAGAGGGGCGATGCTGGGAGGTCCGACTGCACCGGCCCGGCCACCAGGCGCTGTTCGAGATCGAGGTCGACCAGGGGCGCGTCAGTCCCGAGGTCTACCACCACTGGGCCGACACCTCGCCCGACCCCCGCGCAGCCGAGGACGACGAGGGCACCGTCATGGTCGACTGGCAGCACCCGCACGCGGTCGCCTACGCACTGCTGCGCCGAGCCGGGATCCCCACCGACTGAACCGGCACCCGATGGCACGGTGCCGCACATAGGGCGCACATGCCTCTCGCCCCCATCCTGGGCCGACCACGCCCAGCGACCACCCCGATGACGCTTCGACCGGCCTCGGTCATCGCTACCCCCGGCGGCCCGACCCGCAAGCTCGTCTACTCGGCCATGTGGGTCACCGATATCCGTGGCGGCATCGCCGTGTGCCTGGGCCGGCCCTGGGCCCTGGTGCACACCGAGGACGAGCCGACGTTGCAGGACTTCCTCGAGCAGTTTCAGCCGCGCCTGTTCAGCGACACCCACGAACGCGCAGCCCGCTACGACGGCAAGAACTTCGTCCTGGACGAGCCGATGTCGCCCCGCAAACGGCTCGGCATCGGACGGCTCCTGCAAGCCGCGCACGGCAGCCTGCTCGCCGCCCACAAGGCCAAGGACGAAGCCTGGCCTCTGCCCGGCACCAACTGGACCCCGTGGCTGCGTCCCGAGAGCCAGGCCCCGTGAGCGGAACCTCCTGGCAGACCCTGCTGGCCCGCTGCCGAGCCGACATCAACCGCACCGGTCTCGCCATCGTGACCGCCTTCGACGTCGAGCTGCGCAGCCTGTACAGCTACACCGTCGGTCTGTCCGCCCACGAGCACCCCGAGCTGGTCGTGGTCGGGCTGCGCCGCAGCATCGCCGAGCCCGCGTTGCAGGCGGCAGCCGACGGCGCCGGGGTGCTCGACCGCGGCCTGCGTCACGGGGACCAGGTCCACGGCATCCTGGCCGGGGTCGCGCTGCGTGCGGTCTCGGTCCTGGACACCAGGAGGTTGCTCCCGGCCGCCAACGAGCTCTACGCCCGACCCGGCCTGCCCGTGGACGCGTTGCAGCTGGTCTACCCGGATCGGACCGGCCGCATGCCGTGGCAGACGCGAGCCGACCAGAGCGTCCCGCTGCTCGGGTTCGGTGTGCTTGCCCAGGACGTCAGCATCGACCACCTGCCCGGCACCTGGTAGGTCCCGCACATCCATCTGGCATGACCACCACCCCGCTCCGAGTCCCCCGCGGCGTGCGCACCGGCGGCCGATTCGCCTCCACCCCGCGGCCCGAGCCGTCCGCCGACGTGCTGTTCGGGCTGACCGATGCCGGGTACACCGAGCCGCCGGTCCGGCTGCACGCGATCGGGTTCAACGACGAGCAGACCAGCTGCGACAGCTGCGGCCGCCAGGAGCTGCGCGGAACCGTGGTGCTGGCCGACGACGACGGCGTCGAGGTGGCCCGCATGGGCACCATGTGCGCGGGCCGAACACTGCGTCGCAGCCTGTCCCGCCAGGACGCCACCCGTATGGAGCGCCACCGCCGCGCGGATGTGGTCCGCATGCTTGCGGCCGGTGAGCACAACCTGGAGCGCGGCCACCTTGCCGCCGCGGAGATGGAGATCCGTGACGCCCGTCGTCGTGGCCTGCACCGTCCCGCCGAGCTTGAGCTGGCCGCCGGCATCGAGCACGGCGTGGAGCTGGCCCGTCGCGCTAAGCCCGAGCGGTGGGGTTACCAGAGTCCGGGCCGCCCGGTCGTGGAGCTCGACACCCGCGAGCAGGCGCAGGCGTTCGCGCAGCGTCTGGCCCGTCACGGGGCCCGCCTGGTGCAGCACACCGGTGCCGGCTGGCAGCCCACCGCCGCCTGAGTGCCGCACACCCGTTCGATCAGGGTGTGGTGACCCGCACATCTACCGGGGCATGAAGCTGACCGAGAAGCAGTGTCGCGTACCGGCCGGTGTCAAGGAGGGGGGACAGTTCTCCGCAGGCACCCGCGCCGAGCCCGATGTGGCGCTCGTGGCGCCATCGAGGCGCCCCTTCGACGAGTTCGGCTTCCCCACCATCGCGTGCGGCCGCTGCAACGGCACCGGCAAGTCGCTGTACAGCCGAGACCTCGGCCACAACCGCTGCTTCGTGTGCAACGGCAGCGGCCGCTCCTACGAGCGAGGTCTGGTCTCGGACATGGTGCGCGCCTTCGGCAAGGCTCAGATGGAGGCATCCCGGCCGCGGGTGCGTCAGCTGCGCAAGGGCGATCTCATCTCGCAGGTCTACCACGACCCGGGCAAGGCCCGGTGGGCGCGCGTGACCGGTGTCTGGGCCATCCCCTCGCGCCCGGTGAAGTGGGACGGCGAGGGCGCCCAGCGCCGGCCGGTGGAGTTCGAGGCACGCGTGGAGCTCAACGACGGCACCGTGCTGCGCACCTCCACGAACGCCGTCGTGGCCCGGCGCGGGGCCCAGGTCGACCCCGAACCGTTCCTGCAGGCGCTGCATCAGCAGCAGGAACAGCGGGCCAGGCAGCCGGTGTGACCGCGAGCCCGGCCCGAGCGTTCAGCCCTGCTGGCGTCGCGCCCGCCGGGTCCAGGCCTGGTCGATCTCCTTGAGCCACCACAGCCCGGACAGCATCAGCACGATGCCGGTCCACGGGCGCAGGTCGGCCCACAGCACCATCGCCAGCAACGAGATCAGCGTGGCCAGCGCCGCGGCCGCGCCGGACCAGTTGATGGGCAAGCCGGCGCGCAGCGCAGCGGTCTCGGTGCTGTGGGTCGTCATGCTTCCCAGATGTGCGGCACCGGCGCACGGTGAGCCCTGTGCCCTGCGACGCAGTGACGCAGCGCCTCCGGAACGCCCGGTCGCGGTGAAGCTGTCCGCCTGATCGGAGCTGTGTTCAGCGCACGGCTTCACGCTTGCAGCGGGCTGCCAGGGCAGCCGAACCCCGGTCCGGGCCGCAGCCGGCAGGGCCGAGGGCGCCCGCACATGTACCGGGTCCACCCACCCGAGACCACCACATGTAGGAGGCAGCAGACCCGTGAGCTCGCTGGTCTACTTCTCCTCGGTCTCGAACAACACCGCCCGGTTCGTCGACAAGCTCAGCCTCCCGGCGCATCGCATCCCGCTGCGTGCCGGCGACCCCGCACTGCACACCCAGGACCCCTACGTCCTGGTCGTGCCGACCTACGGCGGCGGCAACCACGGCGGCGCAGTGCCCAAGCAGGTCATCCGGTTCCTGAACGACCCGGACAACCGGGCCCTGCTGCGCGCGGTGATCGCCGCCGGCAACACCAACTTCGGCCAGGCGTACTGCCTCGCCGGACCCATCATCGCCGCCAAGTGCGGCGTCCCCTACCTGTACGGGTTCGAGCTCATGGGCACCCCCCACGACGTGGAGACCGTGCGCACCGGCCTGACCACCTTCTGGAACCACACGGAGACCCCACGATGACCGAAACCGCCCTGGACCACCACGCGCTCAACGCGATGCTCAACCTCTACGACGCCGACGGCAAGATCCAGTTCGACGCCGACAAGCGAGCGGTGCGCCGGTACTTCCTGGACCACGTCAACCAGAACACGGTCTTCTTCCACGACCTGCGCGAGAAGCTCGACTACCTGCTCGAGAACGACTACTACGACCCGGCCGTGCTGGCCAAGTACGACTACGCCGACATCAAGGCCACCTTCCAGCGTGCCTACGCCCACAAGTTCCGGTTCGAGACCTTCCTCGGGGCGTTCAAGTTCTTCACCTCCTACGCGCTCAAGACCTTCGACAGCAAGCGCTACCTGGAGCGGTTCGAGGACCGGGTCGCCATGGTCGCGCTCGGCCTGGCCGACGGCGACGTCGACTTCGCCGGCAAGCTCGTCGAAGAGATCATCACCGGCAGGTTCCAGCCCGCCACCCCGACATTCCTCAACGTCGGCAAGGCCCAGCGCGGCGAACCCGTCTCCTGCTTCCTGCTGCGCATCGAGGACAACATGGAGTCCATCGCCCGCGGCATCAACTCCGCCCTGCAGCTGTCCAAGCGCGGCGGCGGCGTCGCGCTGCTGCTGAGCAACCTGCGCGAGTACGGGGCACCGATCAAGCACATCGAGAACCAGTCCTCGGGTGTCATCCCGGTGATGAAGCTGCTCGAGGACTCCTTCTCCTACGCCAACCAGCTCGGCGCCCGGCAGGGCGCCGGCGCGGTGTACCTGCACGCCCACCACCCCGACATCATGCGGTTCCTCGACACCAAGCGTGAGAACGCCGACGAGAAGATCCGGATCAAGACGCTCTCCCTGGGTGTGGTCATCCCCGACATCACCTTCGAGCTCGCCAAGAACAACGAGGACATGTACCTGTTCTCGCCCTACGACGTCGAGCGCGTCTACGGGGTGCCGTTCGCTGAGGTGAACGTCACCGAGAAGTACCGCGAGATGCTCGAGGACGGCCGGATCAAGAAGACCAAGATCAAGGCCCGCGACTTCTTCCAGACCCTGGCCGAGATCCAGTTCGAGTCCGGCTACCCGTACGTGATGTTCGAGGACACGGCGAACCGGGCCAACCCGATCGAGGGCAAGGTCACCCACTCCAACCTGTGCAGCGAAATCCTGCAGGTGAGCACCGCCTCGACCTACAACGAGGACCTGTCCTACGCCCACGTCGGCAACGACATCTCCTGCAACCTCGGCTCCCTCAACATCGCCAAGGCCATGGACTCCCCCGACCTCGGCGCCACCATCGAGGCCTCGATCCGGGCACTGACCGCGGTCAGCGACCAGACCAGCATCGACGCGGTCCCCTCCATCCGCAAGGCCAACGACGCCGGCCACGCGATCGGTCTGGGCCAGATGAACCTGCACGGCTACCTGGGCCGGGAGCGCATCCACTACGGCTCGCCTGAGGCGCTGGACTTCACCAACATCTACTTCTACACCGTCGCCTACCACGCGGTCCGCGCCTCGAACCTCATCGCCATCGAGCGCGGCCGCGCCTTCGAGGGGTTCGAACGGTCCAAGTACGCCACCGGCGAGTTCTTCACCAAGTACATCGAGCGGGCGTGGCGCCCCAAGACCGACCGGGTCCGCCGCATCTTCGCCGCGGCCGGGGTGCACATCCCCACCCAGGAGGACTGGCGCGAGCTCGCCGGCTCGGTGCGTGAGCACGGCATCTACAACATGTACCTGCAGGCGGTCCCCCCGACCGGGTCCATCTCCTACATCAACCACTCGACGAGCTCGATCCACCCCATCGCGGCCAAGATCGAGATCCGCAAGGAGGGCAAGCTCGGCCGCGTCTACTACCCGGCGCCGGGCCTGACCAACGACAACATCGAGTTCTTCGCCGACGCCTACGACATCGGCTACGAGAAGATCATCGACACCTATGCCGAGGCCACCCAGCACGTCGACCAGGGCCTGTCGCTGACGCTGTTCTTCCCCGCCGACGTGACCACCCGCGACCTGAACAAGGCGCAGATTTACGCCTGGCGCAAGGGCATCAAGACCATCTACTACGTGCGGTTGCGCCAGATGGCTCTGGAGGGCACTGAGGTGGAGGGTTGCGTCAGCTGTGCGTTGTGAACCCACCGCCGGCGCGGCACCTGAGGTCGCGCCGGCTGCCCGGGCAGGCACCCCCGTCCGGTCAGCACCGAGCACCGAACACCCATCCCACAGGAGCATCATGACCACCTCCACCCCCAAGCTCATCGACCGGGTCACGGCGATCAACTGGAACCGCATCGAGGACGAGAAGGACCTCGAGGTCTGGGACCGCCTGGTCGGGAACTTCTGGCTGCCGGAGAAGGTGCCGGTCTCCAACGACATCTCCTCCTGGGCGAGCCTGTCCGAGGCCGAGAAGACGATGACGACCCGGGTCTTCACGGGCCTGACGCTGCTGGACACCATCCAGGGCACCGTCGGCGCCGTCAGCCTCATCCCCGACGCGCTGACCCCGCACGAGGAGGCTGTCTACACCAACATCGCCTTCATGGAGTCGGTGCACGCCAAGTCCTACTCCTCGATCTTCTCCACGCTGGTCTCGACCAAGGAGATCGACGAGGCATTCCGCTGGTCGGAGGAGAACCCGCACCTGCAGCGCAAGGCCGAGATCATCCTGGACCGATACCACGGCGAGGATCCGCTCAAGCGCAAGGTCGCCTCGGTGATGCTCGAGTCGTTCCTGTTCTACTCCGGGTTCTACGCCCCGATGCACTGGTCCAGCCGCGCCAAGCTCACCAACACAGCCGACCTGATCCGGCTGATCATCCGCGACGAGGCCGTGCACGGCTACTACATCGGGTACAAGGCCCAGCGCGCTCTGGAATCCGCCGACGCCCAGCGGCAGCAGGAGGTGAAGGACTACGCCTATGAGCTGCTGCTCGAGCTCTACGACAACGAGGTGCACTACACCGAGGACCTCTACGACGAGCTCGGACTGACCGAGGACGTCAAGGCGTTCCTGCGGTACAACGCGAACAAGGCCCTCATGAACCTCGGGTACGAGGCGCTGTTCCCGAAGGAGGAGACCGCGGTGAACCCCGCGATCCTGTCAGCGCTGTCACCGAACGCCGACGAGAACCACGACTTCTTCTCCGGGTCCGGGTCCTCCTACGTCATCGGCAAGGCCGTCGAGACCCAGGACGACGACTGGGACTTCTGAGTTCAGTCGCCCCGCCCCGCGCGGGGGTACGCGGCCCGATGCCGCACATCTGCCACTGGCAGCCGCATCCCGACCCTGGAGGACCCGTGACCGAGACTGCGCCCATCGTCATCTACGGCGCCAGTGACGACCTCGTGGAGGTCGAGGGCGCGGTCAGGAAGGAGTTCCAGCTCGCCGCCGACGGCACCCGGGTGCGGCTGACCGCCCCGGACGGGCAGAGCCTGGACGTGCTGGTCGACTACGGCGGCGGACCGGTCGGTTCCCGCCTGGACTGGACCATCGGGGTGTACGCCGTGGACGCCTACCCCGACTGGCCCGTCCGGTTCGGTGAGCGACCCCACTACGAGGGCGACCCGTCGGTGACCATCGACGCCCCGGTCGGCACCACCGTCACCGACATCTCTCGATGACCAAGACTCGCCCTGGCGCGGTACACCTCTCGCTCACCGGGGCCCAGCAAGGAGCTGAACCCTGATGACTGACCACCTCAGCATGGTCCGCACCGACCCGCAGGACGCCGTCGACGCGGCCGCCGCCCAGGCCGCTGCGGACGCTTCGACCCTGATGAACCGGGTCGTCGACGGCAAGGACCGTGACGAGCTCGCCCGGGTCGCTGGTCTGGCCGGGCGACGCCTGGTCGAGGTGCTCGGCGGCGATGGCGACGTGCGGGTCTCCACTCTGGCGCGGGTGCTGCGAGCTGCCGGATACGGACTGGAGCTGCGGGTTGTGCCGACCGAGGCCACCCTCGCCCAGGAGCTGGGCCCGTTCTTCGGCGCCTACCTCGGCAAGCCGTGCCCCCAGGGCCCCCACCGTGGCCCGGAGGGCCCGAACGAGGACCTGGCGACATGCCCGCTGTGCGGGGGTGGTTCCTGGACGCTGCGGCCCGAGGGCGAGACGCTGGGCCTGCACGCGCAGGACTGCTCGCTGCCGGTCCGGCACGAGAGTCGCTGCATCGGCGGTGGCACGGGGCACGCCCCGGCACCGGTGGTACGCGGGTTCTGGGCCGGCATGGACGACGAAGTCGCCGCGGCCCGCGCCCGCCACCAGGACACGGCCGCATGAGCGCCCACCCCTACGAGGCGTTGCTTGCCGACGTGCTGGCCAACGGCAGCATCAAGACCGACCGCACCGGCACCGGCACCCGCTCCGTCTTTGGGCGGCAGCTGCGCTACGACCTGAGCGAAGGCTTCCCGCTCATCACGACCAAGAGGGTGTTCCTGCGCGGGGTCGCCGAGGAGCTGTTCTGGTTCCTGTCCGGCGACACCGACGTCGATACCCTCATCGCCCGAGACGTGCACATCTGGGACCAGTGGCGCCGCGAGGACGGCACCATCGGCCCCGGGTACGGCTACCAGTGGCGGTCCTGGCCCACCCCGGACGGGGAGCACATCGACCAGATCAGCCGGGTCCTGGACGACCTTCGCACCAACCCTGACTCCCGGCGTCACGTCGTCTCGGCGTGGAACGTGGCCGACCTGGACAAGATGGCACTGGTCCCCTGCCACGCCCTCTTCCAGTTCTACGTCGCCGACGGGCGCCTGTCCTGCCAGCTGTACCAGCGCAGCGCCGACCTGTTCCTGGGCGTGCCGTTCAACATCGCCTCCTACGCGCTGCTGACCCACATGGTCGCCCAGCAGGTCGGGCTGCAGGTCGGCGACTTCGTCTGGACCGGCGGGGACTGCCACATCTACGCCAACCACGTCGACCAGGTGCGCCAGCAGCTGTCCCGCGCGCCGTACCAGTACCCGCGGTTGGGGCTGGAGAAGGCGCCGTCGGTGTTCGAGTACACGTGGCGCCACATCAAGGTCGAGGGCTACCAGCACCACCCGGCCATCAAGGCACCGGTGGCGGTGTGACCCCAGGCGGCAGAACCATACCGCCGCCGGTATGGTTCTGACAGCCGGACACACGAACGCCTCGTCTCGCTGAGCTCACCGGCTCGCGGGCGCGGCATTCGTGGTCGGTCAGGCGTGCTCGGCGACAGATCAGCGTGTGGTCCCCCAATCGACGGACTCCCGATGTCGGCCGCGATAGCGTCCGCCCATGCCCGACGAGCCGGACAGAGAGGCGTCCGCCAGCGCCGTGACGGACTTCTGGCGAGACGTCGCTAAGAGCGTCACCAGCTCCCTCATCACCGCCTACATCCTCTTCGTCGTCGCCTCTGTCATCACCGTGGGCGCGCTCGGCGGCGTGAACGCGCCTGTGAGATGGCAACCCGCCTTCTCGCTCTTAGTCGCTTCGATCGTTCTCGCTGGTGCGGTGGCTCACCTGGCCTGGCTTTGCTACCTCCTCATCCGTCAGGCGGGCCTGAAACGCACCTCGTGGCTGTGGTGCCTCGCCTGCTTCGGGTCTGCACTCGGGAACTTCCTAGCCGCCGGGTCCTTCCCTATGCCGCTGGCGGGGTTGGTTTTGGCGCTCGGCATCGGCTTGATCGGAACCATCTTCACGGGCGCCGTCCTGACGAATGCGACGCCGCTGAAACCGTCTCGCTCTCTCAGGTACATCGCGTGGGCGACCATCAACTCGCTTGGGGCGCTTATCGCAGTGGTAGGTGTCGGTGTGTGGCTCGGCGTTCTGCTCGCCCGGATCGTCGAATCCGCGGGCTAGGGCATGCTTCGCCGTCCCCACGTCTCCGTTGCAGCGGACGGTGCGACCATCTAGTCGGGTGTCCGACCCGACCCGAGATCGCCATCACAGCGCCAGCAGGGCTCCTGCAATACCTGCGGGCCGGGTCTGCAGCTGGCCGACGAGCCCTTGGACGGGAGCGCTACGCCGGACCTGGGCCAGCTTCACGGGGCGCACGCCGACCAGTCACGCCCGCACGGGCGGCAGCAGCCCCACACGGAGACACGTGAACGCCCCGACCACCGTGAGACATCGGCTCGCGGGGCGGGGCGTTCGACGGATACGTCAGGCGTGCTCGGCAAGCAGCAGCTGCGCGACCTGTCGGGTGCGGTCCCGGTCGGACTGGGCGATGCCCTCGTAGGGGTCGGCCGGCAGTTGGTCGGTGCCACCGACCTCGTCGAGCCGGTACACCCACACCCGGTCACCGTCGTAGTCCTCCTCGTCCTCACCGTAGGAGTCGACCATCTCGGCCCACTCATCGACCCAGCCCTGGTCCTCGTGAACGCCGCGGACGTCGACGATGGCGCCGTCGGGACGCTGCACGCCGGCGTGCACCCACCCGGTGACTCCACCGGGACCGTCACCGACGACCACGATCGGCCACCCGGTCGCCTGGTGCAGCTCATGGGCCAGCTGGTAGCACAAGGCCCTGGTGTAAGTGCCCTCGTCGGTCTCATCGATCGGCGGCTCGAGGTCGGTCAGGGCCGCCTCGTTGGAGCCCACAAGGATGTCGGCGACCTCACGGGCCCGCAGGCCCACGGACCCGTTGCGCTCGGCGTCCAGGTGCGCGCGAGCCTGCGTGACATCGAGCGTGCGAGCGGCGGAGCCCACGGTGTCGATGCTGTGGACCCGTCGCAGCCAGGTGTGCTCGCTGACCACGCCGGCCAGGCTGAGGATGCGCCCGTTCGGGGACCGGACGGCCAGGTAAGTGCTGGTGCCGCCGTCCGAACCGACGATCTCCCACCCGGTCTTCTCGTGCAGGGCCACGGCGAGCTCGGCCTGCCCGGCGGGCGTGAAGAACCGCTGGTGGTCGTGCCTGGTGATCGTGTCGCCGGCGAGGCTGACGCCGGTCTCGGACCGGGGCTGGGCGGTGAACTGGCCGCCGGTGGAGACGCCCTGCTGAACGCGGCGGACCCGGGACTCATCGAACGTGGTGCTCATGCTCCGGTAGATGTGCGGGGCTGGCTGCCCGATCAGGCGTTCTGGATGGCCTCGCGGGCCGACTTCGCGCCGAGCTCCTTGACCAGGTACCGGACCTGTGCCTCGAGCCCGCCGTTGTTCACGTCGGCGGCGTCCAGGTCGGTGAGCCCGTAATGGTGGTCCTGCGCCTCGGTGGTGCTGGCGAAGGTCGCATCGTCGTTGACGCGGCCGCTGGCCGTGGCGTCGGCTACGTCGTAGACCGCGTCGTCGAGGTCCATGGGAGTCAGGCCGCGAGCGTTGGCGAGCTCGAGCAGCGTGGCGACCTCGGCTTCCTGGTCGGAGGCAGCGCGGCGGGCTCGGTGCGCCACCAGGGACAAGCGCAGGGCCTCCAGCAGGCCCGGTGCGCCAGCTTCGCCGCCTGCCAGGGACACCTGGGCCTCTGCCCTCGGCTGGGTGGCGAACTGGCCGCCGGCAGAGACGCCCTGCTGGACGCGACGGACCTGAGACTCATCGAAGCTGGTCGTACCCCGGTAGATGTGCGGTGCGCGTGCCGCACATCCAAGAGGCATGACCGACCAGGACCTGCCGCCCCGCGTCAACGACATGCTCGAGGACCCCGCCGTGCTCGCACAGATGGCCCAGCAGCACGGGATGGGCGACCCCGACGGGGAGCTCAACGGGAACCTCCAGCACCTGCTCTCACCGCTGGTGGGGGCGCTGTCCTTGACGGTCCAGCACGCAGAGAATCCGACCAGCCGTGATGTCCACATGCTCGGCCGGCTGTCCCTGGCGGTGGCGCTGCTGACCCGCGAGCAGGTCCGTCAGGAGAACGGCGACACCGTGCCGGACTGGCCCGACACGCTCACCGGCATCCAGACGCTGCCCCACGGCTCGTGGAAGTGCGCGACCGCCACCTTCGCCGACCGGGCACCGGTCAGCGGGCTCGGCCGCACCGCCGAGCAGGCCGAGATCGAGGCGTGGAAGGTCTACGCCGCCGAGCTGACCGCGACTGAGCCGGGCGCATGACGCCCTCGCGCTGGCCCGCCGGCCTAGAGACCAGCGTCCACGCCCTCAAGGGCGGTCACACGTTCGTTGCACGGACGCCCGACGGCCGTCTGACCTACCACGGCGTCGGTTCCGACGACGCGACCGCTGAGCAGGCCGCCTGGGCCTCCTACCACCTGGCGAACGACCCCGGGCACGAGCACGACTTCGACCCCGGGCAGCGGCAGGACGGGTTCGGTCAGTGCCGCGGCTGCAGCATGAGCGACACCCAAGCGTTCGAGCAGCGCCGCACCATCGATCACGGCCGCTACGCCCTGGCGCACCCGTGGCCGGCCGGCTGGCACGTGCAGGGCGGCGCCTCGGGACTGGTAATCCGCCGGAGCGGCGGCACCTACACCACCGCGTTCGTGGAGGTGGCCCCGACCGACCCGCAGACCTTCATCCGCGGCGAGGGCGCCACGCTGGTCGAGGCGGAGCAGGCCGCCTGGGAGCAGGCCCAGCGCACCCTGGCCTGCCCGGGGCATGAGTTCGAGACACGCGGCTACACCAACGGTGCCGGGTTCTGCCGCCACTGCAACATGTTCGCCTCCGGAGCCTTCGACGTCGCCGTCGTCGGTAACCCGTGCGTGACGTGCGGTGCACGCACCAACTGGACCCGGGTCGCCGGCGCCTGGTACTGCCAGGACCACGCACCCGACCGGGCCGAGCGTGCCCGGCTGCGCGCGGAGGCCCCCGACGACGGGGCCGGCGACAGCCCGCTGCGTGAGCTGCTGGAAGCCATGCTTGTGGACGATGATGACTGACCGCACACCTGAGCCCGCTGGGCCGTTCCGGTTCGACGGCGACTATGGCAACCCGGAGCAGGTGCGCCCGTACCTGGAGGTGTTCCTTCGCCGCCGCGAGGAGCTGGACGAGGCCGCCCTGTACCCAGACAACGACATCTTCCGCGGCCACATCCCCGGCATCGAGGGACCTGACGACTCCGCTGCCTTCTGGCTGCTGCGGCTGCTTGCGGACCTGGACGAGATCGCCGCCCGACGGGAGGAGTTCATCGCCTCCGGCGCCCGCGAGGTCACGATCGCTGACCTCGCACCCGGGCAGGTGCTGCGTGGCACCGTGGTGCAGTGCGGATTCCACCGGCGCGGCACCGGCTGGGTGCGCTTCGACTCTGCCCGGGTGCGGCTTGAACGCGGCCGGATGTTCCTGCTGGAGAAGGGCAGGCGCACCCACGGCAGGTGGCTGGTCGGCGGCACGGTGCTCCTGCGCTCGGCCTGAGCCCGCACATCTACCGAGCATGACCAGCACCCAGAGCCGCAACCGTCAGCCCGCCGGCCTCCGTGAGGGCGGCCAGTTCGCCACCGGGGCCAAGACCGAGGCCGCCGTGACGCTCGCCGCCCAGGTGTCGGCTGTCGATGCCAAGGACGGACCCCGGCTGCGCGCTGAGTTCGTCGCGCTGCGCGAGGAGCTCGTCGGCATGGGCGGCGACATCCGCCGCGCAGCGTTCAACCATGGCGACGAGCACCCCACGACGCTCGCGCTGCGTGAGCGTGCCGCCGAGCTGAACCGAGAGCTGAACCTGCGGCGCGGACCCCTGCGCGTGGCGGCTGAGCAGCGGTACACCACCCAGGCGGCACGCGACGCCTACGCCACCTGTTACGGCGAGGAGTCCTACGCCGACTACCTCGAGGCCTCGACCTTGGATCGGGTCGCCCGCTTCCCTGACCGGGCCGAGGAGTTGACGACTCGCACCCTCGGTGAGGCGCTGTCTTCCAACACCAGCGGCGAGCGGGGCGACTGACCCGACCCCCTGCTGCCGCACATCTACCAGACATGAGCAGCGTCCAGAGCCGCAACCGTCAGCCCGCCGGCCTCCGCGAGGGTGGACAGTTCGCCACCGGGGCCAAGACCGAGGCCGACGTCACCCTCACCGCCGACGGCCCGTTCCGGTTCGATCGCGACTACAAGAACGTCGAGCAGGTCCGTCCGTACATGGACGCCTTCCTGGCCCGCTACGACGAGCTGGCCCAGGCCGGCCAGTACCCGTACAACGACAGCTTCCGCGGGCACATCCCCGGCATCGAGGGCCCCGACGAGGACACGGCCATCTACCTGCTGCAGAGGCTGCGGGACCGCGACCGGCTCGATGCCCAGCGGGAGGAGTTCATCGCTGCCGGCGGGTTCGAGGTCACCGTCACCGACCTCGCACCCGGGCAGGTGCTGCGCGGCACCGTCGTGCACTGCGGCTACTTCATGGGCGGGACCGGGTGGCAGCAGTTCGAGTCGGCGCGGCTGCGGGCCCAGAACGGCAGCCTGACGGTGATCGAGAAGGGCAAGCGGAACGGCCAGTGGCTGCACGGCAAGGTCCTCATCCGAGAGGACTGATCCCGGTCCGACTCGCTGCCGCACATCAGGTGGGCATGGATCCTCAGGCCTTGGCCGACCCGCAACGCGCCCTCGCACAGGCACGCGACGCCGCCGAGCAGGCCACGCAGGTCGCCGCCGCCGCCCACGACCCCGGCACCGCCCTGGTGCCGACCGGGGCCGACGCCGCAGTCGCGGTGAAGGCGCAGATGGCTCGCACCCACACCGAGATATCCCGAGCCCGCAAGCAGGCGATGGCCAAGCTGTCCGCCGCCCGCGAAGCCATCAAGGCGCAGCAGGCCGAGCTCGACCGTGCCGCCCGGGCGCTGGAGGCCGAGCTGGCACCGCTGCAGGAGAAGCTCGCCCTCATGCAGGAGGGCATCTGGACGATGAACCTCTACCTCGGCCGCGATGAGGAGATCGTGCAGCTCGCCGCCGGTGAACCCGCCCCGGCGGGCACACCGATCCACGTGCGTCAGCAGGTCCTGGCCATGGATGAGGAGTCGGCCATCAACGCTGAGGGCGGCGGTATCGACTTCCGCAACGTCGAGGCGTTCGACCAGTGGATCACAGCCAGCGTGGAGAACCTCGAGCAGGTGCTGCCCGAGACCCGGGGCGTGGTTGCGATCGTGCCGCGCCGCAGCGACGTCGACTACCAGGACACCTACCTCAACGCCGTGTGGAACGAAGCGAACAAGCACGCCTACTGGCTCATCCGCAACGGCGAGAACCTCTACCGGATGGACATGAAGTTCGAGACCGGGCCGCGTCTGGTGCCCGCCCGCGACGAGTTCACCTCGATGTTCATCGACCGGTTCACCAAGTCGCCGTTGCAGCCCGGCACCTCGGCGTGGATGCGGGCCGAGAAGGCCGCCAGCGCCCGGGAACGGCACTTCATGCGGGTCGCGCTCATCCTGCAAGGCCTCATCGACCGCACCCACGTGTTCCACCCGCTGCCCCGGGAGGGTGTCTCGCTGCTGTCCCCGCGGGACTACGACGACGGGCACGTGGTCCTCATCGCTGACGACGAGCACCTGCTGACCACCGGTCGGGTTGGGTTCTACCAGTGGCTCGCGGGGCTGAACGCGCAGCTGCGGACTGGCATGCGGGTCATGGTCGCCACGAGTCATCACGACTGGCGGAAACGGTCCAGGGACGGGCACCACGAGCGGCTGAACCCGCCGACAGCGGAATCCCCGCGCTCCGGTCAGGTGTACGTCCTCAAGCGCAAGGGCGAGCGGGCCGGGGAGTTCGTCTTGACCTACCCGCGGACCGAGAAGCGGTGGATGCGTGACCAGTACGGCCGGGACGAGTTCCGGGTGCCCTCGACTCCCGCGTCGTGCCGCATCCGGGTCGAGGACCGGTTCATCATCCCGATCGACCTCGTCGACGTCGAGACGATGCGCACCTACATGACCGCGCGGACCGAGCGGCACGCCTACCTGGACATGTTCCCGACACTGCGTGCTGCGATCGCGTTCAAGGAGGCTGAGACCGAGCTCGAGGCACCGTTCCGTCATCTGCTCGCCGCCCAGGTCGCCCAGGTGGAGGGCGTCGATCTCGAGACGGCGCACACCTTGGTCGACCCCGTCATCACGACCTGGAAGGTCGGTGCCCGCTGGTTCCGGCCGATGACCGGCGACAGGGAGGCTGAGGCCCGCGCGGCCAGAGCCATCCTGGCCGAACGTGCCCGCTTCGCCCGGGCCAACGCCGGCGGCGGCGACGACGCAGCGTTCGTGACGCGGGCGGTGCGTGAGCACTCCGAGGCGCTGCTGGTGGCCCGGAAGAAGGACGGCACCTACGTGGTCCTTACCCCGACCGCACGCGCGTGGGCCGAGCCCAGCGTCCCGACGAACGTCTGGGTGGACCGGCACGAGTACACCCGCACCGGTAAGCACCGCTCGAGCACCGAGTGGAGCATCGCCGCTCCGGCCTCGACGTCACGGTGGGTGGTCCTGCACGAGGCGCAGGCGTGGACGTCGTGGAACCGGTCCGCGATCGCGACCGAGCACCTGACCGACCCGGAAATCTGCGAGGTTCTCGACCGCATCCGTGAGCGCACCTTCGACGGGCTGAGGCTCATGACGGTCGGCTACGACGAAACCGGCGGCTGGTGGTCCGACAACACCCGCATCGAGTTCACTGCCTGGTACCACCCGGGCCCGGTGCCGGTCACCGACCGGCCGCTGACCGACGGAGTGGGCAGGCTGGCCGCACGCACTGTCAGGGTAGCTGCGCGCAAGGACCGCAACGGCGACATCACCTTGCGGTGGGGTCGGTATGGAAACGACGAGCCGACGACCGACAACACCACGTACTGGCAGCCCCCGTTCAACCAGGGGCTGCAGCCCACCCGGACCGCGGAACCGAACGTGCCCTGGTCGGACAATCGTGGCAAGCGCCTGATCTGGACCGACGCGGACGTCTTCGCCGCGGCGCAGCAGGACGCCCGCGCATGGGAGCGTCAGCGGCACGCCGCCGGCGTGCTGGGGGTCGAGGTCGAGCAGCTGATGGCTGGCGTGGAGCGCGATCACCTGAACGGCGTGCTCGCCGCAGCCAGGGCCCGGTTCCTCGAGGACTACCCCGACGAGGAGCTCTGGGCCGAGGAGGAGGCCAAGATCCGGTCCGAGCACGTCCCGCCGCTGCGCAAGAGCAGCCACGCGCACCTGAACGCCTGGTACGCGGTGCGGTTCCTGGCGCGTCGTCTGACCGAGCTGGGTCGGGCGCCGTGGGGTCTGACTGTTGGCGAGGCCGCAGCCGCGCTGGACGAGCCGTTGAGCCCGCGGGCCGGGTCGTGGCGACAGGACTGGTTCGCGCCTGAGACGTTGGAGGAGCCGCTGCCGCAGGAGATCGCGACCCTTCGGTTCCCAGCCTCCTCGGAGAGCGCATGAACGCCGACGCGCCCACCCCGGTCTGGTTCCTCGACGTCGACGGCGTGATCAACAGCATCGGCACGCCGAGGGCGAAGGCCGGCCCCTACGAGCTGGTGCACGTGGCACCCTCGCACGAGCCGACTACCTACCCGATCCGCTACTCCCCTGCGGTCATCGGCGCCATCAATGCCCTGTCCCGGGCCGGGCTGGTCCGGGTGGTGTGGCTGACCACCTGGGGGGCCGACGCCCGCGATCGGGTGGCGCCGGCAGTCGGGCTGGACACCTTCGAGGTGCTGCCTGGCCTCGCCGACCTGGAGCCGTACCTTGCCGAGCTCGGTCTGACCACGCTCGCGTGGCGGTCGCACAACGGGCGCCGGTGGTGGAAGCTCGCCATGGTGTATCGGTGGCTCGACCAGTACGGGGACCGGCCGGTCATCTGGACCGACGACGACCTGGACCCTGAGATCAAGGCCGAGCTGCGGGCGGTGCGTGACGTGCCGGTCCACCTGGTCACGCCGATGCCCAGGCCGGGGCTGATGGCCGATCACCTGGACGCCATCGAGGCCTTCGCCCGGGGCTGCGCCGCCTCAGCGGTTGCGAGCTGAGGTCACCCGACGGTCGAGAACGTGAGGTCCGGGTCCAGGTAGAGGCCACCGGCGGCGGTCTCGATCGCGAGCATCCCGGGCATCGCGTAGGAGCGCTCGACGTCATCGATGGGGATGTAGCAGCCGCCGTCGACGATGATCTGACCGACGTGCAGGTCCTCACCGGCGGTGGTGTCCGACTCGGCCTCCAGGGCGGCCGCCAGGTAGGCGATCAGGCGGACCTTCTGCGCGGTGTCAAGCTGTTGGACCGCGCGGGCGGCTGCCTCGTAGGCGGGGTCGGTCAGGGCGACCTGCGGCTCGGCCTTGGGCTGGGCGGCGAACTGGCCGCCGGTGCTCACGCCCTCGGGCTGGCGGCGGATCTGGGACTCGTCGAAGCTGCTCATGCCGGGTAGATGTGCGGGCTTAGAGGGTCTCGAGCACCGAGAACGGGACCCGGATCAGGCCGGAGCCCTGCACCTTCACGATCGCGTTGGTGCGGCCGGTCTTGGTCACGACGCCCGTCGCCCCGTCGTAGCGGTGCTGGTGCAGGTTGAGCCGCACGTGGGTGCCGACCTCCAGGGCTGCGGCCTTCTCCTGGGCGGGGTGCTTGCGCACGGCTGCCTTCACGGCGGCGTCCAGCTGCGGGTCGCCGGCGTTGCGCTCCCAGGTCAGGGTCCGCTCCGCGAACGGCTGACCGCCCGGGTGGCCGGGTCGACCGCAGGCGTACTGCCGGGTGGGCATGCGGGACCGGTGGTAGGTGTGCCCCATCGGGCAGGTGCCGATGATCTTGGCGGAGGCGTCCATGGCGTTGCCGACGTCGCTGGTCCGGTTCGGGGACGCTCCGACCTCGCGCGCCTTGGCCTGCCAGCGCCACCCGTGACCTTCCTCGGCCGGCAGCAGGGCGTGGGCGATCTCGTGCAGCACCGTGTCGCGCCGCTCGGCGCCGTCGACGGTGATCATGTGGGCGGCGGACAGGCTGATGGTGCGGGTGACGTGCCTGGTGACACCGAGCGTCTTGCCGCGGTGGTCGGTGTAGCCCAGCCGCCATTCCTGCAGCCCGTGCTCGTTCATGAGGGCACGGGCGGCCGTGTAGAGCTCCTCCAGCAGCTGGGCGGGCGGCAGGTCGATGTCATCACCGAAGACGCCGGGCTGGGTGTCGGTGAGGTTGACGCCGGTCTCGGCTCGTGCTGAGACGGTGAACTGGCCGGTGTCGCCGCTGCGGGGGTGCAGCGCGGCGTCGAAGTGGGTGGCGCTCATACCGGGTAGATGTGCGGGCACCCGCAACTACGGGGCGGTCAGCCGGGCCCGGTAGCGGGCGTAGCTCCAGCCGTTCACGGTGACCCTCTCGACGGCGGCCCGGGCCGCGGTCAGGGCCTCCTGCGGGGTCGCCCACCGGTAGTGGCTCATCGGCTGCTCACCGTGCCGTGGGCTCCAGCGCCAGGTGCCGTCGACGCTCAGCCGGCAGTCGCGGAACCGCAGCTGGGAGACAGCCCACCAGGTGCCTGCACCGTCGTGCTCGGCGTGCACGCGCAGGTAGAAGTCGCGGTGCTCGCATAGTTGCCCGGCGGCGATCGCGGCACGTACCTGCGTCATGGTGGGGGCACCGGCGGGGCGCACCACCCATGAGGGTGGTTCCTGCTCGGTCTCGGCCGACACCGGGGCCTTGTGCTCGCTCATGGTGAGCAGATGTGCGGGCTCCTGCCGCACATCCGTAGGGCGGGCCCGCACCGCGCCCAACTCGAGTTCGGAAGGACCCACGACGCCATGACCCACCACGCCTCCCCCGTCCGCACCGATGGGTGGGTGCAGCCGATCCTGGTCGCCAAGACCGGAACCCACCTGGCCACGGTCCGCGCCGCCGCGCAGGCCTCCGTGCTGGCGTTCCTCGGCTCCCGGGGCCTGTCGTCCTGGCAGGAATGGCTCGCCGGCCCGTTCACCAAGACGGTGCGTCGCACCAGCACCGGCAAGCTCGAGACCGCCACGGCCACAGAACCGGTGACCGCCCGGGTGGAGGTGGCCGACGCCGACGGCACGGTCAGCGTCGCGCTCGCCTACGCCCCCTCGCGCTACTCCGAGCTGCCGCGGGAGGTCGTCAAGGCGCAGGTGTCCGGGACCGACCTGGCCCGCACCGTCGACCAGCCCGAGCCCGGCCCGTTCGAGGTGTGGGTGGAGCAGTCCCTGACGACGGGGAAGGCGTCGGCGCAGGCCGCGCACGCGGCATGGATCTGGATGCTGCACCGGCTGCAGGACAACCCCGAGCAGGTCGCCGAATGGGCAGCCCTGGGCGCACCCCTGACGGTCCGGCTCACCGGCCCCGCAGCCCTGGCCGCTGCGGAGACCGAGCACGCCGACGACACCGCCTACGGGTTCGTCCGCGATGCCGGGTTCACCGAGGTCGCGCCACGCACCCTGACCGCCGCCGCGGTCCCGATGCGCCGGTAGCGCGGTCGGTGCCCGCACATGTACCGAGCATGACTACCCGAAACCGTGTGCCGGCAGGTGTCAGCGTCGGCGGCCAGTTCGCCCCGACCTCGCGCACCGAGGCATCGGTGCGGCTGCCCGCCGCTGCCGCGCAGCATGTGTCGGCGCTCATCACCGCCGGTCGGCTCTCGCCGGCCGGACGGGGCATGGACCCGCGTGAGGCCATTGAGCAGATGGCCGAGGCCGAGGCGCTGAACATCAGCGAGAAGGCCCACCAGCTCGCTCGTGCCGGCCTCTCGGTCCGTGACCGGGCCGACACCCTGGTCGTCGGCGATGTCCTCATCGGCCGGGACGGCACCCGCCGCGAGGTCGAGCACACCGTCCTGACCGAGCGCACCGTCGAGCTCGAGACCGATGAAGGCGTCACCCTCACCCTCGACCGCGACGAGCGGGTCGACTTCGAGCTCGGTCATGGCCGCTGCAGCACCTGCGGTGAGGAGCTCGACCTCGGCGGCTGGGACGGCCTCTGCGGCTCCTGCGCCGACGCAGACGAGTCCGACGGCGACTAAGCCGCGTGCACGCGGCGACCGCCGCGACACCCACACCTACCGGTCGTGCCCACGCACGACCAACGACCCGAGAGAGCACCGACATGGCCAGCAACGGCTTCACGCACGAGTCGACCGTCAACGAGTCCATCGAGTGGTACACACCGCCGGAGGTGTTCGAGGCGCTGGGTCTGACCTTCGACCTGGACCCCTGCTCCCCCGGGCCGGGCAACTCCTTCGTCCCGACCAGGAAGCACTACACCATCGTCGATGACGGGCTGACCTCCCCGTGGGAGGGCACCGTGTGGGTGAACCCGCCCTACGGCCCGCACACCCCGGTGTGGCTGAACAAGCTCGCCGAGCACGGTGACGGCATCGCCCTGGTGTTCTCCCGCACCGACACCCGCTGGTTCCAGGAGGCCGCGGCCACCGCCGGCGCGTTGTGCTTCATCTCCAGTCGGGTCCGGTTCTTCAAGGGCAGCACCACCGAGCGGGGCGGCTCCCCCGGGGCCGGGTCGGTCCTGATCGCCTACGGAGAGAAGGCCGTCGAGGCGCTCAAGGCCTCCGGGCTGGGTGTCGTGGTCGAGGTGGCCGCGACCCGGCCGGCGCTGTCGCTGGTTGCGGCCTGACCGGTCAGTCGCAGGTGTCGCAGGACCCCGAGGCCGGCAGCTGCAGGAAGCACGACCCGCAGTAGGTCACCGGCCGCTCGAGGTTCTTGCGGCGGGCCTGCTCGACCTCGCTCACGGAGACCTGGATCGCGGCACCCAGGTTGGCGTGCGCGACATCGGCCGCTGCCGCCACCGCATCGGTCAGCTCGAACGGGCTGGCCGTCATCCGGTCCCAGGAGCGGAAGGTGTCCAGGCGACGCACGGCGGTCGTGGACCCGAGGCCGTCGTCGGCTCCGAGACGGTCCAGCACACCCTGCTGGTCGCCGCTGCGCAGGGCACGCACCTGCGGCACCTCGTCGATGACCGCAGTCATGAGCGCGGCCCGCGAGACCGGGTCGGCCTCGGCCAATGCCCGGCCGGCGTCGGTGAGCTGGTAGCTCTTGACCGGGGCGCCGGGCTCGACCTCGACCAGGCCGAGGTAGCCGGCGGCGTCACCGTAGTAGGCGCCCTCCCGGTCGGCCATACCCAGCGCGGCGGCCACACCCGAGGGGGTGTTCGCACCGGCGGCCACGATCTCAGGCACCGAGGCGATCGCGTCGAGGTTGTTGGCCTGCGGGACCGGGAAGGAGGCGTCGATCCGGACCTGGATCGCGGCGTGCGTCAGCTGCACCCCGGACTCGGTGCGCGGCTTGGTCGCGAACTGCCCGCCGGCGCTGATCCCAGTCGGGACACGCGGGTGGGCTGCGGTGTCGAAGCTCGTCGTCATGGCCCGTAGATGTGCGGGACGTCACGCGCTGAGGATGTGCCGCACATACGGTGTGCATGAGCTGTATCGCGTCCCGGTTCGACCAGCTGCGGGTGGTCTCCTCCGCCCGTTGGCTCGCGCAGGACCTTGTCGCGGCGCAGGTGCTGCCGGTCGTGCACGACTTGGGCCTGGACGTGCGCTCGAGGTCACCGCGCACCGCGTGGTGGGCTCCGATGCGGTTCGCCTCGCGCCTGGTCGCCACCACCGGCCGTAACCCGTTCGCGGCGCCCGGACCGCACTTCACCGCCGGGCTGGACCGGCGCTGGACGGCCCGCCTGGTGATGACCACCACGGTCGCCGACCTGACCGCCGGTGCGCACGTGGCGCTGGACGGTCCGGTGCACGTCAAGCCGGCCGAGCTCAAGCATTCCGGGCTGCCGGCGCAGGTGGTCACCGACACGGGTGCTGCGCGTGCCGCGGTCGCGGCCGCCGGGCTGGACCCGGGCACCGTGGTGCAGCTCTCGAAGGTCATCGACCCGGTGGCCGAGTTCCGGGCGTTCGTCCGGCACGGGAAGGTGGTGACCGTCTCGGCCTACCTGGTTGCCGGGGTCACCTGGGACGCCTGGTCGTCCCAGGACGCGCCAGAGGCGGGTGAGGCGGCACGGTTCGCCGCTGATGTCGCCGCCTCGGTGGCGGGCCCGGACGGGTACGTGCTGGACGTCGCCCGCACCCGGCAGGGGGCCTGGGTGGTGTTGGAGGCCAACCCGGCCTGGTCCTCCAACCCCTACCACTGTGACCCGGCCGCCGTCGTGACCACGGTGCTTGCCGCACATCAGCAGGGTGCGCACCGGTGGCGCATCGATCCCTGGTTGCAGCGCACCGCTCGGCCGTTGCCCGTCTGCGAAGGAGCCTGAGGTGGCGCAGCTCGGCTGGTGCGAGCACCGTGACTGCGGCGACCGTGCCTGGCACGTGACCGTCGATGAGAGCGGCGAGCCGCACGTGTGGTGCGGCCGGCACAACATCGACGCGGTACGCGGGGGCCCGGTCCGCTACGTCCCCACCACGCTGGCGCGCACCGGCGGGGGCGTGTCGGTGACGTCGGTGCTGGAGGTGGCGACCGTCATCAGCGCCGGGCTCCTCGTGCTCGCCTTCGCCGTGTGCCTGGGCCAGCTGCTCGTGATCCAGACCGGCATCGAGGTGGACTGGCCGGTCTCCCCGGTCGGTGCTCTCGGCGTCCTGACCGTGGTCACGACGCTGTGCGGGGTGACGCTGCGGGCGCTGGAGGCGCGCCGGACCCGGGCGGCCTGACCGTCCGGCACCCGGTCAGGGTGACCCCGGCCTGCCCAGGTGTGCGGGCAGCCGCACCTGCTCGACGTCCAGGTCGGGCCGCACCCGCACCAGCCGCAACGCGTGCCGGAACGAGCGCCCGTCCCAGGCCGCGTCGGCCAGCACCTCCACAACGACGGGGCGCACCGGCGTCAGCCGCAACGGGTCCTGGTTGCCGGTGAACCGCTCCACCCAACGACGCGGCACCTGCGCGGGCCACAGCGGCACCCCTTCCGGCGGGGCCAGCAGCGCGCCGACCTGCGCGGCCCGGGCACCCGACAGGGCGGCGGTGCGGCCCACGATCCGGATCTGCCCGTCGATCGGCAACCCGACCAGCAGGTCGGTCGGTGCCTGCCGGGTGCCGGTGACCGCGGCCACGACGACGTCGAGGGCGTCGCGGCGCTTGACCTTGGTCCAGATGCGTTGGCCGGGTTCGTACCGTTGCCCCAGGCCTTTGGCGACGATTCCCTCCAGGCCGGCAGCGGCGAGCTCGTCGAACCAGGCGCGGGCCTGCTCGACGTCATCGGTGCCCATCGTCAGGCTCAGTGGTGGCGACCAGCCGGCGGCAAGCTCACGCAGCAGCGCCAGCCGGTGCCGCAACGGCAGGTGTCGGGTGTCGTTGCCGGCGACCTCGAGCACATCGAACGCGACGTAGGCCACAGCCCCGGTGCGAGCCTGCTCGGCGATGCCGGACTTGGAGGAGACCATGCGCCGCTGCAGGGCGGGAAAGTCCAGCCGTCCGGCCTCCCATGCGACGAGCTCACCGTCGATCGTGCAGCCCGGTGGCAGGTCACGCTCCGCGGCCGCCGCGATCTCCGGGAACCGGTCGGTCAGGTCGGTGCCGGTGCGGGAGCTGATGCGAACGCGTTCGCCTCGGCCGATCACGGCGCGAAACCCGTCCCATTTCGGTTCGTACCAGGTGCCGCCGGGTAGGGCGGTCGGGGTCGGGATCCGTTCGGCGGCCTTGGCCAGGGCGACCTGGTGGCCGGTCGGCATGCTCAGCCGGGGATGTCGCGCGGGTCGTTGCCGTAGGAGTTCTTCTCGGCGATCGTGCCGTCGAGGTTCTTGATCAGGTGCTCCACACCGTCACGCTGAGCGGCCGCTCGACCAGCTTCGACGGCCTCCTCCTTGGTGCCATGGGTGCTGAACGCCCGCTCGGTGCCCTGCCGGCGGTTCTTCCACTGGTCGTCCTCGTGGTAGGTCTCGACGTCGCCGGTCGCCATGGTGTGCCTCCGTGGTGGCTCGATGTGCCCCTAGCCTGACAGCCGCGCAGCTGGCGCGTGCGCCCAACCGGGCACCGGATCGCGCAGACTCCGCACCGAGCCCGTGCCGGCAGCGAAAGGCCCGCCGGCGAGGCTGGCTGCCCCGGGCGGGCCAGTCGAGATGGGGCCTCCCTTCCCGGGCGGCACCCACGCCGCCCACCAGCCGTGCTCGTCGCTACCTCACCGGCACCGGTGCCGGTGCCTGCACCTGGTAGATGTGCGGCACCGGGCTCGGCTCAGGCGGCCACAGGTACGGCGGGACGGGTCGCGGACGGCTCGGCGGCCTCCTCGGCCTCGGCCTGCAGCTCGCGCTCGATGCTGGCCAGGCGGGCCTCGGCAGCGGTCAGCTCGGCAGCCTGGTCGAACACCGCACCGTCGGCGGCCGCGGCCGCCTGATCGGAGTCCTGCATCAGCTGGCCCGCCCGCTCCCGCAGCTGGCCGACCGTCTCCGGGGCCTGCGCGAGCCAACTGGTCAGCGCGTTGTCGGCGGTCGTGACCGGGTCGTGCCGCAACGCCTTGGACGTCAGGCGGATCAGGCCGAGCTCGCGGTACTGGTGGTTGACGGCGACCTCGACCACCCGGGCGCCGGGTTCGGTGCGCTGCGCCTCGATCGCCAGACCGCACCACCAGGCGACGGGCCGTTGCCAGGAGTTGGTCCGCGGCCGGGTCAGCATCTGGGCGACCCGTTCCGACTGGCGCAGGCGTCCCTCCTGCTGCTCCGGGCTGATGACGCTCAACGCGGCTTCGATGCCGTCGGCCTGCCGGCGCAGCGAGTCGGCGTGCTGGGCAGCTTTCTTGGAGTCCTTGCGGGAGGAGTTGACCTGCTGGTTGTGCATCGCGAGCAGGGTCCGCAGACGACGCACCTGGGCGGCGGCCTCAGCGTGCTCGAGCAACCGCGGGTTGCCCGAGGCCAGCGCCTTGACCTCACCGTAGGACAGCACGGTCTCGCCGATGTCGTCGAGGCTGTCGACGGTGGTGTCGGCGTGCATGAGGGCGTGGATGAACCGGGCCTTGGTCTGCAGCGTCTGCCACATGTAGGCGTCGAAGGTGCCCTCGGTGACGTACCGGTAGATGTCGACGTGCCCGGACAGGTTGCCCGGACGCAGGGCCCGACCCTCCCGCTGCTCGATGTCGGAGGGCCGCCACGGGGCGTCCACGTGGTGCAGTCCCACCATCCGGGTCTGGATGTTGGTGCCGAACCCGACCCGGCTGGTGGAGCCGAGCAGGACGGCGACGGACCCGTCGCGGCAGGCGGCGAACAGGGCGTCGCGGCCCTTGTCGGTGGTCGCCTCGTGG
Source organism: Pseudactinotalea terrae (assembly GCF_009733845.1). Lineage (GTDB taxonomy): Bacteria > Actinomycetota > Actinomycetes > Actinomycetales > Beutenbergiaceae > Pseudactinotalea > Pseudactinotalea terrae. The sequence goes on from NZ_WNXZ01000001.1 coordinate 1,243,137, forward strand.
GCGAAGCGAACCATGCCGGCTGGCACCCCGGCGGCGACCAAGGCGGCCTTGAGCCGGCCGTAGGTCTGGGTGCCCTTCTGGCCGGGGGTGCCCTGGTCGCACAGCACCAGCTGGAACCCGCCCGGGGTGGGTGAGGTGCCGAAGGTGCGAGCGGTGTTGGCGTGGTACAGGCGGGCGACCTGCTCGGCGACGACGTCGACCTTGGTGGAGTCCTCCTGCACGCCGACCAGCCTGGGGTCCAGGGCGACCCGGCGGCCGTCACCGACGACCAGCAGCATGTTGTCGTCCTGGACGCCGCCGCCGCGGATGCGTTCGGCGCGGGCGGCGAGCTCGGCGACGTAGGCGGACTGACCGTCGGTCATGTCGGCGACCCGGGTGTGCCAGGTGGCCCCAGGCCGCTCCAGCGGCAGCGCGGAGGTGGGCAGCAGGTCGGTGACCTGGCGCAGCATGCCCATGAGGGCCTGGACGTTGGTGATCTGTGAGGGGCGGCGGTGCAGGCGGAACCCGGACCCGTCGGGGGCGACCTCGACGGCGGTGACGTAGCGCACGAACATGGCCGCCCAGGCGTCGAAGGTGTCGATGCCGGCGCGGCGCAGCGCGTCGGGCTGGAAGAAGGTCTGCCAGACGTAGGACTCGGCGAGGCTGTTGGTCCAGGGGGTGCCGGTGAACCCGGCGAAGTGCGGCTGGCCGGGGCGGCGCTGGCCCAGGATGTTCACCTTGAGCAGCAGGTCGGTGGCCCGCTTGGACGCACCGAGGGAGAACCCTTCCGCTCGGGTCGAAATGTTCAACCGCTTGTAAAGGTGCACTTCGTCTACGGCAATGAAGTCGACGCCCAGGTGCTCGAACCGGACCGTGTCGTCATCACCGGTGTTGGCTCGCAGCTCGGCCAGGCGAGCATCCAGCTTCTTCATCGCACCCGCGATCGCCTTCGCGGTCTTGGACCGGGCCGACCGGTCCCCATCAGCGCGGATCGCCTCGGCCAGGGCCACCTTCTGCTCGGCGACCCACTCCTGCTCGGCCTGCGGGGCGACCGGGATGGCACCGAAGGCCTCATGGGTGATGATGACCGCGTCCCAGTCGCCGGTCGCGCACCGGGCCGCGAACAGTCGACGCCCGTTGCCGGCCATGTCCTCACGACCAGCGATCAGGAACCGGGCGGCCGGGAAGGTCTGGGTGGCCTCGCGGGCGATCTGCTCCAGCAGGTGCCCGGGCACCACGATCATCGGCTTGTTCGCCAGGCCCAACCGGCGCAACGTCACCGCACTGGCCACCATCGACTTGGTCTTGCCGGCCCCCACCGCGTGCGCGATCAGGGTCCGCTCGGAGGAGCAGACACGTTCCACCGCGTCCCGCTGCCACTTCCAAAGCTGCACGCCCTCGGCGATGCCGGGGAACGTGAGCCCGGACCCGTCCGCCACCCGCGGCACGTGGGAACGGAACCGGGTGTTGAACTCGGCGACCAGCTCGGCCGCACGGTCGGCGTCCTCCCACACCCAGGTGCCGAACCGCTCCTGCATCGCGGTCAGCTTGTCCTCCGCTGCCAGCGTCTCGGCAGCGTTGCGAACCTTGCGCCAGCCGCGCTTGTCGGCGTCCCAGACCTCGTCCCAGACGGTGACGGAACGACCGTTGAGGGCGGCGGCCAGCAGCTGCAACGGGTCCTTGCGGCCGGTGCCCCACCGCATGCCGAGCTGCGGGGAGCCGTACCAGTTGCCGTCGACCTCCCACAGCCCGAGCGCGGCCGCGTAGCTGACCGAGGGATGGGCCCCGAGGACGTCGGCGGCGAAGGCCTCGATGTGGTGCGGGGCGATCCACGGGGAGCCGATGGTGGCGCGGATGTTCAGCGGGCCGAAGTCGGCCGGCAGGACCTGCTGCAGGGCGGTGACGTTGCGCTGCAGCGACGGGTCCGCGGCGGCGGCGGCCTGGGCGCGGGCCAGCTTGCCGCGCACGTCACCGGAGAGGTAGTCCCGGGCCGAGACGTAGGTGTTGGTGTCGGGGTCGACGTAGACCAGGTCACCTAGCGCCTGCGCGGCCTGGGTGCGGGTGTCGAGCCCGAGCAGGGAAGCGATGCGTCCCAGGTCGACGCTCGCGGACTCCCCCAGTGAGACGGCCAACGCCTCGGCTGGGGTCTCGACCCGCTCCACCGGGGCCGGGGCCCGGTTGACCGGGCGCAGCAGCACCGGGGCCGCACCGGCGCTCTGGGTGTCGGGGTCGTAGGTCTCGCACGCCATCACGGTCAGGTAGTCGGGGTCGCGGCGGAACCCGCCCATGCTCGGGCGCCGCCAGGACAGCTTGGGTTCACCGGTCTCGGTGTCGATGGCGCCCTCGTGCAGGGTGCCGCGGTTGAGCGGGCCGAACCGCTTCGCGTACGCCTGGTAGCCGGTCCGTAGTCGGGTGCGCAGGTCGGCGTTGACGTCCTCGCCGGTGTGGTGCATGGCGTCGGCGTCAGCGGCCAGCAGCGCCACCGCGAGGTCACGCAACCCCACCAGGGTGCGCAGCTCGGCCGAGGGGCGGGCCACCGGTGCGGGCTGGCCGTCGGTGATCTGGACGACCTGGTCACCCTCGAGGTGGTAGGAGCCTTCCTTGCGGCCCTCGGCGTCGGCGAGCACGACACCGGCGAACGGGTCGACCGGGCCCGGGCGGGCTGGGATGGCCGGCAGGTCGGCGGTGGCGGCGGACACGGCGGCCAGCCCGTCGGTGCGGGGGTCGGCGGACAGCACCCGCAGCGGGGACTGGTCGTACCCGGTGGCGACCAGGCGGCCGGCGACCCGGTCCGGGTGGACCTCGAAGTGCCGGTTGACCTCCAGGTACGGCTTGCCGTAGTCGCTCTCACCGGCCTCGTTGCGGACGATGAGTCGCCGGGTCCGCTGCGCCGCGGAGGCGTAGTAGCTGGACCCGTACAGGGAGGCGGACTCGCGGGTGGCGGTCCGCTCGGTGAGGTCGTCCCATGCACCCGGTGCGGCCGGGCCGCCGCGGCGACGCAGCACCAGCAGGTCGGCGACGGCGCCGGTGCCCTCGAAGGTGCCCGAGGCCAGCCGGGCGACGGACCGGATCTCGGCGAGCTCGGTCAGGGTGTCGACCTGCCGGTCGGTGTCGAACAACCGCCGAGAGGTGATCGCCATGACGTACCCGCCCGGGCGGACCGCCATCAGGGAGCGCAGCAGGAAGTAGGTGTGCAGGTTCGGGGCGTCGACCTCGGGGTCGTACGGGGCGTGCTGGGAGAACGGGACGTTGCCGATGGCGGCGTCGAAGGTGCCCTCGCGCAGCGTGACCTTCTCCAACGGGGCGGTGTGGATGGTCGCTTCCGGGTGCAGGGTGGCGGCGATCGCGGCCGAGGCCGGGTCGACCTCGATACCGGTCCAGCGGGCACCGGGCAGGTGCCCGGACATGAACCGGCCGGACCCACACCCGGGCTCGAGGACCTCACCGCCGGTGAACCCGGCCCGTAGCAGCGCGTCCAGCATGGCCTCGATCAGCCAGGCGGGGGTGTAGAAGCTGGTGTCGGTGGCGGCGACCGCGGCGGCGGCCCAGTCGGGGCGGCCGGTCAGGGTGTCCTCGAGCTGGTCGGCCACGCTGACCCAGGCGCCGGTGGGGTTGGGGCCCAGCGCGGGGGCGAGCGGCCCCCACCCGGCCCACCCGGTCAGGACGTGCCGCTGCTGGTCGGTGGGCGTGGCGCCGTCGAGGTCGATGATGGTGCGCAGGGCGGCCAGGGACGCGGCAGGGCTGTAGGGCATGCCTACCTCATGTGCGGCAGGCTCTCCCGCGGCGGGTGCGGGACCAGGGCGTGTCGTCGGCGGTCTGCTGAACCAGGGGTTACTCCCGCGGTGGGCGGGACTCGATGCTGCTGCTCGTACTGCCGCAGCTGCTGGCGGGTTCACCCCCGCATGCGCGGGGCAGATGCGGGAGGTATGTGCCCTAGGGACGAACCACACGGTTCACCCCCGCATGCGCGGGGCAGATAGGCGTGGCCCCATCCATCTGCTGGACTGCCTCGACGGTTCACCCCCGCATGCGCGGGGCAGATCAGAACGGTCACGCGGAGCGGCGGACGTGGGCCGGTTCACCCCCGCATGCGCGGGGCAGATACTTCCTGGCCTGCGGTGATGCCGACGGGTAGCGCCACCTGGCTCCAAGTCTGCCGGTTACCGGGTGAGGGTGACCAGGCCGCAGCCGTGGCCACGGCGTCGGCCGATGCCCTCTGTCAGCAGGGTGCGGGCCGCGGCCGGGTCGGCCACCTGCACGTCCACCTCGACCAGCGTGTACGGGAAGCTCTCACTGGTCCCCTTGCGGTCGAAGGACTCCCACCCCTGCGCGAGCACCCGGCCGCTGCCCGGGACCACGGTCAACCCGTGGGTGGGCAGCCGGGCCGGCAGCCAGTCGGTCAGGACCTTCTCGCCGGTGACGTTGCGTCGCCGGCCCCGCTTGCCCGGCACCCGCTCGTCGACGGTGGCGTTGACCCGGACCCGGGCGGTGAACCGCTGCCCGGCCGCCAGGTGATCCAGCACCCGGGTGTAGTCGCGGGCGGCGACCTGCCCGCGTCCCACCCCGAGGGCCTCGGCGAAGACGTCCAGGTCCGGGGCGGTTCCGGCGACCACCAGCAGCCGCGCCTGCCCGGCGCCGGCGAGCTCCAGCCGCCACAGCACCGTGCCGCGCCGCTCGCGACGACGCGCCTGCTCGGCGGCATCCGCCGGGGCACCGGCCGCATTGATGGTGTGGTCGAAGGCGGCATCGATCAGGGCGTGCAGCCGCTGCGTGGAGCCCATCAGCCGGGCGTCAGCCGACCGCGTGCCGTCCAGCAGCACCCGAATCATCGTGGCGGTCATGCGGTCTCCTCAGACAGGTCAAGCTCGAACGGGTCAGCGGCAGCGGTCGTGGTCCGGTCGGGCACGCTCACCACGGCCCGTTGCACCGCCCAGTCGCGGTAACGGCGCACCCCCGGGGTCAGGGAGGCGACCCGGCCCCCGGAGATCCGTTCCGGGATGACCGCCCCCGGGGTCGCGTCGTGCACGACCTGCAGGCTCACCGCCCCCGCGGAACGGGTCACCTCCCGGACGCTGGCCCGCAGCGCCGGCGACACCTGCCACTCCAAGGTGGACAGCACCTGCAGCGGGTCCTCCTCGAGGATGGCGCCGCACAGGTCGAACGGGGCCGGGCAGGAACGCCGCCCCAGGAACAGCGGCCACCGGGGCGCCCGCAACGCGGCCGCCAGCTCACCCAGCAGCACCGGGTCAGCGCCGATGCCGACGGTGAAGCGGGCGTCCTGCCGGTAGCCGTCGACACCGATCTTGGTCTCGGCGCCCGAGACCGGGGCGGTCAGCTTCGCGCGGATGGTGCGCCGGTCCCCGACCAGCTTCGCCATGACCGCCTCCTCGGGCAGGCTCCGCTTGTCGGGCTTGACGGTCTTGTCGACGGTGGCGGTGCGGTAGTCGCGGGCGTGGCTGCCGGGTGCCTCGATACGGATCGCGACGCTGACCGCGGCGTCCAGCTCGCCCAGACGCTCATCCCCGCGAGGCAGCCCGAGCGCGCATCCGAGCAGCCCGAGCACACCGGACCGGGTCGGGTGCGGCAGCGTGGACCGGTGGTTGCCGGCACCGGCCGGCCCCCACGCCTGCAACGGCCCGTGCAGGTGCAGCAGCAGGGTCGCCATCTCAGGCAGCCAGCGCCGGGCGCACCAGGTCGGCGACCGAGGCCGACAGCCGACCGGCCAGCCGGTCCCCGATCGGGTCGTGGGCGATGCTCGCGGTCGCCACCGCCAACGGGGCGGCCACCATGCCGGAGGCGTCCACGTTCGCCAGGAACGAGGCCAACCGCTGCACCGAGGCGCTCTCATACCCCTCGGCGGAACGGACCGGGGCCTCGAACGCCTGCGCGGCCGAGACCGGCCGGTCGCTGCGCAGCACCGCGGTCACCACCGCCGGCACCGAGTCCGGGGCGAAACCGGCCCCCTTGCCGCCGGGCATCGACAGCGCGAACGCCTCGGCCACCTGACCGGTCAGCTCGGCGACCTCCTCGGGCCCGTACTGCTCGAGCAGGTCTCCCAGGTCCAGGCGCACGTACCGGTACAGGGTGGAGGAGACGAACTCGGCGACGTCCAGGAAGTCGGCGCCCCGCTGGATGTTGTCACCGGGCTCCGGGTCGCCGACGGCGGTGTAGGCGTCATCCTCGGAGTAGGCGGCATGGGTGGACAGCGCGTGCGCGACATGCACCGCGGCCTCCACCTTGGCCTCCGGGGTGCCGGCGATGAACCGGCCGAACAGGTGCTGGTCGGCGGCCTGGGCGGCACCGACAAGCGCGGCCGTCGCAGGGGCGTTGATGTCCTTGGCCCGGTCGACCTTGCCGCCTGCGGTGATCTTCCTGGCGACCTCGAGCACCACGGCGGCCAACGCACGCCGCTCCGCACCCGAGAGCGAGACCACGACCGCCTTGGCCTCCCGCCCCTCCTCGTCCTCGGCGCCCTCCGCGGCGGTGTCCTCGGCCTCCTCGGTCTCAACCTGCTCCAAGGCGGCGGCCAGGTCGGCGTCCTTGACCTTGAGGGTGCCTGACTTGGGCGAGGTGAGCGACTTGACCACCTCAGCGGCGGCGACCGCGGCAGCGGCGGCGTCCACGGTGGGGTCGGCCTCCTGCGCCAGCCGCACCAGGGCGACCGGGTGGCGACGTGACCGGGTGGCCAGGTCGACCGAGGCGACCTCGTGCAGGTAGCGGCGGGCGACGTACTTCCACGCCTGGGAGGAGACCCGGTGCCGCTGCACACCGCCGTAGACGGCCTTCTTCGGGGCGCCGGTGTCATCCCGGTTGACGCACGAGGGCGGGACGGTCTGGATCAGGTGCAGGTCGAGGAACAGGTTCGTCACGGTCATCTCCAAGAGCGGGTGTTGGGTTGAGGCGGTGGTCAGGGGTCAGGCAGCCGCAGCGGCGGCCGGGAGGCCGGCACGTTGGCGCACCCACCGGGTGCGGACCCGGCGGGCGGCGAGCTCGTCACCGGCGGCGACCGCGTACAGGTCACGGGCCAGGAACACGTAGTCCAGACCGGTGCCGGCCTTGCCGAGCATCGGCACCAGCCGGACCAGGTGGGCGGTCGCCGCCTCCAAGGTGGCGACCCGCACCAGACGGGCGAAGACGGCGTCCTCGCGGGCGACCTTGTCCGGGCCGCGGGCCTGACCGCGGCCGACGGCGGCGGCATAGGCGCGGCCCAGCCCGACACCGCTCTGGTGCGGGTTGCGGGCCCGCAGGTGCTGGTGGTGCAGCGCGTACAGCGACAACGTGCGGGCCAGCACCAGGTCCGCGGTCGGGGACAGGTCACCGGGCAGGTACCGCCAGGCGGCACGCACCTGTCCGAGGTCGCGGCGGATGCCCCGGCGCAGGTCCGCACGGACCCCGGCACCCCAGGCGGCGCTGGTACCCACCTGCGGCAGCGCGGCTGCCACCGCGCCAGCCAGCCGCTGGGTCAGGGCGGCGGTGGCGGTCAGGTCGAGCTCGGTCACTGGTCTCCTCCGGTGGGTTCGGTCAGCAGGTCCCGCAGCCGGGCGTTGAAGATGCCCAGGGGTCGGCAGGCGGCCCCGATACGGGCCGGTGCCAGCCCTTCGAGCAGGTGCGAGACCTGGGTGAGGGTGACCCGGCGCAGGTCGGTGCGCAGGGCGGTCAGGGTCGGGTCGTGCTCAGCGCCGCCGGCGACCGCGTGCAGGTGCCGGTCGGTGACCGGCTGCACGGCGGCCCAGGCCTCCTCGGTCCAGGCGGTGCGCTGGGCGGACGAGCGGGGCTCGATGTCGCGGGCCAGGTCGGTGACCAGCTTCACCGAGGACTCAGCCAGGTCGCGGGCCTTGCTGGCGAACCGCTCCAGGCGGCGTCCGGTGCGGCCATCGTCCAGGGCCGCGACGTCCAGTGTGGTGGTATCCAGGGTGACCAACTCGGCGGCGGTGTCACGCTCCCCGACGATGCCGAGGGTGACCAGGCGGACCGGTCCGCGGCGGCGCCGCTCCCGAGCCAGCGTCGCTACCCAGGTGACCACTGGGGCGGGCTGGGACTGCACGACCTCGACACCCTTCTTCGTGGTGCGTTCCCGGGTGGCCGGGGCACCCAGGGCGTTGCCGCGCCAGGCGAGCTGGGCGGCCGGGGTGCCGCCGGGACGTCGGGAGGTGGCGGTCTGCACGCCGCGCTTGTCGGTGCTGACCTCCCACGTCCAGAACGGGTCGATGTCCTTGAGGGCGGGGCTGGCCACGTCGTAACGGTCACCAGCGCTCACGCCCACGGTGTGCACCAGGTCGTCCTCGCCGACGGTGAGGGTGACGGCCCGTAGTCGGGCGGTCAGCCACTGCACCCGCCCGACCGGCAGGATGCCGGCGCCGTCCTCCTTGGCGTACCCGGCCAGGTCGGTCACGGCCGCCCACGGCTGCTCCCAGTGCGGGGCGTCAGTCTCGTCATGGGTGTACGGCAGCGTGTTCAGCAGGATGGTCTGGGCCAGGGTCTGCCCCAGCACGTAGGTGGAACGGGCGCTACCGGAGGAGGTCGACTTGCCGGAGGTCTTGCCGCCGGACAGGCCCGGGTGCCCGGCCAGGACACCGCCGATGAAGCCGGAGGGTGCGTACACCTGCACGGTGAGCAGCCGGTTGGCGGCGTCGGTCAGGGTGAGCCGGTCGCGCTCGTCGGCGCGGTCCAGGTGCCAGGCGGACTGGTCGGTCGGGGTGAACAGCGCCAGCGACGCGGCGTGCCCGCCGTTGACCTGGACCCGCAGACCGTGCGGCAGCTGCCCGAACGGGTGGGTGGGGTGCACCAGCCAGAAAGCCTCCTGCCAGGTGCGCAGGTAGGCCTGCACCGGGGCGGCAACCTCGGTGCCCCAGTCCTGCGCGAGCCGCTGCCAGGTGGGCGCGTCGGCCGGGCCCTGGGTGGCGCGGTGCACCAGTGCGACCAGCAGCCGCAGCATCGCCAGCTCGTGGTAGACGCCGTGGGTGGGGTCCAGCCGTTCGATGTGCTCGGCGTCGGTGAACAGCTCACCCAGGCTGACCTGGGCAGCGCGGCCGTCAACGTAGCGCACGGGCAGCCACGGCTCGGTAGCCAGGTTCAGCTTCGGGGAACTCCCGCCGGTGCGGGACGTCTGGGTTGCGTTCACCACTGGTGGGCCACTCCACTACCCCGGTGCTGGCCGTGGCCCGGTGCTGGCGTCAGCGGCCCGGGAGGTGTCACGGAGCTGGTCGACTGCCTAGGCATGGACACCGGTCACCTCGCTGTGAGGCGACCGCAGCCGACGGGTGTCAGCCTGGGGTCGGCGCCTCTGCCCTGCCTATGCGGCGGGTCCCGGGTCGGGTGTCGTTCCCTGGCGGCTCTGACCGCCGGTGTCGGGTCGCGGTGCTGTCGGCCGGCCCGGGTCAGTGGTTGCGCAGCGCGATCCAGGTCATGCCGCGTCCCGGGGCGTACCGGAACCGGCGCCCGAACAGGTCCACGACGAACCCCTGCTGGGCGCGGCTGAACTTCATCTCCATGACCGGGATGCGGTCCAGGTGAGCGCCGCGGGCGGGCCAGTACGGGCGGGCGGTGCACTCCGCGACGTCAGCGGCGCTGACGCCGAACCGTTGCGTGGGGACCTTCACCAGGGTGGCGCAGACCTCCTCCAGGGTGGCGTCGGCCCGGTCCAGGGGTTCTGGCAGCACCGCGTCGGGGTCGCCGGCCATGTGGTCCACGACCGCCTGGGTGGGTGGGTAGAGCCGGTCCCCGGCCCGGAACAGGATGGCGAACTCGTGCTCGAGCTGCCCGTCCCGGACCGCGGTCTCGAGGTCGTCGATGCCGCGGGTCCATGCGATCGGGGTGTCGAACATCGAGCACGCCGACGCTGCGGGAGCGCGCAGGGTCCGCCACGTGGTCTCCTGCACCGTCTTGGTCAGCTGGGCGGCGTAGGCGCGGGCGGCGTAGGCCATGAAGTGCTTCCAACCGCGGGGCCCGACCTTGCCGTCGCCGTAGACCGCGCGGATGGAGGTGTCGATGTGCAACGGGTCCAGCAGCACCTTGCGTCCGACCAGCCACCCGTAGGTGCGGGCCAGCAGCGCCTCACCGTAGATGGCCTGCAGGCCCTTGTTCGGGTGCGGCTTGTCGCCGCCGGCCTCACCACGCCCGAGCAGGATGACCCGGGGCCGGCGCAGCCCCTTGGGGCGGCCGGGGCGCTGGTGCCGGTGCAGACGACCCAGCCGCTGCCACATCGAGTCGATCGGCACCACGTCTGAGACCAGCAGGTCGGCGTCCAGGTCCAGGGACTGCTCGGCGACCTGGGTGGCGACGATGACGCACCGCTCCGGTCGCACCGTCCCCTCCCGGTAGGGGTTGCCGAGCATGTCGAGCAGCTTGGCGTCGGCGGCGGCTCGGTCGGCCTCGGTGAGACGGGAGTGGGCCAGCACCACCTCCCCCAGGCCGCCGTGGCGGACCAGCTCGTCGTAGGTGGCGCGTGCCTCATCGACCACGGACCGGAACACCAGGGCGCAGCCGCCGTCGGCGAGCTCGGCCGCCAAGGTCTGGGCGAGCATGGTGTTGTCGTCCTCGTGCCACTGCATCTTGATGGAACGGGAGCGGGTGCGCTCCTGGGCGCGCGAACGCAGGGCGCCGTCCAGCCCGAGGGTGGTCACCCGGGCGGTGGCACGCTGCACGGGCACCTCCAGGTCGGGCCGGCCGGCGTAGGCGCGGAACAGCTCGGTGCGCAGGTGGTCGGAGACCGTGGCCGACATCGCGATCACCGGGACCCGGTGCCGACCCAGCCAGGTGAGCACCTGCAGCAGGTGGGAGTACATGACCGGGTCGCAGGAGTGGACCTCGTCGATGACCACGACGCGGCGCACGATGCCGGCGTGACCGATGTCGGCGTGCTTGCGTGGGGAGGCCAGCGCGAGCAGGTGGTCCACGGTGGCCACCCAGATGTCCACGAACGGGACCGAAAGCCCGGACAGCCACTGGTGGGAGACCAGGCCGGGGCTCTTGCCGGCCGCCGGGACGCGACCGCGGCGCCATCGGGTCGGGCCGGTCGGGGTGAGGTCGCGCACGGTCTTGGTCAGCCAGGCCCGCGAGTAGGTCATGGCGGCGCCGACACTGGCGTGGGTGGCGCTGGTGTGCCGGACCCACCTGAACATGCGGTCGGCGGCCTGCCGGGTGGTGGCGCGGGTGGGCAGCACGAACGCCACCCCGTTGGCGCGACCGTTCGCGGCGACCAGGGCCGAACCCATCTGGGCGGCCTCGGTCTTGCCGGACCCGGGCCTCGACTCCACCATCATGAACGCGACGTCACCGTGGCGGGCCTCGTCGGTGACGGCCTGCTGCACCCAGGTGGCGGGGGCGTGCTCGGAGGCGTCGGCACCGACACCGAACTGCTCACGCAGCACCACCTCCAGCTGGTCGGGGTCGACCAGCGGCGGGGTCCAGGTGTCGGTCAACGCCAACGCGGCCATGATGGTTTGGGCGCGGGCCTCCGAGTCCTGCACGGGTGCGGGGCGGGCGGTGGCGTAGTAGGGGCCGTAGGCGGAGGCGGCCCAGTCGGCCAGGGTCACCAGCCCGGACAGCGCCACCTGCCAGGACGCGGCCGGGGCGGGGAGCTGGTCACGGGTCAGGTGCGCCAGGTCGAGGGCCTCATCGACCAGGGCGAGCATGGTGGCACCCCAGGCGGGTCGGGTGGTGTCCTCGAGCAGCAGCTCCACGCTCTCGCGGGCGTCGCCGTCGAGCTCGGCGGCGCTCGGCCAGGAACCGTGGTGGCCGCCGACGACCGAGGCCAGGGCGTTGCTGGCGTCCGGGTCGACGTCGTGCTCGGCACCCCAGGCGAGCACCGCGGCCGCGGAGATGGTCGCGTGCACGTACCCGGTGTCCTCGGGGTCAGCTGCCCTCCCCAGACCGGCGGCGGTGACCTTCTCGTACAGGACCGGCACCCGCTGCTGGAAGGCGGGGGTGGCCTTGCCGATGTCGTGCGCGGCGCCGGCCACGATGAGCCACTGCCGCACCAGCCGGGCCGGGATGGGCCGGCCGTGGACGTCGAGCACGGAGGTCTTGGCACGCTCGGGCAGGAAGTGGTCCCACAGGCGGGCGGCGACCAGGCCGACGTCGCAGAGGTGGTGGCGCAGGCTGATCCAGCCGCCGTGGAACCCGTCGGGTCCGGCGTGGGGTGTGTCGGTCTTGGCCCACAGCAGGGACGCGAGACGGGGCGTGGAGGGCACACAGGCCGTATGTGCGGCACGCCCGCCGCCTCGGCTCGGATCGGTCACGGTCCGCGACCCCCGCACATGTACTGCTTCGCCCGATGCTCGGGGTGCGGCGCGCACGTCACCTCGGAGCGGCCGGGTGGTCCCGCAGTGGCGGGAGTGGACCGTTGATGTACGACCCGACGGACGGAGTCGCACTCGTTGCCCCGCGCTTGCGGGGGTGTCCCTGGCGGCGTCATCATGGGCGTGCTCAGTGCAGTCCCGCGCTAGCGGGAGTTCAGTCCGCAGGGGTGTACAGGCGCACGTGCGTCTCGTGCAGGTCGACCAGCTCATCCAGCAGCACCGGGCGCACCTGCTCCCAGGTCAGGCCGCCGAGCCCGGCGCCCAGGGCGGGCACCGCGAGGCTGGTCACGCCCAGCCGGCGGGCGGTACGGACCAGCTCGTGGGCGCCGTCCCGCACCCACTCCAGCCGGGAGGGGTCGCGCCAGTGGTTCTTGGTGGCCACGTTGGCGACCCAGCGGGGCCCCACCGGGTCGGGGTTGGTCCACACGTGCACGCCGCCGGGCATCAGCGACCCGTTGCCGCAGTGGGCACGGTAGGCCTCGAACATGCCCGGCCACCGGTCCCGGAACGCCTTCGCCAGGCCCTTGCCCATCACCCCGAGACAGTTGACCGGGTTGACCAGCATCTGGGCGTCGTCGGCGAGCAGGTCACCGCTGACCTGCCGCAGCCGCGGCACCGGGGCGGGCAGGTGGACGCTGCTGCGGCCGGCGGCCACGTCGACCAGAACGTGCGGCTTGCCCTGCTCGCGGACCAGCTTCATCGCCTCGGCGGTGCCGCCGGTGGTCGCGGCGGGGTCCATGACGGCGATGACCAGGTCGGCGTCGCGGACCATGAACGCGTTGCGGGCGTGCAGCAGCCGCACGTCATACCCGGTGCCCAGGACCAGCTCACGGGTGGCGGCGCTACGCAACCGCTGCCAGGTCGCGGCGTCGGCGGGACGCCACCGGTCCGGCTGCTGCTCGAACGGCACGTACGCCCACAGGTCCAGACCCGCCCGCAGCGCAGCCTCGGCCCACCAGGTGTCGGCACCCAGCGCCATCCCGGAGATCGCGGTGGTGGTGCCGTGCTGGTCGGTGACCTTGACGGCCAGGCGGGTCAGCTCGGCGATCGCGAACCGGGACTGCTCGCGGGTCAGGTTCTTGGGTCGGTGCCCGGTGACCGCGACCCGCACCCACCGGTCGGTCGGGTCGGCCCGCAGCCGGGCCCGCTCGGCCATCAGGATGCGGCCCAGGTGGTTGCCACCGGCGAACGGGGCATGCTTGGGGCAGAAGCACTGGCCCCAGGTCTGGTCGTGCCAGGCACGCTTCCCGGTTCCGGTGCCCTCGATGAGCAGGGCGTCACCGGTGCCCAGCAGCGCGGCCCGCAGCTCCCGGCTGGTGAACTTGGCCCGCACCACCTGCGCCATGACGCCGAACCGGACGTGCTCGTCCCACCCGGGCCGCAAGGTGACCCGGCGGCCGGCACGCTTGGCCAACCCGGGACTCGGAGCGGTGCGGACCGTCTCGGCCTGGGCCGGGTCCAGGGTCTTGAGGGTGTTGAAGGCGTGCTCGGCCGAGGGGTAGGGGACGCCGTCGAGCACCAGCGGGCTGGGGTGGAAGTTCGAGAGGAACCCGTGCGCGCCGGTGAAGGAGTCGATCACCTCAACCATCAGGGCCCCCGGTGCTGCGGGCAGAACGCCACGTTGTCCAGGCCGCCGTTGGTGAGCTCGACCCGCCACCCGGCCTGGCCAGCAGCGGCGGCGGACTGCGGCGCGGTGGCGCCCATCGGGCTGGTCGCGAAGCAGCCGGGCTCATCGCACGAGGCGACGTAGCCGAGCACGTGGGCCTGCCTGGTGACCCCGTAGGTCTCGCGGGCCGCACTGATGAACCAGGCCACCGCGGCCACGCCGTCGTCGTGACGCTTGCGCTCGGTGGCGTCGCTGACGTGCTGGGCCGCCAGGGCGTAGCACTGCGCGACCTTCTCGAGCACGACCAGGATGTCACCGGCTGTCTGGGAGACCAGTGCAGCCTCACGGGCCTGCACCTGCTCCAGGGTGAAGGTGGGTTCGCTCATGCGGCACTCCGGGAGGTCTGCGCGAGCCAGGCGCGCGGTTCGGGTGGCTGGACGTCGTACCAGGCCTGCAGCATGGTGTCGACCTGCTCGTCGGTGGCGTCCTCGGGCAGCCGGTACAGCTGCCGGTTCATGGCCCGCTCCCACCGCAGGTAGGTGCGCACCTGCGGGTCGGCCCACACGTGCCGGCATGCCCACCAGGGGCGGATCACCAGCACCAGCGCCGGGTGGTAGGTCTGCCCGTCGTCGTCGCGGCCGGTGCTCAGGAACGGGACGGGCAGCACCAGGGTGTGCCGGTGCAGCTCATCGGAACCGACGTAGGGGCGCACGCCGGACCAGTGCCGGACCGTCCACACGAGTGCCATACCACTTCATGTGCGGCATCGGGTCGTTTCGTGCAGCCGCTCAGCCGCCGGCGAACGGCAGCGGGACGGTGGCGCCGAACTGGGCGCCGACGCTGTCGACCAGACCGACCACCACATACAGGGACAGGCCCACGCACAGCACCCACTCTCGACCCGACCCGGCCTTGCCGAGCAGCGGCAGCGCCACGTACCCGTTGGGCTGCCAGATCGCGTTCAGCACCGGCACGTCGTGCAGCGCCTTCGGCGGTTTGATCAGCAGCGGCCACAGCAGCGGCAGCCCACCGACGGTCAGGAAGTCCCCGATCAGGTGCAGGACGACCCCGACCAGCACCGAGGTCGGCAGCCAGGTCAGGTGCTCAGGGGCGAACCACAGCATGGCGGCGGTCCCCACGAACGCGGTCGCCCACAGCTTGACCATGGAGCCGCGGGACAGCTTGAGGGCCTTGAGCGCGAACGCGACCAGCGCCAGGAACAGCACCGCCGACCCGACCGGGATGAGCCCGAACAGCGGCACCTGCGCCTCCCAGCGGCCCAGCAGCATGGTGCCGAAGTAGAACCCGATGACGGCCAGCAGAGAGTGCAGGCCGTGACGGTGACCGCCGGACAGGCTCTGCGCGGCTCCGGCGATCGCCTTGGTGGCCATCCCGCCGGAGTGGGCAATGGTGGCGTTGTGGTGGTCGACGTCGGGCAGCAGCGCGGCGCCAGCTGTGACCAGGGAGCCGACCAGGATGGTCGCCGTCGGCTGCGGGTCCAGGCCCAGGGCGTACGGCGCGGTCGAGGTGACGGCGATCCATGCGGCTGCGCCGCTGATCGCGTGGTGTGCTCCCATCATGCTCAGTGGATGTGCGGCACCGGGCCGAACCCGCCGGGCAGGGTGGTTCAGGCGGTCACCGGTTCCAGCGCGAGCAACGCCTCCAGAGCCTTCTCGTACTTGGCGTGCAGCCGTTGCCTGGTCGGCTCGTCCAGGGCGGCGAGCCGGTCCGGGTTGGTGTTGTCGGCGATGTCGGCGACCTTGACCAGCAGCGCCAGCGGGTTGGCGGCCACCCGCCGGTAGTAGGCCGCTCGCGGTTCGTGCCGGCGGTGGGTGATGGCTCCCACGGCGTCGGCGACGATGCTTCCGAACCGGGTGCGGATCTCGGTCAGGGTGACGTCGGTGTCCTCCACGACGTCGTGCAGCCAGGCCACCGCGACCGCGTTGTCACGTACCGGGGCCGGTGCGTTCAGCTCGATGTCGGCGGCGACCCGGGCCGGGTGGCCGATGTAGGGCTCGCCGGCCTTGTCGTACTGGCCGGCGTGGGCGGCGGCCGCCAGATGCCGTGCCCGCGCCACCAGGTCCTGCCCCGTGCTCATCCCTGCCACCGGCCCTCGGTGGTACGTGCCTGTTCCCGTGCCCACACCGCGCGGGTGTCGGCGGCCTCGTTCAGCGGGTGGGCGCCGGGCCGGGCGTGCCCCTTGACCTTGACCAGCCGCACCGGCGGCAGGCCCGCCTGCCTGCGCTGCTCCCGCGCTGCGACCAGGCCCTCGACGATCTCCCGGTTGGAGACCGGCTTGCCCGCCGAGGTGGTCCAGCCGCGGCGTCGGTACCCGTCCATCCAGGCCGTGTACGTGCCGATGGCGTAGGCGGAGTCGGACTCGATGGTCAGGTCCCGCACGTGCATGTGCGCCTCGATCGCGTGCAGCAGCCCGAGCAGCTCACCGGCCTGGTTGGTGGAGCGGTGCAACGAGCCGGCCTCCCAGGTGCCGTCGTCCGCGACCCAGGCCCACCCGGTGGGTCCGGGGTTGCCCGAGCACGCCCCGTCGGTGCCGACTGTCATGCTGCTCATGCGGTTCTCCTGCTCCTGCTGTGGGTGGTCAGTTGTCGTAGCCGGTGCCGCCGGCGATGCCGACGTGCTGCAGGCCCATCACCAGGGCACCGGTGCGGTCCTCGCGCAGCCACTGCCAGGATTCGGCTCGCCACCCGCACCGGCATGCGGC
This sequence comes from Pseudactinotalea terrae, assembly GCF_009733845.1. Lineage (GTDB taxonomy): Bacteria > Actinomycetota > Actinomycetes > Actinomycetales > Beutenbergiaceae > Pseudactinotalea > Pseudactinotalea terrae. The sequence continues at coordinate 1,259,743 of NZ_WNXZ01000001.1, forward strand.
ACGCCACTTGTACGGGGTGCCGTTGCTGCTGTGGGTCAGCCGGATCCGGACCCGGCACGGCTGGGCCTGCGCGATCGCGCGGGCGATGCGCTGCTCGAGCATCCGGTCGAACGCGGCCTGGTAGGCCGGGACCAGCGCGACGCCGACCGGTCTGGGCAGCGTGTCGAGGTGGTGGTCGACCCAGGCGTCGCGGACCTCATCGACCTCGGGTGTGGGTACCGTCACGATCGCGGCTGCCCCGTCGGGGGTGCTGTCGCGGGCGCTGGTCCTCATGCCTGCTTGATGTGCGGCACCGGGCAGGCGTGTGTCGCTCAGGCCGCGGCGGGGTCGGTCATCGGGGCGAACTGCGGCTGCGGGCCGCCGAAGAAGCACTGGCACGGCCCGTCGTAGTGCCGCAGCTGGGTGTAGGGGTGCCGCACGCACGGCACACCCTCGGTCGCCAGGTTCAGCTGCGGTTCGACCCGCGGCGTGGTCGTGAAGCGTCCGCCGGCGTTCACGCCAGCGGGGACACGGGCCTGCAGTGTGGTGTGCGCCATGCCCGGTAGATGTGCGGGCGGGTGCCTCCGCGGGTCAGATGCGGCGCAGCGGGGTGCCGTGCAGCTTCGCGGCGGCGGTCACGGCGACCTGGGTGTCCCGCTCGACCAGGTCGTGGGCCAGGTACCAGGCATGGGAGCGGGGGTGCAGGGTGGCGACCCGTTCGACGAGTGCGGCGACCGCGCCGCTCTCACGCATGGCCGGGTGTGAGCCGGAGGCGACGAACGCGACGGCGCCGCGGCGGGTCTCCTCGTACTCCACCCAGGCCGCACCGGCGAGCCGACCCGTGGTCTGCAGACGCCAGCGCAGGACGCTCGGTGCCCGCTTGTCGACCAGGCAGCGTTCGACCTCCAGGACGGCCGGCACGGCACCTCCGCTGGTCATGCGAGGTATCCCCCTTGGCGGTGCGACGGCGTGCTGCGGCAGGCACTCAGTGTCCCACGCGGGGGTGTCCGAACCGGCGATCTCGCCCTCGGTGGGCGTGGCGTCCCCAGGTGGTGCGACCGGCCGGTGCGGGGGTCCGCAAACCGGTATCCGGCGCATGGTCCTGGGGTGCAGATCACCACCCAACGGACCAGGAGTCCTCCATGTCTTCGAGTACCAGCACCAGCCGTGGCCGGTTCCCGGTCGCTGCCGTCCTCGCCCTCCTCATCGGTTTCAGCCTCATCGTCGCCAACATCGTCGCGATGAACGCGCGCATCGACGGCCCGGCCAAGGATGTCGGCGTCGTCGAGCAGGTCGACACCACCGGCAAGTCCCGCTCCGAGCTGGGTGAGACCGTCGACAAGGACGTCATCGAGCCAGCCGAGCCCACCGGGAAGTCCTACTCCGAGCTGGTCAAGCTCGCAGGCAAGGGCCTCACCGAGGCAGCCGCACAGGCTGCGGGCAGCAAGGCCGTCGCCGAGCTCGAGCCCGACACCTCGTCCGAGGCGCTCACCAAGGCATCAGCCAGCTCGCCCACCCACGTCCGGCCGTAGTCGGCGTCGATGAACACCCGTGCGCCCTCGGCCATGGCCTGCTCCCGGGTCCATGCCGAGGGCCACGTGTATCGGTCCAGGTACCTTCCCGGGCGTTCGGACGCGACCGGGTAGAGCAGGTCATGGACGTCCTCGAACTGGTGCCGGGTCGGGTCGATGCGGACCTGGTCCATCAGCAGCCACCAGTGCGGCTCGCCGTCGAAGTCGCCGGCGATCGCGTGCGTGGCGATGTCGTGCCGGGCCCGTAGCGCCCACCCCAGGGTGGCGGCCACCACCATGCACAGGCCCCTCCCGCCGGACTCGTGCGCCCGGGAGTGCTGGTAGGCGACCTGAGCGAGGTGCCGGGCCACATGCAGCCGGTGGCGCCGGTCGCTCACGCGCCTGCCGCAGCCGGCGCCGACCCGAGCACGGAATGTGCCCGGTGCCGCAGCCGGTCCAAGGTGCCCGGGAAGGTCGACTCCGCCCATGCCTGCTTGGTGCGGCGCCAGTCACGCCGGGTGGCCAACAGCATCGGGATCAACAGGGCCCCGGTGAGCACGAGCACGATGACGTCGCCCTGCTGGCCGCGGTACAGGCCGAACCCGATCCAGTGCGGGGTCAGCGCCAGCGTCGGCAGCGCGAGCTCGACCTGAGGAGTCGCGAGCTGTGCACGGCGCAGGGTCCCGCGCCTGGTCCTCACACGCCGCACGTCCACGAACGCGAACACCGTCGAGATGGCGACCAGGGCGATCAGGGTGACCAGCTGCCAGGACATGCGGGGCTCCTCGGGCGGGGCGGTGCTGACCAGGCGCAGACGTGCAGCGGCGCGGCGGTGCTGGGTCAGCGTGGGGCGAGCAGGTCGGCGATGTCGCGGTCCTGGTGCCCGTTGGCGCGCAGGTACCCGAGCTGGTCGTCGTCGGTGATGGCGTCCTCGGCGACCTGGGTGACCTCGTCGCGGTACTCGGGGTCCTGGACGTGGCGGGCGATGTCGGCGGCGACCTCGCGGACGGTGCCGTCGATGATGTCGCGCTGGGGCTGGGTGAGGGAGTCCATCGTGACCGCGGGCAGGGTCACGCGCGGCTCGGCCTTGGCGGAGGTGGCGAACTGGCCGCCGGTGGTGATGCCGGCGGGCTGGCGGTTGCGGTGTGCGAGGGCGGTCATGTGCCGGTAGATGTGCGGGCTGACGCCGGGCTGGCCGACGGAGTTCGCCGATACGGCCGGCAGGCCGCTGACCTGCGCAAACGCGGAACCCGACGGAGTGAACGGAGTTTCGGTGCACCGAAGTCCGTCGGGGGGTCGAGCCTAAGTTCCCAGGTCAGAGGCCCTTCTACTACTACTTCTTGTACTGAAACGGAGAAACGGAGTAACTAGAGGGGGTACGCGTATAGGGGGTTGTGTGTGCAAACCACGGGTGGTTTTTGCACACACACAGCCCCCTATAGGGCCCCCTGTTTGCGCTCCGTCCGTCCGTTTCTCCGTTTACCCCCTCTGACCTGCGGAAACGCTGATTTGGCCGACGGAGCAACGGACTTCGAGGGCTGTCCGAGCGTCCCGATCCGGCCCGGTCGCGGTGGCCAGGGTGCGCGGGGCACCCCCTGGCCCCAGGCGTGGCGGGTTCGGGGTCCAGTGGTTAGCCTCGAGGAGAGCGCCGCTTCGAGCGGCGGAGAAGGTCCCCGGGCCAGCCACTCCCGACGACCCGGGGTCAGATTCGCCGCCTCGTTGGCCCGGCGCCCCGCCCGGACCCAACGAGCTGTCGCGGCGGGGATCGCCCCACAGCCGGCTCGCCGGGCGGTTCGGGCCTGCCCAGGCTGCGGGGCGCCGGGGTCGCGGCGCGAGCCGGCAGCGGCGGGCTCCGTGCCAAGGGGCCTCGCGCGGCACAGCTGAGGCCACTACGCGAGGCGCGTGAAGGGTGGCGCGGCTACTGTCTAGCCATGACGCAGGACGAGGCCTCTGCCGATGGGTCGGAGGCCAACGGCACCCGAAGGATCAGTCGGGCCAAGATCAGTCAGCCCAGGATCAGTCAGGCCAAGCTCAGGCCCCCGGCCAAGCTCAGGCCCCCGGCCAAGCTCAGCAGCCCGCCCCCGGCCAAACTCAGCAGCCCGCCCCCGGCCAAACTCAGCAGCCCGCCCCCGGCCAAACTCAGCAGCCCGCCCCCGGCCAAACTCAGCAGCCCGCCCCCGGCCAAACTCAGCAGCCCGCCCCGGCCCAAGCTCAGCAGCAGCGAGCCCGACCCCACCTGAGGGCCAACACACGGGCGGCTCAGGGCGAGAACACGAAGAAGCCCCCGCCGGTGTGGCGGAGGCTTCTCGAGGTCGTGCAGGTGACGGGGCGGTCAGCCGGAGAGGTGGTCGGCGAAGGAGATCACCACACCGATCAGCAGCTCGACCAGCTTGAGGATGAGGCTGATGACCGGGCCCGGGGCCAGGCAGATGATCAGGAACAGCACGGTCGCTCCGATACCGGCGCGCTTGCCGCCGCCACCCATTGAGCCCTTGGCGATGTGGAACAACGCCACCGCGGCCAGGCCGACACCGATCGCGGCGATCAGCTTCGGAGTCCAGGCCGGTGTCGAGGCCAGGAACCAGACCCATGTCTCGCGCCAGTTCTCGACCAGCGTCAACTCGCTACCCATCATCAACTCCTCGGTGTCCTGCACGTGTACGTCCAGGCAGTAGATGTGCGGGACACCGCACTACCGGGCGGCGTGCTCCCGTGCCCGGATCTGCTCAGCGAGCAGATGAAGCAGGTCGTCGGCAACGAGCACACGACGCGTCATGACCCGCTGACCGTCCGAGGGCAGGCTGGCAGCCGAGGCGCTGGTACGCAGCTCGGTGTGGCCGGCCAGCCACTGGTCGAGCCGGTCAGCTGCCGCGGCTGCCGCCGCCTTGAGCTCACCGAGCTGCTCGCGCCTCTTCCGTGCGCGCTCCTGGGCGGCCTCCTGCTCGTCGCGGAACAGGCTCCACGGGCGCACGTCGGTCGCCAGCATCACCAGGGTGCACTCGGGGCGCAGGCCGCGCACGAGACGCACGTGGTCGCCCTCGATGTAGCTGTCCTGGTGCGGCATCTCCGCCCACGAGTGCGGCAGGCCGAGGTCGGCCCGCTCGAGCCCCGCCGCCAGCAGGACGCCGGCGGCCGCCGTCAGTGCGCGTGTGGCGCCGTCGGTGATGTACCAGTCCAACCCGGACATCGGCCCCTCGAGGTGGCTGCGCGGCCCGGCAGAGCGCTGCAGGTTGTGCGGCTGGGTCAGCACCGGCAGCCCGGTGGCGACCACACGCCCGGCGTGCTTGGCCGGCACCGACGCCAGCGGCACGAACCGCTCGCGCCCCACGCGCACGCACGCCCACCGCTGGGTGTCCAGCAGCACGCCCCGCATGAACTCCTGTGGGTCGCGGCCGCGGGACGCGACGACGTCGTCCAGATCGACAGGTAGGTCGCTGGTCATCGGTGGTCCTCTCCGATCAAGGCATCGATCAGCTCAGGGCTGAGGAACGTCGGTGCCCCGACGCCCCCGTTCGGGCGCACGTGCTGGTGCACGGGGTCAAGTCCGTGTCGGGCCGCGAAATCGCGCAGCGTCTCCTCGTCCTGCTCTCGCCTGGCCCGGGCGGCTTCGGCCCTGCGGCGAGACTGCTCAGCCTCCTGCCCGCGGCGGTCGTAGCGGGCCAACGCCTGCTCGAGCGGGGTGAGCCGGTCGTCGAATCGCACCCACACGAGCGCGACCTGCTCCCCGGCGAGCTCGGTGACGGCGTAGTTCTCGTTCCAGGTGGTCGCGGCCGAGTCCAGCACCGCGAGGTCGAACCTGGCGGCTACGGACACCACCCGGGCGGCACGAGCCTCAAGGTCGGGCCGGGTGCCTGGGTCGCCGTGCTGGTGCAGCAGCAGCGTGTACAGCTCCAGCGACTCCCCCTTGCCGGCGCGCGGGCCGGCGGGTACAAACCGACGCGGATCGCGTCGGGTCGGCAGCCGCTTCCGGAACAGCCCGTCAGCGATCGCAGCGGCCGGGATGGGAACGAACCCGACGCTGTGATCCCGCTCCAGGCCGTACAGGTCGCCCTTGCCGGGCATCAGGTAGGTCACGACGGTGCTCCCCTCGTTGGTGGTCATCAGGCGGCCCTACGGTTGGCGCGCAGACGGGCGGCGATACGCTCACGCACCATCTCCTCCACGATCTGACGCGGGGTGGCCAGGTCATCGGTCTCGGTCTCGACCACCGAGGTGTCGTTGCCCTCGCCCATGACGACGTCGAGGTCCTTGGCCTTGTTGCGCTGCACGCGTTGCAGGTGCTCATCCAGCGTCCCGGGGGCGACCAGGGTCGTCAGGGTGACGGCACGCTTCTGCCCGAGCCGGGCGGTCCGGTCCCGGGCCTGGGACAAGATGGCCGGGGTCCAGTCGGTCTCGACCATGAGGTTGTCCGCCGCCCGGGTCAGCGTGATCGCCACCCCGGCGGCATGCAACGAGAGCAGCAGCACCTGATACTTGCCGCCCTGGAACTCCCCCACGATACGGCCGCGGTTAGTGGCTGAGGTGGAGCCGTCGATGGCGGCGAAGTCGATACCGGCGCCGGACATGGCTCGGGCGAGCTCGCCTGCGACCTCCTGGTGGTGGCACCAGACCAGCAGCGGCCGGTCGTCCTCGCGCTCGGCCCCGACCCACTTGTGCACGTACTCCACCGCGGCGTCGACCTTGGCGACGGCGGCCGCCTTGCGCAGCGGGGAGATGAACCGGATGGACTCGCGGGTGAACTCCTCGATCTCGGGCTCGGTCGGCTCGCGCCACCCTCTGGGGGCGGTGAAGTCATCCAGCCACTCGTCGATCACGCCGAGCTGCTTGTCGAGGGCGGCCCGGTAGCCGGCAAGGTCGACGTCGACGTAGACCGCCCGTGGTGGCAGCACCGGCGGCAGGCTTGGCCCGTCCTCGGTGCGGTTGTAGACCTCCACGGGGCGGCGGCGCACCCACACGTGCTCGTCCAGCAGCTCACGCAGTCGTGGCAGCGCCCGCACCCGCGGCTTCCACCCGCCGAAGGCATCCTCCTTGCCGTAGGTGTGCAGGAACTCCGCCAGTCCACCGAAGACGGTGTCGAGGTGGCCGCTGATGGCCAGCTGGGAGGCGAGCTCGATCGGTGAGGCGAGCATGGCGGTCCCGGAGATGGGCACGCGTAGCCCGGGCACGTTCATGGCGATGCGGCGCACGGCGCGTGAACGGGTCGAGTCCCAGGTCTTGAGCCGGTGGGACTCGTCCACGGTGATGCCGTCCGGGGCCCAGGCGCGCAGCTGGTCCACCAGGGCTGGGCGGGCGGCCAGCAACGAGTCGGGCACGATGACAACACCGCGCTCGGGCAGCTCGGGGACCTTGCGGCCGGGACGGATGATCGCCAGCGTCCCGATGCCGGGGCGCGGCGGTGCGGGCGGCGTCTGCCCCTTCTTGACCTTGGGCGGCTCCCACGCCAGCCCGTAGCTGAGGACCTCCCGACCCCAGTTGGTCAGCGCGACCGGTGGGGAGACCACGAGCAGACGCTGGGTGCCGGCGGCGGCGTGCGCGGCGATGCTGGCGAACGTCTTGCCCAAGCCGGGGCTGTCTGCCAGTAGCCGGTGGCCGCCCAGGATCGAGTAACACCCGGAGAGCTGGTATCCGAACAGGGTGATGCCCGCCCAGGGCGGCAGCTCCGGCATCCCGTGCGGGAGCCGCTTGGGGGCGCGGGGCATCCGACCGAAGATGGCCGGCCACCGGGGGTTGGGGTCGGTGCCGAGGTCACCGGTGGGCAGCGCGGCGACGAGCTGGTCGCCGAGGTCCTTGATGTCGGGCGGGACGCCCAGGCGCGGGTCGGCCGCACGCAGGTCGGGGGTGTGAACCTCCCACATGCCCAGGTCCTTGTTCCAGACCGCGCCGGCGGGCAGCGCCTCGGTCAGCCCGGAGAAGCGGGTGTTGACGCGGGTGACCCACGGGTCCTCGGGGTCCAGCTCGATCCATGGGGTGGCCAGGTCGGTCAGGGCGGTGATGCCGGCGCGGGCGCCCCGGGACAGGTCGACCTCGAACCCGAGCTCGGTGAAGACACGGTCGGCATCGAGACCGGGGTCGGTGACGATCCAGGTGGCGGTGTCCTTGTCGAACCGGCGCCCGGGCAGCGCCTTGACCCAGTCCAGCAGCGTCTGCGGCTTGCCGCCACCGAAGTTGCGGCCGCCGGGTCGCCGCTTGGGCTTGGGGTAGGTGGGCAGCCTGACGTCGTAGCCGATCCTGTCGAAGCGGGCGAACCTCAGCCGCAGCGACGGGTTGCGTCGGGTGCCCTCGAGCACAGCGGTGCGTGAGGCCATGGTGCTTCATGTGCGGCACCGGGCGCGATGCCGTACCGCCTCGGTGCGCTACGGACCGTCCGCCCGGTCAGCCTGCGAACACGGCGCTGCCGTGCACGGCCAGGACAGCGCCGATTATCACGGCCACCACCATCACCAGGGCTGCCACGTCGGCCCCTTGACGCAGCCAGGACAGCCCGACCTGATGCGCACGCGACGGCAGAGCGAACGCGTTCTCGAGCAGGTTGTGATGCGTCAGTGAGACCCACACGGCGGTCGTGGAGACTGTCACCAGCAGGCACCACGGGCACACCGCGCCGACCTGGGTAAGCGACTGCACGAACAGCCAGTAGGCCAGCGCCAGCCCGAGCGTGTAGACGCCCTGGCCGGCGAGCAGGAACCAGCGCGGGAACGTGGTGCCGCCCAGCCCCGCGAGCCCGATCGTGATCACCACGGGTTCGGCCACCAGCCCGAGGTAGGCATTGGGGAACCCGAGCAGACTGGCCTGCCAGGAACGGGCGACGGCGCCACAGGAGAGGACGGCGTTGATGTCGCACACGAGCGTCCGGTCCGGCTGCGCGGCGAGCTCGAGCGCGTCGATGCTCAGTACGAACGCTGCGATCAGCCCGACGACACCAGACAGCGTCATGGTCCCGAAGACCCACCAGCGCGAGTGACGCCAGCCGGGCAGCATGGGCAGGTTCGTCTCGCTGGTCACGGTCTTTCCTTCTCTGTCGCGCCACCGGGGGCAGTACCGGCCATTGGCCCCGCGGTGAGGCTGATGGTGTGGCGGGCCGACGCGACGAGCTCGGCGGTGTGGCGGCTGGTCGCGGCTGCGACCGGCACCCGGTCCTGGCGTTCAGATGTGCGGCACTTCGGCACGGTGGCGCGTGACAGGAGTCCTCGAAGCAGAACGCGTCGCCCGCATGGTGCGAGCGACGCGTTCAGTCCTCGAGCGGATCAACGGTCGAAGTCCTCCAGCAGATCCCGCACGTGCACGCCTTCACCGTTGGCCCAGGCGAGCAGGTCAGCCAGGGCCGCACGGGCGCTCTGAGCGAGCGAGGCGTCGGGGTGGTCGTGGTGGGCACGGTACTGCTCGATGAGAGCCTTGGCCCGGCTCGGGTCGGCCCCGGTGGGCGGCTCCGGCTCGGGGACCAGCGCCGCGTCGATGTTCACGGTGCGGACGTAGCCACGCTCGTAGGAGCCTTCGAAGGTGACACCGGGCAGGCCCAGCTCAGGGTAGGTCTCCTGGACGTCGTAGAGCATGCTGTCGACGGTGTCCTCGCCGTACTCATCCTCGCCGTACTCGGCGCCGTACCCGTCCATGAGGTCGCGGCCCTCGGGGTCGCGGATCGCCGAGACGTACCCGGACGTGGAGCCGTACTGGTCGGACTCCTCGATGTCGAAGGAGACTGCGCTGGGGTAGGCGGCGCGGACGGTCGCCGCGACGGTACGCAGCTGGGTCCGGTGACGCAGCGCGGGCTCGCCGCCGCTGGGCAGCTTCTGGAGCAGCTCGGCCCGAGCGAAGGAGTCATCGCGCACGGCGAGCACCTGCTCACGGTCGACGGCCCGCGGGGCCGGGAGTGCGATGTCGGGCTCGGTCTTGGGCTCGGTGGCGAACTGGCCGCCGGCGCTCACACCGGCCTGGACGCGGGTGCGGTTGGTGGTGTCAGTCATGCCTCATAGATGTGCGGGACGCGTGCGTCGCCGAGGCAGTATGGGTGCCCGCGGAGCTCGCCAGGGGGTGGCCGAACCCCGTAGAGGTTCGTTCTCGGCGGCAGTCGACCCGCGGCTTGGTTGGCCGCGTCTGCCATGCTGTTCTCGTGACACCGGACGTGGGCGCTGGCAGCTCAGTTCGGTGTGTCCATGGTGTGTCCTGGCTGGTGTGTCCATGGGCTCACCGAGGGCATGGACACACCATATCCGGATCGCAACGGCTTGCAACGATCCGCATGATTCCGCGGTTCTGAGCATCCTTGCAGGTCAGCCGAACGGCCCTCAGGTCGTTCAAGTCCCCCCTCGGACACAAGATCGAAGGCCTCAGACCTGCGCAGACGCAGGCCGGAGGCCTTTTCTGCGGGTATCCGGAGGCGAACGAGACGTGTTCCCGGCACGGCCGGTCTCAGGCTGTGTAGAACTCGGTGAGCAGGGGCGCCAGCACACCAGGATCTGCGACGTGGCCCGCGACCTCGAGGGTCGCCCGTCGCGCGTGCGGGAGGCAGGCAGCCGTCGCATCGGCAGCCGCGCCGAAGAAGCCGTCGGGCAGCCCTGCCGAGTGCGCGTCGGCCGTCACGCCGGTGGTCAGCAGCACCGGTCGGGTCACACGCGCGAGCCGTGCGGCCGGAGGTGAACCGTCACCGAGGCACGCGGCGTCGTAGCGCAGCGTGGGCGCCAGCTCGCGCAGGGTCGACCAGATCGGAGCGCTCTCGGCGTCTGCGATCACCTCGTCGGGCGACCCCGCGAGACGCATGAACAGCCGCAACGCGCCGTCGAGGTCACCCGCGTCGAGAGTCGTCGCCAGCTCGGACGTGTAGGTCCGCCACGCAGCGAGCATCTCGTCACCGACCTGGTACGGGACCTCATGGACGGCGACGCGGCCGAGCGGTAGCCCGGCAGCGGCCGCCTCCAGCGCGAGCGCGCCGCCGGAGGACGCACCGAACAGGTGCGTTGGGCCGCCGGTCGCGTCGATGAGGGCGGCGAGGTCCTCGATCTCTCGCTGCACGGAGTACGGCGGGGTGTCGTCGCTGTCACCCCGCCCTCGCCGGCGGTAGACGATCACGGTGAACCGCTCCGCGAGCCGCTCCCCCAGCGGGATGTTTTCCGTGCCATCGTCCAGCCCGCCGCTGACCAGCACCACCACCGGACCGCTGTCGCTGAGGATGTCGTAGCCGATGGCGGTGCCGTCGGCCGATGTGACGTGCGGCATCGTGCTCCCCTTCGTCGGATGCTCCTACTTTAGGAGTATTCGGTATCGAAGGGGAAGTACCATCGGGACATGCGTAGTTATCGCGACCTGTGCGGGATCGCCCGTGCCCTCGACGTCGTCGGCGAGCGGTGGGCCATGCTGCTCGTGCGGGAGCTGCTGCTCGGTCCCAAGCGGTTCGCCGACCTGCATCGCGGCCTTCCCGGCATCAGCCAGAACGTGCTCACCCAACGGTTGCGCGAGCTGGAGCAGTCCGGTGTGCTGACCAGGCGCCGCGCCCTGCCGCCGGTCAGCGGCGTGGTGTACGAGCTGACATCTCGCGGCCGCGACCTCGAACCGGTGCTGCTGGCACTCGGGCGCTGGGGCAGCCCGCTCCCGCCCGGCGCGGGCTCGGCTGACGAGCTCAGCCCTGACGCACTGGTGGTCGCGTTGCGCACCACGTTCGACGCCGGATCGGGCGCCGGGCTCTACCTCACGGTCCAGCTCCAGCTGCCGGGGGACGCCTTCGTGCTCACCGCCCGGGACGGCCATCTCCACGCCGCACGAGGGGCCGAGCCGTGCGACGCCACCCTCGCCGCTTCGGTCCGCACCGTTCAGGACCTGGTCTTCGACAAGCAGCCGCTCGACGACGCCGTGCGCCACGGCCGCGCCCACGCCGACGGCGACACCGTCGCCCTGGTCCGCCTCCTCGACAGCTTCGAGGACCACCGCGCCCGCTGACGAGGGGGCGCCAGCACCGCGCGGCCTCGCCACGCATACTGGGCACCAACGCGATCCGAGGAGGAGCGATGTTCGGTGGCATTTTCGGCGACCGACGGCAGCAACCGGCCGAGGTCTCACCCGAGGTGGGTGCGGCGCTGGTCCGCGCCGACGAGACCGTGCGCCGTGCCACCGACGAGCTCGGGTACGCCACCGCCGAGTTCGGCGAGACCTCGACCCGTGAGCTCCGGTCGGCACTGGCCGCGGCCCAGCGGCACCTGCAGGAGGCGTTCCGCCTGCAGGCGCTGCTCCTGGACGACGTCCAGGAGACCCCGGCCGAGCAGCAGCAGCTCGAGGCCGGGGCACTCGCCGCCGCGAGCGAGGCAGAGCGACTCCTCCGTCAGCCCGTCGACGCGCTCGCGGCGCGGCGGGCCGCACTCCAGGCGGCGCCCACCACCATCGCGCGCCTGCGCGCCGAGGTCGCCGACCTCGGCGACCGGATCACCGAGGCTCGCGTCGTCGTCGAGAACCTGTCCGGGCGATACAGCCAGCACGCGATGCTCGCGGTCGCGGACAACCCCGACCAGGCCGAGGCTCTCCTCGGGTTTGCCGAGCGCAGCCTCGCACTCGCCGAGCGTCGCCACGACAGCGGGCGGGCCGAGGACGCCACCAAGGCGATCCAGGTGGCCTCCGACAGCGTGCATCGGGCCGTCGATCTCCTCGAGGCAGTGGCTGACTTCGAGGTCGAGACGGTGCACGCGGAGTCAACGCTCGCGGCCGTGCTCGCCGACTCCCGCAGCGATGTCACCGAGGCCCGTCAGATGCTCGCAGTCACGCCGGACGACCGGCTCGGCGAGGCGGCAGCGGCGCTGGAGGCGGCGATCACCGACGCCTCCGAGCCGCGCGCCGGAGCGGACCCGTTCACCACGTTGAGCCGGTTGCGCACCGCGAACGAGGCGCTCGAGGCCTTGGTCCACGAGCGCCGCAGCCGGCCTCAGCAGGAGCGTCTGCGCGCCCGACTGGTGGGCGCCCTCGCCGACGCGGACCGTCAGGTGGCGCTGGCGCGCGCGTTCATCGCCGACCATCCCGGCAGGGTCGGGTCGGACGCTCGGACCCGCCTCGCGCAGGCAGAACGGCTGCTCGACGGCGTGGTCCAGGTCGACGACTCGCAGACCGCCTTGGCGCAGGTCCGGCAGGCGGCCGACCTCGCCGCCGCGGCCGCGGCTACTGCCGAGCGCGACGTCGCCGCCTCCCAGCAGGGTCGCTGGCACGCCGACACCGACTGGGGCGGTCGAGGACGTGGCTCCGGCGCCGGTCTCGGCGGCATGCTGGGCGGCGTGCTCGGCGGCATGATGCTCGGCGGCATCCTCGACGACCTCGACATGGACCTCGACTGACGGCCGCGCGGCCTCCTACCCCGCGACCGGGACCTGGATGAGGATGTCGCCGGTAGGTGACGGCGAGCCGCCGGTCGGCTCGATCGTGAGCGCCACGACCTCCGCGCCCAGCACGTCGTCGGCGAGCACGACCGTCGCCGACCCGTCCCCGCTCCTGAAGACCCCGGCGTCGGCGGGCGCGGCTCCGGCGATCGACCACGCCTGGAACACCTGGTCGTCGGCGAGATCCGGAAGGTCCTGGAGCAGCACGACCGCGGAACCCAGCTCGTCCGACATCAGCACCGTGCCGCGCATGCCCTCGGTGCCCTCCGCCGCGTAGACACGCAGGTCCGATGCCTCGAGCAGGGCGAGCATCTGGGTGCGACCCTCCTGCTCGACGACGGCGACCTCACGGCCGGGCGCGGCGTCCGGCAGCCGGAGCGCACCCCACAGGACACCCGCCAGGGCGACGACGCACGCGGCTGCTGCGAGCAGCTGCCACCGCCTGCCCTGTCGATCGGCACGCCCACGGCGCCGCGCGTCGAGGTCGACCGCTGCCCGCGCGACCGGCTCGGCCGGCTCGGCTCGATCCGCCTGATCGGCGTCGTCGATCTGCTCGGGCAGCGGCGGCAACGGTCGCACCTGGGCGATCGCCTCCAGCACCGAGGCGCGCAGCGCCGCCGGCGGAGCCGCTGCGCTGACCTCGGGAAGCCGCACGACGGCGTCGCGCAACGACCGGACCTCGGCCCGGCAGTCCGCGCACGCTGCGAGGTGACGCTCGAACGCAGCGAGCTCGTCGGCCTCGAGCGCGTCCAAGACGTACGCGCCGGTCAGCGCGTGCACCGATTCCTCGTCCACTCTCATCGCCGATCACCCTCGAAGAAGTCCCGCAATCGAATCAGACCGTCGCGCACCCGGGTCTTCGCCGTGCCGAGCGGGATGTCCAGCAGGCCGGCGACCTCGCTGTGCGTGTAGCCGCCGTAGTACGCCAGCTCGATCGCCTCCCGTTGCATCGTCGTGAGTCCGTCGAGCGCTTTCCGCACCCGTTCCGCCTCCAGGCGGTCGACGACGGCGTCGCTGACGTCAGGAACCTGCTGCGGCTCCTGGTCGGCGTAGCGCCGGTCCCGCTCGACCACCGACTGCGCCGACCGCACCCGGTCGACGGCGCGACGGTGTGCCAGGGTCATCATCCACCCCAGCACGCTCCCCCTGGCCGGGTCGAAGCGAGCCGAGCTCTGCCAGATCTGCAGGTAGCAGTCCTGCGTGACCTCGGCCGCCTGCGCCGGGTCGCGCACGACCCGCAGCACGAGCCCGTACATGCGCGACGACGTCGCGTCGTAGAGCTCGGCGAACGCCTGCTCGTCCCCGCGTGCGCTTCGCCGCATCAGGGCGACGAGCTCGCCTGCCGGGTCGTGCGCCCGGGCGGCATCGGCGCCGGGGGCCTGCTGCTCCCCCGGCACCGATACTGGTCGCGGCACCATCTGGTCCTCTCCGTCCGATCCCTGAAGGCTAGTGACCCGTGCCGGTCACTCGCTCGGCGGCATCAGCACGCCGTCGATGATGTAGACCGTGGCGTTCGCCGTCTGAATGTTCCCGCAGACGACCGCAGCGCCGTCGGCACCCACGGTGAAGTCCTCGCCGGACCCCTCGATCATCAGGTCTGAGCCCTGCAACGTGGTGAAGGTCCCGGCCAGGTCCTCAGGAGCCATGCGGCCGGGGACGACGTGATAGGTCAGCACGGTCGTCAGCAGTCCCTCGGGATCGGCCTGGACCGCCTCGACCGTCTCGGCCGGCAGGGCCTCGAAGGCGGCGTTGGCGGGTGCGAAGACGGTGATGTCCTCGGCGGCGTTGAGGGTGTCGCCGAGGTTCGCGAGACCCACGAGCTCGACGAGGGTCGAGAGCTCCTCGTTGTTGCTCGCAGCGGTGGCCACCGGGTCTTGCGCCATGCCGTCGAAGCTGCCGGCACCGGTGGTCGGGACGTCTGCGCAGGCCGGCCCGAACGGCTCGGCCATCGCCATGCCCTCGTCGGCCGCGCTGGTCTCCTCCTCGGCCATGCTGTCCTCCGTCGTCGCGTCGCTGCCGCCCTCCGGAGCACCAGACTCGTCGTCGGTGCCACCACCGGAGCAAGCAGTCAGAGCGAGCGCGGCCGAGATCATGAGCGCGGGAGCGATGGATCGGATCTTCACGATGAGTTCTCCTCGATGTGCAGGTGACCGGATTGGTCCGTACAGCTGGTCTTCGGAGCGACCGCCCGGGCGGATTGGTCAGTCCTGCACCATGAACGCGATCGAGTGCCATCCGCGGGCGCCGTCCGGGAACGGCTCGGTGCGTTCCTCGGTCTGCACCTCCCCCGTGCCATCGGTGCTGCGGACCTGGACGTCGTGGCGACCGCCAGCCGTGCTCTCCCACCGCAGGCTCCAGGCACGCCAGAGGTCCGGGCCGGCGTCGGCAGCGAGCTCGGCCTGCTGCCACTCGCCGTCGTCGACACGGACCTCGACCCGCGTGATGCCACGGTGCTGCGCCCAGGCCATGCCGGCGATCGTCACCTCGCCGGCAGGGACGGACTCCAGCGCGCCTGGGACGTCGATGCGCGTCTGGGTGAGCACCGGGGCGTCCGTGGCCCACCCGCGCTCGGTCCAGTAGGCGATGTCGTCGTCGTAGGTGGACAACCGCAGCCCGGTCAGCCACTTGGCGGCCGAGACGAACCCGAACAAGCCGGGCACGATCAGCCGGGCAGGGAAGCCTCTCTCGACCGGCAGCTGTTCACCGTTGAGCCCGACGGCGAGCAACGCGTCCCTGCCGTCGAGAGCGACATCGAGCGGGATGCTGCAGCTGAACCCGTCTGCCCCCTCAGCGAAGAGCTGCTCCGCGCCCGGCTGCACCCCGACCCGGTCCAGCAGGTCGGCCAGCGGCACACCCAGCCATCGGCCGGTGCTCACGTACGGGCCACCCACCGGGTTGGACACGCAGCTCAAGGTGATCCAGCGCTCCACCATCGGCATCTCCAGCAGGTCGGCGTAGCTGAGGCTGACCGAGGTGTCGACGAGCCCCTCGATCGGCAGCGCCCACGTCGACGCATCGAGGCGAGGGGTGCTCAGCGCGATGTCCACCCGGTAGAAGTCCGCGAGCGGCGTGACGAAGGGGGTCACGCCGTCGAGATCGAGCTGCACGCCGTCCGGGAGCTGACCGGCGGCGCTCACGGGAGCGGGAAGCTCCTGGTCGCGCCCCACCGCGGCGTCGCTCGTGCGCAGCGACGACACCAGCGTGCCACCGCCCGCCCCGGCGGCGGCGATCAGCGCCGGCCCGCCCAGCAGCACACCGCGCCTGCCCGGGAGGAACCGACCCGACCGCACGTGGCGCCCGTCCAACGGTGACTCCCGCGTGGCCGCCGGTCGTGCGTCCGGCGAGCGCCCCGACGCGCTCCCGAACCGCACCAGCACCAGCAGCGCGCCTGTCGCGACCACCGCTGCCACTGCGGCGGGCAGGGCGGCCAGGGGTTCGGCGATCCGTGCCGTGGCGGCCACCGCTGAGACGGTCGCGAGCGCGAGCATCCCCACGACGCCGATCCATCGACGCCGCGAGGCCGCTAGTCCGATCCCGGCCGTGACCAGGACCAGCGCCACGGCGATGCCACCGAGCAGGATCGGCTTGTCCGCCGTGCCGAACGTCCGCACGGCCCATTCCTTGACCGGCGTCGGTGCGGCGTCGATCGCGACCGATCCGACGGCGAGCAGCGGCGACGCCGCCGGGATGGTCAGCGCGGCGGCGAGGTGGGCGACCCCGATGCCGGCAGCGGCGCTCACGACCCCGAACCCGGCACCCAGCCATCGGGGCAACGACGTGTGGTGGTCTCGATCTGCTGTCACCCAGGTTGTTCGCCGCCGCAGCGCGAACGGATGGGTCTGGTGTCAGCTTCTGCTCAGGCGCACCTGTCGGCCGGTGATCTCGGTGACGTCGATGGCCACGAACGTGCCCTTCCAGCTGGTCGCCCACGGCTGCACGTGCAGGGACTCCGCTCGCTCCTCCTCGGCACCCTCGAGCACGTGCGCGCGGCCCCGCGCCACGACGGTGCTGACCGTGCCCTCGGTCTGCTCGTCGACCTCGAAGGCGACGTTGCTGCTCATGTGCAGGCCGAGCAGCTTGCTTCCCTCCGCGGTTCGGAACACCAGCCGTTCGCCGTCGACGACGGCGTTGATCGGGACGATGTTGACATCCTCACCCAGCCGGTAGGCCAGCCGACCGAAGTCGCTGCGCCGCATCACGTCCCACGACTGCTCCGCGGTCAGCTCGCTGATCGGGTTCTCCGCAGGGTCGTGCTCCCAGACGGTCATGACACCCACCTCCACGTGAGCTCGGTACGTCCTGCCACGGTAGCCCCGCGCACCCGCCCGGTCTCGGGACCATCGTCCCCGGGCTCGGCTCAGCCGGCGAAGACGGCGGTGCCATGGACGGCGAGCACGGCTCCGATGACCACCGCCAGCACGAGGATCGTGGCGAGCAGGTCGGCGCCTTGCCGCAGCGCCGCGAGGACCCGTTGGTGCGCGCGCCAGGACAGCCCGAGGTTGTTCTCGAGCAGGTTGTGGTGGGTCAACGAGATCCACACGAGGCTCGTGGACACGGTCACCAGCAGGCACCACGGGCAGACGGCGCCGATCTGCGACAGCGACTGCACGAACAGCCAGTAGGCCAGCACCAGCCCGAGCGTGTAGACGCCCTGCGCCCCCACCATGAACCAGCGCGGGAACCTGGTGCCGCCCAGCCCGGCGACACCGATCGTGATGACGACCGGCTCGGCGATCAGGCCGAGAAAGGCGTTGGGGAACCCGAGCAGCGCGGCCTGCCAGGAACGCGCGACGGCGCCGCAGGAGACCACGGCGTTGATGTCGCAGACGAGCACCTGCTGGGGCTGTGCCGCGAGCTGGACCGCGTCGATGCTCAGCACCAGCGCAGCGACGAGGCCGACGACTCCCGAGAGCGTCATGGTGCCGAAGACCCACCAACGGGAGTGTCGCCAGCCGGGCAGCATAGGGATGTCCACCGAACCAGGGTGGAGCACGCGCTCCCGGCGCGCGCGGGACCATGGTCCTCCCCCCGATAGCCTGCTCGCAGCATGCTTGTCACGGTCGTCCTCGTCGCCCTCGCGGGAGCTGTCGCGGCCAGGCGAGTGCCCTGGGTGCGCCACCGGATGCCACCCCCGGCCTCGACGTCGTTGCTGGCGTGCGCGGCGGCCGTGGCCGTGCTGGCCCTCGCCGACCGGGAGCCGGGCGTGCAGCGGGCCGTGCTGGCCGGCGCGATCACGCTCGCACTCGGCGCCGTCGCGATCCTCGGCGCGGGATGGTTCGTCACGCTCGTGCTCACGCCAGCGCGCCAGCGCAACCTGCTCAGCGGTGTGGAGTCGCTGCGTGACCGCATCACGGCACGCGCGGATGCCGTCCCGTGGCGCGTGGGGCGATGGAACCCCGTGGCCGTCGTGGTGCGATCGGTGCTCCGCGCCTCCGACGTGCGCGTGACCGGGCTCGCCGCCGAGATGAGTTACTACGCCCTCATCTCGCTCGTCCCGATCGCCACGGCGCTCGGGTCCAGCCTCGGGTTCCTGCGGCGGCTGCTCGGCGACGATCAGGTCGAGCGGATCCGCACCTCGATCGTCGACGGCCTGACCACGGTGTTCGCGGAGCAGGTGGCCGCCAACGTGCTCGCGCCCCTGATCGACGGCCTGCTGGACGAGGGGCGCGCGTCGGTCGCGATCGGTGCGCTGCTGATCACGCTCTATCTCGCCAGCCGGGTCTTCCGTGCGGCGGTGCGCGCACTCGACGACGCCTACCGGGTCGAGTCCCGGCGTCACGTCGTCGCGCAGTACCTGCTCGGGCTGGTGTTCACGATCGGTGCGTTGATCACGCTGGTCACCATCGTGCTGCTCGTCGTCGTCGGCCCGCTGCTCGGAGGGGGTAGTGCCGTCGCCGACCAGCTCGGGTTCGGCGATGCGTTCCAGGTCGCGTGGGACGTGCTGCGCTGGCCCGTCGCCTTCGGTCTCGGCGTCACGTTCCTGACGTTCCTGTACCGCTACGCCCCCCATGTGACCAACCACTGGCGCACGTGCGTGCCCGGCGCCGTCATCGGATCGCTCGGGCTGCTGCTGGTCTCGACCGGCTTCGCGCTCTACGTGCGCGCGTTCGCCCCGAACCCGCTCGCCGCGGACGCCGCTGACGCGGCCGTGGTGGAAGCCTCCGCGCAGATGCTGAGCCTGGTGCTGGCGGGTGTGCTCTGGCTCTGGTTGGCCAGCATCGTGGTGCTGCTCGGCGGGATCGTCAACGCCGAGCTGGACGCCGAGCGGACGGTCGACCCGCCGCCGTGAGCTGGATCGAGGTCGACGTCCGCGTGACCGCCGACGGCGCTGTGGCGGGAGGTTGTCGGAAGCCGCCAGTAGGTTGTCGAGGTGCTCACCACGCTCGCTGTCTCCGGCTACCGGTCCCTGCGTGACGTCGTGGTCGATCTCGGCCAGGTGACGGTGGTCACCGGTGCCAACGGCTCGGGCAAGTCGAGCCTGTACCGAGCGTTGCGGCTGCTCGCCGATGCCTCGCGCGGCGAGGCCGTGGCAGCGCTGGCGCGCGAGGGCGGCCTGCCCTCGACGCTGTGGGCCGGTCCCGAGACCATCTCGGGGTCGATGCGGCGGGGCGAGGTCCCTGTGCAGGGCACGCGTCGCACCGGACCGGTCCGGCTGCAGATCGGGTTCGCCTCCGACGGGCTCGGCTACGCGATGGATCTCGGCCTTCCGAAGCGGGACATGCCCACCCGGTTCGAGCTGGATCCCGAGGTCAAGGCCGAGCACGTGTGGAGCGGACCGGCTCCCCGGCCGGCCGCCATGCTGGCGCAGCGGCACGGGCCGGTCGTCACCACCCGCACCGACCAGGGCTGGGAACGGCTCAGCCACGCGCTGCCCACCTACACCTCGATGCTGGCCGAGCTCGCCGATCCCAGCCGGGCGCCCGAGCTGCTCACGCTGCGCGAGCAGATGCGTGGCTGGCGTTTCTACGACCACCTTCGCACCGATGCCCACTCCCCCGCGCGCGCCACCACGGTGGGCACCCGTACCCCCGTCCTCAGCGGCGACGGGTCCGATCTCGCGGCGGCGGTCGCCACGATCCTCGAGCTGGGCCGCGCCGACACGCTCGCGGAGTCCGTCGACCGCGCCTTCCCGGGGTCGGGGCTGCAGATCGAGTCGGACAACGGCCGGTTCACGCTGTTGCTGCGTCAGCCCGGGATGCTGCGCCCGATGCGCGCCGACGAGCTCTCCGACGGGACGCTGCGCTACCTGCTGCTCGCCGCCGCGCTGCTGAGCCCGCGGCCTCCCGAGCTGTTCGTCCTGAACGAGCCCGAGACCTCGCTGCACCCCGACCTGCTCGGCCCTCTGGCCGGTCTGGTGCGCGCTGCCGCCGAACGCACCCAGATCGTCCTCGTCACGCACTCGGCCGCGCTCGCCGGCGCCCTGGGCAGCGAGGTCACCCAGGTCGAGCTCGTCAAGGAGCTCGGCGAGACGCAGATCGCGGACCAGGGCATGCTGACGCGCCCCTCCTGGTCCTGGCCGAAGCGCTAGAGGAGCCCATGTTCCACATCGTCTTCTACGAGCCCCGGATCCCGCCCAACACCGGGAACGCGATCAGGATGGTCGCGGCGACCGGAGCCACGCTGCACCTGGTCGAGCCCCTGGGCTTCGACCTGTCGGACGCCAAGCTCCGCAGAGCCGGGCTGGACTATCACGACCTGGCGAACGTCGTCGTCCACCCTGACTGGGAGGCCACGCTCGCCCACCTGCACGAGCACGGCACCGGCGCGGTCTACGCCTTCACGGGTCGCGCGACCACCGGCTTCCACGAGATCGCCTACTCCCCTGGTGACGCGCTGCTGTTCGGTCCGGAGCCTGACGGCCTGCCCGCGCACCTCCTCGACGACCCGCGGATCACCGACCGGGTCAGGATCCCGATGCTGCCCGGCGTGCGATCGCTCAACCTGTCCAACTCGGCCGCGGTCGCGGCGTACGAGGCCTGGCGCCAGCACGGCTACGCGGGCCCGCACTAACCTGGGGCCGTGGAGGTGACGATCCCGCCGGTGCTGACCCAGCCCGGTGGCGCGGGCTCGACGGAGGCCGGTGGCCTGTGGCTGGCTCGCGTGCCCGAGCTGGTCGAGCGAGCGGTGCAGCGGTGGCAGCTTCGGCTCGGCGAACCGTTCGGCGTCGGCACCGCGTCGTGGACCGCGCCTGGCACCACACCCGACGGCACCCCCGTGGTGCTCAAGATCAGCTTCCCCCACGACGAGGCCCGGTACGAGGCGATCGCGCTGGCGATGTGGCACGGCTCCGCCGCCGTGGAGCTCCTCGCCCATGAGGCGGAGGACTGGGCGCTGCTGCTGCGGCGCGCGCATCCCGGCACCCCGCTGCTCGCGACACCTGGCACGCCGGAGCAGCACCTCGAGGCATGCCTCGGCGTGCTGGCCAACCTGCACCAGGCGCCGATCGCGAACGTCGGCGTGCCGATCCTGCGGGAGGTCGCCCAGCGCTGGTCCAGCATCGCTGCCGACAGGGCGGTGCGGTGGGCGGCCCTGCTCGCCGACCGCGAGAGCGTGGTCGACCGGGGCATCAGCCAGCTGCAGGCCTTCGCAGCCGACGACAGCGCCCCCACCAGGCTCCTGCACGGTGACCTGAACCCCGGCAACCTCATCCTTGACAACCCCGGCACCGCACACTGGCTCGCGATCGATCCCAAGCCGATGCTGGGCGATCCCTCGTACGAGCTGTGGCCGGTGCTGAGCCAGATCGACGACCCGTTCGCCTACCCGGACCCACGGGCCGTGCTGCTGCCGCGGCTCCTGCACGCGAGCGCCACGCTGGCCCTGCCGCCGCGCCGCGTGGCGCAGTGGGCGCTCGCGCGAACGGTCGAGTCGGTGCTCTGGCAGCTGGACACCTGGCCCACACCGGATCGTCAGGCCACGGCCCTCGCGTGGCTGGACGAGGCGCGGGTCTGGGCAGAGCTGGTCGACACGCTTCCGACCATGTGAGCGCGGATCGTTACCGGTCCGAGATCTTTGCGGCAGACTGACACGATGAAGATGCCGTCGATCCTGCGTCGCGCGTCGCGTGCCACGCCGAGCACGACGGCAATCCCGCAGCCGGACCAGGATCGCAGCGCCGCGCACCGCCCCGTCATGATCCGGTCGTCGCGTGGCTCCACCCCGAGGGTCCGACGGCTGCCCGAGGGGCACATGCGGCTCGAGGAGAGCGGCGACGGCGCACCGCGCTGGATGCGCAAGGCCGCGGGCATCTCGTGGCGGCTGCTGGTCATCCTCGCCGTGGTGGTGGTGCTGGTCTACGCGACGGCGCGCATCCAGCTCGTGTTCGTGGCGGTCTTCCTGGCACTGGTGTTCTCCTCGGTGCTGCGCCCGCTGGTCAACCTGCTCTCCCGCTGGATTCCCCGTGGACTGGCGGTGGTGGCCTCCCTGCTCGCGGCGATCCTCGTGATGGGAGGCATCGTCACCTTCGTGGTGCAATCGGTCCGCGGGCAGTGGCAGAACCTCTCGGAGGAGTTCACCGCGGGCATGCAGGACCTGCTCGGGCAGCTCGAGCACCTGCCGTTCGGGATGTCGGTCAGCGCCGACCAGCTCCGTGAGTGGTTCCAGCAGGGCGAGCAGTGGATCCAGGAGAATCAGGACACCCTGATCAACCGTGCTGCCACGGGCGCTGCCGAGGGGGCGGGCTCGTTGTTCGAGGTCTTTGCGATCCTTGCGCTGGCCACGTTCTGCACCGTGTTCTTCCTCGCGCGCGGCTCCCAGATGTGGGAGTGGTTCATCAACCAGCTGCCAGCGCGCGTCCGCGAGAAGTGGGTGATGGGCGGGGAGATCGCCTGGTACACGTTCTCGGGATTCGCGCGGGGCACGGTGCTGGTGGCGCTCGCCGACGGCGCCCTCGCAGCCATCATCCTCAGCGTGCTGCAGGTGCCGCTGGCCGCGCCGTTGGCGGTGCTGGTCTTCATCGGCGCGTTCATCCCGCTCATCGGAGCACCGGCCGCGATGGTGGTCGCGATGATCGTCGCGCTCGCGACGCAGGGTCCGCTGATCGCGGTCGTCGTCGGCATCGGGATCGCCCTGATCGGTCAGTTCGAGGGTCATGTGCTGACGCCGCTGATCATGGGCAAGCAGGTGCGTCTGCACCCGGTTGCCGTGGCCCTCTCGGTCACGTCGGGGACGCTGGTCGCCGGAGTGCTGGGCGCAGTGATCGTGGTCCCGATCGTCGCGGTGATCTGGGCCGTCTACGCCAAGCTCCGCAACATCGACCCGCCCATGACCACCGACGAGATGTCAGCGATCAAGCAGAAGGTCATCACGGCCCGAGAACACCTGACCTCCAAGGGCTGAGGCGATGACGACGATCGCGCGCGCCACCTCCGCCCGCGGCGAGCTCGCGCTGTCCACGCGCGAGGGCGGGGCCATCGAGCTTCGCGTCAACGGCGTGTTCGTCATGGACACCGCCGAGACCACGAGCGAGAGAGCACTCGCCCGGGCGGCGCTCGACCGCGTCCCGCAGCCCCGGCGTGTGCTCATCGGTGGACTGGGCCTGGGGTTCACGGCAGCGGAGGCGCTGGCGGACGAGCGCGTCGAGAGCCTCGACGTCGTCGAGATCGAGCAGGCGGTCGTCGACTGGATGGGCGACGGCACCATCCCGCACGGACCGGACCTGCTCGCAGACGCGCGGCTCACGGTCCATGTCCGAGACGTCCTCGAGCACCTGGCCCACACCGAGAAGGCGAGCTACGACGTCGTACTCCTCGATGTGGACAACGGGCCCGACCAGCTGGTGCACCTTCCCAACAGAGCGCTCTACGACCGCGGCGGGCTCGCGCTGGCGCGGCGTGCGCTGGCACCTGGTGGTGCGCTGGTGGTGTGGAGCGCGCACCCGGCGCCCGGTCTGGAGCGTGAGCTGCGGACCACGATCGGCACGCTGCGCACCCTGCGGGTGCCCGTGCGCCTCTCAGATCGTGACGAGGAGTACTGGGTCTACGTCGCGACGCGCTAATCTGCCTTCGTGATCAACCGTCGTTGGCGTTATTTCGTGGTGGCTCTGGAGGGGCCGACCGCGCACTGACGCCACGCGACCTCCAGAGCCACCCCGGGCAGCGACCATCAGGTCCTGCCCGTTGCCATGTCAGGCGGGCTCTGCACGGTCCGCCGGAAAGGACCGCCATGTCCGTCTCAGAGCTGACCGAGCCCGACGTCCGCACCTCGGACCTGCACGTCTCCCAGATCGAGCCCCTGCCGAGCCCCCGCGACCTGCTCGACGAGCTCCCCGCGGGCACGTCCGCGCTGCGTCACGTGGA
The DNA here is from genome assembly GCF_009733845.1 of Pseudactinotalea terrae. Lineage (GTDB taxonomy): Bacteria > Actinomycetota > Actinomycetes > Actinomycetales > Beutenbergiaceae > Pseudactinotalea > Pseudactinotalea terrae. The sequence goes on from NZ_WNXZ01000001.1 coordinate 1,283,875, forward strand.
GGAGTCGCGCGAGGCGGTACGGGCCGCCCTGCTGGCCCTCGACGAGCGGCTGCTGGTCGTCGTCGGGCCCTGCTCGATCCATGACACCGAGGCCGGGCTCGAGTACGCCGGCCGCCTGGCCGAGGTCGCCGAGCAGCTGGACGACCGGTTGCTCGTCGTGATGCGGACGTACTTCGAGAAGCCGCGCACCACGGTGGGCTGGAAGGGCCTGGTCAACGACCCTCACCTGGACGGCAGCCACGACATCGCCACTGGGCTGCGGCGTGCGCGTGGGTTCCTTCGCGACGTGGTGGACCTGGGGCTGCCCACCTCGACCGAGTTCTTGGAGCCGATCAGCCCGCAGTACCTGGCCGACCTCATCAGCTGGGGCGCGATCGGGGCTCGGACGGCGGAGAGCCAGATCCATCGCCAGCTCGCCTCGGGGCTGTCGATGCCGATCGGGTTCAAGAACGGTACCGACGGCAGCCTGGACGTCGCGCTCGACGGCTGCACCGCCGCGGGGGCCGCGCAGTCGTTCCTCGGGATCGACGACGACGGCAGGGCCGCGCTGGTGCGCACCTCCGGCAACCCCGACACGCACGTGATCCTGCGGGGCTCGAGCACGGGGCCCAACTACGGCGCGGAGCACGTGCAGGCGGCTGCCCAACGGTTGCGGGAGGCCGGCAGGGTGCCGCGGGTGATGGTCGATGCCAGTCACGGCAACAGCGGCAAGGACCATCTGCGGCAGCAGGTGGTGGCGCACGAGATCGCCGAGCAGGTGGCGGCCGAGCGTGCAGCGGGTGAGGTGGCGCTGGCCGGTGTGATGCTCGAGAGCTTCCTTGTGGGCGGTGCTCAGAAGCTGGACCCCCGACCCGGAGGTCCGACGCTGACGTACGGGCAGAGCGTCACCGATGCCTGCATGGCGTGGGACGCGACCGTCGAGGTGCTCGAGCACCTCGCCGCGGCCGTGGCAGGCTGAGGTGATGAGCGATCACGGCGCCTCCCCGCCCACCCCACCACGCGCGGACCTCGACCGGGCTCCGGAGGTGGTCGCGACGATCGACCGCCGCGCTGCGGCGTTGCGTGCGGCGCCGCAGGATCCCGGCGCTATGGACGGCGTGTGGCGAGCCGTCTACGGCCTGGAGCACTGGCTGTTCATCGCGCGAGGAGAGCCGCAGCGACCGACCGCGTACGCCATCGTGCACGAGCAGGGTCCGCTGGTGCTGGCCTTCACCACCGCGGCCCGCGCTCGGTCCGGCGGCATGGCGAACGGCTTGAGCGAGGACGAGGCCGGCCTCATCATGCAGGTGCCGCTTCCCGGTGCGATCGAGTGGGCCGCCTCGATGGCTGCGGGCGGCGTGACCGGGCTGGTCGTGGACTATGGCACGCTCGACCTCTTCGCGCCGATCGCGAACCTGCTGCCGATGCGCGATTGGATGGCGGCCAACCCGGTCACCGGAAGTCGCGAGAACGGCTCGGCACCCGCAGGCTGAGCGGCTCGATCCGTTCTGCCATGAGGTTGGTGACGCCGTCGGCGTGCTCCACGGTGCCTCTGATCACGAGCGCCGCGCTGCCACGAGCGACCTTCCGGTGCCGGCCCCACACGCCGGCTGAGCAGATGACGTTGAGCAGACCGGTCTCGTCCTCCAACGACAGGAACGTGACACCGCCGGCGGTGGCCGGTCGCTGCCGGTGCGTGACCACCCCGGCCACCCGGACCCGGGTGCCGTTGCCCGAGTGCGGCACTCTCTCGATCGTGAGCACCCCTGCGGTGTCGAGATCAGGGCGGAGGAACTGGGTGGGGAAGGAATCGGTCGACAACCCGGTGGCCCACACGTCGGCTACGGCCTGGGTGACGCCGTCCATCTCCGGCAGCTCGGGAACCTCCAGGCCCACAGCGGTGAACGGCAGCGGCTCCTGCACGTAGTCGCCGCGCCGGTGCCCACTCTCCCCTGCCAGCGCACCGGCCAACCACAGCGCCTTCCGCCGGCTGTGGTCGAAGCAGGAGAGCGCACCCGCAGTGGCGAGCGCCTCGAGCTGTGCGGCCGACAGGCCGACCCGCCGCGACAGGTCGGCGACGTCCACGAACGGTGACCGCTCCCGGGCGGCGACCAGCCGCTCGGCGGTCTTCTCCCCGATGCCCCGCACAGGTGCGAGCCCGAGGCGGACGACCAGTCCGCCGTCGTCGGCCCGTTGCACGCAGGCCTGCACCTCCGAGATCGCGACATCCGCCCGCTCGACCCTGACCCCGTGACGGGCGGCATCGGCGACCAGCGAGGCCGGCGAGTAGAACCCCATCGGCTGCGCGGCGAGCAGCCCGGCGTAGAAGGCCTCCGGGTGATGGACCTTCAACCAGGAGCTCGCGTAGACCAGGTAGGCGAACGAGAAGGCGTGCGACTCCGGGAAGCCGAAGTCGGCGAACGCCTTCAGCTTCTCGAAGATCTGCTCGCCGGTCTCGGTGTCGACGCCGCGATCGGCCATCCCGTCGAGAAGCCGTTGGTGGAGGGCTTCCATGCGTTCGACCGACCGCTTCGAGCCCATCGCCCGGCGCAGCTGATCGGCCTCGGCCGGCGTGAAACCGGCCACGTCGATCGCGATCTGCATCAGCTGCTCCTGGAACAGCGGCACCCCGAGGGTCTTGGAGAGCGCAGGCTCGAGCAGCGGGTGCGCGTAGGTGATGGGCTCACGCCCGTTCTTGCGGTTGATGAAGGGGTGCACGCTCTGCCCCTGGATCGGACCGGGGCGGATGAGCGCGACCTCGACGACGATGTCGTAGAAGCAGCGCGGACGCAGGCGCGGCAGCGTGGCCATCTGGGCGCGGGACTCCACCTGGAACACGCCCACCGTGTCGGCGGCGCACAGCAGGTCGTAGACAGCCGGGTCTTCCTGCGGGATCGAGTGCAGGCCGACCTCGACGCCTTCGATGTCCTTCACCCACGTGAAGGCCAGCCGCAGCGCGGTCAGCATCCCCAGGCCGAGCAGGTCGAACTTGACCAGCCCGGCATCGGCGCAGTCGTCCTTGTCCCACTGCAGCACGGTGCGCCCGGGCATGGTGGCCCACTCGACCGGGCACACGTCGATGACCGGGCCCTCGCACAGCACCATGCCGCCCGAGTGGATGCCGAGGTGGCGCGGCAGCCGCAGCATCTGCTCGGCCATGTCGACGACGTGGACCGGGATGTCGTCGGTGTCGCCCTCGGCTGCGGCATCGACGGCGGCGCTGGGCTCCCAGGGGCCGTCACGCCGCAGCTCGGTGGTCTTGCCCGCGCGCAACGTGCCCCAGCGCTCGATCCCCTTGGACCAGGCATCCTGCTGGCCGGCATCGAAGCCGAACGCCTTCGCCGCATCCCGGATCGCGGATCGCGGCCGGTAGGAGATGACGTTCGCGACCTGCGCGGCGTGACGACGCCCGTACCGTTCGTAGACGAACTGGATCACCTCTTCTCGACGGCGGGACTCGATGTCGATGTCGATGTCCGGGTAGCCCTTGCGCCCCTCGGAGAGGAAGCGCTCGAACAGCAGCCGGTGCTGCACGGCGTCGACCGCGGTGATGCCGAGCGCGAAGCAGACGGCCGAGTTCGCCGCGCTCCCCCGCCCCTGGCAGAGGATGCCGTTGCGGCGGCAGAAGTCGACGATCTCGTGGACGATGAGGAAGTAGCCAGGGAATCCGAGCCGCTCGATGATGCCGAGCTCGTGCTCGAGCATCGCGTACGCGCCTGGCTGCCGCTCGGCGTCGCGTGGCCCGTATCGCTCGGCGGCCCCGACCTCGGTGAGATGACGCAACCAGGAGGCCTCGGTGTGCCCGGGTGGGATGGGGTGCGGCGGCAGGTTCGGAGCCACGAGCGTGAGGTCGAAGGCGCACTGGTCGGCGATCTCGAGGCCGGCGGTGAGCAGCTGCGGGTGCCGCCGGTGCACGTGCGCCATCTCCAGCGGTGACCGGATGTGGTTGGCGGTGGGCGGGAGCCAGCCGTCGAGCTGGTCGAGGCTGGTGCGGGCGCCGACGGCTGCGAGAGTGTCGGCGAGCGGCTGGTCCCGCGGCGAGGCGCAGTGGACGTTCCCCGTGGCCACGGCCACCACCCCGGCCGCGTGCGCCAGGTCGACGAGCACCTGGCTCCGGGCGGCATCCAGGGGTGCGCCGCGGTCGGTGACCTCCACGGCCACGTTGTCCCGACCGAACGCCTTGATCAGCAGCTCGAGCTCGGCGCGCGCCGCGGCAGGGTCCCAGACACCGGGGCTCGGCTCGAGCGCACGCCGCACGGCGCCCTGCCGGCATCCGGTGAGCACCACCCACTGGCCGCCGGCGTGCTCGGCCAGCTCGTCCAGACGGTAGTCGGCCTCGCCCTTCGTGCCGGTCGCGAGGTGTGCGGTGGCGATCGCGCGTGACAGCCGCCGGTACCCCTCGGGACCGCGTGCGAGCACAACCAGGTGCTGATCGGGGAGGCTGAGCTCGGACCCAAAGATGCTGGGCAGCCCCAGACCACGCGCGGCTTCGGCGAACCGGACCACGCCGTAGTAGCCGTCATGGTCCGTGAGCGCCAGCGCAGACAGCCCGCGGCCCACGGCCTCGACCACCAGCTCCTCGGGCTGGCTCGCGCCGTCGAGGAAGCTGAACGAGGAGTGCGCGTGCAGCTCGGCGTACGCGGGTGAGCCCGCGTTCACGCCGCCCATCCGGCCAGCACCTCGGCCAGCGCGAACTCACCGGGCGACGGATCCTCGCGCGCGTCGATCTCGACGGCCGCGGATCTGAACGGATCGCGTAGCCGACGTGCACGCTCCCGCCCGGTCCCAGCACCGACATCACCGCCGGGCAGCGGTGGCGCCGCACTGACGTACCGATGACCGCTCGGTGTTCGCGTGGTGACCGTATGTCGCTGGAGAACCCCTCGATCCTCGCTGTGCGGACGCATCGCCCACCCAGGCGCCTGCTTCGCGTAGTTGTGCCCCTCGCAGGTCGACTGCAGATCGGTTGCCGAGCTGGGGCCGCCGGCCGCCCAGGGGACCACATGGTCGCTGTGCCTGGCCGGCGCATCGCACCAGGGCACACGACAGGTGCTGGCATCGCGCAGATCGATGAACTCGCGCAGCCCCTTCGGCACCTTCCTTCGACGGGAGTCCATCGCGACCAACGATCCGCTGTCAGGTGCGCGGTACAGCCGACGCACCCAGGCACCGGCGCCGCGACCGGCGTCACCCACCAGCTCTCGGGCGACCGCTGCAGGCACCGGGCCGTAGCCGGGAACCTCGGCAGGTTCGGCATCGCCGTGGAACAGCGCGGCATCGGTCATCACGAGGTTGACCAGTACCGGCGGGGCGGTTCCCTCATGCTGGCCAGTGACACCGGCGATCAGTGCATCGGCCATCACCTGGCCGCGAGCGCGTGGGTCGCCGCTGCTTCGAGCCGAGTCGGCATGCTTGCTCAGCGCGGCGAACGCGGCGACGCCCTGCGCAGCCGGGACCAGCGCGGTCAGGTACGCCATGGTGTCGGGGGCAGGGCGCAGCGTGACCCGGCGCTCCGCCTCCGCACGGGATCGGCGCTCGACGACGGCCGCGGCGTTCTCCCGCGCGCACCATCCTCGTGCGATGTTTCCCACCTGGCGGTCACCGAGACCGGCGAGCACCTCGGGGTTGGCGCACAGATCGTTGTCCAGGCGTGCCCTGTCCTCGCGCGGCAGGCATGCCGACTCCTTGACGAGCAACATCGAGCGCCACGGCGAGAGACGCCCGGTGGCGAGTGCGTGCAAGGTGTGGGGCATCTCGAGGCAGAGCGCCTTGCTGAAGCCCATCAGCGTGCGCCCGCGCACGAGGGACGTGCGGGCGGCGAGCGCGACCTCAGCGGCAACGCCGCGGCCGCGCTGGTCCGCCTTCGTGCCCGCCTCGCCCTCCTGGGCTCGTCGGGTCCGGTCGAGCTCGACCACGGCTCGGGCCTGCAGCGCAGCTGCGGCCGAGGTGACGTCCTCCAACGCCGAGATCAGGTCAACCAGTGCCGCGGTGGGATCGGCATCGGGTTCGAGCCAGGACTGCCGCACACCTGCGACCGCTGCGGAACCGAACGCGTGCGCCTGTGCCCGCGCCGCCAGCAGCAGCTCGGCGACCTCGGCCTCACGAGAGCCGAGTCGGACCCGCGAGAGGGTAGCCGCCGACCCGTTGGTCACGCCGTCACCTATCCTCTCGCCATCCATGGATTCTCCTTCGACCCGCATCGCCGACCGCCTCAGCTTTTAGAACATGTGTTCTATCTAACCTGATGCGTCCTTCCACGTCAACCCCGGCGAGCAGCTGGTCTTCGACCCTGAGGACCGCACACCCGCAGGCTAGGACCGGGATACGACACCCTGCGCCCACGGCACCGCCCAAGCCCTAGCCTGCTCCCAGGAGGTCACACCCATGCTCACCACCGTCGCCCTCGTCGGGGCGGGCTACCGCTCGCACACGTTCGCCCGCGTCATCGCCGCGGTTCCGGACCGGCTGCGGCTCGCCGGAGCCGTGGTTCGCGACCCCGAGCGCGCGAGCGAGTTCGCCGCTGAGCATGGCACCACGACGTGGGGCTCGGTCGCCGAGGCCGATCTCGACGGCGTCGACGTCGTCGTCGTAGCCGTGCCGGGCTCGAGCAGCGCCACGGTGATCGCCGAGCTGAAGGACCGCGGCCCCGTCGTGCTCGCCGAGACGCCGCCGGGAGTCGACGTGGCCCAGCTCGACGCCCTGTGCGCGCTCGAGCGGGACGGCCTGCGCATCCAGGTCGCTGAGCAGTACCACCTCGAGCCGCTGATCGCTGCGCAGATCTCGATCGCACGCTCCGGCCTGCTTGGAACGGTCTCGCAGGCCCAGGTCGCGGTGTCGCACGGCTACCACGGCGTCAGCGTGCTGCGCCGAGCGCTCGGGATCACGTTCGAGGACGCCGAGATCACCGCGACGAGGATCCCCTCGCCGGTGCGGCTGGGTCCGAGCCGTTACGGCGACCCAGAGACGGAGACGATGGTCACGGAGACCTACCGCACGCTCGCCTGGCTCGACTTCGGCGACCGCCACGGCACGTTCGACTTCGACGACCAGCAGTACCGGAACTGGGCCCGCTCGCCGGGCATGCTGATCCGGGGCACCGACGGCGAGCTCCGGGACACGGAGGTCCGTCGCTTCCTCGACCCCCGCACACCGCTGGTCTCCCGCCTCGAACGGGTGGCAGCGGGCGGGCCGGGCAACCACGAGGGCATGTTCCTGCGCGGTTACACCTTCGAGGGTGCGTGGCGGTACGCCAACCCGTATCTGCGTGCGCGGCTAGCCGAGGACGAGATCGCCATCGCGTCGATCCTCGAGGCCACCGGTGAGCACGCGCGCGGCGGCCCGGCGCCCTACCCCCTGGCCGAAGCCGCCCAGGACCGCTACCTCGACCTGGCGATCCAGCGGGCCGCCGAGACCGGTGAGAAGGTACGCACGAGCCGGCAGTCGTGGGCGGGCTAGCTACGGCGCGTCGATCAGCGCCAAGAACTCGCGGCGCAACGATGACCGCTTGACGGCGTCCATCACCCCGGGCGCGTCGAGCAGCACGAGGTTGCCCAGGTAAGCCGCGTACAGCACCCTGGCGCGCGCAGCTGCCCGCGCAGGGGCCATCCCGCGCGCTCGCAGCAGCCGCCGCACGTAGTCGATGCGCGTCTCGTGAACACGCGCGACCACAGGCCCGATCTGCGGGTGGTCGGCGGCACCCAGGATCCGCCACTCCGTCGGCGCCGACTCGGGGTGCCCGAGCACGACGTCGACGAGCCGCTCCAGCGCATCGCCCGACCCACCTTCCTCGACGTCAGCGATGATCGCCTCGGTCGCTGTGTGCGCCCACTGCTCGACGACGGCGTCAACCAGCTCCGCGCGGTCGCGGAAGTGCCAGTAGAAGCTCCCCTTGGTGGCCCCGATCTCGGCGGCCAACAGCTCGACAGCGAGGTTCTTGAAGCCGACCCGCGTTCCCATGCGGGTGGCAGCCTCGACCCAGTCGACCCTGCTCAGACGGGAGCTCGAGCGAGGTTGCGAGGACACCTTGCCACCCTACCGTACGGCAGCGTATGGTGCATCCGTACGCTACCGTATGGAGGAGCTGGAGATGGGCTGGACCACCCGCACGACCACTGGCCTGACGAACATCCACGAGCGCGAGGTCCGAGCCTGTCCCGCCGAGGTCTGGGAGGCGATGTCGACGCTCAGCTCCCCGCAGGACCGGGTCTGGCCCCGCGACCGCTGGCCTCGGCTGAGACTCAGCGACGGCCTCCGCCCTGGCTCCGACGGCGGCCATGGACCGATCCGCTACGGCGTCACCCGCGTCGAGGAGGGGTCCGCGCTGACCTTTGCCCTGGATCCTGCAGGGGGTGTGAGCGGCTGGCACGGCTTCACCCTGGCGCCGACCGACGCCGGCACCCGCGTCACCCACACGCTCGCCATCGAGAGCCCGAGCGCCACGGTCATCACGGTGGTCGTCCCGCTGCACGACGCCCTCCTCGAAGATCTCCTCGACCAGCTCGCGGCCGCCGTCGAGCATCGTGAGCTGACTCGGAGTCCGCAATCCCTCGGGGTGCGGGCGCGCCGCGCCCTCGTCCGTGTGTCGGCGCGCCGGTGAACGGCCACCACCATCGGCGATCAGCCCCGCGCCGCCTCACCGATGACCGTGCCCTCGGCGTCGTAGAAGGTCAGGGTGTCGCCGTCGACCACCAGCCACGCGGAGCCGACCAGCATGGAGCCGAGGTTCTCGCCCTCGCAGCCGATGAGGGTCTGCGGCCCTGAGGTCACCAGCAGCACGAGCTCGTCGTCGAGCAGCCAGCGGCCACCGACGCCGTTGCAGCCGTCGGAGCCGGTCCAGGTCCCGTCGTCGAGAAGCTCGATGAAGGGATCGGTCTCGTAGGTCTCGACCGGGACCCAGCGGCCGAGCACCTCCTCGGCGGCTGCCGGTTCGGTGCCGTTCGGGAGCGGCTCCGGCCGGACGTCGAGCTCGGCGGCCTGCTCCTCGGTGAGCTCGGGCTGCGTACGGAGCTCGTCGGCGACGTCGGGATGCGGCGGCGGTTCGCCGTCGAGGCTGAGGGTGGCGAGCACCTCGCCCTCGGCGTCGAGCAGGACCCGATCCTCACCATCGGCCGCGAAGCCGTCGACGGCGAGCAACCAGTCCACCGCTCCCGCGCCGTCGCCGCACGCGCCGGACCAGCTCTCGATCGATGTGAGCATCGCTCCGGCACCGGGGAGCCACCAGCCGCTGATCGCACCGCACTCCCGCCACAGCGTCAGGTCGTGGGGCGAGTACGGCGAACCGATCTGTACCCAGGTGTCCTCGCTCTCACCCTCGGCATCCACCCGCCACAACCCCACCAGCTGCGACGGCGGGACCTCCTCGCGCGCGGGGCCGCCGGCCGTCGTCGGCCCACCTCCGCCGTCACCCGCAGGCGCGCCGGCGCAGGCGGCCACTACCGGGATCGCGGCCAGCGTCGCGGCGGCTGCGAGGAGTCGTGCACCGGGTCTCGTCATACCGAGCCAGTGTGGTGGCTCCCCCGGCGTTGCACCACCGGCCGGCGCGGCCGATTTCGCCCGGGACGAACAGCCGTGCGCGGGCAGGGTGCGCGCTCTACCGTTCCTGCATGGGCGACGTCATCGCATTCCCGAGGTCACCGCAGACCACGCCGGCCGAGTCGACCGGCTCGCGCCCCGCCACCCGGCGCCGGCTGCTGTGGCGCGAGGCGATCGGGCACGAGCTGCGAGAGGAACGGCACAGCCAGGACCGCACCCAGGGTGACGTCGCCGAGCATGCCGGGATCTCCACCCAGTACCTGTCGGAGGTCGAGCGCGGCCGCAAGGAGCCGAGCTCGGAGATCCTCGAGGCCGTGACCGACGCCCTGCGCCTCCCCCTCGGCGACCTGGTGCTGCGGGCGGCCGAGCTGCTGCCGGGAGCCGACCTCGTCACGACCTCGTCGACCGACCGCGGCCCCGGCGCCCGCCCCGACGGCCCGGTCCTGCTCGCTGCCTGACCGTCAGCCCGGCCTCGCCTCCTCGGACTGCGCCGGCGGCGCCAGCTCAACGCTCACCGGAACGGCGTACCGATGCCCGTCGACCTCCACGAGCACGGGCTCAGGTACGGCGGCGGGCGCCGCAGCCACGACCAGCATCAGCCCTGGCTCCTGCCCCGCACCCGTGTCGACCCACGCCACCCCCAGACCGTGGGCGCCGAACTGCCTCATCAGCGCGGCGCCCTCGGACGCCTTCGCCGCCGCGGCGGCGCGCCAACGTGGGTCCTCCGTCTCCGTCATCGACCTCTCCCACCGCTCAGCGGACACGTACCCCGAACACCTGCGCGAGGCTGCGTCCCTCGCTGCGATCGAGCATGTCACGCAGCTCGCGCAGCACGGCCCGCAAGTCGTTGCTCGCGCGCCGGTCCACGATCTCGGCCAGCTTGCTGAGCCGCTCCACGTCCTCGCTCCCCAGCACACGGCCCAGCACGTCGTCGGTGGTCACCGCGGTCCCGGTGATCGGCCGTAGCGCCGAGAGCGCCGCACGTCTCACGTCACCGTCCTTGGCGAGCATCGTGAGCAGCTCGCCCCGGTGGGTGTCGACGGCGTCGGTCAGGACCCTGCCCTTGGCGGCTCCCTGCAGCCTGCTCTGGACGTCACGCGCCAGCCCGCGGGTGGGGTTGAGCGCGGCGGCGTGCCGTCGCACGGCGTCGGTGAACCCACCCGCCCAGCTGACCATCGGCGAGCGGTGGCTGACCGTGATCGGCAACTCCGCCGTCGTCAGCGGCAGCACGCCGAGGCGCCGAGCGACGACCGTCTCAGGGATCGCAGGTAGCGACTCCTCCGAGGCGTTGAGCGAGTCGATGAAATTCGCGAACGCACCGGCGCACAGCGTCGTCAGGTCCAGCTCGTCGAAGACGTTCTGGATCTTGCACGCGACGCCGTAGACCCCACCTCCGGCGAAGTGCAGCCCGACGGCGGGTTTGATCGCGCCGCCCTCGCTCGTCGGCGTCTGGCTGAACACCACGGACCCGGAGTCACCGCCCGCGGACCAGTCGTCCGAGGGGTCCACCGGCTCGATGCGCAAGCAGTCGTCGAAGGTGTGACCGCTGACGAGGGTGGTCATGTAGTCCACCGAGGCGAGCCGGCCGTAGGTGTGCTCGGTCGTACGGCCGAACTTCTCGACCAGCAGGTTGAGCACCGGCGTCGCCAGCGCGTAGACCGCCGGACCGATGTCATGGACCGTGAGCTCGTAGATGTCCTCGTTCGTGGGCGCCATGATGGCGCAGTCGACCGTGTTGGTGCCGGTCGTGGTGCGGGCGATCCCACGCTTCGTGGTGCCGATCGTGTCCGCGGGATTGCTGCCACCGTCGATCACGGTGCCCGGTTGCGGCATCCGCGCCCCGGCCGTGTGGCCGAACACGTGCTCGTTGCTCAGGGCCACGATCGTGTCGTCGGTCTCGTCCCAGACCCAGCCACCGAGCGTCCCGGTGGGCGGACCGACGCTGACACCGCCCGGCACCGGCCGAATCCGGTCCTTCGGGTCGAGCTCGAAGGAGGCCGGCGGGCTCTCGACGACGTCGGTCGACACACGCCGAGACGCGCCGTCGAGGCGGCTGCGGAACTCGAACGTCTTGGGGACCGCTGTCGCCGGGTTCAGTCGTTCCGCTGCGCTCTTGTGGGTGACGTAGAACGTCAGCGCCAGCTTGCTCGTGACCTCGCCGCCCACGATCTTCGGACCGATCCCGACCGAGTGCGCGTCAAAGCTCTTCAGCAACGTCCGTACGTCGGTCTGCGCCTTGAACTCTCGAAGCACGGGGTAGGCACGGTCCTTGCGGAAGTCACCATCGAAGGCGGTAGGCATGACCTGCTCCTGCTGTGCCGCACGGCCGGCCGATCCGGCCGCTCTTGGACATCAGGAGCGAGGGCACACCCGTGCTGATACACCGGCGGCGGATCTCGCCGTCGGGATGGCCTCGATCAGGCGGCAGGCAGCAGCTTGCGGCTCGCGATCACCTCGTCGACCACGCCGTACTCCCGCGCCAGCTCAGCGGGCAGCACGAGGTCGCGGCTGACCTCCTCTGCGACCTGCTCGATCGGCCGGCCGGTGTGGCGCGCGAGGATCTCCTCGAGCTGGGCACGGGTCCGGGCGACCTCCTTGGCCGCGAGCCGCAGGTCGGGCAACGTGCCGCGGCCGCCTGCCTCGGGCGGGTGCAGCAGCACCCGCGCGTGCGGCAGCATCCCGCGCCGCCCCGGCTCCCCCGCGGCCAGCAGCATCGCCGCGGTCGAGGCGGCCTGCCCCACGCAGATCGTCGAGATCGGCGCCCGCACGAACTGCATCGTGTCGTAGATCGCGAGGCTCGCCGTCACGGATCCGCCCGGGGAGTTGAGGTACAGCGAGATCTCCCGGTCCGGGTCGGCCGACTCGAGGTGGATGAGCTGGGCGATGATCGTGTTAGCGACACCGTCGTCGATCTCGGTCCCGAGAAACACGATGCGGTCCGAGAGCAGGCGCGAGTACACGTCCGAGGCGCGTTGCCCCTGGGCGGTCGTCTCGACCACGCTGGGGATCGTGTAGCTCACGCGAGCACCCCCACCCGGCGGCGCGGCACCCCGAGCGCGAGCACACCCGGGCCGTCCACGATCGCGTCGACGAACCCGTACGCGAGCGCCTCGTCCGCCGTGAACCAGCGGTCGCGGTCCGAGTCGCGGTGGATCGTCTCGATGCTCTGGCCCGTGTGCTCGGCGGTCAGCTCGGTCATCACCCTGTTGGTGTGCTCAAGGTTCTCGGCCTGGATCGCGATGTCGATCGGCGACCCCTGCAGGCCCGCCGAGCCCTGATGCATGAGGATCCGGGCGTGCGGTTGTGCGTACCGCTTGCCCGGCGTACCCGCCGAGAGCAGGAACTGGCCCATGCTGGCGGCGAGGCCGGTCGCGACCGTGGCCACGTCGTTGTCGATCATCCGCATCGTGTCGTAGATGCCGAGCCCGGCCGAGACCACGCCGCCCGGGGAGTTGATCAGCATCGTGATGTCCGCGCGCGGGTCCTCCGCCGCGAGCAGCAGCAGCTGGCTGGTCAGCCTGCGCCCGATGTCGTCGTCGACCTGTTGCCCCAGCACCAGGATCCGGTGCTGCATGAGGTTCTCGATCAGCCTGTCGTCCAGGTTCGCCATGGTGGCTCCTCTCCTTGGGAACCACCATGAGCCCGCTCGACGGCGGAGCTCACCTCATGCTGCCCACAGCAGATCCGCTGTGGGCTGAGCAGGTCAGCCCTCGGCCTTGCCGGTGCGCCAGTACCCCATGAACGCCACCGAGCGGCGGTCCACACCGTGCTCCTTCACGAGCGCGCGGCGCAGCCGCGTGACCACACCGGCCTCACCGGCGAGCCATGCGTAGAACTCGCCCCGGACCGGCTGGTCGGGCACGTCCCAGAGGTATCCGTCGGGGTCGATCGGGAGGTCGCCGACGTCGATCCCGTTCGCACCCTCACCCAGCCAACGATCGAGGAGCGAGCGGACCGCGGGCTCGACCATGGTGCCGTGACCGGCGCCGTCGCGGCCGAGCCAGCGCACCTGCACGCCCGCAGGCGCGTCGACCAGGAGCTCGTCGGTGCTGTGCGGCACCTCGAGCAGGGCCGCTCCGGTCGCGTCGCGCGGCAGGCCCTCGAGGATGGCCAGCGCCGCGGGTACGGCAGTTTCGTCGGCCACGAGGAGGAACCGGTCGGTCCCCTCAGCGGGCTTGAAGCCGGTCCCTCCGTACGGGCCACCGTGGGCTCGGTTGGGCCCGCACAGGATGATCTCGTCACCGGGCGCAACGGTCCCGGCCCAGCGCGAGGCGGGGCCCTCGTCGCCGTGGAGGACGAAGTCGACATCGATCTCACCCGCGTCGGCACGCACGTACCTGGAGGTGTAGGTGCGGACCGGGTTGCGGCGGATCTCCTCGCGGCCCATGAGCTCCTGGTACCAGCTCAGACCATCGGAGTCGCCGACCTCGAGCGAGCCGTCGGGCGCCGGAAGGATGACCTTGACGCGCTGGTCGAACCGATCATCACCGAGCTCGGTGAGCTCCGCCCCGGCGAACGTGATCCGCACGAAGCTCGGGCTGAGCGGCTGCACTCGGGTGACCGCGGTACGGAACAGCCGCCAGGGCTGGACGGTCGCGGTGAGGGTCTGAGTCATCGTGAATAAGGTTAGCCTGACCTCACCTAATCGCACCAGAGAGCAATGTCACAGCCCCCCGTTAGGGTTCATCGGTGATGGCGATCTCGGTGGCGGTCCCCCATGGGTGACCGCTCCTACACCTGGGACCAGCTGCGCAGGCGCGCTCTCGCGCGACAGTTCCCGCGGGTGCGTGGTGATGGAGTCGGCGCCGTGTCCGACCTGGTGGGCTGCATCGGGCCGCTGCAGACCCAGACAGCACGGTCGGCCTTCCTCGGCATCGGAGCGCGGCTCGGCGCCGGGCACCCCACGATCACGGAGGCGTACGAGGGGCTCGCGCTCGTGCGCGGCAGCTCGATCCGGGGCACCGTGCACACCTCGACGCCGGAGCAGCACGTCTGGCTCGACCGCGCCACCCGTGTGGGCCAGCGCGCGATCTGGGCACGCACGCTCAAGCTGCGCACGGCCACGCTCGAGCAGGTGTGGGCCGGGATCGAGGAGTTCGCGACCCCGCAGTGGCGCGGTGTCGACGCGCTCGGCCTGCACCTGCGCAGCTGGCTGGATTCGCACGGCGAGACGACCACCGACCAGCTCGGGCAGCCCCTCGGCCGGTACCTGGCGTTCGGGCACGGCGGCCTGATCCGCCGCCCGCTCACCGGGGGCTGGGAGGGCCAGGGCCGGCCGGAGTACCGCACCGTGGCCGCGGTCCTGGCCGATGGCGGCCACCGCGACACGGGGAGGCTGGCGGACCTGAGGGCGAGCGCGCGCGAGGAGGCGATGGACGCCGTCGTGCTCCTTCATCTGCGCAGTCACGGGCCAGCGAGCCGCAACGACGTGGCGTGGTGGGCCGGGATCGGGCTCCGGGAGGTCGACGCTGCGCTCGCGCGCCTCGCCGACCGGCTGAGCATGCTCCCAGGTCCCGACGGGCGGGACTACTGGGATGTGCCCGACGGCGCCCCTCGCCCGGTCTCGGACGTCGGTGCTCGGCTGCTCCCGGAGTTCGACGCGCTGATGTGCGGGTACGACCCGAAGGCCCGGACGCGGTTCCTCACCGCTGAGCAGCACGCGATCCTGTGGAACCAGCGGAACGGGATGGTGCTGCCCCCGCTGCTCCATCAGGGTCGGATCTCCGGGTGGTGGCGCGCGGAAGGCTCCGGGCAGTCCCGCTCGTTCCTCGTGACCACGTTCCCCGGCGTGGCGGCGCCGTCCGCGGCGGAGCTGGAGCCGGCGGTGAGCGCCGCGGCCACGTCGATGGGATGGGATGTCGCCGATCTTCGCGTCGAACGCGGCTGAGATGTCAGCGCCTCGTCCTAGGTTGGGCTCGCAACCGAGCTGACGGGGGAATCGATGGACGAGCGCACCGGTCCCTGGGTGTGGCCCGAGGACCCGAAGCTGACCAACGCCTCAGAGCGGGATGTCTGGAACCGGCTCACGGACCAGCTTCCCGATGGTGCGTACCTGCTCGGCAACCTGCGGCTGTCCGACCGGAACAAGAACCACGAGATCGATGCGCTCGTGCTGATACCGGGGCTCGGCGCGGTCGCACTCGAGATCAAGGGCGGTGGTGTCTCCTGGGATCCGCAGCGCGGCTGGTCGATCACCCGCGACGACGGGGTGAAGGCGATCGACCCGGTCGGGCAAGCGCGGGCGTCGATGTACGCGCTGCGGAACAAGATCGAGCACGATCCTCGCTGGGGTAGCCGGGATCGGATCCGCTGGGCGCACGGGGTGGTGACGCCGTTCACGGAGTTCGGTCCGGAGTTCGAGCTCGCCGAGCTGCCCCGCTGGATGCTGCACGACCGGCTCGACCAGCCGATGCTGGTCGAGCGGCTGCACCAGCAGCTGACGATGACCGAGCACGCGGGTACCGCGCCTGCGGACGCCGACGCTCTCGCCGTCGTCGCCGAGATCCTCACCCAGCCCCGTGGCATGGCGCATGACGTGCTCGCGAGGTCCGAGGAGCGCGCCGCCATCGCCGATCAGCTCACGATGGAGCAGGCGGTGCTGCTCGGCGCCACCCGACTCCTGCGGCGGGTCGAGGTGCGCGGCGGCGCAGGCTCGGGCAAGACGGTGCTGGCGCTGCAGCAGGCCAAGGAGCTGTCCAGGGGCGGCGGCGGCCGGTCCAAGGAGCGGGTGGCGCTGTTGTGCTACTCGATAGGGCTGGCCGAGCACCTCAAGCGCGTGGTCGCCGGCTGGAGCTGGAAGGAGCGGCCGGCGTTCGTGGGGACCTTCCACGAGTTCGGGCTGCAGTGGGGCGCGGCCACCGGCACCCGCCAGGACAGCGACTTCTGGGAGAACCAGCTGCCGGCAGAGATGGCTTGGCTGGCGGCGGCGCTTCCGCACTCCGGCACGTACGACTCGATCATCGTCGACGAGGCTCAGGACTTCGCGGACTCGTGGTGGACCCCGGTACTCGGGGCGCTGCGCGACGAGGAGGCAAGCGGCCTGTACGTGTACTCCGACGAGAACCAGCGGCTGTTCGCCCGTTACGGCGAGCCTCCGGTGCCGCTCGTGCCGTTGGTGCTCGATCACAACCTGCGGAACACCCGGCAGATCCTCGACGCGTTCGCGCCGCTGGCCCCGTCACGGATGCGGCCACGCGGCAGCGACGGTCCGCGCGTCCGGTTCGTGAAGGCCTCGCTCGAGGGTGCGGTCAGCGCGGCCGACGACCAGATCGAGCAGCTGCTCGAGGAGGAGGGTTGGCCGCAGGAGCACGTGTGCCTGCTGACCACCGGGAAGCGGCACCCGGTCCAGGTCGAGCGTGCCGGCGATGGTGACCAGGAGGCGTACTGGCGCACGTTCTGGGACACCGACGACGTTTTCTACGGGCACGTGCTCGGCTGCAAGGGCCTGGAGCGCCGCGTGGTGGTGCTGTGCGTCAACGACGACGGCTCTCGCGAACGCGCCACCGAGCGTCTCTACGTGGGGATGTCGCGAGCCACGGACCTGTTGGTGATCGTCGGTGACCCGGAGATCATTCGTGCCGTGGGCGGGAACGAGGTCGCGACGCGGCTGGGGATCGGCTGAGTGCTGACCAGCTGGTGCGCGGCTCGCGCTGAGCAGGTCGCGCGGCACCGCTAGCGTCGATGCATGGACATCCTCTCCGGCGGGCGCGACGCCGACGTCTTCCGTCACGGCGACGGGCTGGTGCTGCGCCGCTACCGCGACGGCCGGTCCGCGGAGGCCGAGGGCGCTCTCATGCGCGAGATCGGCACCCTCGGCTACCCGGTCCCGACGGTGGAGTCGGTGGCCGGTCCGGATCTCGTCATGGAGCTGGTGAGCGGGCCGAGCCTCGCCGTTGCCGGGCTGCGCGGTGACGTCTCGCCTCCCGAGAGCGGGCGGATCCTTGCCGAGCTGCTCGATCGGCTGCACGCCCTGCCGTGGCCTGACGGCGAGATCCGGCTGCACCTGGACCTGCACCCGTTCAACGTGCTGATGAGCGAGCGCGGCCCGGTCGTCATCGACTGGTCGAACTCACGGATCGGCCCACCCGGTCTCGACGTCGCGATGACCGCACTGATCCTGGCGCAGGTCGCCACGAACCCGGGGATGCTGACCGGCGACCCCGTGCTGCGTGCTGCGCTCCCCGCGGGTGTCACAGCAAACGTGGTCAGCGACCAGCTGACCGGCGTGCTTCGCTCGCTTGTCGCCCACACCGCCACCCGCTGCCTCGACCACCTGCCCGAGGCCGAGGCCTTCCGACGAGGTGACCGCTTCCAGTCGGAGGACGAGCTCGCCCGGCTCCGGGACGCCGTCGACCTTGTTGTGTCGGTGGCAGACGCACCACCCCCCGACGGGTGGTGAGCTGCGGATCTCGATGGTCTCAGTCGTACATCCCCTCCACCCACCACGACTCCCCCTCCCCGGCGAGGAGGAGCGCGGCCTCGCCGCACACGACCTGCACGTAGGTCCGTGGCCGCCCGCCTGCCCACCAGCGTTCGTGGACCGGCCATGGCCCCGCCCAGCCGGTGACCTCACGGGCACGCTTGTTCACCTCGACCACCGCGGGCATGCCGTGCAGCACGCCGCGCTCACCCACGGTGACGGGGCGGCCGTCGTCGCCCCGGACCTTGGCCGGCAGCGGTGCTGTCGGCACCGTGGCGGGCAGCGGTGAGGGGATCTGCCCCGGCCAAGGGGCCTTCGGGTCGCGCAGCGCGACCGGCTCGTCACCCCAGGCGACCAGCCGCACCCGGTCGCGTGGTGACCGACCCCCTTGAAGCACCGGGGTCAGCACCGCATCGGCTCCGATCAGACCCTGCACCCGCAGCGCCGCGCGCCCGGCCTGTGCCTGGCCGCGACCTTGACGGCCCCACAGCCCATCGGAGGCGACCGCCGCCGGGCTCACCTCCTCCGCTGCCAGCTCCAGCGCGATCACGGGAGCGCTCGGTCGTTGTCCGTTGCGACCGGAGAGCCACCCCTCGAGCTGCCACCGCACCCGGTCGGTGAGCTCGACGGCGGTGAGCGCACCGCCATCGAGCCGCCACGTCCGTTCCAGCGAGCCGCCATCCTCGGTGCGCGCCTGCACCCGCAGCCGTGCGCACACCACCCCACGCCGGAGCATCGCGGTCTGCAGCTCCTCAGCGAGCCGCCTCGCCGCGAAAGCAGCAGCATCGATCCGGTGCGCGGGCGGGTCGAGATCGGCCTGCACCGTGACATCCGGCTCCGCGCGCCGTACCCGTGGCGGCTGGGCGTCCAGCCCGCGCGCCAACCTGTGCGCCTGCAGCCCGAGCGCGCCGAACCTCGGCCCCACCTGTGCGGTGCGCAGCCTCGCCAGATCACCCAGCGTGGTGAGCCCCAACCTGCGGAGCAGATCCACCAGGTCCGCCATCCGTGCACGTGAGTCGCGTGTGGTGGCCACGTGCACCAGGTCGCGCACATCACGCACGGCCAGACTCTCCGCCGACCGGCCCGGCGCTACCCGTTCCGAGGAACGGGCGGCCAGCAGCGCCGTCAGCATCCCATCAGCGATGCCGACCTGCGCCTCCACGCCGGCCTCGGCAGCCGCACCCACCAGAGCCTCAGCCAGCACTTCCTCCGAGCCCAGGTACCGGCTCGGCCCCCGTGTGGGCAGCACCGTCACCCCTGGTCGGAGCAGGCTCGACTCCGGCACGACGGCCTCCAGCGCCTGCATCACCGGCTCGAAGGCCCGCACGTCACGGCCTTCATCGGCGTTGATCAGCACCAGCTCCGGACACAGTCCCTGCGCGGTACGACGCCGCATGCCGCGACGCACTCCCTCCGCGCGCGCTCGCGCCGACACCGCCACCAAGCCACGGCCATCGTGCAGCGCCACCGGCTCGTGCGCCTGCGCCAGACCTTCCGCCACGGCGGCTGCGACCGGCCAGTCCGGCACCCACAGCACCGCCAGCCTGGTGGCCCGCTCGGCCTCTCTCAGCTCCGGCGGCTCCCCCGGCGGCGGACCCGAGACCACGGCGCTCATCAGCCCGCCCTCGCCAGGTCGAGCTCATGGATCTCTCCCTCGCCCACGGGGAGGTGAGCATCCGGACCGACGGGGGTCACACCGCCGTCGGCGCCCATCCTGATCCGCACCCGGCGGGGCTGCCCGAGGCCACGGGCGTACCCGGTGATCGTGGCCTCCCGACCCGTCAGCACGCCCTCGCCGGCACCGACGCCGAGCCATGACCGCTCCCCCACCTCCAGCACCGCCTGCGCACCCGGCCAGACGTCACCTGACAGCAGCACCGCCTCCCTGGTGCGTAGCCGATGCCCGGCGCTGCGCCGATCGGCCTCGGTGAGCGCTGCGCACCGACCGAGCACCACGACGTCGAAGCCATCGATCAGCGCTCCCAGCACCGACGGTGCGTCCGGTCCTGGCTGTGGCACCACGACCGTGCGGAACAGATCGAGCCCTGCTTCCGCGGCCGCAGCCAGCCCCACATCGGGCATCGCCACCACCGCGCACCACAGGTCCTGCCCCGGCGCGTTCGCGGCCGCCGCAGCCATGGCCAGCAGCACCGACCGCGACCCCGACACCTGCACCGCACTGCCCCGACGTAGCCCGCCCCACGGCAGCAGCTGCTCCAGGCCAGCAGGAACCGGCAGCAACAGCTCGGAGGGAACATCGCTCGACGGCGCAGGCCCGCCCGCTCCCGCTTCTGCGGTCGCGAGAGTGGTGACGCCGGTGAGCCGTTGCCGCAGCCCTGCGCTCGCCTCGGCCGTGACCAAGGCTCGCTGCGCGGCTGCGAGCCGGGCCTCCCGACTCGTCTCGCGTTCCCTCACGCCTGCCTGCATCACGCACCTCCTGCCTACGAACCGACGCTAGGACCGACCACCGACATCCGTTCGAACCTCGAACGGATGTTCCATTAGACTCTCCTGTGGCGTCCCTGTCAACGAGAGCCGAAGGTCCCGCAGCGACGCGTTCCGACGGCTCGCGGATATCCCCTTCGTCTCACCCGTCCAGGCGTGCCAGGTTGGGGGCATGCCCTTCCAGAGCAACCACGTGCCACCCCCGACAGGCCTGAGCACCGAGGCCTTCTCCCTTCGCCCGATCACGGCTGACGACGCAGAGATCGACCACGCCGCCGTGATGGAGAGCAAGGACTACCTACGCGTCTGGGAGCAGACCGGCTGGCCCGAGGACGGTTTCACGATCGAGGCCAACCGCCAGGACCTCGTCGGCCTCGAGCAGCGGCACTCGGCCGGTACGGCGTTCACCTACACCGTCCTCGACCCCACCGGGGCCACCTGCCTCGGCTGCGTGTACGTCATGCCGCACGACGCCACGTTCCTCGCGAAGGCCGAGATCACCCCGCTCGGACCCGACAGCTGGGAGGACGTCGACGCCGCCGTCTACTTCTGGGTCAGGAGATCGAGTCTCGCCGCCGGCACCGATCGGGCACTCCTCGACGCCCTCCGAACCTGGTTCGCGCAGGAGTGGGAGCTGGCCCGCCACGTGGTCGTGACGCACGAGGAGCTGTCGCAACAGGTCGAGCTGATCGAGAGCAGCGACCTCGAGCAGCGCTTCCACATCGTGGAGCCCGGCAAGCCTGGTCGCTATCTCGCGTACGGGTGAGCCCGAGACACTCGGGTGACCCATCCGCCGTCGTGCCCTACCGTGGCGAGGCATGCGACTCGGAACCCTCGACTGGACGCCCGCGCTCGAGCACCCGGCCCTGCTGGCCGCACCGGTGGACGCAGCGCTGCAGACCGCCGTCGGGAAGGGCGGTGAGCACCAGCAGGCTGCCCGGGCGGTCCAGGTGACCCCCATCGATCCTGACCTCGCCGACACCGCCGCGATGACCGAGGCCTACGACCTCACGCTCGAGATCTCCGGCAACTGCGTGCTGGTCGCCGGCAGCAGAGCCGGCGAGGAGCGGGTCGCGGCCTGCGTGGTGCGCGCCACCACGCGCGCCGATGTCAACACCACCGTGCGGAAGCTGCTGGACGTGCGGAAGGCATCCTTCCTCCCGACGGAGACGGCGGTCGCGGACTCCGGCATGGAGTACGGCGGCATCACCCCGATCGGTCTTCCCGAGCGGTATCGCGTGATGCTCGACGCCACCCTCCTCGAGGCCGAGCACATCATCATCGGCTCCGGGATCCGCGGCTCGAAGCTCGTGCTGCCGGGCAGCGCGTTGACCTTGCTGGCGGACGCCGAGATCGTTGAGGGCCTCGGGCGCTGAGTCAGGTGCGCTCGACAGGCTGCCGCAGGATCGTCCTCAGCTTCTCCGGCGTCGTGCGGCGGACATCGCTGAGGTAGATCTCGTGATGCTTCCCTGACATCCGCAGTCCTCGCTCGGGGATGAAGGTCTCGTGCATCGTCTGCAGCACCGGACCTTCGTCGTCGTACGGACCGATGTGCAGCGTCTGCACACACAGTCCTTCAGCGAGCGTCTCGAGGCGCACGTGCGTCAGGGCCGGCGGATCGGCTGCCGCCGCCTGCGATCTCGCGATCTCGACGTGCTCGTCCTTCAACCAGTCCGGGACCAGGAGCATCGCCGTCCAGTGCCACCGCGACTTGTCGCGAAGCGCGGTGAAGGACGACATGTCATCCGCCCACCACAGCGCCTCCAGGGGTGGGACGACATAGTCGCGATCGAGCTCCCGCTTGCTGAGGAACTTCAGCTTGTACGCGAACGGGTAGAGCGAGGCGAGCGCATCCGCGTACGCGCGGGAGGTGTTCGGGTCGCCGGAGCCGTCGATCATCAGGTACCGCAGCGGCGGCATCTCGACCATCGCGAGCTGACCGTGGCGCGCGGTGTAGCCGGCGATCTCCTTCTTCAGGTCGGTCTTCATGACGTGAAGGCAGCCAGCACCCGCTGCACCGAGCTGTCGAGACCCCATCGGTCCACCAGCTCGACCAGCGACTCGGGTGCACGCGGCAGGGGATGCTCCTCATCGCTGCCCGGCACCACCAGATCGCCCAGCTCGACGCCCAGCTCGAGGTCACGCCGCACGGCTACCACCTCGGGCGCGACATCGAGGTACGCGGCAGCAGCGTTGAGCTTGCTCCGCACGCCCGCGGCCATCGTCACCGCCGGGTCGGCAGCGGCAGCACGGATCCTCGCGAGGTCGCCGTACTCGGAGAGCAGCGAGGCAGCCGTCTTGTCGCCCACCCCCGCGACACCCGGCAGCCCGTCGGAGGCATCGCCGCGCATCGTCGCGAAGTCGGCGTACTGATTCGCGTGGACCCCGTACTTCGAGAGCACGACGGCGTCGGTCACCCTCTCGTGCTTGCCCACCCCCCGTGCGGTGTAGAGCACGCGAACCTGGGCGTCGTCGTCGACGAGCTGGAACAGGTCCCGGTCGCCGGTGACGATGTCCACGGGCATGCCGGCCTCGGTGGCCAGGGTGCCGATGACGTCGTCGGCCTCGGCCTCGTCGGCTCCGACCACGGCGATGCCCAGCGCCTCCAGCACCGCAAGGATCACGGGGATCTGCACCTGCAACGGGTCGGGCACCTCTTCGACGTCGGGGGCATCGCCGGGCACGACCTGCTCGACGCGGTGACCCTTGTACGAGGGCACGAGATCGACCCGCCACTGCGGCCGCCAGTCGTTGTCCCAGCAGCACACGATGTGGGTGGGCCGGTAGTCGCCCGCGAGCCGGGCGATGAAGTCCAGCAGCCCTCGGACGGCGTTGACCGGTGTTCCGTCGGGCGCTGTGATCGAGTCCGGGACCCCGAAGTAGGCGCGGAAGTACAGGCTCGCGGTGTCGAGCAGCAGCAGTCGCGAGTGCCCCGGATCGGGTGGCGTTGTGGTGGTCACGACGCACACGCTAGCCGTGGGCGCGGACAGCAGGGGTGATGTCGGTGCCCTCCCCTACGGTTCCCAGCATGAGCACACAGACCCAGATCACCCTCGGCGCGATCAACATGGAAGCTGATGACCCGGCGAGTCTTGCCGAGTTCTGGTCCGCGGCACTCGGCGGCACCATCGACGCCCAGGACCCGGACTACGCCATCATCTCTGCCCACGAACCCGGCGGCGTTCCGCTGTTCCTGATGCGCCGTTCCGACCCACGGCCCGATCGACAGGGACAGCACATGGACCTCACGGTGCCGTGGGGCACCCGTGAGCAGGAGGTCGCGCGCCTCGTCGGACTGGGCGCGAGCCATCGCTGGGACATCCTCGACGAGGTTCCGTGGGTTCAGTGGTCCACCCTCGCCGACCCGGAGGGCAACCTCTTCTGCGTCGCCGAGCACCCGCCTACGAGCTGATGCACGCCGACTGGACCCGGGTCGCCCAGAACGCCACAGCCGCGGCAGCGGCGACGTTGAGCGAGTCGACCCCACCGGCCATCGGGATCCTGACCACGCGGTCAGCTGCCTCGACAGCACCCCGCGAGAGGCCGTCACCCTCGGTGCCCAGCACCCAGGCGAGGCGTTCGGGCGGATCGGAAGCGACCTCGTCGAGCGTGATCGCACCCTCGGCGAGGGCGAGAGCGGCAACGGTGAAGCCGACCGCCTGGAGCTCGGCCACGCCCCCGGGCCATGGCTCGATACGGGTCCACGGGACCTGGAACACCGTGCCCATCGAGACCCGCACGCTGCGACGGTAGAAGGGGTCGGCGCAACGTGGTGTCACGAGCACCGCGTCGACGCCGAGCGCCGCCGCAGAGCGGAACGCCGCACCCACGTTGGTGTGATCGACGACGTCCTCCAGGATCGCGACCCGCCGCGCCGCGGCCACCACCTGGGACACCGGCGCGAGCGGGGGTCTGTGCATCGCTGCCAGCGCGCCGCGGTGCAGGTGGAAGCCGGTCAGCTTCTCGAGCACGGACTCCTCGGCCACGTAGACGGGGATGTCGCCGCCCGCGCCGGCGCCGGCGCTCTCGAGCAGGTCTGCCATGCTGCCCAGCCACTTCGGCGCCATCAGGAACGAGCGCGGCCGGTGGCCCGCGGCGATCGCTCGCCGGATCACGGTGGAGGACTCAGCGATGTACAGACCCTTGCCGGGCTCGTGCCGGGCGCGCAGGGCGACGTCGGTCAGCCGGGTGTAGTCGGCGACCTGCTCGTCGTCGGGGTCAGCAACTCGCACGATCGGCACGGGTGGTCACCCTAGCCGCTCGTCCTGGGCTCACCGTGTCAGCAGCCGCCGCCGGGGCGCGAGAGTTCCAGCCACGACGTCACCGGCAGCGAACTCGATCGCGTTCCGGTAGTGCACGGTGACCTGCTCGTTCACGGCGTCCCAGGTGCGGTTCTCCGTCGAGACCCGGGCAGCCGCGCCCATCTGCTGCCGCAGCCCAGGGTCGCTGACGAGCTGTCTCACGTGGCGACGCATCGCGTGCAGATCGCCCGGCTTGTACAGGAAACCCGTCACCCCGTGCTCGACCAGGTCGATCGGCCCGCCACGGGCCGGCGCGACCACAGGCACCCCGCTGGCCTTGGCCTCCTGGATCGTCTGGGCGAAGGTGTCCATCTCGCCCGTGTGCACGAACACGTCGAGGCTGGCGAGCAGCCTGGTCAGGTCCTCGCCGCTCTGGTGCCCCGTGAAGGTGGCCTTGTTCAGCACCTTCTCGATCCGCTCGCGCCGTGGTCCGTCGCCGACGACGATCAGCCGCACACCCTTGAGCGACTGCAACCCCGCCAGGTCTTCCACCTGCTTCTCGCGCGCCAACCGGCCCACGTAGCCCACCAGCACCTCGTCGGGGCCGGCCACCGTCATCCGGAGCGCCTCGTCGCGGTTGGCCGGTGAGAACGTGTCCCGGTCCACACCGTGCGGCCACACCGCCACCCGGTGCACGCCCCGATCGATCAGCTGCTGGCACGCGTACGTGCTGGGCGCGAGCGAGAGGGTCGCGCGTCTGTGGATGTCGGTCACGCGTTTCCACAGCAACGGTTCGATGTGCTTGACCTTGTAGCGGCGCGCGTAGGTGGGCGCCTCGGTCTGGTAGACGGCCACGCTCGGCAGCCCGAGCGTCTGGGACGCTCCGATCGCCTGCCACCCGAGCACGAACGGCGCGGCCAGGTGCACCACGTCGGGAGAGAAGTAGCGAAGATGCTCCTCCAGGGTCCGCACCCGCGGCGTCGACAGCCGCATCTCGGCGTATCCCGGCAGCGGCACCGCCTTGAACCTGCGCACCTCGGCGCCCGCGTACGAGTTGACAGCGTCCTTGCCCCGACCGGGGGTCGGGGCGATCACCAGCACCTCGTCACCGCGCTCGGCGAGGTAGTCGAGAAGCCGCATCACGGTGACGGTGACACCGTTCGCCTGCGGGAGGAACGACTCTGCGACAACGGCGATCCGCACGCCCTCACTCTAGCCCGGGCGGGTTCGCGCCGGTGGGAGCCGCACCGTCGGGCGACCGGCGACGACGCCAGGACCGGGTACGGCTACCAGCCGACGACGAGGGAACCGGCCTCGTAGGTGGCCACCGGGTGCGCGAGCGGCTGCGGCGTCAGCTGCTCGGCCTCGACCAGCCGGAGCGTGGGCAGGCCGGTGATCAGCCGCCGTAGCGCCACCGCGAGCTCGACCCGGGCCACCTGCTGCCCGACGCACATGTGCGCGCCGTCGCCGAACGCCAGGTGACCCTGAGCGTCCCGGTGGACGTCCAGTCGGTCCGCGCTGCTTCCCCACCGGCGTTCGTCACGGTTCGCGGAGACCGCGCTCACCGAGACGGTCGTCCCCGCCGGGATGATGCGATCACCGAGCTCGACCTCGTCGAGCGCGGTCCGCGGGAACACCGTGAGGAACATCGTCCCGTACCGGACGATCTCCTCGATCGCGGCCGGGATGCGGTCGGGATCGGCGGCCAGCGCCTCGAGCTGGCTGCGGTCGCTGAGCAGCGCCACCATCGCCGTCACGATGAAGTAGGCCACGGTGTCGCGACCGGACATGCTGAGCGTGTGCATCATCCCGAGCACCTCGGCAGCACTCAGGTCGCTCGCGAGAAGATCGGTGATCACGTCCTCGCCCGGATGCTCGCGCCGGTGGGCGATGGCCTCGCGCAGCAGATCGTGCTGCACCTGCAGCGGTGCGCCGCGCACGTACACGTCGGTGAACCTCTCGACCAGGTGCTCGGGTATCCCGAGCACGAAGGCGTGCACCTGCGCCGAGATGGGCTCCGCGTACACCCGGGTGAGGTTCGCCGGCGAGCCGCTCTCCAGCAGCCCGCCGAACGCCGCCTCCACGATCTCCTCGACACGCTCGATGTATGAGCGCGCCGAACGCGCCGAGAAGCGCTTCGTGATCGCGCGCCGCAGCCGGAGGTGCGCCGCGCCGTCGCACCCGAGGATGTTCGAGAGCCGAGCCGCCTCGGCGATCTCCTCGTCCACCTCGCCGGGCGGCACCCGCTCCACCAGAGCCGCGTGGCTGTCAGGCATCCGCTGGGGCTGCTGGCTGAACCGCGGGTCGGAGAGGACCGCGCGGGCCTCCTCGTAGCGGGTGATCAGCAGGCCCTCGTGCCCGTCCCTATACCTCAGCGGCACCGCTGGGCCCTGCGCCCGCCAGCGAGCGAGCTCCGGCGACGGCCGCACGGGCGTGCCGTCGGCAGGGATGCTCACCGGCGCGTGGAGAGGACACTCGCTCACGAGAACTCCCTCACGCCCCGGTGCGCCCCAGGACTACTGCTGCCAGGGCTGCTGCGGCGGGATCGCCGACGGCGGCTCGTCGTTCGGCGTCTGTCCCGCCTCAGCGGCACGGGAGAACGGCATGCCTGACGCATCGCCTGCGCTGCCGGCCTCGGCCTGGGCCTCGTCGACCTGGGTGCGCGCCTCGCGGAGCGCCTCCGAGGGGTCCTGCAGCGAGGTCTCTGGCAGGTCGATGTCGAGTCCCTCGACATCCTCCGCCGTCGACTCGCGCTCGCCCGAGCCCGGCGAGAATGCGGGCGGCGGGGTCTGGCCTCCGAACGCTCCCGCGATCGAGCCGAGCGCCGCCGTGAACTCGGTGGGGATGACCCACAGCTTCGAGGCGGAGCCGTTCGCGATCTGCGGCAGCATCTGCAGGTACTGGTAGGCGAGCAGCTTGGGGTCCGCGTCGCCGCGGTGGATCGCGTCGAACACCTGCAGGATGGCGCGGGACTCACCCTGCGCCCGCAGGATCGCGGCCTGCGCCTGACCCTCGGCACGGAGGATCGAGGACTGCTTCTCACCCTCGGCGGTGAGGATCTGGGACTGCTTGACGCCCTCCGCCGTGAGGATCGCCGCACGACGGTCACGCTCGGCACGCATCTGCTGCTCCATGGAGCCCTGCACGCTCGCCGGCGGGTCGATCGCCTTCAGCTCGACGCGGTTGACGCGGATACCCCAGCGCCCGGTCGCCTCGTCGAGAACGCCGCGGAGCTGGCCGTTGATCTGGTCACGGCTGGTGAGCGTCTGCTCGAGGTCCATCGAACCGATGACGTTACGCAGCGTCGTCACCGTCAGCTGCTCGATACCGGTGATGTAGTTGGCGATCTCGTAGGTCGCGGCCTTCGGGTCGGTGACCTGGAAGTAGATGACCGTGTCGATGCTCACCACGAGGTTGTCTGAGGTGATCACCGGCTGCGGGGCGAAGGAGACGACCTGCTCACGGAGGTCCACGCCGGCACGGACCCGGTCGATGAACGGGATCAGGAAGTGGAGGCCCGCGTAGAGCGTGGTCTGGTACCGCCCCAGCCGCTCGACGATCAGCGCCACTGCCTGCGGCACGATCCGCACCGCGCGCCTGATGGCGACGACGGCGAAGATCGCCACCAGGATGAGGACAAGCAGCCCCACCACTTGAGTTCCGTCCACGACTGCTCTCCCTGCTGTTCGCTACGTTTGCGGTTGTTCGTGCGGCTCTGCGGTCAGTAACCGGGGCCGGGCTGGCCGTACGGCTGGTGCGGCTGGTCCTGCACCTGCGGGGCGACGACGGCGGTTGCTCCGTCGATGTGCGTCACCACGACCGTGGTGCCCGCCGCCAGCATCTGACCGGGTGCTGCTGTGCGGGCGGACCACACCTCGCCCTCGAGCTTGACGCGGCCCGAACGCTCGGTGACATCGGTGATCACGGTGGCCGTGCGGCCCACGTGCGCGCGCACGTTCGTGACCGCCTCTGGGGTGCTCTTGCGCAGCTTGTCGACCGCCATCGGTCGCACCAGCACGAGCAACAGCACCGCAACCACCACGGCCACCATGATCTGGACCCAGAAGGGCGCGCCCAACGCTCCGGCCAGACCACCGGCCGCCGCACCGCCGGCCAGCATGAGGAACGTCAGGTCCACGGTCAACAGCTCGATGACCCCGAGCACCAGCGCGAGGCCGAACCACCACAACCAGCCCATGAGTTCCTCCTGTTGTCACGACCCAGGCACCCAGTCTAATGGTCGAACCTAGGTAAAGAAGGACTAAAGCCGACGGTGCGTCATCGCACGAGCCGAGAACCGCCCGTCATGGCGGGACACCAGGAGGTCGAGTCCGAAGGTCGCGGACAGGTTCTGCGGGGTCATCACCCGATCCAGCTCGCCGGCCGCGACCACACCGCCGTCACGCATGAGCAGCGCGTCGGTGAAGCCCGGCGGCACCTCCTCCACGTGGTGGGTGATCAGCACCAGCACCGGGGCGAGCGGGTAGTTCGCGAGCTCGGACAGCGCGGCCACGAGCTCCTCGCGGCCGCCGAGGTCCAACCCGGCCGCCGGCTCGTCGAGGATCAGCAGCTCCGGGTCCGTCATCAGCGCCCGAGCGATCTGCACCCGCTTGCGCTCCCCCTCGGACAACGTGCCGAAGTAGCGGTCGGCGAACCGCTCGACCCCGAACGCGGCGAGCAGGTCGCGGGCGCGCGAGACATCCATCGGGTCGTAGGACTCGCGCCATCGCCCGGTGACGCCGTAGGAGGCTGTGAGCACGACGTCGAGCACCACCTCGCCACCGGGGATCCGGTCGGCGAGCGCCGCGCTCGCGAGCCCGATCCGGGGCCGGAGCTCGAACACGTCGACCTTGCCCATCCGCTCGCCCAGGATGTCGGCGGTGCCGGAGGTCGGGTGCATCCGCGCGGACGCGATCTGCATGAGGGTGGTCTTGCCTGCGCCGTTCGCGCCGAGCACCACCCACCGATCGCCCTCGTCGACAGACCAGGAGACCTTGTCGAGAATCGTCGTCTTGCCCCGACGAACGGTTACCTCGGACAAGTCCAGAACGTCTCCCATGGACATCAAAACTAGCTGGTTCGGCGACTACCGTGGGACCCCGTGAGCGTGTCCCTGCCTCGGAGTGTCGTGACGGCCCTGTGGGTCGGCTGCGCAGATGACGCCGAGTCCTGGCTGCCCTTCGCCGTCGAGGCCATCACCGGCACCGACGAGCCGCACCGCACCGAGGACGAGGCGCCGCTGGCCTCCCTGCTCGACAAGCTCTCGCTGCACCGCCGGGCCGGGGGCACGACCTTCAGCGCACTTCCGGTCCCGCACGAGCCGGTGGGTCTCACCGGCCCCGTGGGCGTCGCCGCGATGGATGCCGGCGAGTGCGTGGTGGTCGACGGCGGACCGGGCGTGGGTGCGCTCGTCGCCGTCCCCGATGTGGTCGCCTTCGGGTCCGCCCTGGAGCCGGGTGCCATGGTGCGCTGGCAGCTGCACAGCGCCCAGGCGTCGATCGTGCCGGTCTCGCTCGGCGAGGCCCGGCGCATGCTGGCGGAGGCCCTGGTCATCGCCGTCGACGCCCTCGAGGCGATGGACGTGGCACGGTGGCGCGCCGACGCCGCCGAGGAGATCGCTCAGCTGGCATCCTCACGGGTCCCGCCGGAGGTCGCCGACCAGCTACCGCCCGGGCTGGACCCCCGCCGCAGCGATCTGCTCGTGCGCGCCGCCCGCCTCGAGGCGATCGCCGAGCTCGCCATGGCCGACGACGGCGCCGCCGTCACCCTCTTCGCCGCCGACCAGCGCCAAGCCGCGCTGCGCCACGTCGCCGGCGCAGCCCGCCACGCGATGTCCGCCGCGAGCACATTCATCCACTGAGCACGCCGCGGTAGACCTCGAGCGTGCGCTCGGCGATCGACTCCCACGAGAAGTGGTCCGCGGCGCGACGGCGGCCTGCCGCGCCGAGCCGGGCCGCGCGCTCCGGGTCGGAGACCATCTCGGTGAGCGCGGCGGCGAGGTCGGCCACGTAGCGGTCGGGGTCCACCGGGGTACCGGTGCCGTCGGTGGCCTGCTCGATCGGCACCAGGGTTCCCGTGACGCCGTCGTCGACGACCTCGGGGATCCCGCCGGTCGCCGATGCCACCACGGGCAGCCCCACCGCCATCGCCTCGAGGTTCACGATGCCGAGAGGCTCGTACACGCTCGGGCACACGAACGCCGTCGAGGCGGCGAGCAGCGCGGTGAGCTGCTCGCGCGGCAGCATCTCCTCGATCCAGATGACCCCGGTGCGGTGCTCGCGCAACCCGAGGAACGCCGTCGACACCTCATCGGCGAGCTCGGGGGTGTCAGGGGCACCAGCGCACATGATCAGCTGCGCCTCGGGCGGAAGCTCCCGCGCCGCGCGCAACAGATAGGGCAGACCCTTCTGACGCGTGATCCGGCCCACGAAGATCACGGCAGGGCGGCTGCGGTCCAGGCCGAAGCGCTGCGCGACCTGATCGATCACCTCCTCGCTCGGTCGCTGCCAGCCGTCGAGGTCGATGCCGTTGTGCACCACGACGACGTTCTCCGCCGCCAGGCTCGGGTAGGACCGCAGGATGTCCTCGCGCATACCGGCGCTGACCGCGATCACCCGCGCCGCTCCCTCGTAGGCGGTCCTCTCGGCCCACGACGAGAGCGCGTAGCCACCGCCGAGCTGCTCGGCCTTCCACGGGCGCAGCGGCTCGAGACTGTGCGCGGTGACGATGTGCGGCACGTCGTTGAGCAGACCGCCGAGGTGGCCGGCCATGTTGGCGTACCAGGTGTGCGAGTGGAGCACGTCGGCGCCGTCGACGTCAGCGGCGATCTCCAGGTCGACGCCGAGCGTGCGCAACGCCGCGTTCGCACCCGAGAGACCGGCCGGCTCGGCGTACCCGGTCACACCGTCCTCGGCGCCCTCACGCGGCCCGTCGAAGCAGCGCACCCGCACGTCGGCGTGCGCACGCAGGACGCGCGCCAGCTCGGTGACGTGCACCCCGGCGCCTCCGTACACGTGCGGCGGGTACTCACGGGTCAGCAGGTCGACACGCATGCGCATTCCTTCATCGTTCGGTGGCTCCAGGCCCTCTCTGCAGCCTAGGCTGACCGATATGGCAGCACCACGGGTTCTGGCGATCGTGCTCGCGGGCGGCGAGGGGAAGCGGCTGATGCCGCTCACACGGGATCGGGCCAAGCCCGCCGTGCCGTTCGGGGGCATCTACAGGTTGGTCGACTTCGCGCTCTCGAACGTCGTCAACTCCGGATACCTGCGAGTGGTGGTGCTCACGCAGTACAAGTCGCACTCGATGGACCGCCACATCGCCAAGACGTGGCAGATGTCGCGCATGCTCGGCAACTACGTGGCACCGGTTCCCGCGCAGCAGCGCGTGGGCAAGAACTGGTTCCTCGGTTCAGCCGACGCGATCTACCAGTCCCTCAACCTGCTCGACGACGAGCGACCCGACATCGTCGTGGTCGTCGGTGCCGATCACGTGTACCGCATGGACTTCTCGCAGATGGTCGACGCGCACATCGACTCCGGCGCTGACCTCACGGTGGCGGGCATCCGGCAGCCGATCTCCCTCGCGGACCAGTTCGGCGTGATCGCCGCGAACCCCGACGACCCGACCCGCATCGCCGCGTTCCTCGAGAAGCCCGAGAACCCGCAGGGCCTCGAGGACTCCCCCGAGGAGGTTCTCGCATCGATGGGCAACTACGTGATGAGCGCCGACGCGATGCTCGACGCCGTCACCCAGGACGCCAAGAACACCGAGTCCAAGCACGACATGGGCGGCGACATCGTGCCGTTCTTCGTGGACAAGGGCCAGGCCGGGCTCTACGACTTCATCCACAACGACGTGCAGGGCTCCACGGACCGCGACCGCGACTACTGGCGCGACGTGGGGACGCTGGACTCCTACTACGACGCCAACATGGACCTCATCGCCGTGGAGCCGGTGTTCAACCTGTACAACGAGCGTTGGCCCGTGCACACCGGTTACACCGGCCTGCCGCCGGCGAAGTTCGTGCACGCCGTCGGCGATCGCGTGGGCCGCGCCACCGACTCGATCATCTCTCCCGGCGTGGTGGTCTCCGGCGGTGACGTGCGCGGTTCGGTGCTGTCGCCCGACGTCCGCGTGAACTCCTGGGCCGACGTGGAGGACTCGGTCCTGATGGACGGCGTGATCGTGCACCGCCACGCGCAGATCCGCCGGGCGATCGTCGACAAGAACACGGTCGTCGAGGAGGGCGCGAGCGTGGGCACCGACCCCGAGCTCGACCGCTCCCGCGGCTTCACGGTCACCGACACCGGCATCACGGTGGTCCCCAAGAACGCAAGGATCACCAAGGCGTGAGCTCAGCAGCACGTCGACGACTCCTCGTGATGGACGTCGACTCCACCTTCATCACGTCCGAGCAGATCGATCTCCTCGCCTCCTACGCGGGCAGCCAGGAGAAGGTCGCCGTGATCACCGAGCGCGCCATGCAGGGCGAGCTCGACTTCGAGGCCTCGCTCCGTGAACGCGTCGCCACGCTGGCCGGGCTCCCCGTGGAGACGATCGACGCCGTCCGCGCCCAGATCTCGTTCACGCCGGGCGCCGCCGAGCTCGTGGCGCACTTCGCCGAGCGCGACTGGCCGGTCGGGCTGGTCTCAGGGGGCTTCCACGAGATCATCGACCCGCTGGTCGCCGATCTGCCCCTCGCCCGGGTGCAGGCGAACCGCTTGGAGGCTGCCGACGGCGAGCTGACGGGTCGCGTCGATGGTGCCATCGTGGGCAGGGCCACCAAGGCGAGGTTCCTCGCCGAGCTGGCCGCCGCCGTCGGGATCCCGCTCGAGGACACGATCGCGATCGGCGACGGCGCGAACGACCTCGACATGATCGCCCTCGCCGGGCTCGGCGTCGCCTTCGCGGCGAAGCCCGTGGTGGCAGCCGCCGCCGATCTCGCCCTGCCCGGACCCCGCCTCGACGAGGTCCTCGCGCACCTGTGAGCTGGGCGCTGCGCGCTCAGCGGTGCGGCGAGGTGAGGACGGCGGTGAGGACGGCGCTCCCCCGCGCGAGGTCCGACCAGGGTGCGTCGGTGTGCAGCAGCGACAGGGACGCCGTCGGCACGCCGATCCGCACCAGCGCGAGCGCACCGGGCTCGGACCCGGCACCGGCGAGGTGGTGCGCGGTCTCGGACACCGTGGGCTCGTGGCCGACGACGAGGACCTCGGTCACGTCCCCGGGGACCTGGGTGAGCACGTCGACGGCGTCGCTCACGTCAGCGCTGTACAGCACGTCGAGAAAGCGGACTGGGCTCGACTCCCCCAGCCCCGCCGCCACCAGCTCCCAGGTCTGCCGGGTGCGGGTCGCCGTCGAGCACAGCACGAGCTGCGGCACCCGACCGTGCTCGAGAAGGTGCTCGGCCACCTGAGCGCACTGCGCACGGCCCTCGCGCGTGAGCTCGCGACCGTGGTCGGGGGTGTCTCGCGCACCGGCCTTCGCGTGCCGCAGCAGCGAGATCCGGCGGGCGCCTGGCACTACTGCCCCATCGCGTGCACGCCGCCGTCGACGTGCACGACCTCGCCGGTCGTGGCCGGGAACCAGTCGCTCAGCAGCGCGACCACGGCGCGGGCGCTCGGCTCCGGGTCGTTCACGTCCCAGCCGAGCGGCGCACGCTCCGACCAGACGCTCTCCATCGTCTCGAAGCCGGGAATCGACTTGGCCGCGGTGGAGCGGACCGGGCCCGCAGAGACGAGGTTGCAGCGGATGCCGTCGGGGCCGAGGTCCCGGGCCAGGTAGCGGCTCGTGGCCTCGAACGCGGCCTTCGCGACACCCATCCAGTCGTAGACCGGCCAGGCGTAGCGTGCGTCGAACGTGAGGCCCACGACCGAGGATCCCGAGGTCATCAGCGGCTTGGCGGCGACCGCGAGCGCCTTCAGCGAGTAGGCGGAGGTCTGCAGCGCGACCGCGACGTCCTCCCACTCGCCGGCGAGGAAGTTGCCGCCCATGACGCTCTGCGGCGCGTACCCGATCGAGTGGACCACGCCGTCGAGACCGTCGACGTGCTCCTTCACACGGTCGGCGAGGGCGTCGAGATCCTCCGCGGAGTTGACGTCCAGGTGCACCACCGGCGCCTCGACCGGCAGCCGTCGGGAGATCACCTGGGTGAGGCGGTACGCCTTGCCGAAGCTGGTGAGCACCACGGTGGCACCCTGCTGCTGCGCGAGCTTCGCGACGTGGAACGCGAACGAGCTCTCCACGAGCACGCCGGTGACGAGGATGCGCTTGCCTTCGAGCAGGCCCACTCGGGTCTCCTTCTTGTTGGTGTGTGAGGTCGGGTCTCAGTGACCCATGCCGAGGCCGCCGTCGACAGGGATGACGGCGCCGCTGATGTAGGACGCCGAGTCGGACGCCACGAACTCGACGGCGGCCGCCACCTCCTCGGGCTGAGCGAAGCGGCCGGCGGG
Organism: Pseudactinotalea terrae; assembly: GCF_009733845.1. Lineage (GTDB taxonomy): Bacteria > Actinomycetota > Actinomycetes > Actinomycetales > Beutenbergiaceae > Pseudactinotalea > Pseudactinotalea terrae. The sequence goes on from NZ_WNXZ01000001.1 coordinate 1,318,941, forward strand.
GATCGCTGCCTTGTACTTGTCCTGCGTGGCCTCGGGCAGGGCGGCGGTCATCGCCGTGTCGATGTACCCGGGCGCGACCACGTTGCAGGTGATGCCCCGGCTGCCGAGCTCACGGGTGACCGAGCGGGCCATCCCGACCAGGGCGGACTTGGACGCCGCGTAGTTGACCTGGCCGGGCGACCCGTACAGGCCCACGACCGAGGAGATGAGCACGATCCGACCGTAGCGCGCGCGGACCATGCCCTTGGTGACCCGGCGTACGCACCGGAACGTGCCCGTGAGGTTGACGTCGAGGACCTCGGCGAAGTCGTCGTCGGACATGCGCATCAGCAACGTGTCCTTGGTGATGCCGGCGTTCGCGACGAGCACCTGCACCGGCCCGAGCTCGGCCTCGATCGCCGTGAAGGCGGCGTCGACAGCCTCGCTGTCACGCATGTCCGCGACGGCGCCGAACACTCCCTCGGGGAGGTCGCCGCTGCGGTAGACGGTCGCGACCTTGTCCCCGGCCGCCACGAACCGCTCGGCGATCGCGCGACCGATCCCACGGTTCGCACCCGTGACGACGACGACCCTCGGCTCGTGCGTGCTGCCTGCTGCCTCGTGGTCTGTCACGTTTGCTTCCTCCGGTCGGTCTAGGGTGCATGAGCTCGCGTAGTCAGGTGATCGGCGCCCGCCCGAGAAGGATAGGCGGGCGCTCGAGCAGGCGTAATGTGGTCCAGGTGACGGAAGTCCATGCGATCACGTCGGCTGGCCGGAGCCACACCGACCAGCTGGACGACCGCACGCGCCGTTATCTGATCATGATGGCGATCCGGGTCGCCGCGTTCGTGGGAGCGTATCTGGCCGATGGCTGGCTGCGATGGACGCTGGTGGCCGCCGCCGTCATCCTGCCGATGATCGCCGTGATCATCGCGAACGCGGGCTCCGAGCGTCGGCAGATGCCCAACACCTACCTCGACGATCACGCACTGCCCGCCCGCCCTGAGGATCGCGAGGAGCAGTGACCGACCTCGTCTGCAGCTCGAAGGGCTGCCGCCAGGCCGCCGCATGGGGGCTGCGCTGGAACAACCCGAAGCTGCACACCCCTGAGCGGCGCAAGACGTGGCTCGCGTGCGAGGACCACAAGCAGCACCTCGAGCACTTCTTGTCGGCACGGTCCTTCCTGCGCGAGACCATCCCGGTCGCCGAGCTGCCGCACGAATGAGTCGGCGCTACTCCTTCCTGCGCACGCCCCGGTGGATCGGCATCGCCGGGCTCACCGTGCTGGTCGCGGCCATCTGCGTCACGCTCGGCTTCTGGCAGCTGAGCCGGCACGAGTACCGGGCCGACGCGATCGCGAGGGTCGAGTCGAACAGCACGCAGGCGCCGCTGCCCCTGACCGACCTGCTCACCTCGACCACCACACAGGTCGGTGACGAGCTGGAGTGGCGCGCGGTCACCGTGACCGGCCAGTACGTGGGTGGCCCGGTGGCGCTCCCGCAGCGCGGGGTCGAGTCGGGACCGGCCGACCACGCCCTGGGCGTGCTCGCGGTCGAGGGCCCCGACGGCGAGGACTGGCTTCTCGTGGTCGACCGCGGCTCCTACCCCACCGACGCCTTCGGCGACTCCACCGACCGCCTCGAGCTCCCCGAGGGCCAGCTCGATCTCGTGCTGCGGCTCCGCCCGGCCGAGGAGGCGAGCCCACGCGACGAGGTCGCCGGCCAGGTGTTCCGGATCAACCCCGAGCAGGTTCTCGCCGCAGCGGGCGGCGACCTGCCGGGCACCCTGGTCACCGACAGCTACGCCTGGGTAGTCACCGAGTCGCCGACGACGGCGAACCCACCCACGCCGATCCCGGTGCCGTCGCCGAACTACCGATCGAACCTGTCCTACGCGATGCAGTGGTGGACCTTCGGGCTGCTCGCCTTCATCGGGTACGGCGTCATGGCCCGCCGCGAGCGCGGCGCGCTGGATCGCGCGGCGGGTGTGGCGGTCGCAGCACCTCGACCGCGCAGGCAGACCGACGCCGATCTCGAGGATGCCGAGATCGACGCAGCACAGGCGACTCAGGCCAACGACACCAGCTCGGTGTAGGACTCGTTCCAGAGGTCCTCGTCGCCGTCGGGCAGCAGCAGCACCCGCTCGGGCTGCAGCGCCTCGACCGCGCCCTCGTCGTGCGTCACCAGCACGACCGCACCGCTGAAGGCCCGCAACGCCCCGAGGATCTCCTCGCGGCTGGCCGGGTCGAGGTTGTTGGTCGGCTCGTCGAGCAGCAGCACGTTGGCGGCCGAGACGACGAGCACGGCGAGCGCGAGCCTGGTCTTCTCGCCACCGGAGAGCACCCGCGCGGGCTTGTCGGCGTCGTCACCGGAGAAGAGGAACGATCCGAGCACGCTGCGCACCTGGGTGTCGGTGAGGTCCGGCGCAGCGGTCCGGAGGTTCTCCACGACGGTCCGCCCCATGTCGAGCGTCTCGTGCTCCTGGGCGTAGTAGCCGATCTTGAGCCCGTGCCCCGGGAGGATCTCGCCGGTGTCGCTGGCCTCGACGCCGCCGAGGATCCGCAGCAACGTGGTCTTGCCGGCACCGTTGAGGCCGAGCACCACGACCTTGCTGCCGCGGTCGATCGCCAGGTCGACGTCGGTGAAGACCTCCTGCGAGCCGTAGGTCTTGCTGAGGCCGCGCGCCTGCAGGGGGGTGCGACCGCACGGCGCCGGGTCGGGGAACCGGAGCTTGGCCACGCGATCGACCACGCGCTCGCCCTCAAGGCCGGAGAGCATCCGCTCGGCGCGCCTCATCATGTTCTGGGCGGCCACGGCCTTGGTCGCCTTGGCGCGCATCTTGTCGGCCTGCGCCATCAGCGCGGAGGCCTTCTTCTCGGCGTTCGCGCGCTCGCGCTTGCGGCGGCGCTCGTCGGTCTCGCGCTGGGTCAGGTAGGCGTCCCAGCCCAGGTTGTAGATGTCGAGCTCGGCGCGGTTGGCGTCGAGGTGGAAGACCATGTTGACCGTGGCCCGCAGCAGCTCGGTGTCGTGGCTGATCACGATGAAGCCGCCGTGATAGCTGGACAGGTAGTCGCGCAGCCAGATGATCGAGTCGGCATCGAGGTGGTTGGTGGGCTCGTCGAGCAGCAGCGTCTCGGCGTCGCTGAACAAGATCCTCGCGAGCTCGACGCGGCGGCGCTGCCCGCCCGAGAGGGTACGCAGCGGCTGGTCGAGCACCCGGGTGGGGAGCCCGAGGTTCGAGGTGATGCGAGCGGCCTCGCTCTCGGCGGCCCAGCCGCCCTGGGCGGTGAACTCGACGTCGAGCCGCGAGTACCGGTCCATGGCCTTGGCGCGGACGTTCTCGTCCTCGCTCGCCATCTGCTCCTCGGCCGCGCGGATGCGGCGCAGCACGCTGTCGAGGTCTCGTGCCGACAGCACGCGATCGCGGGCGAGCACCTCGAGATCACCCGTGCGGGGGTCCTGGGGCAGGTACCCGACCGAACCGGTACGGGTGAGCGTGCCGCCGGTCGCCTGCCCCTCGCCTGCGAGCACCTTCGTCAGGGTCGTCTTGCCGGCACCGTTGCGGCCCACCAGGCCGATGCGCATGCCGGAGTCGATCCGGAACGTGCTCGGCTGGAGCAGCTGGCGTGCGCCGATGCGCAGCTCGAGGTCCCGTGCCGTGATCACGTGGCACGAGTCTAGGCGAGGTCAGCCGACGTCAACGACCCCTTTGATCGCTGCCCATCGGTCTACTCTGCGGCCATGACGTTCAACGACGACGCTCGGCTCGACTCGAGCAAGGTCCGGCGTGGTGGCCGTGGCGGCACGGGTGTCGCCGTCGGCGGCGGCACGCTGCTGGTCCTGTTCCTGGTCTCGCAGCTGCTCGGCGTCGATCTGACCGGTCTGGCACCGGCGACCGACCCCGGCGCCGGCTCCGGCGAGGACAGCACCGTCGAGAACTGCGAGACCGGCGCGGACGCCAACGCAAACGTCGACTGCCGGATGGTGGGCGCCTACACCTCCCTCGACGACTACTGGGCCGAGGCGTTCCCGGAGCTCGGCGGCCAGTACGCCTCCCCGGGGATGTACCTGGAGAGCGGTACCTGGCAGACCGGGTGCGGCACGGCCTCGAGCGCCATGGGTCCGTTCTACTGCCCGCCCGACCAGAGCATCTATGTCGACACGAGCTTCTTCGAGGTGCTGACCGGGCAGCTGGGGGCCGACGGCGGTCCCCTCGCTGAGATGTACGTCGTCGCCCATGAGTGGGGTCACCACCTCCAGAACCTGGGCGGCATCATGGATCGGATCGACCGCCAGGACACCGGCCCGACGTCGGACGGCGTGCGGCTGGAGCTGCAGGCCGACTGCTTCGCGGGTGCCTGGGCGCAGAACGCGCAGTCGACGCAGGACGCGGAGGGCACCACGCTCCTGGAGCCGTTCACCGAGGAACAGCTGGCGAGCGCGATGGACGCCGCGGCCACGGTCGGCGACGACCACATCCAGTCCTCGCAGGGCGGCAGCGTCAACCCGGAGCAGTGGACGCACGGCAGCTCGGAGTCGCGTCAGAAGTGGTTCCTGCAGGGTTACGAGAACGGGCCGGGTGCGTGCGACACGTTCGCCGCCGGGGCTGACCTGTAGGAATGCCGCGCCGGCGGCGTCGCCGCACCGCTGACCCGGCGTGCACCCAGCCGGAAACGATGTTTGCGAGAATGACCGCATGACGACGAACCCGCCCCCGGAGCCCGACGAGTTCCAGACCCGCATGCGCCTGCCCCAGCAGGGCGACGTCGAGGACACCAACCAGTCCGGGACCCAGCGCGCCCAGCCCACGCAGCCCCAGCCTGCTCCCGACGAGACGCACCAGTTCGCGCCGCCGGGGTTCGCGAACGCTTCGCAGCCGCCGGCGGGCTACGGGGCGACGCAGCCGACCGGGCAGCAGCCCACGCAGACCTTCGGGCAGCAGTCGTTCGGTCAGCAGAGCCAGGCCCCGCAGCAGCCGCCGCTCGGCCAGCCGGGCTTCGGCCAGCAGGCGCCGCAGAGCCAGGCGCCCCAGCAGCAGGGTTGGGGTCAGCCGCAGCAGGGTGCAGGTGGTTTCGCTCAGCAGCAGGGCACCGGCGGTTTCGCCCAGCAGCCGGCAGGCGGCTACGGGCAGGACGGCTTCGGCCAGCAGCAGCCATGGACCAACCACCCGCAGCAGTCGAAGGACGCGAACCCGCTGAAGGCGGCCTTCGACTTCAGTTTCGGCACGTACGCCACCCCGGGCATCGTCAAGATCGTCTACATCGTCGGGATCGTGCTCGCGGTGCTGTGGTACCTGCTCGCGATCGTCGCTGGCTTCCAGGTAGGCGCGCCCCGCGACTTCGGTTTCGGTGTCGAGACCCCTGGCACGGCGGTACCCGGCGTCCTGGCGATCCTGTTCGGCTGGCTCCCGGCCGCGTTCTTCGTCCTCGTGCTGCGGCTCGCGCTCGAGCAGGTGCTCTCCAGCGTCCGCACCGCCACGGACGTGCGCGTGCTCCGGGAGCGCAGCGACGCCGACGCCGAGAAGGCCGACTGAGCCGCACCGCCCACCAGGTGGTGCACCACAGTCGTGGCGAGATGACGATGTGCACGTTCACATCGGCCGTTTCGGCCATCTCGCCACGACTCTGTGTCACCGGACCGGCGCCGGCGGCCGCTTGATGGCGCAGCTCAGACGTTGAAGCCCAGCGCGCGAAGCTGCTGGCGACCGTCCTCGGTGATCTTGTCCGGGCCCCACGGCGGCATCCACACCCAGTTGATGCGCTGCCCGTTGGTGAGGCCGTCGAGCGCGCTGGCCGCTTGGTCCTCGATCACGTCGGTCAACGGGCACGCAGCCGAGGTGAGCGTCATGTCGATGACGGCCTCGCCGTCGGGCTCGAGGTGGACGCCGTAGACCAGACCGAGGTCGACGACGTTGATCCCCAGCTCGGGGTCGATGACGTCGCGCAACGCCTCTTCGATGTCGGCGACGTCAGCAACCGCGGTGGGCGCGGTGTTCTCTGCCGGGGCGGTCGTGCCCTCGGTGCTCTCGCTCATGGCGTCATTCTCCCTTGCTTCCCTTGATCAACGCATCCCGCAGGGCCATCCATCCCAGCAGCGCACACTTGACGCGCGCCGGGTACTTCGACGTGCCGGCGAACACGGCCGCATCGCCCAGCTGCTCCTCGGCCTCGGCACCCAGACCCGCGCCGCGGCTGCGCATCAGCTCGCCGAAGAGCGCGGAGAGCTCCTCCACGTCAGCGAGCGAGGCGCCACCGACCACATCGGTGAGCACCGAGGTGGATGCCTGGGAGATCGAGCACCCCACGCCCTCCCAGGACACCTCGGCCACCGTGCCGTCATCGACCCGCACCCGCAGGCGGACCTCGTCACCGCAGGTCGGGTTCACCTGGAACGACTCCCCGGTCCCGGCCGCATCGACGTCGCCGGTCAGTCCGTAGCCGTGCCGCTCGCGCGCGTGGTCGAGGATCACCTGCTGGTAGAGCTGCTCCATCGCTCCGCTGCCGGCCGGGCTCATCCGCGTCCTCGCACGAAGAACGGCCGCACCTGGGCGAGCACGGCCAGGAACGCGTCGATGTCCTCGGGCGTGGTGTAGATCCCGGCGGAGGCACGCGCGGAGCTGGCGACACCGAGGCGTCGGTGCAGCGGCTGCGCGCAGTGGTGACCGACCCGCACGGCGATGCCGGCGTCGTCGAGGTACTGCCCGACGTCGTGCGGGTGCACGCCGTCGACGGCGAACGCCACCGTCGCGAGACGGTCCGCGCCATCGGTGGGGCCGAGCACACGAACATCGGGAAGCTGCGCGATACCGGCGAGCATCCGCTCCCCCAGCTCGGCCTCGCGGGCGGCGACGCCCTCCATGCCGAGCTCGGCCAGGTACCCCACGGCAGCGTTCAGCCCGATCGTCTGGGCGACCATCTGGGTGCCGGCCTCGAACCGCTGCGGCGGCGGCATGTAGGTGGTCTCGGCCATCGTGACGACCTCGACCATCGAGCCACCGGTCAGCACCGGCGGCATCGCCTCGAGCAGCTCCCGCCGCCCGTACAGCGCGCCCACCCCGGTGGGGCCGAGCATCTTGTGACCCGAGAACGCGGCGAAGTCGACGTCCAGCGCCCGCAGGTCCACCGGCAGGTGCGGCACCGACTGGCAGGCGTCGAGCACCACGAGGGCGCCGACGGCGCGTGCGGCTGACACGATCTGCTCGACCGGGCTGATCGCGCCCGTGACGTTCGAGGCGTGCGTGAACGCGACCACGCGGGTGCGCTCGTTGATCACCGAGAGCGTGTCGAGGTCGATCCGCCCGTCGTCGTCCAGGCCCAGCCAGCGCAGCGTGGCACCGGTGCGGGCGCACAGCTCCTGCCACGGCACCAGGTTCGCGTGGTGCTCGGCCTCGGTCACCACGATCTCGTCGCCCTGGCGCAGCCGGAGCCGCTCAGCGACTGCTCCGCCGCGCCCGAGGGTCGCGTTGGAGATCACGTACGTCACGAGGTTGAGCCCCTCGGTGGCGTTCTTCGTCCAGATGATCTCGCCGTCGTCGACACCGACGAAACGGGCGACGGCGGACCGCGCCTCCTCGTAGGCCTGCGTGGCCTCCTCGGCCAGCGCATGGGCACCGCGGTGCACCGCCGCGTTGCGCCGCTCGTAGAAGTCCTGCTCGGCATCGAGAACGCACTGCGGCTTCTGCGACGTCGCCGCGGTGTCGAGGTAGACGAGCGGCTTGCCGTCACGCACGGTGCGCTCGAGCAGCGGGAAGTCCGCGCGCACCGCTGCCAGCTCGGCAGCGGTGAGCGCGGGCACCTCGTGCGTGACGGCAGCACTCATGTCAGGCCTTGGCGAGGAACCGGTCGTAGCCCTCGGCCTCGAGCCGCTCGGCGAGCTCCGGGCCACCCTCCTCGGCCACCTTGCCGTCCACGAACACGTGCACGAAGTCCGGCTTCACGTAGCGCAGGATCCGCGTGTAGTGGGTGATCAGCAGCACGCCGAGCCCGGTGTTCTCCTTGGCGCGGTTGACGCCCTCGGAGACGATCCGCAGCGCGTCGACGTCGAGGCCGGAGTCGGTCTCGTCGAGGATCGCGAACGTCGGCTTGAGCAGCTCCATCTGGAGGATCTCGTGGCGCTTCTTCTCACCGCCGGAGAACCCCTCGTTGACGTTGCGCTCGGCGAACGACGGGTCGATGCGCAGCGCGTCCATGGACTCGCGGACATCGGCGACCCAGTGGCGCAGCGCCGGGGCCTTGCCGTCGATCGCGGTCTTGGCGGTGCGCAGGAAGTTCGACACCGACACGCCGGCGACCTCGACCGGGTACTGCATCGCGAGGAACAGCCCGGCGCGGGCGCGCTCGTCCACGCTCATCTCGAGGACCTCTTCGCCGTCGAGCGTGACGGAGCCCGAGGTGACCTCGTACTTGGGGTGGCCGGCGATCGAGTACGCGAGCGTGGACTTGCCCGAGCCGTTCGGGCCCATGATCGCGTGGGTCTCGCCGCTGTTGATCGAGAGGTCGACGCCGCGCAGGATCTGCTTGGGACCCTCGGGAGTCTCCACGGTGACGTGCAGGTCGGAGATGGTCAGGTTAGACACAGAGGACTTCTTTCAGGAATCGATGCGGTCAATGTCAATGAGCACCTGGTCGCCGTCGTAGGTCACGGGATAGGTGGGGACGGGGCGGACGGCCGGCAGGCTCTCCGGCTCCCCGGTCAGCAGACTGAAGGTGGAGCCGTGCAGCCAGCACTCGATCGACATGCCGTCGACCTCGCCCTCGCTCAGCGAGACCTGGCCGTGCGAGCAGATGTCGCTGATGGCGAAGTACTCACCGTTCTCGGCGCGCACCAGCGCGACCTCGACCAGCGAACCGTCGGCGCCGTCCAGCTCCAGGCGCATGGCCTCGCCGGGCTCGAGGTCGCCACGTTCGGCGACGACCTGCGCGGTCACGCCTCGACCCCGAGCTCACCCGACATGGCGACCTCAAGCTCGGCCTCGATCGCGGCGAGCATCCGCTCACCGACGGCGGGCACGCCGATCTTGTTGATCATCTCGGCGAAGAACCCACGCAGCACGAGCCGGCGGGCCGCCTCCTCCGGGACACCACGCGAGCGCAGGTAGAAGAGCTGCTCGTCGTCGAACCGGCCGGTGGCCGACGCGTGGCCCGCGCCCTCGATCTCACCGGTCTCGATCTCGAGGTTCGGCACCGAGTCGGCGCGGGCGCCGTCGGTGAGCACGAGGTTGCGGTTGAGCTCGTAGGTGTCGATGCCCTCGGCCTCGGGCCGGATCAGCACGTTGCCGATCCACACCGCGTGCGCGTCCTGACCCTGCAACGCACCCTTGTAGAGGACGTTGCTGCGAGTCTTGGGCTCGTTGTGGTCCACGAACAGCCGGTGCTCGATGTGCTGGCCGGCGTCGGCGAAGTAGAGCCCGAGCAGCTCGACGCCACCGCCGGGGCCCTGGTAGACCGCCGTCGTGTCGTGGCGCACCAGATCACCACCGAAGGAGATCGAGACGTGCTTGAGCTCGGCGTCCCGCCCGATCACCGCGTGGGCGTTCGAGTGGTGGACGGCGTCCCTGGCCCAGTCCTGGTAGCTCACCACGGTGAGCGCCGCACCGTCACCGACGACGATCTCGACGTTCTCGGCAAACGTCGCCGAGCCCTCGAAGAACGTCACCACGGTCGCCCGCGCGTGCGCGCCGACGCGGATCAGGGTGTGCCCCGCCGTCGCGGTGTCCTCGCCCTGACCGGTGACGGTCAGGAACACCGGCTCGGCGATCTCCGCCTCGGCGGGCACGTCGACCACGGTGACCTCCGCCGTCGACGCCCACACGCGGGCGCTGACGCGGTCGATCGGCACGTAGCCGGAGATGCCGCGGTCGCTGGCCTCGACCGGCCGCTGCTCGACCACGACACCCTCCGGCGCCGAGATCTCGACCTGGATGCCGCTGCCGTCGATCGCGGCGTCCTCCTGCAGGCCGCGCAGGCGGCGCAGCGGGGTGAACCGCCACTCCTCCTCGCGGCCGGTGGGCGCCTCGAACGCGGCCGGGTCCGTGGAGGCGAACCGGTCGGCGTAGCTGGCACCGGCCGCAGCGGGGCCGCCGTGGCTGTGCGCCTCGTCGGCACTGGCCTGCGAGTGATCGGTGGACAGCACAGGGTTGTCGATGGTCATCAGCCGACAGAACCTTCCATCTGGAGCTCGATGAGGCGGTTGAGCTCGAGGGCGTACTCCATGGGCAGCTCGCGCGCGATGGGCTCGACGAACCCGCGCACGATCATGGCCATCGCCTCGGTCTCCTCCATGCCTCGTGACATGAGGTAGAACAGCTGGTCCTCGCTCACCTTCGAGACCGTGGCCTCGTGGCCCATCTCGACGTCGTCCTCGCGGACATCGACGTAGGGGTAGGTGTCGGAGCGGGAGATCGTGTCCACGAGCAGCGCGTCGCAGAGCACGTTCGACTTGCTGCCCTCGGCGCCCTCGAGCACCTGCACGAGACCGCGGTAGGACGCACGACCACCCCCGCGAGCCACCGACTTGGACACGATCGAGCTCGACGTCTTGGGCGCCATGTGCACCATCTTCGAGCCGGTGTCCTGGTGCTGGCCCTCGCCCGCGAACGCGATCGAGAGCGTCTCGCCCCGAGCGTGCTCGCCCATGAGGTACACCGCCGGGTACTTCATCGTGACCTTGGAGCCGATGTTGCCGTCGACCCACTCCATGTTGCCGCCCTCGGCGACGGTGGAGCGCTTGGTCACGAGGTTGTAGACGTTGTTCGACCAGTTCTGGATCGTCGTGTAGCGCACGTTGGCGTTCTTCTTCACGATGATCTCGACGACGGCCGAGTGCAGCGAGTCGCTGGAGTAGATCGGCGCCGTGCAGCCCTCGACGTAGTGGACCGAGGAGCCCTCGTCGGCGATGATCAGCGTGCGCTCGAACTGGCCCATGTTCTCGGTGTTGATCCGGAAGTAGGCCTGCAGCGGGATCTCGACGTGGACGCCCGGGGGCACGTAGACGAACGAGCCGCCCGACCACACCGCGGTGTTCAGCGCGGCGAACTTGTTGTCGCCGCCGGGGATCACGGTGCCGAAGTACTCCTCGAAGAGCTCCGGGTGCTCACGCAGACCCGTGTCGGTGTCCATGAAGATGACACCCTGCTTCTCGAGCTCTTCATTGATCTGGTGGTAGACCACCTCGGACTCGTACTGGGCGGCGACGCCGGCCACGAGGCGCTGCTTCTCCGCCTCCGGGATGCCGAGCCGGTCGTAGGTGTTCTTGATGTCCTCGGGCAGGTCCTCCCAGCTGGTGGCCTGCTTCTCGGTGGTGCGGACGAAGTACTTGATGTTGTCGAAGTCGATCCCGGAGAGGTCGGCGCCCCAGCTCGGCATCGGCTTGCGCTCGAACATCTTCAGAGCCTTGAGGCGCAGGTTCAGCATCCACTCCGACTCGTTCTTGAGCATGGAGATGTTGCGGACCACATCCTCGGACAGACCTCGCTGAGCGTCTGCCCCGAACGTGTCGGGGTCGTGCCAACCGAAGTTGTACTTGCCGATCGACGCGATCGTCTCTTCCTGAGACATCTGCGTCGATCCGTCGACCTGTGCGTTCTGCACGGTCTGCGGCTCTGCCGTCATGAGGCATCCTTCCGGATCGGGATCTTGACAGGGATGTGCGTGGTGCAGACGTGCTCGCCGCGGGCCAGGGTGGCCAGCCGCTGCACGTGCACACCGAGGAGCTCGGAGAACGCACGGGTCTCCGCCTCGCACAGCTCGGGGTGGGCCTCCGCGACGTGGAGCACGGGGCAGTGGCCCTGGCAGACCTGGACGGCGATGCCGCCCGGGACGGGACGTGCTGTCGCAGCGTAGCCATCCGCGGCGAGCAGCTCGGCGAGCGTCTCGGCGCGGGCACTGAGGTCGTCGCCCGCAGCGGCGATCGCGTCGGCGTACCGGGCGACCAGCGCGTCGGAGCGCGCGTTGGCGAACGCGACGATGCCCTCCTCGCCGAGGCTGTTCTTGATCTGGTCGAGTGCCGCGAGGGCCGCCTGTGCGTACGCGGTGCCGAGCTGGGCGTGCGCAGAGGCTGCACCCACGTACTTGCGGGCCGGTCGGCCACGACCACGCTTGGCCACCGGGACGTCGTCGCGCGCCTCGACCTGCCCCTCGCTCTCGAGCGTGGTCAGGTGACGTCGAACCGCAGCGGACGTCAGGTCGAGCCGGCGTGCCAGCTCGGCGGCGCTGATCGGGCCCAGCTCCACGATGAGGCGCAGCACGCGGTCGCGTGTGGTGGCCTCCTCGGCGGCGACCGCGTCGACCTCGTCGGTCTCGCGATCGATGGTGCGGGACTCGGCGGTAGGGATCGTCATCGCTTCTCCTCTCGCCTCGAAGTACGAGCGCACCAGGGCCCAGGCACACAGCCGGACAGCGCCCGCGATTTACACAACATTGTCTGTTGCCAAATTGTTTCTCGCAAGCAAGGCGGGCCTAAGTGGCATGCGTCACGCGTGCCGTTCCCGCGCATCTCCAGACTCCGGTCCCGGGCTACCGTAGAGCCGTGTCCACCGCCGTCGAGCCCCGTCCGTCCGCCCCAGGGGAGCCGCACCTGGCGCACGCTCGGCTACGCCGCTGGACAGGCGCCGTCGTGCTGGCGAACCTCATCGGTCAGGTCCTCATCATCGGGACCGGCGGCGCCGTGCGTCTGACCGGCTCCGGGCTCGGATGCTCGACGTGGCCGCAGTGCGAGCCGGGCAGCTTCGTCCCGGTCATCCACCCGGACATGGAGTTCCACGTCTTCGTCGAGTACGGCAACCGAATGGTCGGGGCGCTGCTGGGCATGGTGGGGATCGCGCTGGTGATCCTGATGACGCTGGCGGTGCGGCGGCTCGGGCGCGCCGTGGTGCTGCGGAGGATGGCCTACGCCGTGCTCGCCGTCGTGATCCTGCAGGGCATCATCGGGGGCGTCTCGGTCTGGATCGACCTGCATCCCGCGATCGTCGGCTCGCACTTCCTGATCTCGGGCGCGCTGGTGGTGCTCTCGACCGTGCTCGCGGTGCGCTGGTTCGAGCCCGACTCCGCGACCGCACCCCTCGGCTCGCCCCCGCTGCGCTGGTGGGCATGGGCGACGGCGGGCCTCGCGGCCGTCGTCGTCGTGCTCGGCGTGGTGGTCACGGGTGCTGGCCCGCACTCGGGCGACGACGAGGTCGGCTACCGGTTCGCGGTGGACCCGTACCTCATCGCGAGGGCGCACGCGGGCGCCGTGTGGGTGTTCCTCGCCGTGCTGGCCGTGACGATCGTCGTGGCGTTCCGCTCGCGCCCGCCGCTGCCGCAGGTGCGCCGCTGGGGCCTCGTGCTGCTCGGCATCACGCTGCTGCAGGGTGTGATCGGGTACGTCCAGTTCTTCAACGGCCTGCCCGAGCTGCTCGTGGGCATCCACATGATCGGTGCCGCGCTGCTGCTCATCGCGACCACGCGGTTCGTGCTGACGCTGCGCGCGCCGATCGCTCACTCCCCCGGCTGAGGGTCGGGCACTCGCCTCAGAGCGACCAGGGAGCGTCGGCGGCCCGGAGCTGGCGCCAGCCGCCCTCCCGAGCGGCGTGCGCGGCGAGGATCCCGACGACGGCGCTGGGGTTGTGAAGCAGCCCCGCCTGGATCAGGCCCACCGCCTCGGCCAGCGGCACCCACGAGGTCGCCATGCCGAGCTCCTCCTCGGAGCGCTCGTGCCGGTCGCCCTCGGGGACCTCGGTGAGGCCGCGAGCGAGGAACACTCGCAGACCTTCGTCGGACCCGCCCGGTGTCGTGAAGTAGTCGGCAAGGGTGTGCCAGCTGCCCGCGGTCAGGTCCGCCTCCTCCGCGAGCTCGCGCTGCGCGGCGACCACCAGCGGCTCCCCCGGCACGTCGAGAAGCCCGGCGGGGACCTCCCACAGGTAGGCCCGCACCGGGTGCCTGTACTGGCGGATCAGCAGCACGCGCTCGTCGTCGTCGAGCACCACCACGGCCACCGCACCCGGGTGCCGGACGAACTCACGCGTGACCGTTCCCCCGTCGCCGAGGTCGACGTCCTCGGTCACGAGGTCGAACACCCTGCCGGCGTGCAGCACGCCGGCGGACGTGGTCGGCAGCTGGGCCGACTCGTCCCGCAGCCGCTCAGTCATCGGCGCGCTCGTGCGCCGGCGGCGGCACCTCGAGCAGGCGCGACTCCCGCTGACGATCCAGTGCCGCTCCCACGAGCCCCTTGAACAACGGGTGGGCCCGGGTGGGCCGCGACTTGAACTCCGGGTGCGCCTGCGTGGAGACGTAGTACGGGTGCTGCTCGCGGTCGAGCTCCACGAACTCCACGAGCGAGGAGTCGGGCGAACGCCCGGAGATCTTCAGACCGGCTTCCTCGAGCTGGTCGCGATAGCCGTTGTTGACCTCGTAGCGGTGGCGGTGTCGCTCGCTGACCTTCTCGGATCCGTAGGTCTCGGCGACGAGCGAACCCGGGGTCAGCACGGCGTCGTAACGCCCCAGGCGCATCGTGCCGCCGAGATCACCCTCGCCGTCGACGAACGCGAGCTGCTCCTCCATCGTGGCCACGACCGGGTCCGGTGTGCTCGGGTCGAACTCGGTCGAGGATGCCTTCTCGAGCCCCAGCACGTTCCGTGCGAACTCGATGACCATGCACTGCAGGCCGAGGCAGATGCCGAGCGTCGGGATCTGGTGCTCGCGCGCCCAGCGGAGCGCGCCGAGCTTGCCCTCGATCCCCCGCACGCCGAAGCCGCCGGGCACCAGGACGCCGTCGACCCCGGCGAGCGCCTTGCGGGCGCCGGCCTCGGTCTGGCAGTCGTCGGAGGGAACCCAGCGGATCTGGACCCGCGTGTTGGTCGCGAAGCCGCCCGCGCGGAGCGCCTCGGTGACCGACAGGTACGCGTCGGGCAGGTCGATGTACTTGCCCACGAGCGCGATCTCGACCTCGTCCGCGGGGTGGTGCACCCGCTCGAGCAACGTGTGCCACTGGTCCCACTCGACATCGCGGAACGGCAGGTCGAGGCGGCGGATCACGTAGGCGTCGAGGCCCTCGCTGTGCAGCACCTTGGGGATGTCGTAGATGCTCGGCGCGTCGACGCAGGTGATGACCGCGTCGCGGTCCACGTCGCACATCGCGGCGATCTTGCCCTTGACCGACTCCGGGATGTCGCGATCCGCACGGCACACGATCGCGTCGGGCTGGATGCCGATGCTGCGCAGCGCGGCGACCGAGTGCTGCGTGGGCTTGGTCTTCAGCTCGCCGCTGGGCCCGAGGTAGGGCACCAGCGAGACGTGCACGAAGAACACGTTGTCGCGTCCCACGTCCTGTCGGACCTGGCGTGCGGCCTCCAGGAACGGCTGGCTCTCGATGTCGCCGACCGTGCCACCGATCTCGGTGATGATCACGTCGGGCGCCTTGCCGACGGCGGGGCTCGCCTGGGCGCGCATCCGCGCCTTGATCTCGTCGGTGATGTGCGGGATGACCTGCACCGTGTCCCCGAGGTACTCCCCGCGGCGCTCCTTGGCGATCACCGAGGAGTACACGACGCCGGTCGTGACGTTGGCGCCCGCGTCGAGATTGACGTCGAGGAACCGCTCGTAGTGACCGATGTCGAGGTCGGTCTCGGCGCCGTCCTCGGTGACGAAGACCTCGCCGTGCTGGAACGGGTTCATCGTCCCGGGGTCCACGTTGAGGTACGGGTCGAGCTTCTGCATCGTCACCCGCAGCCCGCGTGCGCGGAGCAGATGTCCGAGGCTGGACGCCGTCAGGCCCTTGCCTAGGGACGACGCCACGCCGCCTGTGACGAAGATGTGCCGGGGGCTGTGGCGGCCGGGACGCCGCTCAGAAGAGGTCACCACGGGCTTTCACACTAGCACCGAGTCGTAGGTGTCGAGGACTTGCGCGAGCGCGTCGTGCGCGCGAGGCAGCTCGGCAGCCCGCTCGCGGGCTGCTGCACGCAGCCCGTCGCGCACGCGCGGCTCGCGCAGCACGGCCGCGATCTGGGCGACCAGCAGGTCGGCGTCGCCGTAGCGGACCAGCCTCGCGGCGGCCCCCGTGACCTCGCGTGTGCCGCCGACATCGGTCGCCACGATCGGCGCCCCGGCGTGCAGAGCCTCCTGGAGCCACACCGGTTGCCCCTCCCACTCGGCGGTGCTGACCACGACGTCGGCAGCAGCCAGCAGGGCGGGCACGTCGTCGCGCCTGCCGAGCAGCCGCACCGGGAGTGCCTCGTCCTCGACGGCCCGCTTCAGCTCCTCGAACCGCGGACCGTCGCCGGCCACCGCCCACACGACGCCGGGCACCCGGTCGGTGAGGAGCGCAGCGGCGTCGAGCAGCAGGTCCAGCCCCTTCTGGGGTGCCAGCCTGGCGATCGTCACCACCAGCGGCGCATCCCCGATGCCGAGCACAGCGCGGTCCAGCGGCCGGGCCTCGCTGATCGGTGCGGGGATCAGTGCCCGCTCGACGTGTGGCGCGCCCATGCCGCGCATGTGGTCGACGATGTCCCCCGAGACCCCGAGGATGGCGGACGCCGAGCCGGCGACGACACGCTCGAGCCCAGCCGCCATCGCCTGCACCGCGGGGCCGCCCACCGGCAGGTTGTGCAGCGTGACCACGAGCGGCGTCGGGACCCCGGCGAGCGCAAGGGCGCTGAGCGCACCGGCTCGCAGACCGTGGGCGTGCACGACGTCGGCGCGCTTGCCGAGGGCGCGCAGCTTCGACACGGCCGCGGCGTCCTGCGGGCGTGGCCGGTCGGTGATCTCGACGAGCCGGGATCTCAGCCCGGGGATCCAGGGGCGTACGACCGTGCCGGGGGCGGCGAGCACGACACGGTGGTCGAGCGTCAGGCCGGCGGCGAGCTCCCGGACGTGACTGCGCGTGCCGCCGCTCGCGCTGCCGGCGACCTGGAGCACCTTCAGCTGCTCGCGGACGGACTCCTCAGCCATGTGCGCTCCTCACGCTGGCCAGGATCGCACGGTCGAAGGTCCGGATGCCGATGAACGTGGCCAGTGTCACGACGACGGCGCCCAGCAGGGCGGCCATGATCGCGGACAGGAGCGTGTGCCGGCCGAGCGCCAGCACCGCGTCGACGCCGAGGCGACCGACCACCGCTCCGACCGCAGCCGTGGCGCCGCCCACCGCGATGGTCCGCAGCACCCCCCGCAGGAAGCCCGCGTGCATGATCTGCCGGAGCACCAGCAGCACGACCACGCCGCCGACACTCATGCCGACCGCGTGCCCGACGCCGAGCGCGCTGAGCGTGGCGACGCTGTCGCCACCCTCCGGCGCCCACGCACGCACGACGACGAAGGCGGCGACGGCCGTCACCAACCAGGCCGATGCCGTCGCGATGACGGTCGCCCGGCTGCGGTCGAGTGCCAGCAGCATCCGGCCGGCGTGCAGCAGCAGCGCGAGACCGACGACACCCGGTGCCATCCACGTCAGCGCCTGGGTCATACCGGCGACGGGGTCCGCGCTGGAACCGGTCGCGAGCGCGCCGAACGCGGCGTGCGCCGCCGGGGCGACGGCGACGAGGAGCCCGGCACCGAACAGTCCGGCCGCGAGCACGGTCCGGGTGGACCGCTCGGCGAGCCGCGTGAGCGCAACGCCCACACCGCCGTCGGACAGCTCGGCGAGGCGGGGCTGGAACACGGTGACCAGCGGGACCGCGAGCACGGCGTACGGCAGCAGGTAGACCGCCTGCGTGTACTGGAAGACGTTGAACGTCCCTGCGAGTCCGCCGCTGCGTGCCAGGTACCAGATCACCATGGCGGCGAGCTGCTGCGCGATCACCCCGCCGATGCCGGCGGCCGCGAGACTGCGCAGCCGCCGGGCGACGCCAGGCGGGAACGAGACGCGCGGGCGCAGGCGCACACCGGCCCGCAGCACCGGCAGCAGCAACGGCAGGCTCAGCGCCGCGACGCCGGCGGTGGTGCCCCAGGCGAGTATCGCGAGCGCGGGCTCCGAGAGACCGGCGGGGTCGTCTTGCATGCGCTCGGCGAGCCGCCCGAACAGGAAGTAGCTGACGATGACGACCACGGTAGAGGCGATCGGAACGATCGCGGGTGCGAGGAACTTGCGGTGCGCCTGCAGGACACCGGTCAGCACCACCCCGATGCCGTACAGCGGCACCTGCGGCGAGAACACGATGAGGAAGTACGTCGTGACGTCCTCGATCGCCTGCGGGTCCGCACCACCGGGCTGGGGCAGGATCGAGGCGATCGGGCGGGCGAGCAGCGCCACCGCGACGCCGACCGGGACGAGCACGATCAGTGCCCAGGTCAGCAGCGCCGAGGCCACGTCATCGACCTGGTCCCGAAGCCTCTTCGCGATGGGCGCCGCGAGCAGAGGCACCACCACACCGGCGAGCGCACCCCCGGCCACGACCTCGTAGAGGACGTTGGGCAGCAGGTTCGCTGTGGCGTAGGCGTCACCCGTGGCGGTCGGGCCGACCGTCGCCGACTGCGCCATCCACCGGCCGAACCCGAGCAGGCGCGAGAGCACGGTGAGCACGGCGATCGAACCAGCCGCCCCCGCGACCCCCGCGAGGATGGACCGACCGCTCGGTGGCGTCGAGCTCACTCCGCCCGCTGCCAGTCGTCGACGCGCTGCAACCACGGGGTCGTCGCGATCACCTGGGAGAACGAGACCTTCTCGCTGAGCAGCACCAGACCGACGACACCCGCGGTCGCGAGGTAGCGCACCCGTGCGAGGGGAAGGAGTGCGAGCGCCGTCCCCGCGACGGCGCCCAGTGCGTTCGCGCCGGCATCGCCGAGCATGGTCTCCTCGCCGAGGTCGCCCTCCCAGGCGGTGGCCACGGCGCCCAGGCCTGCAGCGGCCACCCGGCCCGTGCCGCCCGGCACCAGGGTCAGCGGCGCGCAGATCGCGCCGACGATCTTCAGGGCTCGGCCGGGGCGCAGGTCGAACAGGTTGACGAGGTTGGCGGTGCCGGCGATCAGCACACCGGAGATGGCGACGTCCACGGTACGAGCGAGCGGTCGGCCGTCGGCGGCGCGGCGCCCGAGGCCCGTGGCGACCCCGGCAGCGATCAGCGACGCCGAGGAGATCCCGACCAGCTTGAGCATGCCCGTGGTGATCTCGCCACGGCTGAGCGCGCTGATGTGCCCGCGCAGGCCCTTCGACTCCGAGGTGGTGTCGGCGTCGTCGATCGCGCCGAGAACGGCGCCGGTTGCCGACACGAGCGCGGCGCCACCGCCCGGGCCGCCGCCGGCGGCGACGGCGCCGACCACGGCCCCGGCCGCCGTCGCGACCCCGCCGAGCAGGTCGACCTCGCGGTCGCGGAAGTTGCGCCGGCGCCAGCGCGCGGCTCCGCCGGGAGGGCGTTCACCGAGCACGACCGCCGCGGCTGCGCTCACGGCTCCCGCCAGCAGTGCGACTGCCACGCGGTTCATCAGCTCGCCTCCTCGGTGGTCTCGTCGGCGGTGCTGCCGGAACCGTCGGTGGCATCATCGGTACCGCCGTCGGTCGCGTCGCTCTCCGGCTCGCCGCCGGTCTCACCCGTGGGTTCGTCCTCGGGGCGATCGGGGAGCGTGGGCAGCACCGCGTTCGCGTCGCCTGCCGTGCCGTAGTGGTCGACGGCGGCACCGCGGTCCAGGGCTGCCAGGGCCAGCGGGGCGGTCACCTGCCCGCTGATCAGGTCGGAGCTGTCGACCGTGCTCACCGCAGCGGAGGCCTCCGGGTCGGACCGGATCGCGTCGAGGAGGTCGGCAGCCATGGTGGCGGTACCGGCCACCACGGCGTCGGTGCCGGTGAACCCGGTGACGGTGTCGACGTGGATGCCGAGGACAGAGGCGTCGGGCTCCGCGTCCGGGATCGGCGCCGGAGCCACGATCAGCACCGCGTCGGCCGGGCGTGCGGGCGCGGCCACCTCGGCGACCAGGTCGGCGTCCCGCAGCGTCGTGTACGCCTCCTGGGCCCCCGTGCTGAACGCCGGGTCCGAGGTCAACGGGTCACGCTGCGTGAGCGCGAGGGACAGCCCCATCCCGAGGACCTGGGCGTTGGAGGTCTCAGCGGGGGGTGGCACGACCATCTGGGAGGCCAGCGTCTCGGCGGTCTCGTCGCGGACCGGTGCATCGTCGGCGTTGGTCCAGCGAGGCGTGAGCGCCACCTGGCTGACCACGCTGCCGCCGGCCTGCTCGACCCGCTCGATCAGGGCCTCGGTCACGGCGGGCGCTGCCTCGGCCGTCGTCACGATCGCGACGTCGACATCGGTCAGGGTGCCGGCCAACAGCTGCGGGGAGGCGCCGTCGAGGAACAACGCGAGCTCTCCAGCCCGCGCGTCCGAGGTCTCCAGCTGCACGCGCAGGTCTTCCTTCTCCTGACGGAGCTGCTCGATCTGCACGGTGAGCTGGTTGCCGATCTCGCCCTGCAGGGGGCCGGCGCCGAGCACGACACCGACCGCGAGCGCCAGGAACACGGCGATCAGCGAGACGATGTGGTAGCGGAAGTCGATCATGGATCCTCGTACGGTTGGAACGGCGGGAGCGCGCCGTCTAGAAGATCGCCTCGAAGAGGCTGCGGAACCAGGAGAGCAGGTCGTCGAGCCTGGCCAGCACGACCGCGAAGAGGGCCTGCCCGGTCGGGGTGACCGCAAGGGCCGTCATCAGGGCAGCGACACCCGCCAGCACCAGCAGCCCCACCTGGAGGCTGGAGACGCGGTGCTCGTAGAGCCGGGAGACCCCCTTGGCGTCGATCAGCTTGCTGCCCACCCGGAGCCTGGTGAGGAACGTGGAGGCCATGCCGCTGCGACCCTTGTCGAGGAACTCGACCAAGGTCTCGTGGGTGCCCACGGCCACGATCAGCTCGGCGCCCTTGTCGTCGGCCAGCAGCATCGCCACGTCCTCGCTGGTGCCGGTGGCGGGAAAGACGACCGGCTCGACGCCGAGGTTCTCGACGCGCTCCTTGCCGGGCGCGCGGCCGTCGCGGTAGGCGTGCACGACGATCTCGGCACCCGAGCTGAGTGCGGCGTCAGAGACCGAGTCCATGTCACCGACGATCATGTCGAGCTTCAACCCGGCGTCCAGGATCGCGTCCGCTCCCCCGTCGACACCGATCAGCAGCGGCCGGTACTCGCGGATGTAGGGACGCAGCATCGCGAGGTCCTCCTTGTAGGAGTACCCCCGCACCACGATCAGCACGTGCCGGCCCTCGATGTCGGTCGTGATCTCGGGGACGCCGATGCCGTCGAGCAGCAGCTCGCGCTCGCGCCGGATGTACTCCATGGTGTTCCCGGCGAACGCCTCGATCTGCTCCGAGAGGCCCTCTCGCGCAGCCAGCAGGTTCGCGGTCACGGTGGTCTCGCTCTGACGCACGCCTTCGGCGATGACCGAGCCATGGATGTCGAACACCGTGGCATCGTCGATGCGGACCTGCGTTCCCTCCCGCAAGTCCATCACCGCCGGGCCGAGGTCGTCGATCAGCGGGATGCCCGCCGAGACCAGGATGTCCGGGCCGACGTTCGGGTACCGCCCCGAGGTGGACATCGCGGCATTGAGCACGGCGGCGGGGCCCACCCGTACCAGGGCCTCGGCCGAGACGCGGTCGATGTCCTGGTGATCGATGACGGCGATGTCCCCGGCCTGGAGCCGCTTCGTGAGCGTCTTGGTCGACGGGTCGACGCGGACGCGCCCGAGCGAGGACTCCTGCAGCTCTCGGGCGCGCTGACGGCGTTTCAGCAGCGGGCGCATCGCCGCTATCGTCGCACGTCGGCGCGTTCTGGCCGCTCCAACAGCTCGGCTGCGTGCTTGCGCGCGGTCTGCGACTCATCGCCCGAGAGCATCCGCGCCAGCTCGCCTTCACGGTCCGCGCCGACGACCTCGTGCACCGACGTGGCGACCCGGTCGCCGTCGCTGTTCTTGCTCACGACGAGGTGGGTGTCGGCAAACGCTGCGACCTGCGCGAGGTGGGTGACGACCACCACCTGGGTGTGCGTCGCGAGATCGGCGAGCCGGCGCCCGACCTCCGTGGCTGCACGACCGCCGACCCCGGAGTCGACCTCGTCGAACACGAACACCGGCAGCGCACCGTCCTCCGCACGTCGCCCTGCGAGCGCCACCTCGATCGCGAGCATGACTCGTGAGAGCTCGCCGCCCGAGGCGCCCTTCGCGATCGGCCGGGGCGGTGCGTCCGGGTGGGGCTGCAGCTGCAGCTCGACGTCCTCGGCGCCGCTGGGGCCGATCTCCGCCCGTGCCACGAGCTCGATGTGCAGCCGTGCACCCCGCATCGCGAGCCCGTCGAGCTCGGCATCCACCTGCCGGCACAGCCCCTCGGCCGCCCGCCGGCGGTTCTCGGTGACGACGGCGGCAGCAGCCTCCTCGGCCGCACGGGCCTGGGCCGCACGCTCCTCGAGCCCTTCCCGGCCCGAGCCAGGAGCGGTGAGCTCGCTGACGCGGGCGCGCGCGTTCTCGGCATACGCGAGCACCGGCTCCAACGGGTCGGGCTCGTCGGGATCGCCGCCGTAGCGGCGGACCAGGTCGGTGAGGGCGGCGCGGCGCTCGTGGACCGCGGCCAGCCGTTCTGGGTCCGCCTCGAGCGAGGACGCGTAGGAGCCGGTCTCGGCGACGACGTCGTTGAGCAGGTGGATCGCCTCGGCGACGCGCTGACCCCAGTCCCGGAGCGCGTCGTCGTGAGCGGCACCGGACTCGAACGCCCGCCGGGCGGCGTCGAGGGCAACCATGGCACCCGGTGCGCCCTCCTCGCCGCCGTCGAGCGCGGCGCGCGCCGCAGCGGCGGACTCCAGCAGCACCTCGACGTTGTCGAGCCGCTCGGTCTCGCCGCGCAGCTCGTCGAGCTCGCCGGCCACGGGCTCGACGGCGTCGATCCGACGCAGCGCGTCCTCGAGGTTCTCGAGCTCCGCAGCCCGGGCGGCGACCTCGCTGTCCCAGCGCTCGAGCTCGGCACCCAGCCGACGGCGGTGCTCGTGCGCGGCGGCGAGCGCGGCGAGGGCAGCCGCCTGCTCCGGCCCGGCGTAGTCGTCCAGCGCTGCCCGCTGCTGCGCGGGCGCACGCAGCCGGACCTGGTCGGACTGGCCGTGCACGGTGACCATCTCGGCACCGATCTCGGCGAGCACGCCCATCGGCACCGATCGTCCGCCGAGGTGTGCCCTGGAACGGCCCTCGGCGGCGACGGTCCTGACCACGACCAGCTCGCCGTCGTCGAGCATCGCCCCGGCATCCTCGGCGATGCGCAGTGCCTCACCGGTGGGGACCAGCCGACCCTCGACGGCGGCCTGCTTGGCGCCGGGCCGCACGGTGGCCGGATCCGCGCGGCCGCCGAGCAGCAGCCCGAGCCCGGTGAGCAGCATCGTCTTGCCTGCACCGGTCTCACCGGTGATGGCGGTGAGACCGTCACCGAGGTCGATCGTGGCGTCGGCGATGACCCCGAGATCGGTCAGACGCAGCTCGCGGATCACGAGCCGCCGCCTCGCCACCCGGAGACGGGCAGGTCGAACTTGCGCACCAGGCGGTCGGTGAACGGTGCCGTGTGGAGGCGGGCGATCCGCACCGGCTCGGCTCCACGGACGACCTCGATGTGCGACCCGGGGGGCACGTCGATCCGCCGGCGGCCGTCGCACCAGACCTGTGCGCCTGAGAAGCTGCGGGCGAGGATCTCGACGGCCATGGTCGATGTCGGCGCCACCACGAGCGGGCGGGCGAACAAGGCGTGGGCGCTGTTCGGGACCACCAGCATCGCCTCGACGTCGGGCCAGACGACCGGGCCGCCCGCGGAGAACGCATAGGCGGTCGACCCGGTCGGGGTGGCAAGCACGACACCGTCGCACCCGAAGGAGGACAGGCCGCGCCCGTCGATGCCGACCGCGACCTCGAGCATGCGGGAACGGTCGTCCTTCTCGACGCTCACCTCGTTGATCGCCCAGTTGGACTGGACGGTCCCGTCGGGGAAGGTGATCGTGACGTCGAGGGTCATGCGCTCCTCGACGACGTAGTCGCGGGCCACCGCCCGGCGCGCGACGTCGACGGCCTCCTCGACCTCCGACTCCGCGAGGAACCCGACGTGGCCCAGGTTGACGCCGACGAGCGGCGTGCCGCGGCCGCGGATCACCTCGGCGGCACGCAGGATGGTGCCGTCGCCGCCGAGCACGATGGCGAGCTCGACGTCGTCGCCGTCGACATCCTCCTCACCGATCGGGGTGACGCCGTTCCTGCGCAGCTCGTCGCTGACGAGCGCAGCGGTCTCCTGTGCCTCCGGGCGCGTGGGGTGGACGAGCAGCAGGATCCGGCGCATCAGGATGCAACCCCCTCAGCCGGGCCGAGCGCGACCGCGTGACGGACCACGGCCTCGGGGTTCTCGGCCCCGGGTCCGCGGCGCAGGTGGACGAAGTACTCGACGTTTCCGCTCGGACCCGGGAGCGGGCTCGCGGCGCAGGCCTGCAGGCCGAGCCCGAGCGCGCCGGCGGCCTCGACGACGCCGAGCACGGCATCGACGTGGAGCTCGGGGTCGCGCACGACGCCGCCTGCGCCGAGCCGGTCCTTGCCGACCTCGAACTGCGGCTTCACCATCAGCAGCAGGTCGGCATCGGGCGTGCTGACGGCGGCGAGCGCGGGCAGCACCAGCCGCAGCGAGATGAACGATAGGTCGCTCACCACGAGGTCGACGGGCGGGTCGATGGTGGCCGGGTCCAGGGTGCGCACGTTGGTGCGGTCCATCACGGTGACACGGGGGTCGTTCTGCAGCTCCCAGACCAGCTGGCCGTAGCCGACGTCGACCGCGACGACGTGGGCGGCGCCGCGCCGCAGCAGCACGTCGGTGAATCCGCCCGTGGACGCGCCCGCATCGAGCGCGCGGCGGCCATCGATCGTCGGTGCCGCCTCCCCCAGCAGGTCGAGAGCGCCCGCGAGCTTGTGACCGCCCCGGCTCGCGTACCCGGGTTCGGCCGGGTCCTCCCGTACGAGCACCGGCTGTGCTGTGTCGACCTGGGTGGCAGCCTTGGTCGCCACCGTGCCGTTGACGCTCACGCGGCCGGCGTCGATCAGGTCGCCGGCATGCTGACGCGACCGGGCCAGTCCACGACGGACGAGCTCGGCGTCGAGGCGGACACGACGCACCACTACGTTGCATCCTCCAGGCGTCGCTGGAGGGCTTCGTGGGCACGCTCGAACGCGTCGGCGTGCACCGCGAGCGGGGTGGTCTCGTCGAGCTCGTCGACGGCCCTCAGGGCGTCGTCGACCTCGTCATGGGGGACCTGCTCCTGCGACATGCCGTTCCTTCCCGGGCGCTTCCGCTCACGCTATCGCGCCGGCATCCTTCCTATCGGGACGGACGCGGATCTGTGGACACCTCGTCAGCACGGTCGGCACGCCGGCGCGGTCGGCGGCATCCCACGCCGCGGCGCACGCGGCCCGCAGCTCGTCGAGGTCGACCTCGTCGCCATCGGTGAGCGTGAGGTGGTCCTCCCCCCGCGCGACGATCAGGGTCCCGCTGTCACTGTCGAATCGCGCTGCCGCGCCCCGGCAGCACCACCAGAGCCCGTCCTGCTCGACGGCGGGGTGCGGCTCGAGCAGTCCCCTCAGGTCGTGCGCGAGCTGCGTGGGGCGCTGCTCGGGTACGCAGGCCAGCAGGGCTGGAGCGAGGTCGACTCCTGTGAGCACGTGAATCCCGGGGTAGCCCGCCGCCCGGGCGCCCTCGAGGTCGGTGTCGAGCCGGTCGCCCACGACGAACGGCCGCTCGGCACCGGCCCGGGCCGCTGCCTGCTCGAAGATGGCGGGCTGCGGCTTGCCGGTGGAGCGCGGCATCGTGCCGGTCGCGTTGACCACCGCCGCGACGAGCGAACCGTTGCCGATCGCACTCCCCCGCTCCATCGGCAGCGTCGCGTCAAGATTGCTGGCGATGTGCTCGGCGCCGGCGTTGATCGCGAGCAGCGCCTCGGTCAGCTCCGCCCAGCCGACCTCGGGCGCGAAACCCTGGACGACGACCGCGGGATCATCGTCCGCCGACCTCACCACGGTCATTCCCTCGGCTGCGAGAGCCTCACGAAGCCCGGTCCCTCCCACCACGAGCACGCGGGTACCGGGCGCGTGCTCGGAGGAGACGAGCCCGGCCGCAGCCTGTGCAGCCGTGGTGACCTCCTCCGGCTCGGTGGGGACACCGATCTCCGTGAGGTGAGCTGCCACCGTGCTCGGCGGCCGGTTCGCGTTGTTCGTGACGTACATGACACCGAGACCGCCTGCACGAGCTGCGGCGATGGCCTCCGGCGCGTGAGCGACGGCGTCCGGACCGCGGTAGACCACGCCGTCGAGGTCGAGGAGCGCGACGTCGAACGTCTGCGCAGGAGCAGCCTCAAGTGGCTCCAGGTACCTCATCCATCCTCCTCGAGCACGTCGTCGAACCCGACGACATCGGCGTCGGGCTGGTCTTCCTCGTCGGTCCCGGTGTCCGCTTCGGCGACCTCACGTGGCTCCGCGCGACCGAGTGCGACGAGGACGTCGTGCTTCGCCTCATCGAGTCGCTGGGCGACGTCAGGGTCCAGCTTGGTGGTCGGAACCTGCTCGAGAACGGACAGTGCTGCCTCCAGCTCACCGAGATCGGTGCGCGCGCCGGCCTCGACGAGCGCCAGCTCAGCCCGGTCCTCGAGGGTCACGGGCGCCGGCGCTGCGGCGAGGATCGCCAGCGCCCGGTCCGGGCGGCCAAGGCCTCGCTCGCAATCGGCCTCGATCGCGCGGTGCTCATCGACGCCGGAGAGCCGGCGAACGGTCCGCAGCTCGCGCAGTGCCTCGGCATAACGCCCCGAGGCGTAGGCCGTCAGCGCAGCGGCCTCCCGCACGACGTCGACACGACCGGCGCGCCGGACGGCGGCCTGGGCGTGCTCATACGCAAGGTCGGCGTTCTCGTCCATGAGCCGCCCCGCCATGACCAGATGCGCCCCGACGACCTCGGCGTTCGCCTTGGAGAGGGTACGCAAGCGTGCGCGTGCCTGGCGATCGAGCTGCTGCCAGTCGACGCCTTCAGGGATCTCGGGCTCGAGCGGCCGATCCGGGCGTGGGGCCCGACGATCCCCGCTGTCATACCCCGAGGACCGCTCGGGACGGTCGCCCCGGTCCGTCCTGTCGCCGCGGTAGGGGCGGTCCCCACGAGGAGCGCCCTCACGAGAGTCACGCCGCTCGGGCCGATCGCCACGAGGCCCAGCATCGCGGGAGTCGCGCCGCTCGGGGCGGTCGCCACGGTAGGGACGGTCCCCACGAGGGGCGCGCTCACGGGAGTCGCGCCGCTCGGGACGGTCGCCACGATACGGACGGTCGCCACCACGGTCTGGACGATCACCGCGGTAGGGGCGGTCCCCACGAGGAGCGCCCTCGCGAGAGTCACGCCGCTCGGGACGGTCGCCACGATACGGACGGTCGCCACCACGGTCTGGACGATCACCGCGGTACGGGCGGTCCCCACGAGGAGCGCCCTCGCGAGAGTCACGCCGCTCGGGACGGTCACCGCGATACGGACGGTCACCGCCACGGTCTGGACGATCGCTCCGAAACGGACGGTCGCCACGAGGTCCACCATCACCGGAGTCGCTCCGCTCGGGACGGTCGCCACGGTACGGACGGTCCCCACGAGGGGCGCCCTCGCGAGAACCACGGCGCACGGGACGGTCACCGCCACGATCTGGGCGATCACCACGGTCGGGACGCTCCCCGCGCGGGGCGCCCGAGCGAGTGTCACGCCGCTCGGGACGGGCACCGCGGTTCGGACGGTCACCGCCACGGTCTGGGCGAGCACCGCGGTAGGGACGGTCGCCACGAGGGGCGCCCTCGCGAGAATCACGGCGGTCGGGACGCTCGCCACGATCAGGCCGGTCACTCTGAGGCTCGCCGTCACGCGTGTCACGGCGCTCGGGCCGGTCAGAACGATATCCGCGGTCATCGCGGGGGGCGCCGCCGGCACGATATCCCGCTCGAGGTGAGCGCCGTTCCGTGCGGCCGGCCTGGCCCTGGGGGTCGCGACGTGCCGGATTGCGCCCGCCGTCGTCGCGCTGCTGCGACGGCTCTTCTGATTCAGACGGCACGTGGACTCCTCGAAGCTTGGTGGCGCGCTCGAACGGGCGCCAGTGAACAGCCTAGTAAACAACAAAGGCCGCCCCCATCAGGGGGCGGCCTTTGTCGAAAGGATGTCCGGCGGTGACCTACTCTCCCACACAGTCTCCCGTGCAGTACCATCGGCGCAGAGGGGCTTAGCTTCCGGGTTCGGAATGGATCCGGGCGTTTCCCCCTCGCTATGACCGCCGTAACTCTATGGAGATGTCATCGGTTTCCCGACCGTATCTCGGGAACCGCACAGTGGACGCGTAGCATACTAAGAAGTATGTATGTGGTAAGTCATCGGCATATTAGTACCGGTCAGCTTCATGGGTCTTACGTCCCCACTTCCACATCCGGCCTATCAACCCAGTGGTCTACTGGGAGCCTCTCGGGGCAAGCCCCATGGAAATCTCATCTTGAAGCAGGCTTCCCGCTTAGATGCTTTCAGCGGTTATCCCTTCCCAACGTAGCCAACCAGCCGTGCCCTTGGCAGAACAACTGGCACACCAGAGGTTAGTCCGTCCCGGTCCTCTCGTACTAAGGACAGCCCTTCTCAAATTTCCAACGCGCGCAGCGGATAGGGACCGAACTGTCTCACGACGTTCTAAACCCAGCTCGCGTACCGCTTTAATGGGCGAACAGCCCAACCCTTGGGACCGACTCCAGCCCCAGGATGCGACGAGCCGACATCGAGGTGCCAAACCATGCCGTCGATATGGACTCTTGGGCAAGATCAGCCTGTTATCCCCGGGGTACCTTTTATCCGTTGAGCGATGGCGCTTCCACAAGCCACCATCGGGTCACTAGTTCCGACTTTCGTCCCTGCTCGACTTGTCAGTCTCACAGTCAAGCTCCCTTGTGTACTTACACTCGATACCTGATTACCAACCAGGCTGAGGGAACCTTTGAGCGCCTCCGTTACATTTTAGGAGGCAACCGCCCCAGTTAAACTACCCACCAGGCAATGTCCCTGATCCGGATTACGGACCGAGGTTAGATATTCAGAACGACCAGAGTGGTATTTCAACGATGACTCCACAGACACTGGCGTGCCCGCTTCACAGTCTCCCACCTATCCTACACAAGCCGTACCGAATACCAATACCAAGCTATAGTAAAGGTCCCGGGGTCTTTCCGTCCTGCTGCGCGTAACGAGCATCTTTACTCGTAATGCAATTTCGCCGAGTTCGCGGTTGAGACAGCGGAGAAGTCGTTACGCCATTCGTGCAGGTCGGAACTTACCCGACAAGGAATTTCGCTACCTTAGGATGGTTATAGTTACCACCGCCGTTTACTGGGGCTTAAATTCTGAGCTTCGCACTAGGTGCTAACCCGTCCTCTTAACCTTCCAGCACTGGGCAGGCGTCAGTCCGTATACATCGTCTTGCGACTTCGCACGGACCTGTGTTTTTAGTAAACAGTCGCTTCTCCCTGGTCTCTGCGGCCCTCAAACGCTCCCACAGCAAGTGTGTTCACGCCTCAGGCCCCCCTTCTCCCGAAGTTACGGGGGCATTTTGCCGAGTTCCTTAACCACGATTCTCTCGATCGCCTTGGTATTCTCTACCTGACCACCTGAGTCGGTTTAGGGTACGGGCGGCTAGAACCTCGCGCCGGGGCTTTTCTTGGCAGCATAGGATCACCCAATCATCCAGCATTCGCTGTCACCATCAGTTCTCAGGCTATGTGAGGTGCGGATTTGCCTACACCTCGCCCTACAACCTTGGACGTGCCAAGCCATAAGACACGCTGGGCTACCTTCTTGCGTCACCCCTGTTAATACGCTTACCTACTACCGGTTCGGGTCGCGCGCTCCACTTCCGGTGCCTCCCGAAGGAGACGATGGAAGCTTCAGGCGCTTAGCATCACCGGATTCGGTATGGGCGGTTCTTCGCCGGTACGGGAATATCAACCCGTTGTCCATCGACTACGCCTGTCGGCCTCGCCTTAGGTCCCGACTTACCCAGGGCGGATTAGCCTGGCCCTGGAACCCTTGGTCATTCGGCGGACGGGTTTCTCACCCGTCATTCGCTACTCATGCCTGCATTCTCACTCGTGTGGCGTCCACGGCTGGATCACTCCGCCGCTTCACTCGCCACACGACGCTCCCCTACCCATCCACACGCCTGGATCGCCAGCTCAAGGCCGGCGACCTAGCAAAAATGTGAATGCCACAACTTCGGCGGTATGCTTGAGCCCCGTTACATTGTCGGCGCAGAATCACTTGACCAGTGAGCTATTACGCACTCTTTCAAGGGTGGCTGCTTCTAAGCCAACCTCCTGGTTGTCTGTGCAACTCCACATCCTTTTCCACTTAGCATACGCTTTGGGGCCTTAGTTGGTGGTCTGGGCTGTTTCCCTCTCGACTACGAAGCTTATCCCCCGCAGTCTCACTGCCACGCTCTCACTTACCGGCATTCGGAGTTTGGTTGACGTCAGTAACCTTGTAGGGCCCATTGGCCATCCAGTCGCTCTACCTCCGGTAAGAAACACGTGACGCTGCACCTAAATGCATTTCGGGGAGAACCAGCTATCACGGAGTTTGATTGGCCTTTCACCCCTATCCACAGCTCATCCGCCCAGTTTTCAACCTAGGTCGGTTCGGTCCTCCACGCGGTCTTACCCGCGCTTCAACCTGGCCATGGATAGATCACTCCGCTTCGGGTCTAGAGCACGCGACTATGTCGCCCTATTCGGACTCGCTTTCGCTACGGCTTCCCCACACGGGTTAACCTCGCCACGTACCACTAACTCGCAGGCTCATTCTTCAAAAGGCACGCCGTCACCCCTGCTATGGAGGCTCCGACGGGTTGTAAGCAATCGGTTTCAGGTACTATTTCACTCCCCTCCCGGGGTACTTTTCACCTTTCCCTCACGGTACTTGTCCGCTATCGGTCATCAGGTAGTATTTAGGCTTACCAAGTGGTCTTGGCAGATTCACACGGGATTTCTCGGGCCCCGTGCTACTTGGGATACTCATCGAGAGGTCACGCAATTTCGTCTACGGGAGTGGCACCCTCTGTGCTCGGCCTTTCAATGCCGTTCGACTATCACGAGACTTTCTGACTCTCTGCATCCGCGGCAGCAGATGCTGGTGAGTCCCACAACCCCACATGCGCAACGCCTGCCGGCTATCACACGCATATGGTTTGGCCTGTTCCGCGTTCGCTCGCCACTACTAACGGAATATCTCTTCCTGTGGGTACTGAGATGTTTCACTTCCCCACGTTCCCTCCACTCGCCCTATGTGTTCAGACGAGGGTAACTGGACATGACTCCAGCTGGGTTTCCCCATTCGGAAATCCTCGGATCACGGTCCGCTTGCCGACTCCCCGAGGCTTATCGCAGGCTGCTACGTCCTTCTTCGGCTCCTGATGCCAAGGCATCCACCGATTGCTCTTATTAACTTGCCACAAAAATCAAAGATGCTCGCGTCCACTGTGCAGTTCTCAAGCTACGGGCGGTTCCATGCGTACCTGCGCCTGCCCCGGTCGGGGCGGTTCGATCAGGTCGTGATGGACCGACAGTCCGAGGTGATCGGGCGAAGCCCGTTCCCTCAGGACCCAACAGTGTGTCAGGCGACTCGCGTCGACCGGCTGTTCCAAGCCCCGAAGGGCTGTACTGGGCCGGCGCGATCAACGCGCCGCCAACTAATCGATGTTCCACCCATGAGCTCCACCTCAGAACACTCGCCTGAGTAGTGGGCCTGGACGCTGCCGGCAAGGCCTCCAGCGCCAGTTGCTCCTTAGAAAGGAGGTGATCCAGCCGCACCTTCCGGTACGGCTACCTTGTTACGACTTCGTCCCAATCGCCAATCCCACCTTCGACAGCTCCCTCCCACAAGGGGTTGGGCCACTGGCTTCGGGTGTTACCGACTTTCATGACGTGACGGGCGGTGTGTACAAGGCCCGAGAACGTATTCACCGCAGCGTTGCTGATCTGCGATTACTAGCGACTCCGACTTCATGGGGTCGAGTTGCAGACCCCAATCCGAACTGAGACCGGCTTTTTGGGATTCGCTCCACCTTGCGGTATCGCAGCCCTTTGTACCGGCCATTGTAGCATGCTTGAAGCCCAAGACATAAGGGGCATGATGATTTGACCTCATCCCCACCTTCCTCCGAGTTGACCCCGGCAGTCTCCTATGAGTCCCCGCCATAACGCGCTGGCAACATAGGACGAGGGTTGCGCTCGTTGCGGGACTTAACCCAACATCTCACGACACGAGCTGACGACAACCATGCACCACCTGTATACCGCCCTTGCGGACCCCATGTCTCCATGAGTTTTCGGTATATGTCAAGCCTTGGTAAGGTTCTTCGCGTTGCATCGAATTAATCAGCATGCTCCGCCGCTTGTGCGGGCCCCCGTCAATTCCTTTGAGTTTTAGCCTTGCGGCCGTACTCCCCAGGCGGGGCACTTAATGCGTTTGCTGCGGCACGGAACTCGTGGAACGAGCCCCACACCTAGTGCCCAACGTTTACGGCATGGACTACCAGGGTATCTAATCCTGTTCGCTCCCCATGCTTTCGCTCCTCAGCGTCAGTAGTGGCCCAGAGACCTGCCTTCGCCATCGGTGTTCCTCCTGATATCTGCGCATTCCACCGCTACACCAGGAATTCCAGTCTCCCCTACCACACTCTAGTCTGCCCGTACCCACTGCAGGCCCGAGGTTGAGCCTCGGGATTTCACAGCAGACGTGACAAACCGCCTACGAGCTCTTTACGCCCAATAATTCCGGACAACGCTTGCACCCTACGTATTACCGCGGCTGCTGGCACGTAGTTAGCCGGTGCTTCTTCTGCAGGTACCGTCACTTTCGCTTCTTCCCTGCTGAAAGAGGTTTACAACCCGAAGGCCGTCATCCCTCACGCGGCGTCGCTGCATCAGGCTTGCGCCCATTGTGCAATATTCCCAACTGCTGCCTCCCGTAGGAGTCTGGGCCGTGTCTCAGTCCCAGTGTGGCCGGTCACCCTCTCAGGCCGGCTACCCGTCGTCGCCTTGGTGGGCCGTTACCCCGCCAACAAGCTGATAGGCCGTGAGTCCATCCTGGACCGATAAATCTTTCCAGACGCTACAGATGCCTGTGCGTCTCGTATCCGGTATTAGCTCCGATTTCTCGAAGTTATCCCGAAGTCCAGGGCAGGTTACTCACGTGTTACTCACCCGTTCGCCACTGATCCGCTCAGAGCAAGCTCCGAGCTTCACCGTTCGACTTGCATGTTTTAAGCACGCCGCCAGCGTTCGTCCTGAGCCAGGATCAAACTCTCCGTAAATGCTTGTTGAAATCTGCCCAGAAGGCAGTTTCGACATTAAACGAAGCGGCTCCGAAGAGCCGATTTCGATCTTGGCAGAACAGAAACTTGGCGTTTCCATTCGTCCAAAAGGAATCCTTCAAGATCTGGTTTCGTTCCGGCATGATGCCGACTCGAAGCCCAAACCCATCGGGGTTTATTTGGCATCGATTTTTGACACACTGTTGAGTTCTCAAGGAGCGGACGCGCACCACCGCCGGCCGCTAGGCCTTTGCTGGGGCAACCTCTCTACCTTAGATCATCTGCCTCCTGCTCGTCAACTCGGCGGCTTCTCCAGCTTGGCTGGTATCGTCCGCCTCGTTGTTGAGCTGGTGCTCAGCTCCAAGGCTGGGATCCTCTCCGGTTCCTGGCCGCGTCTCATCGACGCGATCCTGGCCCTTCTGGATCCGATTGTTGTTCCACTTCGGGGACCGGCCGGATCCTCAAGACTGAGGCCGTCCGTTCCTCCCCTGTGGGGCGCAACGAGGTGAAACATTACGGGCATCGGCTCCCACGGTCAAATCGCCTCCATCTCGGGCGTGTCGCGGCGCTCCGGACGGACCTAGGACGGCCGTGGCAGGCCTCTGACCTGCAGAAACGCTCCGAGCGGCCATCCGTGGCCCGGGTGCTGCTGCGCCCCGCCAGCGCCCTGAAGCGAGGTCGGCGCCCGATACGCCCTCTGCGACCTGGGTCACAGTCTGGGGCATCTCGGGCGCCGATCCGCGAGCTCTCGCGGCTGGTGAGGGGCCGTGTCGCTCGACCTCACTCGTCCGTGGTCACGACCGCGAGGTTGCGCCGGCCGCGCCGCACGAGCGCGACCCCTCCGGCCAGGAGGTCCGCCGTGCCTATCACCTGCTCCGGATCGGTGATCTTGACGTTGTTCAGGTAGGCACCCCCGTCGTCGACCGTTCGCCGTGCGTCGTTGCGGCTCTTGGACAACCCGGTCGCCAGAAGGGCGTCGACGATGGTCGACTCCCCCGACCGCACCCGCCCGCGCGGGACCTCGGCGACCGCGTCGCCGAGGGTGGCCGCGTCCAGCTCGTGCAGGTCTCCCCTGCCGAACAGCGCCGCCGATGCCGACTCCACCCGCGCGCGGGCATCGGCTCCGTGCACGAGCGTCGTCACCTCCTGTGCAAGACGCCGCTGTGCCTCACGTGCGTGAGGTCGCTCTGCCACCGCCACCGCCAGCTCCTCGATGGCCCCCCGCGACAGGAACGTGAAGACCTTGAGGTAGCCGATCACATCGCCGTCAGCGGTGTTGAGCCAGAACTGGAAGAACGCGTACGGGCTCATCATGTCCGGAGCCAGCCAGACGGCCCCACCCTCGGACTTGCCGAACTTGGTGCCGTCGGCCTTGGTGATCAGCGGCGTCGTCATCACGTGCACGGCCGCACCCTCGGACTTGCGCACCAGCTCGACGCCCGAGAGCAGGTTGCCCCACTGGTCGTTACCACCGGTCTGCAGCGTGCAGCCGTGCCTGCGGTAGAGCTCGAGGTAGTCGTTGCCCTGCAGGAGCTGGTAGCTGAACTCGGTGAACGAGATGCCCTCCTCGGACTCCAACCGGCGCGCCACCGTGTCCTTCGCGAGCATCGTGCCGAGCCGGTAGTGCTTGCCGATGTCGCGCAGCAGGTCGATCGCGCTGAGCTGCGCGGTCCAGTCGAGGTTGTTGACCATGACCGCGGCGTTGTCTCCCTCGAAGTCGAGGAACGGCTCGATCTGAGCGCGCAACCGATCCGTCCAGGCCGCGACGGTCTCCTTGTCGTTGAGGGTGCGCTCTCCCGACATCCGGGGGTCGCCGATCATCCCTGTGGCACCGCCGACCAGTGCGAGCGGCCGGTGCCCCGCCTGCTGCAGGTGCCGCATCAGCACCAGCTGCACGAGGTGTCCGTGGTGCAGGCTCGGCGCGGTGGGGTCGAAGCCGCAGTAATAGGTGACCGGTCCCGCCGCCAGCGCGTCGGCGAGCGCCTCCGCGTCAGTGGACTGGGCGATGAGCCCGCGCCAGCGGAGCTCTTCGAGGATCTCGGTCACGTGTCTTCCTTGTGGTTGCGGGCGCCTACCCGTCGGGCACCATGCCCGCCACGAGCCTATCGGCGGCCCGACACGTGCGGATCGTCGGCCAGCCAGAACCGCCAGGGCCGCGACGCCGCGTCCTCGCCCGCGCCCGCGATGCCGATCCGCGGCCCACTGGCGACGGGTTCCCCCGCCGTCGGACCTGGCTCGAGCCACAGCGAGGCAGCGCTGCCTGCACTTCCCAGCGCAACGCCGTCGTGGTCTCGGGTCAGTCCCAGCACGACGGCGAGCCGCGCTGGTCCGCGCGCCAGGTCCCGATCCGTACGGCACACCCCGGCAGCCAACCGCCGGCGCCAGGCGACGTCGAGGCCGTCGATCACCTGGGCGCCGCGCAGCAGCACCGCCGACGCGATGCCCTCCGGGCCGACGACGACGTTCGTGCAGTGGTGCAGACCCATGTGCCGGTACACGTACAGATGCCCGGGCGGGCCGAACATCACGCGATTGCGCGGGCGCTCACCACGGAAGGCGTGCGAGGCCGGGTCATCGGCGCCCTCGTACGCCTCGACCTCGACGATCCGGACCGTCACCTGCTCGCCTCCGATCCTGGAGGTCAGGTGCGCGCCCAGCAGGTCGGGAGCGACCTGGAGCGCGCGCCGGTCGAGATCGATCATCGCTCCCCGCCCGCCGTCCTCCGGCCGAGGCCGTCGATCAGGATGTCGGCGCGATCGCGGGCACCCACCTCGGCGAACAGCGCCGCCTCCTGGGCCATCCACCGCACCCAGTGCCCTTCGAGCTGCGCGCCGTCGCGCTCGATACCGCGGCGGAGTCGCTCCTGCGGGTCGGCCTCCTCCACCCAGACCAGTGTGCTCACCAGGTCGAGATGCTCGGTCCGGGCGCTCCCGACGCCTTCGACCACCAGAAGATCGACCGCCGGGACCTCGACGACCTCGACGTAGCTCTCGGTGACCCAGCTGTACCGGCGGTAGCGCCCCGGCTCGCCCGCCTCGAGCGCGCGCAGCACCTCGGTGACGGCGTCACCGCCTTGCACCAGCCCGCCCCATCCCTCGTAGAGGTCGTCCATCTGGATGACGGCGCAGCTCAGCCCGTGTGCGCGAGCGGCCAGCTGGACCTGGCCTGCTGCCGTGGTCTTGCCGGAGCCCGCAGGTCCGTCGATGACCACGACCGTCACCTCGCCGCAGCGCGGGCCCTGGCGCATCGCGTGCTCGACGATCAGCTCTGCGGGCTGCTCAGGCATCGTGCCGGGTTTGCGGCACGAGCCGGCGAACGGTGCCGTCGACCGCCGCGCCGCGCGTACGGGCAGCCGTCATGCCATCGCCTCGCGGAGCCTCGTCACCTCGGCCCGTGCGGCCTGGAGCTGCTCGGCCACGCGCACGGGGGCGGTGCCGCCCACGGCGTCGCGCGAGGCCAGCGATCCGGCCACCGTGAGCACCTCCCGTACCTGGGGGGTCAGCGCCGGGTGGATCGCTGCGAGCTCGTCATCGCTCAGCTGGTGGAGCTCGATCGCCGGGTCGTGCTGCTCACAGGCCTGCACGCAGGAGCCCGCGACCTCGTGCGCGACGCGGAACGGGACGCCCTGGCGGACCAGCCACTCCGCGATGTCGGTCGCGAGCGAGAAGCCCTGCGGAGCGAGCTCAGCGAGGCGGTCGGTGTGGAAGGTCAGGGTGGCCACCATGCCCGCGACAGCGGGGAGCACGAGCGAGAGGGTGTCGACGGCGTCGAACACCGGCTCCTTGTCCTCCTGCAGGTCCCTGTTGTAGGCGAGCGGAAGCCCCTTGAGCGTGGCGAGCAGCCCGGCGTGGTCGCCGATCAGTCGGCCGGCCTTGCCGCGCGTGAGCTCGGCGACGTCGGGGTTCTTCTTCTGCGGCATGATGCTCGACCCGGTCGAGTACGCGTCGTCGAGCGTGACGAACGAGAACTCCTTCGTCGCCCAGATGATCACCTCTTCGGCGAGCCGCGACAGGTCCACGCCGATCATCGCGGCCACGAACGAGAACTCGGCCACCACGTCACGGGCAGCCGTGCCGTCGATCGAGTTCTGCGCCGGCGCGTCGAAACCGAGGTCGGCCGCGACGGCAGCGGGGTCGAGACCCAGCGACGAACCGGCGAGCGCGCCGGACCCGTACGGTGACACGCCCGCGCGCGCGTCCCAGTCGTGCAGCCGATCGACGTCCCGCAGCAGTGGCCACGCGTGCGCGAGCAGGCTGTGCGCCAGCAGCACCGGTTGCGCGTGCTGCAGGTGGGTGCGGCCGGGCATCGGGGCGCCGGGGTGCGCAGCCGCCTGGCTGCAGAGCGCCTCGACCACGTCGAGCACCAGCCCACTCAGCCGCCGCGCCTCCTCGCGCAGGTACATCCGCACGAGCGTGGCGATCTGGTCGTTGCGGGAACGCCCGGCGCGGAGCTTGCCGCCGAGGTCCGGCCCCGCGCGCTCGATCAGCCCCCGCTCGAGCGCGGTGTGCACGTCCTCGTCGTCGGGCGCGGGAACGAAGACGCCCGAGGTGACGTCGGCCTCGAGCGTCGCGAGCGCCTCGAGCATCCCCGTGAGCTCGTCGTCGGTCAGCAGGCCGGCAGCGTTCAGCACCCGTGCGTGCGCGCGGGAGCCGGCGATGTCATGGCGTGCGAGACGCCAGTCGAAGTGCGTGGACAGGCTGAGGGCCGCGAGCGCGTCAGCGGGTCCGCCCGTGAACCGGCCGCCCCAGAGGCTGACCCGTTCGGTGGTGGGCTCGTTGCTCACTGGTCTACCTTCCAGGTGTCGGCTGGTTCAGATGACCGGCGGATGCACCCCTGGTCCCCGCCGGGCCACCGCCATCTTCGCTCGACCTTCGAGGTCCAGCATGAGTTCTGCGGGGTCCGGTGGCCCAGGACGCCCAGACCGGCTACAGGGCTGTGCGCCGGAGAGCGCCGATCAATGAGCGACCGGCTGCGGGGTCCCGGGACCACCGGGTGGTTTCCAACTGCTCCAACAGTCAGGAACCAATCATGAGTCTGCCCTCTACCCCTGGCCCGGCGCGAGTCTGCGCAGGCCTCGACTGGGCTAAAGACGATCACGCCGTCTGCATCATCGATCCCGACGGGCAGGTCTTGGACCGGTTCGTGATCGAGCACACCGCGACCGGCCTGAAGCAGCTGATCGGCCGCCTGCTCAAGGCCAGTGTGGTCGAGATCGGCATCGAACGCGGCGATGGCCCGGTGGTCGAGGCGCTGCTGGCCGCCGAGCTCGTGGTGCTGGTCATCAGCCCGAACCAGGTCAAGAACCTGCGCTCGCGCTACGGCTCGGCCGGCAACAAGGACGACCGGTTCGACGCCTACGTGCTGGCCGACGTAGTCCGCACCGACCGACGCCGCCTCACCCCCTTGACCAGGTCCACCCCGACCACCCGGGCGCTGCGCACCACCGTGCGAGCCCGTCGTGATCTCGTCCAACACCGGGTCGCGGCCAAGAACCAGCTCCGCGCCCACCTGCAGATCGTTTTGCCCGGTGTGGTCGGGCTGTTCGCCGCCCTGGACTCGGCCATCAGCCTGGCGTTCCTGGAGCGGTTCACCACCCAGACCCAGGCCGACTGGCTCACCCCTGCCCGGTTCGGTGCCTGGCTGAGCAAACAGGGCTACTCCGACAAGGTCGATCCCCAGGTGCTGCACCAGCGTCTGCTCGCTGCCCCCCGCGGCACCACCGAGGCCGACGCCCCCACCCACGCCGCAGTGACGTTGGCGTTCGTAGCCACACTGCGCGCCCTCAACGCTCAGATCACCGTCCTGGCCGACTCGATCACCGACCAGCTCAACATCCACCCCGACGCCCACATCGTGACCTCGCTGCCCCGCTCGGGAACCCTGCGCGCCGCCCGGCTGCTCGCCGAGATCGGCGACGCCCGCGGCCGCTTCCCCACCGCCGACTCCCTGGCCTGCCTGGCCGGCGTCGCCCCCTCCACCAGACAGTCCGGCAAGGTCAAAGCCGTCACCTTCCGCTGGTCCGCCGACCACCAACTGCGCGACGCGTTGTGTGACTTCGCCGACGGCTCTCGCCACGCCAACCCCTGGGCCGCCGACCTCTACACCCGAGCCCGCACCCGCGGACACGACCACCCCCACGCCGTCCGCATCCTCGGCCGAGCCTGGGCAGACATCATCTGGCGCTGCTGGCAAGACCACACCCCCTACGACACCGACCGCCACAAAGCCCTCCAACGCATCCTCAACGAGCACACCCCACACGCCGCCTAAACCGGCGGAGGTTGACACAGGGCAACTCATGCCTGCTCTCCTTGGTCGTCTGCTGGTCCGCGCCCGCCCTGCGCGAGCTCGAGGAAGCGCCCGGCCGTGGCGGCGCCGCCCTCCGGGTCCGCGGTTACCACCAGCACGGTGTCGTCGCCGGCGATTGTGCCAAGGACCGCGGGCATCACCGACTCGTCGATCGCGGAGGCGAGGAACTGCGCGGCGCCAGGCGGGGTGCGCAGCACGACGATGTTCGCGGAGGCATCGGCACGGACGAGCAGCTCGGCGCAGAGCCGCCCCAGCCGTGCCGCGAGCTGCTCCGCGCCGGCGCTGCTCACCGGCGCCGTGGTGCCCTCGGGCGGCAGCGCGTACTGCAGCGACCCGTCGGCGGTGCGGACCTTGTGTGCGCGCAGCTCCTCGAGGTCGCGCGAGAGCGTGGCCTGCGTGATGCTGACACCCTGCCCGGCGAGCTCGTCGAGCAGCTCCGCCTGCGAGTGCACGGCGCCGCTGGCCACCACGCGCCGGATCAGCGCGTGGCGCGCGGGCTTGGTCGCGGGCGTGCTCATCGTGGCGAGCTCATCGGAGCAACCAGGTGAGGATCGCCTTCTGCGCGTGCAGCCGGTTCTCCGCCTCGTCCCACACCACCGACTGGGGCCCGTCGATGACGTCCGCGGTGATCTCCTTGCCGCGGTAGGCCGGCAGGCAGTGCAGCACGGCCGCACCCGGAGCCGCGCGGCCGAGCAGCGCGGCGTTGAGCTGGTACGGCAGGAACGGCGTCTCGCGCTCGACCGCCTGGGCCTCGTGCCCCATCGAGACCCACGTGTCGGTCACCACGGCCGAGGCCTGCTCGACGGCGTCGCTCGGGTCGGTCGTCAGCGTCACCGTGCCGCCGCTGTCGGCAGCGATGGCCTCAGCCCGCGTCACGATCTCGGCGGCGGGCTGGTAGCCCTCCGGGGCGCCGATCCGCACGTCCATGCCCGCGCGCGCGCCCGCGAGCAGGTACGTGTGCGCCATGTTGTTGGCGCCGTCGCCGACGTAGGCGAGCGAGCGGCCGGCCAGCGCCGGACCCTCCGGGGCAAGGCCGCCGGTGTGCTCGGCGATCGTCAGCAGGTCCGCGAGGCCCTGGCAGGGGTGGTAGTCGTCGGTGAGCGCGTTGACCACCGGGACGCCGGCGTGCTGCGCCATCTCCTCGAGCTTGCTCTGCTCGTAGGTGCGCCACACGATCGCGGCGACCTGGCGGCCGAGCACCCGAGCCACATCGGCGGCCGACTCCCGCACGCCGATCTTGGCGAGCCCGCCGTCGACCAGCATCGGGTAGCCGCCGAGCTCGCTGATCCCCGCGGTGAAGGAGACCTGGGTACGCAGCGTGGGCTTGTCGAAGATGATCGCGACCGAGCGGGGCCCGGCGAGCGGTCGCGCGGCGAACCGGTCGGCCTTGAGCCGGATCGCCAGCTCGAGCACCTCGCGCTGCTCAGCCGAGCTGAGGTCGTCGTCGGCGAGGAAGTGCCGGATCGGTTCGCGCGTCACTGGGTGGCCTCCGAGGTCGAGTCGAGGATGCCGGGCAGGGCGGCGACGAACGCCTCGGCCTGCGCCTGGGTGAGGATGTAGGGCGGTGCGAGCCGGATCGCCGTCGGGCTGACGGCGTTGACGATGTAGCCGGCCGCGAGCAGCGCCCTGCCGACGTCGGGCGAGACCGGTGCGGTGAGCTCGATCGCGATCAGCAGCCCCAGCCCGCGCGTGCTCGCGATCAGCGGGTGACCGAGCGCCGCGATCGCCGTGCGCAGGTACTCGCCGCGCTCCGCCACGGCGGTGAGCAGGTCGTCGCGCTCGATGACGTGGATCGTCGCGAGGCCCGCTGCGGCCGCGACCGGGTTTCCGCCGAAGGTCGTGCCGTGGCTGCCCGGTGTCAGCGTCGTGGCCGGTCCCTCCCCGATCGCGACAAGCGCGCCGATCGGGAACCCACCGCCCATGCCCTTGGCGAGCGCGACCGCATCCGGCACGACTCCCCCGCCGATCTCCTGGTGGTGGTGCGCCATCCAGGTGCCGGTGCGCCCGAAACCGGACTGCACCTCGTCGAGGATCAGCAGCGCGTCGTGCTCGGTGGTGAGCTCGCGGGCGCGCACCAGGTAGCCGGGGGGCAGCGGCCGGACCCCGGCCTCGCCCTGCACAGGTTCGACGACGAACGCGGCGATATCTCCGCCGTCGAACGCTGCCTCGAGAGCCTGGAGATCGCCGAACGGAAGATGGACCACATCCACGGGCAGCTGCCCGAACGGCTCCTTGTAGGCCGCCTTGTGGGTGAGCGAGAGCGCTCCGAGCGACCGGCCGTGGAAGGCGCCCTC
This sequence comes from Pseudactinotalea terrae, assembly GCF_009733845.1. Taxonomy (GTDB): domain Bacteria; phylum Actinomycetota; class Actinomycetes; order Actinomycetales; family Beutenbergiaceae; genus Pseudactinotalea; species Pseudactinotalea terrae. The sequence goes on from NZ_WNXZ01000001.1 coordinate 1,360,817, forward strand.
GAGCGCGAGGATGCGGCGCCGTTGGGGCCCGCCGTGCTTGAGCGCGAGCTTGACGGCTGCCTCGAGCGCCTCGGTCCCGGAGTTCGTGAAGAACACACGTGAGCCGGTCGGGACCGCGGAGCCCGGCTGCACGACGAGGCCGAGCAGCCGCTCGGCGAGCGCGATCTGGGTGGGCGAGGCGAAGAAGTTCGAGATGTGCCCGAGGGTGTTGAGCTGGGCGCCGATCGCGCCGGTCAGGGTGGGGTGCGCGTGGCCCAGCGTGTTGACGGCGATGCCGCCGAGGAGATCGAGGTAGCGGTTGCCGTCGGCGTCCCACACGTAGCAGCCCTCGCCACGCACGAGCACGCGCTGCGGCGGGCCGAACGTGTTCATGAGCGCACCGGTGTAGCGCTGCTCCCATGCCAGCTCGGAACCCGATCCGGTTGTGCTCAGGATCTCGGTCATGACTCGCTCTTCTCGGACTGCTCGGGGGTGACCATCGTGCCGACGCCGTCGCTGGTAAAGATCTCCAGGAGCAGCGAGTGCGGCTGGCGGCCGTCGACGATGTGGGCGCGCGGGACGCCGCCGCAGACGGCACGCAGGCACGCCTCCATCTTGGGGACCATGCCGGACTCGAGCGTGGGAAGCAGCTGCTCCAGGTCGGCCGCCACGATCCGGCGCACCAGCGAGGACCTGTCGGGCCAGTCGAGATAGAGCCCCTCGACGTCGGTGAGCACCACGAGCTTGCGGGCACGCAGCGCCACCGCGATCGCCGCGGCGGCGGTGTCGGCGTTGACGTTGAGGACGTCCCCGGGGTTGTCGAGGTCGGGGGCGATCGTCGAGACCACGGGGATGCGGCCGGCGTCGAGCACACCCGTGAGCACGTGCGCGTTCACCCGGACCACGTCACCCACGAGGCCGACGTCCACCGACTCGCCGTCCACCACGGCGGTGCGCCTGCGTGCGCCCAGCAGCCCGGCGTCCTCCCCCGACATCCCGACGGCGAGGGCCTCGTTGACGTTGAGCAGGTTGACGAGCTTGCGCTGCACCTGACCGGTCAGCACCATCCGGACGACGTCCATCGTCTCGGGCGTGGTGACGCGCAGCCCGCCGCGGAACTCGCTGGAGATGTCGAGCCGTGACAGCATCTCGCTGATCTGCGGACCACCCCCGTGCACGACGACCGGCTTCAGGCCGGCGTAGCGGAAGAAGCGGATGTCCTCGGCGAACGCCTGCTCGAGCTCGGCGTCGATCATGGCGTTGCCGCCGAACTTGATCACCACGACGGCGCCCGCGAACCTCTCCAGCCACGGCAGCGCCTGGATCATCACCTCGGCCTTCTGGTGGGGGAACAGATCGGTCTCGGTGTTGAAGTGGAAGTCGTCGGGAACGGGGTTCTCGACGGCGTTGCTCGGGGTGGGTTCGGTCGTGTCGCTCATGTGGAGTAGGCGCTGTTCTCGTGGACGTAGTCGTGCGTGAGGTCGTTGGTCCACACCGTCGCGCTGGCAGCGCCGGCATGGAGATCGATCAGGATGTGCACCTCGCGGTCGGACGCGAGGTCGACGGTGTCGCGGGGCTCGTGCGCTCCCCCGGCCTTGCAGACCATGACGCCGTTGACGGAGACGTCGACGGCCTCGGCCTCGAAGGGAGCGACCTCGACCGGGACGGTGCCCACCTGGGCCAGGATGCGGCCCCAGTTGGGGTCGTTGCCGAAGATCGCGGTCTTGACCAGCGCGGAGCGGGTGACGGCGCGGGCGACAGCGACGGCCGCGTCCTCGCTGTCGGCGCCGACCACCGACACGGCGATGTCGTGAGATGCGCCCTCCGCGTCGGCCACCAGGGCGCGCGCGAGGCTGGCACAGGTGGCGGTGACGGCCTCGGCGAGCTCGTCGGGCGTCGGGGTGACGCCGCTGGCCCCGGAGGCCATCAGCACGACCGTGTCGGAGGTCGACATGGCGCCATCGGAGTCGACGCGGTCGAACGTGAGCCGGGTGGCGGAGCGCAGCGCGGCGTCCGCCGTGGCGGGGTCGACGACGGCGTCGGTGGTGAGCACCACGAGCATGGTGGCAAGCGCCGGCGCGAGCATGCCGGCACCCTTGGCGATGCCGCCCACCGACCAGCCGGCGCGCTCCGTGTGGGCCTGCTTGGGCACCGTGTCGGTGGTCATGATCGCCTGTGCCGCCGCCGGCCCGCCGTCCCCGGCGAGCGCGCCGACGAGCGGCCCGATGCCGGCGAGCAGCTTCTCGATCGGCAGCCGCTCACCGATGAGCCCGGTGGAAGCCACCAGCACGTCGGCTGCCGATACCCCCAACGCGTCCGCGACCGCCTCGGCGGTGCGGTGGGTGTCGAGGAAGCCTTCCGGGCCGGTGCAGACGTTCGCGCCGCCGGAGTTCAGGACGATCGCGTTCGCGACGCCGTCGGAGACCGCCTGACGCGACCACGTCACCGGGTGGCCGACGACGCGGTTGGTCGTGAACACCGCGGCGGCCGTGCGATCGGGACCGTCGTTGACGACGAGCGCCAGGTCCGGCTTGCCGGAGGCCTTGAGGCCGGCGGTGGTCCCGGAGGCGCGGAAGCCCCGTGGGGTCGTGACGGTCACGGTGGATCCTCTCAGGGGGCGACGGCGGTCGTCGGGAGGCCGAGCGTCTCGGGCAGCCCGAGCGCGAGGTTCATCGACTGCACCGCGCCCCCCGCGGTGCCCTTGACGAGGTTGTCGATCGCGCAGATCGTGATGACCCGGCCCGCCTTGGCGTCGACGGCGACCTGCACCAGTGCGGTGTTGGCGCCGGTGGTCGCCCCGCTCGTGGGCCAGCTGCCCTCGGGCAGCAGGTGCACGAACGGCTCGTCGGCGTAGTACGCCTCCCAGGCGGCCCGGACCGATACCGGCGAGACGCCGACGGCGAGGGGCGCGGTCGTGGTGGCCAGGATCCCGCGCGACATCGGCACGAGAACGGGTGTGAATGAGAGCCGAATCTGCGGACCGCGCCGACTGGGCCGACAACTGGTGAGGTTCTGGACGATCTCGGGGATGTGCCGGTGGCTGCCGCCGACCGCGTACGGGTTGGCGCTGCCGGCCGCCTCGGAGGCGAGCAGGTGCGTCTTGGCGGCCTTGCCGGCCCCGGAGTAGCCGACCGCGAGGACGGCGACCAGGTCGGTCGGGTCGACGAGACCGGCAGCGACGCCGGGCTGCATCCCAAGCGTGACGGCGGTGACGTTGCACCCGGGGACGGCGATGCGCTGGGCGCTTGTGAGCCGCTCGCGCTGCCGGGTGACCGCGGAGTCCGGCTCGTTGCCGATGATCAGCTCGGGCAGTCCGTAGGTCCATGTGCCGGCGTGCTCGGAGCCGTAGTACTCCCGCCAGGCTGCGGCGTCCGCGAGCCGGTGGTCAGCTGCGCAGTCGAGGACGAGCGGCGTCTCGCCGAGCCCCTCGAGCTCGGCGGCCAGGGCGCCGGACGCGCCGTGCGGGAGCGCGAGCAGCACCACGTCGTGCCCAGCGAGCTCCGCCGCGGACGTCGCGCTGAAGGTTCGCCCGGCGAGTGCCGGGTGGGCGGCGAGGTGCGGGTGCTGGCTCGCGACCGACTCGCCGGCGTTGCTGTGGGCCGTCAGCGCCCCGACCTTCACCTCGGGATGGTCCAGCAGCAGTCGCAGCAGCTCGCCACCGGCGTAGCCGGAGGCACCGGCGATCGCAACATTTACAGGCACCTGCATAACTATACAGGTTCGTCGACCCCGTGCCCCTCCTGGCGATCGAGAACCAAACGCATCTCAGTCTGCCGCACCACGCGGTGGCTCGTGATGTGGTTGAGGACCAGCTCCCGCAGCGCAAGCGCATCGGCGGCGGTACGCGCACGAGGGCCGCCGTCGAGACGCTCGTCGATGCGCACTGACACCTCGGAGACCTGAAACACTGTCCTCATGCGAACGTTCGTCCACGGTGTCGAGGTGTCCGACTACCCCGAGGTGCCGCCGGAGACCGCTCGCGGCAAGGCACTCCGGGTCACCGAGGTCGGTGAGGAGGTGCTGCATCGATGGAACGTGGACGTGACCGAGGAGATGTTCGGCAGCGACGAGCTCCGCACGCTCGTCGACGACATGTTCGCCACGATGATGCTGGCCGAGGGTGTCGGGCTCGCGGCGAACCAGGTGGGTGTGGACCTGCGGCTGTTCGTGTACGACCTGCCCGACGCCGACAACGACAGCAGGCACGTCGGTCACATCTGCAACCCGGTGGTCGCGGTCGACCCCGAGGGCGGCACCAACGAGCACGAAGAGGGCTGCCTGTCCGTTCCCGGTCCCGGCTCGGAGCTGTTCCGACCCAGCGTGGTCGTGGTCACCGGCTTCGACATCGAGGGCAAGCCGCTGCGGCTCGAGGGCACCGGCTACTTCGCACGCTGCCTGCAGCACGAGACCGACCACACCAACGGGCGCCTCTACATCGACCTGCTCGCCAAGCGTGAGCGCAAGCGGGTGCTCGCCGACATGCTCGACCTGCGCGATCAGGTGATCAAGCGGCGCACGAAGCTCACCAAGGAGATGGGTCTCGAACCCGTCGCCTATCCGGCGGAGCCGCCGAGCGCGCGCTGAGCACCAGGCCCTGCCCCTCGCAGAGCAGCTCGCCTCGCTCACGACTAGCGAAGCGGCGCGGCGAGTCTCCGGAGGGCGGCATAGGTGGGGGCGAGCGCGCCCTCGAGCCCGCCGAAGATCGGGCGGAGTGCGGCGTAGACCGCCGCGGCGTCTGGCTCCGGCGCGACCGAGCGCACCACGCGCGTGGCGACTGCGGCGTCCTCGATCGTGTCGATGAGTCCGAGCGCCGCCATGCCGAGGATCGCAGCGCCGTGGCCGGAGCCCTGCTGACCCTCCAGCAGATCGATCGGGAGGCTGAACGAATCGGCGAGCAGCTGCTGCCACAGCTCGCTGCGCATCACTCCCCCGGTCGCCCGCACCGAGTCGACCTGGAGGCCGGCCGCACGCATCGACTCCAGCACGAGGGCCAGCTGCAGGGCGACTCCCTCGAGCGCGGCCCGCACGAGATGCTCTCGACGGTGATCCCGTGTGAGGCCGATGTAGCTGCCACGGGCGAGCGAGGTCCAGCGCGGCGCGCGCTCGCTCATCAGCGACGGCACCATCAGCAGCCCCCCGCTGCCCGGCGGGACCTGGGCGGCTAGCGCCAGCAGCTCCGGCTCGGCACCCGCGCCGAGGTCGGTCGCGATCGACTCCAGCAGCCACTGCATCACGATGCCGCCGTTGTTGATGGCACCGCCCACGACCCACAGCCCAGGCGCCAGCGCATAGCAGAACACCTGTCCCAACGGGTCGACAGCCGGGCGGTCCACGACCACGCGCAGCGCGCCCGAGGTGCCGAGCGAGCAGGCGGCCATACCCGGTCTCACGGCACCGACACCGAGGTTAGCCAGCGGGCCGTCGCCACCTCCCACGACCACCGGGGTCCCGGCAGGGAGGCCGACGGCGGTCGCGGCGCGCGCTGTCAGAGGCACCACGTGCGTGGTGGGCACCAGCTCGGGCAGCTGGGCGGGACTCACGCCGGCGAGCTGCAGCGCCTCGGCGTCCCAGGCGAGCGCCTCGAGGTTCATCAACCCGGTCGCCGAGGCGATCGAGTGATCCATCACCCAGGCTTCGCTCAGCTGCAGCAGCAGGTACTCCTTGACGCCGGCCCACCGGTGGACCCGTGCGCACAGCCCCGGCTCGTTCTCGGCGAACCACATCAGCCGCGGCAGCGGCGACATCGGATGCACCGGGGTACCGGTGCGGCGGTGCAGGGCGAGCCCGGACGGGTCGGCCCGGAGCCGGTCGGACTGCGGTTCCGCCCGGGTGTCGGCCCACGAGGTGAGGGGCGTCAGCGGCCGTCCTTCGCCGTCGAGAGCCATCAGGGTGTGCATGGCCGAGCTGAGCGCCACCCCCGCCACGCGTTCGGCGCCGACCTGCCCGACGACGGCGGCCAGCGCAGTCCGCACGGCGGCGAGGATCTCGTCGGGATCCTGCTCGGCGCGACCGGGCGCGGGAGCGCGCAACGGGTACCCCTGCTCGGTCGCCGCAACCGGGATCCCATCGACGGCGAACGCCGTCACCTTGGTGGCCGTGGTCCCCACGTCGACGGCCACGACGAGATCGGCGGAGGAGCTGGACGGCACCAGGCGAACGTAGCGTAGGTTGCCGATATGCGTGCGATCGAGGTCTCCGAGGCCGGCGGGCCCGAGCAGCTGACGGTGGTCGAGGTCCCGGAGCCCGACGTCGGTGCCGGGCAGGTCCTGGTGGCTCCGGCGGCGATCGGACTCAACTTCATCGAGACGTACCAACGCAGCGGGCTCTACCCCGTGCAGCACCCGTTCCGGCCGGGTGGGGAGGGTGCCGGCGAGATCGTCGCGGTGGGCGACGGCGTGACGGACCTCGCTGTCGGCGACCAGGTCGCGTGGACCTCCTCGGCCACGGGCAGCTACGCCGAGCGTGTGCTGCTCGACGCTGCGGACGCGTTGCCGCTACCGGACGGGTTGGATGTGCGGTCGGCTGCCGCGCTCCCGCTCCAGGGGCTGACCGTGAGCATGCTCGTGGACGGCGCCTTCCATGTGAAGGCCGGCGACGACGTGCTGCTGACGGCGGGCGCCGGCGGTGTGGGGCTGCTGCTGACACAGGTCGCCGCACACCTCGGTGCCCGCGTGATCACCACCGTCTCGACGGCGGAGAAGGAGACTCTCTCGCGCCAGGCGGGCGCGGCGGACGTGATCCGGTACGACCGGTTCGAGGACATGAGCACCGAGCTTCCCGCGGCGGTGCGTGCGCTCACCGCCGACGCGGGTGTGCACGTGGTCTACGACGGCGTCGGCAAGAGCACCTTCGACGGCAGCCTCGCGTCGCTGCGGCCGCGCGGCACCCTGGTGCTGTTCGGTGGTGCGAGCGGCCCCGTGCCACCGTTCGACCCGCAGCGCCTCAACCGCGCCGGGTCGGTCTTCCTCACCCGGCCGACGATGATGCACTACATCGCGGACCCCGCCGAGCGTGCGCGGCGCTGGGCCCAGGTCTCCTCCTGGGTGACCGACGGCGTCGTGGACCTGAACATCGGCGCGACGTTCCCGCTGGCCGAGGCCGAGCAGGCGCACCGGGCGCTCGAGGGGCGTCAGACCACCGGCAAGGTGCTGCTGCTGCCCTGAGCCCGATCCGGCGTCGTCAGCTGCATGGCGACCATGTCGGCCCATGCCTCCACCAGCTCCAGGTCCCGCAGGTCACGGTTCTTGGCACCCAGCGCCCCGATCAGGGCACGCTCGGCCACGCTGAGCGTGTCGTTGTCGATCATCCCGCCGAACACCGGGAACCTGCCGGGGCGGTACCCGTCGCGGCCCGGCCGGGTGGTCGCGGGGCGGACCGGGTCCTTGGTCAGGTTCTTGAGGCCGACGGCGAAGAGCCAGACCGGTCCGTCGAACTCCTCTTCCAGCCGGGTCGCGAACGTGGCCGCCGCGGAGAGCAGCCGCGCACCGTAGGTCGCCGACCCGAGCACGACCGCGTCAGCCTGCAGAAGATCGGCTGACCCGACCTCGCCGACGTCCCGTACGACGGCGTCGTGCCCGCCGTCCCTGATCCGTGCGGCGACGGTCTCGCCGATCGCTCGGGTGCTGCCGTGCTTGGACGCTGTGGCGACGAGTGCTCGCATGCGGCCCAGCATCGCGGCCGATCCGCCCGGGAACCCGGGACTCTGGTCCCGGGTCGAGCTACTGGATGCCCTGGGCGATCAGGCGATCGATGGCGGCGCGCGCCTCGTCGGAGCCCTCGATCGCGACCGCGCCCGGCTGCGGCGCACGGTTCCACGCCCACCGGGCGAGCTGCTCGGCACCGGCGGAGACCGCGCCGGTCACGCTGACGCCCTCGCCGGCCCGGACGGCGCGCGCCATGTCGAACTCGTTGCCCGACTCCGGCCCGGTGCCGAACCAGTGGCCGATCTCCACGAGCCACTGCGCCCCCGAGTCGGTGCCGACCAGCTCGACGACGGCGAGCGGCTCGTAGGTGGCCCAGTCGGGCATCCAGCCCCACATGACGTCGACGCAGTGGTCGACGGCCCCCGCTGCCACCTCTTTGGCGATCGGGCTGACCGGGAGCCCAGCCGCGAGCTCGGCATCCACGCGGTGCATCGTGGCCTCGTAGGTCTGCATCCGGCGCGTGAACCCGACCGTCTGGTCAGCATCCCACCATGACCAGCGCCGGTCCTCGTCAGGGAGTGCTCGAAGCTGCGCGAGCAGATCAGCCGTGGCCGCCTCGCGCAGCGGGAGGATCTCGGCGATCGACCCCGGCGGCTCGACGCCCTCCTGCTCGAGCGCGCCGACCTCCTCGTCGGTCTGCGGGTCCTGCGCCAGCACATCGGCCCAGAACCGGTGCACCCCCGTGAAGTGCCACAGCAGCCCTGCGGCATCCCAGTCCGGGCACGTCGGGACGCGAGCCGCTGGGTCGGTCCGAGCCAGTACCTCGGCCAGGCGTGTCGCTTCACTGTCGATGACCTGGATTCTGTCCATGCCAGGACGGTAGTGGCGAGCCCCGACATCGTCAGGCGGACCGCTGCGTCAAGGCGCAGGTCGCGGTCTGACAGACCGCCCGGCCTCAGGTGCGGGGGTCGTTGAGCCAGGCGATCACGGCGAGCACACGGCGGTGGTCGTCCTGCGAGGGAGGCAGGTCGAGCTTGTCCAGGATCGAGGAGATGTGCTTCTCGACCGACTTGCCGGTGATCACGAGCGTGCGACCGATCGCGGCGTTGGTGCGGCCCTGCGCCATGAGCTCCAGGACCTCGCGCTCGCGCTCGGTGAGTCGCTGCAGCGGATGGGCGCGCCGGCCCGAGAACAGCTGCGAGACCACCACCGGGTCGAGGACCGTGCCGCCGTCGACGAGTCGGTGCAGCGCATCGGCGAGGTCGTCCAGCTTCGCGACCCGGTCCTTGAGCAGGTAGCCGACGCCCGCGCCCGTCGCGAGCAGGTCCGCGGCGTAGGACTGCTCGACGTACTGCGACAGCACCAGCACCGCGGTGCCCGGGTGGTCGGCCCGGATGCGCACGGCAGCGCGCAGCCCCTCGTCGGTGAAGGTGGGCGGCATCCGCACGTCGAGGACCGCGACGTCCGGCTGGTGCTTCGCCACAGCGGCGACTGCGGCCTCGCCGTCCTCGACGGCCGCGACGACCTCCGAACCGGCTTCCGCGAGCAGGCGTACCAGACCCTCCCGCAGCAGCAGGGAGTCCTCGGCGAGCACGACACGCATCGGGTCGGCAGCGTACGTGGTCATGAGCCGGTCGCCGGGATCAGCGCGTGCAGCGTCGTGCCGCCGCCCTCAGGGCTGATCACCTCGAGCGTGCCGTCGACCCCGCGGAGCCGATCGGCCAGCCCGGCGAGCCCGTGACCCTTGCCGGGATGCGCGCCACCGGTGCCGTTGTCGCTCACACGCACCCGCAACGCGCCCGCGTTCGTCTCGTCGATGTCGACCTGCACGAGCGAGGCCCCGCTGTGCTTGCCCGCGTTCGCCAGCGCCTCGGAGACCACGAAGTAGGCGGCCGTATCGCGGGCCAGCCCCAGCCGCCGCTCGGCCGGGATCGCGACGTCGGCCTGGACACGGATCGGGCTCTGCCCGGCGAGGGAGCCGATCGCCGCGGCGAGCCCGCGGTCGGCCAGCACCGGGGGCGCGATCCCGCGGGACAGCGCCCGCAGCTCACCCAGCCCCGACTCCACCTGCTCGAGCGCGGACGCCAGATGCTCCTTGGCAGCATCGGGGTCCCCGGCATCGATACGCCGCAGCGCGGTCTGCACGTCCATCGTGGTGCGAACGAGGCGCTGCTGCGGCCCGTCATGCAGATCGCGCTCGATCCGGCGCAGCTCGGCCGCCTCGGAGTCGTGGACGGCGGCCCGGCTGGCCGTGAGGTCGTCGATCCGCTCCCGGAGCTTGGCGGGGCGGCTGGCGAGCAGGGCGAACCGTTCGAGCCCCACGTGGACGGCGATCAGAGCGCGGATCACCCACGGCGCGACCATCAGCATGGCGAGCCCGAGCAGCAGGTGCAGCACCCACTCGGCGACCGCGCCCTCGATCCCCAGCAACCAGGCCAGCCCATTCGCGTCCCCGTCGTCGGGCAGGTACCGGCTCCAGAACCAGTAGAGGACGCTGCCGGCGCCCACCACCCACCAGACGATCGTCAGCACGAACGTGGCGATCGAGAGCGGGAAGTCCAGCAACGCGCGCAGCAGGTCCATCCAGCTCTGCCCGTGACGGAGCCGGCGGAACGACCGGCGCAACCAGGTGCCCTTCGCGGGCGCCGTCGGGACGCTGCCTTTCTCGAGGCGATAGCCGAGCCTGCGGAGGCGATCGCGCGTGAACCCACCGATGCCGTTCGCCGCCGCCAGGAAGGCTGCGAGTACCGCGACCCCGACCACGAGGATGCTCAGCGGGATGCCCAGAGCCAGGCCGACCACGAGGACGACGAACCCGGCGATCGCGACGAACAGCTGCGCGAGCAGGAACCCGGACTCGCGGGCCGCGCGCGCGTACACGGCCCGGAGGCCGGTGCCGCGTTCGGGCGCCTCGGTGCTCATCCGACCAGCCTGCCCGTTCGAGGCACCCGAGCGCCAACCGGACGCGCTCCCAGCAGCAGTGCGCCGCACACCAGCGCCCACGTACCGACCAGCGGTCCGAGGACGTCGGCGAGCCTCGCCGGGTCGAAGCCCGCCACCGTCAGGACCAGCACCCCGACGCCCACGAGTGCGGCGCCGCCCACCACGCGGGGCAGGCTCACCGCATCGCTCCCCTGCAGCCCCAGCTTCCCGAACAAGGCCACGCACGCGGCCAGCGCCACGGCGGCCGCCACCACCCACGCGGGAACGCTCAGCCACCAGCCGGCACTGCCTACCGGGTGGCCGTCGAAGCCGAGTCCGACGACCGCGGCCGCGATCAGCACCACAGCGGGCGTGTGCCACAGGTACACGGCCATCGTGTGCGGCGCGCAGATGTCCACCATGCGCGCCACCCGTGGTCGGTTCGCGAACCGCGTGAGCGCCGCACGCGCCGCGAGCGTGAGCCCGATCTGCCCGACGGCGAGCGCCAGCAGAGCCGCCGAGGGTGGGTTCATGTTGGAGACGGTGGTGCCGGGCAGCCCGATCATCGCTGGCGGGTAGGGCCCGAACGCCACCACGGCGCCGAGCACCAGGAACCCGACTGCCCCGACGATCGCCGCGCGGCCGCCACGCAGCCAGTCCAGCCTGCCGCGCGCGCCGTGGATCCCGATCGCATACACCGCGGCCCACACGAACACCGCGTTCAGGTAGCCCGCGTGCTCCCAGCCGAGCCCGAACCGCACCGTGTCCACGGCGATCGCGGCCACGGCCAGGATGCCGATCTCGGCCCCCTTGAGCCGATCGGCCACCCGCAGCAGCACCGGCGTGAGCGCCGTGAGGATCACCAGCACCACGAGGAACCAGAGCAGACCGCCGATCAGCCGACCACCGACGCTCACCACCTCGACATCGAGACCGGAGGCCAGCAGCAGCGCCGGCAGCGGCAGCCACACGGCCGCGAGCACGATCACCCCGCCCACGAGCCGGACCAGACGTCTCGAGACCCAGCTGCGGTCCACGGCACGCCCGCCTCGCAGGCTCAGCACGGTCGCCGCACCCGAGGTGAAGAACACCAGCGGCATCACCTGCGTCACCCACGTGGCGGGCCACACGCTCTCGAGAACGTTCGCTCGCTCGAGATCGATCGCTCCGCCGTCGACGGCGAGGATCGGCATCAGCCAGTGCTGGGCAACGACCAGCACCATCGCGGTGATCCGCACCAGATCGAGGAACCGGTCACGTGGAGCCGACGCGGCGGAAGCAGGGGGGACAGTGACACGGCGGGCGCCCAACCGTGGGCGTGCAGGTGCGATCGAGACCATGCGTCCAGCCTTCCGGCCGGGCGCACGCCGTCCCAGGGTGCCCACCGGTCAACCGGGGTGGGGGATCCCCCACCCTGCCCGCCCCACGGGCGCCCACCGACGCCACCGCCGCCGAGAGAGGGTCGAAGCGCGCCGTGGGGCAGCCGGGACCGGCGGGCGTTGGGGCGGCGGTCGCAGCGTGACGCCGATGGTAGGCGTGGTGGGGCGGAGGCAGTCAGGCGCGCAGGGTCGCGCCGAACCTCTCCCCCGCTGCTGCCACGACGGCGTCCCGGACGGCGGCCGTGTCCTCGCCCGTGAGCGTGCGCTCGCCGCGCAGCCGCAGCGCGAACGCCAGCGACCTGGTGCCCTCGGGCAGGTTGGCGCCGGTGTAGACGTCGAAGAGGCGGACCTCCTCGGCGAGCGCACCCGCGGCGGCGGTCACCACGTCGAGGACATCCCCCGCGGGGACGTCGGCGGGCACCACGAGAGCGATGTCCTCCTTGGCCGGCGGGAACGTCGACAGGCTGCCGACCTGACGAGGCTCGGCTGGGGCAGCCACGAAGAGCACGTCGAGGTCGACCTCGAGCGCGACGGTGCGGGCCGGCAGCCCGAGCTCGCTCACCACGCGCGGGGCGAGCTCACCGGCGTGGCCCACGAGAGCGCCGTCGGCGGTCGTGAAGCGCGCGCACCTGCCCGGGTGCCACGGGGCGTGGCCGGGGTCGTTGGCGACATGCACGTCGGCACCGACCGCGCGGGCCATCTCACGCACGAACGCCACGGCGTCGGCGGCCTCGTACGCGCGCGCCTGCGCGCCAGGGCCGGCCTGCTGTGCGAGACCCACCAGCACGGCGGCGATCCGCAGCGGCTGCGCCGGGACCGCGGCCCGGATCGAGTCCAGCGTGCCCCCGTCAGGAAGCACAGCCGGCGGCGGCAGCGGCGAGGACCCGAGCGCGCCGTCGGGTCGCGTCACCGAGCCGATCTCGTAGATGCCGACGTCGGTGATGCCGCGCCCCACGTTCCGCACCGCGGCGTCGAGCAGCGTGTGCAGCAGCGAGGTGCGCATGAACGGTGCGTCCTGCGCGAGCGGGTTCTGCAGCCGGACCGCGCGGCGGCGGGGGTCGTCCTCGCCCAACCCGAGCTGGTCGTGACGGTTCTCGGAGATGAACGGGTAGGTGAGCACCTGCACAAGGCCGGAGTCGGCGAGCAGGTTCGCCACCCGGCGGCGGCGCTGCTGCTTGACCGTCAGCCCTCGGCCGGCGGGTGCTGACGGCAGCTCGGAGGGCACCGCGTCGTAGCCGCGCAGCCGCACGACCTCCTCGACCAGGTCGGCCGGCTCGGTCAGGTCGGGCCGCCATGACGGCGGTGTCACGAGCACCCGTGCTGTGCTCGCGGCGTGCCGGCCGGTGGTCTCGGCGCTCTCGTCGGGGAGCTCCTCGACGGTTGCGCCGAGGCTGCGCAGGGTCTCGATGACGTCCTCGTTGCTGTACCGCACGCCCACGAGCCGGCTCGCGTGCTGCGGGTCGAACCCGATCGCCGAGGGCGCCCGCGTGGCGTCCACGTCGGTCACCGCCGTGTCGTCGGCCGTGCCGCCGCCGAGCTCGACCAGCAGGTCGACCACGCGCTGCGCGGCCACGGCCTGCAGCCGGTTGTCGACACCGCGCTCGAACCGCTTGGACGCCTCGCTCGGCAGCTTGTGCCGCCTCGCGGTGCGGGCGATCGAGATCGGGTCGAAGTGAGCCGCCTCGATCAGGATGTCCGTGGTCCGCTCACCCACCTCGGTGTCCTGACCACCCATGACACCCGCGATCCCGATCGGTCGCGATCCGAGGTTGCCCTCGGGCGAGTCGGTGATCAGCAGGTCCTCGACGTCGAGGGCGCGGTCGACGTCGTCGAGCGTCGTCATCCGCTCCCCCGGCTTCGCGCGCCGCACGACGATCGGCGCGTGCAGGGTGCCGAGGTCGTAGGCGTGCAACGGTTGCCCGAGGTCGAGCATCACGTAGTTCGTGACGTCGACGGCGAGCGAGATCGGCCGCATGCCCGCCTGGCGCAGCCGCTTGCTCAGCCACGCGGGCGAGGCCGCGGTCGCGTCCACGCCGCGCACGATGCGTGCGACGAACCGGTCGGCGCCGGCGTTGCCCCGGATCGGGGCGTCGTCGGAGATCTCGACGGCGAAACCGGACTCGGTCGGTGCCGGCACCCTGGCACCCAGCTCGAGCGCACGGTCGGTGAACGCCGCACCCGTGGAGTGCGAGTACTCGCGCGCGACCCCGCGCATCGAGAAGCAGTAGCCGCGGTCGGGGGTCACGTTGATCTCGAGGACCTCCTCGCCCAGGCCGAGCAGCGCGATCGCGTCGGTGCCCGGGGACGGGGCGTCGTCGAGCACGATGATGCCGGAGTGATCCTCGCCCAGGCCGAGCTCGCTCTGGCTGCAGATCATGCCGTCGCTGACGTGGCCGTAGGTCTTGCGGGCCGCGATCGCGAAGTCACCGGGCAGCACCGCGCCAGGCAGCGCGACCACCACGGAGTCGCCGACGCCGAAGTTGTGCGCGCCGCACACGATGCCCCTGCTGCCGGCGCCGTCGCCCTCGGTCTCGTTGTGCTCCGGGCCGACGTCGAGGAGGCACCAGTTGATCGTCTTGCCGTTCTTCTGCTCCTCGGGCGTCTGCTCGAGGACGCGACCCACCACGAGCGGCCCGGTCACGGCGGCGGAGCGGTCGATGCTCTCCTCCTCCAGGCCCACCCGCACGAGGTCGGAGGCGAGACCCGCCGCCGTCGTGCCCTTGGGCACGTCGACGTGGTCGCGCAACCATTCGATCGGGACGTACGGCATCAGATCTGCCCTCCTGCGAGACCGAGGGAGAAGCGGACGTCGCCCTCGACCATGTCGTGCATGTCGTCGATGCCGTGCTGCAGCATCAGGGTGCGCTCGATACCCATGCCGAACGCGAAGCCGGAGTAGATCTCCGGGTCGATGCCGCAGGCGCGCAGCACGTTGGGGTTGACCATGCCGCAACCACCCCACTCGATCCAGCCGGGGCCACCCTTCTTCTGCGGGAACCACAGGTCCATCTCGGCACTGGGCTCGGTGAAGGGGAAGTAGCTCGGGCGCAGCCGGGTCTTCGCCTCCGGGCCGAACATGGCCCTGGCGAAGTGGTCCAGCGTGCCGGTCAGGTGCGCCATCGTCAGACCCTTGTCGACGGCGAGACCCTCGACCTGGTGGAACACCGGGGTGTGGGTGGCGTCGAGCTCGTCGGTGCGGAACACCTTGCCCGGGCACGCGATGTAGACCGGGACGCCTCGCTCCAGGAGCGTGCGCGCCTGCACCGGGGAGGTGTGGGTGCGCAGCACGAGGTGTGGATCGTCATCAGCCTGGTCCGGGGCGACGTAGAACGTGTCCTGCATCTGCCGGGCCGGGTGGTCGGGCTTGAAGTTGAGGGCGTCGAAGTTGAACCACTCGTGCTCGACCTCGGGCCCCTCGGCGATCTCCCACCCCATCGAGGTGAAGAAGTCGGCGACACTGTCCATGAGGGCGTCGAGCGGGTGCCGGGCACCGGGGCGGGTGCGCTCGATCGGAGCGGTGAGATCGATGGCCTCGGTACGCAGCACCGCGGCGTCGCGCTCGGCCTCGAGCTCGCTCTGACGGGCGGCGATCGCGGCGTTGAGGCGACCACGGGCCTGACCCACGAGCTTGCCGGCGGCGGCCTTGTCGGCGGGCGCCAGCCCACCGATGCCACGATTCGCCTGGGCGAGCGGGCTGCGCTCACCCGTGTGGGCGATCCGGACCTGCTTCAGGTCCTCGAGACCGGCCGCGCCGGCGACGGCTGCGAGAGCGGCCTCGAGAGCCGAGGTGACGGCGTCGGCATCGAGCGGCGACGGCGCGGGGGCGTCTGCGTTGTCATGGCTGTCGGACATGCGAACCTTCCTGGGGACGAGCGGGGGTCAGGGACGAGAGCCCGCTCGGGCCGACACGCGCGTAGCCGGTGTCTGTGATCAGCGCACGCTGCGGCCCGGAGCGGGCCTGCTAAATCGCATCGCGTGCATGGGGTCAGTCTGCCAGATCGTCGCCGAGAGGGCGCAAGCCTGACCGTGGGGCACGGCCTCCACACCGTGCGGTCGTCCCTGCGCCCTCTCGATGGAGCTACCAGCCCCGGGCTTTCCCCCGCCCAGTCGTGCGGCCAGCCTCATGGAGCCGCGGCCTGCCGCCCCGTACCGTATGGCCCCATGCGCATGCCCGTGATCTCGCACGCCCCGATGAGCGCCTCCGGCGGCTCGGCCGAGTACGAAGGGTTCATCGGCTGGGTGCTCTCGCTGATCGACACGATGGGCGAGGTCGGCGTCGGCCTGGCCGTGCTGATCGAGAACTTCTTCCCGCCGATCCCGTCCGAGGCGATCCTGCCGGCGGCGGGGTTCCTCTCCTATGCAGGCCGCATGAACTTCTGGGTCGCGCTGATCGCGGCGACGCTCGGCAGCCTCATCGGCGCCTGGGTCTGGTACGGCCTGGGCGCGGCACTCGGCCGCAACCGCACGCGCTGGATCTTCGAGAAGATGCCGCTCGTCGACGCCGAGGACTTCGACAAGGCCGAGACCTTCTTCGGTCGCTGGGGCGGCACCGCCGTGCTGCTCGGGCGGTGCGTGCCGATCGTGCGCTCCTTCATCTCCGTCCCTGCGGGCGTCGAGCGGATGTCGCTGGTGATGTTCACCCTCTACACCGCGCTGGGCTCGCTCGTGTGGAACGCCATCTGGATCGGCCTGGGCTTCGCCTTCGGGCCGGCGATCGAGCCCGCGCTCGAGCAGTGGAGCGGGGTGCTCTCCAAGCTCGTCGTGGGGCTGATCCTGGCGCTGCTCGCCTGGTTCGTGATCGCCCGGCTCCGCCGCAACGCGCGGCGGCGCCGTGAGGGCGAGCCCCAGGCACCTGCCGGCGCCTGACCGGCTTCCGGGTAGTGGACGCCACACCACGCGCGCTGCCCGGATTCCCTACGCTGGGCACATGGCCGCTGAACCCGCACCGATCTCGTTCGCCCGTGGCGCCCCGTCGCTCGACATCATCGACGTCGATGGTCTGAAGGCCGCCGCCGACCGCGCCTTCACGGACGACCCCGCGGGCTCGTTCGCCTACGGCACGTCGGTCGGCTACCTCCCGTTGCGCGCGTGGATCGCCGAGCGGCACGGCGTGGCCGAGAACCAGGTGCTCGTGACCAACGGCTCGATGCAGGCCGACGCGTTCCTGTTCGAGACCTTGGTCTCCGACGGCGACGCCGTGATCGTCGAGCGCCCCTCCTACGACCGCACCCTGGGTTCGCTGCGTGCGCTCGGCGCCGACCTGCACGCGGTCGACATCGAGCCCGACGGCGTGTCGGTCGACGGCGTCCGCGCGGTGCTGGACTCCGGCGTCACTCCTGCGCTCGCTCACCTCATCCCGAACTTCCACAACCCCGCCGGCTACACGCTCTCAGCCGACAAGCGCGCGGAACTCGTCCGGCTCGCACGGGATCGATCGTTCACGATCTTCGAGGACGACCCGTACGTGGAGCTGCGCTTCACGGGCGAGCGGCTGCCCACGATGTTCGAGCAGTCCGACGGCGAGGTCGTCTACGCGAGCTCGTTCTCCAAGACCGTCTGCCCCGGCATTCGCGTGGGCTACCTGGTGGGCTCGACCGAGCTGATCGGCAAGGTCGCCGCGCTGGCCACCAGCACCTACATCTCGCCGAGCATGGTCAGCCAGTCGATCGTCAACTCGTTCGTGCGCAGCGGCTCCTACGAGGCCTCGATCGAGACGGTCAAGACCGCCCTCGCGGAGCGAGCCCGCGTGCTCGCTGAGGGGCTGCGCGCCGAGCTGCCCGAGGTGCAGTTCGTCGACCCCGAGGGTGGCTACTTCCTGTGGCTGACCTTCCCCGAGGGAACCGACGGCGACGCCCTCTTCGACGCCTGCACGGCCCGAGGCCTCGCCGTCGTCAAGGGCAGCGACTTCCTCCTCGACGACGCCAAGCACCACCTGCGCCTGGCCTACTCCGGCGTCACCCCCTCCCAGATCTCCGAGGGTGTCACCCGCCTCGCCGAGGCCTACCGCTCCCTGTAGGGCTCACGAAGGGCCCGTCCACGGACGCGGCTGTCTGACACGAATTCGTGGCGAGATGGCCGACTTACCCAATGTGAGCGTTCACAGCACCGTCTGGCCACGAGTTTGTTGCACCGTGCCGTCGCGCGCCGCCCACACCACAGCGCTTGCTGGGTAGGAACACCCATCCCGCACGGACCGACGTGGGTAGCGCGCCCGATGTGGACGCTTCTCCCGGACGCCTACCGTCGGCGTGCCCGAAGGAGGAGTCATGTCCGCACAGCACGTCGAGACCCTGATCATCGGGTCCGGTCAGGCCGGCCTCACCACCGCCTACCACCTGGCCCGCCGCGGCCGCGACGTCCTCGTCGTCGACCGCGCCGAGCAGCTGGGTGACTGCTGGCGTCAGCAGTACGACAGCCTCACGCTGTTCACACCTGCCTACGCCGACGCACTTCCTGGGTTGCCGTTCCCGTCAGCGCGGTGGCACTTCCCCACCAAGGACGAGATGGCCACCTATGTGGAACGCTACGCCGTCACCTACGACCTACCGGTCCGCCTGCGCACCGAGGTCGACCGACTGGCCGCGGTGCCTGGCGGCGGCTTCATCGCCACGATCGGCGAGGAGGTGATCACGTGCGACAACGTGGTAGTCGCGACCGGGACCTTCGGGCACGAGCCGTCCGTGCCGCCCGTCGCGGCCCGGATCGCGCCCACCATCCGACAGCTGCACTCGGCGCAGTACCGTCGCCCGAGCGACCTGCCGCCGGGGCCTGTGCTGGTGGTCGGGGCCTCGCACAGCGGGTGCGACATCGC
Source organism: Pseudactinotalea terrae (assembly GCF_009733845.1). Taxonomy (GTDB): domain Bacteria; phylum Actinomycetota; class Actinomycetes; order Actinomycetales; family Beutenbergiaceae; genus Pseudactinotalea; species Pseudactinotalea terrae. The sequence continues at coordinate 1,379,551 of NZ_WNXZ01000001.1, forward strand.
CTACGAGCTCGCGCTCACGCACGACGTGACGCTGTGCGGGCCGGACAACGGCCAGCTGCCGATGCGCTGGGGATCGGCGCGAATGAAGGTGATGTACCCCGTCATCCGAAAGATCTTCGCGCACGTGCTGACACGCAGGACGCCGATCGGTCGCAAGGTCATGATCCACGTGCGGCACCACGGCGCACCGATGCTGCGTGTCCAGCGCAAAGACCTCGCCGAGCGTGGCGTGACCCGCCGCACGCAGAAGGTCGTCGGGATCTCGGACGACGGCATGCCGGTCCTCGAGGACGGGCTCGCCGTCCAGGCCGCCAGCGTCGTCTGGTGCACCGGCTACCGGCAGCGGTTCGACTGGATCGACCTTCCCGTGGTGGGAGAGGACGGCTGGCCGCGCGAGTATCGCGGGATAGTCGAGGAGATCCCGGGCCTCTACTTCTGCGGGCTCGCCTTCCAGTATGCGTTCAGCTCGATGGAGGTCTCGGGCGTCGGCCGCGACGCCGAGCACGTGGCGCGTACGATCGTGGACACCTCGAGCCGATCCCCCGCTGTGACGCACTGATCACTGTGCGCGAGCGCGCGGCCGGTCCTATCGTCGGAGCGGGACGGAGTCGACATGGGCGTGCTCGAGGATCTACGGGCGGCACGTGAGGCCTACGAGCGCCGCGAGTGGGTCGCGGCCTTCGAGGAGCTCAGCCGCCTCGACGACGCCGACCTGGCAGCCGCGGACTTCGGCGCACTCGCCACGACGGCGTATCTGCTCGGCCGGCGCAACGACTGCGTGCAGGCGCTGCAGCGGGCGCACCGCGCCCACGTGGACGCCGATGACGTCCCCGGCGCGGTCCGTGACGCGTTCTGGCTCGCGATCGTGCTGGTGGAGGGTGGGGAACCGGCCGTCGCGCGCGGCTGGATGCTCCGGGCGGCGCGCCAGCTCGAAGCGGTCGAGGACGAGGTCGTCGAGCGTGGCTACCTCCTCGTGCACGAGATGTTCGGGCACATCGGTGCAGGCGCGTTCGAGGACGCCCTCCGTGTCGCGACCGAGGTGACCGCCATCGGCCAGCGTTTCGGGGACACCGACCTGCTCGCGTTCGGGCTCAACGCCCAGGGCCGCGGGTTGACGATTCTGGGCCAGGTTCGGGAGGGCCTCGACCGCCTCGACGAGGCGATGGTCGGTCTGCTCGGTGGCGAGGTGTCGCCGATCTTCGCGGGGATGATCTACTGCTCGATGATCGAGGCGTGCCAGTGGCTGGGAGACGTCGGCCGGGTTGAGCAGTGGACCCGCGCGCTGAGCACGTGGTGCGAGCAGCAACCTGGCTTGGTCGCCTTCACCGGTCAGTGCGCGGTGCATCGCGGTCAGCTCATGCGGTTGCACGGTGCGTGGGCAGAGGCGCTCGACGAGCTCGACCGGGCCTCGCGGCGCTACGCGCTCGCCGGCGCGGGCCCCGCCGTCGGACTGGTGCAGCACGAGCGAGGAGACCTGCTCCGGCTCCGCGGCGAGCACGACGCAGCCGAGCGAGCTTACGCAGCGGCCACCCTGCAGGGCGACGACGCCCAGCCGGGGCGCGCCCTGCTCGCGCTCGCCACCGGAAGGAAGGACGCGGCCGCAAGCGCTGCTCGGCAGGCGCTCGAGCAGCGCCCAGATCCGGTCAGACGCTCCCAGGTGCTGAGCGGCGTGATCGAGGTTCTCGTCGCCGTGGCGGATCTCGAGTCAGCGACGGACGCCGCCGCCGAGCTCACCACGTTGGCGGGTCGCTTCGGTTGCGACTCGCTCGTGGCCGCGGCGGCTCACGCCAACGCGCAGGTCGCGCTCGGGCACGGCGATGCTGCCCTCGCGTTGGCGGCTGCGCGTGAGGCTGCGGCGCGGTGGTCGGCGTTGGCCGCGCCGTACGAGACCGCACGCAGCCAGGTGCTGGAGGGGCGGGCGCTCCTGGCCGGCGGAGACCAGAGCTCTGCGCGCACGTTGTGGCGGGCAGCGGAGAGCACACTGGCCACGCTGGGAGCGGCGGCGGTGACGGAGGTGCGCGAGCTGCTCGGCGAGGAGGTACTGCCGAGGGGGCTGAGCGGCCGCGAGGTCGAGGTGCTGCGCCTGGTCGCGGCAGGTCGAAGCAACGCCGAGATCGCGACGACGCTGGTGATCTCCGAGAAGACGGTCGCGCGGCATCTGTCGAACATCTTCGCCAAGCTCGACGTCGGGTCCCGCACCGCTGCCGCAGCGTTCGCCTACGCCCACCACCTGATCGACCGGTGAGCGCTGCCTCTCGCTCGTGCCCGCCGGCCGCGGTGGGACAAACTCCACGCTCGATGTGCGGGTGAGCGTTCACATCGCACCCGTGGGCCCTTCGAGCGTGGACTTTGGGTCACTGCGGCGCGTCGTCGGCGACCGGAACGGGCGCATCCTCGGTCGAGAGGATGTGGGGGGCGATCGCGAGCCGGGTGCGCTCGGCGTCGACGATCTGGCGGGCGAGCTCGGCCTCGGAGACGTCGACGGCGCTCGCGACCTCCTCGGCGAGGGCGGACCTGCGCGCGTAGGCGTCGAAGAGGTGACGCTTGGTGTCGAGGATGCGGATCAGGTGCTCGTCCACGGAGTCGACCACCAGCAGCCGGTGCACCTGCACGGTGGAGACCTGACCCATCCGGTGGGCGCGGGCGATCGCCTGGGACTCGGTGGTCGGTTTCGTCTGGGGCTCGCACAGGATCACGATCGAGGCGGCCTGCAGGTTGAGGCCCACTCCCCCGACCTCGATCTGGCTCACCAGCGCGAGCGCACGCTCGGACGCGGTGAACTCGTCGACGATGCGAGCGCGCTCCTCGGGTGACACCGAACCGGTCAGCGGCCCGATCGCCATGTCGCCGAGCGCCGCGACGACGGTGTCGATCACGTCGCGGAAGAACGAGAACACGACCACCTTGCGGTGGTTCTCGATCGCCTCGGCGACGATCTCGACCAACCGCTCGACCTTCGCGGACTGGGTCGGTCTCGCCACGGCGTACGCGGCCTGCCGCATCCCCATGAACGACCCGGCCTCGACCGCCCGGCGGTACGCACCGCCGTCGACCTCCCCGAACTCCTCCCACTCCTCGACCTGGACCAGCTCGGGCAGCTCCTCGAGCACGTCCTCGGCGTTGCGCCGCAGATACGCGGGCGCGACGGCCCTGCGGAAGGCGACCGGATCGACCAGCCGTAGCGCCGCTGCCCGGTCGCTGAGCTCGTGCGCGAGCCGTGGCTGCAGGTAGGACACGATCGTCCCGAACTCCTCGACCCGGTTCTCCATCACGGTCCCGGCCAGGAACAGCACCTCGGGGACCTGCTCCGCGAGCTCCTGCACCGCACGGGATCTGTTGGTGCGCGGGTTCTTGACGTAGTGCGCCTCGTCGACCACCAGCACGTCCGGCACACCGAGCTCGCGCCGGTTCCACCACAGCCCCGGGTACGAGCAGATCCCGACGCCGCCGCGCTGCCGCCAGCGCGCGGTCCGCTCGGCGCGGTCGTCGCCGTGCAGCAGGTGGACCTGCAGACTCGAGTGCTTCTCGACCTCGCGCACCCAGCCGGCGAGGACGCTGGCGGGGCAGACGACGAGGGCGTGACGGGCGCCGTTCGCGAACAGGTGCGCGATGACCGCGATCGCCTGCACGGTCTTGCCGAGGCCCATCTCGTCACCGATGACCACGCGGTGCTGTGCGAGCGCGAACCGTGCGCCGAACGCTTGGTAGCCGCGCAACGACGCCGTCAGCAATGTGGTGTCTAGCGGCTGCCGCTCGACACGCTCCACGAGCCCGGCTGGCAGGTGGCCCTCGGAGGCGGAGCGGTCACGGCGGGTGGGTGCCACGGAGTCCAGCAGCGCGTAGTAGTCGATCGAGCGGACCCGGAAGTCCTCCCACACCTCGATCGGGTGCATCGGGACCGCCAGCAGCCCGGTGACCAGCCGCGCGTCCTCGACCAGCCCGACTCGCTTGGCCATCCCGATCAGCGCCTCGAGCGTCTCGACGCCTTCTTCTGCCCGACGGCGGCGCTCACCCCAGAGGATCAGTCGCCTGAGTCTTCGGGTCAGCTCCTGCGCGTCCTCGCGCGCCCGAGCGTGGCTTGCGCTGACCCTGGTGATGGCATCGGCATGGCGCTCGGTCGCCTCGTTCACGCGCTGCAGCGTGTACAGGGTCTGCACGAGCCGGGTGGCCACGGGGTCCGCGGGGTCCATGTCGATCCGGAACCGGATCGAGTCCCGCATCGCGGCGGCGACCTGCTCGGCGGCCGCCAGCAGATGCGTCGCGGTCTGCGGCCCGATTCCCGTGAGGTTCTCGAGGCGACGCTGACCGAGTCGAAGGACCGCGCCGACGCTCTCGACCCCGCCCTCGGTCAGCGCGCCGATGCGCAGGCGTTCCCTGGTGACGTCGCGCAGAGACGCCGCCGGGACGCCGTCGAGCTGGGCGAGCACCTTCTCCTCACGGCTGTCCACGAACGCCGTGCGCACCTGCTCGCGAGCCCGCTCGGGCGCGAGCGCGAGCTCGGTGACCAGCCGCGCGACGTCGTCGGCCTCTGCGACCACGGCACGAACCCGCTCCAGGCTGTCGCTGACCACCTGTCCATCATGCAGCAGCACTGTCGTGCCCGCTCAGTAGGCTCCTCACATGGCGTCGAAAGCGCAGCTGCTCACCGTCGCGGGACCCGAGGGCGATCGTGAGGTCCGGGTCTCGAGCCCGGACAGGGTGATCTACGAGGCCACGGACCGCACGCCCGCGATCACGAAGCTCGAGGTGTGCGAGTACGTCGCCGCCATGGGTGAGGCGTTCATGCGTGCGATCGGCGAGCGGCCCACGGCGATGGAGCGCTGGCCGAACGGATGGCGTGAGGGTATGCGGCTCGCTGTCGGGCCGCAGGACCGCGACGCCGACGGCTTCTACCAGAAGCGCCTGCCCAAGGGCGCTCCCGACTTCATCGAGACGGCGCGGATCACCTTCCCCAGCGGGCGACCGGCGGACGAGCTGTGCCCGACCGAGCCGGCCGCGCTCGTGTGGGCGGCGCAGATGGGCACGCTCACGTTCCACCCGTGGCCCGTGCGGCGGGCCGATGTCGACCACCCCGACGAGCTCCGGCTCGACCTCGACCCGCAACCGGGCACCGACTTCGCGGATGCGCAGCGCGTCGCTGCCGTCGCGCGACGCCTGCTCGAGGAGCTGGGGCTCCGCGGGTACGCGAAGACCAGCGGGAACCGCGGCATCCACATCTACGTGCGGATCGAGCCGCGCTACACCTTCGAAGATGTGCGGCACGCTGCGATCGGGTTCGGCCGCGAGCTCGCCCGCCGCGACGAGGGCGTCACGGTCGCCTGGTGGAAGGAGGAGCGCGGGGAGCGGATCTTCGTGGACTTCAACCAGAACAACCGCGACCGCACGATCGCCAGCGCGTGGAGCCTGCGCGCCAAGCCCGGGGCCCCGGTGAGCACGCCGCTGACCTGGGAGGAGCTAGCCGAGGTGCGCGATCCGCGCGAGCTCAACCTCACCACGGTGCCCGCCCGGATGGCTGACGGCGACCCCTGGGCAGGTATGGACGACGAGGCGTTCTCGTTGGACCCGTTGCTCGACCTCTGGGAGACCCTCCCGGGTGGCGAGCTCAACTTCCCGCCCGACTACCCGAAGATGCCGGGCGAGCCACCGCGGGTGCAGCCGAGCAAGAAGGTCGCCGCCCACTGGGACGAACAGGGAAACCGGGTCGACGACTAGAGGCCGGCGTGACCAGGGCGCCATCCGGGCAACCCCGTCACCCGGAATGCTGCAGCGTCCGGTCCCGTTGCACGGGAGCCGGCGCGACCGAGGATCAAGGAGCCGCCACGCGTGCACGATGACCGCCCCGACTGGCTGACCGCCGTCATCGACCGGCTCCGCACCGAGACCGGCGCCGCGCTGCTGCTGGCCGGGTTCGCCCTGGTGGCGCTGGTCTGGGCGAACTCGCCCTGGGCAGCGAGCTACGAGGCGCTCTGGCACACGCCGCTCGGGATCCACCTCGGTGACGTGGGCATCGAGCTCGACCTGCACCACTGGGTCAACGACGGTCTCATGGTGCTGTTCTTCTTCCTCATCGGTCTCGAGGTACGGCAGGAGATCGCGGTCGGCTCGCTGCGTGACCGCCGGCGTGCCCTGGTGCCGTTGCTCGCGGGCCTCACGGGCGTGGCCCTGCCGGCGGTGCTCTACCTGGCGATCGCCGGCCGCGAGGCTCCCGGCGGCTGGGGCGTGGTGATCGGGACCGACACGGCGTTCCTGCTCGGCATCCTCGCTCTGGTCGGCCCTGCGATGTCCAACCAGCTGCGGGTGTTCCTGCTGACCCTCACGGTGGTCGACGACTTCCTCGCCGTCGCGGTGATCGGGGTCGTCTACACCGAGAACCTGAGTCTCGTGCCCCTGCTCGTGGCGCTCGTCGCGCTCGCCCTGCTCGCCCTGCTCGGCCGCTCCAGCATGTGGCGCAGCGGCCCGTATGTGCTCCTGGTCGCGGTGCTCTGGGGCGCGACCCTCGCCTCCGGCGTGCACCCCTCGCTCGCCGGTATGGCGGCTGGATTGCTGGTCCCTGCGGCGATGACGCAGCGCCGGCACGTCGAGGACGCGAAGGCGCTGTTCAAGGACTACTGGCAGTCACCCGAGGCGCGGGTCGCTCGGACCGTGCGCGCCGGTCTGGCCCGATCGATCTCCGTGAACGAGCGGCTGCACGACGTACTCCGCAGCCCTGTCTCCCTCGTGGTCGTCCCGATCTTCGCGCTCGCCAACGCCGGCGTGGACCTGGGCGGCGGAGCGCTCGCGACGGCGCTCGTCTCACCGATCACGTGGGGTGTGGTGGTCGGACTGGTGGTCGGCAAGCTCGTGGGGGTATCGCTCGGTGCCTGGGTCTCGGTGCGGCTCGGCTGGGGACGCCTGCCGCAGGGCGTGGGGCCCGGAAGCGTGCTCGGGGGCGCCGCGCTGTCGGGTGTGGGCTTCACGATGGCCCTGCTGATCATCAGTCTCTCGCTCGAGGGCGAGCAGGCCGATGACGCCACCATCGGCGTCCTCATCGCCCTCGTGCTCTCGACGGCGATCGGCGCCCTGGTCTTCAGGCTCGCCCGGGTGCGCTGGGGTGAGACGACCGCCGACCTGCCCACGACGCTGACGCCGGAGATCGACCCCGACCGCGATCACGTGCGCGGTGCACCCGACGCCCCGGTCACGGTCGTGGAGTATCTCGACTTCGAGTGCCCGTTCTGCGCCAGGACAACCGGCATGTGGAAGGACCTGTACCTCCACTTCGGCGAGCGCATCCGCTACGTGGCGCGGCACCTGCCGCTCGACGAGAGCCACCCGCACGCACGCGGCGCGGCCGTCGCGGCTGAGGCCGCCGGCCGCCAGGGGCTGTTCTGGGAGATGCACGACATGCTGTTCGCCCACCAGAGCCACCTCGAGCCGGAAGACCTTCGCCGCTACGCCGCCGATCTCGGCCTCGATCTCGAGCTCTTCAACGCCGACCTCCGCGACCCAGAGCTGCTCGCCGTGATCGAGCGGGACGAGCGCAGCGCCCACGCCTCCGGTGCCCACGGCACCCCCACCTTCTTCCTCAACGGTATCCGCCACCGCGGCCCGCACGACGCCCGCACCCTGATCGCGGCGCTCGAGACGCCGGAGGCGGCTGCGGCAGCGCGGCGACGTTCCTGAGCTACCCCTTGCCGAGGTGCGTCGCACGGGTCGACAATCCACGAAACCGGCCGGAGGATCACCATGGACGTCAACACCTTCTACGCCCTTTTCTCCGCGACGTGCTTCACGCTGCTCGGCCTCTGGTGGGGTGTGGTGCAGCGGCACGAGGAGTGGATGCGGGACCTCCAGCTGCGCGGCATCGTCGGCGGTGTCTACGTCTCGTTCCTGCTGCCAGCGCTGATGGGGCTGTTCGCCCAGATCGGCGGGACCGAGACGCCCACCTTCTGGCGCGTGAGCTTCGTGCTCATCGCCATCATCGGGCTGGTCTCGACGCTGCGTCTGCTGCGCTCGCAGCGACACGCCCCCGTGGTGAAGGGCCCGTTGATGCGCAACCGCTGGCTGGTCGCGGTCGTCTACGCGCTGGTCGCCGTCGTCGGCGCGGTTCCCGAGCTCGTCGGCCCGCTCGGGATCAAGCCGATCCAGGCCGAGGCCGTGCTGCTGATCCTGCTGATCCTGATGGCGCACGGCCTGGTCTGGGAGTTCATGATCGGCGCGGCGAAGAAGAGCGAGCGCCAGCCGCAGGACGGCCACGCTTGACGCCACCGCTGCCTGGCCCGGCGCTGCTCGCGCAACGGTGGCTCGATGTGGCGTTCCTGCACTGGAGGGTCGCACCCGAGCGCGTGGCCGCGCTGCTCCCGGCAGGAGTGCGACCAGATCTTCTCGACGGCGAGACGTACGTCGGGCTGGTGTCGTTCCGCCTGCTCGGCGCCGGGTTCGCGCACGGCCCCGCGCTGCTGCCGCCGTTCGTCGAGACCAACGTGCGGGTGTACGCGGTCGATGCCGCCGGCCGCCGCGGTGTCGTGTTCCTCAGCATGGACGTGAGCTCCGCGGTGATGGCCGCGAGCGGCCGCGGCGTGGGTCTTCCGTACCGCTGGGCCCGGGCTGGGCACCGTGTCACGGGCCGTGACCACGAGTACGTGACGCTGCTCCCCCGGCGGGGCTCGCCACGGTGGCGCTCGCGCCTCACGATCCGACCCGAGGGCACCCCGACCGTGGGGCAGGACGGGGATCTCGCCGACTTCCTCACCGCGCGCTGGGCGCTGTTCATGTCCCGGTTCGGGCACACATGGCACCTGCGCAACACCCACGAGCCATGGCCGCTGCAGACCGCGGAGGTGACGCTGCTCCACGACGACCTCGTCCCTGCCGCCGGCTTCCCCGAGGTGGCAGGCCGGGCACCCGACCATGTCGCCTGGAGCCCTGGCGTCAGCGCAAGGTTCGGCTCGCCGACCCCCTGACGTCGGGCTCCGACACCTGCCGCTCGCCGCACCGAACCGGCGATGACGAGGTCACCGCCCGTCCTCGTCGGAGCGCCTGCGTCATCTCCACCAGCGCAGAAAAGGGGATGCACGCCTTCCGCCCCGGGAGCAACACTGCTGAGATGGACAACGCAGCGATGGCCCTGGGCACCATGTACTTCGGCACCCGCGTCGAGGAGTCGACGTGCTTCACCCTCCTCGATCGGTACGTCGAGCTGGGAGGGCGCTGGCTGGACACCTCGAACAACTACAGCTTCTGGGCCGACGACAGCGGTGTCGGCGGCCAGAGCGAGGCACTGCTGGGACGCTGGCTGCGGTCCAACCCCGGTGCACCGGTCCTGCTCAGCACCAAGGTGGGTGCCCGGCCCACGCGGATAGGTGGTTTCCCCGATCACCTCGAGGGCCTCGCACCTGACACCGTTCGAACGGCGTTGCACGACAGCCTCGAACGGCTCGGCGTCGACGCCGTCGATCTGTACTGGGCGCACGTCGAGGACCCGACTGTGCCGGTCGAGGAGCTGGTCGAGACGTTCGGCGGCCTGGTGACCGACCGGCTGGTGGGCCGCTACGGTGTCTCCAACCACCCGAGCTGGCTCGTGGAACGCATCCGTGCCACGGCCGAGCGAACCGGGCTGCCGCCGGTCAGCGGCTATCAGCAGCGCTACTCCTACTTCCAACCCCTCCCGGGTGTGCCGGTCGAGGGGCAACCCATCCCCCTCGGCATGCTCACCGAGGACGGCCTCGATTTCCTCCGCCGGCAGCCGGAGATCGCCGGATGGGTCTACACCGCGACCCTTCTCGGCAGCTACGACCGGGAGGACCGCCCGCTCTCGGACGAGTACCAGCACGCCGGCAACGACCGACGGCGCGCCGCTCTCACCGCAGTGGCCGACGAGCGTGGCATGCGACCCGGCCAGGTCGTGCTCGCCTGGCTCAGGTCGGGGCGACCCGCGCTCACGCCCATCGTGGGCGTGAGCACCGTCGATCAGCTGGAGCAGGCCTGGACCGGGGTCACCACGCAGCTCACGGCCGACGAGATGACCGCCCTCGACGTGGGTTGATCTCCCACCCGTGCCGAGTCGAGGTCGACCATCTGCACCCGGTCGCGGCGCGCGGTTCCGCCCCCAGCCACCGCGTGATGGCACGATGACCGGCATGGACCTTCCTGTGATGCCACCGGTCAAGCCGATGCTGGCGAAGGCAGCCAAGACGATCCCCACGGGCGAGGTCGCGTACGAGCCGAAGTGGGACGGCTTCCGCTCGATCATCTTCCGCGACGGCGACGAGGTGGAGATCGGGTCCCGCAACACCAAGCCGATGACCAGGTACTTCCCGGACGTCGTCGAGGCCGTGAAGCAGCATCTGCCGCCACGGTGCGTGGTCGACGGCGAGATCGTGGTGGCGGTGGGCGACCGGCTCGAGTTCGAGGTGCTGCAGCAGCGCGTGCATCCTGCCGCGAGTCGCGTCAAGAAGTTGTCCGAGGAGACGCCCGCGAGCTTCGTCGCCTTCGACCTGCTCGCGCTCGACGACGAGGACCTCACGGGCCTGCCGTTCTCCGAGCGACGGGCGCGGCTCGAGAAGGCGCTCGCGAACGCCGGCGACCCGGTGCACCTCACCCCGATCACCTACGACCCCGAGGTCGCAGCCGAGTGGTTCGAGCAGTTCGAGGGCGCCGGCCTCGACGGCGTGATCGCCAAGCCGCTCGCGGGCAGCTATCAGCCCGACAAGCGGACCATGGCCAAGGTCAAGCACGTGCGCACGGCCGACTGCGTGGTCGCCGGCTACCGTGTGCACACCTCGGGCCCGAGCTCGATCGGCTCGCTGCTGCTCGGCCTCTACGACGACGCCGGCGACCTCGCCTCGGTCGGAGTGATCGGCTCGTTCCCGGCCGCGCGCCGCAAGGAGCTGTTCATCGAGATGCAGGAGCTGGTCACGACCTTCGACGATCACCCCTGGGCCTGGGCCGCGCAGGAGGCAGGCACCCGCACGCCCCGCAGCGGCGAGGGAAGCCGGTGGAACAGCGGCAAGGATCTCTCGTTCGTGCCGCTGCGCCCGGAACGGGTCGTCGAGGTGCGTTACGAGCACATGCAGGGTGGCCGGTTCCGTCACATGGCGCAGTTCAACCGCTGGCGCCCGGACCGGGAGCCCCGCTCGTGCACCTTCGAGCAGCTCGAGGAGCCGGTCAGCTACGACCTCGGTGACATCTTCGGCACCTGATCACCCCAGCGGGCAGGCCGCTTCGAGCCGGTACCGCGGCGCACCGCCCGGACCGTCGCCGAGGTGCGAGGACAGCAGCACGATCTCCTCCGGCTGCCAGCTCGGCCCCCGGTAGACCGCCAGCGCCCGCACGGCGTCGGCGAGCACCGCTTCGTCGAGCCCCCGTGCGCGTCGACCCGACCGCGCCACCGTGACGTGCGGTCGCGGCGGGCCGTCCTCGGTCCGGTCGACGAGCACGTCCTTAGCGCCCGCCATCAACCGCTGCGTCGCCGCGACGTCACCGCCCACGCCGATCCAGAGCGTCCGCCCCGAGAAGGCGCCCGCGCCGCTGAGTGCGATCTCAGGGGCCGCGTTCCGCTCGCCCAGCAGCTCGAGGCCTCCGACCACATCGGGCACCGCACCCTCGGCGACGTCGCCGTAGAACGCGAGCGTGATGTGCAGGTTCTCGCGCGGCACCCAGCGCAGCATCGCCGCCGGCCCGGAGCGCACGTCGTCGAGCCCACGCTCGACGTGGTCGAGCGCGGGAGCAGGCGGCACCAGCGCCGCGAACAGCCTCACACCCACGGCACCACCAGGTCGGCCCGTTCGCGCGTGCCGAGGACCAGCCGCGCGTTGGTCTCGTCCGAGCCGAACGTGAACGCGCTGGCCAGCTCGGCGGTCTTGCCGTTCGCGACGTGCCGCTCGAACAGCCGCCGACGCCGCAGCTCGGGATCGGTGTCCACGAACCAGGTCTCGTCCAGCACCTGGCGAACGTCGCGCCACGGGTCCTCGGTCGCCAGCAAGTAGTTGCCCTCGGTCAGCACCACCTGCACGTCGCGGCCGACCGGTATCGCGGACCCGATCGATGACTCGATCTGCCCGCGCAGGTACATCGGCGCGTACACCACAGCTTCGTCGGCTGCCCGGAGGCGACGAAGCAGCGAGAGGTAGCCCCCGCCGTCGAACGTGTCGATCGCACCCTTGCGGTCCGCTCGCCCCAGGCGCGCGAGCTCGCTGTTCGCGAGGTGGAACCCGTCCATGGGGACGACGGCGGTGCTCACCCCCGCCTCGATGAGGGCCTCCGCGAGAGCGCTGGTCAGCGTCGACTTGCCGGAGCCGGGTTCGCCCACGACGCCGATGATCACCCGGTCGCGGCTGGTCGCCAGCGCGAGGACGCGATCGCGCAGGCTCGCGATCGTCTCGACGGGGATCACGAGCGCTGAGCGGACGCCGAGGCGTACAGGCACAGGGTGGCGGCCATCGCGAGGTTGAGACTCTCGGCCTTGCCGTGGATCGGGATGCGAACCACCTCGTCGGTCAGTGCGCGCGCGTCCGCGCTGAGTCCATGGGCCTCGTTCCCGAACACCCACAGCGTGGGCTCGGTCAGTGGTGCAGCATCGAGAAGCACGTCACCGGCACCGTCGGCGGCCAGCACGCGCAGCCCGGCTGCACGCGCGGCCTCGGTAACCTCGGCGAGGGTGGGGCCGTCGTGGACCGGGAGGTGGAAGAGCGACCCTGCGGTCGACCGGACGACCTTGGGGTTGTGCCGCTCGACGCTCCCCGCGGTGAGGATCACGGCGTCCGCACCCGCTGCGTCTGCCGCACGGATCACGGTGCCCGCGTTGCCGGGATCGCGGACCTCGGCGAGGCACGCCACCAGCCGCGTGCGGGCGAGCACGTCGGCGAGACCGCTGGGCCCGGGCGTGCGCATCACCGCGAGGACGCCCTGCGCGTCGGGACTCATCTCCGCCAGCACTTCAGGGGCGGCCAGGTGCGTGTACAGGTCCGCGGCGCCGGCGGCGTCGAGGATCTCGGGGTAGCGCTGCGAGGCCTCGACGGTCAGGTACACATCGCGGACGGCGCCGGCGGCGTGCAGCACGGCCTCGCGCACGCCCTGCGGTCCCTCGACGAGGTACTGGCCGCCGCGCTGCCGCGCCGATCGGCGGGCGAGGGCACGGACCGCCCTCACCCGGTCGGCGCGCGGGTTGGTCATGATCTCGGGCACCGCCCCATTGTGGTGCACGCCGCGACTTCTCCGATCTCTCCGCGAGGTCCCGCCGGCACGTCCACGAACCGCTGGAAGGCTCGTGCTCGTGACACGCCGACCGAGCCCCGCGCTGATCGCGATCATCTGCCTCGGGCTGCTCGTCCCGGCCCTCGGGATCGTGCTGGTCCTGGACCGGGTCCCGCGAGCAGGCGACACGACAAGCCCGCCGCACACCAGCACCACAACCGTGCCGACCGGCTCCAACGACCCACCCACCGGCACCGGCCCGGTCCACGAGCGCGACTATCCCGAGAGCTGGGACCAGCCTGACGACAGCCCGGTCACGCCGGACGCCGATCTCCTGCAACCCGACCTCGTTACCCTCGTGCAGAGCGAGCCCGCCGGCACCGGGACGACGTGCACGCCCGAGCAGGTCACACTCTCGTTCCGGGTTGTCGACGCCGCTGCCGGGACGATCTTCGGCTACCTTGTCGCCGAGGCTGCCGAGCCGTGCGCCCTCGCGGGGTGGCCCGGCCTCGGCGCCCGTGGCGAGTGGGGCGACCCGCTCCCGATGCAGATCGACCCCGAGGCGCGCGGCTGGGACGGCACGACGCTCGACGGCGCACCGGTCCCGCTCGCAGCCGGCGAGTGCGCACTGCTGCCGCTGCGCTGGACCGGGGAACGTGCGGGTGCGCTCTCGCAGGCGGCGAGCTCCGCCGTCGTCCTGCTGAGCGAGGGCTCGCCGGCGGTGCTGGTCCCGAACGCACCGAGGGGGACGGTCGACTGGGTGGACTGGACGATCGCCACCCATCTGTACCCGGGCCCCTGGCAGCCCGACCAGGGGCTGTGCCCGCCCTGAGCCCAGGAACGACGAACGCCCCCGTCACCCGAAGGTGATGGGGGCGTTCGTGAACCGAAGCGCGCTCAGGCAGCCGGAGCGGCAGGAGCGTTGATGTCCTCGGGGAGGGCGTTCCTCGCGACCTCGACCAGCGCCGTGAAGGCGGCGGCGTCGCTGACGGCGATCTCCGCCAGCGCGCGGCGGTCCACCTCGACACCAGCGGCCTTGAGGCCCTGGATGAGTCGGTTGTAGGTCATGCCGTTCGCGCGGGCCGCAGCGTTGATGCGCTGGATCCAGAGCCGACGGAAGTCACCCTTGCGGGCGCGGCGGTCGCGGTAGGCGTAGGTGAGCGAGTGCGTCACCTGCTCCTTGGCCTTGCGGTACAGACGCGAGCGCTGGCCGCGGTAACCGCTGGCGCGCTCGAGGGTCGTGCGGCGCTTCTTCTGGGCGTTGACCGCCCGCTTCACGCGTGCCACGTGAGTCTCCTTGCTTCGTGTGTGTCAGAAAGAGGTGCTCTGGGCCTACAGGCCGAGCATCTTCTTCACGTTCTTGACGTCGGACGGCTTCACCAGGGTGTCGTTGACGAGCCGGCGTGCCTGGCTGCTGCTGCGCTCCTGGAACTTGTGCACGTGGCGTGCGCGCTGCTTCATGATCTTTCCGGAACCGGTGACACGGAATCGCTTCTTGGCACCAGAGTTCGTCTTGTTCTTCGGCATCTTTTCGTTCTTTCTCGGGGTGTGTGAGACCGGAAGCGGGCTCAGCCCTCGTCGGCGGACTGCTCCGCCTGCGACTCCTTGGGCTGCTGACGTCGCTGCTCGCGCTGAACGTCCACCTTCTTCTTGTTCGGTCCGATGACCATGGTCATGTTGCGGCCGTCGAGGCGCGGGCTGGACTCCACGTGGCCGAGCTCGGCGACATCCTCAGCCAGGCGCTGCAGCAGTCGCATGCCCATCTCGGGGCGAGACTGCTCGCGGCCACGGAACATGATCATCACCTTGACCTTGTCACCGGCCTTGAGGAACCGCTCGACGTGGCCCTTCTTGGTGCCGTAGTCGTGCGGGTCGATCTTGAGCCGGAACCGGATCTCCTTGAGGATCGTGTTCGTCTGGTTCCGTCGCGCGTCGCGCGCCTTCATGTCGGACTCGTACTTGAACTTGCCGAAGTCCATGAGCTTGGCGACGGGCGGGCGCGCGTCGGGTGCGACCTCGACCAGGTCGAGATCCGCCTCTGCAGCCAACCGGAGCGCGTCCTCGACACGGACGATGCCGACCTGCTCGCCGTTGGGGCCGACCAGGCGCACCTCGGCTACTCGGATGCGCTCGTTGATGCGTGGCTCGCTGATAGGTACTCCTTCAATCGACTGGGTCGTCTGTTGACTCTGCCGCACATGAGGAAAGGCCTCCCGTGCGGGTGCACGCGGAGGCCCTGTGGGTCCGTCGACGGCGTGGCTCGCCTGGGCGTACCACTCGTCTCGGACCGGTCAACCCGGGCCCTGTCGTCTCGCTCTCGCGATCCGGTCGGGCCGAGGTGGGAGGGATCTCCGCTTGTACCCTGATCCCTCTGCTGCACAGCCGAACTTCTCGACAGCACAACGAGATGGACCAGTCGGTCGTACTCCATGGTAGCACCCAGGGAGGCAGCGGGCTACGGCCGCGACCTCGACGCACCCAGATCTACATCAGGAAGCTGAACAGCGGAGAGCCGGGCGGGATCTGCTCGATGTGGAGCGGGCTGTGCTCCATACGCTCCAGCAACCCGGCGAGCTTGGCTGCGTCGTCGAGGTCGATGCCCACGAGCGCCGGGCCGGTCTCGCGGTTGTTCTTCTTGACGTAGTCGAACACCACGATGTCCTCGCCCTCGGCGAGCACGTCCTGAAGGAAGTGGCGCAGCGCGCCCGGCTGCTGCGGGAACGTCACCATGAAGTAGTGCCGCAGTCCCTGGTGGATCAGCGAGCGCTCGAGGATCTCGCCGTACCGGCTGACGTCGTTGTTGCCGCCCGAGACGATGCAGACCACAGCGTCGTCGGAACCGAACTCTCCCGCCATCGTGCGGATCGCAGCACTGGCGAGCGCGCCGGCCGGCTCGGCCACGATGCCCTCGACCTGGTAGAGGTCGAGCATCTCGGTGCTGACCGCGCCCGCCTCCACGGTGATGATCTCGTCGACGAGGTCGCGTACCACCGGGAAGGTGACCTCGCCCACCCGAGCCACGGCTGCGCCGTCGACGAAGGTGTCCACCTCGGGCAGCGAGATCGGGCCGCCCGCCGAGAGCGCCGCCGTCATGCTGGCAGCGCCGAGCGGCTCGACGCCGACGACCCTGACCTCGGGCCGACGATCCTTGAGCCACAGCGCGAGCCCGGCGATGAGGCCGCCGCCGCCGACCGGGACGAGCACGGTGTGCATGGCCGTGCCCGCCTGCGCCACCTGCTCGACGAGCTCGGGCGCGATCGTGCCCTGCCCGACGATCACGCGCGGGTCGTCGAAGGGCGGCACGAGCACCGCTCCGGTGCGGTCGGCATCGGCGAGAGCGGCCGCGCCGGCCTCGTCGTAGCTGGTGCCGGTCACGATCAGCTCGACCCGCCCCTCACCCAGCGCGAGGATGCGCTGCCGCTTCTGACGTGGCGTCGTCGTCGGCACGTAGACGCGAGCCTCGACGCCGAGGCGGGCGCAGCTCCAGGCGACCCCCTGGCCGTGGTTCCCGGCGCTGGCCGTCACCACGGCACGAGCCTGCTCCTCGGCCGACAGCCCGCTGATCAGGTGGAACGCGCCGCGCACCTTGTAGGAGCGGGTGGTCTGCCGGTTCTCACGCTTGAGCAGCACACTGGTGCCGACGATCGCACTCAGCCGCGGGCTGTGCTCGAGCTCGGTGCACCGCACCACGGGCCGCAGGATCTCGGCGGCCGCGTCCACGGCATCGGCGTCCAGCCGGGGCTGATTCATGCTCGCGACGATAGCCCCGCAGCACTCAGCGCGTGATGGCGGCCCGCACCGTGACCGAGTCAACGAGGTCGGCGATCACCTGGGAGGTCGCCAGTGCCTCACGGCACGCCCGCAGGGTCGCCACGGTCTCGGGGTCCGGGCTACCGGTCGGGTGGCGGCGCAGATGGGCCACGACCGTGATCTCGGTGCGGTCCCCCGGCTCGATCCCAGCAGTCCTGACGCCGGGCACCGCAGTGGTCAGCACCTGGCGCACCGCACGCAGGACCTCGTCGTTGCGAAGCGCCGGGATCCACGGCTCGCCCAGCGCGATCGCCTGGACCGCGGGACGCGGCACCTGCACGGCTGCCGACGAGCCCGGGTCGATCACCAGCACGCCGTCGGCCTCGCTGCCGGCAGCGAGCGCGGCCCGGCGCCCCTCGACCGGGACCGGCCGGGCGTCCGGGCGCCAGGCCTGCATGGCGGCGACGCTGGCGAACACCGGCATGACGGCGCGACCATCGGGTGCCTTGACGGTCACCATGGCGGCGTGGGCGCTCTTCTCACCCGCGATCCCGTGGGCCCCGGGCTCGTCCATCTCGTCCAGGTGCGCGACCACCGGCACCAGCAGCCGCTCGGTGCGCACCGCGTCGACGACCGCCTCGAGCCGCTGCTGCGCGTCCACCAGCGCCAGCGCGGCAGCGAGGGCGGGCGGCGCCGAGCCGTCGTCGCCGGCGAACGCCGAGGTCGGCGGCAGTGCTCTGGACGCCTCGCTCACGGCCGCCCGGCGACGTCCAGCGCCTCGGGCAGCGTGAACGCGCCCGCGTAGAGCGCCTTGCCCACGATCGCGCCCTCGACACCGGTCTCGACCAGCGTGGTGAGCGCCTCGATGTCAGCGAGGCTCGAGATGCCACCCGAGGCGACCACGGGCTTGCTGGTGGCCTCGCACAGCTGCCGCAGCAGCTCGAGGTTCGGGCCGCGCATCGTGCCGTCCTTGGTGACATCGGTGACCACGTAGCGGGCGCAGCCGTCGGCGTCGAGGCGGGCCAGCGTCTCCCACAGGTCGCCGCCCTCCTTCGTCCAGCCGCGCGCCGCGAGCGTGGTGCCACGCACGTCGAGCCCGACGGCGATCCGGTCACCGTGGCGCGCGATCGCCGCGGCCGTCCACTCGGGGTCCTCGAGCGCCGCGGTGCCGAGGTTCACGCGGCGGCACCCGGTCGCGAGCGCGCGCTCGAGCGAGGCGTCATCCCTGATGCCTCCGGAGAGCTCGACGTCGACATCCAGCATCCCGACGACCTGCGCGAGCAGCTCGGCGTTGCTGCCGCGCCCGAAGGCGGCATCGAGGTCGACGAGGTGGATCCACTCGGCACCGTCGCGCTGCCATGCGAGCGCCGCGTCGATCGGTGACCCGTACCGGGTCTCCGATCCGGCCTCGCCCTGGACCAGGCGCACAGCCTGGCCATCGGCGACGTCGACGGCAGGCAGCAGCTCGAGTCGGGTCACGGTGGTCCTCTCAGGAACGGTGGTCACAGGGTGCCGAGCCAGTTGCGCAGGAGCTGCGCACCGGCGTCGCCGGACTTCTCGGGGTGGAACTGTGTCGCGGACAGCGGACCGTTCTCGACGGCGGCCACGAACCTGGTGGCGCCGTGGGTGGCCCAGGTGGCGCGCACGTAGTCCGGCGCGGTGCGAACGGCGTAGGAGTGCACGAAGTAGAAGCGCTCGTCGGCGATGCCCTCGAAGAGCACCGAGCCGGCCGGCGGCTCGACCTCGGCCCAGCCCATGTGCGGTACCACCGGCGCATCGAGGCGCTCGACGAGTCCGGGCCACTCCCCCAGGCCCTCGACGCGGGTGCCGTGCTCGAGGCCTGCCTCGAACAGCACCTGCTGCCCGACGCAGATCCCCAGCACCGCGCGCCCCCCGGCGAGCCGGCGCTCGATCAGCCGCGGCGCACCGGCGGCCCGGAGCGCGTCCATGACGTGCGCGAACGCACCGACACCCGGGACCACGAGCCCATCGGCGTCGGCCACCTTCCCGGGGTCGGAGGTGAGCTCGACCTCGGCACCGACCCGCTCCAGGGCACGCACGGCCGAGCGCACGTTGCCGGAGCCGTAGTCGAGGACGACGACGCTGGGCCCGGTCACGGGCGCGGCTTTCGCTGGCTCTTCTTGAACAGCCGGCGGGCCTGCCACGGGGGCAGCTTGCCCGGTGCGATCGCCCCTTCGGCGGCCGCGGGCGTGATCGTGCCGAGCAGCAGCTGCTCGACCACGTCGTCCGACTGCGCGAGCACGAGGCCCGCGGACACGGTGTCCTCGGTGCGGGCGCCCGCGTTCCACTGGCTGGCGGCGATCGTGCCCACCAGGCCCTCGTCGCCCTCACCGAGGCGCGACACCAGCAGCACGGCGCCGTGGCGGCTTGTGCGCGAGAGCGTCGCGGCCATCTTGGTGGCGATCTCAGGTGCCTCCCCCAGCAGCTCGGCCAACGAGTCGTCAGCCTCGCCGTCGCGCTCGATCACACGGGCGGCGAGCGCACCGCGCGAGGTCGGCACCACGTGCGCCTCGATGCCGCTCATCGCGCACAAGCCGGCGAGCGCCGGCGCCGAGGAGACCGGCGTCAGCACCACCGCGACGAGCGCCTTCGGGCGCGTCGGGGCGGCACCGGTCGCGGGGGGCTCGGTGCCGAACGCCTTCGCGAACTCGGCGTCGAAATCGAAGTCGGACAGCTCAGGGAGCTCCGGCAGCTGATCGTCGCCGCCGCGCTCCGGTCGGTCCTCCGGGGGCAGCGTCACAGCGCGCCCTTGGTGGAGGGCACCCCCACGACCCGCGGGTCGCGGGCGACCGCGGCGCGCAGGGCCCGGGCCAGCGCCTTGAACTGCGCTTCCACGATGTGGTGCGGGTCGCGGCCGGCAAGCACGCGCACGTGCAGGCAGATGCCGGCGTGGTGCGCGATCGACTCCATCACGTGCCGCGTCAGCGAACCCGTGAAGTGGCCTCCGATCAGGTGGTACTCCTGGCCCTCGGGCTCGCCGGAGTGGACCAGGTAGGGCCGGCCGGAGATGTCGACGACGGCCTGCGCCAACGCCTCGTCCAGCGGCACCAGGGCATCGCCGAAGCGCGCGATCCCAGCCTTGTCGCCGAGCGCCTGCCGCAGCGCCTCGCCGAGGCTGATCGCGACGTCCTCGACCGTGTGGTGGGCGTCGATGTGCGTGTCACCGGTCGCGCGGACCACCAGATCGATCAGCGCGTGCTTGCCGAGCGCGGTGAGCATGTGGTCGTAGAACGGGACCGAGGTGCTGATCTCGCATCTGCCGGTGCCGTCGAGGTCGATCTCCACCAGCACGGTGGACTCGCTCGTGGTCCTCTCGACGCGGCCGGTGCGGTGCTGCGGCTGCTCGATCGCGCTGAGCTCGGTCATCAAAGCCCGGTCACCTCCGTCAACGCGCTGTAGAACGCGGTCATCTCGTCGGGTGTGCCGATGCTCACCCGCAGGTATCTCTGGGGTCCAGTCTCCCGTATCAGGACGCCTCGATCGAGCAGACCCTGCCAGACGGCGTGACGGTCGTCGAACTCGCCGAAGAGCACGAAGTTCGCATCGGAGTCGATCGCGGTGAATCCGTGCTCGCGCAGCCAGCTCACGCAGGCGTCGCGGTCGGTGCGGATCTGGGCGACCTGCCGCTGCAGCAGGTCGGCGTGCGCGAGCGCCGCCCGCGCGACCGCCTGGGTGACGGCGGACAGGTGGTACGGCAGCCGCACCACCCGCAGCGCGTCGACCAGGGCGGGGGCGGCCGCCAGGTAGCCCAGCCGTGCCCCCGCGTACGCGAACGCCTTCGACATCGTGCGCGAGACCGCGAGGTGAGGGTGCTCCCCCAGCAACGTCACCGCGCTGGGGGTACCCGCCCGGCGGAACTCCGCATAGGCCTCGTCGATCACGAGAACGGAGGCTGCGCCGTCGGGGCCCGTGGCTCTCGTCGCCTCCGCGAGGCGGGCGGTGGTCTCGATCGGGAGCGCGGTCCCGGTGGGGTTGTTGGGGCTCGCGACCAGCACGACGGCGGGACGCACTCGTGCGATCTCGGCGATCGCCTCCTCGGGATCGATCGAGAAGTCCGCCGCTCGCGGGGCCACGTGCCAGGCGGTGAAGGTGTCACGCGCGTACTCGGGGTACATCGAGTAGGTGGGCGCGAAGCTCATGGCGGTCCGGCCCGGGCCGCCGAAGGCCTGCATGATGTGCAGCATCACCTCGTTCGACCCGTTCGCCGCCCAGATCGAGTGGGCGTCGAGGCCCTCGGCAGCCGACTCGGCTGTCAGATAGGCGGCGAGGTCGGCGCGCAGGCCGAGGAAGTCACGGTCCGGGTAGCGGTTGAGCCCGCCGGTCGCCTCACGCACGGCGGCGGTGACGGCGTCGACCACCTCGGGCGGCGGGGCGTAGGGGTTCTCGTTGACGTTGAGCAGGAACGGCTCGTCGAGCTGCGGCGCGCCGTACGGCTCGAGGCCCGCGAGGTCGGGGCGCAGGGGCAACGAAGGCTGCGAGGTCACGGGCGGTCAGTCTAGTGAGATGGTGCGAGGTACCTGTGCCCATCCACCATGTACCCACCCGCCAACGGCGGCGGGTAGACCTTGTCCATGACCAACGCGCATGGACACGTCCCGGCCTTCCAGGTGAAGCAGAAGATCAACATGATGGTCAACCGCTACGAGATCAACGCTGTCGACCCGAGCGGCGCACCGACCGGTCTGCTCGCGTTCGCCGAGCAGAAACGCATGGCGATGAAGGAGCAGGTGACCTTCTTCACCGATGCCGGCCGTACCACCCCGCTGTTCGGCTTCAAGGCGCGCAAGGTGATGGACCTCGGCTCCGGCTACGACATCACGGACGCATCGGGCACGCCGATCGGCTACTTCAAGAAGGACTTCGGCGCCTCGCTGATGCGGTCGACGTTCCACCTGGAATCCGCGGGCGTACAGGCCACCGGCCAGGAGCGCAACCAGCTCGTGGCGGTGCTGCGACGCTTCACGGATCTCAGCTTCCTGCCGGTGCACTTCGACTTCGTCGACAGCGCCGGTGCCACGGTGCTCGCGGTCCAGCGCGAGTTCAGCGTCGGCGACAAGTACCAGGTCAATGTGCCGAACCCCCACCTCGACTTCCGGGTCGCCGCAGCCATGGCTGTCGCGCTCGACGCCTTGATGGCGCGCTGAACCGCCGGGGCCCGGCTGCACGCGCCAGGGGTCATGAGCCGCGAGGCTGGGCGATGTCGCTCGCCTGGCGGCGGCGCCCGCGCAGGTCCCACAGGCCGGCACCGAGCGCGAGCAGCAGGAACACCCCGACGGCGATCATCCCGTGGTCGTAGGCGTCCTGATAGACGGCCACCGGCGAGCGGTCCTCGGGAGCGGTCAGCACCGCGGCGTAGAACAGCGACAGCGCGATCGCGGTACCGATCGCGGTCCCGATGCGTTGGCCCAGCTGCCCCATCGACCCAGCCAGCCCGCCTTCGTGCACGGGCACCTCGGCCAGTGTGAGCGTCTGGTTGGGCGAGATCACCACGCCCCCGCCCAGACCGGCGATCAGCATCACACCGGCCATCACGTACGGCGTCGCACCGGGGCTCACCCAGCGCGCCACCAGCGCAAGCGCCAGCGCCGCGAGCACCATGACCACGAGTCCGCCGACGACCAGGGCGCGGCCGTACCGGTTGACGAGCTTGCCGCCGTACCAGGAGGTCAGTGCGCTCGCCAACGCGAACCCGATCGTGACCATGCCCGCGAAGACCGGCAACAGGCCGAGCCCGTGCTGGAGGAAGAGGGTCGTCAGCAGGAAGATCGATGGCATGGCTGCGAAGAACGCTGTCGCCAGCAGGGTGCCGTTGCGGAACGGCGCGATCCGCAGCAGCCGGAACGGGATCAACGGACTGCGCCCCGTCGAGGCGTAGTGCCGCTCCCAGGCGGCGAACGCGACACCGAAGGTGGCCGCGCCGGCCAGCGACCACCACCGGCGCGGATCGTCGGTAGGGCTCCCCGTGGTGAGCAGGAACGGCACCAGCAGCGCCAGCACCGTGCCACCGAACAGCACCACCCCCACCGGGTCGAGCGCCAACGGTTGCCGGTCGCGCGACTGCGGCCCGCGGGGCAGCAACCGAAGGGCGAGCGCCATCGCCGCGAGCGCGAGCGGGACGTTCAGCCAGAAGATCCAGCGCCAGCCGTCCTGCTCGCCCCCGAGCGCGATCAGCAGCCCACCCAGGGTGGGACCGAACGCCGTCGAGAGCCCGATCACGGCGCCGAACAGACCGAACGCGCGGCCCCGTTCCGCGCCGGTGAACAGCTGCTGCACGAGGCCGAGAACCTGCGGCATCTGCACACCGGCGGCCGCACCCTGAAGGAGGCGCCCGATCAGCAGCATCGTGCTGCTCGTCGCCAGCGCACACACCAGGCTGGTCAGCGTGAACAGGGCCAGGCCGACGAGGAAGAGCGTGCGGCGCGAGCGCTGATCGCCCAGGCGGCCCATCGGCACGAGCATCAGCCCGAAGGTGAGCACATACCCGGACACGACGAGCTGTAGCTCGGTGGACCCGGCGCCGAGCGCGGTCTCGATCGCCGGCAGCGCCACGTTGACCTTCGTGAGGTCGAGGATCGTGATCGACGCGACCGTGACGGCGACGGCGAACGCGCGCCACCGATGCCTCTCCCCAGCTGCGTCGAGGGCGGGGCCGGAGGTCACTCGGGCAGGCTACGCTCGCCGGCCCGCAGGAGTCTCACTGTCCCAGCAGCCGATCGACGCTCATCAGCAGGATCACCCGGTCGGCGGCGTCCGGCGGCGGCACCGTGCTGGGGTTGCCGTACCGGTTCTGCAGCTCGACGTAGAACGCGCCGGTCGGGTCGTCGACCACGTCGACGAGGCGGCCGCGCACCTCGAGGTAGGAGAACGGGTCTTCCGGATCCAGCAACGACAACGCCATCCCGGCGTTCGCCTGCAGGTTGCGGAACTTCGCCCGCGTGCGCAGGTGGGTGAAGCGGATGTGCTCGCCGTCGTAGGAGAACCACATCGGGTTGACCTGTGGCGTGCCGTCAGGGCGGACGGTCCCGAGCGCTGCGTAGATGGGCAGGTCGAGGAAGCGACGGCGCGCTTCGGCGAGATCGATCGTCACGCCGTCCACAACGGCGTGGGCCGAGGGGGCATTCCCACGGGCGCGACGCCTATGGTGGCTGGGTGAGCGAGCCGCACCCGGTGCAGACGTCCGGCAAGCCCAAGACCCCGCTGGCGGCGCTGAAGTCCGTCTGGGGCTATGACGCCTTCAGGGGCGAGCAGGCTGAGATCATCGACACGGTCGTGGCCGGGCGCGACGCGATCGTGCTGATGCCCACCGGCGGCGGCAAGAGCCTGTGCTACCAGGTGCCCGCGCTGGTCAGGCCGGGGACGGGCGTCGTCATCAGCCCGCTGATCGCCCTCATGCACGACCAGGTCGACGCGCTGAGGCAGCTCGGCGTCCGAGCGGCGTACCTGAACTCGACGCAGCCGCCGCAGGAGCGGCAGCAGGTCGAGCAGGCGCTGCTGGCCGGGGAGGTCGACCTGCTCTATCTGGCTCCGGAGCGGCTCAACGCGGCCGCGGGACTGCTCGATCGCTGCGAGATATCGCTGTTCGCCATCGACGAGGCGCACTGCGTGAGCCAGTGGGGCCACGACTTCCGGCCGGACTACCTCGGCCTGTCGCTCATCCACGAGCGCTGGCCGCAGGTGCCGCGGATGGCGCTCACCGCGACCGCGACCGCCGAGACCAGACGCGAGATCGCGCAACGGCTCGCACTGACGGACGCGCGACTGTTCGTCGCGAGCTTCGACCGGCCGAACATCCAGTACCGGATCGTCGGCAAGCAGGATGCCCGCCAAGGGCTGCTGCGGCTGATCCGTGAGGAACACCCTGACGCCGCCGGCATCGTCTACTGCCTGAGCCGTGCCTCGGTGGAGAAGACCGCCGACTGGCTCGCGACGCAAGGGATCACCGCGCTGCCCTACCACGCCGGTCTGGACGCCGGCACCCGGTCCCGCAACCAGGCCCGGTTCCTGCGTGAGGACGGGGTCGTCATGGTTGCCACGATCGCCTTCGGTATGGGCATCGACAAGCCCGACGTGCGGTTCGTGGCGCACCTGGATCTGCCCAAGTCGGTCGAGGGCTACTACCAGGAGACCGGCCGTGCGGGCCGAGATGGACTGCCCTCGACAGCGTGGCTCGCCTACGGCTTGCAGGACGTCGTGCAGCAGCGCCGGATGATCGAGGACGGCGAGGGCGACCGCCAGCGCAAGCGCGCGCAGTCGCTGCACCTCGACGCGATGCTCGCGCTGTGCGAGACCGTCCAGTGCCGCCGCCAGCAGCTGCTCGCCTACTTCGACGAGCCCAGCGAGCCGTGCGGCAACTGCGACACCTGTCTCGCGCCGCCCGAGACCTTCGACGGCACGGTGCCCGCGCAGAAGCTGCTGTCCACGATCGTGCGGCTGCAGCGCGAGCGGTCTCAGGCCTACGGCGCCGGGCACCTCGTCGACATCCTGCTCGGCAAGGACACCGAGCGGATGCGCCGGTTCGGTCACGACACCTTGAGCACGTTCGGTATCGGCGGCGAGCTGACCGAGGTCCAGTGGCGCGGCGTGGTGCGCCAGCTGCTGGCCCAGGGACTGCTGGCCGTCGAGGGCGAGTACGGCGTGCTGGCCATCACCGAGGGGGCGACCGCCGTGCTGGCCGGGCGCCAGGCCGTGCTGCTGCGGCAGGAGCAGCAGCAGGTCCGCGGCCGCAGCGGCCGCCGGGCGAAGGCCGCCCCGGTCGAGCTGGACGACGCGCAGCAGGAGCTCTTCGGTCGGCTGCGCGCCTGGCGCGCCGAGGCCGCCAAGGAGCAAGGCGTGCCCGCCTACGTGGTGTTCTCCGACGCCACCCTCGCCGGCATCGCCACCGCGCGCCCCGCCGGCACCGAGGAGCTGCGCGGCGTCTCGGGCGTCGGCGAGGCGAAGCTCGAGCGATACGGCACCGCCGTCCTCGAGATCGTCGGGGCAGGCTGAGGAGCGCAGCCAGCACTCACTGACGGACGCGCCCTGGACGCGTTGATACTGGGTACGACACCGACGGGAGTGGTGCTCCATGACGAACCGACTTGCGGACAGCCTGTCCCCTTACCTGCGCCAGCACGCGGACAACCCGGTCGACTGGTGGGAGTGGGGTGCGGAGGCCTTCGAGGAGGCCCGCCGCCGGGACGTCCCGATCTTTCTCTCGATCGGGTACGCCGCCTGTCACTGGTGCCACGTGATGGCGCACGAGTCCTTCGAGGACCCGGCGGTGGCCGAGCTGCTCAACGAGAGCGTCGTCGCGATCAAGGTCGACCGCGAGGAGCGGCCCGACGTCGACCAGATCTACATGGACGTCACGGTGGCACTGACCGGCCAGGGCGGATGGCCGATGTCGGTGTGGCTGACGCCGGAGGGCCACGCGTTCCATGCCGGCACCTACTACCCGCCGCAGCCGCACCCCTCGATGATGTCGTTCACGCAGGTGCTCACGGCGATCATCGAGGCCTGGCGCACCGACCGCGAGAAGATTCTCGAGGGCGGCCCGCGCATCACGGCCGAGCTGGCCACCCGCGCCCTCCCGGCGCCTGCCGGCACCCTCACGGGCGCCGATATCGATCAGGCGATCGGCTCGCTGCTGGCCCACGCCGACCAGCTGGGCGGCTTCGGGGACAAGCCCAAGTTCCCGCCGTCGACCATCCTCGATGCGCTCCTCGCGCGGGCCGCCCAGGGCGACGGCCCGGTCGCCGACCAGGCGTGGCACGTGGCCCGGCTGACCCTGGAACGGATGGGTCGTGGCGGCATCTACGACCAGCTCGCGGGCGGGTTCGCGCGGTATGCGACCGACCGGGCCTGGGTGATCCCCCACTTCGAGAAGATGCTCTACGACAACGCGCTGCTGATCGGGTGCTACGCCCGGGGGGCGATCGAGTCGCAGCGGCGCGACGACCCGATCGCAGCCCTGTGCGAGCGGGTCGTCGCCGAGACGATCGAGTGGCTGACCACCGAGATGCTCACCGAGCAGGGTGCGTTCGCCTCGTCGCTCGACGCCGACAGCATCGACCCCGCCGACGGTCGGCTCCGCGAGGGTGCCTCCTACGTGTGGACGTACGAGCAGCTGGTGCAGACGCTCGGCGAGGTCGACGGCCCTCGCGCCGCCCGGCTGCTGTCCGTGGACGAGCACCGGGGCAGCTTCGAGCACGGCACCTCGACGCTCCAGCTGAGCGAGGACCCGGACGACCCGGCCTGGTTCGCCGACGTGCGGCGCCGCCTGCACGAGGCACGCCGGCAACGGCCCGCACCCGCACGCGACGACAAGGTCGTCGCGGCCTGGAACGGGTGGGCGGTCGCCTCGCTGGTCGAGGCGGGGATGCTGCTGGGCCGCCCGGACTGGGTGGCGGTCGCCGAGCGCGCGGCCACCGCCGTGCTGGATGTCCAGCTCGACGACGGCCGGCTGCGCAGGGTGTCGTTGGCGGGTGTCGCGTCGACCGCCCCTGGGGCTGCCGACGACCATGCCGGGATGGCGCTCGGTCTGCTGGCGCTGGCATCGGCCACCGGCGACCCCACCTGGCTCACGAGCGCGCTCGGGCTGCTCGAGGTGCTGGAGCAGCACTTCGTTGCCGACGACGGCGGTGTGCACGACTCGGCCGACGACGCCGAGGCGCTCGTGCGCCGCCCCCGGGACGTCAGTGAGAACGCGACCCCGAGCGGCACCACCGCAGCCCTGCGTGCCTGCCGTGCGGCGTACCGGATCACGGGTGAGGATCACTGGCGCGCCAGATCCGACGCACTCGCCGCGACCGTGGCCGCCTACGTGATCCGGGCGCCGCGGGCCTCCGGCTGGGCGATGGCCGACGCGGTCGCCGAGCACGGTTCGCGTCGCCCCGTCGAGGTCGCGATCGTCGGTGAGGCCGCGGGAGGTGTGATGACCGGCGCGGCCTGGCGCGGCAGCCCACCCGGCTCCGTCGTCGTGACCGGGCAGCCGGACTCAGGTATCCCGCTGCTGGCCTCGCGCCCGCAGATCGACGACGCCGCGACCGCGTACGTGTGCCACGGTCACGTGTGCGACCTACCGGTCACAGCCGTCGAGCGCCTGCAGCGGCTGATCGCCTGAGGCGACCACCTCGAGGTCGAACAGCTCGGCGAGAACCCGCGCGACGCCGTCGTCATCGTTCGCCGGTGCCACGGCATCCGCGACCTCGAGCACCGAGGGGTCCGCGTTAGCCATCGCATAGCCTGTCCCCGCCCAGCTGATCATCGCGAGGTCGTTCGGCATGTCGCCGAACGCGACCACGTCGGCGCGCTCGACGCCGAGCCCGCCGGCCACGCGCGCCAGGGTCGCCGCCTTGGTGATGCCCGCCGCGCTGATCTCGATCAGACCGGGCCCCGTCCAGGTCACGACGGCGGAGTCGCCGACGGCGGTCACCGTCGCCTCCCGGAGGTGCTCGGGATCGACGCCCGGGGCCGTGACGAGCAGCTTGACGACCGGGTCGGTCCACACCGTGCTGAGCGGTCCACGCGGCGCGTCCGGGCGCGGGTCCCACTCGTCGACGAAGCGGGGGTCGTAGCGGATGCCCTCGGCGGTCTCGAGCGCGAAGGTGGCCTCGGGAACGGCGGCGGCGATCGCCTCGCACAGCGGCACCCCCGCCTCGGCCTCGATGCCCCACAGGTGCCGCACGGTGCGGGTGCCGACGTCGAACCAGATCGCCCCGTTGCTCACGATCGCCGTGCCGTGACCACCCACGATGGGCCACAGCTCCTCCATCCAGCGCAGCGGCCGGGCGGTGACGAACAGCACCGGCACGTCGCGCTCGTCGAGGGCGGCCAGCACGCCGCGCGTGTAGGCCGACACGGTGCCATCGCTGCGCACGAGGGTGCCGTCGAGATCGGTGGCGACCAGCCTCGGTCGGGACATCACGGCCGCCTGCGCCGCGAGCCCAGCGCGACGACAACCGCGATCAGCCAGCCCATCGGCACACCCCAGATCGCGCCGCGGTAGACCGCGTTGATCGGCAGGCCGTCACCACCGTAGAAGGCGACGATCGGCACCGTGAGCAGCGTTGTCACGCCGGCAGCGAGGACCACGACCATCCAGATGGCCAGAAAGGAGCGCAACCCGTCGAATCCCGGGCGCATCACGAGCCGCACCCCGAGACCGGTCAGCAGCCCGATCAGGACGAACGAGACGATCAGGCCCACCAGCCACCAGCCGCCGTCGGGCACCACGCTGAGCAGCATCACGAGCGGGAACGACGAGCCGGACGGCAGCCACGCCGGAGGGACCTGCCCGGCGTTCACCAGCCGGCTCGAGATCTCCGCGGTCCCCTGCCACAGCACCGCGGTGAGCACCCCCGCCCAGATCGCCAGGTCGCTGCGCCGTCGGTGCTCCATGAGCTGACCGTATCGAGCCGGCGGACCTCAGGAGCGGAAGCGAGCCTCGATCGCCTCGTACTCGTGGCGGCGCAACGGAAGCACGACCCCGTGCTTGGTGCTGGGCGGCAGGTCGAGGCCCTCGACGGGGGTCCACTCCCCCGCGTCGAGATCGGTGGTGGTGAACGCGAGGTAGCCCTGCGCCTGGGTGGCGTACCTGTCGAGCCACAGGTACCAGCGGTCCTCGTGATGGTGCTTGAAGATCAGCGGCCCCTCGAGCCGCGGCGCGATCTCGTGCCCCACCCGTTCAGCGACCGTGACGAAGTCACTCGCGAGCACCGAGGTGCCGCGCTGCTGGAAGATCCGGACCGAGCCAGGCGCCTCGTCGTCGTGCTTCGCGATCCGGTACACCGCCGAGGGCGTGACCAGCATCGTGAGGTCGATGACGCCGCCGGGCAGCTCGAGATAGGTGCTCGGCTCCTCGATCGTGACGAAGTCTCGGGTCCGGGCGACCATGATCCGGCTGTCCCCCGTCAGGCCAAGCGCCGGGTCGCCGTCGCTCGCCAGGCCCGAGGACCAGAACAGCAGGTAGTCGTCGGCTGCCGGGTCGTAGATCGCCTCCGGCGCCCACGCCATGCCCGCGCCCTCGGGGGCCACCGTGAGGTAGCGCGGCTCCGACCAGCCCAACAGGTCGGGCGACTCCCACACGACGACGTCACGGCTGCCGCGGTGCCGGAAGGCGGACCAGTCCGGACCCTCCGGCCGCCAGACCCGCAGGTCCGTGGCCATGAGGTAGAACCGGTCCGCCCCCCGCACCACGTGCGGGTCCCGCACGCCGGTGGTGCCGGCCGTCGACTCCAGCAGCGGCCCGTCACCGAGCCGCCGCCAGGTCAGCGGGTCGTCGCCGACGCTGAGCGAGTAGAAGATCTTCTCGGCGTGGGAGTGCGGATCCTCGACGAAGTGGACCAGCAGGTAGCCGAAGCCTCCCTCGTTCAGCGTCGACGCGGTCACCTCAGCCGTTCTCCTCGACGAACCGCTGGCGTGCACCGGTGACGAGCTCCACAAAGGCCGCCAGCCCCTGCGCCTCGACCTCGGCGACGTAGTCGTCCCACTCGCTGAGGTCGCGCTGACCGAGGATGAACTGCAGCGTGGCCTGGTCCACCGTGTCCTTGAGCGGTGTCTGCATGATCGCGGCCTGCTCGAGCTCGAGCTCGTTCAGGGGCGCCGGCGGGTTCGGCTCACGCGGGGTGCGGTTGGAGAGCACGTCGTCCATGTACGCGATCGTGTTCTCGGTGCTGTAGGACTCGATGATCGCGCGAGACTCCGTAGCATCCGCCAAGAACGTCGAGAACCCCAGGTCCTTCTGCAGGTCGAGCGGCGCATCCGGGTTGAGGTTCCACAGGTCGGCCGACAGATCCGGGCTGAGCGTGTAGGTCTCGCCCTCCTTGGTGTACGTCTCCCCCTCGATCCCCCAGCGCAGCATCTCGCGGGCCTCGGGGCTGTAGTAGAGCCAGTCGAGGAACTGCAGCGTCGCGAGGAAGTTCGGCGACTCGGCCACATCGGGCGAGAGCATGAAGCCGTGCCAGAAGCCACGTGACCCGATCATCGGACCGGCGGGGCCACCGGGTGGGGTGATCAGCTTGAGAGCGTAGTTGCCGGCGCCGAGCGATTCGTCCATCTTGGACTCGTACTCGGTCACGGTGCCGGCAGCACCGCCGAGGATCGCGACGTCACCGCGGAAGATCTTCGCGGTGATGACCTCGGAACCGGCACCGGCGTTCTTGGAGGTGAACGTCTCCGGGTCCAGCAGACCGTCGGCCACCAGGCCGTGGAAAAACTCGAGCATCGCGCGGTACTCCTCCGAGGTGCCGGCGTACTTGAGGCCGCCCTCGCCATCGTCGATCATCCCGTCGCCGTATCCCCAGCCGGCGCGGGTGCCGAACGCGGGTGCAGCCACGTTGATGATCGACATGCCCTCGAACTGCTCGGCGAGCGGGATCGTGTCCGGGTAGGCCTCCTTGATCGCGATCAGCGCCTCGCGCAGCTCGTCCCAGGTGTTCGGGAGCTCGAGCCCGAGCTCGTCGAAGATGTCGGTGCGGGCGATGAGCGAGAACGTCGGCACCGAGACCTCGCGCAGACCGGGCAACATGTAGTACTTGCCGTCGAACTGCTTGAGGTTGTCGACCAGCGACTGCAGGTCCCAATCCTCGACGTACTTGCGATAGTGGGGCATGTGCTCGATGTAGTCGCTCATCGGGAGCACCGCGCCGCCCGAGACGAACGGCTTCTCCTCGCCCGCGTAGACCAGCGGGATGATCTGCGGCGCGTCGCCGGCGCTGATCAGCAGGTTGCGGCGGTCGACCGCGTCGCTGAACGGCACGTTCGAGGGAGCCAGCGTGACGCCAGTGAGCTCGGTGATGTGGTCGAACAGCTGCCAGGTGGGCTTGATGTCCAGGTCCGGCCAGTCCGACCAGAGGATCGACAGCTCGAACGGCTCGGACGCGGTGAACTGCTTCCCCGCCTCGTAGTCGGCCATCGCACCGACATCCTTGCCCTCGAGGTCGACCGGCTCGCCTCCGCCACCACCACCGGGGTCGGTGCCGTCGCTGTTGCAGGCGGTGATGGCAGCGAGGCCGGCGATGCCGAAGGACCAGCCCAAGAGCTGGCGCCGGCTCGGCTGTGGGTGGAACGTCAACCGCAGGTCAGGCATCGTCTCTCTCCTTTGAGTACGCCAAACGAAACTATCGGGTGAATCTCCGACAGTTGGAGTATGACGTTAAATCTCCTCGTGGTCAACGGGGCTCGCCCGCCCGTACCCTCAAAGGCGTGACGCCGACCTTCTACCCGCACTGGAGCTGGATCTACGAGAGCGTCGCCGAGCTGCCCGGCGCGCGGGCGGCCGACCAGGAGGCGTGGGGCTGCGTGGTGCTGTGGATCGGCGACAAGATGTTCGGGATGGTGTGCGAGGACGGCCGGGGCCGGGAGCTGCTGACGCTGAAGCTGCCACCCGAGGACGGCGAGGCGCTACGACAGCAGCACGACTTCGCCGAGCCCGGGTGGCACCTCAACAAGCGACACTGGACATCGGTGGTGCTGGCTGCGTGCGGTGACGACAGGCAGCTGGTCACCGAGCTGCTCGAGGACTCCTACGACTGCCTGCTGGACACCCTCCCCCGCTGGCGGCAGCGCGAGATCAGACTGACGCCATGACGCACCTCCCCCACCCCGACGAGCGCGCGGCCCTGGACGCACAGGCCGCCTCCTTCGACGCGGCGGCCGAGACCTACGAGCGCGCACGCCCGAGCTACCCCGCCGAAGCGGTGGCGTTCCTGCTCGAGACCTCCCCGCGCGACGTGCTGGACCTCGGCGCCGGCACCGGCAAGCTCACCCGTGCCCTGGTGGGCCGGGTCGCGACCATCCACGCGGTCGACCCCAGCCCCAACATGCTCGCCCAGCTGCGCGCGGTCGTGCCCGAGGCGAGCACCGCCGTCGGGACGGCGGAGGCGATCCCGCTGGCTGACGCGAGCGTCGACGCGGTGCTCGCCGCGCAGGCGTGGCACTGGGTGGATCCGAGCCGTGCGGTCCCGGAGGTGCGGCGGGTGCTGCGGCCCGGCGGTGTCCTCGGGCTGGTGTGGAACGTGCGCGACGAGTCCGTGCCGTGGGTTGCTCGGCTCACCGAGATCATGCAGGGCTCCGCGGCGGAGCGCTACGTGGCTGAGAACCGCGTGCCCGACGACGTCGGCCCCGTGGAGCGACTGAGCCTGCCGTGGTCCAGACCGTTCGACCGCGAGAGCCTGCTCGACCTCGTCTCCTCCCGCAGCTACATCATCACGGCCACCCCACGACGGCGGGCCGAGATCCTCGCGGGGGTGGACGAGCTGCTCGAGGAGCATCCCGACCTCGCCGACCCTGCAGCCTGGCAGATCCCGTACCGGACCGAGGTCTTCCGGATCTCGGTCTCCTGACGGCGGGCGCACTCGCGGGGTGCGGTCAGCGCACGCGCTCGACCCGCCCGGCGTCCCACACGGGCTCGTCGCTCTCGCGCACCGAACCATCGGCCGCGAACACCAGGTAGCGGTCGAAGGACCGCGCGAACCAGCGGTCGTGCGTGACAGCCAGCACGGTGCCCTCGAACATGCCCAGTGCGCTCTCGAGCGCCTCGGCGGACTCCAGGTCGAGGTTGTCGGTGGGTTCGTCGAGCAGCAGCAGGGTGGCACCGGAGAGCTCGAGCAGCAGGATCTGGAACCGTGCCTGCTGGCCTCCCGAGAGCGACTCGAAGCTCTGGAGCGCCGACCGGGCGAGACCGTAGCGGTCGAGGACGCGCGCCGCCTCCTCGCGGGGGCGGCCGCGACGGTGGTCGTCGCCGCGATGCAGGATCTCGAGCAGGGTGCGGCCCGCCAGCTCGGGCTGCGCGTGCGTCTGCGCGAACCAGCCCGGGCGCACGCGGGAGCCGAGGCGGACCGTGCCGGTGTGCGCGACGGGATCCGGGTTGACGTGCCCGACCGGTCGATGCTCGACATCGGGGTCGCTCCCACCCGCCGCCAGCAGCCGGAGCAGGTGCGACTTGCCCGAGCCGTTGCCGCCGAGAACCGCGACCCGCTCGCCGAACCAGACCTCGAGATCGAAGGGGCTCATCAGCCCGGTGAGCTCCAGCCGCTCGGCGACGATCGCGCGCTTGGCGGTACGACCGCCGTCGAGCCTCATCGTCACGTTCTGCGGGACCGGCACCGCCTCCGGCGGGCCAGCCTGCTCGAACCGGTCCAGCCGGGTCCGGGCGGCCTGCAGGCGCGAGGCCATGTCCGAGTTGTACGCGGCCTTCTGCCGGTACATCACCACGAGGGCCTTGAGCTTGGCGTGCTCCTCGTCCCATCGCCGACGGCGGTCCTCCAGGTCGGCGTTGCGCGCTGCCCGGGCCGCGGGGTAGGTCCGGAACGATCCCGGGTGCACCCATAGCCGGGAGCCGCCGCCGCCAGGTTCCAGGGTGGCGACGGCGGTGGCCACCCGGTCGAGGAGCTCGCGGTCGTGGCTGATCAGCAGGACGGTCTTGTCGGAGGCGATCAGCTGGTCCTCGAGCCATCGCTTGCCGGGGACGTCGAGGTAGTTGTCGGGCTCGTCGAGGAGCAGGACCTCGTCGGGTCCACGGAGCAGCACCTCGAGCACCAGGCGTTTCTGCTCACCGCCCGAGAGGGTCGTGACGGCACGCCACTGGGCGCGCTCGTAGGGCGTGCCGAGCGCCGCCACGGTGCAGATGTCCCAGAGCGTCTCGTGCTCGTAGCCGCCCACGTCGGCCCAGTCGGCGAGCGCCTGGGCGTAGGCGAGCTGGACCTGCTCGTCCTCCCGCTCCATCATCGCGAGCTCGGTGCGGTCGATCTCGGCGGCAGCCGTGCGGATCGGTGCAGGCGCGACCGAGAGCAGCAGGTCGCGCACGGTGCTGTCGTCGTGGACCGAGCCGATGAACTGCCGCATGACGCCGAGGCCGCCCACGCGGGTGACGGCGCCCTCCGGGATCGGCAGGTCACCGGCGACCATCCGCACCAGGGTGGTCTTGCCGGCGCCGTTGGGCCCGACGAGCGCGACCCGCGCGCCCTCGCCGACGCGCAGCGAGACGTCCTCCAGCAGCGGCCGCCCGTCTGGCAGCACGTAGCTGATGCCGGAGATGTCGAGGAAGCCCATGAGGAGAGTGTGCGGGTCGCACGCCGTGCCGTCACGCTCAATCCAGGTGCTGGTCGGCAGGTGCGCTTTGTAGGGTCGGCGTCATGGCGGGCCAGGCGCAACCGTGCGTGCAGTGCGGAGCGAGCGGTCGACTGGGTACCTGCGACGAGCTGTTCCATGCGCTGCTCGCCCTCGACCACCAGCGGCTGCAGCCGTGGGGCCGGTACCACGGGCTCAACGTCGCGTGCTTCGGACTGCAGCACCCGTCGGGGATCACTGCGAAGGTGCTGGATGGACAGCTGGCGATGCTGACGGCGTTCCTCGTGGGCGGTCTGGACGCCGTCAACGCGCGCGAGGCGGAGCAGGTGCGCGCGAACCGGCGCGGCGGCCTGATGCGCGCCGACGCCGCTGCGGTGGTGCCGCCGTCGAGCGCGCCCGTCGTTCTGGTCACGATCGAGGACGTCGCAGTCGACGGCACCTTCCCCGCCGAGGGGTACCAGCAGCGCATGCACGCGTGGGCCAGGTCGATCGCCGGCGAGCGGCCCTGACGACGTAGCTCTCGTGCGACTGGGTGCCCACGGCGCTCAGATCGCACGTGCACGGTGAGCGCGCACTGCGCACCGTGCGATCCCACCGTGGATGTGCGATCTCAGTGCCGGAGCGGACGCGTGTGGGTGGTTGTCGTTACGGTCGAGCCATGACCGATCCCGCTGCCTCGCACCCGACCGCAGCCGACCAGCAGCGCGCCGAACCGCCACCCGATGACTGGTACGGCGAGCCGCAGGAGCCGCCCTTCCCCGACCCGGAGGAATGGGGCGCGCCTTATGGCGGCGGCGACGCCGCCGCAGAGCCGGTCGAGCGCCCTGCGGTACCGACCTCGCAGCTGCCGCCACCCGATCCCGAACAGCTGCGCCCGGAGGCCGAAGCGGCGCTGCGACGCCTCGTCGGCCGCGACGACGCTGAGCTGCGCGAAGACCAGTGGCGGGCGATCGAGGCGCTGGTGGTCGATCGCCGGCGCGCACTGGTGGTGCAGCGGACCGGCTGGGGCAAGTCGGCGGTGTACTTCGTGGCCACGGCGCTGCTGCGCGCCCGCGGCGCGGGGCCGACCGTGATCGTCTCGCCGCTGCTGGCGCTGATGCGGGACCAGATCGCGGCCGCCGACCGTGCCGGGATCCATGCCGTGACCGTGAACTCGGCCAACTCCGGCGAGTGGTCGCAGGTCTACGAGCGCATCGCGTCCGGTGAGGTCGATGTGCTGCTGTGCTCGCCGGAGCGGCTCAACAACCCCGACTTCCGCGACGAGGTGCTCCCCCGGCTCGCCGCCAGCGCCGGCCTGGTCGTGGTCGACGAGGCCCACTGCATCTCCGACTGGGGCCACGACTTCCGCCCCGACTACCGCCGGATCCGCACCTTGCTGGCCGACCTTCCGACGGGGATCCCGGTGCTGGCCACCACGGCGACGGCGAACGAGCGGGTCACCACCGACGTGGCCGAGCAGCTCGGCTCAGGTGCGGACGTGCTGGTGCTGCGCGGCGGGTTGGACCGCCCCTCGCTGCACCTCGCCGTCGTGCAGCTTCCGGATGTCTCCACCCGGCTCGCGTGGCTGGTCGAGAACCTCAGCGACTACGGCGGCTCCGGCATCATCTACTGCCTCACGGTCGCTGCCGCCGAGCAGACCGCCACCCAGCTGCGCGCGGCGGGCTACCCGGTCGCCTCGTACACCGGCCAGACCGACCCGGCTGAGCGCGAGCAGCTCGAGGCCGACCTCAAGGAGAACCGGGTCAAGGCGCTGGTCGCCACCTCGGCGCTCGGCATGGGCTTCGACAAACCCGACCTGGGCTTCGTCATCCATCTCGGCGCACCGCCCTCGCCGATCGCGTACTACCAGCAGGTCGGCCGCGCCGGGCGCGCCGTCACCCGCGCCGACGTCGTGCTGCTGCCCGCAGCCGAGGACAAGGCCATCTGGGACTACTTCGGCTCGATGGGCTTTCCGCAGGCCTCAGACGTCCGCGCCACCCTTGCCGAGCTGCCGAGGCTGGGCGAGGGTGCGATCTCGGTCGCCTCGCTCGAACCCCTGGTCGACCTGCGGCGCAACCGCCTGGAGATGATGCTGAAGGTCCTCGACGTCGATGGCGCGGTACGGCGCGTGCGCGGCGGCTGGGCAGGCACCGGCGAGGAGTGGGAGTACGACGCCGATCGCTACCAGCGCGTCGAGGCGGCCCGGCTCGCCGAGCAGGAGGCCATGCTCGTCTACGAACGGACCGACGGTTGCCGGATGACGTTCCTCCGGCGCTGTCTGGACGACCCCGAGCTGCAGCCCGACGAGCGCTGCGGCCGGTGCGACGGCTGCGGCGCGGTCACGCCACCCGGTGCCCCGGCTGCAGCCGCGGTGAGCGCCGCGCGCGAGGGCCTCGATGTCATCGGTGTCGAGATCACCCCGCGCCGGCAGTGGCCGCCCGGGATGAAGCAGCTGGGCATCGAGCTCTCCGGCCGTATCGGGCCGGACGAGCAGCCCGAGCCGGGTCGGGCGCTCGCGCGCCTCGACGGGCTGGGTTGGTCGCTCCCCCTGCGCGAGCTCCTCGCAGGTCCCGACGGCGAGCTGCCGGTGAGTCTGCGAGGGCCCCTCACGAGACTGGTCCGCGAGTGGGAACCGAGTGTCGACGTGATCGTCGCCGTCGACTCGGTGACGCGCCCGCAGCTGCTGCGGCACCTGACCTCCGGGGTGGCGGCGCTGCTGACCGTGCCGGTCGCCGGTGCGATCCGACCAGCGTCAGGGAGCGAACCCGGCCGGCACGACGTCAACTCCGCGCAGCGCCTCGCGGGCGTGGTGCGGCGGCTGCCCACGGTCGACGGCCTCGACGTCGCCGGCAAACGCGTGCTGCTCGTCGACGACAGCGTCGACTCGGGCTGGACCGTCACGTACACGGCTCGGTTGCTACGGCTCGCGGGCGCGACGGCCGTGCTGCCGCTGGTGCTGGCGCAGCGGTAGGGCCCGCCCTAGCCGCTCGTCGCCTCGCGCCAGTGCTCCTCGCGCCCCACCGTCACGGCGATGTCGAGCTCGTTGCCCTCCGGATCGGCGATCGTCCACCAGAAGGGGGCGTGGGCGTCGGTGAGAAGTCGCCCGCCGGCCGCGAGCGCGGCATCGACCCGTGCCCGTGCCTGGTCCGCGGGCACGTACAGGTCGACGTGGATCCGGTTACGCTGGGCGCGGCGTGCCGTCTCGCTCGCGGGCATGGGCTGGAAGAAGACCGGTGGTCCGAGCCACCGCGGATCATCGATGTCGGTGACGCCGGCGCGCGGGTCCTCCACGTAGCCCAGCGCCGCACGCCAGAACTCCCGCACCAGCGGCACGTCCACGGCATCGATCCCCATCTGCACGAACCGCACCCGGTCGAGGTCGGCGCGCAGCCCCATCCCGCGGGCGAGGCCCTGCACGCGGGTGGCGAAACCCAGGAAGCTCTCGTCCTCCCACCGGTCCTTGCCCGAGTCGATGGTCACGCCGTCGGGGCGGATGTCGATGAGCGCCGGCGCGCCGGTCTCATCGGCCAGCACCGCCACGGCTGAGGCGAGCTCCGCCGCCTGGGTCGGGGACGTCGTCGGGTAGCAGACCATCGCGCCGAAGATCAGTCGCCAGTCCTCGGCCCCGGGTTCCTCGAAGGTGTCGGCGGCAGCCAGCGGCACGAGGTCAGCCTCGTTCCCCTCGATGTCGGCCACCGTGGCGTAGTAGTCGACCGCGAACCTCTCGCTGGCGCCTCCGGCGAGCAGCGCCGCCCTCGCGGACCGCCCGAGCTCGTGCCGACGGCTCGCATCCACGTGGATCCGGTTCCGCTCCGGCCGCGCAGCCGCAGCGGTCTGGAACCAGATCGGCGGAAACCTGCCACCGGGGTCGACGAGATCCTCGTCGCGCTTGTCCACGTACCCGAGCGCCTCGCGCCAGAACGACCGGACCCCCTCGAGGTCGAGCACGTCGATCGTCAGCTGCATCGACTGCACGCTCGCAGGGTCGGCAGCCATCCCGAGCGTGGCGGCCGCGGCCGAGACCGCCCGGGCGGTCTCGACATCTGCAGGGCTGAAGCCCGCGTCGGCGCGCCGGATGTGGACCTGCACACCGTCAGCACGGACGTCGAACCACGGCTCGGCACCGGCGCTGCTCGGTCGCTCGGCCACTCGCGTGACCAGCGACGCGCCCGCGGCGTACGACGGCGCCGCGAACCATGTCACGGCGTCGTCGGAGAGGACCCGCCAGTCCGGGAGATCGTCCTGGAACAGGCGGCCGGTCAGGCGTTCGTCGGACATCCTCGGCCTCCGCGTGTCGTGCTGCTATCGGCGCGGCGAGAGCAGCCGCTCGAGCGGGATCGTGCCGTCCTGCCACGGGAGCAGCAGCCACCCCACCAGGTAGGCGGCGACGCCGAAGAACGGGAGCAGGAAAGCGAGCAGCATGCCGATCCGCACGATCGTGACACTGATCCCGGCCTTGGCCGCGATGCCGCCGCAGATGCCGCCGGCGATCCGTTCGGGGCCGCGCTGGTAGCCGAGCTTGCGGATGCTGTCGAAGATGTTCTCCATGCGCCCACGCTACGGGCGCGCGCCCGCCGTGACCAGAGGGATGTCCCCCGCTCAGAGGGTGGGTCGACCCCGCCGCAGCATCGCCGCGGTGCCGTGCGCCGGCAGGTCCTCCGCCTCGGCCAGCGAGATCAGCGGGTCGGTGACCTCCGCCAGCGCGGCCGCTGTGTACTCGATGACCTGGACCGACCGCAGGTAGGCGTGCACGTTCAGCCCTGCGGCGTAGCGGGCCGTGCCGCCGGTGGGCAGCACGTGGTTCGAGCCCGCGATGTAGTCGCCGAGCGGGACGGGCGAGTACGGGCCGACGAAGATCGCCCCCGCGTTGCGCACCCGTGCCGCCACGGCTGCGGCGTCGGCGGTCTGGATCTCGAGGTGCTCGGCTGCGTACGCGTCAACGACCTGCAGGCCCTGCTCGACGTCGTCGACGAGCACGACGGCGGACTGCGGGCCGGTCAGCGCCGCCCTGATCCGCTCGGCGTGCTTGGCCTCGGCGGCCTGCCGTTGGACCTCGAGCGCGACGGCGGCGGCCAGATCGGTCGAGTCGGTCACCAGGACCGACGCGGCGGCGGGGTCGTGCTCGGCCTGCGAGATCAGGTCGGCCGCCACGAAGGAGGGGTCGGCTCCGGCGTCGGCGAGCACCGCGATCTCGGTGGTGCCGGCCTCGGAGTCGATGCCGACCACGCCCATCACCGCCCGCTTCGCCGCGGCGACGTAGATGTTGCCCGGTCCGGTCACGACGTCGACCGGATCGCAACGGTTCTCCGTGTCGCCGCCGCCCACCCCGTAGGCGAACATCCCGATGGCCTGGGACCCACCGACGGCGTAGACCTCGTCGATGCCGAGCAGCTCGCAGGCGGCGAGGATCGTCGCTGCCGGCCAGCCGTCGTCATCCTTCTGCGGAGGGCTCGCCACCGCCAGCGACTCGACACCGGCCACCTGAGCCGCGACGACGTTCATCACCACCGAGGAGGCCAGCGGTGCCAGCCCGCCCGGGACGTAGAGACCGACACGACGGACCGGGGCCCAGCGCTGGTGGACCAGGGCACCGTCGGCGAGCACCGTCGTGCGCTCCTGCGGCAGCTGCGCCTCGTGCCCGAGGCGAGCTCGCCGGATCGCCTCGACCAGCGCGTCGCGCACGCTGGGCTCCAACCGCGCCGGTGCCTGCGCCAGCACCTCGCGCGGCACCCGCAGCGAGTGGGGGACGAGCCCGTCGAGCTCCTCGGTGTACCGGCGCACCGCCTCGTATCCCTCGCTGCGCACGGCCGCCAGGATCGGCCGCACCCGCTCGCTCGCCGCCTCGATGTCCACCTCGGCGCGCGGGAGCCGTGCCCGCAGCTCAATCGGGCTGAGGCTGGTCCCACGCAGGTCGATCGTCCGCATCACGACAGCGAGTGTAGGCAGCGCGCGCGCAGGGCGCGCTCGGCGACCACGCCGGAGGACGGCGGCACGTTCGTACCCGATGTCCCACCAGTGCTGCACGGGCACCACAGGTGGTTCCCACCCCTCCTCCGCGACCAGCCGCATCGTCCGGCGACGACACAGCAGCAGCCACCGCAACATCTGGCCGGTGGTGAGCAGCGCCGCCACCCCGAGGACCGCGAGCCCCCAGCGGTAGTCGAGCAGCGTGGGCTTCGCCGACCCGCTGCGCAGGTCGATCACCACACCCACCAGCACCGTGCCGAGCATGGCTGTGGTGAAGCCGGCGACGTTCACGATGCCAGTAGCGAGCGCGCGCCGCTCGGGATCGCTGTGGTCGCGTGCGATCTGGAACCCGACCTGCGAGGCCGGGCCGCCGATGGCGAGCACGACCGTCACCGTCACCACGACGGCGAACGGCACCTGCCCGCCAGGCCACCCGAGCAGCACGGCCCAGGCCAGCACGCATCCGACCGCCGAGGCGAGGGCGATCGCTGTGCGGGACCCCCGTCGTCGGCTCGTGACCGGACCGAGCACCAGGCTCGCACCGAGCATGCCGACCACGAAGATCGTCAGCACCGAGGCGGCCCGGGTCTCCGGCATCCCGAGCCCGTTGGTCAGGTACGGGAACGCCCAGAGCACCGTGAAGGCGGTGCCGGTGGCCATCGTGGCGGCGTGCGTCCAGAACGCGAGCCGGATCTCGGGGATCCCCCAGGTCCGTCGCACATCGCCCAGCAGTGAACCTACGCGTGCCCGCAGGCGCGGGGCGGGGACGGGGGCTCGGCCATCCGTGCTCGCTCGAACCGCTCGCTCGCGGAACGGCGCCGCCATCGCGGGCCGGAGCAGCAACAGGGCGTACCCGAGCGAGACGCCGCCTGCGAATGCGAGCGTCCGGGTCCAGCCCCAGGTGGAGAACGCGAGCGCCAGCGGCACCGTGGCAAGAAGGTTGCCGACCATGGCGAACAGGCCGGTGACCATCGTCATCATCGCGAAGCGGCGCGGCTCGAACCACAGTGTCACCAACCGGATCACCGCGATGAACACGGCGCTGTCCCCGATGCCCAGCAGCGCTCGTGCGAGCAGCGCGACCGGGTACGAGCCGGCGAACGCGAACACGAGCTCGGCGATCCCGAGGATCGTGGTGGCCGCCAGCAGCACCCGACGTGGTCCGAAGCGGTCGATCGCCAGCCCCCACGGCACCTGCATCGCGGCGTACATGCCGAGCTGGAGCGTCACGAACGAGCCGAGCTGAGCGGCGCTCACGTCCAGCCGCTCGATCGCCAGCGGCCCGGCCACGCCGAGCGACATCCGGTGTGCCACGGACAGGACATAGACGCCACAGGCCAGCAGCCACACCGCCCAGGGGGAACGGCGGGCAGCCGCGAGCGGGTGCAGGTGCGTAGTCAGGCTGCCATTCTTCCGTACCAGCCTCGAGGACCGGGGCCGGGGACACAGGACCTAGATCTGCACCATGAAGAAGAGCGGGTCGATCTCGGAGCAGTCGTCGGGGACATCGACGTCGAAGCCCTCGATCGGCAGCTTCACGATGTCACCCCTGAGGTGGACCGGCCGGCCGAGGAAGTACCGCTTGCTCTCCACCCACAGCGACTCCCGGTCCCACCGGGTGCCGAGATCGGGGAACAGCGGGATCCAGCGGCGGCCGTCGTCGGCGTCGAGGTAGGTGCATCCCGCCTCGCGCCGAAGCTCACCCGAGACGAGGTCGGTCTTGCGACCGGTCAGCGGCGGGCTGAACACCGCGACGTCCTCGGCGCGACCCGCCGTCGGCTGCTGCGCCGAGACCAGAGCAGCGACCCCCGCGACGATCATCGCCAGCACCGTGACGCCAGCGATCACCGGGGCCCACTCCCGGAGCTTCGATCGCCGCCGCGCCATGGTCTAGACCAAGCAGTTCGGCCCGAGGAGCGCCTTGAGGTCGCCGTAGAGGGCGGGGGTGCGTTGTACCCGCAGCCCGTTCAGGCTCATCACCTGACCGTGCCGGCCGGAGGTGATCCGCAGCCGGACCTCGGTCGCGCCCGCGTGGGTCGTCAGGATGTCCTTGAGCTGCTTGACCACCGGTTCGGTGCACCGGTTGTGCTCGATGTGCAGCACCACGGGCGCATCGTCGGTGCTGGAGACATCGGGCAGGCTCATCTCCATCGCGAGCAGCGCCATCGCGTCGTCACGGCGCCGGATCCGCCCCTTGATCACCACGACGGCGTCCTCTGCCAGCTGCGTCGAGTACCCCAGGTAGGTCTCGCCGAAGAACATCACCTCGACGCTCCCGGCCATGTCCTCGATCGTCACCGCGGCCCACGCGTTCCCGGCCTTGGAGACCTTGCGCTGCAGCCCGGTGATCAGGCCGGCGATCGTGACCGTGGAACCGTCGGGCCGGTCGACATCCTCGTTGAGGACGGCGATCGAGACATCGGCGGCCTGCTCCAGCACGTGCTCGATGCCCGCGAGCGGGTGGTCCGAGACATACAGGCCGAGCATCTCGCGCTCGAAGGCAAGCTTCTGCTTCTTGTCCCACTCGGGCATCTCCGGGACCGCCACCGAGAACGACAACCCGGCGTCGGCGTCGTCAGCGCCGAGGGAGGCGAACAGGTCGAACTGGCCCTCGGCCTCCTTGCGCTTGGCACCGATCACGGCGTCGACGGCCTGCTCGTGCACCGCCAGCAGTGAGCGCCGCGTGTGACCGAGCGAGTCGAAGGCGCCCGCCTTGACGAGCGACTCGATCGTCCGCTTGTTGCAGACGACCGCGGGCACCTTGTCGAGGAAGTCGGTGAAGGAGGTGAAAGCGCCCTTCTCCTCGCGGGCCTTCACGATCGCGTCGACGACGTTGGCCCCGACGTTGCGCACCGCGGTGAGGCCGAAACGGATGTCCTCGCCCACTGGGGTGAACAGCGCGTCCGAGGCGTTGACATCCGGCGGCAGCACCGTGATCCGCATGCGGCGGCACTCGTTGAGGTAGAGCGCCGACTTGTCCTTGTCGTCACGCGTCGAGGTGAGCAGCGCCGCCATGTACTCGGTGGCGTAGTTGGCCTTGAGGTACGCGGTCCAGTACGAGACCAGCCCGTACGCCGCCGAGTGCGCCTTGTTGAAGGCGTAGTCGGAGAACGGCACCAGCACGTCCCAGAGCGCCTTGATCGCGTCGTCCGGGTAGCCGTTCGCCCGCATCCCGGAGCTGAAGGGGACGTACTCGGCGTCGAGCACCTCCTTCTTCTTCTTGCCCATGGCGCGACGAAGGAGGTCCGCCTGTCCGAACGTGTACCCGGCGAGGTGCCGGGCGATCTCCATGACCTGCTCCTGATAGACGATCAGGCCGTAGGTCGTGGAGAGGATCTCGTCGAGCGGTCCGGCGAGCTTCGGGTGCAGCGGCGTGATCGGCTGCAGGCCGTTCTTGCGCAGCGCGTAGTTGGTGTGGGAGTTCGCCCCCATCGGGCCGGGCCGGTACAACGCACCGACGGCCGAGATGTCCTCGAAGTTGTCCGGGCGCATCTGGCGCAGCAGCGTGCGCATGCCACCACCGTCGAGCTGGAACACGCCCAGGGTGTCACCGCGGCCGAGCAGGGCGTAGGTGGCCCTGTCGTCGAGCGGGAGGGACTCGAGCTCGATCGGTTCCTTGCCGTTGATCTCGATGTTCTTGACGGCGTCGTCGAGCACGGTGAGGTTGCGCAGCCCCAGGAAGTCCATCTTCACCAGGCCGAGATCCTCACCGGCCGGGAAGTCGATCTGGGTGATGACCGCGCCATCCTGCTCACGGCGCATGATCGGGATGATGTCGATCAACGGCTCGGAGGCGATGATCA
Source organism: Pseudactinotalea terrae (assembly GCF_009733845.1). Classification (GTDB taxonomy): domain Bacteria; phylum Actinomycetota; class Actinomycetes; order Actinomycetales; family Beutenbergiaceae; genus Pseudactinotalea; species Pseudactinotalea terrae. The sequence continues at coordinate 1,424,292 of NZ_WNXZ01000001.1, forward strand.
CGCCGGCGGCGTGCACACCCCACTGCCGCTTGAGGTTCTCGAGCCCCTTGGCGGTCTCCAGCACCTCTTGCGCGACCGGGTCTGCCTGCACCGCCTGGCGGAACTCCCCCGCCTCGGCGTAGCGCTTGTCCTCGGGGTCGAACATGCCCGAGAGCGAGATGTCCTTGCCCATCACCGGCGGCGGCATGGCCTTGGTCAGCCGCTCACCGGTGGCGAAGTCGTGGCCGAGCACACGGGCGGAGTCCTTGAGCGCCTGCTTCGCCTTGATCGTGCCGTAGGTGACGATGTAGGCGACCTTGTCCTCGCCGTACTTCTCGCTGACGTACCGGATCACCTCGGAGCGGCGGCGCTCGTCGAAGTCGATGTCGAAGTCGGGCAGCGACATGCGCTCGGGGTTGAGGAACCGCTCGAAGATCAGCCCGTGCTCGAGCGGGTCGAGGTCGGTGATCCCCATCGCGTAGGCCGCCATCGAGCCGGCACCGGAGCCACGGCCGGGGCCCACCCGGATGCCGTTGTCCTTGGCCCAGTTGATGAAGTCCGAGACCACGAGGTAGTAGCCCGCGTACCCCTTGGAGGTGATGACCTCGATCTCGTAGGTGGCCTGCTTGCGCACGTGGTCGGGGACGCCCGCCGGATAGCGACGCTGCAGGCCCAGCTCGACCTGGCCCACGAAGTGCGAGATCTCGTCCTCGCCCTCGGGGACCGGGAAGTGCGGCATGTACTTGCCGACCTGCTCGGTGAACTCGACCTCGCAGCGCTGCGCCACCAGCAGCGTGTTGTCGCACGCCTCGGGGTGATCGCGCCAGACCTCGCGCATCTCTGCGGCGCTCTTGAGGTAGTACCCCTGACCGCCGAACGCGAACCGGTTGCCGCCCTGCTCGTAGGTGGGCTCGCTCAACGTGGAGCCCGACTGCACGCACAGCAGCGCCTCGTGCGCGTGCGCGTCCTCGGCCTTGGTGTAGTGCAGATCGTTCGTGGCGAGCAGCGGCGCGCCCATGTCCTTGGACAGCTGCAGCAGGTCCGGCAGCGTGCGCTTCTCGATGTCCAGACCGTGGTCCATGACCTCGATGAAGAAGCTGTCCTTGCCGAAGATGTCCTGCAGCTCGCCGGCGGCCTTGCGGGCCTCCTCGTGCTGACCGAGCCGCAGCCGGGTCTGGATCTCGCCCGACGCGCAACCGCTGGTCGCGATCAGACCCTTCGAGTAGGTCTGCATCAGCTCGCGGTCCATCCGGGGCCACTTGCCGAGCTGACCCTCGAGCGAGGCCAGGGAGCTCATCCGGAACAGGTTGTGCATGCCCGCGGTGTTCTCGGCGAGCAGGGTCATGTGCGTGTAGGCACCGCGTGCCGAGACATCGTCGTTGCGCTGGGACTCCTCGCCCCAGCGCACGCGCGTCTTGTCGTGGCGGCTCGTGCCGGGCGTGACGTACGCCTCGACGCCGATGATCGGCTTGACGTCGTAGGACTTCGCCGTGCGCCAGAAGTCGTAGGCACCGAACAGGTAGCCGTGGTCGGTCGTCGCCAGCGCCGTCTGCCCGAGCCGCTGCGCCTCGGCGAACAGCTCCTTCACGCGAGCTGCGCCATCCAGCATCGAGTACTCGGTGTGGACGTGGAGGTGAACGAAATCCGAGGACATGATCCAGCGATCATAGGTCGCCCCGCCGACACCGCGGGATCGACCCACCGGCCTCGCGCGAGCCGCCCGGCGTGTCGGCTCCGGCGTGTCCGTAGGGTGGCGTCCATGGCACCAGCAGGACCGTGGCGGGCAGCCGCCGCAGCAGCCGGGCTCCTCGGCGAGGACGGTATCGCGCGACCCACGATCTTCGCCGAGATGTCGGCCCTCGCGCTGGCGACCGGAGCGATCAACCTCGGCCAGGGCTTCCCCGACGACGACGGGCCGGAGTCGGTCAAGCGGGTCGCCGCGGACGCGCTGCTCGGCGGGCTGAACCAGTACCCGCCCGGTCCTGGCATCCCCGAGCTGCGCCGGGCGATCGCGGCCCACCAGTCTCGCCACTACGGGCTCGATCTCGACGTCGAGGACGAGATCCTCGTGACCACGGGCGCCACCGAGGCGATCGCGGCCACCCTGCTCGCCCTGGTCTCCCCCGGCGACGGCGTCATCACCCTCGAGCCGTTCTACGACGCGTACGCCGCGATGATCGCCCTCGCCGGTGGCGAGCACCTCACGGTGCCGCTGCATCCCACGGTGCAGGGTTTTCGGCCCGACCTCCAGGCCCTCGTCGAGGCGGCCGCCCATCCCGCCGCGCGGATCGTGCTGCTCAACTCGCCGCACAACCCGACGGGCGCGGTGCTGGCACCCGCGGAGCTGCAGCGGGTCGCGGACCTCGCGATCGAGCACGGTCTGATCGTCGTGACCGACGAGGTGTACGAACACCTGACGTTCGACGGCGTGACGCACGTCCCGATCGCGACGCTGCCGGGAATGGCGGAGCGCACGCTGACGATCTCCTCGGTCGGCAAGACCTTCTCGTTCACCGGGTGGAAGGTCGGTTGGGTGAGCGGTCCCGCGAGACTGGTCGATGCCGTCAGGGCGGTCAAGCAGTTCCTCACCTACGTCTCGGGCGCACCGTTCCAGCCCGCCGTCGCGCATGCGCTGGACCTGGAGACCACCGACGAGCCGGAGGCCGGCTACGTCGCGCAGCTGGCCGCCTCGCTCGCACGGCGTCGCGATCTGCTCGTCGACGCCTTGGAGGGCGCCGGCATGAGTACGGTGCGCCCCGAGGGGACCTACTTCGTGATCGCGGACGCCACCGGTGTGATCGAGCGCCTCGGGCTGGCCGATGCCGCCGCGCTGTGCCGCGCCATGCCCGAGCTGTGCGGCGTGGTCGCGGTGCCGGTCTCGGCGTTCACGCGCGCCGGGTCCGCCTCGGCCACGGCGTTGCGCAACCACGTGCGCTTCACGTTCACGAAGTCGGAGGCGAGCATCCGCCAGGCGGCGCTCAGGCTCCCGCGCCTGGCGGGGTGAGCCTCAGCCGCTGAGCGTCTTGCTCGCGTCGCGGTGCCAGATCCGGGCGTCGAGGTAGCGCTCGGCGGCGACCGTGTAGCCGAGCGCCTCGTAGAACGGGATCGCGGTCTCCTGGGCGGACAGCTCCACGCGCACCGCACCACGGTCGGCGTGCTCCGTCAGGGCGATCCGCTCGATCTCGGCCATCAGCGCGCGCCCGACCCCGAGCCCCCGCCCGGACCGACGCACCGCCACCCGACCCACGTGGACCACCCCAGGATGCGCGGGGTCGGTCAGGAGCCGCGCGGTGCCGACCGGTGAGCCGTCGCGGGCGACGGCGAGCACGTGGGTCGTGGTGGCCGCAGCGTCGAGGGCATCGTGCTCCTCCTCGAGCGTCACGCCCTGCTCGCCGACGAACACCTCCTCGCGGATCTCGAACGCTGCCGCCATGTCGGCGTCGGTGCTGATCCGCCGCACGATCACGCGGCCATCCGCCTCCGGGGCGCTCATCTGCGCAGCACCTCGAGCGCGTGGGCGAGATCCTCCGGGTACTCGCTGCTGACCTCGGTCCAGAGCCCCGTGCGCGGATGGTCGAAGCCCAGACGCATCGCGTGCAGCCACTGCCGCTGCAGCCCGACCTGCTCCGCGAGCACGGGGTCCGCACCGTAGGTGAGGTCGCCCACGCAGGGGTGCCCGATCGCCGAGCTGTGCACCCGGATCTGGTGGGTACGACCGGTCTCGAGATGGATCTCCAGCAGGCTGGCAGCGCGCAGTCCCTCGAGCGTCTCGTAGTGCGTGACGCTGGGCTTGCCGTCGCTCACCACGGCCCACCTGTAGTCGTGTGTCGGGTGGCGCCCGATCGGGGCGTCGATCGTGCCCTTGCTCGGGTCGGGATGCCCCTGCACCAGCGCATGGTAGATCTTGGCGACCGTGCGCTCCTTGAACGCACGCTTGAGCACCGAGTAGGCGAGCTCGCTCTTGGCGACGACCATCAGCCCCGAGGTGCCGACATCGAGCCGGTGCACGATCCCCTGCCGCTCGGCGGCTCCCGACGTCGAGATCCGGTAGCCCGCGGCCGCGAGCCCGCCGACCACGGTCGGGCCGGTCCACCCCGGGCTCGGGTGCGCCGCGACCCCCACGGGCTTGCTCACCACCACCACGTCCTCGTCGTCGAGCATCACCTGCATCCCCGGGATCGGCTCGGGCCGTGTCGCGACCACGTCGGGGTCCGGCAGCTCGATCTCGAGCCAGGAACCGGGCAGCAGCCGGTGCGACTTGCCGACGACGAGGCCGTCGACCAGCACCGCACCCGCCTCCGCGAGCTCGGCGGCCTTGGTACGGCTCAGTCCGAGCAGCCGCGCGAGCGCGGCGTCGAGGCGGTCACCGGCGAGACCGTCGGGTACCGGGAGGGACCGGACCGGCATCGCTCAGTCCGCATCCTTCTCGACAGCCGGGGTGGGCTCGCGCTCGTCGGTCTCGGTGTCCGTCGGCTGCGACTCCTCGGCCGCCACCTTGCCGTGCTCCCCGCCGGACCCGGCGTCGGCGGCCAGGTGCCGCGTGCCGTCGACGCCGACACCCAGGAACGCGAGGATCGCCATGGCGACGGCGGCGCCCACGATGGCGATATCGGCCACATTCCCGACGAACCAGCCGTTGTAGTTGAGGAAGTCGACCACGTGACCCTGCGGGAAGCCCGGGTCCCGGAACAGCCGGTCACCCAGGTTGCCGAGGTTGCCACCGAGCAGCGCCCCGAGCGCGAAGGCCCAGCCGCGCGAGTTCAGCTTGCGGGAGATGCGCACGATCACCACGGTGACCACGACCGCGACGAGCGTGAAGATCCACGTGCTGCCCGTCGCGAAGGAGAACGCAGCGCCCGGGTTGAAGACCAGCTGCAGCCCGAAGAAGTCGCCGAGCAGCGGGATGTACTCCCCTGGCTCCAGGCGTGCCACCACGAGAGTCTTGCTCGCCTGGTCCACCACGAGGACGCCGGCCGCCAGCAGCCCGAGGGCCACCAGCAACCGGCGTCGTCGCGGTTGGTCGTGCGGGGCGCTCACGCCCGCGGGGAACCGCTCACGGACGGCGAGCCTCGGACTCACCCGGGCCGGCGCCGGCGACCGAGCCGCGGCCCTCGACATCGTTGAGCAGGCCCTCGAGGTAGCTCTTCAGGCGCGTGCGGTAGTCGCGCTCGAAGCCACGGAGCTCGTCGATCTTGCGCTCGAGCAGCGACCGCTCGCCCTCGAGCTGGCCCAGCGTGCGGTTCCGGGTCTCCTCGGCCTCGCGCGCGACGCGCTCCGCCTCGGCGCGGGCCTCGCCCAGGATGCGGTCGGCCTCGGCGCGACCGTTGTTCACGTACTCGTCGTGCACGCGCTGCGCGAGCGCGATCAGGCCGGTGGCCGACTCGGGCTCACCGCCGGACGCTGCCGAGGGCGCCTGCGAGAGCGACGCGATGTCGGGCTCGGGCGCAGCCTCGGGCTGCGGCTCGTCCTCGACAGGCGCCTCCTGCACGGCGTCCATCTGCTGCGTCTGCTGCTCCGCGACCGCGGCCGGGGCGGCACTGCTCGCGCCTGCGCCCGTCTGCGCAGCCTCGAGCTTGGTCTTGAGCTCGGCGTTCTCAGCATCCAGCGCACGAAGCGTGTTGACCACCTCGTCGAGGAAGTCGTCGACCTCGTCCTGGTCGTAGCCCTCACGGAACTTGGTCGGCTGGAACTTCTTGTTGAGGACGTCGTCTGCTGTCAGCAGCGCCATGTCGTCACCTCGGTGTCATTCGTCGTTCGGCTGGTTGCCAGGGATCACGCTAGCCCATGAAACGGGCTAGAACCGCACCATCAAACTGCTCAGCAGCGCCAGTCCCAGGGAGCAGGCGATCATGACGAGCAGGAAAGCGACGTCGAGGGCGACGCCGCCGATGCGGATGGGCTTGATGCGCCTGCGGAGCCACCGCAGCGGCGGATCCGTCACCGAGTACACCCCTTCTGCGATGACGAGGCTCACCCCGCTCGGCTTCCAGTCGCGCGCGAAGACCTGGATCCAGTCATAGACGAGACGGATCAGCATCGCCACGACGAACAGCAGCAGGAGCAGGTAGGCGATTCCGAAGACCCACCGCATCGTTGAGGTGGCTCAGCTCTGGTTGAAGAAACGGGCGTGCGTGACCTCGGGCTCCGAGGACTCCGCGGCGATCTCGACCGAGGCCGGAGAGAGCAGGAACACCTTGTTCGTCACGCGCTCGATCGCCCCACGCAGGCCGAAGACCAGGCCGGCGGAGAAGTCGACGAGTCGCTTCGCCTCGCCGTCGGACATGTCGGTGAGGTTCATGATCACGGGCGTACCGGAGCGGAACGCCTCACCGATGACCTTGGCGTCGTTGTAGTTGCGCGGGTGCACGGTGGTGATCCGACGCAGCGGACCGCCGTCGAAGCGCGCGGCCGCGCGGTTGATCGGGGTGACCTCGGCGCTCGGGGTGGCTTCCTCGTACTCCTCGTAGGAGTCCTCGTAGGCGGGCTCCTCGGCATAGCCGCGGGCCTCCGCCGAGGTCTCCTGCTCGCGGTCGGCCTCGGAAAGGCCGAGGTACAGCATCGTCTTGCGCAGCGCTCCGGCCATGCCTACTCCCATTGAACGTCGGTACGTCTCGTCACTCGCACGCTAGACCAGCGATCCAGCGCGGTTCGGCAGGGGGTGCGGCGTGTCGCCGCACCACCCGCCATTACTTGAGGAAGTCCGGGATGTCGAGGTCGTCCGCCGCCGGACGACGGCGGGGCTGCTCCTCGACGACCTGCGGCACCTCGACCGGTCGCTGCTGCGGCTGCACGACCTCGGTCTCGACCGTGCTCGGCGCGCTCGGCTCCGCCAGCGCCTCGTCGGCAGCGGGCTCGATCACCACGGGAGCGGTGCGGACGGCACCCTCGACGGGGGCCGACCGGGGCTCGCTGACCGGGCGGGTGGGATTGGTGGCCCCGGGTGCCGCGTTGTCGAACCCGGCCGCGATCACGGTGACGCGCACCTCGTCGCCGAGGGCGTCGTCGATGACGGCACCGAAGATGATGTTCGCCTCGGGGTGCGCGGCCTCCTGCACCAGCCTCGCCGCCTCGTGGATCTCGAACAGCCCGAGGTCGCTGCCACCCTGGATGGACAGGAGCACACCGTGCGCGCCGTCGATCGAGGCCTCCAGCAGCGGCGACGAGATCGCGAGCTCGGAGGCCTGCACCGCGCGGTCGTCACCTCGGGCAGATCCGATGCCCATCAGCGCGGAGCCGGCGCCCTGCATCACGGACTTGACGTCGGCGAAGTCGAGGTTGATCAGACCCGGGGTGGTGATGAGGTCGGTGATGCCCTGGACACCGGAGAGCAACACCTGGTCGGCCGACTTGAAGGCATCGAGGACCGAGACGTTGCGGTCGCTGATGCTGAGCAGCCGGTCGTTCGGGATCACGATCAGGGTGTCGACCTCGGCACGGAGCGCGTCGATGCCCGAGTCGGCCTGCGTGCCGCGTCGACGCCCCTCGAAGGTGAACGGGCGCGTCACCACACCGATCGTCAGGGCGCCGAGGGAGCGGGCGATCTTCGCGACCACCGGGGCACCACCGGTACCGGTGCCGCCGCCCTCGCCCGCAGTCACGAAGACCATGTCGGCGCCGCGCAGCACCTCCTCGATGTCCTCGGCGTGGTCCTCGGCGGCCTTCTTGCCGACCTCGGGATCCGCGCCGGCGCCGAGCCCGCGCGTGAGCTCGCGGCCGACGTCGAGCTTGACGTCCGCATCGCTCATCAGCAGGGCCTGAGCATCGGTGTTGACGGCGATGAACTCCACGCCCTTCAGCCCGACCTCGATCATGCGGTTGACGGCGTTGACACCGCCGCCGCCGATGCCGACCACCTTGATGACCGCTAGGTAGTTCTGGGGTGCCGCCACGTCTGTCCCTCTCGCCGTTTCATGCCCTGACTCACACTCTCAACCTTCAACCTCAACCTGAGGGTGAGAGTTATGTCATTTCTGATCGCGATGACGGTAGGTCCGCAACCCCGCTCAGACAACGACCGCGCTGGGCGTGTCGGAACGCGAACGTCCGGGCTCAGCGCGTGATCGGGCTGAGCGGGGCCGAGACGTCATAGACCTCGGCATCGACCGGCAGCAGGATCTCGAGCGCCGCGGACTTCAGGTCGTTCTCCTCGGCACTCCCCCACACCACACGGGCGCCGGAGTCCAGCACGAACTCGACCTCGTGCGCCGTCGTCGCCGACGCCGACGCGACCTGCTCGAGGATGCCCGCCGGCAGCGCGGCCATCACCGTCAGCACGGCATCGAGCGCTGCGGCGGTGTCCTCGGTGCCCAGCGGCACCTCGACCACCGGCACGCCCTCGGCCGGTGCGTCGGTCGTGACGAGCGCGACGCCGTCGCTGTCCAGCAGCACGAAGCCGCCGTCCTGTGCCACGGTCGCGACCGGCACCCGGGGCTCGATCGTGACCACCAGCCCGTGCGGGAACGCGCGCTCCACCGTGGCGTCGCGCACCCCGGCGATCTCGAGCAGCTGCTCCCGGAGCGCCGCGGTATCGACCCGCAGCAGGGGCTGTCCCTGCGCGGGCGTCACCACCGCCAGCACCTCCTCGGTGGTCGCGATCTCGTTGGTCCCGGCCACCTCGATGGCGCCGGCACGCAAGGCGAGCCACGGGGAGGCGAGCAGCACGTAGCCGGCACCCGCGATCAGCAGCACCACGGTCGCGACAGCCACGATCGACCTGATGCGCAGTCGACGGCGGGCGCGCTGCCGCTCCGCGAGCCGGTCGGTCAGGCCGGTCAGGAGCGCGTCGCGCTGGGCCGGAGGGCGCCGAGCCTCCTCGCGCTCGGCCACCTTGCCGGCGGACCGCTCGGCGCGGGTGGCCGGGGCGAACGACGGCGGCCGGCGGCTCATGACCGTTCCCTCGCCTCGAGGCTCGCGAGGATCACCCCGGCGAGCTCGGTCACGTCGCCCGCACCGATGGTCATGACGAGATCCCCGGGTCGGGCGAGCCCGGCGGCGGTCTCGGCCGCCTCCACACGCTCCGGCACGTAGCGTGAGCCGGGCAGGCGGTCGGTGATGAGCGTGGACGAGACGCCCGGCCGTGGCGCCTCTCGTGCGCCGTAGATCGCGGTGAGGACCACCTCGTCTGCGCTGCGCAGGGACTCGGCGAACTCGGCGGCGAAGTCGATCGTGCGCGAGTACAGGTGCGGCTGGAACAGCACGATCAGCCGACCGTCACCCGCAGCCCGGCGCCCTGTCGCGACAGCGGCTCCCACCTTGGTGGGGTTGTGGGCGTAGTCGTCGACCACGCGGACGCCGGCCACCGTGCCGCGGTCCTGGAACCGCCGCGCGGTGCCCTCGAAGGTACCGAGCGCGCGAGCCATCGTGGCGCCGTCGACCCCGAGAGCCACGCCGGCGCACCAGGCGGCGGCGGCGTTGCGGACGTTGTGCTCGCCTGGGACCGCCAGCACGAGCTCGACATCGCCGTCGGGACCGTGCAGCACCGCGCTGGACCCTGCGGGGCCGAGCTCGCGGATCGTGAGAGAGATGTCGGCGCCCTCGCTCGTGCCGTAGGTCTGCACCCGCACCCCTGCCCTGGCGGCCGAGGCCGCGAGCCGTGCCGCTCCTGGGTCGTCGGAGCACGCGACCAGCAGCCCACCGGGCCTGATCGTGCCGGCGAACTCCACGAAGGCCGCCTCGAACGCCTCGGCGCTGCCGTAGTGGTCGAGGTGGTCGGGCTCGATGTTGGTGACGACACCGACCCGTGGCGCGTAGCGCAGGAACGATCCGTCGGACTCGTCGGCCTCGGCCACGAAGGCGCTGCCCTGCCCCAGGTGCGCGCCGGTGCCGAGCGCGAGCACCGTGCCCCCGATCGCGAACGACGGGTCGGTCCCGGCAGCCTGCAGCGCGACCGCCAACATCGCCGAGGTGGTGGTCTTGCCGTGCGCACCCGCCACGGCGACGACGTCGAGCCCGGCCGCCGCCTGGGCGAGCGCCGTCGAGCGGTGCACCACCTCGATCCCGGCCGCGCGTGCCGCTGCTACCTCGGGGTTGTCCTCGCGGACGGCGGAGCTCACCACGAGCTGTGCGGCGCCCTTGACGTGGGCGGGATCGTGACCGACCCACACCTCCGCCCCGAGCGCGCGCAGCCGCTCGAGAGCCGCGGACTCACGTGCGTCGGAACCACTCACGGGCATGCCGCGCGCGAGCACGAGCTCGGCGACCACCGACATGCCCGCGCCCCCGATACCGACGAAGTGGACGCGGCCCGTCATGACCGGCGTCCGCTCTCGATCGCGTGCTCGACGAGGTCGGCCAGCCTGGCGGCGCCGTCACGGACACCGACGGCGGCGGCGCGCTCCCCCATCGCGCGCAGGCGGTCGCGCTCGGACAGCAGCGGTGCGACGTGCTGGCGGACCCAGTCGGGCGTCAGCTCGGCGTCGGCCACCAGCGTCCCGCCCCCGGCGGCGACGACGCCGGCCGCGTTCAGCCGCTGCTCGCCGTTGCCGATCGGCAGCGGCACGTAGATCGCGGGGATGCCCAGCGCAGCGAGCTCGCACACGGTCCCGGCACCGGCGCGGCCGACCACCAGGTCGGCGCACGCGAGCCCGTGCTGCATCTGCTCCAGGTAGCCGAGCACGTGGTAGTCATCGGCCGGCACCCCTGCCGCGGCCGTGACCTCGGCCACCGTGCGGCGCACGTCCTCGTCCTTGCCCGCCCCGGCCAGGTGAACCACCTGGGCGCCGGTGCCGAGGATCTCGACGGCGGCGCCGGCCACCGCACTGTTGACACGTGCTGCACCCAGCGAGCCGCCCGTGACGAGCAGCACCGGGCGGTCGGCGTCGAGCCCCAGTGTCGCAGCGCTCGCGCGGCGAGCCTCGGCGGTGTCGATCTCGCGCGCCGACACGAGGTCGGAGATCGCGGACCGCAGCGGCAGCCCGACCACGGTCGCCCCGGGCAGCTTGGTGCCGGCGAAGGTCACGCCGACGGCGCTCGCGAATCGGGCGCCCAGCCGGTTCGCCAGCCCCGGTCGTGCGTTCTGCTCGTGCACCACCACCGGCACACCGGCGCGACGGGCGGCGATGTAGGCCGGTGTGGCGACGTAGCCGCCGAACCCGACCACCGCGTCCGCGGGACGGCCACCGGTGATCGCCCCCTGGGCCGCCGCCACCGCGCGTCGCCAGCGGCTGGGGAACCGCAGCACGTCCATCGAGGGGCGGCGCGGCAGCGGCACGCGCGGCACCTCCACCAGGTCGATCCCGGCGGCAGGGATCAGCTCGGCCTCCAGCCCGGTGGCGGTCCCGAGCGCGAGCAGCTCGGCGCCGGGGTGCCGGCGGCGCAGCTCGGCAGCGAGTGCCAGCAGCGGGTTCACGTGCCCGGCGGTGCCACCTCCCGCCAGGACGAGGCGCAGCTCAGCCACGGGCACGCGAGACCAGCCGTGGTCCCAGCACCGCGAGCGAGCGACGCATCGAGCCGCGGCGGGCGGCGAACGCCTGCTTCGCCCCGGGTTCGGTGCGTGCGAAGGAGAGCAGCACGCCGAGCGCGATCAGGGTGGTGACCAGCGAGGAGCCGCCTGCCGAGAGCAGCGGCAGCGGCACGCCGATCACGGGGAGCACGCCGATGACGACGCCGATGTTGACGAACGCCTGACCGACGATCCAGGCACCCAGCGCGGCGGCGGTGATCTTGACGAACCGGTCGGGGTGCCGCGTGACCACCCGGGTGATACCGATGGCCAGGGCGACGAACAGCATGATGACCAGCAACGTGCCGAGCAGCCCGAGCTCCTCGCCGATGATGGCGAAGATGTAGTCGTCCTGTGCCGCCGGCAGGCCGCGCCACTTGATCCGGGACGCACCGAGCCCCACGCCGGACAGACCGCCGGAGCCCAGCGCCTCGAGTGCGCGATCGACCTGGAAGGTGTCGATCGACGAGCTGTCGCTGCTCATCCCGAGGAACTGCTCGATGCGTTCACGCCGGTTCCGCGAGGAGAACACCAAGAACCCGGCGGCTGCCGCGGCGAACGACCCGAGCAGCACGAACAGCGAGGCCGGGACACCGGCGACCCACAGCGCCCCTGCCACGAGCGCCATGATGATCAGCGCCGTGCCGAGGTCGTGCCCGCGAAGCACCAGTCCGAGGAAGCCACCGGCGACGAGCACACCGGGCATGAGCGCGTGCCGCCACTGCCGCAGCAGGTCGCCCTTGGTCGCGAGCACCGCACCGAGCCAGATCGCGAGGCCGAGCTTCGCGAACTCGCTGGGCTGGAACGTGCCGACGCCGGGCAGCTCGACCCAGTTGGTGTTGCCGCCGACCTCGATCGCGAACGACGGGACGAACAGGAGCGCCTGCATCCCGAGCGCGCCGGCCAGGATCAGCCACGCGAGCTTGCGGAACCACACCGGCTTGAAGCGCGAGGCGACCAGGGCCACCGGGACGCCGATCCCGGCGAACATCAGCTGGTCGAAGAAGTCGGTGAACGGGGTCGCTCCGCCGCTCTTGTTCAGCGAGTCGACCATCGAGGCCGAGAGCACCATCACCAGCCCGAGCATGAGCAGCAGCAGGCCGGCACCACCGATGAGGTAGTAGCTCGTGGTCGGTGAGGCCCATGCCGCCGTCCGCCACTCGGCGAAGCGTGACACCTCGGCAGGCTGCCGCTGCTTCGCCGTCTTCTTCTTCGTCGCACCCGCGGCGGGGCGTCGGCGCGAGCCGACGCCGACCGCGGTCACCGGCTCCCCGCCAACGCCCGGGCGGCGGCGGCGAACGCCTCGCCCCGCTCGGCGTAGGAGCTGAACTGGTCCATCGAGGCGCACGCCGGCGCGAGCAGCACCACATCGCCCGGCTGTGCCAGGCGGGCTGCAGCGGAGACGGCGGCGCTCATCACCTCATGCTCGCCCGGGTCGATCCGTTGGCGTGGGATGTGGGGCGCGTGTCGTGACAGTGCGTCGAGGATGGGCTCGGCGTCAACACCGATGACGACGACGGCGCGCATCCTGTCGGCCCGTTCCCGCACCAGGTCGTCGAACCGCGCGCCCTTCGCGAGGCCACCCGCGATCCACACCGCACGACCGGGCTCGACCGAGGCGAGCGAGGCCGAGGCGGCGTGCGCGTTGGTGGCCTTGGAGTCGTCGACGTACGCGACGCCGTCGACATCGGTCACGTGCTCGATGCGGTGCGGACCACCCTGGTAGGTGCGCAGCCCGTGGGCGACGTGCTCGGGCGCGAGCCCGGCCGCGCGCGCGAGGGCTGCGGCAGCGAGCGCGTTGCTGACCACGTGCGGCGGCACCCCGCTCGAGCCCCCTGCCGAGAGATGCGCGAGGTCGGCGAGATCGGCTACGACCTGGCCGTGGGTCTGCCGGTTGTCGATGAACGCCCTGTCCACCAGGCTCTCCTCGACCAGCCCGAGCTCGGCCACCCGTGGCGCCTGCAGCGTGAACCCGACCGCGCGAGCACCCTCCTGCACCTCGGCCGCCTCGACCATGCGCATCGTGGCCTGGTCTGCGGAGCTGTACACGCAGGCGACCCGGGTGCGCTGGTACACGCGCGCCTTGTCGTCGGCGTACCCCTGCGCGGAACCGTGCCAGTCCAGGTGGTCGTCGGTGATGTTCAGGCACGCGCTCGCGAGCGGCGCGACCGAGTGCGTGAAGTGCAGCTGGAAGCTCGAGAGCTCGACGGCGAGGCCGTCGAGAGCCCGACCGCCCGAGCGGGCGTTGAGCACGGTCGTCGAGATCGGGGTGCCGACGTTGCCCACCGCTGGCGCGTGCCAGCCCGCGGCGGCGAGCTGGGAGGCGAGCATGCCGACCGTGGTGGTCTTCCCGTTGGTCCCCGTGAGCGTCAGCCACTGCGTGGCCGGCCTGTCGATCCGCCAGGCCAGCTCGACCTCGCTCCAGACCTCGGCCCCGACCTCCTGCGCACCGAGCAGCGCCGGGTGATGGGGCGGCACGCCGGGCGAGGCCACGACGACGGCGGGGCGCGCCTCGGCGAGCCGCTCCCCCATCCGCGTGGGGTCGCCCTCGACGAGCACGTCGGCACCGGGAGGCAGCGCGGCGCTGTCGACCTCCTCGGCACGCGGGACGACCACGCGGACGCGTGCGCCGACCTCGTGCAGCACGGTCAGCGCGGCACGCCCGCTCGCCCCGAGCCCGAGCACCGCGACCGAGACGCCCTTGAGGGCGTCGATGTCCTGCTCGGCGCCCACTAGTTCGCGATCCACTCGGCGTAGAAGATGGCGAGGCCGCCGGCGACGAACAGCACCTGGATGACCCAGAACCGCACGACGATCGTCACCTCACCCCAGCCCAGCAGCTCGAAGTGGTGGTGCAGCGGCGCCATCTTGAACACCCGTTTGCCGGTCAGCTTGAAGCCGCCGATCTGGATGACGTCCGAGAGGATCACCAGCACGAACATGCCGCCGATGATGGCGCCGAGGATCTCGGTGCGGGTCAGGATCGTGAGGCCGGCGAGTGCGCCACCGAGCGCCAGCGCGCCGGTGTCACCCATGAAGATCTTGGCCGGCGAGGTGTTCCACCACAGGAACCCGATGCAGGCGCCGACGATCGCCGCCGCGACGATCGACAGGTCCTGCGGGTCGCGGACCTCGTAGCAGCTCGGACCCACCTGGCTGAGCACCTGGCAGCTCTGGTTCGCCTGCCAGATCGTCAGGATCACGTAGGCGCCGAACACCAGCGCACTCATACCGGTCGCGAGCCCGTCGAGCCCGTCGGCGAGGTTGACGGCGTTCGACCAGGCGGTGATGAGAAAGTTCGACCAGATCACGAACAGCACGAGACCGACCGCCACACCCGCGAACGCGAGGTCGAGACCGAGATCGCGGATGAACGAGATGTGCGTGCTGGCGGGGGTCCGGAACTGCTCGTTCGGGAACTGCAGAGCGAGCACCGAGAACGTGATGCCGACGGCGCCCTGCCCGATGATCTTCGCGAGCGGCGACAGTCCTAGCGAGCGCTGCCTGCTGATCTTGGTGAAGTCGTCGAGGAACCCGATGAGCCCCAGGCCGACCATGAGGAACAGCAGCAGCACGCCCGAGGCGTTCGGCCCGCGGCCCGCCGCGAGATACGCGACCGCGTAGCCGACCAGCGTCGCCCCGATGATGACGACGCCACCCATCGTGGGAGTCCCGCGCTTGGTGAAGTGCGCGGTAGGCCCGTCCTGACGGATGAACTGGCCGTAGTTGCGGTGCACGAGGAACTTGATGAACAGCGGCGTGCCGAACAGCGCGACAGCGAGCGAGACCGCTCCCGCGACGATGACGGCGATCACGGGGCACCCACGGGTGAGGTCGCTGCGGCCAACGCCTCGGCGAGCCGGTACAGGCCGGTGCCGTTGGAGCCCTTGACGAGCACGACGTCGCCGGGCTCGAGGAGGGTGGTCAGCAGCCTCTCGGCGCCCTCGAGGTCGTCGGCGTAGGTCGCGCTGCCTCCGGCGTCGAGCACGGCCTCGAGCAGCGGACGTGCCTCCCGGCCGACCACGACCACCTCGTCGATCCCCAGCTCCTGGGCACAACGACCGATCTCGGCGTGCTCGTGCGCGGACTCCGGCCCGAGCTCGAGCATCTCCCCGACCACGGCCACCGAGCGTCGGTCGGAGGCCATCGCCGCCAGGGCCACGAGCGCGGCGCGCATCGAGGTCGGGTTGGCGTTGTAGGCGTCGTCGATCACGCGGATGCCGTCGGCACGGTCGGTCAGGTGCATGCGGTGGGGGCTGAGCGGCGCGGCGGCGGCCAGCGTGGTGGCGATCTCGTCGAGCGGGCGGCCCAGGTGGAGCGCCACGGTCGCCGCCGCCAGGGCGTTGGTGATGTGGTGATCCCCGGCGAGCCCGAGCCGCAATCGGGCCTGTCCCTGCTCGGCGACCAGTGTCAGCTCGGCGTGACCGTCGGTTCCGGTCGCCACCTCGGCAGCGCGCACGTCGGCATTCTCGGAGCGCCCGAAGGTGAGCACCCGTTCGGCGAGCGTCGCCATGCTCGCGACACGGACGTCGTCGGCGTTGAGCACGGCGATCCCACCCGGGGCGAGGCCCTGCACGAGCTCGGCCTTCGCGGTCGCCACGCCCTCGATCGAGCCGAAACCGCCGAGGTGGGCGTGGCCCACGATCAGCTCGACGGCGACATCCGGTGCCGCGATCGAGGTGAGGAACGTGAGGTTGCCGGGTGCGTCGGCGCCCATCTCCAGGACCAGCACGCGGGTGTCGTGGTCGGCACGCAGCACGGTCAGCGGCAGCCCGATCTCGTTGTTGAACGAGGCGACGGGCGCGACCAGGTTCCCGAGCGGTGCGAGCAGCACCGAGAGCAGGTCCTTGGTCGTGGTCTTGCCGACCGAGCCGGTGATGCCGACGACGACCACCTGGCCGGTGGCCCGGAGCCGGGCCAGCACCTCGCGGGCGAGATCGGCCAGCGCGGCGGCCGTGTCGGCCACCCGGACGTAGGGCAGCGGTGCGCCTGGGACGTCGCGCGAGACGATCGCCGCGCCCGCGCCACCGGCTGCGGCGGCCTCGAGGTAGTCGTGGCCGTCGACGTGCTCCCCCGGCAGCGCCACGAACAGCGCGCCGGCCGTGGCGGCGCGGGAGTCGATGACGACCGATGTCAGTGGGTCGTTGCTCGCGACAGGGCCACCGAGCTCGCCACCGGTGATCGCGGCGACCTCGGTCGGGGTGAGCGCGATCATCCGCCCGTTGCGTGCCGCTGGGCGATGCCGGCACGCACCTCCTCGCGATCGTCGAGGTGGTCACGCTCGCCGGCGATGAGGATGCGGCCGAGATGACCGCGGCCTGCCACGAGAACGGTGTCGTCGCGACCGGCCATCGCCACCGCGCCCCGGATCGCCGTCCGGCGCGGCGAGACCTCGGCGACCTCGCGCGCACCGGCCTCGCGGGCCCCGGCGATCACGTCGGCGCGGATGGCTGCCGGGTCGTCGTCGACGCCGTAGTCGTCGTCGGTCACCACGACCACGTCGGCGGTTGCTGCCGCGCGCCCGATCGCCTGGCGGGTGGCGGCGTCGTCGGCTGCGCGGGCGGCCACCACCACGATCACCTTGCCCCTGCTGGAGCGGCGTAGCGGCAGCAGCGCGCGGGCGAGCCGAGCCGGGTTGTGCGCGATGTCCACGATGCAGCGCGGGTGATCGGCGACCCGCTCGATACGACCTGGCACGACCGGACGGAGGCCGTGCGGGAGCACGCTCGCGATCGTGCCGCCGCTGATCCCGGTCTCCATCACCGCGACCAGCGTGAGGGCCGCGTACCCGACCGAGAACCGCGTGGGGATCCACAGCGACGTCGACACGCTGCGGCCGCCGCGATGCGTCACCGTGAAGTCGATGTGGTCCTGCCGGGTGGCGTTGAGGGTGACCTGCCAGTCGGCGTCCTGCTCGCGCGGGAGGCTGCCGACCGTGATCGCACCGGGTACGCGACGGGCCAGCTCGATGCCCGCCGGGTCGTCGATGAGGATGACGGCGCGACCTGCTGCCGCGAGCACGCCGGAGATCAGCTCGAGGTGCTCCTCGTACCGCTCACCCTCCACACCGCGGTCCAGGTGCGTGAAGAGAGCGAGGTCGAGCGCGTGGTCTCCGAGGCTGCCCGCGGAGAGCTCCGGCCACCGCAGCTCGATGATCGTGTCGTCGATCCGGTCAGCCTCGGACCGGGCCACGAGATCGGTCAGGTCCGGCTGCGCGTCCCGCTCGAGCGGGGAGCGCTCGGAGCCCACCTTGATCTCCACCGTGCTGAACAGCGACGTGCTGCGCCCGAGCGCCGCGAGCACGTGCTCGAGCAGGTAGCAGGTGGTCGCCTTGCCGGTGCTGCCGAGCACGGCGTAGGTACGCCGCACGTCGTGCTGGCTGCCCTCGGTCGTCATGTGCGCGAATCTACCCGTTCGTGATGGCTGGCTTCGGATGGCTGAGCAGGAAGCGTCAGCCCTGCTCCTGCTCTGGTGCGAGCGGGAACGGATCGGCGGGCTCCCCCGAGGGTGCGATACCGAGGTCGGGAAGCGCGAACGCCGCGACGTCCTGGAACACCGGCGCCGCCACCGTGCCACCGAAGAACCCCGAGGTCGGCTTGTAGACGACCACGCCAATGGTGATCTGCGGGTCGTCTGCGGGGACGACTCCGACGAACGAGGCGGTCGTCGCGGTGATGCCACCGGCGCCGTCCGCGGTCTGCGCCGTCCCGGTCTTGCCCGCCACCCGGTAGCCCTCGATGTCCGCACGTACCCCGGTGCCACCGTCATTCACGACCGACTCCAGCATGCGGATCATCATCGCTGAGCTCTCCGGCGAGACCACCTGCTCCGGCTCGGAGACCGCGTTCGCCGTGTACTCGCCGTCACAGGTCCAGCCGTCGACGAGCACCGGGTCGACGTGCATCCCCTGGTTGCCGATCGTGTTGAAGACGCCGGTGTTCTGCAGGAGTGACACCGCCAGCCCCTGCCCGAACATGGTGGTGAAGCGTGTACGGCCGTCCCACTCCTGCGGTGGTCGCACCTGCCCGGCGGACTCCCCCATGCCGAGGCCCGGGCTCGTGGTCCACCCCATGCGCTCCATGTAGGCGTATCGGGTCTCGTCGCTCATGAGGTTCCCGATGTTGATGGTGCCGGTGTTCGCCGACTCCGCCAGCACACCCGTGGTGGTGAGCAGCTGGTCGGGGTGCTCGCTGTGGTCGCGGAAGGTCTGCCCGTCGATCGTGAGGCGGTACGGGTCCTCGATCACGCTCGTGGGTGTCACGACCCCCTCCTCGAGCGCCGACAGCACGGTCAGCACCTTGCCCGTCGACCCCGGCTCGTAGAACGCCTGCAGCGCCGGCGACAGCATGAAGCCGGGCTCGGTCAAGCGGTCGGTCGGCGGGTTGGCGGGGTCGTACGAGTTGGAGTCCGCCAGCGCGAGCAGCCGACCGGTCTCGGTCTCCATCACGACGACGGCGCCCCAATCAGCTCCGTACTTGTTGACCGTGTCGGTGATGACCTGCTCGGTGTAGTACTGGATGTCGAGGTCGACGGTGAGGTGGACGTCGCAGCCCGGCACCGCCGGCGTCTGCGACTGGCTGCCGGTCGGGATCAGCTGACCGGCCGCACCGAGCTCATGGGTCTCCTCGCCGTCGGTGCCGGTGAGCAGGTCGGCGTACACCGACTCGATCCCCGTCGCCCCTGCACCCTCGTCGTTGACCCACCCCAGCAGCGGACCGGCCACGGTCTCGTTCGGGTAGATACGGGTGGTGTTGATCTCGTCGGAGAAGCCGGGGATCTCCAGCGCGGCGACCTGCTGGCGCACCTCGCCGCTCACGGTGCGGGCGAGCACGAAGTACTGCCGCCCGGTCGAGACCTCGGGGTTGCCGACGAGGCGCGCACCGAGCACGTTGGCGTCCATGCCGAGGATCGGCGCGAGCTGCTGTGCCAGCGCCGCGGCGCCGCGGCCCACGACGTTGCCCTCGTCGTCCTTCAGCTCGTACGACGGGACCTTGGTGAGATCGAGGATCAGGTCATAGGTGGAGACAGAGGTGGCAAGGATCTCGCCGTTCGCGTCGAGGATGTCCCCCCGCGGGGACACGATCATGCTGGTGAAGCTGCGCGCGTCGGTCGCCGCCTGTGCGAGCGCCGGCCCCGCGATCGTCTGCACGTACACGAGGCGACCGGCGAACACCGCCGAGACCACCAGCACGAGCGACAGGATCACGTTCTGGCGCCTGTCGTGCCGCACGACCTTGCCGCTCCGCTTACCCCTGGGTCCCGTGGATGACACGCCCGCCTCAGTCCTGTCGTTCGGCGACGAGTTCCGCCGCGGGTCCGGTGATCGTGCCGTCCTCGAGGTGGATGTAGCTCAAGCCTTCCGCAGGAACCATGCCGAGCCGCGTAGCCGCCGCGGCGAGTTGCGCTGGCGACGACATCTGCTCGACCCGCTCGGCGAGCAGCTGCTCGGTCTGCGTGAGCTGGGCGAGCTCGACCTGCCGCTCGCTGATCGTGTAGGCGGTCATCGCCATCGACGTGTTGAGGGCGAGCGCGCCGAGCATCGCGCCACCGAGGATCGCGACGCACAGGAGCAGGAACGGCAACCGTGCCCGTGCCTGCGCCGGAGCACGCACGAGTCGGAGCCGGGGTCGCCAGGCCGGCTTGCTCGACGGGCGGGCCTGTGGCGCCCGCAGGGGCATGGCGCTCACTGCTCTACCTTCCTCATGCTGCGGCCTCACGGTTGCGCGTGACCTCGGCGGCGCGCAGGCGCACCGAGGCGGATCGGGGGTTGTTCAGCTGCTCCTGCTCGTCGGCGACCTCGGCGCCGCGGGTCAGCAGCCGCAGGTACGGCCGGTGCTCGGGCAGCTCGACCGGGATGCCGGGGGGCGTCTGCGAGGTCGCACCGGCCGCGAACGCGCGCTTGACGATCCGGTCCTCCAGAGACTGGTACGACATCACCACGAGACGGCCGCCGACGGTGACCATCGCGATCGCCTCCGGGACGGCGCGGGCGAGAACCTCGAGCTCGGCGTTGACGGCGATCCGCAGCGCCTGGAACGTGCGCTTGGCCGGGTTGCCGCCGCGCCGCCGGGCCGCGGCGGGGATCGAGTCGCGCACGAGCTCGGCCAGCTGCGCGGTCCGGACCACCGGGTCGCTCTCGCGGCGGGCCACGATCGCCGCGACGATCCGGCCGGCGAACTTCTCCTCGCCGTAGCTCAGCAGGATGCGGCGTAGCTCGCGCTCCGACGCCTCTGCGAGGAGCTCGGCGGCGGTGATCCCGGTGCTGGTGTCCATGCGCATGTCGAGCGGGCCGTCCTGCGCGTACGCGAAACCGCGGTCGGCGAGGTCGAGCTGCATCGAGGAGACCCCGAGGTCCATCAGCACGGCCTGCGCGCGGCCGTCCTCAGAGTGCTCGGCGAGCACGTCGCGGATCTGGTCGTAGGTGGCGTGCGCGCCGACGAAGCGGTCACCGAACCTCTCGAGCCGCTCCCCCGCGAGCCGGAGCGCCTCGGTGTCGCGGTCGATCCCGATGACCTTGACGGCGTCGAATCGCTGCAGCACCAGCTCGCTGTGGCCGCCGAGCCCGAGCGTCGCGTCCACGAGCACCGGCCGCGGTCGGTCGGGCGTGACCCGGAGCGCGGGCTCGAGCAGCTCGACGCAACGGTCGGCGAGCACCGGCACGTGCAGCGACGCTGGTTCGCGCTGCTCGGCGTTCTGGTGCTCCATGGGTTGCTCATTCGTGTCGGTGGGTGGATGTGACTGCATCGGGTGGTGCTGGTGCTGCGGGTGGTTGGTCGGGGGGCCCTCCACCGCCCGACCAGGACTCCCCCCGGGGAGCTCTGGCGCCGGGGAAGTGCGT
Organism: Pseudactinotalea terrae; assembly: GCF_009733845.1. Taxonomy (GTDB): domain Bacteria; phylum Actinomycetota; class Actinomycetes; order Actinomycetales; family Beutenbergiaceae; genus Pseudactinotalea; species Pseudactinotalea terrae. The sequence goes on from NZ_WNXZ01000001.1 coordinate 1,445,549, forward strand.
CAGAGCTTCGGTGAGAGACCTCGTCGTGCGGAGGTGCGAGTCAGAGACCAGGCACCACCTCTTCGGTGATCTGTGCGTACGAGTCCTCCTGCGCCTGGAGGTAGTCGGCCCACGCGGTCGCGCCCCAGATCTCGACCTTCGAGCCGGAGCCGATCACCGCGAGGTCGCGCTCCAGACCGGCGTAGCGGCGCAGGATCGACGGGATCGTCACGCGGCCCTGCTTGTCCGGCACCTCGTCGGTGGCCCCGGACAGGAACACGCGCATGTAGTCGCGAGCCTGCTTGGAGGTCAACGGCGCCTGTCGGAGCTGCTCGTGGATCTGCTCGAACTCGTTCCGCGGGAAGGCGTAGAGGCAACGCTCCTGACCGCGGGTGAGCACCACGCCGCCGGCCATCTGGTCGCGGAACTTGGCGGGCAGGATCAGCCGGCCCTTGTCGTCGAGCCGCGGCTCGTAGGTACCAAGAAACACGTGTCCCACCCCCTTCCGGCGATCCCAGTTCCATCCCGCTGCCACCACATTACTCCACTTCCCTCCCCCTATGGCGGAGACGGACGGATTATTCTCGTCTGCGCGTCGCGAATGCGCAGGTCAGAGGTGGTGGGGCGAAGTGGGGGGTTCTAGCTGAACTCGCCCGTCCTGGCGCGTCGGGAGCGCCCCTTCGACGGCCGGGAGCCCCGGCGACGACGGCGACGCCCCTCCGCAGGCGGGCGCACCCCGCCGTCCTGGCTCAGCCGTGGAGGGAAGTGGGGACCCGGGCGGCGCACTCTCCCGTACCCTTCGATCCATGACGCAGGGGACCCCGACGGCGACCACAGCAGCCGGCCGAGCACAGCTCCTCCAGGACAACCTGGCGCGTGCCGTACGTGGCCGCCGGGACGTGGTCCGGACCGCCGCCGCCGTGTTCCTCGCGCGGGGTCATCTGCTGCTGGAAGACGTCCCCGGAGTCGGCAAGACCACGCTCGCGCGAGCGCTGGCGGCCTCGGTCGAGGGCACGGTCGGGCGCGTGCAGTTCACCCCCGACCTGCTGCCGAGCGACCTGACCGGGGTGACGATCTACCGCCAGGAGTCCGGCACCTTCGAGTTCCACCCCGGGCCGCTGTTCGCCACCATCGTGATCGGCGACGAGATCAACCGCGCCTCACCCAAGACGCAGTCCGCCCTGCTCGAGTCGATGCAGGAGCAGCAGGTCACCGTCGACGGCACCTCCTACCCGCTTCCCGAACCGTTCATGGTGATCGCCACTCAGAACCCGATCGAGATGGAGGGCACGTACCCGCTCCCGGAGGCGCAGCGCGACCGCTTCATGGCGCAGGTCAGCATCGGGTACCCACCGGCCGAGAACGAGCTCGAGCTGCTCGCCGCCGGCGGCTGGGCACCCGCGCAGACCCAGCCTGTCGTCACGCAGAACGAGGCGCTCGAGCTGATCAAGCAGGTCGACACGGTGTATGTGTCGGACTCGGTCCGGCAGTACGTGCTCGCCCTCGTCCGCGCGACCCGTGACCACGAGGCGGTCGAGCTGGGCGCCTCGCCCCGCGCCGGGCTGCAGCTGGTGGCGCTCGCGCGTGCGACCGCGGCGCTCTCGGGTCGGGACTACGTGCTCCCCGACGACGTGCAGGAGGTGCTGGTCGCTGTGCTGGCCCACCGCTTGGCGCTGACCCGCGCAGCGCGCTCGGCCGGCACCGCGGCCGCCGATGTGCTGTCCGAGATCCTGTCGGCCACCCCCGTGCCGCGCTGAGGTCGATCATGCGCGTCACCGCTCGCGGCTGGGGGATGCTGATCGCCGGCCTGCTGCTGGGAGCGATGGCAGCGGCGATGCAGTCGCTCACCTTGGCGCGGCTGGCTGCCGTCGTGCTGGCGATCCCGCTGGCTGCGCTGGCGTGGTCCTTCCTCAGCCGCGCCTTCGCACGGCGGCGCGGCCTCGAGAGGAAGCTCACCCCGACCACGTGGCAGGTCGACGCACCGGGCTCGGTCGAGCTCGTGCCCACCGGCGCCAAGCAGCCGCCCTGGGCCTCGCTGCGCGAGCGGGTGCCGGCCTCGTTGCGGCGTCGCAGCCACAGCCGGTTCGGGTACGGCGTGCTGCCTGAGGCCCGTGGGCGGCACACGTTGGGACCGGCGATCCTGCAACGGTCCGACCCGCTCGCCATCAGCTCGTGGCGGACCCCGATCGGTCAGCCCACCGGCGTCCTCGTATGGCCGCGGACCGAGCAGATCGACGGCGAGGTGCTCGCCCGCGCCCTGGAGGCGAGCGCGCCGGTCGCCGTCGGGACACCGCAGCGGATGATCGAGGACCTGACCGTCCGTGAGTACCGCCGGGGCGATGACCTGCACCGCGTGCACTGGCGGTCGACCGCCCGCCAGGGCGAGCTGATGGTCCGCCACGACGAGCCGACCACCACGCGGGTGCTCGACATGCTGCTCGTGCTGAGCGCACATGAGGACGACATCACGGAGTGGGCCGTCAGCGCTGCCGCGTCGATGACGACCTCCCTGCTGGAGGCGAGCTACGCGGTGCGGGTCGTGACGGTGGTCGGCGGCCAGCTGGTCGAGGCCTCCGCCCGGTCGACGGCGGACGCCCTGGACGTCTTCGCCCTCGCCTCGCCCGCGGGTGAGACCGGCATCGACGCCGTGCGCAGTGTCCAGCGCTCGACGGCCGCCGGTGTGATCGCCGTGCTCGACCGGCCCGATCCGGTGGTCGGTGCCGCGGTGGTCGCCAGCGGCGGGCTCGAGGTCTCGACCGCCCTCGTGATCGACCCGACCGGGGCGGCAAGCGATCTGGTGGACGGGCTGGAGCGCTCGGGCTGGCTGGTGGCCACGTCCCCAGGGACCGGCTCGATCAGCGACGCCTGGCGCACCCGAGAGGTCTCGCGATGAGCCGGCGGCTGGCTGCGCTCGCCGCGGTGCTGGCGATGACGTTGTCGAGCGCGCTGATCCTGCAGACGCTGGTGGTGCCGAGCCTCTGGCTGGGTCGCACGATGCTGTGCGTGGGCGTCGTGGCGGTGGTGGTCACGCTGATCCGCACGCGCACGCAGTCGGCGGGACTGCCGTCGCTGGCCGGGTTCGCCGCTGGGCTCCTCGCGATCTCGGCGGTCTACTTCCCGGACGAGGCCTTGCTCCGTGTGCTCCCCACCCCGGCGACCATCGAGGCGGCCGCCGATGCGATCCCCGAGGCCTTCGCGCTGATGCGCACCTCGTTCCCGCCGTTGACGAGCGGTGACGGGGTGGCGTTCCTCGTCACCACCGGTGTGGTGCTGGTGTTCGTGCTGGCCGAGATGCTGGGGGTCGGCGCTTTCGCGCCCGCGTGGGCCGGGTTGCCGATGCTCACCCTGTGGGCCATCCCGATCCTGCTCGGCGCCGCTGTGAGCCCGGCCTACCTCGTGGCCGCCGCCGCCTCGTACGTGGTGCTGATCGCGATCCAGGCCCGCGACGACGCCCGCTACCGCCGCAGACCCACACCGCAGGCGGTGCGGACGACCACGGCGCTCATGGCGTCCGCTCTCGTCGGGGCGTTCGTGCTGGCCCCGATGCTGCTGCGGATGCCCGTGCCCCTGCGGGTGCACCCGTTCTACGAGCTCGTGGGCTCCAGCACCACCCGGCTCGATCTCGGTCTCGGGCTGCGCGACGACCTGGTCCGGAACAACGACGCGGAGCTGATCACCTACACCGGTGCCACGCCCGCCCAGGTGGGTCCCTTGCACGCGTACACCGTCGAGGAGTTCACGGGCAGCGACTGGGTGCGCGGCGACGGCGGTGAGGTACTGACGTCCGACGGGCAGATCCTTTGGCCGGCGCCCCTGGACGGGGTGGCTCTCGGCGAGCAGGTGGATCTCGAGATCAATGTGGCCAACCTGGGGCAGGACCGGCTGCTGCTACCCGGCGAGCCGCGCCTGCTGCGACTGCCCGCCGACGTGCAGTACCTGCCCGCCTCGGACGAGGCCGTCGCCCACATCGGCGGTGAGGTCAGCTACGACGTCTCGTTCCTCCCCCGCACGCTCGGCAGCGACGCGCTGTCACGGCTGCAGCTCGCGACCGACGTCGACCCCGCGCTGCTCCAGGTGCCCGAGACCGGGTACGAGAGCGACATCGCCGAGCTCACGCGCGAGGTCGTGGCCGAGGCCGGCGCCGAGACGCCCTACCAGCAGCTGCTGGCGATCCAGAACTATCTGCGCGACCCGGGTGAGTTCATCTACTCGACGAGCATCGCGGCACCGACGACGCCTGACGCCGTCTGGGACTTCCTCAACGACAAGCACGGTTACTGCGTGCAGTTCGCGACGACGATGATCGTCATGGCGCGCACGCTCGGCATGCCCGCGCGCCTGGCGGTCGGCTTCCTGCCGGGCGAGGAAGGCGCCGGCGGTGTCGTCAACGTGACCGCCCACGACGCGCACGCGTGGCCGCAGGTGCAGTTCGAGGGCATCGGCTGGGTCCGGTTCGAACCGACCCCGGGCGTGCAGGCCGGCCCTCCGCCGGTGTACGCCCCCGAGACGCCCGGTGCCGAGCCCGAACCGAGCAGCTCCACCACGAGCAGCGCGGCGCCGAGCGAGGGTGTGTCCACCGCGACGCCCCGCGACTCGAGCACCGCGGGCGGGACCTCGGCCGAGGACGAGCAACGGCGACGTTCACCGTGGCTGGTGTCGCTGCTCGTGCTCGTCGGCCTCGCCGGCGCGGCCAGCGCCCTCGCACGTCGACATGCGAGGCTGCAGCAGACCGATCTGCACGAGCGGTGGGACCACGTGCTGCGCTACCTCGAGCGGCTCGGCGTGGACGTGGCGGACTCCCGCACGCCGCGCGCCATCAGGGACGAGGCGGTGGCCCTGCTCGACGACGAGGCCGCAGCCGCGCTGACGGGTCTCGCGGATGCTGTCGAGGCGGCCGCGTACCGGCCGGGGATCACGTCCCGACCGCCGGACGAGCAGATCGACGCCTGGGTCGACGCCGTCGTCGAGTCGGTGAGGCAGATCGTTCGCGAGCGCAGCTCGGCGCGCGTAGGCGTCTGAACCCTCAGCGCTCGTCGCGTCGGCGCTTGTCCCAGCGCTCCTCGAGCCGCTGCATGAAGGGAGCACCCCCGCTCTTGCCACCGCCACCACGCTTGGGACGGATGGGGCGGACGTTGTCGGAGCTCGGATCCTGCGGCTCCGCGCCTGACAGCTTCGGCCGCCGAAGCGCGAGCAGCACGCCGCCGAACATGGCGACGAAGCCGATCAGGCCAAGCCAGACCTGGGCGTTCCACAGACCCGCGAACAGCAAGCCGATCCCAGCGATCACGACGAAACCACCGAGCGCCACGTGGAGCGGCCGTCTGGGCGCTCCACCCGAGATCGTCCTGGCGAGCTTGGGGTCGTCGGAGCGCAACTGCTGCTCCATCTCGTCCAGCACGCGCTGCTCGTACTCGGAGAGAGGCATGGTCACACCCCCACTCTTCCTGCACCGACGTCCGCACGGTGCAGGGTCAGGATATGTCGCTCTCGCCAGGTTCGGTAGTTGGTTGGCGCACGAGCGAGCCAGCCGTGACCGAAGTGCGGCCAAAACGGGCGTGAACCTCGTCCATGACGAGCTCGGCGGCACGTCGTTCAGGACCGGAGTCATCGAGCGCGAGCTGGACGAACGTGGTGGCGGCATCGCTCAGCGCCTCGCACCGTACGCCCAGCAGGCGTACCCCCTCGGGCGGGAGCGTCATGCCGGCCAGCAGCCGCCGTGCTGCTTGGTAGATCTCGTGGGCGACATCGGTGGCCGCATCGAGGGTGTGCGACCTGCTGAGGGTGGTGAAGTCGGCGAGCCGCACCTTGATCGAGACGCACGAGGTGACGAGATCGGCCGCCCGCAGCCGTGCGGCGCACCGGTGGGAGAAGTCGAGCAGGGCCGCGCTCATGTCGCCGAGATCGGTGAGGTCGGTGCCGAAGGTCTGCTCGTGCCCGATCGACTTCTCGTGCCGCGCCGGCTGCACCGGCCGTGGGTCGCGGCCCCAGGCCAGATCGAGCAGCCGAGTTCCGCCCGCGGTCCCGAGCACGCGGTTGAGCATCGCCGCCGGGGTGTGGGCAAGATCTGCGACCGTGCGGATTCCCGACCTCGCCAGCGTGGCCTCCGTGCGCTCGCCCACGCCCCACAACGCGCCGACGGGCAACGAGTGCAGGAACGCCACCGTGGCCTCGTGCGGGATCAGCAGCAGCCCATCGGGCTTGGCGTGGCTGGAAGCGAGCTTCGCGACGAACTTCGTGGAACCGATCCCCACCGAGGCGACCACGCCCAGCTCATCAGCGATGCGGCGGCGGATCAGCTCACCGATGTGGTGGGGCGCTCCGATCCTGCGCCGCGCGCCCGAGACATCGAGGAAGGCCTCGTCGATGCTGACCGGCTCGATCACGGGCGTGATATCCCCCAGGATCCGCATCACGGCGGTCGAGACATCCCGGTAACGGTGATGGTCGGGAGGGATGATGATCGCCTGCGGGCACAGCGCCCTGGCGCGGGTCATCGGCATCGCCGAGCGCACGCCCGCGGCACGGGCCTCGTAGGTGGCGGACAGGACCACGCCACGGTGCGCTCCCCCGACGATCACCGGGAGCCCGCGCAGCTCCGGCCGCTCGATCAGCTCGACCGCCGCGAAGAACGCATCCATGTCGACGTGCAGGATCGGCGTGGCGGTGTCATCGCCACCCCAGTCCCGTCGGACGTTCTCGTTCCGCGGCGACCTGCTCATGACGCGATCGGCGTCATCTCCGAGGGCCGCTGAACGCGCGCCGCCTCGGCCACCTGAGCCACGAACTCATCGGCTGCCGCCACGGCCTGGTCGGCGAACTCGGGAGCGAGATCCGCGACCCGCCCCGCCTCGATGGCCGCGCGCACCCGGGCACCGGACTCGAACCGCGCCGCCCACGCCTCCCACTGCTCGCCGGCATCCGCCAGCTGCTCCCACACGCTGCGCAGCCGACCGCGCTTGCGAGGCACGACGGCGCCGAGCGCCAGGACCGCGGACGCGCCGCGGATCGCCGCCATGTGCGCGTGCAGGAATCGCATCGACGGGTCGGTGACGCTGTCGGCCGAGTCGAGCTCCAGGTGAGCACGCCGCAGGAGCTGCTGGGCGACGGGGTTTGCCGTGCTCGCCCGCCAGGTGGTCGTGGTCATCGTCTGCTCCTCCCGTGCGATCCTGCAGCCCCATTGTCGAACATTTGTTCTACGGCGTCAAGGGGTTGTTCGAACCATGCTCCGCCGGGCCCTACGCTCGGGCCATGGCCAGGCGCCGAGGTCCTACCGCCCTCCCCGACGCACCGGTTCCGACGTCACTTGGCACTGTAGAGCTGAGGTCTGACACCGACGGCGTGATGCTGCTCCTCGACGGGGTCGAGAGCTCGCACCTCGACCTCGACGACCCGGTGCACCTGGTCTTCGAGTACATGCAGCAGATGCAGGCAGTGCTGCGCGCCACGCACCCTGGCGCCGAGCGGCTGCGCGCGCTCCACCTCGGCGGCGCGGGTTGCGCGCTGGCACGCGCGATCGACGCCGAGTGGATCGACGCGCGCCAGATCGCCGTCGAGATCGACGCGATGCTCGCCGCCCTGGTACGGGAGTGGTTCGACCTCCCGCGCTCGCCCCGGCTGCGGATCCGGGTCGGGGACGCCCGCACCGAGCTCCTCACGATCGCGGAGGACTCGCTCGACGTCGTCGTCCGCGACGCGTTCTCGGGCCGTTCCGTGCCCGACCACCTCCGCACCCGGGAGTTCACGACCGAGGTCGCAGCCCGGTTGCGCCCCGACGGGCTGTATCTCGCCAACCTCGCGGACTCGCCGCCGCTGCGCACGGCTCGACGCGAGGCCGCCACCGTGCAGTCGGTCTTCGCCCACGTGGTCGCGATCGGTGAGCCGGCGGTGCTCAAGGGCCGCCGGTACGGGAACATCGTGCTGGCCGCGTCGCAGCAGCCGGTGCATCGCGCAGGCCTGACGCGTGCGCTGCGCTCGCTCCCGGTGCCCGCCGGGATCGTGGGCGAGGCGGAGGTGGTCGACTTCGCCGCCGGCGCGACCCCGCTCGCGGACCCGCCCGCAGCCTGAGCAGGCGAACGGGCCCCGCACCGTCGTGGTGCGAGGCCCGTCGAAGGCCCACGTCACATGCGTGTCGAGGGCATGTGTGCCGTGCTCAGACCGGGCGTACGCTCTCGGCCTGCGGGCCCTTGGGGCCCTGGGTGATCTCGAACTCGACGCGCTGCGCCTCTTCGAGGGAACGGTAGCCATCTGACTGGATCGCCGTGAAGTGGACGAAGACGTCATCGCCGCCACCATCCTGGGCGATGAAGCCGTAGCCCTTCTCAGCGTTGAACCACTTGACGGTTCCCTGTGCCATCTCTTGCTCGTCCTTCCGGGACTTCGTGAGTCGGACCTCTCGTGATCGGACTCGTGGTGCCGCAATGCCTCGCCCACGTCATGCTCTGGCGTTCGTGCCCGGTGAAACGTAAGAGAAAACCCTGCAACGACGGCAGTCTTGCACGGAGGTACGTGCGGGCGCCACAGTCTCAGGCCAGGGAATCTCGAGCCTCACCGGTACCGTCGGACGGCGTGCTCGTACCACTCCTCGGGGTCGGCGCTGCGCTCTGTCGCACCGTGGGCACGCAGCCAGGTGCACACGTTCACGCAGTCCCGCTCGAGGAACTCCGGACCGTGGGGGTTCGCGACCAGGTCCACCACCTGCGGCACATCGATGATCGCCAGCCGCTGCGTCTCGGAGCGCGGATCGACCAGCACGTTGTAGGGCGACAGGTCCCCGTGCGCGTATCCGAGATCGGCGAGGTCGAGGACGAACCGCCGCAGCTCCTGCGCCCACTGCACGGCGAGCGTCTCATCCGGTCGCATCTCGTGCAGCCGCGGCGCGGCGACCGGTCGGGCGTCGTCGTCGGTCCCGATGAACTCCATGCACAGCTCGCCCTCGACGATCTGCACCGGGTACGGCACTGCGAGACCTGCCGAGAACAGCTCGCAGAGGGCGTCGAACTCCGTACGAGCCCATTGCCCAGCGGCGGCCTCTCGGCCGAAGGCGGTGCCACGGGCGATCGCCCGGCTGACCCGGGAGTCCCGGGTGCGCCGACCCTCGGCATAGGACTGCGAGCGATGGAAGGCGGCCAGCTCCGGGGAGCGGAACCGTTTGGCGACCATCAGCGTCGCCTCACCGCCCTGGTCGGTGCGCAGCTCCTGCGGCAGTGCGCGTTCGATGAGGAAGGCATCAGCCTCCTTGCCGGTCTTGAGCACACCGAGCTCGGTGTCGATCGCGCCGTGGTGCTGGACGACCCAGTCGGGGAACGGCTGCGGCCCGCGGTCGAGCGTGTGCGCGGTCTCGGGCCAGGTGGACCAGCGCTGGTCCTCGTCGAGCTCGGCGACCTGGGTGGTCAGCTCAGAGGTGGCAAGAAAGGTGTCCCAGTCGAAGGACGACGTCATGGTGGGTCTCCTGAGGGAGGGACCCGCCGACGGGTGACGGTGTGAACCGCCGTCGGGGTGTCAGCGGGCCCGAGCGGAACGGAGGACGGCAGGGGTCGGCGCAGCGACAGTCATGGCGTCCTCCTTCCCTCAGGTGAGGCGAGCGCGGTGCGGCCTCAGATGCTCGACGCTATCGAGACACCGGCCGGCGGGCCACCGATTAATGCGCCGGCCCTTTCGGTCCGACGGCGAAGACCGGCTCAGTCCTCGCGGTCACCAACGGGTCCGCCGTCATCACCGTCCGCGATGCCGTCCGGGTCGTCGACGCCCTCCACGCCTGCGAGGAACGCCTCGATCTGCGCGCCGAGCTCCTCGGCGCTCGGCAGCTGCTCGGTGGCCGCGAGCAGCGGCGGGCCTCCGGCACGCTCGGCCTCGGCAGCGAAGGAGTCGAACTGCGACTCCAGCGCGCGCACGACCGAACGGACCTCGTCGGAGCCCTCCACCTGCTTGTCGATCTCGGCGAGCACCTTGACCGCCTCGACCTCGAGCTCGCCGGTGGGCAGCGTGAGGCCGCTCGACCGCGAGACCTGTCGCACCAGCTCGGCGGCGGCCTGCGGGAAGTCGGTCTGCACGAGGTAGTGCGGCACGTTCGCGGCGAAGCCCAGGGCGTCACGTCCCTCCTCGCCCAGCCGGAGCTCCAGCAGAGCGGCAGCCGAGCCCGGCACCTCGAGACGCCCCATGAAGTTGGGATGGTCGGCGATCAGCTCCGGGCGGGTCGCGTGCGCGGTCACCGTGATCGGACGCGTGTGCGGGACGCCCATCGGGATCCCGTGCAGACCGATCGTGGTCGTGACGCCGAAGTCGTCGATGATCTGCCGCACGGCAGCCACGAACGCCTCCCACGACAGGTCGGGCTCGAGCCCGTGCAGGAGCAGCAGCGGCACACCCTCGTCGTCGTGAAGCAGGTCGACCACGAGGCTCGGCGCGGCGAACGAGACCCATGACCCGCCGTCGTAGGTCATCGTGGGGCGCCGGGAGCGGTAGTCGACGAGCTGGTCGACGTCGAACGTCGCGACGCGCTCGGTGGGAAGGGTGCTCGTCAGGTGCTCGGCGACGAGCCTGCCGGCGTGGCCGGCGTCCATCGACCCCGAGAGGGCGTGCACGAGCACGGTCGCGGTCCGCCCTTCGGCACCGGGACCCGAGTACAGATCAGCTGGATTGCGCAAGTGAACTCCTCCTCGCCGGGTGCAACACCTGGGGCAAGCCTGCCATTCCCGCGAGACGTCGTTCGCGGACACCTGCCCGGGGATGGATAATGGACGGCCGCTTCGCCACGCGGACGGGACCGGCCCAGACAGGGGGGAACGAGGAATCGTGCCAGAGGACCGCTCGCCCGTGCCCGCGCTCGAGAACGCACTGGAGCACGAGCAACGCTATGTCGACACCGTCTACGGACGTGTCGACGACCTCCGGGAGGATGCGCGGCGGCGATTGCAGGGCGTGCAGCGCTCCGGCGCGTCGGGGACCCACCAGAACCGTTCCGAGCGTGACGCGTTCGCGACCCTGTACGCCGACCGGCTCGCCCAGCTCAACAACGTCGAGGAGCGGTTGGTCTTCGGCCGGCTCGACCTCGACGACGGCGGCCAGCGGTACGTCGGGCGCATCGGGGTCTCCGACGTCGATCAGGTCCCGCTGCTGACCGACTGGCGGGCCCCGGCCGCGCGGTCCTTCTACCAGGCGACAGCAGCGTCCCCCGACGGCGTGGTGCTGCGCAGACACCTGCAGACGCGGGGCCGCCGCGTGGTCTCGATCGAGGACGACCTGCTCGACGCCGAGGCATTGACCGATGGCGTGCACCTGCAGGGCGAGGGCGCGCTGATGTCGGCGCTGCTCGAGCACAGGACCGGCCGGATGGGCGACATCGTCGCCACGATCCAGGCCGAGCAGGACGCGATCATCCGCTCCCCCGCCGACGGGATCCTCGTGGTGCAGGGCGGGCCCGGTACCGGCAAGACGGCGGTCGCGCTGCACCGTGCGGCCTACCTCCTCTATGCCAACCGTGAGGTTCTCGAGCGATCGGGCGTGCTGCTGATCGGACCGAGCCGGGTGTTCCTGCGCTACATCGAGGCAGTGCTCCCCTCCCTCGGCGAGACCGGGGTGGTCTCGCTGACCCTCTCCGACCTCGTGCCGGACGTGACGGCGACCGGCACCGAGCCCGACGACGTCGCCGCGCTCAAGGGCCGCGCCGTGTGGTCGCGGATCATCGCGCGCGCCGTGCGCGCCAAGGAGCGGGTGCTCCCGCCACGCGATCTCACCGTCGGTAGTCACACGGTGCGGCTGCTCCCCGGCGACGTGCGCGAGGGGCACACACGCGCGCGGCGCGCTCACCGGACGCACAACGAGGCACGCGCCACCTTCGTGCGGCACATGCTGAGCGTGCTGGCACGCCAGTACGCCGAGGAGATCGGCGGCGTGGACCCGGACGAGCGCGCCGAGCTGGTCGAGGAGCTGCGCACGTCGCGGGACGTGCGTGTCGCACTCAACCTCTGCTGGATGCCGCTGACGGCGGCCGGGGTGGTCTCCGAGCTGTTCGCCAAACCGCACAAGCTGGCCGACGCCGCCCGCGGCATGCTCAGCCGGGCCGAGATCGCGCGGCTGCAGCGCCCCGCCGATGCACCGCTGACACCCGCCGACGTGCTGCTCATCGACGAAGCGGCCGAGCTGATCGGACCGGAGGACGAGGCCGATCGTGGCCGTGCCCGTGCCGCAGCGGAGGCGCAGCGGCGTGCGGAGGTCGAGTACGCCCAGCAGGTGCTGGGCGAGGGCCTGGGAGGCGGCATCGTCAGCGCCGAGCAGCTGGCCTCGCGGTTCGCCGAGAGCGGCCCCGCGCTGACGACGGCGGAGCGCGCCCTGGCCGACCGCGCCTGGACGTACGGGCACGTGGTGGTCGACGAGGCTCAGGAGCTCTCCGAGATGGCCTGGCGGGCACTCCTGCGGCGGAACCCCCGACGCTCGATGACGATCGTCGGTGACGTCGCGCAGACCTCCGCCAGTGCGGGTGTCCGCCGCTGGAGCGATGCGCTCGACGGCCCGCTGAAGGGCGACTGGCGGCTGGCCGAGCTCACGGTCAACTACCGCACGCCGCGGTCGGTGATGGACCTCGCCACCGCTGTCGCGACCGCCGCCGACCCGGAGCGTCCGCCCTCGCCGGTGCAGTCGGCGCGGGACGAGCCGGACGCGGTGACCCTGCACCCCACGAGCGATGTCCTCGGCACCGTGAGGGCCGCCGTCGAGATCGCGCACGAGCGAGGCGGGACGATCGCGGTGATCGCACCTCGCGACCAACGGGCAGCGCTCACAGCCGAGCTCGGGCTGCGCGAGGCCTCCGACCTCGGTGCTCCGCTGGTCGTGCTCGACCCCGCCGGTGCGAAGGGTCTGGAGTTCGACCAGGTTATCCTGGTCGAGCCGAGCGAGATCGCGGCGCAGGCCACCGGGGCGGGTGACCTCTACGTCTCGATGACCCGCCCCACCCGCTACCTCGACGTGGTGCACAGCGAGCCGCTGCCTGCCGGGTTCGAGGTCGCGTAGTCCATCCTGTGTCCATCTCGTGGTCCCTGGCCGGTACGGGGCCAGGAGCCTGAGACGATAGGGCCGTGGTCAAAGCACTCTTGCTGGAGAACGTGCACAGCCTGGGGCGGGAAACGCTCGAGAAGGCTGGCGTCGAGGTGACGACCCTCAAGGGGGCTCTCGACGAGGACGAGCTGATCGCGGCGCTCGACGGCGTCGAGATGCTGGGGATCCGATCGAAGACCCAGGTCACCGCTCGGGTCCTCGACAACGCCCCCTCGCTCACGACGATCGGCGCGTTCTGCATCGGGACGAACCAGATCGACCTTGCGCACGCCGCGACGAACGGCGTCGCCGTCTTCAACGCCCCGTTCTCGAACACCCGCTCGGTCGTCGAGCTCGCGATCGCGGAGATCATCGCCCTGACGCGACGCCTCACCGAGAAGGACAAGGCGTTGCACGGCGGCGTCTGGGACAAGTCGGCCGACGGCGCGCACGAGGTGCGCGGCCGCACTCTCGGCATCGTGGGCTACGGCAACATCGGCACCCAGCTCTCGGTGGTGGCCGAGGCGCTCGGGCTGCGGGTCGTGTTCTACGACACCGCTGAGAAGCTCGCGCTGGGCAACGCGACCCGGATGAGCTCGCTCGACGACCTGCTCGACGTCGCCGACATCGTGACGCTGCACGTCGACGGCCGCGCCGGCAACGCCGGGATGTTCGGGGCCGCGCAGTTCGAGCGCATGAAGCCGGGCGCGATCTTCCTCAACCTCTCGCGCGGGTTCCTCGTGGACTACGCCACGCTCCGCGAACGCATCCTCGCCGGCACGGTCGCGGGCGCTGCCGTCGACGTGTTCCCGGTCGAGCCGAAGTCCGCCGGTGAGGCGTTCGACTCCGAGCTGCGGGATCTGCCGAACGTCATCCTGACCCCGCACGTGGGTGGTTCGACCGAGGAGGCGCAGCAGGACATCGGCCTGTTCGTCTCGGCCAAGCTCCGCGACTACGTCACGGTGGGCGCGACCGGCCTGTCGGTCAACGTCCCGCCCCTGATCCTCGACCGTCCGCGCGAGGGCGCGTACCGGATCGCGCACCTGCACCGCAACGTGCCGGGCGTGCTCGCGGGCGTGAACCAGACGCTCTCGGCGGTCGGCGTCAACGTCGAGTCCCAGGTGCTGGGGACCTCCGGCGAGCTCGGGTACGTGGTCACCGACATCGGTGGCCCGCTCCCCGGATCGGCGGTCCAGGCCCTGGAGGACATGGACCCGACGATCCGGGTGCGGGTTCTCGATCAGGCGGTGCTGCCCGCGGGCTGATCAGCCCGCGTGCTCAGCCGCCGGACTTGCGCCGGAACATCCGGCGCCCGCCGGTGACCTCGGAGCCCTGTACCTGACCGGTGTTGCGACGCCCCTCCGCGGTCAGGTGGTCCTGCTCCTTCTTGCGCTCGAGCGCCTCGCGCATCTTGGCCTTGGCATCGCTCATGCCGTCGGCACCGGTGCCCTTGTCCGCAGGTTTGTCGTTGTTCTCAGCCATCGTGCTCCCTCTCGTGGTTCTGCTGCCCCAGCCTGCCCGACGGCGGTGGGTCCTGCCAATCGGTTATGTAGGCCTGTGCGCTCGCGAGCAGGTCGGGAAGCGGCCTGACCGAGTCGAGGAGCAGCCGGTCGTCGCTCCAGGGGTCGATCTGCCGCTCGCGCACCTCGGCCCAGCTGGGCTCGCGGAACCCCTCGTAGCGGGTCCCGCGGGCGGCGAGCCGCCGCCGGTGCAGGTCCGGGTCGGTGCAGGTCACCTCGAGCCAGCGCAGCGGCACGCCGTGCGCTCCGGCCAGGTCACGCCAGGCTGACCGAGCCGGCTCGACGGCGTTGACGGCGTCGGCGATCACGGTGTGGCCGGCGTCGAGGAGCTCGCCGGCGAGGGACTGCACGACCGCGTAGGCGGCGATGCCGGTGGGCACGCACTCGTCCGGTCCGACACCGGCGCGCCACATCGCGGCCTCGACCGCGTCGACGGCCAGGACGACGCCCCCGATCGCGCGACCGATCTCACGGGCGAGCGCGCTCTTGCCCGATCCTGGTAGGCCGCTCATCGCGACGAGGACCGGCGTGGCGCCGGTCATGTCGCCAGCAGGGCGAGCGAGACGAGCGCCAGCATCCAGCTCACGAACGATCCGACGAGGAAGTACTCGGTGAGACGGTGCACGTGCTCCTGGTCCTTGCGGGAGCTGAGCTCGGGGAACCGCAGCAGGCCCTTGGCGGCGACGACGATGCTCGCCGCGGTGAGGTTGCCGGCGAGGCCGAGACCGATGATCAGCAGGCGCTCCATCGGGCCGAGGAGTCGCCCGCCCTTGAGATCGCTGGCCGGGTCGGTCGGGCCGGTGGCCGCGCCGCTGGCTCGCCGAGCCGGGTTGACGGTGCCTGTCGCCGCCAGCACGAGCCGCACGATCACGTTGGCTGTGCTCAGCTGCGCCGCCATCACGCCGATCACCAGGAGCGCCCGCTCGGGTGCGACACCCTCGGCCGGCGGCCAGGCCAGGTGGTCCCACCACACCGCGAACGGTCCCGAGACGGGGGAGGCCAGGCCGGAGATCATCAGCGCCAGCACGATGCTGAGACCCAGCACGAGCAGGGGTGCCGCCGGGCGGCCCGTGTCGAACGAACGAGCGCAGGAGCGGCTCCAGGCGACGACGAGCACAGCGATGAGGACGAGCACGAGCAGGTTGCCGGCGTCCGTCTGGCCGGCGAGAGTGCCGAGGACCACGGCGACGGCGGCGCCGAGCGCCTCGGGGAGCACACGTGGCGCCGTGGGTCGGTTGGCGATGTCGGCAACGGCATACCCGACCAGCAGCAGTCCCAGCCAGATCATCGGCTCACACCTCCTGCAGCAGTGCGTCAGCGGCCACGATGACCCCGAGCCCGTCGGCTCGCGTCCGTTGCGAGACGGCGGAGGCTGAGATGCCCTCGTCGGCGGCCAGGTCCGCCTGGGTGCGGCCGGCCAGGAGCCCGCGCAGCAGCCGCAGGGAGCGCTCGTCACCGAGCGCCAGGAGCTGGTCGCGGCACAGCAGCGCGGCGTTGATCGCGGCGGGCTCGGGCCCGTCGGACTCGTGGGCACGCTCGTAGCGAGTACGCACCGCGTGCGTGCGGGGACGGGCCGCGTCGGCCTCGGCGGCCTCGATCGCCGCTCGTGCCGCCCACCAGGCAGGGCCGTCCTCGACGCGGGGCTCCTCCTGCAGCACCGCGAGCCCACCCCACCCGATGCCGTGGCGGAGATCAGCGGCCGGGAGCAGGCCGAGCCGCAGGCGCAGCGCTGCGTGCAGCGCGGCCCCGACGGTGTCGAACACTCCCTGGTACTCGTCGCCCACGGTGATGCGGATCGGAGCCGCCGGTGTCATGTCGGCGTTGACCTCGGCGATGACGGTGCGCAGCCGCTCGTGGAGCGCCGACCGGTTGTCGACATCCCGGGAGCCGATGATGTCGCCGATGAGTGCGGCTCCCTGCTTCATCTCCGCCATCTGAAGATCATAACTTCTTTTCGCAGAAGTGAAGTCGATATCTGAAGGCCGTCGGTAGCGCCGGCTTCCCCTCCGGCGCCACCGACGGCAGTCCGGTCAGCCTACTGGTCGCCGTCAACACCTACCGATCGATGGTGGCGCAATGCGGTGATCGCAGCCTCGAAGTCCTCGAGGGACGTAAAGCTGCGGTAGACGCTCGCATAGCGCAGGTAGGCGATCTCATCGAGATCCTGCAGCGGTCCCAGGATCGCGAGGCCTACCTCGTGCGCGTCCACCTCAGCGGCGCCTGTGCTGCGGATGGTCTCCTCGACCTGCTGCGCGAGCAGCGCGATCTGATCGCCGGAGACAGGGCGGCCCTGGCACGCCTTGCTCACGCCCGCCGCGATCTTGTCGCGGCTGAACGGCTCGGCCGCCCCCGACCGCTTGACGACCACCAGGCTCGTCGTCTCGAGCGTCGTGAAGCGACGTTGGCACTCAGGACATTGCCTGCGACGCCGGATCGAGGAGCCATCTTCGGCGGCCCGGGTCTCGACGACCCGGGAATCGGGATGACGGCAGAACGGACAGTGCATGCTGCCTCTCCCTTGCACACGCCTTGCGCGCTAGATCTATTGGATCACACCGCTGTAACTACTAGATGTAGGAAACCTAGGTCGGGAACGGTGCTGCGCGCAACCTCGGGTGCCGAGAGGGTGCGGTATCAGTCTCCAGCCGGGACCGTGAGCTCCTGGCCAGCCACCAGGGTGGCGCCCTGCAGCCCGTTGAGCTCGACGATCTCGCTCATCAGGTCGCGGACATCCTCGCCGGGCGCCGCGGCCGCGGCGGCGATGCTCCACAGGCTGTCGCCGCTCTTCACGGTGACGACCTCGAGGCCACCGGCCGAGGCCGGCGTACCCATGGCCGCACCGGCGACAGAACCAACGACCGCGGCGAGGGCGATCGCGAGGCCGGCCAGCACCGCTCGCCCGCGGTTCGTGAGCCGGAGCGGCGCATCGGCGACGGCGGGGCGCGAGACCGCGGGGCGGGCCGTCGTGGGGCCGGCCGGCCGGGCCTGCGGAACCGGCAGGTCGATGACCTCGGCGAACCGCTCAGGCTCGGGCGTGACGTCCGGGAGCGCCGGGACCACGGTGAGGTGACGGCGGCGCGGCAGCGGGAACGAGATCGGACCGGGGTGGGCCAGGACGCTCATCGTGGACTCCTTCGGTGAACGGAGTGAGGGGCTGGGAAGAGACGGGCGGGTGGGGGCGATCGGGGTGCTGCTCGCACAGGCGTTCGTCGGACGTTCGTACGAACGTAGCACGCATGTTCCAAGACTGTCCAGGCGTGTCGACGCCGCCGGGGCCTTGACCAGCGGCCGACGCCTCGCGACACGCCCATCGAACGCATGTTTGGCGGTGGGGCCCTGTGTCCGTACGCTTGTTCTCACGAGGTCAACACCATCACCGACCACCGACATCCATCGAAATCGTTGAGATTCCGCGGAAGTCGAGGTCCGTCCACCCACCGCGCCGAACCGATCAGGGAGCCATTCGATGACACCGACCGACCCCGAGACCCAGGGTTCTCGACTCACCGAGCGCCAGCAGCTGATCATGGAGGCGATCCGCAGCAGCCTGGCCACCCGCGGCTACCCGCCCACCATGCGGGAGATCGGCGATGTCGTCGGGCTCGCGAGCCCCTCCTCGGTCAAGTACCAGCTCGCCGTCCTCGAGGAGAAGGGCTACCTGCGGCGCGACCCGATCTCCACGCGCGCGATCGAGATCGTCGCTCCCGATGACGACGTGGCGATGGCGGGTTCCGAAGGTGGCCGCCACCTGACCCTTCACGATGGCGGCACGACCGCCGCCAAGCCCTCCTACGTCCCCGTGGTCGGCCGGATCGCAGCGGGCGGGCCATTGCTCGCAGAGCAGGCTGTCGAGGACGTGTTCCCGCTCCCCCGCCAGCTCGTCGGCGAGGGTGACCTGTTCCTGCTCAAGGTCGTCGGTGAGTCGATGATCGATGCCGCGATCTGCGACGGCGACTGGGTCGTCGTCCGGCAGCAGCCCGTCGCCGAGAACGGCGAGATCGTCGCGGCGATGATCGACGGAGAGGCCACCGTCAAGACCCTCAAGCGCGAGAAGGGCACGGTCTGGCTGCTTCCTGCCAACGAGGCCTTCTCCCCCATCGACGGCACCGACGCCGAGATCCTCGGCCGTGTCGTCAGCGTGCTGCGGGCGCTCTGACCTACGCCTTCTCGCCGCGCAACCGCCGCAGCGCCGACCGTACGACCCGCGGGTCGGTGGTCGGCCACAGCGGCGGCAGCGACCGCGAGAGGAATGTGCCGTAGCGGGCGGTGGCGACCCGGGGGTCGAGGATGGCGACCACACCGCGATCGGCGACGCCACGGATGAGGCGCCCCGCACCCTGGGCAAGCAGCAGGGCTGCGTGCGTGGCCGACACCGCCATGAAACCGTTGCCCCCGCGCTTGGCGACCACCTCGGTGCGGGCGGCTATCACCGGGTCGTCGGGCCGGGGAAACGGGATCCGGTCGATCAGCACCAGCTGGCACGAGTCGCCTGGCACGTCCACGCCCTGCCAGAGGGACAGCGTGCCGAACAGGCTGGTGGCCGGGTCTGCGGCGAAGGACCGCACCAAAGACGGGATCGAGTCGTCGCCCTGGACGAGCACCGGCGTGGTCAGCCGCTCGCGCATCGCCTCGGCGGCAGCGGTCGCACCCCGGCGTGAGGAGAACAGCCCGAGCGTTCGGCCACCGGCGGCCTCGATCAGCTCGGCGATCTCGTCGAGCACCTGCGGATCGGTACCGTCGCGCCCGGGCTTGGGCAGGTGCTTGGCGACGTAGAGGATCCCCTGTCGCCCGTAGTCGAAGGGCGAGGACACCTGCAGCCCCTCGTAGTCCGCGCCGCCCATCCCCATCGAGGACGCCGTCGCGTCGAAGGTGCCACCGAGCGTCAGCGTGGCCGAGGTCAGCACCGCGCCCCGCCCGGCGAGCAGGTGCCCGGCGATCGGTCCGGCGACATCGAGCGGGGCCACGTTGATCTTGATCGCCTCGCCCGGACCCATCCCGCGGCTGAGCCACACCACGTCCTCGCGGTTTCGGAGCCGATCCGAGAGGAGCCGATCGGTGATCTCGAACAGCACCAGCGCGGCGGATCGGGCCTGCGCGAGACCGCCACCGGCGTCACCCTCCTTGGCACCGGCCTTGACGCTGTCCTGCTTGATCGAGGAGAGCACCTCGCGCGCCGCGTCCGCGACAGCACGAACGGCGCCTTCGATCTCGGGAGGCAGCGCCTCGGGCCATCGCCCCTCGGGGGTGGCCGTCAGCACGGTACGCAGGAGCGCGGCTGCGTCGTCGAGCGCCTGGGTGGCGGCGCCCGCCTGTCGGCGTGCCAGCCGTGCCACCCGCTCGACGGCGGGAGCCGAGAGCTCGACCGAGGCCTGCGCGGTCACCCGCGACGGGAGCTCGTGTGCCTCGTCGACCACGAGAGCGTCGAACTCCGGGAGCGCGCCCGGCGAGCCCGAGGCCGCGATTCCCAGCATCGCGTGGTTGGTGACCACGACGTCAGCGGTCCGTGCCGCCTGCCGAGCAGCCTCGGGGAAGCACTCCGAGCGCAGCGGGCAGGACTGGCCGATGCACTCCATCGACGTGACCGAGACCTGTCGCCAGGCCTTGTCGCTCACCCCGGGGACGAGGTCGTCGCGATCGCCGCTGTCGGTCTCATCCGCCCACGCCCGCACGCGCACCACCTGGCTGCCGAGCGAGTCGTCGCGAGCAGAACCGGCGGGGTGCTCCTCGGCTGCCGAGGCCGACTCCGGCGCCATGTCGAACAGCGCCGTGTCCTCCTCGGGCGGGTAGCCACCCGTGACCTTGTGCTTGCACAGGTAGTTGTGCCAGCCCTTGAGCAGCGCGACCGCGGGTGGCCTCGGGAGCTTCTCCTCCACCACCTCGGCGACCAGCGGGAGATCGTGCCCGAGCACCTGCCGCTGGAGGGCGAGGGTCGCCGTCGAGATCACGGCGCGCTCGCCCGTGCGGACGGCGTGCAGCAGCGTCGGGACGAGGTAGGCCAGCGACTTGCCGGTACCCGTGCCGGCCTGCACCATCAGGTGCGTGTCGCCCTCGAGCGCGGCGGCGACCGCACGCGCCATCTCGTGCTGGCCCTCGCGCCGGGCGCCACCCATCCGGGTGACGACGGCGTCGAGCACCTCGTCGACATCGCTCGTGGAGGTCGTCTCGGTCGAAGGCACGCCTGCCATCGTCGCACCACGCGCCGCCATTGCGCGCGATCTGCTCCCGCCGGTCGGGCTTCGGGGTGATCTGAGTCCAGCACACCTGGACCCCTTTCACCCCAAAGCGCTTTCCACGGAGATGGGCGGGGAGCGGTGGATAGAAGGAGAGGCCGGAGTCAGGCCGAGGCGGGCGTCAGGCGGAGGCGACAGCCTGATCGAGCTCGGCCGCGAGAGCACCGTCGACCCGGGCGTGCAGGTGGGTGCCCTCCGCCGTGTGCTCCTCGCTCAGCACCTCGCCGCTGATGTGGGCGCGGTGCACGAGGTCGCCGCGCTGGTACGGCACCACGACGTCGACCTCGATCGCCGGCCGTGGCAGCAGCTCGGCGATCCGCTCCTGCAGCTCCTCGATGCCCTGTCCGGTCTTGGCCGAGACGGCGATCGCGTTCGGCGCTCTCGTCCGCAGCCGTGCGATGGTCTCGGGGGCGGCCAGGTCGGACTTGTTGAGCACGACGAGCTCGGGCAGCTCCGAGACGCCCTCGATGTCACGGAGGGTGTCCCGGACAGCGCTCAGCTGTCCCTCCGGATCGGGGTGCGAGGCGTCGACGACGTGCACCACCACGTCGGAGCCGGCGACCTCCTCGAGGGTGGAGCGGAACGCCTCGACGAGCTGGGTGGGGAGGTTCCGCACGAAGCCGACCGTGTCGGCGAGGGTGTACTGCCGACCGTCCGGGGTCTCCGAGCGGCGGACCGTGGGGTCCAGCGTGGCGAACAGCGCGTTCTGCACGAGCACCCCGGCGCCCGTGAGCCGGTTGAGCAGCGAGGACTTGCCGGCGTTCGTGTAGCCCACGATCGCGACCGAGGGCACCGCACCCGTGCGCCGCGAGTGGCGCTGCTCGGCGCGCGCGGGCGCCATGTCGCGGATCTGCCGGCGAAGCTTGGACATCCGGGTGCGGATGCGACGGCGGTCGAGCTCGATCTTCGTCTCACCAGGACCACGCGAGCCCATGCCCGCACCTCCGGCGGCCACCCGACCACCGGCCTGCCGGGACATCGAGTCACCCCACCCGCGCAGGCGCGGCAGCAGGTACTCGAGCTGGGCGAGCTCGACCTGCGCCTTGCCCTCGCGGGACTTGGCGTGCTGAGCGAAGATGTCGAGGATCAGCGCCGTCCGGTCGATCACCTTGACCTTGACGACATCCTCGAGCCCGCGTCGCTGGGAGGGTGCGAGCTCGGTGTCGACCACCACGGTGTCGGCGCCGGTCGCGGCGACGACGTCGGCGAGCTCTGCCGCCTTGCCCGACCCGAGATACGTCCCAGGGTCAGGCTGATGACGACGCTGCAGGACGCCGTCGAGCACCTCGGACCCTGCGGTCTCGGCGAGGGCTGCGAGCTCCCGGAGCGAGACCTCGGCCGCCTCGGTCACCGCAGGCCCGCTGCCGCTGAAGATGCCGACGAGCACGACCTTCTCCAGCCGCAGCTGTCGGTACTCGACCTCGGTGACGTCGCTGAGCTCGGTGGAGAGGCCGCCCACGCGCTGGAGCGCGGTGCGCTCCTCGACATCCAGCTGTTCGCCGTCGTAGTCGCTGTGACCAGCGGTGGACTCGTCCTGCAGCGCGGTGCCCGCGCGGGCGAGCACACGGGCGACGACGTCCTGAGCACGTCGATCCGCCTCAGAGATATCGGGTCGACCCGGTGCCACGCCCGCCTCCGTGCGCCTGCGGGTGGGTGTCGGGTCAGCCAATGGAGCTCCTTGCGTGGAACGAGTGAGGGAGATGCGAGTTCCACTGTGACACGTGTCGCCGCCGGCAGCACAGCGATTTCGCCCAGGGAGCAGCGCCGTCTCGCGCGTCTAGGCTGTCGCGCGGTGTCTCACTACTTCTCCTCCGACTCCCCCGGCGCCTCCGCGCCCCGGGAGATCGACGTCGTGCTCCGCGGTCGCCCGATGAGGGTCACCACCGATCGTGGCGTGTTCTCGGGTGATCGCCTCGACCCGGGCACGTCGGTGCTGCTCGGCGAGGTCCCGGCTCCGCCCGCGAACGGTACGTTCCTGGACCTGGGGTGCGGGTGGGGCCCGATCGCCCTCTCGCTGGCCGCCGCTGCCCCCGACGCGCGGGTGCTGGCGGTGGACGTGAACCCGCGCGCACTCGAGCTGACCGCCCGGAACGCTTCGGCGCAGGGCCTGTCGGTCGAGGTGTTCCAGCCCTCGGCGCTGCTGGCAGCGGAGCCCGACCTCACGCTCGATCTGATCTGGTCGAACCCGCCGATCCGGGTGGGCAAGGAGATCCTGCACGAGATGCTGCGCACCTGGTTGCCACGGTTGGCTCCCGACGGCGTCGCTCACCTCGTGGTGAGCAAGAACCTGGGCGCCGACTCGCTCCAGCGCTGGATCTCGACCGAGCTCGGTCAGCCGGTCGAGCGCACCGCGAGCAGCAAGGGCTTCCGCGTCCTCGAGGTGGGCTCAGCGCGCTGAGCTGCCGTCCTTGCGGCGCGGCCCTGCGCGCAGGTGCGCACGTTCGCCCTCCTTGCCGAACAGGCTGAGGAACTCCACGGCGTCCCCGTCGGCCGGGCCGAGCCAGTGCGGCACGCGGGTGTCGAACTCGGCGGCCTCCCCCGCCGTGAGCACCAGGTCGTGCTCACCGAGCAGCAGCCGCAACCTGCCGTCGAGCACGTAGATCCACTCGTAGCCGGTGTGGGTCTGGAGCGTGGGCTCACCAGGGCGGGCGTCGCCCTCGAGCAGGACCTTGAACGCCTGTATCCCGTCGGCGCGCTGGCTCAGCGGCACCATCGTCATGCCGTGCTGGCTCACCGGCCGCAGGTGCACACGCGGGTCGCCAGTAGGTGGAGCGTCGACCAGGTCGTCGAGCGTGACGCCGTGGCTGCGGGCGAGCGGGAGCAGCAGCTCGAGCGTCGGCTTGCGCCCTCCGGACTCCAGCCGGGAGAGCGTGCTGACGGAGATGCCGGTCTGCTCGGCGAGCTGTGCGAGCGTCACGTCCCGCTGCTGGCGTAGGGCGCGCAGCCTCGGTCCGACGCCGGCGAGCTCACGGTCGTTGTCCATGCACCCATCTTGCCATCTCGGCAACGAGGTTTGCTCACCGTCGTCGGGCGTCGCATGATCGGGCCATGACGACGACTGCCACTCTCCCTGACCTGCTCGACTCCGTGGTGATCGGCGGCGGTGCCGCCGGTCTCGCCGGTGCCATCACGCTCGCACGCTCGCGCCGCTCGGTGCTGGTGGTCGACAGCGGCGCACCACGCAACGCGCCCGCCGACGGCGTGCACGCACTCCTGGGGCACGAGGGCATCGCCCCGGCCGAGCTGCTCGCGCGTGGCCGCGCCGAGCTCGCCGGCTACGGCGGCCGGCTGCTCGAGGCACAGGTGAGCGCGGTGAGCGGCTCCGAGGGTGACTTCACGGTCGCGCTGGCGGATGGTCGCTCGGTCCGCGCGCGGCGGGTCCTGGTGACGACAGGGCTCCTCGACGAGCTGCCCGACGTCCCGGGAGTGGCGGAGCAGTGGGGTCACGGCGTGGTGCACTGCCCTTACTGCCACGGCTGGGAGGTGCGTGACCGGACCATCGCCGTGCTGGGCACGAGCCCGAACTCGGTGCACCAGGCGCTGCTGTTCAGCCAGCTGAGCGATCGGGTCACGCTCGTGGTGCACGTGGCCGACGTCGTGAACGACGAGCAGCGCGCCCAGCTGGCCGCCAGCGGCGTCGAGGTGCTCGACGCCCGGGTGGCGGCGCTCGAGAGCGCCGACGGCGAGATCACCGGGATGCGACTGGCCGACGGCGCCCTGCGCCCCTGCGAGGTCGTGGTCGTGGCGACCCGCATGGTGGCGCGCACCGGCTTCCTGGCACCGCTGGGTCTCTTGCCCGTGGCACATCCGTCGGGCATGGGTGAGCACCTGCAGGCGGATACCACGGGCCGGACCGCGGTGCCGGGCGTGTGGGCAGCGGGGAACGTCGCGGACCTGTCGGCGCAGGTCGGCGCTGCCGCCGCCGCGGGCACGATGGCGGGCGCGCAGATCAACGCCGACCTCGTGATGGAACGGGCGCGAACAGCGCTCGCGTGAGCCTCGCCGTCAGGGCAGCGGGGCGATCTCACCGACGAGCTCGGCGGGGCCGGTCAGCTCGACGCTCTTGTTGGCCTGGATGACGACGCGCAGCTGACCGCCAGGGACCAGCACCACCCAGTCGTTGGGAGCACCCGCGCCGAACCAGTGGCGGGTGGCGACGGCGGCCGCGCACGCCCCGGTGCCGCACGAGAGCGTCTCGCCCACACCCCGCTCGTGCACGCGCATCTTGACGACGCCGACCTTCTCGGTGCCGACGACCTCACCCTCCTCGTCGACGATCTCGACCTCACGCTCCCCGAGCGGGACGACGATCTCGACGTTCGTGCCTTCTTCGCCATGCGGGTCGACCTGCGGCGCCACCGAGAAGTCCACCGCCTCCAGCAGGTCGAGGTCATCGAGCGCGATCACGGTGTGCGGGTTGGGCATCTCGATCCGCAGGCCCGGCCGAGGCTCGTCGAGACCCGCGAGCACGACGGTGGCATCGAAGCCCTTCGCCAGCGCTGACCGACCGCCCGTGGCCGACCACGTGCCCATGTCGACGGCGTACTCGTCCAGCTCCTTGCGCACCGTCAGGGTGCCGGCACGGGTGGCGATCTGGGTGCTCGCGCCGTCCTCGAGCCTCAGCAGTCCCTGCTGCTCGAGGTAGGCGACGTAGACCCGGATGCCGTTGCCGCACATCTGCGCGATCGAGCCGTCGCCGTTGCGGTAGTCCATGAACCACTCGGCGGCCTCGGCCTGCTCGGCCACCTCGGGCACGACGGCGGTGCGCACGGCCCGGATCACGCCGTCCGCACCGATGCCGGTGTGCCTGTCAGCGACGGCGATCAGCTCGGGCTCGGTGAGCGACTCGGTGCCCTCGGGGTCGGCGTACAGGAGGAAGTCGTTGCCGGTGCCGTGGCCCTTGACGAAGGTGCGCGCGAGGGTCATGGGATCAGCGTACGGGCGCGCGCGAGCAGGTCGTCGCCAGGGCTCAGCCAGTGGATGCGCGCGTCGCGGCGGAACCAGGTGAGCTGGCGGCGCGCGAGCTGCCGGGTGGCGATCACCGTGGCCTCGACGGCCTCGTCCAGTGTCGCCTCACCGGTGAGCACCGATCGCGCCTGCGCATACCCCACCGCTCGTGAGGCGGTGCGGGGCGGCACCATGCCGGCGGCCACCAGCGCCTCGGTCTCCTCGAGGAGTCCGCCGGCGAATATCGAGCGCGCGCGTGCGGCGATCCGCTCCGTGAGCTCGGGGCGGGGCACGTCGATCGCGATCTGGGTCGTGGGGATCGCAGCGACCGGCTGCTGGGGCTGGGACGCGGCGAACGGCTTTCCGGTCAGCCGCACCACCTCCAGGGCGCGCACGACGCGGCGGGGGTTGCGGCGGTCGATGGTGGCGGCGGCCTGGGGGTCCAGCGAGGCGAGCTCGTCGTGGAGCAGCCCCGGCCCCTCGGTCTCGAGCCGGGCCTCGAGCTCGGAGCGCAGCGCGGCATCGGTCTCGGGAAAGGTCATCTCGTCGAGCAGCGCGCGGACGTAGAGGCCGGATCCCCCGACCACGATCGGGACCCTCCCGCGCGACTGGATCGCGGCAACATCCGCGCGCGCGGCCTCCTGGTATGCGGCGACGGCAGCATCCTCGGTGACGTCGAGCACGTCGATCTGGTGATGCCCGATCCCCCGGCGCTCCTCGACCGGTGTCTTCGCGGTGCCGATGTCCATGCCTCGGTAGAGCTGCATCGCGTCGGCGTTGACGATCTCGCCGCCGAGCGCCTCCGCCAGGGCGAGGCCGAGATCGGACTTGCCGGACGCCGTCGCCCCGACGACCGCGATCACCTGTGCTGCACTCACGCTCGCGAACCTACCGGGCGGCAGCGACCTAGACTGGCGAGCGATGTCCGAGCCAGCCGAGTCCGCCGACGACGCCGAGATCGACCAGCACGAGGTGCGGCCGGTGGACCAGAAGCGGCTGCTGGAGTGGCTCAAGCGCGCCAACCAGCGCCACTTCATCAGCAGCGAGGGCGCCGTCGGCGGGGTCTGGAGCGGCGCGCTGTTCACCTTCGCCATCGCCGGCAAGGGCGGCGTGCTGCAGATCCGCGGCCAGCTCACCCGACCGATCGCGATCGAGCGCCGCGAGGAGATGATCGCGCTGATCAACGACCGGCACAGCCGCTCCGCATGGCCGAAGTGCTTTCTCATGGTGCTCGACGACGGCTCGATGCGACTCGCCGCCGACACCGCCTCCTCGATCGCGCACGGCATGTCGGAACGGCAGCTGGAGCGCGCGATGAGAACCGGGTTGAGCGCGGCATTGAGCGCGTTCGCCGAGCTCAACGCCCGCTACCCCGACCCGTTGGCCACCGCACCGGAGGGACTGGCATGACCGACCCCGCCGGCCTCCCCAGCACCTCGGACCTGCCGCAGGGCGTGAGCATCACGCGGATCGCCGGCCTGCTCGTGCCCGACGGCTGGACCCTCGACGATGCCGGCGCCCTCCGGCGCCGCTGGCCACAGCTGGAGATCGCGATCACGATGCAGAGCACCGACGGCGTGCTGCTGCTGTTCCGCGGCTCGCACGTGGGTGCGCCGATCCCGCTCGAGCGCCGCCGGGCGGTCGAGGCGTTCGCCAACGACTGGCACCGCAGCCGGATCTGGCCCACGATCGCCGTCAGCACCACCGAGAGCGCCGTCGTGATGCAGACGCACCTGGGTGTCGACGTGACCGCAGGGCTGACCACCGCGCAGCTGGACGACTACCTGCGGATCGGGATCGGCACCACGCACCAGTTCTTCGCGACGGCGGCCGAGAGCGCCATCCTGCCGAGCCTGCCCGAGACGGGCGGGGCGTCAGCGGACCCGGAGGCCGGGTAGCCCGAGCGAGACCGGCTTCGGTCCTGCGGGCTGGGGTGAGGCGGCCTCGCGCTCGGCCTGCTCACGTGCGTCGGCCTTGGCCTCGTAGGCATCACCCGAGCGGGTGCGCCGCAGTGCGAAGGTGCCGCCCTGCACGCCGGAGTCCGCGATGAGGTGGTGCGGTGCGCTGCGGGTGACCTGCGCCGTGACCATGTCGCCGGGGCGCGGGGCGGGGCCGTCCCAGCCCTGCGGGATGCCGACGTGCACGAGCCGGTTGTCGGGTGCGCGGCCGCTGACGCGACGGGTCGCGCCGTCCTTGCGCCCCTCGGACTCGCCGAGCAGCACCTCGACGGTCCTGCCCACCTGTGCGGCGTTCTCCTCGCCGCTGATCCGCTCCTGCAGCGCGACGAGACGGCCGTAGCGCTCGGCCATCACCTCGGCGGGGATCTCCGGCAGGTCGGCGGCGGGGGTGCCGGGCCGGGGCGAGTACTGGAACGTGAAGGCCGAGGCGAACCGGGAGGCCTCGACGACGTCGAGGGTCGCCTGGAAGTCCTCCTCGGTCTCGCCGGGGAAGCCCACGATGATGTCGGTGGTGATCGCGGCGTCGGGCATCTGGGCGCGGACGCGGTCGAGGATGCCGAGGAAGCGCTCGCTGCGGTAGGAGCGGCGCATCGCTCGCAGGATCCGGTCGGAGCCGGACTGCAGCGGCATGTGCAGCGTCGGCATCACGTTGGGCGTCGCTGCCATGGCGTCGATGACGTCGTCGGTGAACGCGGCCGGGTGCGGTGAGGTGAACCGCACCCGCTCCAGGCCCTCGATGTTCCCGCAGGCGCGCAACAGCTTCGCGAACGCCGCCCGGTCCCCGAACCCGACGCCGTAGGAGTTCACGTTCTGGCCGAGCAGCGTGACCTCGCAGGCGCCCTCGGCGACGACGGCCTTGACCTCGGCGAGGACGTCGCCGGGCCGGCGGTCACGCTCCTTGCCGCGCAGGTGCGGGACGATGCAGAAGGTGCAGGTGTTGTTGCAGCCGACCGAGATCGACACCCAGGCGGCATAGGCGCTCTCGCGCCGGGTGGGCAGCGTCGAGGGGAAGACCTTGAGCGACTCCTCGAGCTCGACCTGTGCCTCGCCGTTGTGACGGGCGCGCTCGAGCAGCACCGGGAGCACGTCGATGTTGTGGGTGCCGAACACGACATCCACGTACGGAGCGCGCTCGACGATGCCGGCCTTGTCCTGCTGGGCCAGGCAGCCGCCGACGGCGATCTGGAGCCCTGGGCGCTGCTTCTTCAGGCTGGCGAGCTGGCCGAGGTTGCCGTAGAGGCGGTCGGAGGCGTTCTCGCGGACGGCGCAGGTGTTGATGACGACGACGTCCGCACCGGCGGCCTCGCCGAGCAGCGACCCGGCGCCCGAGGTGTCGGCCTGGACGTACCCGGCGTCCTCGAGCAGACCGGACATCCGCTCCGAGTCGTGGGCGTTCATCTGGCAGCCCAAGGTCCGCACCATGTAGGTGCGCGCAGTCGTCGGGGTCGTTGCGGGGGCCGTCACGATCCGCGATTCTACGTGTGCTGGCCGCGTGCTCGACGGTGCGCCCGGCGCCCGGTGATCGGCGGTTGTCCGGCCGGTCTGATCGTGTCCGTTCTGTGACCAGTACGCATGACTCACGAAACAACGAGGAGATAGGTTGCAGGACATGTCAGTCGAAGACGTGACGCCCGTCACCGATGCTCCGGACGACCGGTTCCCGGAGCCGACGCCGGACCCGCTCATCGTCCTCAGCGATGTGCAGAAGCACTTCGGTGACCTGCACGTGCTGCGGGACATCGAGCTCACGGTGCACAAGGGCGAGGTTGTCGTGGTGCTGGGGCCCTCAGGCTCGGGCAAGTCCACCCTCTGCCGGGCGATCAACCGCCTGGAGCCGATCGACGAAGGACAGATCACCCTCGACGGCGAGCCGCTGCCCCTGGAGGGCAAGGCGCTGGCCCGGCTGCGCGCCGACGTCGGCATGGTGTTCCAGTCCTTCAACCTGTTCGCGCACAAGACGATCCTCGAGAACATCACGCTCGGCCCGATCAAGGTGAAGAAGGTCAAGCCGGCGCAGGCGAAGGAGCAGGCGATGGCGCTGCTCGAGCGGGTCGGCGTGGCGAATCAGGCCGACAAGCTCCCGGCGCAGCTCTCCGGCGGTCAGCAGCAGCGGGTGGCCATCGCGCGGGCGCTGGCCATGCAGCCCAAGGCGATCTTGTTCGACGAGCCCACCTCGGCGCTCGACCCCGAGATGGTCAACGAGGTCCTCGACGTCATGGTGGCCCTCGCCAAGGAGGGCATGACGATGATCGTGGTGACCCACGAGATGGGGTTCGCGCGCAAGGCAGCGGACCGCGTCATCTTCATGTCCGACGGGCAGATCGTCGAGGAGGCCGACCCAGAGTCGTTCTTCACCAACCCGCAGAGCGACCGGGCCAAGGACTTCCTCGGCAAGATCCTGACTCACTGATTCTCATCAGACGAACCGCAACAGAAGGAGACAACATGCGGAGATCACGACTGACCATGGTGGCGGGCGTGCTCGCTGTCGGCGCACTTGCGCTCGCGGGCTGCCAGGCTGAGCCTGGTGGCGGCGACGGCGACACCGGCGGCGAGAACACCGGCGGCAACGAGGAGACCGATGGTGGCGATGGTGGTGGCGAGGGCCTGACCATCGGCATCAAGTATGACCAGCCGGGCCTCGGGTTCAAGGACGGCGACACGTTCACCGGTTTCGACGTCGACGTGGCGACCTACGTGGCGGAGAAGCTCGGCTACTCGGCCGATCAGATCACCTTCGTCGAGGCACAGTCGGCGAACCGCGAGACGATGCTCGAGAACGAGCAGGTCGACATGATCTTCGCGACCTACTCGATCACCGACACGCGCGACGAGGTCGTGGACTTCGCCGGCCCGTACTTCGTCGCCGGCCAGGACCTGCTGATCCGGTCCGAGGATGCGGGCGACATCACCGGCCCGGAGAGCCTCGACGGCCGGAACCTCTGCTCGGTGTCCGGCTCCACCTCGGCCCAGCGCGTCAAGGACGAGTACGCCGAGGGCACCCAGCTCGTCGAGGTGGGCGGCTACTCCGAGTGCATCCTGCAGCTGATCCAAGGCACCGTCGACGCGGTCACGACCGACGACATCATCCTGGCCGGACTGGCCGCCGACGAGGGCAGCGGTGCGCTGCAGGTCGTGGGCGCACCGTTCTCCGAGGAGAACTACGGCGTGGGTCTGCCCCCGGGCAGCCCGCTCTGCGAGGACGTCAACGCCGCGATCCAGGAGATGTTCGACGACGGGGCGTGGGAGGCCGCGGTCGAGGCGAACACGGAGGGAACCGGCTACACGCCGAACGCGGACCTCAACCCGCCCACGCTGCGGGAGTGCGAGGCCTGAGCTAGCGAATCGGTGGCGGCCGCAGCCCTGCGGTCGCCACCGTTCCGCTGAGACGTTGATGAGGATCGAGGAGAGCGTTGGCTGACTTCCTGACGGTGCTGTCCGAGTACGACATCGCCGGCGCCTACTGGGTGAACATCAAGCTCACCTTCTTCGCCGGGATCTTCGCACTCGTGCTCGGCACCATCCTGGCGATGTTCCGCATCAGCCCGGTGCCGTCGCTCAACTTCGCCGGATCCACCTACGTCAACATCCTGCGCAACACCCCGCTGACGATCATCATCGTCTTCGGCATCGCCGTCCTGTGGCCGGTGCTCAAGGTCGAGTTCTCCGACGTCTTTGCCGTGAACTTCTTCTGGTTGGGCGTCCTCGGCCTCACCGTGTACCACGCCGCATTCTTCTGCGAGGCGCTGCGCTCCGGCGTGAACACGGTCCCTGCCGGGCAAGCCGAGGCGGCCCGCGCGATCGGTCTCCCGTTCCTGGACTCCGCAAGGCTCGTGATCCTGCCGCAGGCGTTCCGGGGAGCGATCGCTCCCCTCGGCAACGTGGTGATCGCTCTGATCAAGAACACGACCGTCGTCGCCGCAGGGTCGGTCGCGGAGATCTCCATCCTGATGCGCGAGATGGTGGAGAACGAGAGCAACTATGTGTATCTGATCTTCCTGACCGTGGCCGTCGGCTTCGTGATCATCGTGGTGCCGGTGGGATTGCTGGCGACCTATCTCTCCAAGCGGCTGGCGGTGTCCCGATGAGCGCGCAGTCGGTCCTCTTCGATGCTCTCGGCCCTCGAGGCAAGCGGACGGCGACGATCATCAACATCGTCGGCGCAGCGCTGCTCGTGCTGTCCGTGGTGTTCCTCCTGATCAAGCTCAAAGACGCCGGGCAGCTGGCGGGCAACCTCTGGTCGAGCGCTCTCAGCGCCAACGCCTGGACGAACTACTACCTCCCAGGCCTTCAGAACACGCTGATCTCGGCCCTCTACGCCGTCGTCCTCGCGTTGTTGTTCGGACTTCTCTTCGGGGTCGGTCGGCTCTCCTCGAACCGTGCGATCCGCTGGTTCTGCGGCTTGGTGGTGGAGTTCTTCCGCGCAGTGCCTGTGCTGATCATGATGGTGGCGGCGGCGGCGATCGGCTACCTCATCGGCCTGGATCGCACCATCGTGCCGCTGGTGGCCGTCGTCGTGGCGCTGACTCTGTACAACGGCTCGGTGATCGCCGAGCTCGTTCGCAGCGGCGTGCACGGGCTGCCCAAGGGCCAGCGAGAGGCCGGCCTGGCGGTGGGTATGACTCGCGCCCAGTCCATCCGTTCGATCGAGCTCCCCCAGGCGCTGATCGCCATGCTCCCGTCGCTGGTGAGCCAGTTCGTGGTCATCCTCAAGGACTCGGCGCTGGGTCAGCTCATCCTGTACTCGGAGCTCCTCCGCTCTGCTCGTCTCCTCGGCAGCGGCGCGCCGTTCCCGATCCTGCAGACGCTCTTTGTCGCAGCACTCATCTTCATCGCCCTGAACTTCCTGCTGGGGTGGATCGCCCAGAAGCTCGCCAAGCGGCTCGGCAGTCGCACCTCGGGGCGCACCAATGCAAGGGCCCCCGGCGGTGGCGCGATCCAGATCGGTGCTGCCTCGGCCGCTCCCGGCGGTGTGCCTGGAGACGACACACCGTAATCCTCGTCTAGGCTCCGTCGCCCTCAGCCTTGAGCGCCTCGTCGATGACACGGTAGCTGAGGCCGGCGGGGTGCCCCTTGCGAGCGAGCATCGCAGCGAGGCGGCGCTTCTTGACCTCGGGCTCGAGCGTGCGCATGGAGCGCAGTCGCTTGTCGACGACGCGGCGTGCCGACTCCTCCTCGTCGTCGGGGTCGACGGACTCGAGCGCCTGCGCGGCCGTCTCGGTATCGATGCCCTTGCGCTTGAGCTCGACGGCGAGCGCTCGCCTGGCCAGGCCTCGCTCGGCCTGACGCGTGCGCACCAGCATCGCGGCGTACTCGGCGTCGTCGACGAGGCCGACCTCCTCGAACCTGTCGAGCACCTTCTCCGCCACCTCCGGCGGGACGTCCTTGCGCGCCATCGCCTCAGCGATCTGGGCGCGTGAGCGGGCCGAGTGATTGAGCTGGTTCAGGGCGACCGTGCGCGCCACCGACTCCGGATCGGGCTCGCCATCCACCGCGGCGGAACCGGCTGGGGGTGGCTCCTGACCGGGCATGCGTGCGCGGCGACGACGACGCTGCTCCGCCGACCGTCCACGCCCACCTGAGCGCGACCCGGCCATCGGTTCCTCCGGCGGCGCTGCCGGATCCACGGCGCCCTGGTCCGCAGTCCCCTGCGCGTCCGCGCGGTCCTCCGCGGCCTGGTGCGACGACTTGCGCGCCTGCGAGCGCGCGGCTGCGTTGCTGGCCGCTAGCTGCGTCGCGTGCTCGAGCGCTTCGCGCGCACGCTGCAGCCGTTGCTCGGGCGACTCACCGGTCCCCGAGCGCTCGTCGGGCTCAGACATCTGCGGCCCCGTCACTGCGTCGTCCTCAGCTCGCGTGTCGTTCGCGACCGCTGCCGGCAGTGGCGGCGCGCCTCGAGGTCACCCGAGGTGCGCCGACCACCATCAGCGATCGTCAGCAGCAGACTCTCAGAAGTCCACCGCAGCGGCCTTGGCCGGCTTGCCTGCCGGCTCGGCTTCCTCGGGCTTGACCTCGGGACGCACACCGATCCCGAGCTTGACCTTGATCTTCTCCTCGATCTCGAGAGCGAGATCGGGGTTGTCCTTGAGGAACGTGCGAGCGTTCTCCTTGCCCTGGCCGAGCTGGTCACCCTCATAGGTGTACCAAGCACCGGACTTGCGCACGATGCCGTGCTCGACGCCCAGGTCGATCAGGCTGCCCTCGCGGGAGATGCCGACGCCGTAGACGATGTCGAACTCGGCCTGCTTGAACGGCGGGGCCATCTTGTTCTTGACGACCTTGGCGCGGGTGCGGTTGGCGACCGCGTCGGTGCCATCCTTCAGCGTCTCGATGCGGCGCACGTCGATACGGACCGAGGCGTAGAACTTCAGCGCCTTGCCACCGGTGGTGGTCTCGGGCGAGCCGAAGAACACGCCGATCTTCTCGCGGAGCTGGTTGATGAAGATCGCGGTGGTGCCGGAGGCGGACAGCGCGCCGGTGATCTTGCGCAGCGCCTGCGACATCAGGCGCGCCTGCAGACCCACGTGCGAGTCACCCATCTCGCCCTCGATCTCGGCCTTGGGCACGAGCGCCGCGACCGAGTCGATGACGACGATGTCCAGCGCACCGGACCGGATCAGCATGTCCATGATCTCGAGCGCCTGCTCACCGGTGTCGGGCTGCGACACGAGCAGCGCATCGGTGTCGACGCCGAGCTTCTTGGCGTACTCGGGGTCGAGGGCGTGCTCGGCGTCGATGAACGCCGCGATGCCGCCGTTGCGCTGGGCGTTGGCGACGGCGTGCAGCGCCACCGTGGTCTTACCCGAGGACTCTGGGCCGTAGATCTCGACGACGCGGCCACGCGGCAAGCCGCCGATGCCGAGGGCGACGTCGAGGGCGATCGAACCGGTCGAGATGACCTCGACGGGCGGGCGGGTGTCATCGCCGAGGCGCATCACCGAGCCCTTCCCGAACTGGCGGTCGATCTGGCCGAGGGCAGCCTCGAGGGCCTTGGAGCGATCTGCGAGCGGAGTTGCCATGTGAGGTTCCTTCTTCTCGGGCTGTTGCGGTGCAACCGCCACCGGGCTGGGGCTGGTCTGGTTGTCGGGATACGCCCTCGCCGAGCGCTGACCCGTCAGTGACGCTATGTCCGACCACCGACATCCAGCTGAGCCGGCTACCCCGTACTGTGGATAGCGGCGCATCTGTCGTCACCTGTGGACACAGTAGCCGAACACGCGTTCTAAGCGCGGATGCCGTCCGCGACACGCCGAGCGCCGTACGCTCGAGCCGTGACCACACCGACCCCACCGGAGAAGTCACCCGCAGACGTGCCCGGGGTGCTCGGCGCCGTCGCCCATGGCGGTGCGCTGCTGCTCCGCGACCTCCTGCTCAACGGCGGCGTGCTGCTGTCGTTGGTCGTCGGCATCGGCGGCGTGCTCACCCGAACGCTGCCGTGGGTATGGCTCGGTCCGGTCATCGGGGTGGCTGGTCTCGTGGTCTCGTTCGCCGGTCACCGTGAGCGCGTCGTCCAGGGCCCCGACGGAGCGACCCGCCGCACGACATGGCCGTCCGGAGTCGTCTGGGCCGCCGCCATCGGCGTCCCGGTCATCTGCGTTCTCGCGATGGCGGCGATGTGGGGTCCTGGTCGATGACGGGCCTCCCCGAGGGCTCCCAGCGCACCGGACGTGAGTGACCCGACGTCGACCTCCCCACCGTCCTACAGTCGGAACGTGAGCGATGAGAGAGGTCCCGTGCCGGCGCAGGCCCTGCGTCGTCGCGCTCACCGCCAGCACTACGGCGGACGCTTCGCCGAGGCGTTGGACACCTACGCGCGTGCGGACGAGGAGAACGGCGACCCCGCATCTCTCAGCGATGTCGGCCGACTGGTGGAGGCGGCACGGATCCGGGCAGGGCAGTCGAGCTCGCACTGGGCTCGCGGCGAGGTCGCCGCAGCAGCGGCCCTCGCCGAGGAGTCGCGAGAGCTCGCCGAACGATGCGGGGATCATGCCGCCCTGGCCGATGCCCACGTCGCGATCGCATTGGTGTGTGCCGCCGTCGGGGATCGGTCCGGCAACGCGCACGCCTACGACGTCGCGCTCGCGCACGCCGCAGCCAGCGGCGAGCGCGACACCACGCTGCGGATCCTCACCAACGTCGGCTCGCAGCTCAACGAGGAGGGGCACCACGCCGCCGCGGTCGTGCGGCTCGAGCAGGCGCTCACGCTCATCGCCGGCGCCGCAGGCTCCGACGAGACCGCGCTGCTGGCCCCGCTCGCGCACCAGAACCTGGGCGAGGCGTATCTGGGCCAGGCCCGTATCGAGGAAGCGCTGCACGAGTTCGGGCTCGCCGAGGCGGGCTGGCTCCAGGCCGACGCGCCGATGCGCGCGCACGCCCTGCTGGGGATGGGCGAGGCCAACCGCCGCCAGGGCGTGCCCACACGGGCCGCCGCCGCCTACCGTGATGCGGTCGCGATCGCCGAGGTCACCGGATCCGCCCAGGTGCTGGTGCCTGCCCTTGCCGGGCTGAGCCGGACCCTCGTCGAGGACGCACCCGAGGGCGCCCAGCAGGCGCTGTCTCGCTGCCTCGCCACACCGGCTGCGCTCGGCGACGTCTCGGCCCGGCTCGCTGCCGGTTGGCTCGCCTTCCACGCCGACGACCTCGAGCACGCACTCCAGCACGCCCGCGAGGCGCAGGCGGAGGCGGGACGACGCCGCGATCCTGCCGGCCTCGCGGAGGCGCTGCAGCTGCACTCGCTGCTCGACCCTGGACGGGCGTCTGCCCGGCTCGCCGAGGCCCGCGAGCTGCTGATGTCCGTGGGCGACCCGATCGACTCTGCCATCAACGCGCTCATGGTCGCCAGGAACGGCCGCGACCGAGACGGTGAACGGGATGCCCGCCGTCGGCTGCACGCCCTCGGGGTCTCCGACGGCGTCACACGCATCGCCGGGCCGCTTCGCGCCCTCGGACCCACCCCGACGGCGGAGATCCAGATCCGCGTGCTCGGTCACCTCGCCGTGCTCCGACGAGGCCGACCGCTGCCGGTCTGGTCATGGCAGTCCCGCAAGTGCCGCGACGTCGTCAGGATCCTGGCCGCACATCCCCGCGGCATCGGGCGCGAGGCGCTCGCCGAGCTGCTCTGGCCCGGCGATCCTGGTGTCGGCGCCAGGCTCTCGGTCGTGCTGTCGACGCTGCGCACCCTGCTGAACCCGGATCGCAGCGGCACCGGTGCCCTCGTCGCGGACCGCAGCACGGTGAGATTCGATCTCGATCGCGTCGAGATCGACGCCGTCGAGCTGGAGCGGCGCGCCACGGCCGCGCTCAGGATGGTGAGCGATCCACGGTCCCGGATCGCCGCTCTCGAGGAGGTCGTCGCCGGCTACACGGGCGCGTTCGCCGAGGACGAGCCGTACGCCGACTGGGCCGCCCCTGTCCGAGCGCGCCTGGCTGCGCTCGCCGACGAGGTGCGCCGAAGGCTTGCGGACGAGCTGCTCGAGCTCGGCCGGCCCGCCGCCGCGGTCTCGTGGTACCTCGGCCTCGTCGCCGCGGACCCCTACGACGAGCCTTCCCGGCGCGGGCTGCTGCGCGCGCTGCACGCCGACCGGCGTCACGGGCAGGTACGTCGCTACTACGCCGACTACTGCGCGGCGATGGCCGAGCTCGACGTTCCGCCGGTGCCGCTGGCGGCGCTGCTGGAGCCGCCACCTGCCACCGCTCGCCGCGGGACCTGAAGGTTTCCCGAATCCTGGTGAGCGATGGTTCGGGGACCCCATCCCCTGCGAGGAGCGCATGTCGCCCGTGTCTCCCGGCCTCCGCCCGAGCCCGTACTTCGACCCGGTGTAGTCAACCGGTCGCTGTCCCGTCCCGGTCACCCGCGTGCTGCGCGGCGGCGCGTTCGGCTGCCCGCTTGCGCCGCTTGCCCTCGTGCATCGCGGCCACCCGTGCGACCGGGATGCCGTGACCCTCCTCGAGGACATCCCCGGGTACCTGCTGAGGTGACGGGAGGGACGCGGCCCAGGGGTCGCCGTCGAGCATGGGAAGAACGGAGCGGATGGTGAAGTCGGCGGGCACGACGCCGTCGAGGTCACCCCAGGCGACGGGGAACGAGACCGTGGCGCCGGGGCGTACCCGTGGGCTGTAGGCGCACGCGAGGGAGGCGCCGCCGGAGCGGGTGGCGTCGATGAAGACCTTCCCGCCGCGGTCGGCCTTGATGTAGGCGGTGGTGGCGATGCTCGGGTCGAGGCGCTCGGCGCGCGCGGCGAGCGCCCGGGTGGCCGCCGCGGCGTCCGGGAGCTCGACGTCGGCGACCGGGACGATCACGTGCACGCCTTTGGAGCCGGAGGTCTTGAGGGCGCCCGAGAGGCCCGCCTCGGCGAGCGCGCGCTCGACCAGTCGCGCGGTGGCGATCACGACG
Organism: Pseudactinotalea terrae; assembly: GCF_009733845.1. Lineage (GTDB taxonomy): Bacteria > Actinomycetota > Actinomycetes > Actinomycetales > Beutenbergiaceae > Pseudactinotalea > Pseudactinotalea terrae. The sequence continues at coordinate 1,483,602 of NZ_WNXZ01000001.1, forward strand.
TCGAACCCGCTCCCTTCCGGTGGGTCGATGTCCAGGACGAGGTGGGTGACCTGGCCGGCGAGGATCTCGGTGCGCTCGCTCGGGTCGTCGGCGATCTCGGGGAGCATGAGTGTCGGGTGGTACTCGACGGCGCGCTGGTTCCCGAACCAGAGGAGGGTGCGCAGATCCTCGCAGAGCGAGTAGTGGATCTCGCGGTTGCCCGCATCGGACCACACGGTGGTGCGTCGGATGAAATCGGGCGCGTGGTCGGGGAGGTTCTTCTGCATGAAGGGTTGCTGACCGGGCCGGACGCGAACCACTGACAGCGGCCGACCTGTCAGCTCGCGCAGGATCGACCCCTGAGCGGCCTCCAGGTAGTCGATCAGGTCACGTTTGGTCGCGTCCGCGCCGCCGAACAGCGGCGCGTCGAGGTTCGTGAGCTCGACGCCCGCGCGGGTCTCGGTCTTCTTCGCCACCCGGCCAGCGTGCCACTCATCGTTCGGTGGCGCTCGAGCTCGGGACGCTCGCTGTCGCGAACCGCGATACTGCGCCGTGGTGCACGAGCAGTCCGGCCACTGAGCCCAATCCGTTGAAGAACTGACATCAACGTCACTCAGCCCGCTCGAAACGGTCGATCAAACCCCTGCTCGAAGGATCGACGCGCAGCTGCGGACCATGGCACCTCCGGTTCTCACGCACCAGGCAGTGTCATCCGCCAGCATGGGCGCATGCACATCACGATCGCGGCGAGGTACTGCGGGCCGTCGTCGTCGGGGAACGGAGGCTGGAGCGCCGGGATGCTGGCGCAAACGCTGCGTGCCTCGACGCCGGCCCGGCTCGGTCCCGTCAGGGTCCGGCTGGATGCTCCCCCGCCGCTCGACACCCCGCTGGACGTCACGATCGAGACCCTCACCGATGATGGCGGTGACCTCGACCCGGTCGCCATCCTCACCTCCGGAGGCATCACGATCGCCACCGCCACCGGTGCGCCGGACTGGCGTTCCGAGCCGCCACCCTTCGTGACGCCGAAGGAGGCAGCCGCCACCGCGGCCGGTTATGTCGACCCCGACCTGCACCCGTTCCCGCAGTGCTTCGTGTGCGGCACCGCCCGCGAACCCGGCGATGGCATGCGCCTCACCCCCGGGCGGCTCCACGAGGGCAGCACGGCCTGCCTGTGGCGCCCCGCCGACGCGTTCGGCACCTCGCCACCGGCCGAGGCCGCGGTCTGGGCGGCGCTCGACTGCCCCAGCGGCTGGACCTCGGACATCCTCGGCCGGCCGCTCGTGCTCGGCACGATGACGGCCGAGATCCTGCAGCTGCCGGATCCGCAGCTGAGCTGCGTCGTCACCGGCCGGATGGACCGCAGCGAGGGCCGCCGCACCTGGACCTCGTCGGCCCTGTGGAGCCCCGGCGGTGAGCTCCTCGCCCGGGCCGAGCACATCTGGTTCGCCGTGGACGCCGCGACCTTCAACGCGATCCTCGCGGGCTGACCGTTCAGGTGAGCAGCAAGCGCTCGATGCGTTTCGCCGTCGCCCAGATCCCCACGGTGCCGAAGATCGCGAGGTACGCGACGTGCACGAGCAACCCCGCGTGCAGGTCGCCCAGCATCAGGCCGCGCACGAGATCGACCCCGTGGTACAGCGGCGTCGCCTGCACCACCCACTGCAGCGCGGCCGGGTAGGTCGACAACGGGTAGAACGTGGCCGAGAACAGGAACATCGGCAGGATCGCCAGCTGCACGTACTCCAGGTGGGTCCAGCTGCTCATGTAGGTCGTCGCCGCCATGCCCACCGAGGCGAACGCCAACCCGATCAGGGTGCAGGCGGGGATCGCGAGCAGCGCCCACCAGGAGTGCACGAACCCGCCGATCGCAGCCACGGCGAGGAACGCCGTCGAGTAGATCAGTCCGCGCAGCAGCGCCCACGAGATCTCCCCGATAGCGACGTCGGTCGGCCGCATCGGGGTGCTGAGCGCGGTGTCGTAGGTCTTGGCGAAGCGCAGCTTCCAGAACACGTTCTGGGTGGAGTCGTACACGGCGCCGTTCATCGCGGAGGTCGCCATCAGCGCGGGTGCCACGAACACCCCGTAACCGATCGCGACGCCGTCGACCATCACATCTCCCACCAGCGCGCCGATGCCCACCCCCATCGCGAACAGGTAGAACACGGGCTCGAAGAACCCGGAGACGATCGTCAGCCAGAAGTGCCGGGCCGCGCGCGCGTTGCGCTCCACGAGGGCGAGGGGCAGCGCGAACGCGACCGGGAACGGAATCCGGGACCGACGGCGATCGCTCACCTCCTGCGTGGTGGTCACCATCACGCTCCCATCCGGGAGCGGAGCGCACGCACCCCGAGCAGGTACCCGCCCACGGCCCACAGCAGCAGGTAGGCGATGTGCAGGAGGTAGCCACCCAGGTCGAGCACGAACGGCGATCCGGGGCCGAGAGCGGCCGCCCGGGTGAGCGCGCCCGCATGCGTGAGCGGCGAGACCCACGCGAGCGCCTCCAACCAGGCGGGCAGCTGCGAGATCGGGAAGAACGTCCCCGAGAACAGGAACAGCGGCATGATGACGAACCGGCTGAGCACGTTGTACCCCTGCTCGGAGCGCACCCGGCAGGAGTAGAAGTACACGGGCATCGCGAACGCGAGCCCGCCGAGGATCGCGAACACCACGGCACCGAGGACGCCCCAGCCGGACAGCGCGCCGAGCGCGATCGACACGATCGCGAACACACCCACGGTGGTCGCGACCCGGATGGCCGCGTACACCACGTGCCCGCGCACGAGATCCTGCACCCGCAGCGGGGTCGCCAGCATGGCCTCGTACGTGTGGTGCCACTTGATCGCACCCATGACCGGGAAGGTCGCCTCCCCGACGCCGGTCTGCATCGCCTGCGCCGCCAGCAGCCCCGTCGCGACGAAGGCCAGGTACGGCACGCCCTCGACCGCCGTCCGCTCCCCCGAGTCGATCAGCGAGCCGAGCCCGATGCCCATGCCCGCGAGGTACGCGAGCGGGGCCAGGAAGGAGGAGATGATCGTGCCCTTCCAGACCCGCTTGTACACGGCCATCCAGTACGCGAGCACCGAGAGCCAACCCCCGCCCGGCGGGCTCTCGACGGCGGTGCTCACCCCGGCCGGTGTGGTCGCCGTCATTCGATCAGGCTCCGCCCGGTCAGGCGCAGGAACACGTCCTCGAGCGAGGCGCGGCGCACGAGCGAGGACATCGGGTGCACGCCGCGCGCCGTCACCTGCTCGAGCGCAACGTCGCCGTTCTCGACATACAGCAGCAGCCGGTCGGCGAGCACCTCCACCCGGGCGCCGATGCCCTCGACGTCGGCGGCCCGCTCGGCGTGGTCCGCCACGTCGAAGCGCAGCTCGAGCACCTCCCGCGAGGCATGCTCGGCGATCAGCGCCCGTGGCGAGCCCTCCGCGACGATCCTGCCCTTGTCCATCACCACGAGCCGGTCGCAGAGCTGCTCGGCCTCGTCCATGTAGTGCGTGGTCAGCACCAGCGTCACGCCCTCACGCTTGAGCCGGAACAGCCGGTCCCACAGGATGTGCCGGGCCTGCGGGTCGAGACCCGTGGTGGGCTCGTCGAGCAGCACGATCTGCGGGGTGTTGATCAGGCCGCGCGCGATCGTGAGGCGTCGTTTCATGCCGCCCGAGAGCTTCTCGACGATCTCGTCACGCTTGTCCACCAGCTGTGCGAACTCCAGCAGCTCCTCGGCGCGTGCGCGCACGGTCGCGCGCGGCAGCCCGAAGTAGCGGCCGTACACCAGCAGGTTCTCGAAGACGGTCAGGTCCGCGTCGAGCGCGTCCTCCTGGGGGACGACGCCGAGCCGTGCCTTGATCTTGCTCGCCTGGCTGGCAGGATCCATCCCCAGGATCCGGATCGTGCCACCGCTCGCGGGCGAGGTGCAGCCGATGATCTTCATCGTCGAGGTCTTGCCCGCCCCGTTCGGGCCGAGGAACCCGAACGACTCCCCCGGCGCGACCTCGACGTCGATGCCGTCCACCGCCGTGAAGTCACCGAACGACTTCCGCAGCCCGACGGCCTTGATCATGGGTTCACTGGCCACCGGGGAACGCTAGCAACTGTGGTGACGCGCGCTGCGCTACTGCAGCCGGGCGAGCACGAGATCGGGCGCGGATCCGTGAGCAGCCGAGGCGCGCCAGCCGATCAGGGTCCCGGAGCCCTCGGCGAGGTCGGCCTCGACGGCGGCCTGAGGCTGCCGGTCGAGGATCACGTCCACACCCGCGCCACCGGTCCCACGCACGAGCAGCGTCTTCGCGACCTGCTCCGTGGTGCCGTCGTCGAGGGAGCGCTCGAGGTCGGCCTCGCTCCCCTGCTGCTCGATCACCGAGCGCAGCACCGCGAGGTACACCGGGTCGCCGAGCGCGTCGTACACGTAGCGCGTGCCCAGCACGGAGTGCTCGAGGGTCCCGATCAGGTGGGCGCCGCCGCCGTCGAGCGCCTCAGCGCGATACGTCAACGGCACCTGCCAGGCCACGCCGTCGTCACCGGTCGCCAGCAGCATCGTCTCGATGCCGACCTCGCCGGCCGGGTCATCGAAGCGGTAGCTGGCCACCGGGCGCGGCGCGGCGGGGTCCGCGCCGTCGTACCAGGGCTGCTGCGGGAGCCAGGCGGCCACGATCTCGGCCTTGGAGGGAACGAGCGTTGCCTTGTGGAGGATCGCCATCCGACCAGCGTAGACGTAGGTCAGCGGCGCTTCGGAGGTTGCCGGCGGTGATGCCAGCGGAGCTCGTCGGGTAGCTGCTGGGCGTCGCAGATGGCATCCCACACCTCACGCGGCGACTCGCCCTGGGCCAGCGCCTGCTCACCGGTGCGGTGCTCGAGCGCGCCGAGCACGAGATCGGCGGCCACCGAGGACGCGCGGGCGCCGAACGCCGCCTCCATGGCGGCCCAGAACTCCGAGTGCTTCATCGCGTGCGCCGCTCGGCGAGCCCCTTGACGTACGCGGCCTGCCCGACGTGCGCGGCGCACTCGTCCATGACGCTCACGAGCCGGACCGCCGCGGTGACCGGCGGGTCCCACGAGGTGTCGACCACGCGCTCGAGCTCGGCCCCGGTGAGGCCCTCGAGGTAGCGGCCGGTCGCCTCGCGCACCGCGCGGTGGTACGCGAGCAGCTCGGCAGGGGGCGTGCGTACCTGTGCGACGTCGGCGCTGCTCTGGCCGTATCCGTGCACCTCCGGCGCGAAGGGCAGCGCGAAACGGTCGTAGAAGCCCTGCGAGGTCCACACCTGCTCGGTGCCGGCGAGGCCGGCGACGTGGTCGTCCTGAACACGCGAGAGGTGCCACAGGAGCCAGGCGATCGTGTTCGCCTCGGCGTCGGGACGCCAGGTCGCATCCTCCTGCGACAGGTCCGCCGCGACCGCGGCGACTCTCTCGGCCACCCGGTCGAAGGCATCGGAGAGCATGGCGCGGAGGTGTTCGTCGGCGGTGTGCTCACTCATGGCAACCATCCTCGCGCATCGCGCTGACATCGCTCCCGACCGCGGGTGTCGGTCCAGGGTGACACGATGAACCGATGAGCGCTCCTGCCGACCCGTTGGCGGGGTTCAGCGCGCCTACGCGCACGTGGTTCTCCGGCGCCTTCGAGGGCCCCACGGCCGCACAGGCGGGTGCGTGGGATGCGATCGCCTCGGGTGAGCACGCGCTCGTCGTCGCCCCCACCGGCTCGGGCAAGACCCTCGCCGCGTTCCTCGCCGCGATCGACCGGCTGCTCACCGAGCCGACCCCCGAGGACCCGGCGCACCGCTGCCGGGTGCTCTACGTCTCGCCGCTCAAGGCGCTGGCAGCGGACGTGGAGCGCAACCTTCGCTCCCCGCTGGTGGGCATCGGCGCGGCCGCGGCGGCGCAGGGGCTCGCACCCGCCGATGTCCGTGTGGGCGTGCGCACCGGCGACACCCCCGCCAACGAGCGCCGCACCTTCGCGAGCAAGCCGCCCGATGTCCTCATCACCACGCCCGAGTCGCTGTTCCTCGTCCTCACCTCGGCGGCCCGCGCAGGCCTGGCCGGTGTCGAGACGGTGATCGTCGACGAGATCCACGCCCTCGCCGGCACCAAGCGTGGCGCCCACCTCGCCCTCTCGCTCGAACGCCTCGATGCGCTCCTCGACCGTCCCGCGCAGCGCGTCGGGCTATCGGCCACGGTCAGGCCGGTCGAGACCGTCGCCTCGTTCCTCGCGGGATCCCGAGCACTGTCCGACGGTGGTCGCACCACCCGGATCGTCCAGCCGCCGTCGAGCAAGGAGCTCCAGATCGATGTGGTGGTCCCGGTCCCCGACCTCGCCGACATCCCGGGCACCCCGGTGCCCGACGGCGGCCCTGACCTCTCGGGCTCGGCCGCCGGTCCGCTCGTGGTCGAGCAGCCGACCACGGGCTCGATCTGGCCGCACGTCACCGAGCGCGTCGTCGACCTCATCACGAGCCACCGCTCCACGATCGTGTTCACCAACTCGCGGCGCGGTGCCGAGCGCCTGACCGCGCGGATCAACGAGGTGCAAGCAGGTCGGCTCGCGGCCGAGCGCGGCGAGGAGACGGAGCTGGATGCCGGGGCGGCCTGGCCGGCCGCCACGCAGGCGCAGTCGGGCGCGGGCCTGGCGGTGCCCGCGGACGCCGTGATCGCCCGCGCCCACCACGGCTCGATGAGCCGCGAGCAGCGCACGAGCATCGAGACGGCGCTCAAGACCGGCACGCTGCGGTCGGTGGTCGCCACCAGCTCGCTCGAGCTCGGCATCGACATGGGCGCCGTGGACCTCGTCGTGCAGGTCGGTGCACCGCCGTCGGTCGCGAGCGCGCTGCAACGGATCGGGCGTGCCGGGCACCAGGTGGGGGCGGTCTCGCACGGTGTGGTGCTGCCCACGCACCGCGGCGACCTGCTCGCTGCGGCGACGTCCTCGGTCCGCGCCCGCGATGGTCACATCGAGGCCGTCAGGATCCCGGCGAACCCTCTCGACGTGCTCGCGCAGCAGATCGTCGCCATGGTGGCGCAGGAGGACTGGGAGGTGAGCGAGGTCAAGGCGCTCGTGCGGCGGGCGGGCCCGTTCGCCCAGGTGAGCGACGCCGTCGTCGACGGGGTTCTCGACATGCTCGCGGGGCGCTATCCCAGCGAGGACTTCGCCGAGCTGCGACCACGGATCGTGTGGGATCGGGTGGCCGGCACGATCAGCGGCCGCCCGGGCGCACTGCGGCTCGCCGCGACCAGCGGTGGCACGATCCCGGACCGCGGCCTGTTCGGCGTGTACGTGGTGGGCACCGACTCGGCGGCCGCGCGAGGCGGGCGGCGCGTCGGTGAGCTCGACGAGGAGATGGTGTACGAGTCGCGCGTGGGCGACACGTTCACGCTCGGCTCCTCCACCTGGCGGATCGAGGACATCACCCCGGACCGGGTGCTGGTCTCCCCCGCCCCGGGGCTGCCCGGCAGGCTGCCGTTCTGGAAGGGCGACGCCCCCGGGCGGCCCGCCGAGCTCGGCGCAGCGATCGGCGCGATGATGCGCGAGGTCGCCGAGGCCCGGTTCGCGCCGGGCTCCCTCGACGGCTGGGGCCTCGACGACTGGGCACGCGACAACCTGCTCGCCTACCTCCGCGACCAGGAGGAGGCCACCGGGCGGCTCGCGACCGACAGGGTGGTCGTCGTCGAGCGGTTCCGCGACGAGCTCGGCGACTGGCGCGTGGTGATCCACTCGCCCTACGGCGCCGAGGTGCACGCGCCGTGGGCGCTCGTGCTGGCGGCGCGGCTGCGGGAGCGCCTGGGCACCGACGTCGCGGCGATGCACTCCGACGACGGCATCGTGCTGCGGCTGCCGGATGCCGAGGCCTCGTGGGACACCGAGTGGGACGACGCCGCACCCCGGGATGTCGCGGTCACCGCCGAGGATCTCCTGCTCGACCCCGAGACGCTCACCGCCGAGGTGGTGGCCGCGCTCGGCGGCTCGGCGCACTTCGCCGCCCGGTTCCGGGAAGCCGCGGCGCGTTCGTTGTTGCTGCCGCGGCGCCGCCCTGACCGGCGGCAACCGTTGTGGCAGCAGCGCCAGCGCAGCGCGCAGCTGCTGGCCGTCGCCGCCGACTACCCGGACTTCCCCGTGGTGCTCGAAGCGGTGCGCGAGTGCCTTCAGGACGACTTCGACGTCCCCGCCCTGGTGCAGCTGATGACGGATCTGCGCGCACGCCGGATCCGGGTCGTCGAGGTCAGCACGCCCTCACCCTCACCGTTCGCGCAGTCGCTGCTGTTCTCCTACGTGGCGCAGTTCCTCTACGAGGGTGACGCCCCGCTGGCGGAGCGTCGCGCGGCTGCGCTGACCCTGGATCCGAGCCTGCTCTCGGACCTGCTCGGCGAGGGCCTCACCGACGTCGCCGACCTGCTCGACGTCGGAGCGCTCGCCTCGGTCGAGGCCGAGGTCGGGTTCCGCACCGAGCGCGTACGTGCCAAGGATGCCGAGGGCATCCTCGACCTGGTCCGCCTCCTCGGCCCCCTGCCGACGGCGGAGCTCGCCGCACGGGCGCTCGAGCCCGAGTCGGTCGAGGGCTGGCTGCTCGAGCTCGCGGCCGCGCGGCGGGTGATCTCGGTGCGGGTCGCCGGTGAGCAGCAGTGGGCGGTCGCCGAGGATGCCGGGCGACTGCGCGACGCGCTGGGGGTCCCGTTGCCGGTGGGGCTCCCCGAGGCGTTCCTGGAGCAGGCGCCGGAGGCCCTGACCGACCTGGTCCGGCGGCATGGGCGCACGCATGGGCCGTTCCGCGCCGGCGAGGTCGCGGCGAGGTTCGGGCTCGGGGTCGGCGCGGTGCTGCCGGTGCTGACGCGGCTGACCGACAAGGGCGTGCTCGCCGAGGGCACGCTACGGCCGGTCGATGCGCACACTCCTGCGAGCGCCGCGCTGCCGGGACCTGACTACTGCGACGCCGAGGTGCTCCGGCGGATCAGGCGGCGCTCGCTCGCCGCGCTGCGCGCCGAGGTGGAGGCGGTCCCGCCTGCGACCCTGGGTGTGTTCCTGCCGCTGTGGCACCACGTGGGCAAGCTGCGCGGCGTCGATGGTGTGGCCGCGGCGGTCGAGGCGCTCGCCGGCACGCCGGTGGCGGCGTCGGCACTCGAGGGCCTGATCCTGCCTGCCCGCGTGCGGGACTACTCCCCCGACCTGCTCGACGAGCTCACGAGCGCGGGCGAGGTGGTGTGGGTCGGTGCGGGCTCGGGGCCGGGCGCCGATGGCTGGGTGACGCTGCTGCCAGCCGACGCTGTCGCCGATCTCGCACCCGATCTCGGCGATCTCACCCTCACCGACGTGCACGAACGCCTGCTCGATGCCCTCGGGACCGGCGGCGGCCGCTTCGCCCGCGACGTGATCGCGCAGGTGCAGGCGGACTGGGCCGGACCGGCAGACGCCCCAGCGGGGTCCGCCGTCGTCGACGCGCTGTGGGAGCTGGTCTGGGCCGGCTGGGTCACCAACGACACGCTGGCGCCGCTGCGGGCTCGGCTCGGCGCGACCCCACGGCCCGGCACCCGGTCGAACCGCCGGCCACGCCCGCGTTCGCTGCGCACCACGGCGCTGCGCACGGCGGCCCTGGGGGCGAGCCGCGCCTCGGTGAGCGGGCTGGCCACCCCGCCGGACGCCGTCGGCAGATGGAGCCTGGTGGGAGGCCGCGCCGATGACGCGCGACGGCGGGCCGCACGGGCACTGTCGTTGCTCGACCGCGACGGGCTCGTGGTCCGCGGCACCGTGCCCGAGACGCTCACCGGTGGGTTCTCCACCGTGTACACGGTGCTCTCGAGCGCCGAGGAGAACGGACAGGTGCGCCGGGGGTACTTCGTCGAGGGGCTCGGGGCAGCCCAGTTCGCGCTCCCCGACGCGGTGGAGTCGCTGCGCACGGCGGCCCGTGACAGCGCCGCCGCTCCCGCGATGCTGCTCGCCGCGACCGACCCGGCGAACCCGTACGGTGCGGCGCTGCCCTGGCCGGAGCCGGTCGGGCTGCTCGAGGAGCGCAGCGGGCACCGACCCGGGCGCAAGGTGGGCGCCAGCGTGGTGCTGGTCGGCGGCACCCCGGCGCTCTACCTCGAGCGCGGCGCCAAGACGCTGCTGTCGTTCACGGGCGACGAGACCACGCTCGCAGCCGCTGCCACCGAGCTGGCCGCCCACGCCCGCGCGGGCTCGCTGGGCCGGTTCACCGTCAGCAAGACCGACGGCGGCTCGGCCCTGGCTGCGCAGCCGGCGTTGAGCAACGCGCTCACCAACGCCGGCTTCATCGCGACCCCCCGAGGGTTGCGGCTGCGGCGCTGACCCGTGGGGATGCTGCAAGGTCGGGCGGTCAACGTTGTCGGGGGCCGCCCTCGCCACCGCCCGTGCCCGGTCGCTAGCCTCACCGGAGCGAGGCATCCGGCCTCGCCGCACCTCGAGGAGCCAGATGACGATCGCAGCAGCACCACGCCGGGTCCCCGTCCTTGCCGACCTCGGGACGAGCTCGCGCGTTCGCGATGCCGGGCTGGTGCTCGGCGGCACGCTGCTGATCGCCGTCTTCGCGCAGCTGGTCGTGCCGCTGCCGTTCACGCCCGTGCCGTTGTCGTTGTCGACGTTCGCGGTGCTGCTGACCGGGCTCGCGCTCGGGCCGCTGCGCGCGCTGCTGAGCACCACGCTGTACCTGGTGCTCGGGACTGTCGGCGTGCCGATCTTCGCCGAGCAGGGATCGGGCTGGGCCTTCGCCTCGTACGGGTACGTGATCGGATACGTCGCCGCAGCTGTCCTCGCCGGTGCCGCCGCGCGGCGGCGCGCGGACCGCTCCCCGATCGGCACCATCGGCGCAGCGGTGCTGAGCACCGCCGTGATCTACGTGCTGGGGGTGCCGTGGCTGATGGCGGCCCTGCAGATCGGCCTGCTCGAGGCGCTGGCCCTGGGCGTGGTGCCGTTCCTCGTGGGCGATGCGATCAAGGCGGTGGCAGCCGCGCTGCTGCTGCCCGGCACCTGGCGGCTGCTGCGCGCGAGCGGGCACGGTGCCCGAGGGTGACGTCGTGCTGCGCACCGCTCGCCGCCTGACCCAGGCACTCGCGGACGGCCCGCTGGTGCGCGCGGAGCTGCGGTGGCCGAGCGTGGCGGGCGCGAACCTGGTCGGGGCGCAGGCGCTGGAGACCGTGAGCCACGGGAAGCACCTGCTGACCCGCTTCGACGATGGCCGCACGCTGCACACGCACCTGCGCATGGAGGGCACCTACCAGATACGACGCACGCTGCCGCAGCCACAACGGTGGCCGCAGCACACGGTCCGCGTGGTGCTCGCGACGAGCCGCTGGACGTGTGTGGGCATCTCGCTCGGCATGGTCGACCTGGTCGCCACCACACAGGAGAGCAGCGTGATCGGGCATCTGGGTCCGGATCTCATGGCCGACGACGTCGACGTCGCCACGGCGGCCGCGAACCTGCGCGCGCAGGGCGATCGGGCGATCGGCGAGGTGCTGCTCGACCAGCGAGTGGCTGCAGGGATCGGCACCATCTACACGGCCGAGACGCTGTGGCTGCACCGCATCAACCCGTGGCTGCCGGCGAGCGAGGTACCCGACCCCGAAAATGTGATGAGCACAGCGGCGCAGATCATGCGCTGCAGCGCCGATGCCCCGTCGATCACCGCCACCGGCGACCCACGGCCAGGGCGCGGCACCCATACCTACGGGCGTGCGAACCAACCGTGCCGCCGCTGCGGAACGCCGATCCGGGAGGGTCGGCTCGGGCAGCCGCCGAGCGACCGGGTGACCTACTGGTGTCCTCGCTGTCAGGCGCGCTGACGTCGGCGTCGCCACCAGCAAGAGCGCCCACCCACCCGGACGGGTGAATGGGCGCTGAGGCTCAGTGGCCAGAAGCTCAGTGAGCGGCGGCGAGCTCGTCGTGAGCGACGTCGCTGAAGTCCGGGGGCAGCGCATCGGGGATGAGGATCCCCTCGAGCAGTGCCACTCGGTCGGAGACCTCGCGCAGCACGACCGAGACCGGGAGGTCCAGGGCATCGCAGATCGAGAACAGCAGCTCCGACGACGCTTCCTTCTGGCCGCGCTCGACCTCGGAGAGGTATCCGAGCGAGACACGGGCGGCGGACGAGATCTCACGGAGGGTCTTGCCCTGGCGCTGGCGGGCAGCGCGGAGCACGTCCCCGATCTGTTGACGGAGCACGATCATCGGCTTGCCCTCCCCTCGTTCCTTCGTCGTGGTCTTCGACGCCTGCGGCGCCGGGATGGTCCTACGGTACATCGGCGAGCCGACAGATGCGTTCTTCAGATCACTGTTTCGGCGGATGGGACGGAGCGTTCCCGTGTATCGCGGCGGCAGCGTGTTCTTCATCATTACCGATTCCAACGCCAAGCACCGCCGCCTTGTTCCCTCAGTCGAGGACGGCGCCGCGGAGCAGCGCAGTGGCCGCGAGCACGGTGGCCTCGCGCAGCTGATCCCGGCCACCGGCCAGCCGCAGCGGCCTCACGAAGGCGCGCTCCGCCGTCGTCACGGCGATGAAGATCGTTCCCACGGCCTGGCCCGACTGGGTGGCGGGTCCAGCGACACCGGTGGTGGCGACGCCGACGGCGGCGCCGAGGCGGGTGCGGACGCCGTCGGCCATCTGCCGGGCCACGAGCGGATCGACCGGGCCGCGCTCGGCGAGGAGGTCGACCTCGACGCCGAGGAGGCTCGCCTTGAGGTCGGTCGCGTAGGCGACAATGCCGCCCCGGACCACGGCCGAGGCTCCGGGGACGGCCACGAGGTGGGCGGTCAGCGCGCCGCCCGTGAGTGATTCCGCGACCGCCACGGTCAGACCGGCATCGGTCAGGCAGCGGATGGTCGCCGCGGCGCTCATCGCTTCGTGGACTGGCCCGTGCGGACGATGCGGAAGGCCTTGACCACGTAGTCGACGGCGGTCACGACAGCGATCAGCGTGGCGGCGTAGAGGATCGCCATGCCCAGCCAGTACAGCCAGGAGCCGACCTGCTCGCCCAGAAGGCCGACCCAGTCGACCGTGAGCACGGACAGCGCCACCATCTGCAGCACGGCCTTGATCTTGCCGCCGCTCGAGGGAGCGATCACCTCGCGGCGGGAGAGCCCGGACTTGAGCGCCATGATCCCGAACTCGCGCACGATCATCACGATCGTGACCCACCACGGCACCTCGCCGATCATGGAGAAGATCACCAGCGCCGCGACGACGAGGATCTTGTCGGCGAGCGTGTCCAGCATGGTGCCGAACTTGGTGATCAGGCCGCGGGTGCGCGCGATATGGCCGTCCCAGCGGTCGGTGAGCGCGGCGACAACGAAGACGATGCAGGCGCCGATGCGGGATCCGACGGTGTCCTGCGCGAGCAGCACGCCGTAGACCGGGACCAAGAGGATGCGGACCATCGTGAGAGCGTTCGGCAGGTTCCAGTTCGACACCGTGGGTGCCGACACCCCCGACTCGCGTTCCTGGCTCACCTGGTCAGGGTAGCGGCGTGACCTGACGGCGCGGACCTCGACGCCGTCGCGGGCGCCGGGACGCCTACACTCACTCGGGTGCCGCAGCCGCCTGCCCGACGCCCGCGCAAGAAGCGTGGGATCACCCGCATCCCGCCCGCTGTCCGGCTCCCGCTGACACTCGTGCTCGTGCTTGTGCTGGCGATCGGTGTCGGCGCGATCGCGCTGCTCGGGCCGTGGAACGACCGTGGCGACGGGTCACCCACGGACGCCGGCACCACGCCGCCGGAGGAGCCGACGCAGACCACGGAACCCACCGAGGAGCCGACCTCCGAGGAGCCCACGACCCCTGCCGTCCAGGACGCGGTCTTCACCATCGGCGCCGTCGGTGACGTGCTCCCCCACGACACCCCGATCGCGACCGCGGCCGCCGACGCGGAAGGCGGCGGCTACGACTTCCGCCCCATGCTCGAGGCGACACGGCCGTACAGCGAGGGTGTGGACCTGATGCTGTGCAACTTCGAGGTGCCGCTGTCGCAGCCTGACGAGCGCCCCTCCGGCTATCCCTCGTTCGGTGCGCCGATGGAGCTGGTGGGCAACCTCGCCGATCTCGGCTACGACGGCTGCTCCACCGGCACCAACCACACGCTCGACCGTGGCGCGGACAACGCCGAGTACACGCTCGACGTCTTCGACTCCAGCGGCCTGGGCCATGCCGGCTCTGCACGGTCGCAGACCGAGGCGGACGCCCCGCAGCTCTACGAGATCGAGCGCGGCGGCCAGACGATCACGGTCGCCCAGCTGGGCGGCAGCTACGGCACCAACGGCATCCCGATCCCCGGCGACGCGCCGTGGGTCATCAACACCTTCAGCCCCGACATCATGAATCCGGGCAACTACGACCCCAGCGAGCTGATCGCGCAGGCGACCGCGGCGCGCGAGGCGGGGGCCGACCTCGTGGTCGCGACGATCCACTGGGGCGTGGAGTACCAGCTGTCGCCGAACGTGGAGCAGACCGCGATGGCGCAGGCGCTCGCCGAGTCCGGTCAGATCGACCTCGTGGTCGGCACGCACCCGCACGTTCCCCAGCCGTTCGCGAAGCTCGACGGCGGCCCCGACGGCTCGGGGATGTGGGTCGCATGGTCGTTGGGCAACTTCATCTCCAACCAGGACTCCAACTGCTGCATCAGCGAGACCGCCACCGGGCTGTTCATGACGGCGACCGTGACCGCTCCGGCCGACGGCCCCGCCCGCGTCAGCGGGATGACGTGGACCCCGATCACGGTCGACCGCGTGGGCCAGCAGCGCGCCTATCCCCTGCTGGACCTGGTGAACGGTGACCGGCCGGGTTTGCTGGCGCTGTCGGAATCGACGTTGCAGCAGCGGCTCTCCGAGGTCGAGGCGATCATGTCCGAGTCCACCGGGGGTGACTTCCCGGTGCTCGACGCGCCCTCGGTCCCGACCGGTGAGCCGCCGTCGGTGATCCCCCGCCCCCGCTGAGCCGCCGGCGGGCTCTCTGCCCTGGGCTGCTCGTGGGACGAAGTCCACGCTCGATGCCATGGCAACCGGTTGCTTCGCGGGTTCAGCAGCGTCGAGCGTGGACTTCGTTCCACATCAGCGTGGACGCACCGAGAACAGGTCGCCCGGGGTGCAGCCGAGCACGTCACAGATGGCGGTCAGCGTGGTGAACCTGATCGCGCGCCCGCGGTCGTTCTTGAGCACCGACAGGTTGACGACCGTGATGCCCGTCGCCTCCGCCAGTGCCGCGAGGGTCATCCCCCGCTCCTCGAGCAGCCTGTCGAGGTGACACACCACCCGGTGCTCGGGGACCTCGTCAGATGACACCTTCGGCGTCCTTCTCGAGCCTGGCGCCATCCTTGAAAGCCCAGCGCAGCGCGAAGGCCACGAACCCGAGCGCGAGCGGCAACCAGAGGATCCGTGGAAGCTCGGTACCGATCCCGGTAGACGTCACGCCGCCGTCGTTGCGCACCGCATCGGCGAACGCCCAGATCTCGACCTCGATCCGCCAGAGTGCGAGCACATCGAGGGCGAGCACGATGAAAGAACCGACGACGAGCAACCACCCGATGCGCCCGAGGCCGCGCTGAACCTCTGCGCCGAACGACCTGCCATCAGCGATCTCGATGAGCACGCGCATCAGCAGGAATGCAGCGGCGGCGAGCATCAGCGCCTGGGCGAGACCGGGCGCAGCGGCCAGGAATCTCACCCAGGCAGGCAGGTCCAGAACCGTCATGGTGGCGTCGCCAGGCTGCTCGAACTGCAGCAGCTGCGGGAGAGAGTCGAGCTCGCGCGGATGGTCCGGTCCGTTGATCATCCAGACGCGACCCCAGACGAGCGAGGCGGTACCGAGCACGCCCGACAGTGCGGCGAACACCCCTAGCACCGAGACCAAGCGCGCTGGCCACAACGTCGCGCGCTGACGCTTGTCGCGATCGCGCCCCACCTCGGAAAGCAGCTGATCTGCCGAATCGTCAGCGTCCGATCGCACCGTCGACCCCCATATCGTTTTTCGTTGTTATCGAAGAACGATATGGCAGACAGGCGTACGTCACAAGGCCTCGCGCCGACACCTCAAGAAGCGGCCCGGGGTCGTTCGGCGCGCGTCCGTGCACCACACTCGTGTCCAGATGTGCCGAAACCAGGGCTACGCAGCCGATCACGCGATCTGGCAACGAGTCTGGTGCACCTCTCGGGTGACGCAGCGCCGTCAGCGGCGCTCGGTGAGGCTCCAGGCGTCCTCGGAGTCCTCGTCACCCTCGTCACCGTCGTGATACTCGACGGCGACCGGCGGGTCGTCTGCGCGCTCGGCCCAGTCGCCGTCGTCGTCAGCGCCCTCGTCGCCACCGCCGCGCGCCGGCCCCGGACCGTCACCGCGGAGCATCGCGAGCGTGGCGGCGAGGTCGTCGGGCTGCACGAGCACGTCGCGCGCCTTCGAGCCCTCCGAGGGGCCGACGATCTCGCGCGACTCGAGCAGGTCCATGAGCCGGCCAGCCTTCGCGAACCCGACACGGAGCTTGCGCTGCAGCATCGAGGTCGAACCGAACTGCGTGGAGATCACGAGCTCGGCCGCCTGGATCAGCAGCTCGAGGTCATCACCGATGTCCTCGTCGACCTGCTTCTTCTGAACGGCGACCGCGACGTCCTCGCGGTACGTCGGCTGCATCTGCTCCTTGACGTGCTGCACGACGGCGTGCACCTCGGACTCGCTGACCCAGGCGCCCTGCACGCGCATCGGCTTGCTCGCGCCCATCGGCAGGAACAGCGCATCACCCTGGCCGATGAGCTTCTCGGCGCCGGGCTGGTCGAGCACGACCCTGGAGTCGGCGAGCGACGACGTCGCGAACGCCAGGCGGGAAGGCACGTTGGCCTTGATCAGCCCGGTCACCACGTCGACCGAGGGTCGCTGGGTCGCGAGCACCAGGTGGATGCCGGCCGCACGAGCCAGCTGCGTGATGCGCTGGATCGAGGCCTCGACGTCGCGCGGGGCCACCATCATCAGGTCGGCGAGCTCGTCGACGATCACCAGCAGATACGGGTAGGGCGTCAGCACCCGCTCCGAGCCCGGCAGCGGCTTGACCTTGCCGGCGCGGATCGCAGCGTTGAAGTCGTCGAGGTGCTTGTACCCGAACTGCGCGAGGTCGTCGTAGCGGGCGTCCATCTCGCGCACCACCCAGTCGAGGGCCTCGGCGGCCTTCTTGGGGTTGGTGATGATCGGCGTGATCAGGTGCGGGATGCCCTCGTAGATGGTCAGCTCCACCCGCTTGGGGTCGACCAGAACCATCCGCACCTCCTCGGGGGTGGCACGCATCATGATCGAGGTGATCATCGAGTTGACGAAGCTCGACTTACCGGCGCCGGTCGCCCCGGCGACCAGGATGTGCGGCATCTTCGCCAGGTTGGCCACGACGTAGCCGCCCTCGACGTCCTTGCCCACACCGATGACCATCGGGTGCTCGTTGCGGCGCGCGGGCGCGCTGCGCAGCACGTCGCCGAGCGCGACCGTCTCACGGTCCGCGTTCGGGATCTCGATCCCGATCGCCTTCTTGCCAGGGATCGGCGAGAGGATGCGGACGTCGGCGCTCGCGACGGCGTAGGCGATGTTCTTGCTAAGCGCTGTCACCCGCTCGACCTTCACACCCGCGCCGAGCTCCACCTCGTACCGCGTGACCGTCGGTCCACGGGTGAACCCGGTGACCTGGGCGTCGACGTCGAAGTCGGTGAGCACCGCCGTCAGCGCCTCGACCACGCGGTCGTTCACCGCCGAACGCGTCTTGTGCGGCGCGCCCTGGACCAGCGCCTCGTCGCTCGGGAGCGTGTACACGAGGTCGGGAGCCAGCGTGAGCTGCTCAGCGCGCTGCGGCAGCGGCGTGGTGGGAGGCGGTGTGAGGTCCTCCTTGGTGTTGGCGGGCTCGTCGATGACCTCGGTCAGGCCTGAGACGTCGACAGGTGCCTCCCTGTCGTCTGCGCGCGCGAAGGCCTCGTCGCCCGTGAACGCGCCCCTCTCGACCTCGGGAGCCTTGTCCGCCTTGCGCTTGCGCGGCTTCTTGGCCGGTCGCTCGATCTCCTCGTGCTCGAGGGCGTCGATCGCGCCCTGGTCGTCCTCGTCGTCGTCCTCGACGTCCTTGCCGCTGACCCAGTCGATCGCCTGGCGGAAGCGCCTCGGGATCGCGGCCACCGGCGTCGCAGTGACGACCAGCAGCCCGAAGATCAGCAGCAGCGCCAGCACCGGCACGGTCACGTACACGGTCAGCGCGGTCGAGAGCGGGTTCGCGGCTACCCATCCGAGCACACCACCGGCGTCGAAGACGTCCTGCCAGGCGGGCGGGTCCGGGAGACCGTTGGCGACGGCGAGGAACCCGGCGATCGCCGTCGTGATGGCTGCGAGGCCGATCGTGATGCGCCCGTTGACCTCACCGCGATCGGGGTGACGCATCAGTCGGATCGCGAAGAACAGCAGGATCAGCGGCACGACGATCCCCAGCATGCCCACGGCACCGGCGATGGCGGCGTGGATGATCTCGCCGGCGGTGCCGGACAGCCCGAACCACTCGCGTACGGCCACCACCACAGCGAGGCCGAGCAGCAGGAAGGCGAACCCGTCGCGCCGGTGCGCGGGGTCGAGGTTCTTGGCGCTGGAGCCGACGCTACGCGCGGTGCCGCCCGCGACGTGCGCGGCACCCATCCAGATGCCCTTGAAGATCCGTACCGGGAGCGCGGGCTTGTCCGACCGCGCGGGCGGTCGGTTGGCGGGCTTCCGCTGACCGGAACGCGACGATGACGAGGGCGCCTTGGCGGCTCTCGTGGTGGTCGTCTTCGTCTTGCGTCCTGGTGCGGCGGTCCGTGCGGGGGAAGACGTACGGGTCGCCATCGTGTCTATGGCCTCCTACCCAGGCGTGCCTGTACGCACACCTGACGGAACCCACTCAACCATCCGGCTGCCTCCGGCGCGGGGACCGACACTCACCCGGACCACCGGACGACGCCCCGGGCGCGCCGTACCGTGGCGGTGTGATGCTCCACCAGGTGGCCCAGCGCGCGACCGATCTCGAGGCGGCGACGACGTTCTACACCCGCCTGCTCGGCCACCCTCCGATGGCCACGTTCGATCCGCCGGGTCTGGTGTTCTTCGCGCTCGACGGCGGGACTCGCCTCCTGCTCGATCGAGCCGCCCCGAGTGCGCTGCTCTATCTCCGCGTGCCCCGTGTGCGGGACCTCGTGGCTGAGCTGCGAGCGGAAGGCGTCGAGATCGCCGGCGAGCCGCACGTGATCTTCGACGACGCCGACGGCACCTTCGGGGAACCCGCCGCCGAGTGGATGGCGTTCCTCAAGGACCCCGACGGGAACCTGGTCGGCCTCGCGAGCCGCGAGCCGGGCGTGGCCGGCTGAGCCTGCGCTCAACCTTTCGTCAATCTCTGCCGAGAATTGGCAGAAGTGGCGTCAGCTGTTGACGTGCTGGGTTGTCGATCGCAACCTGGTTGCCGTGCCACAGCCGGCACCGCCGTCGCTGCGATGGCGCCACGAGAGTCGCACCAGGGCCAGCAGCGGTACGCACGAGCAGACGGTCACTGGATGCGGACGGCATGCGTTCGGCGAACCGTGCGGGTCCGCAGCGCACCGATCACGACGACGAGACATTCGGGGGTCACGACATGCGACGACTGATCACGGCGGGAGGCGCCCTGGCCTTGCTGGCCGGGCTGCTGACGCCCAGCCCCGGCCAGGCCACACCTCAGGAGAACGTGAGTACGTACACCAACCCCGTATCTGCCAGCTTCACACGCAACTTCGCCGATCCCACGATCATCCGGGGGCACGACGGCTACTGGTACGCGTACGCGACCAACGGCCGTCGATTCGAAGGCGACGAGAAGCAGCACATGATGATCAGCCGGTCGGCCGACCTCGTGAGCTGGGAGTGGGTCGGCCCGGTGTTCACCCCGGACTCGATCCCGACCTATGACGGCAAGCCCGCCGATGCGAACCGGCAGTTCTGGGCACCGGAGATCGCCTACCTCGACGGCCGCTACGTCCTCTACTACTCCTACGTCGTTCAGGGACCCGGCACGCCTTGGCGCACGGTCGCCGCTGCGACGGCAGACCACCCGGCAGGGCCGTGGACGGACACAGGTGAGGTGGTCGTCGGCAACGAGACCTGGGAGGTCCGCCCGGGCGTCACGGAGATCCGGAACAACATCGACCCAGAGCTCGTCACGACGCCCGACGGCAGGCGCTACCTGTACTACGGATCCGTGCAAGGCGGTGTGCGGGTGGTCGCGCTCTCCGCGGACGGCCTGCGCGCCGAGGGTGACCCGGTCCAGCTCACCGACGCCCACCGCTACGAAGCGCCGTATGTGGTTCACCGCGACGGCTACTACTACATGTTCCTGTCGGTGATCGGCGGCTGCTGCGCCGGTGCCGCATCGGGTTATCCGATCATGGTGGGCCGATCGACCGAGCCGACCGGTCCCTTCATCGACCGCGACGGCCACTCGCTGAACGGCCCGCACGGCGGCGGCACGCCGGTGCTGTCGCCGAACGGCAACGAGTTCGTGAGCACAGGCCACAACGCGATCGCCACCGACCTGTCGGGCCAGGACTGGATCGTCAGCCATGCGACCGACCGGTTCGATCCGTATGTCGAGGGCACCGAGAATGCGCGTGGCCTCGCGCTGACCAGGCTCGACTGGATCGATGGCTGGCCGGTCGGCAACGCGGGCGAGGGCATGCCATCGGGGCCGACGCCGGGACCCAACAACGACGCGTTCATCAACGACGCGTTCGAGGACGGCCTCGCCGCCTGGGAGCCCTCGGATGGCTGGGAGCACCGGCAGGGCGTGACCGGAGGCTACGCACACACCGACTCGGACGCGGCACTGGGCTCGACCGTGGCGGTCGAGGGCGACCTGCGCGTCCGGGCCCTTGTGCGCCTGTCTGACGACGACGGCGGCACGGCCGGTATCTCGATCCCGGCTCAGGGCCGTCATCAGCTGACCGTGTCCATCGACCGCGCCGCCGGGCAGCTCGTCGTCTCGGGGCTACCCGGCCAGGGAGCTCACCGACCGGCGGTCGCGTCGCTGCCGGAGAGCTTCAGCTACGAGAGCTGGCACGAGATCGAGGTGACCACCTCGGGCGGACGCCTCGACGCCGCGGTCTCCGAGTCCGGTCAGTACGACCCGGTGGCCGAGATCTCGGTCCGGATCCCGAACGGCGTGCGCTCCGGACCGGTGATGCTGCAGGCCGACGGAACC
Organism: Pseudactinotalea terrae; assembly: GCF_009733845.1. Taxonomy (GTDB): domain Bacteria; phylum Actinomycetota; class Actinomycetes; order Actinomycetales; family Beutenbergiaceae; genus Pseudactinotalea; species Pseudactinotalea terrae. The sequence goes on from NZ_WNXZ01000001.1 coordinate 1,504,773, forward strand.
GGTGCCGACTTCGACGACGTGACGGTGGCCCAGCTGTTCACGCCGGTCACGGAGCGGGTGGCGGACCCTGTGGTGGGCGCTCTCGATCCGGCCAACTCCGACGAGTTCGAGGGCGACCTGGCGCCGGAGTGGACGTGGCTGCGCGAGCCCGCTGCCACGACCGCCGACGGCGCGCTCGCCTTCGACATCCAGCGCTCGACGCTGATCAACAGGCGTCCCCAGGCGCCGACTCTGCCCTCGCTGCTGCTGCGCGAGATGCCGGACGGCGCCTGGACCGCCGAGACACGGGTGACGATCCCGTTCGGCGACGCCATCCCCTGGGGCTGGCCGCAGGCCGGACTGATCGCGTACACCGATGACGACGAGTGGGTCGAGCTGGCCTACACGACACGGGAGTCGCGGCGATTCGTCGCGCTCGCTGCGGAGACCGACAGCGCCGGTCCGGTCGCCTACGGGCACTCAGCGCTGGGCCCCACCCAGGACACGATGTGGCTACGGCTGCAGCACACGGTCGCCGAGAACGGCGAGCATCTCTACCAGGCCGCGATCAGCATGGACGGCGATCACTGGGTCTGGCACGGCACACGCACGCTGCCGGCCGGACCGCAGCCCCTGGTCGGTCTGGTGGCGCAGGACCTGGCCGACCGGCCCGATCAGCCTGGGCTCACAGCGCAGTTCGACTGGTTCCGGCTCTACCGATGAACGGCAGCCGATGGGCGGACCTTGTGGCCCGCCCATCGGAGCCGGTGCCAACCCGTGATCAGGCCTGGACGACGACCGGGATGATCATCGGCCGCCGGCGCAACCGCGACGACGCCCAGCGGCCCACGGTGCGACGGATCGCCTGCTGCAGCTGCTGGTTGTCGTAGTTGCCGCCGGCGACCGCCTCGGCGAGCGCCTTCTCGATCTGCGGCACGATCTCCGCGAGCCGGTCCTCGTCCTCGGCGACGCCACGAGCGTGCAGCTGCGGCCCCGCCACGAGATTGCCGGACTGCGAGTCCACGACGGCGAAGATCGAGATGAACCCCTCCTCGGAGAGGATGCGGCGGTCCTTGAGCTCGGCGTCGGTGACGCCTCCGACCGAGGAGCCGTCCACGTACACGTAGCCGCACGGCACAGCACCGGCGATGCGGGCCTTCCCGTCGACGAGATCGACCACGACGCCGTCCTCGGCGAGCACCACGCGCTCGGCGGGCACACCGGTCTGCACCGCGAGCGCACCGTTGGCGACCAGGTGCCGCACCTCGCCGTGCACCGGCATCACGTTGCGCGGGCGGACGATGTTGTAGCAGTACAGGAGCTCGCCGGCCGAGGCGTGACCGGAGACGTGCACGCGTGCGTTGCTCTGGTGCACCACCTTGGCGCCGAGCCGCATCAGCCCGTTGATCACGCGGAAGACGGCGTTCTCGTTGCCCGGGATGAGCGAGGACGCGAGCACCACGGTGTCACCGGGACCCACCGAGACCTGATGGTCGCGGTTGGCGATCCTCGAGAGCACCGCCATCGGCTCTCCCTGGGACCCCGTGCTCATCAGCACCACCCGGTCGTCGGGGAGGTCGTCAACCTTCTTCAGGTCGATCAGCACGCCGTCGGGCGGGTTGAGGTAGCCGAGGTCGGCGGCGATCTTCATGTTCTTCACCATCGAGCGCCCGACGAGGGCGACCCGGCGACCATGGACCGCTGCGGCGTCGAGCACCTGCTGCACGCGGTGCACGTGCGAGGCGAAGGACGCGACCACGAGCCTGCCGGTGGCCTGGGTGAACACCCGGTCCAGCACCGGACCGATCTCACGCTCGGACACCGTGAACCCGGGCACCTCGGCATTGGTGGAGTCGACGAGGAACAGGTCCACGCCCTCCTCGCCCAGCCTCGCGAACGCCCGGAGGTCGGTGATGCGGCCGTCGAGCGGCAGCTGGTCCATCTTGAAGTCGCCGGTGGCCAGCAGGGTGCCGGCAGGGGTGCGCACGAAGACCGCGAGCGCATCCGGGATCGAGTGGTTGACGGCGATGAACTCGCAGTCGAACGCGCCGTAGGTCGCGCGCTGGCCCTCACGGACCTCACGGAGCACGGGCGTGATGCGGTGCTCCTTCATCTTCGACTCGAGGAACGCCAGCGTGAGCTTCGAGCCCACGAGCGGGATGTCGGGTCGGAGTCGGAGCAGGTAGGGCACGGCGCCGATGTGGTCCTCGTGACCATGCGTCAGCACGATCGCGTCGATCTTGTCGAGCCGGTCGGCGATGTAGCTGAAGTCCGGGAGGATCAGGTCGACGCCGGGCTGGTTGTCCTCGGGGAAGAGCACCCCGCAGTCGATGATCAGGATGCGGCCGTCGTGCTCGACGACGGTCATGTTGCGGCCGACCTCGCCGAGGCCGCCGAGCGGGACGACCCGCAGGCCGTTCTTCGCCAGCGGTGGCGGCGTGCCGAGATCAGGGTGTGGGTGGCTCATCGTTCGTTGTCCTCAAGCAGGCCGTGCAGGACCAGCGCGGTGCGCAGGTCGGTGAGCTCGGCGTCGTTGGCTTCGACCAGTGGCGAACGCACGGTCGGGTGGTCGATGCGGCCCTGCAGCGCGAGCGCTGCCTTGGCCATGACGGCGCCCTGCCCGCCGCCCATGAGGGCGTCGCAGACGGGTGCCAGGGTGGCGGAGATGTCGCGTGCGGTCTCGAGCTCGCCCTCGTCGACGGCGGCGACCATGGCCACGTACGAGGCCGCGACCAGGTGGCCGACGACCGAGACGACGCCGGAGGCGCCGTGCACGAGCCAGGCCAGGTTGAGCGAGTCGTCGCCGGAGTAGAACTCCAGACCGGTGCGGCGCATCCGGTCGAAGCCCTGGGCCACGTCGCCGGTGGCGTCCTTGACGGCCTTGACCTGCGGGTGCTCCGCGAGCCTGTCGAGCGTCTCGTCTCCGAAGGCGACGCCGGTCCGGCCAGGGATGTCGTAGAGCATCACCGGCAGTGGTGTGCTCTCGACGATCGCGAGCGTGTGCCGGAACACACCCTCCTGCGAGGGGCGGTTGTAGTAGGGGCTGACCACGAGCAGGCCGTGCGCACCGGCGGCGTGTGCCGCCTCGGCGATGCGGACTGCGTGGGCGGTGTCGTTGGAGCCGGCTCCGGCGATGATCATCGCGCGGTCGCCGACCTCCTCGACGACGGCGGAGATCAGCTCGTCCTTCTCCGGCGTGTGGGTCGTGGGTGACTCCCCTGTGGTGCCGTTGAGCACGAGGGCGTCGCAGCCCGCGTCGACGAGGTACGTGGCGAGTCGGCGCGCACTGGCGATGTCGACCGAGCCGTCAGGGAGCATCGGGGTGACCATCGCCACGGAGACCGAGCCGAAGCTGCGGGACGGGTGGACCATGACGCACCACGCTACCGGTTCAGCCGCCCCTGCGCCGCCTCCGCCCTCCCGGGGCTCGCAACCTCGTAGGGTGGCGGAGTGAGTCACAGCCACAGTCACGGCCACGGCCCTACCGCTGACGTCAGCGTGCGTCCCGGCCTGCCGGAGGATGCCCGCGCCTGGGCGGCGATCCAGGTGGCGGCGTGGCGTTCCTCCTACGAGAGGCTGTGGCCGGAGCATGCGCTCGCCTCGCTCGACGTCGCAGCGATCGAGGAGTCGTGGCGATCGGCGCTGTCCGATCCGCCGACGGCGAAGCACCGGCTGTTCACCGCCTGCGCCGGCCCGGCGGTGGTGGGGTTCGCTGCACTGGCGCCGGTTCCGGACGAGGAGGGCACCGGCGAGATCGTCGCTCTTGAGGTGAGCCCTGCTCGCCGTTCCGACGGCCACGGCTCCCGCCTTCTCGCCGCCTGCGCCGACGTGCTCCGTCAGACCAACGCCTCAGCCATGCGCACGTGGGTGGTCACCGGCGACGATGGGCGTGCGAAGTTCCTTGACTCCGCTGGCCTCGCACCCACCGGCCTGGTCCGCACGATCGATGTCCTCGGGACCGAGGTCACCGAAGAAGCTTGGCGCGCAACGCTGGCCTGAGATCTCTGCACCCGGACCGGCGATCCGGGGTGGTCTCGTGGCTTGCGGACGATCGAGAGTCGCGCGGTCGCTCTCGAGGTCGTTGAGCGCCCCTTCATGGGGTGCCCTGCCGGCGCGCCAGAGCGGTCCCGCATGCCGACACCGGCTCACGGGCAAGATCAGCCAGGATCAGTCAGCCCGCCAGCCGACTCAGCTCACGCTGTGTTGAGGAATCCATAGGTGACGTCATGCTCGTCACGGGTGAGGGGGTCGATGTCATCCCACGGATCCCACGAGGGCGCCCAGTCCTTGGTGTCGGTGCGCGTGTCGGCACTCCGATCGGGGATGTTCGTTTGTGCTAACGGCTCCTCGCCATGCCGTTCGTCATAGACGGTGCAGCTGACGCGCTCGGTCCGCCCGCCGTCACCGATCCGCTCGGCCCCATCGACACACTCACCATCGCCGGCCCACTCGGCCCCATCGACACACTCACCATCGCCGGCCCACTCGGCCCCATCGACACACTCACCATCGCCGGCCCACTCGGCCCCATCGACACACTCACCATCGATGGTCCGCTCGCGTTCGCCGGTCCTCTCACTGTCGGGCCACTCCTTGCCAGCGGTGTGCTCGTGCTCCGTGGTAGCGCTACGGCCAGCAGCGGTGATGACTGTCTGCGCGAGCCGAGCTGAGCTGGTGCGCGTGTCGATGCCATTGAGCTGGGTGGTGGTGCCGTTGGTGACGAGGTAGATGGCGCCGGCGGGTGAGGTCCAGATCCAGACGCCCGGGGTCGGGGTGGTGACTTTCCAGCCGGCTTTGTCCTTGGCGCGGTGGTGCTTGCGACAGGGCAGGTGTGTGTTCGGGGTGGCGGTGGGACCGCCCTGGCGGTAGGGCACCTGGTGATCGACATCGCCGGCGCGGGCGCGTCGGTGGCAGTAGGGGAAGGGGCAGTAGCCGGCGTTGAGCAGCGCGAGCTGTTCCTTCAGGCGCGGCGGGGCCACGTACCCGGTGTAGGAAGGCGGCTCGGCCAGATCCAGTACCGGCCGCACACTCACCTTGGCGTGCCCCACCACCGCGCGTGCCTGTCCCGGGGTGAGCACTCCACCACGTTCCTCGCACCAGGTCCCGGAGGCCTGGTCCAGATGCAGGTACAGCACCGTGGAGGTCAGACCCGCGAACTTCTCCAACAGCCCCGGCGGACATCCCGCCACACCCGCGACCGGATTCGGTGCCACGGTCACGTCGTCTGTTCCATCGGCGGGCTTGCCTCCGACACCGGCTCCGACGCCCCATAAGGGGTCAGCGGCGGCGGGTGGCGGCAACGCCCCCGACACCACCGGCTCCTGCGCGGGGATGGGTTCCTCCTGAGCTGCAGATTCGGGCCGCCACCGCGGGGCTTCGTCACGTCCTACCGCCTCAGGTGGTGCGTGCTCTCCCTCTTGAGAGAGCCTCGCCTGCGACTCATCGAGGGAGGTACTGCCGCGTCGCCTGTCGTGGGGCGGAGACTCCGTGTCCCGCGGTTGCCTCGTGGACGGTTCGGCGACGAGTGGTTCCGCGTCCGGCGGCTCCGTGACGGCCGGTTCCGTGACGGGCGGTTCCGCGACGGGTGGTCCCCCGGCGCGTGGTGCCGTCGGCGGTTCCGCGGCTCCTGTCTGCGAGGACGCGGTCGCATGATCCGTTCCGACGTCGCTGGACTCGCCGACGTCGTTGGGTTCGCTTGTGGCCGTCGGGCTCATGGCGGTGTCTCGGTGCTGCTTGCGGAGGTCCTCGAGGGCTCGCAGCAGTGCGGGATCGGCCAGCAGCCCGAGGGCCACGGCACGCAGGATCGCCTTCGGGCGGGAGTCACCGACCTGGGTCAACCAGCCGGCGATCTGATCCAGGCGCCGGTCCAGACGGACCGCATCAGTGACCTCCAGACGCGCAGCAACATCCGCAGCACCCGGCTCGCCCGCGCTGACCTGGACGAACAACGAGGCCGCCACCCGCGCCTGGGCCTCGGCCTGACTCTCCGGCCCCCGCACCGTGATCACCGCCTGATCCACCACCGTGCGCAACCGCGACATCGCCACCACCGCGACCACCGGAGCCGGACCCAAACTCGTGTCCCTGGGCTGGCACAACCGCTCCTGCACCAGCGCAGCCTGCTCCCTGCTCAGCTCCCGAGTGCGCCGCGCGATCACCCGCGCCCGGGAGAACCCCAGCACCCCCGCACGCACCGCCGAAGCCAACCGCGGCAACCGATACGCCAGATCCAGCACATCCGCACACAGGACCGTGGCAGCAGGCTGCGTCAGCCCCAACGTCGTCGCGACCTCCACCACCGCGAACTCCGGCACCTCAGGAGTCCCGGCACCACCGAGCCGGATCGCCCGCTCCGCACCCCGGCCCTGCCACAGCGGCGGCTCCCCATCCGCAGCAACCTCCCCGAGATACTGCACCAGATGATCCAGCCGCACCCCCTCCATCCGAGTCACCTCACGATCGGCCACAGCAGCAGCACGCAACGCGCCATCACCGACCAGACCCAGAGGTAGAACATCCATACGAGAAGTAGATCACCGACCACTGACAACGGCCCTGACCAGCACAGATGTGACGGCTAGGACAGCTCCCGGGGTGCACGGACCCATGACCCCAAGATCCCCACGACGGCTCCAGGGCGCGCACTCCGATGCTCCGAGGCCCTCCCCGGGACGATTCCCAGGCCACGCACTCCCATGACCCCACGGCCCTCCCAGAACGGCTCCCGGGCCACGCACTCCCATGACCCCACGGCCCTCCCAGAACGGCTCCCGGGCCACGCACTCCCATGACCCCACGGCCCTCCCAGAACGGCTCCTGGGCCGCGCACTCCCATGACCTTGAGGCTCCCTCCCGAGCACCGCCCAAGGGCGGTGCCCGCTGGCCATCGCAGCGTCGAGCGTCGTCGCCGCCCTACCGACGCGGCCGGGTCGCGGCTGCAGAGCCAGGCACGGCGCACTGGATCACGGCTGTCCAGCCACCCACCCGCCGCTTGCCGCTTGCCGCTTGCCGCTTGCCGCTTGCCGCTTGCCGCTTGCCGCTTGCCGCTTGCCGCTTGCCGCTTGCCGCTTGCCGAGCCACTCACACGACCGGGGCGGCCCTGTGCGCCCTAACGTCGCCGTCCGCGACGAGAGGGCTTCTGACGACTCTTGCTCCGCGGTCGTGGCCCTCCTTGCCCGCCGCGTGTCGCCGCCTGTCCGCGCTGCGGCGGTGACGGCGACGGCGGCGACGACGACGACCCAGGCTCCTCACCCGCCGGCTGTTGCCGCCCGCGCGAGCTGTTGACGGTCCGGCCGCGCACGATCCCGATGAGGTCCTCGGTACGTTCGTCCTCACGGTCGATCGCCCACGCGAGCGCGACCGGCGCCTCGGGTGCGTGTGCCAGCGCTCGCGCGGTGACGTCCTTGCGGTGGTGCAGCCGCGCCAGCGACCTGGGCACCACGACGACCCCGACCCCGGCCGCCGCGAGCTCGATCGCCTCGACGGTCATCGTCGGCACCTCGCGCGGCGCCTCGCCCGGGGGTGCGAGCGCGCCCTCGACTGCTCCCGGGCGCCCCGCCCACAGCAGCACGTCGTCGGCAGGCTGCAGCAGCACGTCGTCCGCGAGATCATCCGGCTGGACGGCCTCGTCGTCCCCGAGGGCAGCGATCGCGTGCTCGCGAGAGACCACGACCACGGGCTCCTCGGTGTACAGGACGATCGCGTGCAGCACATCCCGGTCGACCGGCGGCCGGAGGATCGCTGCATCGAGATCACCGTCGATCACGGCTTGCGCCGCCTGGTCCGCGGAGATCGGGACCAGCTCGAGCCGGACACCCCGGTGGCGCTGCTGCCAGATTCCTGCCCACTTCGCGGGGGTCACGCCCGGCACGAAGCCGAGGCGAAAACCGGGATCCACGGCGTGATCGTCAGCAGGCCCTGGGTTGTCCACCACTCCAGCGTAGGCGTGGGAACGTCGCTGCCGCGGTCCTACGCTGGTCCCATGACCACAGAGCCCTCCCCGCACGCCATGAAGCCGGCAACGGCTGCCAAGAAGCTCGGCGTGCACCTGCCGGCCACCCCCGAGGAGTTCCGCGCCGGTGGGATCACGCGCGACCAGCTGGCCGACCTGCAGCAGAACCCGCCGGAGTGGCTCACCGAGCTACGGCGCAGCGGGCCGCACCCGCGGCCGGTCGTGGCCGGCCGTCTGGGAGTCTCGATCTCGGGCCTGGCGCGCGGCGGCGTCGAGGATGCGCTCACGACCGAGCAGATCAACCAGCTGCGGGACGATCCGCCCGCATGGCTGGTCGCCGAGCGTGAGACGCACGCCAAGGTCGTCGCCGAGGAAGAGCGGCTGCGCGCCGCGCGCCGGACCGAGGACTGAGGGCGTGGCTGGGCTGAGGGTCGCCGTGATCGGTGCCGCGGGTCGCATGGGTCGGACCGTCTGCGAGGCGGTCGACGGCGCACCGGACCTCGAGCTGGTGGCTCGGCTGGACGTGGGCGACGACATCGACACCCTCGCGGGGGTCGCGGACGTCGGGATCGACTTCACCGTCCCCGCTGTGGCCGAGGCGAACGTCAACGCGCTGATCGACGCCGGCGTCCACGCCGTGGTCGGCACCACCGGGTGGGGCGAGGCGGCGTTGCAGCGGGTCCGCGACCGGCTCGGCGACACCGACCTGGGTGTCGTGATCGCCCCGAACTTCGCGCTCTCCGCCGTGCTGGCGATGCGCTTCGCGGCGCAGGCCGCCCGGTGGTTCGAGAGCGTCGAGGTCGTCGAGCTGCACCACCCCGACAAGGTCGACGCGCCCTCGGGCACCGCCGTCCACACCGCGCACGCGATCGCGGAGGCACGCCGGGCGGCCGGACTCGCCCCTGCACCGGATGCGACGTCCTCGGCTCTCGACGGCGCTCGTGGTGCCGATGTCGACGGGATCCCCGTGCACGCGGTCCGCCTGCGCGGCCTCGTCGCCCACGAGGAGATCCTGCTCGGCAACCCCGGCGAGCTGCTCACGATCCGCACCGACTCCTTCGATCGCTCCTCGTTCATGCCCGGCGTGCTGCTGGCCACCCGTCGGGTCGCCGAGCGCCGGGGGCTCACCGTCGGCCTCGACGCCCTGATCGACTGAGCGAGCGGCGCTCAGCCCATCGTCTTGGCGCCGTCGATCGCCTCACGGATGATGTCGGCGTGGCCGGCGTGCTGGGCCGTCTCAGCCACGATGTGGATCATCGTGCGGCGCACGGTCCACTCCGCTCCGGGCTCGAACCATGGCGCCGCGGGAAGCGGGTGAGAGGTGTTGAGGTCGAGGCTGCGCAGGGTCTGCTCGGTCTCGGCCGCGACCTGCTCGTACATCGCGAGCACGCCTGCAACGGTCTCGCCCGGACCCATCGCGAACTCGGCCTCGCGGGCCGCGACGAACGCGAGCACGTCGGGTGAAGGGTCGGACCAGTCGATGGCGCCCCAGTCGACCGGGTCCTCGGGATGCTGCTCACCGTGGACCGCGAACTCCATCCAGCTCTTCTCGGTGGCGGCGACGTGCTTGACCAGCCCTCCGAGGCAGAGCGCGCTGACCGTGGACCGCTCCCCCGCCTGCTGGTCCGTGACACCCGCCAGCGTCTGACGCAGGAATCCCCGGTGCCGGGCCAACGCCTCGATCAGGTCCTCGAGCTCACGTGACTCTTCGTTGATCGTCATGCACCGACGCTATCGGCGGGCACCGACACCGTGAGGCTCGCGCCATCCGCGACTCAGTGCTCGGCCGCGACCTCGGCGTCAGTCTTGGCGTTCGCCGCGCGCTGGTGCGCGGTGAGCGACATCCGGTCGATCCACGCCAACGCCATCGCAGACACGATGAAGGCGAGGTGGATGATCGTCTGCCACATCATGTCGTCGGGCGTCGGCGGGTCGACACCTTCGATCGTCTGGCCTGAGGCGATGAATGTCCGAAGGAGATGGATCGAGCTGATGCCGATGATGCTCATCGCGAGCTTGGTCTTGAGCACGTTCGCGTTGACGTGGCTGAGCCACTCGGGCTGATCGGGGTGCCCGTCGATCCGCAGTCGGGAGACGAAGGTCTCGTAACCACCCACGATCACCATGATCAACAGGTTCGAGATCATCACGACGTCCACCAGCCCGAGGACCGCCAGCATCGTGGTGGCCTCGTTCATGTGGGTCGGGTCGAGGATGACGTCGTGGATCAGGTGCCAGAGCTCGACCATGAACTGCCACACGTAGACGAGCTGCGCGACGATCAGGCCGAGATAGAGCGGAGCCTGCAGCCAGCGCGACAGGAAAATGAGGTGGCCGAGCGGAGCGATCGGACGCTGCGGCTGCGAGGGGGACGATGTCACGGCGGGAAGAGTAACAACCGGCGCTGATGCCTCTGCTGCCACGGACCCGGTCGATCTGCCCTGTGTGGCGAACGCCACACGCTGCGTCTCGATCAGGCGGCGCGTTGCATCTCACGGGGTCGCACGTACACGAATCCTCGGCCCGGCCTGTCGTGCAGGATGAGCCGCGGTCGCAGCCCACGGCGGTGGGCCAGGATCGCTCCGACCAGCGCCGCACCCAGCAGCGGACCGAGGCCGGTGACCACCATGGCCAGCTGGGCACCTGAGTGGTCGGCGACGAACCCGATGAGGGTTCCCGAGATCGCCTGCGCACCGAAGAAGACCATGATGTAGACCGCCATCACGCGGCCGCGCATCGACGGCGAGACCGTCGTCTGGATGAGCGTGTTGCCACCGGTCAGGTAGTACAGCGCCACCGCTCCGACGGCCACCAGCACCACGACGAACAGCACCTGCACGCCCACGAGGGCAGCGACCACCTGCAGCGCACCCAGCGCCATGGCCAGGTACACGAGCTGACGCAGCCCCACCCGCGCGCGCCGCGCCGAGGCGATCGAGCCGATCACGGCTCCGGCGGCCACGGAGGCGCTCAGCAGCCCGTACCCACCGGCTCCGGAGCGGAACACGTTGTCGGCGTAGGCGGACAGCACGGTGGCCAGGTTGATGCCGGTGAGCGCCACGAAGCCGATCAGCACCACGGTCCACATGATCTCCGGGCTCTGACGAACGTGCACGAGACCGGCCTTGAGCTGTCCCTTCTCGCGTGCGACACGCGGCGCCGGGGACAGCTTCGAGGCGTCCATCTTCGCCAGCAGCATCACCGCCACCACGCCCGCAGCCGCGTTGATGAGGAACGCGGGACCCTCGCCCCAGGCAGCGATCGCGACACCCGCGATCGCGGGCCCGACCAGACCGCCCAGCTGGAACACCGTGGAGTTCAGGCTGATCGCGTTGCGGAGGTTGTCACCTCCGGCGACCTCGACGACGAAAGCCTGCCGTGCCGGGTTGTCCGGCACGGTGGCGAGACCCAGGATGAAGGCGCTGAGCAGGATGTGCCAGGGCTGCACCGCACCCGTGACCACGAGCACACCGAGGGTGAGCGCGGAGGCAGCGAAGATCGACTGGGTGATCGCCAGGATCGCGCGCTTGCTGTACCGGTCGGCGAGGACGCCGCCCCACAGCCCGAACAGCAGCATGGGACCCAGCTGCAACGTCACCGTCAGGCCGACGAGAGCCACGTTCCCCGACAGCTGCAGGATCAGCCAGTCCTGGGCGATCCGCTGCATCCAGCCGCCGGGGTTCGTGAGGAGCTGCGAGGCCACGTAGAGCCGGTAGTTCGACTCCCGCAGCGCTGGAAAGGTGCGGACGATGCCGCGCCGTGGCGCGGACCGGAGTGCATCGAAGGAGAGGTGTGGGCGGGGCGCAGCGACGGTCACGGGTTCCTGGAAGTCTCGAGTCGTAACGTTTCGAGTTTTGAGGGTACCGTCGTCGACGCTAGCGACCAGACTTATCCGCCCTATAGTCGTGATAATCCCCTGTGATGAGCGTCTCAGAGAGGTGGACTCGTGTTCGAGCCACAGCACCTCCGCACCTTCCTCGCGGTCACCTCGACCCTGAGCTTCACGCGAGCCGCGCACCTGCTCGGCGTGAGTCAGCCGAGCGTCAGCCAGCAGATCAAGCGGCTGGAGCAGGCCGCCGAGCGGCCGTTGCTCAACCGCGACACCCACTCGGTCCGACTGACCGAGCACGGTGAGGCGATGGCGGGGTTCGCGCGCACGATCCTCGCTGCGCACGAAGAGGCCGAGGCCTACTTCGCCTCCCCCACGATGACCGGTCGGCTGCGCTTCGGCGCCGCGGACGACCTCGCGCTCGCCCAGCTCCCCGGCGTGCTGCGCGCCTTCCGACAGCTGCACCCCTCGATCCAGCTCGACCTGACCGTCGGCCAGACGTCGATGCTCCGGCGCCGGCTGGACGCCAACCAGCTCGACCTGGTCTTCGTCAAGGAGGCGCCAGGCACCACCACGGGCACCCTCGTGCGCCGCGACCCGCTCGTGTGGGTCGCGATCCCGGGCACCCGACTCGTGCCGGACGAGCCGATCCCGCTCGTCGCCTACTCGGCGCCCTCGCTCAGCCGCCTCACGGCGACCCGGGTGCTCGCCGAGGCCGGCCGCACCTGGCGCATCACGTGCAAGGTCCTCGAGGTCAACGGCGTGCTCGCCGCGGTCCGTGCCGGGCTGGGCATCGCCCCGTTCCCGGCATCGCTGGTACCAGCGGACCTCCAGGTGCTGTCCCCCGGCCCAGACCTACCCGCACTCGGGGACGTCGATCTCACGCTGCTCGCCAACCCGCTGACCGAGCGCGCACCGATCGAGGCGCTCACGACGGCGATCCTGCGACACCGCCCAGCGAGCTGAGCCCCGGGCCCTCGGCTCAGGCGAGGACGGGGAGCAGTCGGGTGGCGACGTCGTCCTGGTACGGCCCGACGATCACGAGGTGACGAGGCAGCGAGGTGAGCTCGGCGGCCAACGCACGAACGTCGTCGGCGGTCACAGCCTGGATCTTGGCGAGGTTCTCCTCGACGGTGGTGAACTCCCCGAGCGTCAGCTCGGCGCGCCCCAGCCGGGACATGCGCGAGCCGGAGTCCTCCAGGCCCAGCACCAGTCCGCCGCACACCTGGCCGATACCCCGCTGCAGCTCAGCGCCGTCGACAAGCTCGGCCGCGAGCCGCTCGAGCTGGTCGGCGAGGATCTCGACGACGGCGTCCACCTTGCCGGGCGCGCAGCCGGCGTACAGGCCGAACAGGCCCGCGTCGGCGTAGCCCGAGGCGAACGAGTACACCGAGTAGGCGAGGCCACGCTTCTCACGGACCTCCTGGAACAGGCGCGAGCTCATCGAGCCGCCGAGGATCGCGTTGAGCACACTCATCGCGAACCGGCGCTCGTCACCGGCGACCAGGCCGAGCCCCCCGAGCACCACGTTCGCCTGCTCGGTGGGGCGGGACACCGTCAGCGCGGTGCCCTCGGTCGGGACCGCCGTGACATCACCGGGATGCCGCCGGCCGGCGGGGTGGGCACCCTGCTCGAGCGACCACCCGCCGGCCTCGACGGCCTCCAGGACCTGGTCGCAGAGCGTGTCGTGGTCCACACCGCCGGCAGCGGTGACGACCAGCTCGGCGGGGTTGTACGTGCGCCGGTAGTGATCGAGCACGGCCGCGCGGGGCACGGACTGGATCGTCGTAGGCGTTCCGCCGATCGGGCGGCCCAGCGGGTGCTCGCCGAAGACGGCGCCCGCGAACCGCTCGTGCACGACGTCGGTCGGGTCGTCCTCGTTCATCGCGATCTCTTCGAGGATGACGCCGCGCTCGCTCTCGAACTCATCGGCATCGAGCAGCGAGGAGGTGACCATGTCGATGATGACGTCGGTCGACATGGGCAGGTCGGCATCGAGCACCCGGGCGTAGTAGCAGGTGTGCTCCTTGCCGGTGGCGGCGTTGACCTCACCGCCCACGGCGTCGAAAGCCGAGGCGATCTCCATCGCCGATCGGCTCGGGGTGCCCTTGAACAGCAGGTGCTCGAGGAAGTGGGTCGAGCCGTGGTGACCGTCGCTCTCGTCACGAGAGCCGACGCCCACCCACGCCCCGATGGCGGCCGAGCGCTGACCGGGCATCGCCTCGGTCAGCACTCGGACCCCACCAGGTAGGACGGAGCGGCGCACCGTCCCCGAACCGTCGCCGGCCTCGATGGTCAGCTCGGTGTCCGGCTGACCGGCCGGGCCGAGGATCAGCTCAGGCATGGAGGCCGATCAGGCCTCGACCGACTCGTCGGCCTCGTCGGCTGTGCGCTCGGCAGCGTCGTCCTCCTCGACCACGGCGTGAAGCGAGAGCTTCCCGCGCGGATCGATCTCGGCGAGCTCGACCTGGACCTTCTGACCCACGCTGAGCACGTCCTCGACCGCCTCGATCCGCTTGCCGCCGACCAGACGACGGACCTGGCTGATGTGCAGCAGGCCGTCCTTGCCCGGGCTGAGCGAGATGAACGCGCCGAACGACGTGGTCTTGACGACCGTGCCGACGAAGCGCTCGCCGATCTCCGGCATGTGCGGGTTCGCGATGGCGTTGATCGCCTGCCGCGCGGCCTCGGCCGACGGTCCGTCGGTCGCGCCGATGAACACGGTGCCGTCGTCCTCGATCGAGATGTCGGCGCCCGTGTCGTCCTGGATCTGGTTGATCATCTTGCCCTTGGGGCCGATGACCTCACCGATCTTGTCGACGGGGACCTTGACGGTGATGACGCGCGGCGCGGTCGGAGCCATCTCGTCCGGGGAGTCGATGGCCTCGGCCATGACGTCCAGGATGTGGAGGCGGGCCTCCTTGGCCTGGGTGAGCGCCGAGGCGAGCACCGAGGCGGGGATGCCTTCCAGCTTGGTGTCGAGCTGGATCGCGGTCACGAACTCACGGGTACCGGCGACCTTGAAGTCCATGTCGCCGAACGCGTCCTCGGCACCGAGGATGTCGGTGAGAGCCGCGAACTTGGTCTCGCCGTCGATCTCCTCGCTGACCAGACCCATCGCGATGCCGGCGACCGGGGCGCGCAGCGGCACACCGGCGTTCAGCAGCGACAGCGTGGACGCGCACACCGATCCCATCGAGGTCGAGCCGTTGGAGCCCAGCGCCTCGCTGACCTGACGGATCGCGTAGGGGAACTCGTCACGCGAAGGCAGCACCGGCATGATCGCGCGCTCGGCGAGCGCACCGTGGCCGATCTCGCGACGCTTCGGCGACCCGACGCGGCCGGTCTCACCGGTCGAGTAGGGCGGGAAGTTGTAGTTGTGCATGTAGCGCTTGCGCGTCTGGGGCGACAGCGTGTCGAGCTGCTGCTCCATCTTGAGCATGTTCAGCGTGGTGACACCCATGATCTGGGTCTCGCCGCGCTCGAACAGCGCCGAGCCGTGCACGCGAGGAAGCACCTCCACCTCGGCGGACAGGGTGCGGATGTCCCGCAGGCCGCGGCCGTCGATGCGGAAGCCGTCGGAGATGATCCGGCGGCGGATCAGCTTCTTCTGCACGCTGCGGTACGCGGCGTGCAGCTCCTTCTCGCGACCGTCGAAGCCTGCCTGCAGGGCGCCGATCATGGCGTCCTTGATCTCGTCGAGGCGGTTCTCCCGCTCCTGCTTGCCCGCGATGCTCAGCGCCTCCTCGAGCGCGCTGGTGACCTCGGACTCGACGGCGGCGTAGGCGTCGTCGGCGTAGTCCGGGAACAGCGGGAACTCCTGGACCTCCTTGGCGACGCGACCCGCGAGGTCGAGCTGCGCCTCGGCCAGCACCCGGATCGGCGCCTTGGCGGCCTCGAGGCCCTCGGCCACGATCTCCTCGGTCGGGGCTCCGACGCCCTGCTCCTTCATGAGCGTCCAGGCGTTGTCGGTGGCCTCGGCCTCGATCATGGCGATCGCGACATCGTCGCCGACGATCCGGCCCGCGACGACCATCGAGAAGACGGCCCGCTCCAGCTCGGAGTAACGCGGGAACGCGACCCACTGACCGTCGATCAGCGCGATGCGGACGGCGCCGACCGGGCCGGAGAACGGCAGACCGGAGATCTGCGTGGAGATCGAGGCGCCGTTGATGGCGACCACGTCGTAGGCGTCGTCGGGGTGGATCGAGAGCACCGTCTCGACGACCTGGACCTCGTTGCGCAGGCCCTTGACGAACAGCGGGCGCAGCGGGCGGTCGATCAGGCGGCAGGCCAGGATCGCCTCGGTCGAGGGGCGGCCCTCGCGGCGGAAGAACGAGCCGGGGATCTTGCCCGCGGCGTACTGACGCTCTTCCACGTCGACCGTCAGCGGGAAGAAGTCGAAGCCTTCACGGGGGTGCCTGCCCGCCGTGGTGGTCGACAGGACGGTCGTCTCCTCGTCGAGGTAGACGACGACCGCGCCGCCGGCCTGCTTGGCCAGCCGACCGGTCTCGAAGCGGATGGTGCGCGTGCCGAAGGTGCCGTTGTCGATGACGGCCTCGGCGAACTGGATCTCGGGACCCTCCATGGGTGCCCTCCTTCGTGTTCGGCCCCCGGGCTTCACGTGGTCATCGATCGAGGCCCACGGATCCGGGACAAGCCCGCTCCGGGAGCCACTACCGAGGACCGCGGGTCCGGCGGGCAGTGGTGGTATTCGTGTTGTGGGTGATGCGGTGCCGCGTGGTGCGACACAAGAACCGGCCCGGACCCGAGGAGGGTCCGAGCCGGTGTGAGCGCTATCGGCGCAGGCCGAGCCGCTCGATGAGCGAGCGGTAGCGCTCGATGTCGACGTCGCGCAGGTAGCCGAGAAGACGGCGACGCTGACCGACGAGGAGGAGCAGACCACGACGGCTGTGGTGGTCGTGCTTGTGGTCCTTGAAGTGCTCGGTGAGGTCGGTGATGCGCTTGCTGAGCAGCGCGATCTGCACCTCGGGAGAGCCCGTGTCGCCCGGGGTCGTGGCGTACTCGGCGATGATCTGCTGCTTGACGGCTGAATCCAGGGCCACTGGTTCTCCTTCAGAGAATCGTTGCGCGGAGCACCGGGGCTGGTTCACCCGGGCATGACGAGACCGCGGCCGATCGAACGGCAGCGCTCAGACTATCAGCCGGGCTCGGGATCGGTGAATCTGCGCCCCAGGAGGTGCGATCCGGGCGCGATCTCCGCGACGTGCACCCATCCGGAGGCGCTGTACAGGGCACGGGCCGCGTGCGCCTCGGCATCGACCACGAGCAACGCCGTGCGGGCCCCGACCGCACGCAGGTCCTCGACCGTGGCGTCGTGCAGCAGCCGGCCCAGCCCACGTCCGCGCGCACCGCTCGTCACGGCGAGCTCCACCAGCTCTCCGTGCCCGCCCAGCCAGCCCTGGGCCACCGCCGCCGGGAGCCGCTGCCGAAGCGTCTGGGTGAACCACTGGTCGTCCGCGCCGAGCAGCCCGTACGCGAAGCCGACCACCCTCCCCGCCTGCAGCGCGGCGACCAGCCGGAAACCGGGGTAGCCGGCGTGCTGCACCAACTTGCCCTCCGCCCACTGCCCTGCCCGCACCGGGTCCTCGTGGTGGGGCGGCTCGGTGAACGCCTCGACGAAGATCTCGCCCAGCCGTGCGCGGAGCGCCGTGTCCGCGCGGATCGCCTCGCCGTCGTACCGGCGGATCTCGACGGCGGGGCTCACCCGATCGGGCGCCTCACGCCCAGCAGGTCGGCAGCCTGGGCGACGTCGGCGTGCATCTGCCCCACCAGCGGCTCGATGCCCTCGAACTTCAGGGTCGGCCGCAGGTGGTGCGTGAACTCGACCACGACCTCCTCGTCGTACAGGTCGAGGTCGGTGCGCCCGAGCACGTGGGCCTCGACCTGGCGCACCTCGCCGTCGAAGGTCGGGTTGGTGCCGACCGAGATCGCGGCCGGCAGCCGCACGGCGTCGGGCGTGCCCCAACCACGCCAGAGCCATCCGGCGTACACGCCGTCGGCGGGAACGGTGCCCGACGAGGTCGGGGCCAGGTTCGCCGTCGGGAACCCCAGCTCCCGACCGCGCGCCTCCCCGTGCACCACGACGCCGCGCATCCGGTGCGGGCGGCCGAGCACGGCGGCCGCCTGCGCCACGTCACCGGCGGCGAGGAGCTCGCGCACCCACGTGGAGGACCAACGCCGCCGCGTGCCGGCGGCCTCGATGTCGTGGACCACGTCGACGGCGAAGCCCAGCTCCTCCCCCAGCTCGCGCATGGTCTCGCGGTCGCCCGAGTTCTCCAGTCCGAACCGGATGTCCTCGCCGACGACGACACGGCGCACCTTGAGCGCGTCGACCAGGTAGCGGGAGACGAACTCGCGCGGGGTCAGCCGCGCGAAGTCGAGGTCGTAGGCGATCACGAGCACGCCGTCGAGGCCGGTCTCGGCGAGGAGCTCGAGGCGGTCCTCGGGCCCGGTGAGCAGCACCGGCGAGGCGTCCGGTCGGTGCACGGCGGCAGGGTGCGGCTCGAACGTGACGGCGACCGCGCTGGCCTCCACGGCGCGGGCCGCGGCGATCGTGACACCGAGCACGGCGCGGTGCCCGAGGTGGACGCCGTCGAAGTTCCCGATCGTGGCGACGCTGGCGCGCAGCTCAGCAGGGACCTCATCGATTTCGTGCCAGACCTGCACCCGTTACCCTCGCTCGTTGTCATCGCTGCCGCGGGCCAGCCTGCCACCGCGGGCCACCGGGTGACGAATCAGGCCCGATCATCCCGCGGAGAGGACCTCGAGCTCGGCGATCGTCGTGTAGCAGCCGGACCCGCCGGGCGTCCCCGCGATCCTGACGCCGTCGACCGCCACCGGCTCGAACGTGAACCGGTACTCGGCCTCGTCGGCCGCGCTGGCGTCGCCAGGGTACGCGGGCGAGACGGTGACGCCCCCGAGGGCGCTCCAGACACCGTCGATGCGCACCTCGACGGCGGGGACGCCCTCGAACCAGCCGCCGTCGTCGGGCGTGGGGCCGGGAACCATGACCACCTCATCGATCACGACGGGGTGCGGGAGCTCGATGCCCCACTGGTCGCGCAGCTTCGAGGTCCCGTTCCACGAGGAGACGGCCGTGGTCGGGTTGTCATCGGTCAGCGCACCGATGTTGCCGTAGCGCGCGTGCGTGTCGACGACCACCGCGCCGCTGCCGGTCGCCGGGTCGGTGAGGTCGGTGCCCGGCTCGGGCTCGAACGGCGCGGCCTCGGGATCGCGCAGGGTCAGCGCGATCGGGCGCAGGGCGTAGTGATAGGTGGTGAGCTCGCCCGGGCCGGCGGCGCCCACGAACCAGTTGGCCTGCGCCCACAGGTGCAGGCCGTCCGCGGAGATGAACTTCGACGGCGTGGTGACGGCGTAGCCGCCGTTGACCCAGCCGGCCGGGTTCTCGGCGCCGTACCAGGGGTACGGCCCGAAGTCGCGCCGGGCGAACAGCTCCCAGGGACCCCAGGGCGCCGAGGACTCGTAGAGCTCCCACGTGAACTCGGTCCAGGAGGTGTACAGGTACCGGTCGATCGGGGCGTCGTAGACGATCCCGCCCTGCGAGATCACGGTCGAGCTCCGCGGCCCGTCGACGGAGAGGTCCTGGTAGACACGGCGCTCGTCGTGCAGCACCGCGACGCGCTCCTCGATCTCGGCGGACCACCGCGGCGCCTCACCCTCGGCGCCCGCGAAGAACTCCCAGGCGGAGCGGTCCTGGATGGAGCTCGCCGGCACCCGCGCGAGGTAGAGGTCCACGGGATCGGGCACCGTGTCGCTGAAGGAGTCGCGCCAGTTGTTGTCCAGGCCGTAGGCGTAGACATACTCCTCACCACCGGGCTCCACCGCGGCCGCCAGGCCGTTGCTCTGGCCAAGATCGAGGAACATCACGGTGGTGAAGACGTAGTCCGAGAACATCGGCTCGTCCGCCCAGGTCCAGGTGCGGCCGTAGTCGTCCGAGCGGACGATCGTCGCCGCCGGTGCGTCGTTGAACGCGAGCGCGGCCGGCTTCATGCGCAGGTCCTGGACGGCCAAGTAGAGCTCGTCGCGGCCGTCGCCGTCACCGTCGACGGCGACCATCCCGGTGGGCTTGCGGTTGTACTCGGCCGGGTCGGACCACAGCGGCGCGACGGCGGCGCCTGATGCGAGCCGCATGCCGGTCAGCCCCTCCTCGGGCGTGCCGTCCACGCGGTTGACGACGATGTCGGCGAACGCCGCGGTCGAGAACCCGCGGCCGTCGCCGTTGGCGGTGTAGAGGTAGCCGTCGTCGGCCCAGGCGGCCGGCCACAGGTCACCGTCGCTGTCGGTCGCGACGCTCGAGTGGTACGGGATGTCGATCGTGGCGAAGGTGGTCGACGTCGGCGCGTGCGGGTCGGCCGGCGGCGGCTCCCCTGTCGGCGACTCCGAGGTGCACGCTCCGAGGGCGAGCGCGGCGGCCGCGAGCGGTGCAGCCGCAGTGCGCGCGCGGGATCGAGTGGTCATACGTTCGCCCCGCCTTCGCCAGTAATCGTTTTCTCACCGTAGGCGACGAAGGCCGCCCGGTCAATCCGAGCGGCCTGGGTCTCACGCCGTACGACGTGCGGTGTCAGTCGGCCGAGCCGTCCTCGGCGAGGATGCGGTAGACGGCGGTGCGCGCGTCGGTCAGCGCCTGGGCCGCCCGCTTCTGCTGGTCGGGCGTGCCGACCCGGAACACCTGCTTGCTGGCCTCGGCCAGCCCCATCATCGCCTCGCGCAGGGCGAAGACGGTCTCGCCGCCCTCCCCCTCCGGCTGCTCCCAGGGACTGCCGAGGCGCTCACGGTTCTCGTTGACATAGGTCCCGCCGGCCTCGGTCAGCGAGGCGGTCTTGCGGCCATCGACGGGCTCGATGGTCACGAGCCCCTCGTCCTCGAGAACCTGCAGCGTGGGGTAGATCGACCCCGCACTCGGGGTCCATGCCCCGTCGGAACGCTCGGCGATGTCCTGGATCAGCTGGTAGCCGTGCCGCGGCCCCTCCTCCAGCAGGAGCAGGATCGCCGCACGCACGTCACCGCGCGGTCGCCCTCGGCCACGACGGCCGCGATGTCCTCCCGGTCCGAAGCCGGGGCCGAACCCCGGCCCGAAGCCCGGCCCGCCTCGGCCGCGGCCCCGGCCGCGACGCGGCCTGTCGCCCTCCTCGGCATCCTGGTCGTCGAACGCCCTGTGCACGAAGCCGGGGCCCACCGCGTCGCCGAAGCTGGGGCGGCGGCGACCGCGACGCGGCGCGCTGTCCCCGGCGCTGTTGTGGTCTGTGAATCGCATGTGTGTCTCCTTTCGCGATGCACTCACGATATATCGACACTGTATCGGATGTCAACACGCGTCGCGCTGTCAGATGCCACGGCCGCGGAAGTTTCCGCCTGGTCACCTCTGGTGGGGACGACGGCCGCGTCCGTACCGTCGGTCGCATGTCCTCCACCCCGGTCGCCGCGACGAGGATCTCGACGGCGGAGCTCTCCTGGCTGCTGTCGCTGCGACCCGGCAGGCCGGCGACCTTGGTCGCCGCGGCGCTAGACCTGCCGCTGCCGCTGCCCGACCGGTCGCCGGAGGCGAGCGTCCTCGAGGACCTGCTCGCCGACGGGCGAGCCCAGGAACGCAGAGGCGAGGTGCTCCCCCGCGGCGAGTCCGCCGTCGTCGGCGATGCGCTGACCTCGGCAACGGCACTGATCTCGGTCGGCGACGAGCAGGGGCTGGCCGCACTGCTCGCGGTCGGTGCCGACCGGGTGCTGCTCCTCGCGCCCGCCGGGGCGGCGGTCGAGGTGGCGGCCCTCGACGCGGCCACCACGCCCGGTGCCGCGGTGGCGGCGCTCGCGAGCAGCGTCGGTCAGCGGGCGCGTGTGATGGTCGCGCTCGCCGACGCCGAGATCACCGCCGTCGAGCCCGGTCCGCAGCTGGCCGATCGTGTGGACGGGCTGCTGCGATGACCGCCGTCAGCCACGGCGCCGATCTGGCGGCGCTGCGCGACTGGTCGGCCGCGGCCGGCGCGGGCGCCGAGCAGCTGCAGGAGATCGCGACCGGCCTCGACCGCTGCCTGACGGTGTTCGCGTGGACCGGGCCGGACCACCTGCGGTTCTCCGAGGCCTGGCAGCGCCACCTCACTCCAGCGCTCCGCGATGTCAGCGCCGGGCTCGCTGCCGCGTCGGACCAGGTCGCGCGGGAGGCGAACGAGCAGGAGAACGCGAGCAACGACGCCCGTGAGGCGCGGGAGGCCGGCTGGGCACGCGGCGCGGGCCGCGCCATCCTCGGGCTGCTCGGGGGTGCGATCGGCGGCCCCGTGGGCACGATCCTCGGGGCACTGGCGGGACCACGGCTGGTGGACCACCTCGTCGGGGTCGCCGATGTCCGGGCCGATCGCACGGTGGTCACCGAGATCACCGCCGGTGCCGGCATCCGCGACGCACTGCCCACTAGCCCGGCCGACATGCTCCACGACATGTCAGCGATGTACGACCACGACGGCGCGGTCCGGGTCGACCTCGTCACCCGACCGGACGGCAGCCAGGTCGCGCTCATGTACGTGCCTGGCACGCAGGACTGGTCGATGGATACCGAGGGCAGCAACCCGATGGGTGCCTATGGCGCTGTCGGTGCGGCCTCGGGCAAGGACACTCCCCTGCGGCAGCTCATGCTCGAGTCGATGCAGGAGATCCCCGAGGGGGTCCCGATCCACCTGGCCACGCACAGCCAGAGCAGCTTCGCCGCGCTCGACCTCGCCGCCGATCCCTACGTGCGCGCCCGCCACGACATCGCCTCGGTCGTCACCACCGGCGCCGGTGGCGGCAACTTCGACATCCCCGAGGGCACCACGATCGTCTCGGTACGGAACCCCTTCGACCCGGTCGCACGCATCGGCGGGGCCCCCGAGCGCGCGATCGAGGTGATCGGCGCCTGGAGCGGCGACCACCCGCACTCATCTGACCAGTACGCCGCTCTCGTGGCGCGCGCCAGCAGCCCCGAGCTCGACGCCTGGTGGCGCAGCGTGGGCATCGACCCCGGCTCCGCCGTCGAGACCCGCGTGTTCCAGGGCACCGTCACCGGCCCCCGCGACTGACCGCGACCTCAGGCGGGGTCCAGGACCAGCGTGGGGCGGGCCTGAGCGCCCTTGTCGGTGAGCAGCGCCACGACGTGCCCGTCCGGCGCGAAGGCGGCGACGACGCCCTCGGAGCGCGAGGCAGCGACACCGCGGCCGAAGCGGAGCTCGATCGTCTCGGCGTCGGTGAGCTCGCGGGCCGGGAGCACGCGTCTGGCGACGTCGCTCATCCCGAGGAGGCTGACGCCGTCGGCCAGCTCCTCCAAGCCCGCCGCCTCCTCGACGGCGAAGCTCCCCACGTGGGTGCGGCGCAGCGCGGTGAGGTGACCGGCGCTGCCGAGCGCGGTCCCGAGGTCGCGCGCGAGGGCGCGGATGTAGGTGCCGCTGGAGCAGCGCACCTCGACGTCGAGGTCGAGCACAGGCGTGCCCTCGACCTCCTCACGGCGCGACGCCAGCACGGCGAAGGAGTGGATGGTCACCGGTCGGGCCGCGAGCGCGACCTCCTCCCCCGCGCGCACACGGGCGTAGGAGCGCCTGCCGTCGACCTTGATCGCGCTGACCGAGCTCGGGACCTGCTCGATCCGCCCCGTCAGATCTCCGACGGCGGAGCTCAGGCCGGCCTCGTCGACGTCACCGACGCCGGGGCTCGCCGTGACCTCACCCTCGGCGTCGTCGGTCACGGTGCTCTGGCCGAGCCGGATCGTGGCGCGGTAGGTCTTGTCGGCGCCGACGAGGTAGGTCAGCAGCCGCGTGGCGCGGTTGACGCCGAGCAGGAGCAGCCCGGTCGCCATCGGATCGAGCGTGCCGGCGTGGCCGACCTTCTTGGTGCCGGCGAACCGGCGAACCCGCGCCACGACGTCGTGCGAGGTGATCCCCGCGGGCTTGTCGACCAGGACGAGGCCATCACCCACGGCGGTCATGACGGCGGCTCAGCTCTTGTCGTCGGACGCGTCGTCGTCGGACCCGTCCTCGCCCTCGTCCACGGCGTCGTCGCCCACCGGTTCGGCCGGCTTGCGGTAGGGGTCGGCGTCGCCGGCGTAGGTGGCGCTCTCGCGCGCCTTCGCCAGCTCGGCGTCGCGCGCCGCAGCCTCGGAGAGCGCAGCCTCGAGATGGGCGGCGGTCTCGGGCACGGCGTCGAGCGTGAACTCGAGCGTGGGCGTGAGTCGCACACCGGTCTGGCGGCCCACCTCCGAGCGGATCAGCCCGGTCGCCGACGCGAGAGCCGTGGCTGAGTCGACGCGCGCCTGCTCGTCACCGAAGACGGTGTAGAAGACGGTCGCGTGCTGCAGGTCCCCGGTGACGCGCACCTCGGTGACGGTCACGAACCCGAGTCGAGGGTCCTTGACACGGGTGTCGAGCATCCGGGCCACGATCTCGTGGATGCGCTCCGCCAGCTTCCTGGCGCGTGGGTGGTCTGCCACTTGATCTTCTCCTTGGTCCCCCCGACCTCGCCGTCGGGTCCCGACGCCGATCCAGCGGTTCTGGGACGAGATCTCCTCGTCTCCCGAACGCGCCGAATCAGCGTCGAGACCCTCTGGCCGAGGTCAGCGTGCGTGCGCTAGTCGCGCGGCTTCTCGCGCATCTCGAAGGTCTCGATCACATCGCCCTCGGCGACATCCCGCTGACCGAGACCGATACCGCACTCGAAGCCCTCGCGGACCTCGGTGACGTCATCCTTCTCGCGGCGGAGGGACTCGATCGTGAGGTTGTCGGCGAGCACCACACCATCGCGCAGCAGGCGAGCCTTGCTGTTGCGGCGGATGACACCCGACCGGACGATCGAACCGGCGATGTTGCCGAACTTCGAGGATCGGAACACCTGTCGGATCTCGGCCGAGCCCAGCTGGACCTCTTCGAACTCCGGCTTGAGCATGCCCTTGAGTGCTGCTTCGACTTCCTCGATCGCCTGGTAGATGACCGAGTAGTACTTGATGTCGACGCCCTCACGGTCGGCCATCTCGGCAACGCGCGGTGCGGTACGCACGTTGAAGCCGATGATGATCGCGTTGTCCACGGTGGCGAGGTTGACATCGTTCTGCGTGATCGCACCGACACCACGGTGGATGATCCGCAGCTCGACCTCGTCGCCGACGTCGATCTTGAGCAGCGCGTCCTCGAGCGCCTCCACGGCACCCGAGACATCGCCCTTGAGGACGAGGTTGAGGGTCTCGACCTTGCCGGCCTCGAGAGCCTGGGTGAAGTCCTCGAGCGACACGCGCTTGCGGCGCTTCGCCAGCGTGGCGGCACGCTCGGCGGCCTCCCGCTTGTCGGCGATCTGTCGTGCCGTGCGGTCATCGCGGGCCACCAGGAACGAGTCACCGGCGCGCGGGACCGACGTCAGGCCGAGGACCTGGACCGGCCGCGCAGGCAGCGCGACGTCGAGGTTCTCGCCGTGCTCGTCGAACATCGCTCGCACACGACCGTGGGCGGTACCCGCCACGATCGCGTCACCGACGGCCAGCGTGCCGGACTCGACCAGCACCGTGGCCACGGCACCGCGGCCGCGGTCGAGGTTGGCCTCGACAGCCACGCCTCGCGCAGCCTTGTCCGGGTTGGCACGCAGATCGAGGGCTGCGTCCGCGGTCAGCAGCACGGCCTCGAGCAGCTCGTCGATGCCGGTCCGCTGCTTGGCGGAGACGTCCACGAACATGGTCTCGCCGCCGTACTCCTCGGCCACCAGGTTGTACTCGGTGAGCTGGGCACGGATCTTGTCCGGGCTCGCGCCCTCCTTGTCGACCTTGTTGACGGCCACCACGATCGGCACTCCTGCCGCCTGCACGTGGTTGATCGCCTCGACTGTCTGCGGCATCACGCCGTCATCGGCAGCGACCACGAGGATCGCGATGTCCGTGACCTTCGCACCACGCGCACGCATGGCGGTGAACGCCTCGTGACCCGGGGTGTCGATGAAGGTGATCGGACGATCCTGGCCCTCGTGCTCGGTGTGCACCTGGTAGGCACCGATGTGCTGGGTGATGCCACCGGCCTCATCGCCTGCCACGTCGGTGCGCCGGATCGCGTCCAGCAGCGCCGTCTTGCCGTGGTCGACGTGACCCATGACGGTCACCACCGGCGGGCGCGCCTCGAGCTCGTCGTCGCCCTCGGCGTCCTCCTCGGCCTGCAGGTCGATGTCGAAGCTCTCGAGCAGCTCGCGGTCCTCCTCCTCGGGG
Organism: Pseudactinotalea terrae; assembly: GCF_009733845.1. GTDB lineage: Bacteria > Actinomycetota > Actinomycetes > Actinomycetales > Beutenbergiaceae > Pseudactinotalea > Pseudactinotalea terrae. The sequence continues at coordinate 1,530,768 of NZ_WNXZ01000001.1, forward strand.
GACACGATCTCGATCACGTAGCCGAGCTCGGCACCGAGTGTCTGGAACGTGTCCTCGTCGAGGGACTGGGTCGCTGTGGCCATCTCACCGAGGTGGAACAGCACGGTGACCAGGCTCGCAGGGTTCGCGTCGATACGGTCTGCGAAGTCGCTCAGCGAGGCACCCGCACGGATGCGGATGACGGTGCTGCCATCGCCACGGGGGACGCTGACACCACCGAGCGACGGCGCGCCCTGCTGCTCGAACTCGAGACGCTTCGCGCGCTTGCTCTTACGGCCTCGCGCGGGGCGACCACCAGCGCGACCGAACGCGCCCTGCGTGCCACCGCGACCGCCGCGGCCACCGCCACGACCGCCACCGA
>NZ_WNXZ01000002.1 GCF_009733845.1 Pseudactinotalea terrae
ACCCAAGCCCGACATACTCATAGACCAGCTCTCGCTTCTGCTCCGCAGTACGGAACCTTCGAACAGACACAACAATCAGCTCCTCAAATCGAGGACAACTGACTCACAAGCAGTCTGGCAGTCAGGGTCCGGAACGAACTCGGCGGTCTTGGGAGGCCAGCGGGCAGGGCTGGAGGGCCGGTCAGGCTGCTGGCAGGGTGAAGGTCACGCGGCCGCCGGGGCCGGGGTCGAGCCAGAGGCGCCCGCCGTGGGCGTCCACCAGGCCTGCGGCGATCGCGAGGCCGAGGCCGGCGCCGCCCGTACTGCGGGTGCGCGCCTCGTCGGCACGGGCCCACGGGTCCAGGGCGCGGTCGAGGAAGTCGCGAGCGAAGCCGGGCCCTTCGTCCACGACGCGCACGCGCGGCTCGTCGTCCTGGTCCACCGTCACCGTCACGGTGGAGCCGGTGGGAGTGTGCCGCACCGCGTTGTCGATGAGGTTCCGGAGCACCCGCCCGAGAGCCTGCACGTTCCCGCGCACCGGCACGTGGTCGCTCACCTGGAGTGCGAGCCTCACCTGCCGGGCGTCGGCGAGCGGGCCGAGCACCTCGATCGCGGTGTCGCAGCAGTCCCCGAGGTCGAGCACCTCCTGCTCCAGGTGCAGCCGGCCGCCGCTGATCGACGCGACGAGGAACGCGTCGTCGACCAGGTGGGTGAGGGTCTCGACATCGGCCTCCATGGAACGCAGGTAGCGCTCCGGGTCGGGGGCGACGCCGTCGACCAACGACTCCAGGGCGGCCCGCAGCGCGGCCAGCGGCGAGCGCAGGTCGTGACTGATGCTGGTGAGCAGCACGGCACGCTCGGAGTCGAGCCGCTCGCGTTCGGCCTCGAGCTCGGCGAGCCGCACCGACAGCGCATCGATCGCGGCGCCCACGTGGCCGATCTCGTCGCGGCGGCCCACCTCGGTGCGGATCTCGCGCTCGCCCTCCTCGACGGCCTTCACCGTGGCGGCCAGCCGCGCCGCCGCCGTGCTCAACGACCCGCTGGCGATCAGCACGATGATCGCGGCCACCAGGGCCGTGATCACCAGCACCACGAGCACGGGTCCGAGCAGCTGGGCGTCGAGCAGCATGTGCGTGGTCGCCTGCCACGCGCACAGCGCGCCCACGATCACCCCGGCCAGCGTGATCAGCAGCAGCTGCCCGCGCAGCGTTCGCATGCGTGCCGTGACCTGGCGCAGCACCAGGCCGAGCACGATCGCGAGCAGCACCGCTCCGGCGAGCGTCAACGCCGCGACGCCGGGCTGCATCGCCATGCCGGAGAACCAGCTCGCGGCCACCGGCGGCCTCATCCGGCCGGGTCGAACCGGTAGCCGACGCCCCACACGGTCGTGATCCAGCGTGGGTGCTCCGGGTCCGGCTCGAGCTTCTGGCGCAGTCGACCCACGTGCACGGTCACGGTCGCCGGGTCCTGGTACTCGGCGGAGGAGTCCCACACCCGCTCGAGCAGCTGCGCCCGGTTGAACACCTGCCGGGGCGACGACGCGAGGAACACCAGCACATCGAACTCCTTCGCGGTGAGCGGCTTCTCCGCGCCCGCCACAGTCACCACACGCGCCGCCAGGTCGATGCGCAGGTCGCCGAAGGTGAGCTCGGTCGGCATCTGCGGGCTCGCCTCGGGTGCGCTGGCCGACGGCGATGCTCGCCGCAGGATCGTCCTCACCCTGGCCACCACCTCCCGGGTGGAGAAGGGCTTGACCACGTAGTCGTCGGCGCCGAGCTCGAGCCCGAGCAGGCGATCGGTCTCCTCACCCTTCGCGGTGAGCAGCAGCACGGGCAGGTCGCCCTGGGAGCGGATCTGTCGCAGCAGGCTGAGGCCGTCGAGCTCAGGAAGCATGACGTCGAGGACCACGAGGTCGATGTGCTCGCGGGCCAGCAGATCCCGGGCAGCGGCGCCGTCTCCGGCCTCGTGCACGTGATGGCCGTCGAGCTCGAGGTAGCGGGCCACGACCTCGCGCACCATCGGCTCGTCGTCGACGACGAGCACGCTGGTCCGGTCCGCTGGCACCGGCCCAGGCTACGGCCGGGCAGCGGTGCCCGGGCGAGCGGAACGGAGATGTTCGAGAACGTTGAGATCTGTGATCGACGCCGTTGCGATCCGGTCCCTACCGTCGCCGACATGGCGGAACACGTATCCGAGCGGCCCCGGTGGCAGCGCGCCGTGGCCGGTGCGGTCACCGTGGCGGCTGCCCTCGCAGCGGGTGAGCTCGTGGCGGCGGCGACCGGTGCCACCGAGACGCCGCTGCTGGCAGTGGGCTCGCAGTTCGTGGACACCTTCGCCGCGAGCCTCAAAGAGCTCGCGGTTGCGATCTTCGGCACCAACGACAAGGCCGCCCTCGTGACCGGCACCGTGATCGTGACGCTCCTGCTGGGCGCGCTCGCGGGCGTGATGTCGCGGCGCGCGCCATGGCTCGTGCCGCTGCTCGTCCTCGTGCTGTCGGTCGTGGGCATCGCCTCGCAGATCGCCGATCCGCGCTCGTCGCTGCTGCTGGCGCTCCTGGGGGCGATCGTCGCGAACGTGGTGGGGCTGCTGGCCTGGCGCGTCCTGGGAGGCGAGGTCGCGAGGCGTGGTGACAGCGAGCGGGATGCTCCGCCGTCGAGAAGGCAGTTCCTGACGATCTCGGGACTGACGGCGCTCGCTGCGGCCGGCGTCGCGGCGATCAGCCGCGTGGTGGCGAACGTGGGCGGGCCGACGTCGGTGCCAGAGATCGCGCTGCCGGAGCCGGTGAGCACGGTGCCGCTGCCCGACAACGCCGGGTTCGAGGCCCAGGGGATCTCGCCGTATGTGACCGACGCCGAGGAGTTCTACCGCATCGACACGGCGCTGACCGTGCCCCGTGTCGACGTGAGCACGTGGCGGCTGCGGATCGATGGCATGGTCGCCGAGCCCCTGGAGATCGACTTCGAGCAGCTGCTCGCGATGCCGAGCGTCGAGATGCCGGTGACGCTGCAGTGCGTGTCGAACTACGTGGGTGGCGATCTCGTCGACAACGCCGTGTGGCAGGGCGTGCCGCTGCTCGACCTGCTGGAGCGGGCGGGGGTGCGCGATGGCGCCGAGCAGGTCTTCAGCACATCGGTGGACGGATGGACCTGCGGGTTCCCGCTGGCGGCGCTGGATGGTGAGCGCACAGCGCTGGTCGCGTACGCCATGAACGGCGAACCGTTGCTGCCCGAGCACGGGTTCCCGGTGCGGCTCGTGGTCGCGGGGCTGTACGGGTACGTGTCGGCGACCAAGTGGCTCGAGACGATCGAGCTCACCACCTGGGACGACCGCGACGGCTACTGGGTGCCGCGCGGCTGGGCCAAGGAGGGCCCGATCAAGCTCGCGTCACGTATCGACGTGCCGGCGCAGGGTGAGCAGGTCGGCGCCGACGCCGTGATCGGCGGGGTCGCGTGGCTACCCGCTACCGGTGTCGGCGCGGTCGAGGTCCAGCTCGACGGCGGTCCGTGGCAGGAGTGCGAGCTTGCCCCGGTCGCCGACGTCGACACCTGGGTGCAGTGGCGCCTGCCCGTACCGGGGCTGGAGCCCGGCTCGCACCGGGCCGTGGTCCGCGCGGTCGACGCCGAGGGCAACACGCAGACCGACATGGAAGCGCCGCCTGCCCCCGACGGGGCGACCGGGTGGCACGCACGAGAGTTCGACGTCGTCGGCTGAGCGCCGTCGTCGCCGGCACGGGGACGGATGTCCCGGTACGAGGGAACCGAGGGAAAAGGGAAGAGACGATGACCATGACCAGGATGCGCACCGCCTCGGTGGCGCTCGCGCTCGCTGCCGGACTCGCGCTCGCGGGGTGTCAGACGGGCGGCAGCGACGGCGACATGGGCGATGAGGACATGACCGAGCCGACGACGTCGTGCGAGCCGACCGAGGACATGACCGAGGAGATGACCTCGGAAGACATGACCGAGGAGATGACCGACGAGGAGATGACGTCGGAGGAGGGGATGACCGAGGACATGACGGACGAGGAGATGACCTCGGAGGAGGAGATGACCTCCGACGACGAGGCCTGCTGACCCAGGTGTGGCGGGCGCAACACCGGCCCGGTTCGCGATCATGGTGCCCGAAGCGGTAACATGCTCTGCGGTCCTCCGGTGAGTCGGCGGACAAGCGCCCGTAGCTTAATGGATAGAGCATCTGACTACGGATCAGAAGGTTGGGGGTTCGAGTCCCTCCGGGCGCGCTCGTTGAGACAGCGACACGATCGGCGCCACCACTGGGAGACCAGCGGTGGCGCCGATTGCGTTGTCGCCTACGCTGGTGCCGGAATTCGTACGACCTTTGAGGGGCCATGTGGCATCGAGCGTGATCCTCGTGGGTGCCCTGCTGGTCGGTGGAGCCCTCGGCTGGCTCGTTCCTGAGATCGCCTTCCCCCACGAGCCCGTGCTGTTCGCCTCGGCGGCCGTGCAGCTGATCCTGTCGGTGGGGATGCTGCCGCGCCGGCTCGAGCGTGTGCCAGGCGACCGGCGTGCGCTGCACCGGCTGCTCGCGTGGCACTACCTCGCTGGGACCGTGCTGTGGATGCTGCCCTGGGCCGTGCTGCACCTGCTGATGGGCGTGGACAACGCGGCGCTCACGGGGTTCACGGTGCTCATGGCGATGCCCGCGGCGGCGGGGCTACCGGTGTACGCGGCCGCGGCGCGTGCCGATGCGCGCCTCGTGACGCGGCTCGCGATCCGCGTGTACCTGGTGGGTACGGTGCTGACCCCTGCGCTGCTGCTCGTCACGGTGGGTCTCGACGACCCGCTGGGTCTGGCCTGGCGGCTGCTCGTGACGCTCGTGGTGCCGAGCCTGCTGGGGATGGCGCTGCGGCGGTACGTCCAGAAGATCCCGCGTCGGCTGCACTTCGGTCTCACCCTGGTGGCGATGGCGGCCGCCTGCTTCGTGTTCGGCCAGTCGTTCCAGTCGGAGGATCTGGCTGCGGGTGCTGGCTGGGCGGTGGGGATCGGTGCTGCCGCGGCGCTGGTGCGGCTCGCGGTCACCGTGTGCCTGGCGCTCTGGGGCACCCGCCGAGACCCGGCGTCGCGTGGCTCCACCGTGCTCGCCGCGATCTCGAAGAACGATGCGCTGGCCGCCACCCTGGCGCTCGGTCTCGGCGGTGCCGCGGCGACCGTGCCAGGACTCGTCCACATGGTGCTCGCGATGCTGGTGGTGGTGGTACTCGCTGCCTCGTTCGGCCGGGCCGCCACCCGCGACCGGGTCGAGCCGCGGGTCGCGGCTGCCCTGGTCGGTCCCCGCGGTACCGCACCCGAGCTGTAGGCGTGGTCCAGGGCGACCGGCGGCCTGCTGAGCGCGTTGCCGCCGACGCTCGCAGGCAAGGGGCCTGGGAGGGCTACCCGAACGGATCCGGAGTGAGCGTGTACTTGGTCTCCAAGTACTCGCCGATGCCCTCGAAGCCGCCCTCGCGACCGAGACCGGACTGCTTCCAGCCGCCGAACGGCGCGGCCGCGTTCGAGACGACCCCGACGTTGAGACCCATCATCCCGGTCTCGAGCCGCTCGATCATCCGCTGGCCGCGCGCCAGGTCGCGCGTGAACACGTACGAGACCAACCCGAACTCGGTGTCGTTCGCGATGCGCACCGCGTCGTCCTCGTCGTCGAAGGCAACGATCGCCAGCACCGGACCGAAGATCTCCTCGCGCAGGATGGCGCTGCCCGCCTGCACGTCGCTGAGCACCGTGGCCTCGTAGAACGAGCCAGGGCCCTCGATCCTGGACCCGCCCGTGCGCACCGTGGCACCGCGCTCGACGGCGTCGCTCACCAGGGCGTCGGCCTTGCCGACCGCCTTGTCATCGATGAGCGGCCCGATCGTCACGCCTTCCTCGGTCCCGCGCCCGGTGCTGAAGGATCGCACCCGCTCGGTGACGCGGCGCGCGAACTCCTCGGCGACGTCGCGGTGCACGATGAAGCGGTTGGCAGCCGTGCAGGCCTGGCCGATGTTGCGGAACTTCGCGAGCAGAGCGCCGTCGACCGCCTTGTCCAGATCGGCGTCGTCGAACACCACGAAGGGGGCGTTGCCACCCAGTTCCATCGACGTGCGCAGGACTCCGGTGGCGGCCTGCTCGAGGAGCGCCCGGCCCACGCCTGTCGAGCCCGTGAAGGACAGCTTGCGCAGCCTCGGGTCGGTGATGATCGGCTCCGACACCTCACCCGAAGAGGAGGTGTTGATGACGTTGACGACGCCGTCGGGCAGCCCCGCATCGACGAGGATCTGCGTGAAGAAGCTCGTGGTCAACGGCGTCAGCGCCGCGGGCTTCACCACCACGGTGCAGCCCGCGGCGAGGGCCGGCGCGATCTTGCGTGTGGCCATCGCGAGCGGGAAGTTCCACGGTGTGATGAGGAAGCACGGGCCGACCGGGTGCTGGGTGACGATCATCCGCCCGGTGCCCTCGGGGTTGGTGCCGTAGCGGCCATGCACCCGCACGGCCTCCTCGCTGAACCAGCGCAGGAACTCGCCGCCGTAGGTGACCTCGCCGCGGGACTCGGCGAGCGGCTTGCCCATCTCGAGGGTCATCAGCAGCGCCAGCTCCTCCGCGCGCTGCTGCAGCAGGTCGAACGCGCGGCGCAGGATCTCGGCCCGCTCGCGCGCCGGGGTGCGGGACCAGCTCGGGAAGGCCTCGCAGGCCGCGTCCATCGCCGCCGTGCCGTCGGCCACCGAGGCGTCGGCGATCTCCTTGATGACCTCACCGGTGGCCGGGTCGCTTACCGCGAGCGTGCGACCGTCCTCGGCGGGGCGCCATCGCCCGCCGATGAACAGCCCGTCGGGTACAGCTGCCAGCAGTGCGGTCTCCTCGGACGAGGTCATCTCGGTCATCCCTTCCGTCGAGAGCCAGGGGTGGGGCTGGTGTGGCGGGCGGCGAGGTCCTCGGCGCCGCGGGCGAGGAGCGTGACGTCGGCCCCGATCGTCACGAACGAGGCGCCGGCCTCCAGGTAGCGCTGTGCTGCGTGCGGGTCGAACGCGTTCACCCCGACCGCCGTGCCCGCACCGCGCACGGCGTCGAAGGTGGCCAGCACCGCGGCGGTCACGTCGGGGTGGGTCTGCTGGCCCAGCAACCCCATCGATGCGGCGAGGTCCGAGGGGCCCACGTAGACGGCGTCCACGCCGTCGACAGCCGCGATCTCGGCGGCTGCCGCGACCCCGGCCATCGTCTCGACCTGCACGATCAGGCTCACGTGCGCATCGCCGTCGGCAAGGTAGCCCTCGACCCGGTTCCACCGGCCCGAGCGCGCGAGCGCGGACCCGACCCCGCGGATGCCGCCGGGAGGGTAGCGCACGGCCGCGGCCGCCGCCTGCGCCTCCTCGACCGAGGACACCATCGGCACGATGAGGCTCTGGGCACCCAGATCGAGCACCTGCTTGATCCTGACAGGGTCGTTGGCAGGCACCCGCACGACCGGCGTGACCGGGTAGGCCGCCACCGCCTGCAGCTGCGCCAGGATCGTGCCGAGATCGTTCGGGCCGTGCTCGCCGTCGATCAGCAGCCAGTCCATGCCGGCACCGGCGCAGATCTCCGCGACCAGCGGGCTGCCCGAGCAGCACCACATCCCGATCAGCGGGCGCTCGGAGGCGGCGATCGCCTCGCGGATGGTCATCGGAAGCTGCATGTGATCGTCCCCATCGGTCCGTAGTCGCACGTCACGGTGTCGCCGCGCGACACCCACATCGGTCGGGTGAAGGAACCCGCGAGCACGAGCTCGCCGGCCTCGAGGCGGTCGCCGTGCTGGTGGAGCTTGTTCGCGAGCCACGCGACACCCCTGGCCGGGTGACCGAGCACGCCCGCCGCCACGCCGGTCTCCTCGATCTCGCCGTTGCGCGCGAGCAGCGCGGCCACCCAGCGCAGGTCAACGGCGTCCGGTGGCATCGGCGTGCCGCCCAGCACCATGGCGCCGTAGGCGGCGTTGTCGGCGATCGTGTCGACGATCGTGCGGCCCTGCAGCTCGATATGCGAGTTGAGGACCTCGAGCGCCGGGATCACCTCCGCCGTCGCGGCCAGCACCTGCTCGAGCGTGCAGTCCGGTCCCGCCAGCGGAGCCGAAAGCCGGAAGGCCAGCTCCACCTCGATCCGCACGTTGGTGAAGGCATCATGATCCAGCAGGAGAGCACGGTCACCGCCGTCGTGCATGGTGTCGTCGAACATGACGCCGTAGTCGGGTTCGCTGATGCCGGTCGCCGCCTGCATCGCCTTGGACGTCAGCCCGATCTTGCGGCCGACCAGCCTGCGGCCCGCGGCGATCTGCCGGTCCCGCCACACGCGTTGGATCGCGTAGGAGTCCTCGATCGTGGCCTCCGGGTAGCGGGCGGTGATGCGGGGCACGAGGGCGTGCGTGCGCTCCGCCTCGGCGAGCTCGTCGGCGATCGCGGTGATCAGCTCGGGGTCGAGCATGGCGTCACCTTCTTTCGATCGCTGAGCTGTCGGCCCATGTCCGAAGCCCCACCCGCATCTACCCGGCTCCGGCGACGAGATCGCGGGCGCGGCGGGGCGGGGCAGCCGCCAGCACGCCGGTTGGGCACCATCAGAGCTGGTGCCCGAGCTTGTACTCGCCCTGCTTCCACTCCGGCATCTCCTGCTCGTCGTCCTGACGGGTGTAGGAGAACCCGTCGGCCCCGATGGTCGCGGCGAGCTCGGAGGAGTCGGTCCGGGGCACGAGCGGCTGCGGGTTGCCGTCGAGGTCGAGCACCAGGGAGGCCTCGGTGTACCAGCTCGGCACCACCGGGTTGCCCCACCAGTCGCGCCGCTGGTTGTCGTGCACGTCCCAGGTGATCACCGGGTTGTCCGGGTCGCCGGTGTAGTAGTCCTGCGTGTAGATCTCCACGCGGTGCCCGTCGGGGTCGCGGATGTAGAGGTAGAAGGCGTTCGACACGCCGTGCCGGCCCGGGCCGCGCTCGATGCAGTCCGAGCGCCGGAGCGCGCCGAGCTTGTCGCAGATCGCGAGGATGTTGTGCTTCTCGTGGGTGGCGAACGCGACGTGATGCATGCGGGGGCCGTCACCGCCGGTCATCGCGGTGTCGTGGACGGTCGGCTTGCGCCGCATCCACGCGGCGTACACCGTGCCGTCGGAGTCCTGGATGTCCTCGGTCACACGGAAGCCCAGATCCTGCATGTACTTGGTGGCGCGCGGCACGTCAGGCGTCACCTGGTTGAAGTGGTCGAGGCGGACCAGCGCGCCGGGCGTGTGCAGGTCGTACCGCCACGCGAGCCGCTCCACGTGCTCGACGTCGTGGAAGAACTCGTACGGGAATCCCAGCGGGTCCTCCACCCGCACCGAGTCGCCCACGCCCTTGACGAAGCCCTCCGCGCGGCGCTCCACGCGGCAGCCGAGCTCGGTGAAGAACGCGACCGCCTTGTCGAGGTCCTCGGGGGCGCGCACGCGGTAGCTGAAGGCGGCCACCGCTGCCGTCTCGCCCTGCCGCAGCACCAGGTTGTGGTGGATGAACTCCTCGAGCGAGCGCAGGTAGAGCGTGCTGTCGTCCTCCTCGGTCACCGTCAGCCCGAGCACCTCCACGTAGAAGTCGCGCGAGCGGGCCAGGTCGGTGACCACCAGCTCCATGGAGGCGCAGCGCAGGATGTCCGGCGGCGGCGCCTGCGGCGTGGGGGTCGGGTTCGCGCAACTGATCGGTGCCTCGTCGGAGACGAAAAAGCCCGACGACGTCAGCGTCATGTCCTTGCGGTCGGTCATGATCCGTGTCCTCGCTGTTCTGGTCCAGCGTCGGCCACTTTGCCGAACGTGGGGTTGTGCACCTTGCCGAGCGTGATGTGCACGGCCTGCTGGTCGGTGTAGAAGTCGATCGAGCGGTAGCCGCCCTCGTGGCCGAGACCCGAGGCCTTGACGCCGCCGAACGGTGTCCGCAGGTCGCGCACGTTGTTGGAGTTGAGCCACACCATCCCGGCCTCGACGGCCTGCGAGAAGTTGTGGGCGCGCTTGAGGTCGTTGGTCCAGACGTAGGCGGCGAGCCCGTACCTGGTGTCGTTGGCCAGGGCGAGCGCCTCGGCGTCGTCCTCGAACGGTGTGATCGTCACGACCGGACCGAAGATCTCCTCCTGGAAGATCCGCGCGGTCGGCGGCACGTCGGCGAACACGGTCGGCGCCACGAAGTTGCCGACCTCGAAGCCCTCGGCCCGGCCGCCGCCGGCGACGAGGCGGCCCTCGCCGCGCCCGATCTCGATGTAGCTCATCACCTTGTCGTAGTGCTCGGGGTGCACGAGCGCGCCGACCTCGGTGCTCTCCTCGTGCGGGTACCCGACGACCACGCGCTTCGCCTGCGCCGCGTACCGCTCGACGAACGGCTCGTAGATCTCGCGCTGCACGAGGATCCGGGACCCTGCGGTGCAGCGCTCGCCGTTGAGGGAGAAGACGCCGAAGATCGTCGCGTCGACGGCGGCATCGAGATCGGCATCGGCGAACACCACCGCGGGGCTCTTGCCGCCGAGCTCCATCGACAGACCCTTCAGGTAGGGCGCCGCGTTGCCGAAGATGAGCTGCCCGGTGCGGCTCTCACCGGTGAAGGAGATCAGCGGCACGTCGGGATGCTTGACGAGCGCGTCCCCGGCCTCCTCGCCCATGCCGTGCACCAGGTTGAAGACGCCCTCCGGCAGCCCAGCCTCCTCGAAGATGCCGGCCCACAGCGAGGCGGACAGCGGCGTAAACTCGGCGGGCTTCAGCACCACGGTGTTGCCGGTGGCCAGCGCCGGGCCCAGCTTCCACGACTCCAGCATGAAGGGGGTGTTCCACGGGGTGATGAGGCCGGCGACACCGATCGGCTTGCGGTTGACGTAGTTGATCTGCCTGCCGGGCACCTTGAAGGTGTCGTCGGCCTGCGCGACGACCAGGTCGGCGAAGAACCGGAAGTTCTCCGCGGCCCGCCGCGCCTGGCCGAGCGCCTGCGTGATCGGCAGCCCCGAGTCGAAGGACTCCAGCTCGGCCAACCGGGCGTCACGGGACTCGACGATGTCGGCGATCCTGTGCAGCACCCGGGACCGTTCGCGCGGGAGCATCCCGGGCCACGGGCCCTCGGTGAAGGCCTGCCGAGCAGCGGCGACCGCGCGGTCGATATCGGCCTTCGTCCCCGCCGCGGCCTGCACGTAGACCTGGTTGCTGACCGGGTCGAGCACGTCGAACGTGGCGCCGCCGACCGAGTCGACGCTGCGGCCGCCGATGTAGTGCTGGATCCGGCTCGGCAGGTCGGCAGGGACGTACTGGTCGATCGCGTGGCTCATGCTGATCGCTCCTTGGGTGTGCGGCTGACTCACAGCTCGGGCAGCTGGACGGGCTCGTCCGGGTGCGTGTGGCGCAGGAACGCCTGCAGGGTGGCGGCTCGGTGTCGGCGCATCTGGGCCTCGATCTCGGTGATGGGCGCACCGCGCTCGATGAGGTCGACGATCTCGTCGTGCTCCGCGGCCGACACCGCGGCGCGGTCGGGGACGAACGTGAAGATCGAGTCGCGCATGTTGCCGAGCCGCGCCCACTCCGCGTCGACCAGCTCGACGAGCCGCGCGTTGGGGCAGCTCCGGTACAGGACAGAGTGGAACTGCTGGTTGAGCGTGGTGAAGGCGTGCGGGTCGAAACCGTGCGGGCTGCGGAGCCGCGCCAGCATGCGGCCGTTGATCTCGCGGGCCCTGCGCAGGTCGGAGGTCGTCAGCTCGCGTGCCGCCAGCGCGACGGCGGCGGCCTCGATCAGGCTGAGCGCCTGCATGCTCGAGCTGTAGCTGTCGGCGTCGATCATCGCCACGTGCGCACCGACGTTGCGCAGGTAGGTGACCAGGCCCTCGGCCTCGAGCTGGCGGATCGCCTCCCGGACCGGCACCACGCTCATCTCGAGCTCGTTCGCGATCGAGCCCAGCACCAGCCGGTAGCCAGGGGTGAACCGCTGCGAGGCGATGCGCTCCTTGATCCACAGGTACGCCTGCTGCGACTTGCTCAGGGTGGTCTCGGTCATCGCCGGCCACGCTCCTGCTCGTACCGGGCGCGCCACTGCGCGTTCATCGGGAACAGCCCGTCGACCGGGTGCCCTTCCGCGACGCGGTCCGCGATCCACGCGTCCTCCGCCTCCTGGGTGAGCGTCGCGTCGACGACCTCCTCGGCGATGCCCGCGGGGATGACCACCACGCCGTCGTCGTCGCCCACGATCACGTCGCCCGGCTGCACGGTGGCGCCGCCGCAGGCGATCGTCACGTCGGACTCCCACGGCACGTGCTTGCGCCCCAGCACCGCGGGGTGATGCCCGACGGCGAACACCGGCAGGATGTCGGCGACGGCCGCGGCATCCCGTACCCCGCCGTCGGTGACGACTCCCGCAGCGCCGCGTGCCCGGGCGCGTAGCGCGAGAATGTCCCCGAGCGTGCCGGAGCCGGTCTCGCCGCGGGCCTCGATGACGATCACCTCGCCCTCGCCGACGGCGTCGAAGGTGCGCTTCTGGGCGTTGTATCCACCGCCGTGGCCGGTGAACAGGTCCTCGCGGTTCGGCACGAACCGCAGGGTCCTGGCCACCCCCACGACCTTCGCTCCAGCGCGGAGGGGAGCGACGCCGTCGAGCACCACGTTGTTGAGGCCGCGCTTGCGGAGCTGGCCGGAGAGACCGGCCGTGGGCGCCTGCTCGAGCTTGGCGCGAAGCTCCTCGGACAGACCGAGCGGCGCGAGTCCGGCAGCCGCGCGCGACCCCCAGGCCTCGGTGCGCTGCTGGTCGTCGACGGCGGGCAGGGACCCGAGTGCGGGATCGAACGGCACCTCGCCCTGAGCCGCGGTGGTGACGAGGCGCCCGGTGGTGGGCGCGCCCGGGGCGGTCGGGGCGTCGACCTCGACCTCGACCTCGTCGCCGGGGCCGAAGACGCTCGAGCCGGCGGGGGTGCCGGTGAGGATGATGTCGCCGACCTCGAGCGTCAGGTGCTGGGAGAGATCGGCGACCATCTGCGCCAGCGGGAAGATCAGGCCGGCGGTCGTGTCCTCCTGCGCCAGCCTGCCGTTGAGCCAGGTACGCACGCGCAGCCGGCCGGGGTCGAGGCCGCGTGCGTCGAGAAGGGTCGGGCCGATCGGTGTGAACCCGTCGCCGCCCTTGGACCGGAGGTTGGAGCCTTTGTCGTTCGCGCGGAGGTCGTAGAGGCCGAGGTCGTTCGAGGCGGTCACCCAGCCCACGTGGTCCCAGGCGGACGCGAGCGACAGCCGGCGGCCCTCGGTGCCGATCACGAGGGCGATCTCACCCTCGAACGCCAGCAGCTCGGTGCCGGCGGGCCGCTCCACGGTGCTGCCCGAGGCGGCGACCGAGCTCGAGGGCTTGAGGAAGTAGGAGAGGTGCGCGGGTCGCCGGCCGCGTTGATCGGCGCGCGAGGCGTAGCTCAGATGGACCGCGATGATCTTGCCCGGCCGGCACGGGAGCAGCGCGAAGCGTGGGTCCTGCGACGCCGTCGTCATGGAGGTCCTTCCCTCGGGATTCCCTGACGTCGATCGTATACGATGCGAGCAGTGCCGTGGCTGGCGACCGCATCATCGACGACGACGTCAGGAGGCTCCGTGCAGTTCCATCACCATGGCTATGTCTCGGGCGACCCGACCGTGCTGCCCGCCGCCGGGGTCGGCACGGCGCGTCCCACCGAGCTGCCGGACGAGGTCGACGTGCTGATCGTCGGCTCGGGCCCGGCCGGGATGCTGCTGGCGGCGCAGATGTCGCAGTTCCCGGGCGTCGTGACACGGATCATCGAGCGGCGCGACGGGCGGCTGCCGCTGGGTCAGGCCGACGGCATCCAGCCGCGCAGCGTCGAGACCTTCCAGGCGTTCGGGTTCGCGGAGCGGATCATCGCCGAGGCGTACAACATCGGCTGGATGAACTTCTGGGGGCCCGACCCCGAGAATCCGGGCCGGATCATGCGGACCTCCCGGACCGAGGACTACGGCTTCAAGATCAGCGAGTTCCCGCACCTGATCGTCAACCAGGCGCGGGTGCTCGACTACTTCGCCGAGGCGGCCGCGCACGGGCCGGGGCGGATCGTGCCCGACTACGGCATCGAGCTCGTCGGGCTCGAGGTGCACGAGGGTGCCGAGTACCCGGTCGAGGTCCGGCTCAGGTACGTGGCGGGGGAGCGCGAGGGCGAGGAACGCACGGTCCGCGCCAGGTACGTGGCTGGCTGCGACGGCGCCCGCAGCACGGTGCGCGAGGCGATCGGCCGCCAGCACCTCGGCGGGATCTCGCTGCACGCCTGGGGCGTGATGGACGTGCTCGTGAACACCGACTTCCCCGACTGGCGCATCAAGTGCGCGATCACCTCCGCCGCCGGGAACATCCTGCATATCCCCCGAGAGGGCGGCTACCTCAGCCGGATGTACATCGACCTCGGCGCGGTCGCCGAGGACGACAACCACCGCGTGCGGCAGACCCCGATCGAGGAGATCGTGCGGAGGGCCAACGCGATCCTGAGCCCGTACTCGATCGACGTCCGTGAGGTCGCCTGGCACAGCGTCTACGAGGTCGGCCACCGGGTGACCGACAAGTTCGACGACGTGCCCGAGGGGTCCGACCGTACGCCGCGGGTGTTCCTCACCGGCGATGCGTGCCACACCCACAGCGCCAAGGCCGGGCAGGGCATGAACGTCTCGATGCAGGACGGCTTCAACCTGGGCTGGAAGCTGGGCCTGGTGCTGAGCGGCCGCAGCCCGGAGTCGCTGCTGTCGACGTACTCGGCGGAGCGGCAGCCGGTGGCGCAGCAACTGATCGACTTCGACCGGGAGTGGTCGTCGCTGATGGCGCGCAAGCCCGAGGAGATCACCGACGCCGATGATCTTGCCACCTACTACCTCGCCACCGCGGAGTTCCCCTCGGGCTTCATGACGCAGTACGAGCCCTCGGCGATCACGGGTGGGGGTGAGCACCAGGGTCTCGCGACCGGCTTCCCGATCGGCAAGCGCTTCGCCTCGTCGACCGTCACGCTCGCGTGCGACGGCAACGTGACTCACCTCGGTCATCACGCCAAGGCCGACGGGCGCTGGCGGGTGTACGCGTTCGCCGACCGGTCCGCCCCGGCCGCGGACTCGGCGCTGTCGGCGTGGGCCGAGTGGATGGGTACGGGCGAGGACTCGCCGCTGCTGCGCCACACCCCGGCGGACGGTGACGCCGACGCCGTGCTCGACGTCAAGGCGATCTACCAGCAGGGGTTCGAGGACATCGAGGTCACCACGGTGCCCGCCGTGTTCCGGCCGGTGTGCGGTGCGCTCGGGCTGCAGAACTGGGAGAAGGTGTTCGCCGCCGCGCCCAGCGCGTGGAACGACAGCGACATCTTCGAGGCGCGCGGGCTATCCCGTGACGGCGTGGTCGTGGTGGTGCGGCCGGACCAGTACGTCGCGCACGTGCTCCCGCTGACCGCCCACGCCGAGCTCGCCGCGTTCTTCGCGCGGCACCTGCTGCCTGCTCGCTGACGCCCCCGCGAGCGCTGCGGGGCGTCGGTGCTCGGCTCGGCTCAGCGTGGCGGGGCGATCCGTGCCCGCAGGATCTCCTCCTGGTACGGCGCCACCACAGCGGGGGAGATCCGCAGGTCGAGCAGCAGGAACGGCCGCTCGGCGACCGGGCGCGCGGACCACTCCGCCAGCGCCTCCAGGTCGTCCGGCGTGCGCACCACCACGCCCTGCGCGCCCACGGCCGTGGCCAGCGCCGCGAAGTCGACCTGCGGGATCAGCATCGGCCCCTGGGCGAGACCCTGCCTGCCGTACACGTGCACCTCGGCGCCGTAGGCGCCGTCGTTCCAGACGACGGCGATCCCGCGGCCCCCCGCGACCCGCACGGCGGACTCGAGGTCGGCGGCCGCCATCAGGCCACCGCCGTCCCCCGTGGTCAGCACGACGGCGGAGCCGGGCTTGGCCTGTGCCGCGCCCGCCACGCTCGGGAACCCCATCCCGATCGACTGGAACGCGATGCCCGCCATGATCATGCGGTCGGGCGAGGCCACCGGCCAGTACATGTTCGACCAGCCCAGGAAGTGGCCGCCGTCGGAGACCACCACCCGGTCCTGCGGGAGCAGCTCGGCGAGGCGGGTCGCGGCGGTGCGGGGGTCGAGGCGGCCGTCCGACGCCAGACCGTCACCACCCTCGTAGGCGCGCGCGGCGGTGACGTCCACGCTCTCGCGCCACCCGCTCGACGGCGCGCCGAGCCGGGTGATCTCGGTCGCGAGCGCCTCGCTCACCAGCCTGGCGTCGCCGCTGATGAACCCCGAGACCTGCGGGTGCGTGGCGGTGTCGGCGGCGTCGATCTGCAGCACCTGGGCGCTCGGCGAGAACAGCGACCCGAACCGCATCGTGAACTGGTTGAGCCCGGCGCCGGCCACGAGCACGACGTCGGCCTGGGCGACGAGCTCCATCGCGCCGTCGGCCCCGAAGCCGCCGGCTACGCCGAGGTCGAACTCCTGCCGCGGGAAGAGCCCGCGCCCCAGCGCGCTGGAGGTCGTGAGCGCGCCGGTCATGTCGGCGATCCGGCCGAGGGCTGCGCCCGCGTCAGCCAGCCATGCCCCTCGGCCACCGAGCACGAGCGGGCGCTCCGCGGAGGCGAGCGCCTGCGCGAACGAGGCCACTCGTGCGCGCGCGACCTCCCCGACCGGGCCCGCGGGGAGCGCCACCCGGGGCTCCAAAGAGGGGCCGCCGTCGTCGGTGTGCGCGACCTCGGTCGTGATCACGTCGTAGGGAAGGGCGAGCACCACGGGGGTGCGGTAGGACAGGGCGTGCTCGATCGCGAGCACCACGGTGCCGCCGGCATCGGCGCGGCCGACCGTGTAGGTGCGCACCCCCACCCCGGAGGCGAGCGCGATCTGGTCCACGTCCCACGGTCGCAGCCCCGAGGTGGGCGCCTCGCCCGAGATCAGCAGCAGCGGCACCCGCGCCTGGGCGGCCTCGGCGAGAGCGGTGATCGTGTTGGTGAACCCGGCGCCGTAGGTCGCGGTCGCGGCGGCGAGGCGGCCCGAGGCGCGGTAGTAGACGTCGGCGGCCACGACGCCGCCGGCCTCGTGGCGCATGGCGGTGTAGCCGACCTCGGTCTCGCGCTCCAGCGCGTCGATGAGATGGGCGTTGCCGTTGCCCATGACGCCGAAGACGTGGTCGACGTAGCGGCCGAGCGTGCGGGCGACGTGTGCGGAGAGAGTGGTCACGAGCGGTCCTTGTGGGTCGGTCTCGCCGGCGGCCTCGCGTGGGTGGCGAGGTGCCGGATGGCCCCGAGCATAGGAGCGGTGTCCAGAGAGCGATCCAATTCACACAACGCCAGGCTTCCGTAAATCAATTAGGTAAGGCTAGCCTTGCCGAGTTCCCGATCTTCCCCGAACGGAGTCTCTCCATGCGCGTCTCGCGCCCCGCCGCTGCCGTCATCGCGACAGCAGCGCTCTCTCTCAGCCTCGCCGCATGCGCCGGAAGCCCGTCCGGAGAGGGCGACGCGGCAGGTGGTGACGCTCAGGACCAGGCGCCTGCGGCGTCCGCAGAGTTCCCGATCACGATCACCCACGGGCTCGGCGAGACGGTCATCGAGGCGCAGCCGGAGCGGGTCGCCACGGTCGGGTGGAGCAACCAGGAAGCCGCGCTCGCCCTCGGCGTGGTCCCGGTGATCATGGAAGAGGCCACCTGGGGTGACGACGACGGCGACGGCGTGCTCCCGTGGGTCGAGGACAAGCTCACCGAGATGGGCGCCGAGACGCCCGAGATGTACGACGGCACCGACGGCGTCGACTTCGAGGCGATCTCCGACGCGCAGCCGGACGTGATCCTCGCCGCCTACTCGGGTCTGTCGGCCGACGACTACGCGATCCTGAGCGAGATCGCTCCGGTCGTCGCCTACCCGGAGGTCGCCTGGGGCACCACCTGGCAGGAGACGATCACGCTCAACGGCACCGCGCTCGGCCTGCAGACCGAGGCGGAGGCCCTGGTGGCGGATCTCGAGGGTCAGCTCAGCGACGCCGTCGACGGGTACGCGAACCTCGGCAACGGCCACGGCGCCGCCTTCGCCTGGTTCGACGTCACCGACCTCTCGAGCGTCGGCTTCTACACGATGGTGGACCCCCGCCAGGTGTTCCTCAGCGAGCAGGCGGGCTTCGAGGTCCCCGAGGCCGTCACCGCCGCCGGCACCGACGAGTTCCTCAGCTCGGCAGCCGCCGAGGCGGTCGATGAGCTCAGTGACTTCGACGTCATCGTGACGTACGGGACCGGCGAGGAGCTGGCGACGATCCAGGCCGACCCGCTGCTCTCGCGGATCCCGGCTGTCGCCGACGGGGCGATCGTGTTCCTCGACGAGACCGTCGACCCGGCCACGGCATCCTCGGCCAACCCCAGCCCGCTGGGTATCTCGCACCTGATCGAGAACTACCTGCCGATGCTCGACGAGGCGGCAGGCAAGGCGTCCTGACATCGGAGCGCTCGCGCACCACGACACGAAGAGCACGGAGAGCACTGTGACGGCCACCCTGGCGGTGAAGCCGGTCGCCCACCGAGTGCGGCGACCGGTACCCGTGCGCGTGCTCGGTGGGCTCGGCCTGCTCGTCGTGGTCGCGGGCGTCGCCGCCGCATCCCTGACGTTCGGCGTCCTGGACGTGGGGTGGGACGACCTGGTCGCCGGGATCGGGGGAGCGCAGGACACGACGGCGCAGGCGGCCGTGCTCAAACGGGTCCCGCGCACGGTGCTGGGGCTGGTCGTCGGGGCGGCACTGGGGGTCTCGGGTGCCGTGATGCAGGGGGTCACCCGCAACCCGCTCGCCGACCCCGAGATCCTGGGGGTCAACTCGGGAGCGTCGCTCGCCGTCGTGATCGGGATGGTGTTCCTGGGGCTGTCCTCGCAGGTCACCTACATTTGGGTCGCGATGCTCGGCGCGGCGGTCGCCGCGGTGTTCGTGTACGTGGTCGGGTCGCTCGGGCGCGGTGGCGCGACGCCGCTCAAGCTCGCGCTCGCGGGCGCGGCGACCTCGGTGGCGCTCGGCGCGCTCGTCAGCGCGATCCTGCTGCCTCGCGCGCAGGACATGCAGTCCTTCCGGTTCTGGCAGATCGGCGGCGTGGGCGGCGGCTCGTGGTCCACGATCGGGCTGGTGCTGCCGTTCCTGGTGGCCGGCCTGCTGCTCTCGCTGGCCTCGGCCCGCGCGCTCAACTCGCTCGCCCTGGGCGACGAGTTGGCGGTGGGGCTCGGCCAGAACGTCAGCCGGGCACGGCTGCTCGCCGCTGTCGGGGGTGTGGTCCTGTGCGGGGCGGCGACGGCGGTCGCCGGGCCGATCGGGTTCGTCGGGCTGGTCGTGCCGCACGTGGTGCGGCTGCTGGCCGGGATCGATCACCGGTGGCTGATCCCGCTGTCGGCGCTCGGCGGTGCGGCGCTGCTCACCGCGGCCGATGTGCTCGGCCGCCTGGTCGGTGGCAACGAGGAGATCCAGGCAGGCATCATCACCGCGATCGTCGGGGCTCCCTTCTTCATCTGGATCGTGCGCCGCCAGAAGGTCCGCGACCTGTGACGACCCTGACCGAGGCCCCCTCGACGATCGAGGTCGTCACGACGGGCCGCGCCCGGCGGGCGCGACGACGCTGGCTCGTGCACGTGGGGCTCGCACTCGCGGTGCTGGCCGTGTTCTGGCTCTCGCTCATGCTCGGCCGGACCTACTACCCGGCCTCCGACGTGATCGCGGTGATCCTCGGTGGCGACGTCGACGGCGCCTCCTTCACGGTGGGCACGTTGCGGCTGCCCCGCGCCGTGACCGGGCTGCTGGTCGGCTTCGCGTTCGGCCTGGCGGGGGCGACCTTCCAGACGATGCTGCGCAACCCGCTCGCCAGTCCCGACGTGATCGGGATCAGCTCCGGTGCCAGCGCGGCGGCGGTCATCGGGATCCTGGTCCTCAACCTCAGCCCGACCGCCGTCTCGGCGATGGCGACCGCGGCCGCGCTCGTGACCGCCTTCGCCATCTACCTGCTGTCCTACAAGCAGGGCGGCGTCGCCAACACCCGGCTCATCCTCATCGGGATCGGCATCGCCGCGATGCTCAGCAGCGTGGTGTCCTACGTGCTCTCCGGCGCCGCGGCCTGGGACATGCAGGTCGCGATGCGCTGGCTCACCGGCAACCTCAACGGAGCCACCTACGAGCGCACGCTGCCGCTGGTGATCGCCGTGGTGCTGCTCGCGCCCGTGCTGCTGTGGCTGCTGCGCGACCTCGAGGCCATGCGGCTCGGCGACCAGACCGCGGCCGCGCTCGGCGTGCCCGTGGAGCGGACCCGGGTGCTGCTGATCGTCGTGGCGGTCGCGCTGATGGCCTTCGCGACGGCGGCCGCCGGGCCGATCGCGTTCGTCGCCTTCCTGTCCGGGCCCATCGCTGCCCGGATCCTCGGCCCGGTCGGCAGCCCCGTGCTGGCCTCGGGGCTCTTCGGCGCGCTGCTCGTGCTGGTGGCCGACTTCTTCGCGCAGTACGCGCTGGGCACCAGGTTCCCGGTCGGTGTCATCACCGGCGCGCTCGGCGCGCCCTTCCTCGTCTACCTGCTCGTCCGCAGCAACCGGTCCGGAGGTTCCCTATGAGCCACGCCCACACCCTCCGGGCCGAGCAGCTCAGCCTCGGCTACGGCGAGCGGTCCGTCGTCGAGAACCTCGATCTGAGCATCCCGCCGGAGAGGATCACGGTGGTGGTCGGCGCGAACGCGTGCGGCAAGTCCACGATCCTCAAGGCGATGTCGCGGCTGCTGCCCGCGCGCCACGGTGCCGTGCTGCTCGACGGCAAGGCCATCCACGAGATCCCCACCAAGCAGGTCGCGCGCACGCTGGGGCTGCTGCCGCAGTCGCCGATCGCGCCCGAGGGCATCTCGGTCAGTGATCTGGTGGGCCGTGGCCGCCATCCCCATCAGGGGATGCTCAGCCGCTGGACCGCCGACGACGATGCCGCCGTGGCCCGCGCGCTCGACGTCACCGGCACGGCCGACCTCGCCGACCGCGCCGTGGACGAGCTCTCCGGCGGGCAGCGGCAGCGTGTGTGGGTCGCGATGGTGCTCGCGCAGCAGACCGAGCTGCTGCTGCTCGACGAGCCCACCACCTTCCTCGACGTCACGCACCAGGTCGAGGTGCTCGACCTGCTGACCGACCTCAACCGTGACTTCGGCACCACGATCGTGATGGTGCTGCACGACCTCAACCTCGCCGCCCGCTACGCCGACCATCTCGTGGCGATCAAGGGCGGGCGCCTTTACGCCGCCGGCGCCCCTTCCGACGTGCTCACCGAGACCTGCGTGCGGGATGTCTTCGGTCTCGACAACATGGTCGTGCCCGACCCCACCACCGGCAAGCCGCTCGTGCTGCCGCTCGGCCGCCACCACGTCGCCACTGCTGCTCGCTGACCCTCGTCCACATCGTGAGACCGCTCGGCTGGTTCGCTCGTGGCGGGAACCCGCTGGCTACCGTCGTGGCGTGATGGCTACACACCTGGCAGCTGGCTCGTTCACGAGCCGACGCGCCGTCGACCTGCTCCGGGTCGCCAGCGCGCTGTGTCGGCGCGCCATCTGATCTCACCGCAGCGGCAGCGCTGCCGCCATCGGTCGCAGCAGCCACCGGGCCTCTCCGGAGCACCGTGCGGCCTCGCTCCGCCAGAGCTGACCCTGCCGCGCCCAGCCGTCGCACGAACCACCCACACACATCGAGAGGGACCATGTCCACCACAGCCGCAGAACCTGAGTCCGAGGCACCCGAGAAGCGCAGGCGCCTGAAGCTGCCCTCGTTCTCCACCCAGATCGTCATCTCGCTGATCCTGGGCGTCGTCCTCGGATGGATCGCGCTGACCATCGGGCCCGCGGGCGTCGACGAGGAGGGCGAGGACATCGCCAACGGCCTCACCGAGACTCTCAGCGTGATCGGCTCGAGCTTCGTCACGCTGCTGCGCACGATCGTGCCGCCGCTGGTGATCACGGCCATCATCGCCTCGATCGCGAACCTGCGGAAGGTCACCAATGCTGCCCGCCTCGCCGGGCAGACCCTGCTCTGGTTCGCGATCACCGCGCTGGTCTCGGTGTCCTTCGGCATCGCGCTCGGCCTGATCCTGCAGCCGGGTGCGCGGTCGGGCGTCGACGCCTCCCAGGTCCGCGAGCCAGGCCGGACCGGGTCCTGGACCGACTTCCTCACCGGCCTGATCCCCGGCAACTTCCTCGGCCTCGAGGCCTCGGAGAACGGTGCGAGCTTCAACGTGCTGCAGCTCGTGGTGATCGGCATCGTCGTCGGCATCGCGGCGCTCAAGACCGGCAAGTCCGCCGAGCCGTTCCTCGAGTTCAACAAGTCGGCGCTCGCCGTCGTGCAGAAGGTGCTGTGGTGGGTCATCCGGCTCGCGCCGATCGGCACGATCGGTCTCCTCGGCCGCGCGGTGGCCACCTACGGATGGGACGCCCTCGCACCTCTGGGGACCTACGCCGTCGCGATCTACATCGGCCTGGCGCTGGTGCTGTTCCTGCTGTACCCGGTGGTGCTGCGCGCCAACGGGCTGAACCCGCTGCGGTTCTTCCGGGGTGCGTGGCCGGCGATCCAGCTCGCGTTCGTCTCGCGCTCCTCGATCGGCACGCTGCCGGTGACCGAGCGGGTCGTCACGCGCAACCTCGGTGTGCCGCGTGAGTACGCCTCGTTCGCGGTGCCGTTCGGTGCGACCACGAAGATGGATGGTTGCGCCGCGATCTACCCGGCGCTGTCGGCGATCTTCGTGGCCCAGTTCTTCGGCCTCGAGCTCTCGCTGTGGCACTACCTGCTGATCGTGTTCGTCTCGGTCGTGGGGTCGGCCGCGACCGCCGGCGTCACCGGTGCCACCGTGATGCTCACGCTGACGCTCTCGACGCTGGGGCTGCCGCTGGAGGGCGTCGGCCTGCTGCTGGCGATCGACCCGATCCTCGACATGGGCCGCACGGCCGTCAACGTGGCCGGTCAGGCCATGGTGCCGACCGTCGTCGCCAAGCGCGAGGGCATCCTCGACCAGGAGCAGTACGACTCGGCGAACGGCGAGGACCTCTTCCGCGACGACGAGCCCGCCGAGCGCGAGGCCGCGAACGAGCAGCGCGGACCGGCTCGCCGGCCCGAGCCCGCCACCGCTTAAGAGGTCTGCTCGGGCACGCCGAGAGGGCGCCAGCCTGACCGCCGGGTGTGGCACACCATGCGCCGCGGTCAGGCCGGCGCCCTCTGGCGTGCGTTCCACGCCGCCGAGAGCGGCAAAGCGTGGCGACTGTGAGACGGGGTCGCACGGGGTACGGGATGCTGGCATCGTCTACGCCGGTGTCCGTCATCGGCGGCGCCCGCACGCACGCGCACGATCGGAGTCACGATGACCACGCCCACCGCCAACATCGCCGTGGTCGGCCTCGCTGTCATGGGGTCGAACCTGGCGCGCAACCTCGCGAGCCGCGAGGGCAACGTCGTCGCGGTCTACAACCGCACCACGGCCAAGACCGACGCGCTGCTCGAGGCTCACCCCGAGGCCGGCTTCGTCAAGGCCGCGACGGTGCAGGAGCTCGCGGACTCGCTGGTCAAGCCCCGCACGGCGATCATCATGGTCAAGGCCGGCCGGGCCACCGACGCCGTGATCGACGAGCTCGTGAGCGTCTTCGAGCCGGGCGACATCATCGTCGACGGCGGCAACGCGCTCTTCACCGACACGATCCGCCGCGAGAAGGCCGTCCGTGAGACCGGCATCAACTTCGTGGGCGCCGGCATCTCCGGCGGCGAGGAGGGCGCGCTCAAGGGCCCCTCGATCATGCCGGGCGGCAGCGTGGAGGCATGGGAGACGCTCGGCCCGATCCTGCGCTCGATCGCGGCGGTCGCCGAGGGCGAGCCGTGCGTGACGCACGTCGGCACCGATGGTGCGGGCCACTTCGTCAAGATGATCCACAACGGCATCGAGTACGCCGACATGCAGCTGATCGCCGAGGCGTACGACCTGATCCGGCAGGGCACCGGCAAGAGCCCGGCCGAGATCGCCGACATCGTCGCCGAGTGGAACTCGGGTGATCTCGACTCCTACCTGATCGAGATCACCGCCGAGGTCCTGCGCCAGGTCGACGCCGCCACCGGTCAGCCGCTCGTCGACGTCATCCTGGACTCGGCCGGCGCCAAGGGCACCGGCGCCTGGACCGTGCAGACCGCGCTCGACCTCGGGGTCCCGGTCTCGGGCATCGCCGAGGCCGTGTTCGCACGCTCGCTGTCCTCCGACCGCGAGGCGCGCGCCGCCGCCCGCGACCTGCCAGGCCCCGACCAGACCTGGAAGGTCGACGACGAGGCGGCGTTCGTCGAGGACGTCCGGCGCGCGTTGTACGCGTCGAAGATCATCGCCTACTCCCAGGGCTTCGACGAGATCATCGCCGGCGCCAAGGAGTACGGCTGGGACATCTCCAAGGGCGAGATCGCCAAGATCTGGCGCGGCGGCTGCATCATCCGCGCGCGGTTCCTCAACCGGATCACCGAGGCGTACGAGACCGATCCCGGTCTGGTCAGCCTGGCCACCGCGCCCTACTTCCGTGAGGCGCTCGCGGGCGCGCAGGACTCCTGGCGCCGGGTCGTCGCCGGCGCCGCCATGTCCGGCATCCCCGCACCGGCCTTCGCGGCGTCGCTGGCCTACTACGACGGGCTGCGCGCCGAGCGCCTGCCCGCCTCGCTCGTGCAGGGCCAGCGCGACTTCTTCGGCGCTCACACCTACAAGCGCGTCGACCGTGAGGGCACCTTCCACACGCTGTGGTCGGGCGATCGCACCGAGATCGAGGCCGAAGACACCCACTGACCGGCGTCCGGTGGCTATGCCTCGGCACGCCTCGGGCGGGCGCCCGGTGGCTGTTGGTCGGCACTCTGGCGCCCGTGCGTGTCGCCTGCGGTACGTCGCACAGACCGCTGAAGGCATCGCCCCAGCGCGCGCAAACCATCGCGGATCTCCTCGCCGCGCACCAGTGAACCGCCGCGGTGGTTGCTGGTCGCCGAGCCCGCTTGGCGTGCCAACACACGCGTCCGCGAGTCGCGCTGGTGAGACGTGCCGCTGCCTGCCCTGCCACAAACTCGTGGCCAGGTGCCGCGATCGGCGTGGATATCGGCGGAATCGCTCATCTGGCCACGACTTTGTTGCACACGGGCCGCGCCTCGCGTAGGGGCGCGGCCCTGCGGGGAACGCGGACAGAGCGGGGGCCGTCGTAGGGCACCGGGTGGCGGGCCTCAGATCTGGTCGTCCGGTCCTTCCGAGATCGCGGTGAGGCGTTCGGCGAGTCGTGCGGCGGCGTCGCGGAGCTCGGGTGGTTCGAGGATCTCGGTCTCGAGGTTCAGAGCGGCGATGTGCATCGTCAACCAGTCGAGGTCGTCCCCGCCGGCGAACAGGACGCACCAGCCGTCGCGGTCGTCCTCCACACGGCCGACCTGAGGCGGGACCTGGCGCCGAACCTCGTCAGCAGCGGCGCGTAGCCGGACCTGCACGTGGTGGCGGTACGGCGCTGTCGTGATCGCGTCCTGGACGTAGCGCACCGGGTCGGGGTGCTCGCGGGTACGGAAGTGCCAGGTGGTGGCCTCAGCGTGGCGGACGCGATCGAGGCGGAAGGTCCGCCAGTCCTCGCGGTCGACGTCCCAGGCCATGAGGTACCACCGCTGCCCGGTGGTCACCATCCGCACCGGTTCGACGGTGCGCTCCTGCTCCTCGCCGGCCGCGCGGGCATAGCCGAACCGGACCCTGACCTGGTCGCGGCACGCACGGGCGAGCGTCACCAGCACGTCGGCGTCCACCTCGACGCTCGTCGCGACCAGGGTGTCGGTGGCCTGCTGCAACGCATGCACCTCGGCCCGGAGCCGCGGGGGCATCACCTGGTCGAGCTTGGCGAGGGCGCGGACAGCAGCCTCGCCTGCTCCCGCGACGGCGCTCGAGGCCGCCAGCCGCAGCGAGATGGCCGTTGCGGTGGCCTCCTCGTCGTCGAGCAGCAGCGGCGGCAGCCGGGTACCGGCCCCGAGCCGGTAGCCGCCTCCCACGCCGGCCGTGGCCCGCACGGGGTAGCCGAGGGCCCGCAGGCGCTCGATGTCCCGCCGGACCGAGCGCTCGGTGACTCCCTGCTCGGCCGCCAGGTCGCCGGCCGTCCAGGAGGGCCGCTGCTGGAGCAGCCCGAGCAGCCGCAGCACCCGCTCCGTGGTTCCTTCGGTGTTCATCCCTGCACTCTTGCATCGATCACGGAACGAATCTGTCCGGTATCGGCGGCATGCTGGGTCCATGAGCACCATCACCGGTTGGAACGCCCTGCTCCGGGACCAGATCGATTGGCACTGGAACCACCACGTCCGGCCCCGGTTCGCCGGGCTCACCGACGAGGAGTACTTCTGGGAACCGGCGCCGGGTTCCTGGAGCGTCCGCCCGCGCGGCACCGGCACCGCACCCGTGCAGGCCGGCTCAGGCGCGATGACGATCGACTTCGCCGTGCCGGAGCCGAGCCCCTCTCCCGTCACCACGATCGCCTGGCGGCTCGGCCACGTCATCGTGGGCGTGCTCGGGCTGCGCAACGCCTCGCAGTTCGGGCGCGACGCCATCGACTACGAGTCCTTCGAGTACGCGGCCACCGCGCAGGAGGCACTCGCCCAGCTCGAGGCCGAGTACGCGGTCTGGATCGCTGGCGTCGAGGCGCTCGATGAGGACGGGCTCGCCCGACCGTGCGGCGAGGCCGAGGGTCCGTATGCGGAGGCGCCGCTCGCCGCCCTGGTGCTGCACATCCACCGCGAGCTGATCCACCACCTGTCGGAGGTCTGCCTGCTGCGCGACCTCTACCTGCACACCCAGGGAGAAGCCGCATGAGCAGCACGTTCCAGGTCACCTTCGACGCGCGCGACCCGCGCGCCCTCTCGACGTTCTGGCGCGACGTGCTCGGCTACGTCCACCCCGCGCCGCCCGGGGTCGAGCTGGCGCCCGGCGCCGATCCGCTCACCGCCTGGGACGAGTTCCTGGAGCGTTCGGGCGTTCCGGAGGATCAGCGCAACACCGCCTCGGCGCTCGAGGACCCCGAGGGTGTTGGCCCGCGGCTCTTCTTCCAGCAGGTCCCGGAGGACAAGGTGGCCAAGAACCGCGTCCACCTCGACGTCCGGACCGCCTCGGAGCTGCGCGACGACGAGCGCATGTCCGCCCTCGAGACCGAGTGCGACCGGCTGGTGGCGCTCGGCGCCACCCGGCTGCGGCGGCACGAACCCGCTGAGCCGCTGAGCATCGGGTTCATCGTCATGGCCGACCCCGAGGGCAACGAGTTCTGCCTGGACTGAGGTGCGCGGCTAGACGCCGCGGCCGCTGAGCCAGCCGGCGAGGCGGTCGGGCCGGTCGGTCACGATGCCGTCGACGCCCGCCTCGAGGGCCAGCGCCCACTGCTCGGGCTCGTTGAGCGTCCACGGGATCACCGTGAGCCCGGCACCCTGCAGCACACCGAGGAGGCTCGGGTCCTCGAGCAGCCGCCGGCCGTTCGGGTTGCAGCCGCTGACGCCCAGCTCGGACAGCAGGCCGAGCAGGTTGTCAGGGATCTCGTCGATCAGTAGCTCGCGGCGCAGCTGCGGGGCAGCGTCGCGCGCCGTCGCCATCGTGGCGAGCGAGAAGCTCTCGACGATGAGGCGACCCTCGAGGAAGGGGTGCGTGACGCCGTCGAGCACTCGCCTGAGAGGTTCGGTCGGCCAGTCGCCCTTGACCTCGAGGACCAGTCCGATCTCGGGATGGGTGCGCAGGAACTCGACCACGTCCGAGAGCAACGGCACCCGTTCGCCGGCGTAGACCGGCGAGAACCAGGAGCCGGCATCGAGGAGTGCCACCTCGGCCGCGGTGTGCTGCGCGACCGGGCCGGTGCCGCTCGTGGTCTCGTCGAGTGTGCTGTTGTGGATGACGGCGGCCTCGCCGTCGGACGTCACTTGGATGTCGAGCTCGACGTAGTCCGCGCCGGCTCGCCAGGCGGCCTCGAACGCGGCCATCGTGTTCTGCGGGGCGATGACGGAGTTGCCGCGGTGCGCGACGATCACGGGGCGCTTGCTCATGAGGATGACACTAGGCGTCCCTCGGCTGCTCGAGCGCGTCGAAGGCTGCCTGCACGGCGGGCGGGTACGCGATCGTGCCGGGCAGCCTGCGATAGCGACTCAGCGGGTGGAGCTGTCCCGCTGTCGGTGGTGCCCAGTCCGGGAGCGGCAGGGTGACGCCGTGCTCGCGCGCATCCTCGAACCCCAGGCGACCGTAGTAGGCAGGTGACCCTTCAAGGACGACGAAGGGCTCGCCGTCGGAGTCCGCCGCCGCGAGAGCGGCTTCCACGAGCGCGCGTCCGATGCCTCCGCGTTGCCGGGCGGGTGCGACGGCGAGCGGGCTGAGGTTCGGGACCTCGAGCACGGATCCGTCCGCCTGCTCGAGGAAGGCGGTGCCGACCATGACATGCCCGACGATCGTTGCGCCGTCGAGCGCCACCAAGCACCAGGCGGGGCGATGGTGCGCGGTCGCGCGCAGGGCGGCGGGGAGCGCGCCGTGCTCCCGGCGGTCGAACGCGGCTGCGTTGACGGCAGCGATCGCGGCCACCTCGCCGGGATCGGTGGGGTTCTCGGTGCGGATCGTGATCGTCACGCCGGCCAGTCTTGCGGCCCCCGATGCAGGCGGTCACGGTCATGTGCCCGGCTCGTATGCTCGTGCAGGTGAGCGAGCCCGAGGGTCTGGTCCGCGTCCGCGCCGACGCCGAGGCGCGGGGCATCCCGATCGAGGTCAAGGAACGCCCCTATGCGAACAGCCTCGAGGAGGCCGCCGCGATCCTGGGGATCCGCCCGGCCGACATCGCGAAGTCGATCGTGATGCGCGCGGGCAGCGACCAGTACGTGTTCGCGATCGTGCCGGGCGATGCGTCGGTGTCCTTCGCGAAGCTGCGTGCGCTGCTGGGGGTGAACAAGCTGAAGTTCCCGTCGGCGCAGGAGGCGCTCGACGCCGTCGGGCACGAGCGAGGGACCATCACCCCGCTGGGGAGCCTGCACGAGTACCCCACCTACGTGGACGCCTCGCTCGCCGGACGGCGCGTCTCGATGGGCAGCGGCGCGCACGGGTACAGCGTCTGGGTCGCGGTCGACGATCTCGTGCGCGGCCTCGGCGCGACGCTCGCGGACATCGCCGGCTGAGGCGGTAGCGCCCCGCTCGTCGGTGGTCAGGCATAGCGTGGTCCCCGTGGCCCAGGAGGACTCTCCGACGTGGTGGCTGTTCCACGTCGACCTCGACCAGTTCCTCGCGGCGGTCGAGATCCGGCGGCGTCCGGAGCTGGCCGGCAAGGCCGTCGTGGTCGGCGGGGATGGCGATCCCACGCGGCCCCGGCAGGTGGTCGAGACCGCCACCTACGAGGCTCGTGCCCTCGGCGTGCGCAGCGGGATGCCGCTGCGGGCAGCGTTGCGCAAGGCGCCCGACGCCGTGTACCTGCGCAGCGACCACCCCACCTACGAGGCCGCCTCCATCGAGGTGATGGACACGCTGCGCACGTTCGGCCACGCGGTCGAGGTCTGGGGGTGGGACGAGGCGTTCCTCGGGGCCGACGTCGATGACCCGTTCGCGCTCGCCGACCAGATCCGCACCCGGGTGAGGGAGCGGACCGAGCTGAGCTGCGCCGTCGGGATCGGTGACACCAAGGAGCGCGCGAAGATGGCGACGTCCTTCGGCAAGCCCGGGGGAGTGTTCCGGCTCAGTCGGGACAACTGGTGGGAGCTGATGGGCGCGCGGCCGGCACAGGAGCTGTGGGGCATCGGCTCGCGCACGTCCGCCAAGCTCGCCGCGCACGGCATCGCCACGATCGCTGACCTGGGTCACGCCGACGAGCAGGCGCTCGCGGGCTGGTTCGGTCCCACGATCGGGCCGGCGCTGCGGAGGCTCGCGCGCGGCGGAGCGAGCCGCACGGTCTCCACCGAGGCGTGGGTGCGCCGATCGTTGAGCAAGCAGGTCACCTACCCCACCGACCTCGCCACCCGCGAGGAGATCTCGACGGCGGTGCTCGCCCTGGTCGACGACGTCCACTCCCTCCTCCTCGAGGAGGGCAGGATCGCCACCCACGTGGCGGTCACGGTCCGCACCGCGACGTTCTTCACGCGGACGAAGACCGCGAAGCTCGCAGCGCCGACGGTCGACCGCGAGTCGCTGCGGGAACGAGCCGAGATCGTGCTCGGCCGCTTCGAGCTCGACCGCCCGGTGCGGCTCCTCGGAGTCAGGTTCGATCTCGAGTAGCGCTCCCGCCCGGACCCACGCGTCTCGGTGCCGACGCGCTCGCCCAGACCCGCGCAGGGGTGGAGTCATCGGTGGCTGGGGAGGGCGCCGCTAGGGTTTCGGTGTGGTGGAGCGAGCCGGAGCGGCTGACGGGGTCCGGCAGCGGAACCTGTCCACGGTGCTGCGGCTGATCCATCGGGAGGGGCCGCAGTCGCGCTCGCAGCTGACGGCGACCACGGGGCTGAACCGTTCGACCGTCGCGGCGCTCGCCGGTGAGCTGGTCGAGCTCGGGCTCGCGCAGGAGCGGGCGCCGGCCGGGACGAACCGCGTCGGCCGGCCCTCGCCGGTGGTGTCCGCAGATCCCGGCGTGACCGCGATCGCCGTCAACCCCGAGGTCGACGCCGTGACTATCGCCGCCGTCGGGTTCGGCGGCCGCGTGGTGGTGCGCGAACGTGTCGAGCACGAGTCCCTCGTGACCCCCGAGCAGACGGCGGAGCTGACCAGGTCGGTCATCTCCCGCTGGCAGGAGCGCGAGCTCGACGGCGCCCGGATCGTGGGCGTGGGCCTCGCCGTGCCGGGGTTGGTGCGGGCCTCGGACGGCCTGGTGCGGCTCGCGCCGCACCTCGAGTGGCGGGACGCCCCGGTGCGGGACCTGGTCGCCGAGACCACAGGGCTGCCGACGGCGGTGGGCAACGACGCCACGCTCGGCGCCGGTGCTGAGCATCTTTTCGGAGCCGGGCGCGGCGTGGATGACCTGGTGTACCTCAACGGCGGCGCGAGCGGTATCGGTGGCGGCCTCGTGGTGGCCGGGCGAGCTGTCGCCGGCGCCTCCGGGTATGCCGGGGAGTTCGGGCAGAACCGGCCGGGGATCATGGAGGCCGCCGACCGCCGCGCCGATGACGGGGTGCTCGAGGACGAGGTCAGCCGGGCCAGGCTGCTCGACGTGGTTGGCCTGCACAGCGCCGACGAGCCCACGCTCGCGGCGGCCATCGCCGGCTCTGCGGATCCCGCGGTGGCCGCCGAGGTCGAGCGGCAGCGCCGCATCCTCGCGACCGCGCTGTCGAACGCTGTCAACGTGCTCAACCCCTCGGTCGCGATCCTCGGCGGCTTCCTGGCGACCCTCGCCGAACGGGACATGGAGGGCCTGCTGAGCGCCGTCGTCGAGCAGGTGATCCCAGGCGCCGCCGACGAGCTCGAGTTGCGCGTCGCCGCCCTGGGCGAGGACCGGCTGATGATCGGCGCCGCCGAAGCCGCTTTCGCCCGGCTCCTCGCCGCCCCGCTCGGTGCCTGAGCGGCAGCGGCTCTTCCAGTCGGGTACCGGAGTGGCGCTGCGTGACCGCTTCGATCGGCCGTCGACCGGCTCGGCATGTCGCCGCGCACCCGCCGCGTTGCGGAACTGACCCGAACGCCACGGGCGCAACGCGCATGGCAGAGTGCTGTTGCGGAACTGACCCGAACGCCACGGGCGCAACGCGCATGGCGGAGTGCTGTTGCGGAACTGACCCGAACGCCACGGGCGCAACGCGAACCCGGGACTGCAGTTGCGGAACTGACTTCCACGCCACCAGGCGCAACGCGCACCCCGGAGTGCAGTTGCCGCCCGCCGCCTATCCCGGCCCGAGCTCCGCTGCTGAACGCGCGCCTTCTTCCGTTCACGGCTGCCGATCGCTGGGTTGCTGCTGCTCTCAGGCTGACAGCGGCACATAGCGCGCGTTCGACGCCGGAATCGGGGCCGGGTGCGCGATCGGCGGCGACTCCGGGGCGGTGTGCGCCTCGGCGGCGGCGTCCGGCTGGGGAGAGGTGCGGGTCTGGGCTTGACGACTCGCAGGACTCGCCTGTACCGTCATGAATCCATTCAATGAATCGTTGCCGCTGAGGCGACGAGCGCACGACCTGACGTCGACGGAGATCTCGAGGGGAGCGCCCGGTGAGCACGGTCACCACGCCCAGGAAAGCGTTTCCCGCATCCTCCGGGCTGCCCGGCGGGCGGCTCTACGACGCGGCCGAGCTCCTCGTTTGGGTCGCCGGGCTCAACTTGCTGGTGATCGCGTTCTCCCTGCTCGGGGGGATCGTGCTGGGGCTGGCGCCGGCGCTCGTCGCGGCAGCCAGCGTGTCGCGAGCACGAGTGCGTGGCGACGCCCAGCCGCTGTTCCGGACCTTCGCTCGGGTGTGGCGCCGAGAGCTCCTGCGGGCGAACGCGGTGCTGTGGCCGTTCGCCGCCGTCGCGCTCGTGCTGGGCGCCAACCTGTACGCGTTCGCCCCCGGTGGGGGTGTGCTCGTGGTGGCGCTGTGGATCGCGCTCGGCGTCGTCGGGATGGCCGCGGTCTTCGCCTTCACGATGTACAGCCACTACGACATCCCGCTGCGCACGTATCCCACGACCGCCCTGCGGTACCTCCTCCACGACCTGCCGGCCACCGCGCTCGTCGCCGTGGTCACGGTGATGGCGGTGCTGCTGGTCCGGTTCCTCCCCGGCCTGCTGCCGGTGCTGGCCATCGGCGCCTGGCTTCACGCGGTCACCGCCATCTGCACCTCCTGCCACGCGCGAAACGACCGCCTGGTCGCGGCGCTCTCCGACTCGACCCCGACCCCTTCTGAGTGACCCTCACTCACCACGAAAGGAACATCTATGAGAATGCGACGGATCGCACCGATCGCCACGGCCGTGGCGGGTGCGCTGGTGCTCACCGCCTGCAGCGGTGGCGGCTCCGGCGGAGACGGCGGTGACGGCGGCAACGGTGGCGGCGACGGCGAGGCGCTCGACGGCCTCACCATCATGGCGCCCTACTTCGCCGAGGTCCCCCCGGAGAGCGACGACCCGGTGGGTGCGGGCCTCAGCGAGATCGCGGGCGTGCCGCTCGAGGTCCAGTGGGTGCCCAACTCCTCCTACGGCGAGCGCATCAACACCGTGCTCGCTGGCGACGACATCCCCGATGTCATGGTGATCACGGGCAAGGACCAGGGATTCGTCTCGACGGCGTTGGCCGGCGGGTTCTGGGACCTCACCGAGTACCTCCACTCGGGCGACTACCCCAACCTGGTCTCCGAGAACCCCGACGTCGAGCTGAACTCGGGCATCAACGGCCAGATCTTCGGGGTGTACCGTGCGCGCGACATCATCCGCGCCAGCGTCATCATCCGCCAGGACTGGCTCGACAACCTCGGACTCGAGATCCCCGAGACCACCGACGACCTGTACGAGATCGCGCGGGCCTTCACCGAGGACGACCCCGACGGCAACGGTGCCGACGACACCTACGGCCTGATCGCGCCGCAGTGGCCCGGCGGCATCGGCACCAACAGCCCGTACGACACGATCGAGGTCTGGTACGGCGCCGGCAACATGTGGCGTGACGAGGGCGGCGAGCTCGTCCCGGCCTTCACCACGCCCGAGTGGCGCGAGGCCGTCGAGTTCGAGCGCGACCTCGTGCAGAACGGCTACGTCAACCCCGACTACGCGACGATGGACCCGGCCACCTGGAACGAGCCGTTCCTCAACGGCAAGGGCGGCATCATCATCGACGTCCAGTCGCGTGCGGGTCAGCTGCGCGGGCTGTTCAGCGACGCCGGCGAGGTCCCCGGTGAGAAGGTCGCGCTCGTGGGCCAGCTCGAGGGACCCAACGGCACCTTCGCGCTGCCGACCACCGGGTACGCCGGGTTCCTGGCGATCCCGCGGTCCTCGGTGCAGGACGAGGCCCAGCTCGAGCAGGTGCTGCAGATTCTCAACGACCTCAACAGCACCGAGGCGCAGATCCTCATGAACAACGGCATCGAGGGTGACAACTTCACGGTCGAGGGCGAGTACCTCGTGTGGAACCCGGAGCGTCAGGACTTCACCGACCAGGTGACCGGTGCCTGGGCGCAGCTCGGCATGAACGTGGCCGGCTACGAGGCCTACCAGGCCAAGCCCGAGACCGAGGACGACGTGGCCTTCAACGACCTGCGACTGCAGCTTCAGGAGGAGGACGCGGCGAACGCGGTCTTCAACCCGGCGGCGGGTCTGGTCTCGGACACCTACACGACCAACGGCACCCAGCTCGACAACATCATCGGCGACGCCCGCATCCAGTACCTCGCGGGTCAGATCGACGACGCAGGGCTCGACGCAGCGATCGAGCTGTGGCGGACCAGCGGCGGCGATGCCGTGACCGAAGAGATCAACGAGCTCTACAGCCAGCTCGGCTGACGGCGCTGCGTGACCTGCTCCTGCCCCCGAGGAAGAGACCATGACCACTGCCACCGCTGACGTCGAGTCGATCGACGACGGCACCCTGGTCCGGCGCGAGCCACCGCCGAACCGCAGGAACCTGCTGGGCAACCTGGTGCGGTACCGATGGTTGTTCCTGCTGCTGCTTCCCGGGGTGCTCTACTTCGCGCTGTTCCGGTTCTGGCCGATGTACGGGGCCCAGATCGCCTTCCGGAACTACATCCCCTTCCTCGGGATCGAGGGCAGCGAGTGGGTCGGCTGGGAGCACTTCGAGAGCTTCTTCAGCAATCCGGACTTCCCGCGGATCCTGGGCAACACCCTGATCCTGGCGGCGCTCGGTCTGTTCATCGCGTTCCCGTTGACGATCGTGCTGGCCCTGCTCCTCAACGAGGTGCGCCTGCAGATCCTCAAGCGCACCGTGCAGACCCTGGTCTACATCCCGCACTTCCTGTCCTGGACGGTGGTGGTCTCCCTGACCGGGCTGCTGTTCGCCGTCGGCAACGGCCCGCTCTGGACCTTCATCAACGACGCGCTCGGCAGCAACACCAACTTCCTCGCGGACCCTGACTGGTTCCGCCCGCTGATCCTGCTGCAGTCGGTCTGGAAGAACACCGGATGGGGCACGATCATCTTCCTGGCCGCGCTGGCCGGCGTCGACCAGGAGCAGTACGAGGCCGCGATCATCGACGGCGCAGGCCGCTGGCAGCGCGTCTGGCACGTGACGTTGCCGGCCATCCGCTCCACGATCGTGGTGCTGCTGATCCTGCAGACCGGGAACGTGCTGGACACCGGCTTCGAGCAGATCTACCTGATGTCCAACGCGCTGAACCGCAGCGTCGCTGATGTGTTCGACACCTATGTGTACTTCACCGGCATCCAGCAGGGTGCCTACTCCTACTCGACGGCGGTCGGGCTGGCCAAGGCGATCGTGGGTCTCATCCTCATCTTCGGGACCAACGCTCTTGCGAAGCGACTCAAGCAGCCGGGGATCTTCTGATGGACAGGCGTACCTACCAGCGGTTCAACACGCGCGCGGGCCGTGTCTTCGACGGCGTCAACGCGGTGGTCCTCATCGCCATCGGCGTGGTCGCGCTGCTGCCGTTCCTCTACGTGCTCGCGGGCTCGTTCGCCACGGAGCTCGAGATCACCACGCGGCCGTTCTTCCTGTGGCCCAGCGAGATCACCACGGCCTCGTACGAGTCGATCCTGTCGTCACGGGTCTTCGTGCGGGCGTTCGTCACCACGGTGATCGTCACCGGCGTCGGTACCGTGATCCAGCTCGCGCTGACCGCGCTGATGGCTTACCCGCTCTCGAAGATCGACCTGCCCGGCCGACGCACGATGATGAGTCTGATCGTGTTCTGCATGGTGTTCTCGGCAGGCATGATCCCGACGTTCCTCATCGTGAAGGAGCTCGGCCTGCTCAACAGCTACTGGGCGCTGATCCTGCCGATGGCGATCAACCCCTTCAGCCTGATCATCATCAAGAACTTCTTCCAGGAGCTGCCCAAGGAGCTGGAGGAGTCCGCACGCATCGACGGCGCCAACGAGCTCCGCATCCTGCGCAGCATCGTGGCGCCGCTGAGCAAGCCGGTGCTGGCCACCTTCGGGTTGTTCTACGCGGTGGGGCTGTGGAACGACTACATGTCGCCGCTGCTGTACCTGGGGGATCAGGACAAGTGGACCCTGCAGATGATCCTGCGCCAGGTGACCGCCTCCGCGACCCTCACGGCCGACGACATGAACAGCGACGTGCCGCCACCCGCGCAGGGCATCAAGTTCGCCGTCGTCATGGTGGCGACCATCCCGGTGCTGCTGGCCTACCCGTTCCTGCAGAAGCACTTCGCCAAGGGCATGCTGATCGGCAGCGTGAAGGGGTGAGCGGCAGCGACACATCCATCACTATCCACCTGGCTGGTGACTCCACGGTGGCACCGGGTCCGCTCGACGACTCCGGCGTCGCGGGCTGGGGTGCGGCCCTTCACCTGTTCGTCGAGGAGCCGGTCCACAACGAGGCGATCGGCGGTGCCACCACGGCGTCGTTCCGGGCCGAGGGCCGCTGGCGCGACGTGCTGGACCAGACGCGGCCAGGCGACGTCGTCGTCATCCAGTTCGGTCACAACGATCAGAAGGACCCGGACGCACTGGCCGCGACCGGCGGCTACTCGGACAACCTGCGCGCCTTCGTGCATGAGGTGCGCGCGGTGGGCGGCATGCCTGTGCTCGGCACGAGCGTGGAACGTCGCCTCTTCACCGACGACGGCGACCTGCGCCTCTCGCACGGGCCGTACCCGGCCGCTGTGCGTGCCCTGGGCGCCGAGCTGAACGTCCCGGTGATCGAGCTGCTGGGCTTCACGCGTTGGCTGTACGCCTGGATGGGTCAGCAGGACAGCTGGCGGCTGTTCGGCCACACGAACCCGGACGGCGGGGCGCAGGACAACACCCACTTCGGTGCGTTCGGTGCCAAGACCGTCGCAGCCTTCGTGGCGCAGCAGCTGCGCGTGATCCGCGGCCTCGACAACCACAGCGAGCCGCTCGGTTCCTGGTTCGTGCGCCCATGACCTACACGAACGCACTCGCCTCCGCCGCGGACCTCGACGGGTGGGTGGCCGAAGGACCGCTGGGCGTCGAGCAGCTCGACGGCGGCGTGCGGCTGTTCAGCACCGCCGACGAGGCTGCGCTGGTCGCTGCGGATCGCGGTGACCACGCGCACGTCACGTACTGGTGCCCCGAGGTCTTCGGACCCGACATCGAGGTCTCCTGGGACTTCCGGCCGCTCGCCGGCGCGGGCCTCGCGATGCTGTTCTTCGCCGCCACCGGCACCGAGGGCCGCGACCTCTTCGACCCCGCGCTCGCGCCCCGCACCGGCTTCTACCCGCAATACCACTCGGGCGACGTGCGCACCCTTCACGTGTCCTACTACCGCCGCAAGTGGCCCGCCGAGCGCCGGTTCCACACCTGCAACCTGCGCAAGAGCCCGGGCTTCCACCTGGTGGCGCAGGGCGCCGACCCGTTGCCGCCGCTCGAGGACGTCGACAGTCACTACCGGGTGCGCGTCACCAAGCACGGGCCCGAGGTGGCCTTCGCGATCGACGACCTGGAGCTGTTCCGCTGGACCGACGACGGCACGACTGGGCCGCCGCTCGGCGGCGGCCGCATCGGCTTCCGCCAGATGGCCCCGCTCTCCGCCCACTACCGCAACCTCGAGGTGAAGCCCCTCTCATGACGAACACGCCCACGATCGACATCCCGCTCCGATGGATCGACGACGTCCCACCGGCCGCCCTGCCCGCGGGCGCCACCCTGGGTGCCCCGCTTCCTCGGGGAGCGGTGACCGAGCTGGGGTCCCTTGGTGTGGTCGCCGCCGACGGGGCGCCTGTCGCCGCGCAGCTCTGGCCGCTCGCCACCTGGCCCGACGGCAGCGTGAAGTGGACCGGGATCGCGCTGGCCGCCGGCGACGACCCTGCCGCCGGGTACCGGCTTGTGCGGGCGGAGCAGCCGAGCGTGGCGCAGCCGGTGAGCGTCGAGGAGACCAGCGACGCCGTCGTGCTCACGGTGGGCGAGATGCGCGTCACGATCCCCAGGGCAGGAGATGCCCTGGTGAGCGAGATCGCGATCGGAGGCACCGCCGTCGGGCGCAACGGCCGGCTGGTCTCGAGCGTGCAGCGCACCCCGGAACCCGATCACGGCGGGCGGGATCACGGCACGGGCGAGGTCGAGTGCGTCACCGTCGAGCAGTCCGGACCGGTGCGCGCGGTGGTGCGGATCCAGGGGCGGCACCGGACCGATGCGGGCAAGCGATGGCTGCCCTTCACGGTGCGACTGGTGGCGGTGGCCGGCTCCACGCACCTGCGGCTAGTGCACTCCTTCATCTGGGACGGCGACGCCGAGAAGGACTTCCTCTCCTCGATCGGAGTCCGGTTCGACGTGCCGCTGCGCGCGGAGCCGCACGACCGGCACGTCCGGATCGCGGGCGCCGACGGCGGGCTGCTGCGGGAGGCGGTGCGGGGGCTGACCGGGCTGCGCCGGGACCCGGGGCAGGCGGTCCGGGACGCGCAGATGAACGGTGACGCCACGCCGTCGCCAGAGACCTGGGACCAGGACGTCGCGAGGCTCAGCAGATGGATCCCCACGTGGGACTCCTGGAGCCTGCGGCAGCACTCCGCGAACGGCTTCACCGTGCGCAAGCGGACCAGGCCGGGGCACGCGTGGGTGGGTGTCGCCGAGGGCACACGCTCCGACGGCGTGGGCTACCTCGGGGACCCGGGCGGCGGGCTCGCGCTAGGGCTCACCGGATTCTGGCAGTCGCACCCCACCGGGATCGACGTCGCCGGTGGGACCGGCGAGGCCGGTTCGATCACGATGTGGCTGTGGTCGCCCGACGCCGAGCCGATGGACCTGCGCTTCTATCACGACGGCCTGGGGCAGGAGACGTACGCCGACCAGCTCGACGCGCTCGACATCACCTACGAGGACTACGAGCCGGGCTTCGGCGATGCCCACGGGATCGCCCGCACGCACGAGCTCGAGGTGATCGCCTACCCGGGCACGCCGTCGGTGCAGCAGCTCGCCGCGGATGTCGCGCACGTGGTGGAGCCGCCGCGCCTGGCCGTCACGCCTGAAGCGCTGCACGCCGCGCGGGTGCTGGGGGACTGGGACCTCCCGGACTCCTCGACGCCCGCACGGGCACAGCTGGAGCAGCGGCTGAGCGCGCTGCTCGACTTCTACGTGGGTCAGGTCGACCAGCGCTCCTGGTATGGGTTCTGGAACTACGGCGACCTCATGCATGCCTACGACGCCGACCGGCACGTGTGGCGGTACGACGTCGGCGGGTACGCCTGGGACAACTCCGAGCTCTCCCCGGACCTGTGGCTGTGGACGGCGTTCCTGCGGACCGGGCGGGCGGACGTGTTCCGGCTCGCTGAGCGGCTCACCCGGCACACGGGCGATGTGGACGTCTACCACGCGGGCCAGTGGCAGGGCCTGGGCACGCGACACAACGTGCAGCACTGGGGGTGCAGCGCCAAGCAGCTGCGGATCAGCTCACCCGCCTACCGCCGTCACCACTACTTCCTCACCGCCGACGAGCACTCCCGCGACCTCATGCTGGAGCTGCGGGACTCGGACCAGACCTTCCTGGGGCTGGACCCGGTGCGGAAGGTGCGCCCGGACGCGGCGACCTACCGGCCGCAACGGAACGCGCTCGGGGTCGGGCTGGGTACCGACTGGAGCGCGCTCGCATCGACCTGGCTGGCGGACTGGGAGATCACCGGCAACGAGCGCTCGCGCGACCGGCTGCTGGGGACGATGAGCGACATCGGCGCCATGCCGCGCGGGTTCTTCACCGGTGAGGGTCTCTACGACCTCGACACCGGCCGGTTCGACGTCGGTCGGAGGAGGGTGAGTGCCTCGCACCTGTCGATCATGTTCGGTCTGGTGGAGATCTGCAGCGAGCTGGTCGACCTGGTGGACGAGGAGGCGGCCCCGGGGTTCCGGGATGCCTGGCTGCAGTACTGCCGGCTGTACCTGGGGACCGCGGAGGAGCAGGTCGCCGAGCTCGGCACCGAGCACGACGGCTCACCGTTCGAGCAGGCCCACTCGCGGATCCTGGCGTACGCGGCGAACCGGCTCGGCCGCGACGACCTCGCCGACCGCGCCTGGGAGGCATTCTTCGCGGGCGGGGAGCGGATGCGCGGCGACTTCACCTCGGTGCGGCGGGAGCCGCCGGAGGTGATGTCGCCGGTCGACGACGCCCCCACGCTCTGGACCAACGACGCCGCGCAGGGCAGCCTCGCGACCATGCAGTGCCTCGCACTGATCGGGCACCGGCTGCCTGAGGGCATGGACTGAGGTAGGTCGGGACGGGCTCTCCGGCGCCGAGTTCGCTGCAGACCGTCGAGTTCGTCGGGTGCACCGAGCGAACTCGACGTTCTGCGACGAACTCGGCGGGCGGGGGGCTCGGCCGCTCGCCTCGACCGGTGCGGGCGGCCCGCTTAGCTCTCGTCGCCGGGCAGCGCTGCCGGGACCGGGATGTCGCACAGCGCCGATAGCCTGCCGAGGTGGCAGTCCACATCCACCGCGCGCACCGGACCGACCGTCTCGCCGACGAGCTCGGCCGGCTGCTGGCGACCCCGATGGCGGATCCGTTCGCGGAGGAGGTCGTGGTGGTCCCCGCGCGTGGCGTCGAGCGGTGGCTCACGCAGCGGCTCTCGCACCGGCTCGGTGCAGCGGCGGACCGAACCGATGGTGTCTGCGCGGGTGTGCGTCTCGTCTCGCCCCGGTCGCTGGTCGCCCAGCTGACGGGGACCGAGCGCACCGATCCGTGGGACCCGGACCGGCTCGCGTGGCCGTTGCTCGCCACGATCGACGAGGTGGTCACCGAGCCATGGGCTGCCACGCTCGCCACGCACCTCGGTGCTGCAGAGGCTGACGACGGCGGCCCGGCCCGGGCCGGGCAGCGTCAGGACAGGCGCTACTCGGTCGCGCGACGACTCGCGGGCCTGCTCTCCGGCTACGCGGTGCAGCGGCCCGCGATCCTCGCGGCCTGGCGCGCCGGCGACGACTCCGACGGTCATGGCCACCGCCTCGATGCCGACCTTGCCTGGCAGGCGGAGCTGTATCGCCGCCTCGAGCAGCGGTTGGCGGTGCCGCCACCCGATGTGCGGCACGCCGAGGTCCTCGCGCGGATCCGTGCCGGCGAGGAGCTCGCGCTCCCGGACCGACTCTCGCTGTTCGGTCACACGAGGCTGCCCGTGACCGAGGTCGAGCTGCTGGCGGCGGTGGGGGAGCAGCGTGAGGTGCACCTGTGGCTGCCGCAGGCCTCCGCCGTGGCGTGGGAGAAGCTGCGGCCCGTGGTGGCCGATGGTCCCGTGCTGCGCGCTCGTGACGAGACGGCGCTGAAGGTGCACCACCCGCTCCTCGCGAGCCTGGGGCGGGACGCGCGCGAGCTGCAGCGCACGCTCTCCACGCTCGAGCCCGCGGGTGATGTCTCGGTCGACAGTGTCTCCGACGACGCACCGGAGACCCTGCTCGGCTGGCTCCAGCACGATCTGCGTGCCGATGTCGAGCCGGATGCCGCCACCCGTGCCGGTCGCGTGCTCGCCGCCACCGACGACTCGGTCCAGGTCCACGCCTGTCACGGTCCGGCCCGCCAGGTCGAGGTGCTCCGCGAGGTACTGGTCGGGATGCTCGCCGACGACCCCACGCTCGAGCCGCGCGACATCCTCGTGATGTGTCCCGACATCGAGTCCTTCGCCTCGCTGTTCGAGGCGGGCTTCGGGCTGGCCGAGGTCGTGCGCGGCGGGCACCCTGCTCACGAGCTGCGCGTGCGGCTCGCCGACCGCGGTCTCGCCCGCACCAACCCGCTGCTCGATCTCGCGGCCCGGGTCGTCGAGGTCGCGGGCGGGCGTGCGGCGGTGAGCGAGATCCTCGACCTCGCGAGCACCGAGGTGGTGCGCCGCCGGTTCGGGTTCAGCGACGACGATCTCGAGCAGATCGGTCAGTGGGTCGTCGAGTCCGGGGTGCGCTGGGGTCTGGCGGCCGACCTTCGCCAGCCGTTCGGGCTGGCCGCCCTGCCGCACAACACCTGGAAGCTCGGTCTCGACCGGCTGCTGGTCGGCGTCGGCATGGCCGAGCAGGGGCAGCGCCGATTCGGCAGCACGCTGCCTCTCGACGACGTCGGCAGCGCCGCGATCGATCTCGCCGGCCGGCTCGCCGAGCTGATCGATCGGCTGGAGAGCACGGTCCGGGCGCTCGGCGCGGCACGGCGCGCCTCCGAGTGGGTCGCCGCGCTCGGCGACGCGATCGACGGGCTCGGCGCGGTCGGTAGCGATGACGCCTGGCAGCGTGCCCAGGCGGACCGCGAGCTGGCCACCATCCGCGACGCCGCCGGCGGCCAGGACGTGCCGCTGCGGCTCGCGGATGTCCGCACATTGCTCGAGCAACGGCTCTCGGGGCGGGCCACCCGGGCCAACTTCCGCACCGGTGCGCTCACGGTCTCCACGATGGTGCCGATGCGGTCGGTCCCGCACCGTGTGATCGCGCTGGTCGGCCTCGACGACGGCGCGTACCCGCGCCTGGCGAGCACCGATGGCGACGACGCGCTCGCGCGCATGCCGCGTACCGGCGAGCGCGATGTCCGTGGCGAGGACCGCCAGCTCCTGCTCGACGCCCTGCTCGCCGCCACCGAGCACCTGGTGCTCACCTACACCGGCGCCGACGAGGTCAAGGGCGGCGAGCGCCCGCCGGCCGTGCCGATCGGCGAGGTGCTCGACGCGCTCGACGTCACCAGCGCCGGTCCGGTTCGTGACCAGGTCGTGGTGTGTCACCCGTTGCAGCCGTTCGACCCGCGCAACTTCACGGCCGGTGCGCTCAGCCGCCGCGAGCCGCCGCGCCCCTTCGCCTTCGACGCCGCCGCGCTCGAGGGAGCGAGGGCGGCCTCGGGGCCACGGCGGCGGGTGCCGCCGTTCCTGGTCGAACCGCTCGCCCCCGTGGCCGATGACGACGGCGGAGCGGGTGTGCTGCTCGCCGATCTCCAGTACTTCTTCTCCCACCCGGTGCGGGCGTTCGTGCGGCGCCGCCTGGACATCGCGCTGCCGTGGGAGAACGAGGAGCCCTCCGACTCGATCCCTGTCGAGCTCGACAGCCTGCAGGCCTGGGCGATCGGCGACCGGGTCCTCTCGCGCATGCTCGCGGGCGAGGATCTCGACGCCCTCGAGACGGCCGAGCGCGCCCGTGGCGAGATCCCCCCGCTGCAGCTCGGGCAGCCGGTGCTCGACAAGGTGCACGCCGCCGTGACCGCCCTCGAGGCGGCGAGCGCGGAGGCCAGGACGCAGCCGGCGGAGACGGTCGACGTGACGATCGACGTCGACGGGGTGCATGTGACCGGGCAGGTCCCCGACGTGCGCGGGCACCGGATCGTCCGCGTCACCTACAGCAGCCTCGGCGCGAGGCAGCGGCTGGCGGCGTGGGTGGACCTGCTGGCGCTCACGGTGGCGCAGCCGGAGGTCGCCTGGACCGCCGAGGTCTACGGCGGGCGGTCGCCGCGGCGCTCGCTGCTCGGCCCGGTCGACCCGGAGAACGCCCGAGCCTTCCTCGGCGAGCTGCTCGACATCTACGCACGCGGCCAGCGGGAGCCGTTGCCGCTGCCGCTCAAGACCTCGGCGGTGTGGGCGGAGACGCCCGGCACCGACAGCAACCGCGCGTACGTGGCCTACGAGGCGTGGCACGGCGGCAGGTTCGAGGGCGAGCAGGCCAACCAGTACTACGAGTACGTGTGGGGCCCGGAGCTGCCGCTACGGCCGGACCCCGAGCTGCCGGTCGAGCAGCAGCGCGGTCTGCTGGCCGAGCCGGCGCGCAGCGAGGAGCTCTGGAGTCCTACCCAGAGCACGAGGTTCGGCCAGTACGCGGTGCGGCTCTGGAAGCCACTGCTCGAGCACGAGCAGCGGGGGAGGGCATGAACGTGACAGAACCGCAGGCGTTCGACGCCTTCGGCGAGCTTCCGGCGGAGCGCTCCACGACGATGCTGGAGGCGAGCGCCGGCACCGGGAAGACCTGGACCATCGCGGCGCTCGTGGCCCGCATGGTCGCCGAGGGCGTGGCGCCGTTGGAGCAGATGCTGGTCGTCACGTTCGGGCGCGCCGCCTCCCAGGAGCTGCGGGAGCGCGTGCGGGAACGGCTGGTCGCCGTGGAGCGGGCGTTCGCGGCGACGGCGCGTGGCGAGGAGCCCACGACCCCCCCAGACGACGGTGGGTTGACGAGCCATCTGCTCGACGTCGATCCCGAGGAGCGTGGCTTGCGCCGCCGCCGGCTGCGGGAGGCGCTGGGAAGGTTCGACGCCGCCACGATCGTCACGACGCACCAGTTCTGCCAGCTGGTCCTCAAGGGGCTGGGTGTCGCAGGTGACACCGATGTGGGCGCCACGCTCGTCGAGGATCTCGACGACCTGCTGGGCGAGGTCGTCGACGACCTCTACCTGCGCGGCTTCAAGGACGACACCAACCCCGTGTTCACGCGTGAGCTGGCGATGAAGATCGCCAAGGCCGCCGTGGCCGACCCCTCGGCACGGCTCGAGCCGCAGGCAGCCGGACCCGGCTCGCCCGCAGCGCGTCGGCTGGGGTTCGCGCAGGCGGTGCGCGACGAGCTCGAGATCCGCAAGCGCCGGCTCGGGCTG
This sequence comes from Pseudactinotalea terrae, assembly GCF_009733845.1. Lineage (GTDB taxonomy): Bacteria > Actinomycetota > Actinomycetes > Actinomycetales > Beutenbergiaceae > Pseudactinotalea > Pseudactinotalea terrae. The sequence continues at coordinate 44,537 of NZ_WNXZ01000002.1, forward strand.
CTGTCCTACGACGACCTGCTGAGCCAGCTCGCCCAGGCGCTCGAGCACGCCGACTCGCCCGCGCGGACACGGATGCGGCAACGGTGGTCCGTGGTGCTGGTCGACGAGTTCCAGGACACCGACCCGGTGCAGTGGCAGGTGCTCGACCGCGCCTTCAGCGGCCACGCGCGCATGGTGCTGATCGGGGACCCGAAGCAGGCCATCTACGCCTTCCGTGGCGGTGACGTCGTCACGTACCTGCAGGCCCGTGCCGGCGCCGACGCCATCGCGACCCTCGACAAGAACTACCGGTCCGACGCGCCGCTGCTGACACGCATGCAGGCGCTGCTGCAGGGCGCGGAGCTCGGCGACCGGCGGATCGTCGTGCGCGAGGTCGCGGCGGCTCACGAGCAGGGCCGGCTCATCGGGGCACCGCACTCGGCACCGTTCCGGCTCCGGCTCGTGGACCGGGCCCTGTTCGCCGGCGACTCGCCGAGGATCGGCCCGCTGCGGCAGCACGTCGCACGAGATCTCGCGGCCGATGTCCGTGAGCTCCTCACCGCGGGCGCGCGGCTCGCCGACCGTGACCTCCGGGCCAGCGATGTCGCGGTCCTGTGCCAGAGCCATCGACAGGCCGGGTACGTCGCCGATGCCCTGGCTGAGGCCGGTATCCCCACGGTGCTGTCCTCCGGCGGCAGCGTGTTCGGCACCGAGGGCGCCCGCCAGTGGCTGACGCTGCTGGAGGCGATCGAGCGGCCGCAGATCACCGGGCGCGTGCGGGCGGCTGGGCTCACGGCTTTCTTCGGTCACACCGCCGAGGATCTCGGCGCCGACTTCGCCGATCGGATCACGGGTGAGATCGCCGAGATGCTGCGCGAGTGGAGCGACCTCATTCGCGACAGGGGCATCGCCGCGGTCCTCGAGGCGGCAGCCGGCCGGGGGCTGATCGGGCGTGTGCTCGCAACGGTCGGCGGCGAGCGGCTGCTCACCGACCTGCGGCACGTGGCCGAGGTGCTGCATCAGCACGCCCACCAGCACGACCTCGGTGTCATCGCGCTGAGCAGCTGGCTGCGCGAGCAGATGCGCGACGGCGCCCGCGGCGCCGCAGCGGCGGAGCGACCACGCCGGCTCGACAGCGATGCGGCAGCGGTGCAGGTGCTGACGATCCACGGCAGCAAGGGCCTGGAGTTCGGCGTCGTCTACCTGCCGTTCCTGGCCGACAACTTCATCATGGACCCGGACTTCCCGTTGTTCCACGACGAGCACGGCAACCGGTGCCTCGACGTGGGCGGCGCGCCGTTCGCGGGCGAGCACCTGCGCGCTGCGGGCGCCGAGGACCTCGGTGAGGACCTGCGGCTGCTCTACGTGGCGCTGACGCGCGCGAAGTCCCAGGTGGTCGCCTGGTGGCTGCCGAGCAACCGGAACACCCCGCAGTCTGCTCTGCACCGGCTCGTGTTCGGCCGGGCACCGAACGCCGCGGCCGTTCCCGAGAGCGTGCCCGTGCTCGACCACGCCACCACCGAGGAGTACGCCCGGCGCTGGGAGAAGGTCGGCGCGTTCAGCGTCGAGACCGCCGAACCTGCGCAGCTCGCGGACACCGTGGGCGAGCCTGTGCGGCGCGAGCTCAGCGCCCGGCGGTGGGACCGACGCATCGACACCGTGTGGCGGCGCACCTCCTACTCGGCGCTCAGCGCGGCCGCCGAGGCCGAGCTGGCCACCCGGGTCACGGCGGCGGATGGCCCGATGGTGGACAGCGAGCCGGAGTACACCACCCGCCAGGACGAGCCCACGGTCGAGCCGAGGAGCCACGCCGAGCTCGAGAACGACCTGGTCTCGCCGATGGCCGCGTTGCCGGCCGGGGCCACCTTCGGCTCGCTCGTGCACGAGGTGCTCGAGCTCGCCGACCCTGCTGCCCCCGAGCACGGCGGCGATCTACGGGAGGAGATGCTCGCCAGGATCGCCGAGGCGCGGGTGCGGTGGCCGGTGGCCGAGCTCGCCGACCCGGCCAAGACCGAGGCGCTCGCGGATGCGCTGGTCGCCGTCTGCGACACCCCGCTCGGGCCGCTCGCCGGCACGACGCTGCGCGAGATCGGGCTGACCAACAGGCTCGCCGAGCTCGACTTCGAGCTACCGCTGCACGGTGGCGACGCCGGCCCCGCCGAGGGCGGCAGCGGTGCTGACTCCACGCTGGCCGACCTCGGTCCGCTGCTGCGGCGGCACCTGCAGCCCGGCGACCCGCTGCTCCCGTACGCGGACATCGTGTCCGACCCGGCGTACGCCGCGCAACGGCTGCGCGGCTACCTCACCGGGTCGGTGGACGTGATGCTGCGGGTCGGCGAGCGCTACCTCGTGGTCGACTACAAGACGAACTGGCTCGGGTCCTTCGACGAGGAGCTGCGGGCGAGCGCGTACGCCCCGGTGCGGCTCGCGGAGGCCATGACCCACTCCTCCTACCCGCTGCAGGCGCTCCTGTACGCCGTGGTGCTGCACCGGTTCCTGCGGTGGCGGCTGCCCGGCTACCAGCCCGAGCGCCACCTCGGCGGGGTGCTCTACCTCTACGTGCGGGGGATGTGCGGGCCCGAGACCCCTGTCGTCGACGGACACCCGTGCGGCGTCTTCTCCTGGCAGCCGCCGGCCGCGCTGGTCACCGAGATCTCGGATCTTCTCGACGGCGTGGGGGTGACGGTGTGAGCGAGGTGGAAGCCGGTGGAGCCACGGTCGAGATCGACCCGTTCGGGCGCGAGCGGGCGCGGTCGGCGACCGGGCTGCTCGCCGAGCTCAACCACCCGGACGGCCTGAGCGCCGCGGATGTGCACGTCGCGCGCCGGCTCGCCGCGCTCGGCGGCTGCGAGGACGAACGTGTGCTGGTGGCCGCCGCGCTGGCGGTGCGGGCCGTGCGGCAGGGGTCGGTGTGCCTCGATCTCGGCGGCAGCCGGGTGCGGGAGCTGCTCGACCAGGAGTGGGAGGTCGAGGAGTGGCGCGCCGCGCTGCTGTCCTCGACGCTGGTGCGGGAACCCGGGAACGACGCGGTGACACCGCTCGTGCTCGACGCGAACCGGCTCTACCTCGACCGGTACTGGGCAGAGGAGGGCCAGGTCGTGCGCGACCTGCGCGAGCGTGGTGCCACAGCGCCCTCCAGTGCCGACGGGCTCGACGAGATCCTGCACCGGTACTTCCCGGCGAGCATCGACGGCCCGGCGAGCGCCAGCGGCGGCGACACGTTCGCCGAGCAGCGTGCCGCGGCGGAGGCTGCGTGCCGAGGCTGGACCACAGTGATCACGGGAGGTCCAGGCACGGGCAAGACGACCACGATCGCCGGTCTGCTGGGCGTGCTGATCGAGAGCGACCCCTCGCTGCGGATCGCGCTCGCGGCGCCCACGGGTCGCGCGGCCGCCCGGATGGGTGAGGCCGTCACCGAGACGACGGGGCAGCGCTGGTTCCCCGCCGGTCCTGTCACCGACCGGGTGATGGCGGTCGCGGAGTCGGCGCGCACCCTGCACCGGTTGCTCGGCGCCGTGCCCGGTCGGCCGTTCCGGCACAACCGCTCGAACCGGTTGCCGTACGACGTGGTCGTGGTCGACGAGACCTCGATGGTCTCGCTCACGATGATGGCCAGACTGCTCGACGCCATGCGGCCGCACGCCCGGCTGGTGCTGGTGGGCGACGCCGATCAGCTCGCGTCGGTGGATGCCGGCGCCGTGCTCGGTGATCTCGTGACCGGCCTCGACATGGGCGAGGAGTCGGCACAGGTGCGCAGGCTGCTGCACAGCCACCGGTTCGGTGGCCGCATCGGCGGCCTCGCAGCCGCGATCCGCGACGGCGATGCCGACCGGGCCGTCGAGCTGCTCACCACCTCGTCCGCCGCAGATGACGAGGATGCGGGCGTCGTCGAGCTCGTCACGATCGACGACGTCGAAGAGATGCTGATCGACCATGCGGTCGCGCTGCAGGAGGCGGCGTCAGGAGACGCCGGCGCCGCTGCCGTCATCAGGGTGCTCGACCAGCACCGGCTGCTGTGCGCCCACCGTGAGGGGCCGTTCGGCGAGGGCTACTGGAACCGCAGGATCGAGCGCGCGCTGGGGGCGCGGCAGCGGCACAGCCTGGGCACCTGGTACGTGGGTCGGCCGGTCATCGTCACGGAGAACGACTACGGGTTGGGGCTGTACAACGGCGACCTGGCCGTGGTGCTGCCGGTCGATGACCCCGAGCGGTCCCGCCTCGTGGCCGCTGTGGCATCGGGTGGGGCGGATCCCAAGCTCATCCCGGTGGGCCGGCTGCCCGAGGTGCGTTCGGCGCACGCCATGACGGTGCACCGCAGCCAGGGCAGCCAGGTCGACGAGGTGACGGTCCTGCTGCCTGAAGATGGTTCGCGGCTGCTGACGCGCCAGCTCCTCTACACCGCGGTCACGCGCGCGAAGAGCCGGGTGCGGGTGGTGACGGGCAACGATCGCGAGCGGGCAGCAGCGGCGGTACGGGCCGCCGTCGGGGAGACGGCGCCACGAGCGTCGGGTCTCGCGGAGCGGCTCACGCGATGAGGTCCGCCGCGGTCAGTTGCCCGCGGCGTGGAACTGCTCGATGACATCCTTCGGGACGCGCTTGCCGCTCGGGAGGTCGATCCCGTTCGAGCGGGCCCACTGACGCACAGCGCGGGGGTCGGCCTTGGTGCTGGCGTAGAACGGGGTGGGTGCGCCGTCGCCGGCCACCTTGCGGGCGACCGCCATGTAGCGGGCGAGATCGCGGACGAGCTCGTGGTGGTGCGCTGTGCTCAGGTCGATCTCGAAGTACTCGCCGTCGAGCTCGAGCTCGACCGTGCGGTCTGCGGCGGTCCCGTCGACGTCGTCGACGAGCAGCGTCACCGTCTTGGTGGCCATGCGGTCCTCTCGGATCGTCCGTTGGTGCTGCGCCGATGATATGGCGCCGCCCGGCTACGGCCGGCCGGAACGGGTGGTCAGCTCTGTCCATCGAGCAGGACGTGACCCGGAGCCGGAGGGGAACAGGTGTGTAGCCTGCGGGCGTGAGCATGGAGGCGGGGGCGATCACGGCGCGGACCGTGGTGACCGTGCTGCTCGCCACGTGGCCGCGGCGGCTGCTCCTCGGAGGGCTGCTGCTGATCCCCGTGATCGTGGGTGCCCTGGGCGGGTTCGGCAGCACCGAGCCGCGATCCTTCGAGGCGAGTGCCGGCGAGGACATCGACCTGGGGCCCCTGACGATGCGCCCGCTCGCGTTCTTCGTCTCGGACGAGACGCGCCGCTCCGGGCTGGACTACGTGGACGGCGCGCAGGCATGGCTCGGGATCGTCGTGGAGGTCGAGAACACGACCGAGAGCCCCATCTCGCTCACGTTCGCCGGCCCCGCGAGCGACGCGATCGAGCCGCAGCTGCCCCAGGGTGTGCTGCTCAGCACGTTGAGCGTGGCGGCCGAGGCGGTCCGGGTGGCCGACGGCACCTCGGGAACCGCAGCGCTGCCCGGCGTGCGCACCCAGGTGGCGCTGCTGTGGCCGGTCTCCGACGCGGCGGCGGTGCCGGAGGTGCTGGACGCCGTCATGACCGAGTCGCTCTGGATGTTCGGCCCGATGTCCAACGAGGAACGGTGGATGTCGCTGGGCGACACGTGGCACGTGGCGCTGCCGCGGACCGAGCTGCCAGCGACGATGTTCGAGCCCGAGGACGATCTCTGATGCGCCGCCGCTGGGTCATCATCGCGCTGGCCGTGCTCGCCGTGGTCGTCGGGATCACCAGCAACCTCGCCGACGCGCGGCTGCTGCCCTACGGCCCGGTCGCAGCCACCGGCGCCATGGGTGAGGACGTGTCGGCGTTCCCGTACACGGTGCACGTCAACCATGCGCAGGCCGCGGCGAGCATCGTGGAGGCGGGCCGGTTCGAGCCCCCGCCGCCCACCACGACCGACGGCGTCTGGGTGGTGGTCAACCTGTCCTACGCGACCGAGGACGAGGTCCGGATTCCGGGCAGCTCCGCCCTCGTGCTGCGCGCCGAGGACGGCCGCCAGTTCCCGGTCTCCAACCGCAGCCCGGCGAGGCCGTGGCTGGCCGGTGCCGACATCTGGGTGCGCGGAGACCTGGCGTTCGAGGTGGCGCCGGACACGCTGGACGGCCTGATGCTCGTCTTCGACCCCGAGCTGAAGATCTACGGGCCGATGCCGATGCAGTACGCGCAGATCCCCCTCGACCTCGACCCGGACGACGTGGTCGAGGTGCTCGACCTCACCGAGACCGAGACCCTCCCGGTGGGTAAGCGATGACCGAGCCGGCCGCGCGGGACCCACGCCCCGAGGCCGAGATCGCCACCCCGCCGCGGGGTGTCCGTGCTCCTGAGCCGCCGGCCCAGGTCTGGGGCTCGCAACCGCGGCCGGACCAGCCTCGGCGCACGGTGCTCCCCCTCGCTCGCGTGCTCTGGGCCGTGGCGCTCGTGATCGGGCTGCTCGGCACGGCGTGGATCTCCACCGACTACTTCCGCACGTACTGGCTGCAGTCACAGCCGCGCGAGCCCGCGGCGGTCGACGCGAACGGCGCGGCCACGTTGGCGGGCATCACGATCTCTCTCGTCGAGGCGAGGGACCTGGGCGACTCGCCATCGTTGGGGGGCAGCGAGTGGCGTCCGCCCGCCGGGTTCCACGCCTGGCGGGTGGTGCTGCGTACCGAGTCGACCAACGACGACGTGAGTGCGTGCGAGGTCGCGCTCGTCGACGACCGAGGGCGGGAGTTCCTCGCGAACCACTTCGTGGAGAGCTTCGCCGACGGGTACGAGTGGAGCTACACCTGCCGCAGACTGAGCCCCGAGGACGACATCGGGCCCGAGCAAGCCCTGCTGGTTCTCGTGCCCGCCGACGCGGAGCCGCGCTCGGTGAGGATCACGGAGGCAACGCTGGACCCGGGCTACATCGAGCTCGAGATCGGCTGATCCGGCAGGCGTAGCTGCGAGGCTGCGCCGAACCGCGCGAGCAGCGCGTCGGTGAACGCGGCGAGCAGCGGAGCGGTCACGCACAGCACGAGGATGTGCGCGAACGCCTGGGCCGGGCCGTAGGTGGCGAGCCAGTCGATGTAGGAGAAGCGCGGGAAGAGATTCCGCAGCAGGTCCCAGACGGCGAACGGCAGCCACGTGGTCAGCAGCGCGTAGACCACGCAGAACACCAGCACCGGCACGAACCGGGACCGCAGGATCATCGCGACGCCGCCGAGCAGCGCCCCGAAGTGCCCCTCGGTGTCGGCGATCCTGTGCCAGGCGGCCGTGACGAGCGCAGGGTTGACCTTCTGCGTCACCCGAGCGAGCCGGTTCTGCCGCTGCATCGCGGCGACGACCTCGTCGTCGGAGATGCCCTCGGCTGCCGAGAGACCGTAGATCACCACCCCGATCGTCAACCACGCGAGCGGCGTGACCAGACCGGTCACCACGCCGTCGAGCATCGTCCCGGCCACGGTGACGCCCCACTCGCCGACAGCGCCGAAGGCCGGGAAGGAGACGTCCACCGACTCCCACCAGTCGGCGAGCGAGCGGCCGATGCGACGCCGCTGCCACCAGTCGTGCAGGCCCTTGAGGGCCGTGTTGATGACGACCACACCGATGACGATCCAGACGATCTCGGCGTAGCCGACGAGCGCGCGCAGCACCGCACGAAGCCCCCGCCTGCCCGCACCGCCCTGCCACAGCGAGTCCTTGCCGGCGGCCCGGGCACCGACCGCGCGGAGCAAGAATGCGACGACCACGACGGCGATCACCATTGGCGCGCTGCCGTCCGGGACGAGGTTGTCGTACGCCGCCTGATCGAGCGAACCGCTGGCGAAGTGCTCCTCCTGCACCTGGGTGAAGCCCCCGAGGAGGAACTCCGAGAGGTCGTCGGAGAACTGACCCCGGTTCTCGTAGACGACCAGGAACGGGACCAGGACGCTGCCGATCGCGGCGATCACCGCTCCCGCACCACCCCGCGCCCCCTGCCGCTTGCGCAGCACCAGCAGCATCGCCACGATCGCGAGCAGCGGCACCAACGGCACGAACGAGAACACCAGCAGCCCGGGCAGCGCACCGCCCCGGTATGCGAGCACCGCGAGCCGCATCACCAGGTCGTGCGCCACGTACGAGCACGCGGCGATCGCGAGCAGGCGCCACCAGTGCGCTGCGAGCAGCCGCCAGCTCGTGCGCAGCAGTCCGAGTCCCAGCAGCTGTGACCAGCTCTCCTGCTGCGCCTGCGCCTCGACGGTCTGGGTCATCGGTGGTCACTGTAGGGGAGCGAGGACCACCTCAGGGAAGTGCGCGCTCCAGCCAGCCGAACAGCAGCGTCTCGTAGCGCTCGCGAACCGGCTTGCTCGACAGGGTGAGGTCGTGGCGTCCGCCGGGGACGCGCAGCACCCGCACCCGCGGACCGAGCAGCGGGGCACGCCTCCACATCTGGGTCACGTCGAGCACCACGTCGGTGCTCGCGAGCTCCTGCTCGGTCGGCTTCTTGCGGTGCCCGCTGCGCCCCGAGGTGGCCACCAGCACGGGCACCACGATGGCGAGCCCCTTCGCGACCCGGGCATGGCCGCGCCGGATCGCACGCGCCCAGCCGGCGAGTGCCGGGAAGCCCGCGTGGGGCTTCCACGCGAGGTCGAAGTCCCACTCACCACCCGAACCGGAGTGCAGGGACCGCCCGTAGGGCTCAGCCACGGAGGAGACCTGTTGCCGGGGGTGGGTGACGCCGATCCGATCGACGACTCTCGTGGTGATCACCCGGTCGAACCAGGAGGCGTTGAGGTCGAGCCACGGGCTGTTCAGCACGAGCGCATCGACCGCGCCGGGATGGTCGTGCGCATACAGCACGCCGATCAGCCCGCCGGTCGAGTGCCCGTTCAGCACCACGGTCTCGTGCCCCTGCGCGCGCACGAACGCCAGTGCGGCGTCGAGCTCGAGGTCGTAGTCCCGCAGGTCGGTGATCCAGTTCGGGGTGCGGCCGGGCCGGATCGAGCGACCGTAGTCGCGCAGGTCGAGCGCGTACACGTCGTAGCCGTGATCGATCCAGCGCTGGGCGTGCTGCTCCTGGAAGAAGTAGTCCACGAAGCCGTGCAGGTAGACCATCGCCCGCGGGCGGGTGCCGGCATCGGTCCGGTGCACGAGGGTGGCCACACCGGGTCCGCTGTCGTCGGTCACCTCGAGCGTGCGGGCCATCCAGTCGCCGCCGAGGACATCGGGCTGCGGTTCGCTCCACGTCATCGACCCATCCTCGCCCATCGTGTCGGATGGGGAGCTGTGACCTGTGCTCGCAGGTGCGGCTCTGCTTAGGTGGTGGCCGTCAAGGAAGAGGAGACCCATGTCGATGCCGCCGACAGACTCTGGTTCGTACCCACCCGCCGCCGGGCCGTACGGCGGCCAGCCGCACGCACAGCCAGGTGACGTGGGCTACGCACAGCCGGCGCAGCCGTCGAACCGACGAACGGTCGGCTGGATCGGGGTGGCGGCGCTGTACGCGCTCGTGATCTGGCAGCTCCTGGTCCCGACGGTGAGGACCCTGACCGAGAGCACCAGGAGCGGCAGCCCGTTCAGCGGCGGCTCCGACCCGGCCGGCTTGCAGAACTGGGCAAGCATCATGCCGGAGCTGGTACCGGCCCTCGGGTTCAGCATCCTCACGGTGCTGCCTGTCACCGTGGCCGCAGCGGCGCTCGGCCTTGTCATCGGCGCCGCGATGACGACGCCGCACCGGCTCTCGCTCGTGGTCCGCGTCGTGGTCGGGGTGCTGGCGGCCCTGTTCGCGCCGCTGGGAATCGGGCTGTCCCGGTTCTTCGCCGGCGACGGGATCGGCTCTCCCGAGCAGGCGCGGACGTTCGTCGTCGTCGCGATCACGCTCGCGGCACTGCCGCTGCTGACCGCCGGGTTCGCCACGGCGTTCGCACTGGTGCTGAGGGTCCGTGAGCCCGGGCGCGGCGTGGCCGCGGTCCTGATCCTCGGGGTCACGGGGGCGCTGGCACTGGGTGCGCAGCTGTTCGACGTCCCCTACACCTTCACCGGCCCGCAGCAGGCCACCCAGACCCCGATGGCGCTGATGTATCGGTTGGCATACATGATGGCCGACTTCGGCAGAGGTGCTGCCGTCGCCGGCGCGCTGCTGCTCCTGGCCGGTGCGTTGGGCGTCATCGCGGTGGTCGCGGTGCTGCTCCTGCGGATGCGGCTGGGCGTCGAGGGCGAGGTCGCCGCGACCCGGGCGCCATCCGCTGGCCTCGGTGTCGCTGGGGCGGTCGTCGCCGTCCTGGTGCTGCTCGGTTGCCTGGTGGTCTTCCTTCCGGTGCTGACCGGCGGACTCAGCACCGCCCCGGACGGGCAGGTCACCCCGGTCCGGGTCATGCTCGCCACGTGGGGCCCGGTGGCGATCGCGACCGTGCTGCAGGTCTCCGTGGCCGTCGCCGCCGGCGCAGCGATCGGCTGGTGCCAGCCGGCAGGGCGACACAGCATGTGGCTGCTGCTCCCGCTCGCGCCCTGGTTGTTCGTCGGGCCGGGTCCGCTGACGCTGGCGCGGTTCCTGCACCAGCGTGACATGGGCACGCTCAACACCTGGACCGGCCTGATCCCCGGGCCGACGATCGTGGTCGGCGCTGTCATCGTGATGGCGATGCTCTTCGCGGGTATGCGCGAGCGCTCGCGCGCGGACGGCCGAGTGCTCGGCGCAGCGGCGGCAGGTCTGGGCGCGGTGCTGCTGGTGACGCAGGCGCAGTCGCTGCTGCCCGCCTTGATCGTCAGCAACGATCCCGACCTCGCCACCGCACCGATGACGCTCGTGCGCATGGCCGGCTCGCTGGGGTTCCACAACGAGGAGCACGCCTGGTTGCTCGGCCTGCTCTACCCGCTCCCGATGCTGCTGGTGGTGGCTGCGCTGGGTGTCCTGGGCCAGCTAGGGCTGCGGCGGGCGGCGCTGCAGCCGCCGCACCCGCAGCAGCCGTCCGTGCACGGGTACGCCTAGGCGCGCAGCCGCGGCGCGAGGTCGCGCTCGAAGAGCTCCATGGCGCGGCGCTGGTCGTGGCCGGGGAAGTGGAACACGAGGTGGTTCAGGCCCCAGTCGATGTACTGGCGGACCTGAGCGGCGACCTCGTCAGCGTCCGAGCCCACGATCCAGCGCGAGGCGATCTGCTCGATCGGCAACGCATCGGCTGCGCGCTCCATCTCGACCGGGTCGGTGATGTCGTGCTTCTGCTCCTTCGACAGCGCCAGCGGCGCCCAGAAGCGGGTGTTCTCCAGCGCGAGATCGCCGTCGGTGTCGTAGGACAGCTTGATCTCGATCATGCGGTCGATGGTCTCGACGTCCCGGTCGGCCTTCTCCGCGCCCTCCGCCAGGGAGGGGATCAGCTTCTCGGTGTAGAGCTCGGCGCCCTTGCCGGAGGTGCAGATGAAGCCGTCGCCGCGGCGGCCGGCGTACCGCGCGACCATCGGGCCACCGGCGGCGATGTACACAGGGACGCCGCCCTCGGGGCGGTCGTAGATCGAGGCGTCCTGGGTGCGGTAGTACTCGCCCTCGAAGGTGACCCGGTCCTGCGTCCAGAGCGCCCGCATCAGCTCGACCGACTCCCGCAGCCGGGCGAACCGCTCCTTGAACTCCGGCCAGTCGCCGGTCCAGCCGGAGGCGATCTCGTTCAGCGCCTCGCCCGAGCCGACACCCAGGAAGATGCGCCCCGGGTAGAGCACGCCCATCGTGGCGAACGCCTGCGCGAGGACGGCAGGGTTGTAGCGGAACGTGGGCGTCATCACCGAGGTACCCAGCTGGATCGTGCTGGTGCGTTCACCCACGGCGGCCAGCCACGACAGCGAGAACGGTGCGTGACCGCCCTCGTGGCGCCACGGCTGGAAGTGGTCGGAGACCGTCGCTGACTCGAAGCCGCGCTGCTCCGCGATCACGGCGAGCTCGACCAGCTCCCGCGGGTCGAACTGCTCAGCCGATGCCTTGTAACCGAGACGAAGAGGAAGCGTCATGGGTCGATCCTCGCACCTCCCCGACCCGGAGGCGACATGACCCCTTACCCCCGGCGACCGCCGTCGGGCACGGGGTAAGGGGTCCTCAGGCACAACGGTGCGCGGAATTCCCATAGCCCTGACTGGGGCCTCACCGCCAGAGTAGGTGGCACACCACGAAGGAAGGAACGGTCATGGAACCGCAGTTCTATGCATCTGAGCACGAGTATCGACGCGAGCAGCTTCGCGACGTCCGGCGCGCGCAGGCGCTCCGGAAGGTCGCACGCCTCCGGGCACTGCTGCTGCAGCGGCGAGCTGAGCGGCAGGCACGCGAGACTCTCGTCCGCGTCGCATGAGCGCCCGGCGAGCCGGGGGATGTCTCCCCGGCGGACTCGACCCGACGGCCCGGTGGTTTCACAACCACCGGGCTTTCGGCTTTTCTGGGGTAGGTGAATGACGGCCCTGCCCAGCGCCGTGTCGGCGCTGCATGAGACCATGCCGGATGTGGCAACGCCCGCCCTCACAGCACCGCTGATCGGACGCGAGAGCGAGATCGGCGCGCTGCGCGATGCGTGGGAACGGACCCTCGAGGGCGATGCCGGCGCTGTGGTGCTCGCCGGCGACGCGGGCATCGGCAAGACCCGGCTGATCACCGAGCTCGCGGATCAGGTAGCCGGCGAGGGCGGGCTTGTGCTGCTCGGGCACTGCCTGGGGCTCGGCCAGGCGGCACCGCCGTTCCTGCCGGTGCTCGAGATCGCCTCCCAGCTCCACGAGGCCTCCGACGACAGCGAGATCGTCGAGAGCACCGGGCGGCTGCTGCGCGCCGATGTCTCGGGCGACCAGGTGCGCTTCTTCGACGGCGTCCAGTCGCTGCTGCTGCGGGCGGCGCGGAAGCAGCCGGTGCTCGTGGTGGTCGAGGACCTGCACTGGAGCGACCCCTCCACGCGCGACCTGCTGCTGTTCCTGCTGGCGCGGCTCGGGAGCAGCCGGATCCTGGTGCTGCTCAGCTACCGCACCGACGACCTGAACCGGTCGCACCCGTTGCGGCCCTGGCTGGCGAGCGTGGTCCGGATGCGTGGTGTCATCCGGGTTGACGTGGAGCCGTGGGGCGATGAGGACGTGCGTGCGTTCGCGCGGACCTTGCTCCCCGAGGGGCAGGCCGACGACGAGGTGGTGGCCGATGTCGCCAAGCGCTCCGAGGGGAACGCCTTCTTCGCCGAGGAGCTGATGAGCGCCGCGCGCGGCGGTGCCGCGGAGCTGAGCGACGTGCTCACCTCGGTGCTGCTGGACCGGATCGAGCGGCTGTCCACGGCGGCGCAGCGCGTGGTGCGTGCGGCCGCGATCGTGGGGCAGCGGGACCTGTGGGCCACCTCCTTGGAGGGGCTGGTCGGCACCGAGGTGGTGGGCCTCGCTCCGAACGAGGTCGAGTCCGCGCTGCGGGAGTGCGTGCAGTCGCACGTGCTGGTCGTCGCTCACGACGGCGCCTACGCGTTCCGGCATGCGCTGCTGCGGGAGGCGGTGCTGGCCGACATGCTCCCCGGCGAGAGTGCTCGGCTGCACGGCGCGTACGTGACCGTGCTGGAACGCGAGCAGCCGAAGGGGTGGCAGGCGGCGATCGCGTTCCACGCCACCCGCGCAGGCGACCTGGCCCGGGCGCTGACCGCTCGGCTCGAGGCCACCACGGTCGCGTGCGAGTACGCCGCGCACAGCGACGCCCTCGCGCACGTCGAGAAGGCGCTCGAGCTGTGGCCCGCGGTGACCGACCCGGAGGCGGTCACGGGCGTGACCGAGCTGACGTTGACGCTGCGTGCCTGCGACGAGGCCACGGCGGCTGCCCGCAGCGATCGTGCGCTGTCCTACGCACGGGCCGGCGTGAAGCTCGCCGACAAGGTCGGCGACGTGCTGCAGCAGGCAGGCGCCCGGCGCCGGATCGCCAACCTGCTCTACAACGACGGGGAGTGGCGGGAGGCGGAGCGGCAGATCGCTCTCGCCTGGACGTTGCTGGAGAACGAGCCCTCGACGGCGGAGCGCGCATGGGTGATGTCGACGATGTCCTACGGCGTGTTCACCCCGGAGCGCCGTGAGCTCGCCGAGCGTGCGATCGCCGAGGCCCGCGCGGTGGGCGCGCAGGGCGCCGAGGCCGATGCGCTGATCTCGCTGGCCTTCCTGCTGCAGCACGACGGCGATGTCGAGGGTGCGATGGAGCGGCTCGTGGAGGCGCGGGACAAGGCTCGCGAGGACGCCGCCGATGACACCGAGCTCCGTGCCTACTTCAACATGGCGATGCTCCGGTACGACCACGGGCGGATCGCCGAGGCTGCCGAGATCGCGGCCGAAGGCGTGGCCGTGGCCGCCGAGCACGGGCGCACCTGGTCCGGGTACGGGCGCGAGCTCACCTGGCTGCTCGGCATGATCGACATCGCCCGCGGTGCGTTCTCGGACGTGGTGGCGCGGAGCACGGCCGCCCTCGAGTCCGTCCCGAGCTCGGAGCGCTCGCTGGTGCTCTCGACGAGGGTGCTCGCGGCGGCGTGGACGGGGGACTGGCAGCAGCTCGACGCCGACGTCGTCGCGCTCGGCTCGGCCGAGCAGATCGCTGCCGGAGTCCTGTCCGGCCGGTCGAACGAGACCATGTCCGGGCACGGGCTGGTGCACTCCTGGCTGTGGCGCGGCCGCACCGACCTGGTCGAGGCCGCGCTCTCGCGTGCGCTGGCGGTCCCCGAGTACCCGGACGACCTGGCGGAGATCCGGATCGGAGCGATCCTGCTCGCCGCGCGAGCGGACGCCGCCGCGAGCGGTCATCCCACCACGATCCCCGAGGCGGGTCAGTCCTCGGAGGATCTGCTCAAGCGCGTCGAGCGGGTCGCCGAGGTCGGGGTGCCGCGCGGCAAGGAGCTCGGCGCCGAGGGGCGCATGTGGTTGGCGCGTGCCCGCGCCGAGGCTGCCCGGTGTCGGGGCGAGAACGCGCCGGAGCTGTGGCGGGCGGTCGTCGAGGCCGCCGAGTTCGGCGAACGCCCGCACGAGGCGGTCGCGCGGTGGCGGCTCGGCGAGGCGCTGCTGTCCGAGACCGACCGCTCCGGCGAGACGGAGCTGATCACGGCGCACGCGCTCGCGACCGAGATGGCGCTGGCCCCCTTGGCGGCTGCTGTCGAGGCCACCTGTCGACGCTTCAGGGTCACCCTCCCGGGGGTGCGCAGGACCGCTGACGTGCTGACCCCGCGTGAGCGCTCCGTGCTGGAACGCGTGGCCCGCGGCCTCACCAACCGGGCGATCGGGGCGGAGCTGTTCATCTCGGAGAAGACGGTCAGCGTCCACCTCACCCGCGTCATGGCCAAGCTCGGGGCCACCTCCCGGACCGAGGCGGTCGCCGTCGCGATGTCGCGCGGCCTGATCTAGCTAGCCTGAGGGGCACCACCGAGAGGAAGAGCGATCCGATGACGCTGAGGTACGGGTTGAAGCTGAGCCAACGGGCCAGCATGGCGGAGTACCGGGAGTTCTGGCAGCTCACCGAGGATGCCGGGTTCGACCACGCGTGGGTGATGGACCACTTCGCGACCATCGACCACGACGAGCAGGGCGACATCTTCGAGGCGTGGACGCTCCAGGCGGCGATGGCCGTGGCGACCTCGCGCGTGCGCATCGGCTGCATGGTCTCTGGCAACACCTACCGGCACCCGGCCGAGATCGCGAAGATGGCGGTGACCGTGGACCACCTCTCGGGTGGCCGCCTGGAGTTCGGGTTCGGCGCAGGCTGGAACACCTACGAGCACGAGGCGATGGGACTGGAGCTCGGTGCCCCTGGACCGCGGCTGCGCCGGTTCGAGGAGGCCGTGACGATCGTCAAGTCGCTCTGGAACGACGAGCGCACCACGTTCGCGGGCGAGCACTACACGATCACCGACCTCGTCGCCGAGCCCAAGCCGGTGCAGCAGCCGGTGCCGTTCTGGATCGGCGGCAGCGGCCGCCGCAAGACGCTGCGTGTTGTGGCCGAGCACGCCGACGTGTGGAACTGGACCGGGCCCGGCCTCGAGGACTTCAGCGACGCCTCCGCCACCCTCGACGCGCACTGCGAGACGATCGGTCGCGACCCGGGCGAGGTCCGCCGCTCGGTCCAGCTCCGCCTCCCCGACGGCGAGGACACCTGCCTCGAGATCGTCGCCGACGCCGTCCACCGCGGCGCGACCGAGATCATCTTCATCGCCCGCACGCCGAACCCGGTGGTCGACGGCGAACGTCTCGCCGCCATGCTTCCCCGGTTCCGCGAGCTGGGGTGAGCGGATGCTGCGCACCTCGCTACAGTGACGCCGATGAGCGACGGCGAGACTCAGCAGGCGGGCTCCCCGCCTGATCCTGCGGCCGCGCCGGACAGCTCCGACGAGGTCGCGGAACGGGCAGACCCGCTGGGGCTGCACGAGTCCGCCCAGCTCGTGCGCGCGACGGCCGGGCTGCTGGCCCAGCACTGGCTGCCGCTGCTCGCGATCGCCGCAGCCAGCCTGCTCGCGCACGAGCTGCTCGCCCAGCTCGCGGTCGTCGCCGGTCGCGCCGGTGCCGTACCCGGGTTCCTCGCGCTCGCACTCGTGCCGTTGGCGAACCTGGTCGCGCTGGTCGGGATGCTGCTGGTGGTACGCAGCCGGGAGGCGCGGCGCTCGGACATCTGGGGCGTGGTCGCCGCTGTCGGCGCCGTGCTCGTGCCGTTCCTCGTGGTCTACGAGAGCCGGGGCGACCTCCGCACCGACCTCCTCGCGTACGTCAACGCCGGGATCTGGGAGGACATCGGTTCCGGGCAGGAGTTCGCGCGGCTCCCGCAGATCGCGTCCTGGCTGGTGCTCGGGATCGTCGTCGCTGCCCTGGTGGTCCGGGCGGTGGGTGGGCGGCTCGCGCACAGCACGAGGCTCGGCTCGCCCGACGACCCCCGCCGCGGCTTGCTGCACGTCCTGGTCGGATATGCCGAGGCGGTGTGGGTGACGCTGGGCGCCTGGGTGCTCGCGGGCGTGCTCGGTGGGATCGGGGCGTGGTGGGCCAGCCGCACCCTCGCGCAGGCGATCTTCGGCGGCTGGGCCGCGGTGCGGGAGAACCTGCCCAGCCTCGGGGCGATCGGTGACTGGTTCCTCGGCCTGCTGCCCGTACTCGCCGATGCGGCCGTCACCGGGCTGGTGGTCCCGCTCTCGATGCTGACGATCGCCGTGATCGTCTACGGGCTGCAGGTCGTCGCCACCGTCGGTGCCGATGACGTGGTCGGCGCCGCCAGGCGTGGCCGCTGGAACGGGCTCGTCGACCGTGTCGGGGACGCCCGGTTGCGCCAGGCTTGGGGTCGGCTGTCCGACCCCGCCGGGCGGTTCGGCGTGCTCGTGGGCGGGCTGGGGCTGGTGATCCGGTCGGCCTTCTCACCCGTGCTCGCGTACTGCGTGCTGTTCACGCTGATCGCACAGCTCGACGTGGTGCTCTGGTGGTTCGTGCGGCTCGCGCTCGGGTGGCGCACGGAGCTGGTGTGGGAGGCGCTCTACGTCCCCGTCGACGGCGTCGCGCAGATGCTCACGCTGGTGCTGAGCGTCACGCTCACCGCTGTCTTCGCCGACCGGCTGCTCGTGCGGTTCGGCGCCGTGGGCCAGCTGCGCAGCGGGGCGCGTCAGAAGGGCAGCGGCAGCTCGATGAACGCGGCAGGGGGGAACTCGTTGGAGTCCACGCGCACCGAGACCAGCTCGGCACCCACCGGGACCAGCACCAGCGTGGACTGAGCACCTGGCACGGGGTCCTCGGCCGGGTCGGAGGTGCCGCACATCAGCTCCGAGAGGTACGGGTCGCCGTTCGGCACCTCACGGCCCGCGAGGAACTGCCGGCCCTCGGCGTCGCGAACCTCGACGGTGCACGAGCGGTACTGCTCGGTCTCGGTCGCCTCGACCTCGAAGTCGAGGACCAGGTACTCGTACCCGGTCGGCGGGCTGACGCCGTCGATCTCGGTCGCGACGTCGACGGAGACCAGGGCCACGCCGACGGTGTCGATGCTCGCCCAGCCCTCGCCGTCGGGCCCGATGGCGACGTGCTGGCCGAACGTCCACCAACCCTCGCGAGCGTTCTCGGTGGCGAACCAGGCCCAGCCGGCCAGTGCCGCCAGCAGGCCGAGCAGCGCAGCTGTGCTTGCGACGCGTCCGCGGCGATGACGGTTGTTGTCCAGCCCGCTCGGCGGCGCGGACGGGGCATCGCCGGGAGCCGCGGCACCATACGGCTCGGGCTGCGGTCGGTCGCTCATCGCTCGCCCTCGGCGAGCACCGTCGGGTACCCGAGGACCAGCGGCTCGGCGGACAGGCTCACCGTCAGCGGGACGCGCAGCACGGTGGACGGCAGCAGCGCTTGTGTGCGCTCGGGCCGGAACTCGATCGAGAGGTCGTCGACGACGTCCGTGGGCACCTCGAACAGCAGGCCGCCGCGGTACCAGATGTCCGGACCGGCCATCCAGACGCCTCCCGCGGACCCGAAGCCGCTGGGCTCGGTGTACTCGCGGCCGTCGCCGTCGACGAGCACCGGGCTCTCGGGCAGGAACCACGAGTCGGTGGTGGCGTAGGAGAGGTCGACGAGGACGAAGCTGCCGGGGCTCGTCACCGGCTCGTCGTCGTCGAGCACCGGTGAGGCGACGGCACCGTGCACGTGCACCTGGAGGTTCCCGACGGTCAGGTCACCGCCCTCGTCGCCGCGCGCCACGGTGTGCCATCCGCTCGCGAGGTGGTTCTGCTCGACGGCGTTGGCCCCGGCGCCGATCGCCAGCGCCAGGCCGATCATCGCGATCACGGGCCACCTGCGGGACCTCACTCGTCCTCCTCGGCGAGGATCGAGGAGGGCGCCTCGCCGAGCGAGAGCGCCACGTCGTACGACTGGCCGGTCGACCGCCACAGGAAGTAGCCCTCCTCCAGGTTCATCTCGGTCCAGGCCGTCCGGTTCATGGTGAGCGTCAGCTCCGGCGGCGGCGCGGTCAGCGCAGCGGTCGGCCACAGCAGCGCGACCTCGTAGGTGAGCCCGGGCTGCGCCTCGCCCAGATAGCTGCCCGTGTCGAGCCGCAGCACCTCTCCCGGGTGGGGCCGCCCGTCATCGCCGAGCAGCTCCTGGGGAACCTCGAACGTCTCGTCGCTGAATGTCACGCTGATGGGTTCGGTGCCCTGGTTCGTGATCTCGACGACGGCTCCCAGCCACTGCTCGCCGTCGTCGAGGCCGTAGGCGTCCACCTGGTCGGAGACGAAGTAGTACTGCGGGACGACGAGGTAGGCGCCGGTGTCGGTCACCACGCCGGCCTCGACGCCGCGCGGCGGTGGATCGGCCTGCTGGAACCCGCCCGCAGCGGCCACGAGCAGCGGCGCCAGCAGCAGCAGGCCGACCAGGATCCGGCGCGGCCAGGAGGCGAGCAGGAACGCCAGCACCGTTCGTGCCGTGATCGCCCCCGCTTCGCTCACGGGTGCAGGTTATCTGCTGTCGTTGACCCGATCACCCTCGACGGTCAGGTCGGCCTCGGGCGGCAGCGGCAGCGCCTCGAGCGCGGGGTCGGCGCAGATCTCCTCGATCAGCGCCACGGTGCCGGCCACGATCGTGGAGTCCCAGTCGACCTCGCTGACCAGCACCCAGGCGTGGTCCTCCGGCCAGACGAGGCTGGGGGAGTGCGCCGAGGGCTCGATCCCGTGCCCCTCCGCCTCCCGGTCACGCCACGGCGCAGCCAGAACCCAGTCGGGCGAGGTCAGCTCGGACACGCCGCCGGTGAACAGCACGTGGTCGCGCCCCGGCAGCTGCAGCCGCGGCCCGGCCGAGACCTCGTCCGGCAGGATGCCCGGCTGCCACCGGTCCTTCGCGAACGGGCTGCGGAACCGTTCTGGGACCAGGTGGGAGAGCAGCCCACGGTGCCGGGCCTCGTCGGAGCTGGTGAGGAACGCCCGCGACGGCAACGGCGCCATCGCACCCACCAACCCACCCCAGCCCTCCCAGACGGCGAGATGGCCGCCGTCGGGCGTGGAGGTGTGCTGGGCGAGGTGGAGGGCGACGGTAGCCAGCAGCGCGGGTTCCAGCTGGCCGATCTCTGGTTCGTCATAGCGCCAGCCGTCACGGTCGCGCGGGCCGTCCTCGTTCTCCACGATCACGCCGGGCGCGACCAGCGCGTCCCATTGCGCGAGCGGGTGCATCGCTGTGCCGAACGCGGCCGCCGTGCGCGCCCACGAGATCTGCTCGCGGTCGATCTCCGGGCGGCTCGCCTGGAAGGCCTCCCACTCGGCGCGGTGCGCCGCGTAGGGAAGCGGCGGCCACGCCCGTCCCACCGGCCGGTCCCGCGAAACGGGGTGGAACACCCGCGCATAGGCATCGAAGCCGCGCGGGACGAGGTCGTGCATCGTGCGCCGCCAGGGGCTGTCGATGCGTTCGGCGAGCCACGCGCCGGCGGCGACGTCCGCGGTCCACTCCATGGCCTCGACGCTACCCCGCGAGCGATTCAGGTAGGCCGCGCTGCGGACCAGGCGTAGCGTGCACTGCTCGTGGGCTGGATGCGAAGAGTGGTCGAGGTGGCGCTGCCCGCACGGCTGGGCCGCGACTTCCGCTGGGTGCTCTCCTCGAGCTGGGTGAGCAACCTCGGCGACGGCATCGTGCTCGCCGCCGGCCCGCTGCTGGTCGCCTCGCTCACCGACGACGCGCGGCTGGTCGCGCTCGGTGCCACGCTGCAGTGGCTGCCGCCGCTGCTGTTCTCGTTGCTCGCCGGCGTGATCTCGGACCGGTTCGACCGGTGGCGCGTGATGCTGGCCGGAAACCTGCTGCGGATCGTCGTGCTCGGCGTGCTCACGACGGCGGTGCTCACCGGGCACGTCTCCATCGCGATCGTGCTGGCGGTGCTGTTCCTGCTCGGCTGCGCCGAGGTGTTCGTGGACAACACCTCCTCGACGCTGGTGCCGATGCTGGTGGCACGGAAGGACCTCGCCGTGGCGAACGCACGGGTGATGACGGGCTTCGTGACCGTCAACCAGCTCGCGGGCCCGCCGATCGGGGCAGCGCTGTTCGCGCTCGGGCACGCCTGGCCGTTCGCCACCCAGATCCTGCTCGTGGCCGCGGCGCTGCTGCTGCTTTCGCGTGCGGTGCTGCCTCCCGTGGAGCGCGTGGGGGAGCGGCGGCACGTCCGGCACGACCTCGCCGAGGGGCTGCGGTGGGCGATCACGCACCCCGCGGTACGCACGCTGGTGCTGACGATCTTCATCTTCAACATCACGTTCGGGGCGGCGTGGTCGGTGCTGGTGCTGTACGCGCAGCGACAGCTGGGGCTCGACGAGATCGGCTTCGGCCTGATCGCCACCATGGGGGCGATCGGCGGCCTGCTCGGCACGGGCTGCTACGGATGGCTGACGCGGCGCTTCACGCTGGGCGACCTGATGCGGATCGGGCTGATCATCGAGACGCTGACCCACATCTCGCTGGCGCTCACCCGGGTGGCGTGGGTCGCCATGGCGATCTTCGTGGTGTTCGGGGCGCACGCGTTCGTGTGGGGGACGACGTCGGCAACGATCCGGCAGCGCGTGGTGCCGATCAACCTGCAGGGGCGGGTGAACGGCGTCAACAGCGTCGGCGTGTTCGGTGGCCTGGTGCTCGGCTCCACGCTCGGTGGGTTCCTGGCGGAGCGCTATACGGTCGCTGCACCGTTCTGGTTCGCGGGCATCGGGTCGGCCGTGTTCGTGGTGCTGATCTGGCGCCAGCTGCGGCACCTGGACCACGACGACGACCCGGCGGAAGCGACCTAGAGATCCGCCGAGCAGGACTCCGCGACCGTCAGCTCGTGCTGGGCCGTGAGCGTCCGCTCGACGTCGTCGTCGCCGTGGTAGGTCAGCGTCAGGCTCATGGTCGTCTCGGCCTCGGCGGTCACGCCGACGCCGACCACCACGGTCTGGCCCGCGGGGAGCGGATACTCGCCGAGGTCCTCGCGGTCGCTGTTCGGGTCGGCGGGCGGGTAGTCGCCCACCGCGATGCCACCGGCGCCGCCGGCGAACGGCAGCACGTACTGGTCGAGGATCTCGAGGGTCGCGCCGTTCCGGGGCTCGAGAGTGAGCTCGTCGAGCGTGATGTCGTCGACCGCCGTCAGCACCGTGCTGAACGTGATCTGACCGCCGATAGCCGGCACGCAGGCGCTGGCAGCGCCGCCGGGCAGGTTGGCGGACGTGCCGAACACCGGCGCCTCCGGTGCCTCCGGGCTCGGTGTCGCGCTGGGCTCCGCGGGCTCCGTCGGCTCGGTGGTCGCTGCGCCGGGCGAGGCCGCAGCCGACTCCTCGGTGGTGTCGGTCAGCTCGGGTGAGGGGTCGGTACAGCCCGCGAGCAGCGCGGCGGAGGCGGCGAGGAGGGCAACGCCGAGACGGAGGGAACGCACCGCTCCATTCTGGCGGGGTCGCGCCACCTCGCCCGGGCAGCGACACCCGCCCCAGGTGTGGACAAGAACACTCCCGATCGCGGGCAGCGGGTGCGGTCAAGCATCGCGTGATCAGGGCTCGGTCGTCGCCCCCGGCTCGGAGAGGTCGACCTCGACCACGGTGCGTTCTTCGGGCATCCCGCGCGGCGGGTCGTCGGCGCTCAGCTGAACCCAGAACCCGCCGTCGGGGAGCATCGTCCGCTCCACCGCGACGACGTAGGCGTGCGGGTTGGCATCGTCGGAGCAGCCGCCGGGGTACCCGCGGAGCACGACGTCCGCGTGCAGCACCCTGCCGGTGACGTCCACGCCGTCGAGCCGCACCGGGCAGTCGCTGCCGTAGACGGCGCCGAACCAGACCCCGATCTCGGTGGCGAAGTCCACCTGTGGGGGTTCGCCGTCGAGCCCGGCGTCCTCCCAGAGCGCGCTCAGCTGCTCAGGCGTGGTCGCGACACCCGTGCGATAGGCCGAACCGGAGAGGCCCTCACCGAGGAGGCGCCACCCAGGGCCCGCGGTGGGCTGCTCACCAGGCCCGCCACCGGTGCACGCGGTCAACGCCGCCGTGGCGGCGAGGACCAGCATCCCTCCGATGCGGCGACTCACGTGTCCTCCCGGTGCCGGGCCTGGTCTCTGATGAATGTCTCGGCTTCGCCGAGTGTTGCAGCCGGGGCGCTTCCCGAGGGATGGACGAGCACACCACGGCGCGAGGTGCGCGGTCGGGACGGCATACACTCGCCGTCGGAACACCATCCAGAGCAGCCGAGAGATCTGGCTCGACGACGCTGCAGCAACCATCCGCTTCGTGCGGCACGGTGCTACTGCCAGGACCGATGGAGGCGACATGAGCTATGCGGGTGACCTCACGCCCACCGAGGCGTGGGAGTTGTTGGCGAGCGACGAGAACGCTGTGCTCGTCGATGTGCGGACGCAGGCCGAGTGGGCGTTCGTCGGTGTCCCCGACACCAGCGAGCTCGGCAAGCGGCCGCTGTTCGCGGAGTGGAGCTCGCTCGGCAGCGGCCCGAACCCGGCGGGGTTCGTCGAGGCCCTGACCGCGCACGTCGACCCCGGGGCGCCGATCGTGCTGCTGTGCCGCAGCGGTCATCGCTCGGCCTCGGCGGCCGCGGCGCTCACCGCGGCCGGCTACGGTCCGGCCTACAACGTGGCCGACGGCTTCGAGGGCGAGGTCGACGAGGAAGGGCATCGCGGTTCGGCGGGCTGGCGCGCCGAGGGACTTCCCTGGCGGCAGCAGTGAGCCGCCCGCAGCCCCGCACCGACCTGCCCGACGGTGTGGGACCGGGAACGCTCGCGGTCCGCGGCGGGTTCGAGCGCACGGGATTCGAGGAGATCTCCGAGCCGCTGTTCCTCACGCAGGGCTACGCCTACCAGCGCGCTGCTGACGCCGAGGCCGCGTTCGCGGAGGAGATCGACCGCTTCACGTACAGCCGCTACGGCAACCCCACGGTCAACGCGTTCGAGGAGCGGCTGCGGCTGCTCGAGGGCACCGAGGCCTGCTACGCGACCGCGACCGGCATGGCGGCGGTGTTCACCTCGCTCGGCGCTGTGCTGCAGTCCGGCAGCAGGGTGGTGGCGAGCAAGGCGCTGTTCGGCTCCACGTTCGTGGTGCTGAACGACATCCTCGGCAAGTGGGGCGTGCGGACCGACTACGTGGTCGCGACCGACCTCGAAGGCTGGGCGCGTGCCCTGTCGCAGCCGGCCGACGTCGTCATCTTCGAGACGCCCTCCAACCCGATGCAGGACATCGTGGACGTGGCGGCCGTGACCGAGCTCGCGCACCGTGCCGGTGCGCTCGTGATCCTCGACAACGTGTTCGCCACGCCGGTGCTGCAGAAGCCGGCCGAGCTCGGCGTGGACGTGGTCGTGTACTCGGCCACCAAGCACATCGACGGCCAGGGCCGGGTGATGGGTGGCGCGATCCTCGGCTCGAAGGAGTACATCTACGGGCCGGTGCAGACGCTGATCCGCAACACCGGGCCGAGCCTGTCGGCGTTCAACGCGTGGGTGCTGCTCAAGGGGCTGGAGACGCTCGCGCTGCGGGTGCGGGCGCAGTCAGCGGCCGCGCTCGAGATCGCGACCTGGCTCGAGCGGCGACCCGAGATCGCGCGGGTGCGCTACCCGTTCCTGGCCTCGCACCCGCAGCACGATCTCGCGCGGGCGCAGATGAGCGGCGGCGGCACGGTGGTCACGTTCGACCTCGACCCCGCCGGCCTGGAGGGCGAGGCGCTCAAGCAGCGCACGTTCGCCTTCCTCGACGCGCTGCAGATCGTTGACATCTCCAACAACCTCGGCGACCTCAAGTCCCTCGTGACCCACCCCGCCACGACGACGCACCGCAAGCTCGGCCCCGAAGGCCGCGCCGCCTGCGGGATCAGCGAGTCGACGATCCGGTTCTCGGTCGGTCTCGAGGACGTCCCCGACCTGCAGTCCGACCTCACGCAGGCGCTCGCCGCCCTCTGATTTCAACGCACTTTCGCCCACTTCCGGATTTCAACGCACTTTCGACCGCCCGGTTGGCCTGGGGTGTCGAACGTGCGTTGAAATCGGTTTGGTGTCGGAGGTGCGTTGAAATCAGACCTGGGTGACCGTCCCGTACCTCGCGAACGGCCGGTCGCTGCGGACGATCTCGCGGCCGAGCGGGGTGAGCGTGACCGGGATGATCTTGAGCTCGGCGATCGCGAGCGGGATGCCGATGATCGTGACGAACAGGGCGAGGGCGCTCGCGAGGTGGCCGATCGCGAGCCAGATGCCGGCGACGACGATCCAGATGACGTTGCCGACCGCTGAGGCGACGCCCGCGCCCGGCTTCTGCACCACCGTGCGGCCGAACGGCCACAGCACGTAGTTCGCGATCCTGAACGAGGCGATGCCCCACGGGATCGTGACGATGAGGATGCAGCAGATGATGCCCGCCAGCATGTACCCGAGCGCCATCGGGATCCCGGCAAGGATCAGCCAGATGACGTTGAGGAGCAGGTTGAGCAGGCGCATCAGACCACGCCGAACAGCCGGTCGCCGGCATCGCCCAGCCCGGGCACGATGTAGCCCTTCTCGTTGAGCCGCTCGTCGACGGCGGCGACCACCACGGTCACGTTCGCCTCGTCGCCGACCATCTGCTCGACGGCGCTCAGCCCCTCGGGGGCCGCGAGCAGGCAGATGCAGGTGACGTCTTGTGCGCCCCGCTCCAGCAGGTACTGGATCGCGGCCACCAGCGTGCCGCCCGTGGCGAGCATCGGGTCGACCACGTAGCACTGGCGCCCCGAGAGGTCCTCCGGGAGCCGGTTGGCGTAGGTGACCGCCTCCAGGGTCTCCTCGTCGCGCAGCAGCCCCAGGAACCCGACCTCCGCCGTCGGGAGCAGCCGGGTGATGCCTTCGAGCATCCCCAGCCCCGCGCGGAGGATCGGCACGACCATCGGGCGGGGGTCGGTGAGCCGCTGCCCGGTCATCTCGGTCACCGGCGTGGTGATCTCCGACGGCTCGGTCTTCAGCCCACGCGTGGCCTCGTAGGTCAGCAGCGTGACGAGCTCCTCGGTCAGCTGCCGGAACGTCGGCGAGGACGTGCGCACGTCACGCAGGAGCGTGAGCTTGTGCGAGACGAGCGGGTGGTCAGCCACGTGCAGGTGCATGGTTCGCACGATATCCCGCCGATCTCCCCCCGGTGGTGGATGCGCACCTTGGTCCGGACGATCAGGATGTACCCATGCGCTGGATGTGGGTCCCGATGGCCGCGCTGTCGGCGTATCTGGTCGCGTCCGCTGTGACGGAGGGCTCGTACTGGCTCGCGATCGTCTACGGCGCGCTGGGCCTGGGCCTGAGCTGGTGGCTGAGCCCGTTCCAGGGCCGCAGCACCGCTGGCGGCCACGCCGATGTCGTGGCGCTGCCGGAGGCGGATCGACCGGTCACGATCTACTGGCGCCCGGGATGTACCTACTGCCTGCGGCTGCGCTCGGCCCTCGGCCGGACCGGACGCCGAGCGGCCTGGGTCAACATCTGGCAGGACCCCGACGCCGCTGCCTTCGTGCGCAGCGTCAACGACGGCAACGAGACCGTTCCCACGGTCGTGATCGACGGCGTGCCGCACACCAACCCCGACCCGCGTCTGGTGCGGAAGGCCCTCGCTGGACGCTCGTGAACCCGACGGATCTTGTCGACAGAAGGAGAACGCATTGCCCGCTTATGTCATCGCCCACCTGCAGGAGTCCCCGCCGCACCCGGAGGTCATCGAGTACATCGAGCGGATGCCCGGCACGTTCGAACCCTTCGGCGGGCAGTTCCTCGTCCACGTGACGCCGCACGAGGTCAAGGAGGGATCGTGGCCCGGCCACGTCGTGCTCATCGGGTTTCCCGACATCCACCGGGCGCGCGCCTGGTGGGACTCGCCGGCCTACCGGCAGATCGCGCCGCTGCGCTCGCGGCACATCCCCGGCGACATCATCCTCGTCGACGGCGTGCCGGAGGGCTATGACGCCCGCACCACCGCCCGGTCGATGCGCGAGGCGCTGCCGGCCGAGTAGCCCCTGTCACACGGGCGCCAGGTCGATCCGCGCCGCGGTCGCGGCCCAGCCCGCCCGCGCGAAGCCCCGCACCATGCCCACGTTGGCGTCATCGGTATCGGCGACGAGCGTGTGCGCACCGGCGGCCACCAGGTCCCGGGTCGCGGCGGCGACGAGCTCAGCGCCCAGCCCACGCCCTCGGTGCTCGACCGCGACACCCACCGCCAGCACGTAGGCGCGGCCGTCGGGCATGCGGCGCCAGGAGACGAACCCGAGATCGTTACCTGCTGTGGTCGCGAATCTCAGGCACTCGGGTGGATCGGCCGCGAGCAGGTCGTCGGCCTGCTCCGCGGCCGCCGCAGCGACTCCTCGCGCGGTCACGAGCTCGCGGTCGTGCACGTCGAGCGAGCCAGGCAGCACCCGGCCGAGCAGCGAGACCAGCCGATCCCGATCCGCAGCCGACGCCGGTTCCAGGTCGACCGACAGCGGCACCGCGGCGCTCACCTCGGCCACCGCCGTGGCTGGCAGGTGGTAGTGCCTGCGCGTGACGAGAACGCGCCAACCTGCTCGCCCGAACAGCTCGACGAGCCGCGCCACCGCCGGATCGGACAGCGGCTCGTCCGTGACCGGGGTCTCGAAGGACACCTCCGCCGAGGCAGCCGTACGAGCCCACGAGGTCGCGGCGTCGACGAGGAGGGTGGCCGCGTCGTCGTCCTCCGGGAGCGCGAGCAGGTCGACCAGGGCGAAGTCACCGAGCAGGCGGCCCGCGACGACCCCGGTCGTGCGCGGGTCAGCGCTCCGGAGCGCCCATACCCGCTCGGGTGCGCGTTGCCCGCGCTCGAAGAGCCGGTCGAGCGATGGCTGGGCGAACAGCAGCCGCTGCCCCGGTGTGTCGAACGAGGGGGAGAAGGACTGGATCAGGTCGATGGCGTCGTGGCGCGACGCCGGTGAGAACAGGTGCATGAACATCCTCGGATCGAGGCGCCCATCGGGAGCGGGGCGCCGTCGTGGCGGCTCACCCTGCGCCGTCGAGCGAGGGGAGCCTCAGCCGACCTCGGCGAGGGCGGCGCAGTGCATGACAGACATGTCGGCCTCCTCTCGCTCCGGGCCCGCATCCGTCGGGTCCTGTGGGTCCAACCATACTGGGGCTGTGGACGACGACGAGGCCATGGCCCTGGCCATCGCGCACGCCAGGCTGGCGCCCGAGGTGGGCGACGTGCCGATCGGCGCGGTCCTGCTCGACGAGGCGGGCGCCGTCGTCGCCGCCACCCACAACAGGCGAGAGGTCGACGGCGATCCCACGGCTCACGCGGAGATCCTCGCGCTGCGGGGTGCGGGCCTCGCGCGGGGTCGCTGGCACCTCGGGGGCTGCACGCTGGTGGTGACGCTGGAGCCGTGCACGATGTGCGCGGGGGCGATCGTGCTCTCCCGCGTGGACCGGGTGGTGTTCGGGGCCTGGGACCCCAAGGCGGGGGCGGCCGGGTCAGTCAGCGACGTGCTCGCCGACCCCCGCCTCAACCACCGCCCCGAGGTGACCTCAGGCGTCCGAGCCGACGAGTGCAGCCGGCTCCTCAAGGACTTCTTCGCCGCCCGGCGGCGCTGAGGAGTGGAAGGAGCTTGGCGCCAGATCGCCATTCAGCCGCGTTTGGGCGGCACTGGGGAGATCTGGCGCCAAGTTCGTTGCACGTCGAGGTTGGTCGGGCGTCTCAGGCGTCGAGCAGTTCCGGCGCGGAGGCGGCACTCGGCGCGGTGACCACCGGCAGGTCCTCGGGCACGATCCGGACCGCGCCCTTGTCCGCGGACTGCGCGAACGCGGCGTAGGCGCGCAGCGCGGCCGAGACCGGGCGGACGCGGGCCCTCGGGCGGTAGCCGCCCGCTGCCTCGAGCTCGGCGCGCCGGCGGTCGAGCTCGTCCTGCGGCACCTCGAGCTGCAGCGAGCGGGTGGGAATGTCGATCGAGACGATGTCGCCGTCCTCGACCAGGGCGATCACACCGCCCGCGGCCGCCTCGGGCGAGATGTGCCCGATCGACAGGCCCGAGGTGCCGCCCGAGAAGCGGCCATCGGTGATGAGCGCGCACGCCTTGCCGAGCCCGCGGCCCTTGAGGAACGAGGTCGGGTAGAGCATCTCCTGCATGCCCGGGCCGCCCTTGGGGCCCTCGTAGCGGATGACGACCACGTCGCCCTCGGTGACCTGCTTGGCCAGGATCTTCTCGACCGCCTCCTCCTGCGACTCGCACACCACCGCAGGCCCGGAGAAGGTCCAGATCGAGGGGTCGACGCCAGCGGTCTTGACCACCGCGCCGTCGACAGCGATGTTGCCGCGCAGCACGCCGAGGCCGCCGTCGGCGGTGTAGGCGTGCTCGATGTCGCGGATGCAGCCCGCAGCGGCGTCGGTGTCGAGGTCGTTCCATCGCGCCGACTGCGAGAACGCGGTCGAGGAGCGCTGACCGCCCGGGGCGGCGTGCCAGAGCTCGATGGCCTCCTGGCTCGCCTTGCCGCCGCGGACGTCCCACTCGTCGAGCCACTCGCCGATGGTGGCGGCGTGGATGGTGTGGACGTTCTCGTCGAGCAGCCCGCCGCGGCGCAGCTCGCCCAGCAGCGCGGGGATGCCGCCGGCGCGGTGCACATCCTCCATGTAGTAGGTGCGGTTGCCCGCGATGTTCGGGGCCACCTTGGCCAGGCACGGCACCCGGCGGGAGACGGCGTCGATCTCGTCGAGCCCGAACGGCACGCCGGCCTCGTGGGCGGCGGCCAGCAGGTGCAGGATGGTGTTGGTGGACCCGCCCATCGCGATGTCGAGCGCCATCGCGTTCCCGAACGCGGCCGGGGTGGCGATGCTGAGGGGGAGCACGGTGCTGTCGTCTCCCTCGTAGTAGCGCTTGGTCGCCTCGACGACGAGCGAGCCCGCCTTCTCGTACAGCGCGCGCCTAGCGGTGTGGGTGGCGAGCACGGACCCGTTGCCCGGCAGCGACAGCCCGATCGCCTCGGTCAGGCAGTTCATCGAGTTGGCGGTGAACATGCCAGAGCAGGAGCCGCATGTGGGGCAGGCGGCTTCCTCGATGCGGGCGATGTCCTCGTCGGAGACCTTCTCGTTGACGGCCTCGCTCATCGCGTCCACGAGGTCGAGGGTGCGGATCGTGCCGTCCTCGAGCGTGGTGCGGCCGGACTCCATCGGGCCGCCGGAGACGAACACGGTGGGGATGTTGAGGCGCAGCGCGGCCAGCAGCATGCCGGGCGTGATCTTGTCGCAGTTGGAGATGCAGACCAGCGCGTCGGCGCAGTGCGCGTTGACCATGTACTCGACCGAGTCGGCGATCAGGTCGCGCGAGGGCAGCGAGTAGAGCATGCCGCCGTGGCCCATGGCGATGCCGTCATCGACAGCGATCGTGTTGAACTCGCGAGGGATGCCGCCGGCCTCGGTGATCGCGTCGGAGACGATCCGGCCGACCGGCGCCAGGTGCGTGTGGCCGGGGACGAACTCCGTGAAGGAGTTGGCGACGGCGATGATCGGCTTGCGGCCGAGGTCTCCGCCGGGAACGCCTGCAGCGCGGAAGAGTGCGCGCGCGCCTGCCATGTTGCGTCCGTGGGTGACCGTGCGAGAGCGATAGTCAGGCATTGCACCATTGAGCCAGGTCGTTGCGTGCGGGGGAAGATGCTGGTGGTACTAGTACTGGGAGTACCATCAATCGGTGTGATCCGGCCCCGTACGCCTCGGCGTGAGCAGCTCGGCGAGTTCCTCACCAGCAGGCGCCGGGGGATGAGCCGGTCGGCGGTGGGTTTGCCGCCGACCACCCGGCGCAGCGACGCCGGGCTGAGCCGTGAGGAGATCGCGACCCTCGCCGGCGTGAGCGCCACCTGGTACACCTGGCTGGAGCAGGGCCGGGACATCAACGTCTCGCGGCAGGTGCTCGCCGCGGTCGCTCGAGTGCTCGACCTCACCGCGGCCGAGACCGACTACGTGATCGCGCTCGCAGAACGGGACGAGCCAGCCGTCGATGACGAGCCCGAGGGCATGCCCGAGCACCTCCAGCACCTGCTCGACGCACTGACCTTCCCGGCGTTCGCCGTCGCCGCCGACTGGGCGATCGCCGGGTGGAACGCCGGCTATCAGTGGCTGTACCCGCGGATCGCTGCGCTCGAGCCGGGCGACCGCAACTTGCTCTGGCTCGTCTACACCGACCCCGGCCTGCGTGACCTGCTGCCCGACTGGGAGCAGGACAGCCGCCGCTTCCTGGCCGAGTTCCGTGCGGAGTCCGGCGTGCGGCTGGGCGCGCCGCGGCACAAGGCGTTGGTCGACCGGCTGCGGGAAGCCAGCCCGGACTTCCGCGAGCAGTGGGCCGAGCTCGCGATCGAGCGGTTCGCCTCGCGCCGCCGCACGTTCCGCCACGCGCAGGACGGCCTGCTCACGTTCGAGCACCATCGCGTCGTGCCGGACGACGCCACCGGCCTCCACCTCGTGATGTACGTGCCGGTCTGATCACGCCAAGGCTGACCAGGTCAGGGCTGTGCGGTTGCGGAGGGGGATGGTGGGCAGGATGTGCCAGCGGCCGTCGTCGCCGAGCTCGCAGCGGAGTCTGCCGGCGTGGAGCTCGTTGTGGCAGCTAGCGATCACCTCGTGCCCAGCCGTCCCCGTCGATGATGGCGGTGACCCTGCCGTCCGAGCCGACCAGCACGTTGCCCGGGTGGTAGTCGAGGTGCACGAGATCCTCGCCCTCGAGCCGATCAACCTCCCGCCCGGCCTCCTGTACCCGGCTCAGCAGGTCACGCGTGCGGCCGGCGTACCGCTCGAGCGACTCATGCACCGCAGAACCCCGGTCCGCTCTCGGTCAGGTGCAGCGAGACCGGTCCGATCTCGGCCCGCTCGGCGAGCAGCCCGGCCCACCGCTCGCACTCGCCCAGCATCGCTCGCACCAACCCAGGTCCGACCTCCTCGGGCACGCTGCCCACCAGCTGTTCCTGGACCACCGCGTGCGCATCGTCGATCCCGGCGATCAGCTCATACCTCGGTGCAGGCACGCCTGCCGCACGCGCCACGTCCAGCACGTCCGCCGTCAGCCGCAGCGAGGCCTCCGACGCCGCCGACCCGTCGCCCGCCCGGGTCAGCACGCCGCCGTGGCCGTCGGGCCCATCGCACGAACGCAGCACCCACCTCGCCGCCCGGCGCGGCGCCGACCAGCTCCAGCTCCACCCGCCCCGGGCCAGCCGGGCGAGCACCTCCGCAGCATCGAGTCGCGGCACAGCTGGCGGCATCGCCGCTTCCGTGCCGTGCTCACCAGCCATCAGCCGAGCCGCTGCGCGATCAGCGCCGCCTGCACGCGCGAGGCGACCCCGAGCTTGGCGAGCACTCGCGAGACGTGCGTCTTCGCCGTCGCCTCGGTGATCACGAGATCGGCGGCGATCTGGGCGTTCGACAGGCCGCGACCGAGCGCGGCCAGCACCTCGCGCTCGCGCTCGGTCAGCTGGTCCAGATTCGCGTCGACCACCACGTCATCGGGCTCACGCCGCCCCGCCACGGCAGCGTCGAGAACCCGTCGTACCACCTCCGGGGCGAGCGCGCCGTCACCCGCCGCCACGCGCCGCACGGCGGTCAACAGCTCCTCGGGCGTGGCGCTCTTGAGCAGGAACCCCGCAGCGCCCGCCCGCAACGCCCCGAACACCGCGTCATCGAGGTCGAACGTGGTCAGCACGAGCACCTGCGCGAGGCCCTCGCCGACCACCTGCCGGGTGGCCTCGATGCCGTCGATGCCGGGCATCCGCACGTCCATCAGCACGACGTCGGGTCGTAGTGCGCGCGCGTTGGTGACCGCGGTCGCGCCGTCGGCGGCCTCGCCCACGACCGACACGTCGGGTGCCGCCTCCAGCACCATCCGCAGCCCCGCGCGGACCGCCGCGTGGTCATCAGCCAGCAGCACCCTCACGGGTGCGCGACCGGCAGCGTTGCCGTCACGGTCCATGTCCCCTCCTCCACCTGGACCCCCAGGATGCCGCCCACCGCCTGCGCGCGCTCGGTCATGCTCGCGACCCCCATGCCGCTCGTGTCCTCAGCGGGATTCTCGACGGCGTTGCTCACCCTGATCTCGACGTTCTCCTTGCCACGGCGGAGGCGTGCCGACGCCGATCCCGGCCGGCCGTGCCGCGTCGCGTTCGTGAGCGCCTCCTGGAGAACGCGGTAACCCGCCCGGTCCACAGCGGGAGCCAGCGGTCCGAGCTCGGCCGGGCTCACGCCGTCGACCATGACATCGGAACGCTCGAGGAGACCAGCACCATCCTCCGTGAGCGAGGGTGCCACCGGCTCCTGGTCGCCCTCCGCCGCGAGGACCTCGATCATCGAGCGCAGCTCGTCCAGCGCGTGCAGGCCGCTCTCGCGGACCGCCGCCAAAGACTCCCGGTCGGTGGGGCCGGGCGGCCTGGCGAGCGCGGCGCCGGCCCGGATGACGAGCGCGCTCACGTCCCCGGCGACGGCGTCGTGCAGCTCCCGCGCCATCCGCGAGCGTTCCGCCTGGACCGCGCTGCGCTGCTCCGCATCCTGCGCCCGCGCTCGCGCTGCCGCTCGAGAAGCCTCGAGGTCCGCACGGGCGTGCGCGGCGGCGGCCAGCTCCTCGCGGCTGCGCACGTCGCGCGCCCACCAGATCGGGAGCAGCAGCAGCGCCGCGTTCTGGAACGTGAGGGTCAGCGCGGTCCGCACCGACTCCCCGCCCAGCAGGGCGGCGATCGCGGTCGCCACCGTGACCACGCCCGCGGCGAACCGGACCACGCCACGGGCACGGACGGAGCCGAACCGCTCCACCACGTAGAGCCCGTCGAACAGCACCAGCACGATCGCGAACGACCCGCCGATCACGGCATCGACCACGAACATCAGCGCCGCCACCACCAGCGTGAGCACCGGTCGAGACCGGCGCACCAGGTTCGCCGCGCACCCGACCAGCAGCGGCCCGAGGTGCCACCACGCCTGGTAGTGCTCCAGCCAACCGACGTCCGACCAGACGTTGACCAGGCCGAGCGCGATCGTGAGCGTGCCGCCGAGGAACAGGCCGAGCGTGGTCAGCGGGCTGGTGTCGTCGAGGTAGACCCGCACCCACTGCCGCACCGCGGCCCTGACCTTGCTCACGGACCTCATCCCAGCACAGCAGCGCGACACGGGTGTCGGCCGAAGGATGTACGCGAGGCGCCGCGTGATGAGAAGGACGGCCGACGCGGCAGACCGCCGACGGGGCCCACGTTGGGAGCATGACCGAACTGCTCGCCCCGCTCGTCGGCCTGGCGCTGGTGGACTCCACCAGCTTCGGCACGCTGCTCATCCCGCTCTGGCTCATGCTTGCGCCCGGTCGGCTACGGCCGCATCGGGTGCTCATCTTCCTCGGCACGGTCGCGGCGTACTACTTCGTGCTCGGCGCCGCGTTGATGGCCGGTGCCACCCAGGTGGCCGACGCGCTCAGCGGCTTCCTGGCCACCCCCGCGGCGGCCTGGATCCAGCTCATCCTCGGGGTGGGGCTGCTGCTGCTCTCCTTCAAGCTCGACCCGAAGGAGAGCAAGGAGGCCGGCGTCGAGGCCGGCGTCCCCGTGCAGGCGAGCCACGCCGTCGGCGGCTCGACCCCGGGGGAGGCTCCGCCACAGGCGCCGCCCGCGCAGCCCGGTCGCGTGGCACGCTGGCGAACCCGCGCCATGGGCGCCGAGGGAGCAGGATCGCTGGTGGCGCTCGTCGGGCTCGCGATCGCGGCGGCCGGGATCGAGACGGCGAGCATGCTGCCGTACCTCTCGGCGATCGGGCTGCTCACGGCCTCCGATCTGGCGCTCGCTCCCGGGATCGCTGTCCTCGCGGGCTACTGCCTGGTCATGATCCTGCCGGCCCTGGTGCTGCTGGTCCTGCGGCTCGTCGCCTACCGCTGGGTCCGTGGCCTGCTGGAACGGCTGGAGGCGTGGATGTCTCGCTCGGCGGCCTCGATGACGGCGTGGATCGTCGGCATCCTCGGGGTGCTGCTCGCGCTCGACGCGCTCGGCAGAGTGGGGATCCCCGGGGTGACCGGGCTCGGCTGACGCGTCAGGTGATCGGGCCGACGGCCTCGGGGACCGGCGGGTGCCAGCCGCCCTGGGCGAGCGCCTCGGCTATCGGGACCTCGCCGTTGTTGAACTCGTAGATCTTGCCGATCGTGTGCGGATCTGCGATGCAGTGGGCGATGACGGCCGCGACATCGGCGCGGCTGACGGACCCAGCACCCTCATCGCTGCCGACCGTGATCTTCCCGGTGGGCTCGTCGTCGGTGAGGCGGCTCGGGCGCAGGATCGTCCACGCCATGTTCGTCAGGGCCAGGTGACCATCGGCGGCCGACTTCGCCTGCGCGTACGCGAAGAAGCTCGAGTCCGGAGGGGTGTCGTGCTCGGGGCCGGCGCCGAAGTAGCTGACCATCACGAACCGGTGCACGCCCACGCTCGCCGCCGCATCCATCGTGCGGATCGCGGCATCGCGGTCGACGGCGTAGGTGCGGCGCGGGTCGCCTCCGCCTGCACCCGCCGACCAGATCACGGCCTTGTGGCCACGCAGCAGGTTCGCGATGCCGCGGGTGTCGTGATGCTCGATGTCGGCGAGCATCCCGTGCGCACCGGTCTGCTCGATGGCCTGCATCTGGTTCGGTCTGCGCACCAGCCCGAACACGTTGTGCCCCGCTGCGACCAGCAGCGGAAGCGTCAGTTGTGCGACCTTGCCGTGCGCTCCGATGACGACGATGTCAGCCATGCTCCGACGCTATCGGTTTCCCCCGACGGCGTCATGCGCTCGGTGCTGCGGTTGGGTGGCAGTAGGCCTCTCGCCCAGCTCGAGCGCCCGGGCGAGCGGCACCCCCGGGCGGTAGGCGAGGTGCCGGTAGCTGGGGGCGTCGAGCACGGCGAGATCGGCCCGAGCCCCCACCCGCAGGTGCCCCACGTCCGGCCGCTGCAGCGCCTGCGCGCCCCCGAGCGTGGCCGCCCGCAACGCCTCGGCCGGTGTCATCCGCATCTCCCTCACCGCCAGCGCGATCGCGAACGGCATCGAGCTCGAGTACCCGCTGCCGGGGTTGCAGTCGGTGGCGAGCGCCACCACGGCACCCGCCTCGAGCAGCCGCCGCGCGTCCGGGTAGCGCGAGCGTGTGGAGAACTCGATCCCGGGGAGCAGCGTGGCGACCGTGTCCCCGGCGGCGAGCGCGTCGACGTCCGCGGCACCCAGGTGCGTGCAGTGGTCCACGCTCGCCGCGCCGAGCTCGACCGCGAGCCGCACGCCCGGGCCCTCGCTCAGCTGGTTCCCGTGCACCCGCAGACCCAACCCGGCCCGCTGCCCGGCGAGCAGGATCTCCCGGGAGGCGTCGCCGTCGAACGCGGTGGGTGAGGCGGGCTCGCAGAACACGTCGATCCAGCGCGCGTACGGCGCACATGCGTCGAGCATCGGCCCGGTGACGAGGTCGACGTACTCGCGCTCGCGGCCGCGGAGCTCGGGCGGCACCACGTGCGCACCGAGGTAGGTGACGTCGTCGGTCACCTCGCTCGCGAGGCGCAGCGCCCGCACCTCGTCATCGATCGTGAGCCCGTAGCCGCTCTTCACCTCGACGGCGGTCGTTCCCTGGGCACGCATCTCGCCGACGAGCCGAGCCAGGGTGGCGCGCAGCTCGGAGTCGGTGGCCGCGCGGGTGGCGGCGACCGTGCTCGCGATGCCGCCGCCGTCGTAGGGCGTGCCGGACATGCGCGCCTCGAACTCCGCCGCCCGGTCGCCCGCGAAGACCAGGTGGGTGTGCGAGTCGACGAACCCGGGGATGACCGCGCGGCCCTCGAGGTCGAGGCTGGTGTCGGCGGCCGGCGCCGCGGCGGCCGCGCCCACCCAGGCGACCCGGCCGCCCTCGACGACGAGCGCAGCGCCCTCGAGGACGCCGAGATCGCCCCCGAACCGCTCGTCATGGGTGACGAGCTCGCCGATTCCGGTCACCAGGGTGCTCATGAGCTCTCCCAGAGAGGTTCGACGGCGGAGCGCAGCAACGCGCCGACGTCACCGAGGCGGTGGGCGCGGTCGCGCACGACGACCTCGCCGGCGACGACCACCGTGCGCACATCGGCGGCGCCTGCCACGAGAGTGGCCTGCGCGGGGTCGGTGCCCGCCATGCGCGGGGTGTCGAGGTCGAGCGCGACCAGGTCCGCCGGTGCGCCGACCTCGAGGCTGCCGCCGGGCTGGCCGAGGGCGCGCTGACCGTGCTCGGTGGCGACCTGCAGCAGCGTGCCCGGCGCGAAGCCGGAGCGCTCGCC
This sequence comes from Pseudactinotalea terrae, assembly GCF_009733845.1. Taxonomy (GTDB): domain Bacteria; phylum Actinomycetota; class Actinomycetes; order Actinomycetales; family Beutenbergiaceae; genus Pseudactinotalea; species Pseudactinotalea terrae. Next base: position 81,611 of record NZ_WNXZ01000002.1, read on the forward strand.
GGAGCGGAGGCGCTGGTGGGCGTCGAGGCGCTGGGCCTCGAGCAGGATGTCGCTGCTCGCGTGCTGGTCGGTGCCCAGGCACAGCGGGCTACCCGCGGCGGCGAGCTCGGGGAAGGGGCCGATGCCGTCGGCGAGGTCGGCCTCGGTGGTGGGGCACGCGCACACCGCGGTCGCGGTCTGCCCGAGCAGCGCGATGTCGGCGGGGGACAGGTGGATGGCATGGACCGCCGTCGTGAAGGGGCCGAGCAGGCCGTGGTCGGCGAGCAGGCGCGTGGGCGTGACGCCGTGCGCGGCCACGCACGCCTCGTTCTCGGCGGGTTGCTCGGAGAGGTGGACGTGCAGGGGTTCGCCCTCGGCTGCTGCGGCGATCACGGGCAGGGCCTCGGCCGGGACCGCCCGCACCGAGTGCACGGCCGACCCGATCACCACGCGCGGGCCGGCCAGCACTCGCAGCTGCTCGTGCCGCCCGGACCAGGCGTCGGCGGTGCCGTCCGAGAAGCGCAGCTGCTCGTCCGCCAGGGGCGCGTACCCGGAGCCGGTGAGGCCGCCGGCGAGGTAGCAGGTGTCGAGGAGGGTGAGGCGGAGGCCGGCGTCGGCGGCTGCCTGCACGAGTGCCGTGGACATCGCGAGCGGGTCGGCGTACCGGGTGCCGCCGGGGGCGTGGTGCAGGTAGTGGAACTCGCCGACGGACGTGATCCCCGCCAGCACCATCTCCGCATAGCTGGCGCGGGCGAGGGCGAGGTAGGAGTCCGGGTCGAGCCGGGCTGCGACCGCGTACATCCGCGTGCGCCAGGTCCAGAAGGTGCCGCCCTCGCCGTGGGTGCGGCCTCGCAACGCGCGGTGGAACGCGTGCGAGTGGGCGTTCGCGAGCCCCGGGAGCACGAGGCCCCGGAGCCGCTCGTCCTCCGGCTGCGGGTCGGCGTCCGCGACGATCCCCACGATCACCCCACCCGAGGCGACGATCCGCACCCGTGAGGCGACGCCGTCGGGCAACCACGCCCGCTCGCACCAGAAGGTCACCGAGCTGCACCTCCCTGACGCCGAGTTCGTTGCCGACCGTTCAGTTCGTCGGGTGCACCCACCGAGCTCGACGGTCGGCAACGAACTCGGTGCGCGAGGGGCCGGATGCCGCTCACGCGAGGTCCTCGATCACACGCGCGAGGGCCTCGATGCCGGCGACGCAGTCGGCCTCCTCGGCGTGCTCGGCAGGGCTGTGGCTGACGCCGGTCGGGTTGCGGACGAACAGCATCGCGGCGGGGATGCCGGCGGCGGAGAGGATGCCGGCGTCGTGGCCGGCGCCGGTCGGGAGCACCGGGGCGTCGCCGAGCAGGGTCGCCAGGCGGTCCCGGAGCGGCACGTCGAGCTCGGTCGACGGCGTCCAGGACTCCTCGCTCGCTTCGCTCCCGACGGCGGTGCTCACCTCGGTCACGACGCGGCGGACCGCGTCGGGGTCGGGTCCGCGGGCGTCGAGCCAGGCGGTGACCTGGGAGGGGATGGCGTTGACGCCGTTGGGGTGCACGTGGACCTTGGCGACGGTCGCGACCGTGCCGTGCTGGTGCGCCGCCGCGCGGGCCGTGGTGATCGCGCTCGCGAGCCGGAGCATCGGGTCCTCACGGTCCGGCAGGCGCGTGGTGCCGGCGTGGTCGGCGCGGCCGTGCAGGTCCAGGCGCCAACGGCCGTGGGGCCAGATCGCGCTCGCGACGCCGACCGCAGCGCTCTCGTCGATGAGCGCCCGCCCCTGTTCGACGTGCAGCTCCACGAAGGTGCCGATGCGGCGGAGCGCCTCCTCGTCGCGGCCGACGTGCGCCGGGTTCAGCCCGGCCGCGGCCATCGCGTCGGCGACGCTGGTGCCCTGGGCGTCGGTCAGCGCCCGGCCACGGTCGGCGTCGAGCTCGCCGGTCAGCAGCCGGGAGCCCGCACATGCGATGCCGAACCGCGCGCCCTCCTCGTCGGCGAAGCACGCGATACCGATCGGCCGCTCGGGCGCGCGCCCCGCTGCCCGCAGCATCTCCAGCGCAGCGAACGCCGAGACCACCCCGAGCGGGCCGTCGAAGGCGCCGCCGTCGGGGACCGAGTCGAGGTGCGAGCCGAGCACCAGCGGCGCCCGCCCGGCCGCCACGGCGGCGTCCGGGTCGCCGGTCCACGCCCACAGGTTCCCGCACCTGTCGGTCACGACCTCCATCCCGAGCCCGCCCGCACGCCCGAGGAACCACTCCCGCAACGTCGCGTCCTCGGGCGTCCACGCGAACCGCCGGTACCCGCCCGAGCGGGCGTCCCGCCCCACGTCGCCCAGAGCAGCCCAGTCCGAACGGAACGCAGCCTCGGCCAGGCGAGCTCCGCCGTCGGGCACCCCCGCTCGCCCAGTTCGTTCCCGATCGTCGAGTTCGCCTGGTGCGCCCGACGATCTCGACGATGTGGAACGAACTGGGCGGGGTGGGGTGGCGGGGGCGGGCGGCTCGGCCAACGCTCAGCCCTCCCGCATCGGGACGCGGACGCCACGCTCGGCGGCGACCTGCTCGGCGCGGTCGTAGCCCGCGTCGACGTGCCGGATCACGCCCATGCCCGGGTCGTTGGTGAGCACGCGCTCGAGCTTGGCGGCGGCGATGTCGGTGCCGTCGGCGAGGCTGACCTGGCCGGCGTGGATCGACCGGCCGATCCCCACACCGCCGCCGTGGTGGATCGACACCCAGGTCGCACCCGAGGAGGTGGCGGTGAGCGCGTTGAGCAAGGGCCAGTCGGCGATGGCGTCGGAGCCGTCGGCCATCGCCTCGGTCTCGCGATACGGGGAGGCGACCGAGCCCGCGTCGAGGTGGTCGCGGCCGATGACGATCGGGGCGCTGATCTGGCCGCCCGCCACCAGCTCGTTGAACCGCAGCCCCGCACGGTCGCGCTCGCCGTAGCCGAGCCAGCAGATGCGGGCCGGCAGGCCTTGGAAGGCGACCTTCTGCTGCGCCGCGGTGATCCAGCGGTGCAGGTGCTCGTTGTCCGGGAACAGGTCGAGGACCGCCCGGTCCGTGACCTCGATGTCCTGGGGGTCGCCGGACAGCGCGGCCCACCGGAATGGCCCCTTGCCCTCGCAGAACAGCGGCCGGATGTAGGCGGGCACGAAGCCAGGGAAGGCGAAGGCGCGGTCGTACCCGCCCTGGCGGGCCTCGTCACGGATCGAGTTGCCGTAGTCGAAGACCTCGGCGCCCGCGTCCATGAAACCGACCATGGCCTCGACGTGACGCGCCATCGACTCACGCGCCCGGTCGGTGAACTCCTCGGGCTTGCGGTCGGCGTAGTCCGCCCAGTCCTCGAGAGCCACGCCCTCGGGAAGGTAGGAGAGCGGGTCGTGCGCCGAGGTCTGGTCGGTGACGACGTCGATCTCGACGCCGCGGCGGAGCAGCTCGGGGAAGACCTCGGCGGCGTTGCCCACCACGCCGACCGAGAGCGCTCGACGCGCCGCTCTCGCGGCCAGGCAGAGCTCGACGGCGTCGTCCAGGTCCTCCGCGACCGTGTCCAGGTAGCGGTGCTCCACGCGCCGGTGCAGCCGCGCGGGATCGACGTCGACGACGAGGCACACCCCCTCGTTGAGCGTCACCGCGAGCGGCTGCGCGCCGCCCATGCCGCCGCACCCACCGGTGAGCGTGAGCGTCCCGGCGAGGCTGCCGCCGAACCGCTTGGCGGCCACCGCGGCGAAGGTCTCGTAGGTGCCCTGCAGGATGCCCTGGGTGCCGATGTAGATCCAGGACCCCGCGGTCATCTGCCCGTACATCGTCAGGCCCAGGTGCTCCAGACGCCGGAACTCGGGCCAGGTGGCCCAGTCGCCCACGAGGTTGGAGTTGGCGATGAGCACCCGCGGCGCCCACTCGTGGGTGCGAAACACCCCGACCGGGCGGCCGGACTGCACGAGCATCGTCTCGTCGTCGGCCAGCGTGGTGAGAGTGCGGACCATCGCGTCGAAGCTGGCCCAGTCGCGCGCCGCGCGCCCGGTGCCGCCGTAGACCACGAGGTCGTCCGGGCGTTCGGCGACCTCGGGGTCGAGGTTGTTCATCAGCATCCGCAGCGGAGCCTCGGTGCTCCAGCTACGGGCGGTCAACGTGGTGCCCCGAGGGGCACGGACCTGCCGTGCGCCGTCCATCCCGCCACGCTAGCCAGCGGGTCGCCGGCCGTCAGCGGTTCGGCGGCTGGGACGATGGACGGATGGGCGAGGACCGGTGGCACGAGCGGGTCGCGCGGCTCTACGGCACCGAGCGCGTCGGGTACGCCAGCTGCGACGTGCGCTACACGACCGACCCGCCGCCCGAGGAGCTGGTGAGCCGGCTGCACCTGGTGGCGGTCACGCCCGTGGGGGACGTGGTGGTGAGCAGGTCGATCCAGGGCTGGCGGTTCCTGCCCGGCGGCACGCGCGAGCCGGGGGAGTCGCTGCTCGAGCTCGCGCGGCGGGAGCTCGTCGAGGAGGCGGGCGCGCGGCTGATCGGCGATCCCACCCCGTTCTCGTCGTTCGTGGCCGACAGCCGCACCGCGGAACCGTACCGGCCGCACCTGCCACACCCGCGGGCGTACTGGCTGCACGCGGTCGCCCAGGTCGAGGTGATGGGTCCGCCGAGCAACCCGGACGACGGCGAGCAGGTCACCGAGGTGCTGCAGCTCGCACCTGGTGAGGCGGTCGAGTACATCGCCGAGCACGACACCATCCACGCCGACGTGCTCGCCCACGCGATCGCGCTCGGGCTGCTGACGGCGCGCTGAAACAAAGTCCACGCTCGATGGCGCGGGCGCGGCCAGACAACCGGTTGCCATCGCATCGAGCGTGGAGAACGTTCCAGATGGGATCGTCGAGGCGGGTGGATCCGGCCGCGCGGTTCCACGTCCCCCAGGCGGGGCGCTACTGAAGCGTCACGTGTCGCTGGGCCGTGGCGACCACCGCGCCGTCGCGCACGAGCCGATAGCTCGTCTCGATCTCGGGGGAAAGGTACCGGTCGGGGCCCGGCGCCCCGACGCCGTGCTCCCGCAGCAGCTGCACGACGGCGGTGCTCGCCGGGGCGGGCCGCAGCGGGCTGCGGAGGTCGAGGGCACGGGCCGACGTCATGACCTCGATCGCGAGGACGCGCGTGAGGCCGTCGACGGCGCGGCGCAGCTTGCGTGCTGCACCCCACCCCATCGAGACGTGGTCCTCCTGCATCGCCGAGCTCGGGATCGAGTCGACACTCGCCGGCACCGCGAGCCGCTTCAGCTCCGCGACCACCCCAGCCTGCGTGTACTGGGCGATCATCAGCCCGGAGTCGACGCCGGGGTCGTGCGCGAGGAACGGCGGCAGGCCGTTGTTGCGTGCGGCGTCGAGGAACCGGTCGGTGCGGCGCTCGGACATCGAGGCGGCATCCGCCACCGCGATCGCGAGGAAGTCGAGCACATAGGCGACCGGGGCGCCGTGGAAGTTGCCGTTCGACTCCACACGCCCGGGGGCTCCGCCCCCGGGTTCACCCGAAGTCAGATCGCCACGCCCCTCATCGGACAGCACCACCGGGTTGTCGATCGACGCCGCCAGCTCCCGCTCGGCGACCGTGAGCGCGTGCGCGATGGTGTCGCGAACGGCGCCGTGCACCTGCGGCGAGCAGCGCAGCGAGTACGCGTCCTGGACCCGGTTGCAGTCCGGGCCGCGGTGCGAGGCGACCACGCCGGAGTCGGCGAGCAGCGCCCTGAGGTTGGCCGCGCTGGCCGCCTGCCCGGGGTGCGGGCGCAGCGCCTGCAGCTCGGCCGCGAACACCCGGTCGGTGCCCAGCTGCGCCTCGACCGACATGGCTGCGGCGACATCGGCGGTCCGCAGCAGCATCGTCAGGTCCGCGATCGCCATCAGCAGCATGCCGAGCATGCCGTCGGTGCCGTTGATGAGCGCGAGCCCCTCCTTGGCGTCGAGCTCCACGGGGGCGAGCCCCGCCCGGGCGAGCGCCTCAGCGGCAGGGTGGCTCTCGCCGTCGGGAGTCATCACCTCGCCCTCGCCCATGAGGGCGAGCGCGCAGTGCGAGAGCGGTGCGAGGTCGCCCGAGCAGCCGAGCGAGCCGTACTCGCGGACCACGGGTGTGATGTCGTGGTTCAGGAGATCGGCAAGCAGCTGCGCGGTCGCGAGATGCACGCCGGTGTGGCCTCCCGCGACCGTCGACAGCCGCAGCAGCATCATCGCTCGCACGACCTCCACCTCGACAGGCGGTCCCGAGGATGCGGCGTGCGAGCGGATCAGCGAGCGCTGCAGGTCGGCGCGCCGCTCGGGGGCGATGTGCCGGGTGGCGAGCGCGCCGAACCCGGTGGAGATGCCGTAGTGGGGAACGGCGTCGTCGGCGAGCGCGTCCACGACCGCGCGCGCCCTCTCGATCGCGGCGCTCGCCTCGGCGGTCAGCCGGACGGCGGCGCCGTCGCGGGCGACGGCGAGCAGGTCCTCGGGTGCGACGGGTCCGACGCCGACCTCGACAGTGAGTGCGGTGGTGTTCACCGGCTCATCTTCACGCACGGTGCCCGTGAGTGCGCACTTCCCCGGTGACTGCGCATCGTGCGCAGTGCGCACTCACCGTGGATGTTCGCAGTCAGCGGGTCAGAGGTCGGGGAGCGAGGCGGCGAGCTCGGCTAGGAACTCGGAGGTGCCGTCGTCGACGAGCAGGGTGGCGAGAGCGTCGCCCCGGGTCTCGCCGCGGTTCACGATCACCACGGGCTTGCCGGCCTTGGCGGCGTGCCGCACGAACCGCAGCCCGGACATCACGGCCAGCGAGCTGCCCGCGACGAGGAGGGCACCGCCGTCGTCGACCATCTCGTACGCGGCCGCGACCCGCTCCTTGGGCACGTTCTCCCCGAAGTAGACGATGTTCGGCTTGAGGATGCCACCGCAGACCTCGCACGGCGGCACCACGAAGCCGGCGGTGTCCGAGAGCACGGCATCGGCATCGGGGGCGATCTCGACATCGCCCACCTCGACGGCGAAATCCGGGTTCGCCTCGTCCAGCCGCTCGTGCATGTGCTCGCGCGTGAACACGGTCTTGCAGGTCAGGCAGATGACCTCGTTGTAGTGCCCGTGCAGGTCGATCACGTTCGTCGCGCCGGCCTGCTCGTGGAGGAGGTCGACGTTCTGGGTGATGATGCCGGAGAGCAGGCCGCGGCGCTCCAGCCCGGCCAGCGCGCGGTGGCCGGCGTTCGGGCGGGTGGTGCGCATGTGCCGCCAGCCCACGTGGTTGCGGGCCCAGTAGTGGCGGCGGAAGGCCTGGTCGCCGGCGAACTGCTGGAAGGTCATCGGGTTGCGCGGTGGGGAGTCCGGGCCGCGATAGTCGGGGATGCCGGAGTCTGTCGAGATGCCCGCACCGGTGAGCACCGCCAGGCGGGTGCGGGCGAGGATCCCGACGGCGTCGCTCACGGTTCCGAGCCGGGTCGCCTTGGTCACGTGCCCACCGTATGCCCGGCGGGGGAGTGCTACCGATTGACGAGGCACCGCGCGTGGGATGGGATCAGCGGCATGCCACGGGCCAGCCGGATGCGACGGACCCGCAGACTGCTGCGACTGCGGTGGACAGCGCACGTGGTCGTGCTCGTGCTGCTGTCGTTCGGGGCGACGACGGCGGCCGGTCTCGCCGGAGCTCAGTGGTGGTGGGCATTGCTCGGGTTCGTCGTGTACGCGGCCGGGCTCGTCGCGGCAGCGAGCTGGGTCTCGAAGCAGCTGGCGGCCCGGCAGGCGGGGGCCCTGGCTGCCGACCGCGCCGAGCTGAGCGCCGAGGAGCGGGCGCTGCCGTACGGGGTGGTTCAGAAGGGGAACGACCTGCTCCTGCCGACCAAGACGAGCGTCGTCGTGCTCTGCGCCGTGCTGACGCTGCTGCTCCTCGGACTGGGCGTGGCACTGCTACTACCCATGGATGACCCCGCGATGACTGTGATGGGTGCGCTCGCGCTGCTGTTCGGGGCATGGCTGGCCGTGCTGACCTGGTGGGTGCGGGGGACCCGGATCCGCCTCACCCCCAAGGGGATCGAGTCGACGATGGGACCCCGCCGGTTCCACACCTGGATCGAGATCCCCGAGATCAAGGTCGACCGGGCCATCGTGATCGTCAAGGCCGCCGGGGTGCCGCGGCCGCGCATCTGGATCCGGTGCGGGTTGCTCGAGGTGTCGGTCGCCGACGCTGTCGCGATGATCCGGAACATGCGGGCTTGGTGAGGGGGCGCCCGCAGCTCGGCGGTAGCGGTGGGACGCCGTCGCGCAGCGACGTGGTCCTTCGTCGCACGGCGCTGCGCTCCTCCCAAATCCCCCTGCCTGATAACGGAATCAACCCCCGCCCGAAAAGCATGGGCGGGGGTTGATTCCGTTGGCGGTAGCGGTGGGATTTGAACCCACGGTGGGCGATTAACCCACACAGCATTTCGAGTGCTGCACCTTCGGCCGCTCGGACACGCTACCTAGGCCGCTGGACAGGGTACCCAACGTGGCGGGTCGGCCCAAACCGAGGCCGCGCACCGACGTCGCGTCGCCCGAGTGCCCCTATGGCACCCCAGTGACGACATCAGGCCCTCCCGCGTGACTCCGCTGCCATCGGGGCGCCTGAGTCACGCCGCACGCGCTGTGAGCAGCGCCTCAGTCCCGGGCGTACCGCTGCACGAACGCCGAGAGCAGCAGGTGCGCGTGGCCCACCGGGGCGCCCCGGACGCTGCTGATCACCGCGTCGCGGGTCTCCGGCGGGAAGTACCCGTGGTTGGCGTACACGCGGATGCGGGCCACGATCGCGTCCTCGTCGAGCTCGGGGTGGAACTGGGTGGCGTACAGGTTCTTTCCCAGCCGGAACATCTGCACCGGGCAGCTCTGCGCCGTCGCGAGCAGCACGGCCCCCGGCGGCAGGCCGGCCAGCGCCTCCTTGTGCCCCACGTACGCGGCGAAGGCCTCCGGCATCTCGGCCAGCAGCGGGTCCGCGCGGCCCTCCGCCGTCAGCCGGACCTCGACCGCCGAGACCGGCTCTGAGTACGTCGAGTCGACCACGCCACCGGCGTGGATGCCCAGCGTCCCGACCCCGTAGCAGGCGCCGAAGAACGGGAAGTCGCGCGGCACCACCTCATCGAGCAGCCGCCGCAGGTCGTTCTCCACCCGCAGCTGCAGCTCGGACTTGTGCGGCTCGCTCGAGTTGAACGGGCTGCCACCGAGGAAGATCCCGGAGTAGTCGTCGAGGTCGAGCTCCGGCAGGGCAGCCTGCTCCAGCCGCACCCGCACCAGCTGCTCGGGGCTCAGCCCAGAGAACCGCAGGAACGAGGCGTACTCGGCGTCGGCAGCGTCGTGCTCCGGCCGGGTGGCCAGCAGCAGGAACGGCTTCATGGCGAGGCGATCCACGTCGCGAGTATCACCAGCGCGACCACCGTCGAGACCGCGTACCCGAGCACCATCCCGCCGATCGCCAGGCCGCGCCCGCTGTGCGTGTTCGAGCGGGTCCGCCACAGGCCGGCGTGCCCGAGCACGATCGCCGCGAGGGCAGGAACGAGCGTGAACACCCCGACGATCCCGCACACCAGCGCCGCCACCGCGAACCCGCTGGTGGGTGCCGGCTTCGCCTCGTAGCCCGGCCCCGAGAAGGTCTCCTCGTACGTGGGCAACGGCCGCGTGTACTCATTGACGAACACCTGCGGGTCCACCGGGTCGCGCAGGTCCTCGCGCGGCTGCACGCGCAGCGCGTCCGGGACATCCAGCGCGAGGTCGGTCGCGCCGTAGGGAGCCGGCGTGCTCGACAGCGGGGTGAACCCGGGCGCGCTCACCCCTCGACGCTCGGCGTCTCGACCGGTTTGCACCCCTCGGGGGCCGGGATGGCGACCGCGGGGTCGAGGGTCACCTCATCGGGCGCGAGCACACCGTCGAAACCGTCGCCGAGCAGCACGTCGATCGTCGCGTCCTCGCGCCCGTCGAGCACGATCTGGGCACTCGAGAACACCCCGGCGAGCGTGTACGCCGAGGCGACGCCGAGCGGACCCGTGGTCAGCTGCACCACGCCGCCGTACGGCGTGCCGTTCGCCTGCCGCCCGATCTGCACGCCGTAGTCCTGCAGCACCGCGGCGGTGCGGGCCGCCAGCTGCTGCTCGTCCGTGCCGTTGAGGACGTTCGCGCTGATCTCCGCGTATGGGACCGGCAGCGTCTCGGCGGGCGGGCACGGTGGCGCGACCGGTGGGGGCGTGCCCGCTGCCTCACCGCTGTTGATCGGCACATCGATCGGTGAGGGGATCACGCCGGACCAGACCGCACCGCCGAGCAGGCCGATCACCAGGAGCGCCGCCACGAGGGTGCCGAAGATCACCGTCTGGCGTTGCTGCAGGTGCCGACGGCGGGCTGCTCGGGCGCGCACGGCCTCCGTGCTCTGGCTCACGGGAGTAGAACCTATCCGACGCCCCGGGAATCCCCGGTCACGTCAGGTCCAGCACGCGTGCGTGCAGCACGTTCCGCTGGCCGAGCGCCGCCCGCAGCGCGCGGTGCAGCCCATCCTCCAGGTACATCGTCCCCTTCCAGCGGACCACGTGGGCGAACAGGTCGCCGTAGAACGTGGAGTCCTCCGAGAGCAGGCTGCGCAGGTCGAGCGTGGACTTCGTGGTTACGAGCTCGTCGAGATGCACCTGCCGGGGCGGCACGTCCGCCCAGTCCTTCGGCGTGGTCCGCCCATGATCGGGGTACGGGCGCTCATCGCCGACCGACTTGAATATCACCCACTGATCCTAAGAGACGGCGGTGACGCGGGGCGATCCGTCCTCAGGTTGATATCGAGAAGGGTCGGCCACCCCATCGACGCCGGGCACCGGAACGGCCAGGATGTGCTCATGTCGACGCCACCCCCGGGTCCGCCCGGCTCATACCCGCAGGGCCCGACGGCGCAGCCGGGCTTCGGTCCGTCGTCGCACCCTGGTCCGTGGCCCGGTCAGGGCCAGACGGCGCAGCCCGGGTTCGGGGGTCCGCCTCCCCCTGGGTGGGGCGGGCCGCAGCCGCAGCAAGGATGGCAGGGCGCACCCCAGGCGCCCGGACCTGCTCAGGGCGCCCCGCCGTCGTCGGCGACCGTGATGACGTGGGCACGGATCCTGTGCCCGGTCTTCGTGCTGGTGGGCCTGACGATCTCGCAGAGCGGGAGCATGGGGTGGACCGACTACACGCTGTGGGCGTTGTTCGCGGCGGTGATGTCGCTCGCGCAGCTGGTGACGCTGCTGAAGGGTCGGGACCCCGAGCAGATGCGAGTCATCGCGATGATCGCGACCGCCGCACTGGTGGCGTACTGGGTCGTCATCGTGCTGCCGGGCATCTCCTCGAACGCCGGGTTCCTGCAGACGCTCGGCGTCGGGTGCGCCGGGGTGGCGGCGTGGCTCGGGGGCGCCCGCCGATGAGCGCGAGCCGATGAACGGCCGGGTGGCGCTCGCAGCGGTGGCGCTGCTGCTCGCCCTCGGGCTGCCGTGGGGCGTGGTCGGTGCCGAGACCGAGTACGTGGCGGGCTGGATGACCCCCTCGTACTGCGTCACCACCTGGGACGGCTACCTCGACTGCACCTACAGCTACATCAGCCCGGGGTTCGTGATCCCCGGGCAGGGGGCGGCCTACGCGGGCTACCAGACCTCGGCGCGCATCACGATCGTGCTCGGCGCCGTGCTGCTGCTGCACTGGACCCGCAACGGTGGCCGCTGGCAGCTGCCCGCCGCGGCGCTGCTGCAGGTCGGCGCCGTGGCGCTGGCCGGGACGGCGCTGCGGCCCGGTGCAGTGGCAGCGCTGCTCGCGGCCGCGCTGCTGCTGGCCGAGTCCGGTCTGCTTCGTGGACGCGCTTTGCCCGCCTGGGGCACCGACGGTAGAATGACACGACCATTCAGTAGTGCATAGATAGTCGCCGCAGGTGACGGAAGGGCCGCCGGTGGCCGAGGTCGTCCGTGCCGTCTACGAGATCGAGAGCGCGCTGCCGCTGGAGCAGACCGCCGCCGTGATGGCGAGCGAGCAGAGCAGCGGCACGTTCGTGGCGGTCGCCCGCGAGACCGAGGAGCTGAAGGCCCGGTTCGCCGCCCGCGTGGTGGACATCGCCGAGCTGCCCCCGAGCGGGCTGCCCCCGCTGCCCGGCGCCTCGGGGGACTGGAGCCAGGCCCGCCGCGCGCGCGTGACGATTGAGTTCCCGCTGCACAACTTCGGGCCCTCGATCCCCAACCTGCTCGCCGCGGTGGCGGGCAACCTGTTCGAGATCCGCGAGGCCGGTGCATTGAAGCTGGTCGACCTCGAGCTGCCGCAGGCGTTCGCGGATGCCTACGGGGGGCCGCAGTTCGGTGTCGACGGCACCTTCGAGCTCGCCGGCCGCGAGCACGACGGCCCGCTGATCGGCACGATCGTCAAGCCCAGCATCGGTCTGGACGCCGAGCAGCTGGCCGAGCTCGTCACCGAGCTCGCCGATGCGGGCATCGACTTCATCAAGGACGACGAGCTGCAGGGCAACTCGCCCGCGCTGCCGCTGGCGGTGCGGGTGCCCGCCGTCATGAAGGCGCTGCACGCGAGCGCCGAGCGCACCGGCAAGCTGCCGATGTACGCCTTCAACATCACCGACGACATCGGCCGCCTCGGTGAGCACCACGACCTGGTGAAGGCGCACGGCGGCACCTGCGTGATGGTCGCCGTCAACACCGTGGGCATCGCAGGGCTGCAGTACCTGCGGGAGCGCTCCGAGCTGCCGATCCACGCGCACCGCACGATGTTCGGCGCGATGAACCGGTCGCCGCAGGTGGGGATCGGCTTCCACGCCTCGTCCAAGCTGTGGCGGCTCGCGGGGGCCGACCACGTCCACACCAACGGGCTGCGCAACAAGTTCTACGAGGACGACGCGACCGTGCTCGACTCGATCGCGCAGGTGCGCACCCCGCTGCTGGGGACCACGCCTTGCCTGCCGGTGCTGTCCTCCGGTCAGTCGGCCGGTCTCGCGCACGCGACCTACGAGGCGGTGCAGACCACGGATCTGCTGGTGCTCGCGGGCGGCGGCATCCACGGCCACCCGGGCGGCTCGGCCGCGGGCGTGCGGGCCATGCGGGAGGCGTGGGATGCCGCGGTCTCGGGCGAGCCGCTCGAGGATCGTGCCGCTGCCGTGCCCGAGCTGGCGGCTGCCCTCGAGCGCTTCGGCCGCCGCTGATGGTGCGCTTCGCCTTCTACGGCGACGACTTCACCGGCTCGGTCGACGCGCTGCTGCAGTTCCGCCGCACCGGGCTCGACGGCGTCCTGGTCACCTCGCCGGAGGCCGTCGCCCGGGTGGGGGAGGCCGACGTCGTCGGGATCGCGGGCATCGCCCGCTCGCTGCCGACGGCGCAGCTCGAGTCCGAGGTCCGGCCCGCTCTCGAGGCGCTGCTGGCGCTGCGTCCCGACGTCCTCCAGTACAAGGCCTGCTCGACGGCGGACTCCTCACCCGAGGTGGGCAGCCTCGGCCGGGTCATCGAGATCGGTCGCGCGCTGGTGGGGACCTCGCCGGTCCCGGTGCTGTTCGCGCAGCCCGACTTCGGCCGCTACACCGCCTTCAGCCACCACTTCGCGGCCGACCGCGGCGAGGTGTACCGCCTCGACCGGCAGCCCACGATGGCGAACCACCCGGTCACGCCCGCGACCGAGTCCGACCTGCGGGTGCACCTGGGTGCGCAGACCGGGCTGCGGATCGGCGCGGTGCACTGGCCGACCTTCGCGGACCTGCCGCCGCTCGACCTGACCCGCGCCGACGTCGACATCCTCGTCCTCGACGCCCTCACCGACGACCACCTGCGCCTCCTCGGCGCCACCCTCACCCCCCGATTTCAACGCACCTTCGACCACGACCCGATTTCAACGCACCTTCGACCGCGCTTCGTGCTCGGCTCCGGCGGCCTCTCGCGTGCACTGGGTCTCGGCGCGCAGGCCGTGCCCGGAGAGTCGGTGGTCGACAGTGCGTTGAAGTCGGAAAGCGGTCGAAAGTGCGTTGAAATCGCCCCGGGCGCTGGCCCCACGCTCGTGCTGAGCGGGTCGGCGTCGGCGCTCACGTGGCGGCAGGTCGAGGCCGCCGTGCAGGCGGGCTTCACCGCGCTCGACCTGTTCGCCGAGGGCACCCCCGACCAGGCCCTGCGGCTCGCGGCGCAGGGGAGCGCCGTCGTCGTCCACTCCACACGACCCGGGCAACCTCGCACGGCGAGCAGCGCCGAGATCGAGGAGCGGCTCGCCGCGATCGGCACCGCGGTGCTGCGCGCCCGGCCCGACACCCGGCTCGTGGTCGCCGGCGGCGACACCTCCGGCAACGTGCTGCGGCGGCTCGGCATCGACTCGCTGCGCATCACCAGCAACGCCTGGGGCATCGTCTCGCTGTGCCGAGCCGAGGGCACCCAGGAGCACCTCCGTGGCGGCATCGAGGTCGCGCTCAAGGGCGGCCAGATGGGCCACGACAACCTGTTCGACGACATCCGCAGCGGCACCCCGCTGCGCTAGGAGGAATCCTCTTGCTCACCGACACCCGCGCGAGCGCGCACGCCGTGATGAGCTCGGCCGCGCCCGGCTCGGTCGAGATCACCGGCGCCGCGCCGCTGCCGGCGATGCACGCCGCAGCGCTCACCACCACGATCCCCACGATGGGCGCGATCTTCTTCGACGCCGACCGGGCGCACGCGTACCAGAACTTCCTCGTCGCCGGCGGGGTCACCGAGGGCACGCGCGGCGCCCACCACGGCGCCCCGTTCATGGACGGCGACTTCTACAAGTGGCTCGAGGCCACCGTGGTGGCCGCGGCCGAGACCGACGCGGACGACCTGGTGAGCATGGTCGACAAGGCCGCAGACGCCGTCGTCGGCGCCCAGCGCGCGGACGGCTACGTCCAGACCAAGACCACCACGCGCGAGCGTGACGGCGGCCCCGGGCCGCTGGCCGACCGGCTCGACTTCGAGACCTACAACTTCGGGCACCTGATGACGCTCGCGAGCATCGCCTACCGCGCGAGCGGCGACGACCGCTTCCTCGGCGTCGCGAAGCGGCTCGGCGACTGGCTGCTGGTGGCCGTGCAGGAGCACCCCGAGCGGTTCGCCGACTGCAACATCTGCCCCTCGCACTACATGGGCACCGTGGAGCTCGCCCGCGCCACCGGCGACGACCGCTACACGGCGCTCGCCGCGCGCCTGATCGAGCTGCACGGCGGCAAGGGCCGCGCGGGCAGCGACGACAACCAGGACCAGCTCGCCGCCGCCGATCAGCGGGTCGCTGCCGGGCACGCGGTGCGCGCGAACTACCTGTACGCGGGCATGACCGACGTGGTCCTGGAGACCGGCGACCCGGCCCTGCGCGAGGCGATCGACTCGCTCTGGGACGACCTCGTGGGCCGCAAGCTCTACATCACCGGCGGCTGCGGCGCGCTCTACGACGGCGCCTCGCCCGACGCGGCGCAGGACTACTGGAGCGTGACCAAGGTCCATCAGTCCTACGGCCGCTCCTACCAGCTGCCGCAGACCACGGCCTACAACGAGTCGTGCGCCTCGATCGGCTTCATCATGTGGGCGTGGCGGATGCTCGCGCTCACCGGCGAGGCCCGGTTCGCCGACGAGATCGAGCGGGTGCTGCTCAACGCGCTGCCCGCGATGATCGGCGCCGATGCCATGACCTACCTGTACACGAACCCGCTGCGGCAGGTCCGGGACCTGCCGTACGAGCTGCGCCGCGCGGGCGACCAGCTGCGGGCCACCGAGGGCGTGCGGCCCTCGCACGTGCGGCCGCGGCAGGCGTTCATGGACTCCTCCTTCTGCTGCCCGCCCAACATCGCGCGCGCTCTCGCCGAGCTGCCCTACTACGTCTACGGGACCGCTCCCGACGGCGTGTGGGTGCACCAGTTCGTCTCGGGAACCATGGCGGCAGAGGTCGACGGCGGGACCCTGCGTCTCGAGCAGACGACCGCCTATCCCGCGGCCGGGTCCGTGACGATCCGCGTCACCGCGGATGCTCCTCTACGTGCTGCGGTGCGCGTGCGCATCCCCGGCTGGGCCGGGGACGAGGCCACGGTGAGGGTCGACGGCGAGGCGATCACCGCCGTCGAGCACGGCTATGCGGTGATCGAGCGGGAGTGGACCGACGCCACGATCACGCTCGAGCTGCCGATGAGCGCGCGGCTGGTGGCTGCGCACCACCTCGTGGAGGAGGCCACGAACCAGGTCGCGGTGATGCGCGGCCCGATCGTGTACTGCCTCGAGGAGGCCGACCTGCCCGAGGGCGTCGGCATCGAGGAGGTCTATCTGCCGCGCGGCATCGAGCTGGCCGAGGTGGCCGGCGACGGCCCGTTCGAGGGCTACACGGTCCTCGAGGGCGTCGCGCGCCGGCTGCCGCGGCTGGTCGCGAGCGGCCACCTGTACGGCGAGCTGCCCGCGGCGGCGCCCGCGGAGCTGCCGGTGCGGCTGGTGCCGTACGGCCGCTGGGGCAACCGCGGTGACGGCGAGATGTCGGTGTGGCTGCCGGTGATCTGGTGAGCAGGACCCGAGCAACGAGGAGAACGACATGACTCGACTGGCCTACATCCACACCGGTGCGGTGGTGATCCCGACGTTCTCGGCGCTGTCGGCCGAGCACCTGCCCGGGGTCGAGGTGCAGCACCTGCTGGACTCGACGATCGTGGGCGACCTCGGCCGTGACGCCGAGGGCAGCGGGGTGCAGCAACGGCTCGAGGCGCTCGGTGCCGCCGCGGTGGCCTCCGGCGCCTCCACCGTGGTGTTCTCGTGCAGCTCGATCGGCGGGTACGCGGCCGGCCTGAGCGAGAAGCTCGGGGTGCCGGTGCTGCGGATCGACGAGGCGATGGCCGACGAGGCCGTCTCGACCGGTTCGCGCGTGGCCGTGATCGCGACGCTACCCACCACGCTGGAGCCCACGGTCGCGCTGCTGCGGGACCGGGCCGCGCACGCCGGTGCCGAGATCGAGGTGACCGACCGGGTGGTCGAGGGCGCGTTCGAGGCGATCGTCGGGGGTGACGCCGCCACGCACGACCGGCTGGTCGGTGAGGCGATCGTCGCCCTCGCGGCCGAGAACGACGTCGTGGTGCTCGCGCAGGCGTCGATGGCCGGGGCGGCCGCGGCCGTGACGGTCGACGTGCCCGTGCTCACCAGCCCGGAGCTCGGCGTGCGGCGCGTCGCGCAGGCCCTCGCGGCCCGCTGACGTCGCTCAGGGCTCGGTGACCTCGAAGATCGCCGAGCCGCCCTTCTCGAGGTCGCTCATGATGTGGGTGACGCCCGAGTAGTGCCCGGCCTCCGGGAAGGTCAGCTCCACGAAGCCGCCCTGGGCGGGTTGCAGCGCGAGCGCCTGGGCGCCTCCGGTGCCGGTCTCGCCGCCGTCGTGCAGGAGGTAGCTGCCCTCGGAGAACACGGTGTCGAACTGGCCGCCGACCACGTGGAACGCGCTCGGCCGATTCGGGCCGACGTCGAGCACCCATACCCGCACCCGCTCGCCCACGAGGGCGGGCAGCGGCTGATGCCGGTACTGGTTGGCGTAGCCGTTGAAGACGACGAGGTCGGGGTGCTGGGAGGCGATCCGGTCGGCGTCGGCCACACCGCCCTGCGGCCCGAGGTACAGCTCCGACTGCACGAGCAGGTACTCCCGGTTGACCTCCGGCAGGTCCGGCGGGTCGATGATCACGGCGCCGGCCATGCCGTTCGCGATGTGCATGCTCATCGGCATCGTGGAGCAGTGGTACATCCAGATCCCGCTGCGCTCGGCGCGGAACGTGTAGGTGAGCGACTCGCCGGGGTTGATGGTGCGCATGGGCTCGTCGGGTGCGAGGGCGCCGGCGTGGAAGTCGATCGAGTGGCCGAGCGTGCCGTCGTTGACGAGCGTGATGACGAACGTGTCGCCGACCGCACCCCGCAGCGTGGGCCCGGGCGCCGTGCCGTTGAACGTCCACCGCATCTGGGTGACGCCGGGCGCGACCTCGAGCTCGACCTCCTCCGCGCGCATCGTGAGCCGGTGCAGCGTGCCCTCGCCGTCCGGGTCGGGCTCGCTGGTCGTGCCGTGGGCGTCGGTGCCGCTGGTGGCGGCGGGCGGGAGGGCGGCGTCGTACGCCTCGAAGCCCTCCGCTGGCTCCGCCATGAGATCGAGATCCCCGACGGCGGAGGGCTGGGTCGCGGAGCCCTGGTCACCGTGGTGGGTGGGTTCGTCCCCGGCCGTGACCGTGCCGCCGGCGGTGACCACGGTCAGGGTCATGCCCATCAGCCGGTGGCCCGCGACCGAGCACCAGCCGTCCAGGGCGGCGCTGATCGGCCCGACCTCGACCTGTACCGACTCGCCGGGCGTGACCCGCCCCGAGGTGACGCCGTTGGCGAGCACGAGGTCGTGGATCTGGTCGTCGGCGTTGACGAGGTCGATCACCAGGGCGTTGCCGGCCGGGACCTCGACCACGTCGGGGGAGAACCGCATGTCGGCCATCGTCACGGTGACCGTGGTGGTCTCACCGGTCTCGCCTGCGGCCGCCTCCGTGCTCGCGGGGCCCGCGGAGGCCGGGATCGCCAGCACGCCGGCGGCGGCCGGGTCGACGGCGACGCCCCCGATCACGGCGATCGCCACCAGCACGGCACCCAGGCCCGCACCGGTGAGCCCGCGCCGCCCGGTCAGCGAGGCGCCGAAGGCGGCCGGGGGGACCGGGCCGCCGCGTGCGGGCGCGGCCAGCTCGAGCGTGCGCCTGCTGCTGCGGCGCTGCACCAGCACCACCCGCACCGTGATGACCAGGAAGGCGAGCAGCGGCAGCAGCCCCATGGTCGACACCGTGACCGCGACCCAGCTCGGCAGCGGCAGCGCGAACAGCAGCACGCAGGCGTTGAGCACGACCAGTCGGGCGGCGCCCGAGCGCTCCATCTCGGCGATGCTCCAGCGCACCGCGGCGGGTCCGCCACCGAGCACCACCGGCACCAGGTAGGTCATCGAGCCGACCATCACCTGAGCCACGAAACCGGCCGCGAACGGCGCGACCAGACCGGTGAGGCGGTCGGGCGCCACTGTCCACGACGGAGCGGTCGAGACCACCACGCCGAACCCGACGACGCTGCCGAGCAGCCACACCAGCGACGCGCCGATCGAGGCCGCGGCGAAGGTGCCGCCGGTCCCGGCCGCGCTCGCAGCCCGGCCTTGCGCGAGCACGTGCACGCCGAGCATCGCGAGCGCGGCGGCGACCACGAGGGAGCCGGCGCCCACGAGCGGCCGGAACCCGCTGGCCGGTCCCGCGAGCATCACGACCAGCCCGGCGAGCAGCACCAGCAGCGCACGCCTGCCGGTGGCCTCGGCGGTGGCGGAGATGCGGGTGCGCAGCACGGTCGGCCACAGCAGCACCACCGTGCCCGCGACCGTGGTGCCGACCCAGCCGAGCAGCGTTACGGCCACGTGCCCCACGTAGAGGCGACCCCCTGCCTCGGGACCCACCGGTACCCGTGCCAGGACCACGCCGAGCCCGACCCCGATGGGGAGCATCGCCGTCGCCAGCAGGTAGTAGCGCACGAGGTGGGAGAGGCGGTTGCCGAGCATCCGGGTGCTGCCGCTGCCCTGGCGCACGAGCACCACGAGGTGCAGCACCGCCACGGCCGTGACGATCGCGGCCCCGGCGATCACCAGCGGTGTCTGCTCGGTGATCATGCCGGCCGTCACGAGCGCGGCGCCGGCCGACCAGCCGAGCAGCCGCAGCCACAGGACCCGGCGGCCGCCGGGTGCGGGGCGGCGCAGCAGCGTCTCGGCGAAGTGCTGGCTCCAGAGCAAGATTGCGGTGCTGACGCCGCCGAGCAGCAGCAGGTGCACCATCAGCCAGCCGGCCGCGGGCACGAACCGGTGCCCCAGGGTGACCACGCCGGCGGCGACGAACCAGGCGAGCACGAGCCCGTTGGCGGGCACGTAGAGCGAGGCGCGCGACGGCGGTGATGCAGTGGTCTTGTGGGGCTGGCTCATCGTGTGGTTCCGAGGGTGAGTGCGGGTGCGGCCGGTGCGGGCTCGGCGGCGCGGGGGCGGGATGATGGGGCTCCCAGCACGACGCTGCCCGCGGCCAGCATCACGAACAGCAGCAGGGCGACGATGTTGGCGACGCCGGAGGCGGCGACCGCGGCGGGGACGCCCCAGGCGTCACCGAGGAGCACCCGGGTCAGCAGCGAGGCGTGCAGCAGCACGAGCGGCACCCAGAGCACCGGCCGGTAGGGCAGCGGGCGGCGGATCACGGCGGGCAGGATCACGGGCGCGTGGGCGATGATCATCGAGATCACGAAGCCGAGGAAGACCGCGTGCAGCACGGCGTCGTAGCCAGGTCCTTGCCAGAGCGGCCCGGCCACGAGCCAGGTCGCGCCTGCGACGGCGAGCCACACGTACCCGGCCAGCATCGCGGCCGCCATGAACCGGGTGAGGCCGCCTGTGCGGATGGTGCGGCGGGCGACGTCGGCCGTACCGACCACCGCCACCAGGGTCAGCAGTGTCAGCCCGAGCAGCAGGTAGCCGACGGTCGGCAGCACCAGCGCGGTGGCGGCGGCGAGGAGCCACAGCCCACCGAGGGCGGTGGCGAGGACCTGCGCACGAGGGGGCTGCGCCGTCGTCGTCAGACCCACGACCGAGAGCTCGAGGCGTTCGCCGAGGATGGTGAGCACGAGGAACCCGACCAGCCACGGAGCGAGGAACGGCACGGCGACGCCCGCGAGCCAGAGCGCGGCGGCGCCGGTCGCGCTCGCGGCGCCGAGGATCTCGACGGCGAGCGGGAGCGCCGGGCCGCGCCGCCAGATCGCGCGGTAGACGAGCAGCAGGGCGATGGTGCCGAGGGTGAGCAGCGCCTGGCCCGCGCGCAGCGGGATCGGCGCGAGGAGCGCGAGGGCGCCGACGCCGAGGAGCGTGGGGGCGAGGTATCCCCAGGGCCGGCGCAGGGCGACGGCACGCTCGAGGGCGATCACGGTGCCGACGAAGCCGAGGACCATCAGCGGGCCGTGCACCTGCTCCCAGCGCTCCGAGCTCACGGGGGCGGCGAGCCCGAGGAGCAGGAGTGCGCCGTCGAGCCCCGCGAGCAACGCCAGGCCGGCGGGGATCAGGAGGAGCGCGCGCGGATGCGCCGGGCGGGTGGGCACCTTTCCGATGCTAGGAACGGCCGGTGGCGCCTGCCCGGGACCTTGGGCCCTTGCTCGTGGGGGCGCGGAGCGGGTGGGATGAGCGGTGCGCGCCCCCGTCCGCCGAGTTCGTTGCACCTCGGCGAGTTCGCTTGGTGCTCCCGACGAACCCGACGATGTGCAACGAACTCGGCGAGCTGGGGTGCCCGAGAACACGTCCGATCAGGTGCCGGCCCGTGGTCGTAACGTTTCGATCTGAGCCCTATCCTGAGTGCCCGTGACACTCTCGCTGCAGCGCCGCCGCCGCACCTCGGCGGCCGGCTCTGGTTCCTGGACACCGCGGCAGTGGGCCGCGCTCGTGTGCGTCCTGGCCGGGTATGTGGTGGGCACGCTGACGACATCGGGCACGGCGATCGCACTGCCCACGATCGCCACCGAGCTGCGCGCCGGCCCCGCCGGGATGCAGTGGTTCGTCACCGGCTACCTGCTCGCCGCGACCTGCTTGGTGCTGGTGGCTGGCGCGCTCGGGGACCGGTACGGGCGCCGGCTGGTGCTGCGGATCTCCTCGATCCTCTACACCGCGGGCATGGTGGGCGCTGCGCTCGCGCAGGACATCGTGTCCCTCGACGCCGCCCGGATCCTGTCCGGTGTCGGCTCGGCCGGTCTGATGGCGTGCGGCGCTGCCGTGCTCGCGAGCTCCTTCGACGGCGTGGACCGGGTGCGTGCGTTCGCGCTGTGCGGCACCGCGGGCGGCATCGGCATGGCCTTCGGGCCGACCGCCGCAGGCTGGATCGTGGCGCAGGCGGGCTGGCGCGGCACGTTCGTGGTGCTTGCGGCGGTCTCGGTGCTCATGGTGGTCAGCACCTATCTCATCGAGGAGAGCCGGGCCGCGCAGCCACGCCGCCTCGACGTGGGCGGTGCCGTGCTGCTCGCGATCGGGCTGAGCCTGCTGCTGCTGGGGATCTCGACCGGCACCGGCTCCGGCTTCACCGTTGTGGTCGTGGGCGAGCTGGTGGCGGCGTGCCTCGTGCTCGCGGCGTTCGTGGTGCGCTGCCTGCGGGTGGCGGAGCCGCTGCTCGACCTGGCCCTGGTGAAGAACCGGCAGGTCGCGGGGTGGCTGCTCGCGAGCGTGATGGGCCCGGTCGGGCTCGCGGGCTTCACCGTGTATCTGCCGACCTATCTCCTCACGGTGCGCGGCGTCGAGGCCGGGCCGGCGGGCACCTGGATGCTGGCGTTCACCGTGCCGATCTTCGTGACGCCGATGCTCGCCTCGCGCTGGGTCACGCGCGGCGGCTCGCCTGCCCGCGCCGTGGCGCTCGCCCTCGGTCTGATGAGCGCGGGGCTGTTCGCGCTGGCCGCGCTCGCCACGAACCCTGCGGCGTGGGCGATCCTCGTGCCGACCGCGCTGCTCGGGGTGGCATCCGGCACGCTGACGGGCTTGTGCGACGCCCAGCTGATGAGCCGGGCCGGCAGCGAGCACGTGGGCATGATGTCGGGTCTGCTCAACACCGTGCGGACAGGCGTCACCTCGATCGTGCTCGCCGTCTTCGGAGGCGGCCTCGCCGTCGCGATCGGCCGCGCTGTCGGCGGCGGTGAGGCGGCCGATCGCCTCGCGACCGGCGACGTCAGCGGGCTCGACCCCAAGCTTGCGGTGAGCGGCTTCGGGTCGGGGTGGGCCGCCGTCGTCGGGGTCAACGGTGTGGTGATCGCGCTCGTCGCGGTGGTGTTCGTGATGCTGTTGCGCGGGCGTCGACGGGCCGCGTGAGTGAACCGATCAGTCTGAGGACGGCGCAGCGCGCCTTCGCAGCACCCTCGGCATCCGGCGCCCGTTGAGCCACCTCCCGATCCACGTGCTGCGCACGAGCAGGTCGTAGCTGAGCAGCAGGAGTGCGGAGGTCACCGCCCAGGTGATGGCGAGCTTCACCGGGATGGGCCAGGAGAGGTCCGCGAGCGCGATCCCCAGCACGAGCAGGATCGGCAGGTGCAGCAGGTAGCTCCAGTAGGAGGAGTCGGCCAGGTAGCGCATGACGCGGTTCTCCCGCGTCAGGAAACGCATGCACACGCCGATCAGTCCGAACGCCCAGGCCCAGCCAGCGCCGGCGATCACGGCCGCCTGGACCAGCAGCGGCACCGGCATGACCTCGATGACATATCCGGCCACCGCTAGCAGGACACCGATCGCCAGGTGGATCGGCCAGTACCGCGCGAGCCGAGCCAGCGACCCTGACGCCGCGTGCAGGAACCAACCGGTGGCGAAGGCTCCGAGATAGGCGATCAGTGCGGGCGAGGGCAGGATCGTGAGCGGCTCGTGGATGCCGCCGCCAGCGATTCCCTGCAGCAGCAGGCAGGCGGTGTACGGCACGGCCGCGATCGCGATGCCGGCGGGCGAGGCCAGCACCGAGCCGATCCGCTGGGCGAGCCGGCCGCTGCGTGCGTCGCCGAGCGCACGCCTGGCCACGGCGCGGACGGCGACCGCGATGAGCACGCACTGCATCAGCACCACCAGGAACCACAGCTGACCAGGCGTGAAGAGCAGGAGCAGGGCGGCGATGCCCGAGGCGGGCGGCGGCGTCGGCAAGGGCGGGTCAACACCCCGCAGCTGTGCGCCCGCCTGCGCGATGATGCCCAGCGACAGCACCGCGATCGGCCAGAACACCACAGCAGGCAACGCGATCCGGACCGCCCGGTCGCGTAGGTAGGAGCGGGTGCCGCGGCGCTGAGCGACCATGCGTCCGAAGAAGCCCGCGAGCGCCATGAACACGATCATGCGGAACAGGTGGATCCAGTACGTGGCTGCGAAGGTCGCCTCGCTGGTCTGGGTGTCGTTGACCAGCCACGGTATGCCTGGCATGAAGGGCATGAGCGAGTGCAGCAGGATGCCCAGGCCCAGCGCGGCGGCGCGGAGCGTGTCGAGACCATGCAGCCGGGTGGATCGGCGGGTTGCTGGTGCAGCCGTCGTCGTCATGGCTTCGACGCTAGGAGCGGCGCCGCGCCGGACGCGTCGGGTATCTGGCTGAAGCAGCATCCGTCATTCGGCTGACGGCCGGGTCCACCGCCGGCGCAGGGGCCGGAGTGGCAGACCCTGCAGCCAGGACGTTATGCCAGGCTCGAAGCAGGCCGCCGCGGGCGCTCCACGCCCGTGCCATCGCCTGCAGCACGCGGCTGCCGGCGTCCGTGTCGCGCTAGGGCGCCCGTTGCACCCGCTGCCGGTGGTTGCTGACGTTGTTGCCCTGGATCTGGGTCTGCTGGGTGCCTCGGATCTCGTTGACCTTCTGCTCCCCGCCGGTGATCGGAGCGGCCTGGATGCGGGTCTCGGTCTCGAATGAGTGCGACTTGTCGGTGTTGCGGTAGTAGCGGAACAGGAGCCCGTAGACGGCGATCGCCGCGATCGGGCCGGCGAGCAGGATGCCGGCAGGGCTGCCGTCGCCGGATCCGCCCGCGGCGAGGATCGGCGCACCCGTGGCCAGGAGTTCCGCACCGATGCCCATCAGCTCACCACCAGGATGATGATCGCGAGCACCTCGGCCACGACACCCACCGCCGCGGAGACGGCGAGCAGCCTGCCCTGCGCCACCGGGATGCTGCCCATCGTCTCGCCCGTGCGGCCGTTCACCGCGATGTAGTGCACCATGTTCTTCTCTTTCTGGAAGTACGAGTACAGCCACACCGGGAGATACATGGACACCCATCGGGTGCCGTGCACATCGACCTTCTCGGCCTCCCACCGCACGCCCCGGCCGTAGCGGGACACCGACGGCGCCACCTGGGATCGCGCGATCGAGAGCAGCTGGTGCTCGAGCGCAGGCTGCAGCTGCTCGACGTCCTGGTCGCGCTTCTCGGAGGAGAACCCGTTGAGGTAGTTCGCGTTCCAGCGGACGGCGTTCTTGGTGTCGAACGGCAGGATCGTGTTGATGATGTTGTTCGTGTTGACGGAGGTGTCCATCATGGCGCGCTCCGCCGACGACTCGATCGTGAGGTCGTCCACGGTGAAGTCCACGTGGCGATGGAGCTGGTAGACGTCGGCGTCGTAGTAGGTTCTGCGGTTCTCGTCGGTGCCGCGCGTGTAGCGGCGCGTCTCGACCTCGCCGTGGCCGTACACGTCGCTGCTGACGTTGCCGTCGACGATCATGTACGGCATGTACACGCCGACGACGTTCTGCGGCGTGAACTCCTTGAGGAACTGACGGTTCGCGAAGGTCTTGCGCTTGCTCGCGAACTCCGTGATCCGGGCGACCGCCTCCTCGTGGGAGAGCGCGAAGGGCAGCACGGCGTCGGGGACCGCGCCGTTGGCGATCTGGTTGTTGATCGTCAGCACGTGTCGGCACCAGTGGCAGCGCGAGGACATGGCGGCCGCGGTGTTGACCACGACCTCCGCCCCGCACCCTTGGCACTTCAGGGTGACGACGGCGTTGACGTCGGCAGCGATGTCCGCCGCGCCCGAGCCGATCGTGGTGCCCCGCAGCTCGGTGAGATTCCCGTCGTCGAAGAGCTGACCCTCAGCCTGCTGCTCGCTCCACTCGTGGCGGCAGAACAGGCAGATGAGCATGCCGGTCGAGGCACGGAGCTGGATGTCGGTGGAGCCGCAGCGCGGGCAGCGGTTGACGCCGTCGCCCAGATCCGCGTTCTGGGTGTTGACGACCTCGGGCTGGTCCTGCGGCTGCGACGGCGGTGGGGGAGTCGACATCGGTGCAGGCCGCCCTACAGGCCGAGGGCCTTGGCCTTCGCGGCGTTGTAGTCGTCCTCGGTGATCAGGCCGGCGTCCAGCATCTCCTTGAACTTGGCGAGCTTGGCCATCGGGTCCTCGGCATCCTGCACGGGCGCTTGCGGTGCCTGACCGTACGGCTGCTGGGCGGGGACCTGCTGGGGCTGCCCGGCCCCGCCACCACCGACGCCGGGAACCGGCTGCTGCAGCCCTCCGATTCCTGTCGTGCCGGCTGCCAGCCCCATGCCGACCAGGCCGGCGCCGCCACCCTGCTCACCGGCGGACTCGAAGCCCGCGGCCACCGAGGCCTGCAGGTTGGAGTTGCCGCGGGCGCCGGAGAGGGCGTCGGCGCGCTGGACGTTGCGCAGCAGCTCGCGGGTGGTCTCGTCGTACTCGATGGAGATGATCGCGGTGCTGACGATGGTCAGGCCGCGCCCGGTGCTCCAGCCGTAGTTCTGCTCGACGGCGGCCGAGAGGCTCTGCGCGAACCCGACCGAGTCCTGCTGGATCTTGGTGATCCGGTTGCCCTTGCTCGGATCGTTCGTGTACATCGAGAACGCGGGGGCGAGCGAGCCGACCACCTCGTTGAAGAGCTGGGAGGCGGCGTCGTTGTCGATGTCGGTGAAGTCGAACACCTGGCCGGGCTCGAGGTACTTGGCGGGCAGGTAGTTCTTGACGAACAGGATCGGGTCGCTGATCTTGAGCGTGTAGGTGCCGCGGGTGATCGCACCGACCTGGGCGTTCATGTAGGCGTCGTCCCAGTAGATCTCCGACTGGGTGCCGAAGCGGTTGTTGGGCAGCTCCTTGAGCGTCACGAAGTAGGCGCGCTGCTGGGTGCTGGGCCGGCCGCCGAACTTGAAGCGCTCGAAGGAGGTGGTGATCAGCGGGCTGACGATGCCGTTGCCGGCGAAGATCGACTGCGAGTCCTGCGCCTCGGAGTTCCACTCGTAACCACCGGGCTCGGCTGCGAAACCGGTGATCGCGCCGTCCTGCATGAGGATGAGGCCGTAGCCCTCGGGGACCAGGATCTTGCTGCCGTTGGTGATGACGCCGTCGGAGCCGCGTGTGTTCGAGCCACGGCCGGCGTTGGTGCCCCGCGGCACGGCGGCGAAGACCGCCGCGGTGGGGCTCAGGCCCTGCGGGACCGTGTAGAAGTCCTTCCACTGGTCGGCGAGCGTGCCGCCGATGGCTCCGGTGATCGCCTGAATGAGTCCCACAGTCTTGCCCCTTGCTCTAGCCGATGTGTGCTGGGCTGAGCCCAGGGTGTGCGGACGCGCAGCGATCCGCGTCGATCGGCTCGAGTATAGGGATCTGCGAGGGTTTCGGCACGGGTCGTGGTGGGCAGGTGTGCCTGGATCCGATTGGCCGGACGCGGGCATCGCCGGAGTCGTCAGTCGACTTCTTCCGTGGGGAGCGGGGCGCCTGCGGCTCGGTAGGGGGCGTCCAGCGCCACACCAGCGCCGACCTACCTACTTAGGTAAGGCTATCCTCAGCTCGTGGGGAGAAAGAAGAACACTCCAACCGATCGCCAGTTCACCATGGCGCACGTACGTCACGTCGAACGCCTCAGTCCGAGCTTCGTGCGGCTGACGCTTGGTGGGTTGGACCAGCTGGCACCGCGCGGGCATGACCACTGGTGCCGGCTCTTCTTCGCGCGCGAGGGACAGGACGCATTCCAGCTGCCGACGCGTACTGGCGAGGTCGGTTGGTACCTCCAGTACCTCGCCACGCCCAGAGCGCGACGCCCGTGGGTCCGCGCGTACACCTGTCGCAACGTGCGTCCCGACACGGGAGAGGTGGACATCGACTCCGTGATCCACGAGGACGTGGCAGGGCGACTGGGACCGGCGGCTCAGTTCGCGCTGGCGGCCAGCCCTGGTGATCGCCTCGGATTCCTCGACCAAGGCATCGGATTCACACCGGACCATCCGCACGACTGGACCCTGCTCGTTGGTGACGAGACAGCGCTGCCCGCTGTGGCCGGAGTCATCGCCTCGCTCCCTGAGGATGCCCGCGGGATCGCGATCATCGAGGTACCCACTGCCGGTGACAGACAGGAGTTCCGGGTGCCGCCCGAGATGGAGGTGCGGTGGATCCACCGGGACGAGTCCGCGGGCGGCGACCAGCCGGGACAGCTCGCGCTGGAAGCCGTGAAGGCGACCGTTCCCCTGGGCGGCGAGGTCCACGCCCATCTCATCGGCGAGTCCGGTTTGGCCACGGGTGCCCGCCGTCACCTCGTGCAGGAGTGGGGCGTACCCAAGCGCAACGTCGACTTCGTTGGCTACTGGCGGCACGGTCGACCCGCGACGACCTGACCGAGCGGCGCCCTCCGAAGCGGCGCGGCTCCGCAGGGTTGCCTGCAGCACATCTCCTACCGCAGCCCCTAGGCGGCGGCGGCGTGCGACGTCAGCTCGCGAGCGGGACGTCGATCGTCGCCTGGATCGATCGAGCCAAGATACGCGCGGGGAGTCGGGTTGCATGGACCTGCTTGGGCGGGAGGACGAGGGATTGTCGCCCCAGTCGCTCTGACCTGCGTGATTGCGTAGCGGTCGCAGACCCGTATGCGTGTTCCTTCACCGAAGGTGGCCGTGCTTGGGTCCCACCTAGTGGTCGAGGGACGCGGCTCGCCTCATTGACTACCCAGCGGCGTGAGTCAGTCAACGCTCGCTTGAGTCCGTCGCGCGCCGTGGGTGGGAATGGGCTGCCTCGGCGACGAAGTGCCTGGATGGCGTGGCCTCGGACTTCCAGGTCGTCGACAAGAGAGGCCAGCAGCGACTCGGCTCTCTTGACGGCTCTGGTGTGTACGGAGACCACTGCGAGACTGCGACCATTCAAGGCGAGCTGATTGAACTGGTAGGAGCCTCGAGGGCCGCATCCGGAATCCGGTCCTTGCTTCCGATGTCGTTGGGGACCTCGCGCCGAGTGCCGCTCACGTCCGTTCCTCCTCGACCGAGGTGTGTACGTTTGTGCATGTCGGCGGCACGCTCTGGGCATCCCCCGCAGGCGGGGCCGTCCATGGTCTCGTGAGAGCGCGGACTCGCAGCTGTTCATCCCCACTCTGCCCCACGCCCACCCGTGGGCGTCCCTCGACGGGAACCCAGACTCGCAAGGAGAGACCCCATGGACCTGCAGGACCAGAGGGCCCACATTCTCACCGGCGCCATGTATGACGACCTCACCCCGGAGCTCGTCCAGGCGCGTGAGGACACCATCTTGGCGACCAACGCCTACAACGCCACCTTCGGTCGTCCGCAGCAAGAGCGTCAGGAGGTCTTGGCGCGCATCCTGGGGACGGTAGGGGAGGGTGCTCACTTCGAGCCGACCTTCCGGTGCGAGTTCGGCTACAACATCCACCTCGGACGCAACTTCTTCGCCAACTTCGACTGCGTGCTGCTCGACGGCTCGACGATCACCATCGGCGACAACGTGCTGTTCGGTCCCCGCGTCGGCATCTTCACCTCCAACCACGCCGCAGACCCGCGCGAGCGTGCGGCCGGCGCCTGCTACGCCAAGCCGGTCACCATCGGCGACGACGTCTGGATGGGGGGAGGCGTGACCGTCAACCCGGGCGTCACCATCGGTGCTGGGTCGATCATCGGCTCGGGCAGCGTCGTCACGAAGGACATCCCGGCCGGCGTCGTCGCCGCAGGCAATCCCGCCCGCGTCATCCGTGCCATCACCGAGGCCGACATCACCGGCTTCGTCAAGAGCTGACCAGCCCGACAGACCTTCGAGGAGCTTCGATGCCACACCACCCAAGGACGACGACGTGACCACGACAGCCCACACCTCCGCCGACCCCGATGCGCCGTCGGCACCTACCGGCCGCCGCATCGGCGTGATGCTTCCGCGCGATCTGCCGTCCCACGAAGTCCTTGACTTCGCGCGGCAGGCTGACTCGCTCGGCTTCGACGAACTGTGGGTCCTCGAGGACCTCGGCTTCCGCGGCGGTGTGGCACAGGCGGCCGCAGTGCTGGCCGTCACGTCACGCATCACCGTCGGCATCGGAATCGCGCCCGCCGCGGCGCGTCACGCAGCCTTCGCGGCGATGGAGATCGCCACGCTCGGGCAGCTCTTCCCCGGTCGCATCGTTGCCGGGCTCGGCCACGGGATGCCGGCGTGGATGCGCAGCCTTGGCCTGTGGCCCGCGAGCCCGCTGACCCTCCTCGAGGAAACGGCCACAGCGGTCCGATCGGTACTCCGCGGGGAGGCCGTGCCTCAGGGCCGGTACGTCACGCTCGAGCATCAAGAGTTCACCGAGCTACCCGACGTCGTTCCTCCCGTCCTTCTGGGAGTTCGCGGACCGCGGTCGCTGGGGCTCTCGGGTCGGATCGCTGACGGCACACTGCTGGCCGAGCCGGCTCCACCGACCTACATTCGAGCGGCGCTCAGCCACATCGCGGCCACCGGTCCACACCACCAGCTCATCACCTACGACGTTGCGGCAGTCAGCAGCGACAGCGGACAGGCCCTCGAGGCGGTCCGCCCTGGACTGGCCTACATCGGCGAGCCCGATTGGGCACCCCACCTTGTCGACCTCGACTTCGCAGACGACCTCGCGGCGTTGCGTGCTCAATGCGAATCACCCCAAGAGTTCGCGCGCAAACTGCCGCTCACCTGGGTCGACGCTCTCAGCCTCGCCGGGACGCCGGAAGGAATTCGGGCAAAGATCGCCGCGCGCCACGACGCCGGCGCCACCAGCGTCGTGCTCACGCCGGTAGGCGAGGACCGCCGCTCCCAGCTGGAGCAACTCGCCCAGGTCCAGTAGCGCTGATCCGTCCGATGCGCACCCTCGGTCGACACTGTGGCACCCACCAGGTTGCCCGCAGAGACGCTAGGTCGTGCGGGGTTGCGCTGACGCGACCCCCGGCCGAGGTTGCCCGGGAGAGGGCGCGAGCGGTGTGGGGCGCCCACGTGCCTACTCCTGAGGAGTCATCAGCGTGGATTCCGAATAGAACACGACGCCGAGATACTCGCCGTCCCCACCCTCCACGACAAGGTGCGGCATATACCGAGTGCCGGTGAGATTGATCGGAAGGCGGCGATCGCCTCGCTCAGCGGAGTACACAGTGACTCGTGCTCTCCTCTCGAGGACTCTCGCGGAGGATGGGGGATAGTCACCTCAATGGCTCTGACCTGCGGTGATACTGACGCTCGTCGAGCTGTGACAGTGGTGTGACAGTAGAACCGTGTGCTGTCACAACCCGTTGTGTCCGGTCCTGAAACACGGAGAGCGGTCGCTGACTCCCTGGCCGCCCACGACCGAGCCGAGCACGAGCGTGGTCAGCGCGATGCCGGTCTCCTCGCCGATGTGCTCACTCCTCTATCGCTGCGAGGACGTTCACGGCGCTCATGCCCGCGGGCCAGCCGGCGTAGAACGCGAGGTGGGTGGCAACCTCGGCGAGCTCGTCGCGGCTGACGCCGTTCTGCATCGCCCTGCCCATGTGGCTCTTCAGCTGCGCGTCGCGGCCCAGCGCGATCAGGGCAGCGACGGTGATCAGGCCGCGCTCGCGCGGCGAGAGCTCCGAGCGCTCCCAGACGTCAGCGAAGAGGACATCGTCGGTGAGGTCGGCGAGCTTCGGGGCGTGCTCTCGGATGAGGTCGGGCGCGACGCGGGGACTGGTGCCGGTCATGGTGGGCTCCTTCGTATCGGCACGGGGACTGGCGCGACCACGCTAGGCCGCGGTCACGCTGGGAGGGAGGAACTGGCAGTACGCCGTAGACCGGCATCGACGCGCCTAGCCTCGAAGAAGACAACACGAGAAGGAGACGCAGCATGGAGAAGCGCACGCTCGGAGCCGGCGGTCTGGAAGCCGCAGCTATCGGATTCGGATGCATGGGGCTCAGCCACGGATACGGGATGAAGGTCGAGGACGAGCACGGCATCGAGGTGATCCGCCGCGCGGTCGACCTCGGCGTGACGTTCTTCGACACCGCCCAGGTCTACGGACCCTTCCTGAACGAGGAGCTGGTCGGCAAGGCCCTCGCACCCGTCCGCGACCAGGTCGCCATCGCCACGAAGTTCGGCTTCGACTTCGAGGGCACCCGAGAGTCCGGCCTGAACAGCACGCCGGCATACATCCGACAGACCGTGGACGCCTCCTTGCAGCGGCTCGGCGTGGAGAAGATCGACCTGCTCTACCAGCACCGCGTCGACCCCGACGTGCCGATCGAGGACGTCGCTGGGACCGTCAAGGAGCTGATCGAGGCCGGGAAGGTCGGCCACTTCGGCCTGTCCGAGGCCGGCGTGGCCACGATCCGCCGCGCCCACGCCGTGCAACCAGTCGCCGCGCTGCAGAGTGAGTACTCGCTGTGGTGGCGCGAACCGGAGGCGGAGATCCTGCCGACCCTGAAGGAGCTCGGTATCGGCCTGGTCCCCTTCAGCCCGTTGGGCAAGGGACTGCTCACCGGCGCCGTCGACAGCTCGACCTCCTTCGCCGAGGGCGATGTCCGCGCCTCCCTGCCGCGCTACAGCGAGCAGAGCCGCGCCGCCGGGGCACAGCTCGTCGACCTAGCCACCTCCATCGCCGAGCGCAAGGACGTCACGCCTGCACAGGTCGCCCTGGCCTGGTTGCTCGCCCAGCAGCCGTGGATCGTGCCGATCCCCGGGACGACGAAGATCCACCGCCTGGAGGAGAACGTCGGCGCAGCTGCCGTCGAGCTGAACGGCGACGAGTTGGAGCAGCTGACCGAGCAGTCCGCCCTGATCGACACGACGGCTCCGCGCTACCCGGAGAAGATGCAGAAGTGGATCGACCGCTGACCACCTGAACGTGAAGCGCCCCGCCTGCCGTGTGGCACGCGGGGCGCTTCACTGACCCCACCGTCGGGGCTGCGCAGGCGACTGCTCAGGCCTCGGGGATGTCGCGGTGGAAGTTCTCGAGGGTGATGATGTCGGGGTCGGGACCGCTGCGCACACCCGTGTCCAGGGCATCGATCCGGGTCAGCTCGTCGCCGGTCAGCTCGAAGTCGAACACGTCGAAGTTCGCGGCAATCCGCTCGGGATTGACCGACTTCGGGATCGCCGAGCGTCCCTGCTGCAGGTGCCAGCGGAGCATGACCTGCGCCGCCGTCTTGCCGTGCGCGGTGGCGATGTCGCCGAGCACCGGATCGTCGAACGTGGAGCGGGTGGAGTCGCCGCGGTAGCTGGTGATGCCTCCCATGGGCGACCACGCCTGGGTGAGGATGCCGTGCTGGGCATCGGCCTTCTGCACCTCGGGCTGGGAGAAGTACGGGTGGACCTCGACCTGGTTGACGGCCGGGACGACCTCGGTCTCGGCGAGCAGGCGTTCCAGCACGTCGGGCATGAAGTTGCTGACGCCGATGGCGCGGACCTTCCCTTCCGCGAGCAGCTTCTCCAGCGCCTTGTACGCGCCGATCGTCTTCTCGAAATCTGCAGTCAGCGGCTGGTGCAGCAAGAGCAGGTCGATCTGGTCGACGCCGAGCTTGCCCGCGGACTTGTCGAAGGAGTGCAGCGCCTCGTCGTAGCCGTAGTCGGAGATCCAGAGCTTGGTCTCGACGAAAACCTCCGACCGGTCCACGCCCGATGCGCGGATGCCTTCCCCGACCTCGCGCTCGTTGAAGTACGAGGCGGCGGTGTCGATGAGGCGGTATCCGACGCGCAGCGCTTCGGCGACGGAGGAGACTGTCTCCTCGGGCGGCGTCTGGAAGACGCCGAAGCCCAGGTCGGGCATCTCGACGCCATTGTTCAGGATGATGGTCATGCTCTCTCCTCGTGTTCTGCGGTCTGGGGGCTGGCGGCGAGGCTGCCCAGCAGCGTCAGCCGGTCCTCGCTCGGGGTCCCGGGCTCGGCGGTGTAGCCGAACATGAACCATTCGGGGTTGGCCGGGAAGTCCATCGCCTCGTACACCAGCTCGAGGTCGCCGACCTCGGGGTGGCAGATGCGCTTGACGCCGGCGCGGTGGTGGCGCACGTCGTGCGCGGCCCACCGCACTCGGAAGTCGTCGCTACGGGTGACCAGCTCGCCGATCAGGTCTGTCAGGCGCTTGTCCCGGGGGTTCTGTCCGGCGTAGGTGCGCAGCGAGGCGACGATGCTGGCGGCGCTCTCCTCCCAGTCCGGGAAGAAGATCCGGGCAGCAGGGCTGAAGAAGACGAAGCGAGCCGTGTTGCCCCGGCTCGCCGGGTCCTGCAGCAGCGGCGCGTACAGCGCGCGGCCCATCGCGTTGCCGGCCACGAAGTCCATCCGCCGGTCTCGCACCCACACCGGCATCGCGACGGCGTCGATGAACCGCTGAAGGCTCGGCCGGAACGGCTGCTCGGCCTTCTTTCGGCGGCGGGCGGGCTGCGGGCGGGCGTCCTCTGCCAGGGCGTGCAGGTGATCAGTCTCCGCCTCGTCCAGGCGCAGCGTCCTCGCGAGGCTGTTGAGGACCTCGGGCGAGACGCCACGCAGGTCGCCGCGCTCCATCCGCGCGTAGTACTCGACGCTGACGCCGGCCAGCATGGCGACCTCCTCGCGGCGCAGGCCCGGCACCCGCCGACGGCTGCCGGGAAGGATGCCCGCCTGCTCCGGCGTGATCCGGTCCCGCCTGGTGCGCAGGAAGTCGCCGACCTCGTCCCTCTGGTTCATGCCCTCCACGCTACGGATCGCCGCCGCGCCGCGGGAGGAACTGCCAGGGCACGGATAAGCGCGTCCTCCCAGAGGTAGCGAAGGCGGGGTGCACTGGGAGTGTGATCGAGATAAGCCGAAGAACTCTGGTGGGCACGACGGGACTGGCCGCGGTGGCGGCTCTGGTCGGCTGCGCGCCGCAGGACGCGCCCACCAGCCAGACGCAGCCGCCGGAACGGACAAGCCCCGACATGACCCCTGATGCACAGCCTTCGGCTCCTGCGACCACGTTGATCGTCTACTTCTCCCGGTCGGGCGAGAACTACTGGGAGGGAGGACGCCGCGACCTCGAGGTCGGCAACACGAAGCGGCTCGCGCAGGCGATCACCGAGCGAATTGACTGCGACGAGTTTGAGATCCTCGCCGCCGATCCGTACCCGGAGGCCTACGACCCGACCGTGGAGCGCAATCAGCGCGAGCAGAACGCGGACGCGCGGCCCGCGATCGCGAATGAGCTCCCGGACACAGGTGGCTACGACACGGTGCTGCTGGGCAGCCCTGTCTGGAACGTCCGCGCACCGATGATCATGTCCACCTTCGTTGAGAGCGTCGACCTCGCAGGCAAGCGAATCCTGCCGTTCGTCACCTACGCCGTCTCCGGCATGAGCGGCATCGACCGGGAATACCGCGACTCCCTTCCCGGCAGCGACGTGGCGGACGGCCTCGCCGTCCGCGGAGAAGACGTCGACGATGCAGGAGCCGACGTCGACGCCTGGCTCCGCGAAAGCGGGCTGACATAGAGCCGTCGAATGGAAGGTGGAACTACCAGTGCCTTCCTCGGCACGCGCTGCACTGGTGCCATTGAGGCGAGCCGATCGAACCCCAGCGAGAGAGACCTGAACATGACCAGCGAACAGAGCACCGGCCGAGTCGCGGTCGTCACCGGAGCATCCAGCGGGATCGGTGCGGCCACCGCCCGAGCCCTCGCCGCCGACGGCTACCGTGTCGCACTCCTTGCCCGCCGAATCGACCGCATCGACGCCCTGGCCGCCGAGCTGGGCAACGGGGCCATCGCGATCCAGGCCGACGTCACCGACCGAGACTCCCTCCTGGCAGCAGCGCGACGCGTCCGGGACGAGCTCGGCGGAGCCGACGTCCTGGTCAACAACGCCGGCATCATGCTTCTCGGCCCGTTCTCCTCCGCGCAACACCAGGATTACCGCGCCATGGTCGAGGCGAACCTCCTCGGCGCGATCACCGCCACCGAGGTCTTCCTTGAGCAGCTCACGGACGGCGGCGGCGACCTGATCAATATCTCCTCGGTCGCCGGCCGCACCGCCCGCGCCGGCAACGGCGTCTACGCCGCGACCAAGTGGGCCATCAACGGATGGTCCGAGTCGCTGCGCCAGGAACTGCTGCCCGGCGTCCGCGTCACCCTCATCGAGCCCGGGGTCGTCGACACCGAGCTGCCCCTCCACATCACCCACGAGCAGACCCGCCGGGCCGTACAGAAGAGCTACGACGCGGCAACTGTCAAGCCCGAGGAGATTGCCGAGGTCATCGCCTTCGTGCTGTCCCGGCCGCGGCACCTCGCCATCCACGAAGTCCTGCTCCGTCCCGCCGACCAGCTCGGCTGAGCATCGATTCGTACGGCCTCACCTCGACAGCGGGCGCCCGCGGACGACACGCGATGTGCGTCGCAGAGATCTACGACTTGGCGAGATGCTTCGGTCCAGACCTCTCTTCGAGGTTGTCCTCACGCGAGGTCATCGAGGTACTGGATGCGGGCCTTCATGGCGTGGATGATCAGCTCGTAGCCGTCGTCGTATATCAACGTCACGAGTTCGAGGAGCCGTCCTGCAGGATCGGCTCCGATCATGAGCCAGCGTCTGGGGTCATCCTCGTCATCGAGGGGGCGCGACTGCAGGACGTGCGACGAGGCATACAGGACGGCGGCATCGTCGAGCCGATCGCGACGGAAATGCGAGCGAGCCGATCGGTGCAGTTCAGGCAACGTGCGTCCAGGCACGCACGGCGGCCCGGATCGCATCCGACCGCGTAGCGATGCCCTCGGCCTCTGCACGGGCGGTCAGAGCCGCGACGGTCGCCGCGTCGAGCCGCACTGGGACGACCATTCCAGGGCCCTCGCCCACCGGCGGGCGACCCCGACGCGGTTTCGGGAGGTCGGCAAGCGCGTAGCCGGTCTCGGCCTCGTCGGCCCATGCCTGGATCTGATCATCAGTGACGGGCTTGCCGCGTATGAGGTGTTCACTCATCCCATTAGCGTATACGAAAACCTGAGTGGCGTAGGGCAGCAGGGATCGCATCCACGATCGGTCACGTCGAGCGCGGCGCCGCAGGGGCAGAGCGTTGCGTGGACAGCGGGCGTGGTGCGCGACCCACTGAGTGTCGAGCGAGCCAAGGCGGCGTTCGACACTTTCGCTGACCCAGCCGAGATCGACCGCGTCTTCGACGCCTGGCGGAGTGCGATGACCGGGTGAAGCCGGTTCTCTCGTCGTCATCCGTGTCGGAGAAGCCTGCGGATGTCGGGTGAGCGCGCGGACACGCCGCCGAGTTGAGGCGCCCTCGCGGACGTCCGCTCCGTACTGTCGAGTGCATGCGCAGGGATCGCAGGGCAACATTCGTGATGGCAATCGCGCTTCTGGGGAGTGTTGCGGCTTGCACGGACCCGTCGCCGTCGCGGGAACCGCAGATCACGCCGTGCGAGATTGCGGATCCCGGCCGCAGCGACTTCCTCCCGCCCGACGTGACGGGAGAGATTCAGCACACCGATGGGTCTGGCGGGTTGCTCTTCGATTCGCTCGAGTCCGCGCTGTGTGACGGGTTCGAGAGGGTAGTTGTCGAGTTCGACAGGGTCGTGCCCGACAGTGGTGCCCCGGGGCGGCTAGGACTCGCGGCGGAGTGGGTCGACGAGGTAATCCTTGACGGCAGCGGAGCCGTCCAACCCATCGGGGGATCGGAGATCCTCCAGCTGAGCGTCCTCGGTGCGACATGGCAGCCCGGTACTGGCAGTAGCCATAGCGTTTC
Source organism: Pseudactinotalea terrae (assembly GCF_009733845.1). Taxonomy (GTDB): domain Bacteria; phylum Actinomycetota; class Actinomycetes; order Actinomycetales; family Beutenbergiaceae; genus Pseudactinotalea; species Pseudactinotalea terrae. The sequence continues at coordinate 118,942 of NZ_WNXZ01000002.1, forward strand.
CGGTCCGCACGACCTCGTCGCGGAGGCCAGGTTCAACGATGTGGCTTTGGCCGCTATATGGCGGGGTTCTGTCGATGCTCAGTGGCGGGCATGTTGGATGGGGGATCAGCCGACGTTGAAGATACCTGCCGGTTCCAAGGCGGTGTGGTCGGTGGCGGTTCACTCTTCCAACGCTGGCCGGCCGTCGTTCGTGGGCGTCTGTGGACGAGCGAGTCCTGGCGGGTGACTCGGCCGGGTGTCGATGTCACTGGGTTCTAGCGTGAGTTGCTTGCGGTGGTGGTCGAAGTGCTGGGTGCCGTAGTGATACACGTCCGTGACGCTCATGGTCTCGGTGAAGTAGGGGTCCCAGCCCCTCGGGAAATGCATGCGCAGCGCCAGGCTCGTGTCAGTTTCCCGGTCCAACCGCTGGTGCAACGCGGTGATGGTGCGGTCCATTTGGGCCAACAGCCGCCGGTCTCGGAAGAGGAGGCCACCACCGCACCCACCGAGGTAGTTCACGACGTGGAACGGCCGAGTTCCCGCGTTCAACACCATGGCGAACACGCGGCTGACCGGGTCGGGCAACCGGCCTAGGGTGCGCACCAGTGGGAGCAGGGTGCGGACGACGAAATAGCCCAGCAGCATGTGGAACAACATCTGCCGGTTGGTCCACCGGGTTCCGTCGGTGCGCCGCCGCAGGGCCGGCGGTGAAGCATCCCGCACCAAACGGTGGAGGGTCGCCCGGGCTCGTTCTAACTCTTCGTGCACCGATTGCCGGCTGACCTGTCCCTCCATCATCGGTCTCCTCCGTCGCACTCGACCTCAAGAAGGCCAGCATGCCGCGGCGCGACCCTGGCACGCCAGGCAGGCAGAGAGTCCGACGGTGTGGCGCACCGACAGGTCAGGCGGCGCAGCAGGAGAGTCTGGTGACGTCGGTGGTGAAGGACTGGGCGGTGAGCTTGAGGCCTTCGGCCATGGTCAGGTACGGGCTCCAGAGGTTGGCTACCTGGTCAACCGTCATGCCGGCCTCAAGGATGTAGACACCCGCGGCGGCGAGGTCTCCGGCGTCTTGGGCGACAGCGGTGATTCCGACGATGGCGCCCGTGTCGACGTCGGCAACGATCTTGATGAGCCCGCGGGTGTCCCTGTTCACGATGGCCCGCGGCACGTGTTCCAGCGGCAGGACGCGGCACAGGCATCGAATGCCTGCCTCTCGGGCCTGCCGGTCGGTCATCCCGACGGCGGCGAGGGCAGGGCTGGTGAAGATAACGCGGGGCAGGTGACGATAGTCGACCTCCCGGTGCGCGCCAGTGAAGGCGTTGTCGACGGCGGTGGCGCCGTGGGCGGCGGCGACGTAGACGAAGTCCCGGTGCCCCGTGACGTCGCCTGCGGCCGAGATGCGCGGGTTGGATGTGCGCAATTGTTTGTCCACGATGACTTCGCCTAGGTCGCCCGTCTTCACCCCCACCGCGACAAGCCCGAGTCCGTCGGTGACGGCTCGCCGGCCGGTGGCGACGAGCAGTTTGGCGGCCCGCAACTCCTGCGTGGTGCCAGCGACCGCGGCGGTGACCACGATTTCGCTTTTGGCCTCGTCGCGGCGGACAGTGCTCGGCGTTGCCTGGCAGATCACGCGAATGCCTTCGTCGGCGAAGACCTCCAGGAGGGCCTGGGAGGCCTCAGGCTCCTCGTCTGAGGCCAGACGGGAGCGGACCACCATCGTGACGCGGGAGCCAAGACGGGCGAAGAGCTGCGCCTGCTCGAGGGCCACGTAGCCGCCGCCGATGATCAGCAGTGAGTCGGGTACGTGGTCGAGTTCCATGGCTGTAGTGGACGTGAGGTAGCCGGTGTCCTCGAGTCCCTCGATGGGCGGCGCCCACGGAGCGGAGCCGGTGGCGATGAGGTAATGCTCGGCATCGACGGCCGTCGCAGAGCCGTCGGGAGCCGTGATCTGCAGAACGGGGCGGCTGAAGGTTCCGCTAAAACTCGCCGAGCCGCGGCGTAGGTCCCACCCGTACTCGGCGGCGAGGTCGAGGTACTTCTCGGCCCGCAGGGATCCGACTAGGTCGTCCTTGCCCGCTATCAGGGCAGGCATGTCCAGCGGGCCCGCCGTGGCGGTGATGCCGGGGAACCGGGCCGCGTCGAGGGGGACGCGTCGAGCTTCGGCGGCCGCGAGCAAAGCCTTGGACGGTATACATCCGGTGTTCACGCAGGTGCCGCCTACGGTGCTGCGCTCGACCATCACCACTCGCTTACCCAAAGTCGTGGCGCGTATCGCCGCGGCGAACGCGCCACCGCCCGACCCGATCACCGCCAAGTCGTACCCCGCGTCCGTGCCCGTCATGCACTTCTTCCTTCGCCGTCGTCGGGAATAGCATGAACGTTCCAGTGCGCTGGAAGGTCAAGGGAGCAGGAAAGGATTGAGGGGCATGCGAATCGGTGAGGTGGCCCTCGCGGCCGGGACGACGACGAAGACCCTACGGTTCTACGAGGACGCTGGGCTGCTACCGCAGGCGGAGCGCACCCCAGCCGGATACAGGGACTACGACGTCGGAGTGCTCGACCGGCTGGACTTCATCCGCCGCGGCCAAGCTGCCGGCCTGACCCTCGCCCAGATCCGCCAGGTGCTCCAGATCCGGGACGGAGGCCAAGCACCGTGCCAACACGTGACCAATCTGCTCGCCAGCCGGCTCGAGGACCTCGACCAGCAGATTGCCCAACTCCAGCAACTGCGCACGACCGTCGCCGACCTGCGCGACGACGCCGCGGCAGCCGACCCAGCAACCTGCTCGCCCGGAGCCGTTTGCCGTTACCTCTGATCCACATACTTCGCACCCCGATCCGGCTAGAGGTGGCACCATCTCTGAGATGGATGATGGCAAGACGTTGCGGTGCTCCTGTTGCGGACGGTTCCGAACGCGCAAATCCCTTCACGCCCTCGGCAGCGAGCCCGCCTACATCTGCAGGCGCTGCGGACTCTGGGTCGCACTGCGGCTCCATACCGACTCCTGAGAGGGCGCGCCAACTACTCCGGTGTCTGTGACAGGACCCTGCCTCCGCTCCGGCGGGATCAGGTGGTGAACTGGGGGTCGGGGGCAACGCCGAGCTCGTTCAGGAGCGTCAGCACCCGCCCGCGGATCTCATCGCGGATCGGCGCACCGATTCGATGCCTTGCCCGGCGGGGTCCTCGAGCACCTCGAAAGGGGACTCGACGTCGCTTCGATTACGTTGTAGCTGATCGTGAAGGCCACGATCAGTCGGACTCGGCGGTGCAAAGTGGCTCGCCGAGCCTCGGAGCGCGTGGCGCTCATCGGGTCGGCTCCTCGCAGCAGCCGGGCAGCGAGGAACTGTTAGAGACCGAAGGCTCCGCCACTGACCAGAATGACGATGCCGAGGCCGATCAGGACGACAGGGAACAGGACGTGTTCCCAGCGTTCGAGGACTTCGGCGATCGGTCGGCGGGTGGCGATGAACTTGGCCAGCATCACGAGCACCGCGATGAGCAGGAGGAAGACGACACAGTAGGCGACCACGGCCGCAGGTCCGACATTGAGGAAGACCGGGACGTAGACGCCGATGTTGTCTCCTCCGTTGGCGAAAGTGACCGCGGCGACAGTCCAGACACCGACGTTCTTACCCTCAACCTTGGCGTCATCGTCATCGTCATCGTCATCGTCGTCGTCCCCACGCCACGCCCGCCATGCGGCCCACAGTCCTAGGGCCAGGGGTATGAGCCCGAAGTACGGGATGGCTTCCTCGGGAAGGAATGCCCCCGCGCCCAGTGAAACGAGCACGGCGGCGCCCAGGATGCCGGCGAATCCTACGTACTGGCCTGCGGCGATCCGGGCCGTCGTTCCACGTTGCCCCGCGCCGCGGGCGAAGAATAGCGAGAGCACGATGATGTCATCGATGTTGGTCGCAATGAACAGGCCGATCGCCGGCAGGACCGAGGACAGGATCATGCGTCAGTCCCGGCCTCGGTGCATCCGGTGCATCCGGGGACCGGGCAGGCAGAATCGATGCAGGGAGCGTTCTCGTTCAGTGCGAGGGTGACATCGACCAGTGCGTTGAGCGCTCGGGCTAAGTGTGGGTCGGCGATCTCGTAGCGCGTTTGGCGGCCCTCGGGCTCGGCGACCACGATGCCGCAGTCGCGCAAGCACGCCAGGTGGTTTGACACGTTCGAGCGCGTCAGCCCGAGGTGCCGTGCCAGCTCAGCCGGATAGGCGGGCCCTTCGAGCAGAGTCATGAGGAGCCGCGATCGCGTTGGGTCGGCCAAGGCCCGGCCCAACCGGTTCATCACATCCAAACGCGTAGCAATGGTCAGCATACGGTGAACTATACAGTGTCGACTGAACCGACAGCCTGTGCCGGAAACGATCGTTATCGGAACGACGGCCCCGCCTGGCTGATCCGTCGTAGGCGGGTCCGAACTCCTAGGCTGCTGACATGGCGACTATGTCCCCGGCCGCCGCGCGCGCCCTCTGGCTGGCTCTTCTGGACAACGCTGCACGGATCGTCGTTGAGGCGGACGCACTGTTCCCCTCGCCACGAGCCCAGTCGCTCGTCGTCCTCGCCCTGGAAGAAGTCGGCAAAGCGGTCTGGGTCCGCGAGGCCTTCGCGACCGCTTGGTACGGCACCGACGAGACGGACCGCGAGGTCTCTGAACTGCACTCACTGTGGCGTGCACACAGCGCGAAGCTGATGGCGGTCACTGAGTACGGCACCGCGATGATGGAGGTGCCAGGCGGCACCGAGCCTGTGGAAATCGAACTGGTGAGAGCCCATGCCCCCGAGTTCCTGATCACCTATCTGAAGCAGACCGCTAGAGCCGACAACAAGGCGAAGCAGCAGGGCTTCTACGTCGACCTAGAGGTAGATGGGTCCTTCACGGTGCCCCACGAGATTGACAGGCCGCTACTGAGGAACGAAATCTGGAGCGTGGCCGATGTGATCAAGTGGTCCCTCGAAGATGACCAAATGATGTGCAGCATCGCTGGCAAGCCAAGGCCCTCGACGAGCGACTGGATCGCCAAGAAGGTTGAGTCCCTCTTGGTGCACGATCCCGACGAGTGGACCGAGGCTCGCGACTAAGACGGGGGTCTGGGCGGTGACGGTGGTCCCGATGGATCGCGCGGCCACCCTCAGCCCATGCGGGCCAGCATCGATCGTTTCGGAAGCGACGTGGTCGCTCTACGCTGAGGCCAAGAAGTGTGGTGCTCGCTCGCTACCTCTGGGATGCGAGCAGGGAGACAGGTTGGGTTCGAGCCCCATCACCACGGCGTGGATGACGACCTATTCGATCTGGGCACCAGCAACACACTCGACCTGACCAGCCGCGACTATGCGCTGGCTTGGCCGAGGGCGGCATTCGTCGCGGAGGCGACGGCCCTCAGCCGGTCCCCGCGAGGGTATTTGTCGGGCGACGTGACACCCGTCGAGCTGCTGCTAGAGGAGGCCTTCGTTGGTAGCACTCCACTCCACGTGAAGTCCAGGAAAGCCGCCACGATGCGGGAGCTGCTGCGGCGGGCCGACGAGTTGCGTGAGGAAGGAGCAGCTCCGGCCTATTACATGCAGCGTCTGGGCCCAGCTGCGCCGGTCGATCAGGGTCCGGACTGGTCCGGGGCGAAGCGACGGATAGCCGCTCTCGTGATCGATTTCGAGGAGCGCGGCTACTTCGACCACGCCTGGGGACGGGACTGCGTAGATGCCCCTCGGGACTACGACAGGCCCGCTGACTTGATCGAGGATCGGCTGGGGATACGCGCAGACCCCCTCGACGCCGCCGAATGGTTGACCCATAGCGACGCCCTCTTCCTGTCGATCGTCGAAGTCCTTCACGACCTGATCGCACGCCCGCGCGTCGTCGAGAGCGTTCACCTCTACGCGGGGTGCGGCAGGCACTTCGGTCAATACATCACTGCAACCGGACAGGCCATCTATCGGCACCGAGTCGACGAGGTGCTAGCACGAACGCGCCTTGGTCTTCGCTTCGCCGCTTCCGGAGAGGACGTAGGCAGGCTCGTGCGATCGACCGACGATCCACGGGAGGAACTGCTCGGCAAGCTGGCCGTGGCGCCCAAAGAGGGGACCGTCGACGAGGTGAGTCACGCGATCGCGACGTTCCGAAATCGTGGCGCGACGCGTACCCATAAGCGCTCGGCCGTCACCATGCTGGCGCGGGTACTGGAAGATCAGCGCGCCCTGGTCAAGGAGCACCTGCTGTCGAAGGACGAGGGTGCGCTCTTCCAGATCGCCAACCAATTCGACATTCGACACAAGAACGCGGATCAGCGCTCCGACTACGACGACGCCTACCTCGACTGGCTCTTCTGGTGGTACCTCGCAACAGTCGACCTGATGACCCATCTAAGTGATCGCGACATCGCCCCGTGACCAAGGCGGACCAGCCGGAAACGGTCACGATGAGCGAGGCGTCTAGACAGCCCGGCCGATAGCCACACGGTGCTCGACCTGCACGGACTGGCACCGACCGGCGTTCGGGTGACGGCACCGGCCCACACCCAGACCTGGCCCGTGCGGCCGGTCTCGTCGACGTACTCCACCGACGCGGGGACGGGCGTGTAGGCGGTCGCCCGGCCGTCGAGCCAGCTGCACCCACCCGAGTCCAGCGCGTGGGACCCATACTCGCACCGGGATCGGGGTATCAAGCCGGGTGTTCGGGAGCCCATGCGCAGCCAGAGGTAGCGTGAGAGCGTCCTCACGCATGGGCACCCGGTCGGGGTGTCTAACCTCTCCTGTCACCGGCCCATTCGAAGATGAGTACGAGGACTGTGGGAGGGTCGACACCGGCGTCTGTCCGGGCATAGTGGGACGATCAAGAACGTGAGCACCTTGGTCCGTCTACGTGGGATCGCCGGCACTCCGATCGACGACGCCGGCAACGGCGAGCGGACCGAGCTGCTGGGCAGCGGCGAGGACTACAGCGCCGTTTACGGCGACGTCGAGCGCCAGGTGCCGCAGGGGTGGCTCCTGCTCCACGTCGCCCGCCAGCAGGGCGCGGAAGTGCCCTGAGCCGCTACCCGGGGCATGCTGCGATCGGCGCAAGCGCAAGCGCAAGCGCAAGCGCAAGCGCAGGCCAGCTGGCCTGTCACCCTGCACCAGCCCGAGCTGGTCCGGCGTGCCGTCTCCTGAACTGATCCGCTCGGAGCGGCGCTCTGGGCTGTTGCACCGCAGGCTCCTACAGAAGCTGTCGCGCGTGTCGCAGTCGGGATGGATATCCAGGGTTGAAGGCAACATGCGGGGCTGCGCGACGGGGTGAGCGGTGAGCCGCACCGAAAGAACGTGCAGCGGTGGGGCTGCGTGGTGCGAGAGGGGACGTGCTCAAGCTTGGACGCGTGCTGACCGGTGTTGACCGCGACTCCATCGAGATGCGCTGGGTCTCGCCGATGAGCGGCCTGCTCCCCGATCAGGAGCGCCCCCGAAGTGTTGGCCGCGAGGGCCTAACGCGTCGCTCGAGCATGCTGTTCGGGCCGTGTGCGAGGTCATGGTCAACGTGATCATCTCGACGCGGCCGCTGTCAGCACGAGGTTCATACGCGCAGTGCGGCTGCACGTGGCTGTTGGCGCGAACGTCCCCACCATCAGCCGGGCTCACCAGTAATGCGGCTGCTCCTCGCCGGGCGATGCAGGAACCGCATCGAGGTGGGCGGCTTCCAGAATCTCGTTGATCGCGGCGCGGTCGGCTCCGATGCCGGCCCAGTGTGGGTCGACGTCAGCCGTGACGCACCAGGCGCGATCTGCGGGCCACACGAAGGCTGGCCGCCCCGGCATTGTCACGTGGGGGTACCCGGGCCAGGTCTTGGCAGCGAACAGGTTTGCCGCGTGGCCGCGCAGCAGGAAGCAGTCACGGTTAGGTACACGCACTATCGGTGCCTTCAGTACCGGCGGAGGGAACATCTCCGCACCCCAGCCGTCCCAGTAGGCGACGTACCAATCGTTGGGCGTCGTTGTGTGAGGAGTCAGCAGGGCCAGGGCGTCATGCAGCGGGGTTCGCTCCGACGGGTGATCGCCGTCGAGCTCGACGTCGTTCTCGGACTGGCCGGCGTATACCGGGTCAGGGATGAAACGCAGTCGCGCATACGCAGGGAAGCCCGCTGGCCCGAGCGTGACCAACTGCGCCCACGGCAGATCGCTGTTGGTGAGCCAATCGGCCGCAGACAAGTCGGTGCAGGGGGTCGGCGTCACGCAGCCCATACTGCCGCCTCAGGGAGTCAGAGGGCCGAGTTCGGCACGCGCGGAGCTGTCGGGGGTCTCGACCACTTCGCCCACGCCAAAGAGCGTGAGCTGGCGTGTCTAGCGTTCGGCCCGTGCCGATCGTGGCTGCTGCGTAGCACTCCGCGGCGTCAGGCTGCAGATGTGAGGGCAACTCAGAGGGAACAGGGCGTGGGGCGGGGATCCCGAGGGGCCGTTCTAGAGTTGCTCGTAGCGAGCTGGCCAGCCTGGCGGTAAGGGAGCCCTCCGGTTCGGCAACGAAGAAGGCCAGGAAGTAGACCCGGGTGCTCCGCCGCTCGCGCACACGCAGCATCTGACGCCATCGCCGATCTCCGTGATCGACAGTATTGCTCCGACGTCGGAGCAATACTGCACATGGCGCTCGTGCCCATCGCTGACGCCGCAGGTCACCTGGAGTGAGCCCGCGGCGGTTGCGGAGCATGTTCGCGAGCGGTCAGCTTCGCGGAGAGCGGATCGGTGGTACTCACGTCGATAGCCGGTCGTGATCGTCGAACGAGAGAACAGGCCTGCCAGCGCGGCGTTGCGACCTCGCGCATCACGCGGAACCCGACGTTCCTGAGCGCACAGCAGCAAGCCAAGGGCTGCGTCGGGCATCTCCGCATCGGAATGTGTCGGAGCCTCGCTAAGCGCTCGCGTTCGTGCAAGTGGCGAGCCCGACTGCTGGCGGGTCGATGACTATCCCCTCCCCAACAGGCTTGGGACCTTCGACGATCTTGAAGGCCCGGCCGGGGAGCAGTGGCGAGTAGTCGACGCGCGGGTGGTACAGCAGACCCAGACGGCACTCGGCCGGAGTCTCGGCTGTGAGTTCCATGCCTGCCTCCGCACAGAACACGACGCCGAGATACTCGCCGTTCCCGCCCTCCGCAACTAGGTGCGGCATGTACTGAGAGTCGGTAAGGGGGATCGGAAGGCGGCGTCCGCCTCGATCAGCGGAGTACATAGTGACTCGTGCTCGCATCACTGGAATCGTCGCGTTCGGAAGCTCGGCCGGCATGCCAACCAGTCTCCACGAGAGCCGTGCCACTGGATGGCGTACAGGCGGCGGATGGGCTCCGCCTTCCGATTTACGCACCATGCGTGCTGCGGCTTCGATATCAACGTGTTCGCGACGAACATGCTGATATTCGCACTGACCAGACGTTCTAGGCGAGCCCCGGCCCCGAACCGTCGCCAAAGATGCTCAAGTGTTGGTGCATCGGTTCGAGCGGATCGAGGGCGCCTTGCTGCAGCTCGTCGAGGCTGAGCTCGGTCTGCTCCAACGCTTGCTGGCGCTCGATCTCCCGCAGCTGGTCTCGTTCAGCGACGTCGGGCGCGTCATTGACGGCGCCGAGCGCGGTGAGCGCCGACTCGGCGGATGCCCGCGCACGACCCATGGGGCTGTCCGCGGGCACTGGCTTTCCTAGGGGCGAGTCGGCATCGACGCTGTACCGGTCGCGGTAGGCGACGATCTGGCGCACGTGGTGGTCCCAGACCAGCCGGTCCGGGGAGTCGATGCCGGGTGGCTCTGGGAGCGCCGCGGCCCACACCGGTGGATGCTCGGCGGCTCGTCGGGTGAGCTCGTCGAGGCGATTGCGGATTCGTTGCGCTCGATCGCGTAGCCACGCGGCTACCGCCGCATCCTGTGTGCCGGTCGTTCCCACCAGATTCTCGACGGCGTCGCTCGCGCCCGGCGGGCGGCTCTCGTCAGGTGGTGGGGGAGTGATCCAGGAGGGCAGCCCTTCTCCGTCCGTCACGGGTTCGTCGAGCTGCCACGCGAGCAGCGCCGCGGGTGAGCGCGCCCCGGCGAGGCGCTCGAGGTGCTCATCGAGCAGCACTGACACATCGGTCCCGGTTCGCTGGTGGCGGTACAGAAGCCCTGCCAGGTGTGGCCATGCGTCGTCGGCCAGGATGCGGCGCGCTTGGTCGGACGGGTAGGCGCGTCGGATGGCCTCGCCCATCCTGGCGACGGCCCCGGGCTCGAGCGCGCTCGCATAGGCGTCTTCGTACGCGGGCACGAGTGTCGCGAGCGAGGCCGACGCCTCCCGCTCAACTACCGCCATCGTGAGGGCGGCGTCGTCGGAGTCGCCGCGTCCGAGCACGGCTTCGAGGACGTCGCGCGCCGCGGCATCGGGCTGCGGCTGGTGGTGCAGCGAGACGTCGAGCAGTTCCTCGGTGACGACGTACAGATGGTTGCTCTCCCGGCCGCGCGTGATGCCGGTGTAGAGCTGCTCGCGGGCCATCGAGTCGTCGACGAGCACGCGGGCGACGTCGACCGTCATGCCCTGGCAGCGGTGCACAGTGGTGGCGTACCCGAGCTGGACGTGCTCGCGCACGTACGCGGCGGGCAGCACGGTGCGGGTGTGGTGTTCGCGGTGCTGGACGGTGAGTGCGCCGTCGTCGCGGGTGCCGGTGACGGTCCAGAGGTCGCCATTCTTGACGTAGTCGGTGCTGCCGTGGCGCAGCAGCCGGTCGTTGTGACGGGTGACGATGACGTCGCCAATCCCGGCAGCGATGCCGTCAGCGAGTGCGACGCCGTCGTCGGCGATCTCACCGTTGGCGATGCGGTGCTGACGTGCGCGCTCGTTGAGGTAGGTGACGTCGTCGTTGGTCGCGGCGACCATGATGGAGCTGCGCCGATCGCCGAGGTCCTCGACCCAGGCAGCGTGCAGATCCTCAAGCGCGGCGTCGCGGGTGCCCGAGTGGACACGGCCGTGATCGACGTAGAAGTCCAGACCCGCGGTGCGGCCGTCTCGAACCAGGAGGCCGGCCGCATCCTCACCGGGCGTGCTGAACCGGTGGACGTCGCGAAGCTCGGCAGCCCCGACGGTGTTGGCGATAAGCCTCAGCGCGCCGCCGGCTCCGACGGCGCCCAGCTGGCTCGGGTCGCCCAGCAGCCGCACGGACGCTCCTTCACGTTGGGCGATCTGCAGCACCTTCCGCAGGTCGAGCGTGCCGGCCATCCCGGCCTCGTCGACCAGCAGCACCGTCCGCTCATCGACGTGCAGATGCTCCGGTACGCGGTTGCCGTGGTCGTGGCTGGCGATGAAGGTGTGCAGGGTCTCAGCGGGCACGAGCAGGTCGTCGCCCAGGACATGGGCGGCGACGGCGGAGGGTCCCAGCGCGACAACCGTGCCGCCCTCGCCGTGGACGGCAGCGACGAAGGCGCGCATCGCCGTCGTCTTGCCGGCACCGGCCGGTCCGATGCCAGCGACGAGCTGTTGGCCGCTGCACGCGAAGCGCCGCGCGAGATCGAGCTGGTACGTGTCCATGCGTCGTCGGGAGTCGATCTGGACGTCAGCAGCTGCAGCCTCGAATGTGCTCGCTCGCACGGTGGGACCACCGATCGTCTGTGCAGCAAACAGGAGTGCCGCCTCGGCGTCGAGCACCTCTCGCGAGGTGTACTTCGTGGTCCCGTGCTGCTCGTAGATCGAGGTCCCGTTGGTCCGGGACAAGCGCGTCGGGGTGGGTGTGGGGTCCGACGGCGTGAGCTGGATGGAGGCCTTCATGCAGGCTGCCATCACCGTGTGCGCGGCGTCGGTGACCGACCACGAGCTGTGCTGGACGGCGGGCAGCGTGCGCACCACCCGCGTTGCCTCGGCAAGGACGTGGAACTGGGTCCAGGTGGCGCGCCGTTGACCGAGCAGCTGTAGCACCAGCATGGCAACTTCCTGTGTGAGTTGATGCTCGTTCAGCAGGAGGGTGGGTTCCGTCGGTTGGCGGTGCAGGGCTGAAGCGAGTCGCTGCTGCAGTCGTTCAGAAGATCCGAGCATCTCGACGGCGCGCGCTCGCCAGTCGAGCACTCTCTCGTTCAGGGGTCGGCTGGGCTCTTTGGCGGTACGGGTCGCCAGGGTCGCTGCCTGTGCGAGGCGGTACTGCTCGGTGCGCGGCGGCTCGTGTCCGTGCGTGGCTCGGTACTCGGCGGCCATCGTTTCGTACGACTCCGTGATCGCAGCACGCCGCTGCGAGAACAAGGACACGAGGTCGGCGCCGACGCCGTCGATCTCTCGCACGGGAACCTTCTTGCCGAGGCGAGGCGTAGCCACGAACTGCACGCCGAGACGCTGCACGAGCTGCTCCTCGACCAGGGCGTTGTACCGCTCCGAGGCAGCCACGGTCAGCCGGAACAGCACGCGAGCGTCAAGGCTGCGCCACTTGCCGTCCACGCCCATGACCTTCGACGAGACCGCGACATGCGTGTGCAGGTTCGGGTCGCCCGCACGAGAGTCCAGATGGTCGAACGCCGCTGCCGTCAGCCCCATCGTGTTGATCTGCTTCAACCCGCCACGACCCGTACGGGTGAGGGCCGCTTCCTGCTCGATCCAGGCGAGAGTCTGCTGCCACGCCTGCGCGTGCGCCTGACTGATCTGCTCGCGCACATCGTCGTCGGCGAGCGCCCACAACACCGACACCGACTTGGCCGGTGTGAAGACGAGATCGAAGCCGGACACACCCTCCCTAGTGGCTGGGGACCGCTGCGCTAGATAGCGGGCGACCTCGGACTTGGACGGCTCCCCGCCGAGGCTCTGACGCACCATCTGGGTGGCAACCTGCCACCGGATACGCTCCCGCTCGACGCCGGCCTGAGGTGCGCGATCATGGGCAGAAGCGAATGCGGTGAAGGCCTGCTCGAGCGCGATCAGGTAAGGGTCGTCCTCCAGTTCCCGACGGCGCAGGAACGGCCGACCGAGCACCCGCGCCTCGTCGTTCGGGTGCGCACCGAAGGCGAACAGACTGCGCATCTGCAGGGCGTCGACCTGCCCCGAGATCTCCATCGCTCGGGTACCGCTCCCGACCCACCGCCCCGGCGGGTTGCCGTGCGCGTTGTAGTAGTCGCTCAGCGACTGCCCGCGCCGCACCTCGTCGCCGCTCGCGACTTGCCGGGTCAGGTACTCATACCCGTTGCCCGCGTGCAGGGAGTGGATCGTCATCACACCCACTACACGCACGGCCCCGCGCGAACAGGTCGATATCGATACGGGACCTCTCACAGGTGGTGCAAAAGGTGTGTCGCGCTCGAGTAGTCGTCAAACGCGGAAGTGGTCGGTCGTGCAGCTTCGGGGAGAGCGGAGCGCGTGGCCGCGAGGCGCTGCCGCGGTCGCGGCCGGTTCGGTCCAGGCCCCGATTAGGTGCGGGCAAGGTGGGGAGCGGCCGCTCCCTGCGCCGACGGCCCGTTCGCCTGTCGCGTCTATGCGACTACCCGGGCGCGGCACTGGGCAGGTCGTCGTGCGGCGACCGACGCCCTCCCGTGTCACGCGACATTGAAGGCCGGAGATCCCCGCTGGTCCCCGGCCCTAGCGCCCTTGTCCGAGCCAAAGCGGTGAAACGACGCGGCTTGGTTTCCTCGTCTCCGGAGACCCGGAAGGCAGGTCGGCGGGCGACCTCACGCCGAGCGCTGCGGCTCCTCAACGGCGAGGTAGACCGGCCCGCCGGGCTCCAATTCCAGAATCTCGAAGAGCTTCCTCGTGACGTCTCCGATCGATCCGACCCACTGATCGCGCACGAGTTTGGCGAATGTCTCGCCGTCCAGCGAGCGCCACTGACTCACGACATGCCGATCCCCACCGCCGGGGCCCTTGGTCGGGTTGGCCAACATGCGGAGAACGCCGCGTGCCGGGTGGTATCGGCCCGAGGGCATGCTCATCTGGTCGCCGTTCTGGGACGGCTGTACCGGCTCGACGAACTTGACGAACCCAATGTCGGGAGATATGCGGTACTCATCCGCTGCGGTCGGCCTCAAGGGGTCGATCTCCAAGGCCTCAGCGTGCATCTCAGAGAATTTGAGCATCACGTCGACCTGGCTAGCCAATCTGCCGTCGTCGCGGAAATAGTACTCGTGGCTGCCCTTGTCACTCTGGAGCAGCTTGTACTGGACGAGAACCACGGAGTGCGGTTCCGAGCGGACGTATACGAGGTCGGCGCCGGTCTTCGGTTCCTCGGGCTGGAAGTTGATGTTCTTCACGAGCAACTGCCGCTCGCCGGAGCGGAACAGGAACCATCCGTTGAACGCATGGCCGGCAGCGTCCCAGTCCAAGAAGCCAGCGGTTTCTGCAGCTATGACGTCGTTCTCTCGGGGCGGCCTGGTTGGCTGCAGAGCGCTGGCGACTGACTCCAGTCGAAGAGCGAGGGGCGTCGGGGCCGGTGGCGTCGACACAGGTTCTAGATTCCGCCAACCAGGGTCGAAGAGTCGCAGGGCGGTTTGGCTTGCGTCGCGGCGAGCCAGCCGGTTCAGGGGAAACTTCCCGCGCCGCGGGAACGCGGGAAGGTCCGCCATGATCTGGTCGACCCCGGGTAATATTGGGCGCAGTGCGTCAACGATTGCCTGCAGGCTCTTGGCTGGTATAACCCGCGACTCCTCTTCGTTGAACATGCGCTGCACGACATGCCGCATCGTTGGTGTAGTCGTCTCCACGATGGTGACCAACGGCACCGGCTCCGGAAAGGGAATCCGGTCGGTCAGTTTGACGACCGCCGAGCCAGCCCAACTTCGCCGCACTTGTGTGGTGCAGTTGCCGACGCCGATAACGCTCATCACGCCGGAGTCCGAAGCGATCAGCAGTACTCGGGCCTGCGTGCGAGAACGCCAATATGTGCTGTTCACGTTGAGATACATGGGCGGCCCACCGGCTCGCCTGGCCCGTTCGTCCAGGAGCCGGTCGAGGCGCTTACCTGGACGGTCCTCGATCTCATCCTCCCAGTCGGCGTCGTCGGCAAGGTCCTCAAGGGAGCCCGACACCGGCCGCCACGTCGGATCCGTGACGCGACCGAACCGTACTAGACGCCCCTCGTGCGCAGAGAGAAACAACAGGCCCATACAGGCATCCTGACGTCTCAGGACGAGGCGCAGCCACTGTTCTCGCATCGCAATCCAGCGCCAGGGTTGTCCGCAGGGTGGAACACCGAGCTCGAGAGGACGCGATCCGGACTGACGCTGGCGTTTCGCGAGTGGTTGACCGTTCGGGCCTCGACGCTGCGCCCTGGGGCTCTCTCGATGTGCTGGTCGGCGGCTGACGACATGGTGCAGGACGTCGTGGTGGCGCTGTACCCGTGATGGTCGCGGATCGCGGCGGGCAAGTGCACGCATTCGCTAAACGGCTGCTGGTCGGGAGTGCTTCGGCGCACGGCATCCGTGGCGACGGGAACGGTTCCTGGGTTTATCCAAGATTCTGCTGACTCCGCCAGCTGCAGGCGATTGGCCTTCGGCCCGCAGCCGGTTGAACAATCTGGCTGGGCATCACCGTCAGATGTCGGACCAGTAGTCCTCGTCGCCCCAGTTCACCACCGGGTCGTCGCTCGTCGCGCCGCCGTCCCAACTGACCGTAAAGCAGTACGAGCCCTCTACCGTCCCGTCTGCCTGGCCCTCCACGGTGCTGGTCTCCCACCCGCTGGGATCGTCCCGCACGATTCCGGCCGACAGGTGCGCCTCGAACTCGCCCTCGAGGGTGAACTCGATGGAGCCGTTGCCGAACTTCGCCGACGAGACCCGCTGGAGCTCCGCCCTGAAGTAGCTGGCCTCGGGCGGGCCCGAGTTGCACGGGCCCAGCCCGTCCTCGTCGAACGCCTCAAAGGACGAATGGGCGTGTGTGTGCACCTGCTCCCAGAGGCCGAGGAGCGGTCCGTCCAGTACGTCTGCGAGGCCATAGTCGGGATAGATCAGGCCCTCGAGCAGCGTCACCGCTCGCTTCGACTCGCCCTCCAACTCCAGAGGCACACTGAACAGTTCGCCGTGGCGGTTCCCAATGCTGAGGACCCGGAAGAGCGGAAAGTCGTCGAGCCCGCGAGCTGAGAGCCGGCGCAGGACGGCGGGCATGTTCTGCTCGAACGCGGTCCTGATCTTGGCGTCATCGAGATCGGCGGATTTGAGCCCGACGAACGCCTTGGCGAGTTCCTTCTGTGAGCGGAACGCGCGGACGCGCTCCACAACCTCGGGGGCGCGCTCACGGGCCTTGTCCAGTGCCCTACCGCAGGTCGGCAGGTGGGTCATGTCGTTGTCGCCCTTCTCGCCTCGCCCGTTGCAGAAACCGCAGATAGGGGCGAGGTTCTCGGGCGCGTCTCGGTCGAAGGAGTGCGGCCTGCCGACCCGGTCGAGGGCGTTAGTCAGGTTGTGTCCGCGCAAACTCTTCGGGATGATGTGGTCGGTCTGGATGTCCGTGAAGTCCTTGGATCGGTGGCACCAGTAGCAGCGGCCGTTCCAGAGGTCGTAGAGAACCGACCGCAGCACCTCCGGGTCCTTGTGACCGTAGGCGACGCGATTCCTCGGCCGACTGCCGTACCTGGTCATGCGAAACCTCCGGACCGTTGATGAGCCAGCACGGAAAGGAGGGTAGAGGCGAACCCAGCGAGGCATTCGCACAAGCCACGTGCGATCGATCTTCGCCGCGTCTCGACAGCGCGTGTCCCTGCTCGGATGTCCTGCAGGTCTAGACGCATTGAAGGGGTGCTGCCCCGTTCGGTTTCGGACGGCTTCGGGCGGCGTCGGAGGTCCGCCGCGAGCAAAACCCCGCCTCGCGGCGGGTGTTACCCGTAGCCTGAGCGGTCGACTGAGAGCCGACAAGCACAGCACAAAGGTGCCGGAAGGGGGAGGGTCTTGACCGTTGGCCCACCGTCGCCGAACGCGGCGACCCGGACCCAGCACGCCATCCGGCTGCTGGTGTTGCTGCGGGTGTGCGGAGATCCTGTGGGGGGCAGCGACCCGGCAGGCATGGCGCAGGTCATCCGCAGCGAGCGGCGCCTGCAGGCGCTCGACTTCTGGTTGCGCAACCCGGACTATCTCGCTGACGAACTCGTGACGGCAGTCGAGGCGGGCATGCTGGACGCCGGGTACCTAACCGTGGCGGAGGGTCTCCTGACGGACCCGGAGCCCGCGTGGCACCACTACCCGATGCCGAAGTGGTTCTATGGCGCATACGAAGAGGTCGACGATGCGTTCGCCATCCTCCAGGCGTACGGATTGGGGTTGGTGCGACGCCGTGGCCTCGCTCCGAAGCCGTTACGCAACCAGTTCTTCCTCACCGAGCTCGGTGCGGAGAAGGCCGACGAGCTCGCCGCCACAGACGTGTTGAGCTGGTACTCGCAGCAGGCGCAGGTCGTCCATCAGGTAGCCGGCACGGACAGTGGCACCAAGCTGAAGGAACGGCAGTACTTGCAGGATAAGTACGCCGACGCGGTCTGGGGCACCACCATCGGATCCATCAGCGAGCAGGTCACCCAACGACTCGCGCTGCTGAGTCAGACCTCGCCTGCAGCGAGTGGGACCCCTGAGACAACCGGCGGCAACGCAGACAAGGCCTTGGAGCAGCAGTGAGCAGACTTGGTCAGGCCGTCGCCGACGACCTCCGCAACCCGGACCGTCTCGCAGAGGTCGAGGCGGTGTTGGTCAAGCACCAGGTGTCCACGTCGGCGTCACAGCCGACGCCCGCGCACCTCCGGTTCACAAGGCTCGCGTTCCGCGGGACGAAGGTCCTGACCGGTGTCACCAGCGCAGGCGTCGCGGTCGACACTGACTACCGCGAAGAGGTTCCGTTCACGTTCAACTGGGACCTCGGGACGGGCCTGTACGGCGTGGGGAGCGACGAGAACCTGCGCGGGAAGTCGAGCACGCTGCGCATCCTCATGTGGGCGCTAAGGGGGCGTTGCGACTTGAAGAACGAGGTGCGCTCTTGGGTGGACCACGTCGAGGTCGGGCTCTCAATCGACAATGTCGCCCATCAGGTCAAGTTCGATGTCGACCACGCCAACTCCGACCGACCCATCGGTCAGCTGACCAGGACCTCGGGTGGGATCGACACCATCATCGGCACGTTCGACAGCGACGACACGTTCGAGGACGTCATGGGTGCGGCGATGATGGCCGCGTTGCGGCTGCCCGCGATCGCCGCGACGCAAGAGGGGCGTCGCACCCAGCACGTGTGGCCCACCTACGCCGGCGCGCTGCTCATCCGCGGCGACAACCTCGACATGCTCCTCGGTGAGCAGAAGTTCGCTGGGTTGCCGGCGCGGCTGCTGTCGATGTTCGTCGGCGCGGAGTGGGCTGCGGCCCGCAACGAGGCGACGTCCGCGGTGACGGTCGCGAAGGCCGAGCTCATCGGCCTCGAGGACGCCACGAAGAAGCACGCCACCGCGTTGCACGAGGCCCATCAGCGTGCCGAGGACGCGGTCGCGAATGCACAGAAGGCCCTTGAGCAGACCAACTCGACTGATTACGACCTCGATGCGGTCTGGGCGGCCGTCGAGGAGCTCGCCAATCTGGACAACCAGACGGCCACCGTCAACCACCGGCTGCTCGCCGCCCGGTCGGGCTTGTCGGTGGCGACCGCCCAGTTCAACACGGAGCAGGCCCGCCGGAATCAGCAGGCCGAGGACGCGTACGCGTCGTTCTTCTTCCAACAGCTCCAACCCCACATGTGTCCCCGTTGCGCCGGGCCGGTCACCAAGGAGCGACGAGACGCTGAACGTGACCAACATCAGTGCTCTGTGTGCACCTCGACGTTGGACATCTCCGCCCACGGCGAACGCGTCGTGGTCGCGACCGTCGTGTCGGAGGCGGACCGCCAGCACCTGGTCAACGACCTCCAACTTCCTCCAGGGCACGGTGAGGATGGCGCAGACAGCGGCGACGACGAGGAGGACGAGGACTTCGGCGACACGGAAGGGCCGGCAGACGCGCTGGACGCGCTGGCGTCAGCGCGCGACGAGGCGGAGCGGCGCGTTGCTGAGCTGGAGACACGACTGGGGGTGCTCGACGAGCGCCGCATGGCAGTGCGACAGGTCTTGGAGGCCAACCGTGCCGCGACCGGGGCTGCCGCGGCACGGCAGCAGGCCCAGCTCGACCTTGCCCGCGCTGAGGGGGCGGCTGCTGCGCTCGCACCAGACAGCTCGCAGGTTGGCCCGGACCAGCGCCACGTCGAAGTGCTCGCCGCGGACCTCGTCGTCCTCAACTCGGCGAAGAAGGTTGCCACGAGCTGGGTCCAGGAGGACCAGCGGCAGTGGCTGTCCGACCTGGGCGAGGACATCACCCAGCTGGCGCGTGAGTTCGGCATGTCGAACCTGACCCAGGTCGAGCTGGGTGGCGGCGCGACGATGATGGTCCACCAGGGCGGGCAGACCAATGCATACTCGGCATGCGAACGTGGCGAAAAGTTGCGCCTCAAGCTCGCGACGGCCATTGCCCTCATCAAGCAGGGCCATGCCAGCGGCGTCGGCCGCCATCCGGGACTCTTGTTCGTTGACTCCCCCGGAGCCGAGGAAGTGCCCATCGAAGACCTCGACGTGATGCTCGAGGCGCTTCAGCGCGAAGCCACTGCAGCCGACATCCAGGTGTTCATCGGGACCCGTCACACCGAGGAACTCGTTGCCCTGCTCGGCGACGACCGGTGCCGACTGGGACGCGGCACGAACTTCGTCTGGTAGCTGCACAAGGCGAGCGGCGACAGCCACGTTACCGCCGCGGGCACGCATGCGTGCCGAACACCTGGCCTGGCCGGCGAGAACGGGCACGCTGTCTGCGGGCGCGGGGCCCGCACGGTGAAGGCGACGGAATGGTTGACTGGCTATCAACTGGCCGGTGCACACCACCGGGCCCACGTGGACACAAGGGGCACGAGGAGCGCACATGGCGACCCATGACGAGCACCCCGACGCGGGCGGCTTGGACCTGGGGTCGCTCACCGCGTCCCTTGCGACGATGGCGAACACCCCCGACGTCACTACAACGGCCGCACAGCTCGCAGCCGCTTCCACTTTCACCCGAACCGCCGAGTACAACGCCGCGGCGCACGCGCTGGCCGCCGCCATCCTCGCCACAGCGAGCCCCGTGCTGTTCGCCGACGCCACCCAGTTGTTCCTCGCCTCGACCGACCTCCTCGAGGCTGCCGGCGAACGTCTTGGCATCGAAGTGCTCGCCCAGGCGGCGCCGCCGGGCGCCAGCGCGACGGGACTGGAGGTGCTTCGGGCCGCCGACGCGCTCGAGGTGGCCACACAGCTCCGCCTCGGCGGCTGGGCTTCCCGCTGGGACCTGTTCGCGCTTCTCGCCACCTACGATGGCACGGGGCCGGCCACGTACAGTCGCGCAGCCATGCGTGCGGTTCAGGCGTGCTTCGAGCAGTGGCAAGAGGCTGACTACCTCCTACCAACCGCGCACCGCATCGCCGACCTGGGCGACGACCGTGAGTCGTTCTCGTCGTCGGACACCGGCGTCATGCTCGCGCGAGTCGCGCTCCTCCAAGCTCTCCGCGCAGGCGACCACGAAAGGGCGCTGCGTCACATCGACGAGGCCCTCGTGGCCTTGGCAGCTGCCCTGACTCACGACGACCGGCCCGACGCGCACGTCACTGCCAACATTGCCCGGCTCCTTCAGGGGCTCATCGAGACCCAGACCGTCGATCCGACGGTTGTCTCCGACCTTGCCGAAGGTGTCCGGGAATTGCTGCACCTGCGTTACTCCCGCGGGCACTGGACCGGCGAGGTCACCGGCGCCACCCGGGCCGCCTGGACGCTGCTCGCCGACCGCCTTGCCGCCGCTCAGCAGAGCTTCGCCGAGCCATCCTGGCTACACGCTGTTCCGGTCATCGCCGACCTCGTGGACCTATATCGGACCAGCGGCTCGTGCATCGGCCTGCGGCGTGACGAAGATGGCCGCGCCGTCCAGGTCCTGGTTGCACCGGTGATCGAGGACGGTTTCGCCAACGAGGTCGGACTGTTCAACGTCCTGCGGCAACGAGTCGCAGAGATGGAAGCCGCAGTCGACGCCGGGATTGCGACCGCCGACGAGGTCGCCGACCTCCCGGTAGCCATTGATATCCGCGACGTGGCCGCCCGTCGCTTGGCAGCGGGAACACTCGTGCACCACCCAAAAGCAACGGCCGGCGCCGAGCTGCCGGCTGACAAGGACGCCCTCTCCCTCGACGCGGTCGACAGGGCCGACATAGACGTCGAGAACCGCCTCTGGTCAGCCGCGCGACGCCGACACCGCACTAAGCTCGCTAACGCGTCACTGCCAGTCAATCAAGCCCTCGAACGCATCTGGAGCGACCTCGACGGATCGACCGACTACCGCGGCCAAGACGGTCTTGCCGACGCCGTCGATCTCGTCGCCGCGCTCCTGATGTCGTTCCTGTTCGACCGGTCCGCAGTAGGGCCCAGCGAAGCGCCGTACCTGTTCAGCGCGGCCGCCAGCGAGGAAGACCTTGCCCGCGACCTGCGCACCTTCGTCCGCGGCAGCGGCTACCTTCACGGCGTCGACACTGAAGTCCGCCACGTCGGCGGCGGTCGCGTCGACGTGCGGTTCTCCTTCCCCGGCTTCAACCTCTACGTCGAACTCAAGCAGGATTCGACCGAGGACCCCGTGCCCGACAAGACGTCCTACGTGAACCAGGCCGCGACCTACCAAGCAGCCGAACCCCGCGTCGGGTTCCTGCTCGTCTTGAAGAAGACACCAAGGAAGACACCAGCGGGGTCGGTGAACGACTGGGCGCAGGTCGTCGAGATGACCGACGCCGAGGGCGCTCCGCGGCATGTTGTCGCGATGACGCTCGCCGGAGCCCGCACCATTCCGTCCGACATGTAGACCGCGTATCTCTGTGTGGCCCGTCGAAGTGGAAGGCGGTCGAGGCCGCGTCATTCTGGGCGGAAGGCAGAAGGCCCCGCTCGGCAGGTGGATCGACAAGCCGGGGTGTCCGGGCGGCTCCTCGTCAGACTTCGCCTGCGGATGCCTCGATCACCAAAACCCCATCGAGCCGAGCTGTCAATTCGCGGTCGCGCTGCGCCGACGCGTGCTGGTACTTCAGCGCAACCGAGACGTCCGTGTGCCCGCCCCGCTCGAGCAGGTCGGCGAGGGTGGCGCCCCGGCGGGCGTACTCGGTCAGGCCGGTGTGGCGGAGGCTGTGGAAGCGGAAGGAGTCACGGCCGGCCGACTTCCGCGCGTCCCGCCAATACCTGTCGAACGCGGTCTGCGAGATGCGACGGCCGCGGCGGGTTGGGGGAGTGAAGAGCGGGCCGTCTCGGCCCGGGGCCGCATGGGTCTCGACGTGCTCGCTCAGGATCGGTAGAAGTGACGCCGGGATCGCGACGCTGCGCTTGCTGCCGCGCTTCGGGTCCGTCAGTCGCCCGGCCTTGGTGTTCCACTGCCGGCGGACGTGCAGCACGGCTCTATCGGGGTCGTCCAGGTACTCCAGGTCGCGGCGCTCCAGGCCGAGCACCTCGCCCAGCCGCAGGGCGCACCAGGCGGCCAGCAGCACCGCCGCGCGCAGGTGCTCCGGCATGGCCGCCGCCATCGCGGCGACCTGCTCGGGCGTCGCCACGTCGCCGTCCTCCTCTGCCGGCCGGACCTGAGTCTGTGACGGCGCTTCCGGGAACGTGAACGACGCCAGGCCGATGTCCGGTCGTCTGACTGCGGCATTGAGGCACGAGCGCAGCACCCTCGCCGCGTTCGGTGCCACACCGTTGGCTCGCGCGCCCGGATGGCGCTTCGACGGCTTGGCGCGCAGCGCCACGAGGTGGGCGGCGACCTGCTGCGGGGTGAGGTCGACCAGGCGGGTGCTGCCCAGCTCGGGCAGCACGTGGGTGCGCAGTACCGACCGGTAGGACATCACGGTCGAGGGGGAGCGGTCCGGGTTGGCCGCGAGGGCCTCCAGCCACTGCTCGGCCCACTCGCCGAGCGTGAGGGCGTCGGTCTCGGCCTTGATCCGTGCCGCGCGCTGCTCGGCTCGGATCTGGGCGGGTGGCACGAAGGTGCCGCGGGCGCGCTCGCCCTTGGCGATGTCGAGCGCGGCACGGGCGTCGCCGAGGGTGTCGAAGACGCCCAGGGCGTGGGTGGCGCCGTTGACGTCAAGGCGCACTCGGTAGCGGTCTCGGTACCGTGTGATACCTCGGGGCAGGGCTCCGGTGGCCATCGTTGGACCTTCCGCGAACGCTGTCACACGCGCGGTCTGTGACAGCTGTGTGACAGAAATTCTGTCACAACCTGCTGATCTGTGCCCACTGGTGCTGATCAGGGAAAGGTCCAGGAACCGCGGAATCTAGCCGAAAAAGGCGGATTCTCAAGGGTTCTCAAGGACTGCTGGCGGAGGATGGGGGATTCGAACCCCCGAGGGCTTGCACCCAACACGCTTTCCAAGCGTGCGCCATAGGCCACTAGGCGAATCCTCCTGGGCCAGACGAGGATACCGGACCGCGGCGGCGCACTGGGACGCCGCTGTGTGTGGCGCATGACACCGACCGCCAGCCCGACGCCGGCGAAGGGTCTCGCCGACGTCGGAGCCATGTCAGACCTCCGTGGTGGAGTGACCGGGTGCGTCGGGCGGGCCGGCGCCGGGAGGGAACAGCATGCCCACGAGGTGTCCGGAGTGCGGGAGCGGCGACGTCGTGGAGATCGTCTACGGGATGCCCGGCCCCGAGCTGTTCGAGGCCGCCGAGCGGGGCGAGGTCGTGCTCGGTGGATGCGTCATGTTCGTCGACCCGGATGGTCAGAGCGCGGATCCAGACCGGTCTTGCCGTGACTGCCATCACCGGTTCGCCAGGCCGCGCCGGCGGCGCCCGTCGCTCACGTGACCACCACCGCCGAGCATCACCTAGACTGGTTCCCAGCCCCTCGCGCGGCGTCATCTCGCTGAACTCCCCCAGGGCCGGAAGGCAGCAAGGGCAGGTGAGCTCTGATGGGTGCGCGAGGGGTCTTCACGTCTCCGGCCGCGCCCGTCCACACTCCACGGCCACCCCGGCTGACCGGTGTCGGTGTCCCCGCCTAGAGTGGCCAGGTGAGCACCGCGTTGTACCGCCGTTACCGGCCGGACTCCTTCGCCGACGTCATCGGGCAGGAGCACGTCACCGAACCCCTGATGGCGGCGCTCAAGGGCGGGCGCGTCACCCACGCCTACCTGTTCTCCGGCCCGCGCGGCTGCGGCAAGACCACCTCGGCGCGCATCTTCGCCCGCTGCCTCAACTGCGCGCAGGGCCCCACCGACACCCCGTGCGGCACGTGTGACTCGTGCGTCGAGCTGGCGCGCGGCGGGACCGGCTCGCTCGACGTCGTCGAGCTCGACGCCGCCTCCCACGGTGGCGTCGACGACGCCCGTGAGCTCCGCGAGCGCGCGGCCTTCGCACCGGCTCGCGACCGCTACAAGATCTTCATCATCGACGAGGCCCACATGGTCACCACGCAGGGCTTCAACGCCCTGCTCAAGCTCGTCGAGGAGCCCCCCGAGCACGTCAAGTTCGTGTTTGCCACCACCGAGCCCGAGAAGGTCATCGGGACGATCCGCTCCCGCACTCACCACTATCCCTTCCGGCTCGTGCCGCCCGAGCAGCTGCTCAGCTACCTCGGCACGCTCGCCGAGGCCGAGGGCGTGCAGATCGCCTCCGGCGTGCTCCCGCTCGTGGTCCGCGCGGGCGGCGGCTCGGTCCGCGACTCGCTGTCCGTGCTCGACCAGCTGATCGCCGGCGCCTCCGACGAGGGCGTCACCTACGAGCGGGCCGTCGCCCTGCTCGGGTTCACCCACGCCACCCTTCTCGACGACACCGCCGAAGCTCTCGCAGCCCGCGACGGCGCGAGCCTGTTCCGGGTCGTCGATCGCGTGATCTCCACCGGCCATGCACCGCGACGATTCGTCGAGGACCTGCTCGAGCGGCTGCGCGATCTCATCGTCGTCCTCGCCGCGGGGGAGCAGGCCAGCTCGGTGCTGCGGACCGTGCCCGCCGACCAGCTCGAGCGCATGCGCACGCAGGCCGAGCACCTCGGCCTCGCCAACGCCTCCCGGGCCGCCGACCTCACCAACCTCGCCCTCACCGAGATGGTCGGCGCCACCTCGCCGCGACTGCAGCTCGAGCTCCTCTGCGGTCGCCTCCTGCTCCCCGCCGCCGATGACGGGGTCGACGGCGTGAACGCCCGCCTCGAGCGCTTGGAGGCCGGCGGCGCCGGCCCAGCGATCGGCAGGCCGATCGCCGTCGTTCCCGCTCCCGAGCCGGTCGCTGCCAGCCAGCCCGTGGTGTCCGAGCCCGTGCCGGTGCGCGCACCCGAGCCGCACCCGGCCGCTTCGGCGGAAGCGCCCCTCGCTCGTCCTGCCGCTTCCGCGGAAGCGCCCCACGCTCGTCCTGCCGCTTCCGCGGAAGCGCCGCCCACCCGCCCTGCCGCTTCCGCGGAAGCGTCCGAGCAGGGGCCCGAGCC
The DNA here is from genome assembly GCF_009733845.1 of Pseudactinotalea terrae. GTDB lineage: Bacteria > Actinomycetota > Actinomycetes > Actinomycetales > Beutenbergiaceae > Pseudactinotalea > Pseudactinotalea terrae. Next base: position 144,301 of record NZ_WNXZ01000002.1, read on the forward strand.
CGCCACCGCGCCGCCAGAGGCCGCCCGCCCGGCAACGCAGCAGCCAGCACCGGCCGCCGCGGCAACCACCGACGGTCTCAGCACCGAGCAGGTCCGGCACCGCTGGCCCGAGGTGCTCAGCACGCTCGCGCAGGTCCGCCGCATCACCTGGGCGCTGGCGCAGAACGCCCAGGTCGTCGAGCTCAGCGGCGGGATCCTCAAGATCGGGTTCCCCAGCTCCGGCCTGGTCTCCACCTTCCGCAACGGCCCGCACACCGAGCCGCTGCAGCGCGCGCTCGCCGAGACGCTCGGCCTGCAGGCACGGATCGAGGCCGTCGTCGAGGGGGAGGTGCGGGCCACGAGCGGCGCCGGCGCAGCCCCCGTGGTCGACCGTGCCGCCGAGGCGGCAGCCGACTGGGCTCGCCCCGCCCGGCAGCCCGAGCCCGCAGCCCAGGCCCAGCCCGCCCCGCCGTCGCACCCCGTCGAGCCGCCCCAGGAGGCCCACCAGGAGCGGCGCCGCCCGGAGCCCGCGCAGCAGAACCCGCGCGACAGCGGCGCCCCCACCGCTCCGGAGCCGCAGCGTTCGGGGCCGGACCGGCGCCCGCCGTGGGAGGACGATGCGGGTGCGCCACCCGCAGAGGAACCTCCGCCGGCCGAGCCGCCGGATGAGCCCGAGCCGCCCATGCCCTCCGCCCGGGAGCGCATCGCCGCCGCCCAGGCAGCAGCCCGCCCAGCGGGCCACCGCCAGGTCGTCGACGAGCCGCACGAGTCCGACCCCAACCTCGAGGACTCGGGGCTGGTGGGCGCCCCGCTCGTGTCGCGCATGCTGGGCGGGACCGTGATCGACGAGTACATCGATGAGGAGCGCCCCTGATGTTCGACGGTGCACTGCAAGACCTCGTCGAAGAGCTCGGCCGGCTGCCCGGCGTCGGACCCAAGAGCGCGCAACGGATCGCGTTCCACATCCTCGCCTCCGACCCGGCCGATGTCAGCCGCCTCTCCGAGGCGCTGCGCATCGTCAAGGAGAAGGTCCGGTTCTGCGAGGTCTGCGGCAACATCTCCGAGGACACCCAGTGCCGGATCTGCCGCGACCCGCGCCGCAGCGGCGCCGTGCTCTGCGTCGTCGAGGAAGCCAAGGACGTCGTCGCGATCGAGCGCACCCGTGAGTTCCGCGGCAGGTACCACGTGCTCGGCGGCGCCATCAACCCGATCGACGGCGTCGGCCCCGACGACCTGCGCATCCGCGAGCTGATGACCCGGCTCGCCGACGGCGAGGTTACCGAGGTCATCATCGCCACCGACCCCAACGTCGAGGGCGAGGCCACGGCCACCTACCTGATCCGGATGCTGCGCCCGCTCGGGCTCACCGTCTCCCGGCTCGCCTCCGGCCTGCCCGTCGGCGGCGACCTCGAGTACGCCGACGAGGTCACCCTGGGCAGGGCGTTCGAAGGAAGAAGGACCGTCGATGTCTGACACCCCCGAGCTCGACGCCGACCTCACGCTCCTCGGCGCCACCACCGCCGCCGTCGCCGAGCGCTACCTCACCACTGTGCGCGAGGTCGCCGCAGGCAGCTCACCCGAGGCCGCCATTCCCTTGCTGCTGCTCGCCGTCTCCGACCTGAGCGCCGCGGGCGCACGGCTCGGCGCGATCGTCGACGTCGTCCCCGCCGACCGCTTCGAGCCCGACGACGGCCCCGACAACAACGCCGAACCGCTGCGCACCTCGCTGGCGAACGTCCTCGACGGCATCGACGAGTACCAGGAGGTCGCCGACCCGCTGGTCTCCCCGGAGGTCACCACCGGGTCGCTGTCCAACGACCTCGCCGACATCGCGCACGCGCTCGGCGTCGGGCTGCGTCACCACCGCGCCGGGCACGCGTCCGAGGCCCTGTGGTGGTGGCAGTTCTCCTACCTGTCCGCATGGGGCGAGCGGGCCGCCAGCGCCACCCGCACCCTGCTCACGCTCATCGCGCACCTGCGCCTCGACGTCGACGACGACACCGCCTCCGAGGCCGAGTTCGACGCCCTCTACGGCGGCGACCCGGGCGACCAGATCAGCTGAGCCGAGCTCAGACCCGCACGGGCACGCTGCCCCGCCCCGCGCCGGGCGACCGCACAAGCTGCGGAGACGGTTGGCGTGCGCCGCGGAGATCCCGTGAAACCGCGGCGTGTCGGGCCTGCTGTGGCGGCGCTCACCCGGCACCGAGGCGGGGGAATGGTGAACCCCGACCTACCGTTGAACCTGCTCGGCCAGCGGCGTCCGGACCCCCCGCCCCCGAACAGATGCCGCAGCCATGACGCAGACCCTCACCCGCCCCGAGAACGAGACCGAGGCCGAGCTCGACGACGCCGCGCCACCCAGGCGCCGCGTCATCGAGCTCTCGTTCGTGCAGCTCGTCGCCGGTGCCCTCGCGGCGATGACCTCCGCGCTCATCGGCAGCCGCATCGGCGTCTCCGGCACCGTGATCGGCGCCGCCGTGGGAAGCCTCGTGGCGGGCGTGGCCGGCTCGGTCTACACCGCCTCGCTGCAGCGTGGCCGCCAGGTGATCGCCCGTGCGCCGGTGGCGCTCAGGTCACCGACACTCGTGATGCGGCGCTCGACGGCGGTGCTCCCCACCGCTGCGGCCGTGCCTCCCGGGGTGCCCGGGCAGGCGGTGCTGGACGCCCGCCCGGTGCTGCCCGCTCGGCGGCCCCGGTGGAAGCCGGTGCTCGCCGCCGCAGCCGCGATGTTCGTGCTCGCCGCACTCGGGATCACCGCACTCGAGCTGGCCACGGGGCAGTCGCTCTCGGGGCGCGATGGCACCACGATCTCGCAGGTCAGCACGGGCGCCCAAGCGCAGCAGCAGCCGCTGCCCCAGCCACCCGCCGAGATCCCGGCGGAGGACCCGACAGAGGAGGCGTCCGAGGATCCCGGGCAGTCGCCGTCGGAGACTCCGACCGAGGTGCCCACCGAGGAGGGTGAGCCGACCGACGAACCCAGCGAGACGCCGTCGGACATCCCCACGGAGGAGCCCACCGAGACCCCCACCGAGGAACCGAGCGAGACGCCCAGCCAGGAGCCGACCGAGGACCCGAGCACGCCGTCGACCCCGGAGAGCCCTCAGGGCCAGAGCTCGCTGGAGTGAGCCCGACCCCGGGCGCGTGGTAGGACAAGCGTTGTGCTGCTCGCCGACGGATCGTTCACGCTGCCCGGGTTCGGGAGCGTCGAGCTCACGCTCTCGTTGCTGCTGCTCCTGGTGCTGGCCGGGCTCGCGGCGGGATGGATCGACGCGGTCGTGGGCGGCGGTGGGCTGATCCAGCTGCCGGCGCTGCTCGTGCTGTTCCCCGACATGACGGCGGTGCAGGCGATCGCCACCAACAAGGTGGGCTCGATCATGGGTACGTCCGTGAGCTCGGTGACCTACTACCGGCGCATCCATCCGGACCTCCGCACAGCAGCACCGATGGCGGTCGCCGCGCTGATCGCCTCGATCGGCGGCGCGGCGCTCGCCGCGTTCATCCCCGAGTCGGCGCTACGGCCGATCATCATCGTGGTGCTCGTGGGCGTGCTCGCCTACACGCTGGCCAAGCCCACGCTCGGCGCCCTGACCGAGCTGCGGTGGGAGGGCAACCGGCACTACGGGGCGGCTGCCGGCGTGGGGCTGGTGATCGGGCTCTACGACGGCCTGCTCGGCCCCGGCACCGGCTCGTTCCTCGTGCTCGCGCTCGTGGGGGTCATCGGGTACGCGTTCCTGCCCGCCTCGGCGCTCGCGAAGATCGTGAACTTCGCCACGAACTTCGGTGCGCTGATGTTCTTCGTGCCGGCCGGGCACGTGGTCTGGGGCGTGGGCCTCGTGGTGGGCTGCGCGAACCTCGTGGGCGCCTACATCGGCGCACGGATGGCCGTGGCGAAGGGGAATCGGTTCGTCCGCGTGGCGTTCCTGGTGGTCGTGGCCGCGCTGATCGTGCGGCTGGGGTGGGATGTCGTGGCCGGTTCGTGACCCTGCAAGGCGTGCGCTGACAGCGTCCGAGATACGGACGCGAGGGTGTCCATCTGGTGGTCGGGACCTACACTCGAACGTCACTATCGGCCAGACCTGCGAGAAATGTCCCGTGTCCCTCATCGTGCAGAAGTTCGGCGGCTCGAGCGTCGCTGACGCCGAGAGCATCCGCCGCGTGGCCCGCAGGATCGTCGAGACGAAGGCGGCGGGCCACCAGGTCGTCGTCGTGGTCTCCGCGATGGGCGACACCACCGACGACCTCCTCGACCTCGCCGGGCAGATCACCGACGCCCCGCCGCAGCGTGAGCTCGACATCCTGCTCACCGCGGGGGAGCGGATCTCGATGGCGCTGCTCGCGATCGCGATCAACGCGCTCGGCGTCAACGCCCAGGCGTTCACCGGCCAGCAGGCGGGTGTCATCACCGACACCGCGCACGGCAACGCCCGCATCATCGACGTCACCCCCAGCCGCATCCAGGCCACGCTCTCCGACGGCGCGGTGGCGATCGTGGCCGGCTTCCAGGGCGTCACCTCCAGCACGAACGATGTCACCACGCTCGGCCGTGGCGGCTCCGACACCACGGCGGTCGCGCTCGCGGCCGCGCTCAAGGCCGATGTCTGCGAGATCTACTCCGACGTCGACGGGCTGTTCACCGCCGACCCTCGCATCGTCCCGGCTGCTCGCAAGATCAGCCGGATCACCACCGAAGAGACGCTCGAGCTCGCGGCGCACGGAGCGAAGATCCTGCACCTGCGCGCCGTCGAGTACGCGCGCCGCTACAAGGTCCCGATACACGTCCGCTCCTCGTTCAGCTCGAACGAAGGCACCCTCGTCACCGACGAGCCAGCAGAGGATGGCTTCATGGAACACCCGCTGATCTCCGGCGTCGCCCACGACCGCTCGCAGGGCAAGATCACGATCGTCGGTGTCCCCGACGTGCCGGGCACCGCTGCGCGCATCTTCGAGGCGGTCGCCGCTGCCGGCTGCAACATCGACATGATCGTGCAGAACGTCTCGGCCGCCAAGACCGGGCTGACCGACATCTCCTTCAGTCTGCCGCTCGAGCAGGCCAACGCCGCCAAGGCCGCCCTGAACGCTCTCAACGGCGAGCTCCAGGGCGCCGAGGTGCTCTACGACGACACGGTCGGCAAGCTCTCGCTGGTCGGCGCCGGCATGCGGTCGCACCCGGGCGTCTCCGCCAAGCTCTTCGGCGCGCTGCGTGACGCCGGCATCAACATCGAGATGATCTCGACGTCGGAGATCCGGATCTCGGTCATCCTGCGTCTCGAGGACCTCGACGAGGCCGTGCGACGGATCCACTCCGCCTTCGAGCTGGACGCCGCCGAGGTCGAGGCGGTCGTCTACGGCGGCACCGGGCGATAGGGAACGAACGATGGGTATCACTCTCGCGGTCGTCGGTGCGACCGGTCAGGTCGGCGCCGCGATGCGCCAGATCCTGCTCGATCGGAACTTCCCCGCCGACCAGGTCCGCTTCTTCGCCTCCGCACGCTCGGCCGGGACCACGCTGCCCTGGAAGGATGGCGAGATCGTCGTCGAGGACACCGCCACGGCGGACCTGTCCGGGATCGACATCGCCCTGTTCTCCGCCGGTGGCGGGACGTCGAAGGAGCACGCGCCACGGTTCGCCGCAGCCGGCGCCACCGTCGTCGACAACTCGTCCGCATGGCGCATGGACCCCGACGTCCCGCTCGTGGTGAGCGAGGTCAACCCGGGTGCCGTGGCCGAGGCCCGCAAGGGCATCATCGCCAACCCGAACTGCACCACCATGGCCGCGATGCCCGCCCTCAAGGCCCTGCACGACGAAGCGGGCCTCGAACGGATCATCGTGTCCACCTACCAGGCCGTCTCCGGGTCCGGCCTCGCCGGCGTGGAGGAGCTCGCCGGGCAGGTGCGCTCCGCCGTCGAGCAGGACATCGAGGCGCTCGCGCAGGACGGCGGCGCCGTCACCTTCCCCGAGCCCGTCAAGTACGTCGCCCCGATCGCGTTCAACGTGGTGCCCCTCGCGGGCAACCTGCTCGACGACGGCTCGGGCGAGACAGACGAGGACCGCAAGCTCCGCAACGAGTCCCGCAAGATCCTGGGCCTGCCCGACCTTCGGGTCTCTGGCACCTGCGTGCGGGTCCCGGTGTTCACGGGCCACAGCCTGTCGATCAACGCCGAGTTCTCGCGGCCGATCTCACCGGATCGCGCGCGTGAGGTGCTGGCTGCGGCAGTCGGCGTCGAGCTCTCCGACGTGCCCACGCCGCTGCAGGCCGCCGGCGCCGATCCGACCTTCGTCGGTCGGATCCGCACGGACCCGGGCGTCCCTGGCGGCAAGGGCCTCGCGCTGTTCATCTCCAGCGACAACCTCCGTAAGGGCGCCGCGCTCAACACGATCCAGATCGCCGAGCTCCTGGTGGCTCGTTGATCGTGGGTTCCTGAGCCACGGCGCAGAGGCACGGCCGGGCGCGTCGGTACCGGGCACTCGCCGCTCAGCCAGTGCCGAACAGGATGTATTGCCCGCAATCACCCCTGTGAGCGGGCAGAACCCCCTGCTCGGCGGGTGCTGGAGGGCGGAACCCCCTGCTCGGCGGGTGCTGGAGGGCGGAACCCCCTGCTCGGCGGGCGCAGGGCGTCTGGGCCGCTAGGGGCGGTGGCGCTGCCAGGCCGACCAGAGGTCGGCGTAGGCGCCGCCGGCGGTGACGAGGTCGGCGTGCGTGCCCTCCTCGACCACGCGCCCCTCCGCCATCACGATCACTCTGTCCGCGCGGACCGCCTGATCGAGCCGGTGCGCGATGATCAGCGCCGCCCGGTCCGACATGACCGCGTCGGCGGCGCGGTCGAGCATCGCACCGTGGGCCGATCCGGCCTCGGCTGTCGCCTCGTCGAGGAGCACGAGCGCCGGGTCGGCGAGGTACGCCCGGGCCAGTGCCACCAGCTGCGCCTGCGCGACGGTGAGCGTGTGCGCGTGCGGCCCGACCTCGGTGTCCAGCCCGTCGCTCAGCCCGGCCACGACGTCGGCCCCGCCGACGGCCTCGAGCGCCGCCCTGATCTCGGCGTCGTCTGCCCCGGGCCGCGCCAGCGTGATGTTGTCGCGCACCGTGCCGGCGAACACATGCACCTCCTGGCTGATCAGCACGGTGCGCTCCCGGGCGCCGTCGCTGACCTCGACCTGCCCCCACCACGGCGCGTGCACGCCGGCCACGAGGGCCGCCAGCGTGGACTTGCCGGCACCGGAGGTCCCGACCACCGCTACCCGCTCGCCGGACCGGATCCGCAGATCGACCTCGTGCAGCACCGGCACGGTGTCATAGCCGAACCCCACCCCTTCCACCGACACCGGCACCGAGCCGCCCGCCCGGCGCTGGTCGTCGTCGCCGGCCTCCATCTGCGTGACGCCCACGATCCGCCCCAGCGAGGCGAGCGCCGACTGCAGGTCGTCGATGAGCAGCAGCAGGCCCATCATCGGCCCGAACAGCTGCAGGAACAGCAGCATCGCGGTGGTCGCGCCACCGATCGTCAGCGAACCGCGCCCCACCAGCAGGAACGCGACCACCAGGATCGTCGCCATCCCGACCAGCTCGGCCATGTTGAGCCGCGCGAAGAACGTGTTGAGGACAGCGCGCGCCCGCAACGAGATCCGCGCCACCTCCCACGACGACGTACCGATCCGCGCCGCGTGCAGCGTTCCGAGCCCGAACGCCTGCACGGTCGGCAGCCCGCGGAGCGCCGCGAGCACGTGGTGCGCGCGCACCCCGAGCGCCGCACGCTCGGCCGCGTACAGCGGCGGCGCTGTGCGCAGGTACGAGCGCAACGACAGCACCTGGATCGGCACGACCGTGAGGACCACGACGGCGAACAGGGGGTGCAGGGCCGTGAGGGCGATCGCCGTCAGCACGAGCGTGAAGGCGGAGGCGGCCACCGTCGGGATCGCCTTGGGCAGCCCGATCGCCACCTGGGCGACGTCGTCGCTCGCCCGCGAGGTCAGGTCACCCGTGCCCACCCGCTCGACGACGTGGCGCGGCAGCCGCAGCGCCCGCCCCACCATGCGTTCACGCAGGTCCGCAAGGAGGCGTTCCACGAGCGCCGCCGCCCCGATCGCCCCGGCACCGGTGGCGATCGCCTGCACCAGCGCACCCGCAGCCATCCAGGCACCCAGCGACCAGACGTCCGCCTCGGTGCTCTCCGGCGAGGTGGCGAGATCGACGATCCGCCCCAGCGCCGTCGGCAGCACCAGCCCGGCCGCAGCGGCGAGCACGAAGGCGAGCGCGACCAGCAGCACCAGCCCGCCGCGCGGGCGCAGCAGCCCGCGGCAGGTCCGCCACACCTCGCGTGCGGTCGCGACCGGGATCGACGGCCGCACAGCCTCGGTCCCGCTCACCGCGCCACCTGCTCGGACTCGTGCGCGGGGGCACCGACGACCCGGTCGCACGCGGCGAGCAGCGCCGGCGAGGTCGTGAGCAGCACCGTGGTCCTGCCCTGCCGCAGCTGCGGCAGCCGCTCCGCGATCAGCGCCTCTGTGACGGAGTCGACGGCGGTCGTGGGCTCGTGCAGCACGAGCACCGGGGCGTCCATCACCAGGGCGCGGGCGAGCGCCACGCGTTGCCGCTGCCCGCCCGACAGCCGCAGCCCGCCCTCACCGACCACGGTGTCCAGGCCCTCGGGCAGCACGCGGAGCACGTCGTCGCACGCCGCTGCCGACAGCGCGGCCTGCACGAGCTCCGGCCGGTGCCCCGGCAGGGTCAGGTTGGCCGCGACCGTGCCGTCGAACAACGACGCCTCGTGCGGCGCCACCAGCATCTGCGCTCGCGCCGCCTCGGGGGCTGCCGGGTCCACGGCGACGTCGCCGACCACGACCGCGGCGCCGTCGCCGAGCGGTCGGCGCGCGGCGAGCGTCTCGGCGAGCGCCACAGCGGCTGCGCCGTCGACGGCGATGCCCACGAGCTCACCCGGTGCGATCTCCAGGTCGAGCGTGCCGCCCCCATCGGTGTCGACGCCCACGATGCTGACCCCGAGGGCGCCGGTGGCCGTGTGCGGCGCCACGGTGGTCCGCGCCGTGTGGCCGTCGGTCAGCACCGCCAGCAGTCGCGCGGCGCTCGCCTGCGCCGCGGACCAGATCGGCGCCACGTTGCGCGCGAACGCCGTGATCGGGATGAGCAACAGCTGCGTGAGCCCCACGACCGTGATCAGCCCACCGATCGTCAGCTCCCCCCGCACCGCGAGCAGCCCGGCGGCCACCGCGACGCCGACCATGAACAGGCCCGTGATCGCACCCAGGCCGGCCGTCAGGCCCGACTGGTGGGCACGCGCCTGCATCGTGGCCCGCAGTGCCTGCCGCGAGAGCGACTGGTACCGGTCGGCCGCGACCTCCTGCGCCTGGACCCCGGCGAGCACGCGGTGCCCGGCCAGCAGGTCCGCTGCCGAGCCCGCGGCGTCGGCGACCGCGGCAGCCTCGCTCTCGGCCCGGCGTCGCAGCGGCCGGCCCAGCACATCGAGCAGCACCAGCAGCACCGGCGCACCCACCAGCACCGCGACGCCGAGCGGTACCGACTGCATCAGCAGCAGGGCGCCACCGACCACGATGGCGGCGGCCTCGCCCACCGGGTAGATCATCAGCGCGGTGGCCTGAGTCAGCTGCCGCACGTCGTTGGTCGCGAGCGACAGCGCGCTGCCGGGGAGCCGATCGGCGCGGGCACGCGGGTGCAGCAGCCGGTCCGTGACACGGGTACGCAGCTGGTGCTGCATCGCCTCGGCACCGATCTGCCCGTACCAGCTGCCGAACCGGACCACCTGCGCGAGCAGGATGAAGTTGACCGTGAGCACACCCAGCCACAGCAGCAGGCCCCGTACATCGCCGTCGACCACGGCAGTGTCGATCGCCCGGCCCATGATCACCGGCACCATCGCCTCGGTCACCTGGTGCACCACGGCCGAGCCGGCCGCGGGCAGCGTGAACCGGCGGGTCCGCCACATCGCGCGCAGCACGAGCGCCCGCGGCGTCCCGGCCGGGAGCGGGTCGGGCAGCTCGATCGGGGTCTCGGAGATCTCACCACGGCGAACGCTGATGACGGCGCGAGCGCGCTTCATGGATGTGGGCACCTCAGAGCGGCAGGTGCCGGCGGACGAAGTCGAGCTCGAGCCGCATCTGGGTGACGCGCTCGTCGTCGACCTGGCTCGCGTGACCGGCGTCGTAGATGTGCGTCTCCACGGTCCCGCCGCGAGCCCGCAGTGCTTCCACGTAGTTGAGGATCTGCCGGTAGGGGCAGCGCGGGTCGTTCTCGCCGGCGCTGATGAGCACCGGGACCTGGACGGCGTCCACGTACGTGAGCGGGGACGACTCCCGGTACCGGTCGGGCACCTCCTGCGGCGAGCCCCCGAACAGCGCCCGGTCGAAGTCCTGCAGCGAGCCCATCTCGTCCTCGTACGCGGCCACGTAGTCCGCGATCGGCACCCCGGCCACGCCTGCGGCCCAGCGGTCGGGCTGCGTGCCCAGGCCCAGCAGCGTGAGGTAGCCGCCCCAGGAGCGGCCCACCAGCACCGAGCGCTCGGCGTCCACGGTGCCCTCGGCGATCAGGTGGTCATGCACGGCGGCCACGTCGGCCAGCTCGGTGAAGCCCACCTTCGCCTCGAGCGCGTCACGCCAGCCCACCCCGTAGCCGGTCGAGCCGCGGTAGTTCACCTCGAGCACGGCCCAGCCCTGGTCCACCCAGGCGGCCGCGGCAGGCGAGAACATGTCGGAGTCGTGCAGGGTCGGCCCGCCGTGCACCTTGACCACCACCGGGTACGGTGCGCTCCCGGTCGTCGGCAGCCGCAGCAACGAGTGGATCGGGCCGCCCGGGCCGTCGGCCCACACGTCGCGCACCGCGACCGAGGCGGGGGCACCACCGCCGGGTGGCGTCAGCAGCTCACGGCCGCTCCGCGCCGACAGCACCGCCGGCGGCCGAGCGGCGGAGGAGTGCAGCACCCAGGCATCGCCGTCGGGGCGCCCGATCGCGTCCTCGGCGGTGCCTTCCATCGGCCCGACACCCACGACCGAGCCCGAGAACAGGTCCACCCGGAACAGCCGCGTGCGCGCGTGGAAGTCGACCGCGACCAGCAGGTGCCGCCCGTCCGGGTACCAGGACGCATCGCCGATCTCGCCCTCGACGCCGATCTCCACCGGCCGCTGGATCAGCCGGTCCACGTCCCACACCAGCAGGCGCGGCGAGCTGCTGCGCTCGTGCCGGACCAGCAGCCGCTGGTCGCCGGCCCGCGGCGAGAAGCCCAGCGCCCAGAGCCCACGGTCGCCGCCGTCGTCGAGATCCGCGATCGGCCAGCCGTCACGCCGGTAGATCCGGATCGAGGGGTGCCGCGAGTCGCCGTGCTCGCTGTGCTCGACGGCGATCAGCCGCCCGTCGTGGCTCAGCGCCCGCGCCGCCGCCCAGCTCTCGTGCGCATAGATCAGGGTGGGGCCGTCGGTCCCGTGCGAGGACCGCCCCACCGGGACGGCGTGGATCTGGGTGCCGTAGCGCGAGTCGCCGCGCCCGATGACGGCGGTGCCGTCGCGCCCGATCAGCAGCCCGCGCGGGTACGCGGCCGAGAGGTCGATCGGTGTCTCGACGCGCCACCCGGGGGTGGACCCGTAGGGCTGCCGGCGCCAGACGCCGTACTCGTCGCCGTCGCTGTCGTCGAACCACCACACCCAGTTCCCGGCCGGGTCGATCTCGGCGAGGCTCGTGCCCTGGGGCCGGTCGGTCGCGGCGATCGCCCGCCCCGTCGAGGGCGTCCAGGAGTGCGCCTGCAGCCGCCCCTCGTCGGTCATCACCACGACGGCGCGGTCGGGGTTGTCGACCGCCCAGCGCGGCAGTCTGACTCGGCCCGCGCGGAACCGCTGCTCCCACGGTGGGCGCGGCCAGGAGCGCGAGCCGGCGCTCATCGTGCGCGCCTGCGCCGGACCACGAGCACGACGACCGCCACGAGCGCGAGCGCCGCCAGGCCGACGACGATCGGGAGCGCCGCGCCCATCCCGGTCTCGGTGTCGTCCTCCTCGGCATCGATGCTCGACGGCGCCACCGAGGTCTCGGTGGCCTCCGGGGTGGTCTCCTCGGTGGTGGTTTCCTCGATGACGTCGTCCCACGTGTTCAGCAGCACCTCGAAGGTGAACGCGCCGGAGATGGGGTGCCCGTCGGCGGACACCACCCGCCACGTCACGGTGTAGTCACCGCCGATGTCCAGCGGGCCGGTGGATGCGGGGGCGACCAGCGCTTGCGTGACCGTCCTGTCCTCAATCTGGGGGTCGCCCTCGGCGATGTCGGTGCCATCGGGCCCCGTGATGACGATCTCGTTGCCGATGTCCTGGATGGTCTCGTTGAACTCGAGAACGACCTGTGTCGGCGGCTCGTACAGCTCGTCACGGTCCCCGGGAGTGGAGGAGATCAGCTCGCTGTGCGCCTGGGCCGGACCGGCCCAGACCAGCCCGAGCCCCGCCGTCGTGAGCACGGCCGCGAGCAGGGTGAGGAACGTCGTCGAGAGTCGTCGGGTGAGCACGGTCCCAGGCTACGACCGAACGGGGCCGCGAAGATCCCGCAGCGGCAATACGGTGGGCGGAGCGACCGAAGGAGAACTGTGCCGATCACCCATCACCTGCGCGTGCACCGCAGCGAGGAGAACCTCGAGCAGACCGACCAGCTGGCGTGGAGGCTCGCCGAGCTCGCGACCGACCCGGTCGAGGTGGAGGACGACGTCGTCGACATGATCGTCAACCGCGTCATCGACAACGCGGCGGTGGCGGCGGCGTCGCTGCTGCGGGCGCCGGTGGTCGCCGCTCGAGCGCAGGCGCTGACGCACCCCTACACACCGGGCGCCACCGTGTTCGGGCGCAACCCCGGGCAGCGGGTGAGCCCCGAGTGGGCGGCGTGGGCGAACGGCGTCGCGGTGCGCGAGCTGGATTTCCACGACACGTTCCTCGCTGCCGACTACTCGCACCCGGGAGACAACATCCCGCCGATCCTGGCGGTCGCGCAGCACCGGGCGTGCAGCGGAAAGGACCTGCTGCGCGGCATCGCGACCGGCTACGAGATCCAGGTCGACCTCGTCAAGGCGATCAGCCTGCACAAGCACAAGATCGACCACGTGGCCCACCTCGGCCCCAGTGCAGCCGCCGGGATCGGGACCTTGCTGGGGCTCTCGACGCCGGTGATCTTCACCGCGATCGGGCAGGCGTTGCACACCACCACGGCCACGCGGCAGTCGCGCAAGGGCCGCATCTCGACATGGAAGGCGTACGCCCCCGCGTTCGCCGGCAAGGTCGCGGTGGAGGCGGTCGACCGGGCCATGCGCGGGCAGAGCTCGCCCGAGCCGATCTACGAGGGCGAGGACGGCGTCATCGCGTGGCTGCTCGACGGCCCGGAGGCGAGCTACGACGTCGTGCTGCCCGCCCCCGGCGAGCCCAAGCGGGCGATCCTGGAGACCTACACCAAGGAGCACTCGGCGGAGTATCAGAGCCAGGCGCTGATCGACCTCGCCCGGCGGCTGCACCGCACGCGGCCCGAGCTCACCGATCCGGATCGGATCGAGTCGATCGTGATCCACACCAGCCACCACACCCACTACGTGATCGGTTCCGGCGCGAACGATCCGCAGAAGTACGACCCGAGCGCCACCCGCGAGACCCTCGACCACTCGATCCCCTACATCGTGGCGGTGGCGCTGCAGGACGGCGCGTGGCACCACGAGCGCTCCTACGCGCCAGAGCGCGCGCAGCGGCCGGACACGGTCAAGCTGTGGCGCAAGATCACCACCGCCGAGGACCCCGAGTGGACGCGGCGGTACCACTCGACCGACCCGGCCGAGAAGGCGTTCGGTGGCCGCATCGAGATCACCACCACCGACGGCCGCACCATCACCGAGGAGATCGCGATGGCCGATGCGCACCCGCTCGGCGCCCGCCCGTTCGCCCGGGCCCAGTACGTGGAGAAGTTCCGCACGCTGGCGCAGGGGGTGCTGGAGCCGGCGGAGATCGAGCGGTTCCTCGACGTCGCGCAACGGCTGCCCGAGCTCGGCCCCGAGGAGCTGGGTGGGCTGACGATCACCGCGCGCCAAGGACTGCTCGGGACCGTGCGGACTCCTGCGGGACTGTTCTGATGGGCGGCACAAAGTCCACGCTCGACGGCGGTGCAAGCGGTTGCCGCGTCTGCTTGGGCTCATCGAGCGTGGAGTTTGTTCCACGAGCGCGGGTGAGGAGGGGGCGGTGATGCTGCACGCGGGCGCGAGCGCGAGCCAGAAGAGGGCGCGGCTGCGGGAGCGGCTGGCCTCCGGTGAGCTGCTGCGGTTCCCGGGTGCGATCAACCCGCTCTCGGCGCAGCTGATCGAGGACAAGGGGTTCGAGGGCGTCTACATCTCCGGGGCCGTGCTCTCCGCCGACCTCGGGCTGCCCGACATCGGGCTCACCACGCTCACCGAGGTGGCGGGCCGCGCCGGGCAGATCGCGCGCGTGACCGACCTGCCCGCGATCGTGGACGCCGACACCGGGTTCGGCGAGCCGATGAACGTGGCCCGCACCGTGCAGGTGCTCGAGGATGCCGGGCTGGCGGGCTGTCACATCGAGGACCAGGTCAACCCCAAGCGCTGCGGCCACCTCGACGGCAAGGCCGTGGTCGACCTCGGCACCGCCGAGCAGCGCATCCGGGCCGCGGTCAACGCCCGCCGCGATCCCGATTTCCTCGTCATGGCCCGCACCGACGTGCGCGCGGTCGACGGGGTGAGCGCCGCCGTCGAGAGGGCGAAGCGGCTCGTGGACGCGGGGGCGGACGCGATCTTCCCCGAGGCCATGGCCGACCTGCGCGAGTTCGAGATGGTGGCCAACGCCGTCGACGTGCCGGTGCTCGCGAACATGACCGAGTTCGGCAAGTCCGAGCTGTTCACTGTTGACCAGCTAGCCGCAGCCGGCGTCCGCATCGTCATCTACCCGGTCACCTTGCTGCGGCTGGCGATGGGTGAGGTGGAGCGCGGCCTGGAGGAGATCCGGGACGCCGGCACCCAGGCGGGGCTGGTGCCGCGGATGCAGACCCGGGCGCGGCTGTACGAGGTCATCGACTACGCGGGGTACAACACGTTCGACTCGGAGATTTTCACGTACTCGGCGAAGACGCCGGGGGAGGGAGACGAAGCATGAGCGAGGACATCAGGAAGGGGCTGGCGGGCGTCGTCGTCGACGTCACCGCGATCAGCAAGGTCGACCCCGAGAGCAACTCGCTGCTGTACCGCGGCTACCCCGTGCAGGATCTCGCGGCGCAGCGCTCGTTCGAGGAGGTCGCCTACCTGCTGTGGCACGGCGAGCTCCCGACGGCGCAGGAGCTCGCCGAGCTGCAACGCCTCGAGCGCTCGCTGCGGCCGCTCGACGCCCGCACGAAGACGCTGATCGACTCGTTGCCGCCGACGACCCATCCGATGGACGTGGTGCGCACGGCCGTGAGTCAGCTGGGCACGTTCGACGACACCCTGCTGCAGCCCGACGGGATCACGGACCGCAGGCTCAACGAGGGTCGCGCGGTCTACCTGTTCGCCCAGCTCCCGGCGATCGTGGCCTACGACCAGCGGCGCCGCCGCGGCGAGCCGATCGTGGAGCCGTGTGAGGACCTGGGGTACTCGGCGAACTTCCTCTGGATGACGTTCGGCGAGGAGCCCGCTGCGGCGGTCGAGCAGGCGTTCGACGTCTCGATGATCCTGTACGCCGAGCACTCCTTCAACGCCTCGACCTTCACGGCGCGGGTGATCACCTCCACGCTGTCGGACCTGTACTCGGCCGTGACCGGCGCGATCGGGGCGCTGAAGGGCCCGCTGCACGGCGGCGCGAACGAGGCCGTGATGCACACGTTCGACGAGATCGAGACCGCCGATCGGGCGCAGGCCTGGCTCGAGGACGCGCTCGCGACCAAGAAGAAGATCATGGGCTTCGGGCACCGGGTCTACAAGAACGGGGACTCCCGGGTGCCGACGATGAAGGCCGTGCTCGACGATCTCGTGGCCCACTACGAGCGCCCCGACCTCGGCGAGATGTACACCGCCCTGGAGTCGGCGATGGAGTCGGCCAAGGGCATCAAGCCGAACCTCGACTACCCGGCCGGTCCCGCCTACCACCTGATGGGTTTCGACACCCCGACCTTCACGCCGCTCTTCGTCGCCTCCCGGGTCACCGGGTGGACGGCGCACATCATGGAGCAGCTGGAGGCCAACGCGCTGATCCGCCCGCTGAGCGAGTACGTGGGGCCCGAGCGGCGTGAGGTGCCGCCGCGCTGATCGCTGCCTCGCTCAGGGGAGCGGGTGGCCGGTCGCGGGGTCGCGGTCGGTGAGGCAGTAGATGTGCCCGTCGGGCGCGCGCATGATCGTCCAGGCCTGGTGCTCGGCGACCTGCTCGGCGCCGAGCGCGCAGTGATGCGCCACCTCGGCGGGTCGGTCAGCGACGGCGAAATCGGCGTGCGCGGAGACCGTCGGCTGGTCCTCGCCCAGGCGCTGCAGCAGGAACCGCAGCCCGCCGGCGGGGTCGGGGTCGACGAGCCGGGCGAACTGGTCGCTGCGGCCGGTGGTGATGTCCCTGGCGGTGAGCTGCTGCCAGAACGCGACCTCGGCGTCCCACAGCCGCGTCGGGATGTCGAGGCAGACCTGGTCGAGCACGGGCGCGCCGGTCCGCACCAGGAGCGGCTCCGGCTCGGCGAGCGTGAGGCACAGCAGCAGCCCGCCGGGTGAGCGAAGCACCGGCACGTCGTGGTACTGCCACGCCTGAGTCGCGCCCAGGTCCAGGGCACGCTGCAGCAGCCCGGCGCGGTCGTGGGAGGCGACGTCGAGGTGCACCCGCGGATCGCCGTCGAGCTCCTGCATGCGCACGCAGGAGGTGCCGCCGTCGGGAAGCAGGGTAAGGAACTGGCCACCCTCCCCGCGTGCCGGTGACGGCGTGAGCCCGGTGGCGGCGGCCCAGAACTCGACCGAGCGCCGCCATCCGGCGCGGGGGACGTCGAGGAAGAGGTCGTACCAGAGCGGGGTGGTCACGTGCCGAGCTCCCGGAGGTAGCAGAGCATCCGGTAGTCCTCGCCGGGCTGGATGTTGGTGAAGCCGTGCCGCTCGTAGAAGCGACGGGTGTCGGTGTCGATCTCGTCGACGTTGATGTGGATCTCACCCACGCCTTGTGCGGTGAAGCGCTCGACGGCGGTCGTGAGCAGGGCGGTGCCGATCCCTTGGTCGCGCAGCGCGGGGACCACGTAGAGCTCCTCGAGCTGCGCGAGCGGGCCGTCGTAGTACGGGCTGGGGCGCAGCGTGAGGTAGGCGAAGCCGACGGCGCGGCTCTCACGCTCGGCGAGCAGCACGACGACGTTCGGCCCCTCGAGCAGGGAGGTGAACCTGCGCGTGAACTCAGCGGCGCTCGGGGTGGGGGACTCGAACTCGACGTTGAAGTCGTGCAGCAGGCCACCGACGGTGGCGGCGTCCGCGGGCGTCGCGGTGCGGACCGTGGTGGCCTGCGCGTACGAGGTGGGCGGTTCCGGGGTTGCGGCGGGGCGGGTGAAGCGTGGGCCTGCAGCGGGGTTGGCGCGGTACTCGGCGACAGCGGCAAGCCTCTCCTGCGTGTAGTGCCCGGTGCCTTCCGGGAGGTCGTCGGGGGAGAACCAGCCGACGGCGAGCGACTCGTCGTCGGCTGCGTGCGGTTCGCCGCCCGTCGCGTGGCAGAGGAAAAGCAGGTCCAGGTACTGGGCGCGGTCCCCGTTGGGGTAGGCCATCGGCTCCTGCACCTGGATCGCGGCAAGCGCATCGACGACGCCGTCCACGCCCGTCTCCTCCTTGATCTCCCGCACCATCGCGATCGCCGGCTCCTCACCGGGCTCGAGGATGCCGGAGACCAGCGCCCACTTCTCGGTGTCGGCACGGTGCCCGAGGAGGACGCGACCCTCGTCGTCGAGCACCACGGCGGTCACACCCGTGAGCCAGAGCAGGTCCGTCCCGACCTTCTCGCGCAGCTGGGTGATGAACGGCGGGATGGGCATCCCGTCATACTTTCACGCGTTGCCTCAGCGATCGGGGCTTGGCATGTCCTCAGCACGTACCTGATGCGTGCTGAGGACATGCCAACGGTTGTCCACAGACCCGGGCCGGTGTCGTCCTGTCCACAAGCAGCCCTCCCCGCGTCGAGCGCGGTCGAGGACCCCGGTGGCACCCTGCCGGCGTGAGTCATCGGTTCGATCTCGACTGGGCCGCGGCGCGCGAGCTGCGCCGCGCTCAGGACGGCGTCGTGACGCTGCAACAGCTCTACCGAGCGGGTGCGTCCTGGCACGACATCGAACGAATGGTCCGGCGGCGTGAGCTGCGCCGCGTTCATCCCGGCGTCTACATCGACCACACCGGACCGATGACGCGCCGCCAGCGCGACTGGGTGGCGGTGCTCGCCGCGTGGCCCGCTGCGCTCGCCGACGAGTCGGCGCTGCCGGGCGGGACGGTCGGCATGATCTCCATCGTTGTGGGGCCGGGACGGAAGGTGAAGGTTCCCGTCGGGGTCCGGGTGCGAAGGAACGAGCACCGGGAGCAGCGCGTGCAGTGGCAGCGATCATCGCCACGAATCCGGGTCGAGCACGCAACCGTTGACGTGATGTCCGTGCGGATCCGTGACGGCGATGTCGCGGCAGCGTTCGCAGCCCTTGCGCGAGTAGTCCAGTCCCGCGAGACGACGGCGGAACGCATCCTCGCTGCACTTCAGACCAGGAGCCGGGTCAGCGGGCGGCGGCTCATCGAGCAGATGCTCACCGATGTGCGTGACGGCATCTGCTCCGTCCTCGAACGAGGCTTTCGCGATCACGTAGAGCGCCCGCACGTCCTGCCGCAGCCGTCGCCCCAGCACGGCACCAGTGCCACCGGCGCCATGACGCATCAAGACGTGCGATACGGCCGGTACTCGCTGGTGGTCGAGCTCGACGGGCCTCGTGTTCCACAGCTCGCAGCAGGCCCGTGACCACGACGCTGCTCGGGACCTGGCCGAGCTCGCCACCTCCGTTGCGCCGACCGCACGCGTGACCTACGGCTTGGTGTTCCGGCAGTCTTGCCAGACGGCGGCCTGGATCGCCGCGATCCTGCAGCACCGCGGCTGGACCGGAGCGTGCCAACGGTGTCCGCACTGCCCGCAGCCCTGAGGTGAGCCTGCCGTGTCTTCTACACGTGCCAGGTACGTGCTGACGACACGGCAACGGTTGGGTGACAGGAGCCGTCGTCACGACCAGCTCGTTCCTCGCTGGGCGTTCCTCCTCCCAGCACCCTGTCACCCGACATGCAAAAACCGCCGGCAAGCCGGCGGTTTCGCATGGTCGGGGTGACAGGATTTGAACCTGCGGCCTCTTCGTCCCGAACGAAGCGCGCTACCAAGCTGCGCCACACCCCGGAGCAGCCTGGCAAGGATAGCCGGAAACTCGCAGACGCTGAAACCGAGGTGTGACCGGGGCCACGATCGCTTCCGGAGTGCGCCGGATCAGCGGGCCACGAGAGTCAGCAGCGTCGCCTCGGGGCGGCAGAAGAAGCGCACCGGCGTGTACGGGTTGGTGCCGAGACCGGCGCTGACGTGCAGCCACATCGAGCTCGAGTCCTCGTCGGGGCGGGCACCCGGCCAGCCGTGCAGGCCCTTCGCGCGGCCGGTGTCGAGGTCGCAGTTCGTGGTCAAAGCGCCCACGATCGGCAGGCACAGCTGGCCGCCGTGGGTGTGGCCGGCGAAGGTCATGTCGGCGCCGTCGGCACGGAAACCGTCGAGCACCCGCCGGTAGGGCGCGTGCGTCACGCCGAGATGGGCGACGGCGGAGCCCGGCTTGTCGCCATCGCGCACCGGGGGGATCCTGTCGCGATCCATGTGGGCGTCGGCGGTTCCGACGAAGCTCAGCTGCTGCCCCGCCACCTCGAGCACGGCCCGCTTGTTGGCGAGGTCGGACCAGCCGCGCGCGACGAACGCCGCCTGCAGCTCGCGGCCCGGCAGGTTCGGTGCTCCCTGGTGAGAGCCCTCACCCCGGGCGTCGGGCAGCAGGTAGCGTGCGGGGTTGCGTGGCTCGGGGCCGAAGTAGTCGTTCGAGCCCAGCGCGAACACGCCGGGCAGGTCCAGCAACGGCCCGAGTGCGCGCATGAGCACGGGCAGCGACGCGGGGTGCGAAAGGTTGTCGCCGGTGTTGATCACGAGGTCGGGCTCGGTCTCCGCGAGCTGCCGCACCCACGCCACCTTGCGGTGCTGACTCGGCATCAGGTGCAGGTCGGAGATGTGCAGCACCCGCAGGTCCCGCGAGCCCGGCGCGAGCACCGGCACGCGCAGCTCCCGGAGCGTGTACGCCTGTGCTTCCACCAGTGCCCAGGTGAGTCCTGCCGATCCCGCCATGGCGAGCGCACCTACCCCTGTGAACCAGCCGCGCGCGCTCAGCGGGACTCCTCGGTGATCAGGCAGCGACCAGTGACCGGACCAGTCATGGACGGTTGGGGTTGCCGGGGCGATCGTCGTCGTCATCGTCGCCGCCACCACCGCCACCACCGCCGCCGCCGCCATCTCCGCCATCTCCGCCATCCTCAGGGCTCGGCGGCTCGGTGGAGGGCTGCTCGGGCGGCGGCGGGGGACCGTCGGAGGTGATCAGCGTGATCGTGCTGCCCTGCGTCTGCAGCGAGCCGGCGCCGGGCTGGGTGCGGATCACCGAGCCCTCGGGGATCGAGTCGTGCTCCTCGGAGCTGCCGACCGTCGCGGAGAAGCCGGCGCGCTCGAGCGCGGCCGTGGCCTGCTCCACGCTCATGCCGCCGACGTTCGGCACCCACTTGCGCTCGCCGAAGACCAGCTCGTCGTTCGGGTCCGGGAAGCTCTCGGGGGTGAGCCCGAGCGTCTCGACCGCCTGGCTCATGTAGCCCTGCCAGATCGGGGCAGCGAAGGCGCCTCCGTAGACCAGCCGGTGGTACCGGCCGTTGATGGTGATGTCCATCATCGGGATCTGGCCCTCGGAGAACCCGTTCCAGACCGCGGTGGCCACCTGCGGGGTGTAGCCGATGAACCAGGCCGCGTAGTCGTTGTTGGCGGTGCCGGTCTTGCCGGCGATCTCGTAGCCGGAGATCCTCGCCTGCCGGCCCGTGGCCTGCCGGTCGTTGCTCTCGACGACGTTCTGCAGCGCGAAGGTCACGGTCGCCGCGACCTCGGGCTCGATCGCCTCGCTGCACTGCGACGTGGGCACGGCGACCTCGTTGCCATCGGCGTCGAGGATCTTGTCGATCGCGATCGGAGTGCAGAAGGTGCCGTTGGCCGCGAAGGTCGCGAAAGCGGCAGCCATCGTCAGCGGAGCGATGTTGTTCGCCCCGAGCGTCATAGAGGGCGAGGGGTAGAGCGGCAGCTCGGAGTCGGCGTGGATGCCGGAGCCGACGTGCAGACCGAGCCGCTGGGTGAGGTCGTAGAGGTCGCACATGTTGAGCTGGTTCGCCATGTTCACGAACGCCGTGTTGACCGACCGGATCGTCGCGTCGAGCACCCGCAGGCGCCCGGTGCCGATGCCCTCGATGTTCCGAGGTTCGTAGGCCTCGCCCCCCGCGAAGTTCGTGCACCCGTCGTAGTTCCAGCTGGACCTCGGGAACGACTGCCCCGGTGCGCCGTCGACGATGTCGTACAGCGACCGCCCCGACTCCAGCCACGCGGCCAGCACGAACGCCTTGAACGTCGAACCGGTCTGGAAGCCGATGGAGCCGCCGTACTCGGCGTCGGCGTTGAAGTTCACCTTCGTGGTCCGGGCGGGGTCGCCCTCCTCGCCGCCCTCGCCGTAGGGCGTGTTCTGGACCATCGCAAGGATGCGGCCGGTCCCGGGCTCGACCGTGGAGATCGCGTTCGAGATCCCCGACTCGTCGTCGATCGGCACCGCGGCCGTGAGCGAGGCGAAGCCCTCGTCCTGCAGCTCTGGGTTGAGCGTGGTGGTGATGTCGAGACCACCGCGGAGCAGGAGCTGCCGGCGATCCTCGTACTCCTCGCCGAAGGTCGGGTCGGTCAGGATCGTCTTGACCACGTAGTCGCAGAAGTAGGCCGACTTCTCCGCGGTGGCGCACGTGGGCGGGATCGGCTGGACGGCGAGCATGTCAGCGATCGGGACCGCCGAGAACTGCTCGTACTCCTCCGCCGTGATGTAGCCCTGGTCCTCCATCAGGTAGAGCACGGTGTTGCGGCGGTCGAAGGCGTTCTCCGGGTTGACCAGCGGGTTGTAGCTGCCCGGAGACTGCGTGATGCCGGCGAGCAGCGCGGCCTCGCCGATGTTGAGGTCGATCGCGCTCTTGGAGAAGAAGTACCGCGCGGCGGCCTCGATGCCGTACTGGGAGGGCCCGAACTGCGCGATGTTCAGGTAGCCGTTGAGGATCTCGTTCTTGGTGTAGCTCTGCTCGAGGGCGATCGCGAGCTTGGCCTCGCGCAGCTTGCGGCCGATCGTCGGGGCGGTCGCGTCGGCCATGCCTTGCGCGTCCTGCTCGATCCGGGCCTGCTCGAGCAGCACGTTCTTCACGTACTGCTGCGTGAGCGTCGAGGCACCCTGCAGGTCGCCACCGCTCAGGTTGGACACCACGGCGCGCAGCATGCCCTCGGGGTCGATCGCGCCGTGCTCGAAGAAGCGCTTGTCCTCGACCGCGACCACCGCGTTCTGCACGTGCGGGGAGATCTCCTCGAGCGGGACGACGATGCGGTCCTCGGCGTAGAACGTCGCCATCACAGCACCGTTGCTGTAGCGGATCACGCTCCGCTCGGACATCGTCATGTCACCGATCTCGGTGTCGAGATCCTGGAAGGTGTCGTAGCCGGCCTGCGTGGTCGCTCCCATGGCAGCCACCATCGGCATGAGGAACCCTGCCGAGAGCACGCCGGCGACGCCCGCGACAAGCAGGAACGCGAGGAACATCGAGACGAGTTGCGCGACGTTGACGGAGCGCCCGGACGCGCGTGAGGGCGAAGACATGCTCGGGATCATACGGAACGCACCTGGCGAAACCTCGAGGGCGGCTCGATTCTGCGCCGTTTCTCCTCGCTTCTGTGACTGCCGCCAGAAGTCGGCTTTGCGTAAACCTGGTGGTTCGGTCTAGGTTCGGATCAAGCGGTCACCGTTGACCAGCTGGCGCTGGTCCCGTCTCGGGAGGTCGATATGACGACAACGTACGAGGAGAGCTGGACTGCCAGGGCGGCCTGTGCCGGGCGATCCCCGGACGAGCTGTTCGTCCAAGGAGCAGCACAGCGGCAAGCGCGCGAGGTCTGCTTCGGATGCCCCGTCCGGCTGGAGTGCCTGGTCGACGCGCTCGACAACCGCATCCAGTTCGGTGTCTGGGGCGGCATGACCGAACGTGAGCGCCGAGCGTTGCTGCGCCGGGCGCCGTCGGTCGAGTCCTGGCGCACCACGCTCGCCGATCTCGACCGCGACCACATCACCGAGCTGATCACCCAGCGCTGGCCTGTTCCCAAGCCGGCGCGCCACGAGCAGTCGGTGAACTGATCGCACGCCCTAGGATCGCCGTATGACCACTTGGGAGTACGCGACGATCCCGCTGATGATCCACAACACCAAGGCCATCCTCGACACCTGGGGTGCCGACGGCTGGGAGCTCGTTCAGGTCGTCTCCGGCCCGGACGGCAACGGCCTGGTCGCCTACCTCAAGCGCCCGAAGGCCTGAGGTGGGCGTCTCCGAGCGCCTCGCCGAGCTGGGCATCATCCTTCCCGACGTCGTCCCACCGGTCGCCTCCTACGTGCCCGCCGTGCGTACGGGGAACCTCGTGATGACCTCCGGTCAGCTCCCGATGTCCGACGGCGCACTCGCCTCGACCGGGAAGGTCGGGGAAGGCGTGGACCTTGTCCCGCCGGCCGACGCCGCCGGTCTGGCGCGCCTGTGCGCGCTCAACGCGGTCGCCGCTGCGGCTTCCCTCATGGGTGGCGTCGACAACCTGACCCGCGTGGTCAAGGTCGTCGGCTTCGTGGCCTCCGACCGGACGTTCACGGGGCAGCCCGCGGTGATCAACGGCGCATCCAACCTGCTGCAGGAGATCTTCGGCGACGCCGGCGTCCACGCCCGCTCCGCCGTCGGCGTGGCAGCCCTCCCGCTCGACGCACCCGTCGAGGTCGAGGTCACCTTCGAGGTCGCCTGAGCGACCCCGCACACCGACGACGGCGGCAGGGCCTGGCCCTGCCGCCGTCGTCGTACGAGCAGACTCAGCGCCCCCGGCGCCGCAGCCTCTCGATGTCGAGGAGGATCACGGAGCGGCCGTCGAGCTGGAGCCAGCCCCGGTTGCTGAACTCGGCGAGCGACTTGTTGACCGTCTCGCGGGTGGCGCCCACCAGCTGGGCGAGCTCCTCCTGCGTGAGGTCGTGGGAGACGCGCAGGCCGCCGTCGGCAGGCTGCCCGAAACGCTGACCCAGGTCGAGGAGCGTCTTGGCCACGCGGCCGGGCACGTCGGAGAAGATCAGGTCGGACATCGCCGCGTTGGTGCGGCGCAGCCGCTGCGCGAGCGAGCGCAGCAGGTGCTGGGAGATCTCCGGGCGGGCATCGAGCACCCGCAGCAGGTCCGTGTGCTGCAAGGAGACCAGCGAGGTCTTCGCCAGCGCGGTGGCGGTCGCGGTGCGTGGGCCCGGGTCGTAGAGCGAGACCTCACCGAGGATCTCGCCGGGGCCGAGGATGGCGAGCAGGTGCTCGCGACCATCGGGTGCGGTGTGACCGAGCTTCACCTTGCCGGCGCCGAGGACGAACAGCTTGTCGCCCGGCGAGCCCTCGTGGAAGATCTCCTCGCCACGGCGGAAGGTGTGCTCCGTCATTCGTTCACGGATCGCCAGATATCCGGCGTCGTTGAGCTCGGCGAACAACGGGGAGCTGCGAATGACGGCCTCGTCCATACCGAGGGCCTCCTGTCTTGTGGACGGCTTGTGAGGTAAGCCACAGTGTGCCAGGTCTGCGCAGGCGATTCTGACGCGCGCGCCGTTCAGGCCTCGGGAAGTCCCGCCAGCCAGCCCTGCAGGAGCTCGGTGACCCGCTCGGGCGACTCCTCGGGGAGGAAGTGCCCGGCGCCGTCGATCACCACCCGGCTATAGGGCCCCTGCACCATCTCGCCGTCGCGGCGGCAGCTCCGTGGCGGCAGGTTGCCGTCGAGGCGCCCGTGCAGCGAGAGCACCGGGACCTGCACCGGCTGCTCGAGCGCCTCGCGGTACCGCATACCGTCCGGGCGCGGGCGCGAGCGCACCAGCCAGCGCAGCTGCTCCATCTGGCTGTGCGCGGCGAACGGCAGCCGGGCAGCCTGCGTGTAGAGGTCGATGTCGGCGCCCTCCCACCCCGGCGCCGACCAGGTGCGCAGCAACCGCGCGACCAGGTCCCCGTGCGTGATCGAGCGCTCCGGGAACCAGGGGATCTGGAACTTCCCGATCCGGGCCAGCGTGCCCGCCGGGACCGCGCGCTGGCGCAGGCTGTAGAGGAAGTGCGGGTGCGGGGCGCCGAGCACGCCGATCGCTCGCACGGCGTGCGGCGCCAGCGAGGGCAGCGACCACGCCACCTGCCCGCCGAGGCCCAGGCCGGCCACCACCGCGGTGTCGGCGCCGAGCGAGCGGATCACGCCGGCCACGTCAGCGGCCAGCGCCGGCAGGTCGTAGGAGCGCGGCGGCTTGTCCGAGGCGCCGTAGCCGCGCAGGTCCATCGCGGCGGCGCGATACCCCGCCTCGCCGAGGGCCACCAGCTGGTGCCGCCACGCCCACCAGAACTGCGGGAACCCGTGCAGCAGCACGACCAGCGGCGCGTCGGGGTCGTCGGGCCCCGTGACGGCCACGTGGAACCGGCCACCGTTGGCAGCGACCATCCGGTGGGTCCATGCGCCGGGCGGCGTCACGAACGCGGGGTCGACTGTCACGGCCGACAACGCTACCGGCCCGCCATCTCCCGGACGTCATCCGTTGGGTGGATCCTCACCCGGGTCCAGCAAAGCAGACGAGAGCCCGACGGCGAAGGTGCGCTCCGTCGTCGGGCTCTCGTTCTCGAGGTGGTTCAGTCCGCGGTGCTGGAGCCGCCCGCGAGACCGGCCTGGATCAGGTCCATGACGCTGGAGTCGGCGAGCGTGGTGACATCGCCGACCTGCCGGTGCTCGGCGACGTCGCGCAGCAGCCGGCGCATGATCTTGCCGGAGCGGGTCTTCGGGAGCTCGGCGACCACGAGGATCGAGCGCGGCTTGGCGATCGGCCCGATCTCCTTGGCCACGTGGTTGCGGAGCGCGGCGACCAGCTCGCCGCCCTCGCCCTCCTCGTCGGCCTGCTCGACCACCTCGCCACGCAGGATCACGAACGCGACCACGGCCTGGCCGGTGGTGTCGTCGGAGGCGCCCACCACCGCGGCCTCGGCCACGTACGGGTGGGAGACGAGCGCGGACTCGATCTCCGTCGTCGAGAGGCGGTGGCCCGAGACGTTCATGACGTCGTCGACCCGGCCGAGCAGCCAGACGTCGCCGTCCTCGTCGAGCTTCGCGCCGTCGCCGGCGAAGTAGGTGCCGGGGAAGCGCGACCAGTAGGTCTCCTTGAACCGCTCCGGGTCGCCCCAGATGCCGCGGAGCATCGCGGGCCACGGCTCGTTGAGCACCAGGTAGCCACCGCCGCCGGGGCCGACCGCCGTGCCGGAGTCGTCCCACACCTCGGCGGTGATGCCGGGCAGCGGGACCTGCGCCGAGCCGGGCTTGGCCGCGGTGACACCGGGCAGCGGGGAGATCATGATCGCGCCGGTCTCGGTCTGCCACCAGGTGTCCACGACCGGGGTCCTGTCACCGCCGATCACGCGCCGGTACCAGACCCACGCCTCGGGGTTGATGGGCTCACCCACGGACCCGAGCAGGCGCAGCGAGGACAGGTCGTAGCCGGCCGGGATCGAATCGCCCCACTTCATCACCGTGCGGATCGCGGTGGGTGCCGTGTACAGGATGCTGACCTTGTACTTCTGCACGATGTCCCACCAGCGGCCCTTGTCCGGGGTGTCGGGCGTGCCCTCGTACATGACCTGGGTGGCGCCGTTGATCAGCGGGCCGTAGACGATGTAGCTGTGGCCGGTGACCCAGCCGACGTCGGCGGTGCACCAGTAGACGTCGGTCTCGGGCTTGAGGTCGAAGACGTACTTATGCGTGAACGCCGACTGCGCGAGGTAGCCGCCGGTGGTGTGCAGGATGCCCTTCGGCTTCCCGGTGGTGCCGGAGGTGTAGAGGATGAACAGCGGGTGCTCTGCCGGCAGCCCCACCGGCTCGTGCACCTCGGCAGCACCGCCCAGGGCGTCCTCCCACCAGAGGTCGCGGCCCTCGTGCCACTCCACGTCCTGACCGGTGCGCTTGACGACCAGGACGTGCTCCACGGGGGTCTCACCCTTGGTCAGCGCCTCGTCCACGGCGGGCTTGAGCGCGCTCGGCTTGCCGCGGCGGTAGCCACCATCGGCGGTGATGACGAGCTTGGCGTCGGCGTCGGTGATGCGGCTGTAGAGGGCCTCGGCGGAGAAGCCGCCGAACACGACCGAGTGGGTGGCGCCGATGCGCGCGCACGCGAGCATCGCGATGGCGGCCTCAGGGATCATCGGGAGGTAGATCGCCACCCGGTCGCCGGTCTCGATACCGAGCGAGGTGAGGGCGTTGGCGGCCTTGCTGACCTCGCGCTGCAGGTCCGCGTAGGTGATCGTGCGGACGTCACCGGGCTCGCCCTCGAAGTGGATGGCCACCCGGTCGCCGTTGCCGGCCTCGACGTGCCGGTCCACCGCGTTGTACGCGGCGTTCAGGGTGCCGTCGGCGAACCACTGCGCGAACGGCGGGTTGCTCCAGTCGAGGGTCTGCGTGAACGGCGTCGACCAGGTGAGCAGCTCGCGGGCCTGCGTGGCCCAGAACTCGAGCCTGTCGGCGGCCGCCTCCTCGTAGATCTCGGCGCTCGCGTTCGCCTGCGCAGCGAACTCCTCGCTGGGCGGGAAGCGACGCTCTTCGTGAAGCAGGTTCTCGAGGGCGGGTGAGGTCTGGTCGGTCATCTCGAAACTCCAACGACGTCGGCGGTGCTGGTCCGGGGACCACCCTAGGACGTGCTGGGGCGACACGCCCGACGGCGTCCCGCGCCTTGGTCAGGCGCGGGACATCAGCTCGTGATCAGGCGCCGATCGCCGCCTTGCGGCGCTCCTCACGGCGGCCCTGACGGCGGGCGCCGTGCGAGACGACACCGACCATGATCAGGGCGAGGCCGTAGATGGCGAGGCGGCCGGAGCGGGCGTCGGCGAGGAGGTGGTCCACGATGTTCTGGCCCAGCTGCTCGAGCGCCTGCACCAGGGTGCCCTGGTACTCCGCGACCAGCTCCATCGCCTCGGCGTTGAAGACGATGAACGCGATGCCCGCCGCCGCGCCGATGATGCCCGTGAGGATCGCGCCCACCGAGGACCACCGGGCCGCGAGCAGCACGAAGAACAGGCAGAGCGCCCCACCGGCGAGCTCGGCCGGACCGGCCCAGTTGAACTCGCCACCGTTGGTGAGGTTGAAGTCCATCCGCTCACCGCCGTCGGCGATGAGGTACCAGGCGACCGGCACGAACACGAGCGAGATGAGGATGCTCCACCAGTGCGCGGCCGCGCGTGAGGAGGGGCCCTCGTCGAACTCGCTGAACGGGTCGTCGTCGCCCTCGGTGGTGGTGGTCGTGGCCGGCATGGTCTGGGTGCCGCCGGATCCTTCGCTGCCCGAGCGAGAGGTGCTGGCGGCGCCTGCGGCGCCTGCAGCGCCGACGCCGGCGACCGCGCCGGGTCCGGCCGCGGCGAGCGGCATCCTGCTGGTCGGCTCCTCCTCGGCAGCAGCCGGGGTGGCCTCGCCCTCGGCGCTCGGGCGACCGAAGCGGCGCGCACGCTCGTCACGCAGCGCGGCGTCCTCCTCGGGCGTGGGGAACGCCGTGGTGGCGGCCTCACGCTCGTCGGGCTCGCCGCCGTCGACCTCTGAGAAGGGGTCGTCGCTGCGGTGGGCGGGCATCGCGATGTGCGTCTCGTCGACCGCGGGGGAGGGGGAGGCGGGGTACGCCGTGCCGGGCGCCACCTCGGACTCGAGGGGTGCGGGCTGCTCGGCCGGCTCCTCGACCCCCTGCTCGGCCGGGGTCTGGGCCACGGCGGGGCTCTCGTCCGCAGGGTTGTGCTCGACCGGCGCCTCGCCGGTCCGGGGCGAGCGCTCGTCGGGCTCGTTGCGCTGCTCGTCGGTGCTCATGCGGTTACTCCCAGCTCTCGTGGAATCCCGCTCACGGTATCGGCCGCGCTCTCAGCGGCTCGGGTGGCGCGCCGTAGGTGGGTACACGCAACGACGGCGCCGCACGGGCGCCGTCGTCGACTTCGGCCGGCGTGGGTTAGCAAGCGTGCACGAGATATGGGTCGCTACGGACTAGCCGTTCGCCCAGTCCTA
Organism: Pseudactinotalea terrae; assembly: GCF_009733845.1. Classification (GTDB taxonomy): domain Bacteria; phylum Actinomycetota; class Actinomycetes; order Actinomycetales; family Beutenbergiaceae; genus Pseudactinotalea; species Pseudactinotalea terrae. The sequence continues at coordinate 173,648 of NZ_WNXZ01000002.1, forward strand.
TTCGTGGACTGTTCGCGCGTGGGTTCCCACGGCCGGTGATGAAGTTGTACCTCCATGTGTACTCCTTCTTGCGGGGTTTGGGAAGCAAACGGCGCCGCGATCTGAGTTGTCCACAGATGCGCCCCGATGCACCGCTGTCCACAGCACCCTCCGGTGATGCGCGCCGCCGTCGTCGTGCTCGCCGCATGCTGGCGTGGTCGGACGAGGAGAGGGGTCGGTGATGTCAGGAGTCGCAGTCGCGCTGCGGTCCTCGGATCCTGCGGTGGTCGAGGCGGTGCGCTCGGTCGCGGTGCTGGCGGAGCAGCCGTTGGTGGTGCATCCACCCGGGTCGGCGCTGCCGGAGGCGGGCCTCGTGCTGGACAGCGTGGCCGAGCTGGGCGCCGCCGATCCCGAGTGGCACCGCCCCAGCCGGCGGTTCGCCTGGGTCGCGGTGGAGCACGGGCTGCAGGCGCCCGACGGCGGACCGTGCCTGGTCCTGCCCGATACCGCTGAGGAGCTGCTCACCAGGATCCGCGCGGTCAGCGTGAGCCGCCGGGCGCGCGTGATCGGGGTGGTGGGTGCGCGCGGTGGTGCCGGGGCATCGAGTCTCGCGGCCGTGCTCGCGCGGACGTGCGCCGACGCACGGCTCTCGGTCGCGCTCGTCGACGCCGATCTCGACCACGGCGGGCTCGAGGTGCTGATCGGGAGCGAGCACGAGGCCGGCCTGCGCTGGGCCGACCTCGGCCAGGAGCAGGGCGGCTATGCGCCCGAGGAGCTGTCGGCCGGGTTGCCGAGCTGGTCCGGGGTGCGGGTGCTCTCGGGAGACCTGCGATCGGTGGGCCAGGCGGTCTCGGAGGAGACGCTGACGGCGCTGGGAGATGCTCACGACGTGGTGGTCCTCGACCTGCCGCGCTCCGCGGCGCGCGCGGGCGGGCTCGCGGGCCGCTGGTGCGACGTGGTGCTGGCGCTCGCGGTGTGCGACGTGCAGTCGGCCGCCGGCGTGCAGGCGCTGGCTCGCTCGCTGTCGGGACTGGATCTGCGGCTCGTGGTGCGGGGGCCTGCGCCCGGCGGGCTGCAGCCGCAGGATCTGGCGGCCAGCTGCGGGCTGCCGCTGCTGGCCGCGATGTCTCCCGAGCGATCGCTACCGGCGGCACTCGAGCGTGGCGTCGCGCCGGGCGACCACCGCCGTGGCCCGCTGGTGCGATCCAGCCGGCGGATCCTCGAGCTGCTCGGGCTGGCGCCGTGAGCGCCGAGCCGTTGGCGCAGGTGCGGGCGCGGCTGCTCGAGACGCCCGGGCTCGATCGCGCCGTGCGTGGCGCCGGGGTGGTGGGCGACCGAGCCCGGTTGCAGCTCGACCGGGCCGCCCGCGCCGAGCTGATGGGGGCCGGCGCGCTGCAGCCGTTGCTGGAGGACCCGAGCGTGACCGACGTGCTCGTCAACGGGCGGCACGGCGTGTGGGTCGACCGTGGTGCCGGGCTGGAACGGACCGAGGTGGTGGTCGAGGATGCCCGAGCGCTCGCCGCGCGGCTGGCCACGCTGTCCGGGCAGCGGCTCGACGACGCCGTGCCTGTGGTCGACGGCCGGCTCCCCGACGGCTCCCGGCTGCACGCCGTGCTCGCTCCCGTGGCGGCCGAGGGGGCGCACATCAGCCTGCGCACGTTGCGCCGTCGGGCCTTCACGGTCGCCGATCTCCGGGGGCTCGGCTTCCTCGACGAGGTGGGTGCGCAGGTGCTGCAACGACTGGTCGAGGTGCGGGCGAACGTGCTGGTGAGCGGGGCGACCGGGTCGGGGAAGACGTCCCTGCTGGCGTGCGCGCTGTCGTTGGTGCCGGCGACCGAGCGGATCGTGTGCATCGAGGAGGCCGCCGAGCTGACCCCGACGCACCCGCACGTGGTGCACCTGCAGGTGCGGCGGCCGAACGTGCAGGGCGTGGGCGGCATCGGACTCGATGTGCTCGTACGGACCGCGATGCGGATGCGCCCGGACCGGCTGGTGCTCGGTGAGTGCCGCGGCGGTGAGGTGCGCGAGGTGCTCGGAGCCCTCAACACCGGGCACGACGGCGGTTGGGCCACGGTGCACGCGAACTCCTCCGACGACGTGCCGGCGCGGCTGGTGGCGCTCGGTGCGCTCGCGGGACTGACTCCCGCCGCGGTCGCCGTGCAGGCGCGGGCTGCGATCGACGCGGTGCTCCACCTGCGCCGTGATGCCAGCGGTCGTCGGGTGCTCGCGGAGGTGGGTGTGCTGGTCGCCGACGGCGTCGACGGCATGCGCTGCGAGCCGGCGCTCCGGCGTTCCCACGACGCGCTGGTCACCGCATCGGCGTGGAACCAGCTGGGTGGTGTGCTCGACCGAGGGGCGCGCTGATGCGGCTGCTCGTCGTGGCGCTGCTGCTGGCTGCGGCGTGGGTGCTCACGGCGTCCGGGCGGCCGCAGCCGCGCATCCGCACGGGCCGGTGGGCGCGGCTGGTGGAACGGTGCCGCGCCGTGGTGCGGCGGCATCCCCGGCCCGACGTGACCCGGGTGCTGGTGGAGGTCGCCACCCGGTTGCGGGCGGGCACCCAGCTGGCCGAGGCGTGGCGGCGCTCGCTGCCGCAGCCGGCGCCGCCGTGGGCGGCCGAGGTGATGAGGGCGGCCGGTGCGGGCGAGGCAGCCGCGGCCCTCGGCCCGTGGCCGCGAGCACCGGCGGGAGCGCTGCGGCGGTGGCGCCGCCGCGATGATCGTGGCGGGCGGGATGTCGCCGCCGCTGTGGCGGCTGCTCGGCTCGCGACTCGCACCGGTGCGCCGCTGGCCGAGGTGATCGACGTCGTCGTGGCCGGCATCGCGGAAGCAGCTGAAGCGGATGAGCTTCGCACCACGGCGCTCGCCGGGCCTCGGGCAACGGCGCGGTTGCTCGCGTGGTTGCCGGCCGGCGGGATCGTGCTCGGCACCGTGCTGGGTGCGGACCCGGTGGCGGTGCTGCTGGGCGGGGGCGTGGGTGGGCTGTGCCTGGTGGGTGGCGGTGCGCTGTTCCTCATCGGGCACCGCTGGGTCCGCGCGCTGGTGGCCGGGGCGGAGCGGGCAGGCCGATGAGATACCTGGACCTCGGCGACCTGCTGGTGCTGGTGGCGCTCGCCGTCGTTGCCTTACTGCCCTGGGTGAGCTCCCGGAGAGCAGCGCTGCCCGCGTCCACCGACGGGCATGGCGGCGCTGGGCGTGGAGGCTCCGGGCGACGTAGCGACGACGGGCGAGGCGGCGCTGCCACCAGTGATCCCGTGGACGGCGCCGTCGTGCTCGATCTCGTGCGCGCAGCGCTGTCCTCGGGTATCGATGTCGTCGGCGCGATCGAGGCGGTCGGCGGCGCGCTGGAGCCGCAGCAGGGTGCGGTATACCTGCGCGCCGCGAGGGCGCTTCGGCTCGGCGCGTCCTGGAGCGCTGCGTGGCCGGTGCGGTCGGAGGTCCCCGACGCCCTGGAACCCGCGTGGGTCGATGGCGTCGACCCCGAGCCGCTGCTCGCCCATGCCGCTGCGACGATCCGGCGGACCCGCCAGGCCACCGCTCGCGAAGCCGCCGCCCGCCTGGGCGTGCGGCTGGTGCTGCCGCTCGGCCTGTGCCTGCTGCCGGCGTTCGTGCTGCTCGGGCTGGTGCCCGTGCTGCTCGCCGCAGGCCTCGAGCTCTGGGGCGGCTGAGCTGGCTGGCGAGGTGGATAGCCGTCAACGCTCACGCGGCGTCACTGCCCCCTCGCACGCACCACGCCCGTGAGTGCGCACATCCACGGTGAGTGCGCACTCCGCACGGTGCGCGCTCACCGTGGATGTGCGCAGTCAGCGGGGAACCTTGAGCGGCGACGAGCGTGACGTGCGTGCCGTTCTGCCGCTTGAGCCCCGGGTCGCTACCGTCGGTTCATGGCAGGCGGCGCACACACGATCGCGTTCTTCACCGATCCACGCTCGTTCGTGGTGGAGGCAGCGGCGCACCTCGCCGCGGACCCCGTGATCAACACGGTGGTCGCCACGATCGCGGAGCGCATGGCCCGCCGTCTCGACGAGCGCGGCGACCTCCCCGACCTCGGCTACGAGCCGTGGTGGGCGATCGCACGCGACGAGGCGGGGCACGTCTGCGGCGCGGCCATGCGGACCGCCCCCGCGCCGATCGCCGCACTGTTCGTGCTGCCGATGCCCGACGGCGCGGCACGTGAGCTGGCACGCGAGCTGCACGCTCGGGGCGAGGTGGTCAGAGGAGTGAACGGCGCACTGCCGGCAGCCCGCCTGACGGCCGAGGCCGCAGCAGGGCTCGCAGGAGGCGATGCGACCGTCGTCATGCACACCCGGTTGTTCGAGCTCGCCGAGCTGAACGTCCCCGGGGCACCGCCCGGGCAGCTGCGGGCGCCTCATCCCGAGGAGGCGCAGCTGCTGGCGGAGTGGATCGGTGCTTTCCTGGTCGAGGCCGATGAGCAGGCCGGCCGTGAACCTGGGACCGAGCACGGCGAGCTCCCTGGCCTCGACGACATCCTCGAGCGCATCGCCGACGGGCGCCTGTGGGTGTGGGCCGACAGCGACGACCGGCCCGTGCACCTCACCGGGGTGAACCCGCCGTCCTTCGGCGTGCGTCGGATCGCTCCGGTGTACACCCCGAAGGAGCACCGCGGGCGCGGCTACGCCAGCGCCGCCGTGGCCGAGATCTCGCGCCGGATCCTCGCCGACGGTCATCGTGCCTGCCTGTTCACCGACCAGGCGAACCCCACCTCGAACGCCGTCTACGAGCGGTTGGGCTACCGCCCAGTGGTCGACATGGCGAACCTCGTCATCCGCTGACCCTCACCCGCTCACCTCACGAGCCTCGTCCACCGAGGCGGCCGCTGTCGGTTGTCCACAGGTGCGGGTCGATGCACCTGTGTCCACAGCAGGGGGTCGACCTCTCGGCGGTGCCGAGTGCGCCCGCGCGAGGGTCGATGTCCCGCGGTGCGAATCACGCGCCGCACGGACGAAGGAGGTTGTGCATGAGGGACACCCGACTCAGCCGCACCGCACGTGGGCTGCGTGCCCGGTGGCGGGTGCTGCAGGAACGTCGAGAGGCGGGGATGGCGACCGCCGAGTACGCGATCGGCACGCTCGCGGCGGTCGGCTTCGCCGGCCTGCTGCTGGTGATCCTGCGCAGCGAGCAGGTGCGCTCGATGCTGCTGAGCATCGTGCAGAGCGCCCTGTCGGTGGGCGGCTGAGATGGCGACCGCTGGGAGGCGGCGCGGCCCCGGAGACCGCGGTTCGGTCACTGCCGAGCTCGCGCTCGGTCTCCCGGCGGTCGTGCTCGCGCTGGTGGTCGTGCTGCTCGTCGGCTCGGTCGCCGTGGCGCAGGTGCGCTGCACCGATGCCGCCCGCGCCGCCGCCCGCGCCGCTGCTCTCGGGGAGGACACGTCGGCCGTGGTCGCCATCGCCGCCGATCTCGCCGGCGAGGAGGCCCAGGTGGCTGTGGAGGAGTCGAACGGGTGGGTGAGCGTGACCGTGAGCCGCACGATCTCGAACGGCTGGCTCGGCGGTGCCGGGCTGACGGCCTCGGCCGAGTTCACGCTCCCGGTGGAACCGGGGGAGACGTGAGCTCTTCTCGACACTGCCGTGTCCTGCGCACGTGCCGGGTGCGTGCAGAGGACACGTCAAGCGTCACCCGGACAGCCGCGGATCACGAGCGTGGCTCGGCCACGGTGCTGCTGCTCGCCGTCGTGGTCGTCGCGCTCGTGCTCGCGACCGGGGTGGTGGCGCTGGCCAGGGCGGCTCACGCCCGCGGAACAGCGCAGGCTGCGGCTGACCTCGCCGCCATCGCCGCGGCCGAAGCGGCGCAGCGGCCGGCCGGTGGTGATCCCTGCGCGGTCGCGGCCCGGGTCGCCGCCGCCAACGGGGCCGCGACGGCTGGCTGCACGGTCGAGGCTGGGGGTTTCGTCAGCGTCATCACGACGGTCACCGTCGTGCCGCTCACGGGTTGGCGCACGACCGCCACGGGAGGGTCGCGGGCAGGACCGGTCATATGAGTGCCTCCGGCGGCCACGGTGTGTCGGGGCTCCCGGCTGCCCCTGGGCCACCAGACGAGGACGAGACCTTGCCACCACCTGGGCGTGTACGGAATCGTGTGGAATCCGGGGTGTGGACGGAATCGTGTTGACGGCTCTCAGGCGGGGGCGTGAGCAAGCAGCAGGTCGAGGACTCGGCGTGCGCCGGCCTTGCTGAGCGGGTTGTTGCCGTTGCCGCACTTGGGCGACTGCACGCACGCCGGGCAGCCGTCGCGGCACCGGCAGGAGGCCACCGCGTCGCGGGTCGCGCGCATCCACGACCTCGCTGCCGCGAAGCCACGCTCGGAGAACCCGGCGCCGCCGGGGTAGCCGTCGTAGACGAAGACGGTGGGCATGAAGGTGTCCGCGTGCAGCGCCGTCGAGAGACCGCCGATGTCCCACCGGTCGCACGTGGCGACGAGCGGCAGCAACCCGATGCTGGCGTGCTCAGCCGCGTGCAGCGAGCCGGGCAGCTCGTCCGGGCCGATGCCGGAGTCGGCGAGCACGTCGGTCTCGACCGTCCACCACACCGCGGCCGTGCGCAGCACCCGCTCCGGCAGGTCGAGCGTGTACGACCCCATCAGGTCGAGCCCGGGCAGCCGACGGCGGTCGTACCCGATCACGCGCGAGGTCACCTCGATCGATCCCCGGTGCCAGGTGATCGGGCCCCACACCTGCTGGTCCTGCGCGCCGAGGATGCGCACGTGCCGTTCCGACCGGGCCCGGGTGCGGAACGGCGGGCGCTCGGCGACCACGAGGGCCACGTCGTCGCCGTAGTGCGTCACTCGGAACGTGCGCCCCTGGTGGGTGTAGATCGCGCCCTCGTGGACCACGGCGTCGGCTCGTGCGCCGTCGACGGTGCCGACCACGCTTCCGGTGTCCTCCTCGACCACCGAGATGACGGTGTCGGCGCCGCCGCGCAGGTCGGTGAGGCTCTGCGGGGTCTCCGGTCGGTCGTAGTTCCAGTACCAGCAGCGGCCGCGGCGGCGCAGCAGCCCGCGCGCGACCAGCTCGTCGAGCAGCACCTCGTCGGTGAGCCCGAAGCGAGGCAGGTCCTCGGCGCGGATCGGCAGCTCACCGGCGGCCGCGCACAGGTGCGGGGCCAGCACGTACGGGTTGCCCGGGTCGAACGCCGTGGCCTCGACCGGCGCACCGAAGATCGCCTCCGGGTGCCGCAGCAGGTAGGAGTCCAGCGGGTCGTCCGAGGCGACGAGCACCGCGAGCCCCTCAGCGCCGGCGCGGCCCGCGCGGCCGATCTGCTGCCACAACGAGGTCCGGGTGCCCGGCCAGCCCGCGATCAGCACGGCGTCGAGCCCGGCGATGTCCACGCCCAGCTCGAGCGCGTTGGTGGAGGCCAGTCCCAGCAGCTCACCGGTGCGCAGCGCGCGTTCCAGGTCGCGCCGCTCCTCCGGCAGGTAGCCGCCGCGATAGGCAGCCACGGAGTGCGGCCCGACAGGCGGCTCACCCTCGGGCACCGCAGGGGCACCATCGCCCTGCGCCGTCAGCGCTGTCGACGCGGAACCCGGCGGCTGCCACTGCGGCCGCAAGCGGTTCCGCGCGTGATCGGCGATCACCTCCGCACCGAGCCGCGATCGGACGAACGCGAGCGTGCGCCGCCGTGTGGACACCAGGTCGACCAGCAGGTCCGCGACCTCGCTCAGGGTCGAGCGGCGCGGGGCATCGGGGGTGCCGGAGATCGGGGCGTCGTCGTCGGTGCCCTCGAGATCCTCGAGGCCCTCGGCGAGCGGCGGCTGCCACAGCGCCACCGTGCGCCGGCCGGCCGGGGAACCATCCTCGGTGACCGCCGCGACCGCGCCCGGCTCCACGCCGAGCAACCGCGCCGCCGTCGCCGCCGGGTCGCCCGTGGTCGCCGAGGCGAGCACCACGGTGGGCCGACCGCCGTAGTGCTCGGCGACCCGGAGCAGCCGCCGCAGCACCAGCGAGACGTGCGCGCCCATCACGCCGCGGTAGGCGTGGCACTCATCGACCACCACGAACCGCAGCCCGAACAGCAGCCGCTGCCACCGGCGGTGCCCCGGCAGCATCGAGAAGTGCAGGAAGTCCGGGTTGCTCATCACGATGTCGGCGTGGTCGCGAGCCCAGTCCCGCTCGTCGAGGCTCGTGTCGCCGTCGACCGTGGTGGCCCGCACATCGCGGATCGCGGCGGCGTCGAGCAGGGTCTGCAACCCGTGCAGCTGATCGGCGGCCAGCGCCTTGGTGGGGGACAGGTACAGCGCCGTGGGTCGCCGCGACAGCTCCGAGAGCCGAGCTGCCGGCCGGGTCGCGCGGATCGCCGTCACGGCGCCGAGCCACGCCGGCAGCGACTTGCCCGACCCGGTGGAGGTCGCGATCACCACGTGCCGCCCGGCCCAGGCGTGCTCGGCCGCCTCGGTCTGATGGCGCCACGGCAGCCCGACCCCACGGGCGCGGTACCCCGCCACCAGATCTTGATCCGCCCACGCGGGCCACGCTCCGGGCACAGCCTTGCGCGCGGGCAGGTGCTCGAGGTGCACGAGGCAGTCACGCTCGCGCTCGCCGGTCAGCAGGGCCTCAAGGGTCCCCGAGGCCGACGCCTCCACCGCTCCAGCTGCCACATCTCCATTGTGCGCGCTCGGACCGACAGCGGGTGGCGGCCGCACCTGGTGCGACCGCCTCCCGCATCTCCTCGGTCGGACCCGTGCTGGCGGTGAGGCCCCCCGGCAGCACCGCATACCGGGTCCCCATCCCGTGGTTCCGAGGCGTGAGCCACGCTAGTCCGGATGGTGATACTTCATGGTCCGACGGCGTGGGCAGATCTCCCCGTGCGGGTGCGCTAGCCGATGCTCATCGCCCCGTCGGTGACGCTGACGTCGAGCGGCGCCCCGACCATCGGGTACGTCTCCAGGGCGTCGCCCTCGCCCGCGCGCACGCCCACCTCGGCCCAGGTGAACAGCCGGTAGTCGCCGTCGGTCAGCGGGGTCGGCTCACCCGCGCACGAGTCGACCACGGGGAACCAGGCGAATCCCTCGAACACCTGCTCACCGCCGGCCGCCAGGTCGAGCGCGGGCCCGAGATCGAGTGGGCGCCCGTGCTCGGACGCCCGCCACCACGTGATCACGTTCCCGCTCAGGTCGGTGAGCACCGTGACCACCTCGGCGCTGAGCTCGCCGGACAGCGGGGCGTCCGAGACGGTCCCGATCGTCAGGTCCAACGGCAGCCCGTCGGTGTAGGGCTCGTCAGGGTCGCCCGCATGGAAAGGGTCGGCCCCGGACGCCGCCGTCGAGGCCCACATCGGGTTCTCCGCCACCGCCGGGATCATGTCGCCGCAGATCGGGGTGAAGGCGGCGGCGGGAGTGGCTTCGCCGTCGGGCTCGCCGTCAGCCTGAGGGTCCACCACCTGGCCGTCGGTGACCCGGATCCCGTTGGTGGCCGCCCGCCACGGCAGCTCGGTCCCGTCGGCGGCGGTCGCGGTGCCGGTCAGGGTGAGGTCGTACACGCCGTCGGGAAGCGGGCCGCCCGCCGTCACCCCCGCCCGGGCGCAGCTCTCCAGGGTCGCGCTCGCGAGCACGTCGCCGGCGGTGCCCGGAGCGATCGTCACGGGCTCGGGCGCGACCGCCGCGTAGCCGATCACCTCACCCGTGCCCTGCAGCGAGACCACCAGGACGACCTCACCGGCCGTGGTGGCCTCGGCGTCGCCCAGGTTCTCGAGCTGTGCCCGCATCGTCAGCGACATGCCATCGCTGACTTGCAGGGTGGCGAAGCCGTCGAGCTCGCCCGGCGCCGGGAGCACCTCGATCGCGGGCTCGCCGCACCACGCTGCCGGCACCGCCGGGGTGACCGGGCCGGGCAGCGTCCACAGCGTCGCCGTGCCGATCGCGGCGACGCCGACCACGGCACCCGCACCCGCCTGCACCCTCCGGATGGCGCGCCGGCGGCGCACGAGGCGACGGACGCCGTCGAGATGTCCGCCCAGCGGATCGCGCTCGGGGACGAGATCGTCGGCGGCCTGGGCGAGCAATGCCTGCAGGTCGGTCATGGCAGTACCTCGGTCTCGTGCGTCGTGGGCGAGGGGCGCAGCTCCGCGGCGAGGGCGTGGCCGGCATCGGAGAGGTAGCGCTTGACGGTGCCCTGCGCCAGCCCGAGCTCGGCGGCGATCTGCGGCACCGTGAGGTCCTCGTAGAAGCGAAGGACCACGCAGGCGCGCTCGCGGGGGCTCAGCGTGCGCAGCGCTGCGGTGACGTCGAGGCTGGCGGCCACCTCGTCGTCGGAACGGCCCTCGTCGGGATCGACCAGGAGGTGGCGGACCTTCACCCAGCGGCGGTGCCGCCGGTAGGAGTCGAGAAAGATCGTCAGGATCGTGCGACGCACGTACGCCTCGAGGCTGTCGATGTCCCGCACGCGCCCGTGACGGCTCGCGAACACCTTGACGAGCGCATCCTGCACGAGGTCCTCGGCGCCGCGGCGGCTGCCGGTGAGCAGCGTCGCGTGCTTGAGCAGCGCCGCGCCCCGATCGCGGACGAACTCGGCGAGCACGTCGTCGTCGCGCACAGCACCTCCTCGACAGGTCGATTGTTCACCTGTCAGGACGTCCGGGGGCGGTCAATCGTTGGGTGGAGCCTGCGCGGCTCGGTGCCGGCTCTTGGCAGGATGGCCGCCATGACCGACGAGATGCCCGTGTGGGGATCACCCGAGCCCCACCGGGACCAGCCGGAGCCCGCAGATCCGGGGCCCGCCCGTGAGCTGGTCTGCCCCGTGTGCCGAGGCACGACCTTCAGCGAGGAAGAGGGCAAGATCGAGACGCGGTGGGGAATGAGCAACCACGTGCTGACCATGAGGGTGTGCCAGCGCTGCTCGCACGTGCTGTTCTTCCGGCCGAGCGGCGCGCCCAGCTGGTTCTACTAGTCCAGCAGCGCGTCCCACATCGCCCACGCGCCCTCGGTCGTGCTGCAGAGCACGGTCCGGGTCACGCCGGCGCTGCGGTCATGGCGGCTGAGGAAGGAGACGCCGGCATCCTGGCCCACCAGCTGGGGGTCCACATCACCCTCAACGCTGGGCCGCAGCCAGAAACCCAACCCGTAGTCGTCGGCGTCATCGGGCACCTTGACCTGGGTCGTGACCATCTGTTCGGTCATGTCGGTCGAGATGATCGCGCCGGCGAGCAGCGCCGTCCAGAACCGGTGGATGTCGGTGACCGTCGTGTACATGCCGCCGTCACCGGAGCCGAGGATCGGGAGGTGGAAGACGTTGCTGATCGCATCCTCGTCCTCGCTGAGATATCCGATCGCGGTGCGCTGGGGCAGCCGGTCGGACCGGAAGAAGCCGGAGTCGACCATGCCCGCCGGCTCAAGCACACGGGTCCGCACCAGCTCGTGATAGCCGGTCCCGCTCGCGCGTTCGGCGAGCAGAGCCAGCACCACGAAGCCGCCGTTGCAGTACGTGAACCGGTCGCCGGGCGCGAACGCCTGCTGATGCCCCTCGAGATCGCCCAGGAAGTCCGACGTGGTCAGGTACTCGTGCACCGGGCGCGCCAGCACGTGGTCGGCGGCCTCCCAGGTGTCCTCGTCGAGATAGTCCCCGATGCCGGAGGTGTGCGTGAGCAGGTGCCGAACGGTGACGGCGTCGTCGATCAGCGGCAGGTCCTCGCCGAGGAGCTCGCGGGCCCGGGTCTCGAGCGTGATCGCACCCTGCTCGACGAGCGAGGCGATCACGAGCGCCGTCATGCCCTTCGAGCCCGAGGCGAGCGCGAACCGGGTGTCGGCGGTGACGGGGGTCCCGGTCGACCGGTTCGCCAGTCCGTAGGGCCGCACCATGTCGGAGGCACCGCCGAGCTCGGCGACCACCCCGGAGAATCGGGTGCGGTCGGCCGTGGCGTCGAGCTTCTCGGTGCGCATGCGCTGACCGTAGGCCTGGCCGAGCGGTCTGACCAAGGGCATTGCGGGCGGTCGATCGGGCCTAGGCTCAGCGGGTGCTCGATCGGTTCGTCGTCGTTCCCGCCTCGTACGTCTACCTGCTCCGCGAGGGCGAAGGCGGGACCGAGGTGCTGCTGCAGCTCCGCCGCGACACGGGGTACATGGACGGGTTCTGGGCGGCGGCAGCGGCCGGGCACGTGGAGCGCGGCGAGGATGCGTTCGCGGCGGCCGCCCGTGAGGCCGCCGAGGAGCTCGGCCTCGCCGACATCGACCTCACCTTCGAGCTGACGATGCACCGCACCCAGGGGGCCGACCCGATCGACGAGCGGGTCGACTTCTTCTTCAGCGCTCGCAGCTGGTCGGGCGAACCCCGGCTGCTCGAGCCGGAGAAGGCCTCCGGGCTGGCCTGGTTCCCGCTGACCGACCTGCCTGAGCCGACCGTGCCCCACGAGCGCGTCGCGCTGACCCACCTCGGCAGCGGCACCGGGTACCTGGCGTTCGGCTTCCACGATCCCGCCTGAGCAGCGACGCTCAACGCGTCTCGGCGGCAACGACGAGCAGCAGCGCGGCGAGCCAGCCGAGCCCGCCCGCGAGCGCCAGCCGCTGCACCAGACCCGCGCGCGGGGACTCTGCCTCCCACGCCTTGCTGAACGCGCCGACCCCGACGGCGACGGCCACCGCGACCGCGGCGGATGCCCACCGGAACGGGATGGGCAGAGCCGCCGTCAGGGCAGCCACCAGCGGGAGCACCGGCATCGTGAAGAACACGACCGCGCCCGCCTGGTCGTGGCGGACGTGGTGTTGCGAGGGCGACGGCGGATCGCCTTCGGGGGTGCCGGGCGGGTACCCCCGCGCCGGGTCCATCGGGTAGATCCCGGAGGCGAGCAGCCCGAGGCCGAGCACGATCACCCCGGAAGCCAGCAGCCACGACGTGCTCCACACACCCGCGCCACCGGTGGCGATCAGGGCGCCGCACAGCACGAAGCTGAGGTTCTGCAGCCAGCCGCGGCTGCCGAGAGCCAGCGCGCTCACCGGGTGCCGGATGACGCTGTAGGAGGATCGGGTCAGACCGTCGATCGTGCTGCCCACCAGGAAGGCGAGCGACGCGACCGCGCCGAGGATCAGCACAGCCTCCTGCACGCCCCCGCTCACGCCGTCATGGTGCCATCCCTGCCTTCCTGCGCCGGTGACCCCGCGGCTCGGACAGATGGTCGGCGCCAGGGCCGCCCTGGCCTAGACTGCCCAACCAGGCAGGGGGACGTACCCGATGACCCCGACAGCCACCGGTACGCACACGTCATGGAGGACGGATGCCCTCGCTCGCTACGAGCAGTCTTGTCACTGTTGCGGTCATTGGTCTGATCGCCATCGCGTCATTGGTGATCGCAGCGATCCTGCGCCGCCAGGTCCTCGCGGCCGACGACGGAACCCCGAAGATGCAGGAGATCGCCGGCGCGATCCAGGAAGGTGCGTCCGCCTTCCTGACCCGCCAGTTCAAGACCTTGGCGATCTTCGCCGTCCTGGTCTTCGGTCTGCTGTTCCTGCTACCCGGTGACGGCGGGGTCAGGATCGGCCGCTCGGTCGCCTTCCTGTTCGGCGCGGCGTTCTCCGCCGCGATCGGCTACCTGGGCATGTGGCTCGCCACCCGCGCCAACCTGCGCGTCGCCGCTGCCGCGATGAAGCCGAACGGGCGGGTCGAGGGCGCGCGCATCGCCTTCCGCACCGGCGGTGCGGTCGGCATGGGCGTCGTGGGCCTCGGCCTGCTGGGCGCCGCGGCCGTGGTGCTCGGTTTCGGGTTCGAGGCCCCCGCGGTCCTCGAGGGCTTCGGCTTCGGCGCCGCGCTGCTCGCGATGTTCATGCGCGTCGGCGGCGGCATCTTCACCAAGGCCGCCGACGTCGGTGCCGACCTCGTGGGCAAGGTCGAGCAGCACATCCCCGAGGACGACCCGCGCAACGCCGCCACCATCGCCGACAACGTGGGCGACAACGTGGGCGACTGCGCCGGCATGGCCGCGGACCTCTTCGAGTCCTACGCCGTGACGCTGGTCGCCGCCCTCATCCTGGGCAAGGCCACCATGGGCGAGCAGGGCCTGATCTTCCCGCTGATCGTCACCGCGATCGGCGCGCTGGTCGCCGTTCTCGGCGTGGTCATCACGAAGGTCCGTGGCGCCGAGTCCGGCCTGACCGCGATCAACCGCGGCTTCTACATCTCCGCGATCGTCGGTGCCGTGCTGGCCGGCATCGCCGCGTTCGTCTACCTGCCCGGCAGCTTCGAGTCCGTCACGCCCGGCAGCGAGATCGTCAGCCTCACCGGCCTGACCACCGACCCCCGCCTCATCGCCGCGCTCGCGGTCCTGATCGGCGTGGTCCTCGCCGGCGTCATCCTGTGGCTGACCGGCTACTTCACCGACACCAACAAGCGCCCCACGATCCAGGTCGCCGCCTCCACCCGCACCGGCGCGGCCACCGTGGTGCTCTCGGGCATCGGTGTCGGCTTCCACTCGGCCGTCTACACCGCCGGCGTGATCTGCGCCGCGCTGTGCGGGCTGTTCCTCATCGCCAGCGGCAACCTGTGGCTCTCGCTGTTCCTCATCGCGCTCGCGGGCTGCGGGCTGCTCACCACGGTCGGCGTCATCGTCGCGATGGACACCTTCGGCCCGGTGAGCGACAACGCCCAGGGCATCGCCGAGATGAGCGGCGACGTCGACGAGGAGGGTGCGCAGACCCTCACCGACCTCGACGCCGTCGGCAACACCACCAAGGCGATCACCAAGGGCATCGCGATCGCCACCGCGGTGCTTGCCGCCACGGCGCTGTTCGGTTCCTACGCCGATGCGGTCATCACCGCGCTCGGCTCGGCCGCCGACCGGATCGCCGAGAGCGACCTGACCGCTGCTCTGTTCAGCTACGAGATCATCTCCCCGATGACGCTCGTCGGCGTGATCATCGGCGCCTCGGTGGTGTTCCTGTTCTCGGGTCTGGCGGTCGACGCCGTGACCCGCGCCGCCGGTGCGATCGTGCTCGAGGTCCGCCGCCAGTTCCGGGAGATCCCCGGCATCATGACCGGCGAGACCCGGCCGGAGTACGGCAAGGTCGTCGACATCTGCACGAAGGACTCGCTCCGCGAGCTCGCCACCCCGGGGCTGCTGGCCGCGTTTGCTCCCATCGCCGTCGGCTTCGGCCTCGGCGTCGGGCCGCTCGCCGGGTTCCTCGCGGGCGCGATCGCCTGCGGTGTGCTGATGGCCGTGTTCCTCGCGAACTCCGGTGGCTCCTGGGACAACGCGAAGAAGATCGTCGAAGATGGCCACCACGGCGGCAAGGGCTCGCCCGCCCATGAGGCCGCCGTCATCGGCGACACGATCGGTGACCCGTTCAAGGACACGGCCGGCCCCGCGATCAACCCGCTGATCAAGGTGATGAACCTGGTCTCGGTGCTGATCGCGCCGGCGATCGTGGCTGTCAGCATCGACGGCAACCACGTGCTGCGGATCGGCATCGCGCTGGTCGCCGCCGCGGTGGCGGTCGTGGCGATCGTGGCCTCGCGCATGCGTGCGTCGAAGACCGATGCCGAGAACGAGGAGCAGGCCGAGCGGGACGCCGTCGACGCCTGATCGCCTGCGAACCGGCGCCGTCGACCCGCTCGGGTCGGCGGCGCCGCTCTCGTTGCGGCAGGGTGGACCGGTGCCGACCACGACGACGTTCCCGCCGCCAGGCTTTCGCCGTTTCTGGACCGGTGAGGCGATCACGGGCCTCGGCGCCGCCATCACGGGTCTTGCGCTGCAGACCCTGGTGGTGCTCGATCTCGACGGCGGAGCGACCGAGACCGGTCTGCTCAGCTCTGCTCGGTGGTTGCCCTATCTGGCCTTCGGGCTCCTGGTCGGAGCCCTTGTCGACCGTGTCCGACGGCGGCCGGTCATGGTGGTCACGGACCTGATCCGGCTGCTCCTGCTGCTGGCGATCCCGGCGGCTTGGGCGGCCGGAGCGCTCTCGCTGCCGCTCGTGCTCGGGGTGGTCGCCTGCTATGGGCTGGCGTCGCTGGCCAACGACGCGGCCTCGCAGTCGTTCGTGACCAGGCTGGTGCCGCGGCAGCACCTGCAGCCCGCGCACGCCCGCCTCGACGGCGCTGCGGCGGTCGCCGAGACCGGCGGACCGGCGCTGGGTGGTGTGCTCATCCGTCTGCTCGGTGCGCCCTTGACCTTCGTGGTCTCGGCGTTCGGGCACGCCGCCTCGATGATCGCGGTGGCGACCCTGGCGACCGAGGAGCCGCCGCCCGCCCCGCGCCGCGAGAAGGCGCTGCGCTCGCTGGGGCGGGACATCGCCGTCGGTGTGCAGTGGGTGTACCGCGAGTCCGGGCTGCGGGTGCTGGCGCTGGCGACCCACCTGTGGTTCGCGGCGAACGCGGTGCTCGGGGTGGTGCTGGCCCCGTTCGCGCTCCGTGAGCTCGGCCTCTCGACCGTGGCGTTCGGCCTGGCCGCCGCCGCCGCGGGCGTGGGTGCGCTCGTCGGGGCAACGACCAGCGGGCGGATCGGGATCCGGGTCGGCACAGGCGGCGCGATCATCGTCTCGCACAGCGTCTCGGTGGCCGGCGTGCTGGTGATCGCATCAGCGCTGCTGCTGGCCGCGAACCCGCTCGCGGCGGCGGTCGCGCTCGGGGTGGGGCAGGCCCTGCACGGGTTCGCGATGGGGCTGAGCAACAGCCACGAGATGGCCTACCGGCAGTCGCTCACGCCCGACGACCTGCAAGCGCGGACCAACACCACGATGCGGTCCTTCAACCGCGCGGTCGTGGTGGTCGTCTCGCCCGTGGCAGGCCTGCTCGCGGACCGCGTGGGGCTCGGGCCGATGCTGCTGGTCTCGGCGGTGCTGTTCCTGATCACCGCCGTGTCGCTGCTCGCCGCCGGCTTCAGGCACGCCCGGGTGGCGGAGGAGCCGCCGCCGTCGAAGGAGTCCGACTGAGCGCGGTCAGGGTCGTTCGAGCGTCGGGTCCTGAGCGCGGCGGCGCTCCTCGGCCTGCTCGGTGAACCGCATCGATAGGAAGAGGGCGAGGCCGAGCGCCAGCACCATCACGATCCCGATGATGCCGAGGCGCTCCTGCCCGGTGATCGCCACGAACGAGGCGAACGCGGCCGGTGCCAGGAAGCTGACGGCACGGCCCGCGGTGGCGTACAGGCCGAAGTTCTCGCTCGCCGTCTCGGCGGACGTCATGCGTGCCAGCATCGACCGCGACGCCGACTGGATCGGGCCCACGCAGCTCGCGATCACGAGGCCGCCCACCCAGAACACGATGTCGGCGTCGGAGGCGATGATCGCCGTGCCCATCACGAGGATGACGACGAGCGAGGCCACGATCACCGGGCGGGGGCCGAACTTGTCGTCGAGCCGGCCGGCGAACCAGGTGCCGATGCCGGCGATCAGGTTGGCGGCGAGGCCGAAGATGATCACCATCGTCTGGCTGAACCCGTAGGCGTTCGCGGCCAGCACGCCCGCGAATGTGAACACGGCGCCGAGGCCGTCGCGGTAGACGGCCGAGGCGAGGAAGAAGTGCAGCAGCGAGCGCTCGGAGCGCCACAGGTGCACCAGCCGGACGCCGAGATCGCGGTAGGCGGTGAGGAGGTTGAAGCGGCCGGTCGCGAGCGAGGGCGGCTCCTGCGGGGCCAGGATCAGCAGCGGCAGCCCGAAGAGGAGGAACCAGCCCGCACACATGAGCGCGACACCACGCACGTTCTGTGCCCCGTCGGTGGGCAGGCCGAGCATCCCGCCGTCGAGGATGAACCCGAACAGCGCCACCACCAGTGCGAACACGCCGCCGATGTAGCCCAGGCCCCAGGCGGTGCCGGAGATCCGGCCGTAGGTCTTCGGCGTCGAGATGTGCAGCAGCATGCTGTTGTAGAAGACGCCGGCGAGCTCGGAGAACACCGACGCCACGGCGATGAGGATGCAGCCGAGCAGCAGGTAGCTGTCCTCGGGCTTGACGAACCACAGCCCCGCCATGCACACGATCGTGGCGAGGGTGGCGATCGTCAGCAGCAGCCGGGAGTTGCGCAACCGGTCGGCGAACGTGCCCATCGCTGGTGCGAGCAGCGCGATCGCCAGGCCGGCCCACGCCTGCGTGTTGGAGAAGACCTGGGTGCCGCGCAGCTCGTTGTCGGCAACCGTTCCGGTCACGTACACGCTGAACACGAACGTCAGGATCACGGTGTTGAACGACTGCTGCCCGAAGTCCCAGATGCTCCAGGCACGCACCACCTTGCGCGGGACCGGGGCGATCTCGTCGACCTGCGCGGGCACGGCCGGCACGTTGTTCATGCGGACAACGTAGGGGGCGCCGCGGCGGCGGCCAAGCAGAACCGCTGCGAAGCCAGCCCGGGGATCGAACCGCCGCGGCTTGGCGATATGATGGATCCGTCAAACCAGCAGACCGCTCGCCTGTCGTCGAGCACCGTCCGGAAAGGGTGGCGTGCTCACCGACGCGTCGAAACCGCTGTACGAGGTCAAGGCCAACCTCTTCAAGGGCCTCGCGCACCCGGCTCGCATCCGGGTGCTGGAGATACTGAGCGGCGCGGAGGAGGTCTCGGTCGCCGGCCTGCTCACCGAGACCGGCCTCGAGGCGTCCAACCTGTCCCAGCACCTCGGGGTGCTGCGGCGGTTCCTGCTGGTCACCGCCGAGCGGCGCGGCTCGCTCGTGTACTACCGCCTCGCCCACCCCGAGGTGGCCGAGCTGTTGCGGGTGGCTCGCTCGTTGCTGGCGGCGGTGCTGCAGGACAACCGGGACCGGCTCGAGGTGGCCGACTCGCTCCCGGCCCTGACCGAGCTGCCCCGATGAGCGTCACGGGTGCGGCGGGGCACCTCAGGAGCCTGCTGCCCGGCCGCGACGACTACCGCGGGATCCGCACCACGTGGGGCGTCGACCTGCTCGCGGGTGTGACGGTCGGCATCGTGGCGCTCCCGCTCGCGCTCGCGTTCGGCATCAGCGCCGGCGCCGGTGCCGAGAGCGGGATCGTGACGGCGATCATCGCCGGTGTCGTGGCCGCGATCTTCGGCGGCTCGCACGTGCAGGTCTCGGGCCCGACCGGCGCGATGGTCGTGGTGCTCGCGCCGCTGCTCGCCACCCACGGCGTGGGCGTGCTGCCCCTCGTGTGCCTGGCGGCCGGCGTGCTCGTGGCGATCGCCGGTGTGCTGCGCCTCGGCCGCACCGTGGGGCTGATCCCGTGGCCGGTGATCGAGGGCTTCACGCTCGGGATCGCGGTGATCATCTTCAGCCAGCAGATTCCCGCCGCGCTCGGCACGGAGGCCGCCGGGTCCACCAACGCCGTGGCGGCGGCGGTGCTCGCCCTGCCACGGATCGGCTGGCCCGAGACGGCGGCTGCGCTGCTGATGGTGGCGATCGTCGCCGTCGTGATGGTGCTGGCGCCCAAGGTGGCGCCGAGGTTCCCCGCCTCGATCGTGGGGATCGTCATCGCCACGGTCGTGGCGGTGCTGACCGACGTGCCGCTCGCGCGGATCGGTGAGCTGCCTGCCGGGCTGCCCAGCCCGGTGCTGCCGGTGATCGAGCTCGGGCTGCTGCGCGAGATCGCCGGTCCGATCGTGGCGGTCGCCGCGCTGGCCGCGATCGAGTCGCTGCTCTCGGCGCGGGTGGCCTCCTCGATGTCCGACGTGGGCCCTTACGACGCCGACCGCGAGCTGGTCGGGCAGGGGCTCGCCTCGATCGCCGCCGGCATGTTCGGGGGGATGCCTGCGACGGGAGCGATCGCGCGCACCGCCGTGAACGTGCGCTCCGGTGCACGCAGCCGGCTCGCCGCCATCACCCACGCGGTGCTGCTGCTCCTGGTCGTCCTGGTCGGCGCGAGCGTCGTCGAGCAGATCCCGCTGGCGGCGCTCGCCGGCGTGCTGGTGGTGACGGCCACCCGGATGGTCGCCTGGCGCACCGTGCGGCAGGTCGTGAAGACCTCGCGCTCCGACGCGCTGGTGTTCGTGCTGACCGCTGTGGTGACCATCAGCGTCGACCTGATCTACGCCGTCGTCATCGGGATCGCCGCGGCCGCCGTGCTCGCGCTGCGCAACCTCAGCCGCGCCAGCGGGATCCACCGCGAGGAGCTGCCAGGCCCCGTGGTCGACGGCGACGACCGGATCGCCCTGTACCGGATCGAGGGCGTGCTGTTCTTCGGCACCGCCGAGCGGTTGCTGGAGCGGGTCTCGGCGATCGAGGGTGTCGAGGTGGTGATCCTGCGGATGTCGCAGCTGCAGATGCTCGACGCCACTGCCGCGCAGATCCTCGGCGAGATGATCACGGGCCTCGATCGCCGCGGCGTGACCGTCCTGGTCAAGGGCGTGCAGGCGCGGCACCTCCCTGTCGCGGTGCGCGCCGGCATGATCGCGGCGCTGCGACACCCCCGGCACCTCGTCGAGGAGCTGCCCGACGCCGTCGAGCACGCCCGAAGCCACGTGGTCCGATCCGCTGTCGCACGCTCCACGTAGCCTCGTGCGCATGAGCGCGACGATCGGGCAGCCCGGTGGCAGCCAGGAGCGGCCGGCCACGTTCTTCAGCGGGCCCGAGGAGTTCCGCGCGTGGCTCGAGGCCAACCACGAGACCGAGAGCGAGCTCTGGATGGGTCTGCGCGGCAGGCACGTGCCGGACCGTGGGCTGACCTGGGAGGAAGCCGTGCCGGAGGCGCTGTGCTTCGGCTGGATCGACTCGGTCAGCCAGCGCATCGACGAGAACTCCCGCCGGCAGCGCTGGACACCGCGCAAACCGACCTCCAGCTGGAGCAAGATCAACATCGCTCACGTCGAGCGGCTGCAGGCCGAGGGCAAGATGCGGCCGGCGGGGATCGCGGCCTACGAGCGGCGATCGGCCGCCCGGTCCGGCATCTACTCCTACGAGAACGCCCCTGCCGAGCTCACGCCCGAGCAGGCGGCCGCGCTCGCGGCCGATCCCGCGGCGAGCGCGTTCTGGCAGGAGGCCACGCCGTCGTACCGCAAGCTCGTGGTCGGCTGGCTCACCAGTGCCAAGCGGGAGCAGACCCGTGCGGATCGCCTCGCCACGTTCATCGCCGACTCCGCCGCGGGTCGCCTGATCCCCCCGCAGCGCTACGGAGACGAGCCGAGATGGGTCGAGCGAGCCGCCGCGGCCGCCCGTGCGGCGACGCGGTGAGACATCGCGCCTCCTAGGCTGACCCCGTGGAGCCGCCGAGAACCGACCCCGCGCTGATCGAGCGGCTGCGAGCCGATCTCGAGAGCGCACGCTACGACGTCGAGCATCTCGCCGAGGCCTTCGGCCCGATGGCTGTCGCTGCGCTGGAGCGGGAGAACCGGCTGCCCGCGCTGCTCGCCGCACGCCGCAGCGAGGATCCCGCGGCGACCCTCGCGCGGCTGCTCACGCTCGGCGACGAGGTCCCGCACGCGCTGGCGGAGGCCGCTCTGCCGAGCCTGCGCGTCGCGGGCGCCACCCGCCTCGGGCTCGTGGTGAGCGACGGCGAGCGGGTGCGGGCCGCCGTCGACCTGCGCCCGATCGACATCGGTGGCCGAGCGTGGTGGCTGACCTCCGACCAGGACTCCACGACGACGTCCAGGCCGGTGGAGCCGGACCATGTCCTCGGGCTCGGTGGTGCCTCTCGCACGCTGGCGGAGCTGACGGTCCGCGGACCGGTCTCCCGCGCGCTCGATCTCGGTACCGGTTGCGGGGTGCAGGCGCTCGCGCTCGCCTCGCACACGGGGTCCGTCACGGCGACCGACATCTCCGCACGCGCGCTCGCCTACGCACGCTTCAACGCTGCCCTCAACGGCACCGAGATCGACTGGCGCGAGGGCTCGATGCTCGAGCCTGTCGCGGGGGAGCAGTTCGATCTCGTGGTCTCGAACCCGCCGTTCGTGATCACGCCGCGCTCGGGCGAGCTGGAGACCTACACCTATCGCGACGGCGGCCGCTCCGGCGACGACCTCGTGCGCGATCTCATCACCTCGGTCTCCTCGGTGCTCGCCCCGGGCGGGCTGGTGCAGCTGCTCGGGAACTGGGAGATCAGGCGCGGGCAGAAGTGGACCGAACGGGTCCGGGCCTGGCTCGACGCCAGCGGGCTCGACGGCTGGGTGATCCAGCGCGAGGTCCTCGACCCCGCGCACTACGCCGAGACCTGGCTGCGCGACGGGGGCATCTCGGTCGACCGCGACCGGCCCGAGTGGGAGGCGGCCGCCGAGGCGTGGCTCGCGGACTTCGAGGACCGCCGGGTCGCGGGCATCGGGTTCGGCTACGTGGTGCTGAGGAAGCCGTGGGCCGCGGGCGGCACCCGTACCCACCGGCTCGAGGAGCTCGACGGCCCGGTCGGGCCGGCGCTCGGGGAGCGGGTGGCCGAGTCGCTGCGGGTGATGGACCTGCTCGCGGGGCTCGACGACGACGCGGTTCTCGACCTGGCGCCGGTGGTCGCGGCGGATGTCACCGAGGAGCGCCACCACCTGCCGGGCGAGCCCGATCCCAGCGTGATCCTGCTGCGCCAGGGCGGCGGCTTGGGGCGCGTGGTCCGGGCCGACACGCTGCTGGCCGCGGTCGTGGGCGCCTGCGACGGCGACCTCACGCTCGGGCAGATCACCGGCGGTGTCGCGGTGCTGCTCGACGCCCCTGTCGGCGACGTCCGGGCATCCGTGCTGCCTGCGGTGCGCGACCTGCTGGTCGACGGTCAGCTGACCCTGCCCGGACCGGTTACGGTGTCGGCGTGAACGAGGGCGACGTGGCTGTCGAGCGAGCGGGTGGCGAGGCGAGCAGGCCCGGGACGCAGCACCTGGTGCCGCCGCACGTGCTGGCCCCGGCTCTCGCGGCGATCGTGTGCCTGATCCTCGTGGTCATCGACTGGCGGGTGTTCGTCAACACCACGCGCGGCCAGCTGGTCGAGGAAGCGGCCCGGATCGGGTCCAGGGATGCGCGCGAGTCGTTCTCGGGGATCACCGGGACCCTGCTCAGCGTGGTCACGGTGCCCGCGCTCGTGATCGTCGTGATCGTGGCCGTGCTGATCGCGCTCGCCCAGAAGCGGTGGTCGATCGCGATCGCCGCCATCGTGGTGCTGGTGGGCTCGAACCTCACCACGCAGGTGCTCAAGGAGCTGCTGAACCGGCCGCTCGACGACGTCTCGGAGGTCGCGCTCAACTCCTTCCCCTCCGGGCACGCGACCGTGGCGGCCTCCGTCGCCGCGACCGCGCTGCTGGTGCTGCCGGTCCGGTGGCGTCCGCCGGTCGCGGTGCTCGGGTCGCTGCTCGCTGCGGCGATCGGCATCTCCACGATGATCGGGACCGAGGCCACCGCCTGGCACCGCGGCTCCGACGTGGTCGCCGCGATGCTGATCGCCACGCTCTGGTACTTCCTCGTCGAGGCCGTGCTCGCCGGCCTCGCGCACGCGAGCGGCGAGATCGCCGCCGCCGGGAACCCGCCCCGCGCCCTGATGAAGGTCCCGCTGCGGATCCTCAGCACGCTCGGCTGGCTGAGCGTGGGGCTGGGGGTTGGCGCCCTGGCGGCGACCGCCGTCAGGGCACCGATCAGCACCGATCTGGGCTTCCAGGTGGCGTTCCTCGGGTCGATCCTCGGGGTCGCCGCGGTCGCCTTCTTCACCTCGGCGTTGATGCTGCGGCTGCGCCCCCATCACCAGCCCCCACTGGCCGATCCGCTCTGAGGGAAGTCGGTAACTCCCTGCGGCTCGGGTACAGTCCGGCACCGAGAGCGCACCGGAACCGACATCCGGTAGGGGAGCGCCGCCGTCGGGAATCAACCACACCGGTCGCACAGCGCACCGGGAAGGAGGTCGGGCGTGGCAGGACGCAAGCTCGTCATCGTCGAGTCACCAGCGAAGGCCCGCACGATCGCCGGCTACCTGGGGTCGGACTTCGACGTCGAGGCGAGCGTCGGCCACATCCGCGACCTTCCGCAGCCCTCGGAGCTGCCCGCGGAGATGAAGAAGGGGCCGTACAAGAAGTTCGCCGTCGATGTCGACAGCGGTTTCGACCCCTACTACGTCGTCTACCCGGACAAGAAGAAGAAGGTCGCCGAGCTCAAGAAGCTCCTCAAGGACGCCGACGAGCTCTACCTCGCCACGGATGAGGACCGCGAGGGCGAGGCGATCGCCTGGCATCTGCTGGAGACGCTCAAGCCCAAGGTGCCGGTCAAGCGGATGGTGTTCCACGAGATCACGAGGGAGGCGATCCAGCGGGCGCTGGAGAGCACCCGCGAGCTCGACGACCGGCTCGTCGACGCGCAGGAGACGCGCCGCATCCTCGACCGCCTCTACGGCTACGAGATCTCCCCGGTGCTCTGGCGCAAGGTCCGGCAGGGCCTCTCCGCGGGGCGGGTGCAGTCGGTCGCGACGCGCCTGGTCGTGGATCGCGAGCGGGAGCGGATGGCGTTCCGCAAGGCGTCCTACTGGGACCTGCGCGGCCAGTTCAGCCACGAGGGCTCGCCTGCGTTCCCCGCCCGCCTGATGACCCTCGACGGCGTCAAGGTCGCCCAGGGCCGGGACTTCGCCGACGACGGCACGCTCAAGGCGAAGGGCGCTGTCGCACTCGACGAGCCCGCCGCGACCGCGCTGGTGGCTGCGCTGGAGAACGCGCCGTTCGCGGTGCGGTCGGTCGAGACGAAGCCCTACACCCGCCGTCCGGCGGCGCCGTTCACCACCTCCACGCTGCAGCAGGAGGCCTCCCGCAAGCTGCGCTGGAGCTCGAACCAGACGATGCGCACCGCGCAGGGGCTGTACGAGAACGGCTACATCACGTACATGCGGACCGACTCCTCGGCGCTGTCGAGCCAGGCGATCGCCGCCGCGCGCCGGCAGGCGACCGAGCTGTACGGCGCTGACTTCATCCCGGAGAAGGCGCGTGTCTACGGCAAGGCGGCCAAGGGCGCGCAGGAGGCGCACGAGGCGATCCGCCCCGCGGGTGACTCGTTCCGCACCCCCGGCCAGGTCTCGGGCGAGCTCTCCGGTGACCAGTTCAGGCTCTACGAGCTGATCTGGAAGCGCACCGTCGCCTCGCAGATGGCTGATGCCAAGGGCTCGACGGCGACGATCCGGCTGGGTGCGACGGCCTCGGACGGGCGCGACGCCGAGTTCGGCGCCTCGGGCACCGTGATTACCTTCCGCGGCTTCCTGGCCGCGTACGAGGAGGGCCGCGACGTCGAGCGTTACGGCGAGGCCTCCGAGGCCGAGACCCGGCTGCCGGATGTCGCCGAGGGCGCACCGCTGACGGCCGAGGAGCTGAGCGCCGAGGGACACGAGACCTCGCCGCCGCCCCGGTACACCGAGGCGAGCCTGGTGAAGGCTCTCGAGGAGCGGGGGATCGGGCGACCGAGCACGTACGCCTCCACGATCTCGACCATCACCGACCGCGGTTACGTGGACCGGCGCGGTCAGGCCCTGGTGCCGACATGGCTGGCGTTCGCCGTGATCCGGCTGCTCGAGGAGAACTACGGCCGGTTGGTCGACTACGACTTCACCGCGGGCATGGAGGCCGATCTCGACTCGATCGCCCACGGCGAGCGCGACCGGGTCGAGTGGCTGACCGGGTTCTACTTCGGCCGCGAGGGTGATGAAGGCCTGAAGGACATGGTCGCTGATGCCGGCGACA
Source organism: Pseudactinotalea terrae (assembly GCF_009733845.1). Lineage (GTDB taxonomy): Bacteria > Actinomycetota > Actinomycetes > Actinomycetales > Beutenbergiaceae > Pseudactinotalea > Pseudactinotalea terrae. The sequence goes on from NZ_WNXZ01000002.1 coordinate 199,120, forward strand.
TCGACGCCCGCGAGGTCAACTCGATCCCGCTGGGCGATGGCATCGTGCTGCGGGTGGGCCGCTACGGGCCGTACCTGGAGGTACCGCTCCCCGAGGGAGCCGCCGAGGGGGGGACCCCGGCGCGCGCGAGCGTGCCCGAGGACCTGGCGCCGGACGAGCTGACCCCTGAGCGTGCACGTGAGCTCATGGCCGAGGCCGCCACCACCGGCGACGACGGCCGCCAGCTGGGCACCGACCCGGCCACCGGGCACGAGATCGTCGTCAAGAACGGCCGCTTCGGCCCGTACGTGACCGAGGTGCTGCCCGAGCCTGCCGAGGACGAGAAGCCCAAGAAGGGCAAGGGCAAGGCTGCCAAGGCCAAGCCGCGCACGGCGTCGTTGTTCAAGGACATGTCGGTCGAGACGGTCGAGCTCGAGACCGCGCTGAAGCTGCTGTCGCTGCCGCGCGTCGTCGGGACCGTCACCGAGGGCGAGGGTGAGGAGGCCAAGGAGGTCGAGATCACCGCGCAGAACGGGCGGTACGGGCCCTACCTCAAGAAGGGCACCGACTCCCGGAGCCTGGAGACCGAGCAGCAGCTGTTCGACATCACGCTCGAGCAGGCGCTGGAGATCTACGCCCAGCCCAAGCGCGGGCGCGGCGCCGGCACCGCGAGGCCGCCGCTGGCCGAGTTCGGCGAGGACCCGGTCTCGGGCAAGCCCGTGGTCGTCAAGGACGGCCGCTTCGGCCCCTATGTGACCGACGGCGCCACCAACGCCACGCTCCGCAAGGCCGACCCGCTGGAGACCCTCACCAAGGAGCGCGCCTACGAGCTCCTCGCGGAGAAGCGCGCCGCGGGGCCGGCGAAGCGTCCGGCTCGCGGAGCGAAGCGGACCACCGCGAAGAAGACCACGAAGAAGAGCTGACCGGCGTGCGCACGAGGGGCGCGCGGTACCGCACCTGACACAAACTCGTGGCCAGATCGCGCTGGGAGCAACTCAGCGGCCGGAACGGCGCATCTGGCCACGACTTTGGGTCACTCGCCGGGTAGGACCATCCCGACCTGACGGCGGATCTCATCCATCGCCGTCTGGGTGCCGATGATCTCCGCCCACGGACGCAGCGGTGACTCGTGCTCGCCGGCGCGCACCCGCCGCGCGACCTCGGCGGCCTGGTACTGGAACCCGCCGGCGACCTCCGGCGCCACGCGCCACGGCTCGCCCTCGTGCGGGTGCACCGTGAAGGAGCCGGGCGCGAAGAACGTCGCGTCGACCGTGATCCGGCCCGCGGTGCCAGCGATCTCGGCGATGTTGTGCCCGCGGGCGAGCATGGTCGAGGACAGCTGCGCGACAGCGCGCTCGTAGCCGAACGTGATCGCGAGCGTCGCATCGACACCGGCCTCGGTCAGCTGGCCGGTCGCGTGCACCGAGGTCGGCTCGCCGAGGATGTCGAAGGCGAAGGCCACCGGGTAGATCCCGAGATCGAGCAGCGCACCGCCCGCGAGCTCGGGCCGCGCCATCCGCGGCACGTGCGAGATCGCCTGGCTGTGGCTCGCGTACATCGCGACCAGCTCACCGATCGCGCCCGAGCCGATCACGTCGCGCAACGCGACCATGTGCGGCAGGAACCGGCTCCACATCGCCTCCATCGCGAACACGCCGCGCTCGCGGGCGGCATCGAGCACCTCGCGTGCCTCCGCAGCGTTGCGCGTGAACGACTTCTCGACCAGCACATGCTTGCCCGCCTCGATCGCGAGCAGCGCGTGGTCGCGGTGCTCGGAGTGCGGTGAGGCCACGTAGACCGCCTCGACCTCGGGGTCGGCGACCAGCTCCTCGTAGCTGCCGTGCGCGCGTCCCACAGCGTTCGCGGCAGCGAAGGCCTCCGCGCGGTCGAGCGCGCGCGACCCGACCGCCACCACGGTCGAGGCCGTGTGCGCCGGCACGTCCGCGGCGAACTTCCGCGCGATCCCGCCCGCGGCGAGGATGCCCCATCGCAGCGGCGGTGCGTCAGCGGGGTCAGGTCCGAGGTCAGGCGTCATGATCGAGACCCTAACGGCCACCTCCTGGCACGAACTCCACGCTCGATGGAGCCGCAAGCGTTTGCGAAGCCGTCGGAGCGGCGTCGAGCGTGGAGTTCGTCCCACTCGCTCCGGCTGGCCGTGGCGGTGTCCCCGGCTGCGGCTACTGTGTGGCGGGTGGCCGGGCTCTTCATCTCCTTCGAAGGTGGCGACGGCGCCGGCAAGTCCACCCAGCTCGCCCGCCTCGCCCAGTGGTTCCGCGAGCAGGGCCGCGAGGTGGTCACCACCCGGGAGCCCGGCGGCACCGCGCTCGGGAACCAGCTTCGCGACCTCGTGCTGCACGGCGAGGACGTCGACGAGCGCACCGAGGCGCTGCTCTACGCCACCGACCGGGCCCACCACGTGGCCGAGGTGATCCGGCCCGCGCTGGCGCGTGACGCCGTCGTGCTCACGGATCGCTATCTCGACTCCTCGGTCGCCTACCAGGGCGGCGGCAGAGGCCTGACGGCGGAGCGCGTCGAGGAGCTCAACCTCTGGGCTGTCGATGGTCTCCTCCCGGAGATCACGGTGCTGCTCGACCTCGATCCCGCTCATCTGCCCGCCCGCCTCACGGGCGCACCGGACCGGCTGGAGCGCGCCGGCGCGGAGTTCCACGCCCGCACCCGGGCGGCGTTCCTCGAGCGTGCCGCCGCGCATCCCGACCGCTTCGTGGTCATCGACGCCGCTGCGCCGGTGGAGGAGATCGCCGCCGAGATCCGCACCCACGTCGACGCCGCCCTCGCAAGGCGAGGCACCGCATGAGCCTGTGGGACGCCGTCGTCGGGCAGCAGGACGTGGTGGCGACGCTGACCTCGGCGGCGGCCCGCCCGGAGACGATGACGCACGCCTGGCTGATCACCGGGCCGCCCGGCTCCGGTCGCTCGGTCGCGGCCCGCGCGTTCGCGGCCGCGCTGCAGGCACCAGATGATCCCGAGGGAACCTCGCACGAGGCACGTACCGCGTTCACGGGCACCCACGCCGACGTCACCGTGCACGTGACCGAGCGACTGATCATCACGATCGACGAGGCACGCAGCCTCGTCGAGACCGCCTACCGCACGCCGGCCCGCGGCCGCTGGCGCGTCATCATCATCGAGGATGCCGACCGCATCGCCGAGCGCACCTCCAACGTGCTGCTCAAGGCGATCGAGGAACCACCGCCGCGCACGGTCTGGCTCCTGTGCGCGCCGAGCCCGATGGACATGCTCCCGACGATCCGCTCCCGCTGCCGGCAGATCAACCTCCGGGTGCCGGAGCCGCAGGCCGTCGCCGACCTGCTGGTCCAGCGCGACGGCGTCGAGCCCCGGCTCGCGCTCGAGTGCGCGCACGCCGCTCAGAGCCACATCGGTGTCGCCAGCAGGCTGGCCCGCAGCCCCGAGGCCCGCGCCTACCGCGACCGGGTGCTTGGGATCCCCACGCGGATCCGCGGCGTCGGAGATGCCGTGCTCGCGGCGGGCGAGCTGGTCGAGGCCGCCACCGAGCAGAGCAAGCTCGCCACCGCCGAGCGGGACGCCGAGGAGCGCGTCGAGCTGATGCGCAACCTGGGCGTCACCGAGGGAGACAGGCTGCCGCCCTCGCTGCGCTCGCAGGTGCGTCAGCTCGAGGAGGACCAGAAGCGCCGGGCGCGCCGCTCGCTCCTCGACACGATCGATCGCGCCCTCGTGGACCTGCTGTCCTTCTATCGGGACGTGCTCGTGACGCAGCTCGGCAGCGACGTCGACCTCATCAACATGGCCGCCGAGCCCCGGATCCGAGAGCTGGCGGCGGAGTCCACGCCCGAGCAGTCGCTGCGCCGCATGCAGGCGATCGGTCGCACCCGCGCTCGCTTCGACGAGTTCGGCACCATCGCACCGCTGCTCGCGATCGAGTCGCTCTTCATCGCCCTCCGGCCCCAAGGATGAGGCACGCGGACGGACCTGCCCTCGTTGCGCCGTCGGCCAACGGCCCCGCATCTCCCTACACTGGCCGAGTGCGATCAAGGAGAGGGGCCGGCGCCGCTGTGCTCGTGGCCGCGGCGGCGTTGATCGCCGGCTGCGCGGCGCCGGCGCCGATGATCCAGCCGGGCAGCGTCAGCCTCGACGGCAGCACGCCTGCCGGGCTGGAGGAGTTCTACGCCCAAGAGGTCGAGTGGGCCGAGTGCGGCAGCGGCTTCGACTGCGCCACGGTCGAGGTCCCGATGAACTACGAGGACCCGACCGGCGAGACCATCGAGATCGCCGTCAAGCGCTTCAACCACACCGGCGACGGCGAGGCCGTCGGCACGATGTTCATCAACCCGGGCGGTCCGGGCGGCTCCGGCATCGAGATGGTCACGTCCACCACCTCCTACTTCTCCAGGACGCTGCGCGACGGCTACGACATCGTCGGCTTCGACCCGCGCGGCGTAGGCGAGTCCCACGGCGTGCGCTGCTACACCACCGAGCAGCTCAACGAGTACTACGAGACCTCCTACGACCTCACCACGGATGCGGGCTGGGAGGCGTACGTCGCGGATGCGACCGCCTACGGCGAGGCGTGCCTGGAGAACACCGGCCCGGTGATGGAGTTCCTCGACACCGTGAGCGCGGCGAAGGACCTCGACATCCTGCGCGGCGCGCTCGGCCAGGAGACGCTCACCTACTTCGGCTTCTCGTACGGCACGTTCCTGGGTGCCCACTACGCCGAGCTCTTCCCCACCCGCGTGGGGCGGCTCGTGCTCGACGGCGCGGTCGACCCCGCTCTCAGCTTCGCCGAGCTCACCGCCGGTCAGAACGAGGGCTTCGAGGTCGCGTACCGCTCCTACCTCGAGGACTGCCTCGCGGGTGCGAGCTGCCCGTTCACCGGCACGGTCGACGAGGCGTGGGACCGCACCGTGGAGCTGCTGGACGAGCTCGCCGCCAACCCGATCGACAGCGGCGACGCCGAGCGGCCCGTCAGCGACAGCGAGCTGGTGAGCGCGATCATCACGTCGATGTACAGCCCGGGCTGGTGGTCCACCCTGACCGAGGCGATCGGGCTGGCGCTCGAGGGCGACGGCAGCCAGGTGCTGCTGATGGCCGACATCGCGGCCGACCTCGACGACGACGGGAACTACCCCGAGGACGAGGGCGCCTTCCGCCTGATCGACTGCCTCGACTACCCGGTCGAGCTCGACCGCGACGAGATCACCGCGAACGCCGACGCGCTCGTGGCAGCCAACGACCTGTTCGGCCCCTACATGGGGTACGGCGAGGTGGGCTGCGCCACGCTGCCGTTCCAGTCCAGCGCCGTCCGGGACCCGATCACGGCCCCCGGCACCCCGCCGATCCTCGTGATCGGCACCACCCGCGACCCGGCCACGCCGCACGAATGGGCCGTGTCGATGGCCGATCAGCTGGAGAGCGGGGTGTTCCTCAGCTACGACGGCGACGGTCACACCGCCTACGGCTACGGCTCCTGCATCGACGAGGCGGTGGACGCCTTCCTCCTGGAGGGAACGGTCCCCGATGACGGGTTGAGCTGCTGATTCGACCACCCCGCTCCGCCCGGGTACAGTAGGCGGTCGCCGGGTCCCTCCGGCAGCGCCGCCTTAGCTCAGTCGGCAGAGCGATTCACTCGTAATGAATAGGTCCGGGGTTCGATTCCCCGAGGCGGCTCGATCACGGCCCGGTCCCCTTCGCGGGACCGGGCCGTCGTCGTTCCCCCCGGTTTCCCGTCGTTGTCGACGGCGCGGGGTTAGGGTCGGAGAGGTCGCACGCGAGTGACGCGTGCACCGATCCGAGGAGGCACCGATGGGACTGGGTGAGCAGTTCAAGGACAAGGCCGACGAGGTGCGGGACAAGGCCGAGGACGCCGTCGACAAGCTGTCCGACGACGATTCTGCGGACCGCGGTCAGGCCGACCAGGCGGAGGACCGGGGCGGCCCGAGCGCGGCTGCCAAGAACGCCAAGAACGACTGGGACATCGCCAAGAAGGACTGACCGCTTCTGCGGGGGACTGGCCGAACCGCTCAGGGAGCCACGGATCACGGCGAACCCGTGCAACGATCGGGGCCGCGACGACAGAGCAGAGTAGGGCGCCGTCGTCATGCCCTCAGATCGATGGACCCTGGGAACGGAGCGCCGATGGCCGACGACGCAGTGCCGGCCGGTCCCCGCGACCAGGCCTGGTTCGATGCGCTGTTCGCCGAGCACGCCCGGGCCGTGCACCGCTACTTCCTGCGCCGCGCACCGCACGACGACGCCGAGGACCTGGCTGCTGACGTGCTCGCCACGGCCTGGCGGCGCCGCGACGACCTCCCCGAGGGTCACGAGCTCGCCTGGCTGTACCGCACGGCGGGCTTCGTGCTCGCCAACTATCGCCGCAAGGGCCGCGCGATCCCGGTCGAGGAGCTCCCCGACGACGCCGACGGCGAGTACGCCTCCGACCCGGCCGACATCGTCGTCGAGGACGAGGCTGTCCGCCGCGTGCTCGCCGAGCTGAGCCCCCGCGACCGGCACGTGCTGCTCCTGCACGTCTGGGAGGGGCTCGACGGCGAGGCGCTGGGCCAGGCGCTCGGGATCAGTCGGGGTGGGGCGGCGGCGGCGCTGTCGCGGGCCCGCGCGCGGCTGCGCGAGGGCTGGGACGACAGGGTGGAGGCGTAGCGCATGTCACTGCAACAACGGTTCGCCGCGCCACACATGACCGAAGGAACGGGCACCGCGGTGCTCCCGGAGGGACATGACGATGAGTGACGACGAGAGCATCAGCAGGTTGCTGGCTGCCGACCCCGCACAGGGGCATGCCACCGACCTCGCTGCGCTGCGCCGCGCCGTCGACACCCGCCTGGAGGCGGATCCCGAGCGCTCTGCGCCGGCCACCCCGGCACCTCGCGACGAGCTGGCCGAGCGGAGGGCTCGGCGGTCGCGGCGGATGTCCTGGGTGGCCGGCGCGGCAGCGTCGGTGATCGTGGGCGTCAGCGGGTACCTGGTCGGTGCCGGCGGCGCGGGAGGTGGCGGCGGCGACAGCGCCGGCGGCGCGGCGGAGGACGTCGACACGTTCGTGGCCTCCGAGGGGGACGAGGCCGACACAGGGATCGCCGACGACGGCGGTGCGGGCGAGGCCACCGAGCAGACCGACGAGCTGGGCGTCATGGGTGGCAGCGACGGCTCGAGCGGCCCCGCCGGGGCGCCCGAGGGCAGGGTCGCGTTCGAGGCGTCCGGGCTCACGGACGAGCGCACCGCCGCGGAGGCGTTCGCCTACGACGCGACCGGCGTGGCAACGGCCGAGCAGGCGCAGCAGCTCGCCGACGCCCTCGGCGTCGTCGGCACCGCCGTGCAGGAGGGCACGGCCTGGGTCGTGGCCGATGGTGAGGGCCGTCGCGTCGCGATCGAGGGCGACGGCGCTGCGACGTTCGGCTACAGCGACCCCACCGTTACCGCCGGCGCGTGCGCCGATGTCCGCGGTGATGTCTCGGACCCCGACGACCTCGGCACCTGCGAGGCCGTGGACGACCCGATCGCCACGGCGCGGGACTTCCTCACCAGTGTGGGGGTGGACAGCGAGACGCTCGAGCTCGTGATCGGCGCATCGTCGCTCGGGGAGGTCGTCGTCGACGGCTACCCGGCAGGCAGCGACGCCGCGGGCCAGCACCTCTGGTCGGTCGTCGTCACGGCCGGCGGCGTCAGCACCGCCACCGGTCCGCTCGCGCCGCTGACCTCGATCGGCAGCTACGAGGTGATCTCGCCGGTCGAGGCGGTGGCACGGCTCGGCGACTCACGCTTCGGTGCGTTCGTGACCAGCCAGGTCACCCAGATCGTGAGCCAGGACCACGGGACGTGGACCCCCTCCGAGGGCGGCACCCTGCCGTGGGCGGTCACCACGCACACGATCACCGGCGCAGACCTCGTGCTCGCCGGGTACCCGTTGGGCGGTGGTGCCGTGGGCGTGCTGCCCACCTGGCGCCTGACCTCCGAGGACGGCGGGACCTGGTCGGTCATCGCCGTCACCGACGAGTTCCTGGACTTCGGGGCCTCGGGGGACTGAGCGCACTCCCGACCTCGGTAGGTTGGGTCCGTGCCCGATCTGCTCACCGATCTGAGGGCCGCCGTCCGCGGTGAGGTCGACGCCTCGAGCCGACGGCGGGCCGAGTACAGCACCGACGCCTCCAACTATCGCGTGGTGCCCGAGGTGGTCGTGTTCCCTCGCACAGCCGAGGATGTGCTGGCCGCGCTCGAGGTGGCGCGGTCCCACCAGAGCCCGGTGACCTCGCGAGGCGGGGGAACCTCGGTGGCGGGCAACGCCGTCGGGCCGGGCGTGGTCATCGACTTCTCGAGGCACATGAACAAGGTGCTCGAGATCGACCCCGAGGCCAGGACGGCGCGCGTGCAGCCCGGCACGGTGATGAGCACGCTGCAGGCCGCGGCCAAGCCGTACGGGCTGCGATTCGGGCCCGACCCCTCCACGCAGAACCGGTGCACGATCGGCGGCATGATCGGCAACAACGCGTGCGGACCGCACGCGGTGGCCTACGGCCGCACAGCCGACAACACGCGCATCCTCGAGGTGGTCGACGGCACCGGCCGCCGCTTCACCGCCGGCCGCGGCGACCTCTCCGCGGTCCCCGGCCTCGCCGAGCTCGTGACCGCGAACCTCGCCGGGATCCGCACCGAGTTCGGCCGGTTCGGCCGCCAGGTCTCTGGATACTCGATGGAGCACCTGCTGCCCGAGAACGGGCGCGACCTCGCGAAGTTCCTCGTCGGCACCGAGGGCAGCCTGGTCACGGTGCTGGAGGCGACGGTCGACCTCGTGCCGATCCCCGGGTCGCCCACGATCGTGGCGCTCGGCTACCCCGACATGCCATCCGCCGCGGATGCGGTGCCCGCCATGCTGGCCCACAAGCCGCTGGCGATCGAGGGCATGGACGACCGGCTCCTCGACGTGGTGCGGCAGCACGCGACCACGCCGATCCCGGACCTGCCCGAGGGCGCCGGCTGGCTGCTGGTCGAGGTCGGCGGTGCCGACCAGGAGGAGGCCTACGCCAACGCTCAGGCGCTGGTCAGGGATGCCGGCACCACCGCCGTCAGGGTCATCCCCGCAGGCCCCGAGGCGGCCAGGATCTGGCAGATCCGTGCCGACGGCGCAGGCCTGGCCGGGCGCACGCCCTCGGGCGCCCAGGCATGGCCGGGCTGGGAGGACGCTGCCGTTCCGCCGGAACGGCTCGGCGCCTACCTGCGGGACTTCAACGCGTTGCTGGACCGGTACGAGCTCGACGGGCTGCCGTACGGCCACTTCGGCGACGGCTGCATCCACGTGCGCATCGACCTGCCGCTGCACCGGCCCGGCGGCACCACGATCCTGCGCGACTTCATGCACGACGCCGCTCGACTGGTCGCGAGCCACGGCGGCTCGCTGTCGGGGGAGCACGGCGACGGCCGTGCGCGCAGCGAGCTGCTGCCGTACATGTACTCGGCCACCTCGATCGCGTTGTTCGAGCAGGTCAAGGGCCTGTTCGACCCCGCGGACACGCTCAACCCCGAGGTCGTGGTCCGGCCCTCCGGCGTCGCGGCCAACCTGCGCCGCCCGCACGCCACGCCGCTGCCGCTCACCCGCACCGGGTTCGCCTACGAGCACGACGGCGGTGACCTCACCACCGCCGTGCACCGGTGCGTCGGGGTGGGCAAGTGCCGCGTGAGCGCGGCTGCGGGCTCCTTCATGTGCCCCTCGTTCCAGGCGACCAAGGACGAGAAGGACTCCACGCGCGGCCGCGCCAGGGTGCTGCAGGAGCTCGCGAACGGCTCGCTCGTGAGCGGCTGGGACTCGGCCGAGGTCGAGGAGTCGTTGGACCTGTGCCTGTCCTGCAAGGCGTGCAGCGCCGACTGCCCGGCCGGCGTCGACATGGCCACCTACAAGGCCGAGGTGCTGCACCAGCGCTACAGCGGCAAGGTGCGCCCGATCACGCACTACGCGCTCGGCTGGCTGCCCCGCTGGTCGAGGCTGGTCACTGCGGTGCCCGGGCTTGCCGCGATCGCGAACGCGTTGCTCACGGTCGGGCCGCTGCGCACGCTGGTGCTCGCGGGCGGCGGCATGGACACGCGGCGCGGCGTGCCGCGGTTCGCGACCCGGCGGTTCTCCCGCTGGTTCCGCGGCCAGCCCGCGCAGCCGAGCGCGCCGCAGCAGCGCGAGGTGATGCTGTGGGTCGACTCGTTCAGCGAGACGATGTCGCCGGCGGGGGCCGAGGCCACCGTGCGGCTGCTGCAGGACGCCGGGTACACGGTGCGGGTGCCCGATCAGGAGGCCTGCTGCGGTCTCACCTGGATCTCGACCGGCCAGCTCGACGGCGCCCGCACCAAGCTGCGGCAGACGCTCGACGTCCTCACGCCGTGGGTCGAGCGGGGGATCCCGATCGTCGGGGTCGAGCCGAGCTGCACGGCGGTGCTGCGCGGCGACCTGGTCGAGCTGCTCGGCGACGACCCGCGCGCCCGGGCACTCGCCGGCAACGTGCACACGCTCGCCGAGCTGCTGACCGCACCGGCGCCGCTGGGACCGGGGCCGGACTGGACCCCGACGGCGGACCTCACGGGTGTCGCGGTCGTGGCGCAGCCGCACTGCCACCAGCACGCGGTGATGGGCTACGGCCCCGATCTCGCGCTGCTCGAGCGCACCGGTGCCTCGGTGACCACGATCTCTGGCTGCTGCGGGCTCGCGGGCAACTTCGGCATGGAGAAGGGCCACTACGACGTCAGTGTCGCGGTGGCCGAGAACGGCTTGCTGACCGCGCTGCGGGAGGCGCCCGAGGGCGCCGTGCTGCTCGCCGACGGCTTCTCCTGCCGCACTCAGGCCGAGCAGCTCGCCGGCACCAGCGGCGTGACGCTCGCCGAGCTGCTCATGGCCACCGACCTCCCGGCGCGCGCAGCCACGTAGCCACGCTCAGAGATCTGGCTCGATGTAGCCGCGGAACCAGTGGTCGATCTGGTCGTACGCCCGGTCGCGCACCGGGCGGGGTGAGAGCAGCACGTCGTGGATCGCGTCCTGGATCTTCGCCAGCGTCACGGTGCTGCTGAGGGCGGGCGCACGGCGCCGGACCTGCTTGACGTCGATGACCACGTCCGCGGTGCGCATCTCCTCACGCCACTTCGGACCGATCACGGTGCGGTGCGAGGTCAGCACGAGGATCGGGATGTCGAGATCGAGCCCCGCCCGCAGCTCCTTGTGGCCGGACATGACGGCGTTGACCCAGCCAGGGCGGATCGGGTGCGTGGGCACCGGCCGCCAGCTGGGCTCGATGTACCACTCGCCGTCCTCGTGCTCATTGACCGTGCGGTCGTAGAACGCCGGCGCGGCGATCGGGACCGGCCACCGCGACTGTCGGCGCGCCACCTGCGTGACCACCGGGTGGCTGATCGCCCTCGCCAGGCTCGACCCGTGCATCTCCAGGAACGGCGAGTTCATCACGATCCCGCGGACCGCGCCCGGCCGCCGCTTCGCCCACAACGCGGTGGTGAGCCCGCCCTGCGAGTGCGTGACCAGCACGATCGGCACCGAGGCACCGTGGATGTGACGGATCACGTCCGTGGCCAGGTCGAGATCGCCGTCGTACTCCCCGAGGGACTCGACGAAGCAGGGGGTCTGGTGGGCTCGGATCGAGCGGCCGGACTTGCGCAGGTCGACCGCGTAGAACACCGCCCCGCGCTCGGTCCAGAACTCGGCGAGCTCGGTCTGGATGAAGTAGTCGGACCACCCGTGCACGTACAGCACCGCGAAGCGGGGCCGGCGGGGCAGCGCGGCGCCTCCCGGGCGGTGCCGGATCAGGGTCGTGACGACGGGGCCCTCGTCGTCGTCGGGCTGCGGGAAGGTCCGGGCCTGGAAGTCCTCGCCGAGGATGTCGCGCCCCCACCGGCCCACGGGTGGGGGCGGTGGCGGGGAGGACTCGGGCTGCTCGAGGTCGGGCTCGGGCGTGGGTTCGGGCTCGGGCTCGGGCAGTGGCTTCTCGGGAGCTCGCCGCTTCGGCTTCTTGACCCGGGGGAGCCGCAGCGGTGGCAGGTCGTCGGTCACAGCAGTGGCAACGACGGGCCCAGATCGGGTGTTCCGTCGGAGAGCGCGCTCGGCTGCACCGCTGCCTTGGCGACGGCGGCCGCCCAGGTGAGCCTGCCTGTCGCGGTCGCGATCCACGCGGTGGGGTCGTTGACCTCGATCGCGTACCCGGTGCGCTCCCGGGCGACCTCGATGAGGGCTTCCGCCACGAGGGTGCGAGCGGTGGGATCCACCGGCGTGGGAAGCGGCAGTGCAGGGGCCAGGTCGTAGCCGTGGACCACGAGCTCGATCAGGCGGCTCATGAGGAAGTCGGGCAGCTCGATCGCGCCGCGCCGCGCGAGCACCGGGGCGTCGTCGGGCGCTCCCTCGCGCAGCTCGTCGATGTGCGCGAACGCCGCCTCGGCCATCCGGTCGAGGTGCTCGAGCGGATCGTCGGCGATCGAGGCCGCGAGATCGTGCGTGATCTGGTCGAAGTACCCGGGGTCCGCGGCGGCGTAGGTGGCGAGGTACTCCGAGAGGCTCAGCGGGTCGTGGTCGCCCGGGGGCAGCGGCTGCAGGGCACTGATCGAGTCCATCACCCGGCCGAGGTGCGCGACCAGATCGGCGATGCTCCAGCGAGGCAACGTCGAGGGCTCGGCCGACCTCGGATCGGGCAGCTCCTCGAGCCAGGCGCGCAGCAGGTCCCACTGCTCGCGCAGATCGTTGACCACGGCGTCCAGGGTCGGCATGTGCCCATGATGACGCACGCGCCTGAACGATAGGTTCGCATCATGGTGCGTTGGGCAGTGCTGGGACCTGGTCGGATCGCCGAGAGCGTGGCGCGGGACTTCCCGCACGTGGTCGACGGCGAGCTCGTCGCCGTGGGATCGCGCTCGCTGACGCGGGCGAGCGAGTTCGCCGATCGGTACGGCATCGGGCGGGTGTACGGCTCCTACGCCGAGCTGCTGGCCGACGACGAGGTGGACGCCGTCTACGTGGCCACCCCGCACACCTGGCACTTCGCGCACGGCACCGCGGTGATCGAGGCCGGCAAGGCGCTGCTGATGGAGAAGGCGTTCACCGCGACCCTGCCCGGCGCGGAGCGGCTCGTGTCGCTGGCGCGCGAGCGCGGGGTGTTCGCGATGGAGGCGATGTGGACCCGCTTCCAGCCGGCCATCGTGCGGATGCGCGAGCTGATCGCCGACGGCGCGATCGGGGAGGTGCGCGGTGTGCAGGCAGATCTGGGCGCGGGCCGCCCCTTCGACCCCGAGGACCGGCTGTTCTCGCTCGACCTCGGTGGCGGCACGATCCTCGACCTGGGCGTCTACGTGGTCAGCCTCGCCCAGATGGTGCTCGGCAACCCCACCCAGGTGTTCGTGACCGGCTCGCTGATCTCGACCGGCGTCGATGGCGAGTCCTCGTACCTGCTCTCGTACGGCGACGGTCGCTCCGCGACGTTGCGGGCTGCGTTCTACCAGAGCCCGGGCGCGGCTCGCGTGCTCGGCACCGAGGGCTGGATCGACATCCCGCCGCGGTTCCACCACCCCGACCGCATCGTGCTCCACCGCCCCGGGCAGGAGCCGGAGGAGATCCTCGCCCCGCCGGCCTCGGCCGGGTACTCGCTCGAGGTCGACGAGGTGAACCGCTGCCTCGCCGCCGGTCTCACCGAGTCGGAGATCATGCCGCTCGACGACACCCTCGCCGTGCAGGCGATCCTCCAGCACGCCGCTGACACCCTCGGGGTTGCGCTCGTCGACCACTGATCGTGGCGGTGGGTCCGAGCACGGTCAGATGACGTACTCCGGATCGAGGTCCGTCTCCGGGTCCTCAGCCAGGAAGTCCGTGACGAGCGGACCGAGCTGGTCGAACTCGATCAGGAAGCCGTCGTGGCCGTACGCCGAACGGATCACGTGCAGCCGGCCGTCAGGGACGCCGTCGGCGATCCGCTCGGACTGCTCCGGCAGGAACAGGCGGTCGCTGTCGACGGCGACAGCGAGGGTCTTCGCCGTGATGCCGGCGAGCGCGGAGGCGACGCCGCCGCGATCGCGGCCGAGGTCGTGGGTGAGCATCGACTCGGTGAGCACCACGTAGCTGTTGGCATCGAAGCGGCGCGACAGCTTGCCGGCGTGGTGGTCGAGGTAGGACTGCACGGCGAAACGGCCGCCGCCGCCCAGCGGCTCCTCACCGCCCTGGGGCAGTCGCCCGAAGCGCTCGTCGAGCTCGGAGGCGCTGCGGTAGGTCGTGTGCGCGATCTGGCGGGCGATGCCGAGACCGAGGTGCGGCCCGTCGTCGTCGGCGGCGCCGTAGTAGTCGCCGCCGCGGTAGCGGGCGTCGGCGCGGATCGCGCCGAGCTGGCTGTGCGCCCAGGCGATCTGGTCGCCCGAGGTCTGCGCCGTCGTCGCGATCGCCGCGAGCCTGCGGACCCGGGAGGGGTGCGCGGCGGCCCACTCGAGCGCGCGGTGCCCGCCCATCGAGGCGCCGATCACGAGCGACCACGAGCCGATCCCGAGCCGGTCGGCGAGCTCGGCCTCGGCCGCGACCTGGTCACGCACGGTCACGTAGGGGAAGCGCGAGCCCCACGGCGACCCGTCGGGGGCGGCCGAGGAGGGGCCGGTGGTGCCCTGACAGCCGCCCAGCACGTTGGGAGCGACCACGAAGTACCGGTGGGTGTCGATCGGGCGGCCCGGGCCCACCAGGTCGCTCCACCAGCCGGCCGTGGGGTGCCCGGGCTCGGCGTCGCCGGTCACGTGGCTGTCGCCGGTGAGGGCGTGCAGCACCAGCACCGCGTTGTCGCCGGCCGCGTTGAGCTGGCCCCAGGTCTGGTAGGCCATCGTGACCGACGGCAGCCGACCGCCCGCCTCGAGATGCAGCGGCCCGAGGTGAGTGAACATCCGCCGACCCGGCTCGTCACCCTCGCGCCAGGCGCCGGAGGCCGGGATCGGCCCCATCGGCTGACGCGGGCGGGCGGGGAGCCGCACGGGCCGCACGACGGCGCGCGGGGTACGGGTCCGGTCCCAGGACGGGTTCACAGAGCTCACGGTAGTCACCTCGGGCCGCACGATGTCACGCCGTCTCGACTGCCGTCGTCGAGGAGTCCGCCGTGGCCAGGGCAGCGGTCGCTGCCGCGAAGCCCTTGTCGAGGTCGGCGATGATGTCGTCGATGTGCTCGATGCCCACCGAGAGCCGCACGAGACCAGGGGTCACCGAGCTGGCGGCCTGCTGCTGCGGGGTGAGCTGGCTGTGCGTGGTCGAGGCGGGGTGGATCACGAGCGAGCGGACGTCACCGATGTTGGCCACCAGCGAGTGGAGCTCGAGGCCGTCGACGAACGCCTTGCCGGCGCTCAGACCGCCGTCGATCTCGAACGCGAGCACCGCGCCCGAGCCTTTCGGCGTGTACTTCTGCGCGAGCTCGTAGTACGGGCTCGAGGGCAGGCTCGCGTAGTTGACGGAAGTCACCTGCGGGTGGTTCTCGAGGTACTCGGCCACCTTCTTGGCGTTCTCTACGTGGCGCTCCACGCGCAGCGACAGCGTCTCGAGACCCTGCGTGATGAGGAACGCGTTGAACGGCGCGACGGCGGTGCCCAGGTCGCGCAGCAGCTGCACACGCGCCTTGAGGATGAAGGAGAGGTTGACGCCGAACAGGCCACCCTCGCCGAGGTCGCGGGCGTAGACCAGGCCGTTGTAGCTCGGGTCTGGGGTGTTGTAGTTCGGGAAGCGCTCCGGGTGGGCGGCGAAGTCGAAGGAACCGCCGTCGACGATCACACCGGCGATCGAGGTGCCGTGGCCGCCGAGGTACTTGGTCGCGGAGTGGATGACGATGTCGGCACCCCACTCGAGCGGGCGGACCAGGTAGGGCGTGCCGACCGTGTTGTCGACGAGCAGCGGCACGCCGACGTCGTGCGCCACGGCCGCGACGGCCTCGATGTCGAGGATGTCGCCCTTGGGGTTGGGGATGACCTCGCCGAAGAAGAGCTTCGTGTTCGGCTGCACGGCCGCACGCCAGGACTCCGGGTCGCTCGGGTCCTCGACGAACGTCGTCGTGATGCCGAGCTTCGGCAGCGTGTGGTGCAGCAGGTTGTAGGTGCCCCCGTACAGCGAGGGGGAGGCGACCACGTGGTCGCCTGCCTCGGCGATGTTGAGGATCGCAAGCGTCTCAGCCGCTTGGCCGGAGGACACCAGCAGCGCGCCGACGCCGCCCTCGAGGGAGGCGATGCGGTCCTCGACGACCGCCTGGGTCGGGTTGGTGATGCGGGTGTAGATGGGGCCGAGCTCGGCGAGAGCGAACCGGGCGGCCGCCTCGTCGGTGTTCTTGAACACGAACGAGGTGGTCTGGTAGATCGGCACGGCGCGCGCGCCGGTCTCGGCGTCGGGGGCCTGGCCGGCGTGGACCTGGCGGGTCTCGAAGTTCCAGGGAGTGCTCATGGTCTGTCTCCTGCAGGTTGGTGGACGGCAGTGCAGACGTAGCGCTGACTGGCCGACCCGGTTGATGGGCGGTGCGCACGTGCGCTGCGACGTCCCCGCGACCGCGGAGAAGAACGTCAGGGCATGCCGAACGTGCGCGTCAGCGGCACATTCGGCGGAGGAACATGTCGCTGACGTTATGGCTCGACGGCGGTGCTCACCACCCGTGGACCGGAATGTCTTGCATGGTGAGACTCCGCAGACCTGACGACGGAGCGCCTGGGCACTGCCGGCGGGACCCGCCCCGACGGCCGCACCGATGCCGCAGGGCTCAGGTGCGTATCCGAGCCGGCTGCCACGCCGTGCCGAGTTCGTCCCTGATCGCCGAGTTCGCTGGGAATACCCGCCGAACTCGCCGCTCAGCCACGAATTCGGGGGGAATTGGTGGGGAGCTGAATGACATCGGTGTCATTCCGACTAGCACGTCGTGGGACGAATGTGAATCTTGTGACCGGTGTGTCGCGAGGGTGATTTGTGCATTACGGTGTGGACCGCATGCACGGCGTCAACTCGACACGCCGGTGCAGACGTGATCGATGTGTGTGAGGTGGAAGACGTGCGGCGCAGACTTCTCGGCCCCCTCGGTGTGGCCGCGGCCCTCACCGCGGGTTTCAGCCTCTTCGCCTCCGGCGCGCTCGCAGCTCCGACCGTTCCTACCGACGACGACATCGCCGCCGTCGATGCTGCTGCCGATGACGCCGCTTCCCAGATCGCCGCGCTCGAGGCCGAGCTCGCCACCAACCGGGCGGCCTACGACGCCGCCACGATCGAGGCGCAGATCGCGGCCGAGAGCTACAACGCGGCCCTCGTGGCGCTCGAGGACGCCGAGCGGGAGCAGACCGACGCCGCTGCCGAGGTTGCCGCAGCCGAGACCGAGCTCGACGCCGCCAGCGCCGCGATGGCCGAGCTCGCGATGGCCAGCTACCGCTCCGGAGGCGACCTGGCGCAGCTCGGCTCGCTGCTGTCGGCCGACGGCCTCGAGGACGCGCTCGCCGAGGCGACCACCTACCAGGTGCTCGGCACCAGCACCGCGGCGGCCGAGCAGCGGTACGCCGACGCCGTCGTCGCCTCCGACGTGGCCAACGACCGCGCAGCCGAGGCCGTGACCGAACGCGCGGAAGCCGCCGGCCGGCTCGAGGAGGCCTCCGCAGCCGCCGACCAGGCCGCCGCCGATGCCGCCGCGATCCTCGGTTCCAACGAGGCCCGGCAAGGAGCCCTGATCGCCGAGCTGGCCGCCCTCCGGCAGACCAGCGTCGAGATGGAGCAGCAGCGCCAGGAGGCCGCCGAGGCCGCGCGGATCCAGGCCGAGAACGAGGCCGCAGCGGCCGCGCTCGGCGTCGAGGCGCCGGCTGACACCCCGGCGGCGCCGGAGGCCACCGAGGCCCCGGCCACCCCCGCGCCCACCCAGGCGCCGACCACGCAGGCACCGACCCAGGCGCCGACCACGACGGCCCCGACGACGGCCCCCACCCAGGCTCCGGCACCGCCGGCCCCGACCACCCCGCCGCCGACCACCACCAAGCCGCCGGTGACCACGCCGCCGCCCGCCCCGCCGTCGACCAGCGCGAACGCCGCAGCGCTCGC
Source organism: Pseudactinotalea terrae (assembly GCF_009733845.1). Lineage (GTDB taxonomy): Bacteria > Actinomycetota > Actinomycetes > Actinomycetales > Beutenbergiaceae > Pseudactinotalea > Pseudactinotalea terrae. Next base: position 217,145 of record NZ_WNXZ01000002.1, read on the forward strand.
CTGGGCGAGGACGCAGCTCGGCAAGCCGTACATCTGGGGCGCCGCAGGCCCCAGCGGCTACGACTGCTCCGGGCTGACGATGATGGCGTACGCGAACGCCGGAATCTCGATCCCGCGCACCAGCGGGGCGCAGTACTACGCAGGTGACCTGGTCCCGGTCGGCCAGATGAAGCCGGGCGACCTGATCTTCTACTCGGACAACGGCAGCCCCAGCGGGATCTACCACGTGGCGATCTACGCCGGCAACGGCATGCGGCTGCACGCGCCGTCGGAAGGCAAGAACGTCGAGCTCGTGCCGATGTGGTGGAGCAACGTGCTGCCTTACGCCGCTCGCCCGTGACCTACGCGAGCGCCGTACCGCTGATGCGGTCGACCTCAAGGGTCGGCGTGTGGGTGGTGTCGGTGCCGTCGGGGAAGTCGAAGACCCCGACCATCACCACCATCGGGTAGCGCGGCGGGTCCGCGCATGTGCGCACCGTGGTGCCGTCGACGGCGAAGCGGGCCTCGGCTGCATCCCAGTCCACCCGGTAGGTGTGCCAGTCTGCGACATCGATCGCCAGCCGCGGGGCGTCGAAGTCCTCCCGCAGCCGGGGGTCGCGCAGCGCCTTGATCCCGATACCGATCTCGGCGGACCGCCCCGGGTCGACCGCGGAGCCGAACACCTCGACGACGCACAGCTCACCGGAGTCCTGCGGGTCCTCGTCCCAGCCCGCGAGCCAGAGCGCGGCCATCGAGCGCGGCGAGAGCGACATCCGGCAGCGGATCTCGAGATGGCCGCCGTCGAGCAGCCACCCCCTGAAGCGCGGCTGCTCCTCGCGCACCCGCAGCCCAGTGCGGAACGGCTGCGGCCCGCGGTCACTGCCCAGCGGGCCGGACCAGTCGCCCGAGGCGATCGTCGAGGTCCGCAGCGGCGGCTCATGGGTGTCGCGGCACCAGCGCCCGTGGCCGGGCGGGATCTCGAGCACGAGGCTGCTGCCGGTCATCCGGTACCGCGCGGCGTTCTCGTTGCGCGAGGCCCAGGCCGGCAGATAGGCCGGCGACCAGCGGGCACGGTCGAGGTCGTCATCGCTGAAGGCGTCGACGACCTCGGTGCGCATCAGCCGATGTGCGGCTGCGGGTGGGTGTAACCGGTGTCGATCGCGCGCTGGAAGGAGCGCTTGATCTCGGCCTCGGCCTCGTCGCGGCCGACCCAGTGGGCGCCCTCGACCGACTTGCCGGGCTCGAGATCCTTGTAGACCTCGAAGAAGTGCTGGATCTCGAGCCGGTGGAACTCGGAGACGTCGTCGATGTCCGAGCGCCACGACGCGCGCTGGTCGCCCTTGGGCACGCACAGCACCTTGTCGTCGCCGCCGGCCTCGTCGCGCATCCGGAACATGCCCAGCGCGCGGCAGCGGATCAGACAACCGGGGAACGTGGGCTCCTCGAGCAGCACGAGCGCGTCGAGCGGGTCGCCGTCCTCACCGAGGGTGCCCTCGATGTACCCGTAGTCGTCGGGGTACCTGGTCGAGGTGAACAGCATCCTGTCGAGGCGGATCCGACCGGTCTCGTGGTCGACCTCGTACTTGTTGCGCTGCCCCTTCGGGATCTCGATCGTGACGTCGAACTCCACCGTGCGCCCTCCATGATCTGTCGTGCCTGTTGGCTCCGCGCCCTAGTCTGACGTACCGATGAGCGTGCGTGATACTCGCCAGGTGGCGAAGACTCCTCGACGGCGGCGGTCGCGTGTCCTCCTACCCGTGACCCTGCTGGTGGTGCTGCTGGGCGGGGGGTACGCGGCCGGCGACATCTACGACGTCGTCCCGGGTCTGGTCACGTTGCGGCCGGAGCGGCTGCCGGACCCGCCGTTCCCGCAGCCGCAGGTGCCGCAGCCGGCGGTTCCCGAGGCGGTCGCCGACACCCCCGACGCGCCGCAGCCGGGACCTGACGCCCTCGCCGACCTGCGCGAGAGCCTGCTCGCGAACCCGTCGGTGGGTACCGCCGGTGTGCTGGTCACGGACGTGCTCACCGGCGCCGATCTCGACGCGGTCGCGGCCGATTCCGGCCACGTCCCCGCGTCGACCACCAAGCTGCTGACGGCGGCCGCCGCCGTGGCGGCAGCGGGGGCCGACCACCGGTTCACCACCAGCGTCGTGGCAACCGGCGAGGGCCAGATCGTGCTCGTGGCGGGCGGCGACCTCACGATGGCCGCCGGCGCGGGTGACCCGGGGGCCATCGTCGGGCACGCGGGCCTCGCCGACCTCGGCCAGGCCACCGCGGCCGCGCTGACGGCGGCGGGCACCACCCGGGTGAGCGTCGGTCTCGACGTCAGCTACTACGCCGGGCCCGACATGGCGCCCCGGTGGGACGACATCGACCTCGCCGCCGGGGACGCGATGCACATGGCGCCGATCGCGATCGACATCGGCCGCGTCGACGGCGCCCGCGCGCGCGAGCTCGATCCCGCGGGCGCCGCAGCAGCTGCGTTCGTCGATGCGCTGGTCGCGGCGGGGATCACGGTCGAGGGCGACGTGACGAGCACCACCGCGACCGAGGGCGCCACCGAGCTCGCCGAGGTCTCCTCGGCGCCGCTGAGCGATCTGGTCGCCTACATGCTGCAGCACTCGGAGAACATCCTGTCCGAGGCGCTCGGACGGCTCGTCGCGCACGAGGCGGGCGAGGAACCGAGCTTCCAGGGGGCGGGGGTCGCCGTCGGGACCGTGCTGGGCGGCGAGGGCATCGCCGTCGACGGACTCGTCCTCGCCGACACCTCCGGGCTGTCCTCGACCAACCGGATCTCGCCACGCACCCTCGTCGAGACCTTGACCACGATCGCGAGCCGGCCCGAGCTCGGCTCGGTCGCGCGCGGTCTGCCCGTGGCCGGGCTCGAGGGCACGCTGTCGACCCGCCTCGAGGAGGCTCCCGCCGCCGGCATGGTGGCGGCCAAGACCGGCACGCTGCGTGCGGTCGCCTCCCTCTCGGGCTACGTGACGACCGCTGACGGCCGCCTGCTCGCCTTCGCCGTGCTCATCGGTGACGTGCCGACCGGCGGCGTCGTCGGGGCCCGCGACGCCATCGACGACTGGATCGCCGAGATCGCCGCCTGCGGCTGCTGAGCGGACGTGCACGGTTTCGTGTCGAGTGCGGGTCCGTAGGGTGGGGCTGTGGCGGAGCGGGCGGGTGCGGGTGCGGGCGAGATCGACTGGGACGTCGCGCGCCGGCGCTCGGCTGCGCTGACGCCGGCGGGGCCGGTGGTCGAGCGGGCGGAGGCGGCCGCGCTCGTCGCGCAGATCCGTGCGGCCGCGGGCCGGGCGCCGGCGATCGTCGGTGACGTCACCGGCCTGCACGAGGCTGCGCAGCGGGCTGCCCTGCTGCCGACGTACGTCGTGGACCGCGCACGCTGGGCCGAGGCGAACGTCGCGATGTTCGCCGCGATGATCGGTGACGACCTGCCCCCGCTCGGCGGCTTCGGCTCGGCGCGGCTCGCAGGCGAGCAGCTCGGCGTGCTGCTGTCGCTGCTCGCGAGCCGGGTGCTCGGCCAGTTCGACCCGTTCACCCCCACGCCCGACGGCGGTGGTCGGCTCCTCGTGGTCGCCCCCAACGTGCTGCACACCCAGCGTGAGCTCGGGTTCGACCCCGCCGACTTCCAGCTCTGGGTGTGCCTGCACGAGCAGACCCACGCGGTGCAGTTCAGCGCCGCGCCCTGGCTGCCCGGCCACCTTCGCGAGCACATGAGCTCGCTCACCTCCTCGATGTCCCAGACCAGCGAGGCGTCCGGGCGGCTGCGCTCGCTGCTCGAGGCGCTGCCGCGTGCGCTCGCGGGCGGTCCTGTCGACGCCACGTCCGCCGGGCCGATCATGTCCGCGGTCCTCACCGAGGCCGAGCAGGTCCAGCTCGAGCGGGTGCTCGCGGTGATGTCGCTGCTCGAGGGGCACGCCGATGTCGTCATGGACGAGGCGGGACCGGCGGTGGTGCCGACCGTCGCGAAGATCCGGCGTGCCTTCGAGCGCCGCCGAGACGGCAACGGCTTGCTCGACACCCTCATGCGCCGGCTGCTGGGCATGGATGCCAAGCTCGCGCAGTACCGCCAGGGCGCCGCGTTCGTGCGCGGCGTCACCGGCGCCGTCGGGCACGAGGGTCTCAACGCCGTCTGGACCGGCCCCGAGCAGCTCCCGCTCGCCGGAGAGATCGCCGACCCGGCCGCCTGGGTGCGCCGGGTGCACGGCTAGGGAGGACGGCGTTGGTCGGTCCCGATCCAGCCGTCGCGCGGGTGCGTGCCGGGGTCCGCGGCCTCCTCGAGCGGTTGCTCGCCGAGGGCACGCTCGCCGCGGGTGACCTCGTGCTGGTCGCCTGCTCCGGGGGCCCGGACTCGGTGGCGCTCGCGAGCCAGACCGCGTTCGTGGCGCCGCGGCTGGCCCTGCGCGCCGGTGCGGTCGTGGTGGACCACGGGCTGCGCCCGGACAGCGCCGCGGTGGCCGAGCGTGCCGCCGCCGGCTGCGCGGACCTCGGGCTCGACCCGGTGCAGGTCCGGCGGGTGCCGCACGTGGACCGGGCCACCGAGACCGCCGCGCGGGATGCCCGCTATGCCCTGCTCGCGGCCGCGCGCGAGGAGACCGGAGCCGCTGGGATCCTCCTCGGCCACACCCTCGACGACCAGGCCGAGACCGTGCTGCTGGCCGCCGGCCGCGGCAGCGGAGCACGTTCGCTCGCCGCCATGGCGAAGGTCCGTGACAGCTACTGGCGGCCGCTGCTCGACGTTCGCCGCCGCGACACCCATGCCGCCTGCCGGGTGCTCGGGCTGGGCGTCGACGACGACCCGAGCAACGCCGCCGACGGGCCGTGGCAGCGCGCCGACGGCGGGCCGGTGCCTCGGGCCGCCGTGCGCGACCGGGTGCTGGTGGCACTGGCGGAGGCGCTCGGGCGGGACCCCGCGCCCGCGCTGGCGCGCACGGCGCACCTCGCGCGTGCCGACGCCGACCTGTTGGACACGCTCGCCGAGCACGCCTGGCAGCGGTGCGCCGTCGATCCCGGGGCGAGCGCCGCCGTCGAGCTGGACATCGCGCGCCTCGCTGCCGAGCCCGAGGCGTTGCGCACCCGCGTGCTGCGGCGCGCCGCGCTGGCGGCGGGAGCCCCCGCGGTGGCGCTCCGACACAGTCATGTCCGCGCCCTCGAGGCGCTCGTGACGAGCTGGCGGGGCCAGGGCGCCGTCGCGCTCCCGGGCGAGGTCGAGGGCCGCCGCGACTGTGGCAGGCTTGTGCTCGTCGGGCCAGCAGGGTGCTAGAGCGAACCGGATCGAACCGAGGGGAACGTGGCGTGGACGCCAGCGAGATGGGAAGCGACCTCGAGAAGGTCCTCTACACCGAGCAGCAGATCCAGGACCGGCTGCAGGAGATGGCCGCCCAGATCGATGCCGACTACGCCGGCCGCGAGGTCCTGCTCGTCGGCGTCCTCAAGGGTGCGGTCATGGTGATGGCCGACCTGTCCCGCAAGCTCCAGCTGTCGGTGAAGATGGACTGGATGGCGGTGTCCTCCTACGGGTCCGGCACCAAGTCCTCCGGCGTCGTGCGCATCCTCAAGGACCTCGACACCGACCTGCTCGGCAAGCACGTGCTGATCGTCGAGGACATCATCGACTCGGGCCTCACGCTGTCGTGGCTGGTCTCGAACCTGCGCTCGCGTGGCGCGGAGAGCATCGAGATCGCCGCGATGCTGCGCAAGCCCGACGCCGCCAAGGTGTCGGTCGACGTCAAGTACGTCGGCTTCGACATCCCGAACGAGTTCGTGGTCGGCTACGGCCTCGACTACGCCGAGCGCTACCGGACCCTCCCCTTCGTCGGTACCCTCGCGCCGCACGTCTACGCCTCCTGAGCCGTCGTTCGAGCAGTCGCGGCACACACGCGTTGATGCTCACGGCGAACAGATGCGAACCAAATCGGTGGTTCGTGCGTTGGTCGTATAGCGTCACCGCCTAGGTACCGAGGAAAGAAGGATCCGGCTCGCCCTCCGGGCCGCTATCGACATGAACGTCAAGAAGCTGCTGCGCGGACCACTCATCTGGGTGGCGATCGCGCTCCTGGTCGTCTTCACCAGCTTTCGGCTGCTCGCCGGCGGTGGACCGCAGACCATCGACACGTCCACCGGAATGGAGCTGCTGGAGGGCGACACCCTCACGGCCGTCGAGATCAACGACGGCTACCAGCGGGTCACCCTCAGCCTGAGCGAGCCGCTCACGGTCGACGACGTCGACAAGGGCGAGGTGGTGCAGTTCTACTACGCCTTTGCGCAGGCCGACGACGTGGCCGACGCGGTCGCCGACGCGCGCGCCGACGAGCGGTTGCCCGATGGCTACAACTCGGTGGTCCCGCAGCCCTCGATCTGGTCCTCGATCCTGCCGCTGCTGCTGACGGTGCTGCTGCTCGGTGGTCTGTTCTGGTTCCTGATGTCGCGCGTGCAGGGCGGCGGCAACCGGATGATGAACTTCGGCAAGTCGCGCGCCAAGCAGGTCACCAAGGAGATGCCCAAGGTGACGTTCGCCGACGTCGCCGGTGTCGACGAGGCGGTCGAAGAGCTGGGCGAGATCAAGGACTTCCTCTCGGACCCCGCGAAGTTCCAGGCCGTCGGGGCCAAGATCCCCAAGGGCGTGCTGCTGTACGGACCCCCCGGAACCGGTAAGACGCTGCTCGCCAAGGCGATCGCCGGTGAGGCGGGTGCGCCGTTCTACTCGATCTCCGGTTCGGACTTCGTGGAGATGTTCGTCGGTGTCGGTGCCTCCCGGGTGCGCGACCTGTTCGAACAGGCGAAGGCGAACGCGCCGGCGATCATCTTCGTGGACGAGATCGACGCCGTCGGTCGGCACCGCGGCGCCGGGCTCGGCGGCGGTCACGACGAGCGCGAGCAGACGCTGAACCAGCTCCTCGTGGAGATGGACGGCTTCGGCGGCAACCAGAACGTCATCATGATCGCGGCCACCAACCGCCCCGACATCCTCGACCCGGCGCTGCTGCGCCCGGGTCGCTTCGACCGCCAGGTGGCGGTGGAGGCACCCGACCTGCGCGGTCGCGAGGAGATCCTGCGGGTGCACGCCAAGGGCAAGCCGATGGCACCGAACATCGACGTCCACATGGTCGCCAAGCGCACGCCGGGGTTCACCGGTGCCGACCTGGCGAACGTGCTCAACGAGGCCGCGCTGCTGACCGCCCGCATGGGACGCGACCAGATCGACAACTACGCGCTCGACGAGGCCATCGACCGCGTGATTGCCGGTCCGCAGAAGCGCACCCGTGTGATGAACGAGAAGGAGCGCAAGCTCACCGCCTACCACGAGGGCGGTCACGCCCTGGTGGCGGCAGCGCTGCGCTACACCGACCCCGTCACCAAGGTGACGATCCTTCCCCGCGGCCGTGCGCTCGGTTACACGATGGTGATGCCCGCCGAGGACAAGTACTCCGTGACCCGCAACGAGCTGCTCGACCAGCTCGCGTACGCGATGGGCGGCCGGGTGGCCGAGGAGATCGTCTTCCACGACCCGAGCACCGGCGCCTCGAACGACATCGAGAAGGCCACCGGGACCGCGCGCAAGATGGTCAAGGAGTACGGCATGAGCGAGCGCATCGGTGCGCTGCGCATCGGCCAGGCCGATGGCGAGGTGTTCCTCGGTCGGGACATGGGGCACCAGCGCGAGTTCTCCGAGGAGGTCGCCGGGGTCGTCGACGACGAGGTGCGCCGCCTCGTCGACGCCGCCCACGACGAGGCCTGGGAGATCCTCACCGAGTACCGGCACGTCCTCGACGACCTCGCGCTCGCGCTGCTGGAGCGAGAGACGCTCAACCAGGAGGAGATCGCTGAGGTCTTCAGGCCCATCGAGAAGCGGCCACCGCGGCCGGTCTGGCTCTCCAGCGTGCACCGCACGGTGAGCGAGATCCCGCCGGTGCAGTCGCCGAAGGAGATCGCCAGCGGCGCGCCGCGGATGCTCCCGCAGGACCAGGCCGCGGCCGCCGGGAACGACGAGAGCCCGGCCACCGAGGTGCGCGAGACCCCGCCCGACCAGCCGATCGACTCCCAGGGCTGATCGCCGATGTCCGAGGAGTCCGAGGTCAACGGGCAGCTGGGGTACGACGAGGACGCGGCGATGGCGGCGGTCCGTGCGCTGCTTGTCGCACTCGGCGAGGACCCGGAGCGGGAGGGGCTGCTCGAGACTCCGCGCCGGGTGGCGCGCGCCTACCGGGAGGCGTTCTCCGGCCTCGGGCAGGAACCCGCGGACGTGCTGCAGACCTTCTTCGAGATCGAGCACAACGAGCTCGTGCTCGTCCGTGACATCGAGGTCTACTCCACGTGCGAGCACCACCTGCTGCCGTTCCACGGCGTCGCCCACGTGGGCTACATCCCCGGCGAGGACGGTCGCGTGACCGGGCTGAGCAAGCTGGCGCGCCTCGTCGACGTCTACGCCAAGCGGCCCCAGGTCCAGGAACGCCTGACCTCCCAGGTGGCCGACGCCCTGATGCAGCAGCTCGGTGCCCGTGGCGGCATCGTCGTGATCGAGTGCGAGCACCTGTGCATGTCGATGCGCGGGGTCCGCAAGCCGGGCTCGCGCACGGTGACCTCGGCCGTGCGTGGCTCGCTGCGCGACCCCACCACGCGCGCCGAGGCGATGAGCCTGATCACGCGTGCGTGAGAGGGTTGACCCGTGAGCGCCGTCGACCCTGTTGCCACGAGGGTGATGGGGATCGTCAACGTCACGCCGGACTCCTTCAGCGACGGCGGTCAGTGGCTCGACCCTGAGCTCGCGATCGCGCACGGGCGCCACATGCTGGATCAAGGCGCGGACATGCTCGATGTCGGTGGCGAGTCCACCCGGCCGGGCGCCACGCGTGTCGAGGCGGCGGTCGAGCTGGACAGGGTGCTGCCGGTGGTGCGCGGGCTGGCGGGTGAGGGTGCCGAGGTCAGCGTCGACACGATGCGGGCCTCGGTCGCCGCGCACGTGCTCGACGCCGGCGCCCGGTGCATCAATGACGTCTCCGGCGGGCTCGCCGATCGCGACATGCCGCGCCTGATCGCCGAGCGGGGCTGCGACGTCATCATCAGCCACTGGCGCGGCCACTCGGACGTGATGGGGCAGCGGGCCACCTACGGAGACGTCGTGGCCGAGGTCTCCCGGGAGCTGGCCGCGCGCGTGGACGCCTTCCTCGGCGCCGGCGTGCGGCGCGAGCAGATCGTGCTCGACCCGGGGCTGGGGTTCGCGAAGAACGGGCAGGCCAACTGGCAGCTGCTGGCGCACGTCGAGGCGCTGATGACGGCGAACTTCCGGGTGCTGGTGGGTGCCTCCCGCAAGCGGTTCCTCGGTGAGCTGCTCGCGCACGACGGCGTCCCGGCACTGCCGACGTACCGCGACGGCGCCACCGCGGCGGTCTCGGCGCTGATGGCTGAGCGTGGTGTCTGGGCGGTGCGGGTGCATGACGTGGCAGGCTCGGTGGACGCAGTGCGGGTCGCCACCGCGGTGCGCACGGCGCGTGCCGGTTCCGGCGGCGGTACGAACTCGAGCAGGTCGGGGACAGGAGAGCTGACATGAACGACGTCATCAGGCTGATCGGTCTGGGCGGGGTCGGGCGGCACGGTGTGCTGCCCGAGGAGCGCCGCGCGGGCCAGCTGTTCAAGGTCGACGTCATCATGGCGGTCGACACCCGCGCTGCTGCCGAGGGCGACGACCTCGACCTGACGGTCAACTACGCCGAGGTGGCCGCCGACGTGGTCGGCCTCGTCGAGGGTGAGCCGGTCAACCTGGTCGAGACCCTCGCGGCCCGCATCGCCGACGCCGTGCTGGCACGCGCAGCCGTGCAGAGCGTCGAGGTGACCGTGCACAAGCCGGAGGCGCCCGTGGGCGTGCCGTTCGACGACGTGCAGGTCACGATCGTGCGCGACCGCTCCACGGCCGATCTCGCGCCCGCCGCGCAGGAGCCGGTGGTGGCAGCCGCGCCCGCCATGGCCCCGGCCGCTCCCGCGGCTGTCGCTGCCGTGCACGAGCCCGAACCGCAGCCGGAGGGCCGGCCGACCGATCTCGACGCCGAGCCCGACGAGCCCGTCGAGGTCGTGCTCGGCCTGGGTGGGAACGTCGGCGACGTGCGCGCCACGCTGCGCCAGGCGATCGACGACCTGGCAGCCACCTCGATCCTCGAGGTCGTCGACGTGGCCCCGCTCGCGAAGACCGCCGCCGTGCTGCAGCCCGATGCCGTCTCGCAGCCCGACTTCCTCAACACCGTGGTGGTCGTGCGCACGAGCGCCTCGCCGCGCGCGGTGCTCGCCGTCGCGCACGAGATCGAGAACGCGCACGGGCGGGTTCGCGAGCAGCGCTGGGGCGAACGCACCCTCGACATCGACATCATCACCTATGGCTCGGTGTCCAGCCCCGATCCGGAGCTGAGCCTGCCGCACCCCCGCGCCAACGAGCGGGCGTTCGTGCTCGTGCCGTGGTCCCACATGGACCCCGATGCGTTCCTGCCCGGCCTCGGCGGCGGTCCGGTGGCCGTGCTCGCCGACACCGCACCGGACCGCGACGGAGTGCGGTGGCTGGCGCTGGACTGGTACGAGCAGCGTGGGGCACTGCCGGAGCCCGCACCGGTCCCCGCCCCGGCGCCCGCGGAGGCCGAGCCGGAGGCGGAGGACCTCTCGACGTCACGCGTCGACACCGGGAACGCCGGCGGCACGCCGGTCGCCCTCGCCGAGCCCGAGCAGGCGTCGATCCCGGAGCCTGCGCCCTGGGTGCCGCAGCCGGTCCCGGAGCCGACCCCGCAGCCCGAGCCGCTGCCGACCCCAGAACCCGAGCCGGAGCCGATCCCCGAGCCCGGGCCCCTGCCCCTGCCCCAGCCCGAGCCGATCCCCGAGCCCGAGCCCGGGGCCCTGCCCCAGCCCGAGCCGATCCCCGAGCCCGAGCCCGGGCCCCTGCCCCAGCCCGAACCGGCGCCCGCGCCCGCGCCGGAGCCGGTGGTGCCGACCCCCGAGCCCACTCCGGCGCCGATGCCGCAGCCCGAGCCCGAGCCCGTTCGTGAGCAGGAGCCCGACCCGGCACGGTTGGCGCCGCCGGTCCTGCCGACCCCGCCCGCCCAGCCGGCCCCGGACCCGGTGCACCGGCCGGCGGGCGAGCCACGGCCGCTCAACCCGTGGGAGCAGCCTGTCGAGCCCGAGAGCCCGCAGCGGATACGCCCGCGCTGGGAGCCGATCCGCCGCGAGGACACCGAGGAGTAGCTTGTGAGCGAGCCGGACCCCGGACTGCGGGTGCGGTGGTCAACGCTGGGGGCGGTCTTCCTCGTCGTCGGCACCCTGAGCGCGGTCGCGCTGCGCTGGTGGCAGAGCCGAGGCGGTGACCTGCCGCTGATGCCGCTGGCGCTCGCGCTGCTGCTGGGGCTCGTCGCAGCGACCACGCTGCTGCTCGGGCTGCGGGTGAAGCGCTGGGTCGGTCGTGGCGAGCTGCTCGACGGCCCCGGCGCCACCCGCACGCTGGTGCTGGGGCAGACCGCCGCGCTCGCGGGCGCGGCCGTGGGCGGCTACCTCACCGCCTCGCTCGCGCTGGCCGCGATGCGGCTGGAGGCGCCGGACCCGCGTGCGGTGGCCGTCTCCTCCGGGATCTGCCTGCTGGCAGCCGTCGCGATGACGGTCGCGGGCATGATCACGCAGTGGTGCTGCAGGGTGCCGCCCGACGACGACGACGGCGACGGCCTGTTCGCCGACCGCGCCCCGCCACCAGCACACTGATCAGCAGGGGAGAATGGCCGTATGGAGTCAGCAGCGTTCGACATACCCGGTGTGACCTGGAGCAGCGTCTCCGACAAGCTGATCGGGGTGCGCCGGCTGACCACCGGGATCTGGCTGGGCCTGCCGCTGGTCATCGCCGCGGTCCCCGCGGTGATTTTCGGCGGTGCCGTGTGGATCGCGCCGGCCGTGTTCGCGGCGTTCCTCGTCTGGGCGTTCTGGCTGATCCCGCGGCAGGTCCGCGCGATCGGCTACGCCGAGCTCGAGGAGGACCTGCTGATCCGCAAGGGCGTGATGTTCCGCTCGATCGTGGTGGTGCCCTACGGCCGGATGCAGTTCGTCGACGTCCAGGCCGGCCCGCTGACCCGGCGCGCCGGGATCGCGCAGGTGCAGCTGCACACCGCGTCGCCCGGCACCGACGCCGCGATCCCGGGCCTGCCCGAGGCGGAGGCCGCGCGGCTGCGTGACCGGCTGTCCGAGGCCGGCGAGGCGAGGCTGGCCGGCCTGTGACCGCTCCTTGGAGCCCGCCTCCTGGTGTCCACGCGCCCGGCGAGCAGCCGCCGCCCGGCGTGCAGCCGCCGCCCGGCGTGCAGCCGCCGCCGGACGCGCCCGAGCACGCGACCGCGCCGATCGAGTGGCGCCGCCTGCACAAGGTGACGCCGCTGCTCAACGCGTGGAAGGCGGCCGCGGTCCTCCTGGGCATCGCCGTCTGGAACTACAGCGAGGCGCTCGCCGAGCTCGAGCTGCCGGTGCTGCAGAAGGCCCTGTTCGTCATCGGGGCGATCGTGCTGGGTGCCCTGGTCGGCCTGGGCTACGGCGCGCTCGCCTGGCGGCGCACTCAGTACGGCATCAGCAACGAGTCCGTGTTCCTGCACTCCGGGGTGCTCTGGCGGCAGCAGCGGCACGTGCGGCTGGACCGGTTGCAAGCCGTCGACGTCACGCAGCCGTTGCTCGCGCGCCTCTTCGGGTTCTCCTCGCTCAAGATCGAGTCCGCTGGAGGGGCAGGATCCAACCTGACGCTGTCCTACCTGACCGACGACGAGGCGCAGCGCGTCCGCAACGAGATCCTCGCTCGCGCCGCCGGCGTCAAGCAGCGTGAGCAGCCCGAGGGAGGCCCGCCGGTCGAGGCGGAGGCCGCCCCGGAGCGACAGCTCCTTGAGCTGTCCTCGGGCCGGCTGCTGGCCTCGTTGCTCCGTTCGGCCGGCGTCATCATCGCGGCGCTCGCCGTCGTCGCGGTGGTGGTCGCCGTGATCGTCACCGACACCTTCCGGTACGCGGCGGGCTCGATCGGTGGCGTCGTCGCCGCAGCGGGCTACGTGTGGTCCCGGTTCGCCGGCGAGTTCTCGTTCCGCATCGGCATCTCTGCCGACGGCATCCGCCTGCGGCACGGGCTGCTCGAGGCCAAGGCCCGCACGGTGCCGCCGGGCCGGGTCCAGGCGATCTCGCTCTCCCAGCCGCTGCTGTGGCGCGGCAAGGACTGGTGGCGGCTGCGCATGAACGTCGCCGGCTACGGCGGCGAGACGGGCCAGGACGCCACCACGGTGCTGTTCCCGGTGGCCACCACCCAGGAGGTGCGGCAGATCCTGCCGCTCGTGCTGCCGGACCTCGGCACCGACTCCCCGGTGGAGACGCTCGACGCCGCCCTGACCGGTACCGGGGAGGACCACGGCTTCGTGACCACCCCGCGCCGGGCGCGGTTCCTCGACCCGTTCGCCTGGCGCCGGCAGGGCATCCGCGTCACCCGCACCGCGGTGCTGCTGCGCTCGGGCGTGTGGTGGCGCTACCTGGCGATCGTGCCGCACGAGCGGACGCAGTCGCTCGGGATCAAGCAGGGCCCGGTGGAGCGGCGCGTCGGTCTCGCCGACCTCGAGTTCCACTCCACCACCGGACCGGTGCTCTCCAAGGCCTACCACCTGGACGTGGACGTCGCCCGCGAGCTCCTTCTCGACCTGGCCGAGCGGAGCCGGGAGGCTCGCCGCCACGCCGCTCCCGAGCGGTGGATGGCGCAGGCGGAGCAGCCCGTGGCGCCCGCGTTCCTGCGAGCTGGCTACGCGGGGGTGCTGCCGAGCACGCCGGACCGGAGCGCGCAGTGACCGGCCGGCCCGGCCGGCTCGGGGTGGGCGTGGTCGGTGCCGGCCGCGTGGGCGCTGTGCTCGCCCACGTGCTGCGCAGCGCCGGGCACGCCGTGATCGGCGCCAGCGGCGTCTCCGCCGCGAGCCGGGACCGGATCGCCGAGCTGCTGCCCGGTGTGCCCGTGCTCGAGGTCGAGCAGGTCGTGGAGCGCGCCGAGCTCGTGATGCTCACCGTGCCCGACGACGCCCTGGCGCCCCTCGTGCAGGGCCTCGCCTCGCTCGGCCGGTTCCACGAGGGCCAGATCGTGCTGCACACCGCAGGTCGCTACGGGACCGAGGTGCTCGCGCCCGCCCGCGCGGCCGGCGCGATCCCGCTCGCGATCCACCCGGCGATGACGTTCAGCGGCACCGCCTCCGACGTGGCACGCCTGACCGGTGCGCCGTTCGCGGTCACGGCCGAGGAGGCCACGCTGCCGATCGCGCTCGCGCTGGTCGTGGAGCTCGGCGGTGAGCCAGTCGTGCTGCCCGAGGAGGCGCGGGTGTGCTACCACGCGGCGCTCTCGCACGCCTCGAACCATCTCGTCACGCTCATCGCGCAGGCCCGCTCGGTGCTGGCCACGATCGACGGCGTGGACCCCGCCGTGCTCGGACCCCTTGCCCAGGCGGCGCTCGACGGCGCCGTGCATCGCGGTGACGCGGCGCTGACCGGTCCCGTCTCGCGCGGCGACGCGGGCACGGTCGCCGAGCACCTCGAAGCCCTCTCCGGCGTCGGCGGCCAGCCCGACCTGCTGCCCAGCTACCAGGCACTCGCGACCGCGACGGCGGAACGCGCCTCCCGCGCCGGGCGGCTGTCCGCAGCCCAGCTCGCCGAGGTGCTGACCGTCCTCGACGGCCACGCGACCCGCCCAGGCGGCGCGCCGCCCCGGCTGGTCAGCACGATCGCCGAGCTACGGGCCGCGCTCACCCGGCGCCGCCGCGCCGTCGTGATGACGATGGGCGCCCTGCACGAGGGCCACCTGGCGCTCGTGCGCCGCGCAGCGCTGCTCGCCGAGGAGGTCGTGGTCACGATCTTCGTCAACCCGCTGCAGTTCGGGGCGGGGGAGGACCTCGAGCGGTACCCGAGGACGCTCGATGCCGACCTGGCCAAGCTGACCGAGACCGGCGTCGTCGACATCGTGTTCGCGCCGTCGGCAGCCGAGCTGTACCCCGACGGCGCCCCGCTCGTCACGCTCAGCGCAGGCCCGATGGGCGAGGTGCTGGAGGGCGCCTCGCGCCCCGGGCACTTCGACGGTGTGCTCACCGTGGTCAGCAAGCTGCTGCACCTGACCGCACCGGATGTCGCGATCTTCGGCCAGAAGGACGCCCAGCAGCTTGCGCTCGTGCGCCGCATGGTGGCCGATCTCGACCTGGCCGTCGAGATCGTCGGCGAGCCGACCGTGCGGGAGCCGGACGGGCTCGCCCGCTCGAGCAGGAACGTGTACCTGAGCGCCGCGGAGCGCCAGGCCGCGCTCGTGCTCTCACGGGCGATGCGGGCCGGCGCCGGCGCTGCCGCGGGTGGCCCGCAGGCGGTCCAGGACGCGGCGCAGGAGGTGCTCGACGGCGCCGGCGACCTGGTCGAGGTCGACTACCTCGCGCTCGTGGACCCCGCCACGATGCGTGCGCCGGAGAGCTCGGATGGGACCAACGCCACACTGCTTCTGGTGGCTGCCAGGGTCGGCCCGACTCGGCTGATCGACAATGCGATGATTGACTATCCCGGTGAGTAGCGGCAGCGGTAGCACAGAGCACGACGACCAGACCTCGTCCCTCCCCGAGCAGTACCGCGTGCGCCGGGAGAAGCGGGACCGGCTGCTCGCCGAGGGGCGCGAGCCGTACCCGGTCGCGGTCCCGGTCACGCACACGATCGCGCGGGTCCGTGCGGAGCACCCCGATCTCGAGCCCGGTGCCGAGACCGACGACGTCGTGGGCGTCGCCGGGCGCGTGGTGCACCTGCGCAACACGGGCAAGCTGTGCTTCGTCACGCTCGCCGACGGTGCGGGCGAGCGCCTCCAGGTGATGCTCTCGCTGGCCGAGGTCGGGCAGGAGGAGCTGGACGCGTTCAAGTCCGACGTCGATCTCGGCGACCACGTGTTCGCCCATGGCCGCGTCATCTGCTCCCGCCGCGGGGAGCTCTCGGTCTTTGCCGACTCCTGGCGGCTGGCCTCCAAGGCGCTGCGCCCGCTGCCGACCCTCCACAAGGAGAGCTCGGAGGAGGCGCGCGTGCGGCAGCGCTACCTCGACCTGATCGCGCGCCCAGTGGCGAGGGACATGGTCAGGGTGCGCTCCGCCGTCGTGCGATCGATCCGGTCCGAGCTCCATGAGCGAGGGTTCACCGAGGTCGAGACCCCGATGCTGCAGACCCAGCACGGAGGGGCCTCGGCACGGCCGTTCATGACGCACATGAATGCCTACGACATCGATCTCTACATGCGGATCGCGCCCGAGCTGTTCCTCAAGCGAGCCGTGGTGGGGGGCATCGAGCGGGTCTTCGAGCTCAACAGGATCTTCCGGAATGAGGGTGCGGACTCCACGCACTCTCCCGAGTTCGCGATGCTCGAGTCCTACGAGGCATATGGCGACTACATGTCTGTCGCAAGGTTGACACGTGAACTTGTTCAGGCGGCGGCCATGGCTGCATTCGGGACGACGGCGGTCACTCTCGCGGACGGCACGACATACGACGTGGGCGGCGAATGGCCGCAGCTCGACATGTACACGGTGACCTCGGAGGCTATGGGCGCGACTATCACGCCCGATACTCCGCTCGCAGAGTTGTTGACGCACGCGGATGTGGCCGGCCTGAAGATCGATCCCAAGCACGTCATCGAGGGGAAGGTCGCCGAGCTGCTCTTCGAGCATTATGTCGGTGACCATCTGCACGAACCGACATTCGTGCTCCACTACCCGGTGGACACCTCGCCGCTGGTGCGGGCGCACCGCAGCAGGCCGGGCGTCGTGGAGAAGTGGGACCTGTACGTGCGCGGTTTCGAGCTGGCCACGGGCTACTCCGAGCTCGTCGACCCGGTGGTGCAGCGGCAGCGCTTCGAGGCGCAGGCGCTGCTCGCCGCCAAGGGCGACCACGACGCGATGCGCGTGGACGAGGACTTCCTGGAGGCGATGGAGCACGGGATGCCACCGATGGGCGGCATGGGTATGGGGCTCGACCGACTGCTCATGGCCCTCACCGGACAAGGCATTCGCGAGACGATCCTATTCCCGTTGGTGAAGCCGCGATGAGCGAGATTCTTGCGGCAGTGGTGCCGCCGATCGTGGTGCTCGCGTTCTTCGTCGTCGTGATTCGCGGACTCGTCCTGGCGGACCGGCGCGAGCGAGTCGCGCGGCAGAAGATCGACGCAGAAATCGCCGAGCGTCGTGCCAAGAAGAACGAATCCGAAACGCCCTCCTGATAGGGCGCGCCAATGGCACGCTTTGACATATCGCGTTCAGCAGTGCAAGGATTTCGGTTCCTGGTAGCGGAGATCGACTTCGAACGCTTCAGGGCGACTCATCACCTCTCACGAAGAAAGGCCGATCATGGCGCAAAAGGTCAAGGTTCTCCTCATCGATGACCTCGATGGCAGCGACGCTGACGAGACGATCTCGTTCGCGGTCGATGGTGTCTCCTACGAGATCGACCTGAACGCCGAGCACGCGGGCGAGCTTCGCGAGGCGTTCGCCAAGTGGATCGGGCACGCACGCCGCTCCGGTGGTCGCCGTCGCGCCGCCACGGGCCGTCGCTCCACGGGTGCCACGGGTGGCGACACCGCCGCGATCCGCGAGTGGGCTCGCGAGAACGGCTTCAAGGTCAGCGACCGCGGCCGCGTCCCGGCCGACGTCCGTGAGGCGTACGACGCGGCTCACTGATGACCGATCTCTGGGTGGGTAGCAGCACCCCGCAGATCTCCAGGCTCACCGGCTCTCGGCTGTCCGCAGCGGCGGACGCCGAGAGGCCGGCGTTCCTGGCGCTCCACCCCGGTGCGGCACGCCTCTACGCCGTCGACGAGTCCGCTGCCGGGTCCGTCGCGGCGTTCGAGATCCAGGGTGCTTCGCTGCGTCGTACCAGCACGGCCGCCAGCGGCGGCAGCGGCCCGTGCCACCTCTCGGTGCACCCGGCCGGCGGCTGGCTGTACGTGACGAACTACGGCGACGGCGTCGCCGCCGCGCTAGAGCTCGATGCAGCCGGCGACCTCACCGGTGCCTCGGTGACCTTGCCCCACTCCGGCAGCGGACCGAACGCCGACCGCCAGGAGCGCTCGCACGCGCACTCCTCGTGGGTGACGCCCGAGGGCGGCTGGTTCGTGGTCGCCGATCTCGGGACCGACGAGCTTCGCGCCTACCGCCTCGAGGACGGCCGCCCGGTCGGCGCCCCGGTGCTCACGACGTTTCCTCCCGGCAGCGGCCCGCGGCACGCGGTGGTGGCCGGCGACCTGGTGCACGTGGCCTGCGAGCTCAGCTGCGCCGTGGTCACGGTGCGCTGGGACGAGGCCTCGGGGCTCGGCCAGGTGGTCGGCTCCGCGCCCACGGTGACCAGGACCGCGCGCACCGGCGAGGGCAACACCCTCTCGCACCTCGAGCTGCTCGACGAGCGCACCCTGGTCGTCGGCGTGCGCGGTGCCGACCAGCTGGCCGTGGTCGGGCTGACCGACGGCGTGGCCGACCGGTTGCTCGCCGAGGTCCTCACCGTGACGTGGCCGCGACACCTGACCGTGCTCGACGGCGCGGTGCTGGTGGCGGGGGAGAAGGCCGATCTCATCGGCGTGCACCCGGTCGTGCCGGGCGAGGACGGCTCGACCGTCGGTGAGGTCGCCGAGACGATCGCGGCTCCCGCGCCCATGTGCCTGGTGCCGGTGCGCTGAGCGTTCTGAGGCGCCCTGCCGATGCGGCAGACTGGCGTGCATGACCTACACCCTGGTGCTGCTCCGCCACGGCGAGAGCGAATGGAACGCCCTGAACCTGTTCACCGGCTGGGTGGACGTGCCGCTGTCCGAGAAGGGGCGCGAGGAGGCGGTGCGCGGCGGCACGCTGCTCACCGACGCCGGCGTGCTTCCCGACGTGCTGCACACCTCGCTGCTGCGCCGTGCGATCACGACCGCGCACCTCACGCTCGACGCCGCCGACCGTCACTGGATCCCCGTGAAGCGGAGCTGGCGTCTCAACGAGCGCCACTACGGCGGGCTGCAGGGCAAGGACAAGAAGCAGATCCGCGACGAGTTCGGCGAGGAGCAGTTCATGATCTGGCGCCGCAGCTACGACGTGCCGCCGCCGCCGATCGAGCCCGGCTCGGAGTTCAGCCAGGACGGCGACCCGCGCTACGCCGGCGAGCCCGTCCCGACCACCGAGTGCCTCAAGGACGTGCTCGAGCGTGCGCTCCCGTACTGGGACAGCGAGATCGTGCCCGACCTGCGCGCCGGCAAGACCGTGATGGTCGCCGCGCACGGGAACTCGCTGCGCGCGATCATCAAGCACCTCGACGACATCGACGAGGAGACGATCCCCGGCCTCAACGTCCCCACCGGCATCCCGCTGGTCTACGAGCTCGACGAGGACCTCAAGCCGGTCACGCGGGGTGGGCGCTACCTCGACCCCGACGCGGCAGCCGAGGCGATCGCCGCGGTCGCGAACCAGGGCAAGTAGGCCCCACCGCGCGGTCGGCGCTCAGTCGTGGAACGTCTCGATCTGCGCACCCAGCGAGATCAGGCGGTCGGCGAGGTGCTCGTAGCCGCGCGCGATGATGTCGACGCCGCGCAGCACCGAGGTTCCCTTGGCGGCAAGCATGCCGAGCAGGATCACGACGGCGGGGCGTAGCGCGGGAGGGCAGCTCACCTCGGCGCCGGACCAGTGGGTGCGGCCGGTGATGTCGAGTCGGTGCGGGTCGAGCAGGCGCACGTTCGCGCCGAGTCGGTTGAGATCGGTGAGGTAGATGGCGCGGTTGTCGTAGACCCAGTCGTGGATCATCGTCGAGCCTGACGCGCATGCGGCGATCACAGCGAAGAACGGCAGGTTGTCGATGTTGAGGCCGGGGAACGGCATCGGGTGGATCTTGTCGATCGGCGCGTGGAGCTCGCTCGGGTGGACCGTGATGTCGACGAGCCGGGTGCGGCCGTTGCCGGAGGTGTACTCGGCGCTCAGCTCGTAGTGCAGCCCCATCTCGGCGAGGGTCGCGATCTCGATCTCCATGAACTCGATCGGGACCCGGGCCACGGTGATCTTGGAGCACGTGACGATGCCCGCGGTGAGCAGGCTCATGGCCTCGACAGGGTCCTCGGCGAGCGTGTAGGTGACATCGGCGTCGATCTCTGTGACGCCGTGGATGCGCAGCGTGGTGGTGCCGATGCCCTCGATCTGCACGCCGAGCAGCTCCAGGTAGTAGCAGAGCTCCTGGACCATGTAGTTGGGCGAGGCGTTGCGCAGCGTGGTGACACCGGGGTGCCGCGCGGCAGCCATGATGGCGTTCTCGGTGACGGTGTCGCCGCGCTCGGTGAGCACCACGGAGAGGTCGCCCGCACGGTCGCGGGTGACGGTGCTCCGATAGGCGCCCTGCGTCGCCACGACGTCGAGGCCGAAGTGGCGCAGCGCGATCATGTGGGGCTCGACGGTGCGGTTGCCGAGGTCGCAGCCGCCGGCGTAGGGAATCGAGAAGGTGTCGAGGCGGCCGAGCAGCGGGCCGAGGAACATGATGATGCTGCGGGTCCGGGCCGCCGTGTCGACGTCGATCGCGTCGAGGTCGAGATGCTCGGGCGTCACGAGCTCGAGATCGCGGCCGTTGCTCGACCAGGTCGCCTGCACGCCGATCGAGACCAGCACCGCGACGATCCGCTCGACCTCGACGATCCGGGCGACGTTCTTCAGCACGGTGCGGCCACGGTTGAGCAGCGCCGCGCACAGCAGCACCACGGCGCCGTTCTTGGAGGAGTTGACGTCGATGCTGCCCGAGAGCTGCTGGCCGCCGGTGACGCGCAGGTGGGTCGGGCCCTTGGTGCCGATCGTCACGAGGTCGGCGTGCAGCGCGGCGTTGATCCGGGTGAGCATCTCGACCGAGAGGTTCTGCCCGCCGGACTCGATGCGCGCGATCGCGCTCTGGCTCGTGCCGAGCTGGTCGGCGAGCTGGGACTGCGTGATCCCTCTGGCCTGGCGGGTGGAGCGGATCAGGGCACCGATCTCGCTGAGAGAGGCGAGCGTGGTGCCGGAGTCGTCGAGCGTCAGCGTCATACCGTCGATGGTATATCTCAGATCCGAGATACACCTGTCGACTGCATCACATCAGCCGTCGGCGTTGCCGTTGCCCTGGACCAGGTCGCCCGTGACGAGGTACGTGATGCGGCGGGCCACCGAGACCGCGTGGTCGCCGAAGCGCTCGAAGAACCGCGCCAGCAGCGTCACGTCGACCGTCTGGGCGACCGAGCCCCGCCAGGAGTCGGCCAGCGTGATCTTGAAGGTCTCCGTGTGCAGCGCATCGAGCACGTCGTCGTCGCGCTCCACGGCCGCTGCGAGCTGCAGGTCGTGGGTCTCGAGCAGCTCGACGATGTCGTTCGCGACCTTGATCGCGGCCGTGGCGAGGTCCGCGAACACGGGCTTGGCCGAGTCCGGGATGGTTGCCTCGGGGTAGCGCAGGCGCACGACCTGGCCGATGTGCCGGGCGAGGTCGCCCATGCGCTCGATCGAGCTGCTCATGCGCAGTGACGAGACGATGATGCGCAGGTCGGTCGCCACGGGCTGCTGCCGCGCCAGCAGCATGATGCACCGCTCGTCGAGCGTGCGCTCGAGCTCGTCGATCCTGGCGTCCGCCTCGATCACCCGCTCGGCGAGCTCGAGGTCACCGGTTGTCAGCGCCTTCGACGCGTTGCTGATCGCGTCCGCGACGTGCTTGGCCATCTGCAGCAGGTCGTTGCCCACCTGCTCCAGCTCCTGGTCGAAGATTGCTCGCACCCTGCCTGCTCCTTGACGTCGACGACCTGCTGTCGCAGTGATCTATAGATCTGCGGATCTGTGTGACTTGCCCGCGCCACACGGTGGCACCGGCCGGTGAACGAGTGGTGGCATCCTGGTGAACAACGCCACTGCTCCCGGCGGATAGAGCCTATCTGGGCGCTGAGCAGGGCGTCGTGCCGCCTACGCTGTGGAAACGTGGAGGAAAACTGGCTGCTCGTCGTCGTCGCCCTGGTGGGCGTCGCGGTCGGCGCCGCCGGCGTGGGGGCGTTCCTGTCGAGCGAGCGGAGCCAGCGCACTGTGCCGCTGTCGGTACCGCCGCCACCGGTGCACGACGACGTCGCTCAGGTGCTCGCCGCGCTGACGGCGACCTCCGTGCTGCTCGGTCCGGACGAGGAGGTGCTGCGGGTCAGTGCCGATGCCTACTCCAAAGGGCTGGTCCGCAACGGCCGCATCCCGTCGGCGGAGGTGTCCCTGCTGGTCTCGCAGGTCCGCAGCAGCGGCAGCGCCGCTCGTGAGAGCGTGACGATCTCCCGCTCAGCGCTCGCGACCTCGGACCGGCTGATCTTCGACGTGATCGTGGCGCCGCTGTCCGGTGGGCGGGTTCTGGTGCTCGCGGAGGACACGACGGCGGCCCGGCGGCTCGAGGAGGTGCGTCGCGACTTCGTGGCGAACGTCTCCCACGAGCTCAAGACGCCGGTCGGGGCGCTCTCGCTGCTCGCAGAGACGATCGCGGACGCCGCCGACGACCCCGCCACCGTGCGCCGCTTCAGCGAGCAGATGCGCAAGGAGGCCTCGAGGCTGTCCCTGCTGGTCGCCGACATCATCGACCTGTCGCGGTTGCAGGCGCCCGAGGGCGAGACCGCGCTGGTGGATCTGGCCGTCGACGACGTGATCGCCGAGGCTGTGGACCGGGTGCGCGTGCAGGCGGGTGCCCGCAGCTCCAGCATCGTCGTGGGTGCGCCGTCGGGTCTGCGGGTCTACGGCGACCACGCGCTGCTGGTGACCGCGCTGCGCAACCTGCTCGACAACGGCCTGCGGTACTCGCCCGAGGGCACCTCGGTCAGCGTCGGGGTGCGCGCGCGCGAGGGCGTGGTCGAGATCGCCGTCGTCGATCAGGGCATCGGCATCGCGCCGGCCGAGGTCGAGCGGGTCTTCGAGCGCTTCTACCGCGTCGACCCGGCACGGTCTCGCGAGACCGGCGGCACGGGCCTCGGTCTCAGCATCGTCAAGCACGTGGCCGGCCGGCACGGCGGCGACGTGCGGCTCTGGTCGGCCCCCGGACGCGGGTCGACGTTCACACTACGGATACCCGAGGTCGAGGGCTCCAGTGCCCCGCGACCCGACGACGAGGAAGTGGCATGACGACAATCTTGGTGGTCGAGGACGAGGACGCCTACCGCGACCCGTTGACGTTCCAGCTGAACCGCGAGGGCTTCGAGGTCGTGGCGGTGGCCTCGGGGACCGAGGCTCTCGAGGCGTTCGAGAACAACACCGTGGACCTGGTGCTGCTCGACCTGATGCTGCCCGGCATGTCGGGCGTGGAGGTCTGCCGCGCGCTGCGACAGCGCTCCAACGTCCCGGTGATCATGGTCACCGCCAAGGACAGCGAGATCGACAAGGTCGTGGGCCTGGAGCTGGGAGCCGACGACTACGTCACCAAGCCCTACTCCTTCCGCGAGCTGCTCGCCCGCGTGCGCGCCGTGCTCCGCCGCGGTGGTGACGTCGCGGGGGATGACGACGACGGCGTCGGGGTCCTCGCCGTCGGGACCATCCGCATGGACACCGACCGGCACGAGGTGACCGTCGACGGCCACGAGGTCGCGCTGCCGCTGCGTGAGTTCGAGCTGCTGGAGATGTTCCTGCGCAACCCCGACAGGGTGCTGACGCGCGGCCAGCTGATCGACCGCGTCTGGGGCAGCAACTACGTCGGCGACACGAAGACGCTCGACGTCCACGTCAAGCGGATCCGCGGCAAGATCGAGACCGACCCATCCGACCCGCGGGTGCTGGTCACGGTGCGAGGGCTCGGCTACAAGCTGGTCGGCTGAGGTCGCCCGCTCGCCGTCGGCTCAGCCCTCGATGTACTCGATGTAGGTGTCGTAGGGCGCCAGCGTCCCGTCGAGCATCATGACGTTCATCGTGGCTGAGCCGGCGGTCGGGGTCGACACCGTGACCGTGAGGTTCGCGCCGGGTGCGGCGGGGCTGGCGGAGAGCGTGACGGTCTCGCCGTTCTCGTGGGTGGGGTCGAGCAGCGTGGTGCTGCGGCCGGCCACCTGCACGGTCACGGTCTCCGGCTCGCCCGCGGAGCCGGCGAGCTCGAGCGTGACCGTGGTGGCCTCGGAGGAGTGGTTGGTCACGCCGCCGACGACGAGCGCCGGCTCGCCTGCCGCGGTGCCGAGGACCAGCAGGTTCGAGACCGTGACCTCGTCGCCGACCTCGACGCGGCTGCCGTCGCTGGGGGAGTACTGGAGATCGGTGGTGATCGGCGAGCACGCACCGACGCCGGCGGCCGCTGCGGCCCCGATCGCCAGCGCGGCGAGGGTGCGCCGCATCCGCCGTGCGTGTCCGGCTCCGGTCCGACCTGCCATGTCCTGCGCTCCTCAAGGCTCGTGAATCCGACCACGGGTCTGTCGCACGAAGCCTACTGCCGGGTGGGCGGCGCTCGGTCGCTCCGGCCGCGGGGCCGATATCTACCGCGACCTCCGAGCCGGTGACCTGCGAAAACGTCCTCGGCGCCGGTCTGTCGGTGGTGCGGTTCATGATAAACTCAACCGTTGGAAAGGGGAGTGCCAAACTCATGACCTTCACAGTCGGCGAGACCGTCGTCTACCCGCATCACGGTGCGGCCCTCATCGAAGAGATCTCGAAGCGCGTCATCCGCGGCGAGGAAAAGCTCTATCTCAAGCTCAAGGTGGCCCAGGGTGATCTGACGATCGAGGTGCCGGCCGAGAACTGCGACCTCGTCGGCGTCCGCGACGTGGTGGATCACGAAGGCCTGGAAAAGGTCTTCGAGGTGCTGCGCGCCCCGTACACCGAAGAGCCGACCAACTGGTCGCGTCGGTACAAGGCGAACGTCGAGAAGATCGCCTCGGGCGATGTCATCAAGGTCGCCGAGGTCGTCCGCGACCTCTCGCGCCGCGATGCCGATCGCGGCCTCTCCGCAGGTGAGAAGCGCATGCTCGCTCGCGCCCGCCAGATCCTGGTGAGCGAGCTCGCGCTCGCTGAGGACACCGAGGAGGAGAAGGCCGAGGCCATCCTCGACGAGGTCCTCGCCTCGTAACCGGACATCACCTGTGCGCGTCTCCGCGATCCTGACAGCCGCGGGGTCGGGCACTCGACTCGGGTCGGCTGCCCCCAAGGCGCTCGTGCGCCTGGGCGCCGACCCGTTGGTCGTTCACGCCGCACGCAGGCTGCGTGCCGCGGGTGTTGAGGACATCGTCGTCACCTGCCCAACGGGGCGGGAGGGCGAGGTCACCAGCGCTCTCGCGGACCTACCGGTCCGCTGCGTCGCGGGCGGCGTGACCCGACAGGCCTCGGTCGCGGCCGGTCTCGCGGCACTCGCTCCGGGCGCCGAGGTCGTGCTCGTGCACGATGCCGCCCGGCCGCTGGCCTCCTCCGGTCTGATCGAACGGCTGCTCGCCGCGCTGGCCGCGGGGGAGCGGGCCGTGATCCCGGGCCTGCCCGTCGTCGACACGATCAAGCGGGTCGCCGCAGGCGCCGTCGCGCAGACCCTGGACCGCCGCGAGCTCGTCGCCGTCCAGACCCCGCAGGGCTTCGCGAGGGACCTCCTCGTCGAGGTGCACGAGCGCGGCGCCGACCTCGCGGCCACGGAAGCGACGGCCATCAGCGACGACGCCGGCCTGGTCGAGCGGTACAGCGACGTGGCGGTCGCCGTCGTGGCAGGAGAGGATCAGGCCATGAAGATCACCACACGGGTCGACCTCGCGCTCGCCGAGGCCATGCTGGCGAGCGGGCAGTGGGCATGACCCCGCGGATCGGCATCGGCGTGGATGTCCACGCGTTCGCCAAGGATGGCCGGCTCGGTCTCCGGCTCGCCTGCATGGAGTTCCCCGACGAGCGGGCGCTCGAGGGCCACTCCGATGGCGACA
Source organism: Pseudactinotalea terrae (assembly GCF_009733845.1). Taxonomy (GTDB): domain Bacteria; phylum Actinomycetota; class Actinomycetes; order Actinomycetales; family Beutenbergiaceae; genus Pseudactinotalea; species Pseudactinotalea terrae. The sequence goes on from NZ_WNXZ01000002.1 coordinate 243,009, forward strand.
TCGCAGCCCACGCCGCCGCCGACGCGCTGTTCTCAGCAGCGGGCCTCGGCGACCTCGGCTCCCAGTACGGCACCGACGACCCGGAGTGGGCCGGCGCCAGCGGCGCCCGGCTGCTCGGCGAGGCCGCCGCCCGTGTCCGGGCGGCCGGCCTGGAGGTCGGGAACATCGCCGTGCAGGTGATCGGACCCCGCCCCAAGCTCGCCCGCGTCCGCGACGAGGCGCAGCGACGGCTCTCGGAGGCGGCGGGAGCGCCTGTCTCGCTGTCCGCGACCACCACCGACGGGCTCGGCCTCACCGGTCGTGGCGAGGGTCTGGCCGCGATCGCTACCGCGCTCGTCCTCGCCCCCTAGCAGGCCCCCGGCACCGGCCGCGCGTTCGACGACCCGCTCAGCTCAGACCGCCGCCGCGGACCGTCACCGTGATCGTGGCCCCGTAGGCCTGGTGGGTGCGGAACTCGAGCCGCGTGCCGCCGCGGACGTGATGCGCGCTGACGCGTGGGTCACCCTCGAGGACGGCACGGCGACCGGGGACCGTGACGCTGACGACCTCGCGCGCGAAGGTGGGGTCGGAGACCGCGAGCACGGTCCCGCCGCGAGGGGCGTCCTGCACGAGCAACGATGCGGGTCCGTCGACCTCGAGGTTGCCGAGGTGGTGCGTGCCCTCGGTGAAGGTGTTCGCCGCGAGCAGCCGCAGAGCCCGATGGCGGACGGCGTGGGCGTCGTCGGAGTGCTCGACGATCTCGGGACGGGTGTGCTCGGCGAGCGCGACCTCGTCGACACCCGGCACGATCGCCCACGCGATCGACGCGGCGCCGCTCCCGGCGGGGCGCGTGTACGAGACGTCGAAGACCGTCTTGGCGATCGGCGTCGCGCTGTTGGAGGTGCGGACGTAGCGCCGTGAGCGCTCGACCGTCTCCAGCCGCACGTCCAGGGTGCCGGGCGTGAGCGCCAGGTAGCCGACCGCGGTGCCGCGCGTGACGTTCTCGTAGCGCAGCCAGGCCAGGTCCGTGACGCTGCCCGGCCCGGTCACCACCTCGCCGTCACGGGTCCGGCCCACGATACGTACGTCGTCGTCGGGGTCGCTGATCCGGCTGTCGAGCGTGACGAGCGTGGCCCGGCCGTGATCGTCATCGATGCCGGAGGCGAGGGCGACGATCTCGTCGTCGAGCATGATCCACGAGCGCGACGACCGTGCGTTGGCATAGACCACGAAGTCCTCGGGCAGCTCGCCTGCCTGCTTCGCGGCGTAGGCGGCGTCGTCTGAGGCCTGCATCCCGGCGACCGCGTACGTGCCCAGCGTGGTGCCGCCGGACCAGGCGTTGGTGCCCAGCGGGAAGTAGACGTAGGTGTTCTGCTTGACCGAGGAGGAGGTGAAGTCCTCGGCTGGGTTGTCGTAGAACGGCTGCCCGTACAGCTCCGGGATCGTCTGGCGCTCCTCGTCCGGCGCGATCACGCCGGCCAGCCGGTGCGCATCGACCGCCGTCACGTAGTCGACGCCGAACGCCTGGCTCTGGTCGTCCCCGGCGAGGTAGAGGTCGTGCGCACCGTCGCCCTGGAACCAGGGCCGGAGGTTCTCGCCGCTCATGTACTCGTACTTGCTCACACGCTCCGAGCTGCGCGCCAGCGCGAAGGTGTAGCCGGGGCGGTGGTGCACGTGGCGGTCCATGGCGTTGTACGCGAACGTCGCCGCCTCGGGCAGCAGATCAGCCGGGGTGATCGAGGGGTCGGTCACGATCTCCGCGTAGCGGACGATGGCAGCAGGGTCGCCGAACGAGGACGGCGTGATGCTCATCTGCTCGATGCCGTGCAGGTAGGCCACGTAGGCGTCCAGCTCGGCGGCGCCCTCGGCGCTGGCGTACGACGCGAGCAGGACGACGGACTCCACGACGTTCGTCGCGTTCTGGTAGCCGGTCGTGGTGCGCGAGACGCTGCGCCCCTTGATGATCTCCATCATCCAGCCCTCGACGATCACCGGGGCGAAGGAGGTCCGCAGCCACGTGTTGATGCGGTCCTGCAGGGCGGGGTCGGTGGCGAACGGCGTGCCGTCGAGCATCGCGATCGTGGTGGTGACCCGGTCGAGGAGGCCGATGCCGTAGCTGCCGGTGTAGGCGACCGAGGAGTGCATGATGAACGAGCCGTCGGCGTAGAACCCGTCGGTGACGCCGTGCTGCAGGTCGTAGGGGTCGATCACCCGGTAGACGGTGAGCTGGTCGCTGATCGCCTTCGCGATGCGGTCGCCGTCGCCCAGCACCGCACCCTGCACGATGCGGTTGGTGGTGATGTCGGCCAGGTTGGCACCGGTGTGGAACCGCGAGTCGAGGTCGACGTCGCCGTCCTTGCCGTTGCGCAGATAGGCGTCCATCGCATCGACGTACAGCGCCGTGAGCTCGGCGTCGGAGGTGGCCAGCGCGTCCCGCAGCAGCGCGAGCGTGCGGCTCACGTGGGTCGCGATGCCGATCTCCCAGTTGTACCAGTTGCCGTAGTAGCCGGCCTCCTGGTCGCTGACGTGGTGCTCGTAGAGCCAGCGCAGGGCAGCGATGACCCGCTGCTGCGCCTGGGCGTCGCCGCTGAGGTCCGCGGGCACGGTCGAGCCGGCCGGGACCGGCATCGCGGTGGCGACGGCGATCTCGTACAGCCGCAGGAAGGTGCTCGTGAGGTAGCGGTCGTCGGTGCCCAGCGGGAGGTCGGCGAACAACCCGCCGGCCGGGGCCGGGTCGAGCGCGGCCAGGTGCCGCGTGGCGGTCTGGTGCATGGCGGCCAGCTTCGGCTGCACGGCCGGCGCGGCGTTGGTGCCCTCGGTGCCGGCCAGGCCCGCGACGACGTTGGCGAGCAGCGTCGCCGTGCCGGCTTCGGGATCGGCGGAACCCGAGCTCGCGGCGAACGCGATCTGTGGTCGGGGCAGGGCGGCGGCCAGGGCTGTCGCCCCCGCACCGGTCAGGACGGCTCGACGACTGACGTGACGCATAACAAACTCCTCGTGCCCCCGTGCGCGAGGCCGCCGGGTCGGCGAGCCCGCGACCACCCTACGCAGGTCGCGGGGTCGCTGTCACCGGTCGCCCGGCTCCTCGGACGCCTCGAGGATGCGCGACAGCAGGGCGCGCAGGTGGGCGACCTCGTCGTCGTCGAGGGGGGTGAGCATGAGGGCGCCGAGGGTCGTCCGCCGCTGCGCGACCTCCTCGGCAAGGGCTCGGCCGGCCGGGGTCGGCTCGACCAGCACGGCGCGGCGGTCGGCCGGGCTCGGAATGCGTTGGACCAGGCCCTTGGACTCGAGGCTGTCCACCACCTCGGTGGCCGATCGTGGTGCGATGCGCAGCCGCTCGGCGATCTCCGAGAGGCGAGGTGCCTCGCCGTGCGTGCTCGCGTGCAGGGCGCGGAACTCGTGGGGCGTGATGCCCCAGGGCTCCAGCGAAGCCATCCAGCGGCGCCGCAGCTGGCGGGCGGTGCGCACGATCAGCTCGCTGGTGTCGGGCTCGGGCGAGGTCACCGGAATACTGTAGCCGCGATGGCTGTTAAGCCTCATTGTGAGGTAACCTCAGCATCAAGATCGAAAGCAGGTGGTGCTCATGACAGCGCCCGACGACACTCCCTCCCGCACCCGCAGGCCAGCCGACTCCCCGGGTGGCGGCCACGGCGCCCCGCGCGGTGGCGGCGGTCCTGGTGGTCCCATGGTCGCCAAGGTCGACCCCGCCGACAGGGCGCAGCTCGCTGAGCACCCGGTCAGCCTGGGTCGCATCGGCGCGCTGTTCCACCCCTACCGAGGCCCTCTCGCCGTCGTCACCGCACTGATCGTGGCGACGTCGCTGGTCGGGCTCGCGACCCCGTTCATCACCAAGCACCTCATCGACGACGCCATCCCGAACCAGGACGTCTCGCTGCTGCTCCTCCTCGTGGGAGGGCTCCTCGCGGTCACGGTCATCTCCTCGGTGCTGGGCGTCGTGCAGACCTGGCTCTCGACGACGATCGGCCAGAAGGTCATGCACCGCCTGCGCACGGATGTGTTCACGCACCTGCAGCGCCAGTCGGTCGACTTCTTCACCCGCACTCGCGGCGGTGAGGTGCAGTCGCGCCTCACCCAGGACATCCAGGGCATGCAGGGTGTGGTCACCTCGACCGCGACCTCGGTCGCCTCCAACATCACGACGGCGGTCGGCACCGCCGTCGCGATGGTCGCCCTCTCCTGGCAGCTCTCGCTGCTCTCGCTGGTCGTGCTACCGCCGTCGATCTGGATCATGCGGAAGGTCGCGACCATGCGCCGCGAGGTCACGGCCAAGCGGCAGCGCGCGATGGCCGATCTGCAGGGCCAGGTGGAGGAATCGCTCTCGGTCTCCGGCGCGATCCTCGGCAAGGTCCTCGGGACCGGCCCGACCACCTCTGCCACCTTCGCGACCACCTCGAACGAGCTGATGGACCTCGAGGTGAGGTCACAGCTCGCCGGCCGCTGGCGCATGGCCACCATGAGCATCGTGTTCGCGGCGATCCCCGCGCTCATCTACCTGATCGCCGGGCTGCCGGCCACCTCCAACGGCATGACGATCGGCACGCTGGTCGCGTTCACGGGTCTGCAGGCCGCGCTGTTCCGCCCGTTGATGGGTGTGCTGAACGTCGGCGTCGAGGTGATCAGCTCGATGGCGCTGTTCAGCCGCGTCTTCGAGTACCTCGATCTCGTCGTCGAGATCGACGACCCGGCGGATCCCGTCGCGCTCGACCGCGCCACGCTCCGTGGCGACGTCCGATTCGAGGGCGTCGGTTACAGCTACCCCGGCGCAGACCGCGCCGCACTCGCCGAGATCGACCTGAGCATCCCTGCCGGTTCATCGCTGGCGCTGGTCGGCCACACCGGGTCGGGCAAGTCGACCTTCGGCTCGCTGGTCGCCCGCCTCGCCGACCCGAGCGTGGGCCGGGTGAGCATCGACGGCATCGACCTGCGCGACCTCGCGCTCGCGGAGCTGAGCACCGTGGTCGGCGTGGTCTCGCAGGAGACCTACCTGCTCCACACGAGCATCCGGGAGAACCTGCGCTACGCCCGGCCCGAGGCGACCGACGCCGAGATCGAGGAAGCGGCACGCGCGGCCCAGATCCACGATCTCATCGTGGGTCTGCCGGAGGGTTACGACACGATCGTCGGCTCGCGCGGTCACCGCTTCTCGGGCGGTGAGAAGCAGCGCATCGCGATCGCCCGCACGATCCTGCGCGACCCGCTCGTGCTCGTGCTCGACGAGGCCACCTCGGCGCTCGACAACGCCACCGAGCGTGCGGTGCAGGAGGCGCTCGACGCGCTGGCGGTCGGTCGGACGACGATCACGATCGCGCACCGGCTCTCCACGATCGCGGATGCCGATCAGATCGCCGTGCTCGACGCGGGGCGCATCGTCGAGAAGGGCACGCATCCCGAGCTCGTCGCACTCGGTGGCGAGTACGCCGACCTCGCCGGCAAGCAGGACCTCGTGCTCGCCTGAGATCCGCTCAGAACAGCGGCGTGGCGGAGGACTCCAGGTCGAGCAGGTAGCGCTTGGTCGGCAGTCCGCCGCCGTAGCCGACGAGGCTGCCATCGGCGCCGATCACCCGGTGGCACGGCACGATGATCGAGATCGGGTTGCGGTTGTTGGCCAGCCCGACCGCGCGGGCGAGCGTGTAACCGGCCTCCGGCCCGCCCAGCATCGCTGCCTGCTCCCCGTAGCTGCGGGTCTCGCCGTAGGGGATGCGGCGCAGCGCCTCCCACGCGCGGCGCTGGAAGTCCGTGCCGCGTGGCGCCAACGGCAGGTCGAAGTCCCGTCGCTCGCCCGCGAAGTACTCCGTGAGCTGCTCGGTGAGTGCCTCGAAACCCCGCGCGGCCAGCGGGATCTCCTCGAGAGAGGGCGGCATACGGTGGCCGGGGAACAGCAGCGACCGCAGCCCATCCCCATCGGCGATCGCCACCAGCTCACCGATCGGCGTCTGGAGGTGGTGCCGTTGCATGACCCGATCCTGCCACCCGGCTCCGACACCGCGGCGGGGACGTGGGCTGGAACGTGCACCACAGTCGTGGCCAGATGGCTCAGGCAAGCCCACAAGAGCGCGAATCACGCATCTGGCCACGACTGTGGTGCACAGGGCCCCGTCGGTGGGTGTGCCGGGCGATCAGTCCTGCTTCGGCGGGCAGAGGCAGAACGGGTGCCCGTGGGGGTCGATCATCACGGTCGACATCGTGGGGTTCGGCTGCTCGTCCGCGACGCTCGCACCGAGCTCGACGGCGGAGCGAACCGCCGCGTCGAGGTCACCGGTGCGCAGGTCGAGGTGGAACTGCTGCGGGTGCTGCTGACTGGGCCACTCCGGGCGCGTGTAGTCCTCCACGGTCTGGAAGTAGAGCGTGGAACCGAGGGCCTGCAGGCTCGCGACGCCGTACTCGGGGAAGTCGGTGACCTCACCCCCGGTCAGCGCACCGTAGAACGTGGCCAGCGCGGAGGCGTCGGGCGTGTCGATGGTGAAGGCGATGAGCTCGGTGACTGGTGCGGTTGTCGTCATGGTCCCAGCGTGCCCGCCGGAGCCTGGCTTGTCTTGAACGAATCCGACAGCTGCGTCATCGCAGCCGGTACACCGACACGTGGGACGTGGACTCCGAGGTGAAGGGTGCCTGCGTGAAGTCGGCCCAGCGATGCTCGAGCTCCATGCCCGCCAGCTCGGCCATCAGGTCCAGCTCGCCGGGCCACACGTAACGGAACGGGCTGAACGAGACCCGGGCCTCGCCGTCGGGCGAGTAGTGGATGTGGTGCGAGACCCCGCGCTGCGTGGACAGGTCGAGCACGTCCATCCCGATGTATCCCTCGCGCGTGCTGAACACCTGCGCGTGCGCGCTGCCCACCGGCTGGGGCCGCGGCACCCAGAGCTCGACGACGAACCGGCCACCCGGTGCGAGGTGGGCCGCCGCGTTCCGGAAGCAGGCGACCTGCTCGGCCTGGGAGTACAGGTTCGAGATCGTGTTGAAGACCAGGTAGACGAGGGAGAACTCACCCGCGACCCGAGCCTCGACCATGCTGCCCTCGGTCACCGGCAGCGTCTCGGCGTCCACGCGCGTGCGCAGCTCGGCGATCATCGCGGGCGAGAGCTCGATCCCGTGCACCTCGGTCCCGTGCTCACGTAGGGGGATCGCGACCCGGCCGGTGCCGACGGCGAGCTCGAGCGCGCGACCCTCACCGGCCAGCTCGGCGAGCGTCGCCACGGTCGGTCCCAGCACCTCGGGCGCGAACATCGCCGAGCCGCCGTTCTCGTAGCCCTGCGCGGCCTGCTCGTCCCACAGGTCGCGCTGCGGCAGGTTCCAGATGTCCTTCGTCACGCCGACCACCCTCTCCGGTCCTGGGCGGCGCGTCCACAGAAATGCTCGCCTCAGCCGCTCACCAGGCCACGGCGGCGCACGATCGCGACCACCGCGACGGCGGTCACCAGCACCATCGCGAGGATCGCCCAACGGACGCTCGCGGCATCCGCGACCGTGCCGACGACCGCGGAGGCCACCGGCCGGAACCCCACGAAGCAGATCATCCAGAACGCCATCACACGGCCACGAAGATGCTCGGGGACGCGCAGCAGCACCGCCGTGCTCACGCTGGTGACGGCGATGATGAAGCCGGCACCGGCGACCGCGAAGCCGCCCAGGGCGCCAGCTGCCCAGGGCAGCGCGGCCACCGTGCCCATGCCGACCGTCAGGCAGCCCAGACCGGTCAGCAGCAGCGCGATCGTGCGCTCGGGCTTGCTGAGCCAGGTCACGAGCAGCAGCCCGACGGCCGATCCGATGCCGAAGGTCGAGGTCAGCGCTCCGACCATCTCGGGTCCGGAGCCCAGGTCGGCAGCGAGCGCGGGTGCCAGCGTGATGCTCGGCTCGGCACCGAAGGTGACCGCGATGACCGCGAGCAGCAGAAGCAGCAGGCCCGGGTCGGAGCGCACGTGCTGCCATGCGGCGCGCACGGAGTAGTCGGTGCCGGCCTTGCGCGGCTCGTTGGCGGGGATCCGCACGACGATCAGCAGCATCAGGAAAGCCACCTGGCCGAGCGCCGCGATGGCGATCCCTGCGGCCGGACCCACCGCTGCCACGGTCGAGGCCCCCACGACCGGGCCGACCACGCGCGCCACGGTCATCGGGGCGGTATTGAGCCCCATCGCGCGCGGCAGCTCGTCCCGGGTGACCAGCCGGGGAGTGACCGACTGCATCGCGGGGCCGCCGATCGCGAACCCGAACCCCACCGTGAGCGATCCGATCAGCACCGCTGTCGCGAGCGACCATCCGGTCGGATCCAGGAACCACACCCATGCGGCCAGCCCACCTGCGCCGATGATGCAGACCACCCGGCCCAGCACGATCTGCCGCACGGGGTCGCCGCGGTCGGCCCACGTCCCGCTCAGCGGCGCGAGGATGAGCTGCGGCACGAACTGCGCGCCGGCGACCACCCCGACCGCCAGCGTGGAGCCGGTGGCGTCGAAGACCGAGATCGCGGCGGCCACGCTGAAGGCCCAGACACCGATGATGCCGATGATCTTTCCCCAGAAGAGCCCGCCGAAGTCCCGGTCGAGCAGCAGCCGCAGGGTGCCCCGGGGAGCGGGCGCCGCGATCTGGGAGGCAGCGGTCGCGTCGGCTGTCATCGGCGGGCCGCCAGCTCGGCGCTGTACCCCTCGGTCAGCCGTCCCATCAGCTCGATCAGCCGGGCGAGGTCGTCGTCGTGCCAGCCCGAGGTGATCTGCGCGAGCAGCTCCTGGCGATTGGCGGTGGCCTGCGCGAGCGCGTCGCGCCCGGCCTCCGTGAGGTCGAGCCTCGCCTTGCGCTGGTCGTCGCCACAGGTCGACTTGGTGATGAGGCCCGCCGCGGTCATCGCCTGCACGGCTCGGCTCGCCGTCGACTGCTCGATCGCGTGGTCGACCGCGACATCCTTGACGGTCGGGGTGCTTCCGCCCGCCGCGATCCGCTCGACCGTGCGGAGCACGCGCAGCCCGGCGATCCCCACCCCCTCGGGCATGCCGCGGAGCAGCAGCCGCCGGTAGGAGGGGCTGCGGCGCTGGCGGAGCAGCCGCACCACGAGCTCGTCCAGCCGGGAGAGGTCGTCGGACACGAATATATGTGTAGCACACATATATCTCGTGACGGCGGACCGCTCAGCACGCGGGATGGTCGCCGGCCGCGTCCGGCTGCTGAGATGACCTCACTAGACTCCCCACCGTGGGACTGCACCTCTACGACACGGCGAGCCGCGCCGTCCGACCCTTCCACCCGAAGACACCTGGTGAGGTCGGGATCTACCTGTGCGGCGCGACCGTGCAGGGCAGCCCGCACATCGGGCACCTGCGATCGAGCATCGCCGTCGACATCCTGCGGCGCTGGTTGGAACGCAGCGGGCAGCGGGTCACGCTGATCCGGAACGTCACCGACATCGACGACAAGATCCTCGCCAAGGCTGCCGACGCCGGGCAGCCCTGGTGGGCCTGGGCGCACAGGTACGAGCGCGAGTTCAGCGAGGCCTACGCCGCGCTCAACGTGCGGCCGCCCACCTACGAGCCCCGAGCCACCGGGCACATCACCGAGATGGTCGAGCTGATGGAGAGCCTGGTCGATCGCGGCCACGCCTACCCCGGTGACCCGGGCAACGTCTGGTTCGACGTGCGCTCCTGGAGCGACTACGGCGAGCTCACCCACCAACGGCCGGAGAACCTCGTCTCCGAGGAGGATGGGGTCGAGCCACCGGCCGACAAGCGCGACCCGCTCGACTTCGCGCTCTGGAAGGCCCCGAAGGGCGGTGAGCCCGAGACCGCGGCCTGGCCCACCCCCTACGGTCGCGGGCGCCCCGGCTGGCACCTCGAGTGCTCCGCGATGGCGCGCAAGTACCTCGGTGAGAGCTTCGACATCCACGCCGGCGGCATCGACCTGCGCTTCCCGCACCACGAGAACGAGCAGGCGCAGTCACGAGCCGCGGGCTGGGGCTTCGCGGGCCACTGGTTCCACAACGCCTGGGTCACGGTCAGCGGCGAGAAGATGAGCAAGTCCCTCGGCAACTCGCTGATCGTCGGCGAGGTCTTGCGCGAGGCGGACCCGGTGCTGCTGCGCTATGCGCTCAGCGCCGTGCACTACCGCTCCACGCTCGAGTACACCCCCGGCGTCTCGCTCATCGAGGCCGGGGCCGCCTGGGAGCGCATCACGGGGTTCGTCTCCCGCGCCATCCAGATCGACGACGGCGCGGCCGGGCCCGTCGCGGACGTCGCCCTCCCCGAGGGTTTCGCGAGCGCGATGAACGACGACGTCAACGTCTCGGCCGCGCTCGCGGTCGTGCACGAGACGGTCCGGGCCGGCAACAGCGCGCTCGCGGCCGGTGCCGCCGCCACGCAGGAGGCGCTCGCGGCGCGCGGGATGCTCGACGTCCTCGGGCTGGACCCGCTCGACCCGCACTGGGCGGCCGCCAGCGGCTCCGACGCCTCGCGCGCCGCCCTGGACGTGCTCGTGCGGGCGGTGCTCGACGAGCGTGCACGGGCACGCGCGGAGAAGGACTGGGCACGCGCGGACGCGCTGCGCGACCGGCTCGCCGAGGCCGGTGTCCTCGTCGAGGACGGGGCCGACGGCGCACGGTGGTCGCTGCGCTGACATGAGACGATCAGGCGGTGGCAGGTAACTCACGTCGTCAGGGCGCCGTACGCAAGTCCGGCAGCAAGAAGGGCGCCACCGTCGGTTCCGGCGGTCAGCGGCGCCGAGGGCTCGAGGGCAAGGGCCCCACGCCCAAGGCCGAGGACCGGCCCTATCACGTCGCCCACAAGCGCAAGAAGTCGGCCGAGCGAGAGGCCTCCCGCGCGCCTGCGCAACGCAGCCGCGCACCGCGCCGTAGCGGTGAGCGCACCCACGAGATCGTGGCGGGGCGCAACGCGGTGGTGGAGGCGTTGCGCGCCGGGGTCCCGGCCACCACGGTCTGGCTCGCGAGCCGGATCGAGGCGGACGACCGCACCCGCGAGATCCTCCGCGAGGTGACCTCGCGCGGCGTGCCGCTGCTCGAGGTGGGCAAGCCCGAGCTCGACAAGCTCACCGAGGGTGCCGTCCACCAGGGCGTCGCCATGCAGGTGCCCGCGTACTCGTACCGGCAGCCCGAAGACCTCCTCGACGACGCGCACGCGCTCGGACGCAGGCCGCTGATCGTCGCGCTCGACGGCGTCACCGACCCCCGGAACCTCGGTGCCGCGCTCCGCTCCGCCGGCGCGTTCGGCGCCGACGGGGTCGTGGTGCCCGAGCGGCGTGCCGCGGGCGTCACGGCCTCGGCGTGGAAGGTCTCGGCCGGGGCGGCGGCCCGGGTGCCGGTCGCGCGTGCGACCAACCTGGTTCGTGCCCTCAAGACCTATCAGGAGGCCGGCTGCTTCATCGTCGGTCTCGACGCCGGCGGCAGCGTCGAGATCGGCGAGCTCGAGGTCGCGAACGAGGCGCTCGTGCTCGTCTGCGGCTCGGAAGGGAAAGGGCTGTCCCGGCTCGTGCGGGAGACGTGCGACGTGATCGCCTCGATCCCGATCGCCGCCAGCACCGAGTCGCTCAACGCAGGCACCGCCACGGGGATCGCCCTGTACGAGGTGGCTCGCCGCCGTCGCGAGTCCGATCGGTAGGGTCTGACCATGACGAACTGGCAGCGCCGGTCCGGGATGGTCACCGGTGACGCGGCCCATGCCGACCGCGCGCGAGGGTTCCTCGAGGGGGCGCTCGTGATCGCGCTCGTCGAGTCGGAGCCCGACGCTCCCGACATGGTGGGCGTCACGGTGGCCACCGACGAGCAGGATCGGGTCGCCGTCGTCGACGACGCTCGCAGCATGATCACCGCGGGTCCCACGCTCACCGAGCTGGCCGAGGCGCTCTCGGCCGCCTGCGATGCCGAGGTCGCCTTCGAGGACATGGTGGTCGGCGACGACCTCGCTGAGCAGCTCGACCGGAGCGACCCGTTCGACCCGGAGATCGACATCTCCTCGGCGTACGTTCCTGACCGTGCCGTGGTCTACACCCGGGCGGCCCTGACCGAGCTCGGCGCGCTGGTCAGCGCGATCGACATGCCGGTGCTCGTGGCGCCGCATCGTGAGGGCCACCTCGTGCTCGTCACCGACGGTCCGGCGCTCAGCGCCGTGGACTGGTCCGATGCGCTCAAGCCTGCCCTCGTGGTCGAGCAGGGTGCCGCGTACCCGGCGGCCGCGGTCATCGACGGCGACACCGCGTACGTGCACACCTGGGACCTGGTGGTCGAGGAGGTCCCCAGCGAGCCCGCCGCCGCCACCATCGCCCACGACTTCATCGACGCCACCCTGGGGATCGGCGGGCTCACGGAAAGGGTCACCGCCCTGCTGCCCGAGGCGGACCCCCGCGCTGTGCGCGCAGCGTTCGAGGCCACCTCGTCAGGTCCGCAGCGCCTGATCGACGCCCTGGGGCTGCCCGCGGAGCTGACCGACTATCTCGCGCACGGCGACACACCTGACCTCGCCGACGCGACCATTCTGCAGCCTGACGGGTTCGGGCAGGCCTTCGCCCGCGCGGTGACCGATGCGCAGGCACAGATGACCAAGAGCGTGCGTGAGCACACCGAGCAGATGCGTGAGCACACCGAGCAGGTGCGTGAGCGTGCCGAAGCAGCGCGCGTGCGCGCCGAGTCCGCTTTCGACGCCGCCGAGACCTTCACCGAGGAGGTCGTGGTCCCGATCCGCCAGTCGTGGTGGACCCCTGCCGTCGCGGCCGTGGAGGCCACGCTCGGGCTGCTGGCGCTGCGTCGCGCCGGCCGGGGCGCCCGGCTCGGGACCGGCACCAGCGCGGGGGAGCGCGTGCTCGGCATCGGCGGCGTGCTGCTGCTGGTGGATGCCGTGGTCAACACCGCTGTCTTTCTCGCGCCCCGGTTGCGGCGCGACCTCTAGCCCCGGTCGTACACTCGTCCGCAGGCCCCGGTGGGCCTGCCGCCTGCCACGATGGTGAACCCCGGGAACGCATGGATCGATCAGGCCCTGACTGCCGATGGCGGCCCGGCCGGCAACGCAGGCACCGGTGACGCGTGGGACCGCCGGAGGGTGAGTCATGAGCAACAACGATCCGAAGCAGATGGCCAAGCGGCTCCGTGCCGAGTTGGCCGAGCGTGGCCTCGAGGTCACGCACGGGCAGGCGCTGGAGCTGGTCGCGCACCAGCATGGTCACGCGAACTGGAACACCATGGCGGCGGTGCCGGTGGTGCCTCCGCCGGCCCCCGAGCGCTCGCCCGGGCGGTCGCCGGGCGCGATCCCGATCTTCCGGATGTTCGACGTCGAGCGGACCCTCGAGTTCTATGTCGGCTTCCTCGGGTTCCGAGTGGCCTGGGAGCACCGGTTCGAGGAGGGGATGCCGTTGTACGTGGAGGTCGAGCGGGACCTCGTGCGACTGCACCTGTCCGAGCACCACGGCGACGCGACGCCGGGCAGCGCGGTGATCATCGACGTCGCGGACGCCGCTGCGCTGCAGCGTGAGCTCGCAGCCAAGGAGTACCGCTACGCCCGGCCGGGCCTCGAGCGGCAGGAGTGGGGGCTGTCCGTCACGGTGGGCGATCCGGCCGGCAACCGGCTGATCTTCCTCGAGCGATGAGTCGCTCGGCGCCGCCGCCCGGCGGGGTCAGCTGCCGATCTGGGTGTCGGTGTCGCTGATCGCCCGGAGGGTGGCGGTGTCGAGCTCGAGGATCGCTTCCTCGTCGGGGCGGTCGGGCAGCACGTTCCTCACGTAGGAGGCGACCGCGTCGGCGGTCGGGATGTCGTGCCCGGCCTTCTCGGCGAGGTACCAGCGGTGCTCGAGGATCTCGTGGAAGGCCTCAGCGGGCTCGAGCTTGCGCCGCAGGTTCCGGGGGATCGCGGCGATCGCCGGCTCGAACACCTCGTTCAGCCAGTCGTGCGCGACGTACTCCTCGTCGTCGCCGAGCCGATCGGTGTCCGCTCGGTAGGTGTCCATGTCGTTGAGGAGGCGGCGGGCCTGGTTCTCCTGCACGTCCAGCCCGGTGAGCCGCATGAGCCGGCGGTGGTGGTGCCCGGCGTCGACCACCTTCGGCTGGATGTGCACGGTGGTGCCGTCGAAGTCGGTGGTCATCTGCAGCTCACCGACGTCGTACCCGAGCTCGTTGAGCCGCTGGATCCGGGCGGACACCCGCCAGCGGTCCTCCGAGGAGAACTCCTCCTCCTGGGTGAGCTCGCGCCACAGCTCGTTGTAGCGCTGCACGAGCATCTCGCCGATGAGCACGGTGTCCTCGACGTCCTGCAGCAGCCCGCCTGCCTCGAGGTCCATCAGCTCGCCGATGATGTTGACGCGCGCGATCTCGAGGTCGTACTCGCGCTGACCGCGCGTCAGCTGCTGGTGCATGTCACCGGTCTCGGCGTCCACGAGGTAGGCCGAGAACGCTCCGGCGTCACGCCGGAACAGCGTGTTCGAGAGCGACACGTCGCCCCAGTAGAAGCCGATCAGGTGCAGCCGCACAAGCAGCACGGCGAGCGCGTCGATCAGCCGCGTGGCCATGTCGGGGGCCAGCTGACGGGAGAACAGCGCCCGGTACGGCAGCGAGAACTTCAGGTGCTTGGTGATCAGCACCGAGTCCAGCGGCTCGCCGGTGGGCGATGTCCGGCCGGTGATGACGCCGACCGGCTCCACCGAGGGCACGTCGAGCCTGTCGAGATCTCGCAGCAGCGCGTACTCGCGGTACGCGACCGACTCGCCGATCTCCTTGATCGCGATGACGCTGCCCGACATCCGCACGAACCGCACCACGTGCCGCGAGATCCCTCGGGGCAGGGCGGCGAGCAGGTCCTCGGGCCATTCCTCGAGGGGGATGTGCCACGGCAGATCGAGCAGCGCCGGGTCGGGCGCGGCTGCGGTGATCTGAAGCGCTGCCGGCATGTCACCAAGTCTGTCAGGCGCCGAGCGCGAGCACCTACTGCCGCGGGCGCGATGTACGAGAGGTCACAAAGACGAAGAGGGGCGGACCCGTCCGGGCCCGCCCCTCTCACGTCATGCGACGAGGTCAGCTGGGCAGACGCTCGCCGGTGGCGGGGGAGAAGTGGTGCTGCTCGCCCTGGCGGATCTTGACCCAGATCGTGTCGCCCTTGAGGGGAGGACGGCGGGGGTCGACACGCACGATCATCTGCGACTCGCCGGCCCCGGAGGTGATGGCCTCTGCCGCCTCCGCGTTGGCCAGCTGGCCGTAGACGAACGCATCCGAGCCGAGCTCCTCGACGAGGTTCACGGTCACGGGGAACGAACCCTCTTCGTCCTGCGTGGTGGTGTCGAGCGACTCCGGGCGGAAGCCCAGCGTGATGTGGCCGTTGTCGTCCGGGGTGAGTGCGTCGAGCGTGGCGCGCGACAGCGGGATGTGGGTCTCGGCGAGGTTGGCCTTGCCATCGGCGACCTTGAAGTCGCCGAGGTTCATGGCCGGGGAGCCGATGAAGCCCGCGACGAACACGTTCTCCGGGGTGTCGTACATCTCGCGCGGGGTGCCGACCTGCTGGAGCAGACCATCCTTGAGGACCGCGATGCGGTCACCCATGGTCAGCGCCTCCGTCTGGTCGTGCGTGACGTAGACGGTGGTGACACCGAGGCGGCGCTGCAGCGACGCGATCTGCGTACGGGTCTGGACGCGAAGCTTGGCGTCGAGGTTCGACAGCGGCTCGTCCATGAGGAACACCTGGGGCTGACGCACGATCGCGCGACCCATGGCCACGCGCTGACGCTGACCACCGGAGAGCGCCTTCGGCTTGCGGTCCAGGTACTGGGAGAGGTCGAGGATCTTCGCGGCGTCTTCGACCCGCTGGCGGATCTCTGCCTTCGGGGTGCCGGCGATCTTCAGGGCGAAGCCCATGTTGTCGGCGACGGACATGTGGGGGTAGAGCGCGTAGTTCTGGAACACCATGGCGATGTCCCGGTCCTTCGGCTGCACGTCGGTGACGTCGCGGTCACCGATCAGGATGCGACCCGCGTTGACATCCTCCAGGCCGGCGAGCATGCGCAGCGAGGTGGACTTGCCGCAGCCGGACGGGCCGACGAGAACGAGGAACTCGCCGTCGGCGACCTCGAGGTTCAGCTGGTCCACGGCCGGGGTCTCAGAGCCCGGGTAGATGCGTGTGGCGTGGTCGAAAGTGACTGATGCCATGGTGGTGAATCCCTCCACCGGCAGGTACGTGCCGGACGATCCGTTGTGAAGGTGTCAGAGCAATCTGACACGGCCCGCTCCTGCGAGCCGCTCACAGTGTCGCACACCTTGCGGGGCGTCCGTGACGCGGGTCACATACCAGCGAGCTCGGCGAGACGAGCAAGGACCTGCCCGACGGCGGCAGGATCCTCGACGCGGAACGTCGCCCTGGTCTCGCCGTCGCCGACCTTGATGCCCAGGTCACCGGGAACCAGCGCCGCGAAGGCATCCTCGTCGGTCACGTCGTCGCCGCCGTAGAGCAGCGGGGTCCCCTCCGGGAGCGTGCGCGCAGGGAAGCCTGTGCGCAGCAGCGTCACCGCGTCGCCCTTGGTGGCGTGCGCGACGCTCAGCTCGACCACGCGCTTGCCGGCGATCGCCCGCACACCGGTGAGGCTGCCCAGCTGCGCGAGCGTGTCCTGCTCGAGCGCGGCCGCTGCGGCGGCGTCGGGGACCGGTCGTGTGTGCACCACGATCGCCGTGGGCTTCTCCTCGACCCAGCTGCCCGGGACAGCTGCGGTCAGCTCGGCCGTGCGCTCGCGCAGCCGCTCCAGCAGGGCCTGCTGCTCCTCACCGAGCACCGGGGGCACCACCTCGAGCCGGCCGTCCTCCTGGACGAAGCCCTGCTCGGCCCCGTGGGAGCCGATGATCGCGGTCGACGGTGGTGCGGCGCGCAGCAGCGCCGGGTCGCCTGCGGCGCGGCCGGACACCAGCCCGAGATGGACCGTGGGGTCCTGTGCCAGACGCTCGAGCGCGGCGCGGGTGGCAGCCAGCGGTGCCGCGTCCTCGGGGCGGGGAACGATCGGGGCGAGCACCCCGTCGAAGTCGAGGGCGATCACTCGCTCGGGTGCGGCGGCGAAGGCGACCAGGGCGGCGTCGAGATCGGGATGGAGAGTCATGGCGGCTACCTGGCGACCTCGCTGCGGGCGAGCGAGTCCAGGAACCGCTCGGCCCACCGATCGACGTCGTTGTGCATCACCTTGCGTCGCATCGCGCGCATGCGGCGGCGCCGTTCGCTGCGGGGCATGTCGATCGCGGCGAGAATCGTCCTCTTGAGGCCCTCGATGTCATGGGGGTTGACCAGCAGCGCCGGGGTGAGCTCGTCGGCGGCGCCGGTGAACTCCGACAGCACCAGCGCGCCGTCGAGGTCCGCCCGGGCGGCGACGTACTCCTTGGCCACGAGGTTCATGCCGTCACGCAGGGCGGTGACGAGCATGACGTCGGCGGCGCGGAACATCGCGGCCATCTCCTCGGCCGGGTAGGAGTGGTGCAGGTAGTGGATCGCGGGGCGTCCCAGCGCGGAGTGGTCACCGTTGATGCGGCCGACCATCACCTCGACCTGGCGGCGCAGCGTGGCGTACTGCTCCACGTGCTCGCGGCTCGGGCTGGCGATCTGCACGAACGTGGTGCCCGGGGCGCGCAGCTTGCCCTCGCCGAGCAGCTCGCCGTAGGCCTTGATGCGGTGGCGGATGCCCTTGGTGTAGTCGAGGCGGTCGACGCCGAGGATGAGCACGTCCGGCGAGCCGAGCTCGGCGCGGATCTCCAGCGCGCGCTGCTCGACCTCGGGCGTGGCAGCCAGCTCGGCGAAGCCCGAGCTGTCGATCGAGATCGGGAAGGCCTTCGCCCGCACCGTGCGATCGGGGCGGCTGCGGCGCTTCATGGTCACGATCGGGCCGCGCGTGGTGTGCTCGCTGAACCGGCGCACGGCGCGGAGGAAGTTCGCCTCGTCGCCGGTGCGCTGGAACCCGATCAGGTCGGCGCCCAGCAGCCCGCTGACGACCTCGTTGCGCCACGGCAGCTGGCCGAACAGCTCCACGGGCGGGAACGGGATGTGGTGGAAGTAGCCGATGCGCAGGTCGTTCCGGAGCTGGCGCAGCAGCCGCGGCACGAGCTGCAGCTGGTAGTCCTGCACCCAGACCAACGCGCCCTCGGGCGCGGCCTTGGCCGTGGCCTCGGCGAACCGGGTGTTGACCTCCACGTAGCTGGTCCACCAGTCGCGGTGGTACTCGGGGTCGACGATCACGTCGTGGTAGAGCGGCCAGATGGTGGCGTTCGAGAAGCCCTCGTAGTAGCGCTTGAGGTCATGCTTGCTCAGCGCGACAGGGTGCATGTCGATGCCGTCGGCGGTGAATGGCTCGAGATCGCGGCCGTGCTTGCCGGCCCAGCCGACCCACACGCCGTTGCCCTTCTGCATGATCGGGGCGAGCGCGGTGACCAGGCCGCCCGGCGCGCGTGACCATTCGGTGTTTCCGTGCTCATCGGTCGTCTCCTCGACGGGGAGACGATTCGCGACGACGACGAGATCTCTGCCGGGGCCCATGGTCGCCAGGGTAACGAAGTGAGTACAGCTGCCCGTCATCGGCGGTCCAGCGCTGCCCGTGGCGTAACTTGCCTGTGTGGAGGGGTCCGAGAGCGAGACCGCCCCTGCGCCCGTGCGGCGTTCGGTGGGCGGCTACGAGCTCGTGCGCGTGCTCGGCTCCGGCGGCATGGGCACGGTGTACGAGGCGATCGACGCCGACGACCGCCGGGTCGCGCTCAAGCTGCTCCACCCCGCGTTCAGCACCGACGACGCGGCGCGCGCGCGGTTGCGGCGCGAGGTCGCGACGTTGCACCGCGTCCGCGGCGCCCGGGTCGCGCGGGTGCTCGACGCCGAGGCCGACGCCGACGAGGCGTTCGTGGTCACCGAGCTGATCGACGGCGAGTCCCTCGACTACTCCGTGCGCCAGCACGGCCCCCTGGATGCCGAGGAGCTCCACGACCTCGCCGGCGGGCTGGCGAGCGCGCTCACGCAGATCCACGCCGTCGGCGTGGTCCATCGCGACATGAAGCCCGGCAACGTGATGCTGACCGACGACGGGCCCGTCGTCATCGACTTCGGGATCTCACAGCTGGCCGAGGACGCCCGCCTCACCCAGACCGGGCTGGTCACCGGGACACCCGGCTACGTCGACCCGCAGGTCCTCGCCGGCGGCACCCCGGACACCCGGGGGGACTGGTGGGGCTGGGCGGCCGTGCTCCTGTTCGCCGCTACCGGCCGGCCGCCCTTCGGCACCGGCCCGCTGGCTGCGGTGCTCGCGCGGGTCGAGACCGGGCGCGCCGACGTCGATGGTCTGCCGCCGCGGGTGGGACAGGTGCTGCGGCGCGCGCTGCACCCCGAGCCGGACCTCCGGCTGAGCCCGCAGTCGGTCATCAAGGCGCTCGATGACCATCTCCACGGCCGCGAGGTCACGCAGGTCGTCGCGCTCACGGGCGAGGACGGTCATGGGCCCGCTCGACCCGGTACCCAGCCGCTGCCGCCGAGCTATGCGCCCCCGATCCAGCACGGCTGGGGCGAGCCGGTCGCCGAGGTCGCCGCCGTGCCGCACCATCTCGAGCCCGTCCACCCCCAGCCGGTGCACCCGCCGCAGCCCGTGCACCCGCCGCCCGTCGGTCAGCAGGTCGAGCAGCGCGGTGAGCAGGAGAGCGCCGTCGGCGACTGGCCGGCATGGGCGGTTCCCGCGCGCTCTCGGCCGGGGATCACGCTCGCCTGGTGGTTGGCCGCTGTCGGCGCGGGCATGCTCTGGCCGGGCTGGACCCTGATCGCGTTCGGGGTGGTCATGGTCGTCGGCGGCACCGTGGGCGCTTCGGCGCGGGCGATGCGCAACCGTAGGCTCAAGCACGGGCTGCGGCGCTCCGACGTCGCGGTGGCCTCGCTCTCGAGCCCGGTGCACACCGTGCTGGCCATGCTGATGCTGTTGCCCGGGATCCTGGTCGGCGTGCTGGGCGGTGGCATCCTGTGGGGCCTGCTGGCTCCTTCGGGGGTCGACTCGTTCGTCATGCTGGTGGTGATCGCCACGCTGACGCTGCTGGTGTGGTGGACCCCGTCGAGCGCGACCGCCCGCGAGGGGATCTGGGCGGTCCTGGACTCGCTCGCGCCGAGCCGCGGCAGCGTGTGGATCTGGATCATCATCGGGCTCTCGGTCGCCACCGCGACCGGCGCGGCAGCGCTGCTCGCCGGGCCCGTCCCGGTGTGGGCTCCGCTACCCGTGCCGCCGATCCCCAGTTTCGTTTCGTAGACTCACCCCGCCCGGTCCGCCGCTGCGCGGCGATGCCCGGCCACGAGACCGATCAGTCCGCCGTCGACGTCCTCGTCGACCAGCAGTGGAAGACGAGTGCGAATGCCTGCCAACGAGCCCCGCAAGACCAAGGCTGACCGCCGTGAGGCCGCACGCAAGGAGGCCGAGCGGCTCGCTGCCAAGCAGGCCTCGACCGAGAGGCGGAACCGGCTCGTCATCCTCGTCGCGTCGGTGCTCGTGGTCGCGCTCATCGGCGTGGCCGGCTTCTTCATCTGGAAGGAGTCGCAGCGCACGCTGCTGACCGACTTCGAGGGTGCGCGACCGGCTGCCTCCACGGACAGCGGGGGCATCACGTTCGGGGCGGGTGCGGTGGCGGGCACCACGACCGAGGGGGCGGCCGAGGTGCAGATCTATGTCGACTTCATGTGTCCGGTCTGCGGCACCTACGACGAGGTCAACCGCGAGGACATCCGCACGATGCTGACCGAGGGCGACGCCACCGTGGTGTACCACCCGCTGAACTACCTGGACCAGTACTCGATGGGCACGAACTACTCGACGCGGGCCGCGAACGCCTTCGCCACGGCCGCGACCGATGCGCCCGAGGCAGCTCTCGACTTCCTCGAGTCGTTGTTCGACAACCAGCCGGCGGAGCAGACAGAGGGGCTCACCGACGAGGAGATCGCCACCATCGCCGTCGAGGCAGGTGTGCCGCAAGAGGTCGCCGACACGTTCGCGAACGGCATCTACAGCGAGTGGGTCGCTGTGGCCTCTGACCAGGCGCGCAACGACGGCGTCACCGGCACCCCGACCACCTTCCTCGATGGCTCCCGCTGGGGGACGCAGGGCGAGTGGAGCGAGCCCGGCAATCTCCTCGAGGCAGTGCGGGCCGCCGGCTGATCGATGTCTCGACGCCGGACGTTGAGCGCGACCGCGCGGCGTGAGGCTGCGCGGACCGAGGCGGAACGTATTCAACGAGCGCAGCGACGCAACCGCGGCCTGCTGGTCGGTGGCGCCGTGCTGCTGGTCGTGACGATCCTGCTCGCGAGCTTCATCATCTGGAAGGGCTCGCAGGCGAGCTACCTCGACGACGTCGAGCGCACGCCCCACGGTGCGGACACCAGCGGCGGCATCCCGGTCGCTGCCGACGGCACCGCCGGGGTGGCGGGCTCCGCACCGAGGCTCGATGTCTACCTCGACATCCAGTCCGCGGAGTCGGTCGCGTTCTGGCAGATGCAGGGCGACGCGCTGCAGGACCTCAACGCCGACGGCACGATCTCGCTCTGGGTGCATCTGGTGGGGCTCGTCGACGGCGGCGCCGCCGGCACCTCCACGCGCGCCGGCGAGGCCGCCGTCGTGGTCGCGGACCGGTCGCCGCAGCAGTTCCTGGCCTTCCTCGACGCCGGCCTCGACATGCGCGCCGAGGGGGCGGACCAGCTGAACGACCCCGACCTGGAGCAGCTCGCGCTCGGGGTCGGCGTCCCGCAGGAGGTCGTCGACCAGTTCACCGACCTCCTGTTCGACGACTGGTTCCTGGCCGCGACCGACCAGGCCGTACGCGACGGCGTCGAGACCACCCCCACGCTCCGCCTCGACGGCGCCGAGCTCACCGCGGACTGGACCGTGCCCGGCGCGCTGGCGGACGCCGTCACTGCTGCCTTGGCCTGAGGGCTTCCGCTTCCGCTGCCGCGCGCGTAGCCGGGGACCGTCGCGCTCGGCCGTTGCCGACACCCGTCGCGGCTACGATGTTCGGGCCCGGCTCGACCGGGCCAGCCTGCCGCGTTAGCTCAGTTGGCCAGAGCGTCCGCCTTGTAAGCGGAGGGTCGTCGGTTCGAATCCGACACGCGGCTCTCTTTTCGGCTGGGCCACTACGGTGCGCTTCCGACGTACCACGTGCGTCGGAATCACACCGCAACAGGTGTGTCTAGGCTGACGGCATGCGTCCTGAGCACCTCTCCCTGTTCCGTCAGCCCGGGCGACCGGCTGTCCATCCCGACGGCACCTGGGCGGTGCTGCCGATCACCCGCACCGACGTCGAGGGCGACCGGTACGTCACCAACCTCTGGCGCCTCGAGCTGGCCTCGGGCGAGCTCAGCCAGCTCACCTACGGGACCTCCGACGGCTCGCCCGTCATCTCCCCGGACGGCCGCTGGGTGGCGTTCGTGCGCGGTGGTGAGGGCGCGAAGCCGCAGCTGGCGCTGATGTCGACGACCGGCGGTGAGCCGCGGCTCCTCACGGACCACGCGAGCGCGGTCTCGGGCCGGCCGGAGTTCTCGCCCGACTCGAGCCGGATCGCCTACACCTCCCGGATCGCGGAGAAGGGCCGGTACGGCACCGACAAGGAGGTCGGGCCGGGTGCCGAGGCGCCCCGGCTGATCACGGACTTCTCGTACCGCATCGACGGCCTCGGGTTCCGCCTCGACCGCCCGCAGCACGTGTTCGTCATCGAGGTGCCCGCACCCGCGGACCCGACCGCTGACATCCCCCAGAAGGAGAAGGACGACGACGGCGAGGACGAGGCTGCGCCGTCGGGTGCTGTCGTGACCACGGGGGTGGCGCCGATCCAGGTGACCACGGGCGAGCTGGGCCACTACGGCCCGGTGTGGCTGGACGACCAGGAGCTGCTGGTGCGGCGCGACATCGTCGACGGCATGGCCTCGACGCTGCTGCGCGTCCCCGCGCAGCCGGGGGCGGAGGCCAGCGAGATCGAGACGCCGGGGGAGGGACCCGACGACGTCGCGGTCGGCCCCGACGGCACCATCTACCTGATGCTCGTGGACTACGGCGACGACGGCTTCGACTTCATCGGCAAGTCCGCCGCGCTGTACCGGGGGAGGCTCGGGGACTCGGGCCTGAGCGACGTGGAGCGGCTGACCGACCCGACGACCGAGTCGCTCTCGGGTGCGGTGCTCACGCCGACGGCGCAGGGTGTGCTGCTCACGCGCGGGTACCAGGGCACCGTGCAGCTCGTGCGCTGGCACGACGGCGAGCTGGAGGTGCTCGTCGAGGGTGATCGCGAGGTCTTCGCGGCCGAGCCGGTGGGAGCCGACGGCTCGGTGCTGGTGATCAGCGCAGGTGTCGGGAGCATCGGCGACGCCTCGCTGCTGAGCGCCGACGGCACCGAGCGCCCGTTGACAGACCTGTCGGCGCGGCTGCGTGAGGAAGCGGGGCTGTTCGAGCCCGCCGAGCTGCGCGTGGCCGCCGACGACGGCTACCCGGTCCACGGCTGGGTCACCGTGCCCGCGGGCGAGGGCCCGCACCCGGTGCTGCTGCTCATCCACGGTGGCCCGTTCGCGGCCTACCAGCCGACGTTCTTCGACGAGGTGCAGACCTACACGGAGGCCGGCTACGCGGTGGTCTTCTGCAACCCGCGCGGTAGCGGCAGCTACGGGCAGGAGCACGGGCGCGCGATCATCGGCGGCTTCGGCCAGCGCGATGCAGCCGACGTGCTGCAGTTCCTCGAGGGGGCGCTCGCCGAGCACCCCGAGCTCGACGCCTCCCGCGTCGGCGTCATGGGTGGTTCCTACGGCGGCTACATGACGGCGTGGCTCACCACCCAGGACCACCGGTGGGCGGGCGCGATCGTCGAGCGCGGGTTCCTCGACCCGGTCAGCTTCGTGGGATCGAGCGACATCGGCTGGTTCTTCGGCATCAAGTACCTCGGCGAGGATGCCGACCTCGTGGCGGCGCAGAGCCCGATGGCGAGGATCTCGGAGGTCACGACCCCGACCCTGGTCATCCACTCGGAGCACGACTGGCGCTGCCCGGTGGAGCAAGGCCAGCGGTGGTACGTGGGGCTCAAGCGTCAGGGAGTCCCCACCGAGCTGCTGCTGTTCCCCGGCGAGGGGCACGAGCTGTCCCGCTCGGGCAGCCCGAAGCACCGCATCGCGCGGTTCGAGCAAATCTTGCGCTGGTGGGAGACCCACCTGCCGGTCGCCGCGGCGGAGTGAGCTTCAGAGGCTGACTGGGCGGGGGCGCGAGAGGAACACGATCGTCTGGTCGCGCACTCGCAGGATGTGTGACTCCAGCGCCTCGCGGGCCCCCACCGCGTCACCGCGGTCGAGCGCGTCCACGACCGCCTGGTGCTCGGCGACCGAGCTGTCGAGGCGCTGCCGGTTGAGCGGCGCCTCGCGGCCGGCGCGGGTGACGTGGATGCTCAGGTCGAGCTCCTCGTGCAGCGCGATCAGCCGCGGGAGGCCGGACATCTGCACCAGCATCTTGTGGAAGCGGCTGTCGTTGTCGCGGAACGCCATGTACTGGTCGGGGTCGTCGACCACCCGGTCCGCAAGGTCGGACGCCTCCGTCACCAGGTCGTGGAGAGCTGCGGGCGCCCGGTAGGTCTCCTGCTCGGTGAAGCGGCGCAGGCTGTGCGACTCGATCATGAGGCGCAGGTCGAACAGCTCGTAGAGCGAGGTCGGTGAGGGGACCGCCACCGTGAAGCCCACCGACGGGTCGTAGGACAGCAGCCCCCGCTCGTGCAGCCGGCTCACCGCACTACGCACCGGAGTCCGGCTCATGCCGAGCACACGCGCGAACTCCCGGATCGGCACCGGCGTGCCGGGCTGTGGGTGCGTCTCGGTCAGCCAGGTCACCAGGGCCTGGTGCGCCGAGCTCTCCAGCGACGTCTCCGCCGTCGCGGCTCTGGCCGTCGTGCCGTTCACCGTCGCAGTCACGTCGGCCTTCTTTCTCGTCGCGCGTGCAGGCCGGTCACCCTACTGCGACCGGGCAGCGGTGTCACCACGCTGCGCGCACGATGGTATGCCACCAGCCGACCAGGAATCGGCGCGCCACACGCCGCGTGCTGCATATCTGCCCATGCCTGGCTTGACATGTTCCAGCCGAAGGGGTCTACTACCTGCATGCCACTGGCATTCACATCGATGACGATCAGGTCCCCCGAGCTGCGAGGGGTGTTCCCGCCCGTGCTCCTGCCGATGACGGGGGCGGGGGCGGTCGACACCGCGTCGCTCGGTCGGCTGGTCAGCCACCTCCTGGACGGCGGGGTGCACGGCCTCTGGGTCAACGGCACCACGGGGGAGTTCTACGGGCTCGACCCCGAGGCGCGCACCGGAGCCGTGCGCGAGTTCGTCCAGGCCGTCGACGGCAGGGTGCCGGTCGTGGCGCACGTCGGCGACACGTCCACCGCGCTCGCGGTGCGGCATGCCAGGGACGCGATCGCGGCCGGTGCGCACCACCTCGCCGTGCTGGCTCCCTACCTCGTGGGCTTCACCCAGGGCGAGCTGAAGGATCATCTCCGTGCCATCGCCGATGCCGCGGAGCGCCCCGTGCTCGCCTACAACCTGCCGCAGTTCGCGCCGGTCGGGCTCAGCATCGACTCGATCGTCGAGCTGGCGGCCGAGGGTGTGGTGTGCGGTGCCAAGGACAGCAGCTCGGACGTGGTGTGGTTCCGCCAGCTGGCCCGGCGGCTGCGTGAGGCCGAGCTGCCGATCGCGCTGCTGACCGGCGGCTCGAGCGTCGCCGACATCGGCTACATGCTCGGCGCCGTCGGTTCTGTCAGCTCGCTCGCCAACGTCGCTCCTCGCCATCTCGTGCGCCAGCACGCGGCGGCCGAGGCCCAGGACTGGAGCCAGGTTCTCAGCTGTCAGGAGCAGAGCGAAGAGCTCATCGCACTGCTCCGCCCGCCGGGTGTCCTGGTGACGCCCGGTCTGACCATGGCTGCCTTCAAGTCCGTGCTGGCGGACATGGGAGTCATCGCATCGGAGGTGTCTGCAGCACCGCAGGCACCGTTGTCCGCCGAGGCACGTCAGCACCTCGCGGAGCGTGCGCTACCACTGCTGCGCCGCCTCGAGCACGACGCCCTCGTCGGCGTCTGACCGCCGACCCTCCCGGTCGGTTCATCCCCTCACCACGACAGGAGAACGATGATGTTTCCCCATGCCTCGAAGAGCCGTGGCACCAACACGATCAGCAGGCGATCGTTGCTGCTGGGCGGAACCGGACTAGCAGCGGTGACCCTCGCCGGGTGCTCGTTCTTCGAGACCGACCCAGCGGGTAGCGATGACGGAGTCGGGTCGACCGGACCCAAGGGGCCCGAAGCGCCGTCGCTCGCCGCGCAGGTGGAGGCCGGCGAGCTCCCTCCCGTCGAGGAGCGGCTGCCGAGCAACCCTCTCGTCGTCGAGCCACATGCCGAGATCGGCCAGTACGGCGGCACCTGGCGATCGGCCATCGTGACCGAGGAAGACCGCACCTGGCTGACGCAGGCGATCGGCTACGAGCCCTTGATCCGGTGGATCCCCGAGTGGACCGGCGCTCCGGGCACGAGCGAGATCATCCCGAACATCGCCGAGAAGTTCGAGGAGCTGGAAGGAGGCAAGGTCTTCCAGTTCACGCTGCGCGAGGGGATGAAGTGGTCGGACGGCGAGCCTCTCACCGCCGAGGACTTCCGCTTCCGCTTCGAGGACATCGGGCTCAACCCCGAGCTGCACCCCGGAGGCTTCTACGGACTCTTCACGAACCCGAACGACGAGGACAAGCCCGGCCGGTTCGAGAGCGACGGGAACGTCATCCGTTACGTCTTCGACGAGCCCAAGCCCGGGTTCCTCGAAGAGCTCGCAGCGAACCGCGACATGTGCATCCCCAAGCACTACCTGCAGCAGTTCCACCCCGACCACAACCCCGACCTCGACGCGTTGGTCGAGGAGGCTGGATTCACCGACTGGACGCAGCTCTGGGAGGCCAAGAACGAGCCGTTCACCAATGTCGAGATGCCCTCGCTCCACCCGTGGAAGCTGACGGCCGCCCTCGGTGACGGGAGCTACGTCACGGCCGAGCGCAACCCGTACTACTGGAAGGTCGATCCTGACGGCAGCCAGCTGCCCTACGTCGACTCCATCCGTTGCGAGATCGTGCAGGACATCGAGGTCGAGCTGCTGAAGATCACCAACGGCGAGCTCGACATGCAGATGCGCAACTTCGCCACGGTCCGGAACCTCCCGGTTGTCGCGGATGCACGTGAGCGCGGGGACTACCGGATGTTCACGGTGGGGCCGCAGAGCCCGAACGCCATGGTCATCGGCTTCAACCAGACGATGGACGACGCCCGGTTGCGATCGATCTACTCGAACCGCGACTTCCGCGTCGGTCTGTCCTACGCCATGAACCGTGACCGGATCATCGAGACGGTGTACGCCGGGCAGACCAAGCCGTGGCAGTGCGCCCCTCGCGAGGAGCATCCCGCGTACAACGAGGAGCTGGCCACCCAGTACCTCGAGTACTCGGTCGACAAGGCCAACGAGGCGCTCGATGCCTCCGGCTTCACGGAGCGAGACGGCGACGGGTTCCGCATGGCCGAGGGCAAGCGGATCACGGTCACGGTGCTGGTGCCTTCGACGTTCCCCGACCACATCGACGCCTTCGAGCTGATCAAGCAGGACTGGGCAGAGGTCGGTGTCGACACGAACGTGAGCGTGCTCGCCGAGACGCTGTACTGGGAGCGTGTCGAGGCCAACCTGGCCGAGGCCTCGACCTGGACCAGCGGCGGCTTCGAGATCCGTGCGACCCAGGGCTCGAACCACTACTACGTGCCGTCCAACCCCCGCGGTGCCTCGCGTTACGGCAACAAGTGGGCGCTCTGGTACCGCGGTGAGCTCTCGGAGGAGCCACCGGCCGAGGTCAAGCGTCAGCTCGAGCTCTTCGACCAGATGCGCAACACCTATGACTCCGACGAGGCCACGGCGCTGGCCGTGGAGATCCTCGAGATCACGAAGGAGCAGTTCTACTACATCGGTGTCTGCACCGAGGCCGATGGCTACGGCATCGTGAAGAACGACTTCGCCACCAACGTGCCGGAGTTCATCCCGGGCTCGAACGGCTACCAGCCGCCGGGACCGACGAACCCGGAGCAGTACTTCTTCACGACTGCGTCGGACGCCTGAGGTCACGACAGTCCTGCACGCAGCGGCGCGGTCCCAGTCGCGCCGCTGCGTGACCACCCGTCTCAGCGCCCGCGGGCCGGGCAAGCCACAGACCGATCGATCGGAGGGACTTCGTCATGGGCAGGTACATGCTTCGGCGCGTAGGCCTCATGCTCGTCACCCTGCTCGCCATCTCCTTCGTGACCTTCTGGATCATCCAGCTGCCTCCTGGCGACTACGTCTCGACCCTCGTCGCTCAGGCCGAGGCGCGCGGCGAAGTCATCAGCCCGGAGCGGATGGCGGCGATGCGCGCACGCTACGGGTTGGACGACTCGTTCCTCGTGCAGTACTGGAACTGGATCAGCAACATCATCTTCCGCGGCGACTTCGGTGACTCCTTCGCCTGGAACCGACCGGTCTCGACGCTGATCTGGGACCGTGTCGGGCTGTCGTTCTTCCTGTCTGTGAGCACGCTGCTGATGGTGTGGGCGATCTCGTTCCCGATCGGCATCTACTCCGCCGTCAAGCAGTACTCGCCCGGCGACTACGTGGCCACGTTCTTCGGATTCGTCGGCATGGCGATCCCGGAGTTCATGCTCGCGCTCGTCTTCATGTGGATCGGCGTCAAATACTTCGGCCAGAGCGCGGGCGGCCTGTTCTCACCGGAGTACGTCGACGCGGCATGGAACATCGGCAAGCTGATGGACCTGTTCTCGCACCTGTGGTTGCCGGTGCTGATCATCGGCATCTCGGGCACCGCGGGCCTCATCCGCATCACGCGCGCCAACCTGCTGGACGAGCTCTACAAGCCGTACGTCATCACCGCGCGTGCCAAGGGGCTGCCGGAGTGGAAGCTGCTGCTCAAGTACCCGGTGCGGATGTCCCTGAGCCCGTTCTTCAGCACGGTCGGCTGGCTCCTGCCCGGACTGATCAGCGGCGAGACGATCATCTCGATCGTGCTCAGCCTGCCGACCACGGGTCCGCTGCTCTACGGGGCGACGCTCAGTCAGGACATGTACCTCGTCGGCAGCTTCATCCTCATCCTGAGTGCGCTGACCGTGGTCGGGACCCTGCTGAGCGACCTCGCCCTCGCGTGGTGGGACCCCCGCATCCGACGTAGCTACCAGGGGAGCTGACCGACCATGCAGGAGCTTGAGAACCAGCTCGAGAGCCGGAGCGGCGGCGCTGCCTCCGCGCTCGACGACCGGCCCACGCCGGATCCGGCGCCCGCCGGTGGCGCGCCACGCAAGGGCAGGAGGCGGACCAAGGACACCGCACGCGGCACGGCGTCGCAGTGGACCCTGATCTGGAAGAGGTTCCGCCGGCACAAGATCGCCTACGTCTCGGTCTGGGTCGTCGTCGCGATCTACCTGGTCGTCGCGTTCGCCGAGGTGCTGGCACCGAGCACGCCCGCGCACCAGAACGCGACCTACACCTACGCGCCCCCGCAACAGCTGCACGTCTACCACGAGACCGAGGGCTGGGGGCTCTACGTCCACGGCTTCATCGTCGAGCGCAACGAGGAGACGTTCGCCAACGAGTTCGAGGTCGACGAGTCGTCCTACATCCCGGTCGGTCTCTTCGTCGACGGCGAGGAGTACACGATGTGGGGGTTGTTCCCGATGAACACCCACCTCATCGCAGCCGAGAACCCGGAGGACCCGTTCTACCTGTGGGGTGCGGACCGAGCGGGGCGCGACCTGCTGACACGGGTCATCTACGGCTCACGGGTCTCGCTGTCGATCGGTCTGGTCGGCGTGGCGCTCAGCCTGATCCTCGGCATCGCGCTCGGTGGCATCTCCGGCTACTACGGCGGCAAGCCGGACACGATCATCCAGAGGCTCATCGAGTTCCTGATGTCGATCCCGACCATGCCGCTGTGGCTCGCGTTGTCAGCGGCGATACCGACATCGTGGGGGCCGCTGCAACGCTACTTCGCGATCACCGCGATCCTCTCCGTGCTCGGGTGGACCGGCATGGCCAGACAGGTCCGCGGCAGGTTCCTGTCCTTGCGCGAAGAGGACTTCATCATGGCGGCGCAGCTCGACGGCGCCAGCAAGCCCCGGATCATCTTCCGGCACATGGTGCCCTCGTTCTCGAGCCACCTGATCGCCTCGCTCACGATGTCGGTACCCGGGATGATCCTGGGTGAGACAGCGCTGAGCTTCCTCGGACTGGGGCTGCAGTCGCCCGCGGTCAGCTGGGGCGTGCTGCTCCAGGACGCCCAGAACCTCCGGACGATCGAGACGTCGCCGTGGCTGATGCTGCCGGGGCTCGCCCTGTTCGTCACGGTCTTGTCCATGAACTTCGTCGGAGATGGATTGCGCGATGCAGCAGACCCGTACAAGTGAGCCGACGGGGCGTCGCGTCCTCGACACCGACGCACCGTACGTGCTCGACGTGCGCGACGTGCGCACCGAGTTCCAGCTCGAGGACGGCGTGGTGGGAGCCGTCGAGGGTGTGACGCTCCAGGTCCGCCGAGGCGAGACCCTTGCCGTCGTCGGGGAGTCCGGCTGCGGCAAGAGCGTCATGGCTCGTTCGATCCTGCAGCTGGTCGACAGGCCCGGCAAGATCGTGGGCGGCCAGGTGTGGGTGCCGGTGCCACCGATCGATCCCGAGACCGCCAAGCGGCGTCGAGGGCTCTTCTCACGCAAGAAGGCCCCGACGATCCCGGTCGTCACCGACCCCGACGCGCCCGAGGGCATGGTCGATCTGCTGGCCTCCGACCCGGAGATCCTCCGCGCCGTGCGCGGCAAGCGGATCTCCATGGTGTTCCAGGAGCCGATGACCTCGCTGTCCGCGGTACACAAGGTCGGCGACCAGATCGCCGAGACGATCCTGCTGCACGAGCCGGTCACCACGGAGGACGCCCGCAAGCGTGCGATCGAGCTGCTGCGCAGGGTCGGCATCGCCGCGCCCGAGAAGCGCGTGGACGCCTACCCCTTCGAGCTCAGTGGGGGCATGCGGCAGCGCGTGATGATCGCGATGGCGCTCGCGTGCGACCCCGAGCTGCTGATCGCGGACGAGCCGACCACGGCCCTCGACGTGACCACGCAGGCGCAGATCCTGGAGCTGCTGAAGTCGCTGCGCGACGAGACCGGGATGGCGATCATGATCATCACCCACGACCTGGGCGTCGCCGCCCAGCTCGCCGACTCGATCGCGGTGATGTACCTGGGCAACGTCGTGGAGTACGGCGACCTCGCCGAGGTCTTCCGCCACCCGAAGCACCCCTACACCCGCGCGCTGCTGGCGTCGGTGCCGAAGCTCGGTCAGAGCCGCGGCCGCCGCCTCGAGCCGGTGCGAGGGATGGTGCCGCACCCGTTCGCGCGGCCCAGTGGATGCACGTTCCGGGATCGCTGCGACTTCGCACAGATCGGCCGCTGCGACGTGGCGCCACCCCCGCTGCTCCGTGACGACGACGGCCACGAGGTCCGCTGCGTGCTGTACGAGGAGGAGCGATGAAGGAGCCGACGATGAGACCGGATGTGATCCTCGAGACACGCAAGCTCTCCAAGGAGTTCCCGATCACCACGGGTGCCTGGGGCAAGCAGGTCGGTGAGGTGAAGGCGGTGACCGACGTCGACCTGCAGATCAAGCAGGGACAGACGGTCGGGCTGGTGGGGGAGTCCGGGTGCGGCAAGAGCACGCTCGGTCGCACGATCCTGCGCGCGTACGAGCCTACGAGCGGGCAGATCCTGTTCCGCGAGACCGACGGGTCCGTCGTCGACCTCGCCGGGCTCTCCGAGAAGCAGCTCAAGCCGTACCGGAGGAGTATCCGGATGGTCTTCCAGGACCCGTTCTCCTCGTTGAACCCGCGCATGACGCTGGCTGACATCATCGGAGAGCCGCTGCGGGTGAACACGGTGGTGCCCGAGGCGGCGATCGAGGGCAAGGTGGTCGAGCTCCTCACCAAGGTGGGGCTGCGCCCGGAGTACCTGCACCGCTACCCCAACGCCTTCAGCGGTGGCGAGCGGCAGCGCGTCGGCCTGGCCCGCGCGCTCGCGCTCGACCCGCGACTCGTGGTCGCGGACGAAGCGGTCAGCGCGCTCGACGTGTCGGTGCGTGCGCAGATCCTCAACCTGATGAAGGATCTGCAGGAGGAGGAAGACCTCACCTACCTGTTCATCTCGCACGACCTCGGCATGGTCGAGTACATGGCCGACGAGGTCGTGGTGATGTACGTCGGCCACATCGTCGAGAGCGGTCCGACCGAGGAGCTCTACGACCGGCCGCTGCACCCGTACACCGAGGCGCTGCTGTCCGCGGTCCCCAACCCCGATCCGAGTGCGGCCGACAGGCGGGAACGCATCGTCCTGAAGGGCGAGGTCGCCGACCCCACGAACGTGCCCTCGGGCTGTCCGTTCCGCACGCGCTGCGCCTACGCGCAGGACAAGTGCACCAGCGACGTGCCCGAGCTGCGAGAAGTCTCGAGCGGCCGGCGGGTGGCGTGCCACTTCGCCGAGGAGCTCGACCTGCGCGGGCTCTCCGAGCTCGGCGCCGCCTGAGCGAAACGTGCACAGCAGCTTGTTGAAACCCCTACCGACGACGGAGCGCTAGATGGACCCCCGATTCACCGGCAAGCTCGAGCAGGCTGCTGACGACCCCGGCCGGAGCGTTGCGCTGCTGCCCGTGCTGCATCCTCGCGACAGCCATGCGGCGACGCTGGCCGAGACGACCGGTGGGGACCTGGTCTGTGCATGGTTCAACGGGCCAGGCGAAGGGATGGCCGAGACCAACGTCGTCGTCTCCCGGCTGCCCGCCGGCAGCGACACGTGGACCACGCCTGACCTGATCGCAGCAGACCCGGAGCACTCCGAGCAGAACCCGGTGCTGTTCCGGGTGCCCAGCGGCGAGATCTGGTTGCTGCACACCTCGAACGAGCCGCACGACCGCACCACGGCCAGTGTCCTCAAGCGCACGTCCACCGATGGCACCACCTGGTCCGATCCCGAGGTGCTGTTCCCCGGTCCAGGCTTCTTCCTGCGCAACCCTCCGGTGTTCCTCCCCGACGGCGCATGGCTGCTGCCGGCCTACCAGGTGGACTCCGAGGGCGAGTACAGCGTGGTGGCGATCAGCACCGACGAGGGCGCGACCTGGGACATCCGCGAGGTCCCCGGCAGCCGCCACCGCGTGCAGATGAGCATCTCGCCGCTGGCCGACGGCAGCCTGCTGGCGTTCTACCGCTCCCGGGCCTCGGACCGCATCTACGCATCGACCTCCACCGATCAGGGCCGCACCTGGACCGCGCCGACGAAGTCGGAGCTGCCCAACAACAACTCGGCGCTGCAACAGATCACGCTCACCGACGGGCGGCTGGTCGTCGTCTTCAACGACGCCACGCTCGAGCGCGACCAGTTTCGCTTCGTTCCCTCAGGTGACGGCTGGCGCAAGAAGGCGGTGCGCACACCGCTGACGCTCGCGATGTCGGAGGACGGCGGCCGCACATGGCCGCACTGGCGTAACCTTCAGGTGGCCGACACCGAGTACAAGGACGCCCAGGCCGGCTACTCGTACCCGACCGTGCTGCAGACGTCGGACGGCTACCTCCAGGTGGCCTACTCCTACCTGCGCAAGACGATCAAGCACGTGCGCCTCGCTCCGGAGTGGATCACCGCGCACACCGACGACCTAGCTCTTGACACCACCGAGGACGTGACGACGGCGTGACTGCTCTGCCGCCCATCGGTGCGGCCCAGCTCAGCGAGATGCTCGTCGCCTCGGTCGGTCGACCGTGGCGCGAGGCCGCTCCCGGCCTCACGGACGTCGAGATCGACGACGGCGGAGCCGAGGTCCGAATCGAGGGTCGCCTGGGCCCCGTGGCCGTGCGGGCGAGGGTGCGGGACGCTGCCGGCCGGACCGAGCTGGACCTGCACTGGCACAACCCTGGTGCGACGACGATCGCCGATCTCGTCGTCGGCGTGCGGGTGCCAGGGCCGGCCAACGCGCGGGTGACGATCCCGCAGGTGATCTACCACGACAACCCGTCGGCGGCGCCGGATCGTACGGTCCCGCACGTGGCTCGCGGCGGCTTCGTCACCGAGCTGCACCGGCTACCGATCCCGGCGGCCTGCCTGCAGGGCGAGGCCGGTGACACGGTCACGCTCGTCGCGGTCCCGGACCCCGACGAGGACGCCGAGGGCCGCGCGCGCTACGGCTCGCTCGGTGCGGTCACCGAGAACGGGACCTCGCGGGCGCTGGCGCTCAGCGGGGTCACGATGTTCGACGGCGAGGCTGACATCACCTACGTCGACAAGGCGCGGACCGAGCCGACAGCGTCGGGCTACCGCACGCTCGAGCCCGGCGAGAGCATCCGGCAACGGTTCGTGATCGTCGCGGGATCGATGCCGCTGGGGCAGGGCTTCCGCGAGCTCGTCCGGATCGGTGCGGAGCTGTTCGGGGAGGGTGGGGACGCCGTCATCCGCGGGCCGCTCGAGGACCAGCGCCACATCGACCTGCGGCTCGCTGCGATCGACGCGCGGGCCTTCACCGAGGGCGAGGTGGTCGGCTACCAGAAGTTCCCGGCATGGGGTATGCCGCGGTGGCATCCCGGGCGGCCGGCGGTCGACTTCCTCTACGGCTGGACCGGGCAGTGCCTCCGGCTCGCGTGGTGCGAGGCCTCGGTGGGTCTGCAACGGGGCGAGCGGCACCGGGTGGACCGGGCGCACGCCGTCGTCGAGCACTACGTGAACGGCTCGGGCACGAACGTGCCCGGCATGCGTCACAACTCCTACGTGCACGACGACCGGCGCTGGCAGGGGCAGAACCTGTACGGGCGTCACATCATCTCGGCGCGTGCGCACGGCGAGACCATGTCCGACCTCGCCGACCTGATCACGCTCTACCGCCGCTACAGCAAGCCGGTGCCGCAGACGTGGCTGGCCGCGCTGCGCGAGGCCGCGGACTTCATCTCGGCGACCACGTTGCCCTCGGGCATCGTGCCGTTGGGGTGGACGGAGGCCGGCGAGCCCGCCGATGACCTGGTGTGCGCCGCCGGCATCCCGGCGGCGCAGGCTGTCGTGAAGGCCGCTGAGGTGCTCGACGAGCCGCGGCTGCGGGCGCGTGCGATCGAGATGGCGGAGGCGTACCACCGGCTCTTCGGCGTCGACTTCGACATGCCGTTCGCGCGGTCGACCCTCGATGCCGCCTGCGAGGACAAGGAGGGCGGCCTCGCCTACCTCGAGCTGCTGATGGCCCTGCACGACCTGACCGGTGACGGCGAGTACCTGCAGCGAGCGCTCGTGACGGCGGACTGGCTGCTCACCTGGGTGTACCACTGGAACCCGGTGCAGGATCGCGGGGCGTCGCTGCGCGAGCGCGGCTTCAGCGCGATCGGGTGGCCCGGCGTGAGCGTGCAGAACCACCACCTCGACGTGTTCTTCCCGAGCTACGACATGTGGCGGCTGGGCCGGCTCACCGGGGACGAACGGCTGCAGCACTGGGGGCGCAACGTCACCTCGGCGATGGGGCAGGGGATCTGCACCGCCCCGGGCGAGTGGGAGTTCGACGTCGTCGGCGAGCAGGCCGAGGCCTTCTACGTCACCAACTGGCAGAACCGCGGCTTCAGCAACACGTGGAACCCCTCGTGGGTGATCGCGCACCCGCTGTGGCAGCTGCTGAGATTCGCGGACACCGAGACCGCATGAGAGGACGAGAGATGAGTACCGGCAAGCCGTGGGAGCACGGTCCCCTCGAGGTCGCCGAGGGCGGCCATTTCTTCCAGCACGAGGATGGGACGCCGTTCTTCTGGCAGGCAGACACGGCCTGGCTGGTGCTGAGCCGGCTCACGCTCGAGGAGGTGAAGGAGTACTTCGCGGACCGCAAGTCCAAGGGCTTCAACATCGCGCAGGTGATGGTGATCCACAGCCTCCGGACAGCCACCCTCGCAGGCCGGCTGCCCTTCATCGACGAGGACCTCACCCAGCCCGACGAGAGCGGCACCGACTCGTTCTGGGACCATCTCGACGTCGTGCTGACGCTGGCCGCCGAGGCGGGTCTCTACCTCGCGCTGGTGCCGATCTGGGGCAGCAACCTCAAGGGCGGCGCCTTCAGCCCGGCCGACGTGGAGACGTACGCGGGGTGGCTCGCGCGCCGCGTCAGCGCCCATCCCAACATCATCTGGCTCAACGGTGGTGACGTCCACGGCACCCAGGAGATGGAGGCCTGGCAGCGTGCGGGCGCCGCGCTGCGGGCGGGCGAGCCCAGCAGGCTCATCACGTACCACCCGTTCGGCCGCTGCCAGTCGTCCACGTGGTTCCACCACGCGCCGTGGCTGGACTTCAACATGATCCAGTCCGGTCACCGCGACTACGAGCAGACCTGGGGCGAGGACCCGACCGGTTGGAAGGGGCCTGACAGCTGGCGCTACGTCGAGCAGGACTACCAGCGCTGGCCCGCGAAGCCAACGGTCGACGGCGAGCCGTGCTACGAGGACCTGCCGCGCGGCCTGCACGACCCCGTGCACGGGTACTGGGGGCACGACGACTCGCGGCGCTTCGCGTACTGGGCCGTGTTCGCCGGTGCCGCCGGCCACACCTACGGCCAGAACGCCGTCATCCAGGTCTACAAGCCGGAGTACCAGCCGGCCTACGGCATCACGATGACCTGGCGCGAGGGCATCGACGCACCAGGATCGAACGACCTGCAGCACCTGCACCGGCTGCTGCTGGACTACCCCTACCTCGAGCGCATCCCCGACCAGACCGTCATCGTGGGAGACCCGGGATTCCAGAAGGACCGGCTGATCGTGACCCGCGGGCAGGACTACCTGTTCGCGTACCGCTTCACCGAGCGTCCGTACGAGCTGCTGAGCGGCGTGCTACCGGGCGGTGAGCTCCGGGTGCGGTGGATGGACCCGGTCACCGGTGACTTCACACCGGCCACGACGATCGCCAATGAGGGCACGCTGAGCTTCACGCCGCCCGTGGGCGCCCAGGGCAACACCGACATGGTGCTGGTCCTCGACACCAGGACCGGCTGAGCCTGCGGGTCACGGCTCGGCGGGTGCGGTCGAGTCCGAGACCCCGAGCTCGACCTCGGTGAGGGCGGGGCGTTTGGCGCTGCGGCCCTCACCCGTGGAGGTGCCGCGGATCCCGCGGCCCAACCACGGAGCAACGTCGCGCCGGAGCCAGTCGCGGTGCTCGCGCAGGCGGTCGAGCCGGGTACGCGCGTCGGCCGTGGCCAGCGGCTCGTCCCAGTGCGGGTCGTCCGGATCCAGGCCGAGGCCCACGAGCGCGGACTGCGAGAGGCGATGGTGTCCCTCGGGCGAGAGATGGATGCGGTCCTCGGACCACATGCGCATGTCCTGCAGCGCCGTCAGGCCCCACTGGTCGAGCACATAGCAGTCGTGCCGGCGCGCGATCGCCCAGATGTGCGCGGAGTACAGCGCCATCCGCGGGCGGATCGCGCCGAGCAAGGGGCCGCCGTCGCGCGTGTCCATGCAGGTGGCCAGCAGTACATCGCAACCCGCGGTTCGGGCGCGCACGACAGCCTCCTCGAGGATCACGGCGAGCTGGTCGGGGTCGGCGCCCAGGCGGAGCACGTCGATGCCGCCACCGACGATCGAGATCAGGTCCGGTTGCATCGCCAGCGCCGGGGGCAGCTGCTCGGCGACGATCCGTGACAGTCGGCGCCCGCGGATGGCGAGGTTCGCATAACGCAACGGGTCCTCACCGGCCTCGATCCGCCGTCGGGATATCGAGGTGGCCACACGGTCGGCCCAGCCCACCAGGTCCTCGAGATCGTCACCACGGGGGTCCCACAGACCCTCCGTGAACGAGTCCCCGACGGCGACGTAGCTCGACCAGCGAGGGGTCACGGGAGCCGCCAGTCCACGGGTGCCGCGCCCTGCCGCACCAGCAGCTCGTTGGCGCGCGAGAACGGACGGGAGCCGAAGAAGCCGCCGTGGGCGGACAGCGGTGAAGGGTGGGGGGAGGCGATCACGGGGGTGTCGCCGAGCGCCGGTTGCAGCGACTGCGCGTCCCGGCCCCACAGGATCGCGACCAGCGGGCTGCTGCGGGCCACGAGGGCGGCGATGGCGGCGTCGGTGATCCGCTCCCAGCCCTTGCCGCGGTGGGAGGCGGGCTTGCCCGGCCGCACGGTGAGGGACCGGTTGAGGAGCAGCACGCCGGCGTCGGCCCACGCGCTGAGGTCGCCGTTGCTGGGACGCTCGACGCCCAGGTCCGCGACGAGCTCGGTGTAGATGTTGGCGAGCGAGCGGGGGAGCGGGGTGACGTCGGGCTTGACCGAGAAGCTCAGCCCCATCGCGTGCCCGGGGGTGGGGTAGGGGTCCTGGCCCACGATCAGCACCCGCACGTCCGCCAGCGGGCGCGTGAATGCGCGGAGCACGTCCGGGCCCGCGGGCAGGTAGCCATGGCCGGCAGCGATCTCGGCGCGGAGGAACTCACCCATGGCGTGGACCTCTGGCTCGACGTCGGCGAGCGCTGCCGCCCAGCCGGGATCCACGATGTCGGCGAGCGGTCGAGGCGTCGTGGTGCTCATCCCGACAGCCTGGCACGCGTCGGCGGACGCACGACACCCCGAGCGCGACACGCAGCGAATGACATGGATGTCGTTTGCCCGTTACGATGCCAAGAACGCGATCGGAGCTAGGAGGACAGCGATGGCGGCAGCACCCGTAGCGCACGAGGTCTCGGAGCAGACCGCTGGGCTCAGTGAGCGGGACGCCCAGATCCTCGCGTTCGAGCGGCAGTGGTGGAAGTACGCCGGTGCGAAGGAGACCGCGATTCGCGAGCTCTTCGACCTCAACGCCACGCGGTACTACCAGATCCTCAACTCCCTCATCGACAGCCCGGAGGCGCTCTCCGCCGAGCCGATGCTGGTCAAGCGGCTGCGACGCATGCGCAGCGCACGCCAGCGGGAGCGCTCGGCACGCCGTCTCGGCTCCGACCTGTAGTTCCGGTTAGCCTTCGGATGTGAGCAGGGACGACTACCCGTACCCCGAGGACGAGTTCGACGAGCTCGGGGCAGACCGGACGCCGCAGGGCGTGCACCGGGCACCGTTGCCGCGGTGGCGCCAGCTGCTGCCCTTCATCATCGTCCTGATCCTCGCGCCCACGCTCGCGTTCGTCGCGGTTCGCGCCATCTCCGGCGGCGACGGCGGGGACGAGCCGCCCACGGGTGCTGAGACCACCACCCAGGCGCCCACGGACGAGGCGACCAGCGAGGAGCCCAGCACCGACGAGGAGCCCACCACGCCGGAGCCCACCACGGAGGACGAGACCTCCGAGGAGCCGACAGCGGATCTCGACTATGCGGTCGGGATCTGGGTGCTGAACGGTTCCGGTGTCGGCGGACTTGCCGCCGACACCGTCACCGTCCTGACTGAGGAGGGCTGGGAAGACGCGAACGCTGCCGACTACAACCGGTCCCAGCCCTCGGGCACGACGCTGTTCTACGACAACGCCGAGCAGCTCGACGAGGCTGAGGCCGTCGGCGAGCTGCTCGGCATCTCGAACCTGGTGGAGAGCGCGTCCGCTGCCGACGGCGACATCGTGATCGTGCTGCGCACCGACTTCGAGCTTCCCTGACGCACCGAGGCGCCGCTCCCGCGTGAGCGAGAGCGACGCCGTCGGAGACTCAGACCGTGTGGATCACTTGTTGATCTTCACGTTGTGGAACGTGGCCGTGGTGTGGTGCGCGATCGCGTTGCTCTCCTTGTTCCCGTCGATGACCAGCCCGACGTAGATGTCGTCGCCCATGGGGATCCGCTCGTAGCCGATCCGGGTCCACTGCAACGAGTCGCCGCTGAGGTGGCACTCGAACTCGAGGCCGCGCCTGATCAGCCTGAACCACTGCGGTTCGATGTCGAGGAGCTCGTCCGCGTCGTAGGGGTAGGAGCCGATGCTGGGCCCGGGGCCGTGCGACTGGATACGGGTGACGTGTCCCTTGAGGCCGTCACCCATGACCTGCAGACCGCCCGCGAAGTAGCGGGAGTTCTCATCGAGCGACTCGCGGAACATGAACCCGGCGAAGACGCCCTCCCAGGGCCGGCTCACGTCGTCGATCCGCCCGATGATCTCGACGGCGTTGTCCGCCGGGGCATGGATCGGCTGGTACAGGTAGTGGAACGCGTCCGTGCGGCCGCGAATCTTCCCCGAGCCTGTGATCGTGAGGTCGCCCGTGGTTCCGTCGCGGAAGGCAGCGCCCGCCAGCGGCACCGAGCCGATGTCCGCGGACACCCAGGGGCCGACGTCTGAGGTGCGACTGACATGCACCGGAGCCGAGGTCGCGTGGGTCTTGGCTCCCTGGCTGTCGATCGCGAGGGCCGAGAGGTACCAGGTGCCCACCGGCGCCGACCAGGTGACCTGGTAGGGCGGTGCGATGACCTCCCCGATCATGGTGTCGTCCGCGAAGAACTGCACGGCCGTGATCTCGGCACCCTCGGGGGCGGTGGCCTCGGCGGTCACCGTGATCGCCTGCTCGGTGCCCGGGCCGGACAGCACGGTGTCGGGGTCCGGCCCGGTCATCGTGACCGAGGGGTACCCGCTCACGTTGCTGACGATCGACTCCAGGTAGTGCTCGAGGTTGCTGTAGCCGTCCTCACGGATCAGCGCGCCGTCGGCGGGGTCGTTGTGCTTGAGGCCGTTGGCCCGCTCCCAGGTGTCGGGGATGCCGTCGTGGTCGCTGTCGCGAGGCGGCTCACCGCCGTCGAGCACGGGGTATCCGCCGACCTCGGACTGACTGTTGATCAGCCGGCCGGTGCCGGCCCGCAGCTCGGCGAGCAGGCGCGTGTCCACCGAGTCGTAGCGGGGCAGCGAGGCGCCCACGTTGGCCAGCACGTGCTCGTATGCCTCCTCGGCCGTCATCGTGCTGGGCAGCGGCTGCGTCATCGTGGCCGGCTCGTCGAGCAGGTTGATGCCGCCGCCGGCCGTGTTGACGACGCCGCCCGCCTGCGGCGTGACCGAGGGGTCGGCTGCCTGCCCGACGACCTGATAGCTGATGCCCAGCGTGTTGTCCGCGGTGATGTCCGGATAGCCCTCGACGGCGTTGCCGGCCAGGTACCAGGAGCCACCGCGGTAGGGCTCGATGATGTGCGGCGCGATCGTGGCCAGGGTCGCAGGGCCGGGCTTGTAGTAGTTGCCGACGACGTTGATGCCCTCGCACCACTCGGCACCGTAGAGCGAGCTGAAGCCGTGGTTGTAGACGACGTTGTTGCGGTGGTCGACCCGCATCTCCATGTCCTCGGTGAAGCTGAACCGCGGGTTGCGGGCGCCCTGGTGGATCAGCAGGTTGCCGTAGTAGGTGATGTTCTGGCCGCCCCAGAGGCCACCGAAGCCATGCAGGCCCTTGAGGTGCTCGGACATCGACAGGCCTTCGTGGATGATGCAGTTGCTCACGGTCACGTCGTAGTTGCCGTAGAGCGAGAAGCACTCGTCGATGCCCCACCCCACCGAGCAGTGGTCGACGACGATGTTACGCAACGCCCGCCCGCCGAAGGTGTCGATGCCTCCCGGTTGCGAGCCGTCACCCGCGCGGATGCGCAGATACCGGACGATCACGTTGTTGGCCTTGATCTTGAACTCGTTCCGGGTGATCGCGATCCCCCCGCCGGGTGCGGTCTGGCCCGCGATCGTGGTGTTGTCACCGGTGACGTCGAGCCCGGACTCCAGCTCGATCGTGCCGCCGACGCGGAAGACGACCGTGCGGTTTCCTGCCGAGAGCGCCTCACGGAGCGATCCTGGGCCGGAGTCGGCGAGCGTGGTCACCTCCACGACCTCGTGGCCGCGGCCGCCCGTGGTGAACTTGCCGGCGCCCTCGCAGCCGGGGAAGGCGGGCACGGTGTTGCCCACCACGGCGTCGGGCTGCGGTGGCATCGCGGGGCGTGGGCCGGCCGGGGGAGCCGCGTGGGCGGGCCGGAACGCCTGCAACCCCGCGAGCGCGGTGCTCGCGAGCGCAGCGCCTCCCAGGACGAAGTGGCGGCGGTTGACGCCGTTGCTGCGCTGAACAGATCCTGCGGACATGTGTCCTCCTTCGCGCGACATCGCGCGATCATCGGTGGTCCGCGACGGTGCGTCCATCAGGCGCCCCGTCGCCTTGTGATCTCTGCGCATAAAAAACTAGACCTGCGTGCCTATGCGCGCAATCGTTTCAACGATGCTTCTCGCTCTGTGGACTCATGAGCGAGAGCGCCGAGTTCGTTGCAGAACGTCGAGCTCGTCGGGTGCACCAACCGAACTCGGCGATCAGCAGCGAACTGGGCGGGCTGGGCCCATCGGCGGCAGCTCCACGGGCTGCGCCCTACTGCTCGAGCTCGGCCACCGTGAGCACGACCAGCGCACAGGTCCAGGCGAGGGGAGCAGGCCCGGAGGGGGCGCCGTCGGCGTTCACCTTCTCGGGGAGGGCTGCGATCGGGGTGCGGTGCGCGGCGAGCCAGTCGAGCCAGTGGCGTGCCTGCTCGTGGTCGCCGTTCGAGGCGGCGGCCAGCGCGTAGAGCGCGGTCTCGGGCGTCCAGGACAGGTTGAGCTCGCGCCACCCCGCGCCGGGAGCGATACCGCCGGCGGGGCGGAGCATCGAGGTGGCCGAACCGCTCCAGGCCTGCAGTGCGCCGTCGAGCGGTGTGGGCTGGTACGGCGGCAGCACGAACGCGCTCGCGGCGTCCGCGTGCGAGGGGCCGGCGTAGCGGCCGTAGGAGTGCGACCCGAAGAAGAGCTCGACCGACGCCCGCACCTCGGCCGCGGTGTTCGCCAGGGCGGCGGACCGCTCCGGGCGCCCGGCGCGGTCGTGGATGCGGGAGGCCGCCTCCAGGCCCGCGAGCACCGGCGCGGCGGTGCCGAGGGTCAGCAGGCGCTCGCGGTGCTCCCAGTAGTCCGGTGAGGGCGGTGGCAGCGACCGGCCGTTGTCGACCAGACCCAGCAGATAGTCCGTCGATCGTTGTAGCAGGGGGTCGAGCTCGGCGAGCAGAGCCCGCTGCTGAGCGGCTGGAGCGGCGGAGACCACCGAGTCCAGG
This sequence comes from Pseudactinotalea terrae, assembly GCF_009733845.1. Classification (GTDB taxonomy): domain Bacteria; phylum Actinomycetota; class Actinomycetes; order Actinomycetales; family Beutenbergiaceae; genus Pseudactinotalea; species Pseudactinotalea terrae. The sequence goes on from NZ_WNXZ01000002.1 coordinate 286,053, forward strand.
GCCCACAGCGCCCAGCCGGTGCCGTCGGTCTGCGGCAGCCTGCCGTCGGGAGGCCCGGAGCCGTCGGGCAGGTACCGGGCCTCGAACGAGCCGTCCGGGGCCTGGACCCGCTGGAGGAACCCGAGCACCTCCACCGCGTCGTCGAGGTGGCCGGTCGCGGCGAAGGCGACCGCGGCGAACGAGGCGTCCCGCGGCCACACGTATCGCCAGTTCTGGTTCATCGCGGCCAGCGTGCCGCCGCCGGTGCTGAGCACGTGCAGGTCGAGCAGCGCCGTCGAGACCAGCTCCCGGTACTCGCCCTGCGGCAGCCAGCCGGAGGCCAGCCAGTCGCGTTGCTGCTGAGCCAGCTCGAGGGCAGCGTCGATGGTGGTGGGATCGGCATCGGCACCCGGGTCAAGCACGCGCGACCCGATCAGGAGCTGGGGGTCCGAGTTCGCCGCGAGCAGCTGGACCCTGCCCTCGGCATCGAGAGCGACGCCGTCCGAGTAGCTTCCCGCGTCGTCACGCCGGGGCCGCTCGAAGAGTGCCGTGCCGCTGATGAGCACGACCACGGCGACCGCGAGGATCGCCCGCGACAGGACCCGGCGGCGCATCCGACCAGTGTAGGGACCGGTGTCGGGGGCCGGCGAGGCTGTGGCAGCATGCGCGCATGAAGACGGGGGCGAGGCTGGTCGTGAGCCTGGCGATCGTCGCCGTCCTCGTCGCCGCTCAGCTCGGTCGCGGCGACGACTGGTTCCCGCTCGGCACGCTGGGCCAGTACGCCTATCCCCGTGACCCCGACGGCACGGTTCTCAACACCTACCTCACCGGAACCACGGTCGACGGCGAGGAGGTGCGGATCGGTCTGACCGCGCGGTCGGCCGGCGTCACCAGGGTCGAGCTCGAGGTTCACCTGGGCGAGCTCGAGCAGGACCCGAGCATGCTCGCCGGGATCGCGGAGGTCTGGCAGGGCAACCATCCCGGTGTCGAGCTCGAGAGCATGACCGTGCGCCAGACGGTGCACCAGATGGCCGGCGGAGCGCTCGTCGGCGAGCCGGAGGATCGCGTCGTGCTCACCTGGGTCGTGGAATGAGGATGCTGCGCGGCTTCGTCCGGTGGTGGGTCCCCGAGCTGCCGCGGGCGCGGGTCGCCTGGGTGCGGGCCGCGCTCGCCGTCATGGCCGTGATCGACATCCGGCTGTTCCTCAACAGCACCGACGACCGCGCGGGTACGCCGGAGTTCTTCGCACCGGTCGTCGTGGCCAGGTGGCTGCACCTGCCGCCGGTGACGGACGAGATCGCGGCAGCGCTCTTCGTCGGCGTCCACGTGGGCGCCGCCGCGGTCGTGGTGGGCGGGTTCCGCAGGCTTCCGGCGCTCGTGCAGAACCTGGGCAGCGTGCTCCTCGCGGTGGCGTTCGGGCTGTGGGCGGTGTGGGCCATGAGCTACGGCTACGTGTCGCACGACCACATGGCGATCACCGTGGGTCTCCTGGTGCTCGCGACGGCCGGCACGGCCAGGTACGGCGGCGGCGACGCCGCCGACACCGCCGCCGGCTGGCCGCTGCGGATGGTGCAGGTCCTCACCGTCATGACCTATGCCGGCTCGGTGCTGGCCAAGTACGTGATCAGCGGCGGGTCGTTGCTGCGCTGGGCGAGCTCCGGCACGCTCGCGTGGTCGTTCATCCGGCGGCCGAACGATCTCAACCAGATGCTCGTCACGCATGCGTGGCTGCTGCGTGCGGCGCAGTGGGGCGGGCTGCTGCTCGAGCTCTGCTCGCCGCTGGTGTTCCTGCTGCGGCGCCCGTGGCTGGCGCTGGCGATCGGGGCGTTCCTCAGCTTCCACCTGGTGACGTTCCTGCTGCTGGGGATCCACTTCCTGCCGACCGTCATCTGCTGGACGGCGTTCATGCCGCTCGAGCGGCTGCCCGGGTGGGTGCGCGAGCGGAGGTGGTCGCCGTCAGGCACGCGAGCGGCGGTCGACCGGGCGGCATAGGCTCGGGGTATGAAGCAGGCGACCGATGCGGTCGTCGTGGGCTCAGGTCCCAACGGGCTGGCCGCGGCGGTCATTCTTGCGCGCGCCGGGCTCGAGGTGGTGGTGCTGGAGGCCGAGCCGACGCCGGGCGGGGGTGCGCGCACGCTCGATCTGGGGCTCGCGCCGGGTCTCGTGCACGACATCTGCTCTGCCGTCCATCCGCTCGCGCTCGCGAGCCCGTTCTTCCGGGCGTTCGATCTTCCGGCGCGCGGGGTCGACCTGGTCGTCCCGGAGATCGCGTACGCGCACCCGCTCGACGGCGGCCGTGCGGGTGTTGCGCATACCTCCCTCGAGCGCACCGCCGAGGGGCTGGGGCCCGACGGCGACGCCTGGTTCGATCTGTTCGCGCCCTTGGTCGAGGGCTGGCAGCCGTTGGTCGCGCTGGCGCTCGGTGAGCGGACCCGGGGGATCACCGAGACGCTGGCGGACGTAGGGGCGCGGCGGCTCCTCGAGGTGGGCGTGCGGCTCCTCGAGCAGGGCACGCCGCTGTGGGATCGCCGGTTCGCGACCGAGGAGGCCGCCGCCCTGCTCACGGGTGTGGCCGGGCATGCGATCGGCCGGCTGCCCTCGCCGGTGGCGGCGGGCAGCATCCTGATGCTCGGCACGCTCGCGCACGCCGGCGGCTGGCCGATCCCGGTCGGCGGGTCGGCTGCGATCATCCAGGCGCTGCTGGCGGACCTCGACGCGCACGGCGGCACGGTCGTGTGCGACCGGTCGGTGCAGAGCTGGCGCGAGCTGCCGCGTGCACGCACCTACCTGTTCGACACCAGCGCGCAGGCGTTGGCACAGATCTGGGGTGACCGGATGCCCTCGGGGATCCGGCGCTCGCTCACGCGCGTGCGGCCCGGTCCGGCGGCGGCGAAGGTGGACTTCGTGCTGTCGGGGGCTGTGCCTTGGGCGAACCCGGAGGTCGGCCGTGCGGGGACCGTGCACGTGGGCGGGACGCGGGCGCAGATGGCCCAGAACGAGGACGACGCCGTTGCCGGACGGCTCTCGGAGCATCCGTTGGTGCTGTTCTCGGACCCCACGATCGCCGACCCCGCGCGCGAGGTCGGCGGGCTGCGGCCGGGCTGGGCGTACGCGCACGTGCCCAACGACTGCCCCGTCGATCCTGTCGAGCTCATCACACGCAACATCGAGCGGTATGCGCCGGGGTTCCGGGACGTGGTCGTCGCCGCGCGTGGCGTCCCGGCGAGCGAGATGCACCGCCACAACCAGGGCTACCTCGGTGGTGACATCGCGATGGGCTCGCTGAGCGCGCTGTCGATGGCGCAGCGGCCGCGGTGGGCGTTGAACCCGTACTCGGCGGGCATCCCGGGTGTGTACCTGTGCAGTGCGGCGGCGACACCCGGACCCGGCGTCCACGGGATGTCCGGTCAGTGGGCCGCCGAACGTGCGCTGCGTGATCGCTTCGGGCGAACCAGGCCCGTCGATCTTGCACTCTCCAGGTGAGAGTGCCAACATGGCATTAGCACTCTCGGGGTGAGAGTGATAACCCCAGAGTCGTACCAGGCAGCCGAGCGAGGCGCCGGGCAAGGCGGGACGTGACCGCCGAGACCGACGCCGTCCGTCGCGGGCGCGAATCTGCCATCCACGCCATAACCGGAGGAACCCAACCCCCATGGCCAAGATCATTGCCTTCAACGAGGAGGCCCGTCGCGGGATGGAGCGTGGGCTCAACACCCTCGCCGACACCGTGAAGGTCACCCTCGGCCCGAAGGGCCGCAACGTCGTTCTCGAGAAGAAGTGGGGCGCTCCCACCATCACGAACGACGGCGTCTCGATCGCCAAGGAGATCGAGCTCGAGGAGCCGTACGAGAAGATCGGTGCCGAGCTCGTCAAGGAGGTCGCCAAGAAGACCGACGACGTCGCAGGCGATGGCACCACCACCGCCACCGTGCTCGCCCAGGCGCTCGTGCGCGAGGGGCTGCGCAACGTCGTCGCCGGCGCCAACCCCATCGCCCTGAAGAAGGGCATCGAGAAGGCTGTCGAGGCGATCACCGCGCAGCTGCTCACCTCCGCCAAGGAGATCGAGTCCAAGGAAGAGATCGCGGCCACCGCTGCCATCTCCGCCGGTGACCAGGCGATCGGCGAGCTGATCGCCGAGGCGCTTGACAAGGTGGGCAAGGAAGGCGTCATCACCGTCGAGGAGTCCAACGCGCTCGGTCTCGAGCTCGAGCTCACCGAGGGCATGCGCTTCGACAAGGGCTACCTGTCGGCCTACTTCGTGACCGATGGTGACCGTCAGGAGGCCGTCCTTGAGGATGCCTACGTCCTGATCGTCGAGTCGAAGATCAGCAACGTCAAGGACCTGCTCCCGCTGCTGGAGAAGGTCATCCAGAGCGGCAAGCCGCTGCTGATCATCGCCGAGGACGTCGAGTCCGAGGCGCTTGCGACGCTGGTCCTCAACAAGATCCGCGGCATCTTCAAGTCCATCGCCGTCAAGGCCCCCGGTTTCGGTGACCGCCGCAAGGCGATGCTCGCCGACATCGCGGTCCTCACCGGTGGTCAGGTCATCAGCGAGACCGTTGGCCTGAAGCTGGAGAACGCCACGCTCGACATGCTCGGTCAGGCCCGCAAGGTCGTCGTGACCAAGGACGAGACCACGATCGTCGAGGGCGCCGGCGAGGCCGACGCGATCGCCGGCCGCGTGTCCCAGATCCGTGCCGAGATCGAGAACAGCGACTCGGACTACGACCGCGAGAAGCTCCAGGAGCGTCTCGCCAAGCTCGCCGGCGGCGTGGCCGTCATCAAGGCGGGCGCGGCCACCGAGGTCGAGCTCAAGGAGCGCAAGCACCGCATCGAGGACGCCGTCCGCAACGCGAAGGCTGCCGTCGAGGAGGGCATCGTCGCCGGTGGTGGCGTGGCCCTCATCCAGGCCGCCAAGACGGCGCTCGACTCCCTCGAGCTCGAGGGCGACGAGGCGACCGGCGCGAACATCGTGCGGGTTGCGGTGGACGCTCCGTTGAAGCAGATCGCCATCAACGCCGGTCTCGAGGGTGGCGTGGTCGTCGAGCGCGTGCGCACCCTGCCCGCGGGCCAGGGCCTCAACGCCGCGACCGGCGTGTACGAGGACCTGCTTGCCGCTGGTATCAACGACCCGGTCAAGGTGACCCGTTCCGCTCTGCAGAACGCCGCCTCGATCGCTGGTCTGTTCCTCACCACCGAGGCCGTCGTGGCCGACAAGCCGGAGAAGGCCGCAGCGCCTGCCGGTGGCGGCGGTGACGACATGGGTGGCATGGGCGGCATGGGCTTCTGAGCCTGACGCTCTGACGCATCACCACAGCGGCCCCCGGGGAGACCCGGGGGCCGTTGTCATGTCGTGAGCCACGTGAGCGGGCACCACCGTGCGGGTCGGTCAGCCCGCCCAGCGCAGCGAGACGCGGGGCGGCAGCGCCACCGTTGGTCGCACGGTCCACCGGCCACCGGCACCTCGCACGCAGATCAGCCGCCCGGCATGCACCTCCGCGTGGCAGTGCTGGCACAGCGGGACGCCGTTGTCGGTGTCCGTGGGGCCGTCGTGGCTCCACCAGACCGGGTGGTGGATCTCCGTGAACCCCGGTGGAGCGTCGCATCCGGGGTTCTGGCAGCCGCCCGGATAAGCGAGCAGGATCGCTCGTCGTTGGTGCCTGGTGTGCGAGCGTCTGGCTCGGCCGAGCTTGAGCGGGAGCCCTGCGTCGTCGAGCAGGCAGGTCTGGATCAGACCGTCGCAGATGATGCGCGCGGCCACGTGGGCGGGGACCGCGTCTCCGCTGTGCTCCACCTGAGCCGTGCCACCGCCCGTGGCGGCGTGCTCGCGCAGCTGGTCGGCTGTGATCGTCACGACCAGGGTCGGCGCCTCCCCGCCGATGCGGGGCGCGGTCGCGAGCTCGGCAGCCCGCATGGCCAGACCCACCAGGGTGTCGGCCTGGCGTTGCGCGCTCGTCCGGGTGTCGTCGTTCCCGGTGCGGCCGGCGCGCGTATCGCCGAGCCCGCCCGGCTGGACGGGCTCATCATCCCCATCGCCGCTCGTGGTGCGGTCATGCGTGCCGGCGGGCGACTCGTGGATGCTGTCGTGGCGAGTCTTGCTCCGGGGTGCGTTGTGCGCGTCGAGGGCGAGGCGCAGCGCGGCGCCTTGATCCGTAGGCAGCAGCAGTCTGCCGACCCACATGCCGTCCGGCCGTTGGCCGAGCGTGAACGACCGCCGCTGCCGCTGCAGGTCGTACGAGGGCTCCGCGCCATCCGGGTCGATCGCATCGCGCCAGGCGCGCGCCTGGATCGCCAGCAGGTCCGGCGAGAGCGGCACTCGGTTCAGGCCATGCAGGCCGACGTCCTCCGGCGCCGTCTCCTGGCCGGCGGCGGCACCATCGGGATCATCAGCCGTGTCGGCGAAGGGGTCAGGCGCTCCGGTCGCGGCGGCGACGAGCGCGAGCTCGGCGGCGTCGAGAGCGTCGGGGTGGGCGCGGCTCCCGCTCTGGTGCAGGGCATCCCGGACCACGAGCGCTTGGTCGAGACCGATGGCCCCGGCGAGCACCGCGGTCGCGAGGTGTGGCATCGACGGCGCGAGCACGCCGGTGGACCCCACGCCTCGCGAGCTGGTGGCGGCAGCGATCCGTCGGTGCTTGCTCAACGTGTGGCGGCTCGACCCGGTCAGCACCATGAGGAGCGACATGCCATCACGGAGGCCGTACCTGGCAGCCAGCGAGTCCTCCGGTTCAGCGGCTCGGCACTGCCGCTCCACCGCGTGCACGACGCGCACCATCGCCGCATCGCTCAGCCGTTGCACGCTGCCCGCCAGCCGGGCGATCTCCAGCAGGTCGTCATCGGCGAGCGAGCCGATCTCTCCGATCTCGGCCACAGCGGCGGCGAGCGCCTGCTCGGCCTGTCTCGCCAGATCGAGCAGGTCGTTGCCCGCCGCTACGTCCTCCATAGAACGACACTACGGCATCATCGTACGCATGTGCTAGTCGCGTTCGCTGAGAGCGAACACACCGTGGTGATGCAGGCGCCGATGCCGGCGCTTGGTCACGAGTGCGTCGTGGCCATCACCCCGGCACCGTGGCCTTGCTGACGCTGCCGGACCCCAGGGTGGCGCGCACGCAGCCGGCGGCCAGCCGAGCGAGATCGAGGGGATCCACGAGCGAGGCCAGCTCATCCGGATCCGTGGGCAGGCCGAGCTGTTCCGCACCCGCGAGCACCCGCTCGTCCAGGTAGGGAGCGAGGTCGGGCAGCACCGTCTGGGTCTCGCGCAGCCAGATGTGCGCGGCGTGGGCGCCCACCCCGGGAATCCGGCGTAGCTGGCGGTGCAGATCGGCGGCGGAGTCGGCGTCGCGGTACAGCTCACGGAGGTCGCCGCCGAAGCGATCGACGACGTCGTCGGCTGCCCGCACCAGCAGGCCCGCCTTGGTGTGGTGGAAGCGCCAGTAGCCGGCACGGGTCATCGCCCTCGCGACCTCCTCGGGCTCGGCTCGCGCGAGAGTCGCCGCGGTGCGGGACAGGGGTTTGAGCGACGCCGAGGCACGGATCGCGGTCGTGTGCTGCACGGGCGCGGCCAGCAGGCAGGCGAGGACCAGCAGCCGGAACAACGGCGCCGGGGTCTCACGCAGATCGATGCCCGCGTCGGCGGCGAAGGTCCTGGACTCGCGGACCAGCCGCGCAGCCCGGTCCGCGGGTGTTCCAGGCTCCTCGAGCATCGTCGCCTCTCGGGTTGTCTCGGACATGGTGCTTCTCCTCTTCCTCGGTGGGTCGCGCCCCGGACGAAGCACGACGGTGGTGACCGACACAGCCTCGACATGGACGAGGTCGGCCGACGGGCTCACGAGGAGCCTCTGGATGTCGCGGGATCGACGGTCGCCGACCGCAGGGCCGACCTGGTGGCCACCCTGTGGTTCGCCGTCGTGATGGTCGTGGCCGTGGCCTGGGCGATCGCGGTCGAACCGATCGCCTGCGCAGCCGTGAGCGCGCCGGTGCGCTACCCGTGCCCCACCGGGCCGGACCACCGGCAGGTAGGGGCGGCAGTCATCAGCGTCGGAGCAGCGGCCTGCGGGCTCGCGGCCACATTCGGGTGGAAGAAGTGCTAGCTCACGGGCGGTTGGCAGCGGCCTCGCCGCCCGCGGCGATCAGCCGCTGAGCGCAGCCAGCTCCCGGCGCAGGTTCTCCCGAGCAGGCGCCAGCCACAGGTCCCGGCCGCGCTCGGTCCGGTACAGCGGATCCAGGGCGAGCAGCTGCCGCAGCACGCCTGCCCGCCCGCGGCGCCAGTCGTCGTCGCTCACGTGCGCGTAGTCCTGCCGCACCGCAGCCACGTACCGGTCGTAGCGGGCAGGCTCGCCACCCAGCACCGCGAGGTCGGCGTCGGACAGCAGGGCGCCGTGCTCGTCGCCGTCGGCTGGGCGGTGATCGGCCGTGAGCCGCACGAGCCGTGCCACCTCGGCCACCTGGTCCGCGGCCAGCAGAGGAGCCAGCACGCTCTCCGCGAGCGCAGCGGACGCCTCCTCGTCGGAACCGGGAACGCCCTCGTAGACAGCGTCGTGGAACCACGCAGCCAGCTCCACGACCAGCGGCACCGACCCACGTCCCGCCACCAGCGCGAGGGCGTCGAGCACCGCGAGCAGGTGCGTGACGTCGTGATAGTGCCGGTGCGGCTGCGACCACCGATCCAGCAGCTCGTCGCGCACAGCGGCACCGCGCTCGAGCGCCGCCGGCCATCGCCGTCGGAGCACGAACGAGGCGTGCTCCGACCGCTCCCGAGACGTCACCCGCAGGCCGCTCGCCCGCAGCCGCCGGATCAGCTCGCTCCCGCCCACCGGTTGCGCTCCGAGCGCGATCAGCTCCTCCCGGCGCGCCAGCGGCACGTCGTAGTGGTCGCGGTCGAACGCCCGCGGGCTCAGCCCGGCCCGTTCGGCGAACGCGTGCAGCTCGGCGAGCGAGTCGTCCGAGACCAGGTGCGAGAACACCGTGCCGTGCGCCGGCCACTGCGCAGGATCGATCAGCACCACCACCCGGCCAGGCTAGGCCGTGCGGCGGCCAGCCCCGGTCACCGCGCGAACATCCGCATCGCACTGGTCTCGGCCTCCTCGTACTGCCGGGACCCGGCATCGAGACACAGAGCGATCGAGTCCAGCGAGCTCTCGACCTGCTGCTGCGTGGCGCGCCAGTCCGCGAGCACCGCGCTGAACGCCGCAGATGCGCCACCCCGCCACGAGTCCTGCAGCGCGGTCAGGTGGCCCATCATCGCGCTCACCTCGCTGCGGATCGCCGCCGCGGACGTGCGCGTGCTGCCGCTGGCCCGCATGATCTCGCCGCTGTCGACCTCGAACCGTGCCATGTGTCCATCCCTTCGCCGTCAGGGCCGCTGGTGCGACCCCGCTGCCACGACGCTAGGGACGGTCAGGCCCCGAGCGGGGCACGAGGGAGGGGGTGCTGTGGACGCCGGTGCATCAGCGTGCACCTGTGGACAGCGGGAGCTCAGCGCGTCGGCGGCCTCGACATCGACGAACCGTCGTCGCCGCTCAGCCCCCGCTTGCGGGCCTCACGCTCGCGCGCCTTGCGCTCGATGCGCTCCTGCTTCTCGATCTGACGGCGCTCGCGGTCCGCAGCAGCAGCCGCACGTCGCTCGGTCGCCCGCTCGCGCGCAGCACGGCGAGCCACGTCCACCCGATCGGCCGCCGTCGGCGCAGGATCAGGCTCGGCCTCGACCGGCCGCCCCGCCGCGTCCGCCTCGTCGAAAGCCGACATCTTCGCCGCCACGAGGTCCTCGACGTGCGACGACTCGCCCTCGGCCCGCTCCGGCAGCGTCTCGAGCTCGCTCCGCAACCGCGACAGCTCGGCCCGCAGGTTGTCCCGAGCCGCGTTCTCCCACGACCGCCCGAGGGGGCTGGCGAACAGCGTCTTCCGGTCGAGCAGCCTGCTCACGATCGCGAGCCTGGCCTCCACGTAGTCACGCTCAGGGATGTGGCTGTACTCCGCGCGCACCTCGCGCCGGTACGCCTCGTACCGCTGCGGCTCCGCGGCGAGCCCGCCGAGGTCGGCGTCGCACAGCGCCTGGGCATCGATGTCGTCCGGCGGCGCGACGTGCCTGGACAGGCACTGGACCAGCTGTCCCACCCGCTCGATCACCTCGCCGGGCACGCCCAGCTCGCCCAGCTCCTCGCGGGCCAGCGCCGCCGAGCCCTCGGCATCCGCCCCGCCCCGGTGCGCGTACGCGTGCTGCGCGGTGCTCGTGAAGACCGCGCCGTGGTACCAGGCGGCGATGCGCACCACATCGGGTTCGTGCGTCTCGGCCGCGACCTCGTCCACGCGCGCCAGCACGGCGATCAGCCGCTTGAGGTTGTGGTGAACCCGCTCCTCGGACCGCCATCGTTCGATCAGCTCGTGACCGGTGCGTTCGATCGCCTCGCGGTCGGCTGTGGCGCCGACCGCCTCGACGCTGCGTCGCCAGGCTGCGATCAGCCACTGCGGCGCTTCGGTGCTACCCACCGTTGCTCATTCCCCTCATCCCGTCGGGCCGTGCCATGGTACGCCGCTCACGCGGACAAACTCTTCGCGCGGTTCGGCCTACTCTTGACAGGGTGAGCAGCCACCGCGCCGTCGTGATCACGGTCTCCGACCGTTGCTCGGCCGGCACGGCCGAGGACAGGTCCGGACCGCGCGCGGCGAGCCTCCTGCAGGAGGCGGGTTACGCCGTCGAGCCGGTCCAGGTGGTCCCGGACGGGCTCGACATCGTGGAGCAAGCCCTGAGAGCCGCCGTCGACGGCGGAGCACGCGTCGTGCTGACCACGGGCGGCACCGGGGTCTCACCCCGGGATCAGACCCCCGAGGCCACCCGCGCCGTGCTCGACCGTGTCCTCCCTGGGATCTCCGAGGAGATCCGCCGGGTCGGTTCACGCACCGTGCCGACGGCGTTGCTCGGGCGGGGTCTCATCGGCACCGTGGGCACGTCGGTCGTCATCAACGCCCCCGGGTCGCCCGGTGGGGTCGCCGACACCCTGTCCGTGGTGACGCCGCTGCTCGGGCACCTGCTCGCCCAGCTCGAGGGTGCTGATCATGGCTGAGCCCGGCATCGTGCTGCGCGCAGACCTGAGTGCCGAGCCGCTCGACGTCGGGGGTCACCTGGACATGGTCCGCACCTCGACCGTGGGTGCGGTCGCCTCCTTCGTCGGCACCGTGCGGGACCACAGCCCGGACGCGGCCGGTGAGGTCGTCGAGCTCGAGTACTCCGCGCACCCGGACGCGCCCGCGGCTCTCGCGGCCATCGCCGACCGCGTCGCGGCGCAGTTCGAGGGCGTCCGGCTCGCCGTCAGCCATCGCACCGGGGTGCTGGCGGTCGGGGACGTCGCGATCGTCGCGGCAGCCGCCGACTCCCACCGCGGCGAGGCCTTCGACGCCTGCCGCGCGCTCGTCGAGGCGGTCAAGGCCGAGCTCCCGGTCTGGAAGAAGCAGGTCGTCGCCGACGGTTCCCACACCTGGGTGGGTTCCGCATGAGCGTCGAGGTCTCCGAGGAGCTGCGCGGCCCGCTCGTCGACACCCATGGGCGCGTGCACCGCGACCTGCGGATCTCCCTGACCGACGTGTGCAACCTCCGCTGCACCTACTGCATGCCCGCCGAGGGCGTGCCGTGGCTCGCGCGCGAGAACATCCTCACCACCGACGAGCTCGTCCGGGTGGCCGAGATCGCGGCCGCGCTCGGGATCGTCGAGGTGCGGCTGACCGGGGGAGAGCCGCTGCTGCGCCCCGACGCCGTGGACGTCGTCGCACGGATGGCCGCCATCGAGGGCGAGAGCGGTCCGCTGGAGGTCTCGATGACCACGAACGCGCTGCGGCTGCCCACGCTCGCCGGGCCGCTCAAGGAGGCCGGGCTGAGCCGCCTCAACATCAGCCTCGACACGCTCGACCGTGAGGTCTTCAAGGATCTGACTCGGCGCGACCGCTTCGACGACACCCTCGCTGGCATCGAGGCCGCGATCGAGCAGGGCTTCGCCCCGATCAAGCTCAACACGGTCGCGATGCGAGGCGTCAACGACGGCGAGATGACAGCGCTGCTGCACTTCGCCGTCGAGAAGGGCCTCGAGCTGCGCTTCATCGAGCAGATGCCGCTCGACGCCGGTCACATCTGGTCGCGCCCCGAGATGGTGACGGGCGAGGAGATCCTCGATGCGCTGGGCAAGGAGTTCACGCTCACCGAGGTCGCCGGCCGCGGGGCCGCGCCGGCCGAACGATTCCTGGTCGACGGCGGACCTCGCACGGTCGGTGTGATCCGCTCGGTCACCCGACCGTTCTGCGGCGCCTGCGACCGGGTGCGGCTCACCGCCGACGGCCAGCTGCGGAACTGCCTATTCGCGCGCACCGAGTCCGACCTCGCCGGGCTGATGCGCGGCGGCGGCTCGGACGACGACATCGCCCGCCTCATGCACACCTGCATCGCCGGGAAGCTGCCCGGGCACGGCATCGACGAGCCCGGGTTCCTGCAGCCCGACCGCCCGATGTCCGCGATCGGGGGCTGACCCGCCGGATCGGGCACGGTGGCGCTGTCACCGATGCGAGAGTGGGGGTGTGACAGTCATGCGCAAGACGCCCTCTGGCCGCCTCGTCCTGCTGCGCCACGGCGAGACCGAGTGGTCCCGCTCCGGCCAGCACACCGGGGTCACCGACATCCCGCTGACCCCGCACGGCGAGGAGCAGGCGCGCGCGGTCGCGGAGCCGCTCACCGAGTTCTCGTTCGTGCTGACCCTCAGCTCACCGCTGCAGCGCGCCCGCCGCACCGCCGAGCTCGCCGGTCTCACCCCCGAGATCGACGACGACCTGATCGAGTGGGACTACGGCGGCTACGAGGGCCTCACCACGCCCGAGATCCGCGAGCGGCTCGGTTACGACTGGAGCGTGTTCCGCGACGGCGTGGTCCCCGGTGACACCCCGGGCGAGACCGTGGAGGAGGTGGCGGGGCGCGCCTCCCGGGTGGTCAAGCGCGCGCTCGAGGCCATGGAGCTTGGTGACGTGGCGCTCGTCGGGCACGGCCACTACTCACGCGTGCTCGCCACGGTGTTCCTGCAGCAGGAGCCGCGGATGGGAGCAAAGCTGCTGCTCGACGCCGGCTCGCTCAGCGTGCTCGAGTACGAGCGGGAGGAGCCCGCTGTGCGGGTCTGGAACAGCCCGGCCCGCACCTGAGATGAACCACTCCATGAGCGCGGACGCCCCGGCGACCCGTCGGATCGAGATCACGCTGCGCAAGCCGTGGTTCGCGCTGTACGGCTTGATCAAGCCGACGCTCGTGGTCTCTGGGCGCTCGCAACCGGTCCAGTGGGGGCTCGGGACGTGGCAGGTGCCCGCTGACAGGCCCGAGCCGGTGGGCGTGTACCTGTACAACCGGGTGTGGCGCTTCGGCCGGGCGGAGCTCGTGCTGGCGCCGGAGCAGGCAGCGGTCGAGTACCGGGCGCCTGTGCTCCCGTTCCTCCGGGGCCGCATCCGCGCGGCGTCGTAGTCGGCACGCGGTCCCCGCCCGATCACCGCTCGACTAACGTGGGGGCACGTGGATACCGATGCCGTCCTGGACCTGCTGCGCCAGACCGCGATTGATGTGATCACGCCGCGCTTCCGCGCACTCGCCGAGGGCGAGGTGTTCACCAAGACCCACCCCGGCGACCTCGTCACCGTGGCCGACAGGGAGTCGGAGGAGGTCATCACGACCGCCCTGCGGCGCGCCTACCCGGACGCGATGATCCTCGGCGAGGAGGCGGCCTCGGCGGACCCGAGCCTGATGCGGGCGTTCGCCGCCGCCGAGCACTCCTTCACGATCGACCCGATCGACGGCACCTACAACTTCGTGCACGGCAAGGCCGATCATGCCGTGATGGTCGCCGAGCTCCGCTCCGGCGAGGTCGTCCGCAGCTGGATCTGGCAGCCCGAGCACCAGCTGGCATTCGTCGCCGAGAAGGGCGCCGGCGCCTACCGCAACGGCGAGCGGCTGCCCGTGCTCGAGCCGGCCGCCGACTCGACGGCGTGGCGCGGCATCAGCTCGCAGGCGCAGATCCGCGACGGCAGCTTCGAGGGGCTCTCCCCGATGACGGAGACCTGGTTCTGCGCCGGTGTCGACTACTCGCACCTGGCCGCGGGCGACGTCGACGTCATCGTGTTCGCGCACGCCAAGCCCTGGGACCACGCGCCCGGGATGTTGCTGATCAGCGAGGTGGGCGGCGTGCTCCAGGCCGGTGACGGCAGCACGTACAACCCTGCTGCGCCGCGGCCCTGGCTCGTCGGCGCAGCGAGCCCGACCGTGGCCGAGGGCGTGCGCGCCCGGATGGCCGGCGCCCTCGTCGCCTGAGCACGAGCGGGCCGCTGCTCACGAGAGCGTCGTCTCGGCACCACATCGCCCTCGCGCGACGGCGATCTCGTACCGCGCCAGCGATCTCGTGCCGCCCTCGCCGGGGCGGGGGCAACCCAGGGGCTCAGCCGCCGGCGAAGGGCGGGAGCACGTCGACCACGTCGGCGTCGGCGATCGGCGCCTGCGGGTCGTCCTCCCGGCGACCGTCCACCAGCAGCGCGCACCGTGACAGCACGCGCTCGAGATCGGGCCCGTGCGCGGCAATCAGCTTGGCGCGCAGATCACCGACCGTGCTCGCGCTGATGGATTCGCTCGACGTGCCCGCCGCCTCGGCGGCCGCCGCGAAGTAACGCACCTGGGTCATGACGCCTCCCATGCTCGCGCCGCGTCGGCGGCGCGCTCGCAGGCTGCCGCCACGGCCTCCGGGCTGCCACCCTCGCGTGCCGCAGCCAGTCCGACGACGAACGCGCTCACCGGCGCCGCTGGCCGGTCGACGTGATGCGCGACCTCCCTGGTCATGTCCAGCAGCGCTCGCAGGTCGACGGCGGAGCTGTCCACTCCCAGCGTGGTGCACAGGTGCTCCACCCAGGCCTGGATCGGGGGCAGGTCGCTCAACGGGCCCTCCTCGAGTCGTGGCGGCGACGGACGATCTCCCAATCCTCCCAGGTGTCGATGTCGGCCGCTGCCGAAGCAGGCCCCTCGACCCCGCGCACAGGGAGCGCGGAGAGCAGCCGTCGCGCCGACTGCCCTGCGGGGTCGCCGAGCGCGGTCAGCGCCGACTCGAGCGAGTCCAGCCGGTAGATCCCCGTCAGCCACTGCGGCCGCCCGTCCTCGTCGAGCAGGTGCACACCGGCCTCCTCGGCACCCCCATCCCACGCCGCCGTCAGCGCACCCACGGCCGCGCTCGGGTCGGCGAGGTCGCACGCCAGCACGAGCACCGCCGTCGAGCCCCCGCCCAACGCGGCGAGCCCGGCCGCGACGCCGGCGACAGGACCACCGAACGGCGGCTCCTCCTGCACCACCGGCACGCCCGGTACCAGCGAGGCGGGCCCGACCACGACGACCTCGCGGGCCCCGGCCGCCTGCGCGGCGGCCACGACCCGATCGACCAGGCGGGCGCCGTCGAGCAGCAGCGCCGCCTTGTCCTGCCCGCCGAGCCGGGTGCTGCGACCGCCGGCGAGCACCACGGCGGCGAGCGCGTCAGCGGGTCCAGTCGCCCGACTTGCCACCGGTCTTGGCCTCCAGCCGCACGTGGGCGATCTCGGTGCCCTTGTCGAGGGCCTTGACCATGTCGACGACGGCGAGCCCCGCCACCGACGCGGCCGTGAGCGCCTCCATCTCGACGCCGGTGCGGTCGGCGGTCCGCACGGTCGCCCGGATCGCGATGCCCTCGTCGGTGATCTCGAGGTCGACGACGGCGCCGTGCACGCCGATCACGTGCGCGAGCGGCAGCAGCTCGGGGGTCTTCTTCGCAGCCGCGATCCCGGCGATCCGGGCGACGGCGAGCACGTCGCCCTTGGGTACGGCGTGATCGCGCAGCACCTCGACCACATGGGGCGCGCAGAGCACGAGCGCGCTTGCAGTGGCCGATCGCACGGTGGGGGTCTTCTCGGTGACGTCGACCATGCGCGCCGCGCCGGTGCTGTCGATGTGCGTCAAGTGGTTCATCGTGCGCCCTCCAGGACCTCGACCTCGTCGCCAGCGTCGATCCGCGTCACCTCGGCACGCACCCGCGCCAGACCGTCCGCGCCGGCCAGGCCACCCACGAGGTGGCTGCCGGACCCGCGCCGGGAGGCCGGATGCACGAGCGGGGTGATGCCGTCGCGGCTGATCGTGACCGGCATGTACTGCTCTCGCCCGGCGGGGCTCGACCAGTCCACCGCCGCACGCGCGGGCAGGAACCGCGGCTCGACGTCGCCCTCGCCCGCGAGCCGCCGCAGTGTCGACCGCACGAACACCTCGAACGAGACGTACACGCTCACCGGGTTGCCCGGCAGCGTGATCACGAGCGTGCCGTCCTCCAGCCGCCCCGACCCCTGCGGCTTGCCCGGCTGCATCCGCACCGGGCCGAACCACATGCTGGGCAGCGGCGCGAGCACGGCCTTGACCACGTCGTACGCGCCCACGCTGACGCCGCCGGAGAGGATGATGGCGTCGACGTCGGGGGAGAGCCGCGCGAGCACCTCGCGCAGCGCGTCCTCGTCGTCCGGGACCGCGGCGACCCGCACCGCGACGGACCCGGTCTCGGCCACCGCTGCGGCGAGCACGTGGCTGTTGGACTCCGGGATCTGCCCGAACGCCAGCGGCTGCCCCGGCTCCACCAGCTCGGAGCCGGTCGAGATGACGGCCACCCGCGGCCGGGCGTGCACCTCGAGCTCGCCGTGCCCGGCTGCCGCCGCTGCGCCCAGGTGCCGCGCGGTCAGGCGGGTCCCGGCCCGCAGCACCAGGTCGCCGGCCGCGAGGTCGTCGCCCGCGCTGCGCACGTGAGCGCCCAGCGCACGCGCCTCGGTGATCGCCACCGTGCTGGTGCCGCCGTCGGTGGCCTCGACCGGCACGATCGTGTCGGCCCCGTCGGGCAGCGGTGCCCCGGTCATGATGCGGATCGCCGTGCCCGCGACCAGGGTGAGCCGGTCGGTGCGGCCGGCCGGCACGTCGTCGGCGACCGGCAGCACGACCGGATGCTCGGTACTCGCCCCCGCGACGTCGTCGGCCCTCACGGCGTAGCCGTCCATCGCCGAGTTGGTGAACGGCGGGATCTGCTCGCGAGCGAGCAGATCCTTCGCCAGCACCATCCCGACGGCGTCGCCCAGCTGGGTCCGGACCGTGGCCGTCGGTGTGAGGTCGGCGAGCAGGCGGGCCCGGTAGTCGTCCGCGGATATCGGGGTCATGTGCTCGCGCTCTCGGCTGCGGCGGCCCAGGCGGGGTAGCCGCCCACGAGCCAACGGGCGTCGATGCCGGCGCCGCGGAGCTGGCCGGCGGCCAGCTCGGCGCGCGGGCCGACCCGGCAGTAGGCCACCACGATGCCCTCGCGCGGGATCGAGCGCCGGCCCACCTCGGTCATCACGTGCGCCAGCGGCACGTGCACGCTTCCGGGGATCGTGCCGCCGGCGAGCTCGAACGGCTCCCGGACGTCGAGGAACGTGATCGCCAGACCACGCTCGAGCGCGTCGCGAACCTGCGCGACGTCTACGGCATCGTCGGGCGCGGGCTGAGCGAGCGGGGCCGTTGCAGGCGCCGGCTGCCGCGGCGCGGCAGCGGCGTCGCGCGGGCGCAGCGGCACCTCGGTCCAGCGCTGCTGCAGGCCGTCGAGCACGAGCAGCCGGCCGAGCAGCGGCTCGCCCACGCCGGTGATCAGCTTGATCGCCTCTGTCGCCATCACCGAGCCCACCTGCCCGGTCAGCGAGCCGAGCACGCCTGCCTCGGCGCACGAGGGGACGGAGCCGGCCGGTGGCGGGTCCGGGAACAGGTCGCGGAGGGTCACGCCACCGGGCACGGTGCCCTGACGGGACCAGAACACCGAGATCTGCGCGTCGAAACCCAGCACGGACCCCCACACGAGCGGGATGCCGAGCTCGGCGCACGCGTCGGAGACCGCGTATCGGGTCTCGAAGGTGTCGGTGCCGTCGAGCACGAGGTCGTAGCCACCGAGGATCTCGGTGGCGTTGTCCGCGGTGAGGCGTTCGGCGCAGGGTTCGATCACGACGTCCGGCGCGATGTCACGCAGCCGCCGGGTGGCGCTGTCGAGCTTGGGACGCCCCACGTCCGCGACCCCGTGCAGCACCTGGCGCTGCAGGTTGGTGGTGTCCACGACGTCGTCGTCCACGATCCCGATCGTGCCCACGCCCGCCGCGGCCAGGTAGAGCAGCGCAGGCGAGCCGAGGCCGCCGGCGCCCATCACGCAGACCCGTGCCGCGAGCAGCCGTCGTTGCGCGATCTCGCCCAGCGCCGGCAGCAGCAGGTGACGCGAGTAGGTCTCCGCCTGGTCGGGGGTCAGCGGCGGTCCGGGCTCGACGAGCGGTTCCACACGCCCACGCTAGGCCACATCCGGCTGCCCCGAGACCGGGGCCCGCTGCCGGGATAGCATCACGCCGTGGCCACGTCCTTGCCCGCGACCCTGCGCACGCTGGCCGTCGTGCAGGCGGGCGGTGCAGGCAGCCGGATGGAGGTGCTCACCCAGGAGCGCGCGAAGCCGGCGATGCCGGTGGCGGGAACCCACCGGCTGATCGACTTCCCGCTGTCCGTGCTCGTGGCGAGCAACATCTCCGACGTCTGGGTGAGCGTCCAGTTCCAGTCCGGCACCCTGGACACCTACCTGGCCGGCGGGCGCCCCTGGGACCTGGACCGCACTCGCGGTGGCTTCCGCCGCCTGACGCCGGAGCAGGGCTCAGGATCACCGGATGAGGACGGCTTCAGTCAGGGCAACGCCGACGGGCTCTTCCGGATCCGGGACGACATCCGGGCCTTCGCGCCGGACGTGCTGCTGGTGCTCTCCGCTGACCACCTGTTCAATGTCGACCTGCGCCCGGTCATCTCCCGGCACCTGGACCGCGGGGCGGAGTGCACGCTGCTGACCGCCGAGGTCGGCGTCCAGGAGGCGACCCACCAGGTGGTGGTCAGCGCCGGAGCCGACGGCCGGGTCCGCGCCGTCCGTCCCAAGCCGTCGTCGACAGACATCGGCACCGTCGCATCCGAGATCGTTCTCTACGACCCTGACGTGCTGATCGAGGCGCTGGATCGGCTGCACGCCCAGCTGCAGGCCGACGGGGCCGACACGGGCCTGGGCGACTTCGCCGAGCACCTGCTGCCCGCGCTGGTGGGTCGAGGACAGGTGTATGCCGAGCCGTTGCCCGGCTACTGGAAGGACCTGGGCCGGCCGGAGGCCTACCTGCAGGCGCACCGCGACCTGCTGGCGGGTCGGGTGGACGTGTTCAGCCACGCCGACCGCCCGATCCGGTCCGGCACGACCGAGGGCCCGGCCGCCTGGTTCGGGGACGAGGCCGAGGTCCGCGACGCGATGGTGGCACCGCGCTCCCGGGTGCGCGGCTCGGTCCGGCGCTCCGTGCTCGGGCCGGGCGTCGAGGTGCAGGCGGGCGCCGTCGTGGAGGACAGCGTGCTGCTGGGTGACACGGTGGTCGAGGCGGGGGCGATCATCCGGACCGCCATCGTGGACACCGGCGTCCGGGTCGGGCGCGGTGCACGCGTCGGCGACGCCCCGGCGGGCACACGGCTGACCGACGAGGCGATCACGCTCATCGGCCAGGACTGCACGATCCGGCGCGGCGCGGTCGTTCCCGCCGGGGCTCGGCTCGACCCGGGCGCCACCGCGGATCAGACCTAGACTCGGGCCATGCCCGCCCTGCGCACGGCCGCCCGCATCGTGCTCGGTGCCGCGATGATCGGTGCCGGGATCGCGCACCTCACCTCCCAACGGCAGGAGTTCGGTGCCCAGGTGCCGCAGTGGTTCCCCCTGGACGAGGACCTCACGGTGGTCGGGTCCGGGGTCGTGGAGATCGCGCTCGGCGCCTCGTTCATCGCGCTGCCGCGGCACGGCAGGCTGATCGGTGGGCTGCTGGCCGCGTTCTACGTGGTGATCTTCCCCGGCAATGTCGCGCAGTACGTCGAGGGCACCGACGCCTTCGGGCTGGACACCGATCGCAAGCGCCTGGTGCGGTTGTTCTTCCAGCCGCTGCTGGTGCTGTGGGCGCTGTACGGCGGGGGTTGGCTGCGCCGCGGGCGCGAGGGCAGCACCCGGCGGTCGGTCGACTAGCGGCTGGCGGTCTTCGCCCAGCGGCTCACCGCGGTGGCATCCGCAGGGCGCCGTCGAGCCGTATCGTCTCGCCGTTGAGCATCGGGTTCGACACGATGTGTGCGGCCAGTGCGGCGTACTCCTCCGGCTTCCCGAGGCGCGCCGGATGCGGGGTCTGCGCCTCCAGCGCGGCCATCGCCTCGCTCGGCAGCCCGGCGAGCAACGGTGTCGCGAACGTGCCGGGGGCGATCGAGACGACACGGATCAGGTGCTGGGCGAGGTCCCGCGCCGCCGGGAGCGTCAGGGCGGCCACGCCGCCCTTCGAGGCGGCGTACGCGGCCTGGCCGACCTGCCCGTCGTATGCCGCGACCGAGGAGGTCATCACGACGACCCCCCGTTCGCCGTCGACCGGCTCGAGAGCGGCCATCGCCTCGGCGCTCAGCCGCAGCACGTTCGCGGTCCCGACCAGGTTGATGTCGATCACGCGGCGCAGGTCCTCGAGCGGCAGCACGCCGCGCTTGCCGAGGAGCCGCCCCGGCGTCGCCACGCCCGCGCACGTGACGGCGATCCTGAGGTCGCCGAGATCGCTCGCGCGCTCGACGGCGGCGCGCACCTCGTCCTCGTCGCGCACGTCCGCCGGCACGAAGGTGGCGCGCTCGCCGAGAGCTTCCACCAGGGCCGCCCCGGGGGAGCCCGGGAGGTCGAGAACCACCACCGATGCGCCGTCCGCATGAAGCCGACTCGCGGTCGCTGCCCCCAGACCTGACGCACCGCCGCTGACCAGCGCTACGGTATGAGGTGTGATGTGCATAACATGCACGGTACGGGGTGAGCTGCGTGACCCGCATCTCTCGATTGGATAAGCCGCCATCATGGCTGTAGCGTCAATGACTGAGTGACCGCTAGCAAGCCGCAAAGGGGAAAGTCGTGTCCGCTCGCGAGGTGCGCACGAGGCTTCGCGCACGCGTGACGGCGCTGGGTTACCGGCAGCTGGAGTCGCGGGGCGAGGCCGATGCCTTCGTCGACGCCGAGACAGGTCACCGTGCAGCCGTCGTGCCGTTCCCACGCTGGGGTCGGCGCATCGACATCCTCACGGTCGAGTCGAGCTATCCGCTGCCGCAGGGCGGTCAGGCCATCGCCTTCCGCCTCGACGTCGGGAGCCAGGTCCATCCGGAGGGTGCGTCGGTCCCCGGGCGCTGGAACGCTCAGCAGATGCAGACGCTCTGCGACGACGTCGTGATCCCGTACCTCGAGCGCGCTCGTCACCCGCACGACGTTCTCGACATGCTGCTCGACGGCGAGGTCCGGCCGCCCGGCTCGGCTGCCGCGCCCGCGGTGCTGCAGCACGGCTACTTCCTCGCGAAGTGGTGGGGTCTGGCCGATCGGGTGTGCGCGTTGCGCGACGTCGCTGAGGTGCTTCCCGCCGCCGAACGCGTACAGCTCCAGCA
This sequence comes from Pseudactinotalea terrae, assembly GCF_009733845.1. Lineage (GTDB taxonomy): Bacteria > Actinomycetota > Actinomycetes > Actinomycetales > Beutenbergiaceae > Pseudactinotalea > Pseudactinotalea terrae. The sequence continues at coordinate 307,549 of NZ_WNXZ01000002.1, forward strand.
CGCGCCCTGGGGTCGGACCGAGCTCGCCGAGGTGCTGTGGTTCGGCCGTGACCTTCCCGAACCGCCCGAGCGGCTCCCCTGGGGGCCAGGGGATCAGGGCGATCCCCGCGCGGAGCGGTGGTTGCGTGACACGGGGCGCTACCACCCGGAGCTGGTCGAGGCCGAGGGCGGGGCGGCGCCCCAGCAGGTGCAGAGCCCGCGAACCGTCTAGGTCGCTGAGTCGTCCGTGGAGGCTCGCAGCACGAGGCGCGGCGGCACCAGCTCGACGCCGGAGTGGGGGCGTCCGGCGATCGCGTCGAGCAGGCGTTCTGCAGCGATGCGACCCACCTCGGTGAGCGAGGTGTCCACGGTCGTGAGCGGTGGGCGCGCACCGGTCGCGATGATCTCCCAGTTGTCCGTGCCGATCACAGCGATGTCGTGCGGGACGTTCCGCCCGCCCTCGCGCAGGCCGTCGGTCACGCCGCGTGCGAGCAGGTCGCTGCCGCAGTAGATCGCGTCGACATCGGGGTGGGCGCGGAGCAGCATCTGCGCAGCCTGCCGGCCCCAGTCCTCGCCCCAGCCGCCGAAGTAGGCAGGAGCGACGAGCTGGGCGCCACCCGCAGCGAGCGCCTGCTCCAGCCCTGTGAGCCGTTCCCGCGCGGCATCGAAGCGCTCCGGCCCCGTGATGTGCGCGATCCGCGTGCGGCCCATCCGGAGGAAATGCTCGCCTGCCACCCGGCCCACGGCCTGGTCGTCGACGACGATCGAGCAGTCCCGGGGGTTCGCCGAGGGGGTGAGCGCGTAGACGACAGGGGTGCCCGGCTCGACGGTGAGCGGCTGCCTGATGTTCGAGCTTCGCCCGGTCACGATGAACCCGTCCACCCGGCGCCCCTGCAGCACGTCGATGTAGTGCTTCTCACGGATCGGGTCGTCGCGGCTGTCGCACAGGAACACCGAGATGCGGCCGGCGCCGAGCGCGTCCTCGGCGCCGAGCATGACCGGCACGCTGAACCGCTCGAAGCTGTCGGTGGTGATCATGCCCACGGTGTAGCTGCGTCGCTCGAAGACGCTCCGCGCGAGCTCGTTCGGCCGGAAGCCGGTCTCGGCCGCGGCCGCGAGGATCCGCTGGCGGGTCTGGGCGCTGATCTGCCCCGTGCCGTTGAGCGCCTTCGAGACCGTGCCGGGGGAGACCCCGGCGCGCGCGGCGACATCACGGATCGTGGTTCTCCGTTGTCCGTCGGTCACCGCTGCTCCTTCCCGGGTTTCCGGAAACCTTAGCCCGTACCCATCGCTCTGGAGGCCATTGCCGGGGTGCCTGCCAGACGCGCCGGCGGAACCCGACAAGGAAACAACGGAAACATGTTGCATCGCCGTTGCCGACGTGTCAGCATGGCTGACACCACCCGCCGACGCCGGCGAGGAAACGGCGTCGTCGTCGCACGATCCGCATCATCGAGGAGCCTCGTGTCAGAGCACCGCAGTCACCCTGTCGCCACCGCTGAGCGTCTCCAGCGCGCAGGCGGCGGGCCGGTCCAGCCCCGCGCGACCACGCCGCTGCAGCCGCTGGGCTTCGCCGACGTCCGGCTCACGGAGGGTTTCCTGGCCAGGCTCCAGCAGGAGAACGCGAGCACCTCGATCGTGCGAGGTCACGAGCACCTCGAGCGCCAGCAGGCCTGGACCAACTTCGAGAACGCCGCTGCCCGCGTGGTCGGCCGCACGTACCACGGCCCGGTGTTCGAGGACGGGGAGGCCTTCAAGTGGCTCGAGGCCACCGCGTGGGAGCACGGACGTTCCGACGACGCCCAGCTCGCCGAGTGGCTCGAGGAGAGCGTCGCACTGGTCGCCTCCGCGCAGGCCGACGACGGCTACCTCTCGACGTTCAACCAGTCCGCCGGCAAGCGCGGTCGCTACGAGTGGATCTCCTACGACCACGAGATCTTCAACATGGCCACGATGATCCAGGCCGCGGTCGCGCGCTACCGCGCCTCGGGATCAGGTGACCTCCTCGCCGTCGCCTGCCGCGCGGCCGACCATCTCGCTGAGGTGTTCGGCTTCGACAAGCGCCGCGAGACCTGTGGCCACCCGTTGGTCGAGATGGCACTCGTCGAGCTGTACCGCGTGACCGGCGAGCAGCGTTACCTGGACCTGGCCTCGTTCTTCGTCGAGATCCGCGGCCACGGCACCCTGACCGATCCCACCTGGCAGGGCTGGACGTCGGTGTACTTCAGCGACCGGATCCCGGTGCGCGAGACCGTGTATCCCGAGGGCCACGCCGTCAGGGCCGTCTACTTCGCCTCCGGCGCCACCGACGTGGCGATCGAGACCGGCGACGCCGAGCTGTTCGACGCGCTCCGGCGGCAGTGGGACAACATGGTCGAGACCAAGATGTACGTCAACGGCAGCCTCGGCTCGCGCTGGGAGGGCGAGGCGTTCGGCGATCCCTACGAGCTCCCGACCGACCGCGGGTACGGCGAGACCTGCGCCGCGATCGCCAGCATCCAGTGGAGCTGGCGGCTGCTGCTCGCGACCGGCGAGCCCAGGTACGCCGACCTCATCGAGCGGCAGCTCTACAACGCGGTGCTCTCGGGTGTCACCCTCGACGGCGACCGCTACTTCTACGTCAACACGCTCCAGGTCCGCGAGGGCGCGATCGCCTACGACGACCGGATGGGCGCCGCCGGGCGGCAGGAGTGGTTCGGCTGCTCGTGCTGCCCCACCAACCTCATGCGCACGCTCGCCTCGTGGCACCACTACCTCGCCACCAGCTCGGACGCCGGGCTCCAGGTGCACCAGTACGCCTCGGCGCAGCTCAGCGGCGGCGGCCTGGACGTGCGGATGGGGGCCGACTACCCGTGGCACGGCGAGATCGAGCTCAGCATCGAGGCCGCGCCGCAGGACGTGCGCGAGCTCAGCCTGCGCATCCCGGCATGGGCGCGCTCGGCGACCCTCGAGATCGAGGGTGAGCCTGTCGCCGTCGAGCCCGGGTCCTACGCCCGGGTCAGCAGGGTCTGGCGAGCGGGCGACGTCGTGCGCCTCCTGCTGCCCATGCCGGCACGCCTGACCCGCGGTCACCACCGCGTCGACGCCGTCCGGGGTGCGGCGGCGATCGAGCGTGGTCCGCTGGTCTACGCGATCGAGCACCTCGACCAGGAGGGCGTCACGGTCGACGACGTCGCGCTCGCCTCGACCGAGCTGGCCGAGGAGTGGCGGGGTGACCTCTTCGGCGGCATCCCGGTCGTCACAGCCCCGGCACGCAACCTTCCCGACGGCGAGGTGGGCCGCCTCGTCGCCATCCCGTACTTCATGTGGGCGAACCGGGAGGTCGGACCGATGAAGGTCTGGCTACCGCTGGACGCCTGACAACACAGGACCACCTCTCCCACGTGCCGGGCCCCCGGCGCGTCGGTCCGCCCTACCCACCCACCGCAAGGAGCCCGACAATGAAGCCGCTCGTCCTCAACCGCCGTGACGTCCTTCGACTCGGCGGCGTCACCGCACTCGGCGGAGCCCTCGGGGGCTCCCTCGTGGCCTGCAGCTCGGCAGGACCTCAGCTGCAGTACATGTTCTGGGGGTCGACGGCGGAGCAGGAGGCCGTCGAGTCCATGCTCGCCTCGTTCGAGGGCACGCTGGACGGCGAGCTCACCGTCGAGCCGCTGTACACGCCGGACGACTACGACACGAAGCTCAACGCGCTGGTCGCGAGCAACCGGATGCCCGACGTCGCCTACATCTCGAACGGGATGGCGTACCGGCTGGCCGAGCAGGGCAAGCTGCTCGACCTCAGCCCCTACTTCGAGGACCACCCCGGGATCGGTGGCCGGCTGCCCGAGGCCTACAACTTCTGGTCGGAGACCCAGACGTTCGGAACCCCGGCCGCGCTGGAGATCATGTGCCTGTTCACCAACAAGGCGGCCTTCAGCGAGGCGGGCGTCGAGCTGCCACCGGTCACCGCCGCCGACGCCTGGAGCTGGGACGACTTCGTCGACGCCGCCTACCGGCTGACCGTCGACCAGAGCGGGCGCCGGCCCGACGAGGACGGTTTCGACACCACCCAGGTGGCGCGGTTCGGCACGCTCGCGAACATGTGGTCGGCCGCCTGGTACGGACTGCTGCTCAGCAACGGCGTGGACGTCGTCGACGCCTCCGGCACCACCACGCAGCTCAACAGCCCTGAAGCCGTGGCGGTGCTGCAGAACCTCGTGGACCTCATGCACGAGCACCGGGTCGCGCCATCGCCCACGCAGCTGGGCAACAACGCACCCTCCACCCCGGCCCAGCTCGCCTCGAACCGGCTCGCGATGGCGATCGACGGTCAGTGGGCGCTGCTCGACATCAGCAAGTCGGACTTCGACTACGGGATCGGCGTGCTCCCCAGCTACGGCACCCCGATGACCGCCTCGATGGGCGGCGCGATCGGGATCTCGGCGGAGACCGAGCACCTCGAGGAGGCGCTCGCGCTGTACGTCCACCAGTCCGACCCGACCGTGGTCGGGCTGTTCGGTGAAGGCCTCTGGATGCCCGTGGAGGAGAAGTACTACACGGACGAGGAGCTGATCGCGACCTGGACCGACAACGAGGTGCACCCGCAGGAGTACCGGACCGCCGTCGTCGACTACACGATGTCGAGCTCCAAGCGGTACTTCGCGGAGACGATGAGGAACTACGAGGCGATCGACAAGATCATCTCGCCAGCGCTGGAGCGTGTGCAGACCGGCGAGGAGGAGGTCCAGGCGGTGATGGACGAGATCGCCGCCGAGCTCAATGACGGCGTGCTGCAGGGCTTCTACCCCAACCCGTTGGTGTGAGCGGCGTCAGCGCCGAGGCGGCCCCGAACGGCGCAGGCCGCCGGGGTCGCCGCGGGAACACCGGTCGGGCAGAGGCGCGCTGGGGTGTGCTGTTCGCGATGCCGGCGATCCTGGGCTTCGTGATCTTCACGATCGGCCCGATGATCGCGTCCTTCATCCTCAGCCTCACGGACTGGACCGTCGGTGGCACCCCTGCCTTCATCGGCATCGACAACTACGTCGCCCTGACGCAGGACAAGCTGTTCTGGAAGTCCCTCGGCGTGACCACCTACTACACGCTGGCTGCGGTCCCGCTGGCGCTGCTCGTGGGGTTCGTCGTCGCGCTGCTGGTCAATGCCGGGTGGCGGCTGCAGTCGTTGTGGCGGACCGTCTACTACCTGCCCACGCTGGTACCGGCGGTGGCCAGCGCCGTGCTCTGGATCTGGATCTTCAACCCGGACTCCGGGCTCTTCAACTCGGTGCTGCGCGCCGTGGGGCTGCCGACGTCGAACTGGATCTACTCCGAGTCGACGGCGGTGCCCTCGCTGATCATCATGAGCACCTGGGGCTTCGGCAACGCGATGGTGATCTTCCTGGCCGGGCTGCAGGGTGTGCCGCGACAGCTGTACGAAGCGGTGGCGCTCGACGGCGGCGGCGCGTGGTCCAAGTTTCGCCACGTCACGCTGCCCTTCATGACGCCAGTGATCTTCTACAACCTCGTGACCGGGGTGATCGGCACCTTCCAAGTCTTCAACCAGGCATACATCATGACCAGCGGCGGCCCCAACAACGCCACCCTCTTCTACATCTACTACCTGTACACGAAGGCCTTCACCGACAGCGAGATGGGGTACGCCAGCGCTCTCGCCTGGGTGCTCTTCGTCATCGTGCTGGTGATCACGGCGCTGCTGTTCCGCAACGCCCGCAGCTGGGTCTACTACGAGACGGGAGACACCCGATGAGCGCCGCCACGCAGTCGAGGCCAGCGCGCGGGCTCCGCGTCTCGCGCGGGGTGATGTTCCTCGTCCTCGCGCTCGGCGCACTGGCGATGCTGGCTCCGTTCGCCTGGCTGATCCGCAGCGCGCTCATGACCGACGCCCAGATCTTCATCAATCCGCCGCAGTGGTTCCCGAACCCGGTCGCGTGGGAGAACTTCCCCGACGCGCTGACGGCCCAACCGTTCGCGCGCTACTTCCTCAACACGATGATCATCGAGGCGGTCGTCGTCACCGGCACGGTGCTCACGTGCTCGTTGACGGCCTTCAGCTTCGCGAGGCTGCGGTGGCGCGGCCGGAACCTCGTGTTCGGGGTGCTGCTGACCGGTGTGATGCTGCCCTATGCGGTGACGCTGATCCCCACGTTCGTGGGCTGGGCGGCGCTCGGTGCGCTCGACACCTTCATCCCGCTGACCGTGCCGGCCTGGTTCGCGGGCGCTGGTGGCGGTGTGTTCAACATCTTCCTGTTCCGGCAGTTCTTCCTGACGATCCCGTACGAGATGGATGAAGCGGCCTACATCGACGGCGCGAACCCGTGGCAGGTGTTCATCAGCATCGTGATGCCGCTGTCGAAGCCGGTGATCGTGGTCGTGGTGATCTTCACCTTCATCGGGGTGTGGAACGACTTCCTCGGACCGCTGCTCTACCTGAGCTCGAGCGAGAACTTCACGCTTGCGCTCGGCCTCGCGACCTTCCAGAGCGCCTACACCGCGCAGTGGGGGCTGCTGATGGCGGCGTCCCTGGTCGTGATCCTGCCGATCGTGCTGCTGTTCTTCGTGCTGCAGCGCTACTTCGTCGAGGGCGTGACCCTCACGGGGATCAAGGGCTGACCGGGGCGCCTCCGGCCGCGAGCGAGGCCTGTGCCGCCAGCACGACGGCGACGTCCGCCCTCGCCGAGGCCGGCGGCACCAACGGCGCTGCGTCGTCGCGGACGGCGGCGACCCAGTCGCGGACGATTGCTGCATGGCTGTCGTAGTAGCACTCCGGCGCCGACAGCGGCACGGCCTCGGCACCTATCACCAGGCGGGCGGAGCCGCCGTCGGAGTCGTAGTCGACCCCGATGTCGATCATGCCGGTGCTGCCGAGCACGGTCGCCTCCACCTCGACAGCGCGGGCCGGTGTGCCCCAGCAGTACAGCGACTGCGCGAGCAGCCCGGAGGCGAAGGTGAGGTCGAGGGAGTACACCTCGGCGCCGGGCGTGGAGCGGCCGGTGCTGCGGTGCGCCGCCACCGTGGCGACCGGCCCGGCGAGCGCTCGCAACAGGCTGATGTGGTGGGTCGCCTGGTCCCACAGCAGCCCGGCCATCGCCTCGTCACCCCGCCGCCACGCCGAGGCGGCCCAGACGCCGGCGAGCGTGTAGGCGCGGGTGCTGCGCAGTGCGAGCACCTCGCCGACACGCCCGGCGTCGATCGCCGATCGCGCAGCCCTGACCGCCTGCAGGTGCGGATAGTTCTCGGCGACCGCCACCACCCGATCGGCTGCGGCACCGGCCTGTGCGATCCGGTCGCAGTCCTGCAGCGACAGCGCGAGCGGCTTCTCGACCAGGACGTGGAGGCCGAGCGCGATCGCCTCGAGCGCCGCCTCGGCGTGGGCGCCGTGCGGGACCCGGATGTCCGCGCCGTCGAGGTGCTCGTGCGCCACCGCATCGGCGAGCGTGGTGAAGGCGCGCACGCCCAGATCCGCGGCAAGCGCCTCGGCGCGGTCCGCGTCACGGTCGACGACGGCGGCCACCGTGATCTCGGGCGCGAGGCAGGGGTAGATGTCGCGCGCCATGATCGTGCCCATGGCGCCGGCGCCCACGAGCGCCACCTGCTGCCTCATCGCGGGCTCGCCGTGATGACGGCGGTGCTGTCCCGCTCGACGAGGCGGTGCGGCAGGACATGCCGCGCCGGCTCGGCCCGGCCCTCGAACTGGGCACTCAGCTCACGCAGCGCCGCAGCGGCCACCTCGTCGGGAAGCGGGCCCACGGAGGTGAGGCTCGGTGTCGCACGCGCACCCTCGCTCATGTTGTCGAAGCCGGCGACGGCGATGTCGGCGGGCACCGAGCGCCCGGTGCGCGCGACCGCCTTCATCGCGCCGAGGGCGGAGGAGTCGTTCATCGCGAAGATCGCATCGATGCCCGAGGTCCGCTCGAGCGCCCCGAGGGTGGCCGCCAGACCGCCGTCGAAGTCCCAGCCCGCAGGGATGAGCAGCTCGCGCTCGACGGCGATGCCCGCCTCGGCGAGCGCGTCCAGATAGCCGGCGGTCCGCTGCTCGCACGTGAGTGCGGCACCGCGGTCGGCGCCCAGGAGAGCGACCCGCCGTCGGCCCAGGCCGATGAGGTGACGCACGGCGTCCCGCACGGCGAGGCGATTGTCGGGGCCGACGTGCGCGACCTCTCCGCCCAGGCCCCGGTCCCCGATCAGCACCAGGGGGAAGGCAGGATGTCGCAGCGACTCGTCCTCGGGGGTGAGCGCGACCGAGGACATGATGACGCCGTCGGCGAACACCTGGTCGCCTGCGAGGATCGCGAGCTCGTCCTCACGCCGTGACGCGGTCGTCACGACGGTGACCCGCAGCGATTCCTGCGCGGCGCGATCGATCACGCACTGCGCGAGCTCGGCGAAGTACGGCTCGGTCAACCGGGGGAGGGCCAGCGCCACCGTGGAGGTGCGCCCCTGCCGCAGCTGCCGGGCCGGCGCGAAGGTGCGATACCCGAGCGCACGGATGCTCGCCATGACCCTCTCGCGGGTCTCGGGACGCACCGGCACCGAGCCCGTGACCACGTTCGAGACCGTGCGCTGGGAGACGCCCGCGTGCTCGGCGACGTCGCGCATCGTGACGGCCACGGGACCTCCTTCGCTCGGATCGCGACCCGCACCCGCGGGGGTTGCGCCAACCTACCTTCTCGTACAATGCTACGTAGCAATCCAATCCTGGTACCCCGCAACCCCGGAGTTTCGACGATGAGCATCCCCCGCCCCGAGTACCCCCGCCCGCAGCTCGTGCGTGAGCGCTGGCTGAACCTGAACGGCGCCTGGCAGTTCGAGATCGACCGCGGCGACTCCGGGCTGGAGCGGGGGCTGCTGGAGCGCGACCTCGAGCGCGAGATCACGGTCCCGTTCGCGCCCGAGTCGCAGGCCTCGGGGATCGAGGACGTCGACTACCTGCACGCGGTCTGGTACCGCCGCACGGTGACGATCCCGGCCGACTGGGCGGGCGAGGACGTGCTGCTGCACCTCGGCGCCGTGGACCACGACGCGACCGTGTGGGCGAACGGCACCGAGGTGGCGCGCCACCGGGGCGGGTTCACGCCGTTCACGGCGAACCTGGCCGGGGTGGCCCGCGCAGGCGAGGACGTCACCATCGTGGTGCGCGCCCGGGACGCGGCCGACGGCCCGCAGGCACGCGGCAAGCAGTCGGTGGAGTACGCGAACCGTGCCTGCAACTACACCCGCACCACCGGGATCTGGCAGACGGTGTGGCTGGAGCCGGTGCCGAGCAGCCGCATCGAACGGATCCAGATCACACCACGCTTCACGGACGGTGCGTTCGACGTCGCGGCCGTGCTGCGGACCGGGCGCTCGGACCTGGCGGTGGAGGTCGAGATCGCCGACGCCGACGGGGTGGCCGTCCGTGGGCGCGCCGAGGCGGGGGCGGAGGCTGCGCCCTCGGTGCGGCTCGTGCTGCCCGAGGGGCGCCGGCGGGCATGGTCGACCACGGACCCGCACCTGTACGAGGTGCAGGTGCGGCTGCTCGACGCCGCCGGGGAGGTCGTCGACGCCGTCGAGTCCTACGCGGGGCTGCGCTCGGTGGCGATCCGGGGCCAGCAGGTGCTGATCAACGGCGAGCGTGTCTTCCAGCGCCTCGTGCTCGACCAGGGCTACTGGGCCGAGACGCTGATGACCGCGCCGAGCGACGAGGCGCTGGTGGCCGACATCGAGCTGAGCATGCAGGCCGGCTTCAACGGCGCGCGGCTGCACCAGAAGGTGTTCGAGGAGCGCTACCTCTACCACGCGGACCGCCTCGGCTACCTGGTGTGGGGCGAGTTCGGCGACTGGGGCGCCCGCGTGCCCGGCCACATCGAGGACCACCAGCAGCCCACCGCCTCGTTCGTGACCCAGTGGCTGGAGGCGCTGCGGCGCGACATCAACCACCCGGCCATCATCGGCTGGTGCCCTCTGAACGAGACGTTCCAGGCGATCAGCGACCGCATCACCCAGCTCGACGACGTCACGCACGCCATGTACCAGGCGACGAAGCTGGCCGACCCCACCCGCCCGGTGATCGACGCCTCCGGCTACTCGCACCGAGTGCCGGACGTCGACGTCTACGACTCCCACAACTACGAGCAGGACCCGGCGACGTTCGCCGAGATCATGTCCGGGCTGGCGCAGGACGAGCCGTACGCGAACGAGCACGACGGGCGCTCGATCTCGCTGCCCTATGCGGGTCAGCCCTACTTCTGCTCCGAGTACGGCGGGATCTGGTGGAACGCCGAGGAGGCCGCCAAGGCGGCCGCGCAGGCCAAGGACCGCAGCGAGTCCTGGGGATACGGCGAGCGCGTGCGCGACCTCGAGGAGTTCTACGTCCGGTTCGCCGGGCTCACCGACGCCCTCCTCGACGACCCCCGGATGTTCGGCTACTGCTACACGCAGCTGACCGACACCTTCCAGGAGGAGAACGGGATCTACGACTTCGACCGCAAGCCGAAGTTCGACCTCGCCCGCCTGCACGCCATCCAGACCAGGGCTGCCGCCTACGAGATCGACGGCCCGCCGACCGCCTGAGGTGAGCGCCGCCGTCGGCCACGCCCGGCGAGTCGAGATCGCACTCTCGGTTCGAGATCGCACCCCCGGGAGTGCGATCTCGAACCAGACGTGCGATCTCGTCACGAGCGGCCGGTGACAATCCTGGGCTCGGGCCCGCAGATGCGGCGGTATTCTCTGCTTCGTGGCGCAACATCGGATCAGCGAGGCGGCTCGGCTGCTGGGGGTCAGCGACGACACCGTGCGCCGATGGGTCGAGCAGGGAAAGCTCGCCACGACGACCGACTCGGCGGGCAGGGCGGTCGTCGACGGCGCCGAGCTCGCCGCGCACGCGCAGGCGGTCGCGACCGCGGCCCAGGACGACCCGCACGCCTCGAGCGCGCGCAACCGGTTCGTCGGGCTCGTCACCGCGATCACCGCCGATACGGTGATGGCGCAGGTCGAGCTGCAGTGCGGGCCGTTCCGCGTGGTGTCGCTGATGTCGTCGGAAGCCGTGCGCGACCTGGGGCTCGAGGTCGGGTCGACGGCGGTCGCCGTCGTCAAGGCGACGACGGTCATCGTCGAGAAGGAACGCGCCCGGTGACGACCCGAGCCCTGCGTTCAGCGCTCGCCGCGGCGACCGCCGTCGTCGTGCTCGCGGGCTGCGCGGGCGGTGCCGAGATCGACGGCGACCCCGCAGACCAGGTCAGCGGCACCGTGACGGTCTACGCGGCCGCCTCGCTGCAGGCGGCGTTCACCGACCTGATCACCGAGTTCGAGCAGGTGAGCCCGGCGACGGTGGCGCCGCCGGTGTACGACGGCTCCGCGACGCTGGTCACCCAGCTGACCGAGGGTGCGGACGCGGATGTGCTCGCCTCCGCCGACACGGCCACCATGGACGACCTCGTCAGCGCTGGCCTCAACGCGAGCGACCCGGTGGTGTTCGCGACCAACACGCTCGTGATCGCCGTCGCGCCCGGCAACCCGCTCGGCATCGCCGAGCTGGAGGATCTGGACGGCCTCGACTACGTGGTGTGCGCGCCCGAGGTGCCATGTGGCGCGGCCACGTGGTCGCTGTTCGACGTCGACGCCCTCACGGTCGAGGCGGTGAGCCAGGAGCAGAACGTCACGGCTGTGGCCGAGCGGGTCGCACGCGGCGAGGTCGACGCCGGCCTGGTCTACGCCACCGACGTGGTCGCGCGCTCGGACGTGCTCGAGGCCGTGGTCCCGAGCGGCGCCGGCCAGGTGGTCAACCAGTACCCGATCACCACGCTGGCCGGCGCAGACGAGGCAGCGGCGGCGTTCGTCGACTTCGTGCTGTCCGACGAGGGTCGCGCCGTGCTCGCCGAGCACGGCTTCGGCGGGCCGTGATGGCGCAAGAGGCGCGCACCGGCGCGCGGCTGCCGGCCTGGATCCTCGTGCCCGCCGGGCTGGGGCTCGCGCTGCTGGTGATCCCGCTGCTGGCCATGCTGCCGCGCGTCGACTGGGCCCGGCTGCCCGCGACGATCACCTCGCCGGCCGCCCTCGACGCGCTGTGGCTCTCGGTCCGGACGGCGACCCTCGCCGTGCTCCTGTGCCTGCTGCTGGGTGTCCCGCTCGCTCTCGCGATGGCGCGCGCCCGCCCGCGCGCCGCCGCGATCCTGCGTGCGCTCGTGACGCTGCCACTGGTGCTGCCGCCGCTGGTCGGGGGTGTGGCGCTGCTCGCGGTGGTGGGGCGAACCGGGGTGCTCGGGCGCTGGCTCGAGGCGACGGGTGTCTCGATCGCGTTCACGCCGTGGGCGGTGGTGCTCGCGCAGACGTTCGTGAGCCTGCCGTTCCTCGTCATCACGGTCGAGGGCAGCCTGCGCACGGTCGGGGACCGCTATCAGGTGGTCGCCGCGACCCTCGGCGCCCGCCCGGCGACCGTGCTGCGGCGGGTCAGCCTGCCGCTGATCGCCCCGAGCCTGCTCGCGGGCACCGTGCTGGCGTTCACGCGTGCGCTCGGTGAGTTCGGCGCCACCGCGCTGGTGGCGGGCAACCGGCCCGGCGTCACGCAGACGGTCCCGATGGCGATCTACACCGCCTTCAACGGCGCGGGCGTGACACGCGACGTGGCGCTCGTGCTGTCGGTGCTGCTGGTCGCCACCGCGCTGGCGATCCTCGTGCTGGTGCCGGCGGTGCGGCGTCGGGAGGCATGGTGAGCCTGCTCGTCGACGTCACCGCCGGGCGCGGATCGTTCACGCTCGAGGTGTGCCTCGACGTCCCGGCCGGTGAGGTGCTCGCCGTGCTCGGACCCAACGGGTCGGGCAAGTCCACGCTGCTGGACGTCGTCGCCGGTCTTCTCGCGCCCCACCGGGGCGAGATCAGCTGGAAGGGCCGCGCCCTCTCGACGGCGACCGGTCGCCTCGTACCGCCGTCGGAGCGCCGGGTGGGGCTGCTCGGGCAGGACCCGCTGCTGTTCCCGCACCTGACGGTGCGCGAGAACGTGGCGTTCGGGCTGCGCGCCAGAGGGAAGCGGGACGCGCTGGCTCGTGCCGACGGCTGGCTGGACCGGCTCGGGGTCGCCTCTCTCACCGACCGCCGCCCACGCCAGCTCTCTGGTGGGCAGGCCGCGCGTGTCGCGCTGGCACGGGCGCTCGCGGCCGAGCCCGAGGTGCTGCTGCTCGACGAGCCGCTTGCCGCTCTCGACGCCTCGGCCGCCCCCGAGCTGCGCCACCTGCTCGGCGAGGTGCTGCGCGAGACCGGACTCACCACCGTGCTGGTCTCCCACGCCGTGCTCGACGCCGCGCTGCTCGCCGATCAGGTCGCGGTGCTGCGCGAGGGGCAGGTGGTCGAGCGCGGACCGCGTGCCGAGGTGCTCGGGGCGCCGCGCACCGCGTTCACCGCCGCGTTCGTGGGCGTCAACCTGGTCCCGGCCGGTTTTGGCGGGCTGCGGCCCGCGCCCAGGGCGAGTCGCGCGAAGGTGACAAAGCTCCGGTTCCGGCCGGCCGCCGTCGTCGTGTCCGAGGAACGGGACCGGCGGGAGAACTCCTGGGAGGCGACCGTGCGGTGGCTCGAGCCCGTGACCGGCGGGGTACGGGTGCGGCTCGCGACCCCCGACCACCCCGACGTGCTCGCCGATGTCGACGCGGCGAGCGTCAGCCATCTGAGCCCGGGTGCGAGAGTGTGGGCGCACGTGCCGGCCGAGGCGGTCCAACCCCTCTGAGCCGCAGGGTGCGCGAGTCCACACGCAGGCGCGCGATGGACGCCGACGACGCCCGCTCGGGGTGGAAGGGCGGGGCCAGCTAGGCGTGCTGCCCGGGCGGACCGGCGAGCGGCAGGTGGACCACCATCGTTGCCCCGCCCCCGGGCGTCGGCTCGTGCCGCACCGACCCGCCGTGCGCGGCCACGATCGTCGCCACGATCGCGAGCCCGAGACCGCTGCCGCCGCTGGCCCGGGTGCGGGACGTGTCTGGCCGGTAGAAGCGCTCGAACACTCGCGCGGAGTCCTCGGGGGCGATGCCGGGGCCGTGGTCGCGGACCTCGAGAACGGCCCAGCCGCCGTCGGCATGGACGGCGATCTCGACCGGCGTGCCCAGCGGCGTGTGCTGCACGGTGTTGCCGACGAGGTTCGTGACCACCTGGCGGATCTTGTCGCCGTCGGCGTGGATCGTTACCGGCCCGTCGGCGATGAGCTGGGTCCGGCGGGAGGGGTCGAGAGCGCCGAGGTCGGCGACCGCGTCGGAGGCGATCGAGATGAGGTCGACGCTGCCGAGCCGGAGGCCGCGGCCCTCGTCGAGGCGGGCGAGGGCGAGAAGGTCGTTGACGAGCCCGCCCATCCGGGTGGCCTCGTCCTCCATGCGGCCGATCGTCGTCGGTACCTCCTCGGGCGGGACAGCACCCATGCGGTAGAGCTCGCCGTAGCCCCGGATCGAGGCGAGCGGCGTGCGGAGCTCGTGCGAGGCGTCGGAGACGAACCGGCTCATGCGGGCCGCCGAGGCCTGGCGCTCGGCGAAGGCGCGCTCCAGCTCGGCGACCATCGCGTTGAAGGACATCCCGAGGCGACCCACCTCGGTGGTGGGCGGCTGCAAGGGCGCGCGCTGCGAGAGGTCCCCGGCGGCCACGGCACCCGCTGCCGTCTCGATGTCGCGCAGCGGCTGCAGCGACTTCTGCACGGCGGCGTAGCCCGCGAGCGCCCCGGCCACCACGACGGCGAGTCCGACCAGCACCATCGTCTTGATCATGTTCGCGATCGTGTCGAGCGTCGACGCCAGCGGCACCGCGATCACCATGGTGCCGACCTCGAGGCCGTCCGGGGTGGAGAGCGAGTAGCTGCCGACGCGCCAGAGCGCCGGGCCCGCCGTCGACGAGACCGTGAACTCCTCGCCGCGACCGAGCGGCGCCGGCAGGTCGGGGATGTCGGGCTCGGAGCCGTCGGCCGCCGTGGTGGAGGGCACGTGCAGGTCGCAGCCGTTGACGAGCTCGACCTGCACGAAGTAGTCGGTGGGCTGTGCTGCCTGGCTGTCGGTGGATCCTCCTGCTTGGTTGGAGGGGCAGACGTACTCCGGAGACAGGCTGACGTCGTTCGCGTAGGACTGGGCGGCCGAGAAGAGCTGGTCGTCGACCTGCTGGATCAGCGAGTTGCGCAGCAGCGCGACGACCGCGGCGCCGGACAGCGTGAGCGCCACGATGATCAGCACCGCGGTGATGAGCGAGAGTCGCCAGCGCAGCGGCAGTGCCCGGAGCCCCTCAGGGTGCGGCTGGGGCGCCGCGCCGGTCACTGGGGCGCGCGCAGCATGTATCCGACGCCGCGCTTGGTGTGGATCAAGGGCTCCGCGTCGAAGGGGTTGTCGACCTTGCGGCGCAGGTAGGAGATGTAGGACTCGACGATCGCGCCGTCGCCGCCCCAGTTGTAGGCCCACACGTGGTCGAGGATCTGCGACTTGCTGAGCACGCGGCCGGCGTTGAGCATCAGGTACCGCAGCAGCGTGAACTCGGTGGGGGAGAGGTCGATCGGCTCACCGGCGCGCCGGACCTCGTGCGCGTCCTCGTCCATCTCGAGGTCACCGACCCGCAGCAGCGAGTCCTCGGTCATCGCGGCGGCGGCCTTGGCGCGGCGCAGCACCGCACGGATGCGCGCGATCACCTCGTCGAGGCTGAAGGGCTTGGTGACGTAGTCGTCGCCCCCGACCGTGAGCCCGGCGACCTTGTCGGTGGTGTCGTCACGCGCGGTGAGGAACACGACCGGCATCAGCTTGCCCTGCTCGCGCAGCCGGCGGGTGACGGTGAAGCCGTCGAGGTCGGGGAGCATGACGTCGAGCACCACGAGGTCGGGCTCGGCCTCGAGCGCCTTCTTCACGGCCTGCTGGCCGTCAGCAGCGGTGTCGACCTCGAAGCCCGCGAACCGCAGGCTTGCTGCCAGGAGCTCGCGGATGTTGGGCTCGTCGTCGACCACGAGCAGGCGCGCCTCGGCCCGGTCGGGTGCTGCAGTACTCATGCGAACCAGTGTGCGCGCCCAGACTGGAAGATTCCTGAGAGTCGCCTGGGGAGATGTCTAGAGGTAGCGGTTCGGGTCGAACGCCTCGAGCGGGATGATCCGCACCCGCGGCAGCGGCACGTTGAAGGCGGCCACGTCGTCCTCGAGGTCGAAGACCTCCAACCCGGCGCCGGTCAGCTCGGTGATCTTGGCGTTGACGAACTCGCGGAAGCACAGCACGCCCACCCGGCGCTCGCCGTCGAGCAACGACTCGAGCTGGGGCAGGAAGTCACCGTCGTGCGAGGCCAGCAGCACGTCGCCGGGGCGGTCCTTGAGCGCCTCGAGGGTGCGCTGGATACCGATGTCGACGACTTTCTCCGAGCCCGAGCCGGCCAGCGGGATCGGGTGGTAGCTCATGGCGAGCAGCGCCTGCACGAAGCTCATCGGCATCTGACCGGTGCTCGCGTTGAGGAAGAACAGGCCTCGCACCGGTTGCTGCCAGGATCGTGAGGCGAACTCCGTGATCCTGTCCCAGCGTGGCCGCTCCTCGGGGGCGGGGCGGTGCCCGAGGACGCTCAGCCCGAGCGTCGCGTCGATGTTCTCGCCATCGACGAGCAGGTAGGTCTGTCGCGCACTCTGCGGCGTCTCCTCGGTCTCCGTCACCTGGCAAGCCTATGGTTTCGACCGGCTCCGGGCGTCGGGTTGCTGGTTCACGCTCCGCCGCGCCGTTGGTGACCGCGGCCCCACTCGCACAGCGCCCCGACCACGGGAGCCAGGGTCTGGCCGTACTCGGACAGCTCGTACGTCACGTGGGGAGGCACCGTGCCCGCGTCGATCCTGGTGAGCACGCCGTCTCGCACGAGCTCCTGCAGGTGCCGGATCAGCATCCGCTCGGTGATCGCCGGGATGCTGCGCCGCAGCTCGCTCGTCCGCATCGGCCGCTCGGAGAGCCGCCACAGGATCGTGGCCTTCCACCGGCCGCCGATCACCGACAGCGCCGTGTCCACGGGACACTCCCGCAGCTCGCGCTCGTCCGGCTGTGTCAGCTGAGCGACCGGGCGATCAAGGGACACTGACACTGAAGACAGTACTTCCATGCGTGGCAGTTTAAAGTCACGATGACACCTATGGAACATCTCGTCATCGCCACCGCCGTCGTCGCAGGCCTGCTCGCCGGGCTCGAGCTCGCGGTCAGCGTCGTCGTCGGCCCGATCCTCGCCACCCTCGACCAGACCAGCATGCTCCGCGGCCGCACGCAGGGTGCGGGCGCGCTGGGACGCGCCATGCCGGTGGCCTACGGCGTCGCGCTGGTCCTCGTGGTCGCGTCGCTGCTGGTCGGATGGGACGACGGCGCTCGCGGGCCGCTCACGGGGGCTGTCGTGGCGTACGGGGCGATCACCGCGCTGTCGCTCGGCTATCTCGTCCCCATGAACACGCGTGCGACGCGGTGGGATCCCGAACAGCCACCCAGCGACTGGCAGCAGGTGATGCGGCGCTGGGACCGTGGGCACGCCGTCAGGGTCGTGCTGCTCGTCGTCGCCTTCGCTCTGCTGGTGGTGGCCGTCGCGCGCTGACGCCCCGAGCGAGGCATCCTGGACGGCGTCGCCCACCTGGTCCCGCAGCCGGGTACCGTGACCCAGATTCATGGCAAGGCGACGACAGGGAGCAACGCATGGCGAAGGCCCGCGACATCGCGTTGCTGGTGCTGGGCTGGGTACTGGTGGTGGCTGGCATCGCCGCGCTCGTGCTGCCCGGGCCCGGCCTGGTGATGGTGTTCGCCGGCCTTGCGATCCTCTCCCAGCACTACACGTGGGCAGAGAAGCGGTTGCGCCCGATCGAGATCCGGGCGATGAAGGGTGCCGCCGAGGGCGTCGAGACCGTGCCGCGGATCGTGGTCTCGACCCTGTTCGCGCTGACGATCATCGGGTTCGGCGTGCTGTGGCTCCTCAAGCCGCCGATGCCGCCGTGGTGGCCGTTGCCCGAGATCCTGTGGCTGCCAGGCGGTCGGGGCACCGGCAGCACCCTCGTGCTCTCGGGCCTCATCGGGATCGCGCTGCTGGTGTGGAGCGTGCGGCGCTTCCACGGCAAGCCCGAGGAGGTCGCGAGGATCGAGGAGCGTGCGGCCGGTCGCTGAGCCCCGCCGCGCGAGACCCTGCCCATGCGCTCGTTCGTCGCCTGACGCCGACGGCCCGGCCCCCGGAGGGAGTCGGGCCGTCGCGTCGAGGCGATTCAGCTGGTGGTCGCCGTCACTGCTGCTGGTCGACCGGTGCATCCTCGATAGCGGGCTGAGCGGGTGCGTCCTGGACCGTGCCGCCGCGCTTGAGCGCCTCGAACCGGGCCTCGACCTCGAGCATGTCGCCCTGCTGCTCCAGCTCGGAGAACTGGGCGTCGAGCGAGGAGGCCTGCAGCTCGGCCTGGCCGGCCACCTGTGCCTCCTGACGGCGAACCTGGTCCTCGAACCGGCCGAGCTCGCTCGTGGGGTCGAGCACGTTGATCGACCCGATGGCCTCCTGCACCTGCTGCTGGGCCTGGGCCGACTTCGCGCGGGCGACCAGCTGGTCGCGCTTCGTCTTGAGCTCGCCCAGGCGATCCTTCATGATCGCCAGCCCCTGCTTGAGCTTCTCGGCGACCTGGTTCTGCGACGCAAGGATCGGCTCGGCCTCCTTGACCTCGCTCTCGAATCCGATCTGCTTCTGCAGCGCGATCCTCGCGAGGTTGTCGTAGCGATCGGCAGCAGCAGCATCGCCCTGTGCGCGGGCCTGGTCGGCCCGCTGCGAGGCTGCGAGCGCCTTGCTGCCCCACTCCCGCACCGCTGCGACGTCCTCGTTGTAGTCCTGCTCGGCGAGGCGCAGGTTGCCGATCGTCTGCGCGATCGCCTGCTCGGCCTCGGCGATGTTGTTCGTGTAGTCGCGGACGAGCTGGTCGATCATCTTCTCCGGGTCTTCGGCCCGGTCGAGCAGCGAGTTGATGTTGGCGCGCGTGAGCTGAGCGATGCGCCCGAGGATGGTCTGCTTCTCGGTCATGAGGTACTGCCCTTCGTGAGTTCGTGCTGAGGCGGAACAAGGTCTAGGTCTATCGGCGCCTCCCGCCGCCCGCGCGGCGACTGCTGCCACCGCTGCGCCGAGAGCTGCTGCGGCCGATCGATCCCATGCTGCGGCCCATGCTGGTGCGCCCGCCGCCGGAGCGGCTGCCGCCCCAGCCCCCGCCCGAGCGGCTACCGCCGCCACCCCACGAGGATCCGCCGCCCCAGCCCGATCGCCGGCCGCCACCGAGAACCTCGTTGAGGATGCCACCGAGGATCAGCGAGCCGGCGTCGATGCCGCCCGAGCGGCCGTAGTAGCCACCACCGCCGATGCTCTCGGTGCTCCGGCGCCAGCCGTTGACGTCGTTCTGCGCGAGCTGGAGGGCGCTCGTGGCCGCGTCGTGCGCAGCCCGCGACGCTGTGAGCGCGCCCTGTGAATCGCTTTCCTGCAGGCTGCGCGCCCGCGCTAGCGACTCCGACGCGGTCGCGAGCCTGGTCCGCGCGGTGGTCTGCACGGCACCGCGGTTGGTCTCGATGAAGGCGTTCGCCCGGCCGATGGCCGCCTCGGCCGCAGCGAGCTGTCCGGCGAGCTGGCCGGCCGCCTTCCGGTGGACCTGCTCCTGCTCGCGGCGTGGTGCGAGCGCGGCGTCGAGGGCCTGCTCAGCCGCTGCCAGCTCGGACAGGGCAGCGATCGGGTCGCCGCCGTTCCTGGCCGCCGCACCGGCCTGCAGCGCCGCCTGCGCGCGCTCGACGGCCGGCGTGACCGTCGAGTCGTTCGGCGCCAGCCTGCCGGCATCGGAGACGTCGGAGGTCAGCGAGGCGATCGCGCCGTCGAGGGCGGAGCTGGCCTCGGCCAGCGTGTCGCCCGCGTGCGCGACCATCTCCAGCAGCGTGCCCACCTGCTGCAGCGCATCCTCGGCGGTCCGCGCGAAGGCGACGGCGGTGCCGCGGTCGTCGGCCTGCACACGGGACCGGCCCTCGGTGATCGACTGCCGCGCCGAGGCGAGCAGCGCCTCGGCCTGGTCGGGCGCCCGCGCCACGGTGGTGAGCGCCGTGGCAGGGTAGATCGCCCCCAGCTGGCCGAGCGTGCCCCTCGCGGCGGGCACCCGACCCGCGAGCTCGCGGGCGCGGGTCTCGAGCTCGTCCAGGACCGCGGGCGCGTTCTCCTGCAGGGACCGCAGGTCGGCGAGCGCCTCCGTCTGGGAGTCGAGCGCCTCGTCAGCTGCCTCGCACAGCCCCAGGATCTCGACGAGGCCCCTGCGCTGGGCGTCCTCGGACGGCGTCGAGTCGCCGAGCTGCTGCTGGATCGTGAACGCGTGGGCCAGCTGCTGCTGCGCCTGCGCCAGCGCGGCCTTGAAGTCGCGGGTGGCCTCGATGCCGAACTGCGCCTCCGCGAAGGCGAGCTCGTTGGCAGAGGAGCGCACGTCGTTGTCGAGCGCCACCAGCGCCGACCCGGCGCGCTGGCCGAGCTCGGCCGTGCTCACCGAGGCCCATCGCTGCTCGGGCGTCGGCGGCCCGCTCGGCTGTGGTGGCTGCCCGGGCTCCGGGCTCCTGCGGGAGCGGCGTGCCATCGCGACGACCCCGCCGCCGACCGCCAGCACCGCGACGCCGCCCAGCACCCACCCCAGGCCGTTGCTGCCGCCGGAGGGTTCGTCGTCGGGCTCCGTGGTCGGCGCCGCGCTCCCCGTCGTGACCTCGATGACCGCGCCGGCGGCCGCCAGCGAGGCGCCGGTCCAGTCGCCGCTGCCGACCTCGCTCCGAGCCGCAGCCTCGATGTCGCTGATGTCGGCGTCGGACAGCGGGGCCTCCTGAGCGACCGAGAGAGCCACCTCGCGGTCCTCGACGGCGATCGCAAGCAGCAGCACGTCCGTGTTCGCGTTGGTCGCGATCGCCGTCTCGTTCGCCCAGTCGACCGCGCGCATCCCGTCGAAGGAGTCCACGTAGACGGTCCACAGGTCGTAGTCGGTCTCGGCGACCACCTCGTCAGCAGCGGCGGCGAGGTCCTCGAGATCGGCCGCCGCCACCTGCTCGCTCGAGCGGTCGACCACCCGGTCGTCCAGGGCGAACGGGGGCTCGGCGTAGGCCGGTGCAGCGAGCACGAGCCCCGCTGCCGCCGCGACTCCGACGGCCGCCACCGCGCGGACTGCTGTCTGCTTGCTCACCTGGTGATCTTCGCGCCTGGTCACGGAGGGCGCAACGCGGCGCGATGGTGAGTCCTGCGTACACCGCTCCTGGGAGCGCTCCAGCGCACTGGGGTAGGGTTCCCGCCCGTGCAGAACACCACTCCCCGCATCGCCGTGATCCAGCACGAGGACGCCGTCCCGCTCGACCTCCTGCGCCCCGCCCTCGGCTCCGCCGAGCTCGTGGTCGTCCGACCGGACGCCGGTGAGACGTTGCCCCCGATCTCCAAGATCGATGGTCTCCTCGTCCTCGGCGGGACGATGTCTGCCTACGACGACGAGCGCGCCCCCTGGCTCCCGGCCGTCCGCACCTACCTGCGCGATGCCGTCGAGCACGGCACCACCACGCTCGGCGTCTGCCTCGGGGCGCAGCTCCTCGCCGTCGCGCTCGGCGGCGAGGTCGAGGTCAACGCCCCGAGCGGGCCCGAGCGCGGGGTCGTCGAGGTGCGCGTCCGGCCCGACGGCGAGGCAGACCCGCTGTTCTCGCCGATCGTCGACGCGCTCGGTCGCGACGTGCTGGCGCCATCCAGCCACAACGACGCGATCAGCGTGCTGCCCGAGGGCGCGGTGTGGCTCGCGAGCTCACGCCAGTACCCGTTCCAGGCGTTCCGCGTCGGCTCCGCATGGGGCGTCCAGTTCCATCCGGAGGCGGGCGAGGACACCTTCGCGGCATGGACCGAGCGTCACGGCGGCGACGTCGAGGCGGCCCGTGCCCGCCATCGTGAGGCGGGCGAGCAGCTGGAGAAGCTCGCCGCCGTCATCGGCCGCACCTTCACCCAGCTGGTCTGCGACCGGGTGCTCGCCTAGGGCAGCTGGCTACGCCTGCGCCAGCAGGTCCTCCGCGTCCACGATCGTGTACGCGTAGCCCTGCTCGGCGAGGAAGCGCTGCCGGTGCGCAGCGAACTCCGCATCCACCGTGTCGCGCGTGACGACCGTGTAGAAGTGCGCGGTCTTGCCGTCGGCCTTGGGGCGCATGATGCGGCCGAGCCGCTGCGCCTCCTCCTGGCGTGACCCGAACGTGCCCGAGACCTGGATGGCGACCGAGGCCTCCGGCAGGTCGATCGAGAAGTTCGCGACCTTGCTGACCACGAGCGTGCTGATCTCGCCCTGTCGGAACCCCTCGAACAGGCGCTGCCGCTCGTTGACCGTGGTCGCACCGGTGATCAGCGGCGCCCCGATCGTCTCGGACAGGTGCTCGAGCTGGTCGAGGTACTGACCGATCACGAGCACCTGCTCGCCCTCGTGCGAGTCGACCAGGTGGCGGACCACGTCGGTCTTGGCCTTCGCCGTCGAGGCGATCCGATAACGGTCCTCCGGTTCCGAGGAGGCGTACGCCATCCGCACCGCGTGCGGCAGGTCGAGCCGCACCTCGACGCACTCGGCCGGCGCGATCCAGCCCTGGCTCTCGATGTCCTTCCAGGGGGCGTCGTAGCGCTTGGGGCCGATGAGGCTGAACACCTCGTCCTCGCGGCCGTCCTCGCGGACGAGCGTCGCGGTGAGACCGAGCCGCCGCCGGGCCTGCAGATCCGCCGTCATCCGGAAGATCGGGGCCGGGAGCAGGTGCACCTCGTCGTACAGGATCAGGCCCCAGTCACGCGCGTCGAGCAGCTCCAGGTGCGTGTAGACGCCCTTCCGCTTCGTGGTGAGCACCTGGTAGGTCGCGATCGTGACCGGGCGGACCTCCTTGCGGGCGCCGGAGTACTCGCCGATCTCCTCGGCGGTCAGCGTGGTGCGCCGCACCAGCTCGTCGCGCCACTGCCGCGCGCTGACCGTGTTGGTCACCAGGATCAGGGTGGTCGCCTTGGCCTCGGCCATCGCGCCCGCCCCGACGATCGTCTTGCCCGCACCGCACGGGAGCACGACGACGCCGCTCCCGCCGTGCCAGAACGTCTCGACCGCCTCCGCCTGGTAGGGCCGCATCGACCAGTCCCTGTCGTCGAGATCGATCTCGTGCGCCTCACCGTCGACGTAGCCCGCCAGGTCCTCCGCCGGCCAGCCGAGCTTCACGAGCACCTGCTTGAGGTGCCCGCGCTCGCTCGGGTGCACGATCACGGTGCTCTCGTCGATCCGCATGCCGACCAGCCCCGAGGTGCGCTTGGAGCGCAGCACCTCGGTGAGCACGGCGACGTCGGTCGCGTGCAGCACCAGCCCGTGCGTGGGGTGGCTGAGCAGCTGCAGCCGCCCGTACCTGGCCATGGTCTCCGCGATATCGACGAGGAGCCCGTGCGGCACCGGGTAGCGCGAGTAGTCGAGCAGGGTGTTGACGACCTGCTCGGCGTCGTGGCCCGCGGCGCGGGCGTTCCAGAGCCCCAGCGGGGTGAGGCGGTAGGTGTGGATGTGCTCGGGCGCGCGCTCGAGCTCCGCGAACGGAGCGATCGCGCGACGGCACGCCGCAGCCTGCTCGTGGTCGACCTCGAGCAGCAGGGTCTTGTCGGACTGGACGATCAGGGGGCCATCGGGCATCCGACCATTGTCTCTCGCGCTGCGTGCCCTGCTCGGGCTGACTGCGCACATCCACGGTGAGATCGCACACTGCGCGGTGCTAGCTCACCGGCGATGTGCGCGCTCGGCAGCCGGAGCCGACCCGGCGGGGCCGGCCGCGTGGCGCAGTCACCGCTCGGGGAGGCGCGAGCTGGCCGCGGGCGTCCGAGCGCGCCTCAGACGACGACGGCATCTCCCGCGCGGAGCTGCACGTAGGTCCCGCCGACGCTCTCGACCGCACCGGTGATGCGTGCCTCGGAGATGCGCAGCCCGGCCTCGGAGAGCACGGCGTCGTGGATCGCGATCGCCTGCTTCGGGGCGACCTCGAGCACGAAGTCCATCGTCTCGCCGATCTTCAGCCACGGCGCGCCGGCGGGCGCGGCCAGGATCTCGACCGGCACCCCTGGCGCCACCAGCGAGTCGCCTGGGTGGTAGAGCCGGCCGTCGATCAGCACGCCCACGTTGTCGACCCGTGGCAGCGTGCGGTGGATCTCGGCGTGCGTGCCGCCGAAGAACTCCAGCCGGAAGCCGCCCACCTCACGGATGTCGCCGGGTGCCACGGCTTCGACCACGTCACCGGCCTCGCTGGCCGCGACCGCGGCAGCCACGCCCGCGGGGCCGTAGATCGGAGCCTCCGGGAACCGCTGGCGCAGGTCGGCCACGTGCTCGGAGGTCCAGTGGTCGGCGTGCTCGTGCGTGATGACGACGGCGCGGACCGCCTCCAGGTCGACGAGACGACCAGAGAACGAGCCGGGGTCGATGACGAGGGTGCCGGCGTCGCCGTCGACGGCCAGACAGGCGTGCTCATGCTTGGTGATCTTCACGATCCTGACGCTACCGCTCTCTCCGTCACGCGGGGGAGGCGGTCCCGCCGGTAGGCGGATGGGCGGTCCGGCTGCACCCGCCCTACCCTGGCCGGATGGCAGACCTGCGCCGACCCGCCGACGCCGCGATGGTGCGCGCCGACGCGCTGACCGCGCTCGCGCTGGCATTCGCCGGTGCGCTGGTCGCCGTGCTGGTGTGGACGGCGCAGATCCAGCAGTTCCAGCAGCCGATGTGGATGGCCGCGCCGTTCTCGGTGCTGATCGCCGCTCCGCTGGCGGTGCGGCGCACCCACCCCGTGGTCGCCATGGTGGCGACGAGCGTCGCCTATGCCGTGGGCGGCGAGCTCGGCGCCATGGAGATCACGGTCTCGCAGGTGGTGCTGTTCCTGCCGTTCTACTCGGTCGGTGCCTGGTGCACGAATCGGACGCTCGCCTTCCGCGCACGGCTGGCCACCGTGATCGTCATGGCGATCTGGCTCGCCAGCGCCGGCATCCGGGGCTTCTACTCGCCCGAGACGGGCGAGCACGGCGTGCAGGCGTTCTTCTCGTGGTTCATGGTCCAGGTCATGGTCAACGCGGCCTACTTCGCAGCCGGGTGGGTGTTCGGGGACCGGTCCTGGCAGCAGGCGGTCGAGCGTGAGGCGCTGGAGCAGGCGCAGGCGGAGGTCCGCGCCCAGCAGGTGCAGCTGACCGAGCAGGCGATCTCGCTCGAGCGGCTCCGCATCGCGCGTGAGCTCCACGACGTCGTCGCGCACCACGTCTCCGCGATGGGCATCCAGGCCGGTGCGGCCCGCCGCGTGCTATCGCGTGACCCCGAGCGCGCCGCCACCGCGCTGCGCTCGGTCGAGGAGAGTGCACGCACGGCGATCTCCGAGCTCGGCACGATGGTCGGGGCGCTGCGCAGCACGGACGAGTCGAACGCGCCGATGCCGACGCTCGCCGACGTGCGCGACCTCGTGAACCAGGCCCGCGCCCACGGTCCGGTCGACTTCGAGGTGGTGGGGGAGCGACGCGAGCTGAGCCCCGCCGTCGAGCTCACGGCCTATCGGGTCATCCAGGAGGCCCTCACCAACACCCGCAAGCACGCCGGCCTCGGTGCCGGTGCCGATGTCCGCATCCGTTACCTCGCACAGGCTCTCGAGGTCGAGATCGGAGACGACGGCGCAGCCTCGATCAGCTCGCGTGCGCCCGGTCTCGGGGTGGGCCAGCGGGGCATGGCCGAGCGTGTGGCCGCGCTGGGCGGCAGGATCGAGATGGGGCCCAAGAGCCGGGGCGGCTACCTGGTGCGGGCAGCGATCCCCACGGGCGCGGCCGTGCGGGAGGATCTGGTCTCGAGCACCACCGAGAGGGACACGTGACACGCATTCTGCTGGTCGATGACCAGTCGATCGTCCGGGTGGGGTTTCGCACCATCCTGGAGACCGAGCCCGGCTTCGAGGTCGTGGGGGAGGCGTCCGACGGCAAGGTCGCGATCGAGCAGGCCGCCGCGTTGCAGCCGGACGTGATCTGCATGGACGTCCAGATGCCCGTGATGGACGGACTCGCGGCCACCCGCGAGATCACTGCCGGCGGCAGCGGTGCCGCGGTGATGATCCTCACGACCTTCGACCGCGACGACTTCCTGTTCGAGGCGATCGATGCCGGGGCCAGTGGCTTCCTGCTGAAGTCTTCGGAGGCCGAGCAGCTCATCGAGGCGGTGCACGCGCTCGCACGCGGTGACGCGCTGCTCTCGCCCGCCGTCACCCGGCGGGTGATCGAGCGCTATGCCGGCCAGGGTGCGGCGGCGGCGGCACCCCAGGCGCCGGCTGCGCCGTCGAGGCTCGAGGGACTGACCGAGCGCGAGCGCGAGGTGCTCATGCACCTGGCGCGCGGTCGGTCCAACGCCGAGATGGCGGCGGAGCTGTTCCTGGGCGAGGCGACCATCAAGACCCACGTCTCCAACGTGCTGATGAAGCTCGGCGTGCGTGACCGGATCCACGCGGTGATCTGGGCCTACGAGCACGGTGTCGTGGCGCCGGGATCGTAGCCCGACAGCGGCGTGGCTCCGCCGCGCGGGGGAATCCGCGAGAGCCACGCTTCCGCCGCGCGGGCGATCCGGTGGGGTGCGGCGCGGCCCTAGCGTGGTCGCATGATCTCGCTCCGCGGTATCAACCGCTCCTTCGGGAACCATCAGGTTCTCCACGACGTGTCCTTCGACGTCGCGCCCGGCCGGATGACCGGCTTCGTCGGAGCCAACGGCTCGGGCAAGACGACGACGATGCGCATCGTCCTCGGCGTCCTCGCCCCGAGCTCAGGCACCGTCGAGGTCGACGGCGTCCCCATGGGCCCGGGTTACCGCTCGCGCATCGGGTACATGCCCGAGGAGCGCGGGCTCTACCCGAAGATGAGCGTCATCGACCAGCTGGTCTACCTCGGCGAGCTGCACGGCATGACCGCGGCAGCTGCACGCGCACGGGGCACGGACCTGCTGGAGCGGCTCGGGCTCGGCGAGCGCCTCAAGGACACGGTCGAGGCGCTCAGCCTCGGCAACCAGCAGCGTGCCCAGATCGCGGCGGCGCTCGTGCACGACCCGATCGCGCTGATCCTCGACGAGCCCTTCTCGGGTCTCGACCCGATGGCCGTGGAGACCACGCTGGAGGTGCTGCGCGACGTCGCGAACGCCGGGGCGCCCGTGCTGTTCTCCAGCCACCAGCTCGACCTGGTCGAGCGGCTCTGCGACGACCTCGTCATCATCGCCGACGGCCGCGTCCGGGCCGCCGGCAGCCGCGAGGAGATCCGCGCCCGGCACAGCAGCCCGGAGTGGATGCTCGTCACCTCGGCCGACACGGGTTGGGTGCGCGACGTCCCCGGCGTGCAGGTCGTGGAGTTCGACGCCGGCCACGTCCGGTTCGCTGCGGACTCCCCGCAGCTGGCCGACACCGTGCTGCGCCAGGCGGTCGAGCGCGGCTCCGTGACGTCGTTCGGCCCCCTCAACCGCCCCCTGACCGAGATCTTCGCGGAGGTCGTCCGATGACAACCCTGACCACCCCTCAGACCGCCGAGCGCGGGCTCTCCTTCAGCCGTGCCGTCAGCATCGTCGCCAAGCGCGAGATCATGGTGCGGCTGCGCTCGAAGGCGTTCATCATCTCCACGATCATCTTCCTCGCGGCTGTGCTCGCCTCCGCCGTCATCGGCACCCAGGCAGGCAGCCTGTTCCAGAGCACGACGACGGTCGCGGCCACCGCGGACGCCGCCGGGGCGGTCTCGGCCCTGGAGGGCTACGAGGTCACCGAGGTCGGCACCGAGGACGAGGTCCGTGACCTGATCCTTGACGGCACGGTCGAGGCCGGCGTCGTCGGCTCGGGCACCGAGGGCTTCACCGTGATCGGTGAGCGCTCCGCGCCGGAAGGGCTGATCCAGGCGCTCAGCATCACGCCGCAGGTCGAGCTGCTCGATCCCCACGCACCGAACCCGTTCCTCACGTACTTCATCGGGCTCGGTTTCGGGCTGGTGTTCTTCATGTCCGCCATGACCTACGGCAACACGATCGCGCAGAGCGTCGTCGAGGAGAAGCAGACCCGGATCGTCGAGATCCTGCTCGCGACCATCCCGGCCCGGGCGCTGCTCGCCGGCAAGGTGATCGGCAACTCGTTGCTGGCGTTCGCGCAGATCGCACTGGTGGCGCTGATGGTCATCGGGGCCGGCGCTGCGACCGGGAGCTCGCTCCTCCTCGACGGCCTCGGCATCCCGCTGCTCTGGTTCGTGGCCCTGTTCACGGTCGGGTTCGTGATGATCGCCGCCCTGTACGCGGCGACGGCCTCGCTCGTGTCCCGCGTCGAGGATCTCGCCAGCGCGACCAGCCCGATCATGATGCTGGTGATGATCCCGTACGTGCTGGTGATCGTCTTCAACAACAACCCGACGGCGCTCGCTGTGATGAGCTACGTCCCGTTCTCGGCCCCGGTCGCGGTGCCGATGCGGGTGTTCCTCGGCACGACGACGGTGTGGGAGTCGCTCCTCGCGCTCGGCGTGCTCGTGGTCGCCACGGTGATCGCGCTCCGGGTGGCCGCGCTCATCTACGACAGGTCGCTGCTGCGGACCGGCAAGCGCGTCAAGGTCGCCGAGGTGCTGCGCTCGGGCACGTAGTCACGAGACATGCCTAGGCCGGGCGGACACCCACGATCCGGTGCGTCGCGACGGTGATCTCGGCCTCGCGGGCGGCATCGAGAGCGCGGATACGCCCGGCCTCGACGGACAGCGGCCGCACCACACGCTCCTGCCGCATGCCGCCGCTGCCTGCCACGACGATCCGGACCTGCGTGCCCTGAGCGGCGGCGGCACGCAGAAGGTCGAGCTCGTCGGAGGGGGTCGAGCTCGTCTCGGTGCCGGCCAGCAGCGCGGCCGCCCGGCGCTCGCCGGCGCGCATCGTGGCGATGGCCTCAGGCACGGCGACCGGCCCCTCGCGTGGCGGGCCCTCCAGCTCCGCAGGACGTGCGGCGCGCGCCCGCCCCGAGGTGAGCTGCAGCGGCCGACCCTCAGCCGACTCCAGGAGCGGCGCAGCCCCGGCGCCGTGCAGCGCCTCGTGCACCGTGAGCGGGGTCGCATCGGCGGCCAGCGCCGTGGGGCCGATCGCCCGGAGCCCCAGGTCGGCGAGCCGCGGGTCGCTCAGCAGGGCCGCGACGGCGGCCTCGTCGTCGGCCTGGATGATCGCTGACGCCGGCTGCACGCGGACTCGCCGGTGGCGCCGCGCGATGTCGCGGACCAGGTACTCCAGGGGCTGCGGCAGCGGTGCCAGCGAGGCCCGCTGCAGCCGCTCCAGCAGGCCCTCGGCCGAGCCGCCCGCGGCGAAGGCTCGCGCGATCGAGGTCGGTGTGAACCGGACGGTGAGCGCGGCGCCGCGGCTGTCGACGTCGGCGCACGAGTCCAGCAGCCGGGCCAGCTCGGCGCTGGGTCGCCCGGGCACGATGCCGGTGAGATCCCCCTGCACGATCATCTCCTCGACGGCGGCCGGGTACAGGCCCCGGAGCGCGGCCGCGACGGCGTCGTGGTCGCCACCCTCCAGCAAGGTGCGTGCGGCCGGCCCCAGAGCCCCGGCGCCCAGCAGGCCGATGGTCTCGGCCTCGGCGAGCACGGCGACCACCGTGGCGGCAGGCGGGACCGAGCGCGGTGCCTGCCACTGCAGGTAGGCGCGCACCTGCGCCGCCGACGGTGCCGTGTTCTCGGGCCAGGCCGCCACGGCGTCGAGCACCCGGCGCCGCAGCGGTGCGGCCCAGGACCGGTGCAAGTCCGGCGCCAGGGCCGAACGCAGGGCCCCGCGGTCGTTCCGGGTGCCCGCGAGCCACGGCACGCGCGCCGAGCCCAGCCACGCCGTCACCAGGTCAGCCCAGCGGTCCTCCGGAGTGCGCTCGGGCCACGTCTCGGCGGCCGGGGCGGGCGCCCAACGCGTGCCCTCGTCCTCGTGCACGTGCCCGACCAGGTCGATCATGCCCGCGAGCTCGCACACGAGCACGGCGTGCTCGGTGGTCGCCGCCAGAGTGGTCGCCAGCTGCTTGATGTCCCGTGCCGCCATGCCACCGGCACGCAGCGTGGTCGGTGGTTCCTTGGCCCAGCCGGCGAGAAGCATCTCCAGATGTCGCAGGATGCCGTCCGCGGCGGTCACGACCTCGGACGCCACCACATCGGCCCGCCGCGTGGCGGCATCGCCCAGCGGTGGCTCCTGCCGCACGTCCCGGGCGAGCCGCCCGCCACGCGCAGCAACGGCCACCTCTAGCGGCAGCACCACCTCGGTGGCGCTGGCTCGGTGCAGCACCTGGTGGTCGAGGAGCCACCGGGCGGCGGGCGGCATCTCGGTGCCGAGCGTGCCGACCGGTGGACCCCAGGTGAGTGCCTCGAGCAGCTTGCGAGCACCCTCGGGCGCCGAGCCCATCAGGGTGCGCAGCGCGGGCACCGTGGTCGGCCAGCCCTCGAAGCTGCTCACCTGGAGCGACCGCAGCCGCGGTCCGAGCCCGAGCGGGGTGGGGCCCACAGCCTCGGCAGCCCCTGGCGCAGGCATGAGCGCGTCATCGGCGCCGAGCACGAGAGCGAGCGCGCGAAGTCGCTCGAGCGAGCCCTCCGGATCGACCCCCAGACCCGTGGTGAGCGCCGAGACCGTCGTCGTGCCACCGCCGCCGCACATCACCACGAGAGCCTCGAGAGCGGTGAGGTCGCGCACGTCGAGGGTTGCCACGGCCCGGCTCGCCGAGGCCCGTGTGCCCGCCCGTGCCGCCATCGCCGTCAGCGAGGACGGGACGGGGCGCGCAAGATCGGGTCGGCGCTCCAGCAACGCTGCCAGCCAGGCGTCGTCGGCCGCGCGAAGTGCCTCGACGAGCGCGGGATCGCTGGTGGCCATTCTGACGATCGTAGTGACGTACGCTTGTCCCCAGGTCCATCCGGTGCGCTCTCGCGCGCCCTCGCACGAACAGGCAGGAACACGGTGCCCTCCGGCAAGGTCAAGTTCTTCGACGCCGACCGCGGCTTCGGATTCATCGCGTCCGACGACGGTGGTGAGGTCTTCCTGCACGCCTCGGCGATGCCTGCTGGTGCCGCTGCTCCCAAGCCGGGCACCCGCGTCGAGTTCAGCGTGGCCGATGGCCGCCGTGGCCCGCAGGCCCTCTCGGTCACCGTGCTGGAACCGGCGCCGACCATCTCGCGCGGTCACCGCAAGCCCGCCGAGGACATGGTGCCGATCGTCGAGGATCTCATCAAGCTCCTCGACCGCTCCGGCAACCGCCTCCGAGCGGGGCGTTACCCCGAGCGCGCCGAGGCCACCAAGATCGCGGCCGTGATGCGCGCCGTCGCTGACGAGTTCGACGCCTGAGGTGAGCACGACGACCGAGACCAGCACCCGCCGTCCCGCGAAGGACGCTGTCCTCGCGGGCGCCGTCGACCTCGCTCGTGAGGTGATCGAGAGCGAGACCGACCCCGGTCAGGTGGGTGAGCACCTCGGCTTCACGTTGGACGGCGAGCGGTTCGGCACCCACGCATTCGCGTGCCTGATGCCGGGCTACTCGGGCTGGCACTGGATCGTCACCGTCGCTCGCGCACCCCGCGCCCGCACGGCCACCGTGTGCGAGACCGGGCTGCTCCCTGGCGACGGTGCGCTGCTCGCGAAGGTGTGGTTGCCCTGGGCCGAGCGCCTCGCACCTGGCGACCTCAGCCCGACCGACCGGCTGCCGTTCGACGGCTCCGACGAGCGTCTCGAGAGCGGCGTCGTCCCCACGGGCGACCCGGAGATCGACCGCGTCGCGATCCACGAGCTCGGCCTTGACCGCGAGCGCGTGATGACCTCCGCGGCGATCGACGCCGCAGCCGCCCGCTGGTACGACGGCGTCCACGGCCCGGCCAGCGCCGGCGCCCGTGCGGCTGGCGCGGACTGCGCCACCTGCGGTTTCATCATCCCCCTCGCAGGGCCCCTCGGCACGCTTTTCGGGGTCTGCGCGAACGAGTGGTCGCCCGATGACGGCAAGGTCGTCAGCTTCGATCACGGCTGCGGTGCGCACTCGGAGACCGATGTCTCGCGCAGCGGCCACGACTGGGAGCAGGCGGAGCCGCTGATCGACGAGCTCGACATCGAGGTCATCCGCACGGACCCTCCCTCTGAATAGCGAATAGCGTCCTCTTTTTCCACCCCCTTCTCACCCCGAGCGGACTTTCAGGTCACCTCGTAGGAGTTGTCGCGCGCGCGTTACCGTGAAGTGCCATCCCGGCACTTACCCCCTGACAACTCCACACGGTCCTGAGAAGGAGCCCCCATGTACCCCTCGGTCGTTACTGCCCTGACGACGAAGTACGTCACTTCCGTCACCCGTCTTGCACCCTCGAACGGCCCCATCCTGCCCGGTGGCAAGGACGGTGACGAGTTCATCCGCGCCGCCCTCGCCGGTGGCAAGGACGGTGACGAGTTCATCCGCGCCGCCCTCGCCGGTGGCAAGGATGGAGACGAGTTCATCCGTGCCGAGCTGGCCTATGCCGGTGGCAAGGATGGCGATGAGTTTATCGCTGCTGCGTTCGGTGGCAAGGATGGCGATGAGTTCATCGCTGCTGCGTTCGGTGGCAAGGATGGCGATGAGTTCATCGCTGCTGCGTTCGGTGGCAAGGACGGTGACGAGTTCATCGCTGCTGCGTTCGGTGGCAAGGATGGTGATGAGTTCATCCGTGCGGCGCTGGGCGGCAAGGACGGTGACGAGTTCATCCGTGCGGCGCTGGGTGGCAAGGATGGTGACGAGTTCATCGCTGCTGCGTTCGGTGGCAAGGATGGTGACGAGTTCATCGCTGCTGCGTTCGGTGGCAAGGATGGTGACGAGTTCATCCGTGCGGCGCTGGGCGGCAAGGATGGTGATGAGTTCATCGCTGCTGCGTTCGGTGGCAAGGATGGTGACGAGTTCATCCGTGGCGAGCTGGCGTTCGCCGGCGGCGGCAAGGATGGCGACGAGTTCATCTGCTGATCCGCACGGGCACGCCGTCAGGCGTGCCTGGCATGATCGCTCGGCGTGACTGACGAACGCCCGGGCCCGACGCCGTCATGGACGGCGTTGATCCCGGGCGTCTACCTGCCGTCCCTCGTCTTCGAGATCGGGATCGGCGCGATGATGCCGGTCCTGGCCGTGAGCGCAGGACAGCTCGGCGCCGATCTGGCGACCGCCGGCGTCATCACGGCGCTGCTCCCGATCGGGCGGATACTCGCCGACCTGCCGGCGGGAGCCGTGGCCGCACGCCTCGGCGACCGGGCCGCGATGATCATCGCCTCGGCCGTCGCGGTCGTCGGCATGGCGCTGCTCGCGCTCGCGCCCCATCTGCTGGTGCTGGGGCTCGGGGCACTGCTGCTCGGCGCCACCGAGGCGGTGTACGGGCTGGCCAGGCAGTCGTACCTGACCGAGTCGGTGCCGGTGCTGAGGCGAGCACGCGCGCTCTCGACGCTCGGCGGCGTCGCCAGGATCGGCCTGTTCATCGGTCCGTTCGCCGGGGCGGCGATCGCCCACGTCACCGATCGGACCGCGTCGATCTACTGGCTCGGCGTCGCGACGAGCATCCTCGCGGCCGTCGTCGTCGCGGTCGCGACCGACCCGGACAGGTCGCGCAAGGACCGCCCCAGACCGACCAGGCTGCTCGACGTCGTCAGGGCGCATCGCCGGGTCCTCAGCACCCTGGGAGTGGCCGTGCTGCTCGTCGGTGCGATGCGCGGCGCGCGCATGACGGTGATCCCGTTGTGGGCCGAGCACCTCGAGCTCGGTGCCGCGACGACGAGCCTCGTGTTCGGTATCGCGGGCGGTATCGACATGCTGCTCTTCTACCCGGCCGGCAAGGTCATGGACCTCAAGGGCCGCCGCTGGGTCGCGATCCCCTCGATGCTGATCATGGGCGTGGCGATGGTGCTGATACCGCTCACCGGCACGGTGGGCGGCCTCGCCGCCGCGGCGATGCTGCTCGGCTTCGGCAACGGCATCGGGTCCGGCGTCATCATGACGCTCGGTGCTGACACGGCGCCGCCCGGGGAGCGCGCTCAGTTCCTCGGCGCCTGGCGCCTGCTCGCCGACTCCGGCAACGCAGGCGGCCCGCTGATCGTCTCCGCCGGCGCCGCGCTCGGGTCCCTCGCCCTCGGTATCACCGCGATGGGTCCCATCGCCGCCGCCACCGCCGCTGCACTCGGACGCTGGGTGCCGGGGCGGCCGGCTCCGCCGCCGGAGCGGACATGACCCGCACCGTCGAGGTCGATCACGACCGGCTCGGTCGCTGGCTCGCCGGCTTCGCCGACCGCCACGGTCCGATAGCGATCGACGGCGGCCACATCGTCAGTGCCGACGGTGCCCAGGCCACGCTCGCCTCGTGGGGCACGGTCCACGCGGCCTCCGTCGAGGACCTGATCGCTGCGACGGCGCCGCCCGGGCGGATCGGCCTGCTGCTGATCCGACGCGGTGGGTACGCCGTGGCGGTCGCCGAGGGCGCGGCGCTCGCCACTCGCAAGGTCGGCCGCCGCCACGTGCAGTCCCGGACCGCGGCAGGTGGCTGGTCCCAGCAGCGGTTCGCACGCCGCCGCGGCAAGCAGGCCGACGAGCTGGTCACGGCGGTCACCGAGCACGCGGTGACCCACCTGCGCGACGCGAGGCTGGAGGCGCTCGTACGCGGGGGCGATCGCACGCTGGTCGCGGCCGTGATCGAGGATCCGCGGTTGGCGGGACTGCGCACGTTGCCCGCGCGCGACCTCTACGACCTGTCGGACCCAACGCCTGCGGTCCTCGAGCACGCCGTTCGCCGCGCACGCTCGGTCCGCATCACACTGGACTGACGCGCAGGTCACATCCGTTCGGCGGCCACGATCTCCCGCGCCGCGGGTGCGACCTCGGCCGCGAACCGTTGCGTCTTGACGGGGTCGTCGCCCCCGAGGATGAAGCCGGAGACGCCGTGCAGGAGCGCGACGTCAGCGAGCTGCTCGGCCCACATCTGCGGCGGGCCGTCCAGGAACCCAGTGCCGTTCGTCGAGAACTCCGCACGCATGAGGTTGAGCAGCCGCCGCACCGCCGTCACTGGCCGCCCGGCTTCCTGCGCAGCCGCATCGATGTGCGCGTTCAGCGTCGGCAGCGAGTCGACGCCCTCGGGGAGGTAGTCGAGCGAGGGCAGCCAGCCGTCGCCCTTCGCGCCGGTCAGCGCGAGCATCTTGGGCTTGTAGGCGCCGATCCAGATCCCGACCGGGTGCGCGGGCGCCGGACCTCGCTTGGCGCCGTCGACGCTGTAGTACTCACCCGGCACGCGAGCAACCCCACGGGTGCCGGTGTCCCAGAGCTCGCGGATGATGTCGATGCCCTCGGACAGCGCGGCCACCGCCTGGCCCGCGGTCAGCCTGCGGGCGCCCATCGACTCGATGGCGTCCCAGAAGGCACCCGAACCCAGACCGAGCTCGAAGCGACCGCCGCTGAGCAGGTCGAGCGATGCCGCCTGGCGTGCGAGCAGCGCGGGTGGGCGCAGCGGCAGGTTGATCACGTTCGGCACGATCCGCACACGTGAGGTCTGCGCCGCGACCCACGTCATCAGCGTCCAGGTGTCGAGGAACGCGGGCTGGTACGGGTGGTCCTGGAACGACACCAGGTCGAGCCCCTCGGCGTCCGCGAGCTGCGCGAGCTGCAGCGCCTGCTGCGCTCCCGCCGCGCTGGGGGTGATGAAGCTCCCGAAGAGGAGATCGTGGCCGTAGTCCGTCATGCTCGTGCTCCTGGGGCGAGGGGGAAGTTGTCTCGGAAGAGTCCGTCGGCGTCGTATCGGCTCTTGAGGTCGCGGAGGCGGTCCAGCACCGGCGGCGGGAACGCGCGCTCGACCCGGCCCGGCCCGGGCGCCGTGTCGAAGCTGAGGTAGAGGCCCTCCATGTGAGCCTCGAGCGGCTGCCACACCTCGTCCATCTCCGCGTGGAACGCGCCGAGCCCGGTCACCTGGAAGTCGGGGTCACGGTGGCTGAAGGCCGTCTCCTGCGGTGCCACGTCAGCGATCGCGCCACCCATCGCCCGCAGCTGGAACCAGCGCAGCCGCCCCCCGCGCAGCGCCGCCGCCGCGTCACGGGCGAACTCGGGCGTCAGCTCGGGCAGGAAGCCCGACCGCCCCACCGGCTCACCGGCACCGTGGTGACCGTCCGGGCCCACGTCGGCTGCCGTCGACATCACTGACGCGTAGGTGGTGAGCACCACCTGCTGCTGTGCGAGCTGTCCTACCGGCACGAAGGCGTTGAGCCGCTCGATGATCGTGTCGGGGTCAGCCGACTCCACCATCCCGTACAGCTGGATGACCGACTGCCCGCGCTGGGGCGATCCGGTGACCAGGAAGACCGTGGTGTCCCGAGGTGACTGCGTCTGCGCCCGCGCGTACGCGAGCAGCGATGCCTCGACGTCCTCGCTCACGAACGTCAGCTGCGCCCAGCCGACCTCGGCGACCTCGTCGACCTCGAGCTCGAAGGCGGTCGCGATGCCGAAGTTGGCGCCAGCCCCGCGCACCGCCCAGAACAGGTCCGAGTTCTCCTCGGCGGAGGCGCGCACCTGGGTGCCGTCGGCGAGCACCATCTCGACGGCTCGGACGTGGTCGATCGTCAGCCCGTGCGCGCGACCGAGCAGCCCGATGCCACCCGCGGTCGCGAGACCGCCCACGCCCACGCCGCCGTGGTCGCCGGAGCTGATCGCCCAGCCGTGCGGTGCGATCGCCGTGGCCACCTGCTTCCATGTCGCCCCGGGGCCCGCGCGCACGAGCCGGCGCTCGACGTCGAGAACCTCGACCGAGTCGATACCGCCCACGTCGATGATCAGCCCGCCGTCGTTCGTGGAGCGGCCGCTGAGTCCGTGCCCGGCACTGCGGATGCCGAGAGGCAGGTCGCGATGCTCGCGAGCGAACGCCAGCGCGTCTGCGACCTGGTCCGCGGTGCGAGGTCGCAGCACCAGACCGGGGGAGCCGCCGCGCATGTAGGTGGAGCGCACCGAACGGTAGCGGGGGTCGCCCGGCTCGACAGCGGTGTCGGCCAGCGACGCGGGCACGTTGTCGTAGTCGATCCCGGGCCGTCGGCGGGCGCGCGCAGCCGCGCCGCGCGTCGAGCGTGGCCGGTCGGGCAGCAGGCCGGCCACTCGCTCGACGTCGGCGACAGAGGTCACGGGAACGACGACCGTGTGCCCGTCCTTGGCGAGTGCGCGTACCTGGTCTGGGCCGGCATCGGCCGGCGCCTCCGTCCACCCCTTCTCCAGCAGACGCGGCCCCACCAGGAGGTCGAGGCTCTCACGAGCCTTCTCGGCGACGGCGGGGATGGGGATCGCGGCACCCGTCGGCTGTGGCATGACCGGCCTGGTGCGGCTCAGTCCGACCGCGATCCGTGCTGTTGCAGCAGCGACCCAGGTCGCCACCGTCCAGCCGTCGAGGCCGTCCTCGGCCGGCGTGGGCACCACGATCACGTCGAGCCCGGCTCGTTCGGTGGCTCGCGCGATCTCGGCGATGGTGGGGCCGGACGGCGAGCCGCTCAGGTCGAGCACGATCCCTAGGTCGGTCATGTGTACCTCTTCCAGTCAGATCGTATGTCTAGCAGATGATTGGCTCAACAACACATCTGGCTTAGGATGTTCCCGTGGACAAGGACCTGGGTGTGATGCTGGCGACGCTGCTGCGCAGCTATCGCGAGGCCATCAGCCCATGTCTGCAGAACGTGCCGCACGGCCCGCGGGGCTATCACACCCTCCGCGAGGTTGCCGCCGGGACGCAGCCGAGCCAGGTTGCGCTGGCGGCCCACCTGGGGATCGACCGCACCGTGATGACCTACCTGATCGACGATCTCGCCGAGGCCGGTCTGGTCGAGCGGCGACCGAACCCGAGCGATCGCCGGCAGCGACAGGTGGTCGCCACGGACGATGGCGCGCGAGCGCTCTCGGAGGCATGCCGGCAGGTCCGTGACATCGAGGACTCCCTGCTCGGCGAGCTCACGGTGGCCGAGCGTGACCAGTTGCGTGCCCTGCTCGCGAGGGCGACTGGTGGCGTCGACCACCCCGTCGACGCGTGCGAGGTGGCCGCCGGCCTCGAGTCCTCGAGTGCTCCCCAGCCCTAGACGACCTGCACGAAGACCTGCCAGCCGTGACCGACCTGGGTCGCTGACCGCACCCGGCCGTTGCCGTCGCCGTGGTAGAGGTAGAGGCGCCCGGTGGTGTTGTCGATCCCGAGCACGTCGGAGTATGTGTCCCGGTTGAAGTCGCCGACCGGCACGATCGTGATGTTGGCCCAGCCGTGACCGATCTGCTGACCGGCGTTCATCGTGCCTTGAGGGTTCGCGAAGTACACGAACAGCCGACCGCGCGCATCGATCGCCAGGATGTCCGGCGAGCTGTCGTCGTTGATGTCCCCGCCCGCCATGACCCGGTCGAAGACGCCCCACCCGTGGCCGATCTGGGTGGGGGAGCCGACGCGGCCGTTGCCCAGGCCCGGGTACCGGAGCATCCGGCCCGAGGAGTCGACCGCGATCAGGTCGGCGCGCTGGTCGCCGTTGAAGTCGGCGATCGCGAACAGCTGCGAGAAGGACCCCCAGCCGTGCCCGATCTGGACGTGGCTGCGGAATCCGCCCTGCCCGTTGCCGGGGTAGAGGCGCAACCGCCCGCTCCGGTCGACCGCGAGGATGTCGGCGCGCCTGTCGCCGTTGAAGTCGCCCGGCGTCAGGATCTCGAACCCGCTCCAGCCGTTACCGACCTGCCGCGAGGCGAGGAATCCGCCGCGTCCGTTGCCGGGGTAGAGCCGCAGCGAGCCGCCGGAGGTGACGGCCAGCAGGTCCGAGACGCCGTCGCCCGTGTAGTCGTGGTCACCGAGCAGGTGCCGCTGGGTCCACGCGTCGTCGGTCGGCGTGACGTTGCCGCGGGGCGCCCA
This sequence comes from Pseudactinotalea terrae, assembly GCF_009733845.1. Lineage (GTDB taxonomy): Bacteria > Actinomycetota > Actinomycetes > Actinomycetales > Beutenbergiaceae > Pseudactinotalea > Pseudactinotalea terrae. Next base: position 346,351 of record NZ_WNXZ01000002.1, read on the forward strand.
ACCGGTGACGCCGTTGACGCTGACGCGGATGAAGCTTCCTGACTGCGAACCAGGTGTCGACGTCAGCACCGTGCGGGAGGGCACCGTGGCGAGCACGGTCGAGGATGTCGAGGCGGTGCGGTAGACGCGCGTGGTGCCGTTCGCGTAATAACGGCACTCGGTGGGGGTCTTCACCTGGGTGATCAGGTCCGCGTCCGCGCGCAGGTCGATGCCCTGCCGGCGGAACCACGTCTCGGGGTTGAGGAGGGTGTCGCCGTAGTCGCCGCGCCAGACCTCGAGGTGCAGGTGCGGCGAGGTCGAGACGCCGGTGCTGCCCATGGTCGCGATGCGCTGGCCCTGCGAGACTCGCTGGCCCACCCTCACGTACTGGGTCGCGCTGACCACGTTCGAGTAACCCACCGTGATCGTGACGCCGTCGATGACGTGGCGCACCGTGATCCACTGCCCGGCTGCAGAGTCCGGTTGCGCTCGCGTGACCACGCCGTCGGCGATCGCGAAGAGCCGGTTCCCGGTCGCACCTCCCAGATCCTGACCGTTGTGCCAGGTCGTCGCCATGATGATCGGCAGGCAGCGAGGCCCCTGTGCCGAGGACAGCCGGTAGGTCCCGGCGTCCACGGGCGAGGTGACGTCGCCAGAGGTGGTGGGGGCCGCCGTCGCTGGCCCGGCGGTCAGCAGCGAGGCGACGAGCGCGAGGACGAGGACCAGGAGTGCGGGTCGGTGCGCGCGACGGGCGCTGGCGGGCTGGGAGCGCACGAGATCTCACTTCGTCGTGACGGACGGGACTCGCGCCCGACGCTAACGGCTCGGTTCCTTCGGTGTCAGCGGTTCTGACGCCGGAAGTGGTACCACTGCGGCGATGTGCGGTTCATCGGCCAGCCGAGCCCCTCGACCGGTGCGTCCGAGACCTGCACGAGCTGCCAGTCGGGGAAGGCTGCCGCCACCTCCTCACGGCTGACGCCCTCGACGAAGCGCCGCATCGGCGACGGCCCGAACGCGAGCATCAACAACTCCGCTCCTGGCGTCGCGAGCGCGGTGACGCCGGCTCCCATCGCGGTCTGCTGCTGGGCCTCGAGCCCCTGGAAGCACCCGATGTCGAGGAACAGGTCGAAGGTGCCGAGCCCTGCCATCGGCAGGGCGGTCACGTCACCCACGACGTAGCGCACGCCATCGCTGCTGTGCTCCCTGGCGGCCGCGATCGCCTCCGGGACGAGATCGATGCCCACGGCTTCCCAGCCGTGGCGGGCGAGCCGCGGCGTGTGCAGGCCGCGCCCGCACCCGAGGTCCAGAGCACGGCCTGGGGCGGTGCCTCGTTCGGCACCGACGCCGGCGATCCTTGCCTCGACGTCGGGCCCGGCGGCTCTCGCGTACCGCTCCCACGGCGTGAAGCCGAGGCGGTACATCCATCGGTAGCTCGTCACGACGTGCTGGCCTCCCCGGCCGTGACGCCCAGGAGCGGCCGACCGGAGCGATAGCGGCGCAGGTTCTCCTCGATCAGCGCGCCGGGCTGCTGCGGGCGGCCACCCGCGGCGTGCGCGGTGATGATGATGTTGGGTGCCGCCCACAGCGGGGAGGACGCCGGCAGCGGCTCGGTGCGGAACACGTCGAGCGCGGCGCCCGCGATCTCGCCCGTGCGAAGCGCCGCCTCGAGCGCCTCCTCGTCGACCGTGACGCCTCGGCCGACGTTGACGAACCAGGCGTGCCTCGGGAGTGCCGCGAACACCTCGGCGCCGACCGCGCCGTCGGTCTCGGCCGAGCCCGGGAGGATGTCGACCAGCACATCGGTACGGGGGAGCTCGGTCGGCAGGTCCGCCGGCGTGATCACCGGGTAGCCGTGACGTTCCCCGGCGCTGCGTGCGACTCCGGTGACCTCGGCGCCGAGGGCGCTCAGGTAACCGGCGAGCCGGGCGCCGATGCCGCCGAAGCCCCAGATCAGCACGCGCGCTCCCGACAACGTGGTCAGGCCCTGCCGGTTGCGGATCTGGTTCCCGCCGTGCTCGTCCAGCCACTCCCGCTGCGTCTGCGCGGCGAACGCCTCGTCGAGGCGCCGCGCCGCGGCCAGCATCAGCGCGAGCGTGTGCTCGGCCACCGGCTGGTCGTGCAACCCGGTGCCGGCGGCGATCACCACATCGGTCCCCGCGAAAGCAGCCTCCACCGAGTCGGTGCCGGCCATCAGACCCTGCACCCACCGGACGTTCGGCAGCTCGGCCGGCAGTGCCTTCATCCGCTCGCCCGGGTTGAGCCACACCACCACGGCTTCGGCGTCGCGGTGCTCGTCCGGGATGGGGAGGGTGACGTCGTAGTCGACCCGGGTGACGCCGTCGGGCGCCTCGAGATCGATCGGGATGACGGTGGGGACGAGGATCTTCATGTCTCTCACAGGTCGGGCTGCTCCCGTTGGATGGCGTGGGCCCACACGTACCCAAGCACGCCGAGCACCAGCCCGGTCAGGCACATCAGCGCGAGCCGACCGTCGAGCGATCGACCCACGAGGTGGAGGGCGCCGACGACGGTCAGCGCCACGAGCCAGCACGCCGACCCCGTGAAGAAGAGCTTCTTCGTGTTCACGCGCGCGGGGTGCAGCTCCTGCTGGTTGCGTTGGGGGTCGAGTGCGCGCACCCATCGATCGTAGGGGAGGCGGGCGGGTGTGCCTCCGCCCACATCTCCAGGACGACATTTACTTAGTCTAACTAATGATATAGAATCGTTTCGATGTTTGAACCGGTCACCCCTCCCGCCCCGGGCCCGCGGCGCCCTGAACCGCTCGCGTCGCGACTGCGGACCACGCTGCTGCGCACCTCGCGGCGGCTGCGTGACCAGCGGGTGGGCGACCTCTCCGACTCCCAGATGGCGGTGCTGGGACAGCTCGTCGGGCACGGCCCCATGACGCCCGGCGACCTGGCCGAGCGCGAACGGGTGCGGCCGCCGTCGATGACCAGGATCGTCCAGCACCTGCTGGAGGCCGGCCTGGTGGAGCGCAACGCGCACCCCGGCGACGGTCGACAGGTTCTCGTCGACGCGACGCCGCAGGGTCGCGAGCACATCCTTGCCACGCGCCGGCGTCGTGACGAGTGGCTGCAGCGCCGCCTTGCCGCACTGACCCGCGAGGAGCGCGCGACGCTCTCGGCGGCCGAGGAGATCCTGCGGCGCATCTACTCCCAATGACCGACCACGAACGACAGGCAACAACGCACACGTGAGCACGACCTTCGCCTCGCTGAACATCCGCAACTACCGGATCTGGTTCTTCGGCGCCCTGGTGGCGAACGTCGGTACCTGGATGCAGCGCATCGCGCAGGACTGGCTGGTACTGACCGAGCTGACCGACCACGACGGGTTCGCCGTCGGCGTCGTGACCGGGCTCCAGTTCGCACCTGCGGTGGTGCTGACCCCGATCGCCGGCATCCTCGCCGACCGCTTCGACCCGCGGAAGATCCTCATCGTCACCCAGGCGCTGCTCGGCGTCCTCGCTGCGGTGCTCGGTGCGCTCGTGCTGAGCGGGCACGCGGAGCTGTGGCACGTCTACGCGCTCGCGCTCGGGCTCGGCGTGGTCTCGGCGCTCGACGCGCCGGCACGGCAGGTCTTCGTCTCCGAGCTGGTGCCGGCGGAGCGGCTGGGCAACGCGGTCAGCCTCAACAGCGCCTCCTTCAACGCAGCCCGCTTGATCGGACCCGGCATCGCCGGGCTCGCGATCGCTGCGGTGGGGACCGGCTGGGTGTTCCTCATCAACGCGGCCTCGTTCGCCTTCACCATCGCGGCGATGCTCGCCATGCGGCCCGCCGAGCTGGAGAAGATCCCGCGCGCCCCGCGCGCCCCAGGAGCGCTCCGCGCCGGCGTGCGGTACGTGCGCGGCCGCAGCGACATCGTGGTGATCCTGATCGTCCTGTTCGTGGTCGCGGCCTTCGGGCTCAACTTCCAGCTCACCTCTGCCGTGATGGCCACCGAGGTGTTCCACCGGGACGCCGACGGCTACGGCATCCTCGGGTCGATCCTCGCCATCGGCTCCCTCGCCGGCGCGCTCCTGTCGGCGCGTCGGGTGCGCCCCCGCGTGCGACTCGTGGTCGGTGCCGCGTTCGGCTTCGGCGTCTCCTCGGCGCTGATGGCGCTCGCCCCGACCTATGTGCTGTTCGCCATCGCGACGATCCCGGTCGGCTTCTTCTCGCTGACGATGATCACGTCGGCGAACGCCGCCATCCAGCTCTCCACCGACCCCGAGATGCGTGGCCGCGTCATGAGCCTGTACGTGCTCGTGCTCTTCGGCGCGACGCCGATCGGCTCACCGATCGTGGGCTGGGTCGCCGAGACATGGGGTGGTCGGTGGTCGATCCTGGTGGGCGCGATCAGCACGATCGCCGTCGCTGTGGCCGCAGCGGCGTGGAGCCGCCGCCGGTGGGGTATCGAGGTCACCTACGAGCGGCGACCCCGCCCCCACCTGGTGCTCACGCACCCCGAGGAGCGGGCCGCCCGCGAGCAGGCTCAGATCGATGTCGCCGCCGACGAGTCGGGAACCCGCACGGCCGCGTAGCACGCCCGATGTCAACGCACTTTCGACCAGGTCGACACTGCGTTGACATCGAGAGGGGTGTCGAAAGTGCGTTGAAATCGGGGTGTGGTTACGCGAGGGCGTCCACCACGAAGTCGACGCAGCGCGTGAGCGCCTCGACGTCCGCCGGCGGTGTCGAGGGGAACATCCCCACGCGCAGCTGGTTGCGGCCGAGCTTGCGGTACGGGTCGACGTCGACGACGCCGTTCGCGCGCAGCGCCGCCGCGACCGCCTTGGCGTCGATCCTCTCGTCGAGGTCGATCGTGCCGACGACGGGGGAGCGCTGGGCGGGATCCACCACGTACGGGGTGGTCCAGTCACGCTGCTCCGCCCAGTCGTACAGGGCGGCCGACGACGTCGCGGTGCGCTCGGCGGCCCAGTCGAGCCCGCCGCGATCCAGCAGCCACTCGACCTGATCGACCAGCAGCACCAGCGTGGCGAGTGCCGGCGTGTTGAGCGTCTCGTTCTTGCGCGAGCTCGCGAGCGCGGCCGACAGCGACAGCGAGGCGGGCGCCCAGCGGGAGGACAGCTCGTCCACCCTCGCGACAGCGGCAGGGGAGAGGATGGCGAACCAGAGCCCGCCGTCGGACCCCAGCGCCTTCTGGGGGGCGAAGTAGTAGACGTCGGTCTGCGCGAGGTCGACCTTCACCCCACCCGCGGCGGACGTCGCGTCGACCACGGTGAGTGCGTCGGCGTCGGCGCCGCGCGGTCGAAGCACGGGCGTGAGGACCCCGGTCGAGGTCTCGTTGTGGGTCCAGGCATAGGTGTCGATCCCGGGCGCCGCGACAGGGGTGGCCGTGGTGCCGGGCTCGGCCGCCACCACCTGCGGCTCGGCCAGGAACGGTGCCGCAGTGCTCGCTGCGGCGAACTTCGCCCCGAACTCGCCGCACGTCGCGTGCTGCGCGCGCTCGCGGATCAGCGAGAACGTCGCGACGTCCCAGAACGCCGTCGACCCGCCGTTGCCCAGCGCGACCTCGTAGCCCTCCGGCGCCCCGAGCAGCGTCGCGAGCCCCTCGCGCGCACGGCCCACGAGCGAGCGCACCGGGTCCTGCCGGTGCGAGGTGCCCAGCAGCGTGGTCCCCAGCGCGGCGAGCGCGTCGATCTGCGCCGGCCGGATCCGGCTCGGTCCGCAACCGAAACGGCCGTCGGCGGGGAGCAGGTCACGAGGGATGGCGAGCGCGGTCATGCAGGCGATGATCCCAGGTACGGCCCCGCGCACGTCAGGACGCCCACAGCCTGGAAAGGATGGGTACGCCGTCGGAGGCCGTCGCTAGGCTGGAACGGTGCGCGAGAACGTGAGCTGGGGCAGCCGGGGTGGAGTGGTGTCGACGTGACCGATCTGATCGACACCACCGAGATGTATCTGAAAACCGTCTTCGAGCTCCAGGAGGAGGGGATCCTCCCGATGCGCGCCCGCATCGCCGAGCGTCTCGGCCACTCGGGCCCCACGGTGTCGCAGACCGTCGCGCGGCTCGAGCGCGACGGCCTGATGGTGGTCACCGACGACCGGCATCTGGAGCTCACCGAGCTCGGGCAGGCCCGCGCGATGCACGTGATGCGCAAGCACCGGCTCGCCGAACGGCTGCTCGTCGACGTCATCGGGCTCGACTGGCCGCACGTCCACGAAGAGGCGTGCCGCTGGGAGCACGTGATGAGCGAGCAGGTCGAGCGTCGGCTCGTCGGACTGCTCGGGCAGCCGCAGCACGACCCGTACGGCAACCCGATCCCCGGGCTCGCTGAGCTCGGCCTCGAGGCTGCCGCCGACGAGGCGGTCGTCAGCCTCGTGGGCGTCGCGACGACCACGACGGCCCAGCTGCGGCTGGTGCGCGTGGGGGAGCCGCTGCAGGTCGATGTCGAGCTGCTCGCCGAGATGGAACAGCTCGGCATCAGGCCGGGCGAGCAGCTCCAGGTCCGCCTGGAGGATTCCGTCATCGTGCTGCGTGCGGCTGGCAACGAGTCCTCGCTCGAGCTCGGCGACGACCTCGCCAGGCACCTGTTCGTCGCCGCCGAGTGAGGAATATCACTCGACCCCAACCCCCAGGCCGTGACCTGAGCGTGACATTTGAGTGAATCGTCGGGTAGCGTGACAGCGCTCGCCGGATCCCTCCTCCTGCGAGTCCTTGATCCGGCGCCTAACCCTGTCACCGGTCCGAGGCCGAACTATTCCGACATGACAGGGGCGGAGGACCCACTTCCGGCGCTCAGGCGCCTTGGGGTGAAGTCCTCCCGGGCCGGTCTCGACCGGCTCGGCGGACCGGGTGTACTCCCACCCGAACCCGACAGCTCACTTCGCAGGCGACAGGAGAGGTAACACGTGTCCCGATCCGCCTCCGCGAGACATCGCGCGGCCGCCAGGCCGACGACCCCGCTCAGCTCGGTCGGCTCGGCCCTCACCGGCCCTGCTGCCCGCCGTGCGGTCGTCGCCGCCGCATCCTCCGGCATCGTGCTGACGCTCACCGCGTCCGCGAGCGTCGCCGGTGGCCTCACCGCCCCTGCGGCGCGTGGGCCGGTTCCGATGGCCAACCTGACAGCGATCGCCGACGACGACGCGATCGCGACGTCGCCGACCATCACGGTCGCTGCCGACGCCACCTGGGCCTTCTCGTCCACCGCAGCCGACGTCAGCTCCGAGCCCCCGCCCCCGCCCCCGCCCCCACCGCCGCCGGTGGTGCAGCGCCCCACGTACACGAGCACGACCACGTCGCGTACGGCAGAGCGCACCGCGGTCGAGACGGCGACCACGGCGAGCGCGCCGGCCAACCCGAGCGGTTCGGCCATCGTCGACATCGCCCGCCGGTACACGGGCGTGCCGTACGTGTACGGCGGTGCCAGCCCGTCGGGCTTCGACTGCTCCGGCTTCACGATGTACGTCTTCGCCCAGGTGGGGATCAGCCTGCCGCGCAGCTCCTCGGCGCAGCGCTACGCCGGAACCGTCGTGTCCGCCGCGGATGCACGCCCCGGCGACCTCGTGTGGGCGCCCGGCCACGTGGGCATCTACACCGGCAACGGCATGCACATCGCCGCTCGAAGCCCGGGCACACCGCTCTACGAGAGCCAGATCTACATGTCGAACCCGGTCTTCATCCGCGTCGGCTGATCCAGGTCTCGATCACGACGACGGCCCGCACCGATCACGGTGCGGGCCGTTCTCGTTGGGTGGGCAGGGGTCGTCCCACCGCCGTCGTCGCGCTACGATCTACCTGATTTGTTGTGATATCCGCGAAATAGAGGGCTCTGCAGTGACGCTGACCGCCACGATCCCGGGGTTCGACCCCTCCATCTCCCGCCGTGCCGTGGTGGTGCGTGGCGGCTGGGACGGCCACCAGCCGGTCGAGGCCACCGACCGCTACATCCCGCACCTGCAAGCCGCCGGGTTCGAGGTCGAGGTCTTCGACAGCCCGGCCCCGTACGCCGACGCCGAGCGGATGGCCGCGACGGACCTGATCGTGCAGTGCAACACCATGAGCACCATCGAGCCCGACCAGCTCAAGGGCCTCATCGCCGCCGTCGAGGCAGGCACCGGCTTCGCCGGGTGGCACGGCGGCATCGCCGACTCCTACCGGAACAGCAGCGACTACCTGCACCTCGTGGGCGGCCAGTTCGCGACGCACCCGGGCAAGGCGCCCGAGGATCGCGTGGGCGGCATGGAGGACAACTACGTGCCCTACACCGTCGAGATCAGCGATCTCGGCCGGGAGCACCCGATCATGGCCGGCATCGAGCAGTTCTCGCTGGTCACCGAGCAGTACTGGGTGCTCGCCGACTCCTACATCGATGTGCTCGCCACCACCACCCAGAAGGTGCGGCCGTGGGACCCGTGGCACCGCGAGGTGACCTCGCCCGCCGTCTGGACCCGGCTGTGGGGCAAGGGCAAGATCTTCGTGAGCACGCCGGGCCACCGCGTCGACGTGCTCGAGGACGAAACCGTCGACACGATCATCAAGCGCGGGCTGCTGTGGGCCAGCCGATGAGGGTCGGTCTGCTCGGGGCCGGCAACATCTCGCGGCAGTACCTGGAGGCGCTGCCCCGGTTGTCCAACCTGAGCCTGGTGGCGGTCGCGGACGCGCTGGAGGCGAACGCCGCCGCCGTCGGCGAGTCTCACGGTGTGCCGGTGCGCAGTGTCGAGGACCTGCTGACCAGCGACGACGTCGACGTGATCCTCAACCTCACCACGCCGCAGGCGCACGCGCCGCTGACCATCGCGGCGCTGCAGGCGGGCAAGCACGTCTACCTCGAGAAGCCCTTCGCGACCTCGCTCGCCGAGGCGGACGCGATGGTGGCGGCAGCGAAGGCAGCCGACCGCCGTGTCGGGTCCGCCCCGGACACGGTCCTCGGGACCGGCACCCAGACCGCGCGGGCGCTGATCGAGCGTGGCGACATCGGGCAGCCGGTGGCGGCCACGGCGTTCATGCTGAGCGCAGGTCACGAGTCGTGGCACCCGAACCCGGCGTTCTACTACGCCGTCGGTGGCGGGCCGCTGCTGGACATGGGGCCCTACTACGTCACCTCGCTCGTCACGATGCTCGGCGCGGTCGAGTCTGTGGCCGCGATGTCGGTGAGCCCGCACGAGAGCCGGGTCGCGCCCGTAGGCGCGCCGCGTGCGGGTGAGGTGTTCCCCGTCGAGGTCCAGACGACCGTCTCGACGCTGCTGCGCCACACCAACGGTGCGGTCAGCACGCTCGTGGTGAGCTTCGACGTCGTCGCGAGCACGCTGCCCCGCATCGAGGTCTACGGGACCGAGGGCAGCATCAGTGTGCCCGACCCGAACACGTTCGACGGCGAGGTCAGCCTGGGCAGGAAGCGTACGTTCGAGCCCGTCGAGAACATCGCGGGCTATCGCGGGGCCGGGCGCGGGTACGGCTTGGCCGATCTGGCGCGCGCGCACGAGGCCGGTGAGCCGCACCGGGCGTCGCTCGAGCTGGGCTACCACGTGTACGAGGTGCTGGAGCGGATCCTGGAGTCGGCGGCGACCGGTGCGGTGGTCCCGGTCCGCAGCCGCTGCGAGCGGCCGCAGCCGGTGCCGCTGGGCGACGACCCCGCGACGGCGTGAGCGCGGGGCGGGACGAGGAGGTCACGGACATGACGGATGGCGAGAAGCGCACGGTGCGGATCGCGATGATCGGCTACGCCTTCATGGGGGCTGCTCACTCGCAGGCTTGGCGCAACGTGCACAGGTTCTTCGACCTGGGCGTGCACCCGGAGATGGCGGTCGTCGTCGGGCGCGACGGCGGCAAGGCCGCCGAGGCGGCCCAGCGGCTGGGATGGCAGTCCTTCGCCACGGACTGGCGCGAGGTGATCGCGCGGGACGACATCGACGTCGTCGACATCTGCACGCCCGGCGACACGCATGCGGAGATCGCGATCGCGGCGCTGCAGGCGGGCAAGCACGTCCTGTGCGAGAAGCCGCTCGCGAACACGGTCGCCGAAGCCGAGGAGATGGCTGCGGTGGCTGCGACCGCCCGCGCGGACGGCGCGCTCTCGATGGTGGGCTTCAGCTACCGGCGCGTGCCGGCAGTGGCGCTGATGCGCAGGATGGTCGCCGATGGCGCGGTCGGCGAGATCCGGCACGTGCGCGGCCAGTACATGCAGGACTGGATCACCGATCCGGACTTCCCGTTGGTGTGGCGGCTCCGCAAGGAGGTCGCCGGTTCCGGTGCCCTCGGCGACATCGGCGCGCACGTGCTCGACATGGCGCAGTTCGTGACCGGGCAGCGCATCAACGGCGTCGCCGCGCAGACCGAGACGTTCGTGCGGGAGCGGCCACTGCCCGAGGGAGACGGCGCGCTGGGTGCTGCCACCTCCGGTGGTGGCGGCGAGACCGGCGAGGTCACGGTCGACGACGCCGCGGTGCTGATCGCCCGGACCGACGGCGGTGCGCTCGCCACGTTCGAGGCCACCCGGTTCGCGACCGGCCGCAAGAACCACATCGTGCTCGAGGTCAACGGCTCGGCCGGCTCGCTCGTGTTCGAGTTCGAGGACATGAACGGACTGCGCTACTACGACGCCGCAGCCGGTGATCGCGCCGGGTTCACGCGTATCGACGTCACCGAGCCCACCCACCCCTACATCGACGGCTGGTGGCCCGCCGGGCACGGGCTCGGGTACGAGCACACGTTCGTCAACCAGGCACGCGACTTCCTGGAGGCGATCGCCACAGGCGAGGACCCCAGCCCGTCCTTCGAGGAGGGGCTAGCGATCCAGCGGCTGCTGACCGCCGTCGAGCAGAGCGCGGAGCAGAACGCCGCCTGGACGCATATCTGAGGGATCAGGGGTAGCTGCCGCCCTCGGTGGTTGCCGGCTCCTGACCGGGTGTCGCGCTCGACGCGGCGCGCGCTGAGCGCGGCGCGGCGTCTCTCGAGGTGAACCCACTCTCCGTTGTGGCGCCCGAGTGTCTCGAGACAGGGCACAATCGAGTCAAGAGATACCCACACGATGGGGGTGAAACGGTCATGACCCACGACCAGGTGGTGATGGCAGGCGTCGACGGATCGGCACCGAGCCTGTACGCGCTCGACTGGGCCGCGGCGCACGCTGCCAAGATCGGCTGGCGCCTGCATATCGTGTGTGCTTACGCGCTGCCGACGTTCGCCGCGGCGTCCCTCGATGGTGGATACGCCACCCTCGACGACGCCGCGATCCGGGACGGGGCCCAGGCCGCGCTCGACGAGGCCGTCGCGCGCGTCGCGGGCACCGGCGTCGAGGTGACGACGGCGCTCGAGACCGGTGACCCGGCCGGCGTGCTCGTGGAGGCGTCCAAGGAGGTGTGTCTCGCCGTCGTCGGCACCCGTGGCAAGGGTGGCTTCGCCGAGCGGATCCTGGGGACGGTGTCCTCGGCGCTCCCCGCCCACGCGCACTGCCCGACCGTGGTGGTGCCGTACCGGGAGAACGCCGAGCTGCCGCTGCCGATCCGGCGCATCGTCGTGGGCGTCGACGGCTCGCCGTCCGCCAAGGGCGCGCTGTCCCGAGCGATCGAGGAGGCGACGGTGTGGGAGGCCGAGCTCACCGCCGTCTCCGGCATCCCCATCGGCACCGGGACCGGCCTGCTCGGCTGGTTGCCCACGAGCGTGGACAGCGAGACGCTGCTCGCCGACTGCAAGGCCGGGCTCGACGTGACGGTCGATCGGGCGCTGGCGGGTCGCGACCTGGAGGTACGCCGGCACGCCCTCGACGGCACCGGCGCCGCGCTGCTCGCGGAGTTCTCGACGGCGGTCGACCTGGTCGTGGTCGGCACCCGCGGCCGGGGCGGGTTCGCAGGGATGCTGCTGGGGTCGACGTCGCAGGCGCTGCTGCATCACAGCGCGTGCCCGGTGATGGTGGTCCCGGCCCGCACCCAGGACGAGGGACTGCCGCCCATCGCGCCCTGGGCGCGGTGAGGTTGCGCTAGCGGCGCAGCTCCAGCGTGCAGCACTTGGCACCGCCGCCGCCCTTGAGCAGCTCGCTGGTGTCCACCGGGATCGGGTGGTAGCCGCGGGCGGTGAGCGCCTCCGCGAGGTCGTGGGCGGCTGGCGCGACGATCACGTTGCTGCCGTCCGAGACCGCGTTGAGCCCGAGGACCTTCGCGTCGGCGTCGGTGGCGATGATGGCGTTCGGGAACAGGTGCTCCAGCGCCGACCGGCTGCCGGCGGAGAAGGCCGGCGGGTAGTAGGCGATCAGGTCGTCGTCGATCACGGCGAGCGCGGTGTCGAGGTGGTAGTAGCTCGGGTCGACGAGCGTGAGCGAGACCACCGCCCGCCCCACCGCTTCCTGGAGCTCCTGGTGCGCGGCCACGGTGCTGCGGAACCCGGTGCCGGCGAGGATCGCCTTGGAGGTGACGAGCATGTCGCCCTCACCCTCGTTGACCGACGTCGCCGCGACCGGTTCGAACCCCAGCTCCGCGAGGCGCGCGAGGTACGCCGGTCCCTCCGCCTGACGCTGCGGGTAGGTGAAGCTCGCGCTGTACGCCACGCCGTCGACGACGGTCGCGCCGTTCGCCGCGTAGACCATGTCCGGGTAGTCGGGTAGCGGCTCGATGAGGTCCACCTGGTGACCGAGGTCGAGATAGGTGTCCCGCAGCGTCTCCCACTGCCGCATCGCGAGAGCGGCGTCGGTGGGCTCGTCGGGGTGCATCCAGGGGTTGATCTGGTAACGGACCGTGTAGTGCGTGGGTGGGCACATCAGGTAGTGGCGCACGGGCAGGTTCTCCTCGGTACGGGTGGCCGGAGCGCCGCCATTCTCACATCACGAGACGTCGGCGATGACCAAAGCCGCCGCGGCGCGCCGAGGCGTGACCGGCGCGAGGGTTCCGTCACGCGGCGCGGCGGAGCAGCCTCTCGAACCGTGCCAGGGCGAGGCGGGTCATGACGCCGAGGGAAGCGGTCAGCGGAACGGTGGTCAGGGGGAGCCCTGGCAGGCGGATGTCCCGCTCGAGCCAGTCGACGCGGCACGAGTCCTCGCGCAGGCGGGAGACGACGATCTCGGCCTCGCCGTGGAGCGCCGGGCCGAGCTTGATCCAGGCTGCCCGCCCGACGCCGTCGCTGCCGGGGCGCTCGTACCGCACCAGCTCCATGGTGTCCTTGATGAGTGCCGCGGTGGTGGCGACGACGACGTCACCCACCTCCGGTCGCCGGTCCGGCGCATCGATCCTGGTCAGCGGGATCAGTCGTTCGTGGTTGCGCAGCGCGGTGAGCCTGTCGAAGCAGACCTCGGCAGGCAGGGCGATCGTGCGACTCGCGACGGAGGTCACCATGTCGTCAGCGTGCCAGAGACCTGAGAGGATGGTCCCCGCTGTCCCCGCCCCCGTAGCTCAGGGGATAGAGCAACCGCCTCCTAAGCGGTAGGTCGCGCGTTCGAATCGCGCCGGGGGCACAAGGCGCTTGCGCCGCTGGCCCCCGCGCGATTCGGGAGGAGCTGGCGACGGAGTGCGCCGGGGGCACCAAGGCGCTTGCGCCGCTGGCCCCCGCGCGATTCGGGAGGAGCTGGCGACGGAGTGCGCCGGGGGCACAAGGCGCTTGCGCAGCCGTGACCCGGCGTGATTCGGGAGGAGCTGGCGACGGAGTGCGCCGGCTGTCGTGACCCAAAGTCGTGTCCAGATCGCCAGGATTGGCCGAAACGGCGCGAAACGTGAATCTAGCCACGACTTTGGTGCATGTGCGCGTCGTGACCCAAAGTCGTGTCCAGATCGCCAGGATTGGCCGAAAACGGCGCGAAACGTGAATCTGGCCACGAGTTCGGTGCAGATTCGCGACGTGTCAACACATGCCCGCCTCCGCAGCGCGGCGAGCCTGGGTGCACGCGCGAGCAGATCACTCGGTCCGCGGGAGCTGAGACGTACGGAATCGGGCTTGGCGGGACCGGCCGACGGTGGCAGGGTCATCCGGTGACCACGGACGTGCTGGCGAACCTCGGCCCGCGAGAGCAGCTGCGCGCCGGCCGGTTGCCGCGTCGGCTCGTGCAGCTCCTCGTGGGGCTGTGGCTGTACGGCACCTCGATGGCGATGATGATCCGGTCCTCGCTCGGCCTCGACCCGTGGGACGTGTTCCACAGCGGGCTCACGGAGAAGACCGGGCTGAGCTTCGGTGCGATCGTGACGATCGTCGGTGCGCTCGTGCTGCTCGCCTGGATCCCGCTGCGGCAGATGCCGGGCCTGGGAACGGTGGCCAACGTCCTCGTCATCGGCATCGCGACCGACGTCAGCCTGTGGCTGATGCCGGTGCCCGAGTCGATGCTGGTCCGGGTACTGCTGATACTCGGCGGCATCGTGCTCAACGGGCTGGCCGGCGCGCTGTACATCGGCGCCCAGCTGGGAACCGGTCCGCGCGATGGTCTGATGACCGGGATCGCCCGGCGCACCAGGTTCTCGTTGCGCCTGGTCCGGACCGCTATCGAGGTGACGGTGCTGGCGATCGGGTTCGCGCTCGGCGGCCTGGTCGGTGTCGGCACCGTGCTCTACGCCCTCGCGATCGGCCCGCTCGTGCAGAAGATGCTGCCGTGGGTGGTGGTCCGGCTGACGCCGCCGACCGTCACGGTTCCGGTCGTCACGGAGCCGGACATCGCGCCACCGAACGCGACCTGAGAGGCAACAGCACTCGTGGATCCGGCGGCACGCTCATCGGTGAAACCGCAACGTGTTGCACGAACCCTCCGCACGGCGCACACTGTGCAAGCCGGTGCGTGCCGCTCGCCCCCTGCGCGGCGCGCACCGTGCTCAGGCGCCGCAGCCCGCGCTGGATCGCTGCGGTTCCGCGCGTCAGGGCGCGCATTCATGCGCAGCGCGGTTAGCGTGGGTGGGTGAGCCCGCCCCGCAAGTCGCCTCGGCACCTCCATGCCGGGGCCGAAACCACCTCCGAGGACGCCGCGGCGGCTGCGGAGGAGCATGGGGGCGACGGGGGCGAGCAGGAGCCCACACCGCAGGACCCGGTGGCCGAGGCGACGACCACCTGGCGCAACCGGCTGGGTGACCTCGCCGGGGGCAGCGCCCTCTGGGACGTCGAGAGCCTCGGGGATGCGCTCGTGGACCTCACCGCCGCTCACCCGAACGGCATCGCGCAGCTCTTCGCCGGGCGCACCACGCGGCTCAGCAACCTCGCGCGCGAGGGCTCGGCGCTGACCCATGCCCGCCGTCGGGCGCGGATCGTGCGGGCTCGCACCGACGAGCTCGCGCAACGCTACGGCTTCGCCCCCACCTATGTCGCGATCGGCGTGGCCTCCTGGACCGTTCCCCCGCCCGACGCCGGAGAGGGGTCCGCCGCACACGGGCCCGAGGGTGCGGTCAACATCCCGGTGCTGCTGCGGCCGGTCACGATCACCGCGCACCCGGCCGACGCCGAGGTGGACCTCGAGCTGGATCCGGCCGTGGAGATCAACCCGGTCCTGATCCGTGCGCTGCGGGCACGGGGTGTCGACCTCGACCCCGCCGATCTCATCGCTGCGACCCAGGCCGCTCACGGCTTCACGCCCGCCCCCGCCCTCGCAGCGCTCGACGACGCCGCCGAGGGCGTGGTGCAGGGCTTCAAGCTCGAGCCGAGGGTCGTCCTCGGCGCTTTCGTGCACCCGGGCCAGGCGCTGGCGGAGGACCTCGACGCCGACAGGTTGCGCCGGCACGAGGTGGTCGCCGCGCTCGCGGGCAGCGAGCCCGACATCCGCAGCCTGCGTCGCCCGCTCCCGGTGCGACGCCTGGCCGACCCCGACCCCGAGAGCGAGCTCGGGGTCGGTGATCTCGACGCCGGTCAGCACCGCGTGCTCGACGCGGTGGCGGGTGGTGGGCACCTGCTCGTCGACGCGCCTCCCGGCGTCGACGTGCCCGCCACGGTGGCAGCGCTGGCCGCCCAGGCCGCCGCGGAGGGCAAGCGGGTGCTCTACGTGCCCGGCACCAAGAGGGCCGGCGAGTCCCTGCACGCCAGCCTGCGGTCGCTCGGCCTCGCCGACCTCGTGCTCGACCTCGGCGCTGACACCCACTGGCGCGAGACCGCAGCGGATCGTCTGGTGGACGGGCTGGACGCCCGCGCTCCCGAGTTCGACCCGCACGTCGCCGAGATGCGGTACGAGCTCGGCCAGGCCCGCGCCGCGCTCTCCGACTACATCCACGCCCTGCATACCGCTCGCCGCCCGTGGGATGCCTCGGCATACCTCGCCATGCAGGAGCTCGCGGAGCTGACCTCGCAACGACCGGGGCCCCGCACGCAGGTGCGGCTCGACCCGAAGGCCGTCGAGATGACGCTCGCCGAGCGTCAGCACGCACGCGAGGAGCTGGCCCACGCCGCCGCGCTGGGAGCGTTCCGGCTCCGCGCCTCCGACACCCCCTGGTACGGGGCGGTGCTCACCGGTTCCGAGCACGCCACCGAGACGCTGAAGCGGGTCCGGGAGCTCGCGGCGCTGCTGCCGACCCTGCGGGAGCAGGTCGAGGCCACGGCCGCCCAGACGGGGCTCGACGTCGCGCACACGCTCGGCCAGTGGTCCGAGCAGCTCGAGCTTCTCGAGGGGATCCGCGCCAGTCTCGACGTGTTCGTACCGCAGGTCTTCGAGCGCAGCGCCAACGACATGGCGGCCGCGGCTGCAAGCCGAGCCTGGCGCGAACGGCACGGGATCACACTCTCGTGGGGCGAGCGCCGCCGCCTCAAGAAGCAGGCGAAGGATCTGCTGCGCCCCGGTGTCGCTGTCGCCGACGTGCATGCCGAGCTGCTCGCGGTGCAGGCCCGTCGTGAGCTCTGGCGCCGGCACTGCGCCGGTGGTGGCTGGCCGCGGCTGCCCGAAGGCATGACCAACATCCTGAGCACCGAGCACGATGTCAGGCGGCTCGTGGAGCCCCTGCAGGACGTGCTCTCGCCCGCCATGGGTGACGTCGATCTGCTGGACGTGCCGCTCGCCGATCTGCACAGCAAGCTCGACCGACTCGGCGACGACGACGCGACGCTCCGGCAGATGCCCGAGCGGGCGGGAGTGCTGGGTGTGCTGAAGCGGCTCGGGCTGGGGCCGCTGGTCGAGGACCTCACCGCACGCAGGGTGCCCACCGAGCTGGTGGGCCCCGAGTTCGACCTCGCCTGGTGGTCCAGCCTGCTCGAGCAGCTGCTGCGGGGCGACCCGGCGCTGGCCGAGCTCGATGCCTCCTCCCTCGACGTCGCCTCGGCGAGGCTGCGAGAGCTCGACACCGCCCAGACCGCCTCGCTGCGCGACCCGGTGCTGACCAGGGTCGCCGAGCACGTGCGCACCACGATCGGCTCGGACAAGCCTGCGGCGCAGGACTTCTACCGTGCGGTGCGCGGCAACCGCGTCACCGATCTCAAGGAGCTGCAGCGGCGCTTCGGCCCCGTGGTCTGGGCGCCCCGACCGATCTGGATCGTGCCGCCGATGCTGGTGCCGCAGGTGCTGGGAAGCGAGCGCAGCGTCGACCTCGTGGTCCTCGACGCCGTGCAGCACCTGCCCACAGAGCAGGCGATCGCCGCGATCTCGCGAGGTCGCCAGGTCGTCGTGGTCGGTGACACGCGCCGCGGTGGCGCCGGGCTCGTGGCGGCAGCGCACGTGCTGCCCAGCGTCGAGCTGCCCGGCGACAGGCTGGACCTGGACGCCGAGATCGCCGGGTTCCTCGCCGAGCACGGCTACGGCGACGTCATCCGCCCGGTACCCGGCCCGCCGCGCCCCCCGGGGATCAGCCTGCAGCTCGTGGCCGGCACCGGTATGCCCGGGCCGGGAGCCGAGTCGATCGAGAGCGTGCAGGCCGAGGTGGACCGCGTCGTCGACCTCGTGATCGAGCACGCGCTCACACGCCCGGACTCCTCGCTCGCGGTGATCGCTCTCAACGCCCGCCACGCCGACCGGGTGCGTGAGGCCGTGATGTCGACCGCAGCCGGCGCGAGCATGGCGCGGTTCTTCGACCCATCCGCACCCGAGCCGTTCACGGTGGTGGACATCGAGTCGGTCGCCGGGCTGCGTCGCGATGCCGTCATCCTCACCGTCGGGTACGGCAAGACGCCGCACGGCCGCGTGCTGTACCGCTTCGGCGCGATCAGCTCCTCGCACGGCGCGGAGCTGCTGGTCGACGCGTTGGACGCATGCCGCCACACCCTCACCGTGGTCTCCTGCCTCGATGCCGACGAGCTGGACCCGGACCGGTTGCGCGCGGCCGGCGCCGTGGTGCTCCGCGACCTGCTGGCCTTCGCGCGTGAGGGCGTCGCCGCCCGGAGTGTCTTCGACGAGAACGAGGACGTGCCGGACCGGTTGCTCCGTGATCTCTCCGACCGCCTGGAACGGCTCGGCCTGACGGTGGTGCCACGCTACGGCCCCGTGGGCGGGGTGCGGATCCCGCTCGCGATCGGCCATCCGGCGCTGCCGGACGAGCTGCTGCTCGCCGTGCTCACCGACGACGCCGATTACGTCACCGAACCCAGCCTGCGTCGTCGGGACCGCCACTGGGTGCAACGGCTGGAGAACCGGGGCTGGCACGTGCGGATGGTGTTCTCCACGGCGGTGTTCATGGATCCCCAGGGTGAGGCCCTCACGATCCGCGAGCTGGTGGAGCAGATCGTCGCCGAGCGCACCGGGGCTGCCGACCCGACGCTCACCCGCCCGGCCCTGCCGGCCGTCATCGACGACGACGCCGACGAGTCCGACGAGGCCCCCCAGGCCTTCGCCGAGGCCGCTGAGGATGACCCGAAGACCGGGAACGGATCAACGAGCGGGTGAACGAGCCCGACAGCCCGGCTGCACCTGCGCCAGACGGCCGCCGACGCCGACGTCGCCGCGTCGTCAGACCCGGGGTCGAGCAGCCCGCGACGGACGAGCGCGCCTGGGAGGACGACGACCGCGCCTGGGGCGACAGCGCAGAGAACCGCGAGGACGCCCTGCGGCGCGACGTACCGCCTCACTGGAGTTGATCCCACGGTGCCGGTGCCGGCCCGCTACCCTCGTGGACGCCACGGGCGCCGGCCGGCGCCCGTCACACCAGGAGGAGGCGCCCCGATGATCCAGGGGTTCAAGGACTTCATCATGCGCGGCAACGTGGTCGAGCTGGCGATCGCTGTCGTCATCGGTTCCGCGTTCGCCGCGGTGGTCAACGCGTTCGTGTCGTCGATCGTGACGCCCATCTTGAACGCGTTCGGACCCCCGGACGCCGGTGGCTGGGGTATCGACCTGCGCGCCGGCGACACCGTCGACGGCGTCGACCCGACCCTGATCAACATCGGGGCGATCCTCAACGCGCTGATCGTGTTCCTGGTCACCGCACTCGTCGTGTACTTCGTGTTCGTCGTGCCGATGAACAAGTTCACCGAGCTGCAGAAGAAGCGCAGGGGCATCGTCGAGGACGAGCCGGCGCCGACAGACATCGACCTGCTCACCGAGATCCGCGACCTGCTCAAGGCGCAGAAGCAGGGCTGAGCCGACGCACACGGCCGGAACCCGGCGGAGCGCGGGTCCCGGCCGTCGTCGTGCTCAGGCGGCGGCCAGAACCGCCCGGAACGGTCCGAAGCCGCTCGCGCCCGCGAGTGCCGAGGCATCGTCGGGGCGGATCGCCACCACGACCACGCCGTCGTCGCTCGAACCGGATCCAGCGAGCCACGAGGCTCCCGGGTCGTCGGGGCTCGCGCGTGCCAGCACCAGCGCACCGGTGGTGACCAGCTCCGCCTCGGTCAGCCGTCCACCGGTGTCGGCGGCCGCCAGATAGAGGTCGATGCGATCGCCCACGCGCACGAGGTCCGCCAGCACCGGGTCCGCGAGCGGTACCGGCACCACGACCCACCCGGGCGGCGCCGCGTCGGCCAGCCCGGGGCCCAGCAGCATGGTGTCGACGACCGGCACGCCCGCCGGCAGTCCCACGGTCAGGCGGGAGCCGACGGCGATCTCCGACCCGACGGTTCCGTCAGGTGCGTGCGTGGCTGGTTGCATCCGGAGGTCCGCCGCTGTGAGCACGGTGCCTGCCGGAACGTCGCGTGCGGTCACCAGCACCGGCACGGTCGGTGCTGGTGGCGGCCGCAGCTCGCCGACGACGACCCATGCGGCGAGAGCGAGGCAGAGCGCCACCACGAACCATCGGTAGCGCCGCAGGAGCGGCCGGAAGGACCGCGCGAGGTGAGCCATGAGGGCGACGCTAGGGCCGCCGTCGAGCCCTCACCGGAAGCACCTGGGGGTGCTGTGGACAGGCGCGCATCGGCGCGCACCTGTGGACAGCCGGGTCAGGAGGCCTTGCTCGCGGAGGTGCTGCTCGAGCTGGCGCTGGCCGTCGATGCGCTGCTCGACTCCTTCGCGGGCTTCGACTCCTTCGCGGGGGCGGTGCTGCCGGACTCCTTGCTGCCGGACTCCTTGCTGCTCGGCTCGGCGGGGGAGGAGCTGCTGCTCGTGCCACGAGCATCGTTGCGGTAGAAGCCGGAACCCTTGAAGACCACGCCGACGTTGCCGAACTGCTTGCGCAGCGCGCCGCCGCACTCGGGGCACTCCGTCAGGGCGTCGTCGGAGAAGGCCTGGTAGATGTCGAAACGGTGGCCGCACGACGTGCAGGCATAGGCATAGGTGGGCACGAAGCGCGATTCTACGTCCGGTGCGGCAGTCCGACGACCCACCCAGGTCCGGTTACCCTCGCTGTCGTGTCGAAGATGTCGGTGTGGCCACGCGTCGGGATCGGTGTCGCCGCGGTTCTCGCGGTGGTGCTGGTCGTCGGTGCGGTGACCCTGTTCACGGTCTCGCGGCGGGCGTTGCCCGATCACGCGGGTGAGTTCCGCATCGACGGGCTGAATGCCGAGGTGCAGGTGGTCCGGGACGATCTGGGCGTCCCGCAGATCTACGCGTCCACGTCGCACGACCTCTTCATGACGCAGGGCTACGTGCACGCGCAGGATCGCTTCTTCGAGATGGACTTCCGGCGCCACC
The DNA here is from genome assembly GCF_009733845.1 of Pseudactinotalea terrae. Lineage (GTDB taxonomy): Bacteria > Actinomycetota > Actinomycetes > Actinomycetales > Beutenbergiaceae > Pseudactinotalea > Pseudactinotalea terrae. Next base: position 367,223 of record NZ_WNXZ01000002.1, read on the forward strand.
TGACCGCGGGGCGGCTCTCGGAGCTCGTGGGCGCAGCCGGGCTGGGCGCCGACCGCACCATCCGCACGCTCGGGTGGCGGCACGTCGCCGAGCAGGAGTGGCCGCTGCTGTCGCAGGAGACCCGCACATACCTGCAGGCGTACGCCGAGGGTGTCAACGCCTACATCGAGGCGCGCGAGCCAGGCCAGCTCGCGCTGGAGTACACGGTGCTCGACATGCAGGTCGAGGTCGGCGAGATCGAGCCGTGGACGCCGATCGACTCGCTCGCGTGGCTCAAGGCGATGGCGTGGGACCTGCTCGGCAACTACGGCGACGAGCTCGGTCGGGCTGCCATCTACGGGCAGGCGGCAGGCTACGGTGCCGACGTCGCGCTCGAGATGGTGAGCACGGTCTTCCCGCCGTACCCGACCGAGCGCAACCTCCCGATCCTCACGACGCCCGCGCTGCTGGAGGCGAACACCGCCCTCGAGGCTGCGGAGAGCGCCCAGGTCGACGAGACCCCGACCACGGAGACAGCGACCGGCGATCCGCTGCCGGACGCCGGCATGCACAGCGCGCTCGCCGATGTGCAGGCTGCCCTCGACGCCGTTCCGAGCCTTCTCGGGAACGGTGACGGGATCGGGTCCAACAGCTGGGTGGTCTCGGGCGAGCACACCGAGTCCGGGTTGCCGCTGCTCGCCAACGACCCGCACCTCGGGATCTCGCAGCCGGGCATCTGGTACCAGAACGGGCTGCACTGCACCACGGTGGGACCCGACTGCGAGTTCGACGTCGCGGGGTTCAGCTTCGCCGGGCTGCCCGGCGTCGTGATCGGGCACAACGCCGATCTCGGCTGGGGCTTCACCAACATGGGGAGCGACGCGGCCGACCTGTTCCTGGAGCGGGTCTACCCGGACGGCACCTACCTGTACGACGGCGAACGGGTGCCGCTGACCGAGCGGCAGGAGGTCATCGCCGTCAACGGTGGTGAGCCCGAGACGATCGTGGTCCGCACGACCGGGCACGGGCCGATCATCTCCGATGTCCTCACCGGTTCGCGTGACGCCTCGGACCGCCCCTCGATCGAGGGCCAGCCGCCCGCGGGCGTGAACGGCTTCTCCGTGGCGATGCAGTGGACCGCGCTGATCCCGGGCCGTACCGCCGACGCGATCTTCCTGCTCGATACCGCCACGAACGCCGAGGAGATCGCGGCTGCAGCCGCCGTGTTCGAGGTTCCCACGCAGAACATCGTGTTCGCGACGACCGATGGCACCATCGGCTACCAGGCACCCGGCAAGGTGCCTATCCGCACGAAGGTGAGCGACGGCGTCGTGCCCAGCGACGGCTCGTGGCCGCGGCCCGGATGGGACCCGCGCTACGACTGGCAGGGCTACGTGGAGGCCGCCGATATGCCGCACGCGATCAACCCGGACGAGGGTTTCATCGTGGCGGCCAACCAGGCGGTGCAGGAGCCGAGCGCCGCCCCCTTCCTCACCGCCGACTACGACTACGGCTACCGGTCGCAGGCGATTCGCGACGCGCTCGAGGCGAAGATCGCCGACGGCGGTGGCCTCACCGCGGCCGACATGACCGAGATCCAGCTGATCGATGCGAACCCGTTCGCGGAGATGCTCGTGCCGGCGCTCGACGCCGTCGACATCGACGCGCAGGCGGAGTCGCCCGAGATCGCGGATTTCACGGAGCGTGCCGTCGACCTGTTCGACGACTGGGACTACCGCAACGACACCGACTCGGCGGCGGCCGCCTACTTCGCCGCCGTCTGGCAGAACGTCCTGCGGCTCACGTTCTGGGACCAGGTGCCCGATGCGCAACGCCCCGACGGCGGCGCACAGTGGCTCGAGGCGGTGCGTGGGCTGCTGACCGACCCAGAGAGTGCGTGGTGGGACGATCGCGCGACCCTCACGGTCGTGGAGCAGCGCGACCAGATGCTCGCGCAAGCGCTCATCGACGCCCGCGCGCAGCTGACCGTCCTGCTGGGCAAGGACCCGCAGGAGTGGCGCTGGGGTGCGCTGCACCAGGCGGCGCCCGAGCACCAGAGCCTGGGCGGCGAGGCGATGCCCGGCATCATCCGCAACCTCGTCAACCCCGCCCCTGTCGGGGTGGCGGGCGGAAGCTCGATCGTCAACGCGAACGGCTGGAACGCCGCCACCTGGGAGGTCGCCGACGACGGCCAGCTGACCTACCCCGTGTTCGACGTCACCTGGGTGCCCGCGATGCGGATGGTCCTCGATCTGTCCGACTGGGACGCCTCCACCTGGGTGCAGCTGACCGGGAACTCGGGGCACCCGCTCTCGCAGAACTACTCCGACCAGTTCCACTCGTGGGCCGAGGGCGAGACGTACCCGTGGGCGTTCAGCTCCGACGCGGTCGAGGAAGCGGGCACCGACAGACTGACGCTGCGACCGCCGGGCTGAGACCAGCCGTCGGGGTCACTCCCCGACGAACCACCATCCCGCCGGGGTGAGCACGCCGTCCACCGTGCGGTCATGGGCGGCGCGGGGGAGCGGGGCGTCGCAGACCTCGTCCTCGAAGACGATCGCGACCACCGGGGCGTCCGGGCGCCGGTGCTCGAGCACGCGGTCGTACCAGCCGCCGCCCTGACCGAGCCGGACACCGGCGCGGTCGACAGCCAGCGCTGGTGCGAACACGACGTCGGCGCGCTGGAGCGCGGTGATGCCCAGCCCGGGGCCCTCCGGCTCGGGCGGGCGGCCCGGCGCGCGCATCTCCAGCGTGCCGCCGGGCTTGTGGAGGGCCCAATCGCGGCTCAGCCCGGCACCGAGGATGGGCAGCAGCACGTCGATGCCACGCGAGTGCAGGTGCTCGATCAACGGACCGGTGCCCGGTTCGTTGGGTCGGGCCGCGTAGACGGCGACGCAGCCGGCGTCCGCGACGATCTCGCTCGCGTGCGTGGCGATCGCCTCGCCGGCCTGGGTGCGCTCACGCGGGCTGCGGGCGTTGCGGTGGGTGCGCACCGCCTCGCGCAGCAGGTGTTTGGCGTCCTCGGTGTCAAGGGTCGCGTCTGACGTGACAAGGGACGACACCGACCACATGGGATCCACCTTCCCCTACCGAGGGGTCCGAACGCCACTCGGCACCCCGGGATCTCACGATCCTGACGCCATCGGGTGCTCGGATAGCCCTATGGTGCTCCGGTGGACCTCACTGACGGCGTCGTGCGTCTGCGGCCGCTGCGCCGCCGGGACGGTGCCGCCTGGGACCGGTTGCGTCGTGAGAACGAGCGGTGGCTGCGTCGGTGGGAGGCGACCTCGCCCGACCCGGGGTCGCGGCGCCCGACCTTCGGCCAGTACGTGCGCGACCAGGCGCGAGCGGCGCGCAGTGGCGCGGGCTTCAGCTTCGGCGTCGAGTTCGAGGGTGAGCTCGTCGGGCACCTGACGATCTCGGGGGTGACGATGGGCTCGCTGCGGGGTGCCGCGATCGGATACTGGATCGGGGAGCGCTGGGCCGGGCGGGGACTGATCCCGCGGGCGGTCGCGCTCGCCGCCGACTTCTGCTTCTTCTCGCTCGAGCTGCACCGGGTGGAGATCAACATCAGGCCGGAGAACTCCCCGAGCCTGCGTGTCGTCGAGAAGCTGGGCTTCCGTGACGAGGGGGTGCGGGAGCGCTACCTGCACATCGACGGCCAGTGGTGCGACCACCGCACGTTCGCCCTCACCGCCGAGGAGATCGGCACCGGTCTGACCAGCAGACTCGCCGCGAGACGCGGCTAGTGCTCGACACGCCGAGCCGGTAGCGGGGCGGCGGCCCTCGCCGGACCTACCGTCGTGACGTGGGCGATATCGCAGGCTGGGTTCTGCTCGGCATCGGGGTCATCGTCTTCGCGTACATCATCCCTACCGCGATCCGATCGCGGCAGGTGGTGGTCGACTCCCGGGTCGATGACCGCTACTCCGACGATCTCCGGATCGTCGCGACGGCGGGGCGTCGAGCGGGATCGTCACCGACAACAGGCAGAGTGTTCGTCCACCAGGTGCGGGCGAACGAGGAGGTTCCCATGAGTTCCCCGGCTGATCGCCAGCTCGCTGCTGCAGACGCGCGCCGCCTCGCGGCCGCCCGCGCTGCCCGCGCTGCTGCCTCGAGCCGTCGCGCTGCTGCTGCGCGCCGTCGGCTCGCGCTCACCGGGCTGCTGCTCCTGGGCGCCGCCGGCCTGTGGGCAGGCTTCGCGCTGCTGACGTGGCCGATCGTCGCTCCGATCCTCGCGACCGTCGCGCTGGCCGGTGTGGTGCTGCTCGGCCGCCGGGCCGCGACCGCCGGTAACGCCGCGGACGCGCGCTGGGAGCGCGAGCTCGAGGCGATCGCGGCGCACGCACGCGACCGCGCGTCGTCCAGCGTCCGCAGGTGCGGCAAGCCCCAGCTCCGCGTCGACGTCGATCCGACGACCCTGGTGGCCGAGGCCGCCCCGGCCATCGCGCCTGAGGCCGCCGCTCACGCACCGCGGGAGGGTGCCTGGACCCCGGTCCCGGTGCCTCCGCCCGCCTACACGCTCAAGCAGTCCGCCCCGCGCCGCGAGGTGTCGCCGCTGGCGATGGGCGCCCCCACCGAGGTCATCGAGCCCGTGGCGGCCGAGGGCGGCGAGGCAGCTCCCGCCGTCGAGCCCGCTCAGAAGCGCACCCCGGTGGAGCCGGCGATCGACGTCCAGGCCGTCCTCGCTCGCCGCCGCGCAGCAGGCTGAGCCGACGTCATCACGACGGCGGCAGGGTGTTATTCTTGTCGCCGACCTGGGGCTATGGCGCAGTTGGTAGCGCGTCTCGTTCGCAATGAGAAGGTCGGGGGTTCGAATCCCCCTAGCTCCACAACACAGAAGGACCAGGGCACGATTTTCGCCCTGGTCCTTCTGCGTTGAGAAGGCCAGTGATTCGAGGAGTCCGCCGCAGCGGAGCGAGGACGGCGGGGTCCCCCTAGCTCCACAACACAGAAGGACCAGGGCACGATTTTCGCCCTGGTCCTTCTGCGTTGAGAAGGCCAGTGATTCGAGGAGTCCGCCGCAGCGGAGCGAGGACGGCGGGGTCTCCCTAGCTCAACCGAGCGTGGGACTCGCGACGGAGGAACACTCGGTCGAGGTACGCGCGGACCGCACTGAGGTCGTTCCGAGGCGCCCGCGCTGCGACGTACCCGTCGGGCCGGACGACGACCACGGCGGGTCGCGGCAGTCCGTACGCACGCGCTGCCGGTGACCCGGCAGGGAGGGGCACGACATGGACGTGCCGGTCGTGGTCTCCGAGTGCGGAGCGGATCTCGTCGTCGGGCACCGCCACGCTGAACAGGGTGTGTGCGGTGGGATGGAGGAGCTCGTGCACTCGCGTGCCGGTGCTGGCCGGCGTGTCCGGCGCCCGGTCGCCTACAGCTGCCCGGCCTGCCGGCGCCGAGCCCCGGTGGTCGTGGTAGGAGACGTCGAGCTGGGAGATCGCGCGAGTGAGCTTGACCTGCACGGGGCGGCGGGCGAGCAGCAACGGTGCGACGTGACGGCGCGCCGCTGTGACGAGCGGGTGCTTCACCAGCGTCAAGCGGGTCACCCGACGTGTGGCCCTCACCAGTCGTTCGGCGACGGGGGCACGTTCGGAGGCATAGGTGTCCAGCAGCCCGGGATCGGCGGTCCCGGTGATGACCTCGGCCAGCTTCCAGCCCAGGTTGAACGCGTCCTGGATGCCGGTGTTCATGCCCTGGGCGCCGATGACTGAGTGGATGTGTGCGGCGTCCCCGGCGAGGAACACCCGGCCCAGGCGGTGCGAGGCGGCTCGCCGCTGATTGATCCGGAAGAGCCCGGCCTGTCGCACCTCCTCGATGACGGCGCTGCCCGGGACGGAGTCGCTGATCGACTGCTGCAGCTCTGCGTGCGTGATGCTCCGGTCCTGGCGCCCGGCGGCGTGCGGTTGGGCGATGGCGACCCGGTGCCAGCCGCCGAGCATCGGGAAGAAGGCGGCGAACCGGCCACGGTTGAGGAACGCGAAGAACTCCTCGGCAGGGCGGTCCCAGCCGATCCGCAGGTCCGCCACCGCGAAGTTCTCCTCGAAGGCAGAGCCCATGAACTCGACGTCGAGCGCGCGCCGGACCGTGCTGTGCGCGCCGTCGGCGCCGATGACCCAGTCGAGTATGGCCGTCTCGGCGCTTCCATCAGCACGGGTGAGGACGGCGGTGACGCCATCGGGGGACTGGGTGATGGAGTCGAGCGCAACGCGCCTCTCGATCCTCACACCCAGGTCGGCCAGCCTGGCCGCGAGGATGGCCTCGGTGTCGTTCTGCGGGATCATGAGCAGATAGGGGTAGCGCGTCTGAAGACTGTGGAAGTCGGCCCGCAGGATGCGTCGGCCCTCGCTGTAGACGTTGAAACGCTGCGCCCGCAGCCCGTTGTCGAGCAGGGCGGTGGTGATTCCGTGCCGCTCGTAGAGCTCGAGGGTCCGCGCCTGCATCCCCAGCGCGCGGGTATCGGTGCTGGCAGCCGCAGCCTTGTCGATCACCCTCACCGAGATGCCACGGCGAGCGAGCTCCACCGCCAGCGTCAGACCGGTCGGGCCGGCCCCGACGACGAGGACCGTCGCGGCGCTCATCGGTGCTCCCGGGAGAACATGGACGAGGCGGCACGGGCGAAGGCCAGCGCCTCCTGGTCGACGTAGCGCCTGGCCTTCTTGCCGATCAGTGCCCGGATCGCGACCGCGAGCGGGCCGTGCCAACCGATGCTGAGCCGGAGGAGCGTTCCCTCACCGTCGGGGAGGAGCTCGTGGGTGGCCACGGTGAGCAGGCCCGGCGTCGATGCCCGCCAGGCGAAGCTCTCGCCCGGCCGCCAGTCGGTCACCTCGTACGTCGCGGGGACGAGACCAGGTTGGCGCACCCGGAACCGCGATCCCTCCCTGGTGGGCCCCGTGCAGCCGACGTTCTCCACGTCGTCGACGGTCGGGACAAGCTCGGGCCAGCGTTCCACGTCGCTGACCAGCTGCCACAGCTGCGGCGGTGTCGCCTCGATGCGGCGGGTCACGGTGATCATCGTTCGACCTTTCCGGTGGGTGGAGTGGTGAGGGGTGCTGGCTCTCGGCGCTCCATCGGCTCAGTGCTGCTGGCTCAGCCAGTCCTCGAACGTGGTCGGCGCGATGCGCGCGCCGTCGCCTGGGAGCAGCACGTCGCCGGCCATCGCGGGGCCGAAGACCCCCGACCACGTGGGCACGAGCCGCACCGTGCGACCACGGGCCTGGTGCGTGCGCCGCGCCATGTCGACGAGGTCCTGCGTCTGCGGCCCGGCGAGATCGACGTGTCGACCCTGGGGAACGCCGACGGCGATCTCGGCAAGGATCTTCCCGACGTCGGCCGGTGCGATCGGCTGGACCAGCAATGGTGGGATCGTCGCGACACCGTCGTGCTCGGTCCACGACGCCACCATCTCGGCGAAGTCGTGGAACTGCGTAGCCGGGACGATCGTCCACGGCAGCGGACCGGACTCGACCAGTCGCTCCTGCTCGCGCTTGCCGGCGTAGTGCGCGTTGCCCTCGACCCGGTGGAGGCCAACGATGGTCAGGAGTACGTGGTGCCGGACGCCCGCGCGCTCGCCTGCAGCGAGGAGATTGCGCGTACTCGTGCCGAAGCGTCGCACCGCTTCCGCGGAGTCCGCGGCGGTCGCGTTGGTCACGTCGATGATCGCGTCGGCACCACGCAGGGCCTCCTCGAGCCCCGCTCCGGTGGTCAGATCGATGCCGAGCGAGCGGCTGATCCGCACCACGTCGTGCCCAGCACGTTCGAGTGCGTCGGAAGTTGGGCGGCCGATGTTGCCTGTCGCTCCCGCGATGGCTATCCGCATGGGGATCTCCTTGGTCGTCGGTCAGGACTGGGCGAGCAGCGTCGCCGAGCCCCGGGTGGGTCGATGGGAATCAGGGTGCGGGACGCACCGATCTCGATGAGTCCCCACGCGGATCGGGCGCCGCCGGCGCTGGTCCCGTGCTCGGCCGCTCGGTGCGGCGCCTGCTCGTCTCCAGCAGCGCAGATGCCCGTGGGGTCAGCCCGAGCCTGAGCAGGAGCCGCACAGCTCGCTTCACGACGCGGTCGTCGAGGAGTCGCACGATCGAGGCGGTCGTTCCCGGGCGGGAGCCAGTGCCCGTGAGCGGATCGCCCGCAGCCAGACCCGCCGGATCACTCCGCTGCCTGCGCGGATGAGGAACCAGTACACCGCGAAGCGTCGACGTGCACGCGGGTCGGTCGCGAGCACCCGGGTCTCGGTGGCCAGTACGCCCTCGGTCACCGTGAAGTTGAAGGCGATCTTGACGTAACCCGGCTCGTTGAACGCACAGAAGGCCTCGAGACTCCGTGGGGTCGTGGGAGAGGGCCCGCGGCGAACCGGCTGGGTGGCGACGACGAGGAGCTCCTCGCCGGTCCGCGCGACCTCCTTGAACCCCATGGAGGTGAACCAGCTGAGCACCGGGGCAGCGGACGTCGTGTTCGATCCGGCGATGCCCCGCAGCGTCAGGAGCAGCCGGAATGCCGGGACCTCGCGCCAGGTCAGGGCGTCGGCGGCGGCCAGCAGTGCGGCGGGTGTCGCGTCGACACGGATGCTGTGGCGAGACCGCGTGTCCCATGCCGGCACTGCCTCGGCGAGGAGCGTGCCGACGCCGACGCCCTGTCCCGCCGTCGTCACGGGTCCGGGCCGTCTCACCGGGCGGCCCGAGTGAGGCCGCGGGTGTCGGTGCTGTGCCCGGACCGCAGAACGAGGCCGTCCCTCGGCGCGACCGGCAGCCCGGTCGCGTTTCTGTCGCGGTGGGTATCTGGCATGTTCCAAATGGTACACAACCGCTGTACGGTAGGGAAGGCGTGGTCGTGATCGGACGATGACGACCTGCGCACGTGCCGTGGAGACGAGAGTGCTGTCGGGTGCCGAGCACGCGGCCCCCGGGCGAGAAGGAGAGACGTGGCTGACTACCTCTTCGCGACCTGGGACGGCGGCGGCAACCAGGCGCCGTCGATCGCCATCGCCCAGGAGCTGCAGGACCGGGGCCACCAGGTGCGCTTCCTCGGCCTCGCCAGCCAGGTCGGTACCTTTGCGGAAGCGGGCCTGACGCTCGCGCCGTACCCGACAGCCGGTGACTTTCGGGTCGGCGTCTCCCCAGCGGCCCTGCTGCGACTGATCAGCAACCGGGCGATGGGGCGCGACGTGGTCGCTGAGCTCGCGCAGCGGCCGGCGGACGTCGTCGTCGTGGACACTGTGCTCTTCGGTGTGATGGACGAGCTGCGCAGGGCGAGCCATGCGTACGTGGTGCTGGGGCACACGTTCGACGGCTTCCTGCGCACCTCCCTGCGCCCAGGCGGTCCGCTGCTGCGTCTGCTCGGGCTGCGCCCCTTCGACCTGCTCGACGCCGCCCGCGTCACCATGGTTGCCTCGGTCGCCGAGCTCGACGCCGGCCACGGGGACGTCGTGCACGTCGGCCCGGTCAGTCTCGGCGTGCCCGCGGAACCGACAGAACCGCTCGTGCTGGCCAGTCTCAGCACCTACGGCTTCCCGGCTCTGGCGCCGACGTGGCAGCGCGTGCTCGACGCTGTCGACGGCATGGCCGTCCGGGTGATAGCGACCACGGGTCCGACTCTCGACCCGTCCACTCTCCGGGTGCCTGGGAACGTCGAGGTGCACCGCTGGTTGCGCCACGTCGACGTCCTGCCGCGGGCGTCCGCCGTCGTCGGCCACGGTGGTCACGGGACCACCATGGTCACGCTCGCGCACGGGGTTCCCCTGCTGGTCCTGCCCCTCGACCCGATGTCCGACCAGCCCTTCGTCGGAGAGATGGTGACCCGCGCCGGCGTGGGCGCGTCACTGTCGCGGAGGTCGAGCGCGGTGCGGATACGAAGCGCTCTCGAGCAGCTGCTCGCCGACGGCCCGCACTCGCACGCAGCCGCCGAGCTGGGGGAGCGGGTGCGCCGACTGAACGGACGGCGCGGGGGCGCGGACCTGTTGGAGTCTCTCCTCGGCTGACCGGCAGGGAGCGGCTCGCCCCGCCCCCTGGCTCGTCACTGTCCCCGAGCAGTCATGGGATGCCGTGGTGGCGATCGAGTCACGCACCATCAGACCCGGCGCCGCCTCACCGTCGAGCGCCAGCGCAGGACGTCGGCAGGCGACGCCGTCGTCACCACCTAGGTTGGGTTCATGCCGCATCACGACATCGTCATCATCGGGACCGGGTCGGGGAACTCGCTGGTCACGCCGGAGCTCGAGGGTCTGGACATCGCGATCATCGAGGAGGGGCGCTTCGGTGGGACCTGTCTGAACGTCGGCTGCATCCCGACCAAGATGTTCGTGCTGCCCGCGGACCGCGTGGTCGAGGCGGCCGACGCCGCGCGCCTGGGTGTCACGTTCGGCGAGCCGACCGTGGACTGGCCCGCGATCCGGGACCGGATCTTCGGTCGCATCGACCCGATCGCCGACGGCGGTGAGGCCTACCGGCGCTCGCAGGACTTCGTGACCCTGTACGACCAGAACGCCACGTTCGTGCGGGAGCGGACGCTGCGACTCGCCGACGGCACCGAGATCAGCGGCGAGACTGTCGTGGTCGCAGCAGGCTCGCGCGCCGCCGTCCTCCCGGAGGTACCCGGACTCGAGCGGCTCGATCCTGACAACGGCCTCCACAGCTCCGACACGATCATGCGGCTCGAGACGCTGCCGCCCCGGATGCTCGTCCTCGGCGGTGGCTACGTCGCGTGCGAGATGGCGCACGTGTTCGCAGCCTTCGGTGTTGCGCTCACGCAGGTCCAGCGTTCGGACGTGCTGCTGACCCATGAGGAGCGTTCTGTCTCCCAGGCCGTCACCGAAGCGGCCCGACGGCGGTTCGACCTTCGCACCTCCACCCACCTTCGCGAGGCCGAGCGCGTGGGTGATGTCTGGCGGGTCACGGTCGAGGACGAGGCCGGTCAGACCGAGGTCCTCGAGGCCGAGGTGATCCTGCTCGCCGTCGGGCGGGTCGCCAACGGTGACCGCCTCGACGCGCAGAAGGGTGGCATGCAGGTCGACGCCGGCGGCTTCGTGGTGGTCGACGACCAGCAGCGCACCACCGCGCCCGGCACCTGGGCGCTCGGGGACGTCTGCTCGCCGTGGCAGCTCAAGCACGTCGCCAACCACGAGGCGCGGGTGGTGGCGCACAACCTCGCGGTCGCGCTCGGCAAGATCGATGCCGCCCCGCAGACCAGCGACCACCGGTTCGTGCCGCACGCCGTCTTCGGGCACCCGCAGGTCGCGTCCTTCGGGCCGACCGCCCCGCAGCTCGACGCCGCGGGGATCTCCTACGTCACGAAGACCCAGCGCTATGGCGACATCGCCTACGGCTGGGCGCTGGAGGACCAGGAAGGGTTCCTGACGGTGCATGCGACGCCGGAGGGCCAGATCCTGGCCGCGGCCTGCGTCGGCACCATGGCCTCGACGGTGATCCAGCCGCTGATCCAGGGCGCGAGCTTCGGGCAGCACGTGCTGGACATCGCGCGGGGGCAGTACTGGATCCACCCGGCGCTCGCCGAGGTGGTGGAGAACGCGCTGCTCGGCCTCGAGGTGTCGGCGCCGGCTGGTACCACTGGACCGTGAGCGACCGCCCCGACGTGCCCGAGGAGATCCTCGACCGGCTCGAGCAGATCATGTCCGGCTTCCCGAAGGCTCGGCGCGAGGATGCGTGGGTCGGGCAACGCTGGCGCGTGGGCACCAGCACGATCGCGCACGTCTTCGGCGGCGAGGACCAGCAGTTTCGGATCATGTTCCACGGCGAGCCTGATGAGGTCGCCGCGTTCGAGCACCTCGGCCACCCCTACTTCCGCGCGGGTTGGGGCGCGAACGTCATCGGGATGATCGTCGACGACGCGACCGATTGGCAGGAGCTCACCGAGCTGCTGACCGACTCCTACCGGGTGCAGGCCCCGGCCACCCTCGCAGCCCAGCTCAGCTCCTAGCAGGTGGCAGGGGTGGTCAACCGGCCACGGGCGGCGGCGGCACCCCCGCGGGACAGTGCACGGGCGATGCGACCGGCATCGATCCCGAACTCGCGGAACATCCCGCTCATCGGGTTGCTGAAGCCGATGAGGTGCAGCCTGGGCGCGGCCGGTGCGGTGCGAGCGCCGTGGACGAGCGGTTCTCCACGCCCGTCGAGAACGCCGAGGTGCCCCACCAGTGGCTCGAGCCCGCGCCCGTAGCCGGTCGCGACCACGACGGCGTCGGGGGTGATGCGACTGGAGTCGGCGAGCGCCACCTCCCGACCGTCGAAACCGGCGACCGCTGCGACCGGTTCGACGTCGCCTGCCCGCAGCGCGGCGACCAGGCCGACATCGAGGATCGGGATCGCGCCCGCCCGCCCGCGGGTGAACAGACCGCCGACAGGGCGTGGCCATCCCGATGCGCTCAGATCGGGGACAGCGAGCCGGCGAACGGGTTCGGCGATGGCGTCGGCCGCCGGGGTGGGGACGTAGCGCATCGCCACCGAGATCAGCTGCGTGGGGACCCCGAGCATCGAGCGGGGCATCAGGTACGGCGGCCGGCGCACCGCGAGCCGTACTCGCCGCGCCCCGGACTCGGCCAGGTCCACCGCGATCTCCGCGCCGCTGTTCCCAGCCCCCACGACGAGCACGTCACGATCCGCGTAGGCAGCGCCGGACCGGTAGTCGCGAGAGTGCGTCACGGAGCCCGTGAATCCGCCCTGCCCGGGCCAGTCCGGGATCCTCGGGACCGCGTTGTAGCCGGTAGCGACCACCACGGCTCCCGCCTCGAGATCGCCCTGCGGGGAGCGCAGCACCCAGCCGCGCCCGCCCGGGTCAGGGTCTACCCGCCGGACCTCGACGCCGCTACGGACCTCCAGATCGTGGTGAGCCGCGTACTCCTCGAGGTAGCGCACGACGTCGTCACGGGCGGGCCAGCGACCGACCCGTCTCGGGAAGGGCAGTCCCGGGAGGCCTGAGAGCCATCGTGCCGTGTGCAGGTGCAGCCGGTCGTAGTGCGCCCGCCAGCTCGTCCCCACCCCCTCGCCGCGCTCCAGCACCACGGGCGCGAGCCCTGCAGCGCTGAGCGCCGCAGCCGCGGCGAGCCCCGCCGGACCACCACCGATCACGGCGACCGGGAAGCGCCGTCGCACCCTGTCCACGAGCCGCACGGTACTCCGCGAGGCGGGGTCGCGGACCGGTACGGCGCTGCGGACGAGCCGCCGTCAGCGACCGGTTCAGGCGGGCGCGACGCCGCCGGGCAACGGCGTGGCGTGCTGCGGCACGGTCTCGGCCGGCAGCGGCGGCGCGGGCGGCGTGCCGTCGCCCCATGGCCGGCCGCCGAGCGACTCGCGCCCGTGCGGCTCCAACCAGCCCGCCAGATCAGGACCGGCCGGGACGATCCCGCTCGGGTTCACGTCGGTGTGGACCTCGTAGTAGTGCGACTTGATCTGCTCGAAGTCGACCGTGTCACCGAAACCGGGTGTCGTGAACAGGTCCCGCGCGTACGCCCACAGCACAGGCATCTCGATCAGCTTGTTCCGGTTGCACTTGAAGTGCCCGTGGTAGACGGGATCGAACCTGACCAGCGTGGTGAACAGCCGCACGTCGGCCTCGGTGATGGTCTCGCCCATCAGGTAGCGGCGTGTGCTCAGGTGCTCCTCGAGCCAGTCGAGCGCAGTGAACAACCGCTCGAACGCGGAGTCGTACGCCTCCTGCGAGCCGGCGAAGCCGCACCGGTACACACCGTTGTTCACCTCCGTGTAGATCCGCTGCATCACCGGCTCCATCTCCTCGCGCAGCGCCTCGGGGTAGAGGTCGGGTGCGCCGTCGCGGTGGAAGTCCTTCCACTCGCCGGACAGGTCGAGCGTGATCTGCGCGAAGTCGTTGGTCACCACGGCGCCGGTCGGGACATCCACGATCGCGGGCACGGTGATGCCCTTCAGGTACCCCGGCACGCGGCGGTAGTAGGCCTCGGCGAGCCAGTGGATGCCCAGCACCGGGTCCTGCTCGCCCTCGTCGAGGTCGAACGTCCAGGACCGCATGTCGTGGGTCGGTCCGCACATCCCCAGCGAGATCGCGCCCTCGAGCCCCAGCAGCCGCCGCACGATGATCGTGCGGTTGGCCCACGGGCACGCACGTGCGACCACGAGGCGGTACCGGTCGGGCTCCACCGGCCAGCCGTCACCGCCGTCGCGCGTGATCCGTGACTCGATGTAGGAGGTGTCGCGCGAGTACTCCTGGCCGGGCAATACGTAGCTGTTCTCCACGCCTGCAGGTTACGACCCTCGGTGGCGATGCGGGTGGGGAGTCGGCAGACTGGGGGTGTGAGCCTTCCGCTGATCCCCGCCCCGACCGTTCTCACCCTCGCCGACGGTGAGCAGTACCGGGTGCCGGAGGACGGTGAGCTCGTCGTCTCCGGCGGCTTCGGTGAGGTCGGTGAGGACGCGTCCTACACGCTCTCGGTCACCGCTGAGCGGGGCATCGAGTTCACCGCCAACCAGAGCGCCGGGGCCCAGGCCGCGAGCGCCACCGCGATGCAGCTGCTCGAGCTGTCCGTCGACGGCGTGGTGCCGGCGCTGGAGATCATCGACGCCCCGCGCTACCCGTGGCGCGGACTGATGATCGACATCTCCCGCCACTTCTTCGGCCCCGACACGTTGCGCAAGGTCATCGACCTCGCGGCGCGGTACAAGCTCAACGTGCTGCACCTGCACCTGACCGACGACCAGGGCTGGCGTCTGGAGGTGCCGGCCCGCCCCGAGCTGATCGAGCGCTCCAGCTCCTCGGAGGTCGGCGGCGGACCGGGCGGGTTCCTCAGCGTGGCCGACCTCGCCGAGGTCACGTCCTACGCCGCCGAGCAGGGGATCACCGTGGTCGGCGAGATCGATCTCCCTGGTCACACCGCCGCCGCGCTGCACGCTGTGCCTGGCCTCAACAGCGACGGCGAGGCTCGCGAGATCTACACCGGCATCGACGTGGGCCACTCCACGCTGCGGCTCGAGCTCGCCGAGACCGAGGGCTTCCTCGCTGACGTCATCGGTGCTCTGGTCGAGCAGACGCCCGGCGACTTCCTGCACGTCGGGGGCGACGAGGTGAGGCTGCTGACGCCGGAGGAGTACACCGCGTTCGTCCGGCATGTCGAGGCACTGGTGCTCGGGCTCGGCAAGCGCCCGGTGTTCTGGCAGGAGGCGGCGCCGGCCCTGCAGGACAGACGGTCCGTGCTGCAGTGGTGGGACTCCAACGCCGACCCGGCGGAGGTGATCGCGGCCGCCCGGCGTGGCCACCAGATCATCCTCAGTCCCGGCAACCGCACCTATCTCGACATGAAGTACGACGCCAGCTCCCCGCTCGGCCAGACCTGGGCCGGCCTGGTCGACGTCCGCGACTCCTACGACTGGGACCCGGCGACCGTGATCCCGGACCTCCCGCCCGAGTCGATCCTCGGCGTCGAGGCCGCGCTGTGGACCGAGACGATCGAGACCGAGGACGACCTGTTCTCGATGCTGCTGCCGCGCCTCGTCGCCGTGGCCGAGGTCGCGTGGTCGGCACCCGACGTGCGGGACTGGGAGGCGTTCGCCGAGGACCTGCCGGCGCACGTCCCGCTGTGGGAGTCGCGAGGGCTTGCTCACACCGAGCGCCCGCTTCCTGGACGCTGAGGCGCTGGGCGAACGGGCGAGCGTGCCCGATGCCCTAGCCTGCTGCGCGTGACTTCAGCAGATCTCCACCACGGCCACGCTCTCGTCGATCTCAACGACGGCACCACCATCCCCCAGCTCGGCTACGGGGTGTGGCGAGTGCCCGACGACGAGGCGCAGCCCGCCGTCGAGGAGGCGCTACGTGTCGGCTACCGCCTGATCGACACCGCAGCGATCTACGGCAACGAGCGTGGCGTCGGTCGCGCGATCGCAGGGTCCGGGCTGGCGCGTGAGGATGTCTACCTCACCACCAAGCTGTGGAACGCCGATCAGGGCTACGACACGACCCTGCGCGCCTACGAGGCCTCGCTCGAGCGGCTCGCGGTCGAGAAGGTCGACCTGTACCTGATCCACTGGGCGGCGCCGCCGCTCGAGAAATTCGTGGACACCTGGAAGGCGCTCGTCCACCTGCACGAGCAGGGTGCGGTCGGCTCGATCGGGGTCTCCAACTTCCACGGTCCGCACCTGCAGCAGATCATCGATGCCACCGGCGTCACGCCGGTGCTCAACCAGGTCGAGTGCCACCCGTACCTCCAGATCGAGCGGCTGCGCGCCTGGAACGCCGCCCACCAGATCGCGACGCAGGCCTGGTCACCGCTGGGCGCCGGGAAGGGCCTGCTCGAGGACCCGGTCCTGCTCCAGATCGCCGAGCGGCGCGACGCCACGCCCGCGCAGGTCGTGCTGGCCTGGCACATCGCCCAGGGCAACATCGTCATCCCCAAGTCTGTGACGCCGTCGCGCATGGCGGAGAACTGGGCTGCGCTCGGGGTGCACCTCGAGCCCGAGGACATCGACGCGATCGAGGGGCTCGAGCGCGGCGAGCGCACCGGTGGCGACCCGGACGTGGCCGACTTCGCCCAGCCGACCCCGGAGTGACGGCGGAGCCGACAGCCATGACCTGACCGGCCCGGCTCCGGCTGGGCTGGACTACACCCAGGTCGGCAGCAGCATGTGGAGCCGCCAGAACCAGTAGGGGACCCACTGGTTGGTCCAGATCGGCCAGAAGAAGGCCGACACCAGCACGGCAGCGACCACCACGGCGGTGGCGGCCCAGATGCCGGGCCGCCGCTCCCGCAGCGGCAGTGCGCGCGATCCGATCAGCTCGCCCAGGCCGTAGGTCAGCGCGAGCACCACGAACGGCACGAACGCGACCGTGTAGAACGTGAAGATCGTGCGGTGGGCATAGGCGAACCACGGCAGGTAGCCACCCGCGTAGCCCGCGAGGATGGCCCAGGCACGCCAGTCGCGGCGCCGTACCGCTGCCCAGATCACCAGCAGCAGCGCCAGGGCCGCGCCCCACCAGATCACCGGGTTGCCGACCGAGAGGATCGCGCCGGCGCAGCGATCGGCGCCGCAGGTCTGCCAGGCGCCGTCGGCCTCCTCGACCGAGCGCCAGGCGAACGAGGTGGGACGCCACTGGATCAGCCAGCCGATCGGGTGCGACTGGTAGGTGTGCTCGGTCGTGAGGTTGTTGTGGAAGTCCCACATCCTCAGGTGGTACTCCCACCAGGAGTTCAGCCAGTCCGGCATCCAGGGCCGCTCGGGGACCTCCGCCTGTGCGTTGGTGGTGGCCGCCCACTGCCGCATGTACGAGTCGGGGTTGCGCCACCAGGGCAACCAGGTGAGCACGTAGGTGGCGGCGGCCACGGGGATCATCGCCAGGAACGCGGGGACACCGTCGCGCAGCGCGCCTGCGCCCACCCAGTAGCGCACCCCCACGGCGCGTCGCGCGCTGATCGTCCAGGCGACCACCGCCAGCCCGAACGCTGCGGCGAAGTAGAGGCCCGACCACTTCACGCCGCACGCGAGCCCCAGCGCGACGCCGGCCACCAGCAGCCACGGGCGCGGACCGACGCGAGGCCCCCACGGATCTCGGTAGGTGCCCTCCTCGTCGAGCTCGGCGGCAGCGCGAGCGGCCAGCCGCCGTCGATACTGCTCACGATCGAGCAGGATCGCGCCGAACGCCACCAGCGCCCAGAAGGCCAGGAAGATGTCGAGGATCGAGATCCGGGACATCACGAGGTGGTTGCCGTCGATCGCGAGCAGCAGGCCGGCGGTCGCGCCGAGCACGGTCGAGGCGAACAACCGGCGCGCGATCCGGATCAGCAGCAGCACCATCAGGGTGCCGGCCACCGCAGCGCCGAGCCGCCAGGACACCGGGTCGTTCGGACCGAGCAGCTTCAGGCCGGCCACGATCATCCACTTGCCGACGCTGGGGTGGACGATGTAGTCCGCCTCGTCCGAGAGCATCGAGTAGTCACCCGCGGCGAACCGCTCGTTCGGCTGCTCCTCGTTCTCCTCGATCCAGTCGCCCTCGTAGCCGAGCGCCAGCAGCGAGTACGCCTGCTTGACGTAGTACGTCTCGTCGAACACGATCCGGCCCGGGCGGCCGAGGTACAGCAGCCGCAGGGCGGCGGCCACGCCCGTGATCAGCAGCGTCACGATCCACGAGGTCAGCCGCGACCCGGGGATCGGCCGCACCAGCCGGGAGAGCAGGTCGGACTCGATCACCTCCCGGCTGCGCCCCGCCACCGCGACCGCCGGCGCCGACCAGCGGGTGCGCAGCTCGCTCCAGCTCTGACCCTTGATCGAGTGCCGCACCGGGAGCGGAGGCTTGGTTCTCGACGGCGGAGCCTCGGGTTCTGCGGGCTCGCTCACCGTGGGCGGGGGTTCGTCCGACCTGTCGGCCGCGTCAGGCCCCTCCACGATCTGGGGTGCCCACGCCTCGTCGTCGGCGGACGCGTGCGCGTCGTCGTCGGCTCCCCTCACGGCGTCGAGTGTAGGTGTGCTCGGTGTGGGGCTCAGCCGCCTCGGGCACCCTGCCCGGCCGCTCCTGTCGCCGAGTTCGTTCCACATCGTCCAGTTCGTTGGGAGTACCAAACGAACTCGGCGATCTGCAACGAACTCGGCGGGTGTGAGTGCGCAGGTGCTGGCACACGCCGTCGGGCACGACGAAGCCCCCGGCACGGGTGCCGAGGGCTTCGAACGAGTGGCTCAGCGGAGCCAGGGGTTCTTGCGGACGATGCTCTGGTTCGCCCACCACTTGCCGAGTCCCCACGTGTCGCCCGCGAGGGTGACGGCGGCGATCAGGAGGAGGAGGGCTTCCACCCAGTGCGAGTCGAGCACCGGGTTGGTGCCGCCAGCGATCCACGGCAGCGCCACCACGTACATGAAGGCCATGAGGAGCGTGCCACCGATGGCGGCGATGCGGATGCCGGCTCCGACGATCATCGCGACGCCGATGCCCAGCAGGCCGATCATGAAGATGAAGTCACCGACCGGGTTGGCGAAGACGGACTGGAAGAAGCCGGCGAGAGGCTGCGCCGGGTCCAGGTTGTTGAGGTAACCCTGGGCCGGGGTGCCGCCGTTGATCCAGGCGCGCTCAGCGGGGGTGCCGAAGCCCAGACCGAAGGTCTTGTCGAGGAAGGGCCAGAGGAAGAAGAAGCCGATGACGATGCGAGCGACTGCGAGCACCTTGCGTGCGAGCGGGCTCGTGACGATCGACTCCTGGGTGACGACCGCGCGGGCGGCGGTCGGGGCCTGAGTTGCGTGGTCGCGGGTGGTGGTCATTGCTCTGTCCTAGCGGAGTAGGGATGGTGGTCGAGCGGTGTCTTGGTTGATCGCTCATGAGAATTCTTTCGGCTGCACACCCCCGGTTTCAGGGACCGAGGTCCTGACTTTCGAGGCACTGCCTAGGACAGAGGTCCCGAGGTCGGCGGGTGCTGGCAGACTCGGCCCGTGCCATCCACTGGGGTTGTCGTGCTCGCCGGGACTCCGATCGGCGATGCCGAGGACGCCCCGCCGCGGCTGCTGCGGCTGCTGGCCGAGGCCGATGTCGTCGCCGCCGAGGACACCCGCCGCCTTCGTGCGCTCGCGACCAGGCTCGGCGTGAGCATCGGGGGCCGGGTCGTCAGCTACCACGAGCACAACGAGGCCGCCCGTGCCGCCGAGCTCGTCGAGGCCGCCGAGGGTGGTGCCACCGTGCTCGTCGTGACCGATGCCGGCATGCCGGGCGTCTCGGACCCGGGTTATCGGGTGGTGCGCGCCGCGATCGAGGGCGGGATCCGGGCGACGGCGGTACCCGGCCCGAGCGCCGTGCTCGCCGCGCTCGCGCTCTCGGGGTTGCCCACCGACCGGTTCTGCTTCGAGGGTTTCCTCCCTCGCAAGGCTGGGGAGCGCCGTCGAGCACTGCAGGACCTGGCCGCCGAGCAGCGCACGATGGTGTTCTTCGAGGCGACCCACCGGATCGCCGACACCTTGACGGCGATGGCGGCGGCGTTCGGCGAGGACCGGGAGGCTGCGGTCTGCCGCGAGCTGACCAAAACCTACGAGGAGGTCAAGCGCGGTGGCCTCGCCTCTCTGGCCGAGTGGGCAGCCGACGGCGTGCGAGGCGAGATCACCGTCGTCGTGGCCGGTGTGGTGCCGGTGGCTGCGGAGGCAGCCGACCACGTGGCGGAGGTGCTCGCGCTGGTCGAGGCCGGCACCCGGCTGAAGGACGCGGCCGGTGAGGTGGCCGAACGCACCGGCGTGAGCCGTCGCGAGCTCTACGAGGGCGCACTCGCGGCCAGAAGAGCAGGCGCGGGTTATCGTGACCCGACGTCGCGCAAGGAGGGCACCTGATGGCGGTCGACCGCAAGTTCCTCGGCACCGTGGCCACGATCGTCGGTACGGCCGGTCCGGTCGTGACGAAGTATCTGAAGGATCACCCCGAGATCCTGCACAGCGTGCAGGAGGCGGTGACCAAGCTGGTCGCGAAGCGCACCAGGGGGCCGGCCGGGATGCTCGAGACGATCGCGGTGCTGCGCGAGCAGGTCTCCTACATCCGCACGAGCGCCGACGACGAGCACGAGACCCAGCGCGCGGTCGAGTGGTCGCGCCGGCTGGACAACCTGGAGCGCGCCACCCACCTGTTGCGCGACGGCGGCTCCAGGCGCGAGAAGAATGCCGTGCGCGAGAAGCTGATCGCGCTGCGTGGGGAGATCCTCGCGGGCTTCATCGCCGAGAAGGCCGACGACGCGAGGACCCCCACGATCGAGCGCTGAGGCATGGGGAGTGCTCCCCGTGGACGCGTGGCTGCGACGTCGCTGACCGCCAGTAGTCTCCGCGAATGATCATCTGGCGTGGCTTCGGGTTCCTTGCCGTTCTCATCGTGGCAGTAGGGGCACTGATCGGTTTCGGGTTGAGCTCCCTGGTAGCACCTGAGGGAGAGGTGAACGGGCCGCTCGTCGGCCTCGGCCTCCTCATCGGCGCGGCCGGCACGTTCGCGGCCGGCTGGTGGCTGAACGTCATCAATCCCGAGAAGAAGACGCAGCAGTGGGTCGCGCAGCGCCGCGCGGAGCTGCAGTTCGCGGTCGCCAACGGCCAGTTCCAGGCCTCGCCCGGTATCGCTCCCTCCTCGCAGGCCGAGGCGCAGGGCCAGGCGGAGGCGATGCTGGCCCACGAGTCCGCTGTGATCGGCAAGCGGCTCCGCAACATCCACACCCTGTTCTGGATCCCGATGCAGTGGATCGGCGTGGTCGTGGCGCTCGTCGCCGTGGTGGTGACGTTCCTGCTGATGTCCTAGGCCGACCGCTCCAGCACCACACCGGCTGAGCGCATCTCGGCGCGTGCGGTCTCGCCCTGCGCGGGTGAGACCGGCACTGTCAGGTCGGTGAGGACGCGCGTGCGCAGGCCGAGTCCAGCGGCATCGAGCGCTGTCTGCTTGACGCAGTGCGACTCGGCGATCCCGACGACGTCCACGCTCTCGATCCCCCGTGCCGCCAGCAGCTCCGCGAGCGAGCGGCCTGCGACGTCGACGCCCTCGAACCCCGAGTACGCGGCCTCGTAGCGGCCCTTCTTGACCGAGTGGTCGGGAGCGAGGTCCGCGAGCGCCGGGTGCAGCTCGGCCTCGTCGGTGCCCGCCACCCCGTGCGGGGGCCAGGTGTCGACGAAGTCCGGCGCCTCGCTGAAGTGAGCGCCCGGGTCGATGTGCCAGTCCTGCGTGGTGACGACCGCGTCGTAGCCGCCACGGTGCGTGGCCGCGTAGGCCGCCACCGCCACGGCGACGGCGTTGCCTCCCTCGACCGCGAGCGCGCCACCTTCGCAGAAGGTGGGCTGCACGTCGACGACGATCAGTGCCCGATGCGTGGCTGCCATGTCTCCACTCTGCCATCGCACGAGTAGCCTCGGGACCCATGGAGTTCCGCCGGATCAACGGCCTGCCGCCGTACGTGTTCACGATCATCGACGGCCTCAAGCTCGAGGCCCGCCGAGCCGGTCGCGACGTCGTCGACCTCGGCTTCGGCAACCCGGACCTGCCGAGCCCGGAGATCGCCGTCGAGAAGCTCGCGGAGGCTGCCCGCAACACGCGGAACCACCGGTACTCCTCGTCCCGGGGGATCCCGAACCTGCGGCTCGCGGTCGCGAACCACTACCAGCGCCGGTTCGGCGTCACGCTCGACCCCGACCACGAGATCATCTCGACGATCGGCGCCAAGGAGGGCTTCAGCCACCTGATGTGGGTGCTGCTCAGCGCCGGCGACGCCGCGATCGTGCCCACCCCGAGCTACCCGATCCACATCTGGGGGCCGTACTTCGCCGGTGCGGACGCCCGACAGGTCCCGATCGGTGACGGCAGCGACGGTGCCGAGTACATCGATCGCGTGATGGAGGCGTGGGAGCTGGGCTGGCCGAAGCCGCGCGTGGTGGTGCTGAGCTTCCCGCACAACCCGACCACCGCCACCGTGGAGCTCGCCGACCTGCAGCGCCTGGTCGACTGGGCGCGCGAGCGGGACGTCGCACTCGTGCACGACCTCGCGTATGCCGACATGTGCTTCGACGGCTGGCAGCCGCCGTCGATCATGCAGTGCGAGGGCGCGCGGGAGGTGGCGGTCGAGCTCTACTCGATGACCAAGTCGTTCTCGATGGCCGGCTGGCGGGTCGCCTTCATGGTGGGGCGCCGCGATGTCATCAAGGCGCTCACGCAGCTGAAGTCCTACCTCGACTACGGCACCTTCCAGCCGATCCAGATCGCTGCCACGGTCACGCTCAACGAGGCGGTCGACTACCCGGCCGAGCTGTCGGCGATCTACGAGTCCCGCCGCGACACCCTCTACGACGGACTGCAGCGCATCGGCTGGGACATCCTCAAGCCCAAGGGCACGATGTTCGCGTGGGCGCGGATCCCCGAGGCCTACGACGAGATGGACTCGATCGAGTTCGCCACGCACCTGGTCAACGAGTGCGACGTAGCGGTCTCGCCGGGCGTCGGGTTCGGCCCGGGCGGCGAGCGGCACGTCCGGTTCGCGCTGATCGAGAACGAGCAGCGGATAGCGCAGGCCGTGCGCAACCTCAAGCGCGGCCTCACCCGGCTCGCATGACCCCGCCCGAGGTCGCTGCCCTGCGGCCGCGCACGATCGGGTGCCGCACGTTCGACTTCGCCCGCCGCACCGCGGTGATGGCGGTGGTCAACCGGACCCCCGACTCGTTCTTCGACAAGGGCGCCACCTTCGCGCTCGAGGCCGCGGTCGCGCAGGCGCAGCGCGCCGTTGCCGACGGCGCCGACTGGGTCGACGTGGGCGGCATCCCGTTCTCGCCCGACACCCCGGACGTGTCCGTGGCCGAGGAGATCGACCGCGTGCTCCCGCTGGTGCAGGGGATCCGGGCGATCTCGGACGTGGTGATCTCGGTGGACACCTATCGGCCCGAGGTCGCCCAGGCCGTGCTCGACGGCGGCGCCGACGTCATCAACGACGTGATGGGTCTGCGGGTGCCCGGGCTGGGCGAGGTGGTGGCCGAGGCACGAGCGACGGTCGTCGTGGCGCACTCGCTCGGGGAGCCCCACCGGCACCACCGCCGCCCGCAGTACGACGACGTGGTGACCGACGTGGTCGGCTACCTGAGGGATCGGGTCGCGCACGCGCGCTCGCTGGGCATCGCCGAGGACCGGATCGTCATCGACCCCGGGCACGACCTCAACAAGAACACCATGCACACGCTGGAGATCACCCGCCGGTTGGGTGAGGTCGCGGCGATCGGGCTGCCGATGCTCGTGGCGCTGTCGAACAAGGACTTCGTGGGCGAGAGCATCGACCGGCCGCAGGGCGAGCGACTGCACGGCACGCTCGCGGCCACGGCCCTGTGCGTGGCGGCGGGGGCGCGGATCGTCCGGGCGCATCAGGTGCGCGAGACCGTGGACGCGGTGCGGATGACCGAGGCCGTGCTGGGTCTGCGCGAGCCCGCGTACCTCAAGCACAACATCGACGCCGACCCGCTCTGATGTTCGACGACGCCGCGCTGCTCGCGCACTACGCCCTGCCGGACCGGTCTGCGCCGCACCTGCGCGTGAACTTCGTCTCGAGCCTCGACGGCGCGGCGTGGCGCGACGGCCGCTCGAGCGGCCTCAACGACGAGTGGGACCAGCAGGTGTTCGCGGTGCTGCGGCGGCTCGCCGACGTCGTCATGGTCGGCGCGGGCACGATCCGGGTCGAGGGTTACGTCGGGCCGCTGCTCGACGCGCCCGCGCAACGGTGGCGCGTCGAGAACGGGCTGCCGGCGCACCCGCCGCTGGCGATCGTGTCGCACTCGCTGGACCTCGACCCGGCGAGCGCGCTCTTCACCAGCGCACCGGTGCGGCCGCTGGTCATCACCCACCACGCGGCACCACGCGAGCGTCATGCCGCGCTGGCGGAGGTCGCCGACCTCGTGGTCCACGGCGAGGACGCCGTCGACCTGGTGGCGGTGCGGGCCGAGCTGGCCGAACGCGGGCTCCGGCAGGTGCTCTGCGAGGGCGGGCCGAGGCTCTTCGGATCGTTGATCGCGCTCGAGGCCGTGGACGAGCTGTGCCTGACGATCAGCCCGGTGCTGGAGTCGGGCGCGGCGTCCCGGATCGCGCGCGGCCCGCAGCACACCGTGCCGATGCGGCTGGCGCACGCACTGCCGGGCGGTCCGATGCTGTTCCTGCGGTACCTGCGCGCCTGAGCGGTGACCCAGACTCGTTGCCAGATCGCGCTGTGAACGCTCACACGGACGATTGACCGCATCTGGCCACGAGATCGTTGCAGTGTCGGACGCGCACCGGCGCGTCGGTAGGCTTCCGGACATCATGACCGAGCCTGCTCCCGACGGCGCCGCGCGCCCGCCGTTCTACATCACCACCGCGATCGCCTACCCGAACGGCGCCCCGCACATGGGGACGGCGTACGAGTACATCACCACCGATGTGCTGGCACGCTTCAAGCGCCTCGACGGCTACGACGTGCGGCATCTCACCGGTACCGACGAGCACGGCATCAAGATGATGCAGACCGCCGAGAGCCTCGGCATGTCACCCGCCGACTTCGCGCGCGGGAACTCCGACCGGTTCGAGGCCATGCAACGTGGCCTGGGCATCGACTTCGACCGCTTCATCCGCACCACCGACGCCGATCACATCGAGGCGAGCCAGGCGATCTGGCGGGCGATGGAGGCGAACGGCGACATCTACCTCGGCAGCTACTCCGGCTGGTACTCGGTCCGCGACGAGGCCTACTACACCGAGGACGAGACCGAGGTGACGCCCGAGGGCACGAGGATCGCGACGTCGTCGGGCACCGCCGTGACCTGGACCGAGGAGCCGAGCTACTTCTTCAAGCTCTCCGCCTACGCGGACAAGCTGCTCGAGCTGTACGAGGAGCGACCGGAGTTCATCGGCCCGGACTTCCGGCGCAACGAGATGGTGCAGTTCGTCAAGCAGGGGCTGCGGGACCTGTCGATCTCGCGGTCCACGTTCGACTGGGGCGTCCCCGTCCCTGACGATCCTGCGCACGTCATGTATGTGTGGGTGGACGCGCTCACGAACTACATCACCGGCGTCGGGTACCCGGACACCGAGAGCGCGGATTTCCGGCGCTACTGGCCTGCCGACGTGCACATCATCGGCAAGGACATCACCCGGTTCCACACGATCTTCTGGCCGGCCTTCCTCATGAGCGCCGGCATCGAGCTGCCCAAGCGCGTCTTCATCCACGGGTTCCTGTACGACAAGGGCAAGAAGCTGTCCAAGTCCGACGGCGGCTTCGTGGACCCGCTCGCGTTCGCCGAGACCTACGGCCTCGACCAGATGCGCTACTTCCTGTGCCGGGAGTTCACCTACGGCCAGGACGGCTCGTACAGCCACGAGGCGGTCGTCACCCGCATCAACGCGGACCTCGCCAACGAGCTGGGCAACCTCGCGCAGCGCTCGCTGAGCATGGTCGCGAAGAATCTCGACGGCGTGGTCCCCACCCCCGGCGAGCACACCGACGACGACCGCGCCCTGCTGGCACGGCTGGAGCCGCTGCTGGAGATCGCGCGCGAGCACATCGACGGGCAGCAGATCAGCGCCTACCTCGAGGAGCTGTGGTCGGTGCTGGGGGAGACCAACCGGTACTTCTCCGCGCAGGAGCCGTGGGTGCTGCGCAGAGAAGACCCGGCTCGGATGGCCACGGTGCTGTCGGTGACGCTCGAGGTCGTGCGCGTCGTGGGGATCCTGGTCCACCCCGTGATGCCGACGGCGGCTGGTCGCCTTCTCGCCCAGCTCGGACTTCCCGAGGTGGTCTCGTTCGCCGAGCTGCCGACGGCGCTGGTGCCGGGATCGCCGCTGCCCGCCCCGGCCGGTGTCTTTCCCCGCTTCGTCGACGAGCCCTGACCGATTTCAACGCACGTCTGACCACCCCAGCGACTTCAACGCACCTTCGACCGAGCGAGGTTGCAGTCGAGGCGCGGTCAGAAGTGCGGTGAAATCGGAAACCGGTCGAAAGTGCGTTGAAATCGGAGGGGTGGAGCATGGCGCGCAGGCGAGGTGAGTGGCCGGCGGACCCGGAGCCGTTGCCGGCCCCGGTGATCGACAACCACACGCATCTGGAGTCGATCCCCGAGGTGCTCGACGACGGGGTGCCCGACCCGGGCGTCGCCGCCCAGCTCGAGCGGGCGGCGGCGGTGGGTGTGGCGGCCGCGGTGCAGATCGGCTGCGACCTGGACTCTGCCGAGGTGAGCGTGCGGTGGGCGCAGGAGCACCCCCGGCTGGTGGCCGGCGTCGCGATCCACCCGAACGAGGCGGTGCTGCACGCCGGGGTGCGCGAGATCGCCCCCGACGGGCTGGAGCCGGCCCCCTTGCCACGCCACACGGCCTCGCTCGACGACGCGATCGCACGCATCGCCGAGCTCGCGCGAGGGGAGCGTGTCCGCACGGTGGGGGAGACCGGGCTCGACTTCTTCCGCGCCGGCGAGGAGGGCAGGGCCGTGCAGCGGGAGTCGTTCCGCGCCCACATCGCGCTGGCGAAGGAGCTCGGGCTCCCGATGCAGATCCACGACCGCGACGCCCATGCGGACGTCCTCGACGTGCTCAGCCGCGACGGCGCACCCGAGGTCACCGTGTTCCACTGCTTCTCCGGCGACGCCGAGATGGCGGCCGAGTGCGCGCGCCGCGGGTACTACCTGTCGTTCGCCGGCCCGGTGACGTTCGCATCCGCCGACGCCGTCCGGGACGCGGCCGCCGTGGTGCCCGCCACGCAGCTGCTCGTCGAGACCGACGCGCCGTACCTGACCCCGGCACCGCACCGCGGCGCACCGAATGCGCCCTACCTGCTCCCGATGACGGTGCGGCGCCTCGCGGAGGTCCGCGGCGACGACCTGGCGTGGTTGTGCGAGAGGCTCCACGCCAACGCGACCAGCATCTACGGGCCCTGGTAGGCGCCTCGCGAGGAGGCGGCGCATACCCCTGGCCGTGTGGAGGAGGTGTGAAGGGCGACCAACCCGCACTTCCCGGATGATCACGAATCGGTTACGGTGCCCTATCGGCCCTCCCGGTCGATGACCCCGTCCCCCGACCGAAGGACACCCCCTCCAGTGCCCTCCGACAACGGGAGCGCATCGAACGTGCGCTCCGGAACTCGTCGCAGCCACCGCGCGGAAACCCCCGCCAGCCCCGCGATCCCGCGGCCCCTGCGGTACGTGCTCGGCGTCGCTGCGCTCTCGGTGGTGCTGGTCGGTTCGTTGCTGTTCGCCGATGCCAGCCGTGCGGGGGGCTCGGCAGCCGACACCACTGCCGACATCGCCGATGTCACCGGTCGTGACGACGTGTGGGCTCAGGTCTCCCGATCCGATGGGTTCCGGGAGCCGCTCTCGCTGGAGGCCGGAGAGGACGTCAGCTTCGCCGTCACGGTCGACGGCACGACCCTCGACCTCACCGGCTCCACCACCCAGACCCTCGCTGACGCCCTCATCGACGCGGGCATCGTGGTCGACCTCGACGACGTCGTCTCCGCCCCGATGGGACAGCCGCCGGCGGAGGGCGCCGAGATCGCCGTCGAGCGCGTGGGCACCCAGATCGAGACCGAGGTCACCACGCTCGAGTTCGAGACGATCGAGAAGAAGACATCACGACTTCCTGCCGGAACCACGCGGGTGCAGACGCAGGGCGTCGAAGGCGCGCAGGTCACCACGTTCCAGACCACCTATGCCGACGGCGAGGTCACCCAGCGCACCGAGCTCGCCTCGGTCGTGGCGGCACAGCCGGTGAACGAGGTCGTGCTGGTGGGGACCGGCTCGACGTCGTCGGGGTCCTCGGGCTCCTCCGGTGGCAGCAGCGGGCCGATGCCTACCTACTCCGGTGCGGACCCGCGTTCGATCGCGCAGTCGATGCTGGCGGCCTACGGCTGGGGCTCGGACCAGTGGAGCTGCCTCGAGCGGCTCTGGCAGCGCGAGAGCAACTGGAACCCGTACGCGCAGAACCCGTCGTCCGGTGCCTACGGCATCCCGCAGTCGCTGCCGGGATCGAAGATGGCGACCGCCGGGTCCGACTGGCGCACCAACCCGGCTACCCAGATCACCTGGGGGCTGGGATACATCCAAGGGCGCTACGGCAGCCCGTGCGGAGCCTGGGGTCACAGTCAGTCGGTCGGCTGGTACTGAGCACGCGTCACCCACAGGTCCTTCACGGGCCGGGTGACGTCCGTCACGCAGCCTTGGCCCCAGGTCACGATTCGGTTACGTTGGCTCGCGGCACTGCGCCGTACATGCACGCCCCGGGTCGGATCGACCTGCAGCGGCGGCCCCTCAGCGAGACCGTACCGGTGTCTCGCGCGATCGCATCAGGACCCTCCACGTGACTACACCTGAACACGCCGAGAACACACCCGAGCAGACCGACGAGATCACCCCCGCCGGCGCTGCGGCCGACATGACCGCCGAGGAGACCTCGACGCAGGCCCCAGCACCGCGCCGCAAGCGCGCGCTGCTGGCGCTCGGCGCCGCAGCCGCCCTGGTCATCGGCGGCGCCGGGGCTGCGGTCGCCGCGGCCCACAAGACCGTGGAGGTGGACGTCGACGGCGAGACCGTGAGCGTCTCGACGTTCGCGGGCTCGGTCGCCGGTGTCCTCGCCGACCAGGGCATCACGGTCGGCGAGCACGACCTGGTGGTGCCCGGAGCGGACGAGGCCCTCACCGACGGCGCCGAGGTCGTCGTGCGGTACGCCGACCAGATCGAGGTGACGATCGACGGCGAGACCACCAGCCTCTGGACCGTGGGTGACACCACCGCTGCTGCGCTCGCCGATCTCGCCGCGAGCGGCCGCACCGCCAGCATGGCCGCCTCCCGCAGCGAGGGCCGCCTCGCGCTCGATCTCCCGCTGGTCGCCGACGGTCCGGTCATCTTCGAGGTCGACGGCGAGTCCCGCACCGTCGAGCTCGACGGCGTCGCCGACCTCAGCACCGCACTGCTGCGCGCCGAGATCCAGGTCGGTGACCTCGACAGCGTCAAGGTCAGCACGGCCACGGACGGCACGCCCGTGGTCACGATCACGCGGATCGCCACGCAGGAGGACACCCGCACCGAGGCGCTCGACTTCGAGACCATCGAGCGGGACACCGACGACCTGTACGAGGACCAGTCGCGAGTCGTCTCCGAGGGCGCCGAGGGCGAGCGCACCTACACCTACGTCCAGTACCTCGTCGACGGCGAGGTCACCTCGAGCCAGCTGGTGCGCACCGAGGTCACCACCCAGCCGCAGGACCGCGTGGTCGAGCACGGCACGGCCGAGCGGCCCAAGCCCAAGCCGCAGCCCACCAGCACGACCAGCTCCAGCAGCTCCAGCAGCTCCAGCAGCAGCTCCAGTGGCGGCAGCGGCGGCAGCAGCGGCTCCGTGAGCGGCGACGTCTGGGCCGCGCTCGCGCAGTGCGAGTCGGGCGGCAACCCGAGCACCAACACCGGCAACGGCTACTACGGGCTGTACCAGTTCTCGCTGCCCACGTGGCAGGCGGTCGGTGGCAGCGGCCTGCCCTCGGACGCGAGCGCAGCCGAGCAGACGCAGCGCGCGCAGATCCTGCAGGCGCGCGCCGGCTGGGGCCAGTGGCCCGCGTGCTCCGCCAAGCTCGGGTTGCGCTAGCGACACGTCTCGGCCCGGAGGCGCCGCCCTCGACGTCCAGGCGACCGAGGTGTCCGGCTGGTGTGTGCTGCGGCACCGCTTGTGGCAGGCTCACGGCGTGACGCCGAGCGAGCCGACCGCCCCCGAGGCCGGGCTGCTGACCCCTTCTGACGTCCGCGCACTGGCCGCGCGCCTCGACGTACGCCCCACCAAGGCGCTCGGGCAGAACTTCGTGCTCGACGGCGGCACGATCCGCAGGATCGTGCGCGTCGCCGAGGTGACCGAGGCGGACCGCGTGCTCGAGGTGGGTCCGGGCCTCGGGTCGCTCACGCTGGGGCTGCTGGCCACCGGCGCCGAGGTGGTCGCGGTCGAGATCGACAGCCGCCTCGCGGCGGCGCTGCCGGGCACGGTCGCGACCATCGCGCCGGCCGCGGCGCCACGGCTGCAGGTCGTGCACGCCGATGCGATGACGATCCCGGCCGACGACCCCAGGATCGGTGCGCCGACCACGCTGGTGGCGAACCTGCCCTACAACGTCGCGGTCCCGGTACTGCTGCACGCGCTCGCGACGCTGCCCTCGCTCGCCAGCGCGCTGGTGATGGTGCAGGCCGAGGTGGCCGACCGCCTCGCCGCACCGCCCGGTTCGCGCACCTACGGCGTGCCCTCCGCCAAGGCGGCCTGGTACACGCACGCGACCCGCGCGGGGAGCGTCAGCAGATCGGTGTTCTGGCCGGTGCCCAACGTCGACTCGGCCCTGGTGCGGCTCGTGAGGCGAGAACCGCCCACCACGACCGCCACCCGGGAGGCGACGTTCGCCGTCGTCGACGCGGCCTTCGCGCAGCGCCGCAAGACGCTGCGGGCCGCCCTGACCGGGTGGGCCGGATCGGCCGACAAGGCCGAGGCGGCGCTGCGGGCGGCGGGTATCGACCCGAGTCTGCGGGGCGAGCGGCTCGACATCACGCAGTTCGCGGCGATCGCAGAGCAGCGGGACGTGGCCGGGTGATCGCGCCGGCGGCCGTGCACGTGCGGGCACCGGGCAAGATCAACCTCTCGCTCCGCGTCGGCGCGGTGGGCGCGGACGGTTACCACCGCCTCGCCACCGTGTTCCAGGCGGTGAGCCTGTACGAGGACGTCGTGGCCGAGGCTGCCGAGGGGATCTCGCTCTCGGTCACCGGCCGGGCCGCCGCCGAGGTGCCCACCGATGAGACGAACCTCGCCTGGCGTGCCGCGCAGCTGCTCGCCGACGCCACCGGCACCGGTGCGGGCGTCCACCTGCGCATCACCAAGGGGGTGCCGACCGCGGGGGGTATGGCCGGCGGTTCGGCGGACGCCGCCGCGGCGCTGCTCGCCTGCGACCTGCTGTGGGGCACCGGCCTCGCGCGCGAGGAGCTCGGAGAGCTCGCCGCCGAGCTCGGCGCCGACGTGCCGTTCGCGCTCACGGGGCAGACCGCCATCGGCGTAGGCCGGGGTGACGTGCTGACGCCCGCGCTCGCGCGTGGACGCTTCACCTGGGTGCTGGCGATGTCCGACCGGGGGCTGTCGACGCCCGAGGTGTTCCGCGTGTGGGACGAGCAGAACCCCGCGGCTGCGCCGGTGCCGGAGGTCGAGCCCGAGCTGATGCACGCCCTGGTGGCCGGAGACCCGCACGGGGTGGCGCGCTACCTGGTCAACGACCTGCAGCCGGCGGCGATCGAGCTGCGGCCCGAGCTCCAGGACGTCATCGACGCCTTCGAGGCGTCGCCGTCGCTCGCCGCCATCGTGTCCGGCAGCGGACCCACGGTGGTAGGCATCGCTGCCGGGCCTGGTGACGCCGCCGACGTCGCCGAGTCGGTGAGGGCCGCCGGGGTCGCCGACGAGGTCCTCGTCGTCACCGGACCCTCGCTCGGGGCGCGGCTCGTGGAGCCGGTCGCGGCCGAGGTGGACTGAGGCCAGGGGCCCTCCTCAGCTGTCGAACGGCTCCATCAGCGAGCGCAGTGTCGCCGTGAGCGCCTCGCGCCCGGCCAGGTCCAGGTTCTCGAGCAGGGAGCTCTCGTAGTCGAGGAGCTCGGACATCGCTTGGTCGACGGCGTCCTTGCCCGGCTCGGTCAGCCGCACCACCACCACACGGCGGTCGCCGGGGCGGCCGTGGCGCTCGACCAGACCCGCGGCCACCAGCCGGTCGACGCGATTGGTCATGGTGCCGGACGAGACCAGCGTCTGGGACATCAGCACACCGGGCGTGAGCTCGTACGGCGCGCCGGCCCGCCGCAGCGCGGAGAGCACGTCGAAGGACCACGGCTCCAGGCCACGGGAGGTGAACGCCGCGCGCCGGGCGAGCTCGAGATGCCGCGCGAGCCGCGAGATCCGGGAGAACACGTGGAGCGGCGCGGGGTCGAGATCGGGCCGCTCACGCCGCCAGGCGTCGACGATCCTGTCGACCTCGTCCTCCATGGACGTTGAGGGTACGGGAGAGAGCGGGCGTGGTGCGGCCGGCGCGGTGCCGGGTCGCTCCGAGAGCCCCGATCAGGTCAGTCCTGCTCGACGGCTCGCGACTGCCAGGTGCGGGTGAGTTCCGGTTCGGCGTCGAGTCCGCGCAGGCCGTTCCAGGCCAGGTTGACGAGGTGGGCGGCCACCTCGGCCTTCGGCGGCGTGCGTGCCTCCAGCCACCACTGGCCGGTCAGCGCGATCATCCCGACGAGCATCTGCGCGTACATCGGCGCGTGCTCCACGGCCAGCCCCTGCCGCGTGAACTGCGCGGTCAGGATGTGCTCCACCTGACTGGCGACATCCCCGATCAGCGACGAGAACGTCCCCGTGGCCTGCGCCACCGGGGAGTCCCGCACGAGGATCCGGAAACCATCGGTGCGCTCTTCGATGTAGTCCAGCAGCGCGAACGCGGCGGCCTCGACCGTGACCTTCGGGTGCCCGCGCCGTGACAGGGCGGCCGTCAGGGATCCGAGCAGCAGCTCGACCTCACGGTCGACGATGACCGCGTAGAGCCCTTCCTTGCCACCGAAGTGCTCGTAGACCACAGGCTTCGAGACCTGCGCACGGGCCGCGATCTCCTCCACGCTGGTGGCGTCGAAGCCCTTCTCGGCGAACAGCGACCGCCCGACGGTGAGCAGCTGCTCGCGCCGCTGCTGGCCCGTCATGCTGGGGCGGCGCGGGGTCTCGGTCACACCGCCATCATGCCGTAGCCGTGGTGTCCGTCACGGTGTCAGGCCGCTCGCCAGCACGGCGGCGGCCACCTCCCGTGACCCGCGCACCGTGATCTCGGCCGCATCGAGGCTCGCTCGGCCCCACGTCAGCAGCGCCAGCGTACGGGCCGGGCCCTCGAGCCGGACGTCGATCCCGGTGCCGCTGCCACCGCTGAGCACGATCGGCTCGTCGGTCTCGGCCGGCAGGTAGGCCAACCGTGCTGCCGGCGGCGCGCTGCGGCCCAGCCGCACCTGTCGGGGGTGCATCACGGTGGCCACCTCGTCGAGACAGTCGACCCACCACGCGGTCGACGCCGACGGCGGATCCTGGCCGATCGCCGTCGCCAGGTCCCAGAGATGGATCAGCGTCTCCAGCGCCTGCCGGCGATGCCAGAAGCGCACGGTTCCGGTGTGCTCGGAGGCGGGGACGCCGTCGTCGAGCAGCGTCCAGGCGCGCTGCTCGGGGTCGAGCAGCGCGAGCGTCTGCCGCAGCTCGGCGGCCTGCTCGGCGTAGAACGGCTCGAGGTCGAACGGCCCGCGCCCCAACGGGGTCTCGCGCTCGCGGCGCGCCTGCGCGGCGGCCCAGTGGTGCACGCGAGCCAGATGGACCACGAGGTTCCGCACCCGCCAACGGCCGCACCACGGGACCGGCGTGGCGGGGTCCGCGAGTGGGATCAGGCGCAGGAACTCGCGCTGGAACGTGGCGAGCCCCGAGAGGTGATCGACGCCGTCGGCCATGCGAGAACGCTAGCGCCATCGGTTCCTGGCAGACTTGGAGGCGCTGTCCGCCCTGGTGTAACGGCAGCACGCCGGCCTTTGGTGCCGTGTGGTCCAGGTTCGAATCCTGGGGGCGGAGCGGTCTCGACCGGCCTTCTCACCGGGCTACAGTGGCCCGGTGACAAGCCCCGCAGCCGTCATCGTGCTCGCCGCGGGCGCTGGTACCCGGATGAAGTCCGCAACCCCGAAGGTGCTCCACCGCATCGGTGGCCGGACCCTCGTCGGACACGTACTGGCGACCGCCCGCGGCCTGGCCCCCGATCACCTGGTGACCGTCGTCCGCCACGAGCGCGACGCGGTCGTGGCCCATGTCGCGGAGGTGGATCCCGCCGCGATCGTCGCCGACCAGGACGACATCCCTGGCACCGGCCGTGCCGTCCAGTGCGCGCTCGAGGCGCTCGACGCCCGCACGCCGGCGCCGGTGGAGGGCGCGGTGGTCGTCCTCGCCGGCGACGTGCCGCTGCTCGACACCGGCACCCTCGCGGCCCTGCTCGAGGCGCACGAGGCCGACGGCAACGCCGTGACCGCGCTCTCGACCGAGGTCGACGAGCCGACCGGGTACGGCCGGATCGTGCGCGACGCCGACGGCACCGTCACCGGCATCGTCGAGGAGAAGGACGCAAACCCCGAGCAGCGCGCCATCCGCGAGATCAACGCCTCGATCTACGTCTTCGACGCCGCCGCGCTGCGGGAAGGGCTCGGCTCGGTGGGGCGCGACAACGCGCAGGGCGAGGTCTACCTGACCGACGTGCTCGCGCTCGCGCGCCGCAGCGGCCGGCGGGTCGCCGCGATCGTCGCGGAGGACTCGATCCTCGTCGAGGGCGTCAACGACAGGTCCCAGCTCGCGACTCTCGGTGCCGAGCTCAACCGCCGCACCCTGCAGCGCTGGATGCTCGACGGCGTCACGATCGTCGACCCGGCCACCACCTGGGTGGACGTCGAGGTCGACCTGGCCCCCGACGTCACGATCCTGCCGGGCACCCAGCTGCACGGTGCGACCGTGGTCGCGAGCGGCGCCGTCGTCGGCCCGGACACCACGCTGACCGACGTCGAGGTGGGGGAGGGTGCCACCGTGACCCGCACGCACGGGTCGCTCGCAGTGATCGGCCCTCACGCCACGGTCGGCCCCTTCTCCTACCTGCGACCGGGCACGGTCCTCGGTGAGAAGGGCAAGATCGGCGCGTACGTCGAGACGAAGAACGCCGAGATCGGTGCGGGGTCCAAGGTTCCGCACCTCTCCTACATCGGCGACGCGACGATCGGTGAGCACACCAACATCGGCGCCGCGAGCGTCACGCTCAACTACGACGGAACCACCAAGCACCGCACCGTGATCGGCTCCTACGTGAAGATCGGCGGCGACACGATGATCGTGGCGCCCGTCACGGTCGGGGACGGCGCGTACACCGGTGCCGGCGCAGTGCTTCGACGGGACGTGCCGCCGGGCGCGCTCGCGGTGACCCCCGGCAACCAGCGCAACATCGAGGGCTGGGTCGAGAGCCGTTTCCCCGACAGCTCCGCCGCGAGGGCAGCAGCGGCCGCCGACCAGCACGACCCCGAGTCCGACGGAGACCCCGCGTGAGCACTGGCATCACCAATCTCGGCGAGAAGCGACTGGTTCTCGTCAGCGGTCGGGCGCACCCGCAGCTCGCGCAGGATGTCGCCGCCGAGCTCGGCATCGAGGTCGTCCCCACGACCGCGTACGACTTCGCGAACGGGGAGATCTACGTGCGGTTCGCGGAGAGCGTCCGCGGAACCGAGGCGTTCGTGCTGCAGTCGCACACCGCGCCGATCAACCAGTGGATCATGGAGCAGCTGCTCATGGTCGACGCGCTCAAGCGCGCCTCGGTCAACTCGATCACCGCGGTGCTGCCGTTCTACGGCTACGCGCGGCAGGACAAGAAGCACCGTGGCCGCGAGCCGATCTCGGCCCGGCTGATGGCGGACATGTTCAAGACCGCGGGCGCCGACCGGCTCATGAGCGTCGACCTGCACGCTGCCCAGACGCAGGGCTTCTTCAACGGGCCGGTCGACCACCTCTGGGCGATGCCGATCCTGGTCGACCACGTGCGCGGCCGGGTCGATCTCAACAACGTCACCGTCGTCTCCCCGGACGCCGGGCGCATCCGGGTCGCGGAGCAGTGGGCCGCGAAGCTCGGCGGCTGCCCGTTGGCGTTCGTGCACAAGACCCGGGACATCACCCGACCCAATCAGGCGAAGGCGAACCGGGTGGTCGGTGAGGTGGAGGGCCGCGAGTGCGTGCTCGTCGACGACCTCATCGACACCGGCGGCACGATCGCGGAGGCGGTCAAGGTGCTGCTGGCCGAGGGGGCTAGCAGCGTGACCGTGGTCGCCACGCACGGCGTGCTGTCCGATCCCGCGCCGTCCCGGCTGCAGGAGTGCGGTGCGCGCGAGGTGGTCGTCACCGACACGCTGCCGATCCCGGTGGAGAAGCAGTTCCCCAACCTCAAGGTGCTCTCGATCGCGCCCCTGATCGCGCGGGCCATCCGCGAGGTGTTCGACGACGGCTCGGTCACCAGTCTGTTCGACGGAAACTCGTAGCCGATCGCGAGGGAGTCACGACGATGCGTAGAGACGAAGGCGTCACTGTCACCGGATCGGCCTCGGTCGACGTCGTGCCCGACATCGTGCTCGCGACGCTCGGGGTCGACGTGCGCTCGGACGACCTCGCGACGGCGCTGCGCACCGCTGAGAGCTCCCTCGCCCGGATGCGTGACGTCTTCCTCGAGGGCGGCGTGGACCGCTCCGGGATCGCCAGCACCCGCAGCGCGATCTGGCGTGAGGACCGGCCCGGCGAGCACGGGCAGATCCTCGCCACCGTGATGCACGTCCGCCTCGGTCTGCGGGTGACGCTGCGGTCGGCGGCGGCTGCAGGCGACCTGGTGCACGCCGCTGTCGCAGCAGCTGGTGCTGACGCGAGCATGGACTCGCTCGACTTCGCCGTCTCCGACTCGACCGAGGCCATGGCCCGGGCACGCGACGCCGCGTTCGACAACGCCAGGGAGATCGCCGCGGGCTACGCAGCGCGGGCCGGGCGCGGCCTGGGCCAGGTCAGGGCGATCGTGGAGGGTCTGGCCGGCGACACGATCTCGCCACGCACGACGTTCGCGGCGATGGAGAAGGGGCGGGCCTCGATGCCCGTCGAGCCGGGGCAGCAGGCAGTGACGGCGGCGGTCACGGTCACCTGGGAGCTCGCTGACTGAGATCGCTCCCCGGATCGGCCGATATCCCGAGGGCACGCCGCAGGAATGCGGCCTGGTCGTCGAGCACCCGCTCGCGGACCTCGGGCCGGTAGATGCCGAAGTGGGTGGTGTCGTACGCGACGAGCCGGCCGTCGGGAGCCTGGTCCGCCAGGTGCCGCGTGGTCTCGCCGACAGTCTCGGCATCTCGACCGGCGATCGTCACGAGCAGCGGCGCGGCGATGTCGGCGACCCGGCGCCCCGGCCGGTAGCGCATCATCTCGAGGATGCCGCGCGGGGCGACCTCGTTGCGCCAGGTGGCGCTGGAGAGCCCAGCCACCGCGTCGTTGGCCTCGCTGCCCACCATCACCGCGAGCTCGTCGGCCGCGCCGACGGCTGGGATGTACAGCGGCGGCCGGCCCAGCACGCCGCGTGCGGCATCCCGGAGGGCCGCGGCGAGCACCGCGAGGGAGCGACCGAGCGGCCGTCCTTCGACCCGACGTGGGAAACCGTTGAAGGGCATCTGGGCCACGACGGCCGCGACCGGCTCGGTCGCGGCGACCGCGAGCACGTGCCCGCCTCCGAGCGAGGTGCCCCACAGGGCGATCCGGTCGTCGTCGACGGCACGGTCCTCCCGCAGCCGGGCGAGCACGGTCCGGATGTCACGGAGCTGGTCGCGCACCGAGACCACCTGCCGCGGCTCACCCGCGCTCAGCCCGAAGGTGCGGTAGTCGAACGTCACCGCCGTCATCCCCGCGGCGGCGAAGCGCTGCGCTGCGGCGACCACGGCGGGCGTGTCCTGGGTGCCGCCGAAACCCGTGCAGAGCAGCACGGTCGGCTGCGGAGCGGTGCCAGGTCCGACCCGGTAGCGGGTCGCAGCGACGACATCGCCGTCGACGTCGACCTGGAAGGACGTCGTGGTCACGGACGACTCACGGCCCGGCACATCATTCATGTACCATATGGTACATGAATGACACGATCACGGTCGTCGGTGCTGGTCCCACTGGTCTGACGGCCGCGCTGGTACTGGCTCACCACGGCATCCAGGCGCGGGTCCTCGACCGACGTGACGCGGCCAGCACTGCCTCCCGGGCGCTGGGTCTGCAGGCGCGGTCGATGGAGCTGCTCGCGATGCTCGGGGTGGCCGACCGGGTCGAGCAGACCGCCTATCGGCTCGCGGGCAGCTCCATCATGCGGGGCGAGCGCGTGGTCGCGAGGCAGCGCTGGTTCCCGCCGGACAGCCCGTACCCCTACACCTACGTGGTGCCGCAGCAGGGGCTCGAGACGATGCTGCGGGACCGGCTCGCCGAGCTCGGCGGAGCGGTCGAGTGGGGTCGCGCCGTGACCGGAGTCGCAGCCGACCCCTCCGGGGTGACGCTGCGCACTGCGGGCGATGGCGACCTGCGCGCCGACTGGGTGGTGGGCGCAGACGGTGCCGGCAGCACGATCCGGCAGGCCGCCGGCATCGCCTTCCCGGGCGAGCGCACCGGCGAGGTCTACCACCTGGCCGACGTCCGGTTTCGCAGCGACCCGGATCTGGGCGACGGCGCGATGTGGCTGGGCGCGAGCGGGCCGCTGATGCTCATGCGGCTTCCCGACGACGGGCTCTGGCGGGTCTTCATCGACGTGACCGACGAGGGCTCGGCACAGGCCGTCCGACCCGACAGGGCGTCGCTGCAGGCGCTCCTGGACCGGCGAGGTCCCGGCACGCTCGAGGTGCGGGAGGTCGGCTGGACCTCGGTGTTCCGGAGCCGGTTGTGCCTCGCTGAGGCCTATCGTTCCGGACGGCTGCTGCTGGCCGGAGACGCCGCGCACGTCTTCCCACCCTTCGGCGGGCAGGGTATGAACCTCGGGATCCAGGATGCCGTCGGGCTCGCGTGGCGGCTGGCCCGGGTCGCCGACGGTGCGCCACCTGAGATGCTCGACGACTACGCCCGGGAACGTCGGGCCGTCGCGGCGACGGTGATCCGCGACGTCGGTGCGCGCCGCCGCATCTTCGCACTGCGGCACCCGCTCGCGCGGGCGTGGCGAGATGTGATGCTCCGAGTGGTGAGCGCGTCATCGCTCGCGGCGCGCGCCGCGAGTCGCAGCACCTCCCAGATCGACCTGAGCTACCGGACCGGTCGCCGCACCGCCGCGCCTGCGCCGGGAGATCGCGCCCCGGACGCGCCGCTGCCGACCGGCTCGCTCCACGAGGCGTTCCGCGTCGACCATTTCGCGCTGCTCCGGATCGGCGCGTCGCCGGCGCTGCCGCCGCTACCGGAGCCGGTCACGGTGATCGACATCGACGACGACTCCGATCCCGATGGTGACGTGCGGCGCCGGTACCGCATGGACGCGGGGCTCGTGCTCGTGCGGCCGGACGGCCACATCGGCTACCGCGGCACCGACGTCGATTCCGTCGTCGCTGCCATCACAGCCTCGAGTCCCACCTACGATCGGCAGTCGTGAGTGCACGTGAGCAGCTGCTGAGCCGGGTCGTCGACTGGTTCACGGAGAACGGGGTCGGAGACACCAGCCTGCGCACGGTGGCCGCCGGTGTGGGGAGCAGCCACCGGATGCTGCTCTACCACTTCGGGTCGCGCGAGGGGCTGCTGGCAGCCGTCGTCGACGCGACATGGGCGTCGCAGGAGCGCTACCTGGCCGAGATGCTCGAGGAGGGCCGCGACCCCTTCGAAGCGGGCTGGGAGTTCTGGAAGCGCCTCGCCGACGAGGCGCCTACGTTCGGGCCGCTCTTCTTCGAGCTGGCCGCGGCGGCCATGCACGGGCACGAGTGGGCCTCGTCGCTGCGCCGGTGGATCCAGGCCTGGCTCGAGAGCCTCACCGACTTCCACGAGCGGGCGGGTCACCCGCCGGAGCGGGCCGAGGCCATCGCGTACGCAGCGCTCGCCCTCAGTCGGGGTGTCCTGTTCGACCTCGCGCTGGGTGGCGATCGTCGGCGTGCCGACGCGGCCGTCATGGAGTTCCTCACGGCGAACGTCACCCGGAGGGAGTGAGCGCGCCCCACCGTCGCATGGCCTGGGACAAGCCGGCCTCGCCCCGGTCGCCGGGAGCGCGAGCCCACGCGACGTAGCCGTCGGGTCGGACCAGCTGCGCGGGCACCCCAGCATCGATCGGGCACGTCGCCAGGTGCCGGCTGGCACGGTGGCGTGCCAGCAGCGGCTCGGGTGCCACGAGCGCGAACCGGCCGCCCTCGATCCCGAGTCCGACGCCACCGTCGACGGCGCGCCGGCCGACCAGGGCGTGCGAGCCCTGGGGTGCGGGATAGCGCAGGGCGATGCCGCTGACCCGGCCGCTGAGCGCCGCGCTGGCAGGTGGCAGCGCGAGTGCGGCGCGGACGGCGAGGTCACGCATCGCCCTGCTGAGGGGGTGCCGCAGCAACGCGGCTCGGATCAGCCCGCCGCTGGTGCGGAGCACCTGCTCCCCGACGGCGTGCCGTTCGTCGTGGTAGCTGTCGAGCATCGCCTCCTCGGCGCGCCCGGCCAGCACCGCGGCGAGCTTCCAGGACAGGTTCGCGGCATCCTGCAGGCCGGTGTTCATGCCCATCCCACCCGCAGGCGAGTGCACGTGCGCGGCGTCGCCGGCCAGCAGCACCCTGCCGACCCGGTACCGGGCGACCTGTCGCTCGTCGCTGTGGAACCGGGAGGTCCATCGGGCCTCGGTCATGCCGAGGTCGGTGCCGAGCACCCGCGTGACCACATCGCGGACCTCCTCGAGGGAGGCCGGGCTGTCGACGTCGACCTCGCGCCGGGCGTCCCGGGCGATCACGCGGTGCCAGCCGTCGCCGAAGGGCACCACGAAGACGAAACCGTGGCTGTTGCCGCGGACGGTCAGCAGGTCTCGCGGGGGAGCGGTCAGCCGGACGTCGGCCAGCATCAGCGACCGGATCGCCGACCGGCCCGGGAAGTCCAGACCGAGGGCGTCGCGCACGGCGGACCGGTAGCCGTCCGTGCCGACCGCGAAGGGCGCCGCCGTCACCGTGCTCGTGGACCCCGGACCCGCCCCGGCTGCGTCCCGGCTGGCCACCAGCACGCCGCCGTCGTCCTGGGAGAGCCCCGTGACCTCGGCCCCCTCGACGATCTGGACGCCGTGATCGAGCGCGCGCTCGAGCAGCAGGCGCTCGACGTGCAGCTGCGGCGTCACGAGCAGGTAGGGGAACGGGCTGTCGAGGCCGGTGAGTCGCAGCGTGACCGACCCGAACAGCTGCAGTCCGTCGACGGGGTGACCGGTCGCCACGAGCGCGTCGGCCAGTCCGCGTACCTGCAGGTGCTCAAGGGTGCGGGCGTGCACGGCGAACGCCCGGGTGAGGTTGGAGCGCTGGCTGCGCTTCTCCAGGAGCCGGACCTGCAGGCCGGCCTCCGCGAGGTCGCCCGCGAGCAGCAGCCCGGTGGGACCGGCGCCGATCACGACCACGTCGGCGTCGGTCATCGCACCGGCTCGCCGTCGCGCTGAAGCAGTCCGGTCAGCGCACGCGCGAGCGCCGCCGGCTGGTCCCGCGGCACCACCGTGTAGCTGTCTGGGATCTCGACCAGATAGCCCTGCGGCAGCAGCTCCGCGAGCGCTCGTCCGTGCTCGCGCGGCATCAGGCGGTCCTCGCTCGCCCACGCCACGAGCACCGGGATCGTCACGCCGGCCAGTCGCCGGGTCAGGTCCCGCAGCTGATCGCGGGACGGCGTCGAGCCGGCGAAGGTGCGCAGGTCGCGTCGGATCGCTCGATCCAACCGGGCGGGTTCGAACCACCGGTCCATGACGGCGGCCGGCACCGGGTGCTTGAGCATCCACCCCCACGCGCCGGGCGCCCGCCGAAACCACGCGAAGCGCTGCAGGTGCGCCGTCAGCAACATGGCGCCCGGGATCGCCGCGCTCGCGGCGATCATCGTGCCGGGCACACCGGGCGGGAAGTTCTGGAACGCCTCGCACGCGACGAGGGCCGCGCGCGTCACGCGTTCGGGCCGCTCGGCAAGCAGCAGCTGCGCGCCGCCCCAGTCGTTGAGCACGAGCGTGACGTCGCGCAGGTCGAGTGCCTCCATCAGCTCGCCCACCAGGGCGGCCACGCCGTGGTGGGTGGCGAGCTCGGGCCGCCGCAGCGGTATCCGGTGGCTGCCCAGCGGCAGCACCGGCCGGACGCAGCGCACGCCCTCGGGCAGCAGCGGCAGCACCGGGTCCCAGACTCCTGCGTCCATCATGACGCCGTGCAGGAGCAGCAGCACCGGTCCGTCGCCGCCGGTGTCCTCGTACGCGATGGTCCCGGCCGAGAGCTCGACGGTCCTCATGGCCGTGCCCGCTCGGGCCGGCGCTCGAGGTCGCGCAGGTGTGCCCGCGCGATCCTGAGGGCTGTCGGTGTGCTCCAGGCAACCATGTTCATGTACCACATGGTACACAAACCCCGGAGAGGGGGCAGCCGTTGTCGTCCGCTATGATGGTCGCCGTTGCCTCGGCGAGGGACGTCGGACGGCCAGCGGGCCGCAGGGATCGTGAATCCACCTGCAGGTCGTGACCGACAGTCCGTGATCGACGTGGCGGAGCGCTGATGGCGCCGTCCGCCCGGCGTCCCACGTCGAGGAGCATCCCGACCTCCTCACGAAAGAGCATTCCCATGGCTGACACCAGCAAGCTGGCCGCGACCGTCCGTACCGAGTTCGGCAAGGGCGCCGCGCGCCGCACCCGCCGCGCCGGTCTGATCCCCGCGGTCCTGTACGGCCACGGTGCCGACCCGGTCCACCTGGCGCTCCCGAGCCACGACACGTTCCTCGCGCTCAAGGGCAACGCCAACGCGCTGCTGACCCTGGAGTTCGAGGGCCGCTCGGAGCTCGCCCTGACCAAGGACGTGCAGCGGGACGCCGTCAAGCGCACGATCGAGCACCTCGACCTCGTGATCATTCGCCGTGGTGAGAAGGTCGTCGTCGACATCCCGGTCCACGTCGAGGGTGAGTCCGCTCCCGACACGATCCACGCCGTCGAGGCCCAGACCCTGTCGGTCCGTGCGGACGCGCTCACCATCCCCGAGGTTCTCATCGCCTCGATCGAGGGCCTGCAGGAGAGCGACGCCGTGCGCGCCTCCGACGTCGTGCTGCCCGAGGGGGTCGAGCTCGAGAGCGACCCCGACACGACCGTTGTCGTCATCAGCGTGCCGCGCGCCAGCGCCGAGGACCTCGAGGCCGACGAGGCCTCCGCTGCGGCCGGTGCCGCCGCTGGTGAGGCTGCCGAGGACGCGTCCGAGGAGGGCGCGGCCGACGAGTCTGACGACTCCGAGTCCTGAACCCCGGTCCAGGGGCACTCATGACCGGCGGCATGTTCCTCGTCGTCGGGCTCGGCAACCCGGGCCCGACGTACGCGGGCAACCGTCACAACGTCGGTCAGATGGTGCTCGACGTGCTGGCCCGGGACATCCCGGGGAGCTTCACGGGGCACAAGGCTCGCGCGCAGGTGCTCGACGGCCGGCTGGGCGTGCTCCCCTCCGGAGCGCCCGGTCCCCGGGTGGTGCTCGCCAAGCCGAGCACCTACATGAACGTCTCCGGCGGCCCGGTCGCTGCGCTGGTGCGGTTCTACGACGTGCCGCCCGAGCGGCTGCTGGTGATCCATGACGAGCTCGACCTCCCGCCGAGCACGCTGCGCCTCAAGCGCGGCGGCGGCGAGGGTGGGCACAACGGGCTGAAGTCGATCAGCGCTGCCCTGGGCACCAAGGACTACCTGCGCCTGCGCATCGGTATCGGCCGCCCGCCGGGCAGGCAGGACCCGGCGGACTTCGTGCTGCGCGACTTCGCGGTGTCCGAGCGTGAGGATCTGGCGGTCACCCTGGAGGAGGCCGCCGACGGCGTCAGGGACGTCGTCGAGAAGGGGCTCGTGCTGGCGCAGGACCGGCTGCACGCCCCTCGCT
The DNA here is from genome assembly GCF_009733845.1 of Pseudactinotalea terrae. GTDB lineage: Bacteria > Actinomycetota > Actinomycetes > Actinomycetales > Beutenbergiaceae > Pseudactinotalea > Pseudactinotalea terrae. The sequence continues at coordinate 411,244 of NZ_WNXZ01000002.1, forward strand.
GAACCGCGAGCCCGGCCCGCCCGGGCCGCGGTGCGGGCTCGTCGTCCCGCGGCCTCCGGGCCGGCGTCGCGACCAGATCGACCTAGACTGAGGATCAACCCGCACCGCCTCGGCGCCCTCCGATCGCCTCGGAGCACCCACCGACCAACGGCTGCGGGCCAGTTGTGCTGCCCGAAAGAGGACTGATGCCCGAGACCCTGTCCGCCCTGCTGCCTGCCCTGCGCCTCGATCCGGGCATGTCCGAGCTTCTCGACGCGGTCCCGGCGCGAGGCTCGCTCGACGTGTCCGCATCGGTCGGCGTGCGGCCCTCGATCCTCGCGGACCTCGCCGAGCGTGGCGCTCGCCCGCTGGTGGTCGTCACCGCGACCGGACGCGAGGCCGAGGAGCGCGCGCAGGCCCTGCGCGCCTACCTTCCTGCCGAGGACGTCGCCGTCTTCCCCTCGTGGGAGACGCTCCCGCACGAGCGGCTCTCGCCGCGCAGCGACACCGTCGCCCGCCGGATCGCGGTGCTCCGCCGCCTCGCCCACCCGGACGGCGGTGCCGGCGGCGGCGCGGCGGGTTCGTCCCGCCCGATCCGGGTGCTCGTGATGCCCGTGCGTGCCCTGCTGCAGCCGGTGGTCGCGGGCCTGGGTGACCTCGAGCCGGTCGCGCTCCGAGCGGGCGACACCGTGGCGATGGACGAGGTCATCGAGGGGCTGGTGGGCGCGGCGTACACCCGCGTCGACATGGTGACCCGGCGCGGTGAGTTCGCGGTCCGCGGTGGTCTGCTGGACGTCTTCGCGCCCACCGAGGACCACCCGCAGCGCATCGAGTTCTGGGGCGACGAGGTCAGTGAGATCCGGTGGTTCTCGGCCGCCGACCAGCGGTCGCTGGAGATCGCGGACGACGGCGTGTGGGCACCGCCGTGCCGCGAGATCCTGCTCACCGAGTCGGTCCGGAAGCGCGCTGCGGCGCTGGTCCAGCAGCTCCCCGGTGCCGCCGACATGCTCGACCGGCTGGCCGAGGGCATCGCGGTCGACGGCATGGAGTCGCTCGCACCGGCACTGGTGGACGACATGGTCCCGGTGCTCGATCTGGTGCCCGAGAGCTCGCTGCTGATCCTCGACGACCCCGAGCGGCTCCGCAGGCGTGCGCACGACCTCGTGGCGACGACGCAGGAGTTCCTGGAGGCCGCATGGACCTCGGCAGCCGCCGGGGCGCAGACGCCGCTCGACCTGTCGCTGGCCTCGTTCGCGACGCTCGGCTCCACCAGGGACGTCGCTGCCAGGCGCGGGCTCGGCTGGTGGACGCTCGGCGCGTTCGAGAGCGACGCCGAGCTCGCCGAGCTCGCGGAGGGAACGACCGAGGGCGAGGTGTCCGCGGAGGGGACGCCGTCGATCTCGATCGCCTCACGTGACGTGCACGGCTATCGGGGCGACATCGAGCAGGCCGTGACCGATCTGCGTGAGCTGACCTCGGCAGGCTGGCGGCTCGTCCTCGCGACCGAGGGCGCCGGCCCGGCGCGCCGGATGGTTGAGCAGCTGCTGGCCGCGGACGTGCCGGCGCGCCTGGTGGCGGCCGTGGAGCCCGCCGGCGCGGACGCGCGCCAGGGCGAGGATCCCGAGCAGCCGGCCGTGGGCATCGTGCTGGTCACCACCGCGAGCGTGGGCAAGGGGTTCGTCTCCGAGCCGCTCCGGCTCGCGCTGCTGACCGAGGCGGACCTGACCGGCCGAGCAGGGACCTCGACCCGAGACATGCGGAGCCTGCCCTCCAAGCGTCGCAACGTCGTCGACCCTCTCGCCCTCAAGACCGGCGACTTCGTGGTGCACGAGCAGCACGGTGTGGGGCGGTTCGTCGAGCTCGTGCAGCGCACGGTCGGGACCGGTGCGAGCGCGGCGAGCCGCGAGTACCTGGTGATCGAGTACGCCGCGAGCAAGCGTGGCCAGCCGGGCGACAGGCTGTTCGTGCCGACCGAGTCGCTCGACCAGGTCACGAAGTACACCGGCGGTGAGGCGCCGTCGCTGAACCGCATGGGCGGCGCGGACTGGGCGAAGACCAAGGGGCGTGCGCGCAAGGCGGTCAAGGAGATCGCCGCGGAGCTGATCCGGCTCTACGCGGCCAGGATGGCCACGCAGGGCTATGCGTTCGCGCCGGACACGCCCTGGCAGGCGGAGCTCGAGGACGCGTTCGCGTTCGTCGAGACGCCCGACCAGCTCGTCACGATCGACGAGGTCAAGGCCGACATGCAGAAGTCGGTCCCGATGGACCGGCTCGTGTGCGGCGACGTCGGGTACGGCAAGACCGAGATCGCGGTGCGGGCGGCGTTCAAGGCGGTGCAGGACGGCAAGCAGGTCGCGGTGCTGGTGCCCACGACGCTGCTGGTGCAGCAGCACCTCGACACCTTCAGCGAGCGCTACGCCGGGTTCCCGGTCAACGTCAAGGGGCTGTCGCGGTTCCAGTCCGACAAGGAGGCCGAGGCGATCCGCGACGGTGTGCGCCACGGCTCGGTCGACGTCGTCATCGGCACGCACCGGCTCATCACCGGTGAGGTGAGGTTCAAGGACCTCGGGTTGGTCGTCGTCGACGAAGAGCAGCGGTTCGGCGTCGAGCACAAGGAGACGCTCAAGCAGCTGCGCACCAACGTGGACGTGCTGTCGATGAGCGCGACGCCGATCCCGCGCACGCTGGAGATGGCGGTGACCGGCATCCGGGAGATGTCGACGCTCGCGACGCCGCCCGAGGAGCGGCACCCGGTGCTGACGTTCGTGGGGCCGTACTCGGAGAAGCAGATCGCCGCGGCGGTGCGGCGTGAGCTGCTGCGCGAGGGCCAGGTGTTCTACGTGCACAACCGGGTCGAGTCGATCGACCGAGCGGCGGCGCGGATCCGCGAGCTGGTGCCCGACGCCAGGGTGGAGGTCGCGCACGGCAAGATGGGGGAGCACCAGCTCGAGCGGGTGATCCAGGACTTCTGGGAGAAGCGGTTCGACGTGCTGGTGTGCACGACGATCGTGGAGACCGGGCTCGACATCTCGAACGCGAACACGTTGATCGTGGAGCGTTCGGAGGTGCTCGGGCTCTCGCAGCTGCACCAGCTGCGCGGCCGCGTGGGGCGTGGGCGCGAGCGCGCGTACGCGTACTTCCTGTACCCGCCGGAGAAGCCGCTGACCGAGACCGCCCACGACCGGCTGCAGACCATCGCCGCGCACACCGACCTCGGCGCCGGCATGCAGGTCGCGATGAAGGACCTCGAGATCCGCGGCGCGGGCAACCTGCTCGGCGGCGAGCAGTCCGGGCACATCGCCGGGGTCGGTTTCGACCTGTACGTGCGGATGGTCGCGGACGCCGTGGCCGGGTACCGGGGCGAGAAGACCGAGGAGCTCTCGGAGCTACGGATCGAGCTACCGGTGGACGCGCACATCCCGGAGGCCTACATCGCGCACGAGCGGCTGCGGCTGGAGGCGTACGCGAAGCTCTCCGCTGCCGCCGACGACGCGACGATCGCTGCCGTCGCCGAGGAGCTCGACGACCGGTACGGCACCCCGCCCGACCCGGTGCTGCGACTGCTCGAGGTGGCCAAGCTGCGGATCGCCGCGCGTGCGGTGGGGCTGGCGGAGATCACCCAGCAGGGCAAGTACGTGCGGTTCGGTCCCGTGGATCTCGCGGAGTCGCGGCAGGTGCGGCTCAAGCGGCTGTTCCCGGGCAGCGTGCTCAAGCCTGGGGTGCGCACCGTGCTGGTACCGACGCCGACGACGTCGAAGGTCGGCGGCCAGCCGCTGACCGGCGAGCCGCTCATGGAGTGGGTCCGCCGGGTGATCGACGACGTCCTCACTCCGGTGCCGAGCCCGACGGCCTGACCGGCTGGCCCGGGCGCCGGCGTCGCCGGCGTCGCGGAAGGTCAGGTCCGGGCGGCGCGGCGGCGCTGTCGCCGCTCGACGGTCATCTCGTCGTCCATGTCCTCGAGCTCCTTGCCCTTGGTCTCGGGGATCTTGGCCAGCACGAACACGAAGCTCAGCAGCGCGAAGACAGCGTAGAAGCCGTAGGCGAACGGGAGCCCGATGTCGGCGAACACCGGGAACGTCGTGGAGATCGCGAAGTTCGCGAGCCACTGGGCTGCGGCCGCGACAGCGAGCGCCCACGCACGGATCGAGTTGGGGAACATCTCGCCGAGCAGCACCCACACCAGCGGGCCCCAGCTCACCCCGAACGCGACCACGAACACGTTGGCGCAGACCAGCGCGACCGTGGACCACGGCGCGGCGAGCTCCGCCGTCGAGGTGCCGTCGGATGCGGTGACGAGCGTGGCGTTCGAGAACGCCACCGCCATCAGGCCGAGCGAGGCCACCATGCCCGCCGAGCCGGCGAGGAGCATCGGGCGGCGCCCCACCCGGTCCACGAGCATGATCGCCACGACCGTGACCACGATGTTGGTCACCGACGTGATCACCGTGATCGTCAGGGCATCGGACTCCTCGAACCCCACCGAGCGCCACAGCGTCGTCGAGTAGTAGAAGATCACGTTGATCCCGACGAACTGCTGGAAGACCGACAGCAGGATGCCCAGCCACACCACCGGTTTCAGCCCGAGCGCCCGGCCCTTGAGGTCGGAGAGCTTCTGCTTGCGCTCCTCGCCGAGAGAGGTCTTGATCTGCTGGATCTTGAGGTTGACGTCGAGCTCGCCGGTGAAGTCGAGCAGCACCTGGGACGCCTTGTCGAGGTCGCCGCGCGCCACCAGGAACCTCGGGGACTCCGGCAGCCGCAGCGCCATCAGCCCGTACACGACCGCGGGAACCGCCTCGGCCATGAACATCCACCGCCACGCCTCGCGCCCGAGCCACAGCTCGTTCGCGGCGCCGCCTGCCGAGCCCGCCAGCCAGGCGTCCGAGAGCAGCGCCACGAAGATGCCGGTCACGATCGCGAGCTGCTGCAGCGACCCCAGTCGCCCCCGAACCCGCGCCGGGGACACCTCGGCGATGTATGCAGGCGCGATGACCGATGCGGCGCCGACGCCGAAGCCGCCGACGACACGCCAGACGATCAGGTCGATCACACCGAAGGCGAGCCCGGAGCCGATCGCCGAGACGAGGAACAGCGTGGCAGCGATCAGCATCACGGGGATGCGGCCGAACCGGTTCGCCAGCCCGCCGGCGAACCAGGCGCCGGCCACGCAGCCGAGCAAAGCCGAGGACACCGCGAACCCGGAGAGGGCGGGGCTGAGCGCGAACTCCTCGGTCAGCGCGTCGACGGCGCCGTTGATGACGGCGGTGTCGAAGCCGAACAGGAAGCCGCCGAGCGCGGCGGCGATGCAGATGCCGATGACACGCGCGTTGAGCCTGACCGGTGCTGCGGATGCTGTCATCGCTGTTCCTTCCCCCGAGGCACGGTCGCCGAGCCACCGCTGTGCCGCTGCTGCCCAACCTAGCGTCGAGGGATCCGGCGGGTGGCCGGTTCCGACCGGGAGCGCCCCGATCGGAACCGGCCCGGAACCTCAGCGGGTGCGCGCGACCTCGCTGACGAACGTGGTCGAGCGCCGGCGCAGGCCGGCGATCCGGTCGGCGACGATCAGCTCGCGGACCTCCTCGATGTCCGAACCGGCCTCGGCCGCGGTGGGCGTGCGCCGCACGTTCGCCGAGCACTGGAACTCGCCGCAGACCAGGGTGCCGATGCTGTCACCCTTGCGGCCGGCCGGCCCGCCGCGTCGTGCGGTGAACAGACCGACGTCCTCGGTCTCGACGACGTCCTCGCACCAGGCGCACATCGCTCGCCGGCGTGGGCCGGTACCCCGGTCGGCAGCGCGCAGCACGATGCCGGTCGGCCCCTCGTCGAGCTCGACGACCACGTAGGCGACGAGCGGGGCCTTGCGGTCCCGCCACCCGAGGTAGTCGAGGCGGTCCCAGCGGATCTCGGCGAGATCGGGAAGGTTGGCGTTCGCCACCTCGCGGCGGCTGGCGTTGATGAAGGACGCGCGGATCTGCGCGTCGGTGAGCGGGGTCATGACTTCGTCCTTGCGGGCAGGAGATGGTGGGCAGCGCTGGCCCGCCCACCGACCTGCACCTGACGTCAGGGCTTGCCGAGGGCGAGCGGGGCGGGTAGCACTGAGCAGGCCTGCGCGGCCACCCCGCTCCCTGCGATGCCGGTCATCGCCACTCCTCGCTCGTTCGGATGCCTGCGGCAGGTCGCGCCTGCAGGCAGCTCCACGGTACGACACCGCGCAAGCGAATTGCCTGGACCTCCGGCAGGCCCGATCTCCTCCGGCCACAGCGACCGATCCCGGTACCGGGCTCAGGCCCGGACCGCGGCCACCGCATCCACGATCGCAGCAGCGGCCCGCGATGTCTCAACGGCGGTGACCGAGGTCGGCAGCGTCAGCCGCACCGCGGTTCCGGCGACCTCGGCGTCGATGCCCAGCGCCAGCAGCACGTGGGAGGGCTCGTCCCGGCCGGCGGCGCAGGCGGAGCCCGAGGAGACGAGCACGCCGCGGCGCTCCAGCTCGAGCAGCACCGCCTCGCCGCTGGTGCCGGGGAAGCAGAACGAGGCGTGGCCAGGCAACCGAGAGGTCGCGGACCCCGTGAGCTGCGCCGTCGGGACCCCGGCGAGCACGCTGGCCACGAGGTCCTCGCGCAGCGCACCCACCCGCTCGGCCGCCTCGGCCCGCTCGCGCTCGGCGAGCTCGAGGGCCGTCGCGAGGGCAACGGCACCGGCCACGTTCTCGGTGCCGGAACGCCGTTCGCGCTCCTGGCCGCCGCCGTCGATCAGGGGCACGACGGCGCACCGGCCCCGCACGAACACCGCGCCGATGCCCTTGGGGGCGCCCACCTTGTGGCCCGAGATGCTGAGGGCATCGACGGCCAGCGCGGCGACGTCGAGCGGGAGCCAACCCGCGGCCTGCACGGCGTCGGTGTGCACGAGGGCGCCGCGCTCGCGGGCCGCCGCGGCCAGCGTCGCGATGTCCTGCACCGTGCCGATCTCGTTGTTCGCGCAGCCGATGCTCACCAGCGTGGTGTCGTCGCTGAGCGCCGCCTCGAGCGCGGCGGCGCTCACCCGCCCGTCATGCTCGACGGCGACCCGCGAGCTCTCGAACCCGTGCCACCGCACGAGGTGCTCGGCCGAGGCCAGCACCGCCTCGTGCTCGATGGGGGAGGTGACCACGCGCCGCCCTCGTGGCCGGGCGAGCGCGAGCCCCTTGACAGCCAGGTTCGCGCCCTCGGTGCCGCCCGAGGTGAACGTGACCTCGCTGGCGCGGCAGCCCAGCACAGCAGCGACGCGTGCGCGCGCATCGGCCAGCCCGACCGCCGCCCGCTCGCCCAGCTCGTGGGTGCTGGAGGGGTTGCCGAAGTCGCCGGTCAGGTACGGCCACATCGCCTCGAGCGCCTCGCGGCGCACGGGCGTGGTGGCCGCCGCATCCAGGTAGAGGCTCACCGCACCTCGATGTCCAGCCCCAGGTCGAGCGACCGGATGCTGTGGGTCAGCGCGCCCACGCTGATCACGTCCACGCCGGTGGCCGCGATGGCTGCCACGGTCTCGAGCCGCACGTTGCCGCTGGCCTCGACGATCGCGCGGCCGTCGATCAGCGCGACCCCCTCGCGGAGTTGGTCGAGCGTGAAGTTGTCGAGCATGATCACGTCCACCCCGGCGGCGAGGACCGGCTCGATCTGCTCGATGCGGTCGACCTCGACCTCCACGCTCGTGGTGTGCGGGATCCGGTCCCGGACCGCCCGCAGGGTCTGGGTGAGGTCAGCACCGGAGGCGAGCAGCACCGCCAGGTGGTTGTCCTTGACCATGACGGCATCGGAGAGGCTGTAGCGATGGTTGTGCCCGCCGCCGGCGCGAACGGCGTGTCGCTCGAGGGCCCGCAGCCCTGGTGTGGTCTTGCGGGTGTCGACCACGCGCGCCCCGGTGCCCGCGACCGCCGCCACGTACGCCGCGGTGGCCGTGGCGATCCCGCAGAGCCGCTGCGCGAAGTTCAGCGCGATCCGCTCCGCCTGCAGCACCCCGGCGGCCGGGCCCTCCACGCGCGCGAGCACGGTGCCCGCCTCGAACGCCTCGCCCTCGGCGACCAAGAGGTCGACCGCGATGCTCGCGCCCGTGAGCCGGAACGCAGCCTCGACGGCGGGACCACCAGCGAAGGTGCCGCCCTCGCGGGCGGTGAGCTCCGCCGTCGAGGTGGCCGACGGCGGCACGAGCGCCGCGCAGGTGAGGTCACCCCAGGGGGCGTCCTCGTGCAGCGCGCGAGCAACGATCTCGTCGACGACAGCGGGGAGCAGCTGGGTCACGCGCCCGCCTCCGCCAAGGCGGCGAGCCGGGAGATCGAGGCTGCGAGGTGCTCGGCCGTGGTCGAGCGGGCCTTGTCGAACCGCTTGGCGTCGGTGAGGTTCGTCCAGTCGTAGACGTGCCGCACGAGCGTGCCGCCCTCGACCGGCTCGAGCTCCCAGCGCCACTCGTGACCGGGCTCGGGCTCGCCGGTGGGCGCGGGACGCCACGCGATCACCCGGCCCTCCTCGAAGGCGACCACGCGGTTGGGGCGCGGGGTGCCTTTCGTCAGCGTCACGGTGAACACGTCGCCGACAGCCCGCACCCGTTGGCCCTGCTCGGCCACGGCGAGGTTGTCGTTACCGTCCCACTCGGGCTGCCGCGCCGGGTCGGCGATCAGCTCGAAGATCGCCTCGGCCGGCGCGCGCACGACGCGCTCGGAGGTCACCACGGTCGTCTCGGTCATTCCTCGTGCCTCTCTCAGACGGACAGCAGAACGGGCGACGCTGACGCGGTGGCTGGGTCGTCGCTTCGGAAGTGTGCTCCGACCGAGGTGGTCCGAGCCAGTGCCGCCTGCGCGCAGGCATGCGCGATCAGCAGCAGGTTCGCGTCCTCGTGAGAGGCGCGGTCGGTGGGCTGCGGCGCCGCGGCCAGCCACCCGGAGAGCGTCTCGACGGCCTCGGCGAGCTTCTCGCCGTCGCGAACCAGCCCGACGGCGTCCCACATCACCTGCTGGATCGCCGCCCGGCTCACCCCCACCCCCGATTTCAAAGCACTTTTGACACCGTCTCGGGTGGTGAGACCTTCTCGTCCCACGGATGTCGAAAGTGCGTTGAAATCGGAGGGGTGGGGGGTGGCGGGCCAGTGCTCCAGGTCGGCGAGGGCCAGGGCGGCGCGGTGCCCGAAGACGGCGCCCTCGAGCAGGGAGTTGGAGGCGAGCCGGTTGGCGCCGTGCACGCCGGTGCGGGCGCACTCGCCGATCGCGAACAGCCCGGGCACGCTGGTGCGGCCGTGCAGGTCGGTGGCGATCCCGCCCATCCAGTAGTGCGCCGCCGGCGTGATCGGCACCGGCTCCTGCGCCCAGTCCAGCCCGGCGGCGCGCACCGCGGCGTCGATGCTGGGGAAGCGCTCGGCGAGGAAGCCGGCACCCAGCGCCGTGGCGTCGAGCGTGACCGGCACGCCGCCCTGACGGGTCATCTCGGCGAACACCGCACGCGCCACCACGTCGCGAGGAGCGAGCTCGGCGCCCTCGACCTCGGTCATGAACCGTTCGCCCTCGGCGTTCCGGAGCACCGCGCCCTCGCCGCGGACCGCCTCGGAGACCAGGAAGTTGCCGGCACGCGCCAGCGTGGTGGGGTGGAACTGGTACAGCTCCACGTCCGCGATCCTCGCGCCGACCCGCGCAGCGCAGGCGACGCCGTCGCCAGTAGCTGCGGGCGGGTTCGAGGTGTACGGGTAGAGCTGGCCCGCGCCCCCGGTGGCGAGGACCACGGCGTCGGCGTCGAAACGGTCGCGAGCGCCGCCGTCGAGCTCGACATCGGCGCCGACGACCCGGCTGCCCGGGCCGCGCTCGGTCAGCAAGGACAGCAGGAACGCGTGCTCGTGGATGGTGACGTGCCGCTCCCGGAGCCGTGCGACCAGGGCTGCCTCGATGACGGCGCCGGTCGCGTCGCCACCCGCGTGCAGCACGCGGGGGTAGGAGTGGGCGGCCTCGAGACCGCGCGAGAGCTCGCCGTCGCGGGAGTCGAAGGCGACGCCGAGGGCGATCAGCTCGTGGATGCGGTCCGGGCCCTCGGCGCACAGCACACGCACGGCCTCGGGGTCGCAGAGCCCGGCGCCGGCCGCGAGCGTGTCGGAGATGTGGGACTCGACCGAGTCGTCGCTGAAGACCGCTGCCGCGACCCCGCCCTGGGCGTAGCGCGTGTTGGAGCTCCCGAGCTCGCCCTTGGTGACCACCAGCACCTCGTGGCCGGCGTCGGCGGCGTCCAGCGCGAGCGACAGGCCCGCGATGCCGGACCCGACCACGAGCACGCGGGTCATCGCGCGGCTCCCGACGAGGCGTCGGGCCTGGCCTCGAGCATCCGCTCGAGGGCGATCCGGGCGTGGGTGGTCACATCCTGCGGCACCGAGATCTGGTTGAGCGTCTCGCCCGCGACGAGCCCCTCGAGGACCCAGGCGAGGTAGCCGGGGTGGATCCGGTACATGGTCGAGCACGGGCACACCACGGGGTCGAGGCAGAAGATCGTGTGCTGCGGGTGCTGCGCGGCGAGCCGCTGCACGAGGTTGATCTCGGTGCCGATCGCGAACGTGGTGGGCTCGGTGGCACCCTCGATCGCGCGGCGGATGTAGTCGGTGGAGCCAGACTCATCGGCAGCGTCGACCACGGGCATCGGGCACTCGGGGTGCACGATCACGCGCACGCCGGGGTGCTCGGCGCGGGCCCGGGCGATCTGGTCGACCGTGAACCGCTTGTGCACCGAGCAGAACCCGTGCCACAGGAGCACCTTGGCCTCGGACAGCGTGGCTTCCTCGTTGCCGCCGAGGGGCTTGTTGGGGTTCCACGTGGGCATCTGCTCGAGCGGGATGCCCATGGCCTTGGCGGTGTTGCGGCCCAGGTGCTGGTCGGGGAAGAACAGCACGCGCTGACCGCGCTCGAACGCCCACGCCAGCACGGTCGAGGCGTTCGAGGACGTGCACACGATGCCCCCGTTGCGGCCGCAGAAGGCCTTCAGCGCAGCGGAGGAGTTCATGTAGGTCACCGGGATCACGGGTACCCGGCCGGACTCGTCGGGCCGGGTGCCGTACAGCTCGGTCAGCTGCTCCCAGCACTCCTCGACCTGGTCGCTGTTCGCCATGTCGGCCATCGAGCAGCCGGCGGCGAGGTTCGGCAGGATCACGCGCTGGTCCGGGCCGGACAGCATGTCGGCGGTCTCGGCCATGAAGTGCACGCCGCAGAAGATGATCGCTCGGGCGTCCGGGTGCTCCTTGGTCGCCTGCGCGAGCTGGTAGGAGTCGCCCACGTAATCCGCATAGGTGACCACCTCGTCACGCTGGTAGAAGTGCCCGAGGATCACGGCGTCGTCGGCCAGCGTGGCGCGAGCGGCGCGGATCCAGGAGTCGAGCTCCGCGGGGGAGGCGTCGCGGTACCGCTGCGGGAGCGACCCCTGCCGAGGTGAGCCGAGCGGGAGCGTGTCGGCCTGCGAGGCGCCGGGACCGTAGCCGGGGGCGCGGGCGTCGAGCTCCCAGGGCCCGCTGCCGAGCTCGGAGGAGCAGGTGCTGCCGGGCGCGCCGGCGTCGATGCTGCGGATCCGCAGATCGACCGAGGCGGTGGTTGTCATGTGTCGCTCCTCGTGGGCTGGGCGATCGGGCCGAGGTCGACGGGTTCGACCTCGGTGTTGTAGCGGTACAGCCGGGCGGGCCGGTGCGCACCGCCGGTGCGCATCTCGCTCGTGGGGACGACGGCGCCGTCCGCCTCCACCTGCCGGCGGAAGTTGGCGGGGTCGAGCCGCTTCTGGCGAACGATCTCGTGCACCTCGCGCAGCTCGCGCAGCGTGAAGGTCTCGCCGAGCAGCGCGTGTGCGATGCGGCCGTAGGAGACCTTGTTGCGCAGCCGCCAGAGCGCGTACTCGACGACGAGGTTGTGGTCGAAAGCCAGCGTGGGCAGATCGTCGGCCGCGAGCCAGCGCACGTTCTGCTGGGGGCGGGCGTGGGCGACCTCGTCCGCGCGGACCAGCGCCCAGTAGACGACCGAGACGACTCGGCGGCCGTCGGGGGAGCGCCCCGGGTCGCCGAACGTGTACATCTGCTCGAGGTAGGCGGGTTCGAGACCCGTGGTCGCGGCGAGGGTGCGGCGGGCGGCGTCCTGGAGCGTCTCGTCGCCGAGCGGGCCGCCGGGCAGGGCCCAGCGGCCGTCGAACGGCTCGCGGGTGCGGAAGACGAGGGGGAGCGAGAGCGTGGGCGGCTCCGCGCTACGCGGGTCCTCGTTGCGCAGCGCGAAGATCACGGTGGAGACCGCTACCTCCGGGGACTCACCCATCTGCGCTCCTTAGGGTCACAATGACCTGAACTCGTAAAGAACCTTAGTGTCACAATGACCTGAACGCAAGCGCGGCCCGCAGCACCTACCATGAGCGGGTGGCTCGAACTGGAACTCGTCTCACGCGTCGTCTCGTTGCACCGCTCGCCGGGCTTGCGCTCGCGGGCGCGCTGATCGCGGGCTGTGCGCCCGCCCCTGGCACCGCCGCTGTGGTGGACGGCCAGGTGATCGGCGAGAGCGACGTGACCGCAGCCCTCGAGGACTGGAACACGTTCGTGCGCGCCAGCATCCTGGCCCAGCAGCCGGATGCCTCCGCCGAGGACCTGGCCGCCCAGATGGCGCAGCCGGCGGCCGTGCTCAACCGGCTCGTCGCGGCGCCCACGATCCTCGAGGTGGTCAGCGAGGCCGGCGCCGGGGTGTCCGAGTCGCAGGCGCTCGAGACCTGGGGGGCACTGGGCCAGCAGCTCGGGTTCGATGCCAGCGGAGAGCTGAGCGACGCCTCGATGCTCTACCTGCGCAGCCAGATCGCCATCGAGTCGCTCGGTGACGCCCCGAACGCGCAGGAGATCCAGGGAGAGATCGGCAGCCGGCTCGCCGAGCTCGACGTCACGGTGAGCGAGCGCTACGGCACCTGGACCGAGGAGGGCCTGATGGCCTCCACCTGGGACTGGATCGAGTCGCCGGCACCCGAGGTCGCGTGACCTCTGAGCCCGCGGGCGCGGCGCTGCTCGAGGCCGTCGCGGTCATGGACCGGCTGCGGTCCCCGGGCGGCTGCCCGTGGGATGCGGAGCAGACGCACGCCTCGCTCGCGCCGTACGCGATCGAAGAGGCCCACGAGGTCGCGGAGGCCGCCGAGCAGGGCGATCACGAAGCCCTCGCCGAGGAGCTGGGCGATCTGCTGCTGCAGGTGCTGTTCCACGCCCGGGTGGCCAGCGAACGCACCCGCACCGGCGATGCGGGCGGTTTCGACATCGACGACGTCGCGCGCGGCCTCGTCGCCAAGCTGACCCGCCGCCACCCGCACGTGTTCGGCGACAGCGCGGCAGCGACCGCGCAGGAGGTCACCGCGCAGTGGGACGCCATCAAGACGGTCGAGAAGCAGCGGGCCCACCCGCTCGACGACATCCCCACCGCGCTGCCGGCCCTCGCGCGCGCCCAGAAGGTGGTGAGCCGGCTGCGCAAGGCGGGTTCGCCGTCGAGCACTCCCAAGGCGGCGGAGCACGACGACGGCGCACGCCTCGGTGCAGCGCTGCTCGCCCTGGTCGTCGAGGCCGATGCGCAGGGCATCGACGCCGAGGCGTCGCTGCGTGCCGCGACCCGCGATCTGGAACGAGCCAGCCGAGGTGCAGGCTCCTGATGGCGCCTGAGTAGGGTCAGCAGCATGATCCTCATCCAGACCGTCTTCCACGGCGACGACGTCCGCCTGCCCCTGCGGCCCGCGCACCGCGAGCTGCTGCAGGGACTCACCGACGAGGGCATCCTGCTGCTCGGGGGCCCGTTCGAGGACGCCTCCGGCGGTGCGCTGCTGCTCGACGCCACCCGTGAGCGCGTACAGGCCTACCTCGACTCGGACCCCTACATGACCTGCTCCGACGTCGAGATCACCACCTTCAAGGAGTGGCAGCCGATGGTCGGCAGCGTGCGCGACGAGCTCGCCGCCGGCGCCTGAGCGCAGCGCCTCGCCCGGCAGCTGGCGGGTGACGAACACCACCGCGGGCGGCCCTCGTGCCAGGGCTAGGGTTGAACGCGGATTCCAGAAGATTTCACACTTTGACACCCATCTGAGAAGGAGTCGCACATGGCCACGATCGAGGCCGTCGGCGCCCGGGAGATTCTTGACTCCCGCGGCAACCCCACCGTGGAGGTCGAGCTCGCGCTGGAGGACGGGTCCTTTGCCCGCGCCGCCGTGCCCTCGGGCGCGTCCACCGGTGCATTCGAGGCTGTCGAGCGCCGTGACGGCGACAAGGGCCGCTATCTCGGCAAGGGCGTGAGCGAGGCGGTGGCCGCGGTGACCGAGGTCATCGCTCCCGAGATCCTCGGGCTCGACGCCGCTGACCAGCGTCACCTCGACGCCACCCTCATCGAGCTCGACGGCACGCCGAACAAGGGCAAGCTCGGTGCCAACGCGATCCTGGGCGTCTCGCTCGCGGCCGCGCGCGCGAGCGCCGAGAGCTCCGACCTCTCGCTGTTCCGCTACATCGGCGGTCCGAACGCGCACGTGCTGCCGGTCCCGATGATGAACATCCTCAACGGCGGCAGCCACGCCGACTCCAACGTCGACGTCCAGGAGTTCATGATCGCCCCGATCGGTGCCGGCACCTTCAAGGAGGCGCTGCGCTGGGGTGCGGAGGTCTACCACCACCTCAAGTCCGTGCTGAAGGAGCGGGGCCTGGCGACGGGCCTCGGCGACGAGGGCGGCTTCGCACCGAACCTCGAGAGCAACCGTGCGGCGCTCGACCTGATCCTGGTGGCGATCGAGAGGGCCGGCTTCAGCGCAGGCACCGACATCGCGCTCGCGCTCGACGTCGCGGCCACCGAGTTCTTCTCCGACGGCGCCTACGCCTTCGAGGGCGGCTCGAAGACCCCCGCCGAGATGATCGCGTACTACTCCCAGCTCGTGTCGGACTACCCGCTGGTCTCGATCGAGGACCCGCTGTCCGAGGACGAGTGGTCCAGCTGGAGCGAGCTCGTCGGCCAGGTCGGCGACAAGGTGCAGATCGTGGGCGACGACCTGTTCGTCACCAACCCGGAGCGCCTGGCCCGCGGCATCGAGACCAAGGCCGCCAACTCCCTGCTGGTCAAGGTCAACCAGATCGGCTCGCTGACCGAGACCCTCGACGCCGTCACGCTCGCGCAGCGCAACGGTTTCACCGCGATGGTCTCTCACCGGTCCGGTGAGACCGAGGACACGACGATCGCCGACCTGTCGGTCGCGGTCAACGCCGGCCAGATCAAGACCGGCGCGCCCGCCCGCGGTGAGCGCATCAACAAGTACAACCAGCTCCTGCGGATCGAGGACGAGCTCGACAGCTCCGGCGTCTACGCCGGTGCCACGGCCTTCCCGCGCTGGAAGCCCTCCGCCTGATCCGAGGTGACCCCGCGGCCCCCGGCACGTTCACACGTGCCGGGGGCTGCGCCGTTCGTGCTGACGGCTCGTCGACGTGACCGACGACCCGCCTCGGAATGAGCCGGGTGGTCGGCAGGTTGCAGCGAGCATGAAGATCGACATCTGGTCCGACATCGTCTGCCCGTTCTGCTACATCGGCAAGCGTCACCTCGAGCTTGCCCTCGAGCAGTTCCCGCACCGCGACCAGGTGGAGATCTCCTGGCGCAGCTTCCAGCTCGACCCCTCGGCGCCCGAGGTGACGACCGAGCCGTCCAGCCAGATGCTGGCACGCAAGTACGGCATGCCGGTGGAGCAGGCGCTCGCCAACCAGCGGGCGCTGGAGCAGCAGGCAGCCGGGGTCGGGCTCGAGTACCACCTGGAGACCACCCGCACCGGCAACACCTTCGACATCCACCGGGTGCTGCACCTGGCGAACGAGGAGGGGCTGGGCGACGCCGCTCAGGACCGATTCATGCGCGCCCACTTCAGCGACAACGAGCAGGTCAACGACCCGGATGTGCTGGTGCGGCTGGCCGGCGAGGTCGGCCTGGACGAGACGCGTGTGCAGCAGGTGCTCGCCGGTGACGAGTACGCCGACGCGGTGCGTGCCGACATCGCCCAGGCCGGCGCGTACGGGGCGCGGGGAGTGCCGTTCTTCGTGCTCGCCGAGGCGGTGGGCGTGTCCGGGGCGCAGCCGATCGAGGTGTTCACGCGCGCGCTGGAGCAGGCGTGGGCCACGGCCAACCCGCTGCAGATGGTCTCCGCTGCCGATGGTGCGAACTGCGAGGGCGACGCCTGCGCGGTGTGAGGTGGTGCTGCGGCCGGGGCGCTCCACGCACCGGAACGACCAGCTTCTGGAACGAAGTCCGCGCTCGATGCGATGGCAACCGGTTGCTTCGTCCTCTGGCCGTCTTCGACCGTGGACTTTGTTCCACATACGCGTGGGTGCGCGCGTCACGAATCCCAGGGGTCTGGCCGGCTCCGGGGAGGACTGCCCACGACGCGCGCCACGTCACCTGCGGCCGAACCGCGCGCAGGTGAGGGAACATGTGGTGGTGAGCTCCCGCCGTCCTGTTGCACCCCGCACGACCGCCGCCGGTGCGTCGCGCTCTGCGACGGCCCAGCGCAAGCCGGCCCGCGGCAGCCGCGCGACCTCACGCCCGGCGAAGGGCTCCACAGCCTCCAGCAAGCCGCTGCGCAAGCCGAGCGCCACGCCGCGCCGGGCGAGCACCGCACCCGCTGGCGGTGCCACGGTCGAGCGGCACGACGAGCCGAGGCAGGTGACGGTGCGGATGGTGATGCTGTTCGTCGTCGTGCTGGTCGCGTTCGTCCTGCTCGCCCCCACGCTTCGTGCCTACGTCGCGCAGCAGGAGCAGCTACGGGAGCTCAACGACGCGATCGCGGCCAGCGAGGAGCGCAACGCAGCGCTCGAGGACGCCGTCGAACGCTGGGAGGACGCAGCGTTCGTGCAGGCCCAGGCTCGTGATCGGCTCGGGTTCGTGATGCCGGGGGAGACGCCTTACGTGGTGGTCGATCCCGAGACCGTGACCGGCGAGGAGCCCACGAGCACCGAGGATGACGGGCCGGTGACCATGCCGCGCACCGGCCCGTGGTACCTGACCGTGTGGGACTCCGTGCAGGTCGCCGGTGAGGTCGACGACTGATGACCGAGCTGGTCAGCCAGGCCGACCTCGACGTCATCACCGAGCAGCTGGGCCGGCCGGCACGCGGGGTCGTGTCGGTCGCGGCCCGGTGCGTGTGCGGCCGCCCGACCGTGGTGCGCACGGCGCCCCGGCTGCCCGACGGCACGCCGTTCCCGACGACGTTCTACCTGACCTGCCCGCCCGCCGTCGCGGCCGTCAGCACGCTCGAGGCCAGTGGCGTCATGAAGCAGATGAGCGCTCGGATCGCCGAGGACCCGGATCTCGCCGCTGCGCACCGGGCTGCCCACGAGGACTACCTGCGCCGCCGTCACGAGCTCGGCGAGGTCCCCGAGATCGAGGGCATCAGCGCCGGTGGCATGCCCGACCGCGTCAAGTGCCTGCACGTGCTGGTCGGGCACGCGCTCGCCGTCGGCCCAGGGGTCAACCCGATCGGCGACGAGGCCCTCGCGCTCATCCGCGAGAGCTGGCGGCCGGACCGCTGCACCTGCTGAGCCGCAGCCCGTTCTCGCCGCCCGGAACGGCTTCCCCGTCGTCGAGCCCCCTCCGCTCGTGGCAAGGTGTGGCCGTGACACGTGTGGCTGGTATCGACTGCGGAACGAACTCCATCCGTCTGCTCGTCGCAGACGCCCAGACCGAGCCCGACGGCGGAGCGAGCCTGACCGACGTCGTCCGCCTCATGGAGGTGGTCAGACTGGGTCAGGGAGTCGACAAGACCGGCGAGTTCGCCGCGGAGGCGCTCGCTCGCACGCTGGACGCGACCGAGCGGTATGCGGCGCTGTGCCGTGAGCACGAGGTCGAGGCCGTTCGGTTCGTGGCGACCTCGGCCACCCGCGACGCGCGCAACCGCGATGCCTTCATCGACGGCGTGACCCAGCGGCTGGGGGTCGCACCGGAGGTGATCTCCGGTACCGAGGAGGCCTCGCTGAGCTTCGCGGGCGCGGTGCGCGTGCTCGGCGCCGACGACCCCGGGCCTGCGCTCGTCGTCGACATCGGGGGCGGGTCGACCGAGCTCGTGGTCGGAGCGGCCTCCGGGCCAGCTCCGATGCCCGATGCCTCGATCTCCCTCGACATCGGCTGCGTCCGGATGACGGAGCGGCACCTGTCCTCGGACCCGCCGAGCGAGGCAGAGGTGGGAGCGGCTCGAGCTGACATCCGCGCCGCGCTCGATCGCGCCACGGCAACCGTGCCGCTGGAGAGCACCGGCACGCTGGTGGGGGTCGCCGGGTCGGTGACGACCGTGACGGCCCATGCGCTGCGACTCGACCGCTATCGATCCGAGGAGATCGACGGGGCCCGGCTCGCCGTCGAGGACGTCCTGGCAGCGTGCGACGAGCTGCTGTGGATGAGCCGCGCCGAGCGTGCTGCGCTGCCGTACATGCACCCGGGCCGGGTCGACGTGATCGGTGCCGGAGCCCTCGTGTGGTCGGAGGTGATCCGCCACCTCACCGCGAGCGCGGGCGTCACGACGGTCACATCGAGCGAGCACGACATCCTCGACGGCATCGCGCTCTCGGTCTTGAGCAGGCTCGGCTGACTCAGTCCCCGAGGCCGTCGTAGACGAACGCGGGGATCGCGGCGGCGATCTGAGCCAGGAGCGCCGCCCGCTGCAGCACCTCGGCGGCGGTCGGCACGCCACGACGAAAGCTGATGAGGTGATCACCGACCACCTGCACCGAGAGGTCCTCGGGGAGATCCTGCAGCAGGGCGATCACCCGCGGTGTGAGCACGGCGTGGGCGTGCCGGTCGTCGTCGGTGCGGATGTCGCGCGCCCTGTTGAATCCGCTGGACTCGACGTCGACGTGCGAGCCGATGACGCCCTCGCTCAGCACGTTGATGGCCGGGAGCGGACCGGGCAGCCGCACCGCAACGAGCGAGTGGGCGAGACCGGAGGTCGTGGCCCGCGTGCTCCACGCGCCGCGCGTGGTCGCCCAGCCGCGGCCGTCGGTGCGCGCCGCGAGGGCTTCACGTCCCTCGACCTGCCACTGCACGACCCCGGTCGCTCGCCTGACCAGCCTGGCGATCCCCAGCCGCTGCAGCAGCTCCGGCCCAGGCGGGCCTGCAGCGAACGGCGGCCGCCCGGGCACGACGTCACTGGGCGCCGACGAACCCCGAGACGAGCGGAGCGCGACTCCGATCGCCGCGACCAGCGCGATCACACCAGCCCCGACAGCAACGGCGATCACGGGTATCAGCCATGTCGTCTCCATACGCACGATCGTGCCACGCACGGTCGCCCTGCAAGGGGTGCGGGATCGTGTTGAACGCGGGGTGCTACTCGAGCCAGATGTAGCGGGCGATCAAGAGCGCGGCGAGCAGGTAGAGCAGCCAGCTGTTCTCCCTGAACCGGCCGGTGAACACCTTGATCAGCGCGTAGGCGATGATGCCGAAGGAGACGCCGTTCGCGATCGAGTAGGTGAACGGCATCGTGACGATCGTCAGGAACGCGGGCACGCTCTCGGAGACGTCGCTCCACTCGATGCCCTTGACGCCCTCCATCATGAGCGCGCCGACCAGGATCAGTGCGGGGGACGTGGCGGCGCTCGGCACCGCACCCACCAACGGCCAGAAGAACATCGCGACGATGAACAGACCACCGGTGGTGACCGCCGTCAGGCCCGTGCGACCACCCTCCTCGACACCCGCAGCGGACTCGACGTACGCCGTCGTGGTCGAAGTGCCCATCGCGGCACCGAAGATCGCCGCGAGACCGTCCATCGAGAACAGCGTCTTGGCGCGGGGCATGTCGCCCTTGGCGTCGATGAAGCCGGCGCGGTTCGCCAGCCCGGTGAGCGTGCCGGTCGCGTCGAAGAAGTCGACGACGAAGAACGTGAGGATGACCGTGATCGCCGAGGTGACCAGGAACCCGGCGCTGACATCGAGGTGTGCCGGGTTGAAGAGGCCGGCGAAGTCCATCTGGAGGGCGAGGTCGCTGGGCCAGAACGGCAGCGCCAGGATGCCGTCGGAGAACCCGGCGAAGGGCACGAGTCCGTCGGCACCTGCGTAGACCGCGAGCCGGAAGATGATCGCGATCGCGGTTGTCGCGAGGATGCCCCACAGGATCGCGCCGGTGACCTTGAGCTTCATCAGGACCGCGGTGATCACCAGACCCAGCAGCGCGAGCCACACCGTCGGCGAGCCGAAGTCGCCCAGCGCGACGGCGGTGGCCTCGTTGTTGACGACGATGCCGGCGTTCTTCATGCCGATCAGGGCCAGGAACGCGCCGATGCCGGCGGTGATCGCGAGCTTGAGCGACATCGGCAGGGCCTGCACGATCGCCTTCCGCGCGCCGATGACGCTCAGCACCACGAACAGCACACCGGAGATGAACACCGCGGCGAGCGCCTGCTGCCACGTATAGCCCATCCCGATGACCACGGTGAACGCGAAGAACGCGTTCAGCCCCATGCCCGGCGCCTGCGCGAACGGGTACCGCGCGACGATGCCCATCACGAGCGTCCCGAAGGCAGCGGCGATGCAGGTCACGATCACCAGCTGCGTGAAGACGTTGTCGACCCCGTCGATCACGATCGCGTTCGACAGCACGTCCGGGTTGACGAAGATGATGTAGCTCATCGCCAGGAACGTCGTCAGCCCGGCTCTGAGCTCACGCGGCACGGTCGACCCGTGCTTGGTGATCTCGAAGAAGCGGTCGACGAAGGAGCTCGCCTGCCGTGGTTCCGCTTGTTCGTCAGCTGGTGGGGTGGTCTCGGGCGTGGCCATGCTGCTCCTGGTCGATCGCGTGATGAGTGACGCTCAGGACAGAGTCGTCAGCGGCACCATAGGGGTGGTGGGGGTCGCCGTGTGTCGGTTGACCATCTCCCCGCCCACCCAGACCGAGGCGATGTCGCCGGGAGTGCCCAGGGCGAAGATCTTGGCGAGGGCGTCGTCGGCGTCGTGGGCGTGGCGCAGCACGGCCTCCAGGGTGGTGCCCGTGGGCGGCTGCAGCAGCACGGCGTCGAACGCCATGCCCTCGCTGAGGTGCCCGACCTCCGCCAGCCCGAGGGCCCGCGCGCCCGCGGCGGTGGCGAGGTGGAGCACGTCCGCAGCGGTCAGCGGGAGGCCGGCCGCGCCCAGGAGCTGCTGCGCGAAGTACGCCTGCAGCCCTTCCTTGAGCAGGCAGAACCCGGTGCCGCCGCCGACGTCGGAACCCAGCGCCACCTCCACGCCCACCTCGACATGCCGTCGCATCGGGAACAGTCCCGATCCGAGCGAGGCGTTCGACGTCGGGCAGTGCGCGACGCTCGTGCCGCTCGCGGCCAGCCGCGCCAGCTCGGCGTCGGTGGGGTGCACGTTGTGCGCCAGCACCGATCGCGGCGTCAGCAGGCCGTGCCTGTCGTAGGTGTCGAGGTAGTCACCCGCCTGCGGGAACAGCTCAGCCACCGCCGCGACCTCGCGCACGTTCTCGTTGAGGTGGCTCGTGAACCGCACCCCGGGCGCCGCGTCCACCAGCGCCGCGCACGAGGCGAGCATCTCGTCGGTGGTCGCGAAGCTGAAGCGTGGCGTGACGGCGTACCGCAGCCGCCCACGCCCGTGCCAGCGCTGCGCGAGCGCCAGCCCCTCCTCGTACGCGGTAGCCGGATCGGTGTGCAGGTCCGCTCGCAGGTTGCGGTCCCCGACCACCAGCCCGGCGGTGATCCGCAGCCCGCTCCGTTCCGCAGCGGTGAAGAGGGTCTCGACGGCGTCACTGAAGTGTGCGCCGAACACCAGGGCCGTGGTGGTACCCGCGGCGGCGAGCCCGGCCAGCAGCTCCTCGGCGACCGCAGCCGCGTAGGCGGGTTCGGCCATCCTGGCCTCCTCCGGCAGTGCACACGTCTCGAGCCACTGCAGCAGCGGCCGCCCCAGCCCGCCGATCGCACGCACCTGCGGGAAGTGCACGTGCGTGTCCACGAACCCGGGCAGCAGCAGGCCTGCGCGCAGATCCTGCACGACGGCGTCGCTCGCCTCGGGCGCCCGGCTCACCTCGGTCCAGGGCCCACGCCGGGTGATGACGCCGTCGGCGACGAGCAGCGCGAGGTCCTCGTCCGCGCGCAGCACTGCACCCCCGAGCGGACCGCTGGGAACATCGAGCGCTCGGGCTCGGTACAACGTCGTGCTCACCTGATCGCTCCGGCCGGCCGGCCGGGCTCGGACTTCTGGAGCACGCGCAGCAGGTCGGCCGCGGCGCTCACCGCGATCACGGCGGGGTGCTTGCCGGTGATGTCGGCCACCCCGATCGGGCACACGATCCGCTCGAGGGCTGCGTCGTCGTGCCCGGCCTCGTGCAGGCGCTTGCGGAACCGGGCCCACTTGGCGCGGGAGCCGATGAGCCCGATCGAGCCGAGGGGGCGGCGCAGCGCGGTGTCGCAGATCGCGATGTCCTCGGCGTGGTCGTGGGTCAGCACGAGGACGTGCGCGGAGTCCGGCACCAGCCCGGCCGCGGTCAGCACGCTCTCGGGGGCCGCCGGGTGGTGGAACCGGACGCCCGCCGTGCCCGCCTCCAGATCCGCCCGTTGGGCGGCGGTGAGGATGCCGGGGCGGGTGTCGACGAGATGCAGCGTCACGTCGAGCCGTGACGCGATGCGTGCGAGCTCGAGCCCGACGTGGCCGAGGCCGAACAGCACCACCGTGGGACGTACCCCGATCGGTTCCACCAGCACGCGCACCTGGCCGCCGCAGCACTGCCGGCCGTGCTCGGAGCTCGCGTGCTCGGTCAGCCCGAACTCCATCACCGCAGGCGCGCTCTCGCCGCCGGCGAGCATCGTCCTCGCACGCTGCACCGAGCTGATCTCCATGTTGCCGCCGCCGATGCTGCCCCACGACGAGTCCGCGGCCACCACCATCTTCGCGCCGGCCTCGCGCGGGGCGTGGCCGCGCACCTCGATCACCGTGACCAGGGCATAGGGGATCTGCTGCGCGTGCAGCCGTGCGGCTGCCTCGACCCAGCTCATCGCTCTGCCGGCACGGGCGTCGCGCGGATGCCATCGAGCGCACCGCTGCTGCCGCTCGTAGGCGGGTCCGGCGCACGCGCGGTCCGTGCCTCGCTCAGGGCCCAGAAGGTGGCCTCCGGCGTCGAGGGCAGGCTCAGGTCGACGCAGTGGCCCGCCGGACCGAACGCCGCGCAGGCCTGCCGGATCGCCTCACGGACGCTGAACGCGAGCATCAGCGGTGGCTCACCCACGGCCTTGCTGCCGTAGATCACGCCGCTCTCGTGAGCCCGCTCGAGGAACTCGACGCGGAAGGTCTCCGGCATCTCGCCGAACGAGGGCAGCTTGTAGGTGCTGGCGGCCTGGGTGGCGAGCCTGCCCCTTGCCGGTCCGTCGGAGGTGTCCCAGCGCAGTTCCTCCAGGGTCAGCCAGCCGGCACCTTGCACGAAGCCGCCCTCGACCTGCCCGCGGTCGATCAGCGGAGACAACGAGTCGCCGACGTCGTGGACGATGTCGGTGCGCAGCGTGCGGTACGCACCGGTGAAGCCGTCGACCTCGACCTCCGTGACGGCCGCCCCGTAGGCGAAGTACTTGAAGGGGGAGCCCTGCATGCGCACGGCATCCCAGTGCAGGCCCTCGGTGCGGTAGTAGCCCGCGGCGGAGAGCGACACGCGCTCCATGTACGCCTCGGCGACCACCTCGTACCAAGACAGCTCCGCACTGCCATCGGCAGCGCGGACCCGGCCGTCGGCGAGCACCACCTCCGGCGGTGCGACCCCGAGCAGCGGGGCTGCCACCTCACGCAGCCGGTCCACGATCTGCCGGCAGGCATCCTGCACGGCGCCGCCGTTCAGGTCGGTCCCCGAGCTGGCGGCGGTGGCGGACGTGTTCGGCACCTTGTCGGTGCGCGTCGGTGCCAGCCGCACGAGCCCGAGCGGCAGCCCGAGCGCGGTCGCCGCCACCTGCAGCATCTTGGTGTGCAGGCCCTGCCCCATCTCGGTGCCGCCGTGGTTGATCAGCACCGAGCCGTCCTTGTAGACCAGCACGAGCGCACCGGCCTGGTTGAAGGCTGTCAAGTTGAAGGAGATGCCGAACTTGACGGGTGTGATCGCGATGCCTCGCTTGCGGTGCGGGTGTGCCGAGTTGAAGGCCTCGACCTCGGCGGAGCGCTGCTCGAACGTGCTCGTCTGGAGGGCACGGTCCCAGATCTGGGTGAGGCGCTCCGCGTGACGTACCGGCTGGCCGTACGGGGTGCTCTGGCCGTCGCCGTAGAGGTTGCGGCGGCGCAGCTCGTCGGCCGGCACTCCCAGCGCGGGGGCCACACGCCCGAGGATGTCCTCGAGCACCGCCATGCCTTGCGGACCGCCGAAGCCGCGGAACGCCGTCTGCGAGGTCTTGTTGGTCTTGACGATGCGGCCGTGCAGCTCGATGTTCGGGATCCAGTACGCGTTGTCCACGTGGCACAGCGCACGCGCGAGAACGGGCTCGGACAGGTCGAGGCTCCAGCCGCCGTCAGCGGTGAGCGTGGCGCGCAGCGCGACGATCCGCGCGTCGTCGTCGAAACCGACCTCCCACGTCGCGTGGAAGGGGTGGCGCTTGCCCGTCATCGTCATGTCCTGGGAGCGGGTCAGGCGCAACCGCACCGGCCGCCCGGTCAGCACCGCCCCCAGCGCGGCCACAGCGGCCAGACCGTGCGGCTGCGCCTCCTTGCCGCCGAAGCCGCCACCCATGCGCAGGCACTGCACCGTCACGTCGTGGCTGCGCACGCCCAGCACGTGCGCGACGATCTCCTGGGTCTCGCTGGGGTGCTGGGTGCTCGACTGCACGAACACCTGACCGGCCTCGTCGACTTCTGCCAGCGCCGCCTGGGTCTCCAGGTAGAAGTGCTCCTGCCCGCCGATGCGGATCTCACCGCTGAACCGGTGGCGCGCCGTCGCCAGGCCCGTCTCGACGTCGCCGCGGGAGATCGTGCGCGGCGTGCCCTGGAAGGACGCCGCCGCGACCGCCTCCTCGATCGTCACGATCGCCGGCAGCGGCCCGACCGCGACCTCCACGGCTGCCGCCCCTAGCCGCGCTGCCTCGAGGCTCTCGCCGAGCACCCAGGCGACCGCGTGGCCGACGTAGCAGACCTCGCCCGGGAAGAGCGGCTCGTCCTCCTTCACGCCCGCGTCGTTGATGCCGGGCACATCGGCCTGGGTCAGCACCCGCACCACGCCCGGCACCGTGAGCGCTGCATCGACGCTGATCGAGGTGATCCGCGCGTGCGCATGGTCCACCTGCACCGGCCAGGCGTGCAGCACGCCCGGGGCGCGCCCCACGAGATCGTCGGTGTAGAGCGCCGCTCCCGTGACGTGCAGCGCAGCCGACTCGTGCGGGACCTCGATGCCGACGACCGATGACCGCGGCCGGTCGGCCAGCGCGTTGCTCTCGCTGCTCATGAGGACACCGCCTCGTTCGTGGTCGCGTAGAAGCGCAGCAGGCTCTGCTCGAGCATCGCGGCGCGGTAGCGGGCGCTCGCTCGGTGGTCGTCCATCGGGGTGCCCTCGCCTGCCAGTACCGATGCAGCGGCGCCTACCGTGCCCACCTCCCAGGGCTTCCCGCGCAGCGCGTGCTCCGTCGCGACTGCCCGCAGCGGGGTCGCAGCGACGCCGCCCAGCCCGATCCTGATCTCGCGCACCACACCCTCGCCGAGGTCCGCGGCGATGGCCACCGCGACAGAGGAGATGTCGTCGAAGCGCCGCTTGGCGACCTTGACGAAGCTCGACCGCGGCAGCAGCGGCAGCGGGATCCGCACGGACCGGATCAGCTCGTCGGGCTCGCGCACGCTCTGCCGATACCCGGTGAAGTAGTCGGCCATCGGTACCTCGCGGTCGCCGCGCACCGAGGACAGCACGAGGCTCGCGTTGAGGGCCAGCAGCGCCGGCGCTGCGTCGCCGATGGGGGAGCCGGTGCCGAGGTTGCCGCCGAGCGTCGCGCTGTTGCGGATCAACCGCGATGCGAACTGGACGAACACCTCCTCCAGCAGCGGCACCGAGCCGGCGAGCGTGCGCTCGATCTCCGACAGGGTGAGCGCGGCGCCGATCTCGACCCGTTCGGGGGTGGCCTCGAACCCGCGCAGCTCGGGGAGCTGATCGATGGCGACGAGCAGCGGCGCGCGGCGGTGGCCGAGGTTCGCCTGGACACCCCAGTCGGTCGAACCGGCGACGGCCACGGCGCCCTCGGTCCCAGCCAGCGCGGCCAGTGCCTCGCTCAGGTGGGCCGGCCTCACGAAGGCGGCCTCGCCGTCGAGCACGGTCGCACGGGGCGCAGGAGCGGGGCGAGACAGCCGCACGGCGAGCGGGTCGTCGTCCGGAACATCACCGAGCGCGAACGCCGCATCCTGGATCGGCCGGTAGCCCGTGCACCGGCACAGGTTCCCCGCCATCGCGTGCACGTCGAAGCCGTTCGGGCCGCGCTCGGGGCCGGGGTCGCACGCGCGCCGCTCGGGCCGGTAGTACTCGGCCGCCATCGAGCACACGAACCCCGGTGTGCAGTAGCCGCACTGGGAGCCACCGCGAAACGCCATCTCCCGCTGCACCGGGTGGAGATCCTCCGGTGTTCCGAGGCCCTCGGCGGTGATCACCTCGACGCCGTCGAGCGCGGCCGCCGGGATGAGGCAGGAGTTGACGGCGGTCCAGCGCGTGCCCTCGCCGTCGGGTCGCGCCACGAGTACCGAGCATGCGCCGCACTCTCCTTCGGCGCAGCCCTCCTTGGCGCCGGTGAGGCCCTGGTTGCGGAGCCAGTCGAGCGCGTTGGTGGAGCCGTCCACGCCGGCGCCCAGCGGGCGTGCCCGCCCGTTGACCGTGATCGCGGTTCCCATCTCGATCTGAGCGCCCATGGACAGCTCCCTCCACCCGTGCGCCGTTGCTCGTGCATGGTTGAAGCTGATGAACCCACGTCCGGTTGGCCATGCGAACGGCGCGCGGTGATTTCGAGGGTACACCTGCACCTCGCCTGGATAGCCTCGCCGGATGGCCCTCGACGACGACGCTCTGCTCGCCCTGGCCGCCCGGCTCGCCGCCGTCCCGGGGATCGTGGGTGTCACGCTCGGCGGCAGCCGTGGCCGTGGCGAGGGCCGGCCCGACTCCGACACCGATCTCGGGCTGTACTACCGCGGCGAGATCGACACCGACACGCTCGGCGCGCTCGTGCGGGAGATCGCTGGCGAGCACGCCGAGGTCACCCCGCACGGTGGCTGGGGACCGTGGGTCGACGGCGGTGGCTGGCTCCGCATCGACGGCGCCGCCGTGGATCTCATCTATCGCGACCTCGACCGCGTCGAGGCGTGCTGGCAGCGGGTGAGCGAGGGCGAGAACACCTTCCACATGCAGACCGGACACCCGCTCGGCGTCCCCGATCTCGCCTATCCGGGGGAGCTGGCGATGAGCCGCGTGCTGGCGGACAGCACGGGCGTGCTCTCACGCCCTCGCGACACGTACCAGGCGTACCCGCCCGCGTTGGCTGCGCGGATGGTCGAAGGGCTCTGGGAGGCGCAGTTCCTGCTCGACGGCGCAGCGAAGGTCGCCGGGCGTGGCGATCCGGCGTATTTCGGGCTGCTGCTGTCGCGCTCGCTGCTGCTTGCCGCGCACGCGGTGTGCGCCCGCGCAGGCCGCTGGGTCACCAACGAGAAGGGGCTGGTCGCGATCGCGGCTGACCAGCCCGGCGCGCCGGCGGGGCTCGTGGCCGCGGTCGACGCCGTGCTCGGTGCGGTCGCGAGCGATCCCGCCGCTGCGATCGCCCAGGCCCGCGAGGTCGTCGAGGCCGTCGTTGCCGGGCCACCCGGCGGTGCCTGAGCGTCCACGGCTGGTGAGTGAGCGGCCACGGGGCGGTCTTGGGTGGACGGTGAGTGACCGGTGGGGCGCCGGGGTGGGCTGGCTGGTGGGTGAGCGGCCACGGGGCGGTCTTGGGTGGACGGTGAGTGACCGGTGGGGCGCCGGGGTGGGCTGGCTGGTGGGTGAGCGGCCACGGGGCGGTCTTGGGTGGACGGTGAGTGACCGGTGGGGCGCCGGGGTGGGCTGGCTGGTGGGTGAGCGGCCACGGGGCGGTCTTGGGTGGACGGTGAGTGACCGGTGGGGCGCCGGGGTGGGCTGGCTGGTGGGTGAGCGGCCACGGGGCGGTCTTGGGTGGACGGTGAGTGACCGGTGGGGCGCCGGGGTGGGCTGGCTGGTGGGTGAGCGGCCACGGGGCGGCCTTGGGTGGACGGTGAGGAACCGCTGGCGGGGATAGCGTGGCGGGATGGGAACGTCGTCGCTGCCGCACCCGATCACGGCCGCGGCTTTCGGGTCCCCGGTTGCTCCAGGAACCGGCTGGCCAGGTGATCCGGCCGATGCGGACACGCCGGTCGGGGTGCGCGAGCGGCAGGTCGCCACGCTGGCGGCGGCCGCGGCGGACCTCGGGGAGGTCGACGCCCGCAGCAGCGTGTGCGAGGCCTGCCCTCGGCTGGTCTCATGGCGCGAGGAGGTCGCCGTCACCAAGCGGCGCGCGTTCGCCGATCAGCCGTACTGGGGCCGCCCCGCGCCGGGGTTCGGCGACGAGCAGCCGCGGCTGCTGATCGTCGGCCTCGCCCCCGCGGCACACGGCGCCAACCGCACCGGCCGGGTCTTCACCGGTGACAGGTCCGGGGACTGGCTGTTCGCCGCGCTGCACCGCACCGGATTCGCGAACCAGGCGACGTCCGTGCACGCCGGCGACGGTCTCGTGCTCACAGGTGCACGCATCGTCGCCGCCGTCCGCTGCGCACCGCCGGACAACAAGCCCACCCCCGAGGAGCGGCGCACGTGCGCGCACTGGCTGCGCCGCGAGATCACCCTCGTGACGCCGTCGACCACGGCAATCCTCGCGCTCGGCGGAATCGCCTGGCAGGCCACCTTCGCCGCGCTCGCCGAGCTCGGCTGGGCGGTGCCGCGGCCCCGGCCGGGCTTCGGTCACGGTGCCGAGGCCGCGGTGGTGACACCCGAGGGTCGGCGCGTGCTGCTGATCGGCAGCTACCACGTGTCGCAGCAGAACACCTTCACCGGCAGGCTCACCGAGGAGATGCTCGACGACGTGCTTCTCCGGGCTCGCGCGGTTCGCTGAGACCAGGTGGCCAAACCCACATTTTGACAGGCGCTGTGTCACCTAATCTGGAGAGGTGAACAAGGCCCGCAAGGTTCCCCGCATCCTCGTTCTGGGCGGCGGTTACGTCGGCCTCTACGCCGCCCTGTCGCTGCGCAAGAGACTCGGTCGGCGCGAGGCGGCGATCGTCGTCGTCGACCCCCGTTCGTACATGACCTACCAGCCGTTCCTGCCCGAGGCGGCTGCGGGCAACCTGGAGCCGAGGCACGTCGTGGTGCCGCTGCGGCGCACGCTCAAGGGCTGCACGATCCTGTCCGGCCGCGTGACCAGCCTCGATCACGGCAGCCGGGTGGCCGAGGTGACGCCGTTGGAGGGCGAGGCCTACACGGTCTCCTACGACCACGTGATCACCTCGCTGGGCTCCGTGGCGCGCACGCTGCCGATCCCTGGGCTCGCCGAGCAGGGCATGGGCTTCAAGCAGATCGAGGAAGCGATCGCGCTGCGCAACACGGTGCTCGGCAAGATGGAGGCGGCGAGCTCGACCTGGGACCCCGCGCTACGCCGCCGACTGCTGACCTTCACGTTCGTGGGCGGAGGGTTCGCCGGCATCGAGGCGCTCGGTGAGGTCGAGGACATGGCCCGCACCGCGTGCCAGGACTTCGACTCGATCCGCCCGCAGGACCTGCGCTTCGTGCTGGTCGAGGCGATGGGCCGGATCCTGCCCGAGGTGGGTGAGGAACTCGGTGGCTATGCCATCGAGCAGCTCCGCAGCCGCGGCATCGAGCTCAAGCTGAACACGCTGCTGGAGTCCTGCGTGGACGGCCACATCGAGACCTCCGACGGCGACCGCTTCGAGTCCGACACCCTCGTCTGGACCGCGGGTGTCAAGGCGAGCCCCGCGCTCGGCCGCACCGACCTGCCGCTCGACGAGCGCGGCCGGGTGCGCACCAACGCGGCCCTGCAGGTCGTCGACGCCGAGGGGACCGTCGTCGAGGGTGCCTGGGCCGCCGGCGACTGCGCCGCCGTGCCCGACCTCACCGGCGAGCCCGGTGCCACCTGCGCGCCGACGGCGCAGCATGCGGTCCGGCAGGGACGTCACCTCGGCCAGAACCTCGCCCGCGAGATCGTGGGTGAGGAGCTCGTCGACTACAAGCACGCGAACCTCGGCACGGTCGCCTCGCTCGGCCTCTACAAGGGCGTCGCGCAGACCTTCGGCATCAAGCTGCGTGGTCCGCTCGCCTGGTTCATGCACCGGACCTATCACATGTGGGCCATGCCGACCCTGAACCGCAAGGTGCGGATCGTGCTCGACTGGACGACGGCGCTGCTGTTCCGCCGCGAGATGGTCGCCCTCGGTGCGTTCTCCTCACCGCGCGCCGAGTTCCGGGCCGTCGCCGGCGGCGGCTCGGCCGGAGCCGGGAGCACAGCGGAGCCGATCCAGAGCTGATCCGCGCCGGGCGACTACCCTCGCAGTCGCCCCCATAGCCCAATCGGCAGAGGCAGCCGACTTAAAATCGGCCCAGTCCGGGTTCGAGCCCCGGTGGGGGCACCGCGCCCGTGGGAGGTGTCCGCGCCGAGCATCGAGGGAGGGAAGTCCGGCACCTTGCCGGGCGTGACGATGTGAGGGCGCGTACCTACAGCCAGCGCCGCACCCGGCGGCGGTAGTCGGCGTACGCATCGCCGAAGATCCGTTGCAGGCGTTCCTCTTCGCCGCGGATCACCGCGGTGATCGCCAGCAGCGCGAGCGGCAGCGTGATCAGCGGCCACCAGCTCGCTGCTGTCAGCGCGATGCCGAGGACCGCGACCGTGAACGCCAGGTAGATCGGGTTCCGGCTCACCGAGAACGGCCCGCTGGTCACGAGCGCGGTCGCGTCGCGGAACGGCAGCACGGGGGTGCGGGCGGCCCGGAACCGGTGCTCGGCGGCCAGGGCGAGCGCGCCGGACCCGATCATCAGTGCGACGCCCAGCCCGCGAGCCCACCAGGCGCCCAGCAGCCCGAGCGGCTGCACGAGGTGCCCGATCAGGGCGAGCAGGAGCCCGCCGCCGTACAGCAGGGGTGGATAGGGGCGCATCGTTGCCTCCCGCGGACTCAGAACGCGTCGGTGATCGTCAGGACGACCAGGGTGGCCTCGCTGACCTTGATGCCGAGATCGGGATGTGTGTTGGAGAAGTAGCCCGCGGGTGCAGCCACCAGGATGATGTCGCCGGTGTGCATCGAGGCGACATCGAGCCCGAGCGCGTCGGCAAGCTCCTCCGGGCTCACCGATGTCGGACCGTCGAGGTTGGTCGACTCCATCGGGTTGAGCTGCACGGTCTCGCCGTCGAGCCAGGCTGAGCTGTCGGTGGAGACGTCGACGCTGAAGGCGTCCTCGATCGTGTCGCCGTCGCCGTCGACGAGCTGTCGGGACTGCACCTCGTCGGGGATCGGCAGCTCCTCGGGGATCTCGACCTGGAACACGCCTGCGCTGTTCGGCTCGGCCAACAGGTTGTCCACGGCACGGCCGGTGTAGCTCGGACCACGGTTCGCCTGGGCGATCAGCATGGAGGCGACGACGACGCACGCGACGACCAGCACTGGGATCAGCACGCCGAACACCACCCGCCAGTCCATGCGACGGCGCGGCGGTGGGTGGGCGGCGCTCGCCGTCCAGCCGCCGGTCGTCGCTGCGTGCGCGAGAGGCGCGACCGGGGCCGCCTGCACAGGTCCCGTGACACCGGGGGAAGGGCTGTCGGAAGCGCCGGCCACGGCCGCACCACCCGGCAGGGCAGCCGGCTGACCGGGCTGCCCCACGGGCACTCTGCCGTCGACAGGGGGCAGGAGCGTGGCGTGCCCCTCGGGGAGCTGGATCGGTTGGCTCTGGTGGACCCGTGTGGTCGGCTGCGGAGGGCGCGACGGCGCACTGCCGCGAGGCACCTCCAGCGGCGTGACCTCGAGGCTGAGCTCGCGCTGGATGTCCTGGAGCGCCCGACCCATGTCGGCAGCGGAGTCGTAGCGGGCGGCGCGGTCGTGCGCGAGCCCCCTCCGGAGCATGGCATGCAGCGACTCCGGGATGTCGGGGCGCTTCATGGCTCCGATGAACCCGCTCTTGATCCGACCGGTCAGGTGGGCGGCCGAGTTCGGCCCGCCCGGCACCTCGTGGGGCGACCGCGCCTCGAGCAGGGAGTAGAGGGTGGCGGCGAGCGAGTACCTGTCCGAGCGCGCGTCCGAGACCGGCTCCTCCCAGAGGGTCTCCGGTGCCGCCCACGGCAGGCTCATCCCGACCGAGCTCTCGCCGGTACCGGGCCGGCCCTCGGTGCTGACCTGGGGATGCTTGCCGGCCTCGGGCAGCTCCTCGTCGATCGTGGAGATCCCGAAATCCGAGAGCACGGGCACGCCGTACTCGGTCAGCAGGATGTTGGCGGGCTTGACGTCGCGGTGCACGATCCCGGCGCGGTGCGCGGCCTCGAGGGCGCCGGCGAGCCGGATGCCGAGCACGAGCACGTCTTTGACCGACATCGGGTAGTGCCGGTAGAACGCGCCCAGGCTGCCGCCCGAGCAGTACTCCATCACCAGGTACGGCTGACCCTCGTCATCGACGTCGGCAGCGTAGATCGCGGCGATGTTCGAGTGGTTCGAGACCCGTGCCATCAGGTTGGCCTCCGCGGCGAACTGCTCGCGGATCGACTCGCTCAGGTCCTCGGTCCGCAGCACCTTGATCGCGACCTCACGCTGCGGCATCTGCTGCTCGTACAGGTACACGTCGGAGAAGCCGCCGTGACCGATCGGCCGGACATAGGTGTAACCCGGGATCTCCGGCGCGCTGGCCGGTTCCTGGTGCACCTCTGGCACGGCACCTCCGGTGCGGTTCGTCGGGTCGCGGTCCGGCCGACCCGAACACGACTCTCGCGGGCGGCCGCCTAGGCTGGTGGGAAGTCCAGGCGATTGTAGGGGAGCGATGAGCAGACGCCTTGCCCGCACGGCTGCGGTAGCCACGTTGCTGCTGCTGACCGGTTGCGCCAGCGCCGACCCGGTGAGCACGCTCGACGACGCTCCCGCGGAGGCGATCGACCCCACCGGGCAGGTGACGATCCTGACCACGATGCTCACCGAGCTCTACGCGCACGGGCTCGACGCCGGTAGCACCCCGACGAGCATCATCTCGGACGGCGCCACGGTCGCCGTGGCCGTCAACGAGCTCACGAGTGCGCTCGATCTGGGCGAGGGTGCGCGCGACTTCGCTGCCGCGACCGCCTTCGAGCTGAGCGTCGCAGCGGACGAGGCGGTCGACGAGGTGGATGTCGCCACCTCCGGGGCCGAGATCGTGGGCAGCCACGACGGTCAGCCGGTCGCCACCGTGCGAGTGGTGCTCAGCGCCTCCCGCACCTCGGGGCCGACCACGGAGGCGACCGTCACCTACGCACTGCTGCTCGACGGCGACAGGCTGGCCGACGTCGAGACCTGGGCCCCGGGGCTGGACTCAGGGGTGGGGCTGTCGTCGCCGACAGGCGCGGCGCAGCGCTTCCTCGATCTCGTCCAGGCGGGCGACCTCGAGGCCGCGCGGTTCTTCTCGGACGACGTCAACACCGATGCCCAGCTCCAGGTCCTCGCCACGGCGACGGATGACGACACCCGGCTGGTCGAGCTACCGCAGGCGCAGCTGGGTTCGGCTCACGTGGTGTACGCGCTCGATCCCCAGGGCAGCGTGCTCGGACGCTTCGAGGTGCTGCTGGGCTCGCAGACCAGGGTGGTCTACTCACCGACAGCGTGACCGGTCAGGACTGCCGCGGCTCCGGCTGGGTCCAGGTGAGCAGGTCCAGGAGCATGGTCTGTGCGTTGGTGTCGTCGTTCCCGACCGCGACCGTGCGGAAACCTGCCGAGGTGTAGAGCGCGATCGCCGGGTTGTCCTTCTCCACGCTCAGACTGATCGCGCGGATCCCCGCATCCTGCGCGCGGCTGGCGATCGTGCGCAGCAGCCCGCGCCCGATGCCGCGGCCACGATGGGCGGGCACCACGCCCATGCTCAGCTCGGGGATGTCGTCGGCGATGTAGCCGTGCCCCCGGGCGCTCTGGTTGAACCGGCGCAGCCAGGCGGCGCCGACCGGGATCTGGAGCCCGCCGGGCCCGCCGAGATCGACGGCGATGACGCCGAGATCGCCGTCACGTTGCCAGCCGGCGACGTAGTGCGCGAGCTGCTTGTCACGCAGGAGCTGTTTGCGACTGACGCGCTCCTCGCCGGTCCAGTTGACGGCTTCGAGCAACATGTCGAGGAGGAACTCTGCGTCCTCCGGTCCGGCATCGCGGACACCGACGGGGCTCTGCTTGACCTCTTCGGTCATCGAGCGCCCTCCCATCTGCATGACATCAGGGACGGACGAGCCCGGACTCGTACGCGAAGATCACCGCTTGGACACGGTCTCGCAGCCCCAGTTTTCCTAGCACCTTACCGACATGTGTCTTGATCGTCGCCTCGGAGACCACGAGGTGGGCCGCGATCTCGGCGTTCGACAGCCCGCTGGCGAGCGCCATGAGCACCTCGCGCTCCCGTGGGGTCAGCTCGCTGAGCTGCTCCTCGACGGCCTCGGCGGCGATGCCTGCGGGGTCCGTGGTCGGCAGCCTGGTGCCGAACAGCTCGAGCATCCGGCGCGTCACACGGGGGGCGATCACGGCGTCGCCGCGGTGCAGGGTACGCACCGCCTCGACCAGCTCGACCGGCTTGGTGTCCTTGAGCAGGAAGCCGCTGGCACCGGCGCGCAGGCCGGCGAAGGCGTACTCGTCGAGGTCGAACGTGGTGAGAATGAGCACCCGGGTGTCCGGGAGCGTCGCCGTGATCTGTGCGGTGGCGTCGATGCCGTTGGTGCCGGGCATGCGCACGTCCATCAGCACCACGTCGGGGCGCAGCGCGGTGGCCATCGAGGCGCCCGTGGAGCCGTCGGCTGCCTCGCCGACCACCTCGAGGTCGTCCTCGGCCTCCAGCACCATGCGGAAGCCCATCCGCAGCAGCGACTGGTCGTCGACCAGCAGCACCGAGATCGTCATGTCTGCTCCGTGGGGATCGGGATGATGGCGCGGACCCGCCAGCCGCCGCTCGTGTGCGGGCCGGCGGTGACGGTGCCGCCGAACGCGCCGACCCGCTCCCGCAGGCCCAGCAGGCCGTGGCCGCTTCCAGGTTGCGCGGTGCCCGTGCCGGCGTCGTTGGAGACCACCACCGTCACGACGTCGTCGGCGCGGTCGATCTCGACTCGGACGCTGCTCGCACCCGCCGCGTAGCGGAGCACGTTGGTCAGTGACTCCTGCACCACGCGGTAGATCGTCAGGGCGAACCGCGGCTGCTGCGGCAGCGGTGGTCCGGAGTCCACCCGCTCGACCGGCAGCCCTGCGGCGCGGAACCGGCCGAGCAGCTCCTCCAGGTCCCCGGCGGTCGGGACCAGGGGTGCCTCGCCGTCGAACGGGGCATCGCCCGTCTGCTCGGTCCGCAGCACGCCGAGGATCGAACGGATCTCGGTGAGCGCGTCGCGCCCGGTGAGCGACAGCTCCGTGAGCGCGGCGCGGGTGCGCTCCGGGCGCTTCTCGAGGCTGGCCGACGCACCATCGGCGAGGGCGACCATCACCGAGACCGAGTGGGCGACGACGTCGTGCATCTCCCGGGCGATCCGCGCCCGCTCGGCAGCGGTGGCGAGCTGCTCGCGCTGGTCCCGCTCGAGCACGAGCCGGTTGGCGCGGTCCACCAGGTCTTGCGTGTGCAGGCGGCGGGCACGCACATTGGTGCCGATCGCGAGCGCGACGAGCGTCACGACCGTCATCCACGACAGCACCCCGACGAGCGCCTGCACCGGGGTGGCCGTCGTGGGCTCTTGCTCGGGCATCGGACCGATCTGCACGGCCGCGACGTAGTAGTCGATCGTGAGCCAGACGGTCGTGGCGAGCACCAGCACCGTGGCGATG
This sequence comes from Pseudactinotalea terrae, assembly GCF_009733845.1. Classification (GTDB taxonomy): domain Bacteria; phylum Actinomycetota; class Actinomycetes; order Actinomycetales; family Beutenbergiaceae; genus Pseudactinotalea; species Pseudactinotalea terrae. The sequence goes on from NZ_WNXZ01000002.1 coordinate 447,194, forward strand.
GCAGCGATCCAGGCGGTCCTGGTGGGCCGCAGCGAGGCGACCGCGTACACCGCCATGGCGGCAGCCCACTCGTGACCGCCGGTGTTGTGGACGATCGCCGAGCTCACCGCGGCAGCGATGAGCGACCAGGCCAGCACGTGCAGCGGGTACCGGCGCCGGAACCACAGCACCGCGGTCGTCGCTGCGACGAGGGCGAGATGCACGCCCGGCAGCGGCATCGGCCAGGCCAGGTTGATGAGGCTCGGCAGCGCGAACCATGCCATCACGACGATGTCGGTGCCGCGCGGGTGCTCGGCGAACCAGCGGCGGATCGGTCCGAGGCGCCTGGTCTGCAGCGCTGTGAACGCCGCTGTCTTGGGTTCGGGGACGACGACGACGGCCGGCGTCGACGGGACATCTCCCGCCGACGCCGGCCCTCCCGTTGTGCTCAGGCGTCCCTCCGACGCAGGAGCACTGCGGCGCCGATCAGGGCGGCAGCCACCCAGGCGAGCAGGACCAGATAGCCCTGCCACGGTGTGAGGACCGTCTCGGCGAGATCGCCCGTGATGAGGCGCTCACCCGCCGCGGACGGCAGGTACGGGGCGATGTCCTGAAGGATGTCCAGGTTGATCTGCCCGATGATCGGCAGCACCATCAGCACGCCGATGACCGCGGCGATCCCACCCGCCGTGTGCCGGAGCATCGCGCCGATACCGAGGGAGAACAGCGCGATGGCCATCAGGTAGAGCGGCACACCCAGCAGGGCGCGCTGCGCGTCGCCGTCGCTGAGGTCGACGGCCATGCCGTGCGGCTCGAGGATCGGTGTGGTCACCAGGGTGGCCAGCGCCACCGCGACCAGCCCGACGACGAAGCTCGCCAGGGCGACCACGACCGCCTTCGCGGCGAGTACCGGCAGCCTCCGCGGCACCGCGGCGAGGGAGGACCGGATCTGCCCGGTCGCGTACTCGCCGCTGATCCGCATCACGCCGAGGACCACGAGCACGATCTGCCCGATCGAGTACCCGAACGTGGCGACCATGATCCCGACGGAGGGGTCCGCCGGCAGCGGCTCGCCGCCGGTCATCTCCGGGTCGGTCGCGAACGTCATGCCGGCCGCCATCATCAACGAGAACCCGACCATGATGAGGATCGAGATGGCGAGGACCCAGGCCGTGGAACGGACGGAGAGGAACTTGATCCACTCTGAGCGGAGCGTGTGGATGAAGGACACGTGCGCCGTCGTGGGTACGGAGGCGACGCTGTCAGGGGTAGCAACGGCGGTCATCGGACTGCCTCCATCGTCGGGTCGGGCGCCGGGGCGGACATGGCCTCGGAGTGATACTCGACCTCACCGGCGGTGAGGCTCATGAACGCCTCTTCCAGCGAGGCGCTGAGCGGCGTGAGCTCGTGCAGAGCGATGCCGCGGGTGGCCGCGAGATCACCGATCGCGGCGGCCTCGAGGCCGGCGACCGTGAGGACCTCGGCCTCGGTGGACGTGATCGTCACGCCGTCCTGGCGCAGGGCCTCGGCGAGCTCGGTGGCGCGGGGGCTTCGCACCTTGACCGAACCGGTGGTGCTCGAGTCGATGATGTCCTTGACGGAACCGCTGGTGATGATCCGGCCACGACCGATGACGATGATGTCGTCGGCCGTGATCGCCATCTCGCTCATGAGGTGGGATGACAGGAAGACCGTGCGCCCCTGGCTCGCGAGGTATCGCACCATGGTGCGCACCCACTTGACGCCCTCGGGGTCGAGACCGTTGACCGGCTCGTCGAGCACCAGGGTCTTCGGGTCGCCGAGCATCGCCGCTGCGATACCGAGGCGCTGGCCCATGCCGAGCGAGAAGCCGCCCACACGCTTGCGCGCCACGTCGGTGAGCCCGGTGAGCTCGATGACCTCTTCGACCCGCTTGATACCGATGCCGTGCGTCGCGGCGAGCGCGCGCAGGTGGTTCCTGGCGCTGGAGCCGGTGTGCACGGCCTTCGCCTCGAGCAGCGCGCCGACCTCGAGCAACGGCGCGCGATGCTGCGCGTAGGGCTTGCCGTTGACGGTGACGCTGCCCGACGTGGGCCGGTCCAGGCCCAGGATCATCCGCATCGTGGTGGACTTGCCGGCCCCGTTCGGGCCGAGAAAGCCGGTGACCCGGCCGGGGGCGACGCTGAAGTTGATGTTGTCGACCGCCACCTTCTCCCCGTACCGCTTGGTGAGGTTCTGTGCCTCGATCATGGGCGTCCTCTCTATGGGTGCGCTTGCCGCGCCGAACTGGTTCAACGGTAGGGCTGGGGGCCGGGCTGCGCACCGCCCGTCCGGCGGACTTTTCGGCCCGCCACCCTCATCCGATCGGGTGAGACCATCATCCTGACGCCGCACGGCTCGGAGGCCCACCCGGGCAGCCCCCAGCCGGGAACACCGGTGGCCCCCGGCACGTTGAAGCGATCAGACGGGCGTGGCACAGATGTACGCCGTGCCCGTAGCATGAACCCGGCACGCCACCTCGGCGCCACGACCAGGAGGACACAGGTCCAGATGGCCAATCCCTACTTCAGCAACAGTGCGAACTTCGGGAAGAGCACGCCTCAGCCCGGTTCGGTCGGTGTCGGCTACCAGCCGAACGCCCAGGGCTACGCGCAGCCCAGCCCGTACGGTCAGGCCAGCCCCTACGGCACGCCCGGCTCCTACGACCAGACCACGGACGAGCAGTTCCGGCAGGTCCAGGACGCCTACAACGCGCCGTCGGCCACCGCGGCCCAGACCGGGCGCCTCACGTACGACGACGTGATCATGAAGACCGGCATGGTCCTCGGCGCCATCGTCTTGACTGCGGCAGCCACCTGGTTCCTCTTCTCGACGGGCGCCGCGCCCATCGGTCTCCTCATGCCGGTCATGTGGGGCGGCCTCATCGGCGGCCTCGTGCTCGGCCTCGTCAACTCCTTCAAGAAGGAGCCGTCGCCCGCGCTGATCATGGGTTACGCAGTCTTCGAGGGGGCCTTCCTCGGCCTGATCTCGATGGTCTTCGAGCTCAGCTTCCCGGGCATCGTGATCCAGGCCGTCCTCGCGACGTTCATCACCTTCGGCGTCACGCTGGCGCTGTTCAAGAGCGGCAAGATTCGCGTCACGCCGAAGTTCCGGAAGATCGTCACGATCGGGCTGATCAGCTACGGCATCTTCGCTCTGGTCAACCTGTTCCTGGGCTTCATGGGCGTGGGCGGCGGCTGGGGTCTGCGCACCGGCGGCCTCGGCCTGCTGATCGGCGCGGTCGCTGTGGTGCTCGCCGCGATGACCCTCGTGATGGACTTCGACCAGATCCAGCGCGGCGTCGCCAACGGCGTGGCCCGCAAGTACGCCTGGTCAGCGGCCTTCGGCATCGCGCTCTCGCTCGTGTGGCTGTACCTGGAGTTCCTGCGGATCCTCGCGATCCTGCGCGGCGACTGAGCTCACCTCGCGGCAACGCTCGACGGCGGCCTCGCACCTGTGGGTGCGGGGCCGCCGTCGTGCGTGGGCGGGGTGTGCTGCCTGCCTGCCGGCCGTCCGCCGCCGCGGTCGTGGCTCAGCGCACGCGTCTGTACGGGATGAGCCCCTGTACTGGCCGGGTTGATCGCAAAGCCACCGCTGGGTGAGAGAGGCGCCCCGCTGGCGCGGGACACCATGGCCAACTCGGCCCACACCGCTGGGGAACGTGCGTTGCGGAGTCGACGGGTGGGTCACTTCCGCAACGCCCGGGCGTGGTAAGCGTTGCGGAGTCGACCGGAGCGTCATTCCCGCAACGTGCCGACGTGGTCTGCGTTGCGGAGTCGACGGATGGGTCACTCCCGCAACGCCCACCTCCAGCGGCCGGTTCGCGCACCGACCACCGACCCGGTCGCTCGGCGCCGCTGGGAGGCGGGCGCGGGACGGGGCGCCGGATGCGGGATGCGGGATGCGGCCGAGCAGGCGCGGCCCGGTGGCCGAACGGCCACTACGGTAAGCGCATGCCGTTGTTCGATCTGCCGCTCGCAGACCTGGAGACCTACGCCCCCGACGTCGCCGAGCCGGCCGACTTCGACGAGTTCTGGCAGCGCACCCTCGCCGAGGCGCGGGGCCACGACCTCGCTCTCACCATGGAGCCCGCGACGTCGCACCTGCGTCATGTCGAGGTCTTCGACGTCACGTTCGCCGGCTTCGGCGGCCACCCGATCAAGGCCTGGTATGCACGCCCGGCGGGCGTGACCGGGGACCTCCCCGTGGTCATCAACTACCTCGGGTACTCCGGCGGCCGCGGGCTGCCCTGGGAGACGTCGCTGTTCCCGAGCGCCGGCTACGCCTACCTGCGGGTCGACTCCCGCGGGCAGGGGTGGAACCAGGGCTTCCCCGGCGACACCCCCGACCCGGTCGGTCACTCGCCCGCCGTGCCTGGCGTGATGACGCGCGGCCTCGAGAGCCCGGAGAGCTATTACTACCGGCGCCTGTTCACCGACGCCGCTCGCGCCGTCGACGCAGCGCGCGCGATCCCTGGCATCGCGAAGGACGCCGTGGTCGTCTCCGGCGGCAGCCAGGGCGGCGGCATCGCGATCGCCACGGCAGCCCTCGTGCCGGACGTCGCCGGCCTCATGGCCGACGTCCCGTTCCTGCAGCACCTGCGCCGCGCCGTCGAGCTGGTGGGCACCTCGCCGTACAGCGAGATCAACGCCTACCTCGCCACCCACCGCCTCGCCGTGGAGCAGACCTGGCGCACGCTGTCCTACATCGACGGCGCGAACATGGCCAAGCGCGGCCAGGCGCCCTCGCTGTGGTCGGTCGCGCTGATGGACATGACCTGCCCGCCGTCGACGGTCTACGCCTCCTACAACCGCTACGCGGGCCCCAAGGAGATAGAGATCTATCCCTACAACGGCCACGAGGGCGGCGCGGGCTTCCAGGTGGGCCGCCAGCTGGAGTGGCTCGCCGCCCGCTTCGCCCGGTGAGCGTGGCCTCGGCCGATTCCTAGTCCGTCGGCAGGTCCTTCTGCCAGCTCTCGGTCACGTACGTGGTCTCCCAGCCGAGCGAGGAGTAGAGCCCGTCAGCCCCGGTGGGGGAGTCGGCGTCGACCTCCAGACCTACGCGGTCCCGGCCACGCTCGGCGGCATCGTTGATCACGGTCGCGAGCAACGCCTTCGCGACCCCGCGACCGCGGGCACGGCGGTCCACCCCGATGTAGCTCACGTACGAGCCCTCGACGCCGCCGGGGCCGGCGGGTGAGACCGTCGAGACCAGCGCGCCCGCCACGAGCTCCCCGCCCTCGTGCTCCACGGTCGCCAGCCACCAGTGATCCCAGCGGTGGCCGCTGTCCTCCCGCAGCCGCAGCACGAACTCGCTGAAGCTCTCGCGGTAGGAGTTGAAGTGGTCGGCGAAGGAGTGCTCCAGCACGCGGTGCACGGCCTGCAGGTCCTCGGCGACCGGCATCGTGGTGCCGTCACCCAGGTCATGGGTGCGCACACGACGCACGGTCACGCCCTCCCGGCCGGGCAGGTGCTCGCCCGGCGGCACCGGGCGGCTCATGTTGAGCCACCGCCGCGCACGATGGTGGCCATGGCGGGTGAGCCATTCCTGCATCGCCTCGTCACCGGCATCGACGAGGATCTCGAGCAGCGTCGAGCCGAGGTCCCGGTGGCGGGCGATCGCCGCAGCGGCGTCGTCCAGCCAGTCGAGAAGCGCCAGGGCGAGCGGCTCGGCGTCGTCGGCGGAGCGGTCGAGGTACAGCACCAGGTCGGTGCGGCCTGCCGCACGGTCGTGCGCGCTCGCCCAGCCGCGTACGGTCCCGGCGCCGTCGGTGACCACGAGCTGGCGCCGCGTCCACGACCCGATCCCGACGGCGACCGCCCGGATCGCCTCCAGGTTCGCCCCCGCGGCGCCGCGCATGCGTTCCTGGGTCTGACCGACCAGGTGCGCGAGAGCGTCGACATCCTCAGCCCGGATGGGGCGGGCTGTGAGTCCGGGCGGCAGGTGGGGGAGTTCGCTCACGGGTCGATCCTTTCAGGTGGGCGTTACTCGCGGGTGGGTGCGCGGCGCTTAGGGTGGTGGTCATGACTGCGACTCTTCCCACCGCAAGCGGCTCCTTCGGCGACAAGCCCGAGCTGACGTTCCCGGCCGACCAGCCGCCGGCCGACCTGCAGGTGCAGGTCCTCGAGCAGGGCACCGGCGCCGTCGTCGAGGCCGGCCAGACGATCGAGGTCAACTACCTCGGCCAGGTGTGGGGCGGCAGCGTGTTCGACAACTCTTACGACCGCGGCAGCTCGATCGGCTTCCCGATCGGCGTCGGCCGTGTCATCTCCGGTTGGGACAGCAGCCTCGTGGGCGCCCAGATCGGCTCCCGCGTGCTCATCAGCATCCCGCCGCAGGACGGTTACGGCCCCATGGGCAACCCCCGCGCGGGGATCCGCGGCGACGACACGCTCGTGTTCGTCGTCGACGTGCTCGACGCCCGCTGAGCCGCCCCTGACCCCCACCGTGTCCTGCGCTCGTCTCACGTACATGCGCAGGACACGGTTGTCTGTTGTGCGGGGCTACTCCCGCCCGAGCACCGAGTCTTGGCTGGGCAGCTGGTCCTGACGCACGATCCCGACCGGGCAGGTCATGCCGTTCGGCCCGTGGTTGCAGTAGCCACCAGGGTTCTTGTGCAGATACTGCTGGTGGTAGTCCTCGGCGTAGTAGAACGGACCGGCATCGGCGGCCGGCCGCAGCTCGGTAGTGATGTCGCCGAACCCGTGCTCGTGCACGACGGCGTTGAACGCCTCCCGGCTCGCTCTCACCACGGCCTCGTCGGCGGGGTCGGTCCAGTAGATCGCGCTGCGGTACTGGGTGCCGATGTCGTTGCCCTGACGGTTGGGCGTCGTCGGGTCGTGGTTCTCCCAGAACGCCTTGAGCAGGTGCTCGACGTCGGTTACGGCCGGGTCGTAGACAACCTGCACCGCCTCGGTGTGGCCGGTCCGCCCCGTGCAGGTCTCCTCGTAGGTGGGGTTCGGCGAGTAGCCACCCATGTAGCCGGCGGCGGTGCTCACCACGCCGGGCAGCCGCCAGAAGATGCGCTCCGCACCCCAGAAACAGCCCATCGCGACGTACAGCGTGCGGCTGCCCTCGGGCCAGGGGCCTTCCAGCGCAGAGCCGAGGACCGCGTGGGTGGGCGGCACCGTGAACGGCCGCTCGGCGTGGCCGGGCAGAGCCTGCTCGCGGGTCACCATGGTGGTCGGTCGGCCGAAGATCATCGCGGGTCCTCCTCTGGTCGCCGCCGGGTGCGGCGCCATCAGGGACAACGTGGCCACCACCGCTGCTGTTCCCCCGGCGGGCAGCTCGCGGTGACCTAGGCTGCACCCCATGGGTTGGCTCCGCAGTGGACGTTCACGTGACGTCGTGGTGGTGCGGGAGACCTCGCCGCTGACGACCCGCCCCACCGACACCGCAACGCTCCAAGAAGCGCACCGCTCGTCCGTCCCGGCGCCCGTCCGTGCCGCCTCGGAGTGGTCCTGGCGCTTGATCCTCATCGTCATCGGCGTGACTCTCGTGGTGGCCGGCCTGGTGTGGCTGAAGACCGTGGTCGTGCCGGTGCTGGTCGCGACCCTGCTCGCCTCGTTGCTCGCGCCGCTGACCGGGTGGCTGTGCCGGCGCTTCCGGTTCCCGCGCGTCCTGGCCGTTCTCACGACCCTCGTCGGGGTGATCGCGGTGGTCGGCGGGCTGGTCACGCTGGCCGGCAGCTCGATCGCGGACGGGTTCCCTGCGCTCAGGGATCAGGCCACCGCGGGATTCGACGACGCCCTGGCCTGGCTCAGCTCCGGCCCCTTGCGCCTCGACGAGGCGACCCTGAGCAGCTGGGTCGACCAGCTGCAGGAACAGCTCAGCTCCAACTCCGAAGCGATCGTCTCGGGTGCCCTGTCGCTGACGACGTCGGCCGGGCACATCGCCGCCGGCGCCCTCATCGCCTTGTTCTGCCTCTTCTTCTTCCTGCTCGAGGGTCGCAGGATCTGGACCTGGGTGGTGGGTCTGTTCCCACGCGTGGCGCGCGCCCGGATCGACGGTGCGGGGCTCCGCGGCTGGATCAGCCTCGGGACGTACGCGCGCACGCAGATCCTGGTGGCGTTCGTCGACGGCATCGGCATCGGGCTGTTCGCCTGGTTGCTCGGGGTGCCGCTGCCGGTCCCGCTGGGCATCCTGGTGTTCGTCGGGGCGTTCATCCCGATCATCGGTGCCCTCGTCACCGGGAGCGTGGCCGTCGCCGTCGCCCTCGTCGACGGCGGCATCCTCACCGCTGTGCTCATGCTCGCGGCCGTGCTGTTCGTCCAGCAGGTCGAGGGCAATCTGCTGCAGCCGCTGCTCATGAGCCAGGCGTTGCGGCTGCACCCCGTGGCAGTGCTGCTCGCCGTCGCGACCGGCACCCTGGTCGGTGGGATCGTCGGTGCCCTCTTCGCGGTTCCGCTCATCGCCGTCGCGAACACGGCCATCAAGTACCTCAACGGCAAGGACCCCATCCCTGACCGACTCAAGGGCGAGTTCGAGGAGCTGACCAGACGGTGGCAGCAGACCTGAGGATCGAGCACGTCCGAGCGGCCGCTGCGACGCTCGCCGACGTCATCTCCCGGACACCGGTCGAGGAGAGCGCCGCGCTCTCGCGGATCGCCGGCACGCGGGTGGTGCTCAAGTGCGAGAACCTCCAGCGCGGCGGATCGTTCAAGATCCGCGGTGCCTACCTGCGGATGTCGCGGCTCACGCAGGAGCAGCAGGCGCGCGGCGTGGTCGCAGCCAGCGCGGGCAACCACGCGCAGGGTGTTGCGCTCGCAGCCGCGGCGCTCGGCATCGACGCGGTCGTCTACATGCCGCTGGGTGCCGCGTTGCCGAAGATCGCCGCCACCAAGGGCTACGGCGCCACCGTGCGGATGCACGGCAGCACGGTCGACGAAGCGCTCGTGGAGGCGTACGCCGAGGCCGAGCGGACCGGCCGCACCCTCATCCACCCGTTCGACCACCTCGACATCGTCACCGGCCAGGCCACGCTCGGCCTCGAGATCGCCGAGCAGGTGCCCGATGTCCGCACCGTGATCGTCCCGACCGGTGGCGGCGGTCTGCTCGCCGGGGTCTCGACGGCGTTGCACGGCGCGCTCGGCCCGCACGTCACCATCGTGGGGGTGCAGGCCGAGGGCGCAGCCGCCTACCCCGACTCGCTCGCGCAGGGGCGCCCGGTGGCGCTCGCCCAGATGCAGACGATGGCCGATGGCATCGCGATCGGCTGTCCCGGTGAGGTGCCGCTCGACATCGTGGCTCGCGAGGTGCAATGGGTCGAGACGGTCTCCGAGGAGGAGCTGTCCCAAGCGCTGCTGCTGCTCACGGAGCGCGCCAAGCTGGTGGTCGAACCCTCGGGCGCCGCGGGGGTGGCCGCGCTGCGCCACCATCCGGGTCGGTGGGAGGGACCGGTCGTGGTGGTGCTCTCGGGCGGCAACGTCGACCCGTTGGTGCTGATGCGGGTGCTGCAGCACGGACTGGTGGCTGCCGGTCGGTACCTGCAGGTCAAGGTTCGCACCAAGGACACCCCGGGGCACCTGGCCCGGCTCCTCGCCGAGCTCGCAGCCCAGGGCGGCAACGTCCTCAACGTCGGGCACGTACGCACCGACCCCACCCTCGCCGTCGACGAGGTGGACATCGCCGTGGAGATCGAGACCCGCGGGGCCGAGCACTGCACGGAGGTGATCGAGCGGCTCCATGCCGCCGGGTACCAGGTGCTGCCGGGCTGACCAGCGCCGCGATCGTCGTCGAGCACGGTGGTCGGGAAAAGAACAAGCACCCGACGCCGTGCGGCGCCGGGTGCTCGTTCGAGCGCTCAGCCCTTGAAGGGCGTGGCCTTCGTGATCTTGACCTTCATCTTCGACCCGGCGGGGGTGCTGTACTCGACCGTGTCGCCGGCCTTGTGGCCGAGGATGGCCGCGCCGAGGGGCGAGGACGCGGAGTACACGTCGAGGTCGGTGTCACCGGCCACCTCGCGCGAGCCGAGCAGGAAGGTCATCTTCTCGCCGCCGACGGTCGCGGTCACGACCATGCCGGGCTCGACGATGCCGTCATCGGCAGGCGCTTCGCCGACCTGCGCGCTACGCAGCAGGTCGTCGAGCTGGCGGATACGGGCTTCCTGCTTGGCCTGCTCCTCACGAGCGGCGTGGTAGCCACCGTTCTCCTTGAGGTCGCCCTCGTCGCGAGCCGCTTCGATCTTGTCGGCGATCTCGGCGCGACCCACGGCTGTGAGGTGGTCGTACTCGGCCTTCAGGCGGTCATAGCTCTCCTGGGTGAGCCAGGTCGTCGTCTCGGACACGCGGGTACTCCTTGTTTGCTTCGAGGGCGCCAAGCCCGCACGGCTTGCGGACCTATGGCGAAACCCGCCGGCGGTCAGCTCCGGGCCGAGCCGAGCAAGCGTTCTGCTCGGACACTACGACTTCGGTGCTGGCTCGGGCTGTCGCCAGGCGGGTGAACGGACAGTTTAGCAACGCCGCGAACTCCTGGGCGACGGGCGCGCCGGGCACGATAGTCTGCGGCTGCAGCAGCCCGGCTGGGCAGCGTTGGCACAGGACGACGAACTGGTCCGGCACGGGCTCAGGGGGAAGGGCGGGCGCAGGGCGATGACGGCAACTCCTCCGCCGGGGGCACAGGGTCCTGCGCAGCAGCACCCGCAGCAGGCACCCCAGCAGCAGTGGCCCCAGCCAGGTGAGCAGCAGTGGCAGCAGCCAGGGCAGCAGCAGTGGCCCCAGCAGCCCGCCGTCCAGCAGCCGCAGGCCCCGGTTCAGCCGCAGGCCCCGGTTCAGCAGGCCCCGGTCCAGCAGCAGTGGCCCGCGCAAGCGCCTCAGCAGCAGTGGCAGCAGCCGCAGTACACGCCGCAGCGGGCGGGCGGCGAGTACGGATACCGGTACGGCGAGATGCCGCAGTACCCCACGCCGCAGTTCCCGCCGCCCTCGCGGCCGCCGCAGCGGGGGATCCCGGGGTGGATGTGGGCGATGGCAGCGGTGCTGGTGATCGCCGTCGTGGCGGTCTTCGCGATCCCCGCGCTGACGAACGACCCAGGCGGCGACCCCACAGGAGTGGGCACCTCGGACGGCCCCACCCAGCCCGTCGACGACGGGTACGGGCAGCCCAACACCGCCTCCTCCGGCACCTTCACCGGCGCGCACATGCTCGCCGGAATGAACGATGCGCTCGCCGCACGCGATCGCGGCGCGTTCTTCCGCTTCGTCGAGGGCGATGCGGCAGCCGCGCTGAACCTGTGGTGGGACAACATGGACGTGCTGCGGTGGGAGGTCGGTGCGATCTCGCTCGCCCCAGGGCAGCTGGACACCTACGAGAACGACACGATCGAGCTGCGGGTGACGCTCGGAGCGGCGACCGCGGGCTCGCCGACGATCCCGGAGGCCAGCGAGCACCCCGACGCCGGGCTCTCCTACGCCCCGAGCAACATCTACCGCGCCACCATCCGGGTGACCGACGACGGCGAGAGCGGCGTCATCAGCGGCTGGGAGGTCGTGGGCACCGCAGCGCCGTGGGACCTGGAGCCGCTGTACGCCGTGGTGACCGAGCACTCGGTGATGGCGGGCTACGCCGACGAGCGGGAGCTGGTCGATCGGATCGCACCGCTCGGTGACGCCGGTGCCACCTGGGTGATCGAGACCTTCGCGCGCGAGCAGGGCATCGCCAACGCCGAGCGGTTCACGACCTTCGTGACCGAGGATGCTGGTCGCTTCAACGACTGGTTCATCTCCGACACCACCGGCTGGGTAGCCGATCGTGCGGGCACGATGTTCCCGCAACGGCGCCCCTACGCCAGCGACGAGGTGCTGGCCTCCATCGCCACCGGCGGCCCGAGCGTCAACGCAGGCGGCGTCCTCACGATCGGCCCGAACGGCCTGCTGTACGGCCCGGAGGACACGCAGGACACCATCGTGCACGAGTTCGTGCACGCCATCCACACCACGAACGTGCCGCAGCAGTCCTGGCCGGGCTCCCCGGTCATGGAGGGCTGGGCCACGTACAACGAGGGGCTGTACACCGGCGACGGCGAGTTCGGCAAGGAGGGCACCTACGCCGGCCGGGTCATCCGCATGTGCCTCGAGGAGAACCCGTTCGACGGCCAGTTCCCCGTGCAGGACGACTTCACGCCGGTCGAGACCGTGCACTGCGCCTACATGCTGAGCGGCACGATGTACGCCTACGCCGCTTCTCTCGGCGTCGACGTCTACGAGGCTGCCGACCATGCCCTCCTCGAGGGCGAGGCGCTCCCCGAGGCGATCGCCGACCTGGGCGGACCGCTGCTGGATGCCTCCGCGTGGTGGAGCTGGTTGGCCTCGACGTACGGCTCGTGAGCCGCCAGAGCCCCAGCGCTCACGCGATCTCGCAGGACCTGACCATCGCGATGCTGGCGCGCTCCGTGGTCGCCATCGTCAGGGCCACCCGGCTGACCTGGCTGTCGGCCGGCTCGACCTCGACATCGACGATCCCGACCTGACCGAAGCCGCCTCCGAGCGCCTCGATCGTGCAGACGGCGGTGGCGCCCACCGGGCGGGTGACCTCGAGGACCAGCTCGACATGGCCGTCGTCGACCGCGGTGAACAGACCCACCTCGCCCTCGGCGCTCGGCTGCATCATCCCCCAAGCGACCCATCCGAGCCCGACGGCGGCGACCAGGCCGACGACGACGGCCGCCACCCGCAAGCTGCCGCCCGGGCGGGCCGGCTTCTCGCCGTAGCGGCCGGCCGGTCGTACGTGCTCACGTGTCGAGCCGGGGGCGGGTGAGGGTGCCATGACGTGTCATCCTTGGAGAAGACGAGAGACCGGGTCGGCTCCGGCCGTGCACCAGTCTCGCACCTGCAGGACGACGGAGGATTCGTGGCTGAGCCCACGCTGCGGTTGATGGCTGTGCACGCGCACCCTGACGACGAGTCGAGCAAGGGTGCCGCGACCATGGCACGTTATGCGGCCGAAGGGGTGGAGGTGCTGGTCGTCACCTGCACCGGTGGGGAGCGCGGTGACGTCCTCAACCCGCGGCTCCAGGAGGACCCCGAGGTGCTGCGGGACCTGCCGGGCCTGCGCCGTCGTGAGATGGCAGCCGCCGCGGCCGCGCTCGGCGTCCAGCAGCGCTGGCTCGGGTACGTCGACTCGGGGCTTCCCGAGGGCGACCCGCTGCCGCCCTTGCCGCCGGGCTGCTTCGCGCTCGAGCCCCTCGAGCAGGCCGCCGAGGCACTCGTCCGGGTGGTGCGGGAGTTCCGCCCCCACGTCATGACCACCTACAACGAGAACGGTGGCTACCCGCACCCGGACCACATCATGTGCCACAAGGTCTCGGTCGCGGCGTTCGAGGCGGCCGGTGACGAGGCCGCCTACCCGCACGCCGGCCCGGTGTGGGAGCCGCTGAAGCTCTACTACGACCACGGCTTCTCGAAGTCCAGGGTGCGATCGGTGCACGAGGCACTGCTCGCGCAGCAGCAGCCCTCGCCGTACGAGGACTGGCTCAAGCGCTGGGACGAGGACGACTCGCCCGAGCGCGAGGTCACCACCCGCATCGAGTGCAGCGACTACTTCGGCCACCGCGACCGGGCGCTGCTCGCGCACGCCACCCAGATCGACCCGGACGGCGTCTTCTTCGCCGTGCCCCGCGAGCTGGAGCGGGAGGTCTGGTCGGTCGAGGAGTTCGAGCTCGCCCGGAGCCGCGTGGACACCACGTTCCCCGAGGACGACCTCTTCGCGGGCGTGCGGGAGCTCGCATGATCCTCGCCGACCAGCAGATCCCCGACGACGCCACCGTCACCCCGGGCATCGAGGGCTTCATGGTGTTCGCGCTGCTCGCGGTTATCGTGCTGCTGCTCGTGCTGAGCATGAGCAAGCACCTGCGCCGCATCGACAAGCGCGCGGCCGAGGAGGCCGCCGATGCCGAGGACGCCGCCCGGGAGGCGGCAGCGAGGTCAGGAGCCGACGACGGCGCCGCGCCCGTGAGCACGACGCCTGCCGACGTCCCGCCCGACTCGAGCGAGACGGGTCGCGAGGGTTCATGACCGACCTGCGCGTCGCCGTCGGGCAGTACTCCGCGACGGATGACCCCGTGGCCAACGCCGCGACCGCCGTCGGGCTCGTGGCGCAGGCCGCAGAGGCCGGCGCGCGCCTGGTGCTGCTGCCCGAGTACGCCCTCGCATGGGCGGCCCGGCTGCGCCCCGACCTCGGTGACGGGCACGAGGCGTTCGGCGAGGCGCTCGCCGCGGCAGCCGCCGAGCACGGGCTCTGGGTGGTGGCGGGCACGCTCGAGCCGGCGGGGGAGCGGCTGCGCAACACGGCCGTCGCGTTCGGTCCGGACGGGCAGCCGCGCGGTTCCTACACGAAGGTGCACCTGTTCGACGCGTTCGGGATCCGGGAGTCCGAGGTACTGGACCCGGGCGCGCCGGGTGCGCCGGTGGTGATCGACGTGGACGGGTGGCAGGTCGGCCTCGCCACCTGCTACGACCTGCGGTTCCCTGAGACCTTCCGGGTGCTCGTCGACGCCGGGGCGCAGGTGCTCGCCGTCGGAGCCGCCTGGGCGGCCGGGCCCGGCAAGGCCGACCAGCTCCGGGTGCTGGCTCGCGCTCGTGCGCTGGAGAACACCAGCTACCTGCTGCTCGCCAGCCAGAGCGGCCAGGGGCGGACGGGGCGCAGTGCTGCCGTCGGGCCGCTCGGTGAGGAGCTCGTCACTGCCGGTGAGCAGCCGGAGCTGCTCGTGGCCGACCTGACGCGTGAACGCCTGGACGAGGTCCGCACGATGGTGCCCTCGCTACGGCACCGGCGCTACGCCGTCGTCCCTTCCTGATCTAGGCGCGCGAGGTCCCGGCGAGGCGCTCGAGCTCGACCTTCGGGTCGAAGTCGGCGGCCGGCCAGCCCAGGTCGAGGTCGGTGAGAGCGCCGTGCAGCAGCTCGGTGACCGCGAGCCGCGCGTACCACTTGCGGTCGGCCGGGATCACGTACCAGGGGGCCTCGGGCACGGAGGTCCGGGCGAGCATCTCGGCGTAGGCGGCCTGGTAGTCGTCCCACTCCTCGCGCACGTCGACGTCGCCGGGGTTGTACTTCCACCACTTGTCGGGACGCTCGAGGCGCTCCTGGAGGCGTTCGCCCTGCTCGGCGTGCGAGACCATCATCGCGACCTTGATCAGCGTGGTGCCGCTCTCGACGATCGTGCGGTCGAACTCCACGCACTCGTCGTAGCGGGTCTCGTTGACGTCGGCGGGCTCGAGCTCGTCGACCTTGACCACGAGCACCTGCTCGTAGTGGGACCGGTCGAAGACGCCGATCTTGCCGGGCTCGGGCAGCTCCTTGCGGATGCGCCACAGGTGGTGGTGCTCGCGTTCCTCGGCGGTGGGCACGCCGAAGCTCGCGAGCGCGACTCCCTGCGGGTCGACCATGCCGATGACGTGCCGCACGATGCCGCCCTTGCCGGCTGTGTCGATGCCCTGCAGCAGAAGCAGCACCGAGCGGGTGCCACCGCTCCTGCCATCGGCGAACAGGCGTTCCTGCAGGTCGGAGAGCTCCTCGCCGCGCTGGGCCATGAACTGCTCGCCGGCATCCTTGTCGCCCTCCCAGCCGGGCGTGCCCGCGCGGTCGAAGGAGGCGAGGTCGAAGTCGGGGCCCACGCGTAGCAGCTCGGAGGGGTCACCGGACCAGCCGGCGCTGCTCGTGCTCTTCTTCTTCTTGCCCATGGTTCGTCACCCTAGGGCGAGCATGGGCGTCAGCGCAGGGAGAACGCGGCGATCCCGACGGCGATCGCGTGGCAGACGTACCCGATCATCGTGCCGACGTGGAAGATCTCGTGGAACCCGAACCAGCGGGGGCTCGGGTCGGGTCGCTTCAGACCGTAGACGAGCGCGCCGACCGTGTAGCCGACCCCGCCGGCGATCACCAGCCACATCACGCTCAGACCGCCGGACCGGCCGAACGCGGGCAGGAACCACACCGCGACCCAGCCGAGGGCCACGTAGATCGGCACGTAGAGCCAGCGTGGCGCACCCAGCCACAGCACCCGCATGAGGATGCCGGCGACCGCGCCGACCCAGACGACGGTCAGCAGCACGCGGGCGGTGCTCGGGGGAAGCAGCAGGGTGGCGAGCGGGGTGTAGGTGCCGGCGATGACGAGGAAGATGTTCGAGTGGTCCAGGCGCCGCAGCACGGCGGCCACGCGGTCGCTCCAGGTGCCGCGGTGGTAGACGGCGCTGGTGCCGAACAGCAGCACGGTGGCGACGGCGAAGACAGCCACGCTGAGGCGCGGGGTGCCCGCGGGGGTGAGCACCACGAGCACGATCCCGTAGAGCAGGGCGAACGGAGCGAGCCCGGCGTGGATCCAGCCGCGCAGCCGCGGCTTGACGATCTCGACGACCTGCTCGACGGCGTCCTTGACGTCGTCACCGACCTCCCGGAGGCCGCTGCTCGGCTCGGCGGGCGTGGGTTCGCTCCCGGGGTGATCGGGTCGTGCGTGGGACATCGTGCTGCTCCGGGTGGGTGGCGGTCCAAGCGAACCTACGCAAGAGTAACTTACGTCTCCGTAGGTGACGATGGGCTCGGGCGCGCGGTAGTTTGGGCGCCGGTCGTCGTGGAACGTGAGAGGGGCGCGGTGAAGAGTCCGGTCAGCTTCCTCTATGGACTGTACGAACGCCAGATCATCTCTGGTCTCAACGGCAACCTGCCCGCGCACGTCGGGCTGATGCTCGACGGGAACCGCCGATGGGCGCGGTCCGTGGGGCTGGAGACCTCGGCGGGACACCGGGCCGGGGCCGACAAGATCGTCGACCTGCTCACCTGGTGCGAGGAGGTCGGCGTCGACCTCGTGACGCTGTGGCTGCTCTCGACCGACAACCTCAAGCGCGAGCCCGATCAGGTGAGCGAGCTCCTGGAGATCATCGCGGAGGCGGTCGAGACGCTCGCCGCGACCCGGCGGTGGCGGCTGCGGGTGGTCGGCGAGCTCGACCTGCTGCCCGAGCCGATCGTGGCGAGGCTGCACGCGGCCGAGGCGGCGACCGCCGACATCGAGGGCATCGGCGTCAACTGCGCGATCGGCTACGGCGGCCGCGACGAGATCGCCGGCGCCGTGCGGTCGATGCTCAAGGAGCAGGCCAAGGCGGGCGTCACGCTCGAGCAGCTCGCCGACGCGATCACGGTCGAGCACATCGCCGAGCACCTCTACACCCGCGGCCAGCCCGACCCGGACCTCGTCATCCGCACCTCCGGCGAGCAGCGCATCGGTGGCTTCCTGCTCTGGCAGAGCGTGCACTCGGAGTTCTACTTCTGCGAGGCCTACTGGCCCGCCTTCCGCAAGGTCGACTTCCTCCGCGCGCTGCGCGACTACGCCGCCCGCGAGCGCCGGTTGGGGCGCTGACCGAGCAGCTGCTGCACGCTGCCCAGGCCAGCCGCCGCCGCCGTCGCGGGCACGGGCAGGAGAGCGGTGCGCGCCGCGCACCGCCCGCGCCGTGTTGCGCGCAGGTGAACTCTCGCCAGATCCGGGCGTGCCGGTGCCCTGCTGGGTGCTCGCGGGGTCGTAGCGTGACGCACATCGGGAGACACACGTCGACCGTCGGGAGGCAAGCGTGGAGCATCGCTGGCATACGCGACAGCGTGTTTCGGCTGGTCCGTGTCTGCCTCCTGCCTCACCTGCGGCGCTCGCCGGTGTCGGCGACCGCCGACCTGGATAGGAGCAGTCCTTGAACACTCCGCACCCCGCAGCTGCGTCCGAGACGCCCACGCTGCCGATCACCACGTCGGATCCCACAGGTGCGGAGGTTGCACCTGACATCCGCCGCACGTTCGTGCTCGACACCTCGGTACTGCTCTCGGACCCGAAGGCCCTGACACGGTTCGCCGAGCACGATGTCGTCCTCCCGGTCGTCGTGGTCACCGAGCTCGAGGCCAAACGTCATCACCCGGAGCTGGGCTACTTCGCGCGGAGCGCGCTGCGCTCGCTCGACGACCTGCGCCAGCAGCACGGGTTCCTGGACCGACCGGTGCCCGTGGGGGAGCGCGGCGGCACGGTCCGGGTGGAGCTCAACCACTCGGACCCGAGCGTGCTGCCCTCGGGGCTGCGGCTCGGCGACAACGACACCCGGATCCTGTCGGTCGCGGCGAACCTGCGCGCCGAGGGGCACGTCGTCACCGTGGTCAGCAAGGACCTGCCGATGCGGGTGAAGGCCTCGGCCGTCGGGCTGAGCGCCGAGGAGTACCGGGCGCAGCTCGCGGTCGACTCCGGCTGGCAGGGCATGGCCGAGGCAGATCTGACGGATCAGGAGATGGCGACGCTCTGGAGCGAGGAGAAGATCGCCGTCGTCGACATCGTGGCCGCCGACGGGCTGCGCGACCTGCCCTGCCACACCGGGCTGGTGCTGCACTCGCCCCGCGGATCCGCGCTGGGCCGGGTCACGGCCGACAAGCAGGTCCAGCTGGTGCGGGGCGACCGGGACATCTTCGGGATGCACGGCCGCAGCGCCGAGCAGCGGATCGCGATCGACCTGCTGCTGGACAACGAGGTCGGCATCGTGTCGCTGGGAGGGCGAGCGGGGACGGGGAAGTCCGCTCTCGCCCTCTGCGCCGGGCTCGAGGCCGTGCTGGAGCGCAACGAGCACCGCAAGATCATGGTGTTCCGCCCGCTGTACGCGGTCGGCGGCCAGGACCTCGGCTACCTGCCAGGGTCCGAGGCCGAGAAGATGAACCCGTGGGCGCAGGCGGTCTTCGACACCCTCGGCGCCGTGGTCTCGCGCGAGGTGGTCGATGAGGTGATGGACCGGGGCATGCTCGAGGTGCTGCCGCTCACCCACATCCGCGGGCGCTCGCTCCACGACGCGTTCGTGATCGTGGACGAGGCGCAGTCGCTCGAGCGCAACGTGCTGCTCACGGTGCTGTCGCGCATCGGGCAGGACTCCCGGGTGGTGCTCACGCACGATGTGGCGCAGCGTGACAACCTGCGGGTCGGGCGGCACGACGGTGTCGCTGCTGTCATCGAGGCGCTCAAGGGGCACCCGTTGTTCGCGCACGTGACGCTGACGAGGTCCGAGCGGTCTCCGGTCGCCGCGCTGGTCACAGAGCTCCTGGAAGGCGTCGATCTCTAGGCCGCCAGATCCGCGCAGGTCGGTGCCTGCATACACGCGTGGTTCTGCCCGGTATCGGACCTGATACCGGGCAGAACCACCGTTCGGTGGGAGGGCGAGCCGGGCTAGGGCTGGGTGCGGCGGAGCACCAGGTAGTCCGCGAGCCCGACGACGGCGATCACGGCCACGCCGATCGCGGCGAGGCCCAACGGGCCGGCGTCGATGAGGAAGTCCCCGACCGCCGGCCACGAGCTCGTCTTGGTGATGGCGACGATCGCCAGCAGCAGCGCCACCACGACACCAGCGATGGCCGCCCACAGCCCGAGCACCTTGAAGCGCTTGTAGACCGTGGCGAAGGTCAGCCCGGTGGTGAACGCGAGCATCGCGATCACCAGGTAGGCGAGGAACGCGACCGCGACGTTGCCGCCGCCGAAGTCGTCGATGAAGTACATGCGGCCGTTCATGCCCCAGCCGTCCGTCGCCTTCTCGATGAGCCCGAGGACCACGAAGAGGGCGGCGAGAGCACCGCTGGCGAGCAGCCCGGTCAGCATGGTGCCGAGGAAGAACTCCCGGCGGGTGGTGCTCATCGCCTGCGAGAACGGGAACGTGCGAGTCTGCGCCATCACGCCGACCGACAGGAAGTACCACAACGGGGCCTGCCCGGCCCCGGCGATCTTGATGCCGTCGCTGGGGATCAGCGCGAAGATCGCCAGGGTGAGTGCGAAGGCGCCGCCGAGGATGATCAGCGGCAGGGTCACGAACGTCAGCCTCACGAGCAGGTGCATGCGGACGACATCAAGGACGCGGCTCATCGTGAGGCTCCGTTCATGGGCGAGGTCTGGTGCGCGTGCTGCGTCATGCGCACGACGAGCTGCTGCAGCGACACGGGTTCGGTGTCCAGGCCGGCCTGGGTGAGCGCGTGCCTGTCGGCCTCGGTCAGCTGCCCGAGCACGGTGGCGGCCATGGTGTTGCCGAGCGCGTCGGTGTGGATCACCCGGCGCCCGAGCGTGAAGGTCTCGACGGCGGATCTCTCCCCGACGATCGTGGTCGCTTCGCCACGCAGGCTCTCGGCATCGGTGTCGACGATGATGCGTCCGTCGTCGATCACGACGACGTTCTCGATGAGGTGCGCGATCTCGTCGATGAGGTGGCTGGACAGCACGATCGTGCGCGGGTGGCTGGCGTAGTCCGCCAGCAGGCGGTCGTAGAAGACCTGGCGAGCCACGGCGTCGAGCCCGAGATATGGCTCGTCGAAGAAGGTGATCTCCGCGCGGGAGGCGATGCCGATGATGACGCCGACCGCCGAGAGCTGGCCACGCGACAGCTTCTTGATGGTGCGGTTCATCGGGAGCCGGAACTCCTCGACCAGCGACTCGGCGAGCTGCTGGTCCCAGTTCGCGAAGAACATCCGTGCCGCGGCGAACGCGTGGTGCGGCTTCGACTCGTCCTGGTACTGCTGGCTCTCCCGGACGAAGCACATGCGGGAGAGCACCGCGGCGTTCTCGTACGGCTCGGCGCCGAAGGCCCGCACGGTGCCCTGGGTCGCGAAGTTCTGCGCGGTGATGATCGACATCAGCGTGGTCTTGCCGGCGCCGTTGCGGCCCAGCAGCCCGGTGATGGCGTTCTCGGCGAAGGTGACGGTGACGTCGTCCAGCGCGAGCGTCTCGCGGTATCGCTTGGTGAGGTGGTCGACCTCGATGACGGCGGTCATGGTGTGCTCCGGGGGTCTGGTGTCGATGTGGTGCGCTGGTGGATGAGGTCCGCGACGTCGGCGGGGGAGAGGCCGATCGCCCGAGCCTCGGCGAGCAGCGGGTCGAGGAATCGGTCGGCGAACCCGGTGCGCCGCTCGGTGAGCAGCGCCTCGCGGGCGCCGGTGGCGACGAACATGCCGATCCCGCGTCGCTTCTGGAGCACGCCCTTGTCCACGAGCAGGTTGATGCCCTTGGCGGCCGTGGCCGGGTTGATGCGGTGGAATGCGGCGAGCTCGTTGGTCGAGGGAGCCTGCGCCTCCTCGGCCAGGGAGCCGTCGAGGATCGCATCCTCGACGCTCTGCGCGATCTGCAGGAAGATCGCCCGCCCTTCCTCGACCATGCGCACTCCTGGTTGGTGGGTTAGTTACTCGACTAATGAACCATGTAAGCCGCGTCGCGTCAAGCCCGTCTGCCCGCCCGGCTCGGTATCGAGCGCTGGCTGGCACAGACTCCACGCTCGATGCGGCTGCAAGCGCTTGCGCAGCGGCGTCCGGGTGATCGAGCGTGGAGCATGTCCCACGCGGGGCGAAGGGCGTCGTTGGCCTCCACGCGATCGACCATCTAGACTACGGATTGAAACTATTCAATGCTGCGCATGCGCGCGCACGGTTCGAGGGAGAGCCCGTTGGTCAAGACCGCCGTCGCCGACGATCTCGCGTTGCTTCGCGACGCGACGTTCATCACCGCCGATGCCGACCGGGATGCTGCCGTGGTCTTCCACACCGCGGCCCAGCTCGACCAGGACCGCTCCGAGGTGAGCTCCGCCGTCGCGGCATCGACGGGACTGGGCATCTACGAGCTGAGCCTCGACGGTGCGCCGGTGAGCGAGGACTTGTTCGCACCCGGCTGGACCTCGTACGAGTGGCGGTTGCAGTACCAGCGCTACGACGTCACCGAACAGGTGCGCACGGGTCCCGGGCAGGAGCTGGAGATCTCGGCGCTCGTGGGCAACGGCTGGTACCGCGGCGACTTCGGCTTCGGCGGCGCGAATTCCAACTACGGCGAGGAGATCGGGGTGCTCGCGGCCCTCCGGATCACCTACCGCGACGGTGCGACCCAGGTGATCGGCACCTCGGCGGGCTGGGCGGCGAGCACGTGCGACGTCGTCGAGCACTCGATCTACCACGGGCAGCGCATCGACGCGCGGCTCCGGACCGAGGGCACGACCGCGCTGACGGTGCGCGCGGGCAGCGAGCTCGACCCCGACCGGCTGACGCCCCAGATCGCCGAGGGTGTGCGCCGTCACGAGGTGCTCGCGCCCGAGAAGATCTGGACCTCGCCCTCGGGCAAGACACTGGTCGACTTCGGGCAGAACCTGGTCGGGTGGGTGCGGGTGCGCGCCGAGGGACCGGCCGGGACCGAGATCGTGCTGCGTCACGCGGAGGTGCTCGAGAACGACGAGCTCGGCACCCGGCCGCTGCGGTCAGCGCGCGCGACCGACACGTTCGTGCTCTCGGGCGAGGGTGTGGACACCTTCGAGCCCACCTTCACCTTCCACGGCTTCCGCTACGCCGAGGTGAGTGGGTGGCCGGGCGAGCTGCGTGCGGAGGATCTGGAGGCCGTCGTCGTGCACTCGGCGATCCGCCGCACCTTCGACTTCGAGTGCTCCGAGCCGTTGGTCAACCAGCTCGTGCACAACTCGGTGTGGGGCCAGAAGGGCAACTTCCTCGCCGTGCCGACGGACTGCCCGCAGCGCGACGAGCGACTCGGCTGGACCGGCGACATCGCCGCCTACGCCGCCACCTCGGCGTTCCAGTTCGACGTGAGCGACTTCCTGCACAACTGGCTGCTCGACCTCGCGGAGGAGGGCAAGCACGACGAGCACGGCTACGTCCCCGTCATCGTGCCGAACAACCTCAAGCCGAACCTGATCCAGAAGCCGCTGCCGTTCCTCGACATGCCGTCGCAGGCCGTGTGGGCCGACGCCGCCGCGTGGGTGCCCGAGGCGCTGTGGAACGCCTACGGCGACCGGGACCGGCTCGCGGCGCACTACCCCGGCATGGTCGGTCACGTCGAGTCGGTGATCCCGCTGCTCTCGGAGACCGGGCTGTGGGACGAGGGCTTCCAGCTCGCGGACTGGCTCGACCCGGACGCACCGCCGGACGACCCGGCTGCTGCCAAGGCCGACACCGGAGTGGTCGCGACGGCGTCCTTCTACCGAAGCGTGGCGTTCACCGAGAAGACAGCGCGCGAGCTGGGGCTGACTGACGACGCCGCGCGCTGGGCCGAGCTCGCTCAGCGGCTCCGGGCGGCCTTCCGTGAGCACTACGTGGCCGACGAGCGCGTCACGTCCGACTGCGCGACCGTCTACGCGCTCGCGATCTGCTTCGGGCTGCTGGAGGAGAACGAGCTCGGATGGGCCGCGGGCCGGCTGGCCGAGCTGGTGGCCGAGCGCGACTACCGCGTCACCACCGGGTTCGCGGGCACGCCGTTCGTGACCTGGGCGTTGTCGGAGAACGGCCACGCCGACGTCGCCTACAAGCTGCTGCTGGAGAAGGGCTGCCCCTCCTGGCTCTACCCGATCACCATGGGGGCGACCACGATCTGGGAGCGGTGGGACTCCATGCTGCCCGACGGCAGCATCAACCCCGGCGAGATGACGTCCTTCAACCACTACGCCCTCGGCGCGGTGGCGGACTGGATCTACCAGGTGGTCGCGGGCATCCGCGCCGCCGAGCCGGGCTACCGCCGCATCCGCATCCAGCCCGTGCCCGGCGAGGGCATCGACTGGGCCCGGACCGGCTACGACTCCCGCGTGGGTCGGATCGAGACCGCGTGGCGGAACGAGGGCGGCCAGTTCACGCTCGAGGTGACGATCCCCGAGGGTGTCCCGGCCGACGTCGTCCTCCCGGACGGCACCACCCACGAGGTCACCGGCGGCACCCACACGTTCACCGCCTGAGATCGCGAGGTCAGCGGAGCGGGTCGAGGGGGCGCAGGAGGTCCGGGGTCGCGCCGGTGGTGACGAGCTCGGCGACCAGGCGACCGGTGAGAGGGCCGAGCGTGATGCCCCACATGCCGTGACCGCCGGCGGCGATGACGCGCGGTGAGCGGGTCGGGCCCACGAGCGGCAGCCCGTCGGGGGTGCAGGGCCGAGAACCGACCCACTCGTCCTGCCGGTCGTCGAAGTCGGCACCGGTGAGCAGGGGGCGGGTGGCACGCACGATGGCATCGATCCGGCGCGGGTCGAGCGGCTCCCCGGGGCGGCGGAACTCCATCATCCCGGCCACCCGGTACCGATCACCCAACGGCGTGCACGCGACCCGTTGGATCGGGAAGTACAGCGGCACGCGCGGCATGGGATCGACGGGCACTGTGAACGAGTAGCCGCGACCCGCCTGGACCACCGTCTGCACGCCGAACGGGCGCGCGAGCCGGCCCAGCCAGGCGCCGGTGGCGAGCACCACGACGTCCGCCGACCACCGTTCCTCGCCCTCCTCGGTCATCACCCGAACCCCAGCAGGGGTCGACGGCCTCCCTCCCGACACCTCGGTGACCTGGGTCCGTTCGTGGATGGTCGCGCCCTCGCGGCGCACGGCCGAGGCGAGCGCCTCCAGGTAGTGCGGCGGGTGCAGGAAGCGCGTTCCCTCCAGGCGGATCGCGTTGGCGATGCCCTCGGAGACGGCTGGCGCGATCCTCCGGACCTCGGCGCCGCTGATCAGGTCAGCCGTGACCGGTTGCCCCGCTGCGCGGATCTGCTCGAACTCCTCCATCAGCAGGCGGTGCTCCTCGGCGCCGGCGAAGCACGCCAGGAACGGCTCGGCCGCGTGCGTCGGCTCGGTGACGCCACCCTCGGAGAGCTCGTCGAACGCCGCGAGCGCCCGGTGGTTGAGCGGGATGTACGCCTGCATGGCCCGATGCCACGCGGCCGGGGTCGAGTGCCGCAGGAAGCCGAGCAAGAAGCGGATCAGGACTGTGTCGGGTCGGAGCGGCACGTACAGCGGCGACGTCACCGAGAACATCGCGCGCAGGCCGGTGCGCAAGATCGCCGGCTCGGGCAGCGGGGTGGTGATCGGCGGCGTCAGCCAGCCGGCATTGCCCCACGACGACCCGGCTGCCACCCGGTCCGCCTCAACCACGCGCACCGCGAGACCGGCGCGGCGCAGATGCCACGCGGTCGCGAGCCCGACCATGCCTGCGCCGACCACGATCGCCGAGGTCGGAGCGGGGAAACGTCGTCGCATACCCCCATCTTGCATGGTGGACACCCGTGGGGGCGGCGATCCACCAACGGGATGACGCCGGTGTGCAGCTCACCCCTGAGGAGGACAGGCGGTCGAGTCCCGCGGACGATGCCGCGCCACCGTGATCGGGCGAGGCTGAAGACCTCAGCCACGCCGATCAGGAGCACCGATGACCTCGCACAGCACGCCGCGCCTGCACCGCACGATCGACGCGAGCCGGGCAGCGCTCATCCTCGCGGGTGCGGCGGTCGCCGTGCTCGTGGGGCTGCTGCTGATCGACGGCGGAGCGCACGCGGTGCTGGCCGGCACCGCTGCGACAGCGGGCTTCGCGGCCTTCGTGGGCGCGTGCCGGATGCTCGGGCGGGTCTAGCCCTCAGCCGATGTCGCCGATGGACTCGACGAGGTCGATCCGCCCCTCGGCGAGTCGGTACTCCGCGCCCACGACAGCGCACCGCCCCTCGGCGACAGCATCGGCAAGGGCGTGCGAGTAGTTCGTCAGCATCCGCACGGTGCCGCGCAGGTGCTGTCGACCCAGCTCTGCGGGGTCGGGTACCTCGAGGTCGAACGACTCGCCGTTGCTGCCGGCACCCGTGGGCACCCGGGTCACGATGCTCGGGATGACCCGGTCGACGACGGCGCGGATCATGCCGCCCGGCATCTCACCGGTGACCAGCGCGGCGCGGGCGGCGGCGACCGCACCGCAGCTGTCGTGCCCGAGCACGACCACCAGCGGCGCGTTGAGGATGTCGATGCCGTACTCGATCGACCCGATCACGGTGGTGTCGACCACGTGGCCCGCGGTGCGCACCACGAACATGTCGCCGAGGCCGCGGTCGAAGATGATCTCGGCAGCCACCCGGGAGTCGGAGCAACCGAACAGCACGGCGAACGGGTGCTGCTCGTTGCTGACCTCGGAGCGCCGGTTCACGCTCTGGCTCGGGTGCTCGAGGTTGCCGGAGACGAACCGCGCGTTGCCGGCGGTCAGCTCGGCCCAGGCCTGGGCGGGTGTCATCGGGGAGGTCATCGTGGCGGCTCCAGCTCTCGGCGTCGGGGTGGGTCGGCGCCCGGTCGTGACACCGTGACCGCGGCGACGCGTGCGGCCCAGCTCATCGCTGTCCGCAGCTGCTCCTCGGTGGCGGCGTGCAGCTCCTCGCGCCGGGACGCTCCGAGCAGGTTGGCCGACCAGAGCGCGTCGATCAGCCCGCTCGTGTACGAGTCGCCGGCACCGACGGTGTCGACGACCGTGACCGCGGGCGCGGCCACGTGGATCTCGAGCCCACCGCTCGTGAAGGCGGTCGACCCCTCCCCGCCCTGGGTCACGATGACGATCGCCGGCCCCTGCTGCGCCCACTCGCGCGCGGCGTCGAGCGGGTCGAGATGCGGGTACAGCCAGCGGAAGTCCTCGTCGGAGACCTTGATGACGTCGGACCGGGAGGCGACGCGCTCGATCAGCGGCTCCGCGTCTGCGGGCTGGCCCATGATCGAGGGCCGGGCGTTCACGTCGTAGCAGACCGTGGCGTGCGCGCGGGCAGCGAGCGCGATCTCGGCCACCGCATCGGCGCCGGGGCGCAACGTGGCAGCGATCGAGCCGACGTGCAGCACCGCGAGGTCGTTGTCGAGGTGCACCTCGGGCACGTTCCAGAGCAGGTCGAACGTGTAGCTGGCCGCGCCCTGGTCGTCGAGCGTTGCTTCCGCGGTGGAGGTGCGCTCGGCCTCGTCGGAGCCCGGCACCAGGTGCACGTCGGAGGCGCGCAGGTGGTCGAGCACGGTGTGGCCGCGCGCGTCGCGCGCCAGCCAGGTGGCGAGCTGGGTGCGACGGCCCAGGCGCCCGAGCCCGATCGCGACGTTCGCGGGCGAGCCGCCCGGGTGCTCGGTGGTGCTGCCGGAGGCGTCGTGGACCACGTCCACGAGGGCCTCACCGATGACGAGAGCGTGGCTCACTCGGTGTCCTCCTGCTCGTTCTCGTCGACGGCGACCGTGACATCGTGCGCGTTCGCGAGTCGCTGACGGGCATCGTCGATCACGCTCTGGCAGCGGTCGGCGAGTGCCTCGCCACGCTCCCACAGCGCGAGCGAGTCCTCGAGACTCGCGGCCCCGGACTCCAGCCGGTTCACCACCTCGACCAGCTCATCGCGTGCCTGCTCATAGGTGAGCGTGGTGGGGTCGGGCGCATCGGTCACGACTCGCATCCAATCACTGCAACAGATTCTTCGTCAGCCTCGCCGTCCTGCGAGACCACCACGTGGATCCTGCCCTGTGCGAGCAGGCCGGTCAGGCCCTCGCCGACGGCGACCTGGTCGGGGGAGCGCACCACGTCGCCAGCAGCGGTGCGCAGCACCGCGTACCCCCGGTCGAGGGTGGCTTGCGGCGAGAGGGTGCGCAACGCCGTCCGGAGGGTCTCGATCCGTGCATGCGCTCCGGTGACCCTCGCTGACAGGGATCGCCGGCCGCGCTCACGGGCCTCGGCGAGGGCGGTGGTGTGCACCTCCAGGATGCGTGTGGGGTCGACGAGGACCGGACGCGAGCGCAGCGCAGCGAGCCGGTGCTGCTCGGCGTCGAGGCGGTGCCGCAGCACGCTGCGCAGGCGTTGCCGGGCAGCGGACAGCGCACCGCGCTCGTGGACCACGTCCGGTACGACTCGCTTGGCCGCGTCCGTGGGGGTCGATGCCCGGAAGTCGGCGACGAGGTCGAGCAGCGGGGTGTCGGTCTCGTGCCCGATCGCGGACACGATCGGTGTCCGAGCCGCCGCGGCGGCACGGATCATCGCCTCGTTCGAGAAGGGCAGCAGGTCCTCGACGGCGCCGCCACCACGAGTGACGATGATGACGTCGACATCGGGGTGGGCGTCGAGGTCGCGGATCGCGGTGACGACCTGGTCCACGCACCGCGGACCTTGCACGGCGACCTCACGGATCTCGAACGCCACCTCGGGCCAGCGGTCGCGCGCGTTGACGAGCACGTCGTCGTGGGCCTTCGCCCTCGGCGCGCAGATCAGCCCGACCCGGTGCGGCAGGAACGGCAGCGGCCGCTTGCGCTCCCGGTCGAACAGGCCCTCGGCGGCCAGCACGCGCTTGAGCTGCTCGACGCGGGCCAGCAGGTCACCGACGCCGATCGCGCGGATGCTCCGGCCTGAGAGCTGCAGCGTGCCGCGCTTGACCCAGTACTCGGGCTTGCCCTGCACCACCACGTGAGCACCCTCACCGATGCTCGCGAGCCCGTTGAGCATCCGTTTGGGCAGCGTCACGGTCATCGACATGTCGACATCGGTGTCGCGCAACGTCACCCAGGCGGTGTTGCTGGAGTTGTGAGCGTTGAGGCTGACGATCTGCCCCTCGACCCACACGCTCGGCATCCGCGCGATGTAGTCGAGGATCTTGCTCGACAGCACCCGCACCGGCCACGGGTTCTCGGCGCTGGTCTCCAGCGCCTTCGTGGGCAGCGGCGCTCGCTCCGCCTGCCTCGGCGCCCCGCTGCTCGGCTGCTCGGTCACGGCACTAGCGTGCCTCATCGCGCAGACACCCGCGTCCGCGCGGGTGACCGGGCCCACAGACCTTCCCGCAGCAGGCATGGGAGACTGGCCCGGTGACTGAGAACACCCCCAAGAGGATCCTGCTAGCAGCCCCGCGCGGGTACTGCGCGGGGGTGGACCGCGCCGTCGAGGCCGTCGAGAAGGCGCTGGAGCACTACGGCGCCCCGGTCTACGTGCGCAAGGAGATCGTCCACAACAAGTACGTCGTCGAGTCGCTGACCGAACGAGGTGCGATCTTCGTGGAGGAGACCGACGAGGTGCCCGAGGGTGCCCGCGTCATCTTCTCCGCGCACGGTGTCTCGCCCGCCGTTCACGCGCAGGCGGCGGCTCGCAACCTCGACACGATCGATGCCACCTGCCCGCTCGTCACCAAGGTGCACAAGGAAGCGGTGCGGTTCGCGAAAGACGACTTCGACATCCTCCTGATCGGTCACGAGGGCCACGAGGAGGTCGAGGGCACGGCTGGCGAGGCGCCCGAGCACATCACCCTGGTCAACGGGCCTGAGGCGGTCGACGACATCGAGGTCCGCGACCCCGAGAGGGTCGTGTGGCTCTCGCAGACCACGCTGTCGGTCGACGAGACGATGGAGACCGTGCGGTTGCTGCGCGAGAAGTTCCCCCAGCTCGCCGACCCGCCCAGCGACGACATCTGCTACGCCACCCAGAACCGCCAGGTCGCGGTCAAGAAGATCGCCCCGCAGGCCGACGTGGTCATCGTGGTCGGCTCCGCGAACTCGTCGAACTCGGTGCGCCTGGTGGAGGTCGCGCTCGAGTCCGGCGCCGGTGCGTCCTATCGCGTGGACCAGGCATCCGAGCTCCAGCAGGCATGGTTCGACGGCGCCACGAGCGTCGGTCTGACATCCGGTGCCTCCGTGCCCGAGATCCTGGTCCGCGACGTCATCACCCAGCTCGGCGAGTGGGGCTTCGGCGATGTCGAGGAGGTCCGCACCGCGACCGAGGACCTGATGTTCTCGCTCCCGCGCGAGCTGCGTGCCGACCTCAAGGCTGCCGGTCAGTCGACCAAGCGACCCAAGCAGCTGGACCTGCGACCCGTCTGAGCAGCCGGGGGCTCCTCGCGCCTCCCAGATGTGACCCAGCCCTCAGGGTGTGACGAAGCACGCCCTCCCGCGAGGCGCCGTCGGGCCGTAGGTCCCTGACCCCAGTCGCAGCGGCTTCCTACCGTGGAATCACACCACGCGGAAGGACGCCAGCCATGTCGACCATCTCCCAGGCCCCGAGCACCACGACCGCCCACCTCGAACCGGTCCCCGATCCCTGGCGCGGTTTCCCGACAGGTTCCTGGCAGGAGCGGGTCGACGTCCGCGACTTCATCCAGCGCAGCTACACCCCCTACCTCGGTGACGCCGAGTTCCTGGCCGGTGCCACCCCCAAGACGCGGCGGCTGTGGCAGACCCTGGAGCGCGACTACCTCAGCGTCGAGCGCGAGCGACGGGTGTACGACGTCGACACCGCCACCCCCTCCGACGTCGACGCGTTCGGCGCCGGCTACATCAGCGACGACGACGACGTGATCGTCGGCCTGCAGACCGACACCCCGCTCAAGCGGGCGATGATGCCCGCCGGCGGCTGGCGGATGGTCGAGACAGCGATCCGCGAGGCCGGCAAGGAGCCCGACCCCGACATCAAGCGGATCTTCACCCGGTACCGCAAGACCCACAACGAGGCCGTCTTCGACATCTACACCCCGCGGGTGCGAGCGGCGCGGTCCGCGCACGTGATCACCGGCCTGCCCGACTCCTACGGCCGCGGCCGGATCATCGGCGACTACCGCCGGGTCGCGCTCTACGGCGTGGACGCTCTGATCGAGGACAAGAAGCGAGCGAAGGACGCCGTCGCCGACCAGCCGTTCAGCGAGCACTGGGCGCGCTACCGCGAGGAGCACGCCGAGCAGATCAAGGCGCTCACCAAGCTGAAGGTGCTCGGCGCCCAGTACGGCTTCGACCTGGCTCGCCCGGCCGCCACGGCGCAGGAGGCGGTGCAGTGGACCTACCTCGCCTACCTGGGCGCGGTGCGCTCGCAGGATGGTGCCGCGATGAGCATCGGAAGGCTCTCGGGCTTCCTCGACGTCTACATGGAGCGCGACCTCGCCGAGGCGCGGATCACCGAGACCGACGCCCAGGAGCTGATCGACGCGCTCGTCATCAAGCTGCGGATCGTGCGGTTCCTGCGCACCGAGGACTACGACCAGATCTTCTCCGGCGACCCCTACTGGGCCACCTGGACCGACGGCGGGCTGGGTGACGACGGCCGCACGTTGGTGACCAAGACCTCCTTCCGGCTGCTGCAGACACTGCGCAACCTGGGGCCTGCCCCGGAGCCGAACATCACGATCTACTGGGACGAGCAGCTCCCCGACGGGTACAAGCGGTTCTGCGCCGCCATCTCGATCGAGACCTCCGCCATCCAGTACGAGTCGGACGCACAGATCCGCGAGCGCTGGGGCGACGACTCGGCGATCGCGTGCTGCGTCTCCCCGATGCGGGTGGGCAAGCAGATGCAGTTCTTCGGTGCCCGCGTCAACCTCGCGAAGGCACTGCTGTACGCGATCAACGGCGGCCGTGACGAGGTCACCGGCGCCCAGGTCGTGACCGGCCACGCGCCGGTGCCGGGCGACGCGCCGCTCGACTTCGACGAGGTCTGGGCACGGTTCGAGGACATGCTCGACTGGGTCATCGGCACCTACGTCGAGGCGCTCAACATCATCCACTACAGCCACGACCGCTACGCCTACGAGGCGATGGAGATGGCGCTGCACGACTCCGAGATCGTGCGCACCATGGGCTGCGGCATCGCGGGCCTGTCGATCGTCGCCGACAGCCTGGCAGCGATCCGGTACGCGACAGTCACGCCGGTGCGCACGGATGACGGGCTGGTGACCGACTACCTCACCGAGGGCGACTTCCCCCGCTACGGCAACGACGACGACCGCGCCGACGACATCGCCGCGACCGTGGTGCACACGGTGATGGAGAAGCTGCGGGCGATCCCGATGTACCGCGACGCGATCCCCACCCAGTCGGTGCTGACGATCACCTCCAACGTCGTCTACGGCAGGTCGACCGGCTCGTTCCCCTGCGGTCACCGCGCGGGCACGCCGTTCGCACCCGGCGCCAACCCCACCAACGGCGCGGACACCCACGGGATGGTCGCCTCGATGTTCTCGGTCGGCAAGCTCGACTACGTCGACGCCCTCGACGGCATCTCGCTGACCAACACGATCACACCGGCCGGGCTGGGCCGCACACCCGCGGAGCGGGTGACGAACCTCGTCGGGATCCTCGACGCCGGCTTCGCGCCCCAGGACTGACCGCTTCACGAGAAGGAGAGGGACGATGACCAGCACCTACCATGAGCGGCTCGCCGACATGCGCGACGCCCGGGCCGAGCACGGCGGCGTCCGTGGGCTCTACCACGCCAACATCAACGTGCTGAACCGAGAGACGCTGCTCGACGCGATGGAGCACCCGGAGAAGTACCCGCAGCTGACCATCCGGGTCTCCGGCTACGCGGTGAATTTCGTCAAGCTCACCCCCGAGCAGCAGCGCGACGTGCTGGCACGCACCTTCCACGAGAGCGCCTGAGGCGCGGACCACCATGCCGGCGACCCTTCCCGACCGACTGGCGGCTCCCGCCGCGGCCGACGCGACGACGCTCGACCAGGGGTTCGCGGCGCCGTCGGGCAGGAGGTCCGGTGCGGGGACCGCGGCGCTTGCGGTCTCCGAGGCGCAGCGCTCCGAGCGGCTGGCGCGGATGCGTGCCGGCGAGCTCGGGTCGGTGCACTCGTGGGAGCTGGTGACGGCGGTCGACGGCCCCGGCACCCGGATGACCGTGTTCCTCGCCGGCTGCCCGCTGCGGTGCCTGTACTGCCACAACCCCGACACCTGGCAGATGCGGGCCGGGGAACCGATCGAGGCGCAGGAGATCCTCGCGCGGCTGCGCCGCTACCGGAAGGTGTTCGCGGCGACCGGCGGCGGGCTGACGCTCTCGGGCGGCGAGGTGCTGATGCAGCCGGCGTTCGCCGCACGGCTTCTGGCGGGTGCGAAGGCCATGGGCGTGCACACGTGCCTCGACACCTCCGGCTACCTCGGTGCCGCGTGCACCGACGAGATGCTCGACGACGTCGACCTCGTGCTCCTCGACATCAAAGCGGGCGACGAGCAGACCCACCGGAGAGTCACCGGCCGGCCGCTCGCGCCGACGCTGGCGTTCGGGCAGCGCCTCGCGGCGGCAGGCATCCGCGTGTGGGTGCGGTTCGTGCTGGTGCCCGGCGTGACCGACGACCCGGACAACATCCGCAAGGTGGCCGAGCACGCCGCCGCGATCGGCACCTTGGAGCGCGTCGAGGTGCTGCCGTTCCACCAGATGGGTCGCGACAAGTGGGACGCCCTCGGGCTCGACTACGCGCTCACCGACGTCGCGCCGCCCACCGACGAGCAGTGGTCGGCGGCCTGTGAGCAGTTCCGGCGCCTGGGACTGCCGGTCGGCGGGAACCCGGCGGGCGTGAGCCGGTAGCCGACGCCGCGCACCGGGTCGACCCGCTGGGGTCGCCGAGATCAGGCGCGCTTGCGGCGCAGCGGCCGGGGCTCCTCGACCTCGGCGATCTCGAGGAGCGCGAGCGTGTCGTCGGCGACGTCGAGGACGGCACGGCGCTCGGTCTCGGCGTCCCTCGCGCGATCGGAGGCGGGGGCTGCGGTGATCGCGCGCGGTGACTCGTCGCCGTACAGGTCGGGCTTGGCAGCCGGCACCGCGAGCACCTCGAGCGGCGGCGGGGTCTGCAACGCGGGCTCGAGACCCTGCAGCTCGCTGAACCGGCGGACCTGGGTCACCAGCGTGCTGTCGAGCGACTTGTTGAGCTTGTTGAACTGCTCGACCGTGCCGTTGAGCTTCTTGCTCAGATCGGTCAGGTGCCGCCCCACCGTGCCGAGCCGCTTGTGCAGCTCGCGACCGACCTCGAACACCTGCTGCGCCTCGGCGGCGAGCTTCTCCTGCCGCCACGTGTAGCCCACGGTGCGCAGCAGCGCGACCAGCGTGGCGGGTGTGGCCATGACCACGTTCTTCTCGAAGGCCCGCTCCCACAACGTGGGGTCCTGCTCGAGCGCCGCGTTGAGGAACGTGTCGGCAGGGATGAACATCACGACGAACTCCGGCGTGGAGCTGAGCGCCTCCCAGTAGGCCTTGGCGCCGAGGGAGTCGATGTGGTCCCGCAGGTGGCGGGCGTGCGCCACGAGGCGCTTGTTGCGCACGGTCTCGTCGGTGGCCTCCATCGCCTCGAGGTAGCCGTTGAAGGCGACCTTGGAGTCGACGACGACGTTCTTCTCACCCGGCAGGTGCACCACCAGGTCCGGGCGGACCACGCCGTCATCGGTCTGCACGGTCTGCTGCTCGGTGAAGTCGACGTGCGAGAGCATGCCCGCGGCCTCGACCACCCGGCGCAGCTGCAGCTCGCCCCACCGGCCCCGCACCTGCGGCGCCCGCAGCGCCGTGACGAGCTGGGAGGTCTCGGTCCGGAGCTGGTCCGAGGAGGTCTGCATCGCCCGTACCTGCTCGGCCAGCGCACCGTGGGCCTCCGCACGCGCCTTCTCGGCGGCGGTCATCTCGGTGCGCACGTCGCCGAGGGTCTTGGCGAGCGGCTCCACGAGCGAGCGCACCGCCTCCTCGCGCTTGGCGAGCTCGGCCTGGCTGACCTCCTCGGCGCGCTTGAGCCGCTGCTCGGCCTGCTGCAGGAACGCCTCGTTGTTCGCGGCCAGCGCCTTGGCCGAGAGCGCTCCGAACTCGTCCTTGAGCCGCTGCTGATCGGCCTTCAGCTCCGCGAGCCGCAGCTGCGCCGACTCGCGCTCCTCGCGCAGCTGCTCGGCCGCACGCTGCTCGATCTCCGCCAGCCGCTCCGCGCCGGCGCGCTCCACGCTCGCCAGCCGCTCGGCCGCAGCCCTCTCCAGCTCGGCGACGCGCTCGGCGCCGGCTCGTTCGGCGATCGCCAGGCGCTCGGCAGCGCCGCGCTCGAGATCGGCGTACCGCTGCTGCCAGGAACCATCCCGGTCAGCGAGCCGCTGCTCGGCCGTGGCCTGCACATCGGCGATCCGGCGCTCGGCGCCCGCCTGCACATCCGCCAACCGCTGCGCCGCGGCGCGTCGTTCGGCCTCGACGTCGGCACCCGCGCCGCCGCGGCGCCCGAGCAGCCAGCCGAGGGCGCCGCCGGCCACGAGGCCGGCCACGCCGAGGATCAGGGGCAGGAGTTCCATGTCTGCGAGAGTGTCACGCACCGCCGACAACGTCGCTCAGCCGCGCCGTCCCGGGCCGGATCAGACCGCCTCACCATGCTCGATCGGCCCCGGTCCCATCCCTCGGACGCCCTTGTCCGCCGCGATCTCTCCTGGCTAGCGTGGTCAGCACCACGGGAGTCCGGTAGCGGCCGGGCTGAGAGGAAGGTTCCCAACCTTCGACCGTCGAACCTGATCCGGATCATGCCGGCGCAGGGAGGCTCACGCAGGCGTCATCTGACGACCTCGCGTCCCGTGACCGCACGAGAGTGAGGCCACGATGAACACCAGCACCGCCACGGCTCAGACCGACCCGATCGCCACCGCAGCGGCACTCGGGGTCGGCGCCCGCATCACCCTGTCGGTGATGTCCGACGACTACGTCGCCGTCATCACCCGGGCCCTCGCCGCCGTCGAGGTCCACGATCTCGAGATCGACACCGACAAGGTGTCGACGTTCGTCCGCGGCCCCGAGGACCGCATCGCCACCTATCTGCGCGACCTCGTCGCCGCCGCCGCGAGCTCAGGTCACCACCTGGTCGCGACCGTGATGATCTCGCGCGGTTGCCCGGGCGAGGTGTGCGGCACGGTGGCACCTCCCGCCGTCGAGCCGCCGAGTCTCGAACGTGCCGACACCCAGGTGCAGGCGCAGTGGTCGCTGTACCCCCTGTTCGACCCCAGGGGCGACGGCGACGCCCCTGAGGGCGACCATCTCGCCCCCGTCTGGGCTGCCATCGAGCGCGCCCGCGAGGCGGGCACGTACCTGCGGTCGGAGCACTTCGCCACGACGTTGCAGGGCGACATCAGCGACGTGCTCGTCACGATGTTCGACACCTGGCTCGCCGCGGCGCAGGTGACCCAGCACGTGGTCACCCACGCGACCATCGTGGCCAACAGCCCCGCCACCTCGGGTGGGCTGCGATGAGGGCGCGCTGGCAGACCCGGGACGTCATGCTCACCGTGGTCCTCGGGGTCACGTTCGGGTTCCTGTACTGGGTGCTGGTGCAGGCGTGGACCGCGCTGTCGGTGCTCGCAGGCCCCTTCGGTGATCTCACGCAGCACGTGCTGCTCGGCGGCTGGCTGCTGGTCGCCCCGGTCACGATCGCGATCACGCGCCGCCCCGGGTCGGGCGTGGTCGCGGAGGTGATGGCGAGTCTGGTGGAGGTTGTGTTCCTCGGCTCGCCCGTCGGGCCGATGCTGCTCGTCGCCGCGCTGCTGCAGGGAGTCGGCAGCGAGATCCCGTTCGCTCTCACGCGCTATCGCCGCTTCGGCTGGGGGATCTACGCGATCTCGGGCGCGCTCGGCGCGTTCCTGGTGTTCTGGTTGACGGCGGTCCGCGCCGGTTGGTTCGGGTCCGACCTCTTCACGCTGCGGCTGGTGCTGCAGGTGGCCTCCGGCGCGCTGCTGGGTGGTCTGCTCGCCCGGGTGATCGTGAGCGCGCTGCGCCGCACCGGCGTGCTCGACTCGTTCGCGATCGTGCGCGAGTCGGCTGCGGTCCCCGCGCGCGCGTGAGCACCCTCCAGGTCCGGGACCTCACGGTCCGCACCCCGCAGGGCCGGAGGCTGCTCACCGGGATCGACCTCGATGTCGATCCCGGTGAGCGGGTGCTCGTGGTCGGCCCCTCGGGCTCGGGCAAGTCCACGTTGCTGCGCGTGATCGCGGGCCTGGACCCCGCCCCGGGCGGCAGCGTCACCGGCTCGGTGGCGGTAGCCGACAGGCAGGTGCTCGGCCACGACCACACGCAGGACCGCGAGCCGCTCGACGTGGGCTGGCTGCCGCAGGATCCCGCGGCGGGGGTCTGCCTTCCCGTGATCGAGGACGACGTCGCTTTCGGGTGCGAGAACCGCGCCTGGCCCGTGCCGCGGATCGCGCAGGCCGTGCGCGGCGCGCTCACCGCCGTCGGTGGCTGGCAGTGGCGCAGGCGGGACAGCGGCACGCTCTCGGCGGGGCAGGCCCAGCGGGTGGGACTGGCCGCAGCGCTCGCTCCCGATCCTGCGCTGCTGCTGCTCGACGAGCCCACCGCGCTCCTGGACCCCGGCGCGCTCCGAGGCGTCCAGGCCATCGTGAGCGGTCTCGCAGGGCCGGCGGTGCTGCTCGTGGAGCACCGCCTCGACGAGTGGGCCGACGCCGGTGCCCTCCCAGACCGGGTGGTCGCGCTCGAGGGTGGCCGGGTGGTCGCGGACGGTCCCGCCGAGCAGGTATGGGTTCAGGTCGGTCCCGCCCTCGCGCAGGCGGGGTGCCACCTGCCCTGGGAGGTCGAGCAGACCCTCGCGGTGCCCGACGGCGAGAGCGAACCTCCGCCGTCGGGCTCGCCCGGGTGGGGCTCGCCCCGGGCGAGCCTGATGAGCGGCCGGGGTCTCGCCGCCGGGCGGGACGAGGTGGTGCTCAGCGAGGTGGACCTCGAGGTACGCGCGGGGGAGGTGGTCGCGGTGATCGGGGCGAACGGCTCCGGGAAGTCGACGTTGCTGCACACGCTCGCCGGTGAGCTGCGGCTGCTCGCAGGCACCCTGGCACGGCCGGGCGGCCGGCCGGCGCTCGTGCTCGGTGACGCCGAGCAGCAGTTCCTCGCGCAGACGGTCCTCGAGGAGCTCGCGCTCGACGGTGACGACGCCGAGGCGGCCGCCGCCGAGCTCCGACTCGACCCCAGTGCCTCGGTGCACCGGCTCTCCGGCGGGGAGCAGCGGCGGCTCTCGCTGGCGACCGTGCTGCGGGGCGGCCGCGCGGTGGTGCTCGCCGACGAGCCCACCCACTCGCTCGACCGCGCCGGGGTGCGGTGGACGATGCGCGCGTTGCGGGAGGCTGCGCGGGCCGGCCGCGGGGTGCTGCTGACCAGCCACGACCTGCGGTTCGTGCTGGAGGTCGCCGACCGGGTGCACGTGGTCCACGAGGGGCGGCTGCTCGGCGGGGGAGCGACGGCGGAGGTGCTCGCGGGGGACCTGCCGGCGCTCGCGGGGCTGCCGCTCCCGGCGAGCGTGCGCGCGGCGGTGCGGGAGGCGGCGGCGTGACCAGGGTGAACCCGTTGACCCCGATGGGGCTGCTCCTGCTGCTGGGTGCCGTGGTCTCGTTCATGCTCGACGGCGGCGCGCTCCTCGGGCTGCATGCCTGGCTGCTGCTCGTGCTGGTGCTCGGGCTGCGGGTGCGGGCCGGTGAGCTGGTGCGGGCGCACCTGCTGTTCGCGCCGTTCGCGATCGGGGTGGTGATGACGAACGCGGTCAGCCGGGGCGGGGCGGTGATCGCCGAGGTCGGGCCGTTCGAGGTGACCGACGACGGCCTGCGGGTCGGGCTGGCGCTGGCGCTGCGCGTGATGGTGGTGGCGGTCCCGGCA
This sequence comes from Pseudactinotalea terrae, assembly GCF_009733845.1. Taxonomy (GTDB): domain Bacteria; phylum Actinomycetota; class Actinomycetes; order Actinomycetales; family Beutenbergiaceae; genus Pseudactinotalea; species Pseudactinotalea terrae. Next base: position 485,298 of record NZ_WNXZ01000002.1, read on the forward strand.
GCGCTGGTGGCGCGCCGCACCGACCCCACGCGGTTGGTGGTGGCGATGATGCAGCACCTGCGCGTGCGGCCCCGGGCGGGGTTCGCGGTGCTGACGGCGCACCGGATGCTGGCCGAGATGCCGCAGCGCTGGGGGCTCTTGCTCGCCGCCGGGCGGAGCCGGGCACCGCTGGACCGGCGGGGCCGCCCACGCCTGGGGGCGGCGGGCTACGGGCGGGCGGTGATGGGGCTGCTGGTCGGCGGCATCCGGCGCGGCAACCGCACCGCCGACGCGCTCGACGTGCGCGGGATCGGCGCCCCCACCCGCACCATGCGGCTGCAGGAGCCGTTCAGCCGCCTCGACGTCGCGGCAGCCGCCCTGGTGACCGCCGGAGCGGTGACGGCAGCGCTCGCGGTGAGCGCCGCCGTCGGGCACCTGTGAGAGGCGCGCCCCACGGGTGAGTGCGCACACCCACGGTGAGTGCGCACGGTGCACGGTGCGCACTCACCGCCGATGTGCGCACTCACGAGGGGCGGCCGGAGCGCGGCCAGGTCTGGGCCGGCGCACGAGCCCAGTAGGCTAGCGCCCCGTGGCTCTGACGATCGGGATCGCTGGACTGCCGAATGTCGGCAAGTCCACGTTGTTCAACGCGCTGACTCGCGCGACCGTGCTCGCGGCGAACTATCCGTTCGCCACGATCGAGCCGAACGTCGGGGTGGTGCCGCTGCCCGACCCGAGGCTGCATGTGCTCGCCGAGGTGTTCAGCAGCGAGCGGATCGTGCCGGCGACGGTGAGCTTCGTGGACATCGCGGGGATCGTGCGCGGTGCGAGCGAGGGGGAGGGGCTGGGCAACCAGTTCCTCGCCAACATCCGCGAGGCTGACGCGATCTGCGTGGTCACGCGCGCGTTCGACGACCCCGACGTGGTGCACGTCGACGGCAAGGTCGATCCCGGCTCCGACATCGAGACGATCCTCACCGAGCTCCAGCTCGCCGACCTGCAGACCCTCGAGAAGGCGATCCCGAGGCTCGAGAAGGAGGTCCGCGGCAAGAAGACCGAGCCTGCGGTGCTCGCCGCCGCCCAGGCCGCGATCGAGCTGCTGCAGGCGGGGACCCCGCTGAGCGCGGCCGGCTCGAAGCTCGACGACGACGCGCTCGCCGCGCTGCGCGAGTTCGGGCTGATGACCACCAAGCCCTTCATCTACGTCTTCAACTCCGACGACGGCGTGCTCGCCGACGAGGCCCGGCAGGCCGAACTGAAGGCTCTGGTCGCACCCGCCGAGGCGATCTTCCTCGACGCGAAGTTCGAGGCCGAGCTGGTCGAGCTCGAGCCGGACGAGGCTGCCGAGATGCTGGCCGAGAACGGCCAGGAGGAGTCCGGTCTGGACCAGCTCGCGCGTGTCGGGTTCGACACCCTGGGCCTGCAGACCTACCTCACGGCCGGCCCCAAGGAGGCCCGCGCCTGGACGATCCACCAGGGCTGGACCGCACCCCAGGCCGCCGGTGTCATCCACACCGACTTCCAGAAGGGCTTCATCAAGGCCGAGGTGATCTCCTTCGACGCGCTCGTCGAGGCTGGCTCCGTCGCGGAGGCCCGCGCCAAGGGCAAGGCGCGAGTTGAAGGCAAGGACTACGTCATGGTCGACGGCGACGTGGTGGAGTTCCGCTTCAACGTGTAGCACGAGCAATCTGCGTGCTTGTGCTGTGGCAACAGCACTCGGCCCCAGGGACGTCGATGATCCGGTCGGAGCTTGAGTCAGTTTGTTGATCCCTTCGGAGCGCCCGTAGCCCACGTTCGGGCAATGCGCAGGATCTCCAGGACGATCGGTGCCTTGGTGTCCGAGTAGGCCAAGAGCCGCCCTCTGCTCGCGGCATGCCGTTTGGCGCAGCCGTAGGCGCGCGAGGCATCCGGGTGAGAGCGAAGATAGTCGCGGAAGGCGAGATTGTCGGCCCACAGCGAAGACGTTGAGGCGATGAGGTGAACGTTGGTGGCGGGTGCCGCCCGCCGAACGAGATAGCGCCGCCCTGCCGAGATCTCGCCGAAGTCGGTGAACCCTGCTGCCGTCAGCGCTCGCGCGGCGGCGTCGTGGTCAGCGGGAGCGACATCGGCCATGAGATCGATGATCGGCTTCGCTGGCAATCCGGGAACGGCTGTGCTGCCAATATGCTCGACATCGCGCGCTCGGGTGATGAGCTTGACGTCCTCGATCGTGCGGGCAGCTTGCGACGCCCAGCGTGGATCGTGGTCCACCACCGTGATGGGCTCGTCCAGAGGCGGTTCTGCGGTCATCGCGTTCAGCGTAGTTCGACGTCGATTCGACCTCTGGGCCCGCCAGCGGGTGGCATCCCCTGTCACGGCGTGAAGAGGCATGTCCATCGACCGCTGCGATAGATTCATCTTGATATCGAGGTAGATGGAGGCCGAGATGAGACTCCACCATGTGCAGGTATCGATGCCGCGTGGCGGGGAGGACGAGGCGCGTCGCTTCTACGGGGAGGCCCTTGGGCTGCGGGAGGTCCCGAAGCCACCATCCCTGGTCCGTCGGGGTGGCTGCTGGTTCCGGGCCTACGACGGTGAGGTCGTCGTCGCGGAGATTCACCTCGGGGTCGACGATCCGTTCCGCCCTGCGAGCAAGGCCCATCCCGGTCTCGTCTGCGAGTCCCTGGGTGAGCTGGAAGCGATGGCGGAACGTATCGAGCACGGAGGATACGAGCTGTCGTGGGCGGAGAGAGATACCTTCGAGGGGTACCTCCGGTTCCATGCGCGCGACGGGTTCGGGAACCGGCTCGAGGTGATGACGCCTGCCGTGCAGTCGACAGAGCGTCTGTGAGCCTCGTGCCACACGTTGCTTGGTGGCGGAACAAGGAGATCCTCGATCGGGAGGGCGTGAGGCCGCATTGCGCCGTCGCTGTGACAGGCTTTGACCGTGGCGTCCGCTCAGACCCTCGATGAGGCAGACCGACGGATCCTTGCGCGGCGGGCGCTCGCCTGTGCTGAACGCGTGCTGCCGCTGTTCGAGGGTGACGAGGCTGCCGTGCAGGAGCTCCGCGACGCGGCTGCCCGCACGCGGGCGTACAGCGCTGGCGAGAGCACCGCGGCCGAGGAGATCGCCAAGCGCCTCGTCGCGGTGAAGGCCGCGAGAGCCGCGACCACTCCCGCGGGCGCGGCAGCCGCCCGCGCCCTCGCGCAAGCTGCGGCAGTCGCGCACATGGGAGCCCACGCTCTCGGTGCCGCCGCGTACGCGGTCAAGGCCGTGTCGCTGGCGAGTCCGGAGCAACCTGAAGCGCTGCAGGAAGAGATCCGGTGGCAGCTGGCCCAGCTGAGCGAGAGAGAGCGGACGGCGTTGCGCCGGCTCCCACAGCTGGGATCGGATTCCTCGGGGCCGTTGGGAGAGGGGCTGCTATCGAGCGGGATCCTGGGACGGACGATCCGTCAGCTCCAGGAGGAGATCGCGTAGTCGGCTCCCACCCGACGAAGGTGACCACTGGACGCCGGGTGACGCCGACGCCGTACCTGTGCACGCGACTCGCGGCGCAGCGGTCATCCAGCGCTGCCGCGGCTCGAGCTGTGGAACGCACGGCTACGTCGGCTAGCGCGATGATGGTCTCGGTCCCACCGCGGTGTCCGACGGCTGGCCCGCCGCATCGCCCTTGAGCTCGACGAAGATCGCGTGCGTGGGACTCGTGCCGGTGTTGTGCCCGGAGTGACGCTGCGCGGGCAGCCACACCGCCTGACCTGCCGGGAGGGAGACATCCACCTCGCGGTCGCCAGCAGCCAACCGTCGGTCGAAGGCGGACAGCGTGACCATGACGCTGTTCGGATGCCGGTGCGGTGTGGTCTGCACCCCTGGCGTATCGGTGTACTCCAGCACGCGGACGAACTCGTTCTCCCACAGCACGCGGTAGTGCGCGGGATCTGTCGAGATCGGATCGTCGTCGATCACGATCGCACTGTACGCCTGGACCTTCGCCAGGCCATGGCAGTTTCCGACCGCGCCTCCCGCGCTCGGCTGGGCTAACTCTGGGTGGTCACAGCTGGATGGTTCCGTGCTCCCGCAGGTCGCCGCCGAACAGCAGCGCGGGGCCGCCATGGGCGTGGACCTCGCGTTCGAGGGCGAGGCCGATCTTCAGGGCGACCCGTTGGGACGCCGCGTTGTGCGGTCGGATGAGCGCGACGAGGTGCTCGACGCCTGCTTCCCGTGCGCACTCGCGCACCGAGGCCGCCGCTTCGGCGGCATAACCCTGACGGCGGAGCGAGGCACGTACGTGCCACCCGGCCTCGACCAGGAGCTCGCCCTCGACCTCCTGCATCGTCAGCCCGCAGTCGCCCACGAACTCGCCGGCGTGGGTCTCGATCACCCAGAGGCCGAATCCGTGCTGCTCGTAGCTGCCGCGGTTCCACGCGATCCAGCTCTCGGGGCCGCGGGAGCCACCGATCTCCAGCGTGGCGATGTCGGGCACGTCCGCATCCGTCATCTCCCGGAAACGAAGCCTCGAGGTCGGGGCCGGGAGCATCTCAGAACAATATCGGGTGGCGCTCAGGCGCTGGGGGCCTGTCGAGGTCACCTGGTGAACCGGAACCACCCCGGTCGGGCTGTTCTACGGCTCACGCCTGCGGTGCGCGCCCGGCCGGCTGGGTCGGCTCGGGGAGCAGCGGGGTCGGCTGGCGCAACGGCGCGCTCGCCGGCGCGCCCGGCGCGACCTCCACCCGCCGGCCATCGATCACGACGGCGACCGGCTGCTCGCCCCGCAGCATCGTCACGGTCGTCCCGGCTCGCGTGGTCTCCACCTGCAGCAGCCGCCCGCGCCACGTGATCCGGTAACGCATGCGCGACAGCTGCGCCGGCAGCAGCGGCGCAAGCTCGAGGTCGTCGTGATCCTCGCGCATGCCACCCAGACCCGCGGTGAGCGCGAGCCACGTACCGCCGACCGACGCCAGGTGCAAGCCCTGCCCGGTGTCGTGCTGCAGGTCACGCAGGTCGACCAGCGCGCACTCCCGCAGGTACCGGTACGCCAGGTCCGGGTGCTGCGCCATCGCGCACGCGACCGCCTGCGCGCTGGCGGACAACGAGGAGTCACGCACGGTGCGCGCCTCGTAGTAGTCGACGTCGCGGGCGATCTGCTCCTCGGTGAAGTCCTCCCGGCACCACCACAGCGCGAGCTCCAGGTCGGCCTGCTTGAGCACCTGATGCCGGTAGATCTTCGCGTAGTGGTGGTGATCCTCGATCGGGTAGGGGTCGTCCTCCTCGAACCGCCACGGCCGGTAGGCGGTGAAGAGGGTGCTCATCGGGTGCACGCGCAGGTGCTCGTCCCACGGCACGTGCACCGCCCGGGCGGCCGCGTGCCAGCTGGCGAGCTCCTCGCCGTCGACGCCGAGCGCCGCGGCCTCCTCGGTGTGCTCCTGGCAGATCTCGGCTGCTCGGATGAGGTTGCGCCGGGCCATCAGGTTCGTGAACACGTTGTCCTCGACCACACCGGTGTACTCGTCGGGGCCGGTCATCCCGAACAGGTGCCAGCCGCCGTCGACGTCATGATGCCCGAGCGAGATCCACAGCCGCGCCGTCTCCACGAGGACCTTGAGAGCACCGAGTGCCACCGCGTCGGCGCCGGTGATGTGCCCGTGCAGCCAGAACGCCCGGGAGATGTCGGCGTTGACGTGCATGGCGGCCGTGCTGGCCGGCCAGTAGGCCGAGGTCTCACGCCCGTCGATGGTGCGCCACGCGAACGATGCGCCCTGCAGGCCCAGCACCCGGGCTCGGGCACGCGCCGCGTCCAGCGTGGATGCGCGCCACGCGAGCAGCCGGGCCGCGGCGTCCGGGACCAGCAGCGACAGCGTCGGGATCACGAACCCCTCGATGTCCCAGAAGGTGTGACCGCTGTACCCCAGCCCGGTGAGCCCCTTCGCGCCGACCGGCGCGCCCGAGGTGCACGCGGTGCCGGTGAGCAGCGCGAACACGCTGAAGCGCAACGCCTGCTGGAGCTCGTCGTCACCGTCGATCTCGACGTCGGCCACCACCCACAGCTCGTCGAGCTCCTCACGCTGCGCTGCGACGAGGCCGTCCCAGCCCTGGTCCACGCCCGAGTCGACGGCGGCGCGTGCCGCCTCGAGCTCCGACGCCGCGGTGGACTCCCTCGACCACACGTGACCGAACGTCTTCACGACCTCCAGCGACTGCCCGGAGCTCAGCGAGGCGGTGATCGTCGTGACGACGTGGTCGTCGTCCGCGGCCTGGATGCCGATCTCGTCGGCGCCGTCGACGACGTGACGGACCGCGGCTGCGACGGTGATCCCGGTGCGGCGGGTGACGGCGCTGAGCGCACCGCCGTCGTCACCGTGGCGGAGCTCGAGCCGCTCGAACGGGTGGTCGAGGGCCTCGGCGACACGCGGGTCATCGCTGTCGACCTCGGGCGGCGTGCCGCCGAGCACGAGCTCGGATCGCACGACGACGTGAGCCGCGCCGTCGATCACCCGCACCCGGAAGCGGACGGCGGCCAACGAGCGCTCGCGCAGCGAGACCAACCGCTGCGACCGCAGCTCGAGTCGAGCGCCCGCGAGCGTGCGCCACACAAGCACCCGCTCCAGGATCCCGGAGCGGAGATCGAGCGTGCGCTGATGGGTCTCGGGCTCGATCGTGCGGATGTCGAGAGGCGTGCCGTCGACCACGAGGCGCAGCGGCGTGGCATCGGCGACGTCGATCATCGCCTGGCCCTCCTCCGGGTGCCCGTAGCCGCCCTCGGGGTAGGAGAGCGGGTGGGTCTCGTGCACCCCGGCCAGGAACGTCCCACGCGTGCCGTGCGGCTCGATCTCTTCCAGTGTGCCGCGGATCCCCAGGTACCCGTTGGACAGGCTGAACAGCGACTCGGTCACCGGCAGCGCCTCGACCGCGACCACGGGCTCGCGCACCTGCCAGGCGTCGATCTCGAGCTGCGGGGTCGACGCCATCGGGCCTCCGTTCGGTCGGCGCGGGACGCCGGCGGCCAGTCTAGATGTGCCGCGGTCCGGGTCGAGCAGGCGGGCGGCCTCGCCTCCGCTGCTTCGGCAGGCCGCCTCGCGATGCTCGGCGCTGCTAGCGTCTCGGCACCAGAGCCTCGCCGCCGGGAGGGTGCGTGCCGATCCACATCGAGCTCGAGCGGCTCGACGCCCACCCGGCCGACGTGCACGGTCTCCGAGGGAGCGTCGACGTGCCCGGTGACCTCCTGCTGTCGCAGGTGCTGACCAGGGTGCTCGAGCCGTTCCTCGAGCGCACCCCTCGCGCCACCTGGGTCTGTCGTGCCACCTGGAGCGGGCGGCGTCGGGACATCGCCGAGGTGCTCGTCGCCTACGGGGCGGCCGAGCACCTCCGCTCACGCCTGCTCGTCGAGGACGAACCGCTCGGCGCCTTCCTCGGACCGGGGGAGAGCGCCGTCGGGCTGTCCTGCCGACCCCTGGACCCCTCGTGACTCTCAGTCGTGGCCACCGGGGGAGGGTCGCCGTCGAGCTTGCTTGATCTCCGAGCGCTCGCGCTTGGCGGCGAGCCGACGGCGTTGCGAGCCTCGCGTGGGCCGGGTGGGTCGCCGGACCGAGGCAGGCGCGACGGCGGCGCGCAGCACGGTCGCGAGGCGCTCCCTCGCTGCCGTGCGGTTCTTTCGCTGCGACCGGTGCTCGGATGCCGTGATGGTGAGCACGGTGCCGGTGAGCTGACCGGCGAGGCGGTCCAAGGCTCGGCGGCGCTGGAGGTCGGTGAGCGCGGACGTGCTGCCGATGTCGAGGCTCAGCTGCACGCGGGAGTCGGCCGTGTTGACGCCCTGCCCGCCCGGGCCGGAGGCGTGGGAGAACTGCTCGACGAGCTCGCGCGACGGGATGCTGAGCCCGGCCGGAGCTCCCGGCCCCGGGCTCACGCGCAGGTCGTCCATGCGCACCACTATGACGCGCGCGGCCGAACATGACCGAGACGGACGCACGGTTCGTCAAGGTGATACTCGGCCGAGGTGCCGCCGCGCCATCTCCAGGTCACGGGCAGGTTTCCCCAGTGCTTACTTGGTTACGCCCATGTTGCGGCCGGAGCGGTTCGGGTATCAACTCGGTAACGATGCGTCTCATCTCGCCCTCTGGGACGCTGTGGCGCACCTCACCCGTGCGTATGCTGCCGCTGTCCCAGGCACAATTGCGTGTCGACCCACGGGCCCACCAGGCCATTCCGGACGAGTCCGGGACGGGCAGCATCCAGGCCGTTCCTAGGAGGAACATTGAAGATCAGGCGCCTTACCGCATTCGTTGCGGGTGCCGCAGCGGCAGCGCTCGCCATCACGGCGTGCACGCCACCCGACGAGACCGGAGACGACGGCAACACCGGCGGTGACGACAGCGGCATCGTGACCGACACCGCGGTCACCGTGGGGTGGAACCAGCCTTTCTACGAGTACAACACCAGCTCGGCGACCGGCAACGCGACCGCGAACGCGAACATCCTGTACCTGATGCAGGAGTCGTTCAACTACTACGACCCCGAGCTCAACCTGGTCCCGAACGAGGACTTCGGCACGTACTCGATCGTCAACGAGGACCCGCTGACGATCGAATACGTCTTCGCCGACGACATCGCCTGGTCCGACGGCACGCCGGTCGACGCGGTCGACCTGATGCTGCAGTGGGCGGCCACGAGCGGCAACCTCAACACCCTCGCGGACGAGGACATCGAGACCGACGAGGAGGGCAACGTCGTCAACCAGGACGAGGTTGACGCCAACGTCTACTTCAACGGCACCAGCGCCACGGTGGGATACATCACCGAGGTCGAGGTCTCCGACGACAACAAGACGCTGACCGCCACCTATGACCGCAACTACGCCGACTGGGAGGTCAACCTCACCGGTGCGGCCGTCCCGGCGCACGTCGTCGCGATGCACGCTCTCGAGATCGAGGACCCGACCGAGGCCAAGCAGGCCGTCAAGGACGCGATCGAGAACAACGACACCGAGGCTCTCGCCAAGATCTCGAAGTTCTGGAACGAGGGCTTCGCCTTCGGTGACACGCTCCCCGAGGACACGTCGCTGTACCTGTCCAACGGCGCGTACCTGCTCACCGAGATGGTGGCGGGTCAGTACGTGACTCTCGAGGCGAACCCCGACTTCACCGGTGCGCACGCCGCGACGGTCGAGCGCATCACGGTCCGCTACAACGAGGACCCGATGCAGCAGGTGCTCGCGCTGGAGAACGGTGAGATCGACGTCATGGCCCCGCAGGCCACCGCCGACCTCGTCGAGGCGCTGAACGACCTCGGTGACGACTACACGGTCGAGACCGGCATCGACGGCACCTACGAGCACGTCGACCTGCAGGTCACCAACGGTGGTCCCTTCGACCCCGCGACCTACGGTGGCGACGCCGAGACCGCGCTCAAGGTTCGCCAGGCGTTCCTCAAGCTCGTTCCCCGTCAGGAGATCGTCGACAAGCTGATCGTCCCGCTCAACCCTGAGGCCGAGGTCCGTCAGTCCTACAACGTCGTGCCCGGTTCGCCGATGTACGACGGTGTGACCGAGGCCAACGGGCAGGCCGAGGCGTTCCCGCTGGAGAACGACGTCGCGGGTGCCGAGGCGCTCATGGCGGAGGCCGGCGTCGAGACCCCTGTCGACGTCCGCATCCTGTTCGCCGCGAGCAACGCTCGTCGTCAGCAGGAGTACGCGATCATGGCTGAGGCGATCAACGGCAGCGGCCTGTTCAACCTCGTCGACGCGAGCAGCGACGACTGGGGCTCGATGCTGTCGGCAGCGACCGATCAGTACGACGCGGCGCTCTTCGGCTGGCAGTCGACCAGCACCGCGGTGACTGCTGGTAACGCCAACTTCGGCACCGGCGAGATCAACAACTTCTACGGGTACAGCAACCCCGAGGTTGACGAGCTCCAGGATCAGCTCAGCACCGAGACCGACCCCGCCGAGCAGGAGCGTCTGCTCGGAGAGATCGAGGCCCACCTGGTGAACGACGCCTTCGGCGTCACCATCTTCCAGTTCCCCTCGGTCACGGCCTACCGCAACACGGTGACCGGGATCACCCCGATCACCATCTCCCCGACCGTGTTCTACGGCTTCTGGGAGTGGGGCACCACGGGTGACACCGCTGACTCCGAGGGCTGAGTAGCCAAGCCTGACGAGTCCTGAGCACGACGAGCGGGGGCGCCGGACTTCCGGCGCCCCCCTTGTCGTGACTCGCCCCCACCCCCGAGCAGCGGATGACGGCGACGTGCCCAGCGCGTTCGCCTAGACTCCGGCTCGGGCCTGTCACCGTGGACTGCGAGGTAGCCCGCTCATGTTGATCTTTGTTATTCGCCGTGTGCTGATGGGACTGGCGCTGCTGCTGGTCTCCTCGTTCGTGATGTACATGCTGGTCGACTTCACGATCGACCCGCTGTCCGACCTGCGCACCAGCACCGACCCCAGCGCGCCGCTCCAGATGGAGCAGCGCACCGAGATGCTGAACCTGAACGCACCACCGTGGGTGCGGTACTTCGACTGGCTCGGCGCCTTCGTCACCGGTGACTTCGGCGTCGCATGGCGTACCGGCCGCTCGGTGTCCGACCTGCTCGGCAGCGCCATGATCTCGACCCTCCAGCTGGTCTCGTTCGCCACCGTGGCGGCGATCGTTCTCGGTGTCGCCGTCGGGATCGTCTCGGCCCTGCGTCAGTACACGACGTTCGACTACCTCATCACCTTCTTCGCGTTCCTGATGTTCTCGCTGCCCTCGTTCTGGGTCGCGGTGCTGCTGAAGCAGTGGGGCGCGATCGGCTTCAACGACTTCCTCGCGGATCCAGTCATCGCGATCCCGGTGATCATCGGGATCGCCGTGGTCACCGGCTTCGTGTGGCAGCTCGCGGTGGGCGGAGACCTCAAGCGCAGGGTCATCCACGCCGGGCTCGCGGCGCTCGCCGTCGCGCTCGTGCTGCTCTACATGCAGCTCACGGACTGGTGGCTGCGGCCCCGGCTCGACTGGGTGCTGCTCACCGTGACCTCGCTGGGCATCGCGCTCACGGTCACGACCCTGTCCACCGGACTGCGCAACCGGCGCTCCCTCTACACCGCGCTGAGCTGCGTTGCGCTTGGCCTGGTCCTGTACTACCCGGTGCGCTACTTCCTGTTCAGCAACGCGTGGCTGACGCCCTACATGAACTACGGGGTCGCTCTCCTGCTCGGACTGGTCGCCATCGGCGTCGGCGCTCTCATCGGCTGGCTGTGGCGAGGGCCGGACTGGAAGCAGTCCGCCCGTACCGGCGCGATCTCGGCGTTCCTCATCGCCTTCCTGATCTTCCTCGACAAGGTCATGAGCTACTGGGGTGCGTACATGGCCGCGCCTGCCATCGGAGGCCGCCCGATCCAGACGATCGGTGACCGCGCCCCCAACCTGGGCGGCAACTTCTGGGTCCAGGTGCTCGACCAGTACACGCACCTGATCCTGCCGACCCTGTCGCTGATGCTGATCTCGTTCGCCGGCTACACGCGCTTCTCGCGCGGCAGCATGCTCGAGGTGATGAACCAGGACTACATCCGCACAGCACGCGCCAAGGGCATCAACGAGCGCACGGTCGTGATGCGTCACGGGTTCCGCAACTCGCTGATCCCGCTGGCCTCGATCATCCCGGTCGATGTCATCGGACTCATCGGCGGCGCCCTGATCACCGAACGCATCTTCAGCAGACCGGGTATGGGCCAGCTCTTCATCGCGAACCTGAACGCCGACGACATCGCGCCGGTGATGGCGTACCTCGTGATCATCGCGTTCCTCGCGATCCTCGCGAACATCATCGCCGACCTCTTGTACGCCGCACTCGACCCCAGGATCCGGGTGAACGCATGATCAGCACCCCACGGAGTTCTTCTCCTCCGCTCCGCTCCTCCGAACAGCTCCGCGAGGACCCCGCATGAGCACCAACGACCCTCAGGACAAGCGGGACCCCCAGGATGAGCGGGACGACCCGTTCGAGGCCGGCGAGACCAGCACCGGTTCGCTCGACCCGGCGATGACCGCGGCGTCCACCACCGACGAGGACGGCGTCGTCGATGCCGGCCAGGCGGAGAACGCGATCGAGCTGCGCGAGGTCGAAGGCCTCTCGCAGGGCCAGATCGTGCGGCGCCGGTTCTTCCGGCACACCGGCGCCATGGCCGGTCTGATCGTCATGATCCTGATCGCTCTCCTGGCGATCACCTCGATCGGCTTCAACATCGGTGGCTTCCGGATCCCGGGCTGGTGGCCGCACACGGCCGGCGCGCTCAACGACATCCTCAACCCCCGTGGCGGACCGACCCTGAGGATGCCCTGGGACGAGGGCGGCTTCGCGATCGGCGAGCACCCGTTCGGCCAGGACGAGATCGGCCGCGACATCTTCGCGCGCACCATGAAGGGCGTGCAGACCTCGCTGATCGTGATGGGAGTCATCGGCGCGGTCGCCACCGTGCTCGGCACCCTGGTCGGTGCCTTCGCCGGCTTCTTCCGCGGCAAGACCGACAACGTCCTCATGCGGTTCACCGACCTGATCATCACGCTGCCCGTCATCGTGATCGGTGCGGTCCTCGGCAAGAAGCTCGGATCCGCCGACCCGATCCCGCTGGCCCTCGCGCTCGGTGCGATTGCCTGGACCGGCCTCGCGCGACTCGTCCGTGGTGACTTCCTGTCGCTACGTGAGCGGGAGTTCATCGATGCCGCGCGGGTCGCAGGCGCCAGCACCAGCCGGATCATCTTCAAGCACATGCTGCCGAACGCGATCGGGGTGATCATCGTGAGCGTCACCTTGCTGATGAGCTCGGCGATCCTGCTCGAGACCGCGCTCTCCTATCTCGGCTTCGGCATCCAGCCGCCCAACGTCTCCCTCGGGCAGATGATCAACAACTACCAGGGCTCGTTCAACACCCGCCCGTGGTTGTTCTGGTGGCCGGGCCTGTTCATCATCCTCATCGCGCTGTGCGTCAACTTCATCGGGGACGGCCTGCGCGACGCGTTCGACCCTCGCCAGAAGAAGGTCCCCTCGGCACGGAAGATGGCACGCGCCGACAGGCGGACCGCGCGTGCCGATGCAAGGGCGACGGCGTGACCTCCCCGCGGAGGCCCACGTCAGGGGAGCGTCACGCTCAGCACCGAGAGCACCGCGAGGCCGGCCAGCACGGCGAGCAGGCGGGTGTTCACGGTCGTGGTGACCGGCGCGCCTGCGCCGTCGGGCTTGGGGAGCTCGCGTACGCGTTCGGCGATCGCAAGCGCGGCGGCCTCGGCGGTGCCGGTGGAGCCGAGCTTGCGCTCGGTGGGCGCCCAGCCGCCGTGCTGCTGCCGGTTCGGTGCCATCCGCGCTCCGAAGCCGCTGCCTGCCGGCACCGCCCACGAGGTGAAGGTGCGGCCCTCCGTGGTGGTCACAGCCAGCGCCCACTTGCTGTCGGCCTGCTTGAACCGGCGCCACGGGACGTGGATGGTGCGCCACACGTTGACGATCGTGATGCCGTCCTCGGACACCTCGGCACGCGGCTTCCAGAACACCGCCCACCCCAGCACACCTGCCAGGGTGACCGGCGCGAGCGTGGTGAGCACCGCCGTCAGCCCCTCCTCGGTCACGAAGGTGACGAACGCGACCGCGGCGATCACAGCGGTGAGCACGGCAAGCCCCTGGGCAAGGCGCGAACGGAACGTCTCGGACTCCATCGCGTCATCGTCCCATCCGTGACCGCTCGCGCGGTCGTCCACCCCACGCCGGCGATCCTGGTGCGGGCAACCTGCCGAACGGAAGGTGAGCAGCTGTGAGCGCTCCCGAGGCCATCACTGACAAGCCGGTCGACGGCGGTCGCGAGCCGATCCTGGAGGTCCGTGACCTCTGCGTGGACTTCTACGTCGAGGGCGAGTGGTTCCCGGCCGCGATCGACGTCACCTACGACGTCCGCCCCGGCGAGGTGCTCGCGATCGTGGGCGAGTCCGGCTCGGGCAAGAGCCAGTCGTCGATGTCGCTGCTGGGTCTGCTTCCCGGGAACGGCCGCGCCACCGGCAGCGCGAAGCTCGACGGCAAGGAGCTGATCGGGATGTCAGCCGGCCAGCTCCGGCGGGTCCGCGGCAACGACATCGCGGTGATCTTCCAGGAGCCGATGACGGCCCTCAACCCCGTGTACAGCATCGGCTTCCAGATCGTGGAGACCCTGCGCAACCACTTCGACATCGGTCCGACAGCGGCCACCGAGCGCGCGCTCGAGCTGCTGCGGCTCGTGGAGATGCCCGACCCGGAGACCCGGTTCCACTCCTACCCGCACCAGCTCTCGGGCGGGCAGCGGCAGCGCGCCATGATCGCGCAGTCGCTCTCGTGCGACCCGCGCCTGCTGATCGCCGACGAGCCCACCACGGCGCTCGACGTGACCGTGCAGGCCGAGATCCTCAAGCTGATGCGCGACCTGCGCAACCGGATCGACTCCGGCATCGTGCTGATCACCCACGACATGGGCGTGGTGGCGGACATGGCGGACCGGATCGTCGTCATGCGCCGCGGCCGGATCGTGGAGAGCGGTGAGGCGAAGGACATCTTCGACAACCCGCAGCACCCCTACACCCGCGAGCTCCTCGGCGCGGTGCCGCACCTCGGTGCGCACAGCACGATGGAGATTTCCGACCACGAGCGCGACCACGGGGGCGACACCCCGATCGGTGAGCCGGTCATGGTGGCCGAGAACATGGTCATCGAGTACCCCAAGCGTGGCCGCACCCCCGCGTTCCGCGCCGTCGACGGCGTCTCGCTCACGATCAACGCGGGCGAGGTCGTCGGGCTGGTGGGCGAGTCCGGTTCGGGCAAGACCACGATCGGGCGCGCCGTCGTCGGGCTGCTCCCGGTGACCGAGGGAAAGCTCGAGATCGCCGGTTTCGACATGGTGGGTGCGAGCCACAAGGACCTGATGCCGCTGCGCAAGCAGATCGGGATCGTTTTCCAGGACCCGGGCAGCTCGCTCAACCCGCGGCTGCCGATCGGTGAATCGATCGGTGAGCCGCTGATGCTGCACACCGGCATCAAGGGCGCCGAGCTGGACAAGCGTGTCGAGTCGCTGCTCGACCAGGTGGAGCTGCCGCGCTCGATGCGCAACCGCTACCCGCACGAGCTCTCCGGCGGGCAGCGCCAGCGTGTCGGTATCGCGCGGGCGCTGAGCCTTGAGCCCAAGCTCCTGGTCGCCGACGAGCCCACCTCTGCGCTCGACGTGTCGGTGCAGGCCCACGTGCTCGAGCTGTTCACCGACCTGCAGCGCGAGCACGGGTTCGCGTGCCTGTTCATCAGCCACGACCTCGCCGTGGTCGAGATGCTCTCCAGCCGGATCGCGGTGATGCACCACGGCAAGCTCGTGGAGCTGGGCTCGGCGGCGCAGATCGTGCAGAGCCCCAAGGATCCGTACACCCAGCGGCTCATCGCTGCCGTGCCCGTGCCCGACCCGAACGAGCAGAAGATCCGCCGCGAGCGGCGCGACGCCCTGCTCGAGGCGGCGGCCGCCGAGCTGGCTGCCGAGGAGGAGCTCGAGGCACACCAGCAGAACGTCTCGAGAGGGGAACGTCCGACCCAGGACGGCCCCACCGGATTCTGAGAGGTAAGATCTCCGCGGGCTTCGTGCGACGTGGGACGCTTGCCCCTGCCCTCGCCCCAGCCCCCGAAGGACCTTTATGAGCTCGCGCACCGACCTGCGCAACGTCGCGATCGTCGCGCACGTGGACCATGGCAAGACCACTCTCGTCGATGCCATGCTGTGGCAGTCCGGTGCGTTCGGTGACCATGACGACATCGCGGAGCGCGCGATGGACTCAGGTGATCTGGAGCGTGAGAAGGGCATCACGATCCTCGCGAAGAACACCGCGGTGGCCTACTCGGGCCCGGCCGCGGCGGCCGCGGGGCACCCCGAGGGCATCACGATCAACGTGATCGATACACCGGGCCACGCCGACTTCGGTGGTGAGGTCGAGCGTGGTCTGTCCATGGTCGACGGCGTCGTGCTGCTGGTCGATTCCTCCGAGGGCCCGCTGCCCCAGACCCGGTTCGTGCTCCGCAAGGCGCTGCAGGCGCGGCTGCCCGTGGTACTCGTCGTCAACAAGGTCGACCGCGCCGACGCCCGCATCAGCGAGGTCGTCGCCGAGACCACCGATCTGCTGCTGGGCCTCGCGTCGGACCTGGGCGAGGAGGAGGGCGGCGAGGACCTGGACCTCGACGCGGTCCTCGACCTGCCCGTGGTCTACGCCTCTGCCCGCGCCGGCCGCGCGTCGCTGACCCAGCCCGAGGACGGCGGTCTCCCGGACTCGCCGGACCTCGAGCCGCTGTTCGCGACGATCCTCGAGCGCATCCCCGCTCCCACCTACGACGAGGGCGCGCCGCTGCAGGCGCACGTCACCAACCTCGACGCCTCACCGTTCCTCGGTCGCCTCGCGCTGCTGCGGGTCTTCAACGGAACCCTGCGCAAGGGTCAGGTCGTGGCCTGGGCGCGCCGCGACGGCTCGATGACGACCGTCAAGGTCACCGAGCTGCTGCGCACGGAGGCCCTCGACCGGGTGCCCGCCACCGAGGCCGGACCGGGTGACATCGTCGCGGTCGCCGGCATCGAGGACATCACGATCGGTGAGTCGCTCACCGATCCCGAGAACCCGCGCCCGCTGCCGCTGATCACCGTGGACGACCCGGCGATCTCGATGACGATCGGTATCAACACCTCGCCGCTGGCCGGCCGGGTCAAGGGCGCGAAGGTGACCGCCCGGCAGGTCAAGGACCGCCTCGACCGTGAGCTGATCGGCAACGTCTCGCTCCGCGTGCTGCCCACCGACCGCCCGGACGCCTGGGAGGTCCAGGGCCGCGGCGAGCTCGCGCTGGCGATCCTCGTGGAGCAGATGCGCCGCGAGGGCTTCGAGCTCACGGTCGGCAAGCCGCAGGTGGTCACCCGCGAGGTCGACGGCAAGCTCCACGAGCCGGTGGAGCGACTCACGATCGACGTCCCCGAGGAGCACCTCGGCGCCGTCACCCAGCTGCTCGCGGCACGTCGCGGCCGCATGGAGACCATGAGCAACCACGGCACCGGCTGGGTTCGGATGGAGTTCCTGGTGCCCGCACGTGGCCTGATCGGGTTCCGCACCCGGTTCCTCACCGACACCCGCGGCACCGGCATCGCCTCGTCGATCTCCGAGGGCTACGAGCCCTGGGCCGGCAACATCGAGTTCCGCACCACGGGCTCGCTGGTCGCCGACCGCGCGGGCGCGGCCACCCCGTTCGCGATGCTCGCGCTCCAGGAGCGCGGCTCGTTCTTCATCCAGCCGACGTCCGAGGTGTACGAGGGCCAGGTCGTGGGTGAGAACTCCCGCGGTGACGACATGGACGTGAACATCACCAAGGAGAAGAAGCTCAACAACATCCGGTCCTCGACCGCGGAGTCCTTCGAGAACCTCACGCCGCCGCGCACGCTGACGCTCGAGGAGTCGCTCGAGTTCGCCCGCGACGACGAGTGCGTCGAGGTCACACCCGAGTCGGTGCGCATCCGCAAGGTGATCCTCGACTCCAACGAGCGCTCCAAGGCCGCCTCCCGCGCCCGCCGCGCCTGAACTCGTCTTCTCCATGAGCGATCAACGCCGATCTCCTCGACCTGTCGACAGCGACGGGTCGGGCGGATCGACGTCGCTCGCCGAGGGCGGCGGCGAGAGTCGTGCCGAGATCGGGGAGGTCGCCGACGCCGCGGTGGCGCTGCCGGAGATCCGGCGCGTCCTGGTGGTCGCACCCCATCCCGACGACGAGACGCTCACCGCGGGCGCCCTCGTCGCGGCGCTCGCGGGTCACTGCCAGCTGACGCTGGTCACCTGCACCCGTGGCGAGCGCGGCGAGATGATCGGCGCCGATCTCGCTCACCTTCTCGACGATCCCGCCGAGCTCGCCGGGTATCGCGCCGGCGAGCTCGAGCGCGCGCTGACGGCGCTCGGCGTGGTCGATCACCTCTTCCTGGACACGGTGGACGGCGGCCCTCGCCTCGTGGACTCCGGCATGCGCTGGGACGAGGGCGCGCACCTGGTGCGTGCGCTGCCGGCGCTCGACGCCGGAACCGACGCGTTCAGCGTGGTGCCGCTCGAGCGCCCGGTGGCGGCACTGGCCGCGGTCATCGACCGCGTGCAGCCCGATCTCGTGCTCACCGACGAGCCCGGCGGCGGGTACGGACACCCCGACCACCAGCGCGCCCACGAGGTCACGATGGCAGCGGTGGCGGCTGCCCAGCACGACCCGGCCTTCGTCGCCTGGCTCGTGCGGCCCGAGAGCGCGGTCCGAGCTGCGCAGGAGTGGCTGCGGAACCGCACCGACCTGCCCACCACCGGCGATGACGGCGCCCCGCTGACCCTGCCCGAGCCCGGCGGCCAGCTGCCCAGCATCGCGGTGCCCGACGCCACGGTCGATCTCGAGATCGATGTCTCTCCCCAGCTCCCGGACCTGCTCGCCGCGATGCGGGCGCACCGCAGCCAGGTGCAGGTGCCGACGCTGGTCGGCACCGCCGAGGGTGTTCCTGCCGCCGGCTGGTACGCGCTCAGCAACGGTCTGCTGCAGCCGATCCTGGGCCGTGCCTGGCTGCGGCTCGCCCCAGGGCGAGGAGATCCCGAGAAGCTGCGCGCCGCCGTCGGGCGTCTGGTCGCACCGGCACCGGCGCAGACGGTCGACGGCGGGCGGTGGTTCCGACCTGCGATGGTCGCGTTCTCGCTCGTGCTCGGGCTCATGGTCGCGGCGGTCGGGACGGCGTTCCACCGCGTCGGCCCCCCGTGGGGCCTGCTGGCGGCGTTCGTGGCGCTCGTGGCAGGTGGTGTGCTCGCCCGGACGTTCGTGGACCGGGCCGGACAGGCGGCCTTCGGCACCGCGGCCGTGATCATGGTGGTCGTGATGACCTACGTGCGACCCGGCGACGACGTGCTGGTCACCGGCGAACCGATCGGCCTCGCCTGGCTGGTGGGCTCGATCCCCGCCGCGCTGCTGCTGCCTGCCCTGCTGCCCAAGCGCTGGTTCGCGGACTCCTGATGGCCGCCGTCGGACCCGATGAGCTGCGGCGCACGATGTCGCGGCTGGTCTCGGGCGTCTCGGTGGTCGCGGCGCGCGCCGGCCGCCACGACATCGCCGCGACCGTGAGCTCGCTGGTGTCCGCCTCGCTCGAGCCGCCGGTGGTGCTGTTCACCGTGCATCGCGACGCGCGGCTGCGAGAGGCGGTCGAGGTGGGCGAGAGCTGGGCGGTCAGCATCCTGGGCGACGGCGGGGCCGCTGCGGCCCGCTGGCTGAGCGAGCCGGGCCGACCGTTGCTCGACCAGCTCACCCGTGTGCCGCACCGCGCGGGCGAGCACAGCGGCGCGGCGATCCTGACCGCCGCGACGGCGTGGCTGGAGGCACGCACGTTGTGGGTGATCGAGGCGGGCACGCACGACGTCGTGGGCGGCGAGGTCCTGGCGACCGGCGTTCATGCCGAGAACGAGGGCGCGGTCCTGCACGGGTACGGGCGGCTGGAGACATGGAAGGGCTGAGCGTGGCCCTCGGTGCGGCGACCGTTAGAATCGCGCCGAGGGGGGCCACGACCGGTGGTCTTGTCGAGAGTTTCCGAGGCCCATGATCTTTCGCCGATCCGTGAGGGACGACGACGTCACACCTGAGGGCGTGTCGCCCGCGTCCGGCGAGCCCGAAGCCGACCCGGATGCGACCGAGGTGCGTCCGAGCGAGCAGGCGGCCGAGCAGACCGCCGCGACCGACGTCGACCCCGAGGCCACGGTGGTACGGCCTGCGAACGAGGAGCCGGTCGCTGCGGCCGCCGACGACCCCGAGGCCACCGTCGTCCGCGATCCGGTCCCGCCGTCCGTCGACCCCGAGGCCACCGAGGAGCCTGTGAAGCCCAAGCCACGACGCCGTGGGCGCAAGATCGCGCTCGGGGTCGGGATCGGCGTCGTCGTGCTCGCAGGTGCGTACGTCGGCGCTGCCTGGTATCTCGGCGACAGGGTGCCCCAGAGCACCACGGTCGCCGGCGTCGACATCTCCGGCCTGCCCGTGCAGGACGCCGTCGAGCAGCTCGAGACCCAGCTCGCGGGGCCCACCACGGATCCTGTCCCGATCCAGCTCGGCGAGACGGCGGCGAGCATCGACCCGGCGCAGGCGGGGCTCACGTTCGACGCGCTCGCGACCGTCGGGCGGTTCACCGGGTTCACGCTCGAGCCGCAGGTCGTGCTCGGGCACATCTTCGGGCTGGGTGCGCAGGAGCCGGTGGTCGAGGTCGACGACGCCGCGCTCACCGCTGCGCTCGAGACCGCCTCGACCGACCTCGACAAGGCCCCCGTCGAGGGCGTGATCGAGCTCGCTGACGGCACCGCGACCGTGGCCACCGAGCCCGAGGACGGCATCTCGGTCGACATCCCGGCCGCGGCCGAGCTGGTCGCCGCCGAGTGGCTCACCGGGCAGCGCCCGATCGAGCTCCCGTCGGAGACCACCGCGCCGGAGATCGACGACGAGCAGATCGCTGCAGCGATGTCGAACATCGTGGACCCGTTGCTGTCGGGTCCCGTGACCGTGCAGCTGAACGAGGAGCAGGCCAGTCTCGAGCCGGCGCTGCTCGTGGAGGCCGCGACCCTGAGCCCGGGCGCCTCGGGGCTCGAGCTGACCATCGACGGCCAGCTGCTGGCCGATCACATCACCGAGGCGGTGCCGTCGGTCGGGGAGACCCCGCAGGACGCGCAGATCGTCTTCGACGGCGGTGTGCCCACCGTGATCCCCGCCGTCACCGGCACCGGTCTGGACCCCGACCAGCTCGCGCTCGTGGTCGGTGAGGCAGCCGTCGCCGAGGGCGATGCGCGTGTCGCGGTCGCCGGGCTCGCCGCGACCGAGGCCGACTTCACGACCGAGGAGGCCGAGGCCCTCGGCATCGTCGAGGTGGTGGGGGAGTACGCGACGCCGTACCCCTACGACCCCACCCGCACCGAGAACCTGGTCAACGGCACCGCACACATCAACGGCACGTTGATCAAGCCCGGCGAGGAGTTCTCACTCATCGAGGCGCTCGGGCCGATCACGGCAGCGAACGGGTACGTGAGCTCCGGCGTCGTCGAGAACGGTTTCGCGACCACCGCCATGGGCGGCGGTCTCTCGCAGGTCTCGACCACCACCTTCAACGCGGCCTACGAGGCCGGCATGGAGGACATCGAGCACAAGCCGCACTCGCGCTGGTTCCAGCGGTACCCCCCGGGCCGCGAGGCCACGATCTACGCCCCCTCCCTGGACATGCGGTGGGGCAACAACACGCCGTACGGGGTGCTCGTGCAGGCCTGGGTGGGCACCGACGACAACCAGGTGCACGTGCGGCTCTGGAGCACCGCCTACTGGGACGTGGACATCACCTCGAGCGAGAAGTACCGGTTCACCTCGCCACGGACGGTCTACAACACCTCGCCCGAGTGCAAGCCGGAGAGCGGCGGTGCCTCGGGGTTCACGATCGACATCCGCCGCACGCTCACGCTGGACGGCGAGGTCAACGACGAGTACTCCGACAGCTACTCGTGGACCTACTCGCCGTGGAACCGGGTCGTGTGCGGGGAGCCGCCGTCCGACGACGACGAGGAGGCCGAGACCACCGAGGCCGAGAGCACCGACGAGGGATGAGCCGGTAGCGACCTCAGCGGCGGGGCGGCACGGCGGGCGGGACCCGCTTGCCGATCGCGATCGCAGCAGCGGATACCGACACCGGGCCGCGCTTGGTGGCTACCTCCACGCCGTCGTCGTCGACCCGCACGAGCTCGCCGACGGCGTCCGAGAAGCTGCCCTCGTCGTTGCGGTATCTCACGACGACGCGCATGCCGGGCTCCCAGGCTCGCCAGAACGTCATGCCTGCGATACTAGGACGCAGGACAAGCTGAACCCGCTGGACCGCCAGCGGCGAGCGTGAGGAGAGATCCACCGGTGACGTACGTGATCGCGCTGCCCTGCGTCGATGTCAAGGACAAGGCCTGCATCGACGAGTGTCCCGTCGACTGCATCTACGAGGGTGAGCGCTCGCTCTACATCCAGCCCGACGAGTGCGTGGACTGCGGCGCGTGCGAGCCGGTCTGCCCGGTCGAGGCGATCTACTACGAGGACGACGTCCCCGAGGAGTGGGCGCAGTACTACACCGCGAACGTCGACTTCTTCAACGACATCGGCTCGCCAGGCGGCGCCGCCAAGATGGGTCTGATCCCCAAGGACCACCCGATCATCGCAGCGCTCCCGCCGCAGGGCGAGTAGAGCGCGGCAGGGCTGTGGGCTTCGTCGCGATCACCGAGGACTACCCCTGGGACAAGCTCGCGCCGTACGTGCGCCGGGCGAAGCAGCACCCGGGCGGCATCGTGGACCTCTCGATCGGCACCCCGGTCGACCCGACCCCGAAGGCGGTCCAGGCCGCGCTCGCTGGCGCGGCCGACGCCCCCGGGTACCCGACGGTGGCCGGGATCCCGGCGCTGCGACAGGCGATGGTGGACTGGTTCGCGCGGCGCCGCGGCGTCGAGGGGCTGACCATCGACGGCGTGATGGCCACGATCGGCTCCAAGGAGCTCGTGGGGTTGCTGCCCTCGTTGCTGGGCATCGGCGCCGGCGACGTCGTGGTGATCCCTGCCTCGGCGTACCCGACCTACGAGGTCGGCGCCCGTGCGGCTGGCGCTGAGGTGCTCGCGACCGACGACGTCGCCGCTTGGGCCGGCGACGCCCGGGTTCGACTTGTGTGGGTGAACTCCCCGGGGAACCCGACCGGCGCCGTCGCCCCGGTCGAGAAGCTGCGCGAGATCGTCGAGGCTGCTCGTGGGCTCGGCGCCGTGGTGGCGAGCGACGAGTGCTACGCCGAGCTGGGCTGGGTCGAGCCGTGGAGCTCCGACGGCGTCCCGTGCCTCCTCGATCCTCGTGTCGCGGGCGACTCTCACGCCGGGCTGCTGGCGGCCTACTCGCTCTCGAAGCAGTCGAACCTGGCGGGGTATCGCGCGGGTCTGCTCGCCGGTGACACCGATCTGATGGCCCGGATCGTGCTGATGCGCCGCCACCTCGGCCTGATGCTGCCGCACCCGGTGCAGGTGGCGATGGCCGTGGCCCTGGCCGACGACGAGCACGTGGCCGCGCAGCGCGAGATCTACCGCGCTCGCCGCGCGCTGCTGCTGCCCGCGCTGCACGCGGCCGGGTTCACGATCGACCACTCCGAGGCCGGGCTGTACCTGTGGGCCCGCGCGCTCGACGGCGGAGACTGCTGGGCCACCCTCGACCGCCTTGCCGACCTCGGCATCATCGCCGGTGCGGGTGCCTTCTACGGCCCGGGCAGCGAGCACCACGTCCGCTTCGCCCTCACCGCCCCCGACGACCGCATCGCTGCCGCCGCCGCGCGCCTCACAGCCGCCTGACGAGTCGTTCAGCCGCACGTCAAGGCCCGCCGGGCGCCTGGCGCTGCATCGCGGAAGTGCCGCATCGCTGCCACGAACGCGCGGTTGGTGCTGGGGTGGGGTTGCGGAAGTGACGGTTCGGTGGGTTCCGCAACGCGCGGCGGGGGTGGGGCGTTGCGGAAGTGACGGTTCGGTGGGTTCTGCAACGTGTGGCGGGGGTGGGGCGTCACGGAAGTGACGGTTCGGTGGGTTCTGCAACGCGCGGCGGGGGTGGGGCGTTGCGGAAGTGACGGTTCGGTGGGTTCTGCAACGCGCGGCGGGGGTGGGGCGTTGCGGAAGTGACGGTTCGGTGGGTTCCGCAACGCGCGGCGGGGTGGGGCGTCAGTACACGTCGCGGACGTAGCGCTTGGTGCGCTTGAGGTCGTTGACGTACTCCGCGGCGCGCTCGCTGCGGTCCGTGCCGCCGAGCTGGGACGCCACGATCTCGAGCAGGGCTGCGTCGACGTCCTTCGCCATCCGGGTCGCGTCGCCGCACACGTACACGTACGCGCCGTCCTCGAGCCAGCCGAACAGGTCGGCGGCGTGCTCGCGCATGCGGGTCTGCACGTACATCTTCTCGGCCTGGTCGCGCGAGAACGCGAGATCGAGCCGGGTCAGCAGGCCGGCGTCGGCGTGCGCCTGCAGCTCTTCGGCGTAGATGAAGTCGCTGGCCTGGTGCTGGTCTCCGAAGAAGAGCCAGTTCGGGCCGGTCGCGCCGGTGGCCGCACGCTCCTGCAGGAATGCCCGGAACGGCGCCACACCCGTGCCGGGGCCGATCATGATGACCGGGCGGTCGCCGTCGGCGGGCAGCCGGAAGGCTTGGTTCGGCTGCAGGAAGATGCCGGCGACGTCCTCGGCGCCCACGCGGTCGGCGAGGAACGTCGAGCACACGCCACCGCGCACCCGGTCGGAGCCGTGACGCACCGATGCCACCGTGAGATGGATCCTGTCGGGGCTCGCGAGAGGGCTCGAGGAGATCGAGTACGCGCGGTGCTGCAACGGCCGGAACAGCGCGGCGATCTCATCCAGCCCGAACGTGGGCGCGGCGTTCAGCTCGAGCAGGTCGAGCGTGTCCTTGCCGTACAGCCAGTTCTCCAGCGGCTCCCGATCCTCGCGCTGCACGAGCGCCGCGAGCTCGCCGCCGGGGTTCCGCTCGGCGAGCGCGGCGATCAGATCCTTCGACGGCGTCCGGATCTCCCAGCTGTGCAGCAACGCGTCCGTGAGGGTCGTGCCCGCGACCTCTGCCTCCGCATCGTGCCCCAGCACGGACACCAGTGCCTCGGCCAGCGCCGGGTCGTTGCGCGGCATCACGGCCAACGCATCACCGGCCGCGTACTCGATGCCCGAGTCGCCGAGCGCGAGCTCGAGGTGCCTGATCTCCTTCGCGCTGCCCGCGCGGGACAGCACACGGTTCTCCACGAGCCGCGCCGGGAACGGGTTCTTCCTGTTCCACGCCGATCGAGCTCTCGACGGCGCGGCCTCGCCCCCCGCGGCCACGCTCGCCCCCGCGGGGGCTTGCTTGGCCAGCGCCTCGACGACGGTCTGGATCCACCCGGCCGCCTCGTCCTCGTAGGAGACGTCGCAGTCCACACGCGGCGCGAGCCGCTGCGCACCGAGCTGCTCCAGCCGCATGTCGAGCAGCTTCCCGGCCTCGCAGAAGTTGTCGTAGCCGGTGTCGCCCAGGCCCAGCACCGAGAACTGCAGCGACTCCAGCCGCGGCGCGCCCTCGTCGGTCAGGGCCTCCCAGAACAGCTCGGCGTTGTCGGGCATGTCGCCCTCGCCGTAGGTGGAGGTGATGATGAGCACGTGCCCGAGCTCGGCGAGCGCCTCGGGCGTTACCGCGTCCAGCGGCTGGATGGTGGCCGCGACACCCCGGTCCCGGGAGGCTGCCACGAAGTCCTCGGCGAGCATCTCGCAGTTGCCGGTCTGGCTGCCGTAGAGCACGCTCACGGTCAACGAGGGCGCGGGCCCGGCCGGCACGTCCCGGTGCGCTGACGCCAACCCGGCGAGAAACCCGCCGAGCCAGCTCTGCTGAGCGGTGCTGAAGGGCGCGTCCGGTGGGATGAAGAGGGCACTCATGGCAGAACCACCTTCGAGGTCAGCGCACCGGCGAGCGAAGCCAGGTCGTCCAACGCCGCGGTCGCGAGCATCTCGTCGAACCGCGCCGTGCGGGCACGGCGGTCGTTCTTCCCCTGCTGGTACAGGATCCAGCCGTACGTGCCGGGTGCGTCGATGCCGCGCACGTTGCGCAGCTGCAGCGAACGGCGGTAGTCGTCGAGCCGCTTGCCCGCGACCAGCGTCGCGAGATCGTGGTCCTCGAACACCTCGAGCCGGGCCCGCACGTACTTGACCAGTCGCTGCATCACGAAGAAGTCCTCGGTCAGCACGAGCTTGCGTGCCGCCTCGACCACCCGCGGGTCGTTGATCTCGGTGGCCCCGGCCACGCGGTCGAGCGCCACCTCCTGAGCCGCGCTCAGCACCGTGTAGTGGCTGAGCAGGCCGTACATGTCGCTGACGTCGGTGCCGCCGATCACCGGGACCCGGCCGCCCGCGATGGGCCGCTGGTCGCGGTAGTGCTCCTTGAAGTCGCGAAGCTTGTCGACGGCGATCGAGGTGCCGAGCTCCTCCAGCAGCTCCTTGCGGGGCTTGTTCGCGGCGATCGCATCGGCGTCCTGGTAGAGGAGCAGCGCGCGCGGCATCCCGATGAAGATGCTCTCCCGTGTGCTCGACCAGTCCTCCAGCAGCCGCTCGGCCAGCGCCGAGCCGGTCGCCTCGAGGTGCCACTGCAGCATCGTCCGCGCCGCGAGCTCGTGGAACGGCCCGTGCTCGGAGTCGGTCAGCGGCAGCACGAGCAGCGAGTCCTCGCTCACCCGGGGGGCGATCGTGCCGGCCGGGTCGTACTGGTAGACGAAACCGCCGCTCATCCCGTTGCCCAGGCCCTTGCCGGCCCCGCCGAGGTTGAGCACCGCGCCATTGGTCATGTACTCGCAGCCGAACTCGCCGATGCCCTCGACGACGGCGGTCGCACCCGAGTTCCGCACCGCGAACCGGTCGCCGGCCTCACCCTGCACGAACAGTCGACCACCCGTGGCGCCGAACAGCGCGAAGTTGCCGATCAACACGTTGCCCCCCGGCAGCGGGCTGCCGCCGCCCGGGGTGCGGACCACGATCTGGCCGCCTGAGGCCGACTTGCCCACGCCGTCGTTCGCCGTGCCGGTGTGGACCAGCGAGAGGCCGTCGTTGCAGAACGCACCGAACGACTGCCCGGCGGAGCCGGTCGAGGTGACCCGCACCGAGTCGGGCAGCAGGTAGCTGCGGCCGCGCTCGTCGGTCGCGGCCGCGGGCATGGCCGCCACCATCTCGGCGTCCAGCTCGTAGTTGAGCAGGCGCTCGACGTCGATGGCCAGCTGGCCGCCCACGGTCTTGTTCGGGTTCTGCAGCCTCCCGGCGTCGATGCTGACCTGCTCCTGGCGCCCCTCCACGAGGGCAGCGCGCAGCTGGTCGATCATGGCGTCGTCGACCGCGAAGTCCTTCTCGAGGTAGACCGGGTCGGTGACGACCTTCTCGGGCACGTGCGCGAGCATGCGGCGCACGTCGAGCCGACCGACAGCGGCCGGGTGCTCGAGCAGCTGCAGCAGGTCGCCACGGCCGCGCGCCTCCCGCAACGAGCGCAGCCCCAGCCGCGCGAGCAGCTCGCGAACGTCGTGCGCGACGTTGAGGAGGAACTGCGCGAGCGCGCGCGGGTCGCCGTCGAACGCCTCAGGGTTCGTGGTCAGGCCCGCGGGGCACTTGATGTTGCAGTTCTTGGCCATGACGCACTTGAGCATCATCAGCGCGGTGGTGCCGAACTCGAAGGAGTCGGCCCCGAGCAGGGCCGAGATCACGACGTCACGCCCGGTCTGGTGCGCGCCGGAGCAGCGCAGCGTGACCTTCTGGCGCAACCCGTTCGCGGCGAGCGCCTGGTGCACCTCAGCGACGCCGATCTCGGCCGAGCGGCCCGCGTACTTGAGGCTCGTGACGGGGGCCGCGCCGGTGCCGCCGGTGTTGCCGGCGACGTTGATGACATCGGCTCCCGCCTTGGCCACCCCGACGGCGATCGTGCCGATCCCCTCCGAGGAGACCAGCTTGACGATCACCCGCACCCGCGCCGCCTTGCAGTCATGGATCAGCTGGGCGAGGTCCTCGATCGAGTACGTGTCGTGGTGCGGCGGCGGCGAGACCAGCTCGACGCCGGGGGTGCCGCCACGCGCGGCGGCGATCTCGACCGTGACCTTGGGCGCGGGCAGCTGACCGCCCTCGCCGGGCTTGGCGCCCTGCCCGATCTTGATCTCGAGCTCCTGCAGCATCGGGTCGGCCAGGTAGCCGGCCCAGATGCCGAAGCGCCCGGACGCGAACTGCTTGATGCGCGAGCCGCGGATCGTGTTGTAGCGCGAGAGGTGCTCGCCACCCTCGCCGCAGTTCGACAGCCCGCCGGCCATGTTGGTGCCGTGCGCGACAGCCTCGTGCGCCGTCGCCACCAGCGCGCCGTGGCTCATCGCTCCCGAGGTGAGGGTGCGGGTGATCTCGTGCGCGGGCTGCACCTCGGGCAGCGGGACGCCCGCGGGTGCGGTGCGCAGCATCCGGAGGAACCGTGCCGTGCGGCCCGAGACCGTGACGGCGAGCTCGCCTCCGTCGACGGCGTGGCCGTGGACCTCGTGCGGGTAGGTGCGCACGAGGGCGGCCACGAGCGCCTCGTAGCGGGCCGGCTCGGGGCCGGAGACGTCGGTGAACCGCACCCGGAACGTGCCGTGCGCCGCCTGGTCCGGCCGGTCGGCCTCCTCGTGGATCTCCAGACCCCTGACGAGCACGTGCTCGTTGCCCTCGAGCGCGAACCGGTCGAGCTCGGCCGCGAACTCGCCTGCGGTGCGCAGACCGGTGACGTCGGCGGGAAAGGTGAGCACGTCACGCAGCGCGGAGGGGCGGCGCGCCCGCTCGGCGCGGGTCTCGGTGACGAAGTCCCGGTACCCGGGCGTGATGGTGAACCCGTCGATCTCGTCATCGGTGAGCGCGTCGAAGCCGGCGTGCTGGTACGCCTCCTCGGTGAGCCCGAAGGCGCCCTCGAGCCCGTGGAGGGTCTGCAGCCGCAGCGCGGGGTCGGTGTCCTGCGGAGCGAACCCGACCTTCTCCTCGGTCATGTCGCCGAAGCCGCGCACCACCACGGTGCCGTAGGAGTGGCCGGCGCCCTCGGCCCGCTCCTTGAACAGGCCGAGCAGCGGGATCTGGCTCTCGTCGGTGACCTCGAGAGCGCGCGTGTGCCACGCGGTGGCGGCCGCCGCGATGCGAGCGAAGCCGACGCCGCCCACCGGGGCGTCCAGGTGCGGGTACACCTGCGCCAGCACGTCGTCGCGGGTGTCGAGGTAGTTCGGCTCGAAGAACTCGCCGCCGATATAGCTCTCCACCGTGCACAGACCGACCCGGCCCATGGTCTTGGCGAGCGACTTGAGCGCCGCCTTGCGATACTTCTCGACGGCGAGGTCGGTCTCGGTGACCGTCTCCGCGGGTGCCGGGGGAGCGGGATACTTCTGCTCCGCGCGCAGGCGCGCCGCGATGCTGTAGACCGCCGAGGCGCCGAACCCGAGCGCGACCGCGATGTGGTGGGAGGAGGGCAGCTGGCCGCTCTCGGCGATGAGCGAGACCCGCAGCCGCAGCCCGGTGTCGATCAGTCGCCGGCTCACCGCAGCGAGCGCCAGCGGCAGCGGCAGCGGCGCGAGCGCCGCCGAGATGCCGCGGTCGCTGATCACCGCGATGCCGCCGGAGGAGAGCGCGAACGCCTCGACCTCGTCGCACAGGGTCGTCAGCGCGGTCCGGACCGAGTCGGCGTTGGCGACCTCGTCACCCGGGACCGGCTCGTAGAGCATGTCGAAGCGCTGCAGCGGCGTGACCTGCTGCTCGCGCAGCCGCAGCATCTCCAGGTGGCCGAGGATCGGCGAGGGCACCACGATCTGCGTCATGTCGGCGCCGCTGCCCGGCTTGGCGCCCAGCGCGACGTGCATGCTCATGCCGTCGGCCTCGCGGATGCTGTCCAGCGAGGGGTTGGTCACCTGCGCGAAGCGCTGCGAGAAGTACTTGGCCATGCCGCCCTCGGCGTCGGAGAGCGCGTTGATCGCGTTGCCGTACCCCATGGCGGAGATGCGCTCGGCTCCGGCGGCGAGCATCGGGTCCATCATGAACCGGAAGCTCTCGGAGTTGAGCGCGTAGGCGACGTAGCGGGCAGGGAGCGGCAGATCGCCGTCGTACCCCAAGGTGTTGCTGCCACGCTCGAGCCGACCCGGCAGCTCGAGGTCGGCGAGGTTGACGCGGGCGCGCTGCAGCAGCGCGCCGTAGTCGCGGCGCTCAGCGAGCACGCTGAGCGCTTCGCCGGTGCGGTGGATCACGCCGGTGCGGTGGTCGAGGTAGAGCATGCCGCCGGCCTCGATGCGGCCGCGGTGTGTCACGTCGTCGGCGGCGAAGTCGACCTGGCCGGCCTCGGAGGCGACCATCAGGTAGTCGTCGGTCTCGACCGTGCGCAGCGGGCGCAGCCCGAGGCGGTCGAGGCGGGCGCCGACCACGTCGCCGTCGCTGAAGATCAGGGCCGCGGGGCCGTCGTTCTTCTCCTCGTACAGCGAGAAGTACTCGAGCATGTCGCGCACGTGGGCGGGCAACGTGCGGTCGTTCTCCCAGGCGGGCGGCATCAACGAGACGACAGCCTCGAGAAGCCCGAGACCGTCGTCGAACACCCGACTCTGCAGGGTCTGGTCGAGGCGGCTGGAGTCGGACTGACCGGGCGGCCGGACGATGCTGCGGTGGCGGGAGCTCGCGAGCGCCTCGTCCGAGAGCCTGTTCTTGCGGTCGGTGTTGAGCTCGCCGTTGTGCGCCATCATGCGGAACGGCTGCGCCATGCTCGGGTGCGGCTCGGTGTTGGTGGAGAACCGGGTGTGGAAGTACAGGGTCCGGACCGAGTGCCGCTCGTCGAGGAGGTCGGTGAAGTAGCGGATCACCTCACCGGAGTTGAGGCGGCCCTTGAGGACCTGGGTGCGGGCGCTCAGCGAGAGCGGGTACAGGCCGGCTATATCGGGGCCGTCGGGGGCTCTCGAGAACGCTGCCGACTCGATCTGGAGCAAGGCATCGTTGGCTGCCCGGTCGAGGTCGATGCGCTCCCAGCCGGGCGGGGCGCGGAACACCCACTGCACGACCGGCAGCTGGTAGGAGTGCGCCGCCGGGCGGATCACGTTGCTGTCGACGGGGATGTCGCGGACGGCGAGCACCTCGACGCCGACCCGCTCCAGGGTGGCGTCGATCAGCGCGCGGGCCGCAGGCCAGGCGGCCTCGTCGTCGGGCATGAAGAAGTTGCCGACACCGAACCGGCCCGCCAGGAGGCGTTCGCCGGTGATCGCGCTGAAGAACTCGACCGACAGGTCGACGCTGACACCCGCGCCGTCGCCGACGCCCTCGGAGGAGCGGCCGCCGCGGTGCGGGATCGCGCACAGGGCCTCGTCACCCTTGACGATGACGTCGTGGGAGGGCCGGCCGTCCTTGCGCGTGATGAACCCGACGCCGCAGTCGCTGTGCTCGGTCGAGGGGTTGTAGAGGGTCGCTCGCCTGAGGTCCATGTGGTCCTGCCGTTCGTCTACCCGCGAGCCACGGGTGTGGGGACGAGCGCTGCCACGCTGAAGCTCTCGCTGCGGTCGGCGCCCGCCCATGGCACCTCACGCTGGAAACTGGGGCAAAGTTACGGTCAAGTTGCGACCATGACAACCCAACTTGGGCAGGCGTCTTACGGAATGAGACACGCTGTGAGATGGGTCACCAGGGCTGGCGGGGCTGTGGGCCCAGGGTGCCGCCGGGGCCGAGCCCCCGTGCGTGGGGAGAGGGCAGGAAGGGGGGCGGGGGGCATACGGGGGCGGAGCCCCCCCGTGCGTGGGGATAGACTCGCCAGGCTGATCAGCAGTCGGATTTGGAAGGGTCATCGATGTCGGACGCCACTCTTACCCCTGCCACGTTCAGCGTGGACGGGAAGGAACTCTCCTTCCCCCGCGTCGCAGCCGTGGAGGGTAACGACGGAGTCCAGATCCCCAACCTTCTGAAGGACACGGGTCTCGTCACGCTGGACCCGGGCTTCATGAACACGGCGAACTGCGAGTCGCAGATCACCTACATCGACGGCGGCGAGGGGATCCTGCGCTACCGCGGGTACCCGATCGACCAGCTCGCCGAGGGCTCGAACTTCCTCGAGGTCGCCTACCTGCTCATCTACGGGGAGCTGCCGTCGGGCGGCGAGCTCGACGCCTTCACCGCGCGCGTCAAGAAGCACTCCCTGCTGCACGAGAACTTCCAGAAGTTCTTCACCGCCTTCCCGCTGAGCGCGCACCCGATGTCGGTGCTGCAGGCGGGCATCGCCGGTCTCGCGACCTACTACGAGCACACGCTCGACCCGTACGACGCCGAGCAGCTCGACCTCGCAGCGGTGCTGCTGCTGGCGAAGATGCCCACGATGATCGCGAACATCGCCAAGCGCTCCAAGGGCATGCCGCAGCTCTACCCCGACAGCAACATGGGGTACGTCGAGGACTTCCTCAAGATGACCTTCGGGCTGCCCTACCAGGACCACACGCCTGACAAGGACATCGTCGACGCCCTCGACATGCTGCTGATCCTGCACGCCGACCACGAGCAGAACTGCTCGACCTCGACGGTGCGGATCGTCGGTTCGGCGCAGGCGAACCTGTTCGCCTCGGTCTCGGCCGGCATCGGCGCGCTGTCGGGTCCCTTGCACGGTGGTGCCAACGAAGCCGTGCTGGCGATGCTCGACCAGATCCACGGCTCCGACGACGACGTCGACACCTTCATGACCAAGGTCAAGAACAAGGAGGCGGGCGTCCGCCTCATGGGCTTCGGGCACCGCGTCTACAAGAACTACGACCCGCGTGCGGCGATCGTGAAGAAGTACGCGCACACGGTGCTCGAGAAGCTCGGCAAGTCCGACCCGATGCTCGACATCGCGATGCGGCTCGAAGAGATCGCGCTGTCCGACGACTACTTCGTGGAGCGCAAGCTCTACCCGAACGTCGACTTCTACACCGGGCTGCTCTACAAGGCCATGGGGTTCCCGACGCAGATGTTCACCCCGTTGTTCGCGCTCGGCCGGCTCCCCGGCTGGATCGCGCAGTACCGCGAGATGATCACCGACCCCGCCACCAAGATCGGCCGCCCGCGGCAGGTCTACACCGGTGAGGCCGAGCGGGCGTACGTGCCGCTCGACCAGCGCTGAGCGAGGCTGACCGCCGGGGGAGGTGCCCCCGGGAAGGGCTCCGGGGCGCCCGCGTCAGCGGACCGTGACGGTGCCCGCGGGGGCGGGCACCTCGGCCGTGGCCCACTCGTCCGAGGATCGGGTCCACAGCAGGTCGCCGAAGGTGACCTGCTGCACGCCGGTGAGCTCCGCCGTCGCCACGGCCCAGTGTGCGAGGACCCAGCCGGAGCGGTCGGGATCGCCGTCGAGGCGCAGCACGGTGGCGCCGTCGACCGCTTCGGCGGTCGCGGAACCGAGATCCCGGGCGAGGAGATCGACGACGGCGATGCTCGCCTCCTGCTCGGGGAGCTCGCACGCGAGGGCGGCGCCCGACCAGCCTGTCAGGGCCGAGGCGAACAGCCGCGCCATCGACTCGTGCTGGGCGTACGCGTCGGGGAAGCCCGAGCGTTGCACGGTCTGCGCGGCGACCGTGATCTCCATCGTCTCGTAGCCCTCGACCTCGACGAGAGCGTCGTAGAAGGTGTTGGTCGAGTACACCGGATCCATGATCTCCTCGACCGTTCCCCAGCCCTGCGAGGGCCGTTGCTGGAACAGGCCGATCGAGTCGCGGTCGCCGTAGTCGATGTTCTCGAGCCTGGACTCCTGCATCGCGGTCGCGAGCGCGATCGTCACCGCCCGGGCGGGCAGGCCGCGCTCGACGGCGATCGCCGAGATCAGCGCCGCGTTCGCCGTCTGCTCGGGGCTGAGCGAGGCGGAGGCGCCGTCGACGCTCGCCGTGCACCGGGCGGAGGTCGGCAGACCGACGTCCAGGCTCCGCAGCAGCAGCACCACCCCGCCGACGACCGCGGCGAGGAGCAGCACCGAGGCCAGCAGCCCACCGAGGAGCCGGCGGCCGCGGCGTCGGCTCATTGGGCGTGCAGCGCCGTGTTGAGCGTGACGCCGGAGCCGCTGCGTTCGATCGCCTCGACCACACCGCTGGTGGAGTTGCGGCGGAACAGCAGGTTGGAGGCGCCGGAGAGCTCGCGGGCGCTGACGATGCGCTGGTGCGGCTCGGCGCTCGTGCGGACCGTCACCTTGGTGCCGGCGGTCACGTACAGCCCGGCCTCGACCACGCAGTCGTCGCCGAGCGAGATGCCGATGCCCGAGTTCGCGCCGAGCAGGCAGCCGGTACCGATCGAGACGCGATGCGCCCCACCGCCCGAGAGGGTGCCCATGATCGAGGCGCCGCCGCCGATGTCGCTGCCCGCGCCGACCACCACGCCCTGGCTGATCCGACCCTCGACCATCGAGGCGCCGAGTGTGCCGGCGTTGTAGTTGACGAAGCCCTCGTGCATCACGGTGGTGCCCTCGGCCAGGTGGGCACCGAGGCGGACCCTGTCGGCATCGGCGATGCGGACACCGCTGGGGATGACGTAGTCGGTCATGCGCGGGAACTTGTCGATGCCGTGGACCGTGACCGGGCGGCCGTGCATGCCGGCCAGCAGAGCGAGCCGGACCTCTTCGAACCCCTCGGGCGCGCACGGGCCCTCCGAGGTCCACACCACGTTCTGCAGCACCCCGAACAGGCCGTCGAGGTTGACCGTGTTCGGCTGCACCAGGCGGCTCGAGAGCAGGTGGAGCCGCAGGTAGGCGTCGGAGGTGTCGGCGGGCGGGGCATCGAGGTCGATCTCGGTGTGGACCACGCCGGAGCGGATGCGCCGCGCGGGCGACTCGGTGGCGAGCGCCGCCAGCCCAGCCGGGGTCCCGTAGGGGCCGCGAGCGTCGTCGGGAGCGCCGCCCAGCCCGAGCTTCGGGTACCAGGTGTCGAGCACACGCCCGTCATAGGTGGTGGTGGCCAGCCCGACTCCCCAGGCCCGCCGATCGGTGATCTGCTCTGCCATGCCGGGAAGCCTACGCGAGCGTACGTGAGGGTCTCGTGAGTGCCCGGAGCGTGGTCTGGGGTGATTCCGGTCCGTCAGGTGGCACCCCTGCACCCCGAAGCGCTTTCCCGCGGGCGGGGTGGTGTGGTCAGCCGAGGGTGCCGAGCGTGTCGAGAAGGTCGAGCAGGGTCCTGGGGCCGACGACGGTGCCTCCCGCCCCCTCGCAGCGCTCCCGCAGCCCGCGGTCGGCCGTGACAACGACAACGTGCGCTCCGCTCGCGGTCAGCTCGGTGGCGATCTCGACGACCGTGTCATCACCCGAGCCGGGCGCCGGGACCGTGGCGACGCGGGCGGCCGCGGCGGCACCGCGTGCCGCACCCTCGGTCACCACGAGCCACGTGGGCCACCAGCGGTCACCGGGGAGGTCGGCGAAGGCGGCAGGGATCCCGGTGGCCGCGAGCGTGTCGAGGCGCTCGATCAGCCGTGCGGTCGCGCCGCGCCGGTCGCGCCACCAGCCGTCGGGGCGGCTCCCGACCACGTTGGCGGCGTCGACCACCACGTGCAGGTCGATCGCGAGCATGCTGCGCAGCTGGGGCCACGCGTCGGCGAACGCGGGCAGCAACGGCCGGTCGGTGACCTCGGGGATCGGCACCCAGGCGATCTCGAGGCTCTCGGCGTCGGTCGGCTCCACGTGCAGGTCGGCGTCGGTGCGGGCGAGCACCGTCGTGTAGCTCCAGTCCGGGTGCACGAGCACCGAGGTGGCGAACGCGCTCACCCGCTCGGCGTCGACGCCGGCCTCCTCGGCGGCCTCTCGCAGCGCTCCGGCGACCGCGCTCTCGTCGGTGTGGCGGGCACCGCCGGGCATGCCCCACGTGCCGCCCTGATGGCTCCACTCGGCGCGGTGCTGCAGGACGACCCGGTCGCCGTCGGTCAGCAGCAGCCCGGCAGCGCCGCCGCGCCCCCAGTGCCGGGAGCCGCAGCGGCACTCGACCCAGCCGTCGGCGTTCACGGGCGCTGGGCGGCGGTCATCGGACAGCGTGGTCCAGCGGGTCGACGCTGCGCAGGGGACGCTGTCGCCATGTGAGCGACGCGCCGGCACCACCCGCGGCGATGCGGAAGGAGTGCGGGGTCTCGATGACGCGCACCACGGCCTCGTAGCCCGCTGCGGTCCACCCGCCGCTGGCCACGACCGGCAGGTACCGGCCGTCGGCCACCAGCTCGCTCTCGGCCCAGGCGCCGTCACCGACCGCGATCGGGACCTCGTCGCCGGCGCGCGTGAAGGTCAGGGTGGCGCCGTCGGCGCTGACCGCGACCGCCGTGTAGGCGGGATCGAGATCGGAGGCCGGGTCGGTGGCCCAGGAGCGGCGCTCGCCGGCCGGCGCGCTCGAGGACAGCGGCTGGAGCTGCAGCGTGGCGAGCCGCTCGGCGAGGCGCGCGTCCGCCTCCGCGGAGCCGGGTCGATCGACCGCGGGCAGCAGATGCGTCCACACGAGGTCGAGCACCTCCTGCATGGCCTCGAGCTCGGAGGTGATCGCGATGCTCAGCTGCTGCTCGGGCAGCACGATCCCGAACTGTCCGTAAGCACCGTCGGCGCGGTAACCGTGCCGAGCGATCCAGAAGCTGTGGCCGTAACCGTGCTCCCAGTCGGAGGCGCTGGCACCCTCGGGAACCGGCAGCGCCGGGCGGGTGGCCTCGTCGAACCACGACGCCGGCACGATCTGCTCGCCGTCGACCTCGCCGCGGGCCAGCCACAGCTGCGTGAGGGCGAGCAGGTCGTCGGTGCGGAGCCGGGCACCGGTGAACCCGAGCGGGTGGCCGGCGCGATCGCGCTCCCAGTCGATCGCGGGGATGCCGATGCGGCTGAGCACTCGGGTCATCGCGACCTCGTCGAGCATGCGACCGGTCATGTGGGAGACGGCCCGCGAGAGCAGGTACGTGGCCACCTGGTTGTACGCGAACACCGCGCCAGGCTCGCCGTCCGGCGGATCCGCCAGGATCGAGCGCAGCAGCTCCCCGCCATCGGCCATCAGCCCCGGCCACGCGTCAACGGTGTGCCCGACCGTCATCGTCAGGCAGTGCCGCACCGTGACCCTGCGCCACACCTCGGCGATCTCACCGACCAGCGCAGCCGGAGGCAGCAGGTCGAGCACGGCGTCATCGAGCGAGAAGACGCCGTCGCCCACCAGGGCAGCGACCGTCGTCGCCGTGATGCTCTTGGAGCACGAGTAGAGGAGGTGCTTGCGCTCCGGTCCGTACGGGGCCCACCAGCCCCGCGCTACCGCCTGCCCGCGGCGCGCGAGGGCGATGCTGTGCAGATCGAGGTGAGCAGCGCCGTCGAGGAGATCGAGGATCCCCTGGGCGTCGATGCCGGCATGGCTGGGATCCGTCGTCGGGAGCACGCTCGCGACACTAGGGCATCACGGGCGCACGGCGTGCCGCGTCAGGCCTCGACCGCGTCGATCTGGCAGATCACGCTGCCGGAGCTGACCGTCTGCCCGACGATCGCGGCGAGGCCGTGAACCTTGCCGGCCCGGTGCGCCACCAGGGGCTGCTCCATCTTCATGGCCTCGAGGACGACGACGAGATCGCCCTCGGCGATGACGTCACCATCGTTGACCGCGACCTTGACGATCGTGCCCTGCATCGGCGAGGCGAGCGCGTTGCCGGTGACGGCCCCGGCGCCCAGCCGTGCTCCGGGGCGGCGCACGGGTCGCTTCGAGGGGCGGCGCCTGCCGAGGCCCAGGCCCGCCGGGAGCACGACCTCCAGGCGCTTGCCGCCGACCTCGACGACCACCCGCTCGACGCCCTCCTCCTCGGGAGAGGCGGCCACGGGCGCCGCCGGGGGAGCGGCCGGGACATCGACGCGGCCGAGGAACTCCGACTCGATCCACGTGGTGTAGACGCCGAAGGAGTCGGCATCCTCGGCGGCGAAGGCCGGCTCGTCCAGGACGGCGCGGTGGAACGGCAGCACGGTGGCCATGCCCGTGACCTCGGCCTCCGCGAGCGCGCGACGGGCACGCTGCAGCGCCTCGGTGCGGGTAGCGCCGGTCACCACGATCTTGGCGAGCATGGAGTCGAACGCCCCGGAGATCACATCGCCCGCGACCACGCCGGAGTCCACACGCACGCCCGGTCCGCTCGGCCAGCGCAGCGTCTCGATGGTGCCCGGCGCCGGCAGGAAGTTCGCCGCCGGGTCCTCGCCGTTGATGCGGAACTCGATCGAGTGCCCGCGGGTGGGGACTTCGTCGTAGCCGAGCGGCTCGCCCGCGGCGATCCGCAGCTGCTCGCGCACCAGGTCGATGCCGCTGATCTCCTCGGTCACGGGGTGCTCGACCTGGAGCCGGGTGTTGACCTCGAGGAAGGAGATCGTGCCGTCGACGGCGAGGAGGAACTCGCAGGTCCCGGCACCCTGGTAGCCGGCCTCGCTGAGGATCGCGATCGACGCGCGGCGCAGCTCGGCGTCTTGCTCGGGGCTGAGGAACGGCGCGGGCGCCTCCTCGACCAGCTTCTGGTGGCGGCGCTGCAGCGTGCAGTCGCGCGTGGAGACCACCACGACCGTGCCGTGCGCATCGGCGAGGCACTGGGTCTCCACGTGGCGGGGGCGGTCGAGGAACCGCTCGACGAAGCACTCGCCGCGCCCGAACGCCGCGGTGGCCTCGCGCACCGCGGAGGCATACAGCTCGGCGATCTCCTCGGTGGTGCGAGCCACCTTGAGGCCGCGGCCGCCGCCGCCGAACGCCGCCTTGATGGCGATCGGCAGGCCGTGCTCGGCGGCGAACGCCTCGACCTCGGCGGCCTCCGTGACCGGCTCGGGCGTGCCGGCGACCAGGGGCGCACCGGCGCGCTGCGCGATGTGGCGGGCGCTCACCTTGTCGCCGAGCGACTCGATCGCCGCCGGGGGCGGGCCGATCCAGACCAGACCCGCATCGATGACCGCCTGCGCGAACGCGGCGTTCTCGGAGAGGAACCCGTAGCCGGGGTGGATCGCATCGGCGCCCGAGCGGCGGGCGATGTCGAGGATCTTCGCGGAGTCGAGGTAGGTCTCGGCGGCGCGCGTGCCGCCGAGGGCGTAGGCCTCGTCGGCGAGCAGCACGTGCTGCGCGGTGCGGTCCGGGTCCGCGTACACGCTCACCGAGGCGATGCCGGCGTCACGACATGCGCGCGCCACCCTGACGGCGATCTCTCCTCGGTTGGCGATGAGCACCTTCCGCAACGGCCGGGCCGGAGGGATCGTGCTCGTCATCCAGTCGCTCCAGGGGTTCTCGGGTGAGGTCGCGCGAACGCGCGGCGGGAAGTCCGTCGACCCACGCTAGTACCGAGCAGGGGTGCATCCGTGCCACGCCGCACCGCCCCGCGGAAGTCTGTGAGGGCAGGCAACCGGCGATCCCGCGGATTGTGCCAACCATACAAACGGTGCCGTAGGTTCGCCCTCCGGTGGGGACCGTGTTAGTCGGTGCCTGACAATGGGCGGGTCAAGGGCTGGCCGGGTGCCACAGGTCGGTCCAGCGGATGCCGAGGTCGGTCAGCATCTGCCGCAGCAGCGGGAGGCTGATGCCGACCACGCCGTGCGGATCGCCGTCCACACCGGTGATGAACGCGCCGCCGAGACCGTCGATCGTGAACGCTCCGGCCACCTGCAGCGGCTCGCCGGTCGCGACGTACGCGTCGATCTCCTCGCTGCTGACGTCCGCGAACCGCACGGTGGTCGAGGAGACCGCGCCGGCGCTGCGGCCGTCACGCAGCCGTACCCAGTGCCCGCTGCGCAGCACCCCGGTGCGACCGCGCATGCGCAGCCAGCGAGCACGGGCACGGTCGGCGGTCCCGGGCTTGCCCATCGGGTCGCCGTCGAGATCGAGCAGCGAGTCGCACCCCACCACGATGTCGGCACACCGAGCGGCGTGGGTACCGGCCACGGCGTCCGCCTTGGCGCGCGCGAGCATCAGCACGGCGTCGGTCACGCTGAGCGTGCCCCGCTCGGCGGCGGCGTCGCGCAGGAGCGCGTCCTCGTCGAGATCGGCTGCCTGCAGCAGCGGCTCGATGCCGGCCGAGCGCAGCGTCGCGGCGCGGGCCGGCGAGGACGAGGCCAGCAGCAGGCGCACGCGCTAGCGACGTTCGAGGAGGAAGAGGGGGATCTCCCGCTCGGTCTTGGTCTGGTAGTCGGCGTAGGGCGGGTACGCCGCGACGCAGCGCGGCCACCACTCCTCGCGCTCGGCGCCGGTGATCAGCCGTGCCCGGGCCTGGTGGGTCTCGGTGCCGTCCTGGACGGTCACGTCCGGGTTCGCCGTGATGTTGTGGAACCAGGCCGGGTGCTCGGGGGAGCCGCCCTTGCTGGCCACGGCGACGTACACGCCGTCGTGCTCCACCCGCATCAGCGGGACCTTGCGCCACAGGCCCGACCGGGCGCCCAGCACCTCGACGACGATCACCGGCCTGCCCATCACGTCCACCGATCCGGTGTCGCCGGTCTCCTCGATCTTCTCCACCTGCCGACGGACCCAGTCGGTCGCCGGCTCGCGGTACGCGCGTTCGTGATTCACCCGGCCAGCCTAATGGGGGCTGGCCGGGAGCCTGGGTGGAGGCTGCCGGGGTAGGCACGAGCGGGCGCGTGCGGCACAGTGGTGACCGAACGGAACTCGTCGCGGATGCAGCGCCTCACCGCTGCGGGCGAGACCCAGACAGGAGGCTTCACCATGACCGAGCAGCCCCAGCCGAACGACGGCGGCAAGACCTGGTACGAGGAGTTCACCGTCTCTGGCGGCGAGCTGCTCGACAAGGTCAAGGAGCTCATCCGTGAGGGCAACGTGCGTCGCGTGTTCATCAAGAAGAGCGACGGCGAGACCCTGTTCGAGATCCCGCTGACTGCCGGTGTGGCGATCACCGCTCTCACCGCTGCGGTCGCGCCGGCTCTCGTTGCTGTCGGCGCCGTCGCGGCCCTGCTCACCCAGGTGACGCTGGGCGTCGAGCGACGTGGCGAGCCCGCGGGTGCTCCCGTCGAGGACGCCCCGGTCGTCGACGAGCAGCCCACGGGCGAGGGCACCCCGCCGAGCTACTGAGACGCCCGCCCCGGCAGCTGCCCGGCTGCATGGTCCGCCGCCGCTCGGTCCACCTCCCAGGTGGCTGGTGGCTGAGCGTCCACATGGCGCCTGGGGGGTCACTCAGCGTCCATCGGGGCGTGCTCGGTGGACGCTGAGTGACCTGGCCAGCGGGGTGGTGGGCCAGCGTCCACTGGGGCCGTGGGGTGGTGGCTGAGCGTCCATCGGGGCCGGCTCGGTGGACGCTGAGTGACCTGGCCTGCGGGGGTGGTGGGTCAGCGTCCACTGGGGGCGTGGGGTGGTGGCTGAGCGTCCATCGGGGCCGGCTCGGTGGACGCTGAGTGACCTGGCCTGCGGGGGTGGTGGGTCAGCGTCCACTGGGGGCGTGGGGTGGTGGCTGAGCGTCCATCAGGGTCTGCTCCTTGGACGCTGACTGACCTGCGTCCCGGTCGTGATGGGTGCTGAGCGACCTGGCCCCGGGCGAGGCGCACGGTGGCCCACCCTTGTGCGTGCGCGAGGGGCGTCCTGGCCCGCACGGGGGCGCCGAACGCTCCGGAAGAGTGCTCGCCAGGCACGACCGAACTCGGGGCGGGGACCCTGGTAGCCCACCGACACGAGGTCGTCGTAGACGTTCAGCACCATGGCTCGTGGCACCCGCATCGATTCCTTCGTCACCTGGCTGTAGGGCAACTTCATCGCCCGGAACGCGGCGTATCGGTCGATGTCGGTCAGGTACTGGCCGCGATCCTTCTGGTGGTGCGCGCCGTCGTACTCGATCGCCATGCCGCAGCTCGTCGCCAGCAGGTCGATCTCGACGAGCCTGCCGTCGAGGCGCCGACGCGGCGCGTTCACCTCGAGTCCCACGATCCCCGCCGCCTCCAGCAGCAACCTGAGCTTGGATTCAGGGATGGAGCGAGATCGAGGTCTCAGCATGCTCAGGATCTTCCTGACCTC
This sequence comes from Pseudactinotalea terrae, assembly GCF_009733845.1. Classification (GTDB taxonomy): domain Bacteria; phylum Actinomycetota; class Actinomycetes; order Actinomycetales; family Beutenbergiaceae; genus Pseudactinotalea; species Pseudactinotalea terrae. The sequence goes on from NZ_WNXZ01000002.1 coordinate 526,763, forward strand.
GTGCGCGCCGTCTCGCCATGGTTGCGCCTGAAGCAGATCGAGCAGCTCTTCCTCGGTCATGAAGCTCCGATGCAGCAACCAGTCGCCGACGGCAACCAGGTCGATCAGGCGGGCCTGTGTCCCGTAGGCGATGAACGCCGCTGCGGGTGTGACGCCGTCATCGTCGGATGGCGGCATGGAAGCAGTGCGGTGAAGCACGATCCCCGGAGTGCTGAGGTGCAGGTCCGAGTCGATAACGAAGTGCACGGGCTCGACGGGCCCCATCTCAAGCCCGAGTTGTTGGATCCGGGTGATGCCGGTGACTCGGGCTGCAGGCGGCAGATACAGCTTGGCGGCGTCCACGCGGTCCGCGAGCGTCATGACGTGCTCGGTCGCTACCCACACCCTCGGGTGGTGCCGGCGGAACCGCTGGCCTCGAAGGACTTTCTCGGAATAGCCCTGAGCAACGAAGTCCGACGACGCGAACGGACCGTTCAGGAATCGTGAGCTGATTGACGTGGCTCGGGGCATGCGAGCAGCGCATCGCATGTCGTGCCTGTGGCGCGAACGCCCCGTCCCCTTGCTGTGGATGAGCGGACATCAGCCTGCAGCTGTGGATATCGCTCGACCACTCACGGGCGTACCTACCGCCCTGGCGTGAGCATCCCCATGGAGCGGCGATGGTGCCTCAGCGTCCACCTCGGTCTTGCCCTGGTGGAAGAGCGTCCACCGTGTACCGGTTGGTGGACGCCTGCTCACCAGTGCGGGGCGGGTGTGGACGCTCGCTCACCAGCGCTGGGCGGGCGTGGACGCTGGCTCACCAGCGGGGGGGCAAGGGCCCGAGAGGGCTGGGCGCCGGCACGACCGTTCCGTAGGCCTCAGCCTGTGCTGGGCGCGGCCGCGACGATCCCCAGCTCGGCTGCTCGCCGCTGTGCGAGCGCCTCCAGGTGCGCGCCCCGGGCGGTGATCGACCGCTCGTAGTGCCCGAAGAGCTCGAACGAGATCGCCCCGAAAAGAGTGGTCCAGGCATCGACGACGAGCAGCACCAGCTGCGGGTCCGACGGCATCGCTGCCTCCACCCCGAGCCTCGGCAGGGCGTCCTGGATCGTGCGGGCGTCGTCGCGCAGCTCCTGTGCGAGCTCGGGCTGCGTCTCGGCGGCGGGCCGCGCCCCGGCAGCATGGGCCTCGATGGCCACGCGCGCGAGCATGAGCACGACGGCGGTCGCGGGCTCGATCGTGCTGCTGGGAGCCGCGTAGCCCACCACGGGGGTCCCGTAGAGCAGGGCGTACTCGTGGGGGTGGGCGAGCGCCCAGTCTCGCGTGGCGCGCCAGATGGTCAACCATCGGCCCAGGTGGTCCTGGCGCGGGACGGCCTCCTCGGCCTCGCGCACCGCGGCGGCGAGCCGCTCGTACCCGGTCTGGATCAGCTGGGTGAGGATCGCCTCCCGGCCGGGCAGGTACCGGTACAGCGCCGAGGGCACCACGCCGATCTCGCGGGCGATCGACCGCAGCGACAGCGCCGTCGGCCCGACCTCGCCGAGCTGGCGGCGTGCGACCTCGAGCACAGCGGTCAACATCGGGGGCGCTGCGTCGTCGGCCATGACCACAGGATGCCACATCTCGAGAACAGTGTTCTTGACATCCTGTCGGCCAACGTGAACACTGTTCTCACCCCAGAGAACAGTGTTCTCGCCGATGCCCAGAAGGAGTTCAGTCATGCCACGTCACGTCGTCCTCGGCGCAGGCCCGATCGGTCGCGCCGTCGTCACTCGGATGCTCGCGGCCCGGCACGAGGTCACGGTCGTCACCCGATCGGGAACCGAGATCCCCGGCACCGACGCCGTCCGCCTCGCGGGTGCCGACCCTCGGCTCCGCGAGGTCCTCGAGGGCGCCGCGAGCCTCGTCATCGCCACGAACCCTCCTTACCCGGAGTGGGAGAAGGAGTGGCCGCCACTGATCGACAACGTGATCGAGCAGGCGGCAGCCACGGGCGCCGACATCGTGCTGATCGGCAACCTCTACGGCTACGCGCCGGGGACCTCGCCGATGACCTCGGCGACGCCGCTGGCGCCGACCACCCGCAAGGGTGCCGTGCGGGCTCGGATGTGGGAGACGCTCATGGACGCGCATCGCGCCGGCCGGGTGCGGGTCACCGAGATCCGGGCCTCCGACTACTGCGGCCCCGAGTCGCTCGCGACCCAGGGTGCCCACGTCGGTGCGCGGTTCGTCGACCCGATCCTCGCGGGCCGCACGGCGTACGTCGTCGGCGAGCCGGACGCACCGCACACGTGGACCGCCGTCGGCGACATCGCTGCCACGGTGATGGCCGTGCTGGGCACCGATGTCGGCTGGGGTCGGGCGTGGATCGTGCCGACCGAGCCGCCACGGTCACTGAACCAGGTCGCTGCCGATATCGCCGCGGCCGCCGGGCTCCCCAGGGTCCGCGTCCGCCAGTACCCTGCGGTGCTCAGCTGGCTGATGGGTGTGCTGGTGCCGATGATGCGGGAGTTGCGCGAGATCAGCTACCAGCACGTCGAACCGTTCGTCAGCGACGGCTCCGACACCACCGACCTCCTCGGCGTCACCGCGACCCCGTGGAACGAGGTGATCAGCAGCACGGTCGCCGCTGCTCGAAGGAGGCAACGGAGCGCGACGACGGCGAGCTGAGCGTCCGGAGGTGTCCGGAATCGTGGTGAGAGCTAGGGGAGGAGGGCGTCGCGGAGGGTGTCGAGGCCGACGGAGCCGACGTCGAGGGCGCGACGGTGGAACGCCTTGAGGTCGAACGCCTCACCCTCGCGGGTCTTGGTCTCGTCGCGGATCTGCTCCCAGAGCCGCTGGCCCACCTTGTACGAGGGCGCCTGGCCCGGCCAGCCGAGGTAGCGGTTGAGCTCGAACCGGAGGAAACCCTCGGCCATGTTGGCGTTGGCGTCGAGGAAGTCCCAGGCCTTGTCGGCGTCCCAGCTGCCGCCACCCCACTCGGGCGGGCATTCCTTGCCCAGGTGCACGCCGATGTCGAGGACCACGCGGGCGGCGCGCATGCGCTGGCCGTCGAGCATCCCGAGCCGGTCGCCCGGATCGTCGAGGAAGCCCAGGTCGGCCATCAGCCGCTCGGCGTACAGCGCCCAGCCCTCGCCGTGACCGCTGACCCAGCTCGCGAGCCGGCGCCAGGTGTTGAGCAGCTCGGCGCGGTAGACCGTCTGGCCGATCTGCAGGTGGTGCCCGGGAACGCCCTCGTGGTAGACCGTCGTGGTCTCGCGCCAGGTGCCGAACTCCGTCACGCCCTCGGGGACCGCCCACCACATCCGGCCGGGGCGTGAGAAGTCCGCGTTCGGGCCGGTGTAGTAGATGCCGCCCGAGGTGGTCGGGGCGATCAGGCACTCGAGCCGGCGCACCGGCTCCGGGATGTCGAACTGGGTACCGGCGAGCGCCTCGACGGCGGCGTCCGAGGTCTCCTGCATCCACGCCTTCAACGCCTCCGTGCCGTGGATCTGGCGCTCCGGGTCGGCGTCGAGGATGTCCATCGCCTGCTCCGGCGTGGTGCCGGGCCCACCGATCTGCGCGGCGACGTCCTCCTGCTCCGCCACGATGCGGGCGAGCTCCTCGCGACCCCACTCGTAGGTCTCGTCGAGGTCGATGCTCGCACCGAGGAAGTACCGCGACCACAGCTGGTAGCGCTCCCGACCCACGGCGTCGACCTCCGGCGCGCGCGGCGCGAGCTTCCGCAACTCCTCGGCGAGCCTCGCGTACGCGCCCTTCGCCTGCTCCGCCCCCGCGGCGAGGTGGGCGGCGAGCGCGGCCGAGGGGGCGTCGTCGTCGGGCCGGGCACCGGAGGCGAAGGCGGACCAGAAGGACTCGGTGCTCGTGCGGCCGGCCAGCTCCTCCGCCTGCTTGATGCACTCCTGGAACTGCCGGACCGCCGAGAGGTTGCCCCGCTCGGCCGCGTGGTGCAGCGAGGTGATGTAGCCCTCGATCGCCCCGGGCACGGCGTGCATCCGCTCAGCGATCCGCTCCCAGTCGCCGGCTGTGGCCGCGGGCATGAGGTCGAAGACCTCACGCGGCGCCTGCAGCGGGGAGTGGATCACGTTGAGAGCGCCGTGCTGCTCGCCCGCCTCGTAGAGCTCGACCTGCAGACCGAGCCGCTCCTGCATCGCGGCGACCGTGACCCGGTCGACGTCGTCGACGATCTCGGCCTGCGCGAGCTCGCGGAGCGTCGCCCGCGTGGCCTCGGCGACGGCGTCCAGCCCCTCGGGCGAGAAGTCGTCCAGCTCGGTCTCGGCGCCGGGCAGACCGAGCTCGGTCGCAGCGATGGGGCTGAGGCGGACGAGGTCGTCGACGTAGGCGTCCGCGATCGCGTCGACCGCGGTGGCGGTACGGGTGCTGGTGCTCATCGGCGAGACGATACCCGCCGTGCCCGGGCTACCAGGCCTGGTGGGTGCTCCAGCGCCAGGCGGCGCGCTGCGCGCCCCGCGGCACACCCCACCGGCGGCGGGGGTCGGCCCAGATCGAGGTGCGCGTGCCGTCGTCGACCTCGTCGCCGGTGGACGCCATCCGGGCCGCGACGATGCCCGCCACGAGCGCCGCGAGCTCTTCCTCGTCGACCTCGCCGCGGACCACGCGCACGAGGTCGCCGACCTCGCCGATCTCTCCTCGCGGGCCCGCGTTCTCCTCGCCGTTGTCCGCGCCGGCGGCGGTCACAGCGGGATGTTCCCGTGCTTCTTGGCGGGCAGCTGGGCACGCTTGGTGCGCAGCGCTCGGAGCCCGCGGACGATCTGGGCGCGGGTCTGGGACGGCGCGATCACGGCGTCGACGTAGCCCTTGGCCGCGGCGTCCCAGGGGTTGACGATCGCTTCCTCGTACTCGCCCGTGAGCCGGGCGCGCTCGGCCTCGACGTCGCCGCCCTCCTCCTCGACCTTGCGCAGCGTGCTGCGGTGCAGGATGTTGACGGCGCCGCCCGATCCCATGACGGCGATCTGGGCGGTGGGCCACGCGAGGTTGAGGTCGGCGCCGAGCTGCTTGGACCCCATCACGATGTACGCGCCTCCGTAGGCCTTGCGCGTGATCACCGTGATCAGCGGCACGGTGGCCTCGGCGTAGGCGTAGATCAGCTTTGCGCCGCGGCGGATGATGCCGTTCCACTCCTGGTCGGTGCCGGGCAGGAACCCCGGCACGTCCACGAACGTCAGCACCGGGATGTTGAAGGCGTCGCAGGTGCGCACGAACCGGGCCGCCTTCTCGGCGGCGTTGATGTCGAGGGTGCCGGCCATCGTCTGCGGCTGGTTCGCGACGATCCCCACCGGGTGCCCCTCCACGTGCCCGAACCCGATGATGACGTTGCGCGCGTAGAGCGCCTGCACCTCGAGGAAGTCGCCGTCGTCGAGCACCGCCTCGATCAGCGCGTGCATGTCGTAGGGCTGGTTGTCCGAGTCGGGGATCAGCGTGTCGAGCGCAGTGTCGGTCTCGGACGGCTCGAGATCGGTCTCGGTGGGGAACGTCTCGGGATCGGTGAGGTTGTTCGCCGGCAGGTAGTGCAGCAGTGCACGCACGTAGTCGAACGCGTCCTCCTCGTCGGCGGCGAGGTAGTGCGCGACCCCGGATCGCTCGTTGTGCGTGCGGCCGCCGCCGAGCTCTTCGAACCCGACGTCCTCCCCGGTCACGGCGCGGATCACGTCGGGCCCGGTGATGAACATGTTCGACGTCTGATCGGCCATCACGATGAAGTCGGTGAGCGCGGGGGAGTACACCGCGCCGCCCGCGCTCGGGCCCAGGATCAGCGAGATCTGCGGGATCACGCCGGAGGCGGCCACGTTGCGCCGGAAGATCTCCGCGAACTGCGTGAGCGCGGCGACACCCTCCTGAATGCGCGCGCCACCGCCGTCGGAGATCCCGATCAACGGCACCCCGGTGCGGAGCGCGAGATCCATCACCTTGCTGATCTTCTGGCCGTGCACCTCGCCCAGCGAGCCGCCGAACACCGTGAAGTCCTGGCTGTAGATGGCCACCTGGTGCCCGTCGACCGTGCCGTACCCCACCACGACGCCGTCGCCCGGCACCTGGCGCTTGTCCAGGCCGAAGTTCGTGGAGCGGTGCGTGGCGAACGCGTCGAGCTCGACGAAGCTGCCCTCGTCCAGCAGCGCGTCGATCCGCTCCCGTGCGGACTTCTTGCCGCGCTTGCCCTGCTTCTCGACGGCGGCGCTCGCCAGGGCCTCGGGGCCCTCGGCGATGCGTCGGTCCAGATCGGCGAGCTTGTCGGCGGTGGAGGAAGTGGTCACGCTCAGCAGAGTAGAGGGTGCCGCCGGCTGCGGTGGTGGGACGAATCCCACGCTCGACGGCGTGGCAACCGGTTGCTTCGTCCGGTTGCGGGCATCGAGCGTGGACTTTGGCCCATGCGAGGCTGGGACCATGACGCAGGTGCAGGCGCCACGGTGCTCCGCGGTGGTCACGGTCACCGAGACCGGGTCGACGCAGGACGACCTCCGTGCGCTCGCAGCCGACGCCGCGGACTGGCCGCACCTGTCCGGGCTGCGGGCCGTGCGCCAGCGTGCCGGCCATGGCCGCGGCGAGCGCACCTGGGACACCAGCGAGCTGACCGCGCTGACGGCGAGCCTCGTGCTGCGCCCGGCGCTGCCGGCCGAGCGCTGGTCGTGGATCCCGCTGATCGTGGGGTGCGCTGTGACCGACGCGCTCGCAGACCTCGGGTGCACCGCCGGGCTGAAGTGGCCCAACGACGTGGTGCTGCCCGCGGAGGCTGAGGTCGAGGGTTGGGGCAGGTGGCGCAAGGCCGGCGGCATCCTCGCCGAGGTGCTGCCCGGTCAGGCCGGTGTGCTGGTGGGGATCGGGCTCAATCTCGACGGCGTCCCGCCGGTCCCGTGGGCCACGACCCTGCGGGAGCACGGGCTCGGTGTCGAGCCCGATGCGCTGCTCGAGGCGATCCGAGACCACCTGCGCGAGCGGCTGGTGAGCGACCCCGCACGCTGGCGCGACGCCGTCGAGCGGCGATGCGTGAGCATCGGTGCGCAGGTGGTGGCGCACCTCCCGGGGGAGGTCCAGGTCACCGGGGTGGCGCGCGAGATCGGTGCCGGCGGCGGGCTCGTGATCGAGGCGCCCGACGGCTCGCGGCAGCTGGTGATGGCGGGTGATGTGCAGCATCTGCGGGCGACGCCTTCCGATGAAGGGTAGTTTCACGAGCGTGGTCGAGAACGCTGACGCCGTCGGGTCGACGTATCAGGCGTTCGCTCGCGGCCTGCTGGGCGAGGGCGCCACGCTGACGAGCCTCGACGTTGCCGAACGCACCGGTCAGAGCCTGGAGATCGTCCGCGGTTTCTGGCGGTCGTTGGGCTTCGCCGATGTGCCCGACGACGTCCCGCACTTCACCGAGGACGATCTGGTGGTCTTCGGGCGCATGGTCGAGCTGGTGGAGGCCGGCACGGTCGGGCTGGCGGCGGCGCAGACCCTCGTGCGGGCGCAGGGGCACAGCGCCGACCGGCTCGCGCTGTGGCAGCTGGAGGCCCTGGTCGAGGACGCCTCGGTGCGGTACCGGCTCGACGACACCTCCGCCCGTCTGGTGGTGCTGGACCGGCTGGCTGCGCTGGCCCCGGTGCTCGAGCAGCAGATGGTGCACACGTGGCGGCGTCAGCTCGTGGCGCTGATGGGGCGGCTCGATCGGGACATCGGCCAGGCCCACACGCCGGCGCTGCCCGACTCCGGCGAGCTGCCGCTGGAGCGGGCCATCGGGTTCTTCGACATGGTCTCCTACACCGAGCGAACCGCGGGACTGTCCTCGGCCGAGCTCGCCGACCTGGTGCAGGGGTTCGAGACCGCGGCGCGGGACACGATCGCCGCGAACGGCGCCCGCGTGGTCAAGACGATCGGTGACGCGGTGCTGTTCGTGGCTGACGATCTGCGCACCGGTGCCGAGGTGTCGCTGCAGCTGCTCGAGGTGATGCGAGGGGCGGGGTTCGACGTGCGCGGCGGGCTCGTGTGGGGCCGCGTGCTGTCCCTCTCCGGCGACGTGTTCGGGCCGAGCGTGAACCTCGCCTCGCGGCTGGGCGACGTCGCCCGCGCGGGTGTGGTGGTGCTCGACGACGTCAGCGCGGCCCTCCTGGAGGCCACGGAGCCGGGCGTGACGCTCTCGCCCGAGCAGCCGGTCGCGGTGCAGGGCCTGGGGGTGGTCAGACCGGTGCGGCTCGCGCGCGTCAGCCCGCTCGACGGCGGCGCGGCCGGGGTGGTTTGACACTCACCACCCTCGCTCATGGCATTAGCATGGCCGAGTGACCCGAGTCCTATTAGCTGAGGATGACCCTGCCATTGCCGAGCCGTTGGCTCGTGCGCTCTCGCGTGAGGGCTACGAGGTGTCGGTGCACGGCACCGGTGGTGGCGCCATCGACCAGGCGAGCACGGCCGATCTGCTGGTCCTCGACCTCGGCCTGCCGGACATGGACGGCCTCGATGTCGCTCGCTGGGTGCGCAACCAGGGCCTCACGACGCCGATCCTGGTGCTGACCGCGCGCGCCGACGAGGTCGATCTCGTCGTCGGGCTCGACGCGGGTGCTGATGACTACGTCACCAAGCCGTTCCGGCTGGCCGAGCTGCTCGCCCGCGTGCGGGCGCTGCTGCGGCGCGCGGGCAGCGACGGCGAGGAAGAGGACGAGATCGCCGCTCAGGACGTCAAGGTCGACGTGGCCGCGCACCGCGCGTTCCAGGGCGAGCGGGAGCTGTCGCTGACCGCGAAGGAGTTCGAGCTGCTGCGCGTGCTCGTGCGCGAGTCGGGCTCCGTGGTCTCGCGCGACTCGTTGATGCGCGAGGTCTGGGCGTCGGACCCCTCGGGCTCCACCAAGACGCTCGACATGCACGTCTCGTGGCTGCGCCGCAAGCTCGGCGACGACGCGAACTCGCCGCGCTACATCTCCACCGTGCGCGGCATGGGGTTCAGGTTCGAGACCGAGGAGCACTGAGCTGCGCAGACGCGTACTCACCGCGACGATCGCGGCGGTGACCGTCGCGGTGCTGCTGCTGGGCGTGCCGATGTCGATCTTCGGCGTCGTGCTCGCGCAGGACTCGGTGCGCTCCGACCTGCAGCTGCGGACCGAGAGCATCGCGCGTGCGGTCGAGACACGGCTGACGTACGACCTCGAGATCGACAGCGAGTACCTCGACCGCTGGGCCGACGACACCGGCGACATGCCGATGCGCGTGACCGTCACGACGCCGGATGGCGAGGTCGTCGTCGCAGGTGATGACTTCGAGGGCAACACCTACTATCACCGGCAGCCCACCGCGCGAGGTGCGCTCGTCGTCGTCGAGGTGCCTGCCAGCAGCCTGTTCTGGCGCGGCGCGCAGGTGGTCATCCTCGTGGTGGTCGCCTCGCTGGTCGCCTTCGGCGTGGGGGCGCTGGTCGCGGGCAGGCAGGCGAGGCGCCTCGCCGCGCCGTTGATCTACCTCGCAGCGAGCGCCGAGCAGCTCGGCGCCGGCCGCGCCCGCCCCACGGTCGTGGCCTCCGGGGTCGAGGAGATCGACCTGGTCTCGACCGAGCTGGTGCGCTCGGGTGAACGCATGGCGCAGCGCATGGCCGCCGAGCGGGAGTTCGCCGCCAACGCGAGCCACCAGCTCCGCACGCCGCTGACCGCGCTCACCATGCGTCTCGAGGAGATCGAGATGACCGCCAACGACCCGCACATCGCGGACGAGGCGCGGATCTCGCTCGAGCAGGTGGAGCGCCTGGTGGGCGTCGTCGACGACCTGCTGTCCGCCGCGCGCAGCACCGATGGCGGCACCACCGAGCCGCTCGAGCTGTCCGAGGTGTTCGAGCAGCTGCAGCGCGAGTGGGGGCCGACGTTCAAACGCGGCGGCCGTCGGTTGCGCTTCAGCGATCCCGACGAGGTCGCGGTGCTCGCCACCCCGGGCGCGCTCTCGCAGGCGCTCTCGACGCTGCTCGAGAACTCCCTCAAGTACGGCGACGGCACCACCAGCGTGGAGGCCCGCCCCTCCAAGTCCGGCGTCGAGAACGGCGTCGTCATCGCCGTCTCCGACGAAGGCCAGGGCGTCTCAGACGACCTTGCACCCCGGATCTTCGAGCGGCACGTCACCTCCGGCAAGGGGACCGGGCTCGGGCTCGGGCTGGCCCGTGACCTCGTGACCGCCGACGGCGGCCGCTTGGACCTCTCGCAGCGACGGCCGGCCGTGTTCTCGATCTTCCTCGCCGCCGTGCCCAAGCACCTCGAGCCCGACTCCGTGCTGCCGCCGGGGTCGATGGTGGTGGTGGGGAGGCGGCGGCGGCGCCGCTGATCTCGTCGGGAGGGTGACAACGGAGGTTCTGCGCGGGGCGGCTTCGCGGACTCGTGCGCGCGGAGAACCATCCGCACGCTCGTTCCTCACGTGCTCCAGCCAGGCCCAGCCATTCTCGCGCGCACGAGTCCGCGAATCGGCGTCGGTATCTCGCCTTCTGGTGGGTGCTCAGGGGACAGGCGAACGCTTCGGGCGCCAGTGCGGCTCAGGCCGAGGTCGTGGGCGGCCCGCAGGCGCGTTGACCGTGGGCTGTGGGGGTGCAACGCCGCGGCGGTGGGGGTGTTGCGGAAGTGACGACGGGGCGTGATGCACAACGCCGCGGCGGTTGAGGTGTTGCAGAAGTGACCGCAGGGCGTGAAGGGCAACGTCGGCGCGGTCGGCGTGGTGATCGCCGGTCAGGTTCGCTGAGGTTCGTTCTCGCTCGAGTCCGCGGCGCCGCGAGGTGGCGCCGGCTCCGGGTCGAGGTGGGCGGCAGTGGCGAGCGAGCGGCCGTCGCGGGTGCGGACGCGGCGGAAGGTCCAGATCTTGTTGAGCACGAACGAGACCGGGGTCACGAGGATCACCGAGATCAGCTGCGCCCAGTAGACCTTGGTGCGCAGGCCGGTGGTGTCGTCGAAGATCTCCGATGGCAGCCCGAGCGGTGAGTGCGGGTGCATCAGCAGGGTGAGGATGCCCAGGCCCACCACCTGGGCCGCCGAGCCGACCACCAGGAACGGCGGGTACTCGCGCCACCAGCCGACCTGCTTGGCGCTGCGGAAGGTCCACCAGCGGTTGAGCTGGAAGTTCCAGAGGTTGGCCACGAGGAAGGCGATAGTCGAGAACACGTGGTACCAGCGCACGTTGAAGTCGGTGCCGGGCAGGTCGACCGCGATCGCCTCCGGGTGCGCGCCCATCTTCTTGCAGATCACCATGACCAGCAGATTCACGAGCACCCCGGAGCCACCCACGAGGGCAAAGCGGAACAGCTGGATCCAGTTGCTGCGGTGCCTCACCAGCAGCCAGTGCCTCAGCCGTTCCACGGCGTCAGGATGTCACGCGTACCGGACTCTGGTCACCGGCGGCGGGCAGCGCTCCCCGGAGCGCACTGGTGACTGAGCGTCCAGGCCGGCCGTCGGCTGGTGTGAGAGCGCCCACGGGAGCGTGGCGGGTGGACGCTGAGGCACCAGGGGGTAGGGGAGTGGGATGTCGCCGGCTCGCCAGTGGTGGGAGAGCGTCCACGGCAGCGTGGCGGGTGGACGCTGAGGCACCAGGGGGTAGGGGAGTGGGATGTCGCCGGCTCGCCAGTGGTGGGAGAGCGTCCACGGGAGCGTGGCGAGTGGACGCTGAGGCACCAGCGGGTGCTCAGGCTGGGCGCTGACGCACCAGTGGGGCGGCGGGGTGGACGCTGACCAACCAGCGAGGCGCTGGGATGGAGGTCGGGGGGACGCTGACTGACCAGCGGGCAGGCGGGGTGGACGTTGACCCGGGGAGCGCTCCCCGGCGACTAGGCTTGCCCCTCGTGGGTCCCGTTGTCGCTGTTGTAGGGGGCGGGCAGCTGGCCCGCATGATGGCCGAGCCTGCAGCCGCGCTGCAGATCCGGCTCCGAGCGCTGGTGGAGGCCGCTGACGGTGCCGCCGCCCAGGTGCTGCCGGACAGTCCCGTGGGCACGCCGAAGGACATCGCCGACCTGCGCGCGCTCGTCGACGGCGCCGACGTGCTCACCTTCGAGCACGAGCACATCCCCGGCGAGCACCTCCGCGCACTGCAGGCCGAGGGCGTGAGCGTCCAGCCCGGCCCGGAGGCCCTGGCCTGCGCGCAGGACAAGCTCCACATGCGCGAGCGCCTCGGCGCGCTCGGCGTGCCGTGCCCCCGGTGGGCGCGCATCAGCAGCGCCGCCGAGCTCAACGCCTTCGCCGAGGAGGTCGGCCGGCCCGTCATCGTCAAGACCCCGGTCGGCGGCTACGACGGCAAGGGGGTCCGGGTGGTGGGCTCCGCCGTCGAGATCTCCGACTGGATGTCCGACGGCGGCCCGCTCCTCGCGGAGGAGAAGGTCCCGTTCGTGCGGGAGCTGGCCGCGCTGGTGGCGCGGCGGCCCTCGGGCGAGATGCGGTCGTGGCCCGTGGTCGAGACGATCCAGCGCGACGGCGTGTGCGCCGAGGTGGTCTCGCCCGCCCCGGGCCTCGACCCCGCGCTCGCGGCGCAGGCCGAGGAGATCGCGCGCACCGTCGCGGAGGGCCTCGGGGTGACAGGTGTGCTCGCCGTCGAGATGTTCGCGACGGCGGAGGGGGTGCTCGTCAACGAGCTCGCGATGCGGCCCCACAACTCGGGCCACTTCTCGATCGACGGCTCGGTGACCAGCCAGTTCGAGCAGCACCTGCGCGCGGTGCTCGACCTGCCGTTGGGGGACACGGCCGCCACCGCGCCGTGGGCGGTGATGGTCAACCTGCTCGGTTCCCAGCTGGAGGACCCGGCAGGCGCGTACCCAGCGCTGATGGCGGCCTACCCGGATGCCAAGGTCCACCTGTACGGCAAAGAGGTGCGCCCCGGGCGCAAGCTCGGGCACGTGACGGTGACCGGTGACGACCTGGAGGTCTGCCGTGAGCGGGCCACCGCTGCCGTCGCGATCCTGCGCGGCGACGACCCCGAGGAAGAGGAAGCCCGATGACGCAGCCACTGGTAGGGGTCGTGATGGGCTCTGACTCCGACTGGCCCGTGATGGAGCAGGCCGCGCTCGCGCTCGAGGAGTTCGGGGTGCCCTACGAGGCCGACGTGGTCAGCGCCCATCGGATGCCGACCGACATGATCAGCTACGGCGAGCAGGCTGCCGGGCGGGGGCTGCGGGTGATCGTGGCCGGCGCCGGCGGTGCTGCCCACCTGCCCGGGATGCTTGCGGCGGTGACGCCGCTGCCGGTGATCGGCGTGCCGGTGCCGCTGGCTCACCTCGACGGCATGGACTCGTTGCTCTCGATCGTGCAGATGCCCGCAGGCGTGCCGGTCGCGACCGTGAGCGTGGGCGGCGCCCGCAACGCCGGTCTGCTGGCCGTGCGCGTGCTCGCCGCCGGCGGCGACGAGCTCGGTGCCCGGCTGCGCGAGCAGATGGCGACCTTCCAGGACCAGCTGCGTCAGACCGCCGTCGAGAAGGGCGCGCGACTGCGCGCACAGCGCGGGCAGAAGACCGGATTCAACGCCGGCTAGTCCCGATGTTCTACACTGTAGAACATGAGCGAGGTCGGTGTACGAGCACTCAAGCAGAACGCGTCGGCGGTGGTCAGGCAGGCCGCTGCCGGCGAGATCATCACGGTGACCGACCGTGGGCGTCCCGTCGCCCAGCTGACCCCGCTGCCGAGCTCGAAGCTGCAGGCGCTGATCGTTGCTGGCGGTGCCCGACCAGCCAGGTACGACCTGGCCGATCTCGACGAACCTCCATCAGGCCCGCCGCTGTCCGAGGTTCTCGCTCAGGCGCGCGAGAACGAGCGGTACTGATGGCGCACTACCTCCACACATCTGCTCTGGTCAAGCTGGTCATCGCCGAGGTCGAGACGCCCGCCCTCCGAGGGTGGCTCGCAGAAGGCCATCGTGACTTCGTGGCATCCGATCTCGCCCGGACCGAGCTCATGCGAGCAGTGCGGCGCGGCGCACCGGACCGGGTGCTGCGGGCGCGGACGGTGCTCGACTCGGTCTCGCTCCTGCGGCTCGACACCACCACCTACGAGTCGGCGGGGCGAATCGATCCCGAGAACCTACGCTCGTTGGACGCTCTTCATCTGGCGTCGGCCCTCGAGCTCGGCGACGAGCTCGACGCGATGGTCACCTACGACGACCGCCTGGCTGAGGCGGCGCGCCAGAACGGCGTGCCCGTTCTCGCCCCGCGGTGAGGAACTCAAGAGAACTCACCCTCGCAGGCCCGGCGTGTCGAGCGCTCCCTCGCATCAGCTGCGCAGCGCCGTCGACTCCCGCACCACGAGGGTAGGACTGATGGCCACGCGGTGGACGGGGCGGTCGGGGCGGGCGACCCGATCGAGGAGCACTGCGACGGCGGCTCGGCCCACCTCCTGGCGCTGGGGTCGCAGCGCCGTCAACGGGGGGCTGGCGAGGGCGGCGATCTCGTCGTCGTAGGAGATCACCGCAAGATCCTCCGGCACGCGTAGACCACGGGTCTCCGCGTGCTGCACGAGCCGGACTGCCTCCGGGTCGGAGTGGACCAGCAAGGCGGTGGTGCGGGTGGCGATCACCTTCTCGATCGCGGCTGCCAGGGCGCCGTCGAAATCCGCGTGGGCGCGATCGGGCACCGGTTCCAGGACGCCGCCCTCCGACAACCCCCGAGCATGGAGCGCGCGCCGCCAGCCGAGCTGGATCTCCTCCGCGTGGGGGGAGTGCGTCGAGAACACCATCCCCATCTGCTCGTGCCCGAGATCGACGAGATGGTGAGCGGCCATCTCGCCGCCGAGGGTGTGGTCGGAGATGACCGAGTCGACGGCGCGGCGGTAGCCGTCCACGACGGCGGTGCGCTCGACCAGCACCACCGGCACCGGGGCGTCCCGCAGCCACTCGCGCGCACGTTCGCCACCGATGCCCTGCATCGTCGGTGCGGCGAGGATGCCCACGCAGCCGGCGCCGACCAGTCGGTCGAGATCCGGCCGCTCGTCGGTGGCCTCGTAGCGGGACTCGTGCAGCAACAGCCGCATGCCGGAGTCCCTGACCGCGCTCTCGACGCTGCGTGCGATGTCGGGCCAGTACACGCTCAGCGAGGGCACGAGCATGCCGATCACGCCGTCGGGCAAACCGCCGGGCTCGGATCTGCGCGCGGGTCCGGGGGCGGTGGGGTCGGGCTGGTCCTCGACGACGACCGCACCGCCGTGCACGCGGGTGACGAGGCCCGCATCGTCGAGGTCGGCGAGGTCGCGCCGGACCGTGACGGGCGTGACCCCGAACTGGGCGGCGAGATCGGCCACGCGGGCGGTGCCGTGCCGCCGGATGGCGGCGAGGATCTGAGCACGTCGGGTCGCGCCCAGCGCACGGCCCTCGGCCGCTCCGGTGCTGTCGTCGTCCATGCTCGCTCTCCTGTGGGTGGACACAGTGTGCCCGGCCCGTGGTCACCGTCGCAGGTTCGATTGTGATCGGTTGACACGATCGAACGTGTTCGCTTACCGTGCCATACGGCTCGTTGGATACGCAACGATCATAAACAAACAATCTGGCTCGACGGTGAGAGATCGGTGGTCATGGCGGACCCGCAGGCATTGCTGGTGATGGCGCGAGCCACGTACCAGCAGCAGTTCGGCCAGGCCGAGCTGGAGCGGCTCGGCTCCCTCGTCGAGCTCGGCGAACCTCCGTGGTGCGAGGGGTTCGACGGCGTCAACCCGGGGCGGTTGGCCGAGGTCGAGGTGCTCATCACCTCCTGGGGCTGCCCGGCGATCACCGTGGAGATCCTCGATCGCGCGCCGCGGCTGCGCGCCGTGCTCCACTCGGCCGGGAGCGTGCGGGACCTGGTGGCGCCGCAGGCCTACGAGCGTGGCATCACGGTGGTCTCGGGTGCCGACGCGAACGCGATCCCGGTCGCCGAGTTCACGCTGGCGGCGATCGTGCTCGCCGGCAAGCGCGCCATCCCGCTGGCCGCCGCGAACCGCACGGCGCCGATGCCGTGGGGTGCGGTGACCGCGGCGGAGGTCTCCAACCTCGGCCGAACGCTCGGGCTCGTCGGGTTCTCCCGGATCGGACGCCGCACGCTCGAGCTGGTGCGCGAGGTCCTCGAGCCGGCCCGGGTGCTCGTGGCCGACCCGTACGCCAACGCCGACGCCGTCGCTGCGGCGGGTGGGGAGCTGGTGCCGCTGGAGCAGCTGCTGCGCGCGGGCGAGATCGTGTCCCTGCACGCCCCGCTCACGGAGGCCACGCGCGGCATGATCGGTGCTGCGGAGCTGGCGCTGCTGCCTGACGGCGCCACCCTGATCAACACCGCTCGGGGCGGGCTCGTGGACCACGACGCCCTGCTGGCCGAGTGCACGAGCGGCCGGCTCGACGCGATCCTCGACGTCACCGAGCCCGAGCCGCTGCCCGCGGGTCACCCGTTGCTCGCGCTCCCGAACGTGATGATCACGCCGCACCTGGCGGGGTCGCTGGGCTCGGAGACGCAACGGCTCGCACGACACACCCTCGACGCGCTCGAGGACCTCCGCGCGGGCAGACCCGTGCGGGGAGCGGTGGCGCTCGCCGAGATCGGCGTCAGCGCATGACGCCTTCCGACTCAATGACGCACAACCAACCACCAGGGCCCGATCCACGGGCCGGATCTCAGCAGGAGAGGAAGTACACGCGATGAAGCGGATGACGAAAGCCGGTGTGGCGGCGGTAGCAGGAGCCACGCTCATGCTCGCGGGCTGCTCGGGCGACAACGGCGGCGGCGGGGGCGACGGCGGTCCCGTGGACCTGGTGCTCGCGGGGTGGTCGCTCTCGACCACGCCCGAGTTCCAGGTGCTCGTGGACGGCTTCACCGAGCAGAACCCCGAGGTGACGATCGACGTCCTCGAGTACGACGCCGCCAACTACGACACGCAGCTGACCGCTGACCTGGCGGCCGGCTCGGCACCGGACCTGTACCCGCTCAAGACGGTGACGACGCTGCCCACCTACCAGGAGGGCGGCCAGCTGGTCGACGTCAGCGACGTCGCGTCCGAGCTCAGCGGCGACATCCTGGGCGTCGACGCCTACGTCGTCGACGGCGCCACCTACGCGATTCCGTACCGGCAGGATGCCTGGTTCCTCTACTACAACCAGGAGCTGTTCGACCAGGCGGGTGTCGACGCGCCGGACGGCACCTGGACGTGGGACGACTACGTGGCCGCCTCGTCCGCGCTGCAGGAAGGCCTGGCGGGCACCGACGCGAAGGCCACCTACCAGCACGGGTGGGCCAGCCTGGTGCAGGGCTTCGCGAACGCCCAAGCCGGCTCGGACGAGAAGTTCCTCGCCGCCGAGTGGGACTACATGGTGCCGTTCTACGAGCGTGCGCTCGAGCTGCAGGATGCGGGCGCGCAGGAGAGCTACGGCACCGTGACGACCAACTCGCTCACCTACCAGGGCCAGTTCGGCACGCAGAAGGTCGCGATGATGCCGATGGGCTCGTGGTACGTGGCGACGCTGCTCGCGCAGCAGGAGAGCGGTGACGCCGACACCTTCGGCTGGAGCTTCGCGCCGATGCCGCAGCTCGACGACAGCACGCTCGACGCCCCGATCACGCAGGGCAACCCGACCGCGATCGGCATCAACCCGGCGATCGACGAGGACAAGCTCGACGCCGCCAAGGAGTTCCTGGCCTACATCGGCTCGGAGGAGGCGGCGAGCGAGCTGGCCGCGATCGGGATCATGCCCGCCTACACCACCGAGGCCGTGGCCGAGGTGATGTTCGGGCTCGAGGGTGTGCCGACCGATGACGTGGCGCGCACTGCGTTCTCCGCGCAGCAGCCGGTGCCCGAGGCCCCGGTGAACTCCGGAACGCCGCCGCTGCAGACGATCCTCGACGACGCTCACTCGGAGATCATGACCGGCAACATCAGCCCGGCCGACGGCATCGCCGCTGCGATCGCCCGCGCTCAGGACGAGGTCCTGGGCTGATCCGACCGTCGGGGTTGGTGACCGGCACCTGCCGGCGCCACCCCGATCGGCATCCCACGCCACACGCTGCAAGGAGCACGCATGTCAGCGACGACCATCGAGCGGCCCCGGGCCCCCGGCCGGCGCCTGAGGCGCCGACGCGCCCTGGTGGGATGGACCTTCATCCTGCCGAACTTCCTCGGGTTCGCCACGTTCACCCTCGTCCCGGTGCTGATCCTCATGTACCTGGGGTTCACGAGCTGGAACGCCTTCGGCGCGGCCGAGTTCACGGGGCTGGAGAACTACGAGCGACTGCTGTCCGACAGCACCTTCCACACCGCGCTGCTCAACACGCTGTACTACGCGGTCTTCCACATCCCGCTCACGCTGGTGGCGGCGCTGGGCCTGGCCGTCCTGCTCAACCAAAAGCTGCGCGGGGTGGCCTTCTTCCGCACGGTCGCGTTCTTCCCCTACATCACCTCGATCGTGGCGATCGCCGTCGTCTGGAACATGCTGTTCTCGCCCGAGGCGGGGCCGGTCAACCAGTTCCTCGAGGCGATCGGGATCGCGAGCCCGCCGGGCTGGACGACCTCGACCGACTGGGCGATGCCCGCGATCATCCTGGTCTCGATCTGGCGCGACATGGGCTACTACATGCTGCTGTTCCTCGCGGGTCTGCAGGCGATCCCGGGCGAGCTGTACGAGGCCGCACGCATCGACGGCGCCAACGCGTGGCAGCGGTTCCGGAACGTCACGATGCCTGGGCTGCGCCCGACGACCTTCTTCGTCACCGTGATGCTGACGATCGGCAGCTTCAAGGTCTTCGACCTGATCCTCGTGATGACCAACGGCGGCCCCGGCACAGCCACCTTGGTGCTGTCGCAATACATCTACGACACCGGCTTCGTGGAGCGGGACTTCGGGTACGCCTCCACGGTGGCGATCGTGCTGTTCCTCATCTGCATCGGGGTCACGGTGCTGCAGTTCCTGGTGAACAAGCGAAGGGAGCGATGATGGCCACGCTCACGCTCGACCCGCCGAGCACCGGGACCGGCACCCCGGGCAACCGCGGCCGCGCGGACCGGCGGACAGGTCTGCACCTCGTCGGCCGGGTGCTGCTCTATGCGGTGATGCTCGTCGCTGCCGCGGCGATCCTCGTGCCGTTCGTGTGGATGGTCACGTCGTCGCTGAAGAACAGCACCCAGGTCTTCACGGTGCCGATCCAGTGGTTGCCGGACCCCGTCGTCTGGCAGAACTACCTGGACATCTGGACCAAGGCCGACATGAGCACGTGGCTGCGTAACACGCTGCTGCTCTCGGTGGTCATCACGTTCCTGCAGGTGCTGACCGGCAGCTTCGCGGCCTACGGCTTCTCGAAGGTCCGGTTCCCCGGCCGGGACGTGCTGTTCCTGGCCTACGTCGGCACGATCGCGGTGCCG
This sequence comes from Pseudactinotalea terrae, assembly GCF_009733845.1. Taxonomy (GTDB): domain Bacteria; phylum Actinomycetota; class Actinomycetes; order Actinomycetales; family Beutenbergiaceae; genus Pseudactinotalea; species Pseudactinotalea terrae. Next base: position 546,025 of record NZ_WNXZ01000002.1, read on the forward strand.
TGGCAGGCGTACATGATTCCGCAGTTCATCCTGATGTCGAGGTTCGAGCTCTCGAACACGCTGTGGGCGATGATCGCGCTGCAGGCATTCGGGGCGTTCGGCGTGTTCCTCATGAAGCAGTACTACGAGTCGATCCCCGAGGAGCTGTCCGAGGCCGCCCGCATCGACGGGCTCTCGGAGTACGGCATCTGGCGCCGCGTGGTGCTGCCGCTGTCCGGACCCGCCGTGGCCTCGCTGTCGCTGCTGACGTTCGTCAACGTGTGGAACGACTACCTCGGCCCGCTCATCTACCTGCGGTCACCCGAGATCTGGACGATCCAGATCGGGTTGAAGTCGCTGGTGTCGCAGTACAACGCCGAGTACGCGCTGATCATGACCGGATCGGTGCTCTCGGTGCTGCCGATCGCGATCATCTTCATGCTCGGGCAGCGCTACTTCGTGCAGGGCATCGCGACCACGGGTGTGAAGGGATGACGGTGGCGAGCGAGCGGCGCCCGCTGCTGCGGATCTCGGGCATCGCCTGGGAGTCGATCTTCAGCACGGTCGCCGGCGCGTTGATCGCGAACCTGTGTCTGGCGATCGCCTCGGCGCCGCTGCTCGTGCTGCTGATCACGACCGACCCGCGCCGATCCTGGCCCGCGCTCGCGGTCGCAGCCGTCGCAGCGGTCCCGGCGCTGCCTGCGCTGTTCGCCGTGTTCCGGCACCTGACCGAGGCCCGCAGCGGCAGCGTGGTCGTGGCCTTCTGGTCCGGCTGGTGGCGCACGATGCGCCGCTCCCTCGCGATCGGCGCCGGGGTGGTGGCGCTGTCGGTGGTGATCACCATCGACCTCGTCGTGCTCGGCGCCAGCCGCTGGGCCGTGCTCCTCGGCGGGCTCCTCATGGTTGTGCTCGCCCTTGCCGTCTCGACGGCGGTGCTCGCCCTGGTCGCGAGCGTCGAGCGGCCGGATGCGCGGCTGCGCGACGTGCTCCGCGCGTGTCTCTATCTCGCGGTGAGGCGTTGGTACCTCAGCATCGCCGCCCTCGTGATCCTCGGGCTGCAGGCCGCGTTGTTCACGCTCCACCCGGCCCTGGCAATCGGGCTGTCGGCGACACCCCTGCTGTACGCGCTGTGGAGCAACGCACGGTTCACCCTCGGTCCGATCCTCCCGGTGGGCTCGCACATCGCCACCTGAGCGGTTTCCACACGCTTCCGTTCACTTCCGGCGGCGGGAGCGCGCGCCCTCTCGATGGGACCCGCCGTTCGCCGTGGGTCTCCCGGGCGCGTCTGGAAGGCTGGCGACATGACCCAGATCAACGACCCAGCAGTGATCGAGCGCCTCATCCGCACCCCGGCCACCTGGGCGGTGGTGGGGCTGTCGACCAACCGGGCCCGTGCCGCCTACAGGGTGGCGGCCTACCTGCAGGGCATCGGCAAGACGATCGTGCCGGTGCACCCCAAGGCCGAGGCAGTGCACGAGGCGACCGGCTACGCCACGCTCGCCGACATCCCCGGCGATGTCGCCGTCGACGTGGTCGACGTCTTCGTCAACGCCGATCTCGCGGGCGCCGTCGTCGACGAAGCGATCGCCCGCGGCGCGCGAGCAGTGTGGCTGCAGCTGGGCGTGATCGACAACGCGGCAGCGCAGCGCGCGCTCGACGCCGGTCTTGAGGTCGTCATGGACCGCTGCCCGGCGATCGAGGGCCCGCGGATCCTGCGCTGACGACGCCTGCCTACTCGAAGGAGTGGGTGTCCTCGTCGGTGACGGTGCCGTCGAGGAGCGACTGGAAGAATCCCGGCGCGAGGTCGGGATCGAGCAGCACGGTCGAGCCAACCCCGCCGGGTCGGTAGTCCATGTCCGCGATCGGCGGGGCTCCCCGCACGCCGTCGTCCCCGGTCGCGTTGCGGAACGCTAGCGCCATGCGACCCAGGTCGAGGATGCCGGTGCCCTCGCTGACCAGCAGCGCACCCAGCCCTGCCTCAGCGAGCCGGACCTGCTCGCCCGGCTGGGTCACGAGCGATGGATCCGCGACCGTGCTCGTGATCGCCTGGATCAGCTGTCGCTGCCGCTCGGAGCGCCCGATGTCGCCCTGCGGGTCGGCCTTGCGCATGCGCACGAACGCGAGCGCCGTCTCGCCGTCGACCACCTGACAGCCGGGCTCCTCCCAGACCAGGCCGCTGTCCTGGTCGTCGACGACGTAGTCCAGGCACAGCTCGACGCCGCCGACCGCGTCGACGAGTCCGGCGATACCGCCCATGCCGATCTCGACGTAGTGGTCGACGCCGATCCCGGTGAGCTGCTCGACCGTCTCGACCAGCAGCGGGGCGCCACCGAACGCGAAGGCCGCGTTGAGCTTGTTGGGGCCGTAACCAGGGATCTCCGCGTACGTGTCGCGGGGGAGCGAGATCAGCGAGGTGTTGCCGCTGCTCGGCACGGTGAGCAGCATGATCGTGTCGGTGCGCTGGCCCTCGGTGGTGTCGTTGCGCAGCGCGCCGTCGGCCCGCGAGTCGGAGCCCGCCAGCAGGTATGTGGTGCCGGCCGTACCCGCACCACCGCTCAGGGCGTCGACGTGGTTGATCTTGCCGTTGGCCCAGATCATCAGCCCGATCGGCCAGGCGAGCACCAGCACGAGCAGGACCACCAGCACGGCCACCACCATGCGGCCGCGGCGCTTCTTCCGCTTCGGCTTGCTCGGGCGCGTCGCCGACGGGGGCGCATCCGGCGGCCGCGAGCCGGGTCGCTCGTTCCGGCTGCTCGCGGAGACCGAGCGCGGTGAGGCACTGCCGCCTGCCGGCATCACGCGGGTGCGAGGTGCGCCCTCGCCATGGGGAGCCTGTCCAGGGGTGTACGACGGCGGTGGGCCGCCTGGGGCTGCAGCGTTCCGGCCCGCGTCTCGGCCGGACCGCGGCGGCGCGGGACGCTTCGCGCCGGTCGGCTCGCGACGCGGGGGGACCTGGTTGCCGGGCAGTGGCCGGGCGGTGCCGTTGCTGCGGGCGCGGGACGACGTGCGCGGGCTCGGGCGGCGCCCCGGAGGCGTCGCCGGCTGGCCCGCCGGGGGCCGTTGGGGGTCGCGTGCAGGGCGCTGGCCGGCAGGAGCCTCGAAGTCGAAGGGGTCGTCGGAGCTCATCAGCAGCTCTCGCTCTCGTGGTGGGACCCGCCAAGGCTAGGTGAGTCCGCGCCGGGCGCGGTGGTGGCCGTGGTGTCCGGTGTGTCGCCCGTGTCGGTGCCGGCGGTTCCGCCGTCGGAGGTCTCGTCCTCGCCCCCGAGCGGTCGGTCTGCCGCGATGGCGGCGAAGAGCTCCTCGGCCTCGGCCGTCCAGACCACGTTGGCGCCGTCGCCTCGGGGTGTCCAGGGCACCGTGACGAAGGTGACGTCGTCGCGGCGGACCTCGCGCAGGGACAGGGCGATGCCCGAGAGCGCCGAGAGCGAGCCCAGCTCACTGCTCGTGGTCAGGGACGCCGTCGCCGCGTCCAGGAACCGCAGCAGGGCGGGGGAGTCGCTGAGCAGGTTCTGATCGAGCACGGTGCGGATCGTGGCGTCGAGCAGCTGCTGCTGGCGACCGATGCGCGCGGTGTCGCTGCCGTCGCCGAGGGTCTTGCGGGCGCGGGCGAAGCCAAGAGCCTGCTCGCCGTCGAGCACCTGTTGACCTGCGTCGAGCTGGATGTCCGCGTCCGGGTCGTCGATCGGCTCCGGCACGCACATCTCGACGCCGCCGAGCGCGTCGATCATGCGGATGAAGCCGCTGAAGTCGACCGCGACGAACCCGTCGACGCGGATCCCGGTCGCTGCTTCGAGAGTGCGGATCGAGCAGGCCACGCCGTAGCCGACGTCGCCGGTCGCGCCGCCGAGCGCGAACGCCTGGTTGAACTTGAACTCGGTGGGCTCGCTCCAGGTGCCGTCCGGCAGCGGGCAGGCGGGGATCGAGACCCATGAGTCACGCGGGATCGAGATCAGCTCCACGCGGGAGCGGTCCGCGGCGATGTGGGCCAGGATCACCGTGTCGGACCGGACACCGCTCTGGCCGGCGCCGCCGAACCGGGCGTTGTCGCCCTCTCGGTCGTCGACGCCCACCAGCAGCAGGTTGAGCGGCTGCCCGGCATGGGGATCGGCCGGGTCGGTCGGGTCGGAACCGGCAACCGTGGGCCGGTCCGTGCCGAGCAGCGTCTCGATGTCGTGGCTGCGGATGTTGTCGTCGAGGTTGCGGTACGTCCACGCCGCCCCGCTGGTGGCGAACAGCGCGACGCCCGAGACGAGAGCCGCGACGAGACGCACGCGCTGCTGCCTGACCCGCCGGGCGTGCCGGAACGGACCTGGCGGCGCGGGCCGGTCGCGGGCTGCCGACTCCCGCGCCGGCGGGCGCCTGCGCTCACGAATCGCGTGGCGCATGACGTCAGCAGACAGGGGTGAGGTCGTCCGCGGTGCTCGCGCCGGCGTCGTCGGAGGTCTCGCCGTCAGCCGGGTCGGTGCTCGGGTCGTCGCTCGCCTCGTCCGTACTGCCGGTGGTCGTCTCGTCCGTGGTGTCGGTGCTCGCCTCGTCGCTGCTGGCCTCGTCGCCCGTGCTGTCGTCGGTCGCCGCACCGGTGGGCTCGTCCGCCTGCACGATCGGCTCGTCGGCGGCCATACGCTCCCAGATGAGGTCCACCTCGCTGGTGAACACCAGACGGTTGCGGTCGGGTTGGTAGGCGGCGTACGGCGTCGTCATGAACGTGACGTCGGCGAGGTCGAGCGAACGGAGGCTGAGAGCGAGCCCGGCCATGTCGTTCAGTGAGGCAAGGTTGGAGCTCATCGTGAGCGAGCTCAGCGCGGCCCGGAGCATCTGGTACAGCGCGGGACCGTCGGTGAGGACGTTGCGGGAGAGCACCTCGTCGACCATGGCGGACATCAGGTGCTGCTGGCGCCCGATGCGGTCCGTGTCGGAACCGTTCAGGCCCTCACCGCTGCGGGCACGGGCGTAGCCGAGCGCCTGCTCGCCGTTCAGGGTCTGCTGGCCGGCCTCGAGATCGAGGTTGGCCTTCGGGGCGTAGATCGGCTCCGGGATGCAGATGTCGACACCCCCGAGCGCGTCGACCATGTCGATGAACCCGCCCATCTCCACGAGCACGAAGCCATCGATCGTCAGCCCGGTCACGGACTGCGCGAGGTTGATGTCGCACGCGATGGCGGACTCGGTGTCGCCACCGGCTACGAACGCCTCGGCGAACGCGCTGTTGTACATGCCGAACCGCGCGTAGACCGTGGTGCCGCTGCTGGTGCGGCACTGCGGGATGTCGACCATGGTGTCGCGGGGGATCGAGACGAGCTCCACGCGATCGCGGTCGGCTGAGATGTGGGCGATGATGTGAGTGTCCGCGAGGACCGAGGTGAATCCGTCGTCCACACCGCCGTCGGCCCGGCTGTCCGAGCCGATGATGAGGATGTTGAGCGGCGTCCCCGCGTTGGGATCGGCGGGGGGAGCCGTGCTCCCGTCAGCATCGACGGGTGGGTCGACGAGCCCGCCGACGTCCACGCTGTTCACGTCGCCCTGGAGCTGCTGGTACGTCGCGGCGACCGCCGTCCCGGAGAACGCGAGCAGGGCCACCACCCCGAGCGCGACCGCGCGGAGGCGGTGCTTGGTGTGGCTGCCTGCGTGGCGGGGCTGCACTCGGTTCCCGGCTGGTCGGGCCGCGGCGGTACGAGCGGCCGCAGGCGTGCGCGCGCCGTCGTGACGAAGATCGCGACGGCGGGCTGTCGCCGAGCTGGCGTGGCGAGGTTGCGTCATCGGGATGCAGCCTAAGCAACGGCCGCCTCATGGTGGCGGCAGCGCCGCGCATGCTCGGTGAAGGGATTGTGGAGGGTGATGACGCAGGTCACGGCGTTGCGCGCATCGGCCGGGTCGCGTCCCACTACGATCGCCGGGGATCGGGCAGCAGCGAAGGAAGGCCAGGCGTGACCACTCAGCTGAGTGTCGGCGACCGCGTCGCGGTGCTCGGTGGGTCCGGGTTCATCGGGTCTCACGTCATCCCCGCACTCGTCGAGGCCGGCTACGGGGTGGTCAGCTACGACGTCTACCCGCCCGAGCACCCGCTGCCCGAGGGGGTGGCGGACGTGCGTGGCGACATCCGTGATGTCGCAGCCCTCACGCGCGCCCTCACCGGCTGCGATGCGGTGCTCAACCTGGCCGCCGCCCACCACGACTTCGGCCTCACCCCGGCCACGTTCGAGTCGGTGAACGTCGACGGCGCTCGCGCGGTCACCGAGGCGATGGTCGCCTCGGGTGTGGCGAACCTCTGTTTCTACTCCTCGGTGGCTGTCTACGGGGATGCGGCGCCGCGCCCGGACGAGACGACCGTGCCACGGCCGGTCAACGACTACGGCCGCACCAAGCTCGCGGCGGAGGGTGTGTACCGCGCGTGGGAGGCCGACGGCGAGGACCGCCGGCTGCTGGTCATCCGCCCCGCAGTGGTCTTCGGCCCGCGCAACTACGCCAACGTGTACCGGATGATCCATCAGGTCGCTCGACGGCGGTTCTTCCCGGTCGGGCAAGGCTCGAACCGCAAGAGCATGATCTTCGTGACGAACATCGTGGCCGCGATCCTGCACCTGTGGACCCAGCCGCCGCTGCGCGATGTCGAGGTCTACAACTGTGTGGACCAGCCGGACCTGACCTCCTCGGAGATTCTCGCAGAGGTCTACCTGGGGCTCGGCAGACGCCCGCCCCGGTGGCGGCTGCCGCTGCAGCCGGCGATCATCGCGACGAAGCCGTTCGACCTGATCGCCCGCGTGACGGGCCGCAACCTGCCGATCACGAGCGAGCGGATCCGCAAGCTGGCCGACTCCGAGACCTCCTTCGCCGCCGATCGCGTGCGTGAGACCGGGTACGTGCAGCCCGTCAAGCTGCGCGACGGCCTGGCGACGATGGTCGCCTGGTATCTCCGGGAAGGCAGGTACGTTGCTGCAGTCGAGCACCTGCCACCGGAACGGCCGCCGATCGGATGATGGGAGAGCAGAGCGCCGCCACCGCACGTCATGCGCGTGGACCAGTTCAACCCCCCGACACCGGTCGCCTCGTCTGGATCGATATCGCGAAGGCACTGGCGATCGTGCTGGTGGTCCAGTACCACGTGGCGACACATGCCTCCGCCGTCTTTGCCGGTCTGTCTGGGTGGGCGTGGGAACTTTGGTCGGAACTGGCTCAGGTGTTGATCCCGGTGCGGATGCCGGCATTCTTCGTAGTTTCCGGGGTGCTCGCGGCCAATGCGCTCACGAGGAGGTGGCGTGACGTCTTCCGGCCCCGGTACGCGGCGATCCTGTGGCCATTCCTGATCTGGTCTGTGCTGCTGACCGTGCTGATCGCCCTCCGCGGCGCGGACAACCCCTGGGCAGCGATCCTCGAGCGGCTGCCGCGGATACTCCAGGGCGGCGACGGCTACTGGTACCTGTCTACCCTGGTGCTGTTCTTCACGATCTGCCGAGTCGGTAGACGCGCTCCCGGATGGCTGCTGCTCGGATCCTTCATCCTGTGGTTCTTCGCCTCGCTGGTTCCTTCCGTCTTGCCAGATTCGGTGCCGGACGCGCTGGCGGCGAACATCTACCGTTGGGCGAGCTTCGGGATGTGGTTCGTGGTCGGTGCTTTCGGTCGCTCCATCGTTCTCCGCATCGGTGCACGCCCGTGGTGGGATCTGATGGTTCCAGCCGTCACCAGCTTCGGACTGTGCGTGTGGCTCACCGGACGCCTCCGCGAGAGCGAGTCGTTCAGCGGGATCCCCATGAGCAAGCCGCTCAGCGTGACAGGAGTGGCGCTGCTGCTGGCAGTGAGCGTCCTGATCGCCAAGTGGCCCGCGGCCGCGCGGCTGGGTGTGTACCTCGCCGCACGCACGCTACCGATCTATGTGGTGCATGCCGTCCTGGTCTACGGCGTCCGCCTCGTCACGTACGAGCAGGGATGGCTGGTGCAGCTTTCGGGTGCGCCGAACAACCTCATCGTGCTGCTTGCGGTTCCCGCCACGGTCATGGCGATGGTGCTGGCATCCACGCAGCTCGCCGACCGTGTGGCGGGCACGCCGTTTGCCTGGCTGTTCACATCGCCGGGTGGAAAGGCGCGGGCAGCGCCCCGAACGGCTTGACCGCGGTGTCATGGCCCTGAGTCGCGGCAGGGCAGCAGCTTAAGAACGACGGCGCTGTCCCCCTCGGCGATCGGGACCGCGCCGGCGGGCTCGATGGAGTCGAGCAGCTCGTAACGGACGTCGGCCTGATATGGCTCCGTGTCCTGGTACAGATAGCGAATACCCAGTCGTTCCACGGCCTCGCAGACCTCAGCGTCGATCTGGCCGGACTCGATCTGGTCGAGATGCTCCATCACGAGCCGCTGATCCGACGACCACACCTGGCCGGCCACCGGGAAGACGACCGGTGTCCCCACCAGCCCATAGGCACTGCTCGCACCCGAGAACGGGCTCCCGAGGATCACCCCGTCGAGCACTGGCGGCAGGCCGGAAATCATCTCGATCTCTTCGGTGGTGACGAACTGCGGCGGGTTGCCGGGCTCAGCCTCGAACACGTTTCCCGTGCGCTCGAGCCGGCCGTTCAGGCTCGCGACCGTGACCGCCAAGACCAGCACGGCCGCAGCCGCGCTCGTGGCGGATGTGCCGAACCGCCCGCGCAGGCGTGTACCTGCTGCCACCAGCGCACCTGCTGCCAGCGGGACTGCCACCGCGCTGACGACCACCGACAGCCGCGCCGCCGAGGTGTACCAGAGGCTGGAGATTTTCAGCGACCCGCCCGTCGCTGCATCGACGTAGAGCGCCCACGCCACCAGCAGCATCAGCACGGGCAACCGGCGCCTCTGGATCGCCGCGATCACCGCACCGACGATCGCGAGCAGTGCGACGACGACGCCTGCCATCGACGGCCACAGCCGGTACCAGCCCGCCATCGCCTCGAGGGCGGCGGTCGCGGGGGTCTCGACCTCGCCAGAGGTATAGCCCGTGACCGCCGCGGCGAGCGGGGACAGCAGGAACACCAGGAGCAGGCCCACGATGGCGCTGGTGGCGAGCGCGGGCATGACCAGCTCGGGCAGACGACCAGCGCGCGCAGGCGCCCGCACCGCACGAACGCAGGCACCGATGCAGGCGGGCAATGCCAGCACCGCGACCGCGAGCGCCCCGTTGGGGTGGGCCAGCCCGATCCCGAGCACCGTGACCAGCAGCGCGATCACGCCGGCTGGGCGGCCGCTGGGCTCGCGCAGCAGGCGCAGCCCGAGCGCGAGCGCAGCCGGCAGCATCGCCAACGCCGCAGCGTTGGGGACGTGGCCCCAACCGGTCCACAGGCTCATCGGTGAGGCCGTCACGAGTCCTGCGAGCACGCCCGCGACGCCGACGACCCCCGAGCCGAGGAGCGGTCGAGCCGTCAGCCGCGTGAGCTCGGCAGCGAGGACACCGCAGCCCAACACCCACGGCAGCGCGGCGGTGACCGTCGCGCCGATGGCGAGCGCCGCCGTCGGGGACCCGGGAAGGAGCGAGCCGATCGCGTGCCAGCCGGCGGGGTAGATCGACGCGTGGCCGTCACCGTAGGAAAGCGCGCCGAGGGTGAGCGTGGAAGCGGAGCCCGTCTCGTCGATCAGGCGTAGCGCCGCGAGATGGAACACGGCGTCCCAGCGCTGCAGGTAGGCGTCGAGCGAGGGCATCGCGGCAAGCGTCGGCACGGCTGCGAGGAGCACGCCGACGCCGAGCAACAGGCCGTCGGCGCGGCTGGCGCTGGGCGAGCTGGGTCCGGCGGATGTCAGTCGACGGACCACCAGCGCGACCGCGAGCGCCGCGATCATGCTGCCCGCCGCCACGAGGACCGACCAACGCAACCCCACGAGCTGGGCGAGTATCGCACCGCAGGCGAGCACCGCCGTCGAGCAGGCTGGGGCGAGCGCGAGGGCGAGCAGGCCGCGCACGCGGATCAGGGTCAGCATCAGCCAGCCCGGCGCGATCAGAATCATGAGGGCAAGCAGCGCCGCACCCAGGGCGACGATCGGGAGAGTGGTGAGCACGGAGCGGTCAGGACTCGCCGGTTCGGCGACCCTCGGCCAGCGCGAGTGCCCGGGTGAGGTTCGTGATCTGGCGGTTGAGCATGCGCATGCGGCCGTAGTAGGTCGCGAGGAAGCAGACGAACGCGACGGCCAGGCCGTAGAGGAGGAGATCGGTGCCGCGTCCGACGCCCATCAGCCGCGCAAGGCCGGACACGAGCTGCGGAGCAACGATCACCGCCGCGGTTGCGGCGGCGAACAGCACCAACAACACGCGCCGGATGGCCTGGTGCCGCGCGCCGCTGGAGGAGCGCGTGAGCAGCGCTGTCGCCACCGTCACGCCGACGAGCAGGACGATCTTGATCACCAGCTGCTGGTCCTGAATGTCCATCGGGCTGCTCCTTGTCTGCTCAGCGGAAGGTGAGCTCGAAGAGGATGTTGATGGCGTTGAGCAGCGACTGCCCCTTCGCCTTGGAGTAGTCGGTGTAGAGCACGTGCACGGGGTGCTCGCGCCACGGCAAACCCGTCCGGCCGAGCTGGAGCACGATCTCGCTCGCGTGCGCCATCCGGTTCTGGGTCAGGTGGACGCCTCGTGCCGCGTCGGTGCGGATGACCCGCAGACCGTTGTGGGCATCGGTCAGCCGCATCCCGGTGCTCTGGTTCGTCACCCAGACGGCGGTCTTGAGGACGAGCCTCTTGAGGAAGCCGGCCTGGGTGCGTTCGTCGAGAAAGCGGGAGCCGAACACGACACCGAGATCCTCGTTCCGGGCCAGGTCGACCATCGCGAGGGCGTCCGCGAGCTGGTGCTGACCATCGGCATCGAAGGTGACGAGATAGCGCATGTCAGGAAGCGTCAGGGCATGCTCGATCGCCGTCTGAAGCGCCGCTCCCTGACCGAGGTTGGTCGCGTGACGCAGTACGATCGAGCCGGCTCGGCGGGCGGCATCGGCCGAGGAGTCGGTGCTGCCGTCGTCGACACACACGACGTGACCGACGTGGTCGATAAGTCCGGCGATGACGTCACCGACGACACGTGCCTCGTTGTACACGGGCACGAGGATCGCGACATCCTCGTTCGGCATGGCGACATTGTGGCAGCGCGGAGCGCAGCACCGATCCATCCGACGGCGACGCCGCTCGAAAAGTTGCTGCTGTTACTCATGGGAGTGATGTGACATAGTTGCCCCGTCTCGCCCCCTTGTGAAGGTTGAACCATGCGCCGTTCGCTTTCTGCTGCTTCCGCCGTCGCGCTGGTAGCTACCCTGCTGACCGCGATGCCGGCCGCAGCCGACGACCTGGGACGTGTCCCGCAACCCGTGCTGCGGGCGCCGGCCGACGTCGACGGCGCCGAGGCCGTGGTCGCGCCGGTCTCCGAGGATGCTCATCCGGTCGAGACCGAGGTCGAGCTCGTCTCGTTCGGGACCGAGCCTGCTGAGGGCACCCCTGAGGCGGACGCGGCCGAGGAGTCTCAGACCGCTGAGGCCGAGACCCCCGAGTCTGAGTCCACGGAGCCGGAGCCGACGCCGACCGACGAGGCCGTCGAGTCCGAGACGCCGACCGACGAGGCAGTCGAGTCCGACGAGGCCGAGGGGGCCGGGACCGCCGACGAGGCCCAGGGTCAGATCGCGACCGCCGCGACCGACGGAGTGATGACGTCGCTCGCGGTCACGGACGAGGCCTCGACCGAGATGCCGACCACGGACGAGCCGGCCGATGCGTCGTCGGACGAGACCCCGACGGCGGAGGCACCCTCGGACGAGGTGACCACCGAAGACCCCACCGACGAGCCGACGCAGGCACCGACCGACGAGCCGACCGATCAGGACTCTGAGGACGTGGCCACCGAGGGCGACCACGACGGCCACGACCACGCCGAGGGTGAGCACGACCACGGCGAAGACGGTGACGATCACGACGCCTCTGGGGAGGAGCTGTCGACGCAGCTGTACGCATCGGCGGAGACCACGGAGCTTGCGGTCCTCGGTGTCACCTGGGACCTGGGTAGCGCACCCGCTGACCTGGTGATCGAGATGCGCACGCAGGCCGAGGATGTGTGGGGCGAGTGGGAGCCGCTTCATGTCGAGGCCACCGAGACCCGTGACGACGAGGCCGAGCTCGCCGACGCGCGTGACGGCACGCTGCCGACGGCGCTGATCGGTGCCGACGCTGTCGAGGTGAGGCTCGCGAGCGACACGACGTTGCCCGCCTCTCCGAGCCTGGCGCTGGTGGACCCGGGAGAGTCCACCGCTGATGCCGCGCCGGTGACCACCGCTGCCATGACGACCACCTCGACGAACCGCCCGACGATCTACTCACGTGCCCAGTGGGGCGCCGACGAGTCCAAGATGACCTGGAACCCGTCACAGGGCCGGGTGCAGGGCATCGACATCCACCACACGGTGAACGCGAACGACTACACAGCGGCACAGGTGCCTGCTCTGATGCGGTCGATCTACGCCTACCACGCCGAGGACTGGGGGCGCGGCTGGGGCGACATCGGCTACAACTTCGTGGTCGACCGGTTCGGTCGGATCTGGGAGGGGCGCTACGGGGGTGTCGACCAGGCTCCGGTCGGCGCGCACGCCACCGGGCTGAACTCGAACTTCTCAGGGATCTCGCTGCTGGGCAACTTCGACACGGTTGCGGTGCCGGCGGCCGCGTTCACCTCGGTGGCCCGGCTGGCCGCGTGGAAGCTCGCGATGCACGGCAACACCACGGCCTCCGGCACTGTGACCGTCGACGCCGGCACGTTCAGTCGGGTCAACGGTCACCGGGACTCGAAGCAGACCACCTGCCCGGGGCGGTACATGTACAACCGCCTGGGCGAGATGCGCACCAGGATCAGCTCGTATATCGGGTCGTTCGCCGATCGTCAGCTCGATCGTGATCTGGACGGTGACGGATGGCCGGACCTTGTCGTCACGCAGGGGACGACCGTGTCTCTGGCCTCAAGTGTCGATCGGGGCCGTTGGACGAAGCAGACCGAAGGCAGCGGTTGGTCGAGCTGGCGGACGGTCAGCGCCGGTGACTTCGACGGGAATGGGACGTCCGACCTGATGCTTGTCGGAAGCGATGGTCGGCTGTGGCTGTATCCAGGTGACTCGAACGGCTCGTTGACCGGTGCGAGGCGGCAGGTCGGCGTCGGTTGGAACATCTTCGACTTCGTCCTCGGCACCAATGACTGGAACGGGGACGGCAATCCCGATCTTCTGGCCCGCCGCGCGGACGGTTCGCTGTGGCTGTACCGCGGAAACGGCCGCGGTGGCTTTCAGAGCGGCTCGGTGAAGGTCGGCGTCGGCTGGCACCTGATGGCGGATCTGAGTGTGTCGGATGACTTCGTCGGTGATCGCCCGGCGTTACTCGCCACCGACCGCGCCGGTAACCTCTACGCCTATCCGTCCGACGGTGCAGGGGGGTTCTCCAGCAGGATTCTCGTGAGTCGCACGTGGTCGTCGATGCAACAGACAGTCGGTGTACCCGACGCCACGGGTGACGGCAAGGGTGATCTCGCGGCTGTCGACAGCGGGGGACGTCTCTGGCTGTACCCAGGGACCGGTGCGGGTCGGCTCAACACGCTCGAGCGTGTGCCATTCGGGCCTGGATGGGGCGCGATGCGCGTGCTTCCGTTCGGGACCGTGGGGGGCGAGGATCTCGCAGTCGTCGCCGTCAATGTCTCGGCGGCGCTCCTCCGATACGGCTATACCAATACACGTACGGCCTACACCGACCTCGCGAGCACGGGTGTGCGCGTGAGTACAGGCGCGCGTGTCGTCGCCCCCGGCGACTGGAACGGCGATGGGCGTGCAGACCTGATGGTCATCACCTCGGGCGGGGCGCTCATGCTCCACCCCGGCCTTGGCGGTGGGCGGTTTGCGGCGTCAGGCACCCAGATCGGGGTTGGCTGGTCGGGAATGGTGACGGTCGTCGGTGCCGGAAACTGGCGCGGCGACGGACGCCCGGGGCTCGTCGCCCACGAACGCGCCTCGGGACGACTACTCCTGTATCCGAGCGACGGCACGGGCCGATTCCTTCCAAGGGTTGTCGTTTCCACCGGTGCGACCGGCATGAACTACCTGGTCAATGCCGGTCGTTGGGACTCTGGCGGCGCGCCTGATCTGTTCATGCGAGGGGCTGATAGCGGCAGACTGTTCTTCTACAACGGGAACGGCCCGGGGTTGGCCCTTCCACCGGTCGCACAGGGCCCTGGCTGGGCAGGGATGCGCGGCGTCGTGGGACTCAACGACGTGACCGGCGACGGCGCAGCGGACCTGGTTGCTGTCACAGGGACAGGTGCTGTGCTCGTGTACCCAGGCAACCGGGTCGGAGGCTTCCTCCCGGCCATCCCGCGCGGCGAGCTGCCTGTCTCAGTCGTCGTCTCCTGACATGCGGGCCGCGGTCGTCACGCGCATCTACGCACCGGAGGTGGCGGCGGCCGCGTTCCGCCTCGGCAAGATGGTCTCGGCTCTAGCCAGGCATGGTCAGGTCGACGTGCTGACGGTGATCGCAGCGGGCGAGCACCACCACCCGCCCGCCGCGGTACGGGTGCGGCGCTGGCCGGTCCTCCGCGACCGTTCGGGCTACGTGCGTGGCTATCTGCCATACCTGTCCTTCGATGTACCGCTGCTGCTCCGGCTGATCTTGATGAGGAAGCCGACTGTCTTCGTGGTCGAGCCTCCGCCAACCACCGGGGTAGCCGTACGGATCGTATGTGCCGTGCGGCGGGTGCCGTACGCCTGGTACGCCGCGGACGTGTGGTCGGACGCCACGGCCTCGACCGGAGCACCCGCGATCGTCACGAAGGTCGTTCGCGCCCTCGAGTCGTGGGTGCTGAAGGGCGCTGCTGTCTCGCTGGCCGTCTCCGAGGAGGTCGCGGACCGAGTTCGCGAGCTCGGCGCACCGCACGTGGTGACTGTCGGCAACGGCATCGACACGGAGATCTTCTGTCCGCAGGGCGAACGGCTCGCTGGACCCCGAACGTTCGTGTACGCCGGGACAGCCTCGGAGTGGCAAGGCGCCGATGTCTTTGCCCGCGCGATGCCGCAGGTGCTGGCTGCGGTCCCTGACGCTCGCCTGGTCTACCTCGGGCACGGGAGTGCATGGCCGACCATCGGCACAGTCGCCGCATCGCTTCCTCAGGGCGCCGTCACGATGCACGCCAGCGTGCCGCCCGAGCGCAGCGCAGCGTGGCTACGGGGGGCTGCGGCAGCAGTCGTGAGCATCGTGCCCGGCCAGGGGTACGACTTCGCTCTCCCGACCAAGCTCTTCGCTGCGCTCGGGACCGGCACCCCCGTCATCCACGCGGGTGTTGGCGCGGCGGCCGACCTGGTGCGCGAGCACGAGCTCGGTTGGGTGGCCGATCACGACGTCGACGCCGTCGCCGCGGCGATGATCGCGGCGCTCCGAGCACCCGACGGCGAGCACGAGCGCAGCAGGCGCGCTGCCTGGGTGGCCGAGCACCGTTCGCTGGCGGCGGCCGCCGAGCGAGCGGCCGCCGCCGTCGTCGAGGCTGCGAGGGGTGGCAGCGCTAGGCGGCGGGGCTCGTCAGCTTGAGGCCGACGATCCCACCCACGATGGCGACCAGGCAGACGATCCGCGCGACCGAGACCGCCTCACCGAGCGCGGCGATCCCGTAGATCGCGGTGCCGACGACACCAATGCCGACCCACACCGCGTAACCGGTGCCCAGCGGGATCGACTTCAGCGCATAGCCGAGCCCGGCCATGCTTGCTACCAGCGCGATACCGAAGATCACCGAGGGCCACAGCTTCGTGAAGCCCTCCGACCGGGTCAGGGCACCCGCCCACACGCTTTCGAGCACACCGGAGATGACCAGAACGATCCATGCAGCAACCATGACGCGCCCCTCCCAGGGCGATCACGCCGTCGTCGTGTCCGGGTACGGCGCGCCTCGTCCGGGGAACCGCCGACCTGCGGCGTCCGACATCAACGGTACCGACCGAGCGGGCGAGAGTCACCTCATGGCGAGGAACATCACCGTTGCGGCAACCGCACGGCCACGGCTCAGGAACCCCGAAGAAGGGCTTCGACGGCGTCGTTCCAGCCGGTGACCTGCCGCTCGGCGCACAGCGTGGTCGAGGCGGCGTC
Source organism: Pseudactinotalea terrae (assembly GCF_009733845.1). GTDB lineage: Bacteria > Actinomycetota > Actinomycetes > Actinomycetales > Beutenbergiaceae > Pseudactinotalea > Pseudactinotalea terrae. Next base: position 562,099 of record NZ_WNXZ01000002.1, read on the forward strand.
GCTCGCAGCCTTCAGCTCGGCGGCTCGCTCAGGGGTGAGCGCATCGATCGCTGCAGCGAGCGCCTCAGCCGTGAAGTCGGTGGTGACGACGCCGAGCCCGTGCTCGCGGACCAGTGCCGCCATGTCGGGGCTGGGGCCGATGACAAGACCGAGGCGCGCCTGCACGAAGTCGAAGAACTTGTTCGGCAGTGCATGGCGGAAGTTGAAGGAGATCGGCGGGAGCACGTAGACGCCGAGGTCGTAGTCGTTGAGTGTCCTGACGATCGCATCGGTCGGCACCGGTTCATGGATGCGGACGCGGTCGCTGTCGGCGTACCGGTCGCGCAGCGAGGACACGTAGCCCGTTCCCTGGTCGATGAGGTACAGGTCGAGCGTGGCGCCTGAGGTCACCGAGTCCATCGCCGTCAGCATCGTCTCCAGCCGTTCCGGCACCCCGTTGCCCGCGTGCACGAGCCGGATCGGGTTCCCCACCGGCGTGGGCGCGAGATCGATCAGAGACGGTGCGTTCATCACCAGCCGGGTGTCGATCCCGAACTCGCGCCAGTATTCCGAGGCCAGACCGGGGGAGACGGTCGTCACCGAGTCGGCACGTCTGACCCAGGTCCGCACCAGCCAGCGGAAATAGGGCGCGACCACGAGTCGCCACGGCAGGCTCTCCTCGTTCTGCCGAGAGGCGTACTCGTGCAGGTCCGCGTGCACGCCGCGCCGGGGCTTCAGCTGGATCGCGAGCGGCACCGTGTCGACGTCGTTGGCGAGGACCACGTCGTGCTCGCCGACCGGGAGTCGCCCGCGCAGCCACCGCTGCACCGGCATCGTGTCGTAGGTGCGCTGGTAGGCCCGCGCCAGCAGCAGCCGCCGGTCCTTGTGCCAGTAGACGATCTCGTCGGGTATCCGGAGGTGACTGGCTACCCCCTCCGGTGCCTCTCCGTACCCGACGGTGCTCACCTCGTAGCGATCCTTCAGCAGCCGGATCTGCCGCAGCACGCGTGCGTCGCGGTACAGCGGTGAGTAGCTGATGATGAGGACGCGGGGCCGCGCGCCGGCCGGCGTCACCGCGAGGCGCCCAGCACATCGGCGTACAACGCCACCAGGGCATCTGCCTCCTGGCGCCAGTCGAGCTCGTCGGCTGCGGCGACCGAGGCGGCACGGTACCGGGCTTCGTCAGCGATGACGCGTTCGATCGCCGCCGCCAGTTGGTCGGGTCGATCGGCGCCGAACACCTCGCCGACGCCATAGCCCTGGACGATCGCCGCGGTGTCCGGCAGGTCGGCCGCGACGATCGGCAGCCCGGCATGGATGGACTCGAACAGCTTGTTCGGCAGCGAGTAGCGGTACGACAAGCAGATCGGTCGCACGTAGACGACCGCCACATCGGCATCGGCCAAGGTCATCGGGACCTCAGGTCCCGGGACGGGTCCGACGAGGTGCACGCGGGCACCGAGGCCGAGGTCGCGCGCCTGCCCGAGCAGCCGCGTCACGTAGCTGGGGTCCCCGTAGCCCAACATCACCAGGTGGGTGTCAGCATCCAGCTCGGTGAGTGCGTGCAGCATCTCCTCAAGACCCCGCCCGGTGGTGACGCCACCTGCGTAGCCGACGAGCCGCGCGTGGCTGGGCAGGCGCGCGAGCTCACGAAGGCGGCCCTGCTGGGGGTCGGGGACCGCCCCGCGCCGGTGCGGGATGTTCCGCACCAGCGTGGGCGCCGTGCGCAGCCGGAAACGGCGTCGCATCCACGTGACGATCGACGGTGACACGGTCACCACCCCGGCGCTCGCGCGAACCCCGAGCCACTCGATCACCGACTCGACGAGCGGCGCCAGCAGTCGGTCGGGTCGCACGTTGCGTCGCGTCCACAGTTCGTGCGCGTCGTAGACGATCCGGCAGCCGACCGCCCGCTTGAGCAACATCGCCGGCAGCAGGGTGTTGCCGTCGTTCGCGTGCACGACGTCGGGTCGCATGCGACGCAGCTTGCGCATCACGCCTCCCCAGAACCACATCAGCCGGACGACCTGGTACAGGCGCATCCACAGGTCGCCGGCGACGGATCCGACCGATGCTCGGGCCGACGTCGGGGGTGTCGACGGCGGAGCATCCTCGATCTCCGGGCTCGGCCTGGCGCCATCAGGGTCCTGGCCACGCAGCCGGCGCACCCCCCGGGCGAGCCAGGGGAGCAGCTCGACGAGGTCGAAGTCGCGGGCTCGGTGGATCGAGAGGCCGTCTCCCACCAGATCGTCACCGGCGGGGTAGCCGGGTCGAGCACTGCCGACGATCAGCACGTCCGCGCCCGCGTCACGGAGCGAGGCTGCCGTCTTGAGGACCCGGTTGTCGTTCGAGACCTGGTTGTACACGAGCAGCGCCACCCGCGGCGCGCGCCCCTGCACGCGTGGCAGGCGCTCAGGCATCGGATCCTCCAGTAAGGCCGGCAAGCATCGCTTGCTCGGCGAAATCCGGCACGCCGGCCACGACCTCGGCGAAGGTGCCGCTCGCCACGAGGTGCCCGTCGCGCATGAAGCACACCTGCTCGCTGTGCCGGATCGTGGCCAGGCGGTGGGCCACGACGATCACGCTGATCTCGCCGGCCAGCTCGCGGATCGCAGCGGTGACCGCGGCCTCGGTGCTGGTGTCGAGCGCCGAGGTCGCCTCGTCCATCACCAGCACCAGCGGGTCGGTGTAGAGCGCGCGCGCCATGCCGAGCCGTTGGCGTTGACCACCCGAGAGCGCCAGGCCACGGTCACCGACCGGTGCATGGATCCCCTCGGGCCGTGCTTCGACGACGTCGAGAAGCTGCGCACGTGCCAGGGCACGACGCACGCGGTCCTCATCGATGTTCTCGTCGGACCATGTCAGCGCCACGTTGTGAGCCACGGAGGCGTCGAACAACGACACGTCCTGCGGGACGTAGCCCACCCGCGAGCGCCAGTCGATGAGGACCCGGCCCAAGGGCTGGTCACCGATCCAGATCGTGCCGGCGTCGGGCTCGAGCAAGCCCAGCATGAGATCCACGAGCGTCGACTTCCCCGAGCCGGAGGCGCCGACGAGCGCGAGCGTCTGCCCGAAAGGCAGCTCGAGACTGACGTCGTTCACCGCCGGAGTCGCGCCGCCGGGGTAGGAGAACGTCACGTGCTCGAGGCGCAAGGTGCGACTGCCCTCGGCCAGCTTCTCGGTCGAGGTGGCGGCCGGCTCCGGGTACTCGCGGCTGCGGTCGATCTCGGCCAGCACCTGATCGGCATAGGGCATGTTCGCGCCGGTCTGCGCAAGGATCGTCTGGAATCGGGTGAGTGAGGGAACGATCCGGAACCCGGCGACCCCGAAGAGGGCGACGGCCGCGAGCGCGCCCGCGACGCCGTCGTCCGGGTGGGAGAGGTAGCCGATCGCGGCCCCGATCCCGAGGCCGCCGATCAGTGCCGCTTCGAGGACGTAGCGGGGGATCGCGCCGAGAAAGGTCTGGTCGGCGCGGGCACGGGAGGAACGCGACCGTACGCTCAGCACGAGGTCGGCCAGCTCGTCGGAGCGGCCTCGGAGCGTGATCTCCTTGAGTGCGTGGATCATCTCGGCCATCAGCCGTACAGCGCGGGCTGAGTACGTGCGGTTGTCCTGGCCGGCTCGCACGGCGCGGCGGAGCACCCACAGGTAGAGCCCGGCCGCGACGATCGCGAAGTAGATCACGGTGGCGCTCGCGAGCAGCGGCTCGGCGACGATCAGCACACCCAGCACCGCGACGAACGTGACCACCTCGCCCGCGAGCTGACAGAACGGGATCAGCACGCCGGAGATCGTGGCGCCGACGCCGACGTCGGTGGAACGCACGATGTCGGTCGCGTTGCGCGACAGGCGCTCGGTCCACGGCGCTCGGAACGTGCCGGCGAGCAGCTGGGCGCCCAGCACCTGCTCGAACGCGGCGAACCGCTTCGTCGCCCAGCGCTGCAGCAGGATCGCCAGCACGCTCTTGGCGATGACGAGACCGCCGACGGCGAGCAGCACGTTGCGGAACTGCGTCGGCTCGCTGATCTCGCCGAGCACCGGCAGCGCTGCGCTACCGCCTGTCAGCATCGGCGCGAGGATGAGCGCGAGCAGCCCGATCGCCGCCACATCGAGGATCGCGAGCGCACTCTGGAGCACGGCGAAGGTGATGACGAAGCGGCTCGTACCTTCCGGCAGCGTCGCGAGCAAGCGGCGCACGATCTGCCACAGCGCGAGCAAATGCGTCTCCTAGGGCCGGCTCACGAGCACCTTGCTCGCGTCGGCCAGCCTAGTTGGCCCGCGGTGCAGTGGGTCTAGCCCAGCCAGGTCCACGTCCCGCAGCCCTCGCTGAAGAAGCCCTCGTCCCCTGGAAGTACTTCGACGTAGGTTGTGGAGTACGTGAACTAGTTGTCGAGAATCTGAGAGCCGTCTCCGAGGAAGCCAGAAAGGCACTCCCAAATAGCAACCCTCGCTCGAATCAGAGTTGACCCACAGCCCTGGCGAGACATCTGTGCCGACCAGGTAGGCGCCTCCCGGTAGCGGAACGATCCAGAACTCACGCGACTGCGGCGCGCCAATCAGGTAATCAGGCTGAAGCTCGACCACCCGACGCCGATCTGTTGACGCGGGCGGAAACCGCCGACCCCATTCCCGGCATAGAGCCACAGGCGTCCGCTGCTGTCGGTTGCCAGCAGGTCGAGGACGCCGTCACCGTTCCAGTCCGAGCCGCCCACCAAGGACGCCATGCCGGACCAGCCGTGCCCAAGTTGCTGGCGGGGCAGGAAGGTCCCAGCACCGGAACCGGGATAGAGCCAGAGCCGCCCGGACTGGTCTACTGCCATCACGTCAGGACCGCCGTCGCCATTCCAGTCTCCAGCGAACAGGACGTGGGACATCGTGTTCCACCCAACGCCTATCCGGCCCGCGGAACGCAAGATGCCGTTGCTGCCGAGCACGTAGAAATACAGAGCGCCGGTCGATGCGTGACGCGCGATGAGGCCGTTGCTGCCAGGCCCGTTCCAGCCGAGCCCGCTCAGCAGAACATCCATCGACTGCCAGCCCGCAGATCCGATCACCAAGGGTGAGGCGAACCTGCCCGCACCGTTGGAGGGGTAGCGCAGGAGGCGGCCAGAACTAGCATCGACGGCCACCAGCTCGGTGCTCGCCGTACCGCCGAGCCCCGCAGTCACGGTGCGGGCCCCCATCCGCTGCCAGCCCGGACCGATGAGCGTGCGGGGGAGGAAGGTAGCGTCGCCGCGGCCCATCCAGCGGTAGAGCGCACCGGAAGGTGTGGTGGCCAGCAGATCAGCGGTTCCGTTCCCGTCGAGGTCTCGCGGGAGCGAAGGTAGCTCGTTGATGGTCACAGCGAACAGTGTCGAACGGAGGCCGAAGGCGGTGCGGAACGCGGCACCGCTCACGCTGACACTTCCGTCCGTGCCAGAGACCCTTACTGTCTGTGCCCGGCCACCGTAGCTCCCACGTCCGTCTCTGGTGACGCTGAGGGTCCGGAAGCTGCCGATCGCAGGGTAGGCGGTCTCCAGGCGGGAACTCGTCAGCTCGACGGTCCACGTCGGATACTTGTCAAAGGGGTCCGGCGCCGCTGCCAAGTAGGGCCGAGATCCGGCGACTGAGTATCCACCGTTGCTCGCGGAGAACTGCGTGAAGGCAGGTCCAGCGGTGTCGCGAACGTAGCGGCCAGCCGTCGCCGTCACGGCCGCCCGGGTCGACGCGGTCGGCCACGTGCGCACCAGCGACCCCGCTGCGGAATAGTCCGCTTCGCCGTTGAACACCTGGCACTGGACGCTGTCGCAGGTGTCGTACGTTGCACCGGCCGTCTTGGAACTCTGGTCGAACAGCGCGTATGAGCGTGCTGCGACCGCCTGAGCTGCGAGCGCCTGCGCGTGCCACGAGGTGGGCATCTCGGAGGCCACCACCGCAGGCAGGTAGGACGCGTAGGTCGTCACGACAACGGTGCGCTGTGGTGCACCTACCACGGCCCGTACCGCCCCCCGGTACTCACGGAAAGTGCTGCCGAGCTGGAGCTGGATGGTGCCATCGGTTGTGGCCAGATCCGCACTCGCGGCACCCGCCAACAGGCTGCTGATACCTGGCGTCCCATGGGGACGCCAGGTGGTACCTACCAGGGCCTCGAGCGTCAACGTACCCGCGACGGTACGCAGACGCCACTGCGCCGGGACGCCGCCCGACACCGACCCGGGCAGTGCGGCGGTGCCGCTCGTGGTCGTCACGGTCATGCCGGTCTCAGCGCGAACGCTCGCCTGACCATCTGTGTCGCTCGTCACCAAGACGCGGAGCGTCTGCGAGTCGCTTCCCGTCGCGAGGGAGGTACCCGGGTAGTACGCAGCCACGATCTGGGCGTATCCGTGGCCAGCCTGCGCGCGGCCCAGCGCGCCATATTGACTCATCCCGATCCCGTGGCCGTAGCCACTTCCTGTCAGGGTGATCTGTGCGGCGGCAGTAGCGGAGGGCGGGTGCGCCATGGTGAGCATGACGGCCACCAAGAGCACGGCCACGCTGGCGGCGAGAGCGCGCATCCTCTGCCTCCCTAACGCGGCGATCACCTCCGACCGGTCCCTATGCAGCACCCGCATGCGCGTCGAACTCACCCCGCGCTGTTGCCGCGGACGTCGAGACGATGCAGGTCGGAAGCCGCTTTGCAAGCCGCCATCCGGTGTAGATGGCGGTCTCGTCGAGAGCGATGATGACGTCCGCCTGCTCCACCGCCCCCTTGGCAGCGGGGTCGTCGCGGAACCGTAACCAGAGCTTCCAGCTCTCCGAAGCGAGTGCATGCGGCCGCTGATCGCTGAGGTGATCACGGCCCACACCGCTGAGCACGATGGTCGTCGGCACAGGTGACAGACCTCTCGCCCTCCAGGCCTTGGGCGCGACGATCGTGACAGAGAACTGTGGTTCGGCGAAGTGGCCGCACGCGTTGCTCAGTGCGTCGTCGTCGACCTCGGCGGCGATGATCACGACCCGTGGCACGTGATGCTCCCAACTCTCGCAGACAATGTTCTGCGCCTAGAGTAATGGCATCGTTCGGCGGTGCCTGGGCGGAGAGGCTGCTGGACCTCTCGTTGCTGTGTTCGTGATGGAAGGATGTGTAGTGGACTCGGGGGATCGTGCTGCGGCACCTGCGCGACCACGGGTCGTCATGCTCGTCGGGAACCAGATCACCGTCGACACCCGAGTGCGCAAGACGGCGGTGTCGGTCGCACGGCTAGGACTCGACGTCACCCTCCTCGGCACAGCACCCGACAACGTGCGGACAGTCGACATGATGGCCGGGGTCACCGTCATCCGGATCCCGATGCAGTGGCGTCACAGGGATGAGGGGCGCATCGAGCCAGCCGTCCCCCCTCAACCTGACGTCGAAGCTGTTCTTCCTTGGCGCGAGACCGTGCCGATCGCGCTCGACTATCTCGAGGCTTTCGTCGATGAGGTGGTCGCCCTCGATCCGGACGTCATCCACGCTCACGACGTCCACATGATTCCGGTCGCAGCCGCAGCCGTGGAAGCATGTCGGGAACGTGGAAGAACGGCGGTGAGATGGGTATACGACGCGCACGAGTTCATCGCGGGCCTGTCTCTGTACGGCACTCGTGACGCCACCGAACGAGCCGGTTGGCTCGACCTCGAGCGCGAGATAGCGCCGCTAGCCGATGCGATCATCACAGTCAGTCCGGTGCTTGAGGATGAGTTGCGTGAGCGCTACGGCGAGGTGCCTACCAGCGTCGTCACGCTCAACGCGCCTTGGCAGAGCGAGGGAACCACGGAGGTGGATGGCGGCGTGCGGTCGGCCTGCGGTCTGGACGATGCGGTGCCGCTGCTTGTCTACAGTGGCGTGGTCACACCTGCCCGAGGAGTCGAGACGATCATCGACGCCCTTCCCGCCATGAACGATGTTCATGTCGCAGTCGTGTCGACAACGTTTGCATCCCGCGTGACCACCTCGCTTGGAGAGCGCGCCGCTGCGCTCGAGGTCGGCGACAGGGTGCATCTGCTGCCCCCGGTGGAGCCCGACCGCGTGATCTCTTACCTGAGGTCGGCCGATATAGGCCTCATCCCGCTCAAGCGGTTCCCGTCCCACGACGTTGCGCTCACAAACAAGCTCTTCGAGTACATCCACGCAGGGTTGCCTGTGGTCGTCAGCGACTGTCCCGCGCAGCAGCAGTTCGTCCGGGAGCACGACATCGGCGCAGTGCACCTCAGTGAGGATGCGACCGACGCCGCACTGGCGGTGGGTGAGGTGCTTCGCCGATTGGTTTACTACCGCGAGCGGATCCGGACCCTACGCGACGAGGAACGGTTCTCGTGGCAAGGTGCAGAGGCGAAGCTTCGTGACTTGTACGAGGACGTGCTGGGGATGCCGCTGGAGCAGCCTTCGCGTGTCACCTACCCACAGCTGACGCTGCACCGTGTGTCGGTGCCGATGGAGAACTGATGACTGCCCAGCACACCACCGAACTCACTACCGGACACGCGCTGTACGTGGCCTGGGGATTTCCGCCGGCCAAGAGCGGCGGCGTCTTCCGGATGATGGAGACGGCGAACGCTCTGGTCGAGCTCGGATGGCGTGTCACGGTGCTTGCCTGCGACATCGACGATCTCCGTCGCTACGCCGGCGTCGACATGACCACCTTGCAGGGTGTGAACCCTGCGGTCGAGGTCGTCCGGGTACCGTTCGAGCTTGGCGCCGCCGAGACGGATCTCCACCGATGGGATGAGCTTCGCGCGATCGATCCCGCTGCCTGGCGCAAGCAGTTCCACGCCCGGATCGCTGCTGCGTTCCCCAACAGCACCTACGGATTGTGGGAGCGGCCGTTGTGGGAGGCGGCAGAGGCTATCCACGCCAAACATCCGATCGATGTGACGTTGGCGTCTGGAGGCCCCTTCGTCACCTACTCGGTGGGCCGGCGGCTGCAGCGCTTGCACGGAGTGCCGTATATCCTCGATTACCGCGACTCCTGGTCTTTGCAGCAGTTCACCGACGAGCGCATCTTTGACCGTGGCTCGGCCGTCACCAGGGTCGAGGCCGACCTCGTCGCTCATGCGAGCGAGGTGTGGTTCGTCAACGATGCGATGAGGGTGTGGCACGAAGACGTCTATCCCGCGATCACCGGACGCACGAGGGTCGTGACCAACGGCTACGACCGGGAGGTTCTGAAAGGTCTGAGCGCTCCGAAGCGAGTCGATCAGATCCGCTTCGTCTTTCTCGGGACCTGCACGCCGTCCGTACCCCTGCGCGAGTGTCTCGACGGCTATGTCGCCGCACGCGAGAGCGATCCTGCGATGTGTGACTCCGTCCTGGAGTTCCATGGCTACCTGGGGTTCTACCCGACGCCAGATCGACACCTGGCAGCAGAGATCTCGCGAGCATCCGGCTCCGGTGTCAGCTATCACGGGCCTGTGCCGAAGGCCGATGTCGGAGCGGTCTACGAACAGGCGGATGCCCTCGTCCTGACCTTCGGCGGGTCGAAGTACATCACCTCAGGCAAGGTGTTCGAGTATATGGCTACGGGTCGGCCGATCGTCTCGGTGCACGCGCCCGAGAACGCAGTCCGCGACGTGCTCGCTGGCTATCCGCTGTGGTTCGCGGCGGCGAGCCTCGAGCCCGAGGACGTGGCAGACGCATTTGCGCGCGCCGCTGCTGCCGTACGCTCGGGCGCTGCCTCCGATTCCGCGATGGTCGAGCGTGCCCTCTTCCATGCCCACAGGTATGAGCGGCGCGGGGTCCTGAAGGATGCCCTGACTGAGCTGCCTGCGCTGGTGCACAGCGCGCGGGCGTTCGAACGACTCTTGCCTTCGGCACCCGCCGAGCGTCCGGCGATCAACGTCTATGAGATGCCGGTGCCGAGTACACGAACGGTGCGGATGGCGGACACCTTGCGCGCCGCCGGCGTCGAGCTGCGGTCGGTTCACAACGCCGACGAGGACATCGTCCGCGGGTTGGGCTTCGTCAGCACGCCGTTCAGGAACCGCCGGTTTGCCTTGTACTCGAAGATCAACGCGGCGGCGAAGACGCTCGCACTTGCCGAGCCGGGGACCGCTGACGGGCGGATGCGCGACGTGCACCGGGCGATGTTGGAGATCCCGGTTCCGGCGACGCGGCCCATCTGGAATGACACCAACATCCTCTCCCAGGACTGGTACGACGCGGCGCGGCTGATGGTGGAGAAGCCCACGCCGATCCTCTGGGCAGCCGACCTCGATGCTCTGCCGCCGGTGATCTGGGCCAAGCACGCGCTGCCGGGAACGCGCGTCATCTTCGACGCGCACGAGCTCTTCAGCTTGGTCGACTACCTCGATCCGACCCAGGTCGAGGAGTGGGAGGAAATCGCGCGGACCTTCATCCCCGAGGTCGATCTGGTCATCACTGTCGGTGATGGCATCGCAGAAGAGCTCCGCCGGCGCTACGGCGCCAAGCGGATCGAGGTCATCGAGAGCCTGGCGGTACCAACCCGATTCCCGGGTGAGGACGTCAGGTCGAACGTGGGCCTGGCTGCCGACGTTCCACTGGCCATTCACATCGGGAACGTGTCGCCCAATCGGAACCCCTTGCTAGCCGTAGAGCTGCTGGTCTCCATGCCCGAGCTGCATTTCGCTTTCGTCGGCACAGTGCGCGGCAACCTGCATGACCTGCTCGACGAGGCTGCGGTCGAGCAAGGCGTCCGTGATCGTCTCCATTTCACCGGGAACGTGGGACGAGGCCAGCTACAACATTTCCTCACGACCGCTGACGTCGCGACGATTCTCTACAGTCCGGACACGTCGGAGAATCTCCGACTCGCTATGCCCAACAAGCTCTTCGACGCGTTGTCGGCCGGACTGCCGGGGGTCGCGACGGCGGGGACCGCAGCTGCTGAGTACCTCGAACGGGAGGGATTGGGCAAGGCGTTCGTGAACGGCGACGCAGGATCGCTCGCGGGCGCGATCCGTGCCGTCCTGAGCGACGAACGTATCCGCGAGAACGCAGCGAGCAGCGCCGAGTCGGCCGTTTGGGCTGCCACGGAGCCACGATTGCTGGAGCTCGTCGCTGCCGAGTACGCCGCGGCTCAGGTGCCGCCCCTGCGAGCTGCGCGTGGTCCGCGCCTGGCTAGCCCAGTGGTGACCGCCGGGACGAAGGCGGCGCGGCGCAAGCCTCGATACTCATGGCGCAAGCAGCCTCGTCAGCGCGCGAAGGCCGCACTGGTGTGGCGACTGCGCAAGTTGCTGCTGCGCCTCGAGGGTAAGTAACCGCTCGTTGCACGTGTCCGTGTCAGCTCATATGGCCGCTCGCAGGCGCTGCAGCGCGGGTGCGAGAACTTGATCGCGACGATAGCGGTGGGCGATCCGCTGGCGCTCTGCGAGATCACCCGCGCCGGTCTCTCGCCAGGTGCGAACCGCAGCCGCCAGTGCGTCCGCGATGTCCTGCGGTTCAGCGGACTTTGACTGGACCGCACCGGGATACCCAGCCAGCACGGCTGTCGCCGCGCTCGTGGGTGAGAACACTGCAACGATCGGACGGCTGGTGGCGATGTACTCGTACACCTTGCCGCTCGTGACGTAACGTCCGTCACCCAGCGCGAGCACCAGGATGTCGATCTCGTCGTAGAAAGACGAGACCTCCCGCTTGGGGACCGGGCCACGAATCTCGATTCCGCGCGCCGCGGCGTCCTCGAGCGCTGATGTCACCCGGGCGTCTGGGTCGGAGAAGTATCCGGCGTGACCTGCCAGCACCAGCCGCGATCCCTCGGGCAGGATCGCACGCGCGAGCTCCCATCCCTGAGCGAGCTGCGCTACCGGTACCTTGGCGCTGATTGTGCCGAGATAGCCGAAGGTGGGTGGGTGATCCGCCGGCCGTGGTGGCGCGACATGCCCGACTGCCTCGCGATCCCAGCCATTGAGGACGACGTGCATCTTCGCGGCTGCCTCCGGGTAACGCTGCTGATGCCATTCGCGGATCGGCTCGTTCACGAACCACAGCTCTGTGGCGCCGGTCACCATCCGTCGCTCCCAGCGAGCCTCCCGCGATCTGCTCGGTTTCACGGTGGCACCGGAGAAGACGTCAAGAAGCCAGGCATCGCGGTGGTCGAGAACTGACGGGATCGATGCACTTTGGGAGAGGGCGTGTGCTGCGGCGAACGTGACGTTCGGGTTGGCCGTGGCCACGACGAGATCGACGGGTTCCTCCGCATGGATCGCTAGTGCCGCGTGGGTGAGCGGCCGGAGCCAGTGACCGTAGTTGGTCTCCGGGAAGGGGAGTCGACCCCAGAGCGCTATGGCTTTGCGTCGTAGCCGGCGCAAGGTATCTCGGAACGAGCCATCACCAGTGACAGGAACCTCCCGCACGGGCCAGCGGAACGGAATGCGCCTCACGTTGACGTCAGGATCCAGCAGTTCGAGCAGACTATCGTCCGAGCCCGTGTATCGCCGAAACGCCTGCGCCTCGGCAGTCAGAACCGTCACCCGAAAGCCGGCACGCACCGCTTCGTTGGCGGTGGCCAGTGCGCGGTAGACACCGCCCCCTCGGCTCGGTGGGAACCCCCACACGATGTAGAGCATGTGAGGACGGGTGGAATCCCCGGGCTTCGACATCCCCACTAGTCTAGGAGACCAACCCATCTTCTCCGTGGAGCACACGCTTGCGCCAGGCCTTGACCAGGATTTCCAGGGTGATGACATCGCTGTCGGTGCGCGCGAGGTTGCTCGCCCACCAGGTGCCTCCCGCCGTTCGATCGGCGGCGCTCCGGATCCGGTGGTGGCTCAAGGGCGCTCCGAGGGTCGAGACGGCCCGGCCAGTTGTGGCGCCGGGTGAACCGAGGCTGCTCGTGGCGCCGGCGAACTTTGCCGGTCAGGGGTATGCCTGGTCACACGCAGTGACGTCGAATCTCTCTGGCGCGAGCGCCGTCTGTGTAGAGATCGGCGCCGGTGCCTTGGCGATGCCCAGCGACCAGCGCATTCCATCGGTTGTGGCTGACGGCGATCGCGAGTGGGCCCGGCAGCAACTGGCGTGGGTCAGGGCGAACTTCTCGCATGTACTCCTAGAGGCTGGGAGACCGCTGTTCGGCGCGCTCTTTCATCGAGACGTCCAGGCAGAGATCGCGGCGCTTCGAGAGTCAGGGCTTGCTGTCGCGCTGATCGCGCATGGAACGGACGTGAGGTTGCCTTCGCAGCACGCCGTGCGCGACGCATGGTCACCCTTCAGGGGGGAGGTGCTCGCGGATCTGCCGCTCCGAGAGCACCGGGCTCGAACGGTCGCTGCGGTTTTCGCGGCGTTCGACGGTCCGACGTTCGTCTCGACGCCCGACCTTCTCGACGACGTGAGAGGTGCGACCTGGTGTCCGGTTGTTGTCGATCACGCTCGGTGGATGGAGATGCCGGCACCGGCCCTGGATGCGGTCCCGAGCGTGCTTCATCTGCCCAGCCGGGGACCGATGAAGGGGTCGGACCTGGTCGACCCGGTGATGCGACGCATGGGCGAGGCGGGTTTGATCCGGTACCTCCGTGCACGCCAAGTGGCATCGCACAAGGTGCCTGAGGTAGTCCAGGCGGCGGATATCGTGCTCGACCAGTTCCGGATCGGGAGCTACGGCGTGGCAGCGTGTGAAGCGATGGGGGCCGGGCGCGTCGTCGTCGGGCACGTGCGTGAAGATGTACGTGAAAGGGTCAGGGCAACCACGGGCATCGAGTTACCCATAGTCGAAGCGACTCCAGATGATCTTGAGGATGTCATCAACGGTCTTGCTGCAGATCCTGAGCGTCGCGCTCGCATTGGACGAAGGGGCCAGCGCTATGTCTCAGAGGTGCACGACGGTCGTGCGTCGGCTCAGGCGCTCGGCGGTTGGTTGGCCGGGCTCTCCTGAGCTAACGACCACAGGTCCTGGACGTTCGGCACACCCAGGATCTGGAGGTCAGGGAACTCGCGCGCCAGCCGCCAGGCAACGGGGCGTGTCGTCGTGTCGAGCATGGCCACCGCCACCACGGGATGCTCGCGCACCCGCTCGATGATGTGGTCAGTCCAGCGCCAGCCGGAGTACCAGGGGTCGACGTAGGAGTACCCGAACCGGTACAAGCCGCGGTCGTGGATTGCTCGGGCCACGCGGGCGTGGCGGCCCTGGACCCGTTCCGCGCGCCGCCGCCAAGTCTCCTCGCGTGAGCCGCCGCCCGTCACCTTCGCGGCGAAGGCACCGACGTCGGTGGCCCGGCGCAGCAGCCACGCGGGGAGCTCGCTGATGAGCGCACGCTCGGGCAGGTGCCAGGGCGCGTTGCTCGTCGTGCCGCTGAAGTCGAGAACGTCGACGCGAGGGTCACAGGCGTCGCGCTCGCCCGGCTCGTCCGTCACCTGAATCAGTCGGATTCCGGCATGAGTCGCCATGAGGACGAGCTGGTGCATCCGGCGGTACGCGCGCGGAGAATTGGCCAGCGCCACGAGCGTGGGGGCGTCGTCAGGAAGATTCGGCGCCGCCGGGCCCCCTTTGAGGACGGCGAGCAGCCGAGCCCCGAACGCCTCCTCGCCGTATCGCTCGAGCAGGTCTGCCCTGATCCGCGACGAATCGGCCCCTGGGGCAGACGACTCCAGGACGCGTGCGGCGGCCACGACATCGGCGACGCTCGGTCGGATTCCCACGAACCTGGCCAGGCCGGCCGACGCTGCCTCGGCGAGAGTCTCTTCCGGACCGCCGGATGTCGTCGTGATGACCGGGAGGCCGGTCAACGCAGCCTCGACCAGTGTGAGCCCGAAGGTCTCCAACGTCGACAGGTGAACCAGGACGTCGGCCGTCAGGAAGTGCGGGGGGAGGTCCGCGGGGGCTACCGGACCCTTGAACGTGACCGAGTCAGCGACGCCGAGCTCAACTGCGCGCTCCCGCAGCTTCGTGTCCAGCTCTCCACCACCCACGAACGTGAGGCTCGTCGCGCGGTCGGGGTGTTCCTCGCTCCAACGCGCGAAGGACTCCAGAGTCCTCATGACGCCCTTGCGCTCGATCAGGTTGCCGACGAAGAGCCAGCGGTCGAGGGAGCCAGGTTCCGATGCGCGCAGCGGCAGCGTCCGCGATCGCACGGGATTGCCGAACGCCGCCACCTTGGTGCGGTGCTCAGGGAACGTCCGGCGGATGCGGCGCGCCTCCGCATCGCCGACCGCAAGGACGTGCGCGGAACGCGCCAGGACCTCGCGATACATCTGACGACCAGCAGGGTGGGTGAGCTCCCGTGCCAGATAGGTGGCGTGCTCGGTCACGATAAGGCGCGTTTCGGGCCGGACGACGCCAGCCACAGCCCAGCCTGCGGGAATCCCGACGTGCGCGTGCACGACGTCCGCACCCTGGATCAGCTCGCGTGCGTGCTCCAGCAGCGCGCTCTGCTGGTTTCGGCCCATCTGCTGCCGGCTCGTACGGGGCGGCGTCGACACAGGGATGCGAAGCACGTCGATGTCGCCGTAGCGCTCCCAGGCTGGGGGCGTGCAGTCTTCAGGAAGGCGGTTGTCGACGTGAACGACCGGCGGAAGCGTGCCGCCGAGCGCGTGGCCGAGGGAGCGAACAGTGTCCGCCACGAACACCCCCGCGAAGGGGTGGTCAACGCTTGGGAACCACGGTGTGACGACGACCAGCGGCGCGCCCTCCCGTTGCAGGACTGACTCAACCATGGGCGAGCCTCCGCAGCTCGAGCTCGAAGGGTGCCAAAAGGTTCGCGCGACGATACAGCTCGGCGTGCTCGAGCGCGGCGGCATGGTCTGCAAGCGTGACGGTTCGGGCCGCGCGCGCGGCGGCGACATATGCCTCCGCGGCAGCTTCGATCGAGAGCTCGGCGACCGGGAACCAGAGCGGATAGCCACGGAGCGGGCCGCTCGCGGCTGTCTCGGGGGTGTGGATCGCGACGATGGGTTTGCCGGTCGCCATCGCCTCGTAGACCTTGCCCGCAGTCACGTACCGCGACGACGGGATCGCTATGACCACGACGTCCATCTCGTCGTACACGCGGCGTAGGTCAGTCTTGCTGACGGCGCCGCGCCAGACCACCCCCGACGCCGAGGAGGGCAGCAGCTTGCGGATGATCGGGACGGCATGCGGGAAGAAACCGAGGTGCCCGTACAGGTCGAACGCCGCCCCCTGGAGCTCGGGTGCCGTGCGTGCGCGCTCCCACCCTCGCCATGCCTGCGTGTGCGGCCAGACCTCCGTGATCGTGCCGACGCTGCCGAACCGTAACGGTTGGTCAGGATCCGGGCGTCGGAACGGTGGAGCATCGAACAGGTCCGGGTCGTACCCGTTCTCGAGGACCAGCATCCGGTCAGCTTTGTCTGGGTAACGTTCGGCGTGCCACTGGCGCATCGGCTCGTTGACGAACACGGCGGCCGCAGCGCTCGCCATCACGGTGGCCTCGGCGGCGCGTGCAGGGTGGCCGGGCGGGAACGCGTCCGACTCCGTGAACTGGCTCAGCGTCCAGGAGTCGCGGTAGTCGAGCACGTAGGGCACCCGTGTGGCACGGTGGATCAGGCGGGCTGCCTCGAAGCCGCTCCACGGGTTCCCAGTCGCGAGCACGAGATCGATGCGCTCACGACGATGCAGCCGGAGCGCGTCGGCCACGACGCCGGGGATCCAGCGTGTGTACTTGTCGGGGAAGAACTTGCCCACCAGCCCGTCGATGTGGGCCGCTGGCTTGGGGAAGTTGGCTCGCCACCAGCCCACCTTTCGGAGGTCGGATTGTAGGTGGCCGCGCGGCATCCGCACACGACGGATCCTGACCTCGGGGTGGATCCGCTCGAGCAGATCGGGGTCGGCAGAGCCAGTGACCTCGTCGAAGTACGCATTGTCGACGGTGATCACAGTCACCCGCCAGCCGTGCGTGGCCAGGTAGTTGGCGAGCGCAAGCGCGCGGTACACGCCGGAGGCGCGCGAGGGGGGAAAGTACATCGCGATCAGCAGCAGATGAGGCCTCGTCGTCATGATGACGCCTTCCCGCTCAGTGCCTTCACGGCGGTTGCGAACGCCGCGAGATCCGTCGGTTCATCAGGCGTCCCGGCGCGCCAGTTGCGTGCTGCCCGATGCAATGACGCGAGATCGGCAGGTCTGCTCGACCATGCGCGCAGCTGCTCAGCGACGTCGGCCGCCGAACCGGAGACCACACCGTTGCCCCAGGTGTGCAGGAGATCCACGACCCGGGGGAGCGGTGTCGCGACGACAGCGAGCCCTACCGCCGTGTACTCGTACAACTTGCTGGGCACCGCCTCCCGAAACGCCGGTGTGTCCTCGAGAAGGAGCATGCCTGCCCACGCACCCTGCGCCAGCTGCCATGCCTGTCGCGGTGGCAGCTGACCGTGCACGCGCACCCGGCCGCCGAGGTCGCGATCGGCCTGGACACGGTCCAGCAGCTCTCGGCCGGCCGCGGTGCCGACCCGCCCGACGAGATCGAGCGTCCAGCCCGGGGCCCTGCGGATCGCCTCGATCATCGCGTCGAGGCCGCGGCTGGAGCGGATGTCCCCGATGTAGATGGCGCGAGGTTGCGGCTCAGGGTCGGCAGGCGCGGGGAGGAAGCTGAGGTCAGCATTGTTGCTGAGCACGATCCGGCGTGGTGCCTCGGGCAGCAGATGGCTGTCCGCGACGACCGTCAGGTCGGCGTGAGCGGCCGCCCAGGATCCCAGCCGCGCCCATGCCCGACCGAGCAGGCCGGCGATGCCGCGAGCCCACGCGCGGTCGCGGAGCAGTGCCGCGTAGTCCTCATGGACGTCGGCAACGATCCGGCGACCTCGCCCGGGACCGAGCAGGCGATGTAGAACGGTCACGAACGCCATGTCTGGGTCGAGCGTGATTACGATGCGTGCGCGAGTGCGCCACGGCAGGGACGCGGCGTGGATAGCTCTCTGCACGGGATTGCCGCGATTCCAGGTGCGCACGGTGGCGCCGTCCGGCCCGTCCGAGCTCGAGCCCAGTGCCAGCACCTCGACGGCGAGCCCGCGCCGTTGCAGAGCCGCTGTCTCTCGGTGGAGGCGAGCATCGGCTGCGTCGTGCCCCGAGGTGAGCACGGCGACGTCGGCTCGCCCACTCATAGATCTTCGAGCGTGAAGGCGTTCTCTCCGACCTCGAGGAACTTCGTGTACGCCTTGATGCAGGCATCGGGCGTGTCGTGCATCATCAACTTGCCCTTGTGGATCCATAGCGCGTCGTCACACATCTCGCGGACGGCGTTCAGCGAGTGCGACACGAGGAACATGGCGCGGGCCGACTTCATCAGCTCGGCCATCTTCGCGTTGGCCTTGACCTTGAAGCTGGCGTCGCCGGCAGAGAGGGCCTCGTCGATCAACAGGATATCGGGGTCCATGTGCACGGAGACGGAGAACGCCAGCCGCTGGTACATGCCGGATGAGTATGTCCGCACCGGCACATCGATGAACTCACCGATCTCTGCGAACGCAGCAACCTCTTCGGCGCGCGCCACGACTTCCTTGCGACTCAGGCCCGACGCAAGACCTCCCAGGATGACGTTCTCGCGACCGGTCAGCGCGGAGTTGAATCCCACGCCGAGCGCGAGCAAGGCGCTGATACGTCCTCGCACCTCGACCCGACCGGATGACGGTGGCAGGACCCCCGCGATCGCCCTCATCAACGTGGACTTGCCGGCTCCGTTCGCGCCGATGATCCCGACTGACGAGCCTCGTGTGACGTCGAAGCTGACGCCGCGAAGCGCCTCGACGACATGCACGGCACGCTCCCCTCGTCCGAAACGGACGATCGCGGACTTGAGAGTCGGGACCTTCTCGAACGTGGTGCGATACGTGATCGAGACATCCTGGACGCTGACGACCGGGGGCTCGCCAGGGCTCGGTTTCTGAGCTGAGTGAGCGATGTCCATCTCAGCGTCGTCGTAGGTGCTATCAGAGACGGACAGTGAAATCACGCTCCCGGGACATGAACAGCAGCGAACCGACGACGAACATGACGACTGCCCAGACGGCGCCCATCACCCAGGTCGTCGGGCTCGGCATGACGCCGTTGAGGCTGAGCTCAACCCAGCCACCGACGATGGAGTAGAGAGGATTGACGATGCGGTTGACGGCCATCAAAGTCCCGAACTGTCCGGCCGTGTCATGCACGGCCCAGAGGATCGGAGAGACATACAGCCAGATCCTGCTGAAGTAGGGCAAGAAGCTCGATGTGTCCCGGAAGTAGACCTGGAGCGTCGCCAGGAGGGCGGCGATCCCCATGGCGAAGATCACGGCATATCCGAGAAAGACGACCGACAGCAGCATCGTCCACGACCAGCCTGCTCCGGAGAGCAGATGGAGCAGGACGTACACCGGGAGGGTAGGCAGGAACCTGAACCAAGCGGTCCTGACCGCAGCGAAGGGCATCAGGAGTCGTGGGAAGTTCATGTTCATGATCAGGCGCCCGCCACCCGTGACTGAACTTGCTCCCGAGGACATGCTTCCTGACACGAATGTAAAGAGGAACAGACCGCCTGTCAGATTGGCCAGGCGTGGGAGTCCCCCTGAGTCGCCCCCACGCAGCACCGCGATCAGGAAGTAGTAGACGAGCGCGAGCAGGAGGGGGTTCAGTACCAGCCAGAGCTGCCCGAAGACTGTCTGCGTGTTGGCTGCCCGGATGCCGGACTTCGAGAACTCAGCAGCGAACTCTCGCCGCGTCCACAGACCGCGGAAATAGGGAACGAGTGGAGGGATGCCTGCGCGATGAGGTTCATAGACATGCACCTCGTCCGCGGTATCCGTGGCCAACCTTGCCAACTCTCACCCTCCTCGTCCCCGACCGGGCGGCCAATGGACGTCGGTCAGGATACCCACCATCTCTGCCGCGGGGCGGGTGGTGGCGTCCATCGCTGCCAGGCGTGGTGCGACTCACAGGCTGTCGCCCACTGTGCTGGCAGGCCGCCCGGCTACGCTTGCGGCGGCGTCCATCCGGACACGGCTTTGCCAGGGAGGGTCACAATGAGTATCAGGATCGCTGAGTCTGCAGACGTCGATGCTCGCGCCACGATCGGCGATGGAACTTCCGTATGGCACCTGGCTCAAGTTCGTGAAGATGCCGTGCTCGGCGAGAGTTGTGTGATTGGTCGCGGCGCCTACGTGGGCAGCGGTGTGACCATGGGCGCCAACTGCAAGATCCAGAACTACGCGCTGGTCTACGAGCCGGCGGTTCTGGAGGATGGTGTCTTCATCGGGCCGGCAGTGGTGCTGACCAACGACACCTTCCCTCGCGCGATCAACCCGGATGGCTCGCTCAAGAGCGGTCACGACTGGGAGGCGGTCGGCGTCACCCTGCGGCGCGGCGCGTCGGTGGGTGCCCGTGCCGTGTGCGTGGCACCTGTCACGATCGGGCGTTTCGCCACCGTCGCCGCGGGTGCCGTGGTCACGAAGGACGTGCCAGACTTCGCCCTCGTTGCGGGCGTTCCGGCGCGTCGCCTCAAGTGGGTCGGTCGTGCGGGCCTTCCTCTAGTGTCAGTCGGTGACGGGCGTTGGCAGTGTCCACGCACGTCGGAGATCTATATCGAGAGCGGCGAGACCTTGACGCCGCAGGACGAGGAGCAAGCGTGAACGACCTGATCCCGGCCGCGAAGCCGATCATCGGCGACGACGAGCGCGCCGCGGTCGACCGCGTGATGCGCAGCGGCATGATCGCCCAGGGTCCCGAGGTTGCC
This sequence comes from Pseudactinotalea terrae, assembly GCF_009733845.1. Taxonomy (GTDB): domain Bacteria; phylum Actinomycetota; class Actinomycetes; order Actinomycetales; family Beutenbergiaceae; genus Pseudactinotalea; species Pseudactinotalea terrae. The sequence goes on from NZ_WNXZ01000002.1 coordinate 582,700, forward strand.
GCCTTCGAGAAAGAGTTCGGCGAGCAGCTGGCGGGCGGGCGCGAGTCGGTCGCCGTCAACTCGGGGACCGCGGGGCTCCACCTCGGCCTGCTCGCAGCGGGCATCGGCGCCGGCGACGAGGTGATCGTGCCGTCCTTCACCTTCGCCGCGACGGGTAACTCGGTCGCGCTCGCGGGTGCCACGCCGGTCTTCGCCGACATCGAGCCCGATCAGTTCTGCCTCGACGTCGAGTCGGTGCGCGCCTCGATCACCGATCGCACCAAGGCGATCATGCCGGTCCACCTCTACGGCCACCCGGCCGACATGGCCGCCCTCACGGCGCTGGCGGACGAGCACGGGCTGCAGATCTTCGAGGACGCGGCACAGGCGCACGGAGCTTCGCTCAACGGACAGCAGGTCGGGACGTTCGGCTCCTTCGCCATGTTCTCGCTGTACCCCACCAAGAACATGACCTCCGGTGAGGGCGGGATGGTCTCCTGCGCGAACGGTGACATCGCGCGCCAGGTGCGCCTCCTGCGCAACCAGGGGATGGAGCGGCAGTACGCGAACGAGGTCATCGGATTCAACGCCCGCATGACCGACATCCACGCCGCCATCGGTCGCGTCCAGCTCACCAAGGTGGGCGGCTGGACCGCGGACCGGCAGCGCAATGCCGCGTTCCTCGACGCGAACCTCGAGGGCGTCGTCGTCCCGCCGGTCGCCGAGGGCGCGACGCACGTCTACCACCAGTACACGATCCGGGTCGCCGAGGATCGCGACCGGGTCGTGACGGCCTTGCGCGAGGAGCACGGCGTCGGGAGCGGTGTGTACTACCCGATCCCGAACCACCGCCTGGAGTCGCTCGCACCGTTCGCACCCGGGCTGGACCTGCCCGAGACGGAGCGGGCGGCGCGAGAGGTGATCTCGCTCCCGGTCCACCCCTCGTTGACGCAGGAGCACCTCGACCGGATCGTGACGGCGGTCAACACCGTCGTGAAGGCAGGTGCCTGATGGCCAACCTCCGCGCCGGCCTCATCGGCTTGGGCATGATGGGTCGCCACCACGCGCGCGTGCTGCGCTCCCTCGAGGGCGTCGACCTCGTCGCCGTCGCTGACCCCGGCGGGGACCCGCACGGGGTGGCGGGCGGCCTTCCGGTGCTGCCGGATGTCCACGCCCTGATCGAGGCAGGCATCGACTACGCGATGGTCGCGGCCCCCACGCAGTTCCACACCGAGGCGGGGCTCGCGCTGGCGGAGGCCGGCGTGCACGCGATGGTGGAGAAGCCGCTCGCCAAGGACACCGAGGGTGCGCGCGCGCTTGCCGATGCGTTCGAGGCCAAGGGCCTGGTCGGCGCCGTCGGGCACATCGAGCGTTACAACCCCGCGCTGCAGTCGCTTCGCGAGCGACTCGACGGCGGCGAGCTGGGCGAGGTCTACCAGATCGCCACGCGCCGGCAGGGTCCGTTCCCGGCCCGGATCGCCGACGTGGGCGTCGTCAAGGACCTGGCGACGCACGACATCGATCTGACGGCGTGGGTCACGCAGCAGCAGTTCACCGCGGTGTCGGCCCGCACCGCCTACAAGAGCGGACGCGAGCACGAGGACCTGGTCGCGATCACCGGCATGCTGTCTGGCGGCACGGTCAGCAACCACCTCGTCAACTGGCTCTCGCCCATGAAGGAGCGACTCACCGTCGTCACCGGTGAGAAGGGCACGTTCATCGCTGACACGCTGCTGGCCGACCTTACGTTCTACGCCAACGGCCTGATCAAGACCGTCTGGGAGGACGTCGCGCAGTTCCGTGGCGTCTCCGAGGGGGACGTGGTCCGCTACGCCATCTCCAAGCGCGAGCCCCTGCTCGTCGAGCACGAGTCGTTCCGCGATGCGGTCCTCGGCAAGGAAAGTGACATCGTGACCATGCGGCAGGGCTACGCGACGGTGGCTGTGGCCGAGGCTGTGCTCGCGTCGGCCGCTGACGGAACTACTGTTCCCATCAAGGTCTGACAAACCGTCATGGCCGCCGGTCTGGCTCCGAGGCCGGCAACGCGGCGCCGCCGCATTGAGATCGATCGTCCTGAAGGAAGGAACCGCGAGTGAAGATCGCTGTCGTGGCGCTGGGCAAGATCGGGCTGCCCCTCGCAGTTCAGTTCGCATCCAAGGGTCACCAGGTCGTCGGTGTCGACGTCAACCAGAAGCTCGTGGAGGTGGTCAACGCGGGCCGAGAGCCGTTCCCGGGTGAGGCGCACCTCCAGGAGAAGATCGCCGAGACGGTGGCCGCGGGCACCCTCCGCGCAACGACCGACTACGGCGACGCCATCCCTGGCGCCGACGCGATCGTCATCGTGGTACCGCTCTTCGTCAACGACGAGACATGGGAACCGGATTTCGGTTGGATGGACAGCGCGACGCGATCGTTTGCGGAGCACCTCACGCCGGGCACGCTGATCTCCTACGAGACGACGCTCCCGGTCGGTACCACGCGTACCCGCTGGAAGCCGCTCATCGAGGAGATCTCCGGCCTCGCGGAAGGCACCGACTTCCACCTGGTGTTCTCCCCCGAGCGCGTGCTCACTGGTCGCGTTTTTGCCGACCTGAGGAAGTACCCGAAGCTGGTCGGGGGCCTCAGCGATGCCGGGGCTCTGCTCGCGACCAAGTTCTACGAGGCCGTGCTCGACTTCGACGAGCGGCCCGACCTCGAGCGGGGCAACGGGGTCTGGGACCTCGGAAGCGCCGAGGCCGCCGAGATGGCGAAGCTGGCCGAGACCACTTATCGTGACGTCAACATCGGGCTGGCGAACCAGTTCGGGAAGTTCGCCGCGAGCAAGGGCATCGACGTCTTCCAGGTCATCGATGCGTCCAACTCGCAGCCCTACAGCCACATCCACCGTCCAGGTGTCGCTGTGGGCGGACACTGCATCCCGGTGTATCCGCGGCTCTACCTCTGGACCGACCCGGACGCGACGGTCGTGCGCGCGGCACGCGAGGCGAACATGGCGATGCCGGGCTACACCGTCGGCCTGCTTGAGGGCGCCCTGGGGGGCCTCGCAGGTCGCCGAATCGCGGTGCTGGGCGCTTCCTACCGGGGTCGCGTGAAGGAGACGGCGTTCTCAGGAGTCTTCCCGATCGTGGCTACGCTGCGTGACGCTGGTGCCGAGGTCGTTGTCCACGACCCGATGTACACAGCAGAAGAGCTTGGCGCCTACGGATTCGACGCGTACGAGCTGGGCACGCCGATCGATGGGGCAATCATCCAGGCTGACCACCCGGAGTACTCCGGGCTCGGTGCTGCGATGCTGCCGGGTGTGCAGGTTCTCGTCGACGGCCGCAACATGACGACGGACGAGGGCTGGGAAGGTGTGAAGCGGATCGTCGTTGGTCAGGGTGAGGGCCGAGCGCTACCCCGGCTTTGAGGTAGCGGGGGCGCCTGCGCCGCGCACGGACCAAGTCGGCTCGGATCGTGCAGGAGAGTGTTCGCCGTCCAGTAGCCTGACGCTCTCGCAGTGAAGCACACCTGGGGAATAATTGTGGACGACGTGGTTCCTGAACCACCTGAAGATCGAGCCGTGAGCCCCCTCAAGGTCGTCATGGTCGTTCACACTGACATCGTCGCCGACGCGCGGGTCCGCAAGTCCGCCCAGACGGTCCACAAGCTCGGCTACGACGTGACCCTCATCCATGGACTTCCGCGAGGAGCGACCGAGCGGGTCGAGGGGTGCCTCGACGGTATCCCTACCATCGGACTTCCGGTCCCCTTCCCGACGACCGCGCTCAAGGCGGAGAGGGAACGCGCTCGCCGGGCGCGCCGCCGAGGATTCCCTGGGTATCGTTCCAAGGCCGAAGCCGAGTGGGTGCGGCAGCAGAACGTCATCGCCGGCCTGCGCGCCTCGCGGCACTCACGGCCAGTGCGCGCGATACTCCGTCTGTACCGCTTCCTGACTGCCTTGCGTCTGCATTACCACGATGGCCGGGAGGCTCGGCTCGAGCGACGCTGGGCCGCGATCGACGACAAGGACCGCCCAGTCCGACGGCTGGACTGGAACTACGAAGTGCCGGCCTTTTCTGACATCAGCATTGCATTGACTCGGGAGATATGGCGCCACGATCCCACGATCATCCACGCACACGATGCCGCAGTTCTGGAGGCCGCTGTCAACGCGACCAACCACCTCCGTGCTCAGGGCGGCCGTCGACGCCTGATCTACGACGCGCACGAGTTCGTGGCCGGTGCCGTCCGGCCGAATGAGCGGCTGCGACGTGCGTGGCAGCAGATGGAGTCGCATTACATCAAGAGCGTGGACGCGGTGATCACCGTCAGTGAGCCCATTGCCGAGGCGCTCCATCGCAACTATCACCTGGCTGTCCGGCCGACCGTCGTCCTGAACGCGCCAGTCGTCACCAATCGCGTCGAGGCGACGTCCGACGTCCGCCGTGACTGCCAGCTCGGGCCGGAGACACCGTTGATCGTCTATTCCGGTGTGACGGCGCCCAAGCGCGGAGTCGCCACCGTGGTCGACGCTCTCGCGCAGCTCCCAGGCGTACACCTGGCTCTCATCTGTGTTCCGAGCCCTACAGCTCCCTTCGCCCCGGAGCTCGCGCGTCGTGGCGCAGAGATGGGTGTAGCTGATCGGATGCACCTGCTGGAGCCCGTGGAGCCCGAAGCCGTGCTCGACTACCTGCGGACAGCTGACCTCGGCGTCCACCCCATGATCGGTGGGATAAGAAATCACGAGATGGCTCTGCCCAACAAGTTGTTCGACTATGTCTTTGCCGGGCTGCCCATTGTCACGAGCGACCTGGCAGAGATGGGAGATTTCGTGCGCCGCACCGGCGTCGGAGAGGTCTTTCCCCACGGAGATGTGGATGCCTGCGCGAAGGCTCTAGCCATGGCGTTGACGGCGCTGCCGCAGTATCGGGCACGCATCGCGCAAGGCAACCTGCAGGAGACGTACTCGTGGGAGAGCCAAGAGGCGAAGCTGGCGTCGTTGTATAGGGTTCTTTCAGAGGGGTGAGGACCCGCAGTGAGTGTCAAGTCATGACCGCTCCGTCGGCGGATCGCCCGTCGCGGGCTTGGGGTGGTTTCGCCGACACCGCGCCGAGGTCCTGGCTAGGCTGCGAACATGGTTGACGACCCGGATGCCGACCATCCGTCCGATGCCGACCATCGGTCGAATCGTGTAGAGCGTCGACGATCTTCGGTTCTTGCCCTCGCGGCCGTAGCGCTGGTCACCTTGGGTCTCAGCGTCGCGCCAGCGGCTCCCGCGCATGCGGTCACCGAGAGCACGGCCACTGCCCGGATCTACGCCGATACCAATACGCACCGCAGTAGCAACGGGCGTACGCTCCTGGTGCGCAACGCTCAGCTCGACGCCGTCGCCGCCTCGTGGTCGGATGTGCAATGCAGTCGCGGTGAGATGGGGCACAACCCGCGTCTCGCCCAGCAGATCCCACCAGGCTGGTCGGCAGCAGCGGAGAATGTCGCTCGCGGCTACTCCTATGACCGCGTGGTCGCGGCCTGGATCGGTTCTCCCGGGCACAACGCCAACCTGCTGGGCAACTACACCCATGTGGGCATCGGGTATTGCGAATTGAACGGCGACCGCTACTACACGCAGGTGTTTGCTCGCTATCCGGGCTCGTTGCCCGGCGATGGCACTGCCAGCGGCTCGTCCGTGCTAGCGATCTCTCCGGACGGCGTGCTCTACCGGTATCCAGGAAACGGTGCGGGTCTCTTCGGTACTCGGCAGCAGATCGGCGTCGGTTGGGGTGGGATGAGCCTGGTGACAGGCGTCGGTGACATCACGGGTGACGGAAACGGTGACGTCGTGGCGCGCGACAGCATGGGGCGCCTCGTTCTCTACGCAGGCACGGCGACGGGTGGGTTGGTGCGCGGCGCCGTGATGGGGCCCGGCTGGGGCCAGATGAACCTCCTGCTCGGCGTCGGCGACTTCACCGGAGACGGACGGGCCGACCTCCTGGCGAGGGACACGGTCGGCCGTCTGTGGCTGTACGCCGGCCGGGGTAGTGGTCAGCTTGCAGGAGGAGTGCAGATCGGCGTGGGTTGGGGGGTGATGACGGCTGTGGCAGCGCCGGGAGATGTCAACTCGGACGGTCGGCCGGACGTCGTCGCACGGGACGCCGGAGGCCGATTGTGGCTGTATCCGGGTCGCGGCAATGGCAGGTTCCAGGGTTCCCAGCAGGTGGGCCACGGTTGGCAGATCTTCGATGCCATCGTGGCTCCTGGCGATTTTTCCGGCGACGGCCTGCCAGACCTGCTCGCGCGCACAGCGAGCGGCGCGCTGCTTCTCTATACAAGCACGAGTTCGGGCAGCTGGCGGTCAGGTCCGCAGGTCGGGAGCGGCTGGACCGGTTTTCGCGTCGTCGGGCCCGGCGCTGACTGACCGTCGATCTACGATCAGAAACTGGCAGCGGTCATCGCGCTGATCGAGCGGGTTTGACCCATCTGGGTGACCCCGAGCATTCCAAGAACTGCCAGTAGAGCGACGATGGCTCCCGCCATCTCGAGGAGTTCCTCGAGGCCAGCCATGGCCTGATAGGCGCTGCCACCGGCGGTGACACGCCACACCATGCCTCCGACAGCTTCGACGACGACAACTCCGCTGCCGTAGAGCACCACTGCCAACCGCAGACCGCGCCGAGTGGTGGTGGGCTGCCGACCCGACCAGATCCAGAGCATCACGGCTCCGGCCAGGGCAATCAGGACGCCGGGAATCAGCCAGGTGAAGGTGGGAAAGGTGACACCCAGCCAGGTCTGGATCGCATTGCCGAGCCCTCGGAGATGCTCGTGGATCTGGACTGTCTCGTCGAGACTCATCAACGTGGCGACACCCGCCGTGACCCACCAGCCCACGGCACGGCCGGGACTGAGATAGGCGACGAGCGCTGCTGCGGCACCCACCCAGAGCAGCAACGCAGCGTTCCAGAACGTCGGCACGTTCCCCTCTCGCGTGACATCGAAGTAGATGTAGAGCAACGCGTCGAGCTTCTCGCCGGGCCGGATGTTGAACAGGAGCTGATCCAGCGCGATGAGGAGCAAGGTGACCCCTCCGAGAACGATCCCCATCGACTTCAAGGGCAAGGTCTGTTGCGCGGGCATGGTGCCGAACGTAGTTGTCCAGCGTGAGAACGAGGTGAGAACAGGAAGGAAACGGCGTGTCGTCGATCTCAGATGCGGTGATTGCGCCCGGTACCGGGCCGCCGATGTCGTGACCTGGAGAGCCCGTCGTGAGCGACGGCATGCGGCTGCTGTTATCGTTTCGTTGCCTCACGGCGCGGCCCGAACACATCTGACAGATGCTGGGAGAGCATGTGCTGTGACGGTCGGAGGTGCCGACTCCCATGAGTCGGCAGCTCTGGGTCGGGGGGCGGCTCGCGCCGCACGACCGCAAGGCCTGGGCGAGTCCGCTTGTTCTGGCTTGGGCAGTCGGTGAGTAGCCGGATTGAAGGCCAACGTTGGCACATCCCACCAAGGTCCAAGGAGATCAGACGTGCTCCACTCTGCCCACGATCAGCGACGCGAGGGCGAGCCTCAGCTGCGCTCGCGTTCCCGCGCCCGACACACGATCTCCATCCTCGTCGCGACGATCGCGCTCCTGCTGTCTGCAGCGATCGTCGCGCCCGAACCAGCGAGCGCTGCGCCCATGACTCCGCCCGGGTTCCCCAACGCGAGCAACACCGGCGTACCAGCAGGCGTGACGCTACGCACGTCGGGCAGTCTGGTGATCACCCGCGACGGGACGGTCGTGAGCGGTCTCCGCGTCAACGGCACGATCACGGTCAGGGCCGACAACGTGACCATCCGCAACACTTTGGTCCAGGGCGGTGGGAACGGTTACCCCATCCGGATCGCCGGTGATGCGGCCAACACCTTGATCGAACACGTCGAGATCGACAACGAGCGCAGCACCGGCATCGGGATCCTCGTCGGCGGCGGCCCCGGTACCGTCATCCGCTACGCCGACATCCACTCCGCGGAGGACGGGATCCGCATCGAGGCCGACAACGTCAGGGTCGAACGGTCGTACATCCACGACCTGACGCGTCAGTCCGGAGGTCATCACGACTGCATCCAGATCCGCTCGGGCGACAACGTCATGCTGCGAGACAACAACCTGCAGGCCTTCGTCGCATCGACCGATGATCCGATGAACGCTGCCCTCCAGATCGGATCCCTCCTGGGCAGAGACCGCATCTCCAATCTGCTCGTGAGCGGCAACCTGATGAACGGCGGCAACTTCACCATCAACGGTGGGGGTCGCAACGAGGTCGACAGCGCCCGGTATGCCGGCAACATGTTCGGCCGTGACTTCCGGTATGGCGTTGCCGGGAATCTCGACAACAGCGTCTGGACATCCACCAACGTCTGGTACGACAGCAAGAGACCGGCAGGACCTCGTGCCGACACCGGGCCCGGTGCCGATGACCCGGGAGTGCTTGCTATCAGGCCGAACGCCAATCTCGTGAGGTACCCCGGCACCGGGACGGGCGGCTTCGGCCCATCCCGGGTGGTCGGGTGGGGGTGGTCATCGATGAGTCTGGTCACCGGCGTCGGGTATCTGACCAACGACACCTACCGTGATGTAGTCGCGCGTGACACGAGTGGTCGCCTGCGGATCTACACCGGCACGGCCTCCGGCGGGTACACGGGGCCGATCGTGCTCGGACCAGGGTGGGGGCGGATAGATCTCTTGGTCGGAGCCGGCGACATGTCGGGTGACGGTCGACCCGATCTCCTCGCCCGTGACGATGACGGTCGACTGTGGCTCTACGCGGGAACCTCCAATGGGCGGATCGCCGGTGGCGTGCAGATCGGTCACGGCTGGTCCGGCATGACCGCGATCCTCGGGACCGGTGACGTCACGTCGGACGGGCGCCCGGACATCGTCGCGCGAGACAGTCAGGGGAGGCTCTGGTTGTACCCCGGGCGCGGTGGTGGCAGCCTCGGTGCTCGCCAGCAGGTTGGTCATGGGTGGCAGGTCTTCAGCAGCATCGTTGCGCCAGGGGACTTCTCCGGTGATGGTCGACCGGACCTCTTGGCGAGGACCAGCAGCGGGGATCTCATGCTCTACACGAGCACGGCATCCGGTAGCTGGCGCTCGGGCGGCCAGGTCGGGCACGGCTGGAACGGGCTCCGGATACTCGGGGCTGGCGCGGCGTAGTCGCGCACTCGCGTGGACAGACGGCCACCATCCAGGGCCCCGCTAGAGGTCACCAATCGATGGCCGCCGCGCGGTGGGTCTCAGACCCTTCGGTTCCTGAACGACCGCACCGTCGACGTGGTGAGCGCGAGCGCCGACCGGGGCAGCGACAGCCCCTCGACCTCCCGATACAGCTGCCAGTTGTACGTCACGAGCGAGAGCTTGTCGCCCGAGACCGATCCTGCGCCCGCCTCGCGGTAGAGCGCGAGCGGCTCCTGGATGCCGTGTGCGACATGGCCGTCGCGCAGGATCGACAGCCACAGCGCGTAATCCTGCCGTTTGCGGAGCTCGGGCATGAGGCGCGTGCCCAGGGCGTCGCGGTCGTACATCGCCGTCAGGCACCCGATGAAGTTCGCGTCGAGCATCCGCCGGTACGTGAGGTGGTCGCGAGTGTGGATGATCCGTTCGTTCGGTTGGAAGTCCTTGGCCTCGTCTGCGAAATCTGCGGCGACCTTGTAGTAGGCGCTGTAGCTCAGCACCGCGCTGGTATCGCGTGCGAACTGCAGCTGTCGCTCCAGCTTCTCGGGGAGCCAGAGGTCGTCGCTGTCGAGGAAGGCCACCCAGGATCCGCTCGCACGCGCGATCGCCTTGTTCCTGGCTACCGCTGGACCGCCGGCGCTCTCCGAGCGCTGCGGCTTGATCCGATCGTCCTGCGCCGCGAACGCGCTCAGCCGCTCCCACGAGGAGTCCGCGGACCCGTCGTCGGTGATCAGCAGCTCCCAGTCCTGGTGGCCCTGCGCGAGGACGGACCGCACGGCTTGACCCACGGTGCCAGCGCTGTTGTGGACGGGCATGATGATCGATACCAGTCCGCCGTCCGCCACCGAGCCAGCATAAGTGAGTTCACGCCTCTTAGGCGGCCCGCTCGACGAGCGGCACCAGCTGCTCCGAGAGTGCCCCCGTGAGCGTGCGGGCGTAGGTGTCGGTGAGGTGCGTGCCCTGCCGCCAGAGGAGAACGTTGCCGATCACGGGAACGCACTCGGCGAACGGGCAGATGCTCTGCTCGAGGTCGATGAGCTGAACCTCGGGCACGCGCTTCGCCGCAGCCACCTGGGTGGGCGCACTGCTGGCCGCCACTGCTTCCTCACGGTCGAACGCGCACGCGGCCAGCGCACCGGGGTTCTCGGCCACGCACTGGTAACCGTCCGTCGCGGGCCCAGGGTTGTCGAGGATCACGATCACCTCGACACCCTGCTCGACCAGCGCCGTCCAGGAGGTCGTCAGCCCGTCCACCATCGCCGCCGCGATCCTCGACGTCGGGTCCGCGGGATTCGACAACGCGTAGGGCTCGCCCTGGGAGGTCACCACGACATCAGGTGAGAGCGCATCGAGCTCGGCGCGAACAGCATCGTTCCAGGCCGTGCAAGCCGTGTACGCGGCACCTTGCAGCTCCTGCACCGCGCCGTGGAAGCCGCACGACGACTTCGTGTACGAGATCACCCGCCAGCCCTCGGCGTCGGCGATCGCCTCCAAGGTCGACTGCCACTGGAGGATCTTGGAGTCGCCGACGACGGCGACCACCACATCGCTCGCCGGGTCCCCGTACTCGCACCGCACGGGGTCGGGGGAGTCTGCCCCCACCTGGCAACCATCGGCGTAGGCATCCGGAAGGTCTTTGGGTGCCGCCGTCGGGCTGGGCACGAACCACTCGACGCTCACCAGGCTCTCGATGGTGCCGTCACCGCCCGTCGTACCCGTGTCGCTGCCCTGCGCCAGGACCGTGCCGCCGGCACCCTCGAGCGCTGCGACGACCTTTCCGAGCCCCGGCACCACGCTGAGGGCGACCACGAGGCCGGCGACGGCACCGGCCAGAGCGACGCCGACGCCGGGCGCTATCGACTGCCGGCGGTTGCGCGCCACACGGCGGATCGGGTTCTCCACGAACCTGTGAGTGAGGTACGCGGGGATGAACGACGCAGCCACCACGAGCAGGCCACGCTTGGCACCTAGCTCCCCCCAGACCGACATCGCGGCGACCAACAACGGCCAGTGCCAGAGATACAGCGAGTACGACAGCCCCCCGATCCAGACGGCCGGTCGCCACGCGAGCAGCCTCGACGCGCCACCAGCGCTGCTCGCGACCCCACCGACGATCACGGCCGCGGTCCCGAGCGTCGGCAGCAGCGCACGGTGGCCGGGCCACGGCATCGCCGAGCTGAGCACGAGCGCCGAGGCGAGGATGGCACCCAGCCCCAGCCAGCCCAGGACGATCGAGCCGGCACGGGGGAGTCGGCGCCATGCGGTCGCGCCCACGGCCACCAACGCTCCGACGCCGAGCTCCCACAGCCGGGTCGTCGTAGCGAAGAACGCCGTCGAGGGGTCGTTCGGGACGAGGATGATCGACCACACGAACGACAGCACGACGATCAGCCCGATGGCGAGCGCCAGCACGGGCCGAAGCCGCGCGTGCCGCCGTCGGCGCCACCACCATGCGGCAGCCAGGATCAGCAACGGCCAGAGGAGGGAGAACTGACCCCCGACGGCCACTGCCCAGAGGTGCTGCACCGGTGATACGTCGACGTCGATGACGAACGGGTCCACGGAACGACTCGCCAGCCGCCAGTTCACGACCGAGAACGCGGCGGCGACGATGTCCGCACCGAAGACCCGCCGCCCGGTGTCGGTCGCGGTCCACCACGTCAGGGCCGCGGCCGCCAGCAGCACGACACCAGCGGCAGGGAGACGGCGCGCCGCCCGTCGGCGATAGAACCGGCGCAGCGACAGCCGGCCGCGGCTCTCCACCTCGTGAGTTAGGAGACCAGTGACCAGGAAACCGGAGATCACGAAGAAGACATCGATCCCCACGCCGCCGCCGGGCAGCTGGCTCACGCCCGCGTGCGAGACGAGCACGAGACCGACCGCAACGGCGCGCAGGCCTTGGATGTCCGGTCGGAGACCCGTGTGCCTGGCCCCGATGGCTGCGCCCGCGGGGTCGGTCACGGCCAAGTCCTCTGTGCTCAAGTGGTGTTCTCCGAACGAGCGTCATCGCGATCGCTGGCGGCGATGAGCCGCGACGGGTCGACACGGGATCGTACCCGCCGACACCACGACAATCAGCGCGGCGGATCGGCCTGGCGCGACATCACGACGTCGAAGAGAAAAGACCGCTCAAGTCCGCGAGCGACCGGATCAGGCGCCGAGGGCGTCCTCCTCCTGCGCACGCGGCGACGGCTCGTCCCGCTGGGGGTCGACGGCGTCCTCCCGCCGGGAGTCGCCCGACATGCTGCCGATCCGGTTCGAGGGCGTGGCGTCGTCCTTCCAGCGCAGCAGCGCGCCGACACCCTCGGGAAGGTCGACAGTCTCCAGGTCGAGCGCGGAGATGGCCGCATCGGTCAGCAGGGCGTCGCGCAGGAGCTGCTCGATGTTCTCCGGCTCGTGGCCGGAGAGGAAGATCAGCTCGTCGACCTGGCCTCGCTCGAGGGCCTGGGCGACCTCCGCAGCGCCACCGACCGAGGCGGCGTCGCGCGCCTGGCTCTCCTGGAACCGGTCGGCGAGCTCCTGCTGTCGCGCTGCGATGAACTCGTCGGTGACGCGGGCGATCTCGTCGCGGAACGAGGCCCGCTCGAGCCCGACGCCGCGGGTACCGCCCTGGACCTCGATCAGCCGTTCGCGCGGCTCGCGGCCCAGCGCGTCCTTGAACAGCCCCATGGCCCGCACGTCACCCGAGAGCATCACCATGTCCGGGTCACGTTCGCGCAGGATCCGCTCAACGGTGTCGGCAACCGTGTCGGCGTTGCGTTCCCAGGAGTCCTCGACCCGCGCTTCGTAGTTGTTCGCGCGCCAACCGTGATGGCTGCCGCCACCGATGTTCGCCTTGTGCAGCTCGTCATGGCCACCGTCGACCGACGCATCCTCTCCCAGGGCATTGGGCCCCTGGGCGATCGAGGGGTTCTCCGGCGCACGGAGGTGAAGGTCCGCCCCGGCGCGGTCCACCACGATCAGCAGCTGGCTCACGGCGAACGGCGTCAGTTGCAGCAGCGGCAGCAACCGGGGGAGGTCACCGCGCTGTGCGGACTCCAGCAGCGGAGGCACCGGCAGCACCCGGTCCACGAGGATCTGCCGATCCGTGGCGATGATCGCCCGGCCGTGCCGGCCCCCGAGCGACGACGGCTCGAGCAGCGAGTCCTCGATCTCCGCGAGCAGGCCGTCGGGAGTGCCCTCGGCAGCGAGGGACGAGCGCAAGTTCGACCAGCGCGTCTCGAGCTCGGCGGCAGCGTTCGGGTCGATCCGGGTGGTGTCCAGGTAGACCGTGGTGAACGGTCCGGACTTCTCGACGGCGGACTTGAGCCATGGCAGTTTCACAGGCGACCTCCTTGCTCGACGAGCGGGGAAGGACCGAGCTCCGACTCGGTCTCGAAGCACCGCGTGGAACCGTCCACCCTTCCACGCCTGACGGACCACCGCAAGGAATCCGCTGCCCGGGACGCAGCGGCCGCGTCGGCCGTCGCATGGGGCCTCAGATGCCCACCGATGAGTCAGGATGGGTCCATGGTCATGACGCCCGCGGAAGAGGTAGTCGAGGAGGCGGTCGTGCTCGCCCGCCGCTGGGCGGAGAGCACCACCTCGCAGCAGACGCCGGCCGAGCGCCGGACCTCGGGACGGCTCGCACGCCTGGTCGCCAACCCTGCCGGGCTCGATCTCGCGGTCCGGTTCGTCGACCGCGTGGCCCGCCCCGAGGACCAGGAGGTCGCCGCCCGTGAGCTCGCCGCGCTCGCCGGCGCCGCCGGCTCGGCCAGCTTCCTCTCGCCCGCGGACAAGGTGCTGCTGGGCGTCGGCTCGCGCATCGCCACCCGCGCCCCCACGATCGTGGTGCCGCTCGCCCTGGCGCGGTTGCGTCAGCTCGTGGGGCACCTCGTGGTCGATGCCGAGGACCCCGCGCTCGCCAAGCACCTCGCGGCGGCGCGCGCCGAGGGGTTCCGGCTCAACCTCAACCTCCTCGGCGAGGCCGTGCTCGGCGAGAACGAGGCGGCCGCTCGTGCCGAGCGCACCCGCCGACTGCTCGAGCGCGACGACGTCGACTACGTCTCGATCAAGGTCTCCTCGCTGGTCTCCCAGATCAGCACGTGGGACACCGTCGGCACCACCGCGCGGGTGCTCGACCGGCTCCGGCCGATCTATCGCACCGCGGCGGCGGCGAACCCGCAGAAGTTCGTCAACCTCGACATGGAGGAGTATCGCGACCTCGAGCTCACGCTCGACGTGTTCGAGGCGATGCTGAGCGAGCCCGAGTTCGCCGAGCTCGAGGCCGGCATCGTGCTGCAGGCCTATCTGCCCGACACCCCGGCCGCGCTCGAGCGCCTGATCGCGTTCGCGCAGCAGCGTCACGAGCAGGGCGGGGGCCGCATCAAGATCCGCCTCGTCAAGGGCGCCAACCTCGCGATGGAGCGCGTCGAGGCCGAGCTTCACGGCTGGCCGCAGGCGCCCTACCCCACCAAGGACGAGGTCGACGCCAACTACCTCCGACTCCTCGAGCGCGCCCTGCGCCCCGAGGTGTGCGAGTCGGTCCGGCTCGGCGTGGCCTCGCACAACCTGTTCGACGTCGCGTTCGCCTCCCTGCTCGCCACCCGCCGCGGGGTCGCCGCCGCGATGGACGTCGAGATGCTGCAGGGCATGGCGCCCTCGCAGGCGCGGGCCGTGCGTGCCGACGTCGGTCACACCAGCCCCGTGATCCTCTACACGCCGGTGGTGGCGCGGGCCGACTTCGACGTCGCCGTCTCCTACCTCGTGCGCCGCCTCGAGGAGAACGCCGCGCCCGAGAACTTCCTGCACGCGCTCTTCGCCGGCGGCGACGGCGATCGCATGGCCGATCAGGAACGCCGCTTCCGGCGCAGCGTCGCCGCCTACGCCACGACCGCGCGCGGCCCCCGCCGCACCGCGCACCGCCCCGCGATCACCGAGTCGTTCGCCAACACCCCCGACTCCGATCCCGCCGTCGCGGAGGTCCGGGACCGGGCCGCCGACCTCGTGGTCGCCTATCCGGGGGCACCGACCTCTCCCGTGCTCGCCGATGAGGCAGCGGTCGACGGCGTGGTCTCGCGTGCCCTCGTGGTCCAGCCCGGGTGGTCCATCCGTTCCGGGCGCGACCGTGCCCGCACCCTCCGCGCGGCTGCCGCCGCGCTCGAGCGGGCTCGCGGCGACCTCGTGACCGCGATGGCCGCCGAGGGCGGCAAGACGATCGGCGAGGCCGATCCCGAGGTCAGCGAGGCGGTCGACTTCGCCCGCTACTACGCCGACGCGGCCGAGCGGCTCGACGACGTCGCGCTCGCGGACGGCCTCGAGCACCAGCCGGACCGCGTCGTGCTGGTGACCCCGCCCTGGAACTTCCCGGTCGCCATCCCCACCGGCGGGGTGCTGGCCGCGCTCGCGGCAGGCTCCGCCGTCGTCATCAAGCCCGCGCCCGCCACGCCCAGGTGCACCGAGATCGCCGTCGAGGCCGTCCGGGAGGCACTGACCGAGACCGGTGCCGAGGCCGATCTGGTGCAGGTGGTGCGCACCGACGAGGGCGAGGTCGGCCGCGCTCTCGTGGCGCACGAGCACGTGGACACCGTGATCCTCACCGGCGCCTACGAGACCGCCCGGATGTTCACCCGGTGGCGCGCCGACCGGCCGCACGGGCCGCGCGTGTACGGCGAGACCAGCGGCAAGAACGCGCTGATCGTGACGCCGAGCGCTGACTACGACCTCGCCGTCGCCGACGCGGTGCGGTCGGCGTTCGGGCACGCCGGGCAGAAGTGCTCGGCCGCCTCCTTGCTGATCCTGGTCGGCTCGGTGGGGAGCTCGGAACGCTTCCGCCGCCAGCTCACCGACGCCGTGAGCTCGCTGCGCGTGGGCTGGCCGAGCGACCTCGGTTCCGGCATGGGCCCCGTGATCGAGCAGCCCCAGGGCAAGCTCGCCGAGGCGCTCACCACGCTCGGGCCAGGGGAGGTATGGGCGGTCGAGCCACGCCGGCTGGACGAGACGGGGCGGCTGTGGTCGCCGGGCCTGCGCGCAGGAGTGCAGCCCGGCTCGCCGTTCCACCTGACGGAGTACTTCGGCCCCGTGCTCGGGATCATGGTCGCGGCGGACCTCGATGAGGCGATCGCCTGGCAGAACGCCGGAGCCTATGGGCTCACGGGCGGTCTCCACAGCCTCGACGAGCGCGAGATCGCCCACTGGCTGAGCGCCGTCGAGGTGGGTAACGCCTACGTCAACCGGCACACGACGGGCGCGATCGTGCAGCGGCAGTCCTTCGGCGGCTGGAAGCGCTCCGCCGTCGGGCCGGGTGCCAAGGCCGGCGGGCCGAACTACGTGGCCCAGCTCGGGTCCTGGAGCCAGGTGGGCTCACCCACCACGGTCGGCGAGATCGGTCCGCGCGTGGCAGCGATCCTCGACGCCGCTCATCGCTGGGTAACCCGCGCCGAGCACTCGTGGCTGCGCGAGGCGGCGGGCTCGGACGCTCACGCGCGCGGCCTGTACTCGGTCGAGATCGACCGCAGCGGGCTGCGCGCCGAGGCGAACATCTTCCGCTACCGGCCGATGCCGAACCTGCAGGTGCGTGGCAGCGCCGACGCGGGGATCGCGCCCCTGCTCCGCGTGCTGCTCGCGGCCGAGTGCGCGGGCGTGCCGACGCAGGTGAGCATCTCGCCCGAGCTGGCCCTGCCCGAGCAGATGGCTGCGTGGGCGAGGGCGCAGGAGTGGGTGATCGAGTCCGACGACGAGCTCGGCGAGCGGATCGCCCGCGGCGAGATCCGGGGCCGGGTCCGCGTGGTCGGCAACGCTGCCGGGATCTGGCCCGCCGCGCTTCAGGCCGACGCCGACGTGACGATCCTGCAGGGCCCGGTGCTCGCCTCGGGGCGCCGGGAGCTGCTCACGGTGCTGCGGGAGCAGGCGATCAGCCGCACGATGCACCGGTTCGGTCACCTGAGCGCCCGGTAGTCGGCTAGAGCGGCCGATACACATCCGCGCGGTGAGCGATCCGCACCACGTAGACGATGCGGTCGTCGCGGTCGATGCGGACGAGAATTCGGTAGGCGATGCCGACGTAGGCGCTGCGATAGTCGCTCAGGCGGCCGGTCAGTGGCTTCGTGACCCGTAGCGGGTTCTCGGCGAGAGCGCCACCGCACAGCTCGAGGACGGCGTCGGCAAGCTTCTCGGGGAGGCGGCCGAGCGCGCGGATCGCAGGGCCAGTCAGCTGGACGTCATAGGGGTCATCCGTCACTGGCGGCCGCGCCGTAGGGCTGTCCGAGCATCGTCGACGCTCAAGGTGCGGCCATCAGCGATGTCCGCGGTCGCCTCGGCGACCTCCGGAGCCGTGAGCGGATCGTTCAGCCATTCGACCGTGTCGGTCAGCTGTTGCAGGTCGTCGGCCGACACCAGCACGGCGGCGGCCTTACCGTGGCGGGTGATGGTGATGGCGTCGTGGGTGGACCCCACCGCCTCGACGAGTTGCGACAGCTTGTCCTTGGCCTCGCTCACGTTCATCGTTCGCATGCGCCCAGTGTAGCCGGCCCGGCCATATTTCGGGGTGGACATGGCCGAAAAGCTAGCCGAACGGCCTCGGTTCGCCACGGCACGATCACGGCCCGCGCAGGTGCCCTCCACGCGCCTCGTCCATGCTCATGGCGTGGGTCCGCTCCCGGGCCCAGGCCCGGGTCCAGCCGAGCTCGGTGAACAGGTGGTCGAGCAGGTTGCCGGTGAAACCCCACACCCAGCCGGAGTCGAGCCGGAAACCGGCGCTGCCGTGACCGGCGATCGTCACGGTCGCGCGGTTCGCGGGGTCGAGCAGGTGCGCCACCGAGACCCGCAGGGTGTGCAGCACCTCGCCGGGGGTGATCGCGCTGACCTCCTCGGGTGCGTCGGTCCAGCCCAGCACCGGGTGCACCACGAAGCCGCTGATCGGCACCAGCACCGGGTCGAGCTCGGCGAGCACCTCGATGTAGCGCGCCGGCAGCCCGATCTCCTCCTCGGTCTCCCGCAGCGCCGCCTCGACCTCGGTCTCACCCTTCTCGAGCCGCCCGCCGGGCAACGCGATCTGACCCGGGTGGTGCCGCAGTGCGGGGGAGCGCTGGACCAGGAACAGGTCCAGCGCGTCGCTCACGCCGTTCGTCGCCCGGGCGCGCCTGTCGGTCGGGGTGAACAGCGCGAGCACCGCGGAGCTGCGGTACTGCGCGGCCAGCGTGGCGTCGTAGGAGTGGATGCCGCCGAGGGGCCGGATCCCGGCCGCCACGGCCTGCTCGATCAGGTCCTGCAGCGCCGCACGCCCCGGGTGGGCGGGTTCCGCTGGCGAGGTCACAGACCCAGCCTACGATTCCAGGCGGTTCTGCCCCGGTCACACCCCAACTCACACCCCGAGTCATACCCCCAGTCGCACCCGCCGAGCAGGTGGTTCTGCCCGGATAGCAGGCGCATTCCGGGCAGAACCCCCTGTTCGGCCGTGCCACGCGGGCAGAACTCCCTGTTCGGCCCCAGCGTGGGGAGCGAGGTCAGTCGCTGTAGCCGACGGTGGCGTCACCGGCGCTGACGTGGACGTCGAGCGTGTGCGGCGAGGCGGGGTCGGTGCGGACCTCGATCGTGCGGTCGCCTGCGGAGACCTCGCCGCTCTCGGCGTAGGCGCCGTCGGGCAGGTTGACGATCGCGTCACCGGCGCTGACGTCCACGTAGGTGCTGTCTGGCTGTGGACCCGTGAAGGTGCCGGTGAAGCGCCCGGCGCTGACCTGCACGTCGATCGTCTCGGCGCCCTCGGTGGTCACGTTGGCCTCGCCCGCGCTGACCTGGCTCGAGACCGATGTGCTCGCGCCGTCGAACGTGAGCGAGCCTGCAGAGACATCGATGACGACGTCCGTGAGGTCGCCGATGACGTCCATGCCGCCGGCGCTGACCTCGAGGTCGGCGGAGACGGCCCCTTCGAGCTCGTCGGGCAGCACGAGCGTGGCCGTGGTGCGGGAGGTGGTGCCGAAGTCCGGCCAGAAGCGCCACCAGTCGTTGTCCTCGCGGACGACCAGCCGGTTCCCATCGTTCTCGAGCACCCAGTCGGCGTTGCTCCGACGACCGGAGGCCACCACGTCGAGGCTGGCCTCCTCGACGTCCGCGAACGTCAGTGTGAGATCGCCCGCCTCGACCGTGATGTCCAGGTGCGTGACGCCGTCGACGGCGGCCGTGTAGGTAGCGCTGTGCCTGCCGCTGCCGGCGTTCACACCGACGGCGATGGCCTGCACGACCATGCCGATGATGACGACGCCGCCGATGAGCGCCACCAGGATCGCGACCCAGCTGTGTCGCCGGGGCTGGCGAGGGCCGACGGGGGCATCGTTCGGTGCGTCGTCGGTGGGGAGCATGTCCGTGGTCATCGGGGTTCCGTTCCGGGGTGTGAGTCGAGATGGGCGAGCACAGCCAGCACCCGGCGGTTGCCGGAGGTGCCGGGCTCGAGATCGAGCTTGGTGAACAGCGAGGAGATGTGCTTCTCCACGCTGCCCTCGGAGATGAAGAGCGACGCCGCGATCGCCTGGTTGGAGCGTCCCTCGGCCATCAGCCCCAGCACCTGGGACTCACGGTCGGTGAGCCGAGACAGCTTCGTGTCGCGGTGCCGCCGGGTCAGCAGCTGGGCGACGACCTCCGGGTCCAGGGCGGTGCCGCCCGCCCCGACGGTGGCCACGCTGGCGAGGAACTCCTCCACATCGGCGACGCGATCCTTGAGCAGATACCCGAGGCCGCCGGTGTTGGCCGCGATCAGCTCGGTGGCGTACCGCTCCTCGACGTACTGGCTGAGCACCAGCACCGCGAGGTCGGGGTGTGCAGCGCGCAGCCGCAGCGCCGCGCGGATGCCCTCGTCGGTGAACGTCGGGGGGAGCCGCACGTCGAGGATCGCCAGGTCCGGCTGCGTGGCCGCCACCTCGGCGTCCAGGCGCGAGGCGTCGGGAAGCGCAGCGACCACCTCGTGCTCGCTGTCCGCGAGCAGCCGCACGATCCCCTCGCGGAGAAGGACCGAGTCTTCGCAGATCAGGATGCGCACGGGAGGCTCACTTCGATGGTCGTCGGCCCGCCGAGTGGGCTGGTCAAGGACAGGGTGCCGCCGGCGGCGGCGACGCGGTTGGCGACGCCGTCGATCCCGCCGCCGGGGATCCTTCGCGCGCCACCGGAGCCGTCGTCCTCGATGCGGGCCCAGATGTTGCCGCCCGGGCGCCGCATGATCGTCACGCGGCAGCTCTGCGCCTCGGAGTGCTTGGCCGCGTTGGTGAGGGCCTCGGCGACGGCGAAGTACATGGCGGCCTCGGTCTCGGGGGTACAGCGACCCTCGAGACGCACGTCGAGGTGCACGGGGATGTGGGAGCGGGCCGCGAGCGCCGACAGCGCGGCGTCGAGCCCACGGTCGGACAGCACCGCGGGGTGGATGCCGCGGGCGAGCTGGCGCAGCTCGGTGATCGCCGCCTTGGTCGAGGTGTGGGCCTCGTCGATGAGGGCTGCGGCGGCCTCCGGGTCTGAGGCCAGCTTGGACCGAGCCATGCCGAGGGTCATGCCGACCGAGACCAGGCGAGGCTGGACGCCGTCGTGCAGGTCGCGCTCGATGCGGGTGCGCTCCACCTCGGCGGCGCGCATGGCCTCGTTGCGCCGCTGGGTGGCGCTCTCGGCCCGCTGGGTCAGCTCCGCCTCCCGGGAGGGCACCATCAGCGACGGCGAGATCGAGCGGTGCGCGAGCGTCATCACGTAGACGCCGGCCGCTCCGATCAGCATCGCCGCGAACCCGATGCCGACGGCGGTGCCTCGGCCGGTCTCGAGCCCGAACCAGGGAGCCACGTACGTCTCCGCCGACATGACGGCGCTCGCGATGCCGTAGGCGGCACCGGTGACCATGAGCTGGATCAGCCACAGCGTGACGATGCCGAGCACACCGATGATCGTGAAGTGCAGCAGGCTGCGCAGGTTGGCGCGGTCGGTCACCTGGATCAGGAGCGTGTGGGGGATCCGCAGCCAGTCGGTCCGTTGCGAGCGCGGCATCGGCCGCTCCGGGACGCCGAGGTCGAGCAGCGAGGCGACCCGCTGCTCCTCGAACCAGGCGATCCACCAGACGCCGAGCGCAGCCAGCGCCAGGGCGAGCACCCCGATGCCGAGGGCGAACAAGCCGCCGATGCCGACCACGACTGCGGTGATCAGCAGCGCGATCGCCACGGTACCGATCAGTCCCATGGCGGCCAGGTGCGCGGCGATGGCCAGCAGCTGGCCGAGGCGTTTCCTCATGGGACCACGGTAGAAGCGTGGCGCCGCTCGCGGACACGGGGCGGGCCGGATCGTTTCCGGGGGATAGCCCCCGGTGGGCCGTCAGCGCGGCACGGGGAGGTGCGTGCGTGGCGCCATCCGGGCGCCGCGGCGCGGCCGGTGCACGCCGCCGAGCTCGATCAGCCGCTGGACCCGGTGCCGGTGCGGCGCATAGGGCGCGAGCAGCTCGGCCATGCCCGCGTCGTCGGTGGGGGTGCCGGTCAGTGCGTACCCGACGTTCCCCGCGATGTGGAAGTCGCCGAAGCTGACGGCGTCGGCGTCGCCGAGCACGCGGGCGCGGACCTCGGCGCTGGTCCAGATCCCGATGCCGCGGATGGTGCGCAGGCACCGATCGAGCTCGGCCGGACCGCGGCCGGCAGCCCGTTCCAGCGCAGGTGCCACCTGCGCGGCCCGTAGCAGCGGCGCCGAGCGACCGTGGTCGATCCCGAGCCGCAGCCACTCCCACGAGGGGATCGCGAGCAGCTGCGCCGGGCTAGGAGGCAGCTGCAGCCGCAGCTCCGGTGGCGCGCCCGGCGCCGGTTCGCCGTAGCGCTGCACCAGCCTCCGGTAGCCGCTGAACGCCTCGGCACCGGTGACCTTCTGCTCGATGATCACCGGGACCAGCGACTCCATGAGCAGCCCGGTGGCGCCGAGCCGCCAGCTCGAGAACTGCCGCCAGAGCCGGGCGATGACCGGGTGCCGGGGAACGAAGCCGGAGGGGTCGTCGTCGGCCCCCAGCATGCGTGGGAGCGCCTCGAGGGCCCAGGCAGCGCCGTCGCCCCATGCCCGGGCGAGGATCTCGCCGTCGAGGAGCGGGGAGATCGCGATCGTGGCCCCACCTGCGGGGGTGGGCACGGCGCGCCAGATGGTGCCGTCAGGAGCGGTACGGAAGCTCGGGTCGCCGGGGCCGTGGCGTAGCTGTGCGAGCACCAGGCCAGGTGGGCAGGGCCAGCCCGGTCGCCACCTGCGTACCGTCGCGGACCCCATCGTGGCAGCGTACGCGCGCGCCCGAGGCCGCTCAGCGCCGGCTGGTCGGGATGCTGGAGTCGCGGACGACCAGCTCGGTGGAGAGGGTGACGGCGGCGGGCACCACGTCGCCGTTCATGAGGCCGAGCAGCAGGCCGACCGCCTGGCGTGCCATCGCGGCGATCGGGTTGACGATGGTCGTCAGCGCGGGCGTCGCCTCGGCCGCGGTGTCGATGTTGTCGAAGCCGACCACGGAGACGTCGTCGGGTACCGACCTGCCGTGCGCTGACAGGACCTCCATCGCTGCCACGGCCATGACGTCGGAGGCGACGAAGACGCCGTCGAGGTCAGGGTGACTCGCGAGCAGCGCCTCCATCGCGGCGCGCCCGCCGGCGGCGGTGAAGTCACCATGCGCCACGGCGTCGTCGCGCAGCCCGGCGCCACGCAGCTCGCCGCGCCAGCCCGCCAACCGGTCGGCGCCGGCGACCATATCGACCGGCCCGGCGATCGTGGCGATCCTGGTGCGGCGCTGCTCGAGCAGATGACGGACGGCGAGCGCCGCGCCGTGAGCGTTGTCGACATCGATGTACGGCATGCCCGGCACCGGTGCGAACGGGCGGCCCAGGAACACCACAGGCAGCCCGGCAGCCTGCGCGGTGCGCCAGAACTCGTCCCGCCGGTGGTGCGAGGTGATGATCGCGCCGTCGGTGTGGCCGCCGCGCAGGTACTTGCTCAGGCGGCCGTCGCCGTCGTCGGGCTGGCCCATCACCAGGATCATCTGCAGCTCCGTGCGGGACAGCGCGGTGGCGATGCCGTGCAGGGTGCCGGCGAAGAACGGGTCGGAGAAGACCCTGGCGTCGGTCTCGGGGATGACGACGGCGATCGAGTCGGCCTGTCGTGTCACCAGCGAACGTGCGGCCCGGTTCGGTGCGTACCCGAGCTCGTCGATCGCGGCCAGCACGCGCTCGCGGGCGCTCTCGGAGACCCGGGGATCGGCGTTGACGACCCGCGAGACGGTCGCCCGGGAGACGCCGGCCTCGGCAGCGACGTCCTCGAGGGTCGGTGCGCTTCCACGCTTGCTCACGCCACTGCCCTCTCGTCGGCCCAGCGGCAACATTAGTGCTGGTCAGGCGACTCCGCGACGCGTTGGGCCAGACGGGCCGGGGAGCTGCACAGCACGCCTTTCATACTCCACTCACCCTGAAATTCACCCTAAGAGCTGGGAGGATTTGCGATTGGTCGGCGACTTACCGACGGACCCCCGATGACCTCGAGGTGGACCAGGTCGTGACGATCACCTATTCGGTGACCGTGGGCGATGAGCCCGATGCCACCATCTACAACCGGGTCGCCAGCCCCGATCCCCGGGGCGTGTGCGTCCCGGCCGCAGATGGCAACCCGGACTGCGAGACCGAGCACACCACGGCTTCGGCGGCGAGCGCTGCCCTGCCCAACACCGGAGCCGACGGAATGCTGACGCTCGCCGTGGGTGGCGGCATCCTCACCCTGCTGGGTGCGGCCCTGCTCCTGGGCATCGCTCGTCGCAAGCGCCAGCAGGCGGAGCCCAACCGCCTGACGACCCATCCCGGGCACTCCCGGGTGCCTCTGCTCGCAGAGGTACCCGGGAGCTGGCGTCTCGCCAGAGGCGTGGAAGGGGTCGAGGTCAGTGCTGAGCGAGCCAGGCGGATCCGACCGCCTGCTCGAGGTTCAGCACCGTCTGCACCTGCTGGACCGCCTGCTGCTCGATCTTGCGGCCGAGCAGCGGGATCCGCGCCTCGACGCTGCCCTCGTAGGTCAGCACGGTCTGGTCGGCCCCGGCCGGCACCAGCGTCACGGTGCCCCGGGCGCTCGCGGGCTTGCCGAGGACGTCGAGATCCACGGAACCCTGCCGCGACCCGTCGGGTGCAGCAGCGTCCCAGCGCTCGATCAGCCGCAGCTCGATGGTGCGTCCGATGAGGTTCTGGACCGCCGGGGCCAGATCGTCGGTGGGCAGCGCGCGCTGCGTGGTCACGGTGAAGCCCTCTGCGGCCGTTCCTTGCAGCTCGACGGCGGAGCTGACCGGCTTGCTGGCCGCGACCTTGCGCTCCACGTAGGCCGGGTCGGCGAGCATCTCGGCCACCTCGGCAGCCGGCGCGGCATAGGTGATACGAGCGTTGAAAGGGGTCATCGAGTTCTCCAATGATCGGCAGCCCACTTACGCTATCCACCGTGTCCACGATGAGCGACCTGATCGACTCGCGGGGAAATCTCTCAGGCGCCGACAGCGAGTGGCTGCACTTGCTCGTGGGCGACTGGCAGGTCATCTCCGACCTTGCCTTTGCCGACATGGTGCTGTGGCTGCCGACCGACGACGACGACTTCGTCGCGATCGCGCAGTGCCGGCCGTCGACCGCGGCGACCGTGCACCACGAGGACATCGTGGGGCGTGCCGCACCCCGCGGGTTCGTCTCGACGCTGCGGGCGGCAGCCGCCGCTCGCGAGATCGTCCGCGTGGGCGAGGCGCGCTGGACCGGTGCGTACGCGATCCGCGAGGAGGCGATCCCGGTGGTGCGTGCGGGCCGCACGATCGCCGTCATCGCACGCGAGACCCACCTGGGCGCGAGCCGCACGCCGAGCCGGCTGGAGATCAACTACGTCGAGTCCGCCGACGAGCTGTGCGCGATGATCGCGCGAGGCGAGTTCCCCGCGCCCAACGCCGCCACCGGACCGCGGCGCGGCGCGCCGCGCGTGGGTGATGGCCTGATCCGCCTCAACAGCGAGGGCGAGGTGCTCTACGCCAGCCCCAACGCGCTCTCGGCGTTCAACCGGCTGGGTGTCTCCGACGAGATCGTGGGCCGCTCGCTGGCCGAGGTGATCACGCCCCTGATCGAGGACTCCTCGCCGGTGGACGAGTCGATGCCGCTGGTCCTGATGGGGCGCGCGGCGTGGCGCACCGACGTGGAGTCGCGTGGGGTGTCGCTCTCGTTGCGTGCCCTGCCGGTGACCGAGCACGGTACCCGGATGGGCGCGGTGCTGCTCGTGCGCGACGTCTCCGAGCTCCGGCGGCGTGAGCGCGAGCTCATGACCAAGGACGCGACGATCCGGGAGATCCACCACCGTGTCAAGAACAACCTCCAGACGGTCGCGGCGCTGCTGCGGCTGCAGGCGCGCCGCAGCACCTCGCCCGAGGTCCGGGAGGCGCTCGACGGCGCCATGCGCAGGGTCGCGACCATCGCCACCGTGCACGAGGCGCTCTCCCAGACGATCGACGAGGTCGTCGACTTCGACGACGTGTTCGGCCGTGCGCTGCGCCTGGCGGCGGACGTCGCCGCCGTGGACAGCCCGCCGGTGACGTTCGTGCGCGAGGGCGCGTTCGGCCGCATCTCGGCCAGCGATGCCACCCCGCTCGCGGTGATCCTCACGGAGCTGGTGACCAACGCCGTCGAGCACGGGTTGAGCAAGACCGGCGGAACGGTGACCGTGCGCTCCCAGCGGGATGGGCGCAGGCTCTCGGTCCAGGTGATCGACGACGGCGTCGGCGTGGACGCCGCCTCGATGGACGGGCTCGGCACGCAGATCGTGACCACGCTCGTGGACACGGTCCTCAACGGCTCGATCGAGTGGGCGAGCCGCAGCACGGGTGGCACCGAGGTCAAGCTCGAGACCCGCATCGGTGAGATCAACGAGTAGGCAGCAGGTCCGCCTGCTCGTCGGTGCCCGCTGGATCCGGCAGAAAAAACAAACCGCCCTGCGCACCCGAGAAGGGCGCACAGGGCGGCGAATGCTGAATGCGGAAGTCAGCCGGCGCGACGCGCACGAGCCGTGCGGCGCTTGAGCGCTCGGCGCTCGTCCTCGGACATTCCGCCCCAGACGCCCGAGTCCTGGCCGGACTCGATCGCCCAGCGCAAGCAGGCGTCGACGACGTCACAGCGACGGCAGACGGCCTTCGCCTCCTCGATCTGCACGAGGGCCGGGCCGGTGTTCCCGATCGGGAAGAACAGCTCAGGGTCCTCGGTCAGGCAGGCTGCCTTGTGGCGCCAATCCATACGTGTGTCCTCCTAGCGAGCGTGGGTGTACGGCGAACAATGAGTAGCGCGATCCCGGTGATACCGGATGGGCGCTGGCGTCCCCGTTGCCCCGAAATTGACCGATATCCAGTGTCACACGCACCCCGTTCGCGCACAAGGGGTTGTTTCAGACGGGTGTCGGATTGATGATGAGACTTCTCTCACGTTGCATTCCCACGCACGTTCTGATCTCCGACGGCGGAGCGACCGATCCGGGGTCGTAGGCTGGCGGGGTGAGTGATCGCAGCTCCGCCGAAGGGCCGGCGCACGTTCCGGCGCCGGCTCCCGTCGAGGACCCGTGGCGCAACCTGCCGCTGCTGATCGCCCTCGTGGTCGCCGGGCTCGAGGGACTGGTGCTGGTCGCGGCGGCCGTGTGGTCGATCGCGTCGACCGTGCGAGCCGGCTTCGACAACGCCGCGGTCGCCATCGCGCTCTCGGTCTTCATGCTCCTCTTCGTGGGGCTGCTGGTGCTCGGCATCCACGCGCTGTGGCTCGGGCGGCGCTGGGGCCGCGGTCCCGTGCTCACGTGGCAGCTGATCCAGGCAGCGATCGCGTTCAGCGTGATCGGCAAGGCGCCGGGCTGGGCGCTCTACCCGATGATCGTGGCGTCGATCGTCGTGGGGGTGGGGCTGCTGCTGCCGGCGTCGGTCGCCGCGACCAGCCGTTCCTCCGGGTCCTCCTCCGGCACCGTGCTCTGAGGCGCGCCACGGTCGACCTGGAGCGCGACGGCGCGACCCTGCGCCACCAGGACACCGCGGCCGGGGTGCTGGTGCGCGTCCACCAGGGGTCGCACGTCGATCCCGGTCCACGCGGTGGTGCCCGCGGTCTGACCGAGGACGAGCACGGCGTCGGGCTCGCGCAGTCTTCTGGCGAGCTCGTGGAAGGACGCGCCGAGCGGTTCGGGCCGGGCGGTGGCGATGAGCGTGGCCGAGCCGGCTGCATCGGCGGCCACACCGGCGGCGGCAGCCGAGAGGCGGTCGACGTCATCGAGCAGGAGCACGCCCGGTGTGCGTGGCGTGACGGCGGCGGGATCGGTCCAGACCTGCCAGCCGGCGGCGCGCAGGCGCGCGGCGAGCATCCGCAGCGTGGTGGTGCGCCCGGTGCGGGGAGCGCCCAGCACCAGCAGGGTGTCGCCCGCGCGCAGCGGCGCGTGTACCGGACCGTTGTCGGGGCCGCCGAGGCCCAGCAGCACCCGCTCGCCGGTAGGAACGGCACCGAGCCCGGGCGGCAAGGCGACCAAATCCGGCAGGGGCTCGATGCGCAACGGGGTCCTCGCGGGCCGCGGCCAGGGCCCCGTCAGCGGCGCCAGCGCGACGTGCCCGACCAGCGCGGTGGCGCCGTCGAGCAGCACCCCGCGGCCCGCTGGAGCGCCGAGCTGGATCAGCTCGCGCGGCACCCCGGCCACGAGGGCGTCGGAGAGGTCGCGCGGCGCGAGGACCAGGTGCGCATGCGTGGCCGCCGCCCACCGCGCGGCCGGCGGCGAGGCGGTGAGCACCACGCCGAGGCGACGCCGCCGCGCGGCACGCAGCAGGTCGATCATCGTCTCGAGCGCGGTGCCGAACGGGAGCACGGAGTCCAGGGCGCGACACATGGCCTCGACGTCGTCGATGACCAGCAGCTCGCGGGCGGGGTGCGGTCGCTCGAGTGCCTGCAGCAGCAGCTGCACCCGGCGCACGTCGTCCGTGGCGCACGTGGTGCCACGCGTGGGCGCCTCCGGGGGCAGCAGCGGCTCGGAGGCCACCACATGGGTGGTGATCCCGCGCCGGACGGCCTCGACCGCGAGCGTGCGCGCGGCAGCCGTACGGCCGCTGCGCGGTGGCCCGCTGATGAGCAGCGTGTCGCCGAGGTCGAGGTGGGCGGCGCCGAGCCGTTGCTCCTCGGGAAGGTCGAGGAGCAGGAACGGAACGGCGTCATCGCGAACCTCGGGAAGCTCCGCCGTCGAGATCGAGGCGGGGAGCGGGGGCGCCCACGGGGCGCGCACACGGACGAGGGTGGGATCGGTCTGCGCTGCCAGGTCCCGCGCGGTCCGCAGCGTGGCGAGCAGGCGCGCGACACCGTCGTCGAGACTGCCGGGCCAGGCGATCTGGACGGTCGTGGAGCCGTCGGTCCGAACCACCGCACGCCCCGGCACCGCGGGCAGCCGGGCTGCGGAGTCCTCGCCGAGGACGTCGTGCGAGTCGGTCTGCTCGAGGACGCGTAGGCAGACCCGCACCGAGATGTTGGCGCGCATGTCGGCTGTCACGGCGCCGCCCGGTCGCTGGGTCGCGAGCACGAGATGGATGCCGAGCGAGCGGCCCTGGGCCGCGAGCCGGACCAGGGAGTCGAGCAGGTCGGGGTGCGCATCGGCCAGCGTGCGGAACTCGTCGACGATGACGAGCAGTCGAGGCATCCCGCCGGGCAGCTCGCGCAGGGACCGCACCCCGGCGTCGGAGAGCACGCGCTCGCGGCGTGCGAGCTCGGCGCGGAGGCTAGCCAGCGCTCGCGCGGTGGTGCCGGCGTCGAGGTCGGTGAGGACGTCGACCACGTGCGGCAGCTCCGCCAGCGCACCGAACGTGGCACCACCCTTGTAGTCGATGAGCAGCACCTGCACGTCCCGCGGGGCGTAGGCGACCGTGAGCCCGAGCACCCACGTGGTCAACAGCTCGGACTTGCCGGATCCGGTGGTGCCCGCCACCAGCGCATGCGGGCCGGCCTCGGCGAGATCGAGCCACAGCGGGCCCTCCGGGCCCATGCCCAGCGGTGCTGTCAGGCCCGGCGGGCGGCGCTGCCAGCGTCGCAGCACCTGCTCGGGGCTGGGGCAGCGCAGGAGGTCCTGCAGCGGCACGAGGCTCGGGAGCCCCCCGGTGCCCGCGGCCGCCTGCGCGATCGCGGTCGCCACCTCGTGAGCCCAGGCGACCGAGACCCGCCGATCGTGCTGGGGATCGACCTCGATCACGGCGGTGCACCAGGTCGGCACCTCGGCGAGGGAGGTCGCCACGAGGATACCGACGGCGTCTCTCGCCGGGGCCGGGTGTGCGCCCGGTCGGGTCTCGATCACCCGGAGGGTCGCGGTGGCGTCCGGGTGCGGGCCGGTGTGCGGCAGCGGTGCTGTCCAGTCCCAGCTCGGCGGCACGTCGAGCCGGAGGTCGTCCGGAGCGGCGTGGTGGACGGCCTGGCACACGAGCCACCGGGCCATCGCGCGGCACGCCTCGGGAGCCCCGACGAGCGCGACCCCACGCCCAGGCGGGGGCGGTGCGATCGTGCGGGACCGCCGTCGTCCATGGTGCTGCTCGGTGCCGACGTCCCACTCAGGGGGCGGGCCCGAGCCGGGTCGGTCGGCGACCACGAGCAGAGCCGATGGGTCAGGCGGTGGGGGAGGGACGTCGTCGCTCGGGGCGTGTCGCGGGTCCGCCTGCCGCTTCCTTGCTCGCTCGCGGAGCCACGGCCACAGCGCCGAGACCACGAGGACCAGCGGGAGGATCAGCCAGGTGACGGTGCGCCACGGGCTGCCGGAGTTCGTGCTGAGCGCCAGCGGGAGCATGGTGGCCGACATCGCGAGCGGCACCAGCAGGCGCATGCCCAGCCCCTCGGACAGCTCGACCGAGCGGGGCTCGGGCGCCAGCGCGGGATGGTCGCGGACCTCGATGACGCTGCTGCCGAGCGTGAGGCGGGACCCGGGCGTCAGCGTGAGGCCACGGCTCCGCAGGCGGCGGCTGCGGCCGAGCCGGGTGCGGCCGCTGCGGGTGCGGCGGCCCGGCCGCGCGGTGGCGTCGCTGCCCCGGCGGACGTGCGCGACCAGGCGGCCGCGCCGGTGCCTGACCCGCAGGTGCCGGCGCGAGAGGCGGGGGTCGGCGAGGGCGAGATCGGCGTCGTCGCCCCTTCCGACGACGACCTCGGTGTCCTCGGGCAGCGGGGCCACCCAGCCGACGTCGGGTCCGCCGACGACAGCCAGGTGGTACCTCGTCCCCACACGGCTCACACCGCCAGCCTGCCCCGAGAGACCCCCGCCCCGCTCAGCCCCTGTGGACAACCACGGTCAGTCGGTGGCGAGGGCTGCCACCGGGGACTGACGGACGGCGCTGCGCGCGGGCAGCACCGAGGCGAGCAGCCCCGCCGTCACCGCGATCACCGCGACGGCGCCCAGCTGCAGCCACGGCACGCCGAGCTCGAGCGAACCGAGCCCCCCGAGCACGATCGCCGCACCGGCCCATCCGTAGAGGAGCCCGGCGATGGCGCCGACGGCGGCACCGACCGTCGCGATCAGCACCCCCTCGACAGCGAGCATGCCGCGCAGCTGACCACGGGTCAGGCCCATCGCCCGGAGGGTCGCGTTCTCGCGGCGGCGCTCCAGCACCGACAGCGACAACGTGTTCGCGACACCGACCAGCGCGATGACCACGGCCACGCCCAGCAGGCCCAGCACGACAGCCAGCAGCGTGTCGATCACCTGTCCGTACGCTGCACGCTCGATCGCGCTGCCGCCCACCTGCAGCACCGGGGCCTCGGGGTCGGCTGCGGTGAGCTCGTTGAGCGCGGACTGCAGTGCGTCGCTGACCGCGATCGCATCGGCGTCGTCCTCCATCTGTGCCCAGATGGTCGTGACCGGGGCGTCCGGGGCAAGTGCCGCGAAGACCTCCGGTGTGACGAAGGCGGCGTAGCGACCCACGTCCGCCTGGACCAGCGTGAGGTCGCGCTCGGTGCCGTCCGCGGAGGTCAGGGTGACCGTGTCACCGTCCTCGAGGGTGACATCGAACAGCGAGCCGAGGAGGATGGTGTCGTCGTCGAGGTCCGCGAGCACGTCCGAGCGCATCACGGCGTCAGGGTCACCCTCGGCGACGCTGTTGACGGTCACGCCGGTCCGGTACCCGTCCGCCAGCGTCAGGTCCGCGCTCGAGGTGCGCAGGGTGGCCACGGCCGCGACGCCGTCGGTCTGCCTCACGGCGTCGATCTGCGCCTGTGTGACCTCCTGGGAGGTGTCGCTCACTCCTGCCGCGAGGTCGACCGGGAACGACGAGTCGAGCTCGGTGAGCAGGGTCTGCCGTGCTGAGTAGGCGCCGGTGGACATCATCACCACGAGTGCGACGCCGATGACCAGCGCGTTCGTGGTCGCGGCCGTGCGGCGGGGGTTGCGCACGGCGTTGGCCGTGGCGATCCGGGCCGGAGTGCCCTTGCCCGCGAGTCGACCGAGCACCGGCAACAGCTTCGGGATGAGGAAGACCGAGCCGATGAGCAGGCCGCACAGCGAGATCAGCCCACCCAGCACGCCGAGCGCGAGACCACCGAGCATGCCGACGTCGGAGGAGTCGGTCTCCGAGAGCGCGAGAGCCAGGGCCACACCCCCGGCCAGCATCAGCGCGCCCAGCACGCTGGCCGTGATCGCGAGCACCAGGCGGCCGCGACCCGAGCGCTCGTCCACGGCACCCTCGATCGGGCGCAGCGCGGCGACCGGAGCGACCTGCGTGGCCATCCGGGCCGGGACGAGCGCGGCAAGCACGGTCACGAGGATCCCGACGATCAGCGTCACGACCGGGACGTACCAGCTGAACGGCACCGTGGTGCCGAGCAGGGCACCGGGGAAGAGGTTCTCGAGGACCTTCACGCCGCCGAGCACGATCCCCGTGCCGAGCGCGAGCCCCACGACCGAGGCGATGACCCCGAGCAGCGCGGCCTCGCCGAGCACCGAGGCGCGGATCTGAGCGCGGCTCGCGCCGACGCAGCGCAGCAGGGCCAGCGTCCGGGTGCGCTGCGCGACCAGCACCTGGAAGGTGTTGGTGATCACGAGGCCGGCGACGGCGAGCGCGACCGAGGCGAATGCGAGCATCACCACGAGGAAGGTCACGTTGGAGCCGGTCTCGGCGGCCGTGCGCTCCTCGGCGAGCTCTGGGAGAGTCTGCACCGAGGCGTCAGCGATGCTGGGCAGCGCCTCGATCGAGGCGCGGACCGCTGCCGCATCGGCGCCGTCCTCGAACGCGATCAGCGCGCCCCAGACGTCGTCGGTCCCGCTCGCCGCGATGCGCCACTCGTCGTACTGGCCCGCCTCGAGCCGGCCGCCGGATCCTGTGGAGAAGTAGTTGCCGGTCGCCTCGAGGAGACCGACGACCCTCAGCTGCTCGGTGCGGCTGTCGGTGATCTGGTTGTTCTCCCAGACGTCGAACGAGGTGCTGACCGTGTCGCCGATGTCGACGCCCAGGCGCTCAGCGACATCCGCAGACAGCACGAGCTGCCCAGGAGCGGTCGCCTCCACGCCCTCGGCGAGCGTCCCGACCGCGAGGGCGGGGTCGCTCGGCGTCGGGGCGAGCGCGACGTACTCAGCCGCATCGGCGCCCGCGATCTCCAGACCGAAGTACGACTCGATGTCGGCGCCCTTCACGCCGTCGACCGCTCGGATGTCCGCCAACGTGCTCGAGGTGAGCGGCGCGGACCGGGCGGTGACCACCAGGTCGGCGTCGGCGTAGGAAGCCGTGAAGGCATCGTGCGTGGCCTGCTCCATGGTGGCGGAGGCCAGCAGGCTGGCCGCGACGAACGCGGTGCCCAACAGGATCGCGATGCCGGCGGCGGCGAGTCGCCCCGCCGAGGCCCGCATCTGGTCGAGCGTGGCGCGCAGCATCAGCGGACCACCGTCGCAGCGGGCTGGCGCAGTGCGTCGAGACCCGCGAGCACGCTCTCGGGCGTGGGGTCGGAGATCGAACCGGCGATCTGGCCGTCGGCGAGCAGGACCACGCGGTCGGCGTAGGCCGCCGCGGCGGGGTCGTGCGTGACCATGACGATCGTCTGGCC
This sequence comes from Pseudactinotalea terrae, assembly GCF_009733845.1. Taxonomy (GTDB): domain Bacteria; phylum Actinomycetota; class Actinomycetes; order Actinomycetales; family Beutenbergiaceae; genus Pseudactinotalea; species Pseudactinotalea terrae. The sequence goes on from NZ_WNXZ01000002.1 coordinate 615,889, forward strand.
CAGCTCGCGCACGGAGCGGCGCAGGAAGGAGAGCACCTCGGTGCCCGAGCGGGAGTCGAGGTTGCCGGTGGGTTCGTCGGCGAACACCACGTCGGGCTTGGTGGACAGCGCCCGTGCGATCGCCACACGCTGCTGCTGGCCGCCCGAGAGCTCGTGGGGCTTGTGCGTGAGCCGGTCGCCGAGCCCGAGCGTGCTCACGAGGACGTCGGTCCACTCCTTGTCGAGCTTCGCGCCCGAGAGCTGCGAGGGCAGGGCCATGTTCTGCTCGGCCGTGAACATCGGGAGCAGGTTGAAGGACTGGAACACGAACCCGACGCGCTCGCGGCGCAGGATGGTGAGCTGGTCGTCGTTGAGCGCGGTCAGCTCGGTGCCGCCGAGCCATGCCTGGCCGGCGGTCGCGGTGTCGAGGCCCGCGAGCAGGTGCATCAGCGTCGACTTGCCCGAGCCCGAGGGCCCCATGATCGCGGTGAACTCGCCGGAGGCGAACGTGACGTCCACGCCGTCGAGCGCGTGGACGGCGACGTCGCCACGGCCGTAGATCTTGGTGAGCCCGACGGCGCGCACGGCGCTGCGGGCGGACTGGTCGGTGGGCGGTGTGGGCAGTGTCTGCGTCATGGTGAAGACGCTACGGACGGCAGCGGTGCAGCCGCGTCGAGCCGGGGTCGGTTTCTCGGGTCATCCCGTGGGTGGACCCGCAGGTCACGGCGTACACCCGGCGCGCTCAGCTGCCGGGGCTGACCAGTCCGGTCTCGTACGCGACCACGACCGCCTGCACGCGATCGCGGGCGCTCAGCTTCGCGAGGACACGCCCCACATGGGTCTTCACGGTGGCCTCGGCCACGAACAGATCGCTCGCGATCTCGGTGTTGCTGCGGCCGCGGGCCATCAGCACCAGCACCTCACGCTCACGATCGGTCAGCGAGTCGAGCACCGCCGGGGGAGTGCGCTCGGCGTCGGGGAGCACGCTCGCGAGGTGCCCGATCAGCCTCTTGGTGGAGGACGGCGCGATCACGGCCTCGCCGTGGTGCACGGTGCGGATCGCCGCCAGCATGTCCTCGGGCGGGGTGTCCTTGAGCAGGAACCCGGAGGCGCCTGCCTTGATCGCCCGCAGCACGTACTCGTCGAGATCGAAGGTGGTCAGGATGATGACTTTGGGGCCGTCCCCGCCGGCCGGGTCTGTGAGCGCGGCCGTCGCGGCGAGGCCGTCCATGTTCGGCATGCGCACGTCCATCAGCACCACGTCGACCGGGTGACTGCCCAGCAGTCGGAGTGCCTGGGCGCCGTCGCCCGCCTCGACCACGACCTCCATGTCGGGCTGGGAGTTGATCACCAGCGCGAACCCGGCCCGCACGAGCTGCTGGTCGTCGACCAGGGCGACACGGATCGGGCTGTCAGGCAGGGGCTCGGTCATGGTGTCCTCTGATCGATCGGCGGTGCTGGTGTGGTCGGTGGCTCTGGGCGCGGGCCGGAGGCTCCGCCCGGGACCGGGATCTCCGCGCGGACACGGTAGCCGCCCCCGGCGCGCGGGCCGGCACTCAGCGTGCCACCGAGCATCGCAGCGCGCTCGCGCATCCCGAGGACGCCGTGGCCGGCGCCGTCGGAGACCGCGGCGGCACCGCGGCCGTCGTCGTCGACCTGCAGCACCACGTGCTGGGGCGCCCACTGCATCAGCACGGTCGCCTTCACCTCGGGGCCGCCGTGCTTGAGGATGTTCGTGAGGGACTCCTGCGCGATCCGGTAGATGGTGGCGCCCGTGCCCGGCGGCAGCGCGCGCGGCGTACCCATCTCGATGAGGGAGACCGGGAGCGTGTCCTTCATGGACGTGACCAGGGTCGCGACGTCCGTGTCCCCGGGTTGCGGGACGAGATCGTTGGCGTCATGCCCGTCGGTGCGCAGCACACCGAGGATGCGCCGCATGTCGGCGAGCGCGGCACGGCCCGTCTCGGAGATCGTCAGCAGCGCACGCTCCGCTGCCTCGGGACTGGTCTTGGCGGCGTACCGACCGCCGTCGGCCTGGGCGATGACCACCGACAGCGAGTGGGCCACGATGTCGTGCATCTCCCGTGCGATGCGTGTGCGCTCGGCCTGGGTGGCGATCTGCTCGAGCTGGTCGCGCTCGCGCTCGAGGCGGGCGGCACGCTCGGCGAGCGACTCCTGCTGGAGGTAGCGGGCGCGTCGCACCAGCCCGAGTGCCCAGGCGGTCAGCGCGAGGGCAGCGCAGCCCACGAAGAGGAACGTGGCGATCGCGAGGGCCTGCCCCATCCCAGCCCAGTCGCTCAGCGCGAACCCAACCCCGACCATGACGGCGCCGCCCATGGCGATGAGCAGCCAGGTACGGCTGGAGCCACCGGGTCGGAACGCCGTCACGGAGTAGAGCGCCACCAGCACCGCGACGTCCGAGGGCTGCAGGAACTGGCCGAGCGCGAAGTGGGCGACGGCCAGCGCCGCGACGACGGTCGCGGTCCGTTCCGGGTGCGAGCGCCGCCAGATCAGGGCGATCAGCTGCGCGATCCCGATCAGCGTCGAGATCGCCAGCACGGGCCTGGCGGCACCGCCGACCCCGCCGTAGGCGATCGGGACGAGGGCGAATGCGACCGTCAGGATGACCGCGAACCAGATCTCTCCCGGCGTCGGCGCAGCGCCGCCGCTGGGCTGCGGCGAGGTCTCGGTGGGCGGGGCGGTCACGCCGTTCAGCCTAGGGACCCGCGCGCTCGTGGGCGTCGTGCTGCGGGACGAGTCACGCCTGCGACCTGCGGTGGACGCCGCTCAGGCCGGCTGCAGCAGCTCGGGACCGTTGTTGCGGACATTGCCGACGGCGCGGCCCACCTCGTACCAGGACAGCTCGGGTGGGGGCTCGGCGAGCATCGCCAGTACCGCGTCGAGATCCGTGATCGAGGGATCGAGCCAGGACTCGGCGACCTCGCGCGTCAGCATCGCCGGCTCGCGATCGTGGATGGCCTCGAGGCCGTCCCGTGCCTCGGCGGTCACGATCGTGGTGGACAGCAGCCAGCGATCCGGATCGTCGTCATCCTTGCTCGGGTCGCGCCACCAGGAGTAGAGGCCGGCGAACGCGATCGGCGAGCCATCGGTCGGGTGGATGTAGTGGGGCACCTTGATCGGCTTGGACTCGCCCGGCGGGGTGATCTTCTGCCACTCGTAGTAGCCGTCGGCGAGCACCAGGCAGCGCTTGGTCGCTGCCGGCTTCTTGAAGGCGGGCTTCTCGGTGAGGGTCTCGCTGCGCGCGTTGATCATGCGCGCGCCGATCGAGATGTCCTTCGCCCACGGCGGCACCAGGCCCCACCGAGCCAGGTGCATCTCGCGGCGGACTTTCGCCGGCTCCGCCTCGGCGGCATCACCATCGAGCTGGGGCGCCCGGTCGACGACGATCCGCGCGCCGTCCGTGGGTGCCACGTTCCAGCTGGCCATGACCTCCCGGGCCGCCTCGGTCATGTCCTCGACGTCGAACGCGTCAGCCAGGTCCTGGGACTCCTTGAACGAGGCGTATCTGCCGCACATACGTCCATCCTCGCACCGGGTACCGACACTCGCGCGAGGGGGTACGGGGCACACTGGCCGCATGTACCGACTCACCACGACCTGGCACCTCCCGGCAGCGCCGGAGCCGGTCTGGGGCGCGGTCGAGCAGGTGGCGGCATGGCCGCACTGGTGGCCCGGCATTGACGCGGCCGCCATGGTGCGTCACGCCGGCTCCGACGGCCTCGGGCAGCGGGTTCACCTCGTGGTCCGGAGCCCGTTCGGGTACCGGCTGCGCTTCGGCGTCGAGATCGTGGCAGCCGCGCCGCCGCGGTACGCGCGCGCCCGGGTGGTGGGCGACCTGGTCGGGTTGGGGTCCTGGAGGGTGGATCCGGCAGCCGACGGCTGCATCGCGACGATCCGCTGGGAGGTCACGCCTGCCCGTGGCCTGCTCCATGCGCTCGGTCCGCTCGTCGGCGCTCCGGCCCGCTGGGCCCACGCACGGGTGATGCATGAGGGGCAGCGGGGACTTGTGACCCACCTCACGCGATTCGGTGGTTGATAACGGTTTGGTTACGATGCCATGTCCTTCCCGCTCATCCACCGTTGGGATCCCCTGTGCCTCAAGGCCGTCACCGCAGCGCTGAGACCCGGCGCCAGCCGCTCTCCCGCGCCTTCGGCGTCGCCTGCGTGGCGGCGCTGTCCCTCGCCACCCTGGGCGCTGCGCTCCCGCTGGGCGCGCACTCCTCCGGCTCGACGGCGGAGCCCACCGTGGTCTTCGGGCCCACCGAGGGCGCTGAGGGCGCCGGCGAGACCTTGCTCGAGGGTCGCGACGCCGCCGCTGCCGGGCGGTCCGCGGTGCGCGAGGGGGCGACCGAGCCCGAGCCGACCGCCGTCGAGGAGCCCGAGCCAGCCGCGGTCGAGGAGCCTCCGGTGGAGGAGCCCACGACCGAGGAACCCCTGCCCGAGGTGACTGGCCAGCTCTGGGCGACCTCCGCCGTCAACGTGCGCTCGGGTCCCTCCGTCGATCACGAGCAGCTGACCACGCTCGGGTGGGCGGACCCGGTGGACGTCACCGGTGAGAGCGCCGACGGCTGGACGCAGGTGATCTGGGACGAGCGTGTCGCCTGGGTGAGCTCGAGCTATCTCGCCGAGGAGGAGCCGCTCGCCGAGGAGCCGGCCGCCGAGCAGCCGGCGGAGACGTCCGAGGGCAGCGGCGTCTCGAGCGCTTCCTGCTCCACCAGCCCGGGGATCGAGGGCTCGCTCGCGGCCAACGCCGCGGCCACCTATCGTGCGGTGTGCGCAGCGTTCCCCGGTGTGGCCTCGGCCTACGGCGGCTACCGCGCCGGCGACGGCGGCGACCACGGCTCGGGACGCGCCCTCGACATCATGGTCAGCGGCGCCGCGGGCTGGGAGATCGCACGCTACCTGCAGGCGCACGCGGGCGAGCTGGGGATCACGTACCTGATCTACGAGCAGCAGATGTGGATGGCGGGCGACTCCCACGGCGCCTGGGAGTACATGGCCGACCGCGGCAGCCCGACGGCGAACCACTACGACCACGTGCACGTCAGCACGTACTGACTCGTGGTCGACCTGACGTTCTAGCGTGGCGGGCATGACGGAGTCGAACACCCTGCCGCAGCCCGTGACCGTCCGCGTGGACGGCACCGACATCGCGACCTACGTGATCGAGCCCCGGCGCGGGGACGCTGCGGCGGACGTCGTGCTCTGCCACGGGACGCCATGGTCTGCCGCAACCTTGATGCCCCTCGCTCGTGCGCTCGCCACCCGGTACCGCGTGTTCCTGTGGGACATGCCGGGGTATGGGGCATCGATCGACGACGGCGACCCGCCACCGGTCGACCTCCCTCACCAGCAGCAGCGGCTCGCCGCCCTCCTGGACCACTGGGGCCTCGACCGGCCCCATGTGCTGGCCCACGACATCGGCGGTGCTGTTGCCCTCGGAGCCCACCTGCTGGGTGCTCGTGAGCTCGCCTCGCTCTACCTGCTCGACGTCGTGACGCTCGACCCGTGGGGCTCGCCCTTCTTCCGGCTGGTCGCCGACCACGAGGCGGTCTTCGCAGCGCTTCCCGCCAACCTGCACACGGCCCTCGTCCGGGAGTACATCGCCGGAGCGGCGGGTGCCGGTCTCGACGCCGCGTGGGTCGACGGGCTTGCGCGACCGTGGTGCTCAGCCGCCGGGCAGCGCGCCTTCTACCGCCAGATCGCGCAGCTGCGCCCCGAGCACACCAGCGGGCTCGTCGCTCGTCTCGACCAGACCCGCTGCCAGGTGCGCATCGGGTGGGGCGAGCGTGACCCGTGGATCCCAGCTGCCCAGGCCGCTGAGCTCGCGGACCGACTTCCAGGAGCGGTCGAGGTGTCCATGTTCCCCGGCGCCGGGCATCTCGTGCCGCTGGAGGCCACCGAGGCGCTCGCGCAGGATGTGCTGGCCTGGCTGACGGTGGTCACGCGGACGCCGTGAGCGCTGGGCTCAGCTGGTGGATCTCCGCGCGACGAACTCGGTCAGGTGGCCCACCACCTCGGGCGCTCGGAGGATGCGGCGGTGGCCCAGGCCGTCAGTGAGCACCAGCTGCGCGCCCGGCCAGGCCCGCACCAGGCGTTCCGAGACCCGGGTGGGGGAATCGGCGTCGGAGCGGTCGTGGATGGCGAGCAAGGGAACCGGGCGACCGCCGTCGAGCAGCTCGGCGGCGAGCGTGGGGCCGTGGAAGGTGGCCACGGGGTATCCGATGCTGCGCTCGATGCGCTGCAGCAGGCGCTGACCGGAGCGGCGTCCGAGGCCGGTCATGCGGCGGAAGGCGATGAGGAGCTCCTCGGCCTCGGTGGCCGCTGCGATCGTGACGAGTGCACCGAGGGGGACGTCGTGGTGCCGGGCAGCCCACAGCACGGCCATCGCGCCGAGCGAGTGCGCCACCGTGAGCGCGGGTTCGCCGTGATGCGCGACCACGTGGGCGCGGGCCTGGGCCAGCTCCATGACGCTGCTCGCGCCGGGGCCGTGCCGGCCGGCGGGGGAGTCGCCGTGGCTGGGTGCGTCGTGGCCGACGACGCGGTAGCCGGCGGCGCGCAGCGGTTCCACCATGGCGGCGAGCTGCTGCCAGTGGCCGCCCCAGCCGTGGACGAGGTAGGCGGTCGGCGCATCCGGGTCCTCGCCGTAGACGTGGCCGCGGATGGTGAGGCCGTCGGAGGTGATCTCGAACGGCTCGCCGCCCTCGGGCTGGCGTGAGTGGCGGCGTTCCGCCGGAGGGGCGGGCGGCACGCGGAACCACAGCCGGGTGCCGATGCCCGCGGCCAGTGGTGGTGCCACGCCGTCGAGGGTCGCCAGAGCGCCTCGCATGAGGCGGTACCGCAGCGGCGGGGGAGGGGTCGTGCGGTTCTCAGTGGTCACGTGCGTCTTCCGGCGGGGTCATGGCTGTCAACGGGGAACCGTCTCGACCAGTGTGCCGCGACCGCCGCAGGAGTGGGTACCAGCGGGCGAGCAGCGCCGCCTCGACGCCGATGCCCAGCATGGTTCGAGTAGGACGAACGACCGCTCGCGCCACGAACGCGTAAGTGGTAACTTACGCGTTGTGTCTGTGACGACTGTCGACCCCTGGTACGCGCTGGGCGATCCGACGCGGCGTCGCGTCTTCGCCCACGTGGCTCGAGGCCCGCGCTCGGTGACCGAGATCGCCCAGGAGCTTCCGGTCAGCCGCCCCGCGGTGTCGCAGCACCTGCGTGTGCTGCTCGAGGCCCGCTTGGTGGATGTCCGCCAGGAGGGGCGCCAGCGGCTCTACCAGGTTCGTTCCGAGGGTCTGGAACGGCTGCGGGACGAGCTCGAGTCGTACTGGACGCAGACGCTGACCACCTTCAAGGAGCTGGCCGAGCGCGACTACCAGGCAACCGCCACGACAACACGAGGAGGCCACGTGCCATGAGCACCACCCCGCAGGACAGCACCGCGCTGCACGTCGACGTCACCGTCGAGATCCCGCTCGACCATGCGTTCGCCGTGTTCACCGAACGCTTCGACGAGATCAAGCCGCGCGAGCACAACCTGTTGGACGTCCCGATCGAGCGCACGGTCCTGGAGCGGCGCGAGGGTGGGAGCGTCTACGACGTCGGGGTCGACGGCAGCACCTGCACCTGGGCGAGAGTGCTCGCCTACGAGCCCCCGCACCGGCTGGTGATCAGCTGGGACATCAGCCCGCAGTGGCGGATCGAGCCCGACCCGAGCCGTACCAGCGAGGTCGAGATCCGTTTCGTCACCGAGGGCCCGGAGCGCACTCGGGTGCGTCTCGAGCATCGGAACCTCGACCGCCACGGGCAGGGTTGGGAGGGCTTCAGGGACCTGGAGACCGGCAGTGGCTGGCCGCTGTACCTCGACCGGTTCCGCGCCGTCGTGGAGCGGCTGGTGGGCGAGGTGTCCGCTGCGGAGAGGTCGTGATCGGGGCAGTGCCCGGGTGTTCGCGCGAATCTGACGTAGTCGCGCGGCGCTGACGTTCACCGGCTCGCCGGCACCCCTGTCCACAAGATCTGCTACCCGGGGTAGCGCCCCGTTGAGGACGCCGGTAATTTGTGCCCCCTATAGGGGAGGGCGGATGGCCGAAGGGGTGGCGATCCTCGAGACAGAGGTGCGGGAGCTGATCCGCCGGCGCGGGCTGGATCCCAGCGTCGATGGCGAGGCCACCCGGGTGCTGATCGCGGATGCGGTCGCGGACTACGACGAGCGTGCGCTCCTCGGCCGTGTGCCGCGGCTGCCGGACCCGGATGAGGCGACGAAGGCGTTGCACGACGCCGTGGTGGGGCTCGGCCCGCTGCAGAAGTACCTGGATGATCCTCAGATCGAGGAGATCTGGATCAACGAGCCCGGGAAAGTCTTCATCGCGCGCTCGGGTCGGTCCGAGCTCACGACGACGATCCTCACCTCCGCGCAGGTACGTGACCTGGTCGAGAGGATGCTGCGGAGCAGCGGCCGGCGGCTGGATCTGAGCACGCCGTTCGTGGATGCCTCGCTGCCCACGGGGGAGCGGCTGCACGCCGTCATCCCGGATGTGACGCGGGCGCACTTGGCGGTGAACATCCGCAAGTACGTGGCCCGGGCGAACAGGCTCCAGGACCTGGTGGCGCTGGGGTCGCTGAGCCCGCAGGCCGCGGCGTTCCTCGACGCTGCGGTGGCCGCCGGGCTCAACGTCCTGGTCAGCGGGGCCACCCAGGCCGGCAAGACCACCATGGTCAACGCCCTCGCTGGCAGCATCCCGAGCCACGAGCACGTGATCACGTGCGAGGAGGTCTTCGAGCTCCGGCTCGCGGGCCGCGACGTGGTGGCGATGCAATGCCGCCAGCCCAACCTCGAGGGCACGGGCGAGATCCCGCTGCGGCGGCTGGTCAAGGAAGCGCTGCGGATGCGCCCGGACCGGATCATCATCGGCGAGGTCCGGGAGGCAGAGGCGCTCGACCTGCTGATCGCCCTCAACGCGGGCAACCCCGGGCTTGCCACGATCCACGCGAACTCCGCGCGCGAGGCCGTGACGAAGATGTGTACGTTGCCGCTGCTCGCCGGTGAGAACGTCTCGGACCGGTTCGTGGTCCCGACGGTCGCGGCCGCCGTCGACCTCGTGGTGCACCTCGATCTCGACCGCGACGGCGCCCGCCGCACGCGCGAGATCGTCGCCCTCACAGGGCGTGTCGAGGGCGGCATGATCGAGACCTCGTCCCTGTTCGAGCGCCGCGACGACCAGCTCGTGCGGACCGATGGCTATCCGCCGCACGAGGACCGCTTCCGACGCGCAGGGCACGACCTGCACGCTCTCCTGGCGCACGCGGAGTGAGCGACTGATGGGGACCGCTGCAGGTCTGCTGCTGGGGGCCGGACTGCTCTGCGTGTGGTGGTCGTTCTGGCCGCGGGGCGAGCCGAAGCCGTCGGCCTGGGGCGCACGGGCTCGCGACATGCTGACCCAAGCCGGTATGCCCGGCGTCTCGGCCCGCGCCTTCGTGAGCACGTCGATCGGGGTGGGAATCGCGATGCTGGTGGTGGCGCTCGCGATCACCGCGACACCGCCGATCGCGGTGTGCTTCGCCGTCATGGCCGGGTTCGCACCCACCGTGTACGTGCGGTCGAAGGCCCGCAAGCGGCGCACCGAGCTGCGGGCGCTGTGGCCCGACGTCGTCGATGACCTCGCCTCGGGAGTGCGCGCCGGGCTGTCGCTGCCCGAGTCGCTGATCGCGCTGGCCGAGCGCGGGCCCGATCAGCTGCGGCCCGAGTTCATGCAGTTCGCTCGTGACTACCGCGCCTCCGGCCGGTTCACCGACTCCCTCGACCTCCTCAAGGCCAGGCTCGCCGACCCGGTCGCGGACCGACTGGTCGAGGCGCTGCGTCTGACCCGCGACGTCGGCGGGACCGACCTCGGCCGGCTCCTGCGGACGCTGTCCCAGTTCCTCCGCGACGACCTGCGCGCTCGCGGCGAGCTCGAGGCGCGGCAGTCCTGGACGGTCAACGGCGCACGCCTCGCGGCCGCCGCGCCCTGGCTCGTGCTCGCGATGCTGAGCACGCAGGCCACCACGATCCAGGCGTACAACTCCGCGACCGGCGTGCTCGTGCTGCTGGTGGGAGCGGTCGCCTCGGTGATCGCGTATCAGGCGATGGTCCGGCTCGGGCGGCTGCCCGAGGATGTGCGGGTGCTCCGATGAGCGCTTTCTTCACGCCGGCGGGCCTGACAGGGGCGGGGCTCGGGCTGGTGCTCGGCGTCGGGGTCGTGCTGATCATCTGGCGGCTCTCGGCGCGCCGGGTCAGGCTGGTCGACCGCGTCGCTCCCTACCTGCAGGAACGCCCGACGACGTCCCGACTCCTCGTGGACGCGCACGTCATCACGCCGTTCCCCACCCTGGAGCGAATCGTGCGGCCCGTGGTCCGTGACGTCGCTCGGATGCTGGAGCGACTGGGCAGCGGTGCGACCTCGATCCGCAGCCGCCTGCTGCGGGCGGGCAGCAGCACGACGCTCGAGGCGTTCCGCACCGAGCAGGTGATCTGGGCGACGATCGGGCTCGCCACCGGCTTGGTGCTGGCTCTCGTGATCGGGGTGGCGCGCGGCGTCTCGTTGCTGCCTCTGATCGTGCTCGTGGTGCTGTGCGCGGTTGGCGGTGCGCTGCTGCGCGACCACATGCTCAGCCAGAAGGTCACCCAGCGCGAGCGCCGCATGATCGCGGAGTTCCCCACGGTCGCGGAGCTGCTCGCGCTGTCGGTCGGTGCGGGCGAGTCACCGCTCGCAGCGCTCGAGCGGGTCAGCCGGAGCACGCGGGGCGAGCTCGCCGGCGAGATCCGCACCACGCTCGCGGACGTCCGCTCCGGCGTCGCCATGGCCGTGGCCCTCGACGGCATGGCCCGCCGCACCGAGCTCGCGAGCATCGCCCGCTTCACCGACGGCATCTCGACCGCCGTCGAGCGCGGCACCCCGCTGGCCGACGTGCTCCGCGCGCAGGCCCAGGACGCACGTGAGGTCGGTCACCGCGCTCTCATGGAGGAAGGCGGCCGTCGGGAGGTCCTGATGATGATCCCGGTCGTCTTCCTGATGCTGCCCGTCACGATCCTGTTCGCCGTGTTCCCGGGCCTGTCCGTGCTCGCGATCACCCTTTGACTCCCGATGGAAGGACACACACATGAGAACCCTCCGACGGCGCTGGGTCGCCTTGCTCGGCGACCCGGAGCGTGGCGATGTCCCCGGCTGGGTCATGATCACGCTGATGACGGCTGGCCTGGTCGTGCTGATCTGGGCGCTGGCCGGCGATGCGCTCACGCAGGTGTTCCAGACGGCGATCGACCGGATCCTCGGCGGTCCCTGACCGAGCGGGGATCGGCGGTGGTCGACTTCCTCCTCGTCTCGCTGCTGCTGACCGTGCTGGTGCTGGGCGTGGTCCAGCTCGCGCTGGCGCTTCACGTGCGGACCATGCTCACCGACGCCGCGGCTGAGGGCGCCCGCTACGCCGCGTTGCACGGCAGCGACCTCGCAGCCGGTGAGGCGCGGACCGCTGAGCTGATCGCGATGACGCTCCCCGACCGCTACGCGCAGGAGATCGAGACCGGGTACGACACCTACGGCGACGTCACGCTCGTGACCGTCACGGTGAGCGCACCGCTGCCGGTGCTGGGGCTGTTCGGGCCGTCCGGGACCGTGGTCGTGACCGGCCGGGCGGTCGACGAATGATGCCCCGACGGCGGTTCGCGCGTCTCGCGCACCTGCTCACCTGGGCACGGGCCAGGCTCGGGGATCGGGAACGGGGGAGCGCCGTCGTCGAGTTCCTCGGGGTCTCGCTCGTGCTGCTGGTGCCGTTGGTGTACCTGATCGTCACGATGTCGCGGATCCAGGCGGCGAGCTTCGCGGCCGAGGGTGCCGCGCGGGAGGCGGGTCGGCTGATCGCCCAGGCCGAGACGATGGAGGAGGGCATCGCAGCCGCGCAGCTCGGGGTGGAGCTGGCGTTCGCGGATCAGGGGCTCGACGTCGACCCCGCCAGCGTGCTGCAGGTGACGTGCTCGGTGCCTGAGTGCCTGACCGCCGGCGAGTACGTGCTGATCGAGGTGCGCACCGTGGTGTCGCTGCCGCTCGCCCCCGACTTCCTGGCCGGCGCCGTGCCCACCTCGGTGGCGATCGGTGCCGATGCGATGACCGCTGTGAGCGGGTTCCGCGATGACTGACGGTGCGCCACTGGTCCGGTGGCGTGCGCGTGCCCGCGAGGACGACGGGCAGATCATGCTGTTGTCGATCTTCTACGGGCTGATCGCGCTGGCGCTCGTGCTGGTGATCGTGTCGGTCTCGGCGATCTACCTCGAGCGCAAGCAGCTGCTGGCGCTGGCGGACGCGGTGGCCGCTGACGCCGCCGACTCGATCGACGAGGATGCCTACTTCGGCTCCGATCGGCCGGCGGATCCGGCGTTGCCGCTCACGGACGCGTCGGTGGCGCAGGCGGTGGAGCACTACCTGGCCGAGGCGCCGCAGGGCGTCGTCGACTTCGAGGGTCTGGCTGTGGCGGATCCCACGGGAACCCCCGATGGCACGACGGCGGAGGTGAGCCTGGCCGCCGTCGTGCGGCCGCCGTTGGTGAGCTGGGCGATCTCGCCCTGGCAGGACGGGTTCGTGGTCTCGGTGACGGCGCGGGCCGAGGCCGAGTCGGTGGGCTGAGACGGCTGGGAGGAGCACGGGCTGGGTGCGTGGCGCCGTGGCAGGCTCAAGGCAGCCGTGAACCGGAGCGAGGAGCACGACATGGGCGCATGGGCGGAGTCGTTGGAGCTGCGGGTGCCCGTGCTGAACGCGCCGATGGGCGGCGTGGCGGGCGGGCGGCTCGCAGCGGCCGTGACCGCGGCCGGAGGGCTCGGCATGATCGGCATGGGCAGCACCGCCACGAGGGACGGCCTCGTGCGCGCGCTGGGCGATCTCGACGGGTGCCAGCGGTTCGGGGTCGGCCTGGTCGACTGGGTGGTGCGACAGGAGGCAGGGCTTCTGGACGCTGCTCTCGATGCGTTGCCGGTGCTCCTGTCCGTCAGCTTCGGTGCCGAGCTAGACTGGGTGGAGCGGGCTCAGGAGCGCGGCATCCTCACGGCTGTCCAGGTTCCCGACGTCGACGGTGCTCGCCGCGCTGAGGACGCCGGCGTCGACGTGATCGTCGCGCGCGGGCTGGAAGGCGGTGGGCACGGCGCGCCCGAGGCCCCGCTCGCAGAGCTGCTCGCTCCGGTGGTGGCTGCGGTGGAGCGGCCCGTGCTGGCGGCGGGCGGGATCGCGACGGCCGCGGACGTGCGGGCCGCGCTCGCAGCCGGCGCAGACGGGGTGTGGGTCGGCACCACGTTCGCAGCGGCAGCGGAGGCGCTCACGCCTGCCGGCGCGAAGCAGGCGATGCTCGGTGCAGGGTGCGACGACACCGTCACCACCCGTGCCTACGATCGCGCCTTCGGTTGGCCCTGGCCCGAGCGATATCCAGCCAGGGTGCTGCGTAACACCTTCACGGCCGCGTGGGTCGACGCCGACGGGGCGGACGTCGTTGGCGGTGCGTTGGATCCCGCCTTCACTCTCGACGCAGCAGGACTGGCGCGTTTGCACCGTGCGGTCGCTGATGACGACCCGTCGATCGCACCGGTCGATGCCGGCACAGGCGTCGGTTCCATCGTCGACGTCGTGCCCGCCGCGACGATCATCGCCCGGCTGACCGCTGGTCTCTAGACCCGGCGCAGACGATCGCGTGACCACGACTCCGCCGCGACGGATCAGAAGGGCGGCGGCTCGTCGTCCACGGTGTACTGGAGCGCGCTGGTGCGGTCGGTGATGGATGCCCAAGCGGGAGTGGCCGGGTCGGTGCCCTCGGGTGGGGATCCGGGTCCGTGGGTGGGTCGGATCATGGTGATCTGGCCGTCGGGGTGTTGGAGGTAGGTGTGGTTGGTGGCGGTGATCCAGGTGCGGGAGCCGTCGTCGTGCTGGGTGTACCACCAGCCGCCGTGGGTCAGGAGCAGGTGGTCGCGGCGGCAGTTGGGGTCGATGTCTTTGACGGAGGTGGTTCCCAGGGGCCAGGGGATGCGGTGGTGCAGGTCGCAGCCGTCGGCTGCGGCGGTGCAGGAGGGGTTGGCGCACTCGGGTTGTCTGGCGCGGATGAGCTCGGCCATCGCCGGGGTGGGTTCGTACTGTTCGCGGCTGAGTTCCAGGATGGTGCGGTCCAGGGGGTCGGTGACCATGCGCGCCCACGGCCCGCCCGCGGCGAGGGCGCGGGCCACGGAGGCGGGGATGGGTCCGTAGCCTTCGAGGTGGGCGGGGTCCTCGGATCCGGGTAGGTCGGCACCGGGGCCGGTCTGGCCGCCCATGAGGGTGGTCAGCGGGATCACGACCCGCACGTGCGCGGACTTACCTCCGATCACTCCGACCCGCATGCTCTGGCCGGGTGTGGGGCATGCCCCGGTGGCCGCACCTGCCGCGGAGCGTGCTGCGGCATCCTGTGTCGTTCCTGCTGTGGGGCGTGCTGCGGCATCCTGTGTCGTTCCTGCCGCGGGATCGATGCCAGCTCGCGAGCGATCGTCGTGGGTGACTCTGGGGTCGGGCAGCTCTGCGACGCCGGTGGCGGTCGGTGGCGAGCCGCTCTGGTCGATATCGCCGTGCCCGGATCCGGGATCACGATCCCCCGATGAACCGCCAGCGGACCCACCACCGGCGCCGCGGGCCACCACGGTGGCGTCGTGGGCCTGTGGGGTGGCGTCGTGGGTGGGGTGGGGGCAGGGGCCGATGATGCCGGTCACGATGGCGGTCCCACCCATCAGGGCGAGGGCGTCGGCGCGGAGCTGGTCCAGGGTGCGGGGGTCGCCGCTGGTCTTGGCGGAGCGGGCGGCGGCGTCCAGGGCGCGGTAGAGCTGGTTGGCCTCCACCGCGGGCATGAACGCGTAGATGCTGGCCATGCCATCGGGCAGCACCCGGGGCCGGTCCACCCGCCGCTGGGTTGCTGCTCGTTGGCAGCGGTCTTCGAATCGTTCGGGTTGCACGCTGGCCCTCGCGGCGGCGACATCGCGGCGTACCGCGGTCGCGGTGGCGTGCGGTGCTTTGGCCAGCACGATGTCCTGCACCTGTAAGGCTTCCAGCATGCCCAGGTCCTCGATGCCCAGGGCGATGATGTCGGCCTTGGCCGGGTCGATCTGCCCGGTCTCGAGCGCTTCCGCGGTCGGACCGGCCGGGCCGGCGAGCATGCGGGCCGAGCGCACCAGCCGGCTCGCGGCCCGTTTACCCATACCCAGGCGTAGGGCGATGTCGTCGGAGGCGATGCTGGGCTGGTTGACCCGGATCCCGAGGTGGTCCAGGTTCGCCAGGCCTTGGTCCAGGCCTTCGCTGTTGGCCAGCTCGGCGACCGCTTCCCGCATCTTCGCGGCCGCGTAGGAGGCCAGCCGGGACCAGTGCGCCACCAGCTCCAGGGCGTCGTAGTCGTTTTGCACCAGGCCGACGGGCAGGTGCTCCAGCTCGTTCATCAGATACCCCGACGCGGGCACCTCCTCCAGCCACGCGATCGGTCCGAGCTCGGGATGGCTGGGCTGGGCAGCCCACTCGGCCTCGAGCTGTTCCACCCAGCCCGCTGGCGGCTCATCACTCCAAGCCCGCACCGGCACCCCCGACCAGTCACGCTCGTCCCAGACCGCGTTCCCCGCCTCCACCATCACACCGTCGACCTCGACCCACTCCCGCCCAGCGATCTCAGCCGGCACATCAGACTCGGTAGGGAGGGGCTCGCTCGGGCTGGCTGCCGGCGAGCAGGGCCCAGCAGGAGAGGCATCCTCCGGCGTGGTGGGAGCCGCAGCAGAAGATGTCCTGGGCAGGTCGGACTGGGTCGATGCGGACTCGGCTGACGGACCGGGAGCGGCAGAGATGTCGAACAAGTTGCGGTCGGTCGAGGCGGCGGCATCGGACGTGGCGTCCACCGGCGCGCCCTCGGGAAGCGCACCCTCGAGCAGGGCGGTCGCAGGCCCCTCGGTCTCACCGCCCTGCTGCAGTCTCGCATCCGCTTCGAACATGCGTACAGTGTATGTGACGTGTCCGACAACGGCAAGACTTTTGGCGAGATTCGAACGAAAATCGGCCCCTCGGGGCATCGCTGCACTCCCATCCAGACCCCAAGCTAGGTGAGACCTCCGACGCGCGCCCCTGCGCCTGCTGCCGTGACGGGCGACGGGCTGGATGGGCCCGAGGCTGAGCTGGGTGCGAGGCCAAACATTCGAGGCCATGGCGGCCGGGTGGCGCGCGAACCGCCACGGAACCGCGCTCGGCGATGACCAGGGTCCCGACACCGCGCATGGTGACCCTGCGCACACGTCAACGCGGAATGACCGTTGCGCAACATGTGTTGCTATAGCATCACACCTGTCGGAACGCCGACATCTCGCGCGCTCGACGCGCCGCGCGGGACCACCACACGAGCACAGCGTCAGCAGAAAGCAGCACCCGCATGACCTTCTCAGCCACCACCCCCAAGGTTGTCGTTCGCCCCTCGTACGCCGAGGTCCGGGCGGCCGAGCTCGCCGAGCGTCGTCTCGACGCCGTCCACGCCCAGGGCAGCCTCAACCTCCTGCGTCACTGACATGGCCGGCCCCAGCGGCGCAGCCGCGCCGCGTGGCGGTCCGGAACGGATCCGCGCGCTCGCCCACCCTGTTCGGCTCGAGATCCTCGAGCTGCTCGAACAGCTGGGCGAGGCCACCGCGACCGAGTGCGCCGAGGCCACGGCCCAGACCGTGGCCAACTGCTCCTTCCACCTCCGCACGCTCGGCAAGTACGGCTTCATCGAGCCGGCGGAGCGTCGCGGTCGCGAAC
Source organism: Pseudactinotalea terrae (assembly GCF_009733845.1). GTDB lineage: Bacteria > Actinomycetota > Actinomycetes > Actinomycetales > Beutenbergiaceae > Pseudactinotalea > Pseudactinotalea terrae. The sequence goes on from NZ_WNXZ01000002.1 coordinate 632,676, forward strand.
GCCCCTGGCGCCTCGTGCCGGGTGGTTACGACCTGCGGCCCGACACCGAGCAGAACGACGCCCTGCGTGCCTCGGACCAGCTCGCCCTGCTCACGCTCGAGCGCGAGTCGCGGCGGATCCAGGAGTACTACTCCCACGCCCACGGGGACCCATCGCGCTGGCGCGGCGCCGCATCGATGGTCACCAACACGGTCTGGGCCACCCCCCAGGAGCTCGACGCCCTCGCCACCGATCTCGCCGCGCGGATCGCCGAGCTAGCCGACCGCAAGCCCGAGGGCCGGCCGGCAGACGCTCGGCGTGCCCGCGTGTTCGCCGTCGTCAACCCCGACCTGCAGCAGCGGCCGGCTCAGGACTCGTAGTCGGAGTCGATGTCCTCGGGCGCGCGCCCGAGCATGTGCGCGATCTGCTCGACCAGCACGTCGCGCACCAGCGCGGCCAGGTCCTCGGACCCGTCGGCCCGCCCGACCACCGGCCGGCGGTACACCACGATCCGGTGCGTGAGCCCGGCCGCCGCATCGGCGGGGAAATACCTCCCCAGGGGCACCGAGCCGCTCTCCCACGGGGCAGGGGCCGACGGCGGTACCTCCTCGACGGCGAACTCGACCCCTTCCAGCTCGCGCCCCAGGCGTCGTTCGAGCACATCGACGACGGTCAGCACGACGTCGTCGAACTGCTCCGCGCGCGTGCGCGCCGCCGGCATCAGCGGCGGCAGCAGCGGGCCGCGCAAGCCACGGCCGTGCCGATCTCGGCGCCGCCCGCCGCGCCGAGAGGGGATCCGCGCCCGCGCGATCTCGCTGCCCGCTCTGTCCGCCACGATCCCACTCTGCCACGCAGCGGCGTGGGCTGCGGCCTCGCGGCGGCTCACCCAGGTAGCCTCGCCCCGTGAGAGCCCGCCAGTGCACCCGCGCGACCTGTACGGCCCCGGCCGTGGCGACGCTCACCTATGTCTACGCGGACTCCACCGCTGTGCTCGGGCCGCTGGCCACGCATGCCGAGCCGCACAGCTACGACCTGTGCACCGACCACGCCGAGCGGCTGACCGTGCCGCGCGGCTGGGACGTGGTGCGGCTCGCCGGGCACTTCGAGCCGGCACCGCCGAGCACGGACGACCTGCTCGCCCTCGCCGACGCCGTGCGGGAGGCCTCCCGCACACCTCCGCCCCAGCACCTGCCCGCGGCGCGGCCGGTGGGCGGCCCCGCCCCGGTCACGGAACGCCGGCCGCCGCCCGAGGTCGGGCGCCGTGGCCACCTCAGAGTCATCCGTGGCGAAGCCGACTGATCGGTCGTTGACTGCGTAGTCTCGTGCGCGTGTCTGAACCCACTGATCTCAGCAGCATCGTCAAGGCGTACGACGTCCGGGGTGTCGTCCCCGACGACTGGGACGCCGACGTGGCCCGGGCGATCGGCGCAGCCTTCGCCGACGTCGTCGCCACCCCCGGCGGTGCGACTCAGATCGTCATCGGTCACGACATGCGGGAGTCCTCGCCCGAGCTGGCCACGGCCTTTGGTGAGGGCGCCGCCTGGCGCGGCATCGCCGTCGTGCACATCGGGCTGTGCTCCACCGACGGGCTCTACCACGCCTCGGGCGCGCTCAACCTGCCCGGTGCCATGTTCACGGCCAGCCACAACCCCTCGCAGTACAACGGCATCAAGATGTGCCACGCGCTCGCGCGGCCCGTGGGGCAGGACACGGGGCTGGCGGATGTCCAGCGGCTCGCGGAGCAGTACCTCGACGAGGGCATCCCCGCCGGCGGCGAGACCGGCGAGACCACCACGCGCGACACGCTCACCGACTACGCGCGCTTCCTGCGCGGTCTCGTCGACATCAGCGGCGGGCGCCCCCTCAAGGTCGCCATCGACGCCGGCAACGGCATGGCGGGTCACACCGCACCTGCGGTGCTCTCGACGGCGGCAGGCCTGGAGGACCTCGGGCTCGAGATCATCCCGATGTACTTCGAGCTCGACGGCACCTTCCCCCATCACGAGGCCAACCCCCTCGATCCCGCGAATCTCATCGACCTGGAGGCGACGGTCGTCGCCGAGGCCGCTGACATCGGTCTCGCCTTCGACGGCGACGCGGACAGGTGCTTCGTCGTCGACGAGCGCGGGGTTCCCATGAGCCCGAGCGCGATCACCGCGCTGGTGGGGCTGCGCGAGATCGAGAAGGAGAAGTCCGCCGGGCGCGATGCGACGGTCATCCACAACCTGATCACCTCGCGCTCGGTCCCCGACCTCCTCGGTGCAGCGGGTGCGCGCACCGTCCGCACCCGCGTGGGGCACTCCTTCATCAAGGCGCAGATGGCGCAGGAGGACGCCGTCTTCGGCGGCGAGCACTCCGCGCACTTCTACTTCCGCGACTTCTGGTTCGCGGACACCGGCATGCTCGCGGCGCTGCACGTGCTGCGGGCGCTGCGCGACTCCGACGTGCCGCTCTCGGCCCTGTCCGAGATGTACACGCCGTACTCGGCCTCGGGCGAGATCAACTCGCGCGTCGAGGACCCCGACGCCGCCCGGCAGCGCGTGCTCGATGCCTTTGCCGACGACATCTCCTCCGGTGAGGTGCTGGTCGACGAGCTCGACGGGCTCACCCTCGACCACTGGCACTCGACGCCGAAGTGGTGGCTCAACCTCCGTAGCTCGAACACCGAGCCGCTGCTGCGGCTGAACGTCGAGGCCGAGGACGAGGACATTATGGAGAAGCTCCGCGAGGCCGTGCTCGCGATCGTGCGCGAGGGCACCGCCTGACCCTGGCCGCAGCGATACTCTGCGGACCATGGCATCGAGCGGAGGCACGAAGGCCGTCGTCGCTGCACTCGCAGCGAACATGGGCATCGCGGTCACGAAGTTCATCGCCTACGCGCTGACGGGCTCGTCCTCTATGCTCGCCGAGGGCGTGCACTCGGTCGCCGACTCCGGCAACCAGGCGCTGCTGCTGATCGGCGGGCGGCGCGCCAAGCGGCAGGCCTCCGCGACCCACCAGTTCGGCTACGGGCGCGCCCGCTACCTGTACGCGTTCATCGTCTCGATCGTGCTGTTCACCCTCGGTGGCTGCTTCGCCCTGTACGAGGCGTGGCACAAGTTCTCCGAGCCGCACCCGATCGAGGGGCGGTGGTGGTGGGTGCCGCTCGCCGTCCTCGTCGCGGCCATCGTCATGGAGAGCTTCTCGTTCCGGACGGCGATCGTGGAGACCAACCACGTCCGTGGCACGAAGTCCTACGCCCGGTTCGTCAAGGAGTCCCGCGCACCCGAGCTCCCGGTGATCCTGCTGGAGGATCTCGGCGCCCTCGTGGGCCTAGTGCTCGCCCTCTTCGGTGTGTCGATGACCCTGATCACCGGCGACGGCCGCTGGGACGCGATCGGCTCGGCCGCCATCGGCGTGCTGCTCGTGGTCATCGCGATCTTCCTCGCCAAGGAGATGTCCCTGATGCTGCTCGGTGAGTCCGCGGACCCCGAGCACCAGAGGGCGATCGAGGGTGCGATCCCCGGTGACGGGATCGTCTCGGTCATCCACCTCCGCACCCTGCACCTCGGCCCCGACGAGGTCCTCGTCGCCGCCAAGGTCGAGGTCGAGAAGGTCGACGACGCCGCTCACGTCTCGCGCGCGATCGACGCCGCCGAGATCCGCATCCGGCGGGCGATCCCGCTGCGAGCGCAGATCTATCTCGAGCCCGACCTCCGGCGAGCGGTGTCGAAGGCAGCCACCGAGCAGCCCGAGCAGCCCGAGTAGCTCAGCGCAGCGCAGCGCCCATGCGGGTGATCGCCTCGGTGAGCAGCGGCCTGGCCAGCGCGATGTTGAACCGCAGGCACCCACGCCCTGCGTCGCCGCACAGCGCGCCCGAGGTCGCGGCCACGTCGGCGTTCTCACGGAAGAACCGTGCAGGGTCCTCGATCCCGAGATCGGTGAGGTCGAGCCAGGCCAGGTAGGTGCCCTCCGGCTCGCGGCAACCGACCCCCGGCAGGTGCTCCGCCACCAGCGTCCCCAGCGCCTGCCGGTTGCCGTCGAGGTACTCGATCACGTCGCCCAGCCACTCGCCGCCCTCGGCGTACGCCGCGGTCGAGGCCAGCGCGCCCAGGGTCGAGGCCTGGTCCTCGTAGATGTGCCCGTCGCGCTCCCACACGCTCCGATCGCCGTCGGAGCTCAGCACGAGCTGGGCGCTCTTGAGGCCGGGGATGTTGAACGCCTTCGACGCCGACATCGCCGTCACGGTGTGCGCCGCTGCGGCGGGGGAGATGCTCGCGTACGGCACATGCCGGTGCCCCGGGTAGGTCAGCGGCGCGTGTATCTCGTCCGCGAACACCCGGCCGCCGTGGCGCTCCACGACCTCGCTGATCGCCTCGAGCTCGGTGCGCTCGAGCACCCTCCCCACGGGGTTGTGCGGGTTGCACAGCACCAGCATGTGACCGCCTGCGGCGAACGCGGCATCGAGCGCCTCTAGGTCGTAGGCGTAGCGGCCGTCCACGCGTGTCAGGGGCACCTGGATGACCTCGCGGTCCAGCGCCCCGGGGAGCGTGAGGAACGGCATGTAGGCGGGCGTGGGCAGGATGATCGGCGAACCCGGTCGCGAGGTCAGCCGCACCACTGCCTGCATCGCCGTGAGCACGTCGACCACCGGTCGCACATCGGGCGCCTCCACGCGCCAGCCGTACCTGGCGTCGACGAACCCCGCGAAGGCCTCTTGCAGCGCGAGCAGCGACCGCTTCGGCAGGTAGCCGAGGCCCGTGCCGTCCTCGGCGGCCCGCCGCACCGCCTCGCGCACGGCGGGAGCGGTGCCGAAGTCCATCTCGGCGACCCAGGCGCCTGTCGCCGAGCCGAACTCGAGCCACTTCTTCCACCCGCCGGCCCGCAGGCTCTCCGCGGTGATCTGGTCGAACGCGTGCATCATCACTGCCCTTCCCGCATCGCTGTCACCGCTAGTCTCGCAGCGTGTCTTCGCTCCGGCTGACCCGGCCGCTGACCGTCCTCGTGTTGAGCAACCTCCTGGGCGGTGTCGGTGTCGCCGCGGGCATCGCGGTGGGCGGTCTGGCTGCCGAGGCGCTCGGCGGTACGGCCATGGCGGGGCTCGGGCAGGCTGCCGGAGTTCTCGGCGCTGCCCTCGCGGCCATCCCGCTCGCAGGTATCGCCACCGCGCACGGTCGACGGCGTGCGCTCGCCCTCGGCTACGCGCTCGCTACCGCTGGTGCCGTCGTGGTGATCGGCGCGCTGGCACTCGGCCAGCTCTGGCTGCTCCTCGTGGGTCTCGGCCTCTTCGGGGTCGCGAGCGCCGCGAACCTCCAGTCGCGCTACGCGGCGACCGACGGCGTGAGCGCCGCGGCGCGAGGACGCTCGATGTCGATCGTCATCTGGGCGACCACGATAGGCGCGGTCGCCGGGCCCAACCTCACCGCGCCGGGCGACCGCGCGGGGCTCGCGCTCGGGCTGCCCTCGCTCGCCGGCCCGTACCTGTTCTCGGTGCTCGCGTTCGCTCTGGGCGCCGTCGTCGTCGCGCTGTTCTTCCCGGCGCGCCGGGTGGACCCCGCGCGCCCCGAGGATCCCGCCACCGCGGGGTCCGGCCCGACGGCGGTCGTCGGGGCCCGAGCAGCCCTCGCCTGGGCGATGGGCCATGCCCAGGCGCGCTTCGCCGTCGTGCTCATCGGGTGCGGGCATGCGGTGATGGTCCTGGTGATGGTGATGACCCCGGTTCACATGCAGCACCACGGCATGACGCTCGAGCTCGTGGGGATCGTTATCAGCCTGCACGTGCTCGGCATGTACGCGATGAGCCCTGTGCTCGGCGGGCTGGTCGACCGGTGGGGCGCGCGGACGGTCGCGTGGATCGGTATCGGCGTGCTGCTGCTGGCGGTCAGCCTGGGGGTGCTCGCCGGGCTGGGGAGGGGCGACTCGGTGCTGACGGCGGTGGCGCTCACCGTGCTGGGGCTCGGCTGGAGCGCCTGCATCATCGCGGGCTCGGCGCACCTCGTGGCGGTCACGCCCGATCACGTCACGGTGCCGCTGCAGGGGGTGACCGACGCCGGGATGAACTACGCGGGTGCGCTCGCCGCGGTGATCGCCGGTCCGGTGCTCGCGTGGGGTGGATTCCCTGCGATCAACGTGATCGGCGCCACCTTGCTGCTGCCTGCGGTGCTGTTCGGTGTGGTCTCGGGCGTGCGGCGCTCATCCGGGCTCGAGAGCGCGGATAACCTGACGGCATGACGATCGAGCACATGGTGGCTGACCTCGGCCTGCACGAGGCCGGGCGACACCAGATCCGCCTGGCCGAGCACGAGATGCCGGGGCTGATGGCGCTTCGCGAGGAGTACGCGGACAGCCAGCCGCTCGCGGGCTCCCGCATCGCCGGGTCGCTGCACATGACGGTCCAGACAGCGGTGCTGATCGAGACCCTGGTGGCACTCGGCGCGCAGGTCCGCTGGGCCTCGTGCAACATCTTCTCGACGCAGGACGAGGCGGCGGCCGCCGTGGTGGTGGGGTCCGGCACCCCCGAGGACCCTCGCGGCGTTCCCGTGTTCGCGTGGAAGGGTGAGACCCTCACCGAGTACTGGGACTGCACCGAGCGGATCTTCGACTGGGCGGACTCACCGACCGGTGGCCCCACCCTCATCCTCGACGACGGCGGCGATGCCAGCATGCTCGTGCACGAGGGCGTCCGCTTCGAGGCCGCCGGCGCAGTCCCGCCGGCCCCCGAGCCCGGGGATGCCGGCTACTCCGAGGAGAAGGTCGTCTTCCTCGACCTGCTTCGCCGCACGTTCGCGCAGGACCCAAACCGGTGGACCCGGGTGGCCCGGGGCATCAAGGGAGTCTCCGAGGAGACCACCACGGGCGTGAACCGCCTCGCTCAGCTCGCCGCCGCAGGTGAGCTGCTGTTCCCGGCGATCAATGTCAACGACTCGGTGACCAAGTCGAAGTTCGACAACCGTTACGGCATCCGGCACTCGCTGCCGGACGGGCTCAACCGCGCCACCGACGTGCTGATCGGCGGCAAGGTCGCCGTGGTGTGCGGCTACGGGGATGTCGGCAAGGGGGCGGCCGAGGCCTTGCGTGGCCAGGGCGCCCGCGTGATCGTGACCGAGATCGACCCGATCTGTGCGCTCCAGGCAGCGATGGACGGCTACCAGGTGGCGCGGCTCGACGACGTCGTCGGCCAGGCCGACTTCGTCATCACCACCACGGGCAACACCCGCATCGTGGGCGTCGAGCACCTGCTGGCGATGAAGAACAAGGCCGTGGTCGGCAACATCGGTCACTTCGATGACGAGATCGACCTGGCGGCCCTCGCTCGCGTGCCCGGGGTCGAGAAGATCGAGATCAAGCCGCAGGTCCACGAGTGGCGGCTCCCCGCCACGCAGGAGGGGGCAGAGCGCTCGATCGTCGTGCTCTCCGAGGGTCGTCTGCTCAACCTCGGCAACGCGACCGGGCACCCGTCGTTCGTCATGTCTGCCTCCTTCACCAACCAGGTGCTCGCGCAGATCGCGCTCGCCCAGGCCGAGGAGCTCGAGGAGGGGGAGAGCGCAGGTGTGGAGCGCCTCCCGAAGATCCTCGACGAGAAGGTCGCGCGGCTGCACCTGGAGGCGCTCGGCGTCGACCTGACCGAGCTCACCAAGGAGCAGGCCGAGTACATCGACGTCGACGTCGCCGGCCCGTTCAAGCCGGAGCACTACCGCTACTGATCGCTCCGGCCGAGGAGCTCGCCGCTGCCACTTGCGCAGCCGGTCGGCATGGGGCTACTGTCTCCCCAGTTTCATCGAGGGTTAGATTTACTCCTGATGATATGGCCGGCGGCGAGGACGCTGCCGGTTCCCGTGACTGCGAGGAGGCAGCCGGATGGCAGGTGTGGCTACGACGCGGCGACCGCGCTCGCTGCTCAAGAGCGCGTGGGACAGCAAGGTCTTGCTGCTCATGTGCCTCCCGGCGGTCGCGTTCTTCGTGGTGTTCGCGTACGCGCCGATGCCGGGAGCCTGGATCGCGTTCACCAACTTCAACTACCGCGACGGGATCTTCGGCAGCCCGTTCGTGGGACTGAGGAACTTCGAGTTCCTCATCAAATCGGGGCAGCTGTGGCTGCTGACGCGGAACACGATCCTCTACAACGTCGCCTTCATCGTCCTGGGCAACATCCTGCAGATCGCGCTGGCCATCATGCTCAACGAGATCCGCTTGAGGTACTTCAAGAAGATCTCCCAGACTGTGATGTTCTTGCCCTACTTCATCTCGGTCGTGCTGATCGGCGTGATCGCCTTCAATCTGTTCAACTACGACACCGGAGCGATCAACTCCCTGATCGTCGCCACCGGCGGGGACCCGGTCAAGATCTACAGCACCGCCGGGCTGTGGCCGTTCATCATCGTGGCCGTCCAGATGTGGCAGAGCACCGGATACGGCTCGATCGTGTACTTCGCCGCGATCATGGGGATCGACAAGACTCTCTTCGAGGCTGCCGCGATCGACGGGGCCTCCGCGTGGCAGCGGATCCGGTACGTGATCCTGCCCAGCCTCAAGCCGACCTTCATCATCCTGCTGCTGTTCTCGATGGGCGGGATCATGCACGGCAACTTCGGGCTGTTCTGGAACCTGGTCGGCAACAACGCGCAGCTGTTCGCGACCACGGACATCATCGAGACCGCTGTGTACCGGATGGTGATGACCCAAAACAACTTCACGACGTCAACCGCTGTCGGGCTGTACCAGTCGATCTTCGGTTTCGCACTCGTGATGACCGCCAACTGGATCGTGCGAAGGATGAACAAGGACTATGCACTCTTCTGAGACGACGGCGCCCGGCGTCGTCGACGTGGTGACGGTGGTCGAGGGCAAGAAGCGCCGTGCGAAGCGAAACAAGCAGGCGAAGCCACGGGCCGTCAAGCTGGGCGCCAGCGACTACGCGCTCCGCGGCATCTCGTACGTCTTCGTGTCGCTGTTCGCGGTGTTCTGCCTGCTTCCCTTCGTCATGATCGTGTCGGCCTCCTTCTCCGCCGAGTCCGAGATCCTGCGCCACGGCTTCGGGCTGTTCCCACGTGGCTTCACCATGACGGCGTACGAGTACATCTTCAAGTCACCCCGCCAGATCCTCGGCTCCTACGCAGTGACGGTGACGATGACCGTGCTCGGCACGGCGATCGGGCTCTTCGTGATCTCGATGACCGGGTTCGCGCTGTACCGCAAGGACTTCCGGTTTCGCAACCAGATCTCGTTCTTCATCTACTTCACGACGCTGTTCTCCGCGGGACTGGCGCCGACGTTCATCTGGGTCGGTAGCACCCTCGGCCTCCGCGGCAGCTACCTCGCGGTGTTCCTGCAGCTGCTGATGACGCCGTGGCTGATCATCCTCATGAAGAACTTCATGCGCACGGTCCCCTACGAGGTGATCGAGTCCGGGAAGGTCGATGGCGCCGGCGACTTCAGGATCTTCGCGCAGCTGGCCCTGCCGATGATGAAGCCGGCGTTGGCCACCGTGGGCTTGTTCCTGGCGATGGGCTACTGGAACGAGTGGTACCTGTCCTCGCTCTACCTCGGCAGCCAGGTGGAGTTCCGCCCGCTGCAGTACCACCTCTACAACATCATCAACACGGCCAACGCGCTCCGAAACTCCGTGGCCGGGGACAACGTCACGATCACGAACCTGCCGAGCAACACGTTGAAGATGGCAAGCGCGGTCGTCGCGACAGCCCCGGTGCTGCTCATGTACCCGTTCGTCCAGAAGTACTTCGTCAGCGGTATCACCGTCGGTGCCGTCAAGGGCTGAGCACAGCCCACCCCTGCCTCGACCGAGGCAGTCCCCCGAGACCTCGTCTCAGAGATCGACAAAGGAGTCCACATGTCCAGCATCAAGAGAAGGACCCTGCTGAAGGGCGGAGCACTCGCCGCGTTCGGCATCGGTACGGGCGTGACGCTCGCTGCCTGCAACAGCAACAACGGGGGCGGCACCGGCGGGGGCGGCGGTGGCGAGCTCGACACCAGCGAGGCGGTCACGGTGACCATGCTGGTGCTCGGCGACAAGCCGACCAATGGTCGCCTCGAGGCCATGCTGGAGCAGCTCAACGCCAAGCTGACCGAGAAGGTGAACGCCTCGCTGGAGCTGTTCTACATCGAGTGGGCAGACTGGCAGACGCAGTACAACGTGCAGCTGCTCTCCGGTGACAGCAACGTGGACCTCATCGGTACCGCGACCGACTGGCTCTTCGCCTGGGAGAATGCGCAGAAGGGCGCGTTCTTGCCGATGGACGAGGCCATGCTCAGCTCCTACGCGCCCCAGACATGGGAGCAGGTGGACAGCGAGGGTCACTGGGAGCTGTGCAAGCTGGACGACGGGATGATCTACTTCATGCCGGAGGACAACTTCACGCAGTGGACGAACCACGGCTTCTTCTACCGTGGTGACTGGGCCACCGAGGCCGGTATCCCCGACGGCGAGATCACGGAGTTCGAGCAGTTCACGACCTACTTCCAATGGGTCAAGGACAACCAGCCCGAGGCCTACCCCTGGGACGTGGCGGGCACGAACGAGGCTGCCCTCACCGGTTTCGTACAGGGACGCACGGAGTACCAGGTCATCCAGCAGGTCACGGCGGGCATCTACTTCCCGTTCCACACGACCACCTCCGACCCGACCGCGGTGACGTCGTACTACATGGAGGGTGACGATCTGCTCGCCGCGGCCGAGCTCGCCCGCGAGTGGAACGACATCGGTGTCTGGCGTGAGGACGCCGTCAACTATGACGGCGACACGCGGGAGCAGTTCTACGCCGGCCTCTCGGGCGCGGACCAGCACCACATGCAGACGTTCCTCGGGATCCTGCACAGGATGCCGACCGACCAGCCCGGATCCGACCCCAAGTTCTTCTACTGGGGCAAGGAGAACAACAACTACTACCGCGACATCAAGACGCACGGCGCCATGGCGGTCAGTGCGAACTCGCGCAACCCGGAGCGGGCCCTGGCGGTGTACGACATCCTCCGCAACGACGAGGAGTGCTACCACCTCTTCAACTACGGCATCGAGGGCACGGACTACGTCATCGACGCCGAGGGTAGGCGTTCGCAGCCTGAGGGCTTCGACCCTGCGACCGATTCCCTCGGATCGAACTTCTGGTACGGCCGCATGGACGAGCTGGAGATCCCCAGTGCGACCGATCCGGACAACAAGCAGGAGATGTTCGACGCGCTCGACGCCAACGCCAAGGACTACCCCTACGAGCGACTGGTGGTCGACAAGACCATGATCGAGTCGACGCTCGCGGCGATGGGTGCCGTGCTGTCCGAGTACATCCCCCAGCTGCAGTACGGCAAGTTCAGCGACCCCGCCGCCGCGATCGCCGAGATGCGCCAGAAGCTCACTGATGCTGGCTACGAGGACGCCCGCGCGTCCATCCAGGCCGACATCGAGGCCCTGGAGGCCTAGGGCCCGCCCTCGAGGTGCGGGCGGGCACACGCGCCCGCCCGCACCTGGACCCTCCCGTGACACCGCAGGTCGCGATCCCGAAAGGACGTCATGAGCACTCGCGTCTTCTCCGCCGACTCGGCGCTCATGCGCGTGCTCTCGCGCGTCGCCGACGTGATGCTCCTCAACCTGCTCTTCGTCGCCACGTCCTTGCCGATCATCACCCTGGGCGCCTCGCTGACCGCGCTGTGCTCGACGGCGATGAAGATCGTTCGCGGCCGCTGTGACTCGGTGACCGGGGACTACCTCCGCGCGTTCCGGCAGAACGCGAGACAGGGCAGCGTGCTCGCGCTCGTGATCCTCGCGCTGGCGGGCGTGCTGGCGGCCTGGTACGTGGTGGTGACGACATTCGTGACCAGCCCGATCGGCCAGCTTGTGCTGCTCGCCGCCTGGTTCGTGCTGGCGCTGCAGCTGGTGCTGGTGGCCCTGTTCGCCTTCCCGTACCTGGCGGCGTTCGACGACCCGACGGCGCGGGTGCTGCGCAACGCGCGGCTGATGGCGTGGCGGCACCCCCTGACCGCGCTCGGCGCGATCGCGCTCCTCGGGCTGCCGGTCGTGATCACCATCTTCTACCCGCACCTGACGGTCTACGGGCTGCTGTGGTTCGCCTTCGGATTCGGTGCGATCGCGACTCTCACCGGCATGCTCTTCGTCCGCATCTTCGACACCTACACCCCGACATCCACACCCGATCCCGCCATGAAGGATGGAACTGCGCGTGCGCTCTCATGACATCGGCCGCTGGGCCTTCACCCTGGGCGACGACGCCGACGCATGGGCCAAGGGCTACGACGACTCCGCCTGGCGCTCGGTCGTCGTCCCCCATGACTGGAGCGTGGAGCAGGAGTTCTCGCCGGAGTGCTCCAGCGGAACCGGCTACCTCCCGGGCGGCATCGGGTGGTACCGGGCCCACGTCGCTCTCAGCGACCTCGGTACCCTCGACGGCAGGCACGCGCAGATCGTCTTCCACGGGGTCTACAAGAACGCCTCGGTGTGGGTGAACGGGTACCACCTCGGCAGCCGGCCGTCCGGATACGCCCGGTTCTCGTTCGACCTCACCGAGATCCTGTCCTACGCACCCGACGACGACCTCGTCGTCGCCGTCCGCGTCGAGCACACCGATCTCTCCGACTCGCGCTGGTACAACGGCTCCGGCATCACGCGGCACGTCGAGATCCAGGTGCACGAACCGGTCCGCCTCGCCGAGGGCACGGCGTTCACGACCGAGACCGCCGATCCCACCGAGGCCGCGGTACGGATCCAGCAGGTCGTGGCCAACGATCTGGCCGGTGACGTCCACGTGCAGGTGCGCCACGAGCTGGTGGCGCTCACCTCGGGCGGTTCGCACGTGGTCGAGACCGAGGTGCACGTGCCCGGCGGGGGCACCGCGGACCTCGACGTGCGCACCGCGGTCGCCTCCCCGGACCTGTGGTCCGACACCGAGCCCGGCCTCTACCGGCTCACGACGACGCTGGCCTGGCCCCAGGAGAACGGGACCGGTGAGGCGGGCTATCGCGACGTCGTCGGGATCCGCACCTTCGTCTTCGACCCCGAGGTGGGGTTCTCGATCAACGGCGAGCCGCGCCTCCTCCAGGGCGTGTGCCTGCACGAGGATGCCGGCTGCCTCGGCAACGCGGTGCCCCCGGGCGTGTGGCTGCGGCGGTTGCTCAAGCTGAAGGCGATGGGCTGCAACGCCGTGCGGATGGCGCACAACCCGCACGCGCCCGAGCTGTACCTGCTGTGCGACGCGCTCGGCCTGTTCGTGATCGACGAGGCCTTCGACGAGTGGGAGAACCCCAAGAACAAGTGGTGGCAGGGGCACAACGTCTACCCGCCGCGGCACCAGGGCTACGCCAAGGACTTCCCGGAGTGGCACGAGCGCGACCTCGTCGCGATGATCGACGCCCACCGCAACCACCCCAGCGTGATCGCCTGGAGCATCGGCAACGAGATCGACTACCCGAACGACCCCTACGCCAGCCGGTTGTTCGACGAGATGACCGGCAACAACGATGCCAACAAGCCCGTGGCCGAGCGCGTCTACGACCCGCGCCGCCCGGACATGAGGCGGCTCACCGGCATCTCGAACCGCCTCGGTGACATCGTGCGACGCCGCGACCCGTCCCGGCCGGTCACGGTCGGGGCGGCGTTTCCGGAGGCGTCCAGCCGCACCGGGCTGATCGACACGCTCGACCTCGTCGGCTACAACTACAAGGAGCACCTGTACGCCGAGGACCACGTGAGGTTCCCCGACAAGCCGCTGCTGGGCAGCGAGAACTCGCACACCTACGAGGCGTGGCGGTACGTCGCCGACAACGACTACATCTCGGGCCAGTTCCTGTGGACGGGGATCGACTACCTGGGTGAGGCGCACGGCTGGCCGGTGCACGGCTCACCGGCGGGCCTGCTCACGGTCGCCGGGTTCGAGAAGCACGCCTGGCACCTGCGGCGGAGCTGGTGGTCCGAGGAGCCGGTCGCGTACATCGCCACCCGCCCGATCGCTCAGGGCGAGGACGCCGGCGCCACGAGACCCTTCTGGACCCACCCGCTGCGCCGCGAGTGGGGCACCGGCGCCGGTGAGCGCCTCGAGGTCCTCTGCTTCGCCAACGGCGAGCAGGTCACGCTCACGTGCGCGGGCGAGGAGATCCCGCTCCGCCGCGACGACGAGCACGGGTACTGGGTCGCCATCGTCCCGGCCCAGGACGCGCCGCTGGAGCTGCAGACCTGGCGCGACGGCGCCGTCGTCGCTCGTGACGAGCTGTCACCCCCGGGGCCGGCCGTCCGGATCGAGGCGGCACCGTGGGTGGCGCCACCCGAGGTCGCGCGCGCCGTCGAGGCCATCGGTCTCGGTGGCGACACGGTCGTGCAGGTGGAGTGCCTGCTGCGCGACGAGCACGGGAACGTCGCCGGCGGTGACGTCGTCGTCACGGCGCAGGTCGAGGGCGGTGAGCTGCTGGGCCTCGAGAGCGGCGACCTCGCGGACAACACCCCGTACAGCTCGACCAGCCGGTCCACCCTTGACGGCCGCCTCGTCGTGTTCGTACGGTGCTCCGCACGGACTATCGTCAGCCTCAGCGCTCCAGGGCTGCCGCCGGCGACACTCGAGTGCACGGCATGAGCGGGCGAGCGGTGAGGGACTAGATGGCTGTCGTCCGACGAACCGCCCGCGACATCCGCAGCGACTCGCGGCTCGACGTCCTGCACGTGGTGCTGTCATCGTCCGAGATCACGCGGAACGAGATCGCGCAGGTCACGGGTCTGAGCGCCGCCACCGTCGCGACCGTCGTCGGTGAGCTGCTCGCCGTCGGCATCCTCGTCGAGACGAAGGTGAGTCTCGGGCTCGTCGGCAGACCGACCGCGACGCTCGCCATGAATCCCGCCGGCGGCAGCGTGGTGGGTATCGACGTCGCCGAGACCTACGTGCGTGCGTTCCTGTTCGACACCGCCCTGAACCAGGTCGGTTTCGTGGAGATCGAGCGTGACGAGCACCTGCTCGCTCCCGACCTCATGGTGGACATGATCGGCGAGGCGCTCGATCGCCTGCTGGAGCAGGAGCAGGTCGACCGCGACCAGGTCCGCGGCGTCGGGGTGTCGCTGCCGGGGCTGGTGCACAGCTCGGCCGGCCCCTCGGTGCTGGTGCCGCACTGGGCCTGGCGAACGGTCGACCTCGAGCACCTACGGGAGCGCGTGGCACTGCCGCTGGTCATCGACAACCCCCTGAAGGCGATCGCCACCGCGGAGCTGTGGCTCGGACGCGGGCGGTTCTGCTCGAACCTCGTGACCGTGAACCTCGGTACCGGGGTGGGCGCCGCGATCCTGCTCGAGGCGCGGATCGCCCGTGGTGCCACCAACTCGGCGGGGGAGTGGGGGCACTCGCTGCTGGTGCTCGACGGCCGGCCCTGCCGCTGCGGTCGGGCGGGGTGCGTGGAGGCGTACGTCGGCGTGCCTGGCATCCAGCAGACGCTCCGCGAGATCGACCCCGAGCACGCCCTGCTCGACATCGATCTCCAGCGCGACTTCATCGGCGCCATGGCGGCTGCCGCCGAGGCCGACGAGCCGGACCCTGCCGTGAGCGAGACGATCGCCCGCACCTCGTACTTCCTCGGAGCCGCGCTGGCGGACCTCGTCGCCATCATCAATCCCGAGGCGGTGACGCTGACGGGGTGGACGGCGTGGGCGCTGGGAGAGCACCTGCTGCCGGCCGTCCGCCAGCACGTGCGGGAGCAGGCACCAGGGCTGTCCGGGAGCGATCTCGAGCTCGCCATGTCGACCGTGCGGGGCAACTCGGTCGCGACCGGCGTCGCGACCCTCGCCCTCGAGCGGTACCTCGCCGACGAGGGGCTGATCACGACTCGGACACCGCTCGCGCTCTGAGCGCGCAGCGTTACTCTCGAGGCGGCCGCACGACGCGGCGGAGGTGTGCCGGCAGGTCTGGTCGGCGTGACGTCGTCGACCTCGGAGGTGCCGTGAGCAACCGCCAGCCCTTGTTCAGCCGTCTGACCCCAGGCGGCCTGCAGAACTATCTCGACACCCTGCGCGGGGAGTCGGTGGGCGGCGTGCTGCTCGTGATCGCGGCGGTGGTCGCGCTGGTGTGGGCGAACTCGCCCTGGCAGGAGAGCTACACCGCGCTGCGTGACCTCCGGGTGGGGAACGAGTCGCTCCACCTGGACCTGAGCATCGGCCAGTGGGCCTCCGACGGCTTGCTCGCGATCTTCTTCTTCGTCGTCGGCCTCGAGCTCAAGCGCGAGATCGTCGAGGGTGAGCTCCGGCGGCTGGGTACCGCGATCGTGCCGATGGTGGCCGCGGTCGGCGGCATGGCGGTGCCGGCGCTGATGTTCCTGGCCGTCAACCTCACCGCCGAGTCGGGGGCCCCGCACGGCTGGGCGATCCCGACGGCGACCGACATCGCCTTCGCGGTCGCCGTGCTCGGCATCGTGGGCAAGAAGCTCCCGACGGCGTTGCGCGCCTTCCTGCTCACCCTCGCCGTCGTCGACGACCTGCTCGCGATCCTCGTGATCGCGATCGGCTACTCCGACGGCATCCAGCTGCTCTGGGTGCTGGGTGCCGGAGCCGTGGTGCTCGTGTTCTGGCTGCTGCTCCGCAGGGGCGTGACGCACTGGGTGGTGCTGGTCCCGCTCGGGGTCCTCGCATGGGCGCTGCTGCACTCCTCCGGGGTGCACGCCACGATCGCGGGCGTGGCGCTCGGGCTCGTGGTCCCGATCGCGCACGCAGGGCGCCTCGAGCACCGATGGCGACCGATCTCCGCGGGCTTCGCCGTGCCCGTGTTCGCGCTGTTCGCCGCCGGGGTGACCGTGGCTCCCGAGGCGCTGCGGGCTGCGGTCGCGGACCCGGTCGCGCAGGGCGTGGTGCTCGGCCTCGTGCTGGGCAAGCCGATCGGCATCACGCTCACCACGTGGCTGGTCTGCCGCTTCCAGCACGTCTCGCTGGCGCCGGGGCTGCGGTGGGCCGACATCACGGCCGTCGGGTTCCTGGCGGGGATCGGGTTCACGGTCTCGCTGCTGGTCGCCGGTCTCGCCTACGGCGAGGGGAGCCCGCACGCCGAGCACGCGATCATCGGTGTGCTCGTCGCCTCCTTGCTCGCCGCGCTCGTGGGCGGCGTGCTGCTGGCGTGGCGCGGTCGGCGGCACGAGGAACGCCGCAGGAGCGCCGACCCTGCCGGGGATGCTGCCTAGAACATGTCCGGGATCCCGTAGGGGAGCCGGTGGGTGCGGTCCGCTCGCGCGGACGCCCGAGCCTCCTCGGCCACGGCGGCGCGGTACTCACGGTCCCGCCGGGCCACCAGCACCGCCGCGACGAACCGCTCCGGGTTCGTGCCCCAGGGCGGGGGCGGCGACACGTAGGGCTCGATCGACGCCGCGAACATCCGCGCCCGTTGCTCGCGGACCTGCGGGGTCATCGCTGAGGTGCGGGTGAGGAACAGGCGGGCGTAGAGACCGAGCTCGTCCGGCAGGCGGCGGATGTCGGCCAGCTCGGCCCACGCCGCGAGGTCGGGCGGCATCAGCAGCGGCGCGTGAGCCTCCTCGGAGCCGCGCACCCGGATCGCATACGTGCCGGCCAGCAGGTCGCCCAGTCGTTTGCCGCGCTTGTTGATGATCGCCACGATCACGGCCAGGGTGCCGAAGGTCACCCAGATCTCGACGGCACCGAGCATCGCGCGAACGAGCGCGTGCCGGAATCGGATCGGACCGCCGTCGTCCCTCACCACACGGAGACCGACGGCGAGCTTCCCGGCCGACAGGCCGCGGGTGAGCGACTCCACGGTCGTGGGCAGCCCCACCATCAAGATCACGGAGACGACGACGATGAGGATGCCGACGTGGGCGGCGTTCTGCACCAGCCGCGAGAGGCCGAGCAGGATCGCGAAGCTGACGGCGCCGTAGATCGCGAGGTCGAGCAAACCGCTCATCAGGCGGTGGGCCACGTTCGCCGGCTTGAGCTCGAGCGCGACGGCCTCGCCGGTGATCACCAGACCGGCGGCGGCGTGGTCGTGGGTGGGCGCCATGAGGCCCTGCGGGCCCGAGATGCTCGACGCGGTCACGGCCCCAGGGTAGTTGGTCGGCCGCCGTGCGAGACTGGCGCCGTGGACGTCGACGCATTCGTAGCGGTGCGCTCCTCCCGTTGGGACCGGCTGCGAGACCTCACCCGGTCCCGGCGACTCAGCGGCCCCGAGGCCGACGAGCTGGTCAGCCTCTACCAGGCCACGGCCACCGACTACTCGCGTGTCCGCACCTCGGCGCCCGACCCGACGGTCGTCACCCGGCTCTCGAACCTCCTCAGCCGGGGGCGCGGCCTCATCGCGGGCGCGCACGAGCCGGGGTGGGGGGATGTCGCCCGGTTCTTCGTGGTCTCGGTGCCCGCGGCGTTCTACCGCGTGCGCTGGTGGACGGTCGCGATGACGGTGGCGTTCATCGCGATCGGCGTGGCCACCGGCTGGTGGACCTACAGCAACCCCGAGCTGCTGGCCCAGCTCGGCACCCCCTCGGAGCGCCAGGCCTACGCCGAGCAGGCCTTCGCCGCCTACTACTCGACCTACGAGCCGGGAGTCTTCGCCACCCAGGTGTGGACCAACAACGCCTGGATCGCCGCGCGCGCCATCGCGCTCGGCCCGACAGGGATCGGGCCGATCTACCTGCTGGTCGCCAACGCGATGGCTGTCGGGCAGGCGGGCGCGATACTGGCCGAGTTCGACATGCTCGAGGTCTTCTTCGGCCTGATCCTGCCGCACGGTCTGCTCGAGCTGACCTCGATCTTCATCGCCTGCGGTGCCGGCCTCAAGCTGTTCTGGACCTGGGTCAGCCCCGGCCCGAGGACGCGCTCGCGTGCCCTGGCCGAAGAGGGCCGGGCACTGATCACGCTCGTCATCGGGCTGGCGGTGGTGCTCCTGGTCTGCGGTCTCATCGAGGGCTACGTGACGCCGTCGAGCCTGCCCTCGGGGATCAAGATCTTCATCGGCGCGCTCGCGCTCGCGGCCTACTGGACCTACACGCTCGTGCTCGGCCGCATCGCGGTGCGCCACGGCGAGACCGGCGACATGCGCGCCGAGCACCTCGACGACACCGTCGCGATGGCCGACTGAGAGCTAGAGGCGGCCGGCGGCCTTGAGGGCGAGGTAGGTGTCGGCGAGGCCGGGGGCGAGGTCGTCGGGGAGGCGTTCGAGCACCTCCACGCCCGCGCGGCGCAGCTCCATGGTCACGCCGCGGCGCTCGAGATTCGCGCGCTCGGCGGCCGCGGCGTCGAAGAGGTCGGCCGTGGTCTCGCGGTTGGTCCGCAGCGCCTCGGCCTCGGGGTCGGTCGCGGAGGCGACGACCACCTGGTGGTCGGCGGCGAGCGTCGCGGCCACCTGCACGAGGCCGGTCTCGACCGAGCTGGCCTCGACCGCTGTCACCAGCACCACGAGCGCGCGCTGCGAGAGCCGGTCCCGCACGAGCTGGGCGACCAGCGTCCAGTCCGGCTCGACGAGCAGCGGATGGACGGGGGCGACGGCGGCCGCCATCGTCGACATCACCGCGGACGAGTGCGTGCCGCTCACCCGGGCACGGACCTGCTGGTCGACGGCGAGCAGCTCGACCCGGTCGCCGGCGCGCGTGGCCAGCGCCGTCAGCAGCAGCGACGCCTCGATCCCTGCGTCGAGCCGTGGCGCGTCACCGAG
The DNA here is from genome assembly GCF_009733845.1 of Pseudactinotalea terrae. Lineage (GTDB taxonomy): Bacteria > Actinomycetota > Actinomycetes > Actinomycetales > Beutenbergiaceae > Pseudactinotalea > Pseudactinotalea terrae. The sequence goes on from NZ_WNXZ01000002.1 coordinate 652,274, forward strand.
CCGCGCTGCCGACAGCCGGGAGGTGTCGAGAACGATCAGCACGCGGCGATCGCGCTCGGGCCGCCAGGTGCGGACCACCATCTCCTGACGGCGAGCGGTGGCGCGCCAGTCGATCGCGCGGACGTCGTCGCCCATGACGTACTCGCGGAGCGAGTCGAACTCGGTGCCGGGGCCGCGGACGTTGACCGCGCTCCGGCCGTCCATCTCACGCAGGCGCGCCAGCCGGGACGGCAGGTGCCGCCGCGACCTGAACTCCGGCAGCACCCGCAGCGTGCCCGCAACCGCGATCGACCGCTGGCGGCCCGCGATCCCGAGCGGACCCCAGGCGCGGATCGTCACGCGGTGCGGCAGCAGGTCACCACGCCGGACCGGCTGCAGCGCGGTCCTGACCCGGCGCGCCTCACCTGGCTGGATGTCGAGGTCGTGCCGGTTGCCCACCGCCCCCGCCGTGGGCTGCCAGGCGTCGCGCACGATCCCGCGCAGCCGCTTGCTGTCGGCGTTGACGAGCGTCAGCGTGGAGGTGGCCGACTCGGTCAGCCGCACCGACGGCAGCGGCGAGCGCGTGACGACGACCTTGCGCGGTGCGGCCGCGAGCGCGAGGTCGCCGACGACGACCGCGACCCAGATCAGCACCCAGGTGCCGACCGTCGCCATCTGCGGCAGCAGCATCACGGGTATCAGCCCGAGTGCCGCCAGCGCGACGGCTCGCCACGAGATCGCCATGTCAGCTCGTCGTCCTCAGCGCTCAGCGGGGCACGGGCACGGTCGCGAGCACGCCCTCGAGCACCGAGGCGGTGCTCACGCCCTCGAGCTCGGCCTCGGCACGCAGCTGCACGCGGTGCCGCAGCGTCGGGAGCGCGAGCGACTTGACGTCGTCGGGCGTCACGAAGGTGCGCCCGCTCAACCACGCCCAGGCACGCGAGGTCGCGAGCAGCGCCGTCGCACCACGCGGCGAGACGCCCAGCGACAGCGAGGGCGAGGTCCGCGTCGCACGGCAGATGTCCACGATGTAGCCGAGCACCTCTTGCCCGACCTGGACCTGGCGCACCTCCTCGCGCGCCTGCGCGAGGTCGTCCGGCCCTGCGACGGGGGAGACTCCGGCAGCGGCGAGGTTGCGCGGGTCGAACCCGTCGCTGTGGCGCTGCAGCACGCCGATCTCGTCACCGCGCTCGGGCAGGGGGAGCACGAGCTTGAGCAGGAACCGGTCGAGCTGGGCCTCGGGGAGCGGGTAGGTGCCCTCGTACTCGACGGGGTTCTGCGTGGCGATCACCACGAACGGGTCCGGGAGCGGCCGCGGCGTGCCGTCGACGCTGACCTGACGCTCCTCCATCGCCTCGAGCAGCGACGCCTGGGTCTTCGGGGGCGTGCGGTTGATCTCGTCGGCGAGCATGAGGTTGGTGAAGACCGGGCCCTCTCGGAAGGAGAACTCCGACGTGCGCGCGTCGTAGACCAGGGAGCCGGTCACGTCACCAGGCATCAGGTCCGGCGTGAACTGCACGCGCTTCATCTCGAGGTCCAGCGATGCGCCGAGGGTGCGCACCAGCAGCGTCTTGGCGACGCCGGGCACGCCCTCGAGCAGCACGTGACCGCGGCACAGCAGCGCGATCACGAGGCCGGTGACGGCGGCATCCTGCCCGACGACGGCCTTCGCCACCTCGGTCCGCAGGCTCGCCAGCCGGGTGCGTGCCGCTGAGCCCGGGCCATCCTCGGCGGGGAGCTCCGGCTGGGCCAGCGGTGCCGGCTGCTGCGGTGGTGCGCCGTAGCCCTGCGGCGCCTGCCCGCCCGGCTGACCCTGCTGGGCGCCGTCCTGCGGCTGGCCGTAGCCGTAGAGCTGCTGCGGCGGGCCGTAGGCGTAGGGCTGCTGGTTGCCCTGCTGAGGCTGACCCTGCTGGGGCGGTTGGTAGGGCTGCTGGGGCTGGTACGGCTGCGTCATGCGCGCTGAACCTCTCTCTCGAGGGTGTCGAGGGCTTGGGTGAGGGCGCTCAGGCCTTCATCGGTGGTCGGTGGTGCTCCGTAGAGGACGTCGCTGATCGCCTCAGGGCCTCGCCCGCTCGCGCGGGCGAGGGTCTCGACGACCTGATCCGGTCCGGCGTGGCTCGGCAGCCCCACCCGCCCGGCGACCCGGGCCACGAATCCCGCCCGCAGGGCCGAGGCGGCGTGCGCGTGGGCAGCGGCGCGTCGGTAGAGGCGGCCACGGCCGCGGGTGGTCTCGCTGGCCCTGACCTCGACCGGGAGCGGCTCGACCACGATCGGGCCCAGCCGGCGGCCGCGCCAGAGCACCAGGACCACGCCGACGAGCAGCAGCATCGTGACGACCGGGCCGGGCAGCGGGAACTGGTCGAGCAGCCCCTCGCTGTCGATGCCGAAGGTGTCGTCGGAGGCCGGGACGTACCAGACCAGGCGATCGTGCGCGCCGAGGGTGCGGAACACCAGGGCGGCGTTGCCGGCGACGGCGAGACCCTCGTTCGAGATGATCCAGCCATCGCTGATGGCACTCCAGGCCCGGTCGCCCTCGGTCCAGGTGGCGTACAGGGAACCGCCCTCGGCCTCGAAGCAACCCTCCACGTCACCGGTGAGCACGGCCCCGCCCGCCGTGATGCTCTCGGCTGCCTGCGCATGCTCGTCGGCGCAGTGCGCCACCCGGTTGGTTCGCGTGGCATAGCCCTCGACCTCGACCGCGTCCGTGAGGGAGTCGAACGTGCCACCGCCGATGTTCGCGAGCACGATGTCGGCCTCGACCCCGGCGATCGCCTCCTGCTGGACGGGGCGCAGCCTGCCGGGGTTGACGACCAGCAGGGTGCTGCCTGCCTCGGCCTCGGAGACCGCCGCTGCCGTGGTGGTCACGAAGGTGACGTCGACACCCTGCTGCTCGAGCACCTGGGCAGCTGCGCGGGCTCCGCCCGGGTCGGAGTTGTCGGGCGCGAGAGGGATGTCGGAGGTGGAGCGCTGCGTGGCAACGCCGATGATCACGGCCACGACGACCAGCGCCAGGATCGCGACGATGAGCGCCTTGCGACGGCCGCGTCCCTGGGGCGACGTCGGTGCAGGCGGTTCCTCACCGGCGGCGTGACCGCGAGCGACGATCGTGGGGGTGGCGGTCATCGGGGGGCGACCAGCTCGCTGTCGGAGAGGTCGCCGGTCCGCGAGGGGCGGGTCTTCGCGACCGTGCGGTCGACCTCTCGGAGCCAGGCGTCGTCGTCGGCCACCGGGACGAGGTTCCCGTAGCAGACGCCGTCGAACATCTCGGCGGCACGCCGCAGGTCGGCTGCGCAGGGCGCGAGCCGGGCGCCGGCCGCGACGGCTGCCTCGTGCGCCGTGCGACCGCGGCGGTCCTCGAGCACCGCGCGCTCGTCGAGCGAGCGGACGATCGCGCGGTAGCGCTCCAGCACCGCGGTGGCGTGGTCGCCCGCGGCAGCCGCGGCATCCGCAGCGGCCCTGAGGGCTGCGGAGGTGCGTTCGTCGCCGTCGAGCACCTCGACGCTTCCTTGGCCCTCCCGCAACCGGCGCCGGCGGATCGGGCCACCGATCAGCAGGGCGATCCCCACCACGGCCGCCACCACCAGCAGCACGATCACAGGCATCAGGACCGGGCCGAGCGTCGTGTTGGCCTCGAAGATCCTGTTCCAGAGGTCACGCAGCCAGTCGAGGACCCTGTCCCACAAGGTGGGCGAGGTGTCGTAGATCGACTTGGCCAGCTCACGCTCGGCCCACTCACGCGCCTCGTCGGCCCCCGGCAGCAGCGGAGGCTCGCGCGGGACCAGAGCATCCGCTGGGCGGAGCGCACCCGGACCGTGCACGTCAGCCCTGGGCTGCCGCTGCTGCGAGCTCGGCGTCCAGGCCCTCGCGGCGGATGCGGATGTCGATGTAGAGCAGCGCGATCACGCCGGCGAAGAACGGTGTCGTCAGCGACGAGGCGATGATCGCGCCGACGAGCTGCGCGATGGTCAGGCCGGTGGGCCCCACGATGCCGCCGAGGAACCCGACCGGTGCCGAGACGATGCCAGCCACGATCGCCACGAGGATGCTCGTGAGCAGGTAGATCCCCGCGATCCGCCAGAACGAGTGGCGGGTCAGCTGCCAGGAGCGCTTGAGCGCGGTCAGCACACCGGAGCGCTCGAGCACCAGCACCGGCGTGGCCAGCACCGTGGCAACGATGACGAACAGCAGGGCGAGGATCATGAGGACGATGCCCAGCACCGTCAGCCCCAGGGTCGCGCCGATGTCGCCGGTGCCGAGCCCGACGGCGATCGCCGGGACGAAGGCGACGATCATCGCGACCGCGGCCAGGACGCTGATCAGCAGCGTGAGCGCGATCAGCTTGAGCAGCTGCGGGCGAACGAGCGTCCAGAGCTCCCCGAGCGGCAGCGTGCGGCCGAGGACCGACTGGCTGATGCTGTGGATGAGCACACCGTTCAGCGCGGTGGTGACGATGAAGCTGACGACGGCGGCGGCCAGGCTCGGGAGCAGCGAGGCGGTCAGGGTGCCGTAGAGCTCGTCGAGGTCCTGCGTCGTCGGGTCGACCTGGCTCGCGAACCGGTTGAGATCCTCTGTCAGCCCCCAGGTGAGCGCACCCTGCACGATGGTGACGAGCGCGACGACGGCCGCCGCCAGCCCGAACATCACGGCCGGGTTGGCGCGGATCGCCTTGAAGGCGCCGTCGTAGATCTCACCCATGGTGAGCGGGCGCAGGGGGATGATGCCCGGCTGCGCGACCGACAGCATCGGGTGCGGGTCCGGGGCTCCGAACTGCCCGTAGGCCTGCGGCTCCGGTGCTCCATAGCTCGGCACCTGCGGCGCATCGCCCCAGCCGGCATGGCGACCGTCGGGCCCCTGGTCGCTCGGCGGCGGCGTCGGTGTGCTCACTGTTCCCCTTGCTCCCATCTCGTCACGCGGGCCCATCCTCGCACGCACCGCGGACCTCGCGGCGGGATGCTCCGGCGTTGCCCGTGCGCAGAAGTGGCGGCCGGGTGGGAACATGGGGCCATGAGTCCACGCGTCTTGGTTGTCGATGACGACGCCGCGCTGTCGGAGATGATCGGCATCGTCCTGCAGTCGGAGAACCTGGAACCGGTGTTCAGCTACGACGGCACCAGCGCTCTGGAGGTGTTCCGGTCCAGCCAGCCGGACCTGGTGCTGCTCGACCTGATGCTGCCGGGCATCGACGGCATCGAGGTGTGCGGGCAGATCCGTGCCGAGTCGGGCGTCCCGATCATCATGCTGACCGCCAAGAGTGACACCACCGATGTGGTGAGCGGCCTCGAGGCGGGCGCGGACGACTACATCGCCAAGCCGTTCAAGCCCAAGGAGCTGGTCGCCAGGATCCGGGCGCGGCTCCGCCGGCACGAGGAGCCCGAGACGGAGCGGCTGCTCATCGGTGACCTCGTGGTCGACGTCGCCGGGCACCGCGTCACCCGGGGCGAGGAGGTCATCAACCTCACGCCGCTGGAGTTCGACCTGATGGTCGCGCTGGCGCGCAAGCCGTGGCAGGTGTTCTCGCGCGAGGTGCTGCTCGAGCAGGTCTGGGGATACCGGCACCAGGCCGACACCCGGTTGGTGAACGTGCACGTGCAGCGGCTGCGGGCCAAGGTCGAGCAGGACCCGGAGAACCCCGAGGTCGTCGTGACCGTGCGCGGCGTCGGCTACCGGGCCGGAGCCCCGCCGACGAGATGAGTGGCGGTGGCTGACCGGCGCGTCCCGCCGCCCTGGCAGGACCGGTTGCGTCGCCGGGCTCTTCTCGCCTGGCGGCGGACCCGCGTCCGGTTACGGGTGCTGGCGCGCGCGTGGCAGCGCTCGCTGCGCGTGCGGGTCTCGGTGACCACCGTGGCGGTGGGGCTCGTCGCCCTGCTGACCCTGGGTGCGGCGCTGTCGGGGCAGGTGCGGGACTCCCTCTACGACGCCCGTGTCGACGAGGTGCTCACCGACGCCGCCGTGCGCGCCGAGCAGGCGCAGAGCGCGTTCGACAACTCGAACGCCGCACGCTCCCAGGACGTCGTGGTGCTGGGGTACGACGTCCTCAACTCGCTCGCGACCACCGCGGGCGCTGCGTCGGTGCTGCTGCTGCGCCCGCCGGGGCAGGGCACGCAGTTTCCTGAGCTGGCCTCGGACAACAACCAGCGCGCGCTGATCACCGCCGAGCTGCGCGAAGCGGTCCGTGGTGGGGACAGGCAGATGTGGCAGGCCGTCGCCATCAAGACCGGGGACGGCGAGGTTCCAGGCATCGCCGCCGGCACCATGGTCACGCTGCCGCTCGTCGGGGCGAGCGAGCTGTACTTCGTGTACAGCCTGAGTGAGGAGCAGGCCACCCTCGACCTGCTGCAACGGGTGCTGCTGGTCGGGGCGCTCGCACTGGTGCTGCTGCTGCTCGTGATGACCTGGTACCTGACCAAGCAGGTCCTCACCCCGGTGCAGCAGGCCGCCAACACGGCGGGCAGGCTCGCGGACGGCCTGCTCGACGAACGTATGACCGTGCGGGGCGTCGACGAGCTGGCGGTGCTCGCCCGATCGTTCAACGAGATGGCGCAGAGCATCCAGGACCAGATCGAGAGGCTCGCGCACCTCTCGCAGATGCAGCAGCGGTTCGTCTCCGACGTCTCGCACGAGCTCCGCACGCCGCTGACGACGATCCGGATGGCGAGCGAGGTGCTCAACGCCTCACGGGATGACTTCGGGCCGATCGAGGCGCGGTCCGCCGAGCTGCTCGCCACCCAGCTCGACCGCTTCGAGTCCTTGCTCGCGGACCTGCTCGAGATCTCCCGGTTCGACGCCGGTGCCGCCACTCTCGAGGTCGAGGAGACCAACATGGTGGTCGCCGTGGAGCGGGTCATCGACATCGTCGAGCCGCTCGCCGAGCAGCGCGGGTCGCCGGTCGCGCGCACGTTGCCGGAGGTCCCGGTGCGAGTCGACATGGACACCCGCCGGGTCGAGCGGGTGCTGCGCAACCTGCTGGTCAACGCCGTCGAGCACGGCGAGGGCAAGCCGATCGAGGTGACGATGGCTGCGAACGCGCGCGCCGTGTCCGTGGTGGTGCGCGATCACGGCATCGGCATGACGCCGGCCGCGGCCGCGCGGGTGTTCGACCGGTTCTGGCGCGCCGACCCCGCCCGGACCCGGACGCTCGGCGGGACCGGGCTGGGCCTGGCGATCTCGCTCGAGGACGCGCATCTGCACGGCGGCACCCTTGAGGCGTGGGGCTCGCCCGGCGAGGGTGCGGCCTTCCGGCTCACGCTGCCGCTGCGTGCCGGTCTCGAGGTGCGCGAGCACCCGCTGCCGCTCGTGCCGCCGCGCGAGCAGTCCGACCCGGTGGAGGAGCGTGACCCGGCAGGCCCGCACGCGCTGCCCGACGACTTCATGGTGGAGGTCAGCGAATGAGACGCCGACTGCTTGCCCTGGCGGCGATCGTCATGGTTGCGCTCAGCGGGTGCCTCTCGCTGCCCACCGAGAGCGGGATCCAGCAGGGGCACGACGGTCCGCCGGTGGACGGCGGCCTCGAGCTGGTGGCTCCCGGCCCCGCCGAGGACGCGGAACCGGACGACATCGTCGAGGGCTTCCTGCTCGCGGCCAGCTTCGGGCTGGGCGACGACTTCGGCCGAGCCCACGAGTTCATGACGACGGCGGGTGCGGCGCAGTGGAACGCCCTCGGTGGTGTCACCGTGTACTCCGACGCCGAGCCGCTCGAGGTGGTGCTCGACGACCAGGTCCCCGGCGCCGTCGGCAGGACCGTGACCGTCACGGCAGCCGTGGTCGCGACGGTGGCGCCGGACGGCACGTACACCGAGGCTCTTCCCGGCACCGTGCAGGAGCTCCAGTTCCAGGTGATCCAGATCGCCGGTGACCAGTGGCGCATCAGCCAGCTCGAGCAGGGCGTGCTGATGAGCGAGGTGACGTTCGGGACCCAGTACCGCGAGGTGCCGATCTACTTCCTCAGCGGCAACGAGGAACCTCGCCTCGTGCCGGACCTGCGCTGGCTGCCGCGTTCGCAGACCGTGCTCGGCTCGGTCAGGTCGCTCCTCGGCGGCCCTGCGGACTGGCTCAGCTCACCCGCTGTCGTCACGGCGTTCCCCGGCGGCACCCAGCTCGCGATCGAGGGCATCGAGATCGCGGACCGGGTCGCGACCGTGGCGCTCAGCCCCGAGTTCCTGTCCGCGGGCGCGGTCGACCGCGCGTACGCCCAGCGACAGCTGGCGGAGACGCTCCGGCAGCTCGGTCAGGTGAACCGGGTGCAGATCAGCGTCGAGGGGAACATCCTCGAGATCGAGGAGTCGCTCGCGCCGATCACGATCACGCCGGTGCCCGCACGCGGGCCGGTCCTGCTCATCCCCGAGGGCCTCGGGCTGCTCAGCGGCAACAGCATCAGCGACCTCAGCGGTGACCACGGCGTGCCTGCGGGCCTGGGACCGCTCGCGCTACCGTACGAGTCCGGCCCGATCGTCGGACTGGTCGAGTCGACCTCGATCGTCGCCCTCAACGAGGGCGGAGCCGAGCCGACGGCGCTCTTCGCGCCCGGTGGCCGGCTGCTCGCACCCTCCTACGACGTGCACGGCTGGGTGTGGACCGGCCCGACCGGCGCCGGGACGAACCCGGGCGAGCTCACGGTGATCGACCCGCAGAGCGGAGCGATCGAGACGGTGGCCGCCGCCGACCTCGTCGGCGTCGACGTCGTGGCGCTCAGGGTGAGCAGGGAAGGCGCACGGCTCGCCTACGCGGTGCAGAGCAGCACCTCGGTCGTGGTCTACGTCTCGGCGATCGAGCGCGATGGTGACGGGCGGCCGGTGGCCATCTCGCAGGGGCAGCCGATCGGGGCGTCGTTGACGAGCCTGCGCGATCTGGTGTGGGTGGACGACGTGGAGCTGGGCGTGCTCGGCGTCGACGGCGACAGCGACCTCACGGTGCTGCTGGTCGGCGTCGGCGGCCGGACGGCCCCGTTGCCCTCTGTCCAGGGGGCGGTGTCGATCGCGGCCGGTGACGGCCGGCGTGAGCTGTTCCTCGTGACCGATGCCGGTGACCTCTACGGTCGCAGCGGCAACGGCTGGCGCAAGATCGACGGCCCGGCGGCCTCACCGACGTTCGCCGGTTGATCCACAGGCGCACGCCGATGCGGCGTCGTCCACAGCACCCTGTGCCGGCGCCAGCCCGCGCCGGCACTGATCGCGATGCTGGGCCAGGTGATGCATCGGTCCGCGCGCCTTCCCTCCGTCCTTCGCGCCGTCGGTCGGCTCGTGCTGCCGCAGCAGTGCGCCGGCTGCGGGCGCCCTGATCATGCGCTCTGCCGCCGCTGCGCCGCACTGCTCGGCGAGCCGCGACGCTGCGAGGAGCTCACGCTGCACCTCGGCACCCAGGACCTGTTGCCCGCGCAGCCGCAGCGCGCCCCGCTGCCCACCTGGGCGCTCGGCGTCTATGCCGGACCGGTGCGGCACGCGGTGCTCGCCTGGAAGTCCGGCGGCCGACCTGACCTCGCGCGGCCGCTCACGGAGGCGATGGAGCGTGCGGCCTCGGTGATGACCGAGATCGAGCGCCCGACGGCGACCGGTCCCGTTCTCGTGGTGCCGGCACCCTCGGGTGCCGCTCGCCGCCGCGCGGGTCGGTTCGTGGTCGGTGAGCTCGCCGATGCGTTCGGCAAGGGGGTCGCGCGAGTCACGGGGGCGCCCGTCGCCGTCGTCGACCCGCTGCGCCGCCGCAGCGGCGGCGACCACCTCCTGGGCGCCGCCGCGCGGAGCCGGGACCGCGCGGGTGCGGTGCGGTGCCGGGGGCGGTTGCCACGCGGGGCGGTGTGCATGGTCATCGACGACGTGGTCACCACCGGAGCCACGCTCGCGGCCTGCGCGGAGGCGCTGCGGGTGGCCGGCGGTTCGGTGGTCGGAGCCGTGGTGCTCGCGGTCACCGCGCCACCGGGTGCCGGGTCATCGAATTGTCAGCCCTGAGCAAAGAAACCCAGCGAACTCCCAGGTGCGTGGACTAGCGTCAAGACATGGTCCCCACAGCACCCCGAGCCGGACAGGCGGGGGAGTGGGGGGTGATGCCACCACCACGAGAGCCGCGCGGGTGGGCCGTGCGGTGAACGACCTGCTGGGAGTCGGAACCGACCCCGGCACGAGGCATCACGGAGGATCTGGATCACCATGGAGATCGTGGTCGTCAGCCGACACACCGAGGTACCGGAGCGCTTTCGCAGGCATGTGGAAGCCAAGCTCGCCAAGGTAGGGCAGCTGCAGCCCTACGCCCAGCGCGTCGACGTGGAGGTCACGCACGAGGCGAACCCACGCATGGCGGAGGTCGCCGAGCGCGTGGAGCTCACGCTTCGCGCCAAGGGACCGATCGTGCGCGCGGAGGCCAGTGCCTCCGACAGGTACGCCGCGCTCGACATGGCTACGGCCAAGCTGCTGGAACGGCTCCGCAGGCACCAGGACCGGCGCAAGTCTCGGCACCACGGGCGCGGCGAGCACGGCGAGCACGTCCCGCCACCGATGCCGGAGGACATGATGTCCACCGAGGTGGAGGACGAGGCGCCGAGCGGCCCGCTCGAGCCGGGCGTCGCCGTCGAGCGGCAGCTCGGCGACTCGCCGGTGGTGATCAGGCAGAAGGTTCACGACACCACGCCGATGACGGTCGATGACGCGGTGGCCGAGATGGAGCTCGTGGGGCACCCGTTCTTCCTCTTCGTCGAGGCGGAGTCCCACCAGCCCGCGGTCGTGTACCGCCGCAAGGGGTGGACCTACGGCGTCATCCGGCTCAACGCGACGACCCACCCGGCCATGGCGGTCGAGTCCGCCTGAGCGTCGACGAAGGCTCGTCCCCGTCGTCGAGCTCGCCGGGTGCTCCGGACGAGCTCGACGACAGGCCGAGGCGCTCGGCGGCACGGATGTCGGTGGTCGGGGCCATAGTGGGGCGGTGGTGACGAGCAGAAATTCGACGATGCGCACGCTCAGCCTCGCCCAGGCGCGCCGGGTGGCGATCCATGCGCAGGGGCTCGCGCGCACCGGGAGACAGGCACGCCCCAGCGGCCCGGTCACGATGGCGCACCTGCAACGCACGATCGATCGGGTGGGGCTGTTCCAGATCGACTCGGTCAACGTGATCGCACGCGCCCATCTGCTGCCCGCGTTCGCGCGGCTCGGTCCGTACGACCCGCAGCTGATGGACCGCGCCTCGCGCGGCACCCCGGCCAGGCCGCGGCGCCTGGTGGAGTCGTGGGCGCACGTGGCGGCCTACGTGCCGCCCGAGACGTTCCAGCTGCTGCGCTTCCGGATGCGCCGCGCCGGCGAACGCGGCTTCCCCGCTCGCGTTCGCCAGAAGCACCCGGAGGTCTACGCCCACGTGCTCGACGTCGTCGCCGAGCAAGGCCCGATCACGGCCTCCCAGATGCACGAGCTGCTGGGGCACGAGCGCGGCCCGAAGGACCACTGGGGCTGGAACTGGTCGGTGGCCAAGCAGGTGCTGGAGGCCTGCTTCTTCACCGGTGACCTGTCCGTGGCGCACCGCACGTCGCAGTTCGAGCGCGCCTACGACCTCACGTCCCGGGTGCTGCCTCCCGCGCTCGCGGACGCCCCAGAGCTCGACGAGCGGGAGGCGCAGACCAGGCTGGTGGAGCTCGCGGCGCGGGCGCACGGGATCGGGACGGTGCGCTGCTTCGCCGACTACTTCCGGATGAGCACAGCCGAGACAGCGGCAGCGGTGGCGCGGCTCGTCGAGAGCGGGGTGCTGGAACCTGTCGAGGTGACCGGCTGGAAGCGTCCGCTGTTCCTGCACGCCGAGGCTGCGCTCCCGCGCCGCACGCAGGCGCGCGCGCTGCTGGCACCGTTCGACCCGCTGGTGTTCGAGCGCCGCCGGCTGCTCGAGCTGTTCGGGATCCACTACCGCATCGGCATCTACACGCCCGCGGAGCAGCGCACCGACGGCTACTACGTGCTGCCGTTCCTGCTCGGCGAGGAGTTCGCGGGCCGCACCGATCTCAAGGCGGACCGGTCCCGCGGAACCCTCGTGGTGCGTACCGCGTTCATGGAGGAGGAAGGCCCCGCTGCGTCGACGATCGCCTCGGAGATGGCCCAGGAGCTGGGTGAGTGCGCCCGGTGGCTGGGTCTGTCGAGGATCGAGATCGCCGACGGCGCTCGTGGTTCTCTCGTGGGTGCGCTCGCTCGCGCTCTGTGAGGCAGCGCAGCGCACGGGGTGGGCCCGCACGTACGATGGTCGGCAGTCAGTCGCATCTCGCCCAGCAGCACCAGGAGACTCAGTGTCCGTTCTCGATCGCATCCTTCGCATGGGCGAGGGCCGTGTGCTCAAGCGCCTGACCGGGCTCACGCAGCAGGTCAACGCCCTCGAAGACGTCATGGTCGACCTCTCCGACGCCGAGCTGCGCGCCGAGACCGACTCGTTCAAGAAGCGCATCGCCGAGGGCGCCACGCTCGACTCCCTGCTCCCGGAGGCGTTCGCCGTCGTGCGTGAGGCGACCAAGCGGACCCTGGGCCAGCGGCACTTCGACGTCCAGATCATGGGCGGCGCGGCGCTGCACCTCGGGAACATCGCCGAGATGAAGACCGGTGAGGGCAAGACCCAGACCGCGCTGCTGCCGGCGTATCTGAACGCGCTCTCGGGCAAGGGCGTCCACGTCGTCACGGTCAACGACTACCTGGCCTCGTACCAGAGCGACCTGATGGGCCGGGTGTTCCGGTTCCTCGGCCTCACCACGGGCACGGTCGTCTCCGGCCAGAAGCCCGACGTGCGGCGCGAGCAGTACGCAGCTGACGTCACCTACGGCACGAACAACGAGTTCGGCTTCGACTTCCTGCGCGACAACATGGCGTGGAGCGCCGAGGAGCTGGTGCAACGCGGCCACAACATGGCGATCGTCGACGAGGTCGACTCGATCCTCATCGACGAGGCGCGCACCCCGCTGATCATCTCCGGGCCTGCGTCCGGCGACATCAACAAGTGGTACGCGGAGTTCGCTCGGGTCGCGAAGCGGCTGCGGCGCGACGAGGACTACGAGGTCGACGAGAAGAAGCGCACCGTCGGCGTGCTCGAGCCGGGGATCGCGAAGGTCGAGGACCATCTCGGGATCGAGAACCTGTACGAGTCGCTGAACACGCCGCTGATCGGGTTCCTCAACAACTCGATCAAGGCGAAGGAGCTGTTCGCCCGCGACAAGGACTACATCGTCAACAACGGCGAGGTTCTCATCGTCGACCAGCACACGGGCCGCGTGCTGCCCGGGCGCCGGTACAACGAGGGCATGCACCAGGCGATCGAGGCGAAGGAGGGCGTGGCGATCAAGGCGGAGAACCAGACGTTCGCCACGATCACGCTGCAGAACTACTTCCGCCTGTACGACAAGCTCGCGGGCATGACCGGCACCGCGTCCACCGAGGCCGCCGAGTTCGCGAACACCTACGAGGTCGGCGTCGTGCCGATCCCGACGAACCGCCCGATGGTGCGCCGGGACCAGCCCGACTTCGTCTACAAGAACGAGTCCGCGAAGTTCGACGCGGTCGTCGCCGACATCGTCGAGCGGCACGCCGACGGCCAGCCCGTGCTGGTGGGCACCACGAGCGTGGAGAAGTCCGAGCTGCTCAGCAAGCTGCTGAAGAAGCAGGGTGTCCCGCACGAGGTGCTGAACGCCAAGCAGCACGCGCGCGAGGCCGCGATCGTGGCGATGGCCGGTCGCAAGGGCGCCGTCACCGTCGCCACCAACATGGCCGGCCGCGGCACCGACATCATGCTCGGCGGCAACGCCGAGCACATCGCGATCGAGGCGATGACGCAGATGGGCCTCGACGCCGTCGAGAACCCCGAGGAGTACGAGGCTGCCTGGCCCGCGGCCCTCGAGGAGGCCAAGAAGTCGGTGGCCGCCGAGCACGACGAGGTGACCGAGCTGGGTGGCCTGTACGTGCTGGGCACCGAGCGGCACGAGTCGCGACGCATCGACAACCAGCTGCGTGGTCGATCCGGTCGTCAGGGTGACCCGGGGGAGTCGCGGTTCTACCTCTCCCTCGAGGACGACCTGATGCGGCTGTTCAACGCCGGGCTCGCCGAGCGGTTCATGAACGCGCCGGGCTACCCCGACGACCTGCCGCTGGAGTCCAAGATGGTCTCGCGAGGCATCGCCAGCGCGCAGAGCCAGGTCGAGGGTCGCAACTTCGAGATCCGCAAGAACGTCCTCAAGTACGACGACGTGCTGTCGCGTCAGCGCGAGGTCGTCTACGCCGAGCGCAGGCGTGTCCTCGACGGCGAGGACCTCGCCGACCAGATCGCCTCCTTCCGCGAGGACGTCATCAGGAACGTCGTGGAAGAGGCGACGGTCGCGGGTGTCCCGGAGGAGTGGGACCTCGAGCAGCTCTGGACCGACCTCAAGCAGATCTACCCCGTGTCGCTCACGCTCGAGGAGGTCATCGAGGATGTCGGCGGGCTGACCCGGTTGAGCAGGGAGCAGCTGGTCGACGAGCTCGTCTCTGACGCCAAGATCGCCTACGAGAACCGCGAGGCCGAGCTCGGCTCCGAGATCATGCGCCAGCTCGAGCGGCGTGTGGTGCTCTCGGTCGTCGACCGGAAGTGGCGCGAGCACCTCTACGAGATGGACTATCTCAAGGAGGGCATCGGGCTCCGTGCCATGGCCCAGCGCGACCCCCTGGTCGAGTACCAGCGTGAGGGCTTCCAGCTCTTCCAGGCGATGGACGAGGCGATCAAGGAAGAGGTCGTCGGGTTCCTCTTCAACCTCGAGGTCAAGGTGCCCGGCGCTGACGGCACCGAGGACGCGCCTGCCGACGTCGAGGACGCACCTGTCGAGGACGCGCCGGTCGGGGTCGCACCTGTCGAGGCCGCACCGACCAAGCGGGTCGCCCCGAAGCAGCCCCAGGGCCGCCGCGCCGGTGCGAAGTCGATCCCGCCGGCCGCACCGGCGTCCGACCCGCTGGGTCTGGGTGGGACGCCGCAGCGTCCGGGCCAGCTGACATACTCGGCGCCGTCCGGTGACGGTGACGGCGGCACGAAGGTCACCGGATCCGCCCGGGGCGCCGCCAAGCCTGCGGGTGGTGCGACCGCCGGCTCGAGTGGTGGGGCAGGCGCGAACCGTGAGGCTCGTCGTCGCGCCGCGAAGCAGGCCAAGAAGGGCAAGCGCTGATCGACGAGCGGCTGAGGTCGGCGGTCAGCCGATCTCGAGCGCGGTCGCGCGCCAACGACCGCGGTGCACCTCGATGCGGATGGCAGCGGCCCGGACTCGGCGACCGTCGTGGAGCACCACCGACGCCTCGTGGTGGGTGTCATCGATCGCGCAGGTGTGCACGCGGAGCAGCCGGACGCGGTGTGCCGTGGTCGGCAGCGCGGCCCCGGCGGCCGCACGGTGGCTGAGCATCTCGTACAGCTCGGCGGTGAGCCATCGGGCCAGCTGCGCCGGTGGCCGGGTGCCGAGCAGGACCTCGACGCAGGTCCGCACCAGCGTGCCGCACCAGGATCCCGGCTCGGGCAGGTCCTGGACGAGCGGACGCGGCCACACCAGCGGCGGTGCATCGGGCACGCGGTCGTCTCGGTCCGGCCCGGGCGCCCGGAACGCGATCCGGTCCCAGGGACGTAGCTCGTGCAGGTGCGCCGGCCGCAGCTCGGGCGAGGCGGGGACGGCGTCGGTGATCGATTCGGCGGCGAGCAGACTCACGCTTCCTCCTGACGGTAGGGGTCCGGTGCGGTGAGCACCTGACCGGGGTGGATGAGATCGGGGTCGTCCCCGACGACGTCGAGGTTCTGCTCGTACCAGCGCGGCCACGAGAGCGCGATGTCGGCGTCCGTGGCGCCCTCGGGCAGGTGCTGCTCGGCGATGCGCCACAGCGAGTCGCCAGTGGTCACGGTGTGGCTCGTCGTCGTGGTTGAGGACGACGCCGGCTCTGCCGGTCCCGGGGGCACAGGTTGCTCGTCGGGGGACCCGCTGGGCGCCTCGGCAGCACCCTCCGTGTCGTCGTCGGCGCCCCAGCCCAGATCGTCGGCGAGCGTGACGGCGGGGCCGAGGTCAGCCGGAGCGGGCTCGGGTGCGGCGACGGCTGGCGAGAGCGCAGCGGCGGCGACCACGGCCGCGCTGCTGCCCGTGAGCAGCAGGCGGCGAGCCAGCGGGGCACCAAGCACGCTGAGCCGACGCTCGCCGTGGCTCCAGGCGTGCCCGGCGGCGCGCGCAGCGAGGCAGCCCAGTGCGACGACCGCTGTCGCGAGGTACCAGGCCAGGAGCAGCGCGCCGATCGCCAGCACGCCCAGTGCCACGGCTGCGTCGGGGGTGCGAATCGCTGAGCCAGCAGCTCGCTGCAGCGAGTCGAGCAGCAGTGTCAGGCCGATGGCGCTGGCGAGCGCGAGTGCCGCTGCGCCGGCGAACCTGCGTCGCATCTGGGCTCCTTCATCATGTAGAGCGTGTCAGTTCATGTCAGTTCCTATCACTCATGCTCGTTCGTGTCTAGATCTTGGGTGCCTGCGCGTGGCTGCCACATGTCGCGTGCCCTACCGTGAGCGCGTGCGGTGGGACTCACTCTTTGCTGACCTGCAGGCGCAGTGGGAGGCCGAGCTGCGCGCCGATGACGACGCGGAGATCCGAGACCTCGCGGAGGCCGAGGCGGCCGGCACGCGCTTCGCCGACCGGCTGCGGGCGCGCCGAGGCGCCCCGCTGTCGGTGCGGTTGGCCGACGGCTCCGACCGTGTCGGGATGGTCAGCGATGTCGCCCACGAGTGGGTGCTGCTCGCCGAGGGCGAGCGGCGTCATCTGGTGCCCGTGAGCGCGATCGCGCTCGCGTGGCCGCTGGGCGGTGCGGCGCCCGCACCAGGACCGATCGAGCGCGGCCTCGGGCTCGGGCACGTGCTGCGCGGCCTCGCCGGCGAGGGTCAGGACGTGGTCGTCAGCACCCGGGGCGGTGACTACGCCGGGCTGCTGGTCCGCGTGGGCGCCGACCACGTCGACGTCGCAGCAGCCACGGGGATCCTGACGATCCCGTGGCCCGCCCTGCTGAGCGTGTCATCCCGCTGACGCAGGACTCCTCAGCTGTGGGACTCGTCGCGCAGGCGCTGCTCCTCGACGGCGTACCTGTGCTCGATGTACGCCTCGAGGGCGCTGCGCTCGACACGCCAGGTGCCCTTGCCGCCGACCTGGATCGCCCGCAGCTCACCGCTGCGCACGAGTGCGCGGACCGTCGGCATCGGCACCTGCAGCACCTCGCAGACATCGGCGAGCGACAAGAAGCGTGGCTCCATGGCCGAAGTCTTGCACCTTCGCGCCAGTCGCCGTCACCGACGCGTCGCGGACGTGTGGATGACGCCTCGCGTCGTGAACGCCTGTGGACGACGGGGTGCACCGCCGTGCGCTGTGGCCCATAATGACCGCACGATCACAGTCTGAAGGGGACAGCGGTGACGGATACCGGCGCGAGCAGGATGCGCAGACCCAGCTGGCGCGACCCACGCCTCGGCGTCGGGATCCTGCTGGTGGTGGCATCGGTGGCGCTCGGGTCCTGGGCCGTCTCGAGCGCTGACGCCACGGTCGAGGTGTACCAGACGGACGCCGTGCTGACACCGGGCGACGCGATCGATGTCGACGACCTGCAGGTGGTCCAGGTGCGGCTCGACGGCGTCGAGGACCTCTACCTCGTGCCCGGCGCCGACCTCTCCGGCGCGGTGGTCACGCGCACCGTGAGCGCCGGGGAGCTCGTGCCGCTCGCCTCGGTGGGCTCGGCCGACGCGCTCGAGCTGCGGCCTGTGCAGATCGCTATGCCCGCCGCGATGCAGGACATCGTGACCGCGGGCAGTCTCGTCGAGCTGTGGGTCGCGATGCCCGATCCTGGTGCGTCGACGCAGGCAACGCTGCTGCCGCCCGAGCTGCTCGTGGACGACGTGGAGGTTCGCGAGGTCCACGCCGACACCTCGGTGTTCGCCGGGTCGGACACTGTGCAGGTACAGGTGCTCGTGAGCTCCGACGACCTGCCCGTCGTGCTCGCGGCGCTCACCGCCGAGGGGCAGATCACCGTGGTGCCGGTGCTCGGCGGCGGAGTCGGCTGAACGTGAGTCACGGTGTGCTCGTCGCGCTGACCGGCGATCTGGAGCAGGCGACCGTCGCAGGCGTGGACGCTGCCCGTGACCTGGTGGTCGTGCGACGGTGCGCGGACATGGCTGAGCTGGTGGCCGCCGCGCTCGCCGGGCTGGGATCGGTGGCCGTCGTCGATGCCGGGTTCGAGCCGGATCGTTCGCTGGTCGCGCGGCTCGCGCAGGCGGGCACCAGCACGGTCGTGGTCTGCGAGAGCGACGACCTCCAGCGCTACGGCTCTATGGGTGCCGCTGCCGTCGCCGCCGACGAGGGGGTCGCTGCGATCGTGGCCGCCGTGGGTGCCGCAGCTGCCGCTGTCCCCACCTCCATCGCGGAGATCGCTGCAGAAGCCGAGCCGACGGAGCCGGAGCGGCCGCCCGGGGGGCTGGTCGTGGTCTGGGGTCCTGCAGGTGCGCCCGGTCGCACCACGGTGGCGATCAACCTGGCGGCCGAGATCGCGGCCGCCGGCCAGCGGGCGCTGCTCATCGACGCGGACCTCTGGGGCGCCGCGATCGCGCCCTCGCTCGGGCTGCTCGAGGAGTCCGCGGGCATCGCCGCGGCCGTGCGGGCTGCCGACCAGGGAACGCTCGAGCCCACGTCGCTGCTGCGCCTGTGCGCGCAGGTGAACGAGAACCTTCTCGTGCTGCCAGGACTGCCACGGTCCTCGCGCTGGCGCGAGGTCTCGGGAGCGGGGATCGACGCGGTGTGGGCCCCGGCGCGCCGACTGGCCGACTGGGTGGTCGTCGAGGCGGGCGTCTGGGTGCCCGACGACGATCGCGTGGGCGGCTTCGACGCCGTGCTCGGTGCGCGCCGCAACGCCGTCACGGCCTCGGCGATGGCTGAGGCCGACGCGTTGGTCGTGGTGGGGGCGGCCGAGCCGATCGGGATCCAGCGGCTGGTGCAGACGCTGCTCGACCTCGACGGCCGCTCGGAGGTGCCCGCGCGGCGACACGTCGTGGTCACCCGGGTGCGCTCGGAGGCGGCCGGTCCGCGACCTGGGGACTCGGTGCGGGAGGCGCTCAACCGGTTCGCGGGCGTCGACGACGTGCTGATCATCCCCGACGACAGGCCGGCGCTCGACAAGGCATGCCTCGCCGGCGCCACCCTCACCGAGATCGCCCCGAAGTCAGCTGCTCGTGAGGCCCACGCTGCGCTCGCCGAGCGGCTCACCGGAGTCGCGGCGCCCACGCGGCCGCGCCGCCGGCGGCGCCGCTGATCCATGCCGCCCGCCCGCAGATGGCGACGCAGCGCCCGCGCGTGGACTTCGTGCCAGCCGCCACGCGGCGGTCACTAGGCTCGGGCCATGCGGATCTACCTCCCTGCGACCGCGGCGGACCTGTCGGCCGAGCTCCTCGCAGCGCGCCCGGCGCACGCGGTGACGCCGGCGCTGCGGAGCTCGAACCCGACCGAGTCCGAGGAGGACCTCGAGGTGCCCGCGTTCCTGGCGGCCGCGGACGCCTCGCTCGCGCTCCTGACCGGGGCCGACGTGCCGGTACGGCTCGTGATCGCCGCCGACGTCGGTGCCGCAGAGGCCATCCCGGGCGAGGACATCACACAGGTGAGTGCACCCCAGGTGCCGTGGTCCGCCGTCGTGAGCTTTCATGTCGACGACCCGGCCGACGGCGAGGCTGCTGCGCTGGTGAGCGCCGCCGTCGGAGGCGACGAGGAGGCGATCGAGAAGGCAGGCGAGCTCGACCTGCTGTGGTTCGACGTGAGCGAGCGGGACGAGCTGGGGGCGCTGCTGCAGGGCTCCTGATCAGCGGGCGCGGGCGGCCAGCGCGGCGATGACGTCGTCGTGGAGATGGCCGTTGGTCGCCACGGCGTTGCCGCCGTACGGGCCGTCCTCACCCGTGAGCGAGGAGAACCGCCCGCCCGCCTCCACGACGATCGGCACCAGCGCAGCCATGTCGTACAGCTCGAGCTCGGGCTCGCAGGCGATGTCGACCGCGCCCTCCGCCACCAGCATGTAGGACCAGAAGTCGCCGTAGGCGCGGCTGCGCCAGCACCGGGACTCGAGGTCGCGGAACTCCTCGCCGATGCCGGCGGCGGTCCACGAGGACAGGCTCGAGTAGGACAGCGAGGCGTCGTCGAGGGAGGTGACGCCCGAGACGGCGATCCGGGTCGCGGTGGAGAGCGAGCGCCCGGTCCAGGCGCCTGAGCCGCGGCCCGCCCACCAGCGGCGGCCGAGCGCCGGGGCGCTCACCACCCCGACGACCGGGTCGTCGCCGTCGACCAGGGCGATGAGGGTGGCCCACACGGGCACCCCGCGCACGAAGTTCTTCGTGCCGTCGATCGGGTCGATCACCCACTGCCTCGCACCGTGCCCGGTGACGCCGAACTCCTCGCCCAGCACCGCGTCGCGCGGGCGGGTGCGGGAGAGCTGGCTGCGGACGATCTCCTCGGCCGTGCGGTCGGCGTCGGTGACGGGCGTGGTGTCGGGCTTGGTCTCGATCGTGAGGTCCTGAGCCTTGAACCGCGCCATCGTCTGGGCGTCCACCTGGTCCGCCACCACATGAGCGAGGCGCAGGTCGTCGTCGTACCGGCGCTGCGCCGCGGGGGTGGACTCCATGCCGACACGCTAGCCGAGGTGACGCCCCGGACCCGGGACGTGCTCGGGGTTGACCGCGAGGCGGGTGAGCGGGCATGCTCGTCCGCGGGTGCACACCCTCCAGCGAAGGAGCTGTACTGATGGTGCGTGCCCGACGTCTTCGAACCGGGATCGGTGTGACTGCGCTCGTGGCCGGTCTCGGCCTGGTAGCCGCGAGCCCGGCGGCAGCCGGCGGTGGCCACGGACACGGACAAGGAGGCGGGAACGAGGACAGCTGTCGGCTGGTCGAGTCGACCCTGACGTTCGACGGCGCTCCTGAGCCCGAGCTCACCGAGATGTTCACGACCTACGCCAACACCGCGGGGGAGTGGACCGGTGGCGACTCGACCTACTCGATCCCGATGCGCGGTGGCAAGATCGCCTGGGTCTTCTCCGACACCTTCCTCGGCGAGGTGGCCGATGACGGCTCGCGCCCCCTGGACTCGCCGTTCCTCAACAACAGCTTCGTGGTGCAGGACAACCGGGACCGGCTCAGCACGGTCACCGGTCCCGAGGGCACCTCGTTGATCGCCCCGCCCACCGACGAGCCGTCGGGCTGGTACTGGGTGGGTGACGGCCTCGCGACCAAGAAGGGCGACATCCAGCTCGTCGCGCTGCGGTTCTGGTACGGGGGTGGCGGTGCGTTCGACTTCGGCTGGGAGAGCAACCACCTCGCCACCTTCGACGGCCGCACGCTCGAGCTCGAGAGCTTGACGCCGTTGCCGTCGGAGTCCGGTGTGCAGTGGGGGAGCTACATCGCCGAGCCGCAGGGCCACGGCTGGGGCCAGTACACCTACATCTACGGCGTGGACGACGAGGGCCTCGTGAAGTCGATGCACATCGCGCGCGTGCGGGGCACCGACCTCACCGGCGACTGGGAGTACTGGACCGGCAGCGGCTGGTCGGACTCCGAGACCGACACCGTGGCTGTCATGGCCGGTGTCGCGAACGAGTACAGCGTCACCGAGTTCCGCGACGGCTACCTGCTGATCACGCAGGACACCAACGAGCTGTTCAGCCGCAACATCGTGGCCTACACATCCTGCTCGCCGACCGGGCCGTTCCAGCCCGCCGGCCTGGTGTACGAGATGCCCGAGGTCGGCGCGCTCGGCAGCTACGGCAACCCGAACATCTGGGCCTACAACGCGCACGAGCACCCCGAGCTGCGTACGCGCGACACGATCCTGGTCACCTACAACGTCAACAGCTTCGACTCGAGCGAGCTGTACGAGGATGCCTCGATCTACCGACCGCGCTTCGTGGAGATCGAGGTCGACGTCGAGCCTTCGAGGTAGTCGGGGGCCGGGAGGTCACGAATCGGCAACGGTTGCCAGCAGGAGTTGAGTGATCCAGTGAGCAAGTGATTAGATCACTTGCATGACGACGGTGCCGGCGCGCTCGACCCTCTCGAGCCAGCTTGCCGACGGTGTGATGAGCATCGTCGCCGAGCGCGGACTCGTCGTGGGCGACCAGCTGGACGGCGTCAAGCAGCTCGCGCTGCGGTTCAACGTCGCTGTGCCGACGATGCGGGAGGCGCTGCGACGCCTGGAAGGCATCGGAATCGTCGAGCTTCGGCACGGATCCGGGGTGTACGTGGGGCCGAACGCCGGGCGTCGCGTGCTCGTCAACCCGGTGCTGCCGCGCTCCGACCTGGAGCAGCTCGTCGAGCTGCTCCGGGCACGTCGGGCGCTCGAGCCCGAGATGGCGAGGCTCGCCGCCGAGGTCCGCGACGAGCGGGGCCTCGCGTGGCTCGACGACGTGCTGGAGGTCGCTCGCGGGCAGGTCGCTGCCCAGGACGGTCAGCTCTGGCGGACCAACCTGGACATCCACCGCGCGATCGCTGCCACGACCGGCAACGCGATCCTCGCCGAGGTGCTGGACTCGGTCGTGCTGGTGCACGCCGAGGACCAGCGCGCGATCCTCGCCCTGCACGGTGACGCCGCCGAGGACTTCGAGGAGCACACGCACATCCGTGCCCTGATCGTGGCCGGTGACTCCGCCGGTGCACATGCCGCCGTGGCCGAGCACCTGGACAGCGTCATCGACGTCATCCGCTCGCGCGGCGAGACCCCCTGACCACATCACGACCCAGGTCCGGCGGACATCCGGCGGACCATCACTCACCACACGAAGAGGTGCGAGGAATGAAGCAACACAAGACCAAGGCCGCACTCATGGCCACCGTGGCGTCGGCGGCGCTGCTGCTCGGCGCCTGCGGAGGCGGCGGCAACAGCGGCGACGGCGATGGCGGCGGCAACGGCGGTGGCGATGTCGAGCCCACCGAGCTCGGCTTCTTCACCGACAAGGCGGCCTGGGAGCCGCAGTTCGACGAGATGAACGCCGCCTCGGAGGCAGCCGACCAGTCGACGCTCAGCTTCACCGGCTACTCCGACGCCGCCGCCTACGACGCGTTCATCAAGCAGGCGTTCCGCACCAACGACAAGCCGGACCTGTTCACCTGGCACACGGGTGGCCAGCTGGGCGAGCTTGTCGAAGCGGGCCTGGTGGCCGAGACCACCGACCTGTGGGAGGCCGCCGCCGAGAACGGTGACGTGCCCGAGGGTCTGATCGAGAACTACACCTACGACGGCAAGCAGTACTGCGTGCCGTTGAACGTCGTCTACTGGGTCATGTACTACAACAAGCAGGTCTACGCCGACAACGGACTTGAGGTCCCCACCACCTGGGACGAGCTCATGGGCAACGCCCAGACCCTCGTGGACAACGGCGTGGTGCCGTTCCACCAGATGAACTTCATCTTCGAGTTCGTGTGGTTCCAGACCGTCGTCGCAGGTTCCGACCCCGAGGCCTACGTCGGGCTGCAGGACGGCAGCGTCTCCTACACCGACCCGGCGATCGTCGAGGCGATGGAGGTCTGGCACCAGATGCAGACCGACGGGTACTTCATCGACCCGGGTGTCACCACCGACCCGCAGACCCTGCTGCAGACCGGTGAGGTCGCGATGGCGAACTTCGGCACCTTCTTCACCGGCCAGCTCAACGCGCTCGGCATGGTCCCGGACGAGGACTACGGGATCTTCGCGATCCCCAACGTGAACCCCGACCTGGACTCGCAGCAGGCGATCGTCGAGACCGGACCGTTGTGCGTCGGTGCCGGGAGCGCCAACGAGCAGGCCGCGCTGGACTACAGCGCCTGGTGGATGGGTGTCGACGCGCAGAACGCGTGGACCGACGCCTTCGGGGACGTCTCGTTCAACCCCAACGTCGAGTCCCCGGACCCGGCCCTGTCCGCGGTCGTCAGCCAGGTGACCGGTCCCGACTTCCAGATCCAGAAGCGCTGGCTGGAGGCCACGCCGGTCCCGATCTACACGGTGGCCTCGGAGGAGTTCGGCGCGTTCGTCACGAACAACGGCGACCCGATGGCACACCTCGAGGCCATCCAGGCAGCTGCTGACGCCTACTGGGCCGAGCAGTAGGACCACCCCGGTCGCGCCCCCGGGCAGGGGTGCGACCGGCCCCTAGACCGGGGTGGGTGGGTCGAACGTGCACCCGGCCCACCCACCCCATCCACCCTCCATCACGACTCCCGCAAGGAGAGCCATGACCGCACCGGCCGCCCGGCGCGCTGAGATGCTGCCCACGAGCAAGCGGCGCAACACGTTCGCGCTGCCGTCGATCGGATTCGTGGCACCTGCGGTGCTGCTCGCCGGCGTCGTGCTGTATCTCCCGTTCCTGTACACGACGTACATCTCGTTCACGAAGTACAACGGCCTCGGCGACCCGCAGTGGGTGGGGCTGGACAACTACGTCCGGATGTTCTCCGACCCCGGGCTGCTCAACTCGCTCCTCAACACGCTGTACTGGGTGGCCGGGACGATCGTGCTTCCCGTGGGGCTCGGGTTGTTCATCGCGGTGCTGAGCCACAACCTTCCCGGTGCGACGTTGTTCCGGCTGCCGTTCCTCATCCCCTACGCGCTCTCCGGCGTGGCGGTCGGTGTCATCTGGTCGTTCGTGCTGCAGACCGACGGCGCGCTCAGCCAGATCGTGGAGCTCTTCGGTGCCGATGCGCCGCGGTGGCTTCTGGATGCGCCGCTGAACACGTTCGTGATGATCGTCGCCTCCAGCTGGCAGGGCGCGGGCGTCAACGCACTGCTGTTCGGCATCGGGCTGCAGTCGATCCCGAAGGAGCCGATCGAGGCCGCGAAGGTCGACGGCGCGTCCGGCTTCACGATGTTCCGCACCATGACCTGGCCGATGTTGACACCGCTCACCACGGTGGTGGTCGGGCTGAGCATCGTCGGGTCGTTGAAGACGTTCGACATCGTCTGGGGCATGACCAAGGGCGGTCCCGGCGGCGTCTCCGAGACCCTCGCCCTGACGATGTACAAGGAAACCTTCATCACCAACGACTACGGCCTCGGAGCTGCGGTCGCGGTGTTCCTGACAGTGGTGACCGTGCTCGCCTCGGTGCTGTACCTGCGCCGCCAGCTCGCACCGGAACGGAGCGTGTGATGACCACGATCTCGACGACCCGGCCGCCGGCACGCCGGCGCGCCTTCAGCGTGAGCGTGCTGCTGCGCCAGCTGCTGCTGGGCCTGATGGGCCTGGTCTGGCTCGTGCCGGTGTACCTGCTCCTGGCGAACGCCTCCAAGCGCCCCGAGGTCTTCGGCGAGTACTCGATCTGGCAGTTCGGCGACCTCGGCGGGATGGTCAGCAACATGGCCGACGCCTGGGGGCGTGGCCGCCTCTCGCTGGGGACTCTCTCGACGGCGCTTTACGCGATCACCGGACCGGCGCTCGCCGTCATCATCGGTGCGGGTGCCGGCTTCTCCATCGTTGCCCTGCGGCTACGAAACGGCTTCTTCTGGTTCGTGCTGATCTTCGCCAGCACGATCTTCCCGCTGCAGATGATCCTCATGCCACTGTTCATCGGCTACGCGCAGACCGGTCTGTACAACTCCCGCGTCGGCATGATCCTCGTCTACACGGTGATCGCCGTGCCGTTCTCGGCGTTCGTGATGCGCAACTTCTTCAGCGGGATCGCCCACCAGGTGTTCGAAGCGGCCGTGATGGACGGTGCCTCGGCGTGGCGGATCTTCTGGCGGATCTACCTGCCGATGTCCGCGCCGGCGCTGGTGGCGATCTTCATCCTGCAGGCGACCTTCATCTGGAACGACCTGCTGCTGGGGCTCACGCTGTCGCAGTCGGAAACGGTGCGCCCCGTGATCGCAGCGCTGTCGGCGCTGCAGAGCACGTACGGCGGATCAGCGATGTCCACCGTGCTGGCGGGTGGGCTGCTGGTGTCGCTACCGACGGTCGTGCTGTTCCTCGCGACCCAGCGCGCCTTCACGCGCGGGCTGTCGCTCGGCCAGTTCTGAGCGGTTCCCGGTTGAGATCGAGAGAGTGGTGAGAGGGCATGTCCACGAAGCTGGGGCCCGTGCTGGTCACGGGCGCTGCTGCGGGTATCGGTGAGGCTTCGGCACGCCGGGTGGCCGCGACCGGGGCGCGCGTGTACGCGCTCGACCGGGACGCCGATGCACTGACGACGCTGGTCGCGGACCTTCCCGACGCGATCCCGCTCGTCGCCGACCTGGGCGACCCCGAGTCGGTGGCTACTGCCTTCGCGCAGGTGGCTGGCGACGGCGGAGTGCTGGGCGGTCTGGTCTGTGCCGCCGGGATCCAGAGCTACGGGACCGTCGACGCGGCTGACGCCCTCGAGACGTTCGACCGCACCTTCGCCATCAATGTCCGCGGTGTCTTCCTCGCGGCGCACCACGCGGTGCCGATGATGCGTGCGAACGGCGGCGGCTCGATCGTGGTGGTCTCCTCCGTGC
Organism: Pseudactinotalea terrae; assembly: GCF_009733845.1. Taxonomy (GTDB): domain Bacteria; phylum Actinomycetota; class Actinomycetes; order Actinomycetales; family Beutenbergiaceae; genus Pseudactinotalea; species Pseudactinotalea terrae. Next base: position 678,684 of record NZ_WNXZ01000002.1, read on the forward strand.
AGGCCTACATGGCGCAGCACGGTGTCGCTGCCTACGCGGCCACGAAGGGCGCACTCAACTCGATGGTGCGCGCGATGTCCGTGGACCACGCGCACGAGAACATCCGCGTCAACGCCGTCTGCCCGGGCTCGGTCGACACCCCGATGCTGCGCTGGGCTGCGGCCGAGTTCGCAGGCGCCGAGAACGTCGACGCCACGGTCGCCGAGTGGGGCAGGTCGCACCCGCTCGGCCGCGTCGCGCAGCCCTCGGAGGTGGCCGAGGTCGTCGAGTTCCTGCTCTCGGCGCGTGCCTCGTTCGTCACCGGTGCGGACATCAAGGTCGACGGCGGACTGACCTCCGGCAACGCTGTCGTGCTGCCGGATGAGAAGGAGTAGCAGTGGGTTCGGGAATGACGATCGTCGACATCAGGGCGACGACGGTGACGGTGCCGCTGGAGGCGCCGCTGCGGCACTCCAACGGTGCGCACTGGGGCAGGTTCGTGCGGACGATCGTGGAGATCGAGGCCGACAACGGCCTCGTCGGTCTCGGTGAGCTGGGTGGCGGTGGCGAGAGCGCCGAGGCCGGTGTGCGCGCCTTGCTGCCCTACCTGGCGGGTCACGATCCTGCGCGCGTCGAGGCGCTGCGCTGGATGATCGCGAACCCGACAGCCAGCCTCTACAACAACCGCACCCAGCTGCTCGCCGCGGTGGAGTTCGCGTGCCTCGACCTGGTCGGCCAGCACTCGGGGCTGAGCGTCACGGATCTGCTCGGCGGCCGGGTCCGCGACGAGGTCGAGTTCGCCAGCTACCTGTTCTTCCGGTACCCCGGGCCGGACGGCAGCGGCGAGATCCGCACGCCTGACCAGCTGGTCGAGGAGGCCCTTCGGCTCAAGGCCGAGCACGGCTTCCGGGTCCACAAGCTGAAGGGTGGCGTGTTCCCGCCGGCGTACGAGCTCGAGTGCTTCCGCGCGCTCGCGCAGGCACTGCCCGACGACAAGGTCCGCTACGACCCGAACGGCGTGCTCAGCGTGGGGGAGTCGATCTGGTTCGCGGAGAACATCGCCGACCTCAACAACGACTACCTCGAGGACCCGGTGTACTCGCTGACCGGGATGCGCCAGGTCCGGGAGAACACCTCGATCCCGCTCGCCACGAACACCGTGGTGGTCAACCCCGAGCAGCTCGCGGCCAACGTGCGGGACCCCGCCGTCGACGTGATCCTCCTCGACACGACCTTCTGGGGCGGCATCCGCCCCTGCGTGCGGGCGGCGGGGATCTGCGAGGCGTTCTCGCTCGGCGTCGCCGTGCACTCCTCGGGTGAGCTCGGCATCCAGCTGGCCACGATGAGGCATCTCGGTGCCGTCGTGCCGAATCTGGTCTACGCGGCCGACGCGCACTATCACCACCTGCGCCACGACGTCGTGGAGGGCGGGCTCGTGCCCTACGCCGACGGTCGGATGACCGTGCCCGAGGGACCGGGCCTGGGCGTCACGCTCGACCGAGACGCCGTCGGCGAGGCGGCCGAACGCTTCCAGCGCCTCGGCGGCTATCCCTACGACCGCGATCCGGGCAGGCCCGGCTGGTACCCGATGCTTCCGAACACCTCCTACGCCGACCCCGCGATCGCCGGCATCCCGCCCGCGCTCGAGGAGGCCTACACGCACTGGGAGAAGTAGAGCGCCGATGCTGATCGACCTCCCCCTCGAGCAGCTCCGCACCTACCGGCACCCACGCCAGGCACCGGCCGGTCTGCGCGAGTTCTGGGACGAGACCCTCGCGAGCTCGCGCGCCGCCGGCGGCGCGGTCACCGCCGAACGGCTCGATCACCCGATGCGGACGCTGACCGTTCATGACGTCGCCTTCCCCGGGTTCGACGGCGACCCGGTCCGGGGCTGGTGGCTGCTGCCGCCGGACCCGCAGGGCGTGGTCATCGAGTTCCTCGGGTACGGCGGCGGCCGTGGGCTGCCGCACGAGCGGGTCCTGTGGGCCACGCACGGCTACGCCTACCTCGTCGTCGATACCCGTGGGCAGGGCTCGATCTGGAACACCGGAGCCACACCAGACCCGCACGGCGCCGGGCCATCGGCGCCGGGCATGCTGACCCGTGGCGTCGAGTCCCCCGCGAACCTCTACTACCGCCGCCTGCTCACCGATGCGGTACGCGCGGTCGACGCCGTCGAGCACCTGCCGGGTGGCGCGGCCCAGCCGATCGCCGTCGTCGGGCACAGCCAGGGCGGAGCGATGTCGCTCGCCGCCGCCGCGCTCCACCCCCGTGTGGCCGCGGCGTTCGCGCGGGCGCCGTTCCTGTGCGCCATCTCCCGCGCGGTCGCGATCACGACCGAGGGCCCGTACGGCGAGCTCGCCATGTATCTCGCGACCTACCGAGACCGCGGTGAGCAGACTCTTGCTGTGCTCGACCATGTCGACGTCGCGCACCTGACCAGCTGGATCACCTGCCCGACGATGGTCTCGGTGGGGCTCGGAGACCTGATCTGCCCGCCCTCGGGCATCTACGCCGCCATCAATGCGATGACCACGCCGCCCGAGGTGGCGGTGTGGCCCCACAACGGCCACGAGGCCGGCGGCGCTCACGACGACGCCCGGTTGGCCGACTGGCTCGACCACCACCTACGAGGAGAAGAATGACTTCCGTCCCGACCTGCGCAGACTTCACCTCGGCGCGGATCGTCGACCGGTTCGACGACATGATCAACCCGCCCGGGCTGACGAACCACTGGGCGACCGCGCAGGTCGACCACGATGTCGTCGCGATCCGCAGCCTCAACGTGCCACCGGTCGCCCAGGGCGACACGATCACCGGCCAGCTCTACCTCGGCGGCCGGCTCGCGCGTTCTTACGGCCGGCCCGTCGAGGTGGTCTGGCGCCCGGACCGGGTCGAGCGCAGCACCGAGATCGACGGGTGGCGCATCGCCACCACCACGGTCTGCCCGCCGGGGGAGCCCGCGGTCGCCGTCAAGGTCGTCGTGACCAACACCGGCGAGGCCCGCACGCTGCGCTTCGGGCTGTGGCTGGCCTCGACCGTGACGCGCCGGGCGCGCTGGGCCAGCGCCGAGCTGCCGCAGGCTCCGAACGAGCTGGTCCGCGACGGACTCACGGTCACCGGCACCCCGATCGCAGACTCCGAGGTCAGCCGGTCCTCGTTCGGGATCCAGCTCCGAGAGGGCGACGAGCCCGCCGCGAGCGTGCAGCGGCTCGTACCGCCCGCCGGGGCGACCGTGCTCGACGGCGGCCCTCGGGTGGTCGAGGTCGAGGTCGACGTGGCCGCCGGGGGCTCGGTCGAGCTGGGCTACACGCACGCGATCGCCAGCACCACCGAGGAGGCCAGCAGCGCCGTCGAGCGCATCGCTGCTGACGTGGACGCCGCTGTGGCGGCGTCGGAGGCTGCGTGGGACCGCCGGCTGGCCGGGCTCTTCGACCCGCAGGGCGGCGACCTGTCCGGTGCGGTGCCGCAGATCGAGACCAGCAACGACGACCTTCGCACGCTCTATCACTGGGGTGCGATGGGCACGCTGTGGTTCATGCGCGAGAACCCCGCATCGGTGCTGGGGCGCACCTACGACACGCTGATGCCGCGGTACTGGGCGACCACCACGTTCATCTGGGACTACTCACTGTCCTCGCAGACCCACGCGCTGATGGATCCTGCGCAGATGCGCAAGCAGATCGCGCACTGGGTGAGCCTCGACATCGACTCGCACTTCGGCACCGAGTGGCTCACCGGGAAGCCCGTGGGCTACTGGTACTCGGTCAACCACTACGCGATGACGCGGCTGGTGCGTGACTACGTGGCCCTCACCCAGGACCGGGCGTTCCTCGACGAGCTGTTCCGCGACGCCGAGGGCAACGAGCGGCGGCTCGGCGACCACGTGCGGTCGTGGGCGCGAGCCTGGCACCGGCTGCGCAAGCCCAGTGGGCTGGCCGACTACGGCGGCATCGACAACCTGCTCGAGTGCGTCTCCAGTTACACGCACGAGATCGCCGCACTCAACGCGGCGAACGCGTGGTGCATGCGGGTGACAGCCGAGCTCGTGGAGCTCGAGGGAGGAGAGGCTGCCGAGGCGGAGTCGCTCCGCGCCGAGGCCGACGAGGTCGTCCGGCTCGTGCAGGAGCTCTACATCCCTGGCGCGGGCTTCTTCCACACCCGGCAGCCCGACGGAACGCTCGAGCCCACCCGGCACTGCTACGACTTCGCGACCGTGGGCACCACGATCGCCGAGGACCTCCCCGAGGAAGTCCGCGCCGAGATGGTGAGGTTCTTCGACACCGAGCTGCGCACACCGTCTTGGATGCGGGCCCTCTCGCCCCTCGACGCCGACGCCGGCTACTCGCTGCGTGCCGACCACCAGTGGAACGGTGCCTACCCGGCCTGGCCGCCGGACTCCGCGCGAGCGGCGATCGCGCTCGGTGGCGCCGATGTCGTGGCGAGGTGGATCCCGGGGCTGGCGCGGACGGCGAAGCAGGGCCCGCCCGGGCAGGGCCACTTCGTGGAGGAGGTCGTCGAGCCGATCGAGGGCGGTGCGCGCAAGTCGCCGCCGCAGTGGCCCTACCTGCTCGACTGGAGCTGCTCCTCCGCCGGCTCGTTCAGCGAGCTTGTGGTCTCCGGGGTGTTCGGGGTGGAGGTCGCCCTCGACGGGACGATCACCTCCGGCGGGTGCCTGGACGCCGTCGACCCCGGAGCTCGGCTGGTCGGGCTGCGGGTCGGTGACCGGGTGTACGACATCGACGCCGAGGGAGTGCACGATCGCACTGCCGGTTGAGCCACGGTGACCACAGCTACCTCTGGGCCGGGTGGCTCAGATCGGCCGGCCGTGGACGCGCGACGCCCGGGGTCTGGAGCTCCCCGGGCAGCCGCACGGCAGGATGGTGGAGATGGCTGAGGAACCGATCAGCATCGCCCGACGGCGGATGGCGCACCAGGGCCTGTGCGCCCCGCTGGGTGGGCCGGAGGCGATCGTGGACGCGGTGCGCGCGATGTGCGGCGCGCACGCGCAGGTGCAGCAGGCGGCCGAGCACTCGGTCGCGCGTCGCCTCGAGGGCGTCACCCGCGCGGACGTGCAGGAGGCGCTGTGGCAGCGGCGTGACCTCGTGCGCACCTATGGCCCGCGGGGCACGGTGCACCTGCTGCCATCCGCCGACCTGCACCTGTGGTCGGGTGCGCTGTCGGCGCTCGACGGCGGGACGCCCCGTCACGCCGACGGCGTCCGTCTCGAGGATGATCAGGTCGATGAGGTCGTGGCTGCGGTCGGCGAGGCGCTGGCCGACGCCGAGCTGACACTGCCCGAGCTGGATGCCGAGATCGCCGCGCGCCTGGGGCCGTGGGCGTCCGAGCGGACCATGCCCGCGTTCCAGACCCTCTGGCCGCGGTGGCGGCAGGCGATCACGGTGGCCGCCCATCGCGGCGCGCTGTGCTTCGGGCGGCCGCGTGGCCGCTCCGCGACCTACACCTCGCCCGCGCGGTGGCTGCCCGGCTTCGCGCCCGCCCCGGCGGCGGTTGCGGTGCCGTGGCTGGTCGAGAGCTATGCCGCCGCCTACGGACCCTCGGAACCGCGCCACCTCGCCCGGTGGCTCGCCACCTCCGAGAGCTGGGCGGCCGGAGCCTGGGCGAGGTCCGCCCCGGATGAGCCGACGAGCCCGCCGGGCTCCGCCGTCGAGAGCATCCCCGAGATCCTGCTGCTGCCGTACTTCGACGCCTACGTGGTCGCGGCGCAGCCCCGGGAGGAGCTGTTCCCGGGGCGGGCGTGGGACCGCGCGCTGGCGGGCAGCCAGGCAGGGAACTACCCGGTGCTCCTCGTGGACGGTGTGGTGGGCGGCGTGTGGCACGGCAAGCGGTCGGGATCGAGGATCGCGGTTCGCGTCGAGCCGCTGGCGACGCTGACCGACCGGCAGCGGCTCGCCCTGGAAGACGAGGTGGCGCGGGTGGGTGAGATCCTGCAGGCTCGGACCGAGCTGACGGTCGGCCGGGTGTCCGTAGGACCGCACGCATGAGCGAAGGAGCAGCAGTGAGCACAGAGGTTCGCGAGATCACGGTCGATGGCGGATGGCCGGCGCTGGAGCTGGTGACCGACGGCGCACGGGTGCAGCTGATCCCGGAGCTCGGTTGCGACATCGTCTCGTTCGTCGACGCCCGCACCGAGGTGGACGTGCTGTGGCGGGTGCCGTGGGGCATCCCGCCGCGCAGCAGCGGCCCGTTCAGTGCGGCGACCGAGACCGAGTGGGGCGAGCGGTTCCCCGGCGGCTGGAACGTGCTGCTGCCCAACGGCGGTGCCGCGACACCAGCCCCTGGCGGAACCACTGACCACACCTGGGGGTTCCACGGCGAGGCCGCGCTGCTGCCCTGGACCGTGCTGGGCAGCGGCGTCGACGGCGAACGCGCGTGGGCCGAGCTCGAGGTGCGGCTGATCCGTGCGCCCTTGAGCCTGCACCGGCGGCTCGAGCTGAGCGGGAGCGCGCTCGCGGTGACCGAGACCCTCACCAACCACTCACCGATGGCGATCGAGGTGATGTGGTCGCAGCACCCCTCGTTCGGCGCGCCGCTGGTCGCGGCCGGCACCCGCATCGAGACCGGTGCCCGCGTCACCGAGACCGACGACACCCTCACCGACGGCGATCTCGCAGCGGGGGAGAAGGCATCCTGGCCGCACGCACCCGCTCAGGACGGCTCCGCCGTCGACCTCTCGACGGTGCCGGACTTCCCGACGCACCGGCTGGTCTACCTGTCGGACTTCGAGACGGGCTGGGCTCGCCTGGTCAACGACGAGATCGGGCTTGCCGCGCGCCTGGAGTGGGACACCAGCGTGTACCCGAGCGCGTGGCTGTGGCAGGAGCTGAACGACACCCCCGGGCACCCCTGGTGGCAGCTCGCGTACGTGTGCGCGATCGAGCCCGGCACGACCTACCCGGGGCAGGGCCTCGCCGTCGCCAAGGAGAAGGGCGGCACGCCGCTGCTGCTCGCAGGTGGGCAGACCCGTACGGTGACGGTCGGGCTCAGCACCGAGCAGCCGTGAGGTTCAGCCAGCGGTGACCTGAGCGACGACGTCGACGAGGTCGAGGATGCGCTCGCTGCCGTCGGGTGGGCCAGCCTCCGAGATCCCGCAGACGCTGACGCGAGTCGCGCCGATCGCGATGCGTTCCTCGATGCGCTTGGTCAGCTCGTCGACCCCGATCGTGACCGGCACGTCGAGGAACGACACGATGTCGAGATCACTCTCGACACCGGCCGCCTGCCGCGCCTCGAGTGCGACCGCGATCGCCTCGCGCGCCTGCTCGCCGCCGTTGTCACCGGTGAGGATGAGCCCGTCACCGATCTCACCGGCCAGCGCCATCGTCTTGGGTCCGACGGCGCCCACGAGCAACGGCACCTGCTCGGGCGGCCAGCTCAGCTGCACGTCGCGGAGCGTGACGTACCGGCCCTCCACGGTGACGTTCTCGCCGTCGAGCAGCCGCCGCAACGCCGTCCCGTACTCGCGCAGCAGCGTCAGCGGCGAGGCGGCGCGGGCGCCCACCTGCCCCATCCAGTCCAGCACGCCGTGCCCGATGCCGGGCAGCAGCCGCCCCGGGAAGAGCCGAGCGAGCGTGGCGATCTCCATCGCCGTCAGGGCGACGTTGCGCAGCGGCACCGGGAACAGGCCGATGCCGACCCGGAGCCTCTCGGTCCAGGCGAGCACCGCACCCGCGGGCGCCATCCCGCTCTCCTTGAAGCAGTCCTCCCAGAGCCACAGCTCCTCGATACCGGCAGCCTCGGTCGCGAGCGCGACCTGACGAAGCCGTTCCGGGGGCTGGTCAGGGGGAAAGATGAGTCCGATCGTCGTCATGCCCTCAGGCTATGCGAGGCCACCGACAGGGCGCCGGCCCAGGAGCGCGAGCAGCCGCTCCTGCTTGGTGGCGCCGTCGGCGACCTCGAGCGGGTCGTTGCAGATGCCCTCGGCGTAGAGGTGGTCGCCGAAGCCGGCGATGCTCGTCTCGACCTGCTCGAGCTCGGCCTCGTCCCAGGGGACGTCGACGCCGACTGCCTGACCGATGTCCCAGCGGTGCACGATCATGTCGAAACCGTAGAAGCGCGCCAGGGTGGCACCGATGGTGGTGGGTCCGAAGTAGCCGTCGAACTCGGTGTCTGCGGTGCCCTCGGCCAGGAGTGCTTCCACCTGGGAGACGTGCTCGTGCCACTGCTCGAGCGGCTCGGTGGCGCTCAGCCCGGGCATCGTGACGTGGCTGCTCAGGAAGTCGCGCTGCGTGGTGACGAGGTGCTCGAGCACGTCGGTGCCGTCCCAGCCCTCGCAGGGGCTGGAGCGGCGCAGCATCCGGATGTCGGTGCCCTCCAGCAGGCTGGTGATGCGGTCGGCCAGGGCGCGGTACTGCGCGCTGAGGTCTTCGGACTTGTGCGTGTGTTCTGTCGTGGTCATGCTCACGACAGTAGGAACGAGAGGTGGTCACGGTCTTGTCGAAACCCGACAGGTTGAGCGACGTGGAGCGCGCGCACCTGGTCGACCCTGCCGACGACTCCTACCGGATCGCGCGGTTCGCGCCCACGCCCACCATGTCCGCGCTCGTGCGGCGCTACTGGATCCCGGTCTGGTCGGTGCCCGGCGGTGGTGTCCGTGCCCAGCAGGTGCTGCAGTACCCGTGCGCGCTGATCGTCATCTCCGACCGCTACGCGCGCTTCTACGGCATCGCGACCGGCCTCTCGCGGACCGAGCTCGAGGGCACGGGGTGGGCCTGCGGGGTGATGCTGCAGCCCGCGACCGGGCACCTGCTGACCGGCGAACCGATGCACAGGTTCCGCGACACCTACGTGGCGCTGCCGGATGTGCTCCCGGGCGGGGATGCGCTCGTCGCCCGGGTGCGCACAACCCTTGCGCCCGACCCGGCTGATGCCGAACGGCAGCGCGCGGCGGCGGCGCTGATCGAGGAGGCGCTCGCGCCGCTGCTGCCGATCAGTGCGGAGGCGGAGCGTGTGAACGACGTCGTCGCCTACGTCGAGGGCAAGCCGGACCTGGTGCGGGTCGCGGGGCTCGTGGAGGCGTTCGCCACCACGGAGCGCTCGCTGCAGCGGCTCACCGGCCGCTGGCTCGGGCTCACGCCGCGCTGGCTCGTGCAACGCCGGCGGCTGCACGAGGCAGCAGAGCGGTTGCGACAGCAGGACGTCGACCTCTCACGGGTGGCGCTCGACCTCGGCTATGCCGACCAGGCGCACTTCAATCGTGACTGGCGCAAGGTGACCGGGATGACGCCGGGTCAGTTCGCTGCTCGGTTCGCGGCGCGCTGAGCAGCGCACGCACTGCCGCGTCGCGAGGTCCTCAGGCCCCCACGGACCGCCGGTGCAGGTCAGCCACGGCCTCGACGAGGCTCGGCTCGGGACCCAGCACCGTGACCTGTGGCGCGACCTCCTGCGCCCGGAGCGGCGCGACCGGCCCTGCCGGCAGCCCGAGCTCGGCCCGCAGCTCGACCAGCTGCGGCGTGGACATCACGAACACCAGCCGGCCGATACCGACCCAGCCGTGCGCGGCCGCGCACATCGCGCAGTGCTCGCCGGAGGTGTACAGGGTGGCGGCGGCGCGCTGCTCTGGAGTCAGGTTCCGCGCCGCCCACTGCGCGAGCTCGATCTCGGGATGCCGCGTCGCGTCGCCGCCGCTGACCTCCCGGTTGCGACCTTCCGCGAGCGCGTTGCCCTCGCCGTCGACGAGCACCGATCCGAACGGACCGTCGCCGTCGGCGAGCGCCTCCTCGGCGAGCTCGACGCAGCGCGCGAGGTGGCGCCGGTCCTCATCGGTGATTCCGCTGTCCATGCGTTCTCCTGGTCGCCGATGAGCCTACGCAGTCAGCAGGCCGAGCTCGTCCTCGCGCGCCGGTTCTCCCGCGCGCGGGAGAGCGGGGACCGCGACGAGACCGTCCCCGGGTGGTAGGCGATCGGTGGGTTCCTCGTGGGTGACGCCGATGGCGTCGATGACGACATCGGCCAGCCGGGCACTGCGTTCGTAGGCCTGCCGCTGCCGAGTGGCCCCGGTTCCGGAACCGAGGATCCTCTGCAGGGACTCCCAGACGTAGGCCGCGTCCCCCGCCTCCTCCAGGGCATCCCGGACATGGTCGTAGAGCGCGGAGATGACACGCCCTGCGGTGTCCGGCCGGTGCGTCAGCGGGTGGAGCAGGTGGCCGTGGATGCCCCACCTGCTGGCCATGAAGGTCCCCTGGCGCAGGATCATGGCTGGAACCATGTCCGGTGCCTGCCCGGCCTCCCATTCCCGGGCAGCCGTCTCCACCAGTGCCCGCACCAGGGCGGCGATCATGACGGTGTCGCGGGGATCGAGGCACACGTCGGACACCCGGATCTCCACGGTGGGGTGGCGGGCGGAGATGCGCGCGTCAAAGTCCGGGTTGATGACCACCCCGGTGCCCGACAGGTCCGACATCAGCGTCTGGTAGGCCTGCGCCGAGCCGAAGACCTCCGAGGGCCCGGCGGTGGACCACCGGTTCCAGGCCTGAGTGCGGAAGCTGGCGTAGCCGCTGTCCGTGCCGTTCCAGAACGGGGAGTTCGCGCTCAACGCGATGAGCGGCGCCAGCCACGACCTGATGCGGTCCAGGACCGCGACTCCTTCCTCGTCCGAGTCGACTGACACATGAACGTGGCATCCGCAGGTCAGTTGTTCGCGTGCTGTCAACGCGAAACGTTCCAGCAGCACGCCGTAACGGTCGTTGCTGGTGGCATGGGGACTGACCGCGATCGGGGACGTGGCGAGCGCAGCGATCCTCGCGCCCGCTCTGCGGGCCAGCGAATCGGCGAAGGCTCGGCCCGCCAGCACCTCGGCGGCGAGTCCGCTCAGGCTGCTGTGCGGTTGCGTGATGACCTCGAGCTGTTCCTGGTGCATCTCGAGAGTGACCGTCGGGTGCGCAGAGAGGTCCACCCGGCCGGGGTCCTCGAGGCGCAGCAGGTCTGCGGCCAGCGGCAGGGGACTGCCGTTGTCGGGATCGACGATCAGAAACTCTTCCTCGAGACCAAGGGTACGCACCTGCTAAGTGTCGACCATGAACGCGTCAGCGGGATCACGCCCCGGAAATTCCTCCCGAACCGGCTGCGGATGTCTAGGTCTCGTTGCCCTCACGGCTGGTGAGCAACCGCCGGAAGCTGGACAACCGCGCCTCACCGGCCGCACCCGCGGCACCCGAGGCCACCCACGCGTCGAGCGCGCAGTCCGGTGCGTCCGCGGTATGCGAGCAGCCGCGCGGGCACTGCTCGGCGACCGCGTCGAGGTCGGCGAACGCGCGGATCAGGTCGTCCGGCTGGATGTGCGCCAGCCCGAAGCCGCGCACGCCCGGGGTGTCGATCACCCAGCCGCCGCCCGGCAGCGCCAGCGCCACCGCCGAGGAGGAGGTGTGCCGCCCCCGCCCGGTCACCTCGTTGACGACGCCGATCTCGCGAAGCGCCTCCGGTACCAGTGCGTTGACCAGCGTCGACTTGCCCACCCCCGAGTGCCCGATGAGCACCGACACCCGGCCGGTGAGCGCCTCGCGGAGAGCGTCCAGCCCGTCGATGTCCTGGCCGTGGATGACCGTGGCCAGCGCGGGCACGTCGAGCGCCGCGTACTGCGCCGCGAACGGTGCGGGGTCAGCGAGGTCTGCCTTCGTCAGGCACAGCAGCGCGTCCATGCGGGCGTCGAACGCGGCCGCGAGGCAGCGGTCGACCATCCGTGGCCGCGGCTCAGGATCGGCGAGCGCCGTCACCACGACCAGCTGGTCGGCGTTGGCGACCAGCACCCGCTCGACCGCGTCATCGGTGTCGTCGGCGGAGCGCCGCAGCGTCGTGGTCCGCTCGTGCACGCGCACCACTCGTGCGAGCGTGTCCGCCGCTCCCGAGACGTCACCGACCACGTCGACCTGGTCACCCACCACGATCGAGGCACGCCCCAGCTCGCGTGCCTTCATCGCGCGGACCCGTGGGCCGTCGTCGAGCAGGACGTCGTAACGGCCACGATCGACCACGAGGACCATCCCGGGGCGGGCGTTCGCGTGCTCGGGACGCTGCTTGGTGCGCGGCCTGCTCCCGCGCCGGTTCGGGCGCACCCGGACGTCGTCCTCGGCGTCGCGTCGCAGGCTTCCGGCCATGGTGTCAGCGCGCCCCGAGCATGTCGGCCCACATCTGCGGGAAGTCGGGCAGGGTCTTGCTCGTGGTCGCGATGTCGACGACCTCGACCCCCTCGACGGCGAGCCCCACCACCGCGGCGAACGTCGCCATCCGATGGTCGTGGTAGGTCTCGAGAACGGCGCCGTGGAGGCCGCCCCCGCGGATCAGCAGCCCATCGGGAAGCTCGTGCGCCTCGCCGCCCAGGCGCCGGATCTCGGTGACCAGCGCGGCAAGCCGATCGGTCTCGTGACCGCGGAGGTGAGCGATCCCGGTGAGGCGGGACTCGCCGTCGGCCAGGACGGCGAGGGCCGCGATGGTCGGGGCAAGCTCTCCGGCCAGCCCGAGGTCGACGGCGATCGGCCGGACCTGGCCGGTGCCCGTGACCGTCAGGGTGCCGTCGGTCAGGTCGGTGGTGGCGCCCATCCGGGTGAGCAGGTCGGGCAGCATCGCGCCCGGCTGGGTGGTGCTGGCGGGCCAGTAGGGGACCCGCACGGTGCCGCCCGCGGCCAGGGCGGCAGCGAGGAACGGGCCCGCGTTGGACAGGTCGGGCTCGATCACGACCTCACCGCCGGCGATCGGGCCGGGCTCGACGCGCCACTTGCCGGGCGCGACATCGTCGACCACGACGCCGCGCTCGCGCAGCACCTCGATCGTCATGTCGATGTGCGGCTGGCTGGGCAGCACCTCGCCGGTGTGGTGCAGCGTGAGGCCGTTCTCGAACCGCGGGGCGGCCAGCAGCAGACCGGAGACGAACTGGGAAGAGCCCGAGGCGTCGACATCGACCTCGCCGCCCGCCACGGTCCCCACCCCGTGCACGGTGACCGGCAGGAACGCAGGGTCGCCGCCGTCGCCGGAGGTGACGCGGACGCCGAGCCGGGCGAGGCTCGCGAGCACCGGACCCATGGGGCGCACCCGGGCGCGCTCGTCGCCGTCGAGCAGCACGGGTCCGTCGGCCAGCGCGGCCAGCGCGGGCAGGAACCGCATGACCGTGCCCGCCAGCCCGCAGTCGATCGCGGCGGGGCCGCGCAGGGGAGCCGGGGTGACGTGCACGGTGGTGCCGCCGTCGGCGGTCTCGATGCCGGTCCCGAGCGCGCGCAGCCCGGCGATCATCAGATCGGCGTCACGCGAGCGCAGCGCACCGCGGATCGTCGTGGGTTCCGAGGCCAGCGCAGCCAGCGGCAGCGCTCGATTCGTCAGCGACTTCGAGCCCGGCACGAGCACGGTCGCGTCCAACGGCGCGGTCGCGGCGGGAGCGGGCCAGACGTCGGTACTCAGCACGGCCCCAGGGTAGTCACACCCGGCGGGCGGCTCAGGCGTCCTGCTTGGCCGCCTTGACCTCGGCCTTGAGCGAGTCGCGGACCTCGCTGAGCTCCTCGCGGTGATCGCGCCAGTTGTCGTACCGCCACCCGAGCGACGGCTTCCCCTCCCGGTCCTCGGCGGCGAAGATCAGCCCGCCGAGCAGGGCGGCGCTGCGGAGCAGCCCGGCCGCGTGCTCCTTGCGCTCCTCGCCCTGGGTGGCCCAGACCGGATGACGCACCAGCGTGGTCGGGATCGCGATGACGGCGAGGACGGCGGCGGCCACCCGGGGGGCCTTGCCGGCTGCCAGCATCACGCCGGCGGCGACTTGAGTCGCGCCGATGAGCCGGGTCAGCGTCTTGGGGTCGGTGGGCATGCCCGGGACCTTCTGGCTCACCTTGGCGAGGGTCGGGGCGAACGGCTGGGCTTTCTCGGCGTGCTCGTCGGCGTGACGGAGCGCGTCGACGCCGTCGAGGATGAAGGCCGATGCCAGCAGCGGGCGTGCGAGCGCGCGAAGAGGACTCATGGCTCATTGCTACCGCAACATGGGCCGGTTGGGTAGCCGAAGCGCCAGTGGGAATGACGAAGCAGCGTCGTGACGTTGACATAGGCGTGACAGAGTCGACCGCCACCGGCACCGAACGTGCCCGCGCGAGCAAGCCCGGCTCCACCGGCACCGGCGGACGGCCGACCCCTTGCGGGCCCCCGGCACGGCGGGACCGCCGTCGAGCACTAGGCTCGTACCTGATGTCCGAGCAGGGTGAAGGTAGCGAGACGGTCGCCGAGGTGGCCGAGCAGGAGCATGCGCGCGAGGAGAGCCAGGCCGAGCGCGACCAACGCTTCGAGGACGAGGCGATGCCGCTGATCGACCAGCTCTACGGTGCGGCACTGCGGATGACGCGCAACCCGGCCGATGCCGAGGACCTGGTCCAGGAGACCTTCGCCAAGGCGTACGCGGCGTTCCACCAGTACAAGCCCGGCACCAACCTCAAGGCGTGGCTGTACCGGATCCTCACCAACAGCTTCATCAACACCTACCGGAAGAAGCAGCGCGAGCCGCTGCAGTCGAACGCCGACGACATCGAGGACTGGCAGGAGGCGCGCGCGGCATCGCACACCTCGCGCGGCCTGCGTTCGGCCGAGGCCGAGGCTCTCGACCTCATCGGTGACGACGTCATCAAGCAGGCGCTCTCGGAGCTGCCCGACGACTTCCGGATGGCGGTGTACCTCGCCGATGTCGAAGGCTTCGCCTACAAGGAGATCGCCGAGATCATGGACACCCCGATCGGCACCGTGATGTCACGGCTGCACCGGGGGCGTCGCCAGCTGCGCACGCTGCTGGCCGATCACGCCCGTGACCTCGGTCTGGTCAGGGAGGGACGATGACGGACCAGCCCGACGAGCGGTGCCAGTGCGAAGAGGCGCTGGCCAAGCTCGAGGAGTACCTCGACTCGGAGGTCGGTGAGCTCGACGCCGGCCGGCTCCGGGAGCACCTGGCGAGCTGCACCTCTTGCTACAGCGAGGCCGAGCTCGAGCAGCGCCTGCGTGCGCTGCTGCGCCGATCCTGCCTGGAGACGGCGCCTGAGACGCTGCGGATCCGCGTCCGCACCTCGATCACGGTCCTGCGCGCCAGTCGCTGACCGGCCACGTGCGTGCGCGCCCGTCTATGGTGGGTGGCGTGCGCAGTGTCTACGCGGCATCCCAGGACCCTGAGGACCCGCTGAGCGGGTTGGCCATCGGCGAGATCGAGCCCGAGGTCCCCGACGACTGGGTCTGGGTCAAGGTGCGCGCCGCCTCCCTCAACCACCACGACCTGTGGAGCTTGCGCGGCGTCGGGCTGCCCGCCGACCGGCTACCGATGGTGCTCGGCACCGACGCCGCGGGGATCGCCCCCGACGGCTCCGAGGTGCTCGTCCACGGCGTCATCTCCTCGCGCGGCTGGCAGGGTGACGAGACGCTCGACCCGCGCCGCACGTTGCTGTCCGAGCTGCATCCGGGCACGCTCGCCGAGCGCGTCGCGGTGCCCGCCGCCAACCTCGTTCCCAAGCCGGTCGGGCTGTCCTTCGCCGAGGCCGCCTGCCTGCCCACGGCCTACCTCACGGCCTACCGGCTGCTGTTCGACGCCGCCGAGGTGCGGCCCGGTCAGCGGGTGCTGGTCCAGGGTGCCGGTGGTGGTGTCTCGACCGCCGCGGTGCTGCTCGCCCGCGCCGCCGGCCTGCACGTGACCGTGACGTCGCGCTCGGAGGCGAAGCTCGAGCGTGCGCTGGCGATCGGTGCCCATGACGCCGTCAGCAGCGGCACCCGGATCGCGCCCGTCGACGCCGTGATCGAGACGGTGGGCGAGGCCACCTGGTCGCACTCGCTGCGCTCGCTACGCCCGGGTGGGGTGGTCGCGGTCGCGGGCGCGACCTCCGGCCCGGCTCCTTCGGCCGATCTCAACCGGATGTTCTTCCGCAGCCTGCGCGTGGTGGGGTCCACGATGGGCACGCGAGCCGAGCTCGCCCTCGTGGGCGAGATGCTGACGGCGGCAGGGATCGCTCCCGTGATCGATCAGACCCTGGATCTTGGCTCGGACGACGACGTCCGTGCGGCTTTCGCGCGACTCCTCGCCGGGGAGTCCTTCGGAAAGATCGTGCTGACCACGAAAGGTACGTCGACATGACCACGATGTCCCGCATCATCACCGGCCCTGACACGGTCACCAGCGACGACGCCGGATCGGTCCGGGTCCAGCTCGTCGGCGGCGCACTGGAGGTCGTGCCTCGCGACGGCACCGGCGTCGTCGTCGAGGTCACCGAGGTGGTCGGCCAGCCGCTGGAGATCGCCACCGAGGCCGACCGCATCAGCGTCGGCTACCCCTCGATCGGGTGGGACGGCTGGCTCAAGCGGCTCACCTCGTCCGACAGCGCCGATCGCGCCGTGGTGCGGCTGCATGTCGGCACCGGCGTCAGCCTCACCGCTGCGACCGTCAACGCGCCGATCTCGATCTCGGGCACCACCGGCGACGTCGACCTCTCCACGGCATCCGCGCCGGTGGCGATGGACCGCACGGTCGGCGGCGTCAAGGTCCGCACCGCCTCCGGCGCGGTCGGGGTCGAGGACCACAGGGGCCCCGTGACGATCAGCGGCGCATCCGGCGCCGTCCGGCTCGACGGTGACCTCCCCAAGACGACCGTGACCTCGGTCTCCGGGAACATCGCGCTGCGTCATCGCGGCAGCGCCTCTCTGATGACGCTCACCAGCGTGTCCGGGCGGGTCGAGCTGACGGTTCCCCACCAGGCCCATCTCGAGCTCGAGGTCCGTGGCGTGTCCGCCCGTGTTCGTGTCGAGGGCCGCGAGCAGAGCAGCGGCTTCGGCATCACCCGTGTGGACGAGGCGGGACCCGGCGACCGGGTGATCGCCACGGTCTCGACCGTGAGCGGGGACGTCTCGGTCGAACGGGCCACCGCGTGGCCACTGCCGCCCTCGGGCACCCAGGACGCCTGAGCGTGGACATGACGAAGGGCCGGGGCGTACGAGCCCCGGCCCTTCGTCGTCGGCGTGCCTAGCCCGCCTGGGCGCGCAGGCTGAAGCCCGTGCCTTCCGGTGTCGCGGCAGCGTCGAGCTCCTGGGTCTCCAGGAGGGTGGCGGTCTCGGTCGGCATGAAGACGCGGGCTCCCGCGTCCTCGACGACCTGGTCGCCGTCCTCAGGCTGCGGCGCCAGCGACATCTGAAGGCCGCTCTGGCCCTCGTCCATCGCCAGTCGGACCCCACCGGTCTCGGGGAGGCCGGCCTGCTCGCTGAGGGAACGGATCGCCGTCTGGGCAGTGTCAGTCATGGTGAGCATGGTGCGCTCTCTTTCGCCTTGGCTGTGACGCTGACGAGCAGCTAGCTGCACTTCCTCGCGTTGCGCCTCGGACCCATCCACCGTCACACATAGCGGCCAGGCGAGCAACCCGGCGTGTCGGAGAGACGCGCCGTGTCAAGTGCCGAGCCACTCCTTGGGACTCAGGGGCCGCTCGGGTCCTCGGCACCGATCCAGTCGTGCCAGCCGTTGTGGAGCACCAGCCACGCGAGCAGTCCGTAGCCGGCCTGTGCGGGGTGCACGCCGTCACCGGCGGCGACATCGGCGAGCCACTGCTCGTGCGTGCGCAACGGCTCGAACGTCTCCGCGTAGGGCACGCGCCGACGCTGGCAGACATCGGAGCAGGCGCGGCTCAGCTCCGCGAGCGCCGACTCCTCGACGCCGGGGCGGGGCGGGGGGCCGACCACGAACGCGGCGATCCCACGGTTCGCGGCGTCGTCGAGCACGTTCGCCAGGTTGAGGCGGCTGCGCGCGAGCGAGACCCCGTGATCGAGGTCGGCCGAGCCGAGCGCCACCACCAGGCGGTTGTCGCCCTGCCCGAAGCGGCGGTTGCACTCGGTCTCCCAGCGCGCCGCGAGCTGCGTGGAGGTCTCGCCGGGCACCGCCAACGTGTAGACCTCGAGCGGCTCGGGGGTGGTGGTGCGGCCGATCACCCGGCCGACCCACCCCATCCCGCGCGGATCGCCGACACCGGCGGCGAGCTCGTCACCGACGACGGCGACTCGGGTGCTCACCTGTCGAACGCCTGAGCGATCAGCTCCTCCTGCTGGAGCTTGTGGATCTTGCCGGACCCGGTGGCCGGTGCGGCCGCCGGCCGCCGGCTCACGTGGGCCAGCTCCCGACCGGACAGCTTCGGAGTCTTGAACCGGATCATGTACGAGGCGTAGGTCCAGGCACCCTGGTTGCTCGGCTCGTCCTGCACCCAGACCAGCTCGGCGTCGTCGCCGTAGCGCGACAGCTCCGAGACCAGCTCAGCGCCGGGGAACGGGTAGAGCTCCTCGAGACGCACGATCGCCGTCTGCTCGTCGCCACGCTTCGTGCGCTCGGCCAGCAGGTCGTAGTAGACCCGACCCGTGCACATCAGCACGCGGGTGACGCCAGCGGCCTGCTCGGCCGGCATCGCGTCGCCGATGACCGGCTGGAACGTGCCCGAGGTGAAGTCCTCCACCGAGGAGGCAGCCGCCTTCAGACGCAGCAGCTGCTTCGGCGTGAACACCACCAGCGGCTTGCGCGGGCGCTGGTACGCCTGCCGCCGCAGCAGGTGGAAGTGGCTGGCCGGCGTGGACGGCTGGGCGACGACCATGTTGTCCTCGGCGCACAGCTGGAGGAAGCGCTCGATGCGAGCGGAGGAGTGGTCCGGGCCCTGACCCTCGTACCCGTGCGGCAGCAGCAGCACCACCGAGCTCGACTGGTTCCACTTGGCCTGCGCCGAGGAGATGAACTCGTCGATCACGGTCTGCGCGCCGTTGACGAAGTCGCCGAACTGCGCCTCCCACAGCACCAGCGCGTCGGGCCGCTCCACCGAGTAGCCGTACTCGAAGGCGAGGGCGGCGTACTCGCTGAGCGAGGAGTCGTAGACCCAGAACTTCGCCTGGTCGGCTGACAGATAGGTCAGCGGGGTCCACTCGGCACCCGTGAGCCGGTCGTGGAACACCGCGTGCCGCTGCACGAACGTGCCACGGCGGCTGTCCTGACCGGCGAGCCGCACCGGGGTGCCCTCCATCAGCAGCGAGCCGAACGCGACGAGCTCGCCGAAGCCCCAGTCGATGTCGCCGTCGGTCGACATCGCCGCGCGGCGGTCCAGCAGCTGCTTCAGCTTGTTGTGCACGGTGAAGCCCTCGGGCGGGCGCGTGTGCGCCTGGCCGATGCGCTCCAGCACCCAGCTCGGCACGGCGGTCTGCCAGCCGACCATCATCCCGGCGTCCTCCTGCTGGGACTCCGGGACCTCGAGGCCGGCGACCTGGTCGCCTTGCGCGGTCGAGCCCTGGCGCGACTCGGTGAAGACACGCTCGAGCTCGCCCTGGAAGTGCTCCAGGGCCTGCTTCGCCTCGTCCTCGGTGATGTCGCCGCGCCCCACGAGGGCCTCGGTGTAGAGGGTGCGGACGCTGCGCTTGTTCTCGATGAGCGAGTACATCACCGGCTGGGTCATCGAGGGGTCGTCACCCTCGTTGTGACCACGACGGCGGTAGCAGACCACGTCGATGACGACGTCGCGGTTGAACTCCTGCCGGTACTCGAAGGCGAGCTGGGCCACGTGGGCGACGGCCTCCGGGTCGTCACCGTTCACGTGGAACACCGGGACCTGCAGACCCTTGACGACGTCGGTCGGGTACAGCGTGGATCGCGACGACGAGGCGCCGGTGGTGAAGCCGATCTGGTTGTTGATCAGCACGTGGATCGTGCCGCCGGTGCGGTAGCCGCGCAGCATGCTGAGGTTGATCGTCTCGGTCACCACGCCCTGGCCTGCGAACGCGGCGTCGCCGTGGATGAGGATCGGCAGCACGGAGAACCCGCCCCCGCCGAGGTCGATGCGGTCCTGCTTGGCGCGGACCACGCCCTCGAGCACGCCGTTGACGGCTTCGAGGTGGGAAGGGTTCGCCGCCAGGTACACCCGGGTCTTCTCGCCCGTGAGCGAGGTGTACTCGCCCTCGGTGCCGAGGTGGTACTTGACGTCACCGCTGCCCTGCACGGTCTTCGGGTCTTGGTTGCCCTCGAACTCGGCGAAGATCTGTGCGTAGGACTTGCCTGCGATGTTCGCCAGCACGTTGAGGCGGCCACGGTGCGGCATGCCGATGCCGACCTCGTCGAGACCCTCCTGGGCGGCACTCTGCAGGATCTGGTCCAGCAGCGGGATCAGCGACTCGCCGCCCTCGAGGCTGAAGCGCTTCTGCCCCACGAACTTGGTCTGCAGGAAGGTCTCGAACGCCTCGGCCTGGTTGATCTTGCGCAGGATCTGCTTCTGCACCTCGGGCTCGGGCTTGTTCCAGCCCGACTCCAGCCGCTGCTGCAGCCAGCGGCGCTGGGCGCCGTCGTGCAGGTGCATGTACTCCGAGCCGATGGTGCGGCAGTAGGAGCTGCGCAGCAGCCCGAGGATGTCGCGCAGCGGCATCCTCGGCTTGCCGCCGAAGCCGCCCGTGGGGAAAGTGCGTTCCAGGTCCCACAGCGTCAGGCCGTGGCTCTGCACGTCGAGGTCGGCGTGCTTGCGCTGCCGGTAGGCGAGCGGGTCGGTGTCGGCGATCAGGTGACCGCGTGAGCGGTAGGCGTGGATGAGCTCGAGGATCCGCGCCGACTTGCTGAACTCGTTCTCGGGGTCGAAGTCGACGTCCTTGGTCCACCGGACCGGCTCGTAGGGGACCCGCAGGGCCGCGAACACGCGGTCGTAGAAGCCGTCCTCGCCGAGCAGCTTGCTGTGGACGATCCGCAGGAACTCACCGGACTGCGCGCCCTGGATGATGCGGTGGTCGTAGGTCGAGGTGAGGGTCATCACCTTCGAGACGCCCATCCGGGCCAGGTTCTCGGCAGAGGCACCCTGGAACTCGGCCGGGTAGTCCATGGCGCCGACGCCGATGATCGTGCCCTGCCCCTCCATGAGGCGAGGCACCGAGTGCACGGTGCCGATGGTGCCCGGGTTGGTCAGCGAGATCGTGGTGCCCTGGAAGTCCTCGACCGTGAGCTTGTTGCCACGGGCGCGGCGGACGACATCCTCGTACGCACGCCAGAACTGCGCGAAGTCCATCGACTCCGCCCCCTTGATCGCGGGCACCAGCAGCTGGCGGGTGCCATCGGGCTTGGCGAGGTCGATCGCGAGCCCGAGGTTGATCTGCGAGGGGCGGAGGACGCCCGGCTTGTCGTCGACCATCCGGTAGCCGGCGTTCATCTCCGGCATCTCGATCAGCGCCTCGACGAGCGCGAACCCGATGAGGTGGGTGAAGCTGACCTTGCCGCCGCGACCACGCGCGAGGTGGTTGTTCAGCACGATGCGGTTGTCGACGAGCAACTTCGCCGGGATGGCGCGCACGCTGGTGGCGGTCGGCACCGCGAGCGAGGACTCCATGTTCGTGACGACGCGCGCGGCGGGGCCGCGCAGCCGGCTGAGCTCGTCGTCGCCACCGGCGGAGGCCTCACGGCGAGCCGGCGTGCGCTGGGTGTACGGCGCGGTCGGCCCGACGGCCTCGGGTGCGACGGGAGCGGGTTCGACCTCGAGCGTCACCGCGGCGTGGGAGGTCTCGTCGACCGGCGCGGGCGGCGGCGGGGCCGGCTCGGTGGTGGCGGGGCGGGCCGGGGAGGCCGGCTGCGTGGTGAGCGGCTGCTGCTGGCGGGGCTGCTGCGCAGCCTGGGCGGCACGCGCCTGCGGGGCGGCGGCCGGCTTCGCCTGCTGCTCGGGGTCCTTCTTCGCGGGGCCGGTGCCGCGGACCGTACCGTTGGAGGGCTGCTCGTTCGCCTCCGGCGGGGTGTAGTTGGCGAAGAACGTGCGCCACGACTCCTCGACCGACTCCGGGTCGTTCTTGTACGCCTCGAACTGAGACTCGATCAGCCATTCGTTACCGCCGAAGGTGGCTGCGCCGGAAGCTCCGGCAGCCCCTTCGCCAGCGGTCGGTGCGGACACGCGGTGTCGCCTCTTCCCTTAGCCTGCAAGTGGACAAAAAGTGTCTTGACAAGCGTGTCACACACTCGGTGCAGAACCCGCACCGGGAGGCCCGTTTCGGCCTCTGAGGAGCCAGATCGGCCGACTCCCACGATGCCGAGTCAAACAGCGGTCAACCTCGGGTCACAGGCCGCCCGTGACGGCGTCGTCGTCCTCGCCCGGGCGAGCGCGCGGGCCGTGGGCGGGCAGGCGCACCCGGATCCGGGTGCCCACACCACCAGGTGGGTCGATGACGGCGATCGTGCCTTCGTGCAGGCCGACCGCCCAGCGCGCGATCGCGAGGCCGAGCCCGGTGCCGCCCGTGGACGTCCCACCGGTCTGCGTGGGTGCGTTGCCGCGCTGGAACCGGCCGAAGACCTGGTCACGCTCGGCCTCAGGGATGCCGTGACCCTCGTCGATGACGTCGATCACCACGTAGCCGTGGGTGGCGGAGGTCCGCACGGTCACCGTGCCACCCCTCGGCGAGTGTCGCGAGGCGTTGTCCAGGAGGTTGGAGACGACCTGGCGCAGCCGCTCCTCGTCACCGACGAGTCGCAGGTCGGCCGGCTTGGTCTCGACCGCCCAGTGCAGGTCGCCCCTCGCGCTCGCGCGCGAGGCGTCGTCCGTGATGCCCCGGAGGAAGGGGTCGACGGCGATCGGGGCCACCTGCAGGTCGGTCGCCCCGGCCTCGAGCCGGGACAGGTCGAGGAGGTAGGCGATCAGCCGGGACAACCGCTCGATCTGCGCAAGGGCAGCCTCAAGCGCCTCCGAGTCGGGCTCGATCACGCCGTCGGCCATGTTCTCGACCTGAGCCCGTAGCGCAGCGACGGGCGTGCGGAGCTCGTGGCTGACGTTGGCGACCATCTCCCGGCGCTGGCTGTCCAGCGCGTCGAGGTCGCCGGCCATCGAGTTGAAGGCCGCAGCGAGCTGTCCGACCTCGTCCTTGCTGTTGGTGTCGACGCGGATCGAGTAGTCGCCGCGCGCCATCGCGCGCGCGGCCGCCGTCATCTCGCGCAGCGGGCGGGTCATGCCGCGGGCGAGCAGCTGCGTGACCACGAGCGAGCAGACCAGCGCGAGCGGGAACATGCGGAGCACACCGAGGTCGGCCAGCCGGTCGCCGAGCCAGGTGATCAGCGCGTACATCGTGACCGTGGCCGCGATGATGACGATCAGCTTGCCCTTGAGCGACCGCACCGGGTCGAGGGGGCGCAGGTCGAGCATCGTGTCCGGGAACGGGTTGCGCCACGAGGGCTCGTCGGAGCGGGCGTGCCGAACCCGTGGCGGGTTCGGTCGGACCTGGCGCCCCTGCCGGTCGGAACCCGTCACAGCCGCCCCATCTAGCTGACCGGCTCGAGCGCGTAGCCGACGCCGTGCACGGTCCGGATCAGCTCGGAGCCGAGCTTGCGCCGCAGCGCCTTGATGTGGGAGTCCACCGTGCGCGTGCCCGAGGCGTCCGCCCAGTCCCACACGTCGGCGAGCAGCCGCTCGCGGGAGAGCACTGTGCGCGGGGTCGCCGCCAGGCACACCAGGAGGTCGAACTCGGTGGGCGTCAGGTGCGCCTCGGCGGTGCCGCGGAAGACACGGCGAGCAGCACGATCGATGGTGAGGTCGCCGAGCACCAGTGGCGGTTCGCCGTCGCCCGTCTGAACGCTCGTCCGGGCGCGCTCGACCCGCCGGAGCAGCACCTTGAGGCGAGCCAGGAGCTCGCGCATCGAGAACGGCTTGGTCATGTAGTCGTCGGCTCCGACACCCAGGCCGACGAGCAGGTCGGTCTCGTCGTCGCGCGCGGTCAGCATCAGGACCGGGGGAGCGGAGCGGCCGTCCGCGGCGCCCTGCGCCTGGATCCGGCGGCACACCTCGAGCCCGTCGATGCCGGGGAGCATGACGTCGAGGACCACGAGGTCGGGGCGCAGCGTGGTCGCAGCCTCGACGCCGGCGAGGCCGTCGCCGACCGAGTGCGCGGTCCACCCCTCCGCCTCGAGACGGCGGACGATCTGGGTCGCGATCTCGGGCTCGTCCTCGACGACCAGCACCACGGGTGTCGCTGAGTTCATGCCGCAACTGTGGCACAGCGGATCCGCAGATCGCGGGAGGTAGCGGCGGGCGCTGGGCAGGCCTCGTGGCGGGGTCGGGGAGGTCTCGTGCGCCAGATGTGTGCCACGACGGCCGCCCGGTACCGGCTGCGTGGCGTTCCGTCTCCCGCGCGAGCCGGTTAGGCTGTGCGCCACCATGGAGAGCGGTCATACCAAGCCGGTCGGTGATCCTGCGTGATCGTCGACTGGTTGCTTGTCTTGCTGGGTGTCGTGCTCACGGCCGGCACATTCGTCTTCGTCGCATCCGAGTTCTCGCTCGTTGCGCTCGACCCCACTGCGGTGGATCGCCGGGTCGCCGAGGGCGACAAGCGCGCTCCCGGCGTCGCCAAGGCTCTGCGCGAGCTGTCCACTCAGCTCTCCGGCGCACAGGTCGGCATCACGCTGACGACCATCCTGCTCGGGTACACGGCGCAGTCCGCGATCTCGAACCTGTTGGGCGCGGTGCTGGCGTCGGCTGCGCTCGCCGAGGCGGTCGCGACCGCGATCGCGGTGGTCGCCAGCCTCATCATCGTCAACACCTTCTCGATGGTGTTCGGCGAGCTGATCCCGAAGAACTGGGCGATCTCGGAGCCGATGAGGGTCGCCGGCCTGATCACGCCTGCGCAGCGGGGGTTCACCGCCGCGCTGCGACCGGTGATCATCGGGCTGAACTCCTCGGCCAACTGGGTGCTGCGCAAGTTCGGCATCGAGCCGCGCGAGGAGCTCAGCGGTGCCCGATCGGCACCCGAGCTCGCCTCGCTCGTGCGCCACTCCGCCGCCGCCGGGACCCTGGACGTCAGCACAGCCGCGCTGCTCACGCGCTCGATCGGGCTGGGCTCGCTCACCGCGACCGACGTGATGACCGACCGGATGCGGCTCGCGACGATGTCACCGGGCGACACCGCGGCCGATGTGATCGCGCGGGCACGGGAGACCGGGCACTCGCGGTTCCCGGTGATCGAGGACTCGCCCGACGAGGTGGTCGGGCTGGTGCACCTGCGCCGGGCTGTGGCGGTGCCGTTCGATCGGCGCGACACGGTGCCGGTCGGCGCTCTGATGGACGACGCGCCCCGCGTCCCCGAGACGATCCGGCTCGCGCCGCTGCTGCTCGAGCTGCGCGAGTTCGGCCACCAGATGGCCGTCGTCGTCGACGAGTACGGCGGCACCTCCGGTGCTGTCACGCTCGAGGACGTCGTCGAGGAGCTCGTGGGTGACGTCGCCGACGAGCACGACCCTCGCCGTCGTCCGGTGCTGGTGGGTGGTGAGCGCACCTGGGTGGTCGCGGGAACGCTGCGACCCGACGAGCTCCATCACGAGACGGGCCTCGTCGTGCCCGACGAGGCGCCCTACGAGACCCTCGGTGGTCTGGTGATGACCTCACTCGGTCGCTTGCCGCGCGTCGGCGACGAGGTGAGCCTCCCGGGTGTGCACCTGCGCGTCGAGCGGATGGACGGCCGTCGGGTCGACTCCATCCGGGTGACGGCGGTCGATGACGATCCGGAGGGCGAGGAATGAGCATCGGCGCAGGACTGCTGATCGCCGTCCTTCTGCTCGCCGCCAACGCCTTCTTCGTGGGCGCCGAGTTCGCGATCATGTCCGCACGGCGCTCGCAGATCGAGCCGCTCGCGGAGGAGGGCGTCCGCGGCGCCAAGACCGTGCTGTGGGCGATGGAGCACGTCTCCCTCATGCTCGCGTGCGCCCAGCTGGGCATCACGGTCTGCTCCACCGGGCTCGGCGTCGTGGCCGAACCGGCGCTGGCGCGACTGGTCGAGGCACCGCTGATCGCGGTCGGCGCGCCTGCCGAGGCGGCGCACGTCGTCGGGTTCACGCTGGCGCTCGCCATCGTGGTCTACCTGCACGTCGTGCTCGGCGAGATGGTGCCGAAGAACCTCGCTGTCGCGACTCCGGAGCGCGCCGCGCTCTGGTTCGGCCCGCCGCTGGTGTGGATCAGCCGCGTCGCCTCGCCGGTGATCCGGCTGCTGAACTGGATCGCGAACGTGGTGCTGCGGATGCTCGGCGTCGAGCCGAAGGACGAGGTGGCGTCGGCCTTCACCGCCGAGGAGGTCGCCTCGATCGTCGAGCGCTCACGCGCAGAGGGTGTGCTGGAGGACGAGGTCGGCGTCATCTCCGGTGCGATCGAGTTCTCGGAGGCGACCGCCGGGACGGTGATGGTCGGCCTCGAGGGGCTCACCACGGTCGGCGTGGGTGCCACCCCCGAGGAGGTGGAGCAGGCGGTGACGCGGACGGGGTACTCGCGCTTCCCGGTCGTCTCGGACGAGGGGACCCCGCTCGGGTACCTGCACGTCAAGGACGTGCTGTACGCGACCACGCCGGAGCTGCGCGCGGCGCCGGTGCCCTCGTGGCGGATCCGGCCGATGTCGATGGTGACGCCCGGTGACGAGGTCGAGAGCGTGCTGGCGAGCATGCAGGCCAAGGGCGTGCACGTGGCGCTGGTCTCCGCCGAGGGTGGGCCGGCGACCGGGGTCGTCTTCCTCGAGGACATCCTCGAGGAGCTCGTCGGGGAGGTCCGCGACCTCATGCAACGTGGCCAGCAGTCGCCTCGCAGGTGAACAGCGCTCGATCCGCGGTCGGCGCGGGGCTGGTGTGGTGACCCGCACGGTGCCCGTGAAGAACCTGTGGAAATCGCTCTCCCGGAACTTGGAAGTTGACCAGTTGTCCGTTACGTTTCCGTGATAGAAGTCCGCCGCGGGGGTCGGACGCCCAAGACAGCTGTGTGTCAGAGCCTGGTGGAGTTGGTGATTTGAGCGAGGAGAACGAGAACGCCGTGACGGCGTTCCCGACCCGTCGCGCCATGCGTGAGGCCGAGCGTCGCGCTGCCCGTGCCCAGCGCGAGCAGGCCGCTCCGGCCACGACAACCCCCGCCGCGAACGAGACTCCTGCCGTTCGTGCGGAGGTTGCTTCCGCTTCTGCTCCCGCTACCGAAGCGGACGCCGCCACGCAGGTGCCCGCCGAGGGCACCGCCGCGGCCGGCACGCCCCACGGGCCTGCACCGCGCTTCGCACGGTCGGCGTCCGCTGCCGGTCCGCTCACGCCCCGTCAGAAGCTCACCCAGCGCTGGCTGCCCCGAGTGGCGGTCCTGGGCTGCCTCGCCGTCGCCACCACGGCGATCCCGCTCAGCGGGGCTGCGACGCCGACGTCGGGCGCCACCACCGGATCGACCTTTGCGGCCAACAGCGCGCTCGATGTGCTGGCCGCCGAGCAGGTCGACGGCACGGACGCGTTCGACACGGGCGGCTCGTTCGCAGCAGACCCGCTCGCGGCGGCTCGCACGCTGCTGAGCGCCGGTCGTACCGATGGTCGTGACGATGTCCTGCAGTGCGGCAGCGCGCAGCTCGAGGCCAACGGTCAGGTGGCCGCCAGCGCCACCACCGAGCCTGTCGAGATCATGATGCCGTTGACGACCGGCAGCTACAAGCTCACCTCTCAGTACGGCTATCGCTGGGGTGGGATGCACGAGGGCCTCGACATGGCCGCGCCGCTGGGCACCCCGATCCACGCGGCTGCCGCGGGCGAGGTCACCTACGTCGGGTACGGCCTGGGTGGCCGCAGCGGCATGATCATCGTCCTCAAGCACGAGGTCGACGGCGAGATCTTCTGGACCTGGTACATCCACATGTATCCCGACGGGATCTTCGTGGAGCAGGGCCAGAGCGTCGCCGCCGGTGAGGTCATCGGCGAGGTCGGCTCCTATGGCAACTCGACCGGCCCGCACCTGCACTTCGAGGTGCACGTGGACAGCGAGATGACCACGGTCAACCCGGCGATATGGCTCGAGAGCCACGATGCTGCGCCGCTGACCGCCGAGAACCTCGCCTGCGCCGCCACCGAGTAGCGGAACGGGCGCGGCCCGCCGCCACCCGATCGGGTTGTGGCTGCCGGCGTTCGTCGGTGGATCAGCTCAGCTGCATGCCCCACCGGACGGTGTGGGACTCACCCGGCTGGAGGGTGATGAGGTGGTCGCCGGTGCGGAACGCGTCGGCGACACAGGTCATCGGCTCGGCTGCGAGCCCGGTGCGCCGAGCGTCGACCGCAGCAACCTGGTCGCCCGAGCACATCTGCCAGCAGTCCATCGAGTCGTCCATCCAGACGGCCGCCGTGCGGCCGTCGGAACCGCGCAGCCGCAGCCAGGACAGGCCGTCGGCCTCGCGGGTGGCGTCGACGAACGCGTCGTCGAGCTCGGTCGTGCCGAGCCGGCGGGGCTCGCGGAAGTCGAAGCGCTCCGGGAGCGGCTCGACGCCGGTGGGCAGCAGACGATCGTCCGTCGGGATCCAGGACTCGGCGTCGAGCTGCAGCACGGCGTCGTCGAGCGACCCCGGACCGGGGGAGAGCCACGGGTGGAACCCGACCCCGTACGGGGCTGCCGTGGATCCCAGGTTCGTCGTGGTGAGCGTGATCGCCAGCCCACCCGCGCCGTCGAGCGCGTAGGTGATGACCACACGCAGCGGGTGCGGGTAGCCCGGGATGGGCACGGTGTCGAGCGACAGCGTTGCCGAGGTGTCGTCGTGCTCCTCGAGGGTCCAGCGCTGCCACACGACGAGCCCGTGCAGCGCCGTGCCGCGCTGCGGCTCGGTGATCGGCAGCTGACGATCCTCGCCGTCGAAGGTGTACTGGCCGTCACGGATCCGATTCGGCCACGGCACCAGCACCGCGCCGTTCGAGGCGGGCGGCAGCTCGTCCTCCGGGAAGCTGACGATGACATCCCGGCCGCCGACCGAGAACTGGCGCAGCGTGGCGCCTACCTCGGTGATGACGGCCTCGTCAGAGCCTGCGGACAGAGCGACCTGGAACCCGGTGGGCGGAGCAGCGTTCGTCACCCGAACGACACTACCGACTCGCTGGACGGCGTGCGGGAGCGTGTTGAGGCGTGAGCGGGCCCCGCTCGACCGCACCCAGCGTGACTGCAGTGCCATGCGGGCAGCTGCGTCAACAGGCCGAGGTCGTGTGCGTGATGTGAGCGCCACCAGGGCGATGGAGTCACGCGTGGCCTCGCTCCGCGTCGGTGCCCCCGGCTGGATGCGAAACAGTACAGGCGGTCCGTCTCGTTACTGGGCTCATCGCTGCGAAGATGCCTGTGACGAGCCGGCGGCGACAAGCGAGCCCGCGCCACGCTCGCCAAGGTGCCCAAGCCGACGACCGAAGGACCGACCCTCGCGCCGGTGCTGTGGCATGCGGACGAGACCTGCATCGCGCCACGGCCAGGCCGGCTAGCGACCCTGAGACGAGCGAGTTGTGTGCAGACAGACCGCACCTGTCGGGATCCCCAGACTTGGATTCCGGGGCCAGCCGCGGCGCTTCGTCGCGCTGCCGTGACCGGGGGGAGGGTTACTTGCCGAACCTCTTGAATGCTCGGTCCAGATCGTCCAGCGACTGCTGAGCAGTCTTGCCAGCTCCACCGGTCTCGGTGAGCTTGATGCGGTGCCCGTTGGGGCAACTCTTGGTCGCGCCCGCCGAGATTTCCCGGATAAGCACAGTGAACGAGCGGCCGCACTGTGGGCACTCGATTTCGCCGTCGATGTCCATGCCGCCACGGTAGCGGCCGTGGGTGACACTCCCCCTCCCGCGCTCCTCAGCGGCCAGCGAAGAGGTGTTGCACTTGGAGACCTGTACGGGTTCCGGGACCTCTCGTGGTGGTCATAGCCCCGCCGCACCCGTACCGGCGAGCGTGAATGGAGCAGTGATTAGGTTGCCCGCGACCGGACGCATCGGTGTCACCCAGGTCGGGCTCTCGCCGGACAATCGAATGGCTGACAGTTGGCGGCCCCGGTCCACTACCCCGACTGACGCCAGAATCTAAGCCCGCAGCGCCGGCTCTGCCAAGCTTCCAGGTTACGGAGGCTGCGCGGGAGACCATCGGGCGATGAGCGACGACGATGCCACGTACCGGCCTCTGACGATCGTCCGCGTCGATGACGCAGCATCGGACTACCCATCCTCCCGGAGCGAGAACGAAGTGCACCTCGAGCTGAGTCGCAAGCCAAGCGATGATGAGTCCGCTGCTATCCGGGCGAGCTGGGGCCAAGTAGATAATCTGGGAGCTGCTGGCTGGCAGCGGCGGGTCGCCGTCGCCGTCAAGGGTGGACCCGCTGGTCGTCCTCAACACTTCTGTCGAGCGCTTAGCGCACCACCGACAGTGTCTCCTCCAGGCGATCGCTGCTGGTGACGAGGTTGGCCTCGTGGCGTTCAAAGCAGCGATCCGTGATGCCGAGGACCGGGCGGGCATCGTCAGCACGTGCGCGACGTTGGCGACAGGCTGGGCTGGTAGCACCCGCGGAAGGGCGCGGGGGACTTGAGGTGCTAGTCGAACACGCGATGATCGGTCCACCCACTGCCGGCAGCCCACCCGATCAGACTCACCCCGGATCCCGTGAGCAACCACAGGTGACTTATACCGTCTGGGACTGTCGGATCGCGATCTGGCAATCCCTTCGGCTCGAA
The DNA here is from genome assembly GCF_009733845.1 of Pseudactinotalea terrae. Lineage (GTDB taxonomy): Bacteria > Actinomycetota > Actinomycetes > Actinomycetales > Beutenbergiaceae > Pseudactinotalea > Pseudactinotalea terrae. Next base: position 709,087 of record NZ_WNXZ01000002.1, read on the forward strand.
CATCATGACCATGTAGAGCGGGTCTGGGATGGCTCCCTGTCGCAGGGCCACGGCGAGGTGATGTTCGTCGGCGTCGAACGTCAGCACTTTCGCGAGTCTCCGGCTGATGTGCGGAACCTCGAGCAACTGCTCAACTGCTGCAGGTAGTCCTTGCAGCGATTCGTCAAGTACCCCTCCGGAGCCGGCCGGGGTGATCATCATCTTCGACCGCTCACCATCGGCTCGGATGGCGGGAACGCTGGGGTGTCCAATGAGCGATGAGTCGGTCTCCCACGCCAGCCATCGGGCGTCGGGCTCCCGATCGAGCACGTGCCACGGGAGCAACTCCGGGTGTGGGACGTCATGTGCCTCGCACAGCAGGATGACGGCCTCATAACAGTCGCTGAATCGGGGTAGGTCGTGTGCGTCGCCCACGTTGGCGGACCACCACCACCGCCCGGGCAAGGGCCAACCGAAGTCCGCCTGCCCAAGTAGCGAGTACGTCTGCTCGACTCCCGACCCGGCGTGACTTGTCACCTCGAGCGCGCCTGTGCGGCCATCCCCGTAGTGCAACAGGGCGTCGACAGCGCCCTGGCGGCCATCGACATCCCACGCCTGTGGCCGGGCGCCCGTCGCACGCGCTACCGCGACTGCGACGAAGCGCTCGCGTTCGTCCAGGCCCGAAAGGTCGCTCTCCATGAGTGGGAGACTATGAGAAGCGAAGGGCCGCGGTGCGTTGCCCACCAGGGTCGTTCGTCGTAGGGGATCCCGTCTAGTTCCGAAAACCGGTGAGACGCCGTGTACGGCGACGATCGATGTCATCTCTTGCCCCGATGGGCAGCCCACCGCGAGGTCCAAGCCCGCGCTCAAGCTGCGTCCACCTTGCCGCGACTTGGGGACCCGGGGTGTCCTTGCCAGAGCTACACGTTCGGCTAGGGCATAGTTCGGAGGCAACCGGCGAGGCAGCGAGGATGCTGTGAGGAAGACTATGGTGAGGCGTATGTCGAGTGACGCGAAGACGTGGGAAGCCATCGATAAGGCGACGACCCAGTACGAGCAGTATCGGACACTCCAGCGGGTTGGAGACCTGGCGGGCGTGCTTCGACAAGAACGCCGGGAGGAGACCCAGGTTGCGCCTCCACGCACCGACTTGCCACTGTCGCTGGCGTCAGAAGCGAGTCGGCGTGCCGTCCTGGGGTGAGTTAGTTCAAGAGTTTGACCAGCGGGCGCAGCGCGAGCAGGAGGAAGGAGAACAGCCGGGGGCACACGCCGCCGATAATCGCGACCCAATGGGATGGCTGACCACTTCGCTCACGCAACGAATGGTCGAAATTGGTGCGCTGCGTGACGATCGGAACGTCTTGTTTTATGCGTCCAGTTTCCTCCAGAAACCCGGTGCCGGGGCGGCGGTCACCTCCATTACACATGAGGACGTAAATGGCCTGATGGCTGTCATCTACGGCATGGACTACACCAGAGGCCTCACGCTTCTTCTCCATACACCGGGCGGCGTGACAACGGCCGCCGAGTCCTTTGTTGCCTATGTGTGCGCCAAGTTCCCTGACGTTGAAGTCATCGTCCCAACCTTCGCCTTCTCTGCGGGCACCATGATCGCTGCAGGCTGCGACAGGATATGGATGGGTCGGCAATCGCAACTGGGACCGATCGATCCGCAGATGCCGATGCCGTCAACGGGTAGGTTTGTATCGGCTCAGGCTATCGTCGCGCAGTTCGAGAAAGCAACCGCGGAAATAAAGGCGGATACCGACACCTCTCTTGCGTATGCACCGATCCTTCAAACGATGGGCCCAGCCCTCGTCCAGGAGGCGCGGGTCTCCCTTCGTTACAGCGAGGACACCGTCGCAACATGGCTGAGAACGCACATGTTCAGCGGCGATGCTGACGCCGACACGAAGTCGAAGCGGGCAGCACACTTCCTGAATGATCGCGATACGCACCTCGATCACAGCCGGCGCATCGACCGTGATTCGGCTCGTGCGCAGGGGCTGACAGTCCTTGACCTAGAGGACAATCAGGATCTGCAGGAGGCCGTACTCACTGCCTACCACTTGATGACGATTCTGTTTGAGCGGACGCCGTTCGCCAAAGTGATGTACACCCACCTCGGTCAGTCATGGCTCAAGAATTGGGCTCCCACGGGCGGATAGCAGGGCGGATGGTCTGAGAGCATCGCGATGCGCTCATCGAGGCAACTGGCTGCCGCTCCTGCCCACTCGGCGAGCATCCGTAGAGTGGTGCTCGGCAAGACCAAGTCGGTCTCGTGATTGGAGAGGTCAGCGTCCGCGAGCGGGATCCCGTGGATGGGCAATATCAGTCTTGGCTTCGCGAGGTCCGCGCGCGGACGACGCGCTAGCGAAACGCGGCCAAGATCGCGATCGCGTCGGCGATGTTCTCGGCGAGAAGCTCGCGGCCATTCTAGCTGACCTCGCCCTCCATGCATATGTTCAGGGCATTCTTAGTGGAACTATCGACCTCAACCTCAACCTCGACCTCGCACCGCTCGAGGTCGCACCAGGGATCGTGCTTGGTGTTCGTCGAGGGTCGCGTCCACCAGGGTCATCGCGACACCACCAGACGGATACGGGCGTCGTCGAGCTCGCCGCCGAGGATTTGTGGCTCTTCGCAGTTGAGGGTGTAGCGGCGGGTTGAGCCAGGCGTGGGTCGAGGTCCTCCGATGATGGGAGTTCTCACGCTGCCCATCTGGAAGACCTCGACGTGCTTGACGCTACCTTCGCTGACCC